>CAVPCD010000022.1:0-74795 GCA_963702345.1 uncultured Acidobacteriota bacterium | reverse complement strand
GTTCGGCGACTTTGGCCAGGTGCTCGATTTCCTCATGCGCCATACGTAGTTTCTGGTCGGCGCGGTTGCGCACCGCAAAATGTGTATTCGATAACCCTACGCCCAGCGCCACCACGAACGATGTGACCGAGAAGCCATTTGCCGGATGGAATATCAGCGCATGGATCACGATGACCAAAGCCAGAACGCCTAAAGCGATCACTGCCGATTTCGCCCGCTCAAAAACCCATGGAATGAACGCAGCTGTGAAAATAATGAAGACCGAAGCGCCGGTATTGATGTTGGCCAGTCCCAGGCCCATCGCCGCCATGCCCAACAGCAACAAATAATTAAAGGGAGGCTTTACCCAAAAAATTCCAAAATAAAGCGCCAGGAATAGTACGACTTCGGCATTGCTCACCAGAAGCGATCGCCACGAGGCATGTTCAGCAATCGGCTGAATGTAAAAGAACGCCAGAAATATGAGCCACGCAAAAGGCGCTAAACCATGGTCGCGATTTTTGGGAAGCAGCCTCATCTTTTCCGCCTATATTCTACGCTGGCGTTTCCGGAGTGACGCAGGGCAAGAGTCGCCACTAAGATCGAAACCGGTGCTACGATCGCCAATAGATCCAGTCGTCTGTCTGCGATCAACAGCAACACCGCCGCGAGAACCAACAGGAATGTTGCCCAATTCGATTTCATAATGCTTCTTCACCCGTTCGCTTTCTGGTCTCGTTGATGTCCGGCCCACGCAATTCCCAGGCAGATCATGGCAAAGCCGATCAGCGCTTCCCAATGCGACCGCGCCGACCCTCCATTGCCCGCGCCCACCAGTTGCAGCGCCAATTGCGACAAATGATAGGGCGGCAGCAAAATCGCAATCTTCTGGATGAAGTGCGGCAAGAACATGATCGGAATCCACAGTCCTGAGCAAAATGACATGGGAAGATAGAACACATTAATGAACGCGGGCGCCGATGTCGGCCCGGCAAAATAGCCGATCGCCAGGCCCATGGGGCAGAAGGGAAGTGATCCCGCTACCAGCGTGAGAAATAGTTTGGCGGCGACGATCGCGGGCAGATGGACTCCGCCAAACGCAGTGCCCAGAATCAGCAGCAACAGAACATCCGTGGCGCTGAACATCATGCTCATTAGTACCTTCGCCAGAAAATAAGCAAATGGCGGCATGGGCGTTGCTTTTTTTACCTCCAGCCATCCAAACCCGCGTTCGCTGGCCAGCGTGGCCGCGGTTCCAAACAGTGATGCACCCATCACGCCGAAGGTTCCGTACGCCGCAATCAAATAAGTTGTGGTGCTGATATTGCCAATGTTCTGTCGGCCCATGATCAGACCAAACAGCACGTAGAACATGATCGGAAAAACAATCGTAGAAACCGAGTACATGGGAAGTCGTAAGCATTTGAGAAACTCGTACTTCGTCTCCTTTAAACAAATGCTGAGCACGTTGGGCTTCGTCGAGATGACCGGGCTGATTGCTGTGGTCGCCATGGTTGTCTCCTCAGTTTGCTTTCTCTTGGGTAAGCGCCAGGAACGCGTCTTCCAGTCCAGCTCCAGCCACTTCAATTCCGGAAATACCAAGATCGCGATTCAGCAGTTCGCGCAAAACGTCCTCAGGGCGCGAGGTGTGAATGACCATAGTGCCGCGATCATCCTGAACATCAACAACACCAGGAAGGGCGTGCACTACAACCGCGCTGAGCCGGGTAACGCAGCGAATTTTTTTCCCCGCCGTTCGAGCTTTGATTTCTTGCGGCGTACCTTCCACGATCATCGAACCCTTATTGATCACCACCACCCGATCGGCGACGCGTCAGCCTCCTCCAGATAATGTGTAGTCAGGACCACGGTCTTGCCGATCCCCAGCAGTTGCCGGATCTCATCCCACAGCAGGTGCCGCGCCTCGACGTCTAGCCCCACCGTAGGTTCATCCAGAAACAACAAATCGGGATTGCCGCAGATCGCCAGCGCAAAAAGCACTCGCTGCTTCTGCCCGCCCGAGAGCTCGCCAAACTTGCGGTTCCGCAGATTCTCAATTCCGGCGATGGCCAGCGTCTGCTTCATGGGCAATGGCTCGGAATAGTAAGAAGAGAACAGATCGACGTGTTCGCGCACCCGCAGTGACTCCGGCACTCGCCCCACTTGCAGCATCGCGCCAACCCGAAGATGAGTTTCAAGAACGGTCGGGTCTCCGCCAAAAACCGAAACTCGCCCCGAGGTTGGCCGCGCCAACCCGAGCAATAGCTTGATCGCGGTTGTCTTTCCCGCGCCGTTCGGTCCCAGGACAGCGGTCAATGCTCCCGCTCGTACGTTGAGACTAAAATTCTTCAGCGCTTGCACCGCTCCGTAATTCTTGCTTACCTGCTCCAGCCTCGCCGCAGTTTGCTCGCCGGTTGGCGATCTCAGGGGGAACGCTCGTACCGTTGCCATGTCTGTTTCCTTTCCCATCGCACATTTATCATGTGAGATTCCGGCCCCTGGCACCAGTGCGGATCATCACCGTCCCCGTCTGACAAATGTCAGCCCCGCAATCGCGTATAATTGCGGACTTTTGGAGCGGTTGAGCGATGAAAACTCGTCCTGGCGTGCAGCTTGCCAGTCTCAGCGACGTCGGGTGCCAGCGGGAAAACAACGAAGACAGTTACGGCTATTGGGAACCCGTGGGCGACGCATCTTTTCCGACTATGGGCAGGCTTGCCATCGTAGCCGACGGCATGGGTGGCCACGAGGGCGGTCAAATCGCCAGCCGCTTGGCGGTTGAGACGTTCACCAAAGCCTACGCCGATGCAAGCGATCCCGATCCACAAAGACGGCTTCTCACCGCGTTAGACCAGGCCCACCGAGCCATTCAACAGCGCGCCACGCAAGATCCCCACCTGACTTCAATGGGCACCACTTGTACGGCCGTAGCTCTAATCGATACTCGCCTCCATTTCGTCCACGTTGGCGACAGCCGACTTTATCTTTTGAGGGAAGGGAAGCTTCGGATCTTGAGTCGCGACCACACCTTGATCGCACGCCTGATCGAGAAGGGCCTCATCCGGCCCGATCAAGCCCAGAATCATCCACAAAAGCATGTCCTCACTTCAGCCCTCGGCATCCCCGACGAAGAAATGGAAATCGACGCTCCGCCGGAGCCACTGCCGCTTCACCACGGGGATACGTTAATGATCTGCACCGACGGACTATGGGGCCAAATGGAGGCTGGCGAGATCGAACACGCGCTGGCCTCTCAATCCCCAGACTCTGCCTGTCGCTCCCTTGTCCAGCTGGCTAAGGACCGCGGTGGCCCCGATAACATTACCCTGCAAGTGCTCCGCATCGACTAATCACTAGTAAATAGTTTTTTCCTGAATTGCAAAACTTTGCAGCTGTATCTGTGCCGATCTATCACGAGTTGCGTCCCGCGCTGCGCCAATTGAACTTTCCGTGTCAGCGCAGAATGGCAATATTCTTGCTATGTACTTAATGTCTATTAACTAAATAGAGTTTATGGTATAGTGCCCCCATGAAAATCTCCCAAAAAGGGCTGTACGCGCTGCAAGCAATGATGATGCTGGCCCGTCACTACAATCAGGGCGCAATCCGCATTCGAGACATCGCTTACGAAGAGGAGCTGCCTGAAAAGTTCCTCGAGCTCATCTTGCTCGAACTGAAGAACGCTCGCATGGTCGAGAGCGCTCGCGGTGCCAAAGGCGGCTATCAACTCCGGCGGCCGCCGTCCGAGATTCACCTCAGCGAGATTATCCGCTTAATAGACGGCCCCCTGGCTCCTTTTGGCGATGCCGATCAGTTGCGCACTTTGATCGATCGCGACGCCGCTCACCGCGCCCTTTACCAGGTATTTCTCGAGGTCCGCGACGCCGCAGCCAAAATCCTCGAGAGCACCACTATTGCCGATATCGCGAATCCATCGCCATCTCCGCGTCAGAAACGCCGCGCGAAGAAGAACGATGCCAATCTATTGCCCATGGTCGTGCACGGCAATGTCAGTCGGACAGAGAAATGAAATTCAGATCGTCGGCCTTGTTCGTTTTGACTTTGTTCATCTCGTTCGCTCTTAATGCGCAGACTACTGTCATTCGTGTCGGCGCTTTTCCGAACATCACCCATGCGCAGCCAATGATCGGCAAAGCCAATGGTTGGTTCGAAAAGGCCATGGGGCCAAACGTAAAGATCGAATGGAGCAGTTTCAACGCCGGTCCTTCCGCAATTGAGGCCCTCTTCGCCGGTGCCCTCGATATGATCTATGTCGGGCCTAATCCAGCGATCACCGGATATGTGCGGTCCAACGGTGAAGCGCTGCGCATTATCGCTGGCGCAACTAGCGGCGGCGCGTCCCTGGTTGTGAGAGGGGATTCAGGAATCAATAGGCCGGAAGACTTTCGCGGCAAGCGCATCGCATCTCCGCAAATGGGCAACACCCAGGACGTTGCGCTTCGGGCCTGGTTGAAATCGCAAGGGCTCAGAACTCGCGACAAAGGCGGCGATGTGGAAGTCCTACCCATTGTCAATGCCGATCAGCTCACATTATTTCTGAAGAAAGAAATCGACGCCGCGTGGGCACCCGAGCCCTGGGCTTCCCGACTAGTGAACGAAGCCGGTGGAAAAATCTTTCTGGACGAGCGAAGTCTTTGGCCGCACGGTGAGTTCCTGACTACTGAATTAGTTGTCAGTACGAAATTTCTGCAATCGCATCCCGATCTCGTTAGGAAATGGCTGCATGTCCACGTCGAACTCACCGGATGGATCAATGGCCATTCTGCGGAGGCGAAGCAGATTCTCAACCAGCAGATTCAGAAGGAAGCCGGAAAGGCCCTCCCGTCGGCAGTTCTTGACGATTCGTTCAGTCGTCTGAAGGTGACGTACGATCCGCTCCGCGAACAACTGTTCCATGCCGCACAACTCGCCTACGACGCCGGATTCTTGGGACGGCAGATGCCCGACCTTTCGCACATCTACGACTTGACGTTATTGAATCAAGTTTTGACCGCAGAAGGGAAGCCGCCAATTCAATGAGCAGCCCGCTTCGCAAACCCGTTGTTTCTGTCGAACATCGTGCTCCTAATCGACCCGCGGCTTCGCATCGGACGGATCTCGGCGTGATTTCAGCCCTGGAGCGTAGGTCTCAAGTGCCGAAGCTATCGCTCCAAAACGTTTCCTTGAGCTATGCGGCCAACGCGAATAATCGGCTTATTGCGCTCAAGAACATTAATCTGCAAGTCCAGCCCGGCGAGTTTCTCTGCATTGTCGGGCCATCCGGCTGCGGGAAGTCCAGTCTGCTTCACCTGATTGCAGGGCTCCATCAGCAAACCTCCGGCGATGTACTGGTCGATAACACCCCGGTGCAAGGGCCAGGGACGGATCGAATTCTAATTTTCCAGGAGCTCGGCCTGTTCCCATGGCTGACTGTTGCGCAGAATGTCGAGTTTGGCATGCGGATGAAAGGAATCGAGAAGCCGCAACGCGACGCCAATGTCCGTCATTATCTTCGCCTGGTTCATCTCCACCAATTTAAGGATGGCTACATTCATCAGCTCTCAGGTGGCATGCGGCAGCGCGTGGCTCTAGCAAGGGCGCTCGCTACTGAACCTGATGTGTTGTTGATGGACGAGCCCTTCGCTGCACTCGACGCGCAAACTCGCGATCTTCTCCACGACGAACTGGAGCGCATCTGGGCCGAGACGCGCCGCACTATCGTATTCGTCACTCATAACGTCCGCGAAGCAGTGCGGCTCGGAGATCGTGTCATTCTGCTGACTTTCCGTCCCGGCCAAGTCAAGCGCGAATATCGAATTGATCTCCCTCGTCCACGCCATTTGGAAGACGTCTACGTCGCCGGCAGCGCGCGCGAGATCCTCAACGATCTCCGCGAGGAAATCAACAAATCGATTGAGGAGGAGTACGGACTTGAAGCGAACGCTTAGATACATTCTCTTCTATTCCTCACTGATCGGACTGTGGGCCCTTCTCGCGAAGCTGCACGTGTGGCCGCCCTACATCTTTCCCACACCCTGGGGCGTTGCCGAGACTCTTCGATCGGGATTCGCTGATCACAGCCTCTGGATCGCTATCGCGGTCAGCATGAAACGAATGCTGATTGGCTACGGCATTTCAGTCGTTCTCGGCTTGGCCCTTGGCCTGGGTATAGCCAGCAATAAATTTCTTGAACAAACCATTGGCGGATTGTTGGTCAGCCTGCAGAGCCTGCCAAGTATCTGCTGGCTGCCGATCGCCGTGCTTTGGTTTGGGCTGACAGAGAAAGCAATCCTGTTCGTGGTCGTGATGGGCTCGTTGCTGTCCGTCACCATCAGCATGGAGACCGGTCGCAAACAACTTCCGAAGATTTACACCATGGCCGGGCGTAATCTCGGCGCGCGTGGAGTTCGTTTGTTCTGGCATGTCACCTTACCAGCCAGCCTGCCGTACATTGTTGCCGGCCTGAAGCAGGGCTGGGCGTTTGCCTGGCGCTCTCTGATCTCGGGAGAAATGATTTTCGTCACGCTCGGTTTAGGCCAGCTACTCATGATGGGCAGAGACTTGAACGACATGAGCCAAGTGATCGCAGTGATGATTCTCATCGTCGCGCTCGGATACCTGGTGGACGGCGTATTTTTCCGAACAATCGAAAGGCAACTGCAACAGCGCTGGGGATTGGCAACTGCAACCTAAGAAGTCTGCACGGTTTTCGCATATGAGTTTTTTTGATCCTAAAGTCTACTAAGTTAGTAAGGATACTGGGTACGCAATCATTTCGCACGGATCGCCCGCGTTCAAGGAGAGCACTAGCAATGAGACAGGGATTTCGTTGGTTGGGGATTTTCACCATCGCACTTGCGCTTAGCGGATCACTCTTGGCGCAAACTACCACCGCGTCGCCGAAAAAGAAGCGCACCAAACCAGCCACCGCTCCAGCGGCTGCTGCGGCGTCGCAGGAAGATGTGCAGTCACTTCGCGATCTTGTACTGGCGCAGCAAAAACAGCTCGAGTCCCAGAACCAGCAGGTGCAGCAATTGCAAGATCAACTGCACCAGGTACTGGACGCGGTCCAGCAGGCGAATGCCAATGCCCAGAAGCTGCAGAGCGGCGCCGAGCAGGCACAAGCCACAGCCGCTCAGGCCCAGCAGTCTGCAACTTCGGCCCAACAGGCAGCCGTGCAGGCAGCTTCCACCGCGGCCTCTGCCGCTTCGGCGACCAGCGCGCTGCAGGGACAGACGAAAGAAGATCAGGCCCGCGTAGAGGCTCTTCAAAGCATTCTTGCCCGCTTCCGTTTCTCCGGTGACGTAAGAATCCGCGGCGAGAATTTTACTCAGGAGGGAACTCAGGACCGTGACCGGGCTCGCGTCCGGGTTCGCTTTGGCCTAGATGGCCAACTTAGTCAGGACTTCGTAGGCAGCTTCGCCCTGGCGACCGGCTCACAAGGCGATCCTACGAGCGAGAACGAAACTCTTACCAACGCGTTCGATCGCAAAACTATCGCGCTGGATCGTGGTTATATCGCCTATAACCCCGTGGCGCATCCGTGGCTCTCACTCACTGCAGGAAAGTTTCCATACCTCTGGCAGCGAACCTCGGTGACCGGCGATCCCGACCTGAACCCGGAAGGCTTCGATCAGAAGGTCTCGTTCAACTACAACAGCTTGGTGCAGAATATTAGTTTTCAAACTTTTGAACTGCTCTATAACGAGAGTTCCACCGGGCCTGACTCCTATATTCTCGGCGGGCAAGCCCAGGCCCGTCTGCAGGCAGGCCCGTGGTCAGTGACCGCATCAGTTCTTAACCAACATTGGAACACTCCCGATGCCCTGCTGCAGGCGACCGCATTCGAAGTGGCCGCCACCACCACTGGATCCAGTACAGCCGGCTCACTTCCGGTTCCCGGGGAGGGCCAGGGCTGCTCGGCTGTCGGAAGCTTGCCTAAATTCGCGCCTTGCGCCTTTGCCCCGAATGGCATGACCAATGCCACTTACCTCGATGCAGCGGGCAAGCCACATTTCTACTCTGGATTCGACCTGCTGGATTTTATTCTCAATAATCAGATCCAGACTGGAGCGGCCCGGTTCCCCATCAATCTGCTTGTCGAATATGAGCAGAACCTGGATGCCGCTGCGCATCCGCTATCAGCCGCCAAGGGCAATCCTGTTTTGACCAACCTGGGAAGCCAGAACAAAGAATATGGCGCTGACTTCAGCGTAGGGCGTGCGGTTCGCAAGAACGATGTTTTGTTCGGCTATGCCTGGTTGCGTCAAGAACAAGATTCCGTTCTGGCTTCGATCGCAGAGAGCGATCAGCGTGCGCCGACCGATATTTTGCAGAACCGTGTATATGCGAACTGGAAGCTACGTGCCAATACCTTAGCTAGTTTTACTTGGTGGTACGGACGCGTACTGAACACCTATTTGGAGAACAATGCCGCGCTCTACAACAACTGGGGCGGGTTCGTCAGCAACGCCGCTGTTTCAGGCAAGAGCACCATCTCTGCGCCCGGTCAGCAAGACCCCTGGCTCAACCGATTCCAGTTTGACCTGCTTTACACTTATTAATGCCGCGTTCGAACGGGAGAACTTTTATGAATCGTATTTCCGCTTTAATCGCCACTACTCTGTTGCTGACGTCCTTGAGCGCGGTGGCACAACAAACTTCTGAAACGCTGGGCGTTCCGGCGGCAGACAATGACGCCCGGAGCACAATCACAGTTCGCGGCTGCCTTCGCAGTGAACGCGGCAATTACATTCTGATTGCGAACCGAACGGGCATGGTTTATGCCTTGCAGGGCGTCGGCAATAAACTGCAAGGTTTCTTGCGCAAGGAAGTTGAGGTCACCGGAGAAAGCAAGCCGGGTAGCCTTAAAACTGGAGTACGGCCCGAGAAGGCGGGCAGCAATCCCAGCGATACCGTCCACGGAGTCGACGGCGTGCCTCTCGAGGTCAAGGACATCCCGAAAGATATCCGGATCATTTCGAAACACTGCAAAGCTGCCGATCAGCAATGACTCACAGCCACGGATTCGAATTCTGCTTGTAACTGGTTTTTTGATAACTTTGGATAAGGCGGTCGGGCGGCCGGTTAGCTCGGAGCCTATGGGGAACAGTATGGACTCGCGCCGCAAGTTTTTGAAAAACGCGTCCCTGGCGTTCAGTGCCGCACTGGCTGCGCGTCCTTTATTGAACTGGGCGGCTGATTCGGTTGTTGCGAAGCAGAGTGCGTCGGTTGTCCCGGGTGAAGGCGGCATGATTATCAGGTCTCTGCGCTTTCTCGACCTTGAGATGCCGCCCGAGTTTGCCAATTCCTGGCTCACGCCTGTGCCGCACTTTTACGTGCGCAATCACATGATCGAGCCTGCGAAGGTCAAGGCTGCAGAATGGAAGCTCACAATCGGCGGGGAAGTTGAGAAGCCGCTGACTGTGACATTAACCGACCTGGCCCGGATCGAGCAGCGCTCGGTCACCAACACGCTTGAGTGCGCCGGCAACGGCCGCGCTTTTCAAAATCCCAAGGTTCCGGGAATTCAGTGGCAGCGTGGTGCGGTTGGCAATGCTCGCTTCACCGGCCCGCGACTTGCGGATGTTCTGCAGCGAGCCGGGATCAAACCTTCGGGCAAGCACGTAATGTTTCGCGGACTTGATGAAGTTCCCGGCAACGTGCCGCCATTCATTCGCAGCATTCCCATTGAGAAAGCAGTCAACGCTGACACTCTGATTGCTACGCACATGAACGGTGCCCCCCTAACTCAACACCATGGCTTTCCTGCACGCGCCCTGGTTCCCGGGTGGGTTGGCGCTGCATCGTGCAAATGGTTAACCGAGATTAAGGTCCTCGACGAAGAATTCGAAGGCAATTTTATGAAACCGGGATACAGGTATCCCAATCATCCCGTAGCCCCCGGAACAGCGGTCAATCCGGATGACACGCATCCGCTTACCGCGCTCACGGTGAAGTCCATCATCGGCGGTCCGGGAGACGGTTCAAAGTCAAAAGCGGGCTCAGTACACATTTACGGCGTTGCTTGGGCGGGAGAAGCCGACGTTGTGAAGGTAGAAGTTTCCACCGATGCCGGTCATACCTGGAACCCGGCAGCCCTGGGAAAAGAACACGCGCATTACGCGTGGAGACTGTGGAGTTATCCCTGGAAGCCGTCAAAGAGTGACCAATATACGATCCTGTCCCGCGCCACTGACAGTCAGGGTCGCGTGCAGCCTGATGTAGCCGATTGGAATCCGAGCGGATATCTGTATAACGCCGTCGATAGGGTGAATGTCCATGTCCAGGCTTAATCTGCTTGCGTTCTTCTTGTTGGTCTCCTGCGCGGGCGTCTTTGCCGCGGACCAGCCGTCTGCCGCTCCCGAACTGCCTCCTGGATCCATGCAGGCCAAAGCCCGCACTGGCTGCACTATCTGCCACGATGCTCACATCATTGTCCAGCAAAGGCTGAACAAAGCAGCATGGGGAAAAGAAGTTGACAAGATGATCAAGTGGGGGGCAATCGTCAATCCATCCGATCGCGATCCACTGGTTGACTATCTCAGCGCAAACTTTGCCCCTGACAAGCCGCCTTACGTAGCGCAGCGTTCAGCGCCGAGCAAACGCTGAGTACAGCGGCAAATGGCTTAGTCGAGCGCCTTACCCTGAGCTCCCACATTCGCGCTTCCTCTATTATGATCAGCTAAGTTCCGGGAGGGAAATTTGTCCGTTCTGGTGGTTGGGGGCGCCGGATACATAGGCAGCCATGCTGCGCACGTTCTACGTCGTAAGGGCTACGACGTAATCATCTACGACGACCTTTCCAACGGTCGTAAAGAGCTGGCGGAAGGATTTGAACTGATCGTCGGCGATATCGCCGACTCCGCAAAGCTCTCCAAGGTACTAACCCGTTGCGACGCGGTGATGGATTTTGCCGCTCACGCGTATGTTGGCGAGTCGGTGCAGAATCCCAAGAAATATTTTCACAACAACGTCGTCTCCTCGCTGACCTTGCTCGACGCGGTCATGGAATCCCGCGTGCGCAAATTCATTTTTTCGTCCACTTGCGCGGTCTATGGCGATCCCGCTAAGGTGCCGATCACAGAAAGCAATCCGCGGCAGCCGGTGAATCCCTATGGCGCAACCAAGCTGGCATTTGAAAACGCTCTCGAAGCTTATGGTCGCGCCTACGGACTGCGTTTCGTATGCTTCCGATATTTCAATGCCGCTGGTGCCGATGAGAGCGGAGCGGTAGGAGAGATGCATGATCCCGAGACCCACCTCATCCCGCTGATCTTTCAGGCCGCTCAAGGCAAGCGCGCCGCCCTCGACATTTTCGGCGACGACTATCCCACAGCAGATGGCACTTGCATTCGCGACTACATTCACGTCACCGACCTTGCCGAGGCCCATGTGCTTGGTCTCGAATACCTGGCCAGTGAACCGGCGCCGAGTTCTGCTCAAGCCAAAGCCACATCGTCATCGGCGATGAACCTCGGTACGGGCACTGGACATTCGGTCAAACAAGTGGTCGCTGCCGTCGAGCGCATCACCGGCCATAAAGTTCCCACGCACATCACAGCGCGCCGCCCCGGAGATCCACCCGAGCTTGTGGCCGATCCTTCGCTCGCGGAAAAGCTGTTGAAGTGGAAAGCCAAGCGCTCACTGGATGAGATTATTTCTACCGCTTGGAAGTGGGCACAAAAAAATGACCACCATTCGAAGTGATTCGAAAACGGGTGGGTGTCGGAGCCGTCTTATCTTTGTGTTCTTCGCGGTTACCTCTCGCAAACAGTTAGTGAAAACTCCGGTACTTTGCAGCATAATCAGGCCGTTACCTTAGGCGCCTGTGCAAATATCGCAGCCCGAATTCGATAAACTGCTTGAGCTGATCCGAGAGCTGACTGTCCGCGTTCATCGTCTCGAAGGACTGGTCGGTGTGCAGCCTACCGTCCCTCCGCCTGCTCCTATCGAGCCTCCTTCAGCGCGCATCATTGAGCGTCGGCCGATACCTCAGCCCCGTCCAACCGCACCTCCACAGCCGCTTTATTCGCCACCTTCCCAGAAAAGCCACCCCTCCAACTCGCAAGATCTCGAATCTCGCATCGGCTCGCACTGGCTCAACCGGGTGGGAATTGCTGCGGTGCTTATCGGCGTTTCTTTTTTTCTGGACTATGCCTTCGAGAACAATTGGATCGGACCGTCAGCGCGGGTCGTAATCGGTCTCTTCGCTGGCATTGCGATAGTTCTCTGGAGCGAGCGCTTCCGCAAACGCAGATACGACATTTTTTCTTATTCACTCAAGGCCGTTGGCATCGGTGTTCTCTATCTTTCGCTGTGGGCGTCGTTTCAGGTTTATCACCTTCTGCCCTCGAATCTGGTGTTCGCTGCCATGATCGTCGTGACCGCCTCGACCTGTGCGCTGGCGGTCGCGCAAAACGCGGAGGTCATTGCAATCTTTGCGATAGCTGGAGGTCTAGCCACTCCCGCGCTGCTTTCCACCGGTGAGAACCACGAGATCATCCTTTTTTCATACCTTGTCTTGCTCGACCTCGCACTTCTCGTACTGACCGCAGTAAAACCCTGGCGCCGCATCGCCATCTTGGGATTCATTGGCACCCTCACCTACTACGTAGGCTGGTACAACGAATTCTACGATCGCGCTCAGCTCACACCAACCTTAGTCTTCGCTACTCTGTTCTTCGCGATTTTCGCCGTCGCGCCGCTGCTGATCGTTCGCCAGAATAGCGACCGGCGCATTCCGCTCGCTCTCGCCTTTGCCAACGGGGTCACGTATTTCCTTCAGGGCTACGTGATGCTGAACGCTGTCAGTTCCACCCAAACCGCGTGGTTCGCGCTCTTGCTGGCGTCCTTGTATCTGCTGCTCATTCGCGTAACGCCGGTAGCATCGGACGCTACCGTCGCAGTCAGTCTGCGCTTGGTGCACCTCGCTCTTGCCATCGGTCTGATCACAGTCGCGATTCCCATTCGCCTCGAAGGTCACTCCATCACCATCGGCTGGCTAGTGGAATCTGCTGCGTTACTGTGGGTCGCGGGACGCCTGAAATCTGATCTGTTGAACGCCTTCGCGATTGCAGCTCTTGTACTCGGCGTCGGACGACTGCTTCTCGTCGACAATTTCGCGCCAACGATTCTCTTTTTCAATGGCCGCATGGCGGTGTATGCCGTCGCCATCGCGGTGCTCGGCTATGCCGCCTATCAAAACGCTGACCATGAAAACGAAAATTTTCGGACCGTAGCCGCCGCAGCCGTCGTCGCGCTGAACGTGGTTGCGTTGAGAGGGCTAAGTCTGGAAGTCGCCGATTACTACGCGCGCCAGATGCCGGCCACGTTCGGAAACTACTGGAGCCCAAAAACTTTACTGCAAAGGCGTTCGATACTGATTGCTCGTGACTTCACGTATTCCGCCTTATGGATGGCCTATGGCGCGATGCTGATGATAATCGGGCTCTGGCGGAACTCCGCGTTTGTTCGCTGGCAGGCGCTCGCGCTTATCGCGCTGACGGTCGTAAAAGTATTTGTCTACGACACATCGCAGCTCGACCACGTTTACCGCATCCTCAGTTTTATTGCGCTTGGAGTTCTACTATTGGCGGTGTCGTTCGCTTATCAGCGCAACTGGTTGAAGCTTCCGTCAGCCAACAACCTTTAGGAAGACCAGCCCTACCGCATTGACTCTTCGACTTCGGTAATCCAGCTTGGACGTTTCAAAACTTCGCGAGGTTTGGGGCCGTCGGCGGCGCCAACGATTCCGTCACGTTCCATCAGGTCAATCAAGTGCGCCGCGCGGCCATAGCCAATTCGCAGACGCCGCTGCAGCAGGGAAGTGGAGGCTTTGCCGAACTCAAGCACCAGGCGTACTGCATCTTCAAATAATGGATCGTGCTCATCACCGCTGCCTTCTTCGCCCCCCTCGACACCCGCACTGTGCCGTTCTTCCTTCGGAGCTTCAAGGAATTTCTGATCGTATTCCGCGGTGCCCTGCGTTCTCCAGAATTCAACCACTGAGGCAATTTCTTTTTCTGTGACAAAGGGAGCGTGCAGCCGGTGTAGTCTAGCCGACCCTGAAGGCAGGTAGAGCATATCGCCGCGTCCGAGTAGAGCCTCACTGCCATTGGCGTCAAGAATGGTGCGCGAATCGACTTTAGTTGCCACGCGGAATGAAATACGCGCCGGGAAGTTCGCTTTGATCAATCCCGTGATAACGTCCACCGACGGCCGCTGCGTAGCCAGCACCAGGTGAATTCCAACTGCGCGTGCCATCTGCGCCAACCTCGTAATCGACTCTTCAACATTGCCACCATCGAGCATCATCAGATCTGCGAGTTCGTCGATTATGATCACGATGTAGGGGATCGGGCGCTCTTCGCCCGAATCTCCAAACAAGCTTGGCGTGTCGGCATCATCAAACAATTTGTTGTACTGCTCCAGATTGCGTACGCCCTTCTCTGCAAGAAGTTTCAGCCGGCGTTCCATTTCGCGGACTGCATTACGCAACGCATTTGCCGCCAGCTTGGGCTCAGTAATGATCGGCGTATAAAGATGCGGAACGCCTTCGTAGTTGCCAAGCTCCAGCCGCTTCGGATCAACCAGAATCAATCGCACCTGGTCTGGCGTGGCCTTGTACAGAATCGACATGATCATGGCGTTGATGGCCACGCTCTTGCCCGCGCCGGTTGATCCCGCGATAAGCAGGTGCGGCATGCCGGACAATTCCGCGGTGACGATTCGTCCATTGATGTCTTTGCCCAACGCCAGCGTCAGCTTCGATTTCGATCCAATGAACTCTGACGACTCGATGTTTTCCCGCAGCCAGATTATTTCGCGCTCGCGGTTCGGCACCTGAATTCCGACGGTGCTTTTGCCCGCCATACGCTCAATCAGAATGCTTTCTGCTTTCAGTGCCAGGCACAGGTCATCTGTCAGGCCGGTGATGCGGCTATATTTGATCCCTGCCTCAGGTTTGAACTCGAAAGTCGTAACCACCGGGCCGGGATTGATCTGCGTGATTTGCCCATGCACGTCGAACTCGGCGTATTTTTCCGTGAGCACCTGCGCCAGTAATTTGAGTTCGTCGGCATCGACGGTTTGCTGTTCGTCAGCTCGATGCAACAGACTGCTGGGAGGCAATTTGTATCCACCTGCAGTTACGCGGGGCAGAGTAGTCTTCGGTTTCGCGGAACTGTCGGCCCGCTCGGTAACTTCCACAACCAGCTCCGGTGGCGGATTCTGGCTCGTCGCGGCGGCCCGAGCTTCGTGCTCTTCCGCAAAGCGCTCAATTCCTGTGCGCCGTGGCTCAGCGCGCTGATGCTCGACTGGGGGAGCAACCGCCCGCGCCTGGATCATTTGCGTTTGAATTGCAGGTTTTGCCGCTCTGCGCTTATCCAGTTCCTTCTGCAGTTTTGAGCGAAGCCGTTGCTCCTTCCAATCTTTCCATCGTTCGCGTAACGCAACTACGAATGAAAACCGAGTCGTGGCCCAAAGACGCGCTTGCGAGAATGAGAAGGCGGTGCAGAAATACAGTGCCACCGCCAGCATGCTAGTAGAAACAATATAGGCCCCGGCCAGATTGAAATAGTGAATCAGGGTATCGCCGAGCACTCGTCCGACTATGCCTTCGAAAGGCACCGCGCCCAGCCAGCGAAGCGGTCCCGGTAAGAGCGCCAGCAGCGCCGGGACGAACATTAGCAGCCATATTCCGCCCAGCAATTTGGCGATTGGCGAAACCACTTTGCGGGAGTGAAACCAGCGTACGCCCAATCCCAATGCAAATATAGGCAGCAGAAATGCACTGACGCCCAGTGCCTGCAACAGAACATCGGCGCCGTAGGCGCCCACGATGCCAATCCAGTTTCGCGCCACGCGCGACCCAGTCAGCACCGAAGCGCTGTTAAAAGACGGGTCCAGCGGAGAATAAGAAGCCAGCGCAAGGAAAAGAAGGAGCGCGGAGACGCACAACAAGAAACCAAGCAGCTCGTTCAGCCGCCGGTTGTTCGTCGGATTAAAAATTCGGGCAATGAACTTCATAAGAGGTACAGGCCGTGTGCCACAGTCCGTGTGGCGCGGACACTCTTGTCCGCGAAAGTCCATCACGAACCTTTTTCCGACACCGCTGCACCAAACGCGCTTTACACCAGAGCCAGACAATTATCACAAGAAGCTGCCGATGCGGCAATGAAGACTTTGAGTCACTCCGAAATTAATTCTGCAACTTGATGAAAGGGACGCCTATGGCCTTATCGTAACCATTACCACTCCGTGACTTTCCACCGGCGCTGAAAATTTAGCAGTAAATTTCCCCAAATCTTTGTGCGACCACAAGTCTCTCACCGCGGCGCTCAAGTGGCCTGGATATCCGAGTTCTTCCCACGTGACGGAGATGTCGTGTGACGAACTTCCGCGATTGAGCAGGATCACTGCCCGCCCTCCATCCTGCATCTGCTTCGCCCATATCTCCAAATCACCATCCTTGGCCACGCGTCGGCCTTCGCGTCCCATCGGGTCCTGATCTACCGCGATCACTTCTTTATTCGTTAGGATGTCATGCGTCTCTGCGGTCATGGTTCGCAGATCATTTCCCGCAATCAACGGCGCTGCCAGAATCGCCCACAGACTGAAATGCGAGCGGTACTCTGTCGTGGTCATACCGCCGTTTCCAACTTCCAGCATGTCAGGATCATTCCAGTGTCCTGGCCCTGCGTACGACTGCAATCCGACCTGCTGATCAACGATCGCGAGCACGCCGTTCGAGCAACAGCTTCCATCTTTCCACTTTTCCTGGCCTCCCCAGCGATCTTGAATATCTCCGGTACTGCGCCACAAATTTCCGCCGACCTCCTGGCCCCACAGCCACGGCTGATTTTTGCCCCATTCGCAGATGCTGAGCACAATCGGCCGGCCGCTGGCATCCAGCGCCGCCCGGATATTCGCGTATGAGGCTTTCGCACTCTGGCCATCGAGCGTGTTGCACCAGTCATATTTCAGATAATCAACGCCCCAGGAGGCGTACATGAGCGCATCCTGATACTCATGCCCAAGGCCGCCGGGCCGTCCCTGGCAGGTTTTGGCGCCGGCATCGGAGTAAATCCCAAATTTAAGTCCGAGTGAATGCACGTAGTCGGCGACCGCTTTGATTCCATGAGGAAAGCGTTGCGCGTCGGCCACGATGTTTCCCGCAGCATCTCGTGACACCTGCCAGCAATCATCTATCACCACATACTGATACCCGGCGTCTTTCATGCCCGACTTCACCATCGCGTCGGCCATGCCTCGCACCAGTTCGTCGCTCACGTTGCAGGCGAATTTGTTCCAGGTGTTCCATCCCATGGGCGGAGTCAGAGCTAGCCCTGAAGACACCGGACTCGATTGCGCGAACATAGCAGCAGGGAACTGGAAGAGGACTAAGAATACGGTGAAAAGAATTTGTCTTGTTGTCATGGTTCGCCTCGAAAGAAGCGACCATCATACCGCAGAGCATTTGAAGGGACGTAGATTATTCCGAGAGCAGAAGCGCAACCGGGAAATTATGGAAGAGGTGTTTGGCTAGCAGCCCACCATGCTCGGCTGGAAGCTTTTCGCCAGTAAATAGATTGCGAAAACTCGTGGCATTACGCGGAATCCTAATTTGCGCGTCCTGCCAGACCTCTTCGCCGCAAGGCATCCGCAGCTCGCCTGCCAACAATTGAGCGCACAGGCGTGGTGCCACAACAATCAGAGTTTGTGCTTTATGGCGCCGAGCAAATGTGAACAGATACTTCGCCCGTTCTCCAGCAATCTCCAGTGGAACGTATTCGCCAAGTTGAAACAATTCCGGCTGCTGCTTTCGCAGGTTCAGGATTCTCCAGATGAGATAAGCCTTAATTCGTCCATCATCCATGTTCGCTGCGAGCTCGCGAGCGTATGTTGCCTGTTTATCGCAGCCGTTATCGCATAACCCCCTCAACTCCTCCAGTACCTGCTTCCGCACTTTGTAATCCACGGCACGCCGGTTGTCCGGATCGACCAGATTAAACTCCCACAGTTCATTCCCCTGATAGGTATCGGGAACGCCGGGGGCAGTCAGCTTAATCAGGGTTTGCGACAGGCTGTTCAGCATCCCGAAATGTGAAATCTTCCGATGGAACGGAATAAAGTCGGCACGAAACTCCTGTGAGCCGAGAACGCCATCCACAAACTTCGTGACCGCGTCCTCATATTCTTTATTCTGATTTGCCCAACTGGTTTTCTCTTTGGCCTCGCGCACCGCTTTCAGCATGTACTCGCGGATTCTCTTTAAGAAACTTTTTGGTGGATTATTCGCCTCTTTGCCGATCGGCCACGCGCCAACCAAAGTTTGATAAAGCAGGTACTCGTCGTTCGAAACCGGCGCTTCGGTTCCACCGTCGGAGGTTTTCTTATCGCGGTTCATCTCCCTCCACGTTCGCACCTTCCGGCGCCACTCCATCGGAATTTCAGACAGCACGTTGATTCGCGCCCGCACGTCCTCGGAGCGCTTCGAGTCATGGGTGGAGGTCGCCGACATTTCATGCGGCCAACTGCTGATGCGCTGCGCCATTTCGCGATGGAACTGCTGCGGTGTAGTACCAAATCTCAGCGGATCACCTCCCACATCATTCAGTGAGACCAACCGGTTGTAGCGATAGAAGCTGGTGTCTTCAACTCCCTTGGCCATCAGGGCGCTGGTGTACTGCTGGAACTTCATCGCGAAATGGATCACCGACCGCTGGAAGAACTGCGGATGGCCGTCGCCTTGGCTGGTTAGCAAGACTTCGCGGATAAAGTCGTACACCGAAGTCTCAGCCGTACTGCTCTTTTCCTTGGCGCATTCCACGGCCTCGTTGATGTAAGCACGATCACTTTCAGACACCGCTTGTTCGGTCACATAAGTTCGGTAAACAGGGAAGCACGCAATGATCTCGGTAAGCGCGTCACGCAGGCTTTTCAGAGTGAAGTCGCAAGTGTGCCGGTCAGCCAGCGCGATGCGGCTTAAATGATTCGCCAGCACATTCAACTCGCTGTTAAGCAACTGGTCCATCACCAGCTTCTTGCATTCGTAGACTATTTCTTTGAAGTTGGCGTGTTGACCAATAAATGCGCGATACACCCGATCCAGTTTTCGTTCGCTGTCCGGGTCAACAAAGAGCCCGTTCACCAGATTTGAGAAGTTGTAACCTGTCGTTCCATGGATTGGCCAATCCAGCGGCAGTTGTTCGTCTCCGGTTAAGATTTTCTCCGCGACCAGATAGTAGGGTTTGCCGACACTCTTTTCGTTTGCATCTCCGCCCTGCACTCGCTCGAAATATTGTTTCGGATCATAAAGCCCATCCGGATGATCAACCCGCAATCCATCGATCTTGCCCTCTCGCAACAACCGCAAAATAAACTCATGCGTCTGCACAAAGACAGCATCAATTTCCTGGCGCAATCCCGCAAGATCGTTGACATCGAAGAACCTGCGATAGTTGATGTCATCGGCCGCCACTCGCCAGTAAGCCAGCCGGTATGCCTGTGCCTTGATGAGCTCATGCAGCGCATCGAATGAGCTGCCATCGCCCGCAGTGCCATTTATTTTTCGGACGTTACTCTCAACGAAGCTCGCCACTTCACGCGATCGCGCGCACAGCGCTGCCAGTCGCCGTTTGTGAATTTCCTTGTCTCGCAGGCGTTCTGCCCGTTTCTCTGGGGCGGCTTCCTCGCGGCCCGGCAAATGGTTGAACGCCGAAATCAGGCTCTGCAGCTCCAGCAGATTTTCGTTGTCTGCACCGAGTTGTCGTTGCAAGGCTTCGGGGTCATATCCAAGAATGCGCGGGTACTCACGCGGGTTCACCGGGAACCGGTGCTGAAAATAGAAAATGCTGAATTCGCCCTTTTCCGCGTCAAATTTCAGCTTCAACTCGCCGCGATCGAGCACGGTTCCGTACTGATCCCCCAGTACGGGCACTAGAACTTTTCCCTGCAGCTCATCTTTAAGCGGATACCAATCGATGTCGAAGAAATCCGCGTAGGTCGAAGCCTCGCCGTTCTCCAGCACTTCCAGCCACCACGCATTGTCGGCGCTCAAGATCCCCATGTGATTGGGCACCACATCGAGAATCTGTCCCATGCCGTGCTGGTGCAGCGCGGACACAAAGCGTTCGTAATCCTCAGGCGTGCCAATCTCAGGATCGAGATGATGATGGTCAATAATGTCGTAGCCGTGCATACTGCCGGGGCGCGACCGGAGATACGGCGACGCGTAGCAATGCGTGATCCCCAGCTCAGCCAGATACGGAACCAGGTCAGCGGCCTGCGCAAATGTGAAGCTGCGATTGAATTGCAAACGATATGTTGAAAGAGGAATAGAGCGCGCTTTCATGGGTTAAGGAACCAGGCCGCTGCGAGCGGTGGCATCTCCTTCCATTCTCCGTCATGACCGTCGCTCGTGGTGTAGAACAGTTCGCCTTTAGGCTGGTGCCGCAGCGCAAGAGGGCGCTGGTCGAAGTTCGCAATCAATTGCAGGCTGCCGGATTTCGCAAATGGCCACTGAACATCCAGGCCAAGCGGATCAAGAATCTCAAACTTCGCTCGCCCCGGCACGATGTCTTTAATTCGAGGGACCACTCGCTGGCTTCGGCAAAGCAATAAGTCTCGATAAAACTCCAGCCAATTGCAATGCGGCTCTTGTTTTATTGAATTCCAGTCGAGTTTGGAGCGTAGAAATGTTTCTCTAGCGTTAGGATCAGGAATTTGCGCTTGCGCCTTCAGAGAATTAAATTGGTCGAATCTTGCGAATTCAGCGCGCCTGCCTTCGGTTACCTTTGCCGCCAGCTCCGGCCCGAAATCGCAAAAGAATAAAAACGGCGTGGCCGCGCCAAATTCTTCTCCCATGAACAGCAACGGCGGTGATGGCGCAAGCAGCAGAATTGCCATTGCCAGTTTCACTTTCTCCGCGTCCGCCAGCTGCGTGATCCGCTCTCCCTGCGCTCGGTTCCCGATCTGATCGTGGCTTTGCAAGAACGATACAAAGCACGTGGGCGGCAGTTCGCGACTGGACTCACCGCGCCTTGCACCCTCACGAAATGCAGACGCATCGTCCTGGTAGCTGTATCCTTCGGCAAGACATCTCCCCAGGTGCTGCACAGCCTCTTGCGCGTAGTCGGAGTAATATCCATCTTTCTCGCCGGTCACCAGCACGTGCAGGGCATGATGAATGTCATCATTCCACTGGGCGTCGTAACACGATGATCGCGCCTCGGCATCGCGGCACAAGTAGTGGGCAGCATTGTCGTCATTTTCCAGAATCAGATGCACTTGCCGCTGTCCATCAAATTTCTTACGCACCGTCTCCGCCAATTCGGTAAGAATATCGGGCCGCGAATCGTCGTGGATGGCGTGTACCGCATCGAAGCGCAGCCCGTCGAAGTGATATTCCTCCAGCCAGTACAGCGCGTTGTGAATAAAAAAATCGCGTACCGAACGACTATTCGGACCATCGAAGTTGATTGCCTGTCCCCACGGTGTCTGGTGTCGATGCGTGAAGAATTCAGGCGCATACACGCCCAGGTAGTTTCCTTCCGGTCCGAAGTGGTTGTAGACCACATCCAAAAGCACCATCAGATTTTTCGCGTGCGCCGCATTAATCAGCCGCTTCAGATCTTCTGGGCGTCCATAGCAACTCGCGGGAGCAAATGGCAGCACGCCGTCATATCCCCAATTGCGCTCTCCGGGAAAACTCGACAGGGGCATGAGTTCTACAGCGGTCACGCCCAGGTCTGCCAGATAATCCAGTCTGGCTTCGACTCCGGCGAAAGTACCCTCGGGAGAAAAAGTCCCTACGTGCAATTCGTAAATCACCGCTTCATCCCAGCGCCGGCCCTTCCAGTTCGAGTCCTGCCAATCGTAGGTAAACGGATCGATTACTTCACTCGGCCCGTACACGCCTGAAGGTTGGAACCGCGAGGCAGGATCAGGCACCAGTTGCTGGTTGTCAATTTTGAGACTGTACTGAGCTCCCGCGCCGGCCTCACTCGTCAGCTCAAACCAGCCTTCGTCACGTCTCGACATCGGCAAGGCATGCTCAAGATTCTTCAATTGAAGTGCAACGGAGGAAGCTTTGGGTGCCCACAAGCGGAAGCGGGCCCTTCCGTCGTCGCGAATCTCCGCGCCGAATGGCATCTCGTGCTTGCGCTTCATGCCGCCGGAGGTTTTCTCCGCTCACTTCCACGCACGCGATTGGCAGAGCGCTCCACCAGCAAGGCAAGCGACCGCGCCTGCAAGGGATACGCATTGCCGCCGCTGTAGAAGGCGCTTGCCTGGCGAGATGTCTGGCACGAAGTATCCAGCAAAACATACCAGCCTTGGCCCGAAGGAGGAGTCACCAGCGTGAACGGAATTTCTTCATGATGCGCGTTCATTAGCAGCAAAAAATTGTCGTCGCGAATCCGTTGCCCGCGCTCATCCACATCGTCCAGCGCCTGCCCGGCGAGAGTCAATCCCAGACTGCGCGCGAACTCCTGGTTCCATTCCTCGTCCGTCATCTCTTTTCCGTCAGGATCCAGCCAGACGATGTCTTTGATGTCGGCGCCTCTGATCTTGCGCCCTTGGAAGAAATTTCTCCGGCGAAACACGGGATGAGCTTTGCGTATTGCCATCACTTTTTGCACAAACTCCAACATCTCCTGGTCCACGTGCTCCGGGTCCCAGTCGAGCCAGCTGATCTCGTTGTCCTGGCAATAGGCGTTGTTATTTCCGTTCTGCGTGTGGCCAATCTCGTCGCCCGCCAGGAACATGGGCACGCCCTGCGAAAACAGCAGCGTTGCTACCAAATTGCGCTTCTGTCGCGCTCGAACCTTCTTAACTTCGGGATCATCGGTCGGCCCTTCAGCCCCGCAATTCCAACTGCGGTTATTGTCAGTACCGTCGCGATTGTCTTCGCCGTTGGCTTCGTTGTGCTTGGAGTTGTAGCTGACCAAATCCTGCAATGTGAATCCATCGTGCGCGGTAATGAAATTTATGCTGGCGTAGGGCTTGCGGCCGCTGCGCGCGTAGAGATCGCTCGATCCCGTAATGCGATAAGCCAGCTCCCCGATCAGCCCGCCATCGCCCTTCCAGTACGAGCGCACTGCATCCCGATATTTATCGTTCCACTCTGCCCATCCGACAGGGAATTTTCCCACCTGATATCCGCCCTCACCCAGGTCCCAGGGCTCAGCAATCAGCTTCACCTGCGAAAGCACGGGGTCTTGATGAATGATGTCGAGAAAGGCGCCCAGCCGGTCCACTTCATGCAGCTCGCGCGCCAGCGTGGCCGCCAAATCAAAGCGGAAACCGTCCACGTGCATTTCCAGCACCCAATAACGCAAGCTGTCCATAATGAGTTGCAGCACGCGCGGGTGCCGCATATTCAATGTGTTCCCGGTGCCTGTGTAATCAGTGTAAAAGCGCGGATCGTCGGGGACTAGCCGGTAATACGCCTCATTATCGATGCCGCGAAACGACAGTGTCGGCCCGAGATGATTGCCTTCGGCAGTGTGGTTGTAGACCACATCCAGAATGACTTCGATTCCCGCCGAATGCAGCACCTTCACCATCGTTTTGAATTCAGTAATGCTGTAGCCCGCGCAGTATCTGGGCTCGGGCGCAAAAAATCCAATCGAGTTATAGCCCCAATAATTGCGCAAGCCTCTCTCGACCAGCGTCCGGTCATCCACAAACGTGTGCGCCGGCATCAGTTCCACCGCGGTCACGCCGAGTTGCTTCAGATAATCAATCACTGGAGCGGTGGCCAGTCCGGCGTAGGTTCCGCGCAGCGGCGGCGGCACGTCGGGATGTTGGATCGTGAACCCCTTCACGTGGGTTTCATAAATCACGGTGCGATGCCACGGTGTTCGCGGCGGCGTATCCGCGCCCCAGGTAAAGGCGGGATCAATCACGATCCCTTTCATCATTCCGGAGGCGCTGTCCCGGCGATCGAAGGACAGATCTTCATTCCGAGCGCCAATTCTGTAACCGAAAAGCGAATCGTGCCACCTCATGCCATTTTGAATTTGCTTGGCATAAGGATCGAGCAGAAGTTTGTGATGGTTAAACCGCAGTCCTTTCGCCGGATCATAAGGACCGTGCACCCGATATCCGTACACGAAACCCGGGCGAGCTTCCGGCAAATAGCAGTGCCATACCTGGTCGGTGTACTCGGGCATGAACACGCGATAGGTTTCCCGCCGGCCTGAGGGATCGAATAGGCACAGGTCCACTTTTTCAGCACGTTCGGAAAACAGGGCAAAGTTGACCCCTTCGCCGTCCCAGGTGGCTCCGAGCGGATAGGGTCTTCCAGGCCAAACCACTAGACCCGAATGTTTTGTCCGTGTGCGTATCACAAGAGAAGTGGGAAAATCTTTTCAGAACTCGACGCTGGTATCGTCGTCGATCAGGTTACGAGCGCGGTCCCCAAGCCAAGGGTTGCTCCCGCTTCTTTTCATCGGCCCAGCGAAAGCATTCTTCAGCCTGACGTATTCGTATCACGAAATCAGCAACCAGGCTGTACAGTTCTTGCTGTAGAACTCTTCACGTTTTACTTTCAGTCCATCCCGGTAGCGCTTCCGTGAGTAGAGATACGCGATGTCAGATGCAGAGAAGGGAATTAGGTTGTCAGCCTGCCAGAGGCACGAGCTTGCCGCCGATCAGCTCCCCGGGTTCCATTTCATCCACATAGCACCAGACCCAGGCCTCGCCCGGTTCATTCGAGCGGATAAGTGGATGTTTACTGCGATGAAAGTGTTTGGTTGCGTGCTTGTTCTTCGACGAATCGCAGCAGCCCACGTGGCCGCATTCCAGGCACAACCGTAGATGTACCCAGCGATCTCCCATTTTTACGCACTCTTCGCAAACGTGGGTGTCACTGCTGGTGATGCGAATTTGATTCAGATGTGAGCATTGCGCCATGATTTATTCCTCCTGATAATTTTGCGTTTATTCAGCTTGGGTGCTTTCGTTGAGTCCTGCGGACGAATGAGTAGATGCTTGAACTTAGCATTCGGCTTCAAGGCTCTTGGCGTCTGCGCTGCCTTGGGGAGAGCTAAAGTCCCTTGGTCTCGTATGTCAACGTTGCCAGAGCCAGTTGGTAATCGTAGCCTGCTTGAACCGAGCTGATCTCCGCCTGGGTTTGCTGCAGTTGCGCCTGGCTCAGTTCCACGATCGAGCTCAGCCCCATCTGGTAGCGCGTTGTCGCGAGGTTTAATCCCAGGTTTGCCTGCTGCAGCAGTTGTTGGGTCACGTCCAATTTCTGGTAAGCCGCATTCGCGTTAAGCCAACTAGTTCGCACGTCGCGGGATATCTGGTCGCGCATGTCGCGCAGCCTTTCATCCGACGCTTGCGCACGCAGCCGCGCTTCGTGGGCCCGCGCAGTATAAAGGAAACCGTTGAATACCGGTATCTCCATGTTCGCCCCGACCGCGCCATACCACGTGTTCGCTACCACCGCATTGCCGAATGGCGCGTCTCCAATCACGCCGAGAGCGCGAATGTTGGGGAACAGCAGGTCGCGTTCTGCAACGCGAAATTTATTGGCCGACTGCGCTTGAAATTGCAGCGCCAGAATCTCAGGTCGCATGGCGAACGCCGTCGCAATTAGATCGTCGACGTTGGCCGGAGGTTGGGCCGCAGTTATCGTCTGATCTTCAACCAATTGATAATTCTGCAGGCTGGCGAATCCCATTAACATGGAGAGGTTGGCTCGCGCTGTGCTGTCGCTGTTCTCTGCATCAAGCAACAGCAGCTTGGCCTGCGCCAGGTTGACATTTGCAAAGCTGAGATCCAATCCCGACTTCAGCTTGTTCTTGAACAATTCATTGATCTGGTTTGCTACCGTTTGCCGTTCGGCCACGGTTTGTTGAGCGACGGTGACCACAGCCTGAGTCTGCAGCGCTTCGTAAAATGCCTGACTCACCGCCAACAAGATTTGTTCTTTCGTGGCGGCCGCGTTTTGAACTTCCGCTTTCTCCGCCAGGTTCGCGCTGGCTACCAGGTTGCTGGTGCGCCCAAAATCGTAGATCAACTGGCTCACCGAAGCTCCAGCTGCGGCGCGTTCATAGACAATCGGATTGTTCAGCGCCCCCGCCGTAATTCGGCTGCCAGATTCTGCGTCGACTCCGGTCACGTTGACCGAAGCGGTCGGCCATAAGTTCGACCTGACCTCGCGCGTTGCCTGATGCGAGGCCAGCGCAATCAATCGCGCCACCGAAATTTGCGGATTGTTGCGCGTCGCCAATGCCTGCGCCTGTTGCACTGTCAAAGTCGGCCCGCTGTTTGACGAGGCTTGAGTAGCCGGCGTTTGCGGCCCAGGCAAAGCCATCTGCGCCGTCAGAGTCAGCGTCGGTTGCCCCGGCCCCGAATTAGGCTGAGGTGCGGCCGGTAGATTCTGCGACGAACTGCCGCCGGCCGATGTCTGCGCAAATACTACTAACGGCAAAACGAGTGAACCAAAAAGTACGCTGAAGATTGCCAGCAGACGCGGATGTTCTCGCCTCATTGCGCCACCTCTGGAACCGCATTCGTGTTTTTGTCACGCCGTCCGTATACCAGCAGATAGGCAGCCGGCACGATAAAGACCGTGAGCACCACCGAAACCGTCAGCCCTCCTATGATTGTTCGCGCCAGCGGCGCATATTGCTCGCTGCCGGTTCCCATCTTCAGCGCCATCGGCACCATGCCGATGATGGTCGCCAAAGAGGTCATCAGAATTGGGCGCAATCGCACTCGGCACGAGGTAATCACCGCATCCGTCACTGATCGTCCTTGTTCTTCCAGCCGGTGCGCAAATTCCACAATCAAAATGCTGTTTGAAGCCGAGATGCCCACCAGCATCAGTACTCCCATCAGCGACATCACGTTCAGCGTCGTCCCAGTCAGCGGCAGAATGACCAGCACGCCAATGAATCCCATGGGAATTGCCAGCATGATCAGCAGGGGATCAATGAACGAGCGGAACTGCGCTACCAGGATCAGATAAAGCAGTACAACTGACAGCGACAAGCCGATGGCAAAGCTGCGGAACGAAGCGAACATCCCTTCCACCATTCCGCGCATGGTCACGCGAGTGTTTTCGGGCAATTTCGAATTCTTCAGCGTGTCTTGCACCTCTGACGCGACTTTACCCAGGTCCTCACCGCGCGGGCTAACGTACAGGTCGGTCACGCGCTGGATCTGGTAATGGTCCACTTCTGTCGGGGTTTGAATGTTTTCCAGCTTCACTACTGAATCAAGCGTAGTCGGCTGCTTAAGGTTCGGCGCGCGGATGGGAATATTCGTCAGATCATCCAGATCGTGAATCGCAGCTTTGCCTTGTTCGTAATATTGGACGGTCAGGAAGTAATCATTTCCAGTATTGTGATCTACCCAATAATTAGGCGCGATCATGGTGTTCGAATTCAGTGCGGTGATGACGTTATCTACAATTTCCTTCTGCGTCAGCCCTAACTCGCCGGCGTGCACACGGTCTACATTCAGCCGCACGCCCGGGTAATTCATATCTTGCGGGATATAAACTTCGCCTACGCCCGGAAGCGCGCGAATGCGGCTGGCCAGGTCTTGGGCAACGTCGTAGGTCTGCTTCAAATGTTTGCCGCTAACCTGGACATCAATCGGGGCCGGCATGCCCATATTCAAAATCGCGTCTACCATCGATCCGCTCGAAAAGAACGTACGTATTTCCGGATAGTCGTTGTCTAACTCCTTCCGCACCCGGTCCATATAGTCAAAGCTGCTGCGGCTGTGATCGTCATTGAGTTGCACTTGGATCGTGGCCGTGTAGGCGCCTGCATTAGTGGTGTACAGGGAAGAGAAGTCTGGGACTACGCCGATATTCGACACGACCATCTTTAAATCGTGCTTGCCCACCTGGCTTCGTATAAGGTCTTCCACCTTCGAGACGTACTGTTCCGTCATTTCAATTCGCGTGCCGGTCGGCACTTTCAGGTTAATGGTGAACTGGCCGGCGTCTGTGCGCGGAAAAAACGCCAATCCAAGAAACGGGTAAATTGCCAAACTGAGGACGAACACGCCCATCAGCACCACCACGGTCAATCCCGGCCGCAGCAGCGCGCGCTTCACCCAATACTCGTAGTAGTCCAGCAGATGATTAAACTGCCGATTGAATGCCGCGGTGAATTTCTTCCAGCGCGAATTCTGCTCCGATAGGGTGGGTTCAACCTCGTATTCCGCATGCTGATGTTCGGCTGCGTGCGGCACCGCCTTCAGAAATCGCGAACAAAAAAGAGGGATCACCGTCATCGCAACCACATACGACGCAAACAGAGAAATTGCTACCGCCAGCGCCAGCGCCGAGAACAAAAACTTGCTCACGCCAAACAAAAACGTCACCGGGAAAAATACCACCACGGTGGTAAGGGTCGCCGCCAGCACCGCCAGGCTGACTTCCGCGCCGCCGCGTTCCGCTGCGACCATCGGCTCCGCACCGTTTTCAAGGTGACGATAAATGTTCTCGAGAGAGATGACCGAGTTATCGATGATTCGCGAAAATGCCAACGCCAGCCCGCCCAAAATCATAGTGTTGAGCGTGCTCCCCATGTCGTAAAGCACAACGAATGTGGCCAGCGCAGAAAGGGGAATCGACAGGAAGACCGCCGAGGTCGCGCGGAAGCTTCCCAAAAAAATCAGAATCATGACGCTCGTCAGCAACAGTCCCAGAGCGCCTTCATGCAGCAAGGTTTTGATCGCTTCCTTTACGAAGACGGATTGATCGAATACCACCGTGGTCTTCAGCTGCTTTGGAATATCGAACAGCTTGGGCAGCATGTCGCGAATTCCATTCACCACCTGAATGGTGTTAGTATCTCCGCCCTGCTTCATGATCGGCAGATAAACCGATCGTTGGCCGTCAACCCGTACCAGGTTGTATTGAATTTGGTTCGCGTCCTTCGCCTCGCCAATATCGTTAATCGTCACCCATGAAGTCCCATCGGTTTTGATCGGGACGTTACCAAGTTGCTCCATGTTGTCAACCAGGCTGTTTGAATAGACGTAGTAATCGAACGGCCCCATCTTCACATCACCGGCCGGCAAAATCAGGTTTGAGTTGTTGATTGCGCCAACCACATCCATGGGACTCAACTGTCGCGACGCTAGCTTGTACGGGTCAACGTAAACCATGACTTGGCGGTACTTTCCCCCAAACGGTGGAGGAATCTCTGCACCCTTCACCACCGCAATCTGATTTCGAATTGCGAATTGTCCAATATCGTGCAATTGCGTCTGGGTCAGTCCTTCTCCTTTGAGCGTGACCAGGCAAACCGGCAGACTGGAAGCATCAAACTTCAAAACTACCGGCGGTAAGGTTCCCGGCGGTAAACGCTTCAGGTCAGCGAGAGCGAGGTTCGAGAGTTCGGTGACGTCAGCGTCCGCGTTTGTGCCTGGTTGAAAATAAATGCGAATGATACTCACGCCTAACAGCGAGCGCGATTCCATGTGGTCAATGCCGCTTGCCAGGGTGAAGAAACGCTCAAGCGGATCGGTGATGTCGGTTTCAATGTCGCCCGGCGGCATGCCCGAATAAAACGTCGCCACCACAACTTCCGGCAGGTTGATTTGAGGAAACAGATCAACCGGCATCCGCGCCAGGCTGGTGACTCCGATCACCACCAGCGCCAAGCAGATGACCACAATAAAATATGGATTACGAATAGAAAAACCTGGCATCTTATTTCACCTGAAAATTGCTTGCTGAACTTGGACCTTACTAACTTCCTTCCTGATATGGCGTGACCTCGACCGGGTGGGCACGCACGATTTCACCCGGCTTTAATCCACTGCGGTCGCTCACTATTACTTGCTCGCCCTCGCTCAGTCCGGACATCACCTCGGCGTCATTCTGGGTTTGCAGCCCCAGTGTTACTGAACGGTCTTCAATCTTTCCATCTGCATTTACCACGTAAACCGTGGTCTTGTTGCCTTCGCGATTCACTGCCTGCAGCGGAACCGCAGGAACTCCGTTTTTTTGTTCCAGCGTCAGGTCCGCTTCCGCGTAACTTCCCGGCACCAGCAGGCGCTTCGGATTCTCCACATCCACCTCGGTATGCATCGTCCGTGTCGACTCCGTTACATCAACTGAAAAGCGTGCGACCTTGCCGGGAAACGTCCGCCCGAGCGCTGGCACTCGAACATCGACCGGTTGTCCGATTCGGATATAACGGACATACGACTCGGGCACTGGCATCACCAGCCGGAAACGGTCATCTTCAGAAAGTTTGACGATGGGCATCGCCTGCGTGCTCGAAGATGTTCCCGCCTGTACCAGCGTACCCAAGTTTGCGTATCGCTGGGTTACAACTCCGGCAAATGGCGCCGTGATCTTGGCGTAGTCATAAAGCGTTTGGTCGTGAAACAGCTTGGCCTTGGCAACGTTCAGCGAACTCTGCGCGGCTTCAAATGTAGACTGACCGGCATCCACTTGCGATGCCGCCGCCAGATCTTTGCCCTGTGCGTCATCCACTTCCTGCTGTGCCACAATTCCTGGCTGCGATTTAAATACGTCATTCAGCCGCGTGAACTCAAGGTGAAGCACGTTGTATTGCGCCTGATAGCGCTTGAGCTCGTGCTGGCTTCGCGTAACCACATCGGCTGAATTCTTAATCTCGGCTTCGTCCTCACGAAGCTGCGCCTCCAGCTCAGGTATCTCTAATGTCGCGATCAATTGGCCGGCCTTCACCCGCGACCCGTAATCGACATACAGGTTCTTTACGTATCCCGCTTCCTTCGCGTAAACGTCGATCTCCTGAAAGGGCACCAGCTCCGACGAGAGCGTAATATTTCGACTCAGGTTGTGGCGCTCAATCTTAGTCACCCCGACGGTGACGCCCGGCGCGCTGGCTTCGACTCTGGGTCGACTGTCGCTGCACGATGACAATCCAATGGCGATCGCCGCCGCAGCGCCGGCAACTATGAGCGCTCGTACACTGAACATCTTCCGCGCTCGCCTCCACCCGCTGCGAATGAAACTGAAGTATTTTGTTGCATCCATGTGCTTATCTCCGGCCTCTCCGAACAGATCTTTATTCACTCTAATATCCTGATGACTTCCCGTAACTTATCTAACGGAATTTCACCTTCACGACATACCGCAATGAGTTGCTTTTCTTTTTCACGCAGCCGGATTGCAACCGCCGGCACCTGCGCCGCAATTTGCCGCGGGATGCTGAGCACGCCGTGACGATCGCCGTGCAGCAAGTCCCCTGGATGCACTTCCAGCCCACCTACTTTCACCGCGGCGCCAAAGTGAAAAATGTGAGCGTACGCGTGCGAAACCGCAACATTTCCCGCGAACAAATGAAAGCTCAGTTCGCGCACCCGGGGCAATTCTCGGACCGCGCCATTGGTCACCACCCCAATGCAGCCGAGTGCCCGTAGGATCGCCGCATGCACATCGCCGATGAAGGCGCCGCGTCCCGGCAGCGCGTCCATGTCTTCGAGCACTACAATCCGGGGCTCCGGAACTTCTAATATGCTCTGCCACCAATCGGACCGGTCGTGTGCGCGCATTCGCTCAACCGGCGCATCTTCACTGCGCAAACGCGCCGTGGCCGCGTAACCGACCAATGGCTCTAAATCGTCGAACATGCATCGCACACTCGAGTCGGCAAACCCCGTGTTGCGGAGCCGCACCCGAAATGTCTCGATCGCGTTTGAGACCGTACAAGTATCAAGTTGTCGAACAGCACTGAGTTCTTCATTGCTCAGCACAGATCCATGCATGGTGCGCTCCTTCACGCAGCTTGAAAGTGAAAGCCCAGCTTTCGATCGAAAAGACTGTTATCACGCCAAAAGCTTGAAACACAGGTGTGCAGAATGGGTTGGCTCCGATTAAGTTTCATTCGCAAAAAAAACTGATGGAGATCCCGGTTGCGGGCGATGAACGGCTTAGGAGAGGAAGGGAGGCGGACGATTGTACAAATCCTCGCCATAGAGGATTTTGATGGCAGGCGTATCGACGATCGCAACCTGCCGAATCGCTGGCGGTCTTAATCTGACCAGGTCTGCCAGCGCGACCAAACGCACGAAGCTGGTCTTCTCAATGTGTTGCCGCTTGTTTTCCAGCTTCTGATGGATTGTCGACCCGGTGACCTGCGCACTCGTGTTTGCATAGTCTGTGTAGCGGGTTACGACCGCCAACATCAGCGCGAATGCGACCATCAACACTGCCGCATTGCGTAGCGAACAATGGAGTTCCTCCGGCACCGACCCCCGATGGGTTGGTCGTCCAGAGGTCGTTCTCCAATTTTTTAAGCCATTCATAGCAAGTCAGGCCGAAGCCCGGGGAACTTCTTAAGTTCCAATTATATGCGATTCAGCCACACCGGTCGGGGTTGCACTGTTAATCGAGGGGGCCCACGCAACGGTAATCAGCCCAAACAACGAGCGAAGCTGAAGGCGGAATAGACCGGTGTATGTGCGGTACAAAGCATTTCTATGTTACAAACCAAACCAAGGGTAGTAGACTGTGATCTGTCTCCTCTAGCATCTTCCGCCGCGCCCTCCGGGCGACGGTTCCTTGCAAAGTCAGACTCGCCATTTGTCACGCAAAGGAGCCGTTATGGCAAAGAGCATACATCCGTCTGTCACCCCGAAGCCGCCTCCTACCGATGGTCGCGGCAACCAAATTCACAATGAAATTCTGTTGGGACTCTCCGCCGATCGCGGGGACCTTTTTTCGAAGCTCGAATTCGTTCGCCTGAGAGTTCACAGCGTGGTGTTCGAGCCTGGGGACTCGTTGAAATCCGTCTACTTTGGCAACTCTGGAATGATTTCCATTCTGACCGTTTTTTCCGATGGCAAGAGCGTAGAGGTAGGCTTGGTGGGAAAAGAAGGTTTTATTGGCCTGCCGTTGCTGGCTGGCTTTCAGACTGCGTCCACGCGGGCGATATCTCAACTCGATGCAACCGCTTTTCGGATGAATGGCGAAGCTCTGATGGCATTCTTGCCGCGCTGTCCCGAACTCGGGGAGCGCTTGCAGCAGTATTCGCAGATTTCCACCATGCAGGTTACCCAGATCGCGGCCTGCAACCGGCTGCACGAAGTGCATGAGCGCCTGGCGCGCTGGCTCTTGATGTGCTCCGATCGCGTGTCATCGAACGACCTCGCGTTAACCCAGGAATTTTTAGGCCAGATGCTCGGCACTCGCCGGTCCAGTGTCACTGTGGCAGCCGGAATTTTGCAGGAAGCCGGCATCATTACTACCGCCCGTGGTGGCGTAAAAATCGTTAATCGGAAAAAGTTGGAAGACGCAGCTTGCGAATGTTACGGAATCATGCAGCGTCAAGCCAGCGAGTGGACTAACGGCTCACAATAGCGAAGTGTACGCTGGCAGACACTTCCCAGTCGGTGACCGAGCTGACAGATGGCCCTCGTCCCCTCAGACTAAATAGTCTTTTCATTACAACATTTTGCAGCGACGCACCGCGAAAATTTAGTTCAATAAAAAGAGAGAATCGCCAATTTGCGGCGGATGCCAACAGCCATTCCGGCCGCTTGATTCATCTGCAAAAAAATCTGACAACACAATTATGACCCGAAGACCAGGTCTTACCCCCACTTCTCCGAAGTCATTGGTGACCGATGATCACGGCAATCCTATTCACAATGAAATCCTGCTTGCGCTTTCTGCCACCGACGGTCAGGCCCTGTTCTCGAAACTGGAATTAGTACGGCTCAAAGTCCATCATCTGCTGCATGAGCCCGGCGACGCGTTGAAATCCGTGTTCTTCTGCAACAGCGGAATGATTTCCATTCTCAGCGTTTTTCCCGACGGCAAAAGCGTAGAGGTTGGACTGGTCGGAAAGGAAGGCGTGGTAGGCCTCCCATTGCTCGTCGGCTTCCGCACCTCTGCCACTCGGGCGATATCGCAAATTGATGCCACCGCGTTCCGGGTCGATGGCGAGGCTTTGATTGCGTTCATGGCTAAGTCCCCCATGCTCGAACGAAGCCTGCAGCAGTATTCGCTGACCTTCACCATGGAGATCACTCAACTCGCCGCCTGCAATCGCCTGCACGACGTGGAAGAACGATTAGCTCGCTGGCTTTTGATGTGCGCCGACCGTGTCCGCTCGAACCAAATACCCCTCACTCAGGACCTTTTAGCGCAAATGCTGGGCGCGCGCCGTTCCAGCGTGACCGTCGCTGCGGGAATTTTGCAGAAGGCGGGGATGATTGCTTACAACCGCGGCGATGTGAAGATCGTTGACCGGCCCAAACTGGAGGCTGCCGCCTGCGAATGCTACGGGCTCATGCAGCAGCAGCGCGACCGCTGGCGCGGCGACGCCAAATAAATGAGTGTGCGTTACCGGTCATTCGCTGACGTCCGATCGGACTGACAGAATCTGCCAAAACTGAAAAGGCGATCTCCGAAGAGATCGCCTTTTGCAAGATTCGCCCGGCTTAGAGCGCTTGAACGTTTTCAGCCTGCCAGCCCTTGGGACCCTTGGTCACATCGAACTGCACCGTCTGGCCCTCCTGCAGGCTCTTGAAGCCGCCCGCCTGGATCGCTGAGAAGTGCACAAAAACGTCTTCGCCATTCTGACGGCTGATAAAGCCGTAGCCCTTGGCGTCATTAAACCACTTTACTGTTCCTTGTTCTGCCATGATGTTACGTGTTCCTTTGTTTGATTGATTTACGCTGGAGGGAGTCGGAATAAAACTTGTGCAGGTTACTGGCTGTAAAGCAAGAACTGCTCATTACCGATTCGGTCTAACGCACACCGAAATCGTACTCGGAAACGGTGCAATTAGCAAGCTTATTGTGGAAGGCCTCTTATATTGTCCCTAACAGCAGAATACCCCTAAACAGCGTATACTCGAATTACTTGACCCCGAAGATGCGCGATCGGGCTGCGCCTTCGTGATTAAGAGATTGTGACGGTCGTTCCTGCACATTTCAAATTCAGCTCCCACAGAACGCGCCTGCACTCAACAACGTGCGTCTTGACCCGGCTCATAATGGTCATTACGGCGCGACAACCCGGAGGGCACTTCATCCGCCTCTCCCCAACCGGTCGATGTGAGAGGAGCTGCCGATGTCAGCGATAAATGGCGATAAATCGAGATTTCACCGCGAGCGCAAACAGAAGATCGCTAAGCGTAAACGTACCCGTGAGTTGCTGGAGATGGTCAACGCGCAACCTAAATCCAAAGCTCGAAGCACGCCAAAAAGCGCCAAAGAATCACAGGTGTCAGCATGACGACTACTGCATTCACCCCCCCATTGGCCCCGCCAATTCCTGGTGGTCCCAAGAAAAAACGCGTTCTGCTGGTGGACACTTCCACCGCCAAACGCGAGTTGCGCGCCGAGGTCATGCGAAAGATGGGCATGGATGTCGATTGCGCCGCCGATATTTCGGAAGCCCGATCCTGGTGGCGTGCTGACTTGTATGACCTTGTTCTGATAAATGTCGACAAGGGAGCAGGGCATCGCGACAAATTCTGCGATGACATTCGCAGCGCCACGCCCAGTCAGCACCTGGCTTTTCTGGTCGGCAAGCCCGAATACCTCGCGAATGTACCCGGTTTAGATGGAGAGGTACCGCTTCCAGTGCATCTCGATGCAGCCCTTATCGGAGACGTGAAGGCCGCACTTTCCATCGACCTCGCAGATTTGTCTCAGCGCTGGGGAATCATGGAAGCCTCGCGCAGAATTTCCGCAGTTCGCTCGGCTTCCAGCGCCCGCACCAAGGCCATGCGTGATCGTCCCACGCCTGTGCGTGATCTTGAAGTCCGGCACGGTAAGCGCCCCGCCGACGAGCCGCCAAGCTTAGATGATCTACTAAGAGAGGAAATGCAATGAAGAACCTGTACGTAGGCAATCTTCCCCACAGCACAACTGAAGCAGAACTGCGCGGAGTTTTTGAGGCGCATGGAGCAGTCGAAAAAGTCAGCCTGGTCACCGACCGTGAAACCGGCCGCTCGCGAGGCTTCGCTTTTGTAGAAATGACCAACCCCGCTGAAGCCGACAAAGCCATTGCCGCGCTGAACGGTACTGACCTTGGTGGCCGCACCTTGACTATTAATGAGGCCAAGCCGAAGACCGACCGTCCCAAGACCGGGCAGCGTTTTGGCGGTGGTGGAGGCGGTGGCCGCAACCGCGATGATTATCGCGGCCATGCGCGCCAGCCCCGCGAGCCGCGCTGGTAAAATATTACTAACGCGTTAAGAAGTTTCGCGGCCGGTCGTTCGATCACCGGCCTGCGACCAACATTAAACACATTGGAGATGAGGTATGCCACGGGGCCGATCAACGTTTAATAAGCGCCAGAAAGAACAAACACGTCAACAAAAAGCGCGTGAGAAAGCGGAACGCCGCAGTCAGCGAAAGCAGGAAAAACCCGTTGACAGTAATGTGGATGAAATGGCCGAATTGCGCGAACATGCCGCCGCGCAGGCCGCTTTGTTCAACGTGGGCGTAGAGGATTCCGACGAAAGCAGCGCTGACGATTCAGAATGATAAACATTCAGTAACCAATCTGCAGCGCGATTGCCATTCATTTCAAGTCGCCGAAGCCTTAAGCCTCGGCGACTTGATTCGTTTTAAACGAAAACTTCGCCGGGCAGCGCGGTTAAAGTCCGCGAAGCCAGAGTGTTCTCAATAAAGCGTCGGGGCTGTTCGGTGGTTGCGTCAATCTGCCTGCGCTCGATTTTTAATTTGAGCGCACGCTCGATCGTCCGCAGCTCCAGAACTTCTGCGCCCGCAACCAGTGTGGATGCGCGTCCCAGAAACCCCGCGCGCCCGGTGCGTCCCACGCGATGGATAAAATCCTCAGCCATCTTCGGCACGTCGTAGTTAATGACATGGGCCACATCGTCCACGTGCAATCCGCGTGACGCGATATCGGTCGCCACCAGCACCTGGTAACGGCCTTCCTGGAATCCATTCAAAGCGGCGTTCCGTTGCGATTGCGAACGATCGCCGTGAATCATGGCGGCATTGAAACCGTCGCGCACGATCTCTTTCGCCAGGCGTTCCGTGCCTCGCTTCGTACGCGTAAAGATCAGGGTTTGTCCCTTTTCCGCGTAGAGCAGTTGCCGAAGCATGTCCATCTTCTGTCCCGGCCGAACTTCGTAAGCGTGAAGTTCCACGCTCTCTGCTGGCTTGAGCACCGATCCCAAAGCCACTCGTACCGGATCGCGCATGTAGTCATAAACCAGACCCGCGACAGATGCCTCCAGCGTGGCTGAGAAGCACAATGTTTGTCTGCGCTGCGGAAGTATCGAAACAATGCGACGGATCGCGGGCAGAAATCCCATATCCAGCATGCGATCGGCTTCATCCAGCACCAGAATTTTTACGTGCTGCAGGTCAGCAAACCTGCGGGTCACCAGATCCTGCAACCGCCCAGGTGTGGCGATCACCAGTCCGGCTCCCGCACGCAGGCTGCGGATCTGCGTCTGCTCTGAAACTCCGCCGATGATCAGCGCAGCCTTGTGCATGGTTTTTGTCCGCAGCCGCTCGTACACTTCGTGGACTTGCATAGCAAGTTCGCGCGTCGGCAAGAGCACCAGTGCTGTCGTCTTATGCGCAGGCTCGCGGCCCAGCATTTCGATCAGGGGAATCAGGAACGCCAGCGTTTTGCCGGTACCTGTCTGGGCTGTGCCGATAACGTCCCGGCCTTCAAGAGCAGGAGGAATTGCGCCCTCCTGGATGGGTGTGAGGTTAATAAATTGAGCTGCCGCCAGTTTCTTCTGCAACGCAGAAGATATGGGCAGTTCGGTAAATGTCGTCATTCGATTTTGTTTCTTTCTGGAGGGGTTGGTCTGCACACTTGCTGCGTTACACACTCGGACACACGCCCGGAGTCTGCCAGCCACTCACATTTTAATTTTTAGATTGGCGCCAACTAATACGGCGGGCAGGAAATGCGGAGATAAGACTGATCCAACTTGGGACCACCGCGTCACGAGCAAACCGTGGCAATAGCGTCTGAAAAGAGTATACCACGTGCCAGTTACCAGATAGATATGACCGAGTTGGTTCGGATAGCACGGCGGTAACCGTACTCCAAACCCAAAAGTCTACCCACGGATTGACGGTTTCCCTCTGTGCCTTTCCTCCGTGATCTCTGTGCCCTCTGTGGTTAAGATCTTCTCGGAAGTCGAATGTTTAGCGGCGGGAAGTCGACGTGTACAGATGAAATGACTCTTTATACGGTTCCACCGGATAACCATTCTTCTTCCACGCTTCCAATCCACCTTTGAGAAACTTGACGCGGAAGAAACGCAGAGCCAGAGCACGGCGCAGTACTTCTCGGCTGGTCTTATCACTGGGGCAGGTGCAATAAACAACCGAGTCTTTATCTTTTGGAATTAGTGACGGATTGGCCAGCACATCATCGGGCGGAATTCGTTGCGCTGAAGGAATAATTTCCGGATATGCGAGTAAATCAAGCGGTTGCCGGACGTCGAAAATAAGCAGCTCCTGCTTTTCCTCAAGCAAGGAATGCAATCCCTCAGCCGTTATGCTGTGCTGCTCCAGATCACTGCGGTCCCGCTTGCGCCTCATCAAAAGAAAGAACACCAGGCAGAGCGCCGGAATCGCTACTATGACAAGACTCAATATCATTTGCTGTGGAAGTATATACTCCTCACTCAAAGCTGCGAAGCAGTCAGGGCAGGGAATCAAACCCTGACGAAGTTATGAAACCTTGAAACTTTCGAAACTTTGAAACCTGCTTTTCTTCACTCTCCCAACCCCGCATCTTCCGCCGCTAGCATCGAGATCGCCGACCAGTCGAGGGTTTCGTCGCCGCGTGCCAGCAACCTAAGAAACCGGTCCCTAATTAAATTGGCCAGTGGTAATGGTACTCGCAAGGATTCTCCGGCTGCCAACGCCAGGCGTGTGTCTTTCAATCCCAGAGGAGCAGCAAACCCTGCCGGTTTAAATTTCTTGTCTGCAATCAACGTTCCGTAAGTCTTGTAAATCGGCGCCGCAAAAAGAGTCGAAGTTAGAAAATCCAGATACTGATGCTGGTCCAATCCGCCCTTGGCCACCAGAGCCATTGCCTCGCTCAAAGTCTCGATAGTCGAAGCGATCATAAAATTCCCGCTGATCTTTACCAGATTCGCGCTCGAAGGCTTCTCGCCGAACCGAAAAGTTTTCTGTCCCATAGCTTCAAATAAAGGCGCGCATGCGTCCACCGCGTCCGTCGCGCCGGCGGTGACAATGAACAACTTCGCACTGGCCGCCGCTTCGGGTCGTCCAAACACTGGGGCCGAAACAAACCGCTGCCCATGTTTTGCATGCTCCGCCGTCAGCTTGTCCGCCAGCGTCACACTGATCGTGCTCGCAGAAACGTGAATCGCACCTTTACTCAAACTCGCGAGTATTCCTGCATCCCCGAATACAACGCCCTCGACGGCACTATCGTCAGCGAGGCATCGTGATCAGCACATCGCCCTTGCACGCGTCGGCCACCGACGCAGCCTTTCGCGCGCCCTTTTCGACCAGCGGCTTTGCCTTGTCCGGTGTCCGGTTGTAAACCGTTACTTCATGACCGGCCTTCAGCAGACTTGCCGCCATCCCCGATCCCATACTTCCTAATCCAATGAATCCGACTTTCATGACTTGCTCCTCTTGCAATTGCCTTCAATCCCTTAGACAAAATTGGATGCCACAGCGCGGAAATTGTTGCGGGACAGATGTAGGCCTAATTTTTAAGCAGTAGGCAACGACTAACCAAGTCTGGGGGGTGCCCCACTTCTCGCCGTTTTTGCGAGAAGTGGGTTGGCACTATGCTAGAAACTGTGCATCTCACAAATGTGTTCCAGAATGCATCTCTCCTGCTGTTCCTGATTCTGACGACCCGGTTAATACCGGCGCAGCAGGAGCCAAGCTTCACCGCACGCGCCACCTTGGTTCCCGTTCCAACACTCGTGCGAGACTCCAGGGGGAACGCTGTGTACGGGTTGCGAGCAGAAGACTTCGTCATCGAGGACGACGGCGTTCCCCAAAGTGTGCACTTCGACGAAGCAGCCGAGACCAAGCCGCTCTCGATAATGATTGCAGTGCAACGCGGCCGCAGAGCCAATCGGGAATTCAGCAGGATCGGCACCCTGGCCTCAATGCTCGATCCAATCCTGAGCGACCAGAATAACGAAGCTGCTCTGCTTTTCTTTGACAGTAAGCTCGATCTCGCGCGAGACTTCACCCATAACCCTGATGACATCGAGCCCGCTCTGCGCAATTTGCAATCGGGCGATAATGGCGCAGCAATTCTTGATGCGGTGGCTTACTCTGCCAGGCTGCTTGCAAGCCGCGCCGAGGGAAGGAAACCCGTGTTGTTGTTGGTAAGCGAAACCCGTGACCACGGCAGCCGGTTCACCAAGCTCGAAGATGTTGTCCGGCTGATTGGGGAAAACAATATTTTAGTCTTCGCAGTTCCGTTTTCGCCCTACATTTCGCAGCAACTGGATGTGGCCCGTGGAACCAACAAGGATGAATGGTCCCCAAATGTGGACCTGATCGAAAAGCTCGCTGCGGCGCGTCAGGGCATAAAAGAATGCGCCGAGGGCACTTACCTCGATGACCGGAGGCGAGTATGAATTATTCGCCACTCGCAACGCCTTCGAAACCGATCTGACGACCTTCTCGAATCACCTGCGCAGCCGCTATCAATTGAGCTTTGAACCGACCGATCCCCATCCAGGTTTCCACCACATCCGTGTGCGCCTTCGCGACCCGAAGACAAATTGGAGCGTAATATCCAGGAGCGCCTATTGGGCCGAGGCCGCCCAGCGATAGCGATATTCCGTCGGGCAGTGGACTTCGATCTGGATAAAGGCGAAAGCATCTGACAATACTCTCCAACCTACCGAAACCGCGCCACCCCATGCTATAATCCATTTTCGCCTGCTGGGTTTCGAGGCAATAACGTGGTCCCCTCTTACGGGCAAGTCCTGATCACGAATCAGCACAATTCGCTGTAACGAACACGAGGTATCGCTATGTCTGGCCACTCAAAATGGGCCACAATTAAGCACAAGAAGGGCGCGCTCGACGCCAAGCGTGGCAAGATCTTCACGCGCCTCATAAAGGAAATTAGCATCGCCGCAAAAAATGGTGGCGATCCTGATACCAACCCTCGTCTGCGCGGCGCTATTGCCGCCGCCAAGGCTGAAAACATGCCTGCCGACAATATCAAGCGCGCCATTCAGCGCGGCACCGGCGAGCTGCCCGGCGTTAACTACGAAGAATTCTCCCTTGAGGGATACGGTCCGGGTGGCGTCGCCATTCTGCTCGACATCAACACTGACAATCGCAATCGTACCGTCAGCGAAATCCGCCATGCCTTCGGCAAAAACGGTGGCAACATGGCCGCAGCCGGCGCCGTCGCCTATCTGTTCCACAAGAAGGGCGACATCGTCATTCCCAAAACCGCTGCCAAAGAAGACGATCTGATGGGCATCGTGCTCGAAGCCGGAGCCGACGATCTTCGCGATGACGGCGAGAACTGGGAAGTGCTTACTGAGCCTTCCGTGTTCGAGGCCGTGGTCGAAGCTGTGAAAAAAGCTGGCATTCAACCGACCACTGCAGAAGTCGCGATGATCCCGCAGAACTACATTAAGCTTGAGGGATCGCAGGCAACACAGATGATCCGCTTGGTCGAAGCTTTCGAAGAGCACGACGACGTGCAGAACGTCCACTCCAACTTCGACATTGATCAGAAACTTCTGGAAGAAGTCGCCGCCGGATAAGTCCTTGTGGGGACAGCCGCCACGGCTGTCCGGGCGAGCTCGCTCGCCCTTGCTTTCCAAATTGTTGTCGCTGCCCACAATCCCCGCCGCTGTCAATACGGCCCTGCCGTTAAATTTCGAATAAATTTCAACATTCGTGTGCATAATATTGTGGAAATCTCAGCAAGTACCTGCTTAACCGCTTTGTTAAGAAAAATTTATACAGACTGCACACATCTAAGTGCGCTCGACGAAATTTATTTTTTGCATGACAGAATCCGCGAAGAAACTTCGTCTCGATAAGTTGTTGCTAGAGCGCCAACTGGTTCCTTCGCGCGAACGGGCACAAGCCCTTGTGCTCGCCGGCAAAGTACTAGTGAACGGTCAGAAGATCGACAAATCCGGGACCTTGATCGATGCGTCGTCAGAAATTCGCTTGCTTGGCGACGATCTGAAGTATGTCGGTCGTGGCGGTCTCAAACTCGAGCGTGCCCTGCAGCGTTGGAAGATCGATGTCCGCGATCGAGTTTGTCTGGACGTCGGCGCATCCACCGGCGGCTTCACCGATTGCCTGCTCCAGCACGGCGCCGCCCGGGTCATCGCCGTCGACACCGGGCAAGGGCAGATCGCATTCCATTTGCGCGTGGATCCCCGCGTCCGTCTGCTTGAAAAAACTAATGCTCGATATCTCACCCGCGAACAACTCGGCGAGGAAGTTGACTTCATCGCCATGGACGTTTCGTTCATCTCGGCGACGCTCGTTCTACCGGCCGTAATCTCCGCCGCGTTTCCTGAACAGCCAAACGCCCGCGCCGGCCGCGACCTCATCGTCCTGGTCAAGCCGCAATTTGAAGTCGGCCGTGATCTTGTTGGCAAGGGCGGTATCGTTCGCGATCCGACCGCTCAACAACAGGCAGTCGAAAAAATCCACGCCGCCGTGCAGTCACTTGGTGCCAATGCCATCGACGTCATCGAATCGCCCATTCTCGGCGCAGAAGGCAACCGCGAGTTTCTGTTGTGTGCCAGATTTTAGCCAAAAACACCGCCCGTCCTTGGCTTTCTGTACAATTTCACTTCCAAGATGACCAGCAAAACTTCGCCCTCCAAAACCGTCGGCATCGTTTCCAAACCGAACAAACCTGAGGTCGCGCAGATCATGCCCGGCTTGAAGGAATGGCTCTCCAGTCGCGGCTATTCCTACATCGTCGATCCTGAGACCGCTCCCTTTGCTGTCGGCGCGGAAGTCCTTTCGCGGGTCGAGATGGCCTCGCGCAAGCTGGAGTTCGTTATCGTGCTCGGTGGCGACGGCACTCTCCTGTCAGCTGCACGCGCTGTCGCTCCGACTGGCATTCCTATCGTCGGTGTCAACCTCGGCGCGCTTGGCTTCCTCACTGAAATTGCGCTCGACGATTTGTACCCTACGCTTGAAACCATTATTAAAGGCTCTTGCGACATCGACGTCCGCTCCATGGTTCATTGCGAGGTCATTCGCCGCCGGGAGGTCGTAGGTAGTTATGAAGCTCTGAACGACGTGGTCGTAGGGAAGGGAACTATCGCCCGGCTGAATCACTGCGACGTTTACATCGACAAAGTGTTTGTCTCCCGCTACCAGGCCGATAGCCTGATCGTCTCCAGCCCCACCGGTTCCACCGCGTATTCTCTCGCCGCCGGCGGCCCCATTCTTATGCCTGATGTTGCAAGCTTCGTGATTACCCCGGTCTCAGCTCACTCGCTCACTCATCGCCCGCTCGTGGTGCGCGACACTTCGCAGATTGAGATCGTAGTTATGACCGGCGATGAAGAAGCCTACCTCAGCATCGACGGCCAGGCGGGGATGCCGGTCTTCGACGGTGATCATATTTATTGCCGCAAATCGGAATATCAGGTCAAACTGCTGCACACTCGCGGCACATTTTTTGATGTGCTCAGCAGCAAGCTGAAATGGGGCCAGCGTTAACAGGATTGTGGAAAAGCGGTACTGCAATAAAGTGCTCGAAACAGTGCCCTTATCATTCTTGACCGAATCCTTTGTCTCTCATAGGATGCGATCTCATGCCGCCCCATCGCAGAATCATCATCATTGCACTTTGCACTGGCATCACCGCGGGCTTAGCCTCGAGCTTGAGCATCGAGTGGATGCGTTACCTTATGGTCGTTTTGATCGGGGTGGCTGGGGCTTTGTTTTGGCAAGTGAACGAAGTTCGCGAAGAGGCAGAAAAGCACGTCATCCGTGCCGTGTCGCATCACCTGAACAACAGCTTGACCGTGACCATGAACAGGCGTTACCTCGACCCGGATACCCGTGAACAAATCGTCGACGACGAGTTACAACGGTGCGCTTGGGTCGTCCAGACGATTTTGCCTGCGCTTAAGGTCGGGTTACCCGAGCTTCTCAATATCACTCGCCATTCCTATCCAGGCCAGTGGGCGCAACCCCAAGAGAGATGGTGGCAACAGCAGCCACCGACCGTGCACTAGACGATTGCCCGCAAGTCTCAACTTCGACCTAATCTCAATCGAGCCAGGAAGTCTGCTGGAACGGGTCAGCATCATCAAAGCAGCAATTCACTAGTCCGACAAAATCGCGCCACATCAGCATGGAGGCTGTGGTGGCCTCTTTGTGATCTAATATGCGTCAAGTTGGTCTGGCGATTTCGGACTATTGATCCCCAAAGATTCGCGCCGAAATAAGCGTCACCGGAGAATTCAATGCAGACGAAGACGCTCAAGTTCCTTCTTTTAGCATTTCTGGTGCGGGTTGTCTTACTCGTGCCAACTAGTCAGGCACAAGTCGAGAAGACTGCCTATCCCGTAATGGCTTCTCTCGATCAGTACCTTATGCCCGACCAAAATTCTGAAATAGCGCTGGCTCGCAGTGCCGCCCCGGCATCCATTTCGGACGGAGCCGAAGTGATGGTTCTGGGACCGAAGGGGTACACCACCGCCGTCAAGGGCACGAATAGTTTTTTGTGTTTAGTGGAAAGATCGTGGGGCGCCGCTACCGATGAGCCGGAGTTCTGGAACCCTAAAGTGCGCGCTCCCATTTGCTTCAACCCGGCAGCCGCAACTACCTTTGTGCCCATCTACCTGATGAAGACCAAATTGGTTATGGCAGGAAAATCCAAGAGCGAAGTCGTCGAGGCGACCGCTTCGGCACTTGATAAAAAAGAACTGCCGGCGCTGCAGCCGGGAGCGATGTGTTACATGCAATCGAAGCAGCAGTACTTGAACGATCGCGGTAAGAGCTGGCACCCACACTTAATGTTTCTTGTCTCCGGCGATGTAGCAAAAAGCTGGGGGGCCGACTTGCCGGGCTCACCTGTCATCGCGGCAGATGACCCTGAAGAACGGGTGACTATTTTCATGGTAGTGGTTGGCAAATGGTCCGATGGCACGCCGGGGCCGCAGATTGGACACTGACCTGAAATCCGACGCCTGAATCAGAGGCGCGGCGAGGCCTTGCTGAAGATTTCACGCCTCAGTTGGTCACCCACCGTCTCGCGTCGCCCGATCAGCCTCGCAGACTTCCCATCCACCAGCACTTCCGCGGGCCGGGAACGGGTGTTGTAATTCGACGCCAGTGCCATTCCGTATGCGCCCGCGTCCAGGATCGCCAAAACGTTGCCGGAACTGACCATTGGCAGAGTGCGATCGTGCGCGAAGAAATCTCCCGATTCGCACACCGGGCCGACAACATCCACAATCTCCGGCGCTGCCTTGCCGTTCTCGACCGGTACAATCTGGTGCTCCGCCTGGTAAAGTGCCGGCCGGATCAGGTCATTCATCGCGCCATCGACGACCACAAACTTTTTTCCGCCGTTTGTTTTGCGATAAAGCACCGTCGTGAGCAGCGCTCCTGCCGGCCCAATGATGGAACGCCCGGGCTCAAGTAACACTTTAACTTTCAGGTCCCGCAAAGGTCGCGCAACCGCGTCGCCATATTCCGCAACCACTGTCGAAAAATCCTGTGCGCCGTCGTAGTTGATCCCTAACCCGCCGCCGGCGTCGACATATTGAATCCGATGTCCGTCGCTTTGCAGCTGCCGCACCAGTTGTGCCACTCGCTCCATCGCTGCGCGAAACGGGGCAAACTGCGTAATTTGCGACCCGATGTGCACGCTCACTCCGGCAACCTGCAGATACCGCGATCGCGCCACCGCTGCATACAATCCGCGCGCCTCGCCAATCGGCACGCCGAATTTATGCTTCCGCAATCCGGTCGAAATATAAGGATGGGTTTCCGCCGGAACATCCGGATTCACCCGCCACGCAATGCGGGCCGTGCGCTTCATCTTCTGGGCGCACGCCGCAACCACTTCCATTTCAGCTGGGCTCTCCAGATTGAAAAGCAGAATTCCGGCTTTGAGAGCGGCCTCGATCTCCGCTGCAGTTTTGCCCACGCCGGAAAACACAACCCTTTTCGCTGCCTGCCTGTCCGCGCGCAGCACTCGCTCCAGTTCTCCGCCTGAGACCACATCGAAGCCGCAGCCCATCTTGGCGAGCAGCCGCAGAATAGCGAGATTGGAGTTGGCTTTAACGGAGTAGCAAATATGCGAGACGCCGCGAAAAGCCCGCGCAAACGCCCGAACCCGCTGGCGAATACTCGCAGCGGAATAAACATAAAGCGGCGTTCCGAAGCGCTCTGCAAGATCCAATAGCGGAACCTGCTCGCAACTGAGTCTCCGCGTAGGTGGAATTCTTCCAGCTTTCCCCGAAGCTCGAGGAACGCGGTTTTTCCGCGAGCTGTAAACGAATCCAGGGGGTCGTTCGAAGGTGTGCTTCACGTGCGCTGTGGCGTGCTCCCTTTAACTTTGATCGCGACCACGGTCTGATCGTCGAACGTCTCCACGCCCGATGCATGGTCTCTCGCGGCTTTGAAGATAGATTTCACAATCGAGTCAGCAGACTGGGTTGAGCACTCTGAAATGATCTTTTCCAGGCGGGTCCGTCCGAATAAGTCACCCGCGCGATTGGTCGCGTCAAGAATTCCGTCGCTGAAGAAAACAAAAATGTCATCCGGTTCCGCCTGAAAAACGAATTCATCGTACTCCGCGTCTTCAAACAGCCCGAGTGGCAGGCCGGTGGCCTCGATCATCTGCGTCTTTCCCTTGTGGCAATAAACGGGGCGGGGAAGTCCAGAGTTTGCTACTTGCAGCGTAAGGTTCGCATCATCCCATATGCAATAAATCAGCGACACGAACTGAGCGTCGATGCGCCGTTCCACCAACGAATAATTCACCGCCGTCAGCATCTCCGCCGGCGCCGGTTCCATGGGAGCATGCGAGCGCAAAATTCCCGCTACTACTCCAGCATAGATCGCTGCCGGCGCTCCCTTGCCGCTTACATCCCCGATTACCAAGCCCAGGCGCGACTGCGAGTAGCTCAAGAAATCATACAGATCGCCGCCAATGGTCCGCGCCGGGCTGAACTTCGCTGCAATTTCCAGATGCGCCAGCTGCGGCAATGCCTGCGGTAACAGCCGCATCTGCAACTCCCGCGCCATCGACAAATCGCGCTCCAACCGGCCCTCCTGGCGCGCAATCTGTTCATATAGCCGAGCGTTCTCGATCGCGATTGCAATCTGTGCGGCCAGCGTTGTGATCGTCCTCTGGTGGTCTTCAGTAAAAAAGTTTTTCTTGGTGTGCTCCAGATCGAGCACCCCAATCACTTTGTCTTTATAGATGAGCGGCGCCGCCAGCTCCGACCGCGTCTCCGGATTCGATTCGATATAGCGGGTATCCTTGCGCACATCCCCGACAAGAATCGCTCGCCGCTCTTCCGCCGCCGCGCCCACAATGCCTTTTCCAATCGGGATATCGTTCTTCAGCTGAATATTTTCCTGAAAGCGCAGCGAGAAGCGGTGCTGCAGTTTCTCTCCCGCGGGATCAATCAGCAGAATGCTGAACATCTGGAAGTCAATCAACTGGCTGAGCAACTCGCCGACTCTCTTCAGCAATTCGTCGACGTTCAAAATCGACGTCAGCTCGCGCGCGATTTCGTTCAGCAGCAGCAGCGTTTTCGTCTGCCGCGTCATGCGCGTGTACAATCGCGCATTCTCGATCCCTACCGCCATGCGCGACGCAATCAGCGTCAGCAGGCGTTTATGCTCTTCGGTGAAGTGGTCAGGCTGCGGCGACTCAATATCAATTACGCCGATCACCCGGTTCTTCACGATCAGCGGCACCGCCAGCTCCGAACGCACATTGGGCACCGCCGAGATATATCGCGGATCGTTGGCAACATCGCCCACCAGCACCGCTTCCGCCCTCTGCGCCGCAACCCCGGTTACACCCTCCCCCACCTTCACCCGAATGCGCTCAGCAATTTCTTTCGAATGCCCGACGCTGAAGCGGAAATACAACTCCTGCGTCTTTTCATTGAGCAGCAGAATGCCGAAAATTTCGTAATCAATGACCTTGCGGACGAGCTCCGCCACCCTGCGCAGTGTGGTGTCAAGGTCGAGCGTGGTGTTGACCACGTCCGCTACTTCCAGCAGCAGGGGATCGATTCGCGATTGCGCTTCAGCTTGAACGGCGGCCATTTCCACTGACTTTAATCATAGCAGTCAGAGCTGTTTCCACTATTTACGTTCGTCACACCCAACTGTGGAATTGTCGGGTCAATTTTCCCCGGCCGGCGCGCCGTTGGGCAGCACGCAGATATCGGCAAGATTGCGGTATCGCTCCGCATAATCCAGACCATATCCGACCACGAACTCGTCTGGAATTTCAAACCCGGTGTAGTCCGCCTGCACCGGCATCTTGCGTCGCGAAGGCTTATCCAGCAGCACGGCCACGCGAAAACTTTTCGGCTGATGGCCTTGCAACAGCCGCTTTAGGAACGTCAGCGTGAATCCGGTGTCCAGAATGTCTTCCACCAGAACTACATTCTTCCCCCGCAGCGACTGGTCCACATCCTTCGTTAATCTCACTTCGCCGGTCGAGTCCCATGCATGCCTGAGCTCCTGCGTCGGCGTGGGCCGGTTGCCGTAGGTCGAGACCCCGATAAATTCAAACGTCGCGTCGACCTGCACCTGTCGCACCAGATCGCTCAGAAAAATCGCCGCGCCCTTCAGCACTCCGACAAAAATTACCGGCTCGCCCTTTGCGTCGGCGGTAATCTGCCTGCCCATCTCCGCCACCCGTTCGGCAATCTTTGCTCGCGAAATTAGGACTTTAGGTTCGATCATGGAGAGAACATCTTACTCTCCAACCCGCGCATGGCGTCAAAAACGGTATTAGCGGTCCCTGTTTTTCTCTCCGATCTTTGCGTTCTTTTCTCTGCGATCTCTGCGGTTAAAAGCTTTCCACTGGCGGGGTACACTCGCCGCCAGCAGCATTGAAGCGCCCTTTTCATAACGTCTAAAATGCTTAATCATCACCCTAGAATAGAGAACGCCTTATGAAACTGAACGGCATCAAGCTCACCTGGCTCGGACACGCAACCTTCCGCATTCAAACTCCAAAAGGAAAAACCATCCTGATCGATCCCTGGGTCATGGGAAATCCAGCTTGTCCCGCGAATGAAAAAGAAGTGAAAGCGGTTGACGTAATGCTGTGCACTCACGGCCACGGCGACCACATCGGGGATGCGGTTGAAATCGCGAAAAAGCACAATCCGAAAACTGTCGGTATTCCCGAGCTCTGCGGGTGGCTCGGCAAGAAAGGGGTGAAGCAACTCGCCGAGATGAATAAAGGCGGCACCCAGCAGGTTGATGACATCAAGGTCACCATGGTGCACGCGGACCACTCCTGCGGAATTCAGGATGGCGACACCTACGTTTACGGTGGCGAGGCCTGCGGCTACGTCGTCGAATTTGACAATGGAATCAAGATTTATCATGCGGGTGATACGAACGTTTTTGGAGACATGGCCATCATTCGCGAGTTGTACTCACCCGATATCGCCATGCTTCCGATCGGCGATCACTACACCATGGGCCCACGCGAGGCTGCATACGCCTGCAATCTGCTGAAGCCAAATGCCGTCATCCCTATGCACTTCGCGACGTTTCCGGTTCTGACTGGCCGACCCGCGGATCTAAGCAAATTGGTGCACGGCGTTAAAGTGGTCGAAATGAAGCCCGGCGAAACCATTACTTAAGACGAAAGGCAATATGCCCACAACTTCTGACAAGCCACGCTGGATGATGCATGGAATCACTTCTGAACCGGTGGAGAATTATCTCTACTCACTGCTGCCGCCGCGCGATGAAGTGCTGACCGAGATGGAAGACCAGGCAGCCAAGCGCAACATTCCAATTGTTGGTCCTGCGGTTGGACGCATCCTCCATCAACTTTCGCTAATATCCGGGGCAAAAAATGTTTTTGAAATGGGCTCGGCTATCGGATATTCAACCATCTGGTGGGCCCGCGCTATCGCCGACGGCGGCCGCGTCATCTACACCGACGGTGATCGCAAAAAGGCCGAGGAAGCTCGCGGATATTTCGAGCGTGCAAAAGTCGCAAATCGCATCACCGTAAAAGTTGGTGACGCCATCGAGCTTCTCTCCGAACAGACTCAGCAGTTCGACATCATTTTCTGCGATTTGGATAAAGAAGACTATCCCCGCGCACTGCGAATGGCGTTGCCTCGTCTCAGGAAAGGCGGCCTGCTGGTTGCCGACAATGTTCTATGGAGCGGCAAAGTCGCAGAAAAGAACCCGTCAGAAGCGTCGACGAAATCAATCCAGGAATTCAATCGCCTGCTGTACGCTTCGTCTGAGCTATTCACTACCATCCTGCCGATCCGCGACGGATTGGCAGTTGCCGTCAAGTCATAGAACTCGCTACTAAACCAGATTCAATTCTGGAAAATCTTTCATGTAGCGGGCTTGATCCAATGTCAAAAATCGATCTGCCATAAGTAGGGCGTGAGCGCCAACGATGAAATCCACAAGCATTCGTTTGGGCGTTCCGCCTCCCGACTTACGGCGCCGGTTTGCATAGTCCCCAAAACGCATCGCAGTTTCATGCCACACAGCTTCAGTTATCTGCAAGTCAACGAGAATGCCTGTCTCGTTCAAAAATTTGAGTACAAAAGCCTTCGCCGCGCCCGGGTATGCGCACAGCTCAACATAAACCGGAGCACAGATGACAAGTCGACCCCGCAGGCGCGCCTCATCTAACTGGTTCTTGCATTCTTGAGACGCGGCCTCGCCCGACAGTAGAGCGGAAAGAACGTTCGTATCGATTGCGGTTTTCAGCGCTTGCGCTCCACTTCGGGTTCGTCACGCAACTCTGCCATCCACTCCTTGGATGTCAGTTGGCGTTTTTGCTTTCCGCGGAGGATTCCGACGTACTTATCGAACGGACTTTCGGACTCGGTGGCTCGGGTAATCACCGCTTCCGCCCCCCGCTCGCGGAATTCAACTTTATCTCCTCGGCGCAACCCCAGCTTGCGCCGGATTTCGACGGGCACTGTGACCTGTCCCTTACTTGTAATTCTGCTCTGGAAAGCCATGGGTATTACCTTCGAGAAGCGCGTAATACCATGGTATCATGAGGCGCAAATAAGTCAGATCGATTTCACCGGGATGGCCGTGACGTCATCCACTAGCCCCATTTCTCTCTGCAGAAACGGCTCGGCGTAACTCACGCCGGCCATCATTCCGTAGAACCGGGCCATGGATTCAATCCGCGCACGGATCTCCTCGCGGGCAGGGAAGATGTCTTTACCAGCTTCCTGATCGCTGAACTGAGACTTGTAAGCCATGAGCGACTCAAAACGCGCCTCAAATTGTTCGCTGATATCAACCACAAATGTCGGCCGAACATCATGATACAGCGTCGCATAAATAATCTTGAATGGCCTGTGTGGCAACAGCTTGTGTGGCGCGGGCGCCCCGCCCGCGGATGATGAGCCGTCGCGATCACTTGGGTCGAAAGCCAAGCCGGTACCTCTGTCTGGTAAACGGCCGCGACTGGGAAAGCTACGACGCTTAGTCGTGCCACTAGTGCGCTCCTTTTTGCCGGCTCTAGCCGCTGAGGGAACGCTTTGCCTTTCCCCAGCCACTACACTCGCCACCGCCGACGCAACTTTCCTGAATTCCGACTCCTCTGAGCTGACGGCTGATGGCTGAGTGCTGATGGCTAGTTTTGCCAGCCCCGCCAAAAAACACGCTTCATACCCTAGCTTCGACGCTGTGTAGTGGTCCGGATGCCGTCCTTCCCAGTAGGGAAGTATTACCACCCGCGGCCGCGTCTGCCGGATGATTCGCGCAACCTTGAGCCGGTTCTCCCATGTGTTCTCCACCCGCCCATCAGGAATATCCAGCGCCTCCCGCCACGAAACTTGCAGGATCTTCGCCGCGTCCGCGGCTTCGCGCGCGCGATCTTCCGCCGACCCCCGCGTTCCCATTTCTCCGCGCGTCAGATCGAGAATTCCCGTGCGATGACCCTGCTCCGCCATCTTGAGCAACGTCCCCCCGCATGTCTGTTCTACGTCATCGCGGTGCGCGGCAATCGCCAGTACGTCTAACGCTGAAGTCAGCATCGGTCACAAGAGCATAGCGGCAGAACGCGAACTGTGGCAACCGTATTCAATACGCTTATTGCTTTTACTCTTCTTTACGATGGAAGAGAAACGAGGTGCATCTAATTTTTCAGGAGGGGTGCTATGAAGAAGTTAGTAATGATCGGCGTAACGGCTCTGTTGCTGATGGCGCCTCTTGCGGCTTCAGCACGTGTCGGTGTCTTCGTCGGACCGCGTTTTGGGTTGGGCTGGTACTCGCCTTACTGGGGACCTTATCCCTATTACGGTTACGGCTATGGGTATTACGGTGCTCCAGCTGCGGGCGCGGTGAAGTTCGACACACATGTTAAGGATGCAGAGGTCTACATCAACGGCGCGTACGCGGGCACGGTCGGACATGTGAAAACCATGAATCTCCGTCCGGGCAGCTACGACATCGAGGTGCGCGCGGTGGGACGAGAGCAATTCGACCAGAAAGTTTATGTCACCGCCGGAAAAACCTTGCACCTGAATCCGGATCTGCGCGTCCAAGCACAACCACAGGCACAGCCGTAATTAGATCGAGGACCAAACTAAGAACGCGGGAGCCGGAAAGCTCCCGCGTTTTCATTTATGCACTTCTAGGCCCTTGCGGCTAATGGTATTTTTATTGCCGAGCACCGTTACTCAAGGACCGAATGCTTCCACCCCACTGGCACGTTCTCGGCGAAATTTTTCTTCGCACCTTAGCCATTTATCTTGTGGTCCTGATCGGCGTTCGCCTCAGCGGCAAACGGGAAGTCGGCCAGATGACTCCCTTCGATCTGACCCTGTTACTTCTGCTCAGCAATTCCGTGCAGAACGCAATGACCGGCCCCGACACTTCGCTCGCGGGCGGAATTGTGGCAGCGCTGACTCTGCTGCTGATGAACTATCTCATTGCCGAATTCTCCGGCGGCAATCGCCGCTTTCGTAAATTTGTTCAAGGTCAACCCAGCCTGTTGGTACACGACGGCGAGGTCATCCTTGCGCATATGGCGAAAGAGCACGTCAGCATGGACGAACTGGAAAGGTCCATGCGCGAGCATGGCATCACTACCTATCACGATGTCGCGTTGGGAGTGCTCGAAGTGGATGGCTCGATCAGCCTTCTGAAGTACGATGACCTGAAGCCGACAGCGCACACTCATCTCGCGCGCCGCAAACATATCCCAAAACACGAATAGTCGGATAATGTCCATGTAGCCGCGGGCGTTCACGCCCGCCGAAACCACCCGTCACTATTTCGTGATCACAACCGGCAACTCATCGTAGGGTGCGACCGTTACCGTCAGAGATTTGCGCGCGTTAAACGCGTCTTCCGTCACCGGAAAACTCACCACGATTGTTCCCGAAGTCTTACTCTCCGCGTCCAACCTCGCTTCGGGCAGCAAAAACGCGATGGCATGCTGCTTGAGAGCCGGGAACGCCTGAAAATATCGCTGAGCATCCACTGCGGGGCTCGCATCGTCGTCAAGTTTGTCCTTACCGGTATCAAGTGTTGCCCGGATGGTATGTATCCACGACGGTTTTTCAGCATTATTGTGTACCGTCACGTTGATCGCGACCATCACCATGTCTTGCCCCGGCACGGCAACAGCGGTCACATCGTCCATCGATCCCGAAGAAAGCGCATGTGCCCGGTGCGTAAGCGAGTAAGCGGCGACAATTACCAACACCACCACTATGCAGATCGCGAGAATTCCCGCTGGCGGAAGGTTCTTGCGCGCGGTGCCATACTCCTCGCCAATATCGAATTTGCTCTGCTCATTCGGCGGATTTGGCGGAGGTTCAGCCTGCTGAGTCTGGCTTTGCTGTTGGGTCTGCGTTTGCTGACTTCCGACTGATGACGTTTCTTCACCCAATGGAGGCGTAGGGGTTGGACTCGACATGGCGCCCTCCTGCGCAGCAATTGTACTCGCCTCAGCCCGTGTGGGGCGGACACTCTTGTCCGCCGCTTTTGACGTTCCCTCGCTTACCACGGAAGAGGGTGCCCCACCCTACGCGATTTTCGTAGGGTGGGAACCACGAACCGATGAAGCTTGCGTATCAGCCGGCCAATCATGCTTCATCGCCCTGGCAAATCTCTCCACCGGCAACGTGTTCAGCACATCCCCTGCCGTCAGCCAGGCCCGCCGCGCCTGCACCACCCCATAACGGATCTTCTCCATATGTGTGGTGTGATGGGAGTCGGTATTGATCACGATCTTCACCCCATGCTGCTTCGCCATCCTCAAATGCCGGTCCGAAAGATCAAGCCGATCCGGATACGCATTCAATTCCATCGCGACTTTATTCCGCGCCGCCGCCTCTAGCACCGCGTCCATATCGTATGGGTAAGCATCGCGCCGCAACAGAATCCTCCCCGTCGGGTGTCCGATGATCGACACGTTCGGATTCTCGATCGCCTTCAACAATCGCGCCGTCATCTCCTCCGCCGATTGATTGAAGTGCGAGTGTACGCTGGCAATTACCACCTCCATCTGCTCGAGCACCGAATCAGACAGATCCAGCGAGCCATCGCCGAGAATATCCACTTCGATCCCAGCAAAAATTCTGATCCCTTCAATCTTCTCCCCGGTCGCCCTGATTCTCTTGATATGTTCAACCGCGCGGGCATCGTCCAGCCCATTGGCGAATGCCAGGTTCTTCGAGTGGTCGGTGATGGCCATGTACTGGTAACCGCGTTCACGCGCCGCCTCCGCCATTTCCACGATCGTGTTTCGCCCGTCGGTTTCGATGGTGTGCATATGCACATCGCCCTGCAGGTCGTCTTGCACGATCAGCTTCGGCAGCGCGTGTTTCTCTGCCGCATCAATCTCCCCGCAGTTCTCGCGCATCTCCGGCGGAATGTAATCCAGCTTCAGCGCCGCATAAATTTCTTCCTCGGATTTCCCTGCCACCATCTGCTCATCATCCAGCCTCGCCAGGCTGTATTCGTTCAGCGTGTAGCCCATCTTCAGCGCCCGTTGCCGCAGCGCCACATTGTGCCCTTTCGATCCCGTGAAGTACTGCATCGCCGCCCCAAACGAGTCCGGCGGCAAAAACCGCACATCCACCTGCATTCCGCCACGCAGACGGAAGCTCACTTTATTTTCGCCGCGCGCAATGATCTCCATGAGCCCCGGCAGCTTGATGATGTGTTCAATCAACTTCTCCCGCTCCGCGTCATTGCAACACGCAGGCCCAGTCACCAGAATGTCCAGATCGCCAACCGTCTCTCGTCCCCGTCGCAGCGAACCCGCCGGCGTGGCCCTCTCCACTCCCGGATAATTCCTCAAATGCTCGATGATTTTCTCCGCCTGCACCTCGCCAACATTCAGCAGAAACCGTCCCGCAATCCGCCGGTAATCTTCAATCGCCTTCAGGATTTTCTGCTCGTGCTTCTCTCCCATCCGCGGCAGCTCGCGAATTTTTCCCTCCCGCGCTAGTTTCTCCACTCCCTCCAGATCACAAACCTGGTACGCGCTCCAGATCAGCGCCACCGTCTTCGGCCCCAAACCCTGCACCCTCAGCAACTCCAGCATCGAGGGCCGATATTTCTTCAGCATCTCTGCATGCAGCGAAAGTTTCCCTTCGTGCAGCATCTCTTTCAGGTTATTCAACATGCCCTTGCCGATGCCCGGAATCGCCAGCACCTGCTTGGGGTCCTCAATTAAATCGGTAATTTGTTGCGGCAGTCCTTCAATCGCCTCGGCCGCATTGCGATACGACCGGATACGAAACGAATCCTGCCCATCAACTTCCAGCAGGTCAGCCGTTTCGTACAAAATCCCAGCGATGGATTTATTGTCCACGAGAAAAGCTTAAATCACCTTATGTTGATTGTGTGGTGCCGGGCGCCGACGCCCGGCCGTCATCAAACGATATTCACTTTGCGGTCTCTGCGGCCTTCTTAGCGATCTTTGCGCTTAAAGGTTTTCGCACCAACCAAGTTGCGTCTTACTCCGAAAACAAATGCCCCATCTTTTCTTTCTTCGTCCGCAGATACTCTTCCGCATGTTCGCTGGCCTCCACTTCGCAAGGCACGCGCTCCACGACTTCAATTCCTGCACGCTCGAGCGCCGCCACTTTATCTGGATTATTCGAAAGCAGCCGCACTTTCTTCACTCCCAGCGCCTTCAGCATCTCCGCCGGCAACGCAAACTCCCGATGGTCAGCCTTGAACCCCAGTTTTTCGTTGGCCTCCACCGTGTCCAACCCGGAATCCTGCAGCTCATACGCCTGCAGTTTCGGCATCAACCCAATCCCGCGTCCCTCTTGCTGTTCATAAATTAGGATGCCCACGCCTTCTTCCGCGATCATGCCCAGCGCCATTTCCAATTGTTGGCGGCAATCGCATCGCAGTGATCCAAACACATCGCCCGTCAGGCATTGGGAATGAATCCGTACCAGTGGCGGCGACGCATGCACGTCGCCCATCACCAGTGCCACGGCTTCTTCCGGCTTGCCGTTTGCTGCCGGACTAAGCTCAAAACCATAAATGCGAAATTTTCCCCAACGGGTAGGAAAATCCGCCGACGCCAGTTGTTTTGCCGATGAATTCACGCCTTTATTATAGAGGGCGTCCAGCTTACTCAATTCCCATACCGATATCCACGGCTCCGCTGCGGAAAAAGTTTGATCAGAATTAAACCAGTGAGAAATCCGCCCACGTGCGCGGCAAAGGCAATTCCGCCCGAGGCCTGATGTGCAGTGACGCCCGCGGAAAGAAAATTAACGAGGAAAAAATACCCCAGAAAAACCCACGCCGGTATCCACCAGAAAGTAAAGAAAACTATAAGGACAACCAGACTCAACACCCGCGCCCTCGGAAACACCAATGCATACGCACCCATAACACCGGCAATCGCGCCGCTTGCCCCAACCATCGAAACGTGCGATCCAGGATTAAGCGCAATCTGTGTCGCCGCCGCGGCTACTCCGCACATCAAATAAAAAATCAAATACGTAAAATGACCCAGATAGTCTTCAATGTTGTCGCCAAAGATCCACAAGAACCACATGTTGAAAATGATGTGCAGCCACCCGCCGTGCAGGAACATTGAAGTGAAAATGGTCAACAAGTTTGCAGAGAGAGGGTAATTGGGCACACCGGCCAGGGCGCGGGTGAGATCATGCGGAATCAGTCCGAAGTTCTGCAATAGAAAATTAAACGCCCGGGGCCCTTGCATCTGCACCGGCACCTCAAAGAACAAGAACACGACCACGTTCAACCCTATGATGAAGTAGTTCACCCAAGGCGTGCTGTATCGAGGTTGATCGTCACGAATCGGAAACATAGAAGATTTGGTAACTTGGTAATTGCAAACCTAATAATGATCGGTCAGCTTCTCATCGCATAGCGTATTCAAATTACCAAATTACCCGATTACACAATTACACAATTACTAAATTCTCTCCGTGAATGCCGTCCTCATCATCGATAAGCCTTCGGGTTTCACTTCGCACGACGTTGTTGCCCGCGTGCGCCGCATCCTGAACCAGCGTTCCGTGGGACATCTGGGCACGCTCGATCCAATGGCCACGGGGGTTTTGCCGCTTGTTCTCGGCAACATGACTCGCCTGGCCCAGTTTTATCTGAAATCAGAGAAGAGCTACGAAGGCCTGATCCGCTTCGGCTTCGCCACCGACACTTATGATGCCGAAGGTGAGCCTGCGGGCACTCCACAACAACCGTCTCTGAGCCTGGAACAAGTGCGCGAACTGGCGACACAATTCACCGGCGTCATCGAACAGATGCCGCCACCCTATTCCGCAAAAAAAGTCGGCGGTGTTCCCGCTTACAAGCTCGCCCGCAAAAAACAAGAGGTCGCACTCAAGACGGTTCAAGTCGAAATCAAGCAGTTTGAAATTCTTTCGATGCAAGACTGCTGCGTTAGCTTTCAGGCCCGCGTTGCCTCCGGCACTTACATGCGCTCCGTCGCGCATGATATGGGACAGCTCGCCGGCTGCGGCGCCCATTTGAAGTTCTTGCGTCGCACCGCGGTCGCTGAATTCGGACTCGAAGATGCGCACACGCTGCAACAACTCGAGAAAGCCGCTCGCAACCTGAAAGAAGGTAACCGCGACAGCATTCGCAAGGCAGATGAGTGGAACAATTCAAACGCCGGTGATAGAGACGAACACGACGAGAGTTCCGAACCCCTCACTGATCTCTTCGTCCATCCCCGCAAACTTTTGCCATTGCTTCCGGCCGTCACCGCCACTGACGAGATGGTTTCCCGCATTCGTCACGGGCGGCAGGTGAACCTTCCCGAACTCTCTCGCGCCCGCGAAGTCAAAGTCTTCTCCGGCCAACGCGATCTTCTCGCCATCTGCACCCGCGTCGCCGGCAGCCTCTTCCACCCCAGAATTGTGTTGCTTTAAAGCCCACAAAGAACGGAGGGTGCCCCATCTTTCGCGTTCTTTGCGAAAGGTGGGAACTCCTGCAGTCTGCAGTGTGGGCTCTTGATTGCAGATTTCGCCCCATGACACCACAATATGGTTTTTGCGTTATGCTGCCCCAGGCAAAAAAATCAGGAATGAACTTATGACCTTCACTCGCCGTCAATTCTCACTGCAAATCGCCTCGAGCATCGGCCTTTCGGGCATCGCCCTCGCCGCTGCGAAAAACAACGACAACGAAATTTCGCACACCGCCGACGCCATCCACCAAGAAGTAAATTTCTCCGCTGCGCGAAAAAGAATCTACGACGTACTCCTCGACACCAAACAATTCGACGAGATGACGCGGCTGATCCCCAGCATGCAAACCGCGAATCTGGGGAACTCGCCCACGGAAATCAGCCGGGAACTCGGCGGTACCTTTACGCTTTTCCGCGGGCACATCATCGGACGCCACGTTGAATTCGTCCCCAACCAGAGAATCGTTCAGGCGTGGCGCGTCGTGGACTGGGACCCGGGCGTGTATTCAATCGCCAAGTTCGAACTCAATGAGCAGGGCTCGGGGACCAGGCTTGTGTTCGACCACACCGGCTTCCCCGTGGGCCTCGCCAAACACCTTGCCGATGGCTGGAAAGAGCACTACTGGGAGCCGCTGCAGAAGTATCTGACCTAAGAGGGGATCAGACCGCCATCGGTTTTTCCAAACGCTCCCATCACTTATTTGAATTGCGCTTTTTGCACTAAAAGGGAGATACTATTTAGGCGATGTCCCATACCTGTGTCCAGAAGACGGCCATGTGCTGTTGTTGTAGCTGTCGTGTCTCTTCTGGGGACGGGGTGCAATCGAGCTAATTCGCAATAATATTTTTAAGCTCACACCCACCGCCAGAAGCACTGGTTGGTGGGTTTTCTATTTTTAAGGAGCTTTCAGCTATCAGCAGTCGTTAGAGCAACATGGGTCTAGCTGAAGGCTGAGAGCTGATGGCTGAAGGCTAACAATGAAATCCTCCAACTCGCTTTGGAAAGAAAAACTCGACGGCAAAATGCCCGATGATCTCGCTCGCGAGATCGACATCTTCGAAACCGAAATCACGCTGCGCAAACAGGGCAAACTGGAAGAGCGCCTCTTTGCGGAAACCCGCCTACGCCGTGGAGCCTATGGTCAGCGCTATGACAATGGCCAGCGCAACGACGGGCAGAAAATCCAGAAGCTGAATTTTCCCTCCGCCGATCTGACCAAAGGCCCCAATACTCTCTGGGACGCGCCCGGCATGCAGCGCATCAAGATTCCCGCCGGCGGACTGAACGCATCGCAGCTCGAAACCATGGCTGAGCTCGCCGAGGAATACTCCGACGGCATCGCTCACGTCACCACCCGCCAGGACTTCCAGCTTCACTACATCCACATCGACGACACTCCCAGCCTGATGCGCCGGCTCGCTGCCGCGAACATTACAACGCGCGAGGCTTGCGGAAATTCCGTGCGCAACGTCACCGCCTGCCCTTACGCCGGCGTTTGCACCGACGAAAGTTTTGATGTCACGCCTTACGCGCGTGCGTTGTCGCGTTTTCTGCTTGGCCATCCCGACTGCCAGAGTTTCGGTCGCAAATTCAAACCCGCATTCAGCGGATGCGCCCAGCATGCCTGCGGCCTGACCAGCCTCCACGATCTCGGTCTTATCGCGAAAACTCGCGTGAATGAATCCACGGGAAGGGAAGAGCTCGGTTTCGAAATGTACGTTGGCGGCGGCCTTGGCGCAGTGCCCTATCATGCCAAGCTGCTGGAATCGTTTGTTCCTCCGGAAGAATTGCTGCCGCTGACCCAAGCCATCGCCAGAGTGTTTGCGCGCCTCGGCGAAAAGAAGAACCGCAACCGCGCGCGCATTAAATTCTTGATCCAGGATTTGGGCATCGAGAAATTTCGCGAGCTGGTGTTCGAAGAGCGCAAGTTGCTTCCATTCGATTCCCGCTGGACCGGATACATCGAGCAGGCGCGTGCGGAATTTCAAGAGGCGCCACTAAAAGCTTCATCCGACGAAACGGTCGACCTCTCGCAACTGATCACAATCGACAACCTGAATGGCGACTCTGAAAACTTCAAGCGTTGGTTGAAGTTTAATATTCGACCGCAGCGCCAGCCCGATTACGTTACGGTCAACATTGCGCTACCGCTGGGAGACATTACCGCCAATCAATTGCGCTCCCTGGCGGACATCATTCGCCGCTTCACCAAAGAAACCATTCGTACCACGGTCGAACAAAACTTCGCGATTCGCTGGGTTAGCAAAGCCGATCTGCCGGAGCTATACAAGGCTCTCAACGCGGCTGGCCTGGCCAATGTAGGCGCGGGCGCCCTGGTCGATATTACTTCCTGCCCCGGAACCGATACCTGCAAATTGGGGATCTCGTCTTCCCGTGGTCTCGCCGCCGAACTGCGCAGACAAGTCGATGAGAAAAACTTTCAGTCAGACGAAGCCGTGCAGAAACTTCACATCAAGATCAGCGGCTGCTTCAATAGTTGCGGCCAGCATCACGTAGCTGATCTGGGATTCTACGGCGTCAGCCGCAAGATCGCTGGCCATGCCGTTCCGCATTTTCAAGTTGTGCTCGGCGGCCAGTGGGAGCAGAATGCCGGCTCTTATGGACTTCCCGTCGTGGCCGTGCCTTCGAAAAACATTCCGAAAGTTGTCAGCCGTCTCACCGAGCGCTACTTGGCGGATCGTCAGCCCGGCGAAGTGTTCAAAGATTTTGTTAAACGCACAGGCAAAGCCGAACTGAAAAATATGTTGGAGGACCTCACTCGTCCACCCGCTGGCGATCGTTCTTTCTTCAGCGACTGGGGCGACGTGCGCGAGTACACCCTGGGCGATATGGGCGAAGGAGAATGTGCGGGCGAAGTCGTAACGTTGGTTGAATTCGGTTTGGCCGCGGCTGAAAGGGAACTATTCGAAGCCCAGCTGGCCTTCGAAAAAGGCGAAGCCGGGAAGGCTGGCGCGGCGGCATATCACTCCATGGTGACGGCGGCCAAGGCATTGGTTCAGGTCGAGAATCAGAACGTAAACAACGATCCTGACCAGATCGTCTCCGAATTCCGCCAGCGTTATTACGACACCAAGCTATTTTTCGACCCGTTCGCAGGCGGCAAATTCGCCGGCTATCTATTCGCTGTGCACGAAAAAGCCGGGCAGCCCTACACCGAAGAGTCGAGCCGCTATTTGATCGACGAAGCCCAACTTTTCATCGACGCCGCCCACAGCTGCAACAACCGTTTGGGAAAGCCGGTCGCGGTCTGAACGTTTGCATCAGCACGAACGGGAAGGGCACGACTTCCAGTCATGCCGTCACAGCGACAGGCTGACCAACCGCGACGAAGGAGCGACAACCGTGCGATCCATACTCGAAGAAGAAACCGCAATCGAGCTTCAACACATAAACATAAAGCTTTACTTGAACAATAGCGACGCCGATCTCGCGCCCGTCATTCCCGTCTTTCACGGCTGGATCCAGAACCAAATCTTCGACGAGCTCCTAATCGACGTTGCCGATTACCGCCATGTCCACCATGGCCCCGGCCTGATGCTCATCGGCCACGAAGCCGACTACAGCTTGGATCAGACCGACGGCGTTCTGGGCCTTCGCTACAACCGCAAATCTCCAGTTGCTGGCATTAACCTCGAGCGCCTGACGCAGGCAACCTGTGCAGCCCTCAGTGCAGCCCAACGTTTAGAAGCAGATCGACGCCTAAATGGAAAGCTGAGCTTTAATGGTCAGGACATGCAATTAATGGTCAACGACCGTCTTTTAGCTCCGAACGATAAAGCCACTCGGGACGCGGTTGAACCAGATTTCCAAACCTTCGCCGCTAAACTATTTGGCTCTTCGGGATATTCACTGTCATTCGACACCAATCCACGTCACCTCTTGAGCGCAATGATCCACGCATCCAAACCGTTTTCAATAGGGGACTTGTTGGAGAGCCTTGACGACTAACTGAGCCGAAGGGGCCGCCCCATGGAGGCCCATTATTAGCGTCCGATAACAAGTATTATGTAAAGTCATCTAACCCCATCTAGTTTCTTGGAGCGGCTGCGTGGTTCGCTAACGTCTTGAGTCGGTTAACGACGGCATTCATTGCCTGGTCGAAATTCTTGTCCCTATTCCCTAGCAGCACCGCCCCGCGTACGAACTCAGTAATAGTCCAGAGCCTCACACGTGTCTTCGGGTCAATGATCAGCAGTTTAAGACTCCCGAGCGTCTTATGTTCCACGCCGGTGTCGGTCAACTTACAGCTAATCTGCAATACAAGATCAGCATCAGTAGGGGCTGCCACCAGCTCAAACCGACCCCAAGTTTTCATATCAGCATAAAATTCGTTATAAGCCCGATCCGCTCCGCCATCCAAAGCCCTTTGGTCAACCCCGGTCTCAAAAATCTGGCCGCCACCATTCGACACAAAAACCTTGTGCGCCGCCGCGATCTGCGGAGGTGCAGGCGCGGTAGCGGGCTCCTTCGCCGATTGCGCCCTCATTCCATGCGTTACAGTGAGGATCACGATCACACATACAGATTTCAGCCGTGGATGTTCAATGACGAAAACCTCCATAACCCTCTATTTTTCAACACCTTCTCACATTTTATAATGGCCGAGGTCTTCGTCGTTTAGGCCTTCTAGCCATTTACGGAGTTCTTCGCTGGTGGTTTCGGAGGTGGCGGAGGCTTTCTTGGAGGTTTTTAGGACTTCTTCTTCTACGAAGATGGGGCAGTCGACGCGGAGCGCGAGGGCGAGCGCGTCCGAAGGGCGCGAGTCGACGCTGATGATTTTGCCGTCGCGCTCCATCCAGATGACTGCGTAAAAGGTGTCTTCTTTTAATTCGGTGACTACAACCTTATGCACCCGGGCGTCCAGGCCGGCTAGGACATTCTTAATCAGGTCGTGGGTCATCGGCCGCGGGGTGCTTACTTTTTCGATCTCTAGGGCGATGGCGTTGGCCTCATAAACTCCTACCCAGATTGGCAGGACGGTTTCGCTGCCGGAGTCGCGAAGAATCACAATGGGAGTGTTGGTGACCGGGTCCATCAGCAAGCCGCGAATTTTCATTTCCACTTCCATTGGCGCTCCTATGTGCCTCAGGGGCTAAAGCCCCGACCCTTCCGCCCGTAACGCGGCGCTGAAGCGCCGCTCTTCCACGGTATCCCAAACGGACCCCAAAAGACGTTGCGAGCAACGTCTCTACGCCAGCGCTTCCTCCACCTTCTCACCGACCAGGCTGTTCGGCAAGGCGGTGGTTACACGCACTGGTACGTAGCTGCCCAGCTCGAAAGTCCGGCCCTCGGAGGCCACAAAGTTCAGGGTCTTGTTCTGCGAGGTCCGGCCCATCCACTGATTGCGGGCGTTGTTCTTCCATTCAACCATTACTTCAATTGTCTCGCCCAGGTGCTTTTGATTTCTAAGTTTCTGGATTGCGCGTTGTCTTTCGAGCAATGCCGCCAGGCGCCGCGACTTCTCCTCATCCGGAATTGCGTCTTCCATTTTTATGGACGGCGTATTCGGACGCGGCGAATATTTGAAAGCGAACACGGCATCGTACCCGACTTCATCCAGCAACGAAAGCGTCTGCTGAAAATCGTCTTCGGTCTCGCCGGGAAAGCCGACGATCACGTCGCTGGTGATGCTGATATCCCGCCGAGCCGCTTTCATCCATGAAATCCGCGCAAGATATTGCTCGCGAGTGTAAAGGCGCTGCATGGCGTCGAGCACGCGGGTCGATCCGCTCTGTACCGGCAGATGCACGTGATCGCAAAGCGTTGGCACGGCATCAATCGCGTCGATAATGTCTTTGCCAAAATCGCGCGGGTGCGAAGTTGTGAATCTCACACGCCGGATCCCCGGGACCTCGCCCACCGCGGCCAGCAATTCCGCGAAGCTCCGCTTCCCTGCCGAATCTTTATAAGAATTTACGTTCTGGCCGAGGAGCTGAATTTCCGTGTAGCCCAGATCGGCCATCTGGCGCGCTTCCGCGAGCACCGAATCCGAAGTGCGGCTGCGCTCTTTGCCGCGGGTAAAGGGCACCACGCAATAGGAGCAGAACTTGTCGCATCCTTCAATAATGGTGATGTAGCCGCGATGCTGGTTGGTGCGCGCGGTGAACTCAGTCTCAAAGCACTCGTCGGTTTCGCGATCGTCGAGCCCCGTCACTCGCAGGCGTTTGGTGACATCGAACTTCCCTGTCTGAACTGGCGCGTGTTCGATCTGCAGCAGCATCTCCGGCAACTTGCGATACGAAGCGGATCCGCATACCAGCGAAACGTGCGGCGCTTTCTCGAAAATCTTTTCGCCTTCCTGTTGCGCCACGCAGCCGAGCACGCCAAATTTTTTGCCTTGCGCTTCGAGCTTTTTGTAATCGGCCAGGCGATGAAAAACTTTTTGCTCGGCCTTATCTCGGATGGAGCAGGTGTTATAGAGCACCAGCCCAGCTTCCTCAACCGTCGGGACCTGGCGGTATCCCTGCGAGACCAGCGTGCCGACGACCTTTTCCGAGTCGTGGGCGTTCATCTGGCAGCCGAAAGTTTCGAGATAAAAGGTCTTCTCTTGCTGCTGGGCCGCGGACATTAAGGTCAGTATAGCGCGGCACGTGGCGGTTGGCATTTAGCACTTGGCACTTAGCACTTGGCTGGCTTTCGTCGGTGGTCGGTCTTCGGGCCAGACGCAAAGTAAGGTAAAACTAGACCATGTGGGGACAGCCGCCCCTTCGACAAGCTCAGGGCAGGCTCTCGGCTGTTCTCCGGCGGGGGTCGCTCCTCCGTCGCGGCTTGTGAAGCTGCCCGCCTGGCGGCACGACTGAAAGTCGTGCCCTTCCCGGTCGATGCCCCTGCCACGAAAGAACCCCAATCTGTCCCGCTCCAACACTCGAACTCTTTTTATTGCCGGCCCGAAACTAATTTTTCCAATCCGGGTTCTGCAACTCAGATCGATGCAAGTTGATCCCCACTAAGGAGTACTCCCATGCTCTCACGGCTGTGGCTTGTTGCTCTCGTCCCTCTTACCCTTCTCGCCGGTTGTAACAACACTCTCAACCCTCTTTGCGGCAGCGCGCGGCCTGCACCGGTGGTGGCTTCGCTGTCCCCGAGTATCGTCACCTATGCCGAAGTGCAACAAGGCGTTAAGCTGTCTGTGAATGGCAGCGATTTTGTACCCGCCTCTGAAATTGTGATCAGCGGTAAAACCCTCGCCGCCTCCGCAACCAGCGCCCAGCAATTACAACTGATGCTGACCAGCAGCGTGATCACCGGCCCGGGAAAGGTCAACGTGAAAGTGGTCACTCCCAGCGGCAATACCAGTGATGTCGGTTGCTCGAGCGGAGGCACGAGCAGCGTGCTGACCCTGACGGTGAATTGAGCGCGTGTTAGCGTACCCACTTCTCGCAAAGACGGCGAGAAGTGGGGCCCCCCCGGTGTCTTGGTCTCATCGCAGACGGGGGTGCCCCATGTCTCGCGGGTTTTGCGAGACATGGGAATATATTCACATTGCGCGGTCACTGACTTTCATAACCATGATGTCGGTGTCGTTGATCCGGACCGGACCCGGTTCGCCGAACAAATACCAGCGAAAACTACTCCATGGCCACTGCTCCGGCGACGAGACCAATCCTCTCCTCACCGGATTTCTGTGAATATAGCGAAGCTTCTCTATTCGTTTCTTTTCCGTCCAAACATTGAAATCGTAAAACCGTGCCTGCCAAAAACGGTTTCCCTTTCCCACTTCTCGCAACAACGGCGAGAAGTGGGGCACCCCTGATGTTTTATGCTTTGACTTATCCCAAATGGGGGTGCCCCATGTCTCGCTGGTGTTGCGAGACATGGGAACACGGACACCACGGCTCATTTCCACACTTCGAATAAAACTTAATTTCAAGGCTTGTACCACAGTCGATAGTGTCTCCCGTTGAGGCTCGCTCACTAGTAAGTGGACGTGCTCCGGCATCACGACATATGCCAAAACCACGAACCGATAGCGTCGGCGGACGCGCTCAAGGGCCTTTAGGAACAAATCGCAGAGAAGCGCATCACGGAAGGACGGCCTCCGACGGTAACAACTGAATGTGAGAAAGTGCAGATCGTTTGACCCGTAAGTACGGTGTAGAGTTCGCGGCATAGACGACAGGGTAAGAAAACCGTGACCCTCTGTCTGTGACGGATGAACATCACAGTGATGATCCCACTTCTCGCAAAAGCAGCGAGAAGTGGGGCACCCCCCATTTCTGTTTACACACCGCAATATTCTTGTTCTGTGGGTGATCCCAAATGGGGTGCCCGATGTCTGGCCGGTTTTGCCAGACATGGGAAATGCCCATCCTCGTGGTCACATACCGCTTCCCCCATCCTCCACCGGACGAAACAATTTCCACGCATCCCGATAATCGTTGAACGGCGAAGTGCTCAGGTGAGGGTTGATGTTCAGAACCTTGCGCGCTCCCAGAGCGGCGAACGGCAGAATGTACCAGAGGTCCTCAGGGATGATGTAGCCGGCGACAAAATCAATCTCGTTGTTGGTATAGGGAATGTTTCTGACGCCCGATCCCTTGATGCGATACGGCGGACCGCACCATGCCGACTTGACCTGCACCCGCCACAGATGGGCCGGCGCGGAGACGATGAAGTCGAAGCGGTCACTGTCTCCCCAGGGTTTGGCCACGCCGAAACCCAGGCTGGTGGCCTTGAGTAAGAAGGCGAGTTCGGCAATTTCTCCGCGACGCTTGACGGGAAATTTGGCTGACGAAACGAACGGAGACACTACGGGTGATTCGTGTGAGTTGTCCAAGATTTTGGCCCCAATAGAAAAAGCGCGGCTGCGAAGCCGCGCTTTTTCTTATGTACTAATTCCAGAGTAGCAAATTGGAGGGGGTGATTGTGCCATGTTTTCGAAGTTTATTTCTGGAATCGAATCAGGTGATTACACGGAATTGGAGTGAGAAGGGGGCTTGACAAGAATTTTGCACAGGTCAGGTCAGAACAGTCGTTGGTCGTTGGCCGTCGGTCGTCGGCCAAAACCTTCGTGCCTGGCACTAACCACGGCTGTTGTGTTGTTCCCATTTTGGAATTCGGGGCCTTCCCCGAGCTACTCGATGTCGTTGGACCGTTACTTGACTTGGAGTAACTGCGGCGAGAAACTTGGATTGTAAGGTGCGAACCTAAGCGCTCTGCTTTAGGAAAGAATCGGGCGGCTGCGAAGCCGCGCTTATTGTTTTTCTAGTCAATCCTCCAGCATTACGCCTTCATAAACTGGCATAATATGAAGGTATGCCAATGACTTCTTTGAACATTTCGCTTCCCGAAGCTCTGAAAGAATACGTCGAGGGCCAGGTCGCCTCGGGTGACTGGGGCACTCCAAGTGAATATGTGCGCGAACTCATCCGCCAGGACAAAGAACGCCGGCTAGATAACTTACAACAAGAGTTGTTGGCGGCGGCGAGAGGAGCCAAGATTGAGCTTCCGGTTGCGGAGATCCGTAAAAAAGGACTGGTGCAAGTCTTACGTCAGCGGACGCGGAGAAAGTGCCCGACTTAGATCGGCAGGGCGAGTATCACGTTCTTAACCAACTCGTCTATGAAGTTTTCGGCCTGAAGTTGGCCAATATGAACAGTTGAAGGGTGCGCAGCGGAATTTCGCTTATCGAGTTTCTCGAACAAAATTTTGGCTATATTCTGATTGAGGATATTTTCCGCTTGCAGATATCGACGACAACGAATTCCTTAAGCGTGGAGAAATCGTCATACGTATTCTCACCTTATTTCGCGTCCTTCCAGAGACCGGGATAGTGTTTCTGGAATGCGGCATTGAAGGTGGCCAGATGATTTTTGATAATGAACTGACACAAGTGGTAATAGCCAATGCACCAAACCATGATGATCGTGGCCCTGCCAGCATTGTGCCGAAGGCAAATTTCGGCTTCTGCCATGAAGTCCCGTTCTTCGATTCCGGGCACGAGAGCCATTCCGTCCCTTACTTGCTGCCGAATATTCAGGGTAATGCGTGTGTGCCGTAGTCCTTGTCGTACTTCGCTAGAAACTTGCCTTCGCAGTAATACCCTTTCTTGTCTTTTAAAAGTTCGCCGCTCTGCGGTGACGACGTCGTCGTTAGGAGTGACTTGCGCGGTAGCCATTTATTTCCTCGTTTCAAAAGTTTCGCCGGTTTCGACGAAAGCTTTCAGCCAGCCGAGCGAAGCACTCCAGCCGGTCTGATGACCGTGGGCTTGATCGATGTGGCCTGCGAATCCGGAGTGGCGCACACGAACGAGCGTGCCGGTGCCGACACGGTGCGTACCACTGCCATGCAGACCGTGGACTTCGTGAGGCTCGAGCTCCCAGCGCACCACGGTAGTGAAAGGGCCGACGAAATCGGCGATGCGCGTATGAACCAGCAAGCGCGGCGGATCAATCTCAAGATACTCGCCTTCGAGATGAAAGCGCTGCCCGTTTCCGCGGACGCCGTCGTTCGACCATTTTCCGCCCACGCGAAGATCGGACTGGGTTTCAAGGACTCGAAATGGCGTAACCTCATGTGGCCCCGGGCCGGAAGCTGCTTTGATTCCCCACCATTGCGCCCGCTGCTTGGGGTCGGCGATGGCGTCAAAGACCCGGGCTGGCGGAGCCGCGATGAAGATCTCCGCCAGGACCGCGTCAGTATTTTGAGTGAGAGTTGCGGTTGACATTTTCAGCTCCTGAAATCACCGAGCTCGCCTTTTTCGGCGAAAGCTTGCAGCCAGGTGAAGACCAGCGACCAGCCGATGCTGTGGCCCTTGGCTTGATCGACGTTGCCGGCGAATCCGCTGTGCGTGAGCTTCACCAGCGTGCCGTTGGCTTGCGAGTCCAGCTCCCACAGAACTTTCGTGAGAGCTTCCATCCAGCTTGAGATCCAGGTGTAGGCGAGGCGGGCCGGCGGATCGACTTCCAGGAATTCGCCGTGGACTTCTAGCTTGCCTATGTTTGGCTTCGTGCCGGTCGTTGACCATTTTCCGCCGACGCGCACGTCCATGTCGAAGTGGGTGAAATAGTACTGGTCTTTGCGGCCCCACCATTTCGAAGCTTGGTCAGGATCGGTGAGCGCCTGGAAGATGCGCTCGCGAGGAGCGGCGATGAAAAGTTCTAAAGTCAGCACATCGTTGTCGGGAGTGATTTGCGATGTGGGAGTGATGCTGGTTGTCGCCATTGAATTTTGACCTTTCAAATAAGTTCAGTTCTGCGGGGGCGGGCGTCAACGCCCGCCCCTACATGGCTTTGCTAATTACTTCTTCATCGGCTTCCACAGGCCCAGGGTTGCGCCGGTCGGATCGGTGATGATGCTGAGCCAGCCGAAGTCACTGACCGGCGTGACGTCTTTCATCACTTGGGCGCCTAGCGATTTGGCTTTCTTGGTCGCGGCCTCGATGTCGTCGACCAGAACATACGACAGCCAGAATGATGGCGCGCCCGGGATTGGGTTTTTCATCATGCCGCCGCCAGTTCCCTCTCCGACGGCGATCATGGTGTAGTCGCCAGGAATATCTTCGAGTTTCCAGTCGAAGAGTTTGCCGTAGAAGTCCTTGGCTTTTTTGAGATCAGTAGTGTTGAGTTCAACATGACAGAATGGGTTCGACATAGGAGGCTCCTTAAGTATCGAAATTATTTCTTCAAATGTTGCGCCGTGATAAGTCGCGAGCATAAATCTATTTTCCTTAACTTCGTTTTTTCCTCAAACCAGTTTTCTCAACTGGATCGCTTAGCTTTTCTTTTGCAGGTCGAAGCGCATGACCTGGGTTTTGCCGTGATCGAGGTAGTGCCATTCTTCCAAGTGATGATTGGCATCGACGAACGTGAACACCACGCTCTGCATGTGACCGGCATCGCGGCTGGCAAGGTTAGTTGCATCCACAAAATCGAAGGTGATGCTTTTGCCGTCGGGAGAAGCGGATGCTTGCATGCGAGGCTGATTGCCGGTGGGGCAGTAATGGGTAAGCAGCAGGCGATTGCCGTCCATGTGGATCATGGTCACCATGTCCTCGGCGTGCCCTTGCGCGGGATTGTGAATTTCGCTCATAAGTACAGAGTCGTTGGCCGTAAGACGAAACGACACCTGCGCGGTGTCGCCCATGCTGGTCTTCCCTTCCCAATTGCCGGCCAGCGCTTTCATGGTGTCGAACGATTTCTGTCCGGCAGATTGAGCGACTGCAGACAGCGCGTAAAGAAACACAAATGTAGGAACTGCCAGGTTTGTGCGTTTCATGAGTCTTTTCTCCTTGAGTGAATTTTGGGTGTTGGCGTGTTACTGGCACTGATTTCTTTTTCGTACTCGGATTCGACAAACGACTTCAGGCTTTCGAGGTTCGCGGTCCAGAAGCGGCGATACTCGTCGAGCCACTGGTCGACGGTTTTCAGTGGCTCAGGATTGAGCTGATAAAAACGGTGGCGCCCTTCTCTGTGCTCATCGACCAGGTGAGCGCGGCGCAAAATTTTCAGGTGCTTGGAGATTGCCGGCCGCGAAATGGGAAAGGCGCGGGCAATTTCGCCAGCGGGACGCGTCCCTGCCCGCAGCAGGTCGAGCACGGCGCGGCGGGTGGGATCGGCCAAAGCGTTAAAGGCGGCGTCCCGTGCTGGCGCCCCTCGTGGACCGGAGCCGGAATGTGTTATGAACGGTGACGCATAGTGTGTAGCCTTTTTAGACTTCGAATTTACTTCAAACCGAGATGTGGTCCGCCCGCCAAGCCCAAGACTTCATCGTGGAACTTAGTTCCAGTTGTCGATCTTGACGTCGTTAGGGTCGGGTGCACCTTTCCCGGTTTCTACGAGCGACTTTAAACTCATCAGAAAAAGCCCCCACTTGGTGCTGCAATGGTGCATAAATTCCACCGGCTCCTTCCAGTTTCGTGTTTAAAGAGGACGATGGCGTAGTCGCTTTCTTGTCTGAGCTCCCAACTTACCTTGGTGCCGATCCATTCTTTGGCCCATCGACCACTTGCCACAGCACATGCTTGGCGGGATCAAGCTCAAGAACCTTCATGTCGAAACCGCCGTTGCCAAAGCGGAATTGGAGCACTCCGCCGACTTTGCTTTCCCCTTGGGTGTTGTTCGTCCACCAGGCGGCGAGGCCTTCACGCGTGGTCAATGCCTTATAAACTTCCTCCGGCGACGATTTGATTCCTACTCTATGCAGAATATCCGCCATAATGCGATCTCTCCTTACTGGTTGTGCGAAACGGGATATGTAACTGAACGGTGACGCATAATGTGTAACCATACAGTTACGCGAATGGGATGTCAATGGGGTGGGAAATAATTTTTAAGGAAGCAACGCTGACGGGGGGGGCGCCGGTTGTCACCTTCACATGAACCACCACCTTACTTGACGCACAAAGGAAAAGACTGCCACAATCGGCTGGTGTTGGAGGTTTTGTATAATCGGAACTGAACGAAAGAGGGTCGATCTTGCGACGCTAGGTGAACGAACCGATTTCCCTTCCCCGGGTGCCCGACAGCACGCCATATTCAAGGTACGACAATGAACGAATGGAAGTCCTCAGGCGGCCGCATTACCTTGTTCCCCGCCGCCATGTCGTCGCCTTCGCTCTCGGCGCTTGAGCTTTATAGGCAGGTCTGGGGCGAAGAACCGGATGGTTTTCAGAAACAGGCGAACCCTCTTATGCCGTCCGTCGCACACGGAAATCACAACGGCTTAAAGGCTGGTTGTCTTGCTCAACCAGCACGGATCGATTTCAGCCTAACGCCGCCCTCCTCGCAGCAAAAGGAAGCACAAGAAGCACAAGAGGACGTGTCGTTTCCCCTTATTGAAGATACAGCTCTACTCCGCGCCGAACTATCAAGGATAATCGACATTGTCGACCAAAACCCCGTTCTAAATTCTGTTATCCGCGTGGCACTCGGTGTTCAATTTCTCGCCCTGAAGCCGACTTCTGCGGAAGCCAACGCAGTGCTGATCGCAAGCATACCGGAGCAATATGGTGTCAAAATAACCGACGAAGAGGACTTCATTTTCCAGATCAACCGGCCATATACAAGTCGGAGCGCTGGGGGAATCAAAACGAACTTCATTACTAAATGGAGTGTGGATCGGCTCCAGATTCTAACTTTTGCACTTCAAGCTGGTGGGCCGATTACCTCTGGACAGACAATGGCCTCAGGATCTCAGACTGCGCAGTTCATCGCGGCCAGCGTGAATTTCGATGTTAACAACGTTCAGACGGCAAGCTTGCTTCCTAGCGGTCAACCAGCTTCACTGTTGCGGGAGGCGCTCGTTGCAGTAGCGCAAATGCAGCAAGGCATTGGCTTGAACATTGAGGGATTTCAAAATGGTTAACCACCCCGTTAAGATCTACCGACAAGCGATGGTCATTTTAGATTCAAGCTCCAAGCCGGCAGACACCTCGGTATCCCCATATGCAGAGACGGTGCAAGTACAGCTTAGCGCCACTGGATTCATGGATGTCATGCCTACAGAAACTTTCATTATGACGACTTTCTCGAGCGTGCCGGTCATTTGGGAGTCAGAGTTGAGACAACAGGAATATCAGGAACTGGGGGCAGCGCTCGGCGAGATGACGAAACTCGAAGAAGGGGATGAATGGAAAATTGAGTCTCCTGTTTACAATGCTGCCTGCTACGTTGCGGCTGGCCTAATGGCTCATTCGTTTCCAGCGCCGCATATCTTCAATCACGGAGCAAAATCGGTTGTCTTTAATTGGTCATACGGGTCAGACAACATGTATCTGACTATAAGTGCGGATCACATTTCTGCGCTGATATCTTCCCCGGAGCGCATAAAACGGCGAGTGGAATATTCTTTGAATGAGCTGACAGATTCGTCCGCTGCTCTCCTGTCCCTTAGAGCCTTTCTCAAAAAACCCGTCCAACGCTTGGTTACCGCAGCGGTGACCGATCCGGCAGAGTTCGTCGGCTGAGTCCCATATGAGATGCGGCGGCTACATCTCAGATGGCGATAGTTTGTTCCGTCAATCCGTCTACCCTGTATCGTTCAACTGCTCCGCGTTCGCCTGGGGGAAATGTCTTCACCTAAACAACCAGAACGACGGCTCCATTTTGGCGTCACTAACATGGGAAAAATACGTTCCCTCCCAGGAGCTAATTCACGGCTACGGCTGCCGACTAGCCTTTCGAAGAAATGAAAAAAAGCGGACAGAGGGAAAGCTCAAGGACAAAAATCGCCAGGTGTATTGCGGCGCATATCAACTCAAAGGGAAAGATATTCGTGATCTGAAAGCCACGGATGAGCTTGACGAAATTCTCTCTGCCGATGTCGTCCATCACATAGAGGAGGGAGAACTTGCTCACGCGAATTTGAAAATTACTCTCAAACCCGGGAGCGGGTTCAATATAGAGGGCACGAAAGCAACGGCAATTGCGGATCGACTATGGAATGGCTGTTCTGGCCCCTTAAAGCATATTTGTGATTGCGACAAGGACATTGCTGAACATCCCAGCGCAGCCCTGATCACTGCGCCAGAAGGGGACTATTCCGACAGCCGTTCCTATTGGCTCCGCCTTTGGTGCATCGTCAGATTTCAGATCTGCAGCTGGCTGTGGCGAAACAACTTCTGGCCCCATTAACGTAACCTGTGGGCGGTCCATTCGGAAGGGTCACTAGTCAGCTGGTGGCCACCTTTCATGATTGTCGGTGTGCGCCGGGTGCCCCATCCTTTCACGCTCTTGGCGAAAGGGTGGGTAGCAAGAACCCCGAATAAGAAAGGCAATCCCTCAGGGCCGTGTACCTGACCTGCCTTGGAGTGGTCGAGCTGGCTGCAAATGCTGTCCAGGATTTGCCTTGCGAGGTTGACGTTGGCAAACCTCGTATAGTGGCGGCGTGCCGCGAGGCGTGCTGCAGCCTGCACCTCAGGCTTGGCGGAAAGGGACGATGCCTGACCCCACTGGTCGGGGTGAACATACTCGGACAAGAGTATTGGCCGCTGGATCAAATCCTGAATCAGGCCGAGGCTGGAATCGGTAACCACGATGTCCGTTCGATTGTCCGGCCGAACCAGTTGCGACCATAATGCGGTCAGATTGGGAGTGTCATTTTTCGCCGAAGCGCGCGGCTGGCGCGACGCCACAGCCAGCCATATGCACAACACTGCCAGAATCGGCGACAGGGCTGCCGAGCATAGGACAACGCGGCGCGCCCAAGGCCTGTCAACAGAGCCATCCGGCGGCTTGGTCGTCGGCCGTTCGAAG
>CAVPCD010000021.1:0-27312 GCA_963702345.1 uncultured Acidobacteriota bacterium | reverse complement strand
CTGAGGGAGCAAACTGATTGCGGAAAGAATAAATAAAGGTTATGTGGGGACGGCCGACCTCGGCTGTCCGGTCGAGCCTAGCTCGACTTGATTTACTTAGATTGCAATTTCAGGAGAGAGAACATGGCCGAGACCCAAACCCAAAACATCACGACCGCCACCACAGCAACCTCTTTGCCCGCGAAGAAAGCCTCCGGCCTGACGCTCCGCCGTTTCTTCACCAAGCCCGGCGTCTCGCCCTACGACGAAGTCGAATGGGAAAAGCGCCTGGCGCAAATCACCGACTCGAAGGGCGGAATCATCTTCGAGCAAAAAGATGTCGAGGTCCCGAAAGACTGGTCGATGACCGCGACCAACATCGTCGCGTCAAAATACCTGCATGGCGAGGTCGGCACGCCACAGCGCGAAACCGGAGTTCGCCAACTGGTTGGCCGGGTCGCTGAAACCATTCGCGACTGGGGATTGGCCCAAGGCTACTTCCGCACTCCCGAAGACGGCGCCACATTCCATGACGAGCTCGTGCATCTTTTGATCCGCCAGTATGCCGCCTTCAACTCGCCCGTCTGGTTCAACGTGGGCTGTGATCGCATTGAGCCCAACTCTGACGGCAAGAACTGGCACTGGAATCCGGCTCTCGGCCGCGTCGAATTCGGCGTCACCGGATACACCAAGCCGCAGTGCTCGGCCTGCTTCATCAACTCGGTGTACGATTCGCTCGACTCCATTCTCACCCTAGCCAAGACCGAAGGCATGCTCTTCAAGTGGGGATCAGGTACCGGCACCAATCTTTCTCCACTGCGTTCGTCGAATGAAACCCTAAGCGGCGGCGGCACCGCCAGTGGTCCGCTCAGCTTCATGAAAGGTTTTGACGCCTTCGCCGGCGTCATCAAGTCCGGCGGCAAGACACGCCGCGCCGCCAAGATGGTCATCTTGAACGTTGATCATCCTGACATCGTTGAATTCATCGAGTGCAAGCAGAAAGAGGAGGCCAAAGCGCACACGCTCGTCGCCGCCGGATACGACGGTTCATCTCCCGACGCCGAAGCCTACTCGTCCATCTTCTTCCAGAACGCCAACAACTCAGTTCGCGTGACCGATGACTTCATGTACGCCGTCCTTCGCGACACCGACTTCTCCACTCGCGCCGTGAAAGATGGCCATCCGGTCAAAACTTTCAAAGCCAAAGAGCTAATGAACAAAATTTCCGAGGCCACCTGGCACTGCGGCGATCCCGGCATGCAATACGACTCGACCGTCAATCGCTGGCACACTTCGAAGAACACCGCTCGCATCAACGCGTCGAATCCCTGCAGCGAATACATGTTCCTCGACGACTCCGCCTGCAACCTGGCCAGCATGAATCTTCTGAAGTTCGCGCCCAACGGGACATTCGACGTTGAAGCCTATCGTCACGCGGTAGACATCCTGATTACCGCGCAGGAAATTCTTGTGGACAACGCCGGCTATCCGACGGAAATGATCATGAAAAATTCGCATGATTATCGTCCGCTAGGTTTGGGTTACGCGAACCTCGGCGCGTTGCTGATGGCGTGCGGCCTGCCCTACGACTCCGACGGCGGCCGCGACTACGCCGCTTGCGTGACCGCAATTATGTGCGGCGAAGCCTATCTGCAATCGTCAAAGATTGCCGAACTCTGCCCGCCCCTGGTTCCCGCCACCGAGCCGACAAAGAAAGGCCTGGGCGACACCAATCTCGGATCGAACGTAATGCCCGGCGGCGCCTGCCCTGGCTTCTACATCAACCGCGAGCCCTTCCTCGACGTGATCCGCATGCACCGCGCCTCCGTCAACAACATCAACAAGACCAACGTCCCCAGCGCTCTCTTCGAAGGCTCCAAAGCCTGCTGGGACGAAGCTCTCGCCCACGGCGAAAAGCACGGCTATCGCAACTCCCAGGTCACCGTCCTCGCCCCCACCGGCACCATCGGGTTCTTTATGGATTGCGATACTACCGGGATCGAGCCGGACTTGGCGCTGGTGAAGTACAAAAAGCTGGTCGGCGGCGGGATGATCAAGATCGTGAACAACACCGTGCCTACGGCGTTGTTCAAGCTGGGATACACGCACGATCAGACCGACGCCATCGTCAGCTACATCGACGCGACCGGCACCATCGAAGGCGCGCCGCTTATTAAAGACGATCACCTTGCGGTCTTCGATTGCTCGTTCAAGCCGGCGAAGGGCACGCGGTCGATCGCTTATATGGGGCATTTGAAGATGATGGCGGCGGCGCAGCCCTTCATCTCCGGCGCGATTTCGAAGACGGTCAATCTGCCTGAGCTCGCGAGCGTTGAAGACATCATGGAAGCCTACCTTCAGGCCTGGAAGCTGGGACTGAAGGCGGTCGCGGTTTATCGCGATGGATGCAAGAAGTCGCAGCCGCTCTCGGCCGCGGGAACAAAAACTGCAGAAGCCGCGGGCGGGGGCGCCCGCGCCACACAGACCGTGATTGAAGAGCAGGACATGCACGCGCCGCCGCGCGCCATCCGCCATCGCCTCGATGATGAACGCATGTCGATCACGCACAAGTTCAACGTCGGCGGACACGAAGGCTACATCACCGTCGGCCTCTATCGCGACGGCAGCCCGGGCGAGCTCTTCATCACCATGGCGAAGGACGGCTCCACCGTCTCCGGCCTGATGGACAGCTTTGCCTGCGCCGTCTCCCTGTCGCTGCAACACGGCGTGCCGCTCAAGCTGCTGTGCGAAAAGTTCGCGCACACCCGCTTCGAGCCCAGCGGCTGGACCAACAACGCCGACATCGGCTTTGCCAAATCGATCATGGACTACATCTTCCGCTGGCTGCAGTTCCGCTTCCTAACCGGCCAGCAGCAATTGCTCTTCGAGAACTTGCGACCCCGGCTATCAGCCGTCAGCCATCAGCCGTCAGGTGAAGAACTGAACCCTTCGGGTTCGCCTTTGCCAACGACCGACGAGCAACGACCGACGACGGCTTTGCCCACGACGCAAGACGCACGACGCACGACGGGTCCCATCCACGCCGCCGACGCCCTCGCCGAACTAGTCGACCTCGGAGACGCGCCCAGTTGCCACGTCTGCGGCTCAATCATGGTGCGAAACGGCAGTTGCTACAAATGCATGAGCTGCGGCAGTACGAGTGGGTGCAGCTAGAAGAAACGTGTGGGGCGGGCACTCTTGTCCGCCGAGGTTGTTTGAGATGAAGCATGCGCTATCGACTGAGGGGAAAGCGGGCGTTCCGAAGGCGAGCGAGGCACGCTTCGTCCTTTGCAAATCCTGAGCTCGTCGAACGGATCCCGAGCGAAGCCGAGGGATCACTGTTCACTAATCACCAGCAAAGAACAAAACTTTAACGAAACCATCAACCCAGCCAATCTCAACAACCGGCAACGAGGCCATCTCGCCGAACTTGCCTTCATGCGCAAGGCCGCAAGCCTTGGCTTGTCTGTCGCCAAGCCCTGGGGAGAGGGAGAACGGTATGACATAATCGTCCGCGTCGAGAACGTCTGTTGGCGGGTTCAGGTGAAATCGGTTCTGGCCAAAACGCGCCCCAGAAGTCACTATCGCATCAAGACCTCAGTAGGAGGCGGCACTCGTTACCGCAGCAAGTCTTACTCGCCGAAAGAACTTGACTTCCTCGCCGCTTACATTATTCCCGAGGACGCCTGGTACATCTTTCCCGCGACCCTCATTGAACGGCGAAAAGTAATGTGTGTAACTCCGGGATCCAAAAGGTCGTCATTCGAAAAATATCGCGAGGCCTGGAAGCTCATGAAACCTGCCACTACCGCTTCGAAAACCGAGGCGCCGGATGCCCGCCACTCTGCGGGAGCAGTGCCCGCGGTGGCAGCTGCAAAGGCCGGAAGCACCTGATCCCGCGTCCCAACCTGGGACGCGAATCCTAACTCACGGATGTTTTCGCCACTGGTGTGTCTCACGACGCACGAGGGTGATTTGTTCTTCACTGCCATTCTGCTACAACCCGTTCCTCCTCAGGGGAATCGAATGTCCGGGTAATCAGGAAAATTTCTACAGGAGGAACAATTATGAGAAATCTGTTTTTGTGCCTGGTACTGGCATGCATGGCTTCAGTGTGGGTAATGGCGGATGATTCGGCGGACATGAAAGGCAAGTCGGACACGCGAACCATTACCGGGTGCTTGTCGCAGGGCGATAATGCCAAGGAGTTTAATTTGGCGGCGAACGACGGCAGCACATGGGAAGTGCGCAGCAGCAATGTGTCGCTGGCAAAGCATGTTGGACATACGGTTGAGGTGACGGGAGTTGTGTCGAACGCAATGGCGCACAACATGAAAGAAGACACCAAGGACATGGCCCACGATACCGGAGCGACCAAAGAAAATAACGAACATGGGCATCTGAAGGTGACCCACTTGAAGCACCTGAGCGATACATGCTCGAAGTAGTTTGATTTGATCGAAGATAGATTAGGCGCGGCCTTAATAGCTGCGCCTTTTATTTTTTGTGCGTTCATCCTGTATCTCTTCCTGATAAATGGTGAAGATCATGCCGCTTACAAAACTTGATCCAGTCGCTGCTCTGGTTGTGATTGATTTGCAAAAAGGAATCATTGGATTGCCAACCGTGCATGCTGCGGGCGAGATTATTGGCCGTGCCGCACAGTTGGCTCGAGCTTTCCGTGAACGAGGTCTGCCCGTGGTTTTGGTCAATGTGACTGGCGGAGCCCCGGGCCGCACCGATGCCGGGCCGCCCAAGGTTGCGCGCCCGGCGGATTGGGCAGAACTCGTACCTGAGCTGGAGCAGCAGCCGAGCGATTACCTGGTTACAAAGCAACGATGGGGAGCGTTTCTGGGAACGGATTTGGATCGATATTTGCGCGGAGTTGGGGCGACCCAAATTGTGCTGGCAGGCATTGCGACCAGCATCGGCGTGGAGTCAACCGCGCGCAGTGCGTACGATCTGGGATACAACGTTGTGTTGGTGGCGGATGCTATGACCGACCGCGATCCTGATGCGCACCGAAATAGTGTCGAGAAGATTTTTCCACGACTGGGTGAAACCGCCAAAACCGACGACGTGCTGAAGATGCTTCAGCAGCTCCGTTCCACCGAGAAGTGATTCAGCGTAAGACTTTCCAGGGTCTCGGATAAGCCCACGTAAGGCTTCGCTCACGCACGCGAGCGCGTGTTCGGATCCGCCGCGTCGGACTGAAAGCATTGGGGAGATGAAACTTTTGGGAATGGTGTGCTGAGTATTGTGGCGCAACTTAGGCATCGGCCTTCAGCCGTCGGAAAGGCGAGCCGAGCTTTGCTCCGGCGGACAGCAGCAGGCGGCTGTCCCCACATTGGCAAAACTTTTCGACTTGGGATCGAGATCACTTTTTCCGGCGGGACGAGTACAATTACCGTTTCTAAATAAAAGCTTGTGACATCTCTAGTTATGTCTCTGTAAAGGAGCAGGCGTGATCGTCGGAGTGCCGAAGGAAATTTATCCGGGAGAGCGGCGGGTAGCGCTGACGCCGGTGGTGGTGCCGATGCTCGCGAAGGCCGGATTGGAAGTTCTGATTGAGGCTGGGGCGGGCGTGGCGGCGGGATATCCGGATGCGCAGTATCAGGAGAAGGGCGCGAAGGTATTGCCGGACCGTGCGAGTGTGTTCGCGCAGGCGGACATTATTGTGCAGGTGCTCGGTCACGGCGCCAACGACAAAAATGGCGAGAGCGATCTGCGACTGATGCGGCGCGGGCAGACGCTGATGGGATTTCTGCGGCCGTTGGGAACTCCGACCAAAGACGGGGGAACCGATGCGCGCAGGGTGCAAGAGATCGCGCAGACCGGAGTGACTTCGTTTGCCGTGGAATTGATGCCGCGCACGACACGCGCGCAAAGCATGGACGCGTTGTCATCGATGGCGTCGATCGCAGGGTACAAAGCGGTGTTGGAAGTAGCGAATTCGTTGCCGAGGATTTTCCCGATGATGACGACTGCGGCGGGAACCATTACGCCGTCGCGGGTGTTGATCATTGGCGTGGGCGTGGCGGGACTGCAGGCGATTGCCACGGCGCGGCGGCTGGGCGCAGTTGTATCGGCATACGATGTAAGGCCGGCGGCGAAGGAACAGGTGCAGAGTTTAGGCGCTAGATTCGTTGAGTTGCCGATCGAGACGCAGGATTCGCAGGACGCGCGCGGATATGCCAAGGCGCAGGACGAGACGTTTTACGCGAAACAGCGCGAGTTGCTGGGCAAGGTGATTGCAGAGAATGATGCGGTGATCACGACCGCCGTGGTGCCGGGGAAAAAAGCTCCGGTGCTGGTCACCACGGAGATGGTGAAGGGAATGGCGCCTGGATCGGTGATATTGGACCTGGCGGCGGAGCGCGGCGGGAATTGCGAAGTCACGCGCGCGGGAGAATCCGTGGTCGTGAACGGAGTGACGGTGATTGGGCCGATCAATCTGGCGAGTGGCGTGCCGCATCATGCCAGCCAGATGTATGCGCGGAATCTGACCGCGTTCCTTGTAAATCTGGTGAAGGATGGAAAGATGCGTCCGGCGGAGAGCGATGAAATTATTCGCGATACGCTGGTGACGCAAGGCGGGGAAGTGGTGAATGCGCGGGTGAGGGAGTTGTTGGGGATGCCGGGATTGGTGGCTAGTCAGTGATTTGTGGGTCGGGGAGTCAATGTCCTGTCTCGCATAAGCCGCGAGACAAGGACGGGGCAGCCGAGAGTGATTTGAAGGAGAGGAATAATGCCAGCGGATTTTATTTCTAATCTCTACGTTTTTATTCTGGCTGGGTTCGTGGGGTTCGAACTCATCAAACGGGTCTCGCCGCTGCTGCATACGCCGCTGATGTCGCTGACCAATGCGCTGGATGCGATTGTCGTCGTGGCGGCGATCATCATCACCGGGCGTCATGAAACCAGACTCACGACGGTGCTGGGAACGATCGCGGTGGTCGCATCGTTCAGCAATATGGTGGGCGGTTTCTTCATTACTGATCGCATGCTGCGTATGTTCAAATCCGGCAAATCAAAACAATCATGAACACGATCGCGCTGCAGCAGTATCTCGATTTCACTTACATTGCCGCGGTTGTTCTATTCATTCTGGCGATCAAGTGGCTGAGTTCGCCGGTGAGCGCGCGGCGCGGCGTGCTGGCGGGCGAGATCGCGTCGGCGATGGCAATTGCGGCGACCCTCTTCAATCCCGAACTGGTGCAGTACAAATGGATTGTGATCGCGCTGATTTTAGGCGCGGGCGTCGGCATTCCGCTGGGCATGGTCAAAATGACCGCGGTGCCGCAGCGGACGGCGTTAAGCCACGCATTCGGCGCGCTCTCGGCGGCGTTGATCGGAATCGCCGAATATTATGTGGGCACGACGCCGGTGAGCCGCTTTCAGATGGGAGAGATCGGGCTCGAAGTAATCATCGGATCGCTGACGTTTACGGGCAGCCTGATTGCGGCCGGCAAACTGCAGGAAATTCTTCCGCAACGACCGGTTGTTTATCGCGGGCAAAACATAGTGAGTCTCTCCGTGCTCGCCACCGCGCTGGGACTGGCGGTTGCTCTGGTATTTAATCCGGCGCACACGTTTTTGTTTCCGATCATGATTGTGGTGGCGTTGACCTTTGGCGTGCTGCTGGTTACGCCGATTGGCGGCGCAGATATGCCTACGGTGATTTCGCTGTTGAATTCTTATGCGGGATTTTCCGCAGCATTGCTGGGTTTTGTGCTCAACAGCAAAGTGCTGGTGGTGGCCGGCGCGCTCGATGGATCGTCGGGATTCATTCTCTCGGTCATCATGTGCAAGGCGATGAACCGGTCGTTTACCAACGTTATGTTCGGCGCCTTCGGACAAGTTGCGACCGGGCCGGCGGCCGTGCAGGAGACGCGTCCGGTAAGGAGCGCGTCGCCGGATGAAGCCGCGGAGATTTTGGGGGCGGCGAGCAAGGTTGTGATCGTACCGGGATACGGGATGGCCGTGGCGCAGGCGCAACACAAAGTGCGCGAGCTGTACGATTCGCTGACCAAGCGTGGTGTGGATGTGCAGTTCGCAATCCATCCGGTAGCAGGACGTATGCCCGGACACATGAATGTGCTCCTGGCTGAAGCCGATGTTCCCTATGATCACTTGAAGGAAATGGACGACATCAATGGCGACTTTCCGCAGACGGACGTGGCGTTAATCATTGGCGCGAACGATGTGACCAATCCGGCGGCAAAGACCGATAAATCCAGCCCTATTTATGGAATGCCGGTGCTGGATGTCGAGAAAGCGCACACCGTGATGGTGATCAAGCGCAGCATGAACCCGGGATTTGCGGGAATTGATAATCCTCTTTATTACATGGATAACACGCTGATGTTGTTCGGCGATGCCAAGGCGTTCGTCAGCAATATTGTGAAAGAGTTGTCGGACCGTCACCACGGGTGATGCGGGAACATCGGTTATACTCCGCGCGGAGCGTCGCCGCTTCAAAGACCTTCTTAATCAGTCCAGAAAGTTTATCTGTGCTGCTTTCAGAAGCAGGTTCCTCGACTGCGCGACTGACTCGCTTCGGCTCGTCATTCGCTCCGCTCGGAATGACAAGTTTGTAGAATGTAATTCTGTTCTCTAGGTAGTACGAATGGTCAACTTTCTTTCCATTATCGCCCTGGGGTTTTTTCTGGGGATGCGGCATGCGACTGATCCCGATCACGTCATTGCGGTGAGCACCATTGTGAGCCGCGAGCGCGAAATTGGGAAATCGGCATGGATCGGCGTGTTCTGGGGAATCGGACATACGCTGACAATTTTCGCGGTAGGCGCGGCGATTATTCTGTTCGATCTTGTGGTGCGACCGCCGGGAGTCGGAACCGCCCGCGTCAACATTAATCCGCGGCTGGGGCTGGCGATGGATTTCGCCGTGGCGGTAATGCTGATTGTTCTCGGGCTAATGAATCTTCGGCGCATTTCACGCCAGATTCCATTAATCGCGCAGGACGCCGTCCTGCATTCGCACGCCCATGCTCATGGCGATTATGTTCACTCCCATATGCATGGCCACGAGCCAGAGATGCATTCACATGCTAGTGATCAAACTCCGCTCGCGAGGGTGGACAAAGTCCTTTTGCGATTCAGAACGTATAACCTGGTTCGTCCGCTGATCATCGGGATCGTCCACGGGCTGTCCGGCTCTGCGGCCGTGGCTCTGCTTGTGGTACCAATAATCCCTGATCCACGATGGTCGGTGGCCTACCTGCTAGTTTTTGGCGTGGGCACAATCTTTGGAATGATGATCATCACATTTGCGATAGCGTTCGCATTTCACATTGTAGGGACTGGGCAGAAGTTTTTTCGTCAAGTTTCCGTGGCCTCAGGCGTGCTGAGCCTGGGATTCGGGCTCTTCGTCGCGTATCACATCATTGTCGTAAACGGCTTGCTGAGCGCGCATCCGCAATGGGTGCCGCGATGAGCGGGGTCTGCGCTGGGCGCGATATCTAAACCGAAATGGTGGCTGGGCGTTTTGCCCACAATTCTGCTCGCTTGCGCCGCGCAGGTATGCGGCCAGTCAGCAATTTCCGAATGGCAGGGAGTGGTGCGCAATGCCCATGGCGCGCCGGTTTCCGGCGCAATCGTTGGACTGGCGGGCCGTTCCAAAGCAGAAACAAAAACCGGAAGTGATGGTCGATTCAAGTTGCCGTCACTGCCGGTGGGCAAATATCGCCTGACGATTGAGACCGATCAACATAAGGTCGATTATGCGCCGCCGATCGAACTGACGGCGGTGTCACCAGCTGTCACGATCACTCTTTCTCCCAATTACGAAATCACTCTTTCGATTCCCAATGGGCAATCCGGCGCCACCGGCGGCGAAGAGCTCTCTAGCAAGCAGGTCAGTCAGCTGCCGTTGAACAAGCGCGACTTCAGCCAACTGCTTTTACTGGCGGCCGGTACCATGACCGACGCCAACGGCGCTACGAATTTCACGCAGCAGTTCGCCATCAACGGACAACGTGGGGTGGAAGCGACGTTTGCCATGGATGGCGCGGACATCAGCGATCCGGAGATGGGCGGGTCGACGTTTTCTAACTTTAATGTGGATGCGGTGCAGGAGCTTCAATCCAGCTCGGGATGGATGCCGGCTGAGATCGGCCGCGGGGCTTCAGGTTTCACCAATATCGTCACCCGCTCAGGCGTCGACGGATTTCACGGATCGATCTTCGAGTTTGTGCGCAACTCGGCGTTCGACGCGCGTAATTACTTCGATCACCCGACGCCGGCCTATCCTGGAAGAATTCCGCCGTTTCGCCGTAACGAGTTCGGCTTCACCAATGGCGGGCCAGTATTTATTCCCGATGTTTATGATGGGCACAACCGAACTTTTTATTTCGTCCAGTATCAGGGCTTCCGGCAAGTTCTCGGAACCACGCAGGTGATGCCGGTGCCCACGGCGGCTGAGCGTAGCGGACTCGATACGGTTAATTATGCCGACGGCTCAACCGATGTTTTGATGGTGCCGGTCAATCCCGGCATCGCTGCCATACTGAAGCGCTACCCGTTGCCGAATGATCCCAGCGGACCATACCATGCGCGCACTTACGCGACGGCATCGAGCGTGGTTACTAATGCCGATCAATTTTCAGTGCGCCTCGATCACAAGATTTCTGATAAGGGCCAGATTTTTGCACGGTTCAACGCCGACAACCTGACCGGGCCGGTAACCAATCCTGATCAAACCGCCATCGATCCGACGTTCGGCGCAACCTACATCGATCATCAGCGCAATGGTGTGATCACTTACACGCGGACGGTTTCACCCCGACTGACCCTCGAATCTTCGATCAGTTTGACGCGTTCGACTCCCGGTTTTCCGACGAGGGATTTTACTGACCCGGCCGTCAAATTCAACGATGGACTTTTCGAATCGTTCAACGGCACTGGCGGTTCGGTGATACAGGTCTACGGGAATTTGTTTCAGGCTCGGCAGAATTTTACTTACATTCGCGGGCGACACGCGTTTAAGGTCGGTGCCGAAGTTCGACTTAATCGCGACACCACATATTTCGGCATCAGCCCTAACGGAGAATACGATTTCGGTGGCGGCTCGGCGTATTCCACGGAAGCGATTCCTTCGGCCAGCGGCACACATAATTTGCAGCCAGGCGATCTGCTTCCCGACACGCTATCGAGCTTTCTGTCCAGCAGTCCGTTTGCTTACACGCGGGCGATTGCGCCGCCATATTTTTCCAACGGTCCGCACATTGGGCCGGCGGCCATCAATCGCAATGATGTAAACTGGTACGTGCAGGACACTTGGAGGGTCACGCCGCGCCTCACTCTCGACTACGGCTTGCGTTGGGAGTTGTATACGCCGATCAGCGAACGCGCGCGCCGTACATCGGGATTGGTGGACGTGAGTGGTGGCCAGGAATTTGTCGTTAACCCGCAGCCTGGTTATCGCACGGACTGGAATGGCTGGGGGCCGCGAGTGCAGGCGGCGTGGCAGGTGACCGACAAATTGCAGGCACACATTGGCGGGGGAATTACGGTCATTCCGCCCAATATCTATCAGGATAATTTTCTGACTGGCTCAACGCCGTTTGTGGTTTATCCGCGGCTGCTTTCCAGCGCAAACTTTCCCATCCCCTACGGCTTTCAGATTACGCCCGCTCAATTGCCGCGAGTTTACACGCCCACCGGACAAGACATCTTTGCTTCGGGCAATCCCAAAGCCGTGGCGCCAAACACAGTGATGGATGTAGACCGCTATGAGAAAGACGTTGCGGCACTGACGCCGAGCAACGTGGTCAGCGCGTTGGCCTTGAGCGCGGTCGATCGATCGTTTGACAACGCCAGCTTGTATACGTGGACCGCGGGCTTGGAACGCAAGATCGGTAATCTCACTGCCGATGCGAATTACGTGGGCACAGCCGCCGCGCATTTGCCGCGCATCAGTTATCCGAACGCTTATCCGGGCGCCGATCCGGCGTTTGCGCGCTATACGCAGTTCAATAGTGCGGGCCAGATCATTGGCGGCTTCGGCGTGGAAAACGTTGTTACCGCGACCGCGCATTCCGACTATCACGCGCTGCAGACTTCGCTCTCCGGGAATGTCGGACACGGCGGCCCCGGCATTCAGGCGAGTTACACCTGGAGCAAATCGATTGATGACACCAGTCAGGTGATCGGGTCCGGATCAACCGGCGCGGTGTCGCAGGCGTTTCCTCAAGATCCGTTCGACACGAGCCTGGAAAAGGGACCATCGTCGTTCGACGTGACGCACGCCTTTGGTTTGAGCCTGGCGCAGGATCTTTATGTGGACCGCGTGCCTTTCCTGGAAGGGGTGAGCAAAAAATTAACTGCGGGCTGGGAGATGCTCAGTATCTCCACCCTAAGTTCGGGGGCGCCGTTCACCGTGTACTCGGGCATTCAACAGACGGGAGCGGGATCGAGCGGCGTGGATCGTCCTGATCAGATTGCGACGCCACATCTATCGACGGCGCGCCAAAATCGCGAAGATTATTTTGGCGAAGGCGCGAACAATGGCCCGGACTTTTTCAGCATCCCGGTGTTCCTGCCCGGCGGTACAGGGCCGAACCAGGGGCGCTTCGGAACATTGGGGCGAAACACTTTCCGCGGGCCGGCCTTCTATGATTATGATTTCGCATTCATCAAAGACACTCCATTCGGGCGCAGGCAGAGCGGAGGGGAGCGGGTCAGTCTGCAATTCCGCGCAGAGTTTTTCAACATCTTCAATATTGTGAACATGGGATTGCCAGCGAACATTCTCGGCGTGTCCACGGATAATCGGGGTGGCACGCCGACGGCGAGCATCAGCACGACGAATGGGTTTGGTTTTATCAGCAAGACGGCGGGAAATTCGCGGCAGATACAGCTGTCGCTGAAGTTGATTTACTAAGGAAAATTTGGCCCGAAGCGACAGCTTTCCGGTTAATGCAATAATATTGTGAGGGAGCGGGCGCGTAGCTCAGTTGGTAGAGCAATGCCCTTTTAAGTCTTGCACGAACGTGGAATGAGAGAGTTAGCAGGATTTCCGGGAACGGTTGAGCACGTTTAGAGCAGGCGGGTACTGGTTCCGTTCCCAGATTCGTTCCCACGCAAAGGGAGGTGCGAATGCGACAAGAGAGACTCGAATATTGCGGCAACGAATGCTGCCATTTTGTTGACGGAAAACGGGTCACAAAAAAAGAATATACGGAGGCGATAGCGCGACACCCCGGCAATTATCCCGGTGTGAAAACTGGACAAAGAAACGCGAAACTGCAATCCGTCGTTGAATGCCGGAAGTCAATTTATGAGAGGCAGATTGAAGACGGGAAGGGCTATCGTAAAAGAGATTCTGGCGAAGTTAGCTGTTGATTTCAACCAAGAGCAAACCAAGGAGTTTTCGTTCATGGAAACGGACCGAGATTTTGACAACAGCGAAGTGTCCGTATTCGACCCTCAGCAACGGAAAATCGTCGCGAAAGTTCATGAACAAGACTTAGCCGATGCCGCAGCCACATCTAATGTTCGGAGCAAGCTCGAATCTCAGTTGCGAGCTGCTGTCAAGGAACATTACAAAGTAGCCTAACGTTTTTGACGGGTGGCACATGGGCGAAAAAATTTATGAGTGCGAAGTCAAAAAGTTATTTCTGAGGGATGGCAAGAAGGTATTGGAATGGGTAGTGATACCCGTTGCCGACGCCATACTGGACGGAGTAACCGATTTCCGCTGTAAGGACTGCCATGGTGCTGTGAAACTCCACGGCAAGCACGTGAAACATGGTCCAGCGTCGCACGTAGAGCACAAGTCTCGGCAAGACTCCGAATATTGCCCGGCAGGGTTCTACTTCAAACCCGGCACGGCGGCTCGCCCCTCACTGCTGCCCGTCGCGTAGAGGGGCATATTCGTTCCCAGGAAGATCAAAGCCCGTTCGTTAAACTGACACCGGCGGAACGAAAGAAATTTAAGCAGGTGCTCGCTGGACTAGCTCGTCTCATCCCGAAACCGCCTGATGACCGTCATTGGCGAGTGAAGCGCGCGGAGAAGATACGAAACCGGGAACAATCAGGCCGCTAATCCAGTGCTCTTACATAGGATCGTGCCTGATACTGCTTCATCCTCCGTACCATGCGGCTCACTTCACGCGGATACTTCGCCCGTGAGAGTTTCGGCTTTGCACTATTTGCAGTGGGCATGGCTGCGATTAGGATTCCTTCAACCTCATTCCTCATCTTCGGGTCATGGATGACAAACGCGGAAAAATAATTCCAGAAATTCGTGTATCGTGCGCCGGGGGACCCAGCGTGCGACCATAGCCGATGTCTGAGCTTGAGTGCTTGCCCGATGTAATAGGGCACATCATTGTGATAGAGCACGTACACTCCAGGCTTGTCCAGAAGTGTTATTCTTTTGCCGAGAATGACGGGCTTGCCTCCATTTTGATTCTTAACTAAGCAATCGAAAACCTCACGCGGCCACATCCGGGCGTATTCCTCGATTATGAGATTTTTTCGGGCCATGAAACTGCGCCTCCCCATGCGTGGGCGGAATTTTATGATGGAATGAGTCTCGGCGCAATAGAAAGCCCGCTGGATTCTTCACAGCGGGACTTGACCGTCGGGAACGCGGTGGGTTTCCCAGCTTCGTACCCACGCGCAGGCGTGTGTTTCTGGCGCAAAATTCGAGTCAAAAATAGGGAAACAGGTCCAGGCTGTTACGCCTTGCGTGCCATTCTCAGGCATGATTCTCAAGCGCAATGGCGCTTCATCTGCTGGCTCGCTTCATCTCATCGGAACACGTGCGACCATCGAAAGCGGTAAACAGCATACGGGCCGTCTTTGCTGGCGATGACCACTTGTCTTTCGGCGTCCCGTCTTTGAATTCCGTGAAGTGCCCGTTGGCCCAATCCAGCAATTCTTGCTTCTCCGCTTTTGTAATTGCCAGTATCGTTGCGTGTCCCTTCTCATCGGCGCGCGTTAAATCAATCAGTGATGCCATCGCAATCGTTGTGGGCGTCACTAAATCGGCGTCCCTTTGCTCCCGCTCAACTTGCAACGTGGAAAATTCGTCGCTCAGGTCATCTTGTTTTCCGCTGTCAAGTTTCTTTATCACTTCTATCATGCGGTCATTCAATGCAATGTCTTGATCGTAGACCATCGCGAAAAATTGGGCCGCCGTGCTGATGTTCTCTCCCGCCTCTTTTCCAGCAAAAGGTTTGATTGCGTTTTTCGCGCAGAGAAAATCATTCGTGGAAGTCTTTGCAACTCGCATCAGCGCAGTCTTGAGCGTAAAAAAGTTGTCTGCATCCTTTGTCTCTTCTGGAATCTTTTTTCCCAGCTCGGCAGAGTTGCGCGCGTACCAGAGGGAAACAAGCGTAGACTTCGCGAAGCCAAACGCCGTAATAGGTGCAGGTGGAATCAGATTGATGCACGTGACGGATGCCTCTGTCTCGGTGCGGCTTGGCGCGGACTTCTGCGCGGGATACAGGGCAGGAGTGAGCGCCACAATCCCGATAGCCAATACCAAAAGAGCGATCTTGATCTGACGCATACTATCCTCCCAGGCTGGCAATCTTCTCAGGAATTGTTGCAGGCAAAGAAGTAACTGGGATAATACGCTAGCTGTGCCATTGGGATTGAGACGATGCTACCACGAGCAAAGACCATCACGAAGACGCTTTAGATATGAGCGAAACTCGGTTTCCATGCCGCTTCGGTTTGGAACGCGCTTCCCGTTGGCGCATCTCGGCTATCTCTTTAGCGTGCTCTCGCTGAAACTGCTCGGCAAAAAGTCGGCTTCGCTCCGCCGCTTCCCGCTGTCTCATCTCATGCCATGCGGCTATTTCATCGGCGCTCGCTCTGAGCGCTGCGGCATTTAAGTAGCAGCTTGGGACGCTTGCTTGTGGGCAATAGCACGATAAATTCTTGCTCTTCCCGGTCGGTGAGGTACGCGAGAACATCATCAGCGGGGACTACCACGCGATACACGGCGGGATTCTCAAGACAAGCGAACGGTGACTGGAAGCCGAGAGCATACCGAGTAGCAAACCACTTCGCATCGGGAAGTGATGCCGTCCACGATAGCCCGCGCACATGACGCGCACGCCCCACACCGGCAACGCCGCGATATAGCGTAAATGGCCCGTTACCCGGTAGAGCATCGCCCGCATTTCGCAATTTTTTGCGGTCGGCTAGATCGAGCATGAATTGCAGATTCCGAATGCCAAATCTGTAATTGTTTATTTTCGAGACTGTGAGCGCATGTAGCAGCGCTCGCTCATAAATGCCGAACTGGAGAAGCCGGGCGGCATTGTGAAAAACAAGCCACAAGCCGTAACTGTTGTCTGCTCCAATAAGAAAGCCAACCACATCCCCGGCTTCAGGCAGCCGCCACCGCTCTTTCGCGCAATCCGTCCGGTATCGGGTCCAACCACCAACTCATCATGTCACACGGTTTTCGGTCTGGTTGGCTGATCCGTTGTCAGGTTTGCTCACGGAAACCCGCACCATCCCCATTGCAAGAACAACGGAATGGAAGTGGTTCAACACACCTGAAGAGTCAAACGCGGCATACGAAAAGCCACTTTAGAGAGTTGGAATCAACCACATGAAGATACCAACTCTCGCAAAGAAGCAGGCCGCAATGCGTGCGCGTGAGTCGGAGCGGCGTCGTATCGAGCGAAAAAAGAAACGATGTCTCATCAAAAAAGAAACATCATCACTGCTAAAGTTGATAACAGAAGCCATGGAAAATCCGGAGTTTTGGAAAGAAGCATCGTGAACACGCAGAAAGGCAGAATTGACCATTATTTACCCCGAGGATACCAGCGGGGTTTCATTGACCCCATTCGTGAAAACGAACCAAAACCTCTGTGGAAACTGCAAAGATGGAAGCACCACGCGACGGTCAGCGGTTATCGGAACGGTTGAACAATACCGAACCAAGGCCGATGCATGGAAGGCTTGCGAGTTCTTACGCTCAACAATCAACCGGGAAACCAAAACACCACGCACTGTGGCGGAACTGGTGACCCATTACCAAGAAAAGGAAATGACAGAAGCAAGCAACAAGTCCTATTCGACACGCGCGGCCTATGCCGTTTATTTGCGTAATTGGATTGTGCCGAAGTGGGGCGAGTTTTCACTGTCAGATGTGCGGACGGTCGCAGTTGAAGATTGGCTTCGCACCATCACGTTGTCGAATGGCAGCAAAGCGAAAATCAGGAATCTCATGTCCGCGTTGTTTAATCACGCAATGCGGTATGAGTGGGCAGACAAAAACCCCATTCGCTTGGTTCGTCAGTCAGCCAAACGAGAACGGACACCCGATGTTTTGACGGCAGAGGAAATCAAAACCCTGTTGTTGAACCTCGAAGGCCCGTACTATGTGATGACCTTTCTTGCGGCTGTGACTGGCCTTCGGGTCAGTGAATTGCTGGCCTTGAAGTGGGAAGACGTGAACTTTGCAGAGGGGGAAATCACGCTCACCCGCGCCATCGTTTGTCAGCACGTTGGATCACTCAAGACAGCGGCATCACAGAAGCCCATTCCGATGGGGGAAGGATTATCTGCTCTGTTGTTGGACTGGCGAGGACGCTGCCTTTACAATCAACACAGTGATTACGTCTTTGCATCGGCTGAGAAGGACGGTAAGCAACCGCTCTGGCCTAGCTCTGCGATGTCGAAACACATTCGGCCTGCTGCAAAGTTGGCCGGAATCACAAAGCACGTTCGCTGGCACGTATTCAGACACTCGTTTGCAACGTTGCTTAAAGGCAATGGTGAGGACGTGAAGACTGTGGCAGGAATCATTGCGGCACGCGGACAGCAAAGTCACGTTGGACGTGTACACGCAAGGGTTAATGCCTCTGAAACGTGAGGCACAAAGAAAGGTTGCCGAAGCAATTGGACGTATTTGGACGCACGCTTCGGAAACTGTTTCTGCAAGTGCTTGATTTTAAAAGTTGGGCGCGTAGCTCAGTTGGTAGAGCAATGCCCTTTTAAGGCATGGGTCGCAGGTTCGAGTCCTGCCGCGCTCACCAGTACCTCATTAATTTTTCATCAATTTCCAAGCATTATCAGGTGCAGCCAGTTCTGTTCCCCCATCGGTGTGCCCAAAATTGTGCCCGCCCATAGCTGAAAAGGCGTCCAGAACTCGATCCTCGGAATTTGCTTAGCAGTGGATTCCCAATCTTTGCTGCAGGACCTCGCTAACCCTGGGTGTCATGCTAACCCTGGGTGTCATTGGCAGCTCGCGCCTGGCTGCTGGGTCTTGCTGTGCCGTACCAGCAGCTTTCCTGTTGCCCATTTCCAAAACTTACGTCTGACCAGTCGAGCCTGTGGCATTCGTCCGGGCGGAGGCCGGTATCATTCCGGTATCAATAAGGGTGGCCGCAACTTCGGCCAACATCGGCAAAGCACTGCCTGGGTTCGCATCTTGGTGGTGCGCCATTTTTTCGTTCCCTGAGTTCCGTTCCGTTTGCGAATTTCAGTGCGCGACGTTCGTGGTGACGTAATTTGTGTCAGGAGGACTGCCGGGCGGCGTCACGATTGATGGTGCTGCCGGCCGCCGCTCCTCACTCGTGTTGTTGCACGTGTCCTCGTAGCGGTAGTCACAACGGTTGTGATCGTCTGCGTGCGGGTAACGAAAGTCGCGATTGTGAGCCGAAGGGCCGGAAGAATCGTTCCGATCGTCCGGATAGCCGACAGGACCGCCGTAAGGGCCGTACGGGTAATACGAGTACGGCGAGGGATAATATCCATAGCCGTAGGGATAGCCCCAAGATCCCCAGAACGGGCCGAAACCAAAGCCGAAACTAAATCCTCCATACCATGGATAGCCATAGTATCCCCCGGAGTAGGGGTGCCCGTAATACCCGCCATAATAGGAATAGCCGTAGTGTCCGCCATGGTAGTAACGAGGACCGTAGCTGCCAGTGGCGAAACCGCCGCCCCGATGGAAGCCTCCGAAACTGCCGCCCCCATGAAACGCGCTGCCACCATGAAAACCGCCACCCCCTCCACCATGAAAGCCGCCGTGCTGTGCCAGTGACGGCGATGTGCCAGCGAGAGTGACAAAGACAACCATTGCAAGAATGTGAGGGATAGAAACTTGTTTCAGCATAATCAATACCCATCAGTTGAGATGCGGCGCACAGACGAACGGAACCTGGAGTTTGTCAGGCGGCGCACTATTGAAACAATCATGAAAAACAGATAGACGACTCCCGCTGAATTCTGCAAACTCATTTTCGCCATGCCGGAGACACCGAACCTAAGACAATCGACCTTCTAGAATCGTGCCACAACTGTAAATATTGACAGCATTCGAGTCCAAAAAAGAAAAATTCGCGAAGCACGCCAAGTCGTATCACCTATCCTGATCTGGTATCACAAAACCAGTTTCGGCCGATGCGGATTACCCTGAGCAGTTCCGTGAGTGTGCTCTTCTGTGCCGACTGTCAGTTTTGACAGCTGACGGCGCGGCCCGAATGCGTTAAGAAACATTTTGCTGGGACGCCACTCCGTTGTGATGCCCAAAGAAGGAATGTGACCATGGACTGCATCGTGCTGTACATCGACGACCGTCCAGAATTGTTGGAGCTCCGAAAAGCGGTTCTGGCATCCCACGGTTTTTCCGTCAAGATCGCGTTGAACGGGTACGCCGCGATGAAGATGTTGGAGCAAACGTCGGTGGATGCGGTTTTTCTGGAATACAAACAAGAAGGCATGGACGCAGAAGCCGTCGCCTATCAGATCAAACGACGCTTTCCAAACCTGCCAATCATCCTGCTTTCAGCGTACGCCGATATGCCAGAACGTGTCCTGTGGCTAGTGGATGAATACGTGATGAAGAGCGAACTGCCTGGCGGGCTCGTGCGTGCCGTCGAACGAGTAAAGCACTTGATGAGAGGCCATCCTCTCATCTCAACGTCAGCCTGACGCCGCCAAAAGAAGGAGCACGCTCGCTGTCGATCTGCCTATGGCAAACGCGGTGGGACAGAGCACAGCCACGCCTGAGCCGGCATGCGCAGGATCACTCGTTTCTAACATGCTTCTGCCGAATTCCACCTACCAGTCTCAGCGACTTTTTCAACACAGCGTCAACAACCCTTTGAAAATTAAGTCGGCGTGGTGGGCCAGTAACGTTGCCTATGCATTCGCCTTACGGTGGGACATGCCAGCCGAGTAAAAGCGTAGTTTTTTGACAGTCGCAAACTGGTTGCTCCGTAGCAATGACAACATCTCCGCAGAAAAGCTAATCTGCGGTCGGACATGAGACTAACGAAGAAGGCGGCATTCGCCGCGTTGCCACCCGACTTGCTGCCATCCGGTTTTAAGTCAACATTTCTCGACGCGCTCACGCCTCGTGAAGTCAGTGCCCTTCTGAGTGGTGCGAGATCGGTGAGGATTTCGTCTCATGAGGTTTTGCAGCAGGAAGGTGAGCCAGCCCGACGTTTGTGGTTACTGGGAACGGGACGGGTTGCCGTTTACAGGCTCACGCGTGATGGCAACAAACTGTTCCTGCGCTGGGGAGTGCCCGGTGACGCATTTGGTCTTGCAATGATCGTAAGGTCACCCGCACGATATCTCGTCACAATAGAAGCAGTTCAAGAGGGTTCCATTCTGGCGTGGGATTTAGCGGCCTGCGAAGCTCTCATTGCTCGATGCCCAAGCCTGAGTAAGGCTGTGAATTGGACTGTAAGCAAGTATCTAGGTAGCCTCATAGATATATTCGGCATGTGCCAGTTGCAAACTACGGAGGAACGGTTAGCCCGCGTGCTAGTCGAGAGTGCTAGCCAGCTAGGTCACTCCGGTCCTGAGGGAATCGAAGTTGACCTCAAGAATGAGGAACTGGCCCTCGCAGCACATATGAGCCTCTTTACTGTTACCCGTCACTTAAGCAAATGGCAGCGCACGGGCCTTCTCAAAAAATACCGAGGAAAGATCGTGCTGCCCTCCCTGTCTCCTTTTGGTAACGATCATCTGGGATGATTAACGAGAAATCCCATCGCAACCCCTCGAAAGTCGGGCATAACCTGTTTGGAATCAATGGGCCATGGTAATGCGCTTTCATTACTGCCAATAGATCAGCACCTGTCCGATAACTGAGGCGACTAAGTTGTAGGCTGCAAAGTTCGCGATCAGCATGACTCTAATGAAGCCCACGCCGCCGTGAATGTCTGGGGTGTGAAGCAGCACCGCTATAGAGGCTTCCGGTGCAAGCACCAGCGCCGGAAGCATCCAACTGGCGGGAAGAAGGAATGCCCCTACCGCGCCAATCCCGACCAAGCATCCGATTCCCCAAAGCTTGAGATGTGCTGTGACTGGATTATGAGTGCAAGCGCCTGTTTTCAGCAATCACCGAGCAAAGGAGAGTTTGGTGACGCTGATCACCTGGTCATTGAGCGATAAACCTGGACTTCGAAGAGTGTACGGGGCTGCATGTTTTGTCAGTGTGACGGAGAGAGAAATTCCGGTTAAATCAGTTGGACGGTTATGCAGTGGCTATCGGATTTCCCTCGGCTTCTTTTCTTCGTCTCGTGGGTGGTGTTGTGGGTCTCGACGCAGCTCGGTGTTTCTCTTCACAAATGGTGGGACTGGAAGGAGCAGGGAGAGGGTCAGGATTTCTACGTTGTTCTTACGGCAACGCTGACGCTTCTTGGTTTAATCATTGGATTTAGTTTTTCCATGGCAATCGGCAGATACGATCAGCGGAAAAATTATGAGGCGATCGAAGCTAATCAGATTGGTACGGAGTACGATCGCGCTGGCATGTTGGAATTCGAAGATGCTGAGCGAACACAGGATCTCTTGAAGAAGTACCTGGCGCAGCGTGTCCTGTTCTACACGACGCACAACTCCCGTGAGCTCGCAAAGGTTGATCGCCAGACGGATGAACTCCATCAGCAGATGTGGTCGGTAGTCGAGGCCGCTGCAACCAAACAGCCGTCTCCCTCAAAGACGCTGGTCGCCGCTGGAATGAATGAGGTGCTGGATTCTGCTGGCTACACCGAGGCTGCGTGGCGGAATCGAATTCCTGTGTCGGCATGGAGCCTGATGGCGATTATCGCAGTTTGTTCCAATGTCATGATTGGTTACGGATTTGATCGGAAACGTACCTTCCTGCTCACAGTTCTGCCATTTGTCCTCTCGGTCGCGTTCTTGCTTATTGCGGAGATTGACAGCCCACGGCGGGGCATAATCCAAGTGGGACCAGAAAATCTGATTACTTTGTCGCAATCCCTGAACGCTCAATAGCGGGGGGATCGAGGCGGACGGTTTGATCGAGATCCGATTCCCAAGGCCGGCGCCCGCAAAGCCGTAATGGCCAAGAAGGGCGGACAGTTGTTGTTAAGTCGCGATATAACGCATTGATGCAAGACTTGGCTGACGGCCCTCAATGAGGGTCATTGACTTGCTGACAACAGTTGCCCCCGGTTGGAGCTTGACTTTGCGGGTGCGCCTCAGACCGCGTCTCACTGTTCTTGCACCAACGGAATCGCGGACGCCAATTGCACATCCAGCAAGAGACCAATCCGACGGTCCATCTGAAAGAAACTGGCTGTTTTCTTTCCGGGTAGTATTTTTCCCACGATCGGAAAGTACTTTTGGCGTAGCTGGATGACGGACTGCTCGATGTCCTGAGATCGCTGGAAATACTGCAGCGCTTGCTCATCGGTGACCGATCCCCAGTTCTGGGCATATTCCTTGATCAACGCAAGTTTTGAGTCACCGATCTTTTTGTATTCCGCCTGATATTGATCGTAGACCGGCCAGAACCTCGTCGCTTCGGTATCAGTCAATACCAGATTGCTGGCTATCAACTGCTTCTTCTCGGATGCAATGTCCTGACGCAATAATTGAATATCCTGATCAACCGAAGCCTGCCCGCTCTTGGCGGTGGGCGCCGGCGGGCCTTCCTCCTGAGCTAGAACCTTGGGGCCAATGGCTGCGCAGATTACTGCTAGTACAAGCCCTCCTAATACTTTCTTGTTCATGTTTGCCTCCATACTTTGAGCGACTCCTAAATCAACCTAGTTCTTCTCCCACATCACTGGCACTGTGAGAATTAACACCGTGGGCTGCCGGTTCAGCACTATAGCGCCGGGGGGCAAATCGCGCTCTTTTATTCGCCATCGTTGCAGCGCACGCCAATCGAAAATGTACACGCTCGCGTCCTTTACGATCGGAATTGCCTGCGGCGTTGCACCTTTCATAAGCTCTCTAACCATTTCTGCGAGGACCTTGCTTTGGGCAGCAAAGCTGGTCACGTATCCTCCAACCGCGCCCTGCTCAAGCAGAGTGTCAGCCATAACAAAGACGGGTGCGTTCGCGGCGCTTGTAACCATCGGCAATGCCTGAGTCGCACTTAAAAAATGGGTTCCCGCCGCATCCTGCTGGATATTCGTGTACAAAACAATCGTGTGTTCGGGAAGGCGCTTCAGTCGTTCGAGAAGCACGGGCATTGCGAGATCTGTTAGGTAGGTGACGTCGAAATGGCCTTCGTAGGAATGGAGACTCTGCCGGACGAGATTATTGAGGCTTTGATCGGATACTGCGGCGCCCCCGACTACCACCATGTGCCTCGTCCCGGGTTGCATTTGAAGCGCTGCTTCGACAGTTTTGGCGGGATCCAGGCTTACCCATACCCCCGTAAACTGAGAGTCGATTTTCGGGGTGTCAACCTGATCTTCTCTGGCACAGCAGAACACGATCGGAGTATCGGGGAAAAACTTCGCGTGGGCGTCGAGCATGAACTGAATCGGCCCAGTCGCCACAGCAACAACCACATCCGGCCGGCGATTTCGATATTTCTGAATGTACCATTGACGGATTTCCTGCTGCGCAGCCTTATCAGGAAACAGGTTAGTATCCATGTACTCGGTGTAAAACTCAATCTGGTAAGGCGATTCTTCTAGAAGTTCGCGGACCTCCCGATCGATTAGAGAGATCGTGGGTGAAGATGGCCCCATTGGATAAATTAGAAGGACACGCCGGACCTCTTTGACTGGGGTCGCAATTGCAGGCTGAAAACAAACGCCGTAGACGACGAGTACAAAAACGAACCGTAACTCGAGCCAACGGCCGCGTTGATGATGATGAACATAACGGACGCCATGGGCGGCGCGGGACTTGGAAAGATTGGTCATGTCGATGCGTTAATTGTTCCCGATAGAACCTCGTCTGATCATCCGGACATATTGCCAAAACTACCAGGCACGGCGTAACTTTCAAAACTACCAGTTGCGGAAATAGCAATTGACTGTCTCAAGTCCCAGCCCCGCTAGAACGTCAGCCTCATTGCGAATTTCGCTACCAAAGGATGGAGCACATCGGATGGTGCATGCAAACTGCCGACAAAGTTCGATTCGGCCACAACGGCGTTGCTGTCGGTTGCGTTGAGCAAATCGACGATTGGTTCGAGTGTGAACCTCGAGTCCCCATGTTTAATTGGTCGAGAGATACGTAGATTCAGCAGATCCACACTGGGCAGACGCGATTGACCGGCCGGAGCTAAAATCACAGTCTCCGAGTTCTGGTTCAGCCCGGTAAACACATTCATTGGTTGAAATGGATAGCCCGTATAATGCTGAAAGTTCCCACTAGCGAGAAATGCAAAAGGTAGCTGATAACTGCCGGCCAGCTTGAAGACATAAGTCGAGTCATAGTTCAAATAACTGTTACGCCGGTTGATGTCTTTGTTCGGATCGTTGAAGTCGTCGCTGATTGATCCGTTGAGAAAAGCTGCTGAGTACACTCCTCGGTCGCGTTGAATCGTCAGTCCTGCCAGTAATTGCCAACGCTGGGCGAATCGTTTGGTTACGGTAAACTCTACTCCGTTATAAGCATTGTCGTTAAGCTCGGGGATATTGGTTACAACATAGTCGGTCGCGCCTACTTTTGAGGGGATTACGTTGTACAGGGTCAGAGGCTGACCGTTTCGCGGATTGGTGATTGGAACCCCATTGATTTCTGTAATTGGGGTGTAATCCGTTGGAGGAATCGCAGCGTTGCGTTGCGCAATCAGGTTTTTATAATTGCGGTAATAGTAATTCACTCCGACACGAAGCTCTTTGTAGGCCTGCTGCTCCCATCCGACCGATACTTCATCTGAATAAGGATCTTTTATGTTCGGATCGATCCGAGTGGCAATCCCACCGAACGATCCAAGAAAATTCCCCGGAGTCAAAAACTCGGCTGAATCGGGGATGCCGTTGATGTTCGCGCCGTTCCATTTATAAGTCCGTCCGCTCAACCCATTATCATTGACCGCGTCTGCTAACTCAGTGCCCTCGATTCGGTAGAAGCGGCTGTATGCCGCGCGTAAAACCGAGCGACCTTTGCCGGTTATATCGAAGGCTAGGCCAAGCCGTGGCGCGACATTATTCCAATTTGCAAGGTCTGCCGACTGTGCGAACGTACGAGTAGGGAACAAGTTGACAAAAGCTCCCGTGCTAGGGCTACTTTGAGCGGGATTGAACGTCCGGAAGTGATCTAACCGTAGACCTAGATTTAAAGTGAGCCGTTTAAGAGTCCACGAGTCCTGTACGAAAAACGCGGAGTCATGAAAAATCGCCAGCTCCCGTACTGGCGTGTCATAGATGATCACATCCAAAGGCACGCCCGTGTTGAACTGAGCAACCAAATCGTGATTAATGTCGTAGAAGTTTCCGTTCTTGCTGCGTCCAGCCTCATAACCAAACTTAAAGTTGTGACTGCCCGCTAGAAGCGCTCCTTTGTAATAAGAAGCAGTCGCGGCGATACGTCCCGTTTCCGCCGGGTTCAGATACGCATAGGGGGCGGCGCCTTTTTCGGTGGAAAATCCCAGGTCCTGCACAGTGATGTCGTTCTGAGTGACGCTCCGTTGATAGGCAAGAGGAAACAGCAGGTGCAGATAACCGCCGCGCACATCAAGCAGTAAGTTGTTAGCCAGTTGGCTTGTCCACTGGCTTTCGAGAAGATAAGAAGGCGAAATTTGCAGCCAGCTTGCGCTCGCGTCTACAAATTGGAAATTTGTATCTCGTCGGAAGAAACGGTTGTGGTTGTTGTAGAGCCACTGGAAATTGACGCGGTTCTTGTTGTTGAGCTGCCAGTCGCTGCGCAGGATGGTGTTGGATTGGTGGTTAGTATCGGCGATCGGGCCTCCTCCTTGTGATGGAGGTAGTTCGACAGCCAGAATACTTTCGGTGATGTCGTACCGGCGATAGCCGCCGAAAATCCACCAGCGATTCTTGATAACCGGGCCGCCCGCATTGGCCGCCAGATCCAACAACATCGTCATCGGACTGCCCGCCTCTACCGGAGTACCGTTGTAGATGGGCTCGGTAACGCCTTTCCGCAAGGCTGCCGTGGTGTAATAGCCGGCGGCGGTGCCATGAATCTGGTTGGAGCCTGATTTGGTAACCAGGTTCATGTAAACTCCTCCAACGCTCACCTCAGCAGGTGCGGAATCGGTGACGACCTGCAACTCCTCCAGAGAATCGTCGTCGATGTAATAAGCGGTGTAGCCGCCGGTGGACCCAGGCCAGTTCAGGCGCAGGCCATTGAAGCTGTAGACCTGTTCGCCCGGCATGCTGCCGTGAACCTGCATGATGGCTTGTTGGAAGCTTTGGTTTCCGCCGACGTCGAAGTCGTTCATCGTGGTGCCTGGAGCTTGTGCCACCGTGGACCAGGGATCGCGCCCATTGGGAAGATTCTGGAGCAATTTGTCGTCAAATGTAGTCGAGCTGGTCACACTCTTCACATCTACGATCGATCCCCCGGCTAGTACTTCCACCGCCTCCTGACTGCCCCCCACTTCCAAATGAGGCGTGACGGTAGCCACGAAACCGGAGTTCACTTCGACATCTTTCTGTTCGAGGGTCTTGAATCCCGGAGCTTCGACTACAAGTTCGTATATTCCAATGGGAACAAAATCAAACATGTAGCTGCCATCCGCTTGAGTGGTGGTGCTTCGGGGAGCCATCAAGGCCTGTCCTTGCAGTCTCACTTTTGCGCCAGCAATAGCAGCGCCAGAGGCGTCCTCGACCACCCCTGAGACTTTTCCACCGATGTCGACTTGTGCGTTCCCGAGTGTAATAAACGATGTAGACATTAACAGGACGATCCAGCAGGAATTGCTGATCGTCAGTGCTGACCTACAAAATTGCAGTACCTCCGCACGAATTGTTCCAGGACCGGTCAAGGCTTCAGTTGAAACTGACAATTGCCCGGAAATACTGTCAAAATTGACAGGGGGTGGGTACTGTCAAAACTACCAGTGGCTTTGGTGACGGGGCCGCCAAAAGAGTATACCGGCGGCTTCGGCTTGGAACTTCGTGAATTCGGCAGTCTGCATCA
>CAVPCD010000020.1:0-13853 GCA_963702345.1 uncultured Acidobacteriota bacterium | reverse complement strand
CTATGCTCGTCTACTGGTTAGATTCGTATTGCTATAGCACGCAAGCGAATTATTTGATTGGCCCAGTCGGAGTGTTACCGTGCGTAATGGCAATATCTTCTCGACCTTGTTCATAGCTCTTGCCGATCGGAGTGGAGCGGTCTGCAGCCTCGTCGGATTTGGGCGCAGCGAGATTTCTCCAGAAAACATAAGTCGATTGCGCCTTTTGAATTTCTCCAGAACTGGAGTCTGCGTCGGCGTGAATAAGATCATTCGAGGCGATATAGTGGTCCTCGGCGTCACGGCGTTTATCGGCCTCATCGTGAAGAAAATGCTTGTATATCCCTTTGTCCACCCGGTCGTTCATCTTCTTGGCTTCGCTCTCGAGTCTTTTCCAATTGACATTGGCCGAGTTTGCGATCTCAAAAACGTCCTTCTTTGCTCGCAATAAACTTGAAATCTGCTGAATGCTTGAACCGGACAAAATTAGTTCGTGCACGAGAAAAGCGAGCCATAATTCAACCCGAGCGATCTACGCTCAGCTACTAATTGGGGACGCGGGACCTTGAAAACATCGGAAAAAATGTGGCTGACGATGGAACGCGCAGTGTCATCCCTCGATAGAGCCGTCATCATCCTGATTTGTTTTTTTGCTTTTTCCTGGTCGTCGGCGCGGGCGGGAATCACGGAGGAAGCAAGAAGCAGGATCGCGAGATAGAGCGCTCTCATCGTCCCTCCTGAGCTGGAGTTCGTGCGTTGTACGAATTCTAGTCAACTGAGATGCGGTAAACAATGCGGGATTTGTAAAATCGCACGACGGTGGAAGACGATTGGCCCAGGGCGCAAATAGCTGCCTATGCTACGATCATTAAGTCCTTTAATGCCCACCGGAAAACTCCATATAGTGCCGCTTGGCGGCCTCGGCGAATTCGGCATGAACTGCATGGCGATTCGTTGGGGAGACGACATCCTTGTCGTCGATGCCGGATTGATGTTTCCCGAAGCCGAACTACTAGGCGTGGACATCGTTGTTCCTGATATTTCTTACCTATTAGAAAACCGTCAGCGGGTGCGCGGCATCGTGCTCACACATGGCCACGAAGATCACATCGGCGCTTTGCCGTGGGTGCTCTCCGAGTTGAATGTGCCCGTCTGGGGCACCGAGTTCACTCTGGCCTACGTGGAAGACAAGTTGGATGAACACGGGCTTCTCGACAATGCAGACCTGCGGGAGATTCGTCCCGGTGAGAGAGTCAAGATTGGACCGTTCACGGTCCACCCCATCCAGGTGACGCACAGTCTCGTCGATTGCGTTTCGCTGGCGATCCACACGCCACTCGGAGTTGTGATTCACACCGGAGATTTCAAAGTTGATCCTACACCGACCGATAACCGGCTGTTTGATCTGCACGCGTTTGCGGAATATGGAAAAGAAGGCGTGCTGGCGTTGCTGCAAGATTCGACCAACGTTGAACGTCGCGGCTATACGCCCAGCGAGCGCGCGGTGCGGCGTAAATTTGACGAGGTGTTTGCACGCACCGAACGCCGGCTCTTTATCTCCTGCTTTTCTTCCTCCATTCATCGCATCAAGCTGGCGGTCGAAATGGCTTGGGAACACGGGCGAAAAGTCGCCTTCGTCGGCCGGTCGATGGTCAGTTCGTCGGAAATTGCAGAAGACCTGGGATACATCGAAATTCCGGATGGTCTGTTAGTCCATCCCGGAGAGATCAAAAACTTCCCGCCCGAAAAAATGTGTGTGCTGATCAGCGGGACGCAGGGCGAACCAATGTCTGCCCTGTCGCGCGCGGCGGTCGACAATCACAAGCACGCGACCATCGAAAAAGGCGACACGGTGGTGCTTTCGTCACGAATTATTCCCGGCAATGAGAAGGCGATCTACCGCATGATCGATCACCTCTTCCGCCGCGAGGCCCACGTGATTTATGAGGACGGTTCCAATCCACCGATTCATGTAAGCGGGCACGCCAGCCAGGAAGAACTCAAGCTGATTATTAATCTCGTCAAGCCAAAATATTTTATTCCCATCCACGGCGAGTACCGGCAGCTGAAGCTGCATGCCGAGTTGGCGGCGTCGATGCATGGGTCGGTTGGCAATGTGATGCTGATCGAAAGCGGCGATGTCCTGGAGTTCGACGAACTTGGCGCGCGCAAAGCTGGTCGGGTCAATGTAGGGCGTATTTGTATCGATTCCGGCTCACGCGCGGATGTGGTGGAAGATCTTGTTATCAAAGACCGCCGTCACCTGAGCGAAGACGGCTTCGTGCTGCCGATTATCGCGATTAACAAGCTGACGGGCAAAGTTGAGATTTCTCCAGAGATTGTGACTCGTGGGTTTTCGGCGGGCGAAAACGGATTCATGGACGAAGTCCGTAATGTGGTGGTGCAGACGCTCGGACAGTCGAGTGACGAAGAACGCGCCGACTATGGCGTGATTAAGGAAAAGATCCGTGCGGACTTGAAGCGCTATATTTCGAAGCAAACACAGAAACGGCCGCTCATCATGCCGGTGATACTCGAGATTTAAAATATCCCTAATAAGTTGGAGTGCAGAGATCGTTACCCTCGACGACATTCGCGAAGCACGCGCACGACTGGATGGAGTTACCGTTCGCACTCCTCTAATCCCACTCGAATGGGACGGCCGCAAGCTCTATCTCAAGCCTGAAAATTTGCAGCCGATTGGCGCTTTCAAACTGCGCGGTGCCTACAACAAGATCGCGTCTCTCACTGATGAAGAGCGCTCGCGGGGTGTCATCACCTATTCCAGCGGGAATCATGCGCAGGGAGTGGCCTATGCGGCGCGAGCTCTGGCGGCCAGAGCGGTAATCGTGATGCCACGGAATGCGCCCGCTATCAAGCGCGAAGCGACCGCAGCGCTGGGCGCAGAAGTTGTCTTCGTCGGACCCAGCGGGGTTGAGCGGCAAGAAAAAGCGGAGGAACTGGCAGCCCATCATGGTTACGTGATCATTCCTCCATACGACGACGAAAAGATCATTGCCGGTCAAGGAACGGCTGGGCTCGAGATCCTGGACGATTTGCCTGAAGTTGACCTGGTGCTGGTTCCCATCGGTGGGGGTGGACTAATCAGCGGGATCTCCAGCGCAATTAAATTATCCAAACCGAACGTGAAAGTCATCGGAGTTGAACCAGAAGTCGCAGCCGACGCGCAGGCCAGTTTCCGCGCCGGAGAGATTGTAAAGTTCCCCCCTGAGCAAGTGTTGTCGACCAGCGCCGATGGGCTGCGTTCGCAGTACGTGGGCACTCTAACCTTCGAGCACATCCGCCGCTACGTGGACGACGTGGTCACGGTTAGCGAGGAAGACATTTTTAATGCACTGAGAATTTTGTCGGAAAATCCCAAAACCAACGCCGAACCCAGCGGCGCAGTGGCGCCAGCAGCCTGGCTGTTCCACCGCGACTCGCTGCCCGCATCAAGTGCCCCCGTCGCCGTCATCAGCGGCGGCAACATCGATCCGGAGTTGCTCAAGAAAGTGATTTCATCCGATCGCGCCACATTTACTTCACGGTGATCGAATCCACCACTTTCGCTACCTTCCCTTTCGAATCGACTGCTTGCACCACGAATCGTTCATTGTTTCCGACAGGCAATGTGATATTGGCATTCAAAGTTGCGCCGCTGACGTGATAGACCTCTTTGGAATTCACCCAGACCTGGATTTGCGAGATGGGGTTTACTCCAGAGGCTGTCGCCGCCACGTGCACCGGATTGGCATCAGTTGAGTTGTTTTTCGGGCTGGTCACGTTCAGGGTCAACACCGGAACGGCCATGTAACCTCCTCCAACGATAACTCGAGAGTAATTGATGTCACGCGGGCACCAGCCTGCCAGGTAAGGATTAGTGAGAGATTGCAAGCTCGGAAACGGTTCTGTGCTTTCAGTGCCCTCAGGGGTTTCCACCGCAAATGCAATGAAGCCACCCGAGTTCAGGCATCCGACGATGTCTGTGCGTCCGTTGATACCGTTGACCGAGTTATTGCTGAAATAGGTTGCGGGCTCTAGAAAATCAGTCTCATTCCCATTGACCCAAACTCCCTGTTCATAATCCCCACTCTGCGCCTGACCGACAAAAATACCAGAGTTGTTGATGCCGCTCAAGGTGCTGAAATACGTGGGCAGACCAGCTCGCGACGGGGCATTGTAGTCGGCGAAGGTCCCGTTTTTGTAGACAAAACCGTAGTTACTGTCCCGATTTCCCACGATGGTTCCAGCAGTGTTAATACCGGCAAGCATGGTGGAAGAAGCCCCGGGATGATCGACGGTGGTAAAAGTTCCAGCGTGCAGGAGAAAGCCGTGGCTGTATGAAGAACTCGACAATTGATACCAGCCCACCACGTCGCCGGTGTCGGCGATTCCCGTGGCCACGGTTGTGCCGGCACCTGGAAAATCAATGGTGGTGTACTTGCCATTGGAGTATTTGAAACCGTGGGTGGTGCCAGTCGCGTCGGTGTAATAGGAACCGACTATGACGTTACTGTTGTTAATACCATAGGCATTCGTGGTGTACGCACTGGATCCAGGGTAATTCAACGTTGAGTATTGGTAATCTACGGCAGTGGATGTTTGGGCCGACACGCTTGCGGCAAACAGCCCGCAACAGACAGCCAGAATTAAGAGATATCGTATTTTCATAAGAGAGCTCCTGATCGTGCGAGTAAGAAGATGCGGGAGCTACTCACGACGATGTCCACGGAAATGCATGACACTCATCGGCGATACCCTAATGCCGCTAAGCACCTAGATCCAGCGGCGAGCCCCACGTCCATCGGTTTTCGTTGGATCTCTAAGCGCTGGAGAGAGTTCCTGGTTTTGCTGAACCCACGGGTACCTGTACGATAGATTTATGAAGAAGTCGTACCACTTCGATTTGCCACTTCTCGCTATGCTACTGCTGAGCCCGCTAGTGGCGAAGGCTGAGGTAGTGCACGCCGCCACCATTCGCGTTGCGCCGATCTATCTTTCCCCTGACACATCGTCGGCAAAGCTCGCGGACGTGGACCGCGGCCGGGAACTTGTATTCCTTGAGACCAGCGGAGACTGGGTCAAAGTAGAGGCCAACCTGACCGAAGAACGCATCGTTACAGGATGGATGCAGACGAAGGGTCTGATTCAGTCAAAGACCCCGGACGGCGACAAGATTCTGTTCGGCGAGGGCGTGGATTCAGAAGACCAGGCCAGCCAGCGCAATGGGCGCCGTTATGCCGCTCAGGACGCCATGCGTCTCTATGCCGAGGTGGCAGAGATTTTTCCGCAATCTCCGCTGGCCGCGGAAGGCATGTACCGTTCAGCCGATATCCGCTGGCAAATTGAGAAGGTCGATGTGATGTCTTTGCCGTCAGCAAAGGAGCAAGACGCTTATTTGCGCAAGGGAATGAACGAAGACTATTTCAAAAAAGTAATGAAGAAATTTCCCGGTACCAAGTGGGCTTATTTGGCCGCATATCAGATGATCGACAACAAGCTCTGCGGTGACTGGCAGGGACAGTCGAAGTGTCCGCAAAAAGAGGCGGAGATTTACGAGAATTATGCGAAACAGTATCCGCAATCGCCGGCAGTCGCGGAGGCTTTCTACCATGCGGCATACCGGTGGTCCGCGCTGATTGAGATTTACAAAGCCGAAGACCAGGAAAAGAAATCGGATGAAGCCCGGGGCCACGCGCTCGCGGATGCACAGAAAGCGATTGCCCAGGCAGGAACCAGCGATTGGGGTTCACGCGCGCAAAGGCTGCTGTATATGGTGCAGCAAGGGATAGCGACCTATGGGAATGGAGGGTGATCATGCGAGAAGCAGTGATTGTTTCATCGGTGCGTACTCCGATTGGCCGCGCATTCAAGGGAACGTTGCGTGCGACAAGGCCGGACGAACTGGCGGCATTCGCCATCAAAGGCGCGCTCGATCGCGTTCCTCAATTGGATCCGAAAGAAATTGAAGATGTAATTCTCGGTTGCGCTATGCCGGAGGCCGAACAAGGCATGAACGTTGCCCGCATCGCTTCCCTGCGCGCCGGATTGCCGGTCGAGGCTTCGGCGATCACCATCAATCGATTCTGTTCGTCGGGACTGCAGGCAATCGCCAATGCCGCCGAGCGAATTATGGCAGGCGCGGCTGAAGTGATGGTTGCCGGCGGAACGGAATCGATGAGCATGATTCCGATGGGCGGAAATAAGATCTCGCCGAATCCCTGGTTGGTGGAGCATTATCCTGATGCTTATCTTTCCATGGGATTGACGGCGGAGCGGCTGGCGACGAGGTTCAGCATAACCCGTGAAGCGGCGGATGAGTTTTCGTTGCGCAGTCATCGGAAGGCGATGGCTGCGATCCAGGCGGGCAAGTTCGATGATGAGACCGTGCCGGTGCCGGTGAGCTTCACGATCCCCAACGGGTCAAAACCAAAGCGGCAAGAAATTGTTTTCAAAATCGATGAGGGACCGCGTGCCGATACTTCTCTCGAAGCGCTGGCGTCACTCAAGCCCGCGTTCCACGTGAAGGGCACGGTGACCGCCGGCAATTCGTCGCAGATGTCAGACGGCGCGGCCGCGGCTGTCGTAATGTCGGCAGAGCGGGCGCGGGCTTTGGGAATTAAGCCGCTGGCACGTTTCGTGGCCTTTGCAACCGCAGGATATAAGCCCGAAGAAATGGGCCTCGGGCCAGTGTTTGCGATTCCAAAGGCGCTGAAGCTCGCGGGCTTGAAGTTATCCCAGATTGACGTCATCGAACTGAATGAAGCTTTCGCCGCACAATCGTTGGCCGTGATTCAGGAAGCCGGGCTCGATCCCGAGCGGGTGAATCCAAACGGAGGCGCGGTGGCGCTTGGGCACCCGCTAGGCTGCACGGGAGCGAAATTGACCGCAACCATCATTCGCGAAATGAAACGGCGAAACGCGAAGTATGGATTGGTGACCATGTGCGTCGGCGGCGGAATGGGTGCGGCTGGGATTTTTGAGAATCTCAATTAGCCACGGTCGACAGAGAAGGCAGCAACTCTCATCTGATGGTAGTGTCCTAATTTCAACTTTTCACTGTTGAATCGTGGCATGAATCGTGCTCCTAACCCATTCTGATACTGACTGATCTTTGGCCCTAGCAGCGGCTTCGATTGCCTTCAAATCATCCGGCGTGAAGCGCACTGGCACGATGCGTCCTTTGGCATGGCCCTTCGGTAGTTTAGGCCTTCCAACTTTTCTAATTTTCTTCTGCTGCGCCAAATTTGAACTCCTGCACGATTGCAGCTCGTACTGCTGTAATGGGTGAGACAACGGGCGGAATCTTCAACACCGTAATGTGTTGTTTTATCTTGGTATCTGTTTCCGATATCCACGCATAAGCATGTGTTGCTTTAGGGTGACCATGCAACTCGAATACCTCAACAACTCCATCCCACACCGTCTGACCCTGATGTGTCTCCGTTATGGGGACGCTCTCGACGTGCGTAGCCTTCGCGCCGTGCATGTGGTGAATTACGTCAGCCAGTTCTTCGATATATGTCACAGTGTAGCCTCTACCAGATTGCCCACGCTCCAGAAGTCCCGCTCAACTCCGGCTGCCATTGCGGGAGTGCAGCGAAGCGAGTTATGCCGTCGAACGAAATTGTAATAGGCGAAGTGCAGGGCGACGGCTGCTTGGAAATTCTCTAGCTTCTTGCTGAATGCCAGCGTCAGGCGAGAGAGCCGTTTTACGTGTAGGCGCGTGGTCGCGTTTAGGCGTTCTATATAGCTAGTGGATACCAATTCCATCTCGGGCTCACCGGCTATTGGCCTGCGCACCGCAGAAGCGAAATGAGGCGCACTGTACTTGCGCTCGGGATGCTGCGCTAAGTCATGGGTGTAGATTTTAACGATCTGTCCGTAATCCACATCCGCGCCGAATGACCGTTCAATCGCTTCCACGTAGCCGTGCAGGGCGTCGGTAGAAATCTGCACTCGATTCCGCATCCGGCTAGCAACATCATGCACAAACTCGGTAGTAGTGGTCAGATTGCGCTTCCCGCATTTGAATGTCGGTACCAGCTTTGTTTCGGCATCTATCGCGCAGTATGTCCAAACGTCGCCATATGTGGGGTCGTCATCTATACTGACATGACGTTCTTTTTTCCCGATGAATCCCCAGACCTCATCAAATTGCAGATAGCGGCATCCCAAGTCTTGCATCTTGGAATCCAGTAGCATCTCGCAGCCCTTACCAGCGCGAACACCTAATCGCATGATCGTGTCGCGGTGAATGCCAGTAATACGCTCAATCGAACGAATGCTTGAGCCTTCGGCTAATGCGCCGATTACCGCAATTTGCTTGTCTCTGTTTAGTACGTTTGCCATGTGAATTACTGTATTACATAAATTGCTAGATGTCAAGTGTTTTTGTGTTACACTTATTCCCAGAACAGCATCCCTAATAGAAGGGTTACCCACACTGCAAATACAACGAGGACGATGTATGACACCCGCCACAAAAAAACCGTCCAAAAAGAAGAAGAGACAATCTCCCCGTGCTTGGTCAACACCCACCGTTCTAAGCCTAATACTAGGGGTAGTGGGAGCATTGGGAATAATAGAGCTAAGACCCCAAATGACCGCGAACCCCTTACCTGAGAGAACAACGAATGATCCATTTTCCGCCCCTTTCGAAATAACCAATACGGGCTATCTAGGCTTCCACGTAGATAACGTTGTTGTTGTGTTCCCATACGTCAAGTCGGCGTCCGGTATGAGCTTTACCGACTCTATGATGGGCAATAATGCGTGGGATAATTTCGATTTGGCGAGAGGCGACTCGAAAACGATCTACCCCTACTTTATGAACAAAGTCCCACAACAGGCCAATCTCGCTATTGGGGTGGACTATCGGTACTTTTGGATAAAGTGTCGCTGGAAATTCCTTTTTGAAGGAACCCACATTGATACATGGCAATGGAACAAGCAACCGATAAGCCACGAACAACAGCATTCGATAGACGAGCTCATGGATAGAGCTCTGGAGCGACATCGTATGGCCAATAAACGAAATTAGGACACTACCCATCTGATCCTACGTTCGTTAATCCTCTTCCGCAGTAGTACAATAGTCCGTTTTGCCCCATGTCTCATGCCGTTCAGTTCGAACTACGGTTGGCCAAGCGCATGTCGCGACTGGGCACCGAAACCGCATTTGAAGTCCTGAATCGCGCGCGGGAGTTGGAGCGCCAGGGCAAAGACATCATTCATCTCGAAATTGGCGAGCCGGATTTCGATACGCCGGAAAATATTATTCAGTCCGCGGTGAGCGCGCTCGAGGCGGGCTGGACACATTATGGCCCCTCAGCCGGCCTTCCCGATCTGCGCAAAGCCATCGCCGATGAAGTGAGCCACAGTCGCGGGGTTCGGGTGCAGCCGGAGGAAGTGGTGGTTGTTCCGGGCGGCAAACCGATTATTTTCTTTTCCATTCTTGCGTTGGTCGACGAAGACGACGAGGTCATCTATCCCAATCCCGGCTTTCCGATTTATGAGTCGATGATTAACTACGTCGGGGGCAGAGGCGTAGCCATCCGGCTGCGCGAGGAAAGAGATTTTCGTCTGGAAGTGAAGGAACTGGAAAAGCTGATCAACGACCGCACCCGGATGATCATTATCAATTCGCCGCATAATCCAACGGGCGGCGTGCTGAACAAGCGTGATATCGAGCAAATCGCGCACGCCATCGGCGACCGCAATATTTTTGTTCTATCGGACGAGATTTACAGCCGCCTGATCTTCGACGGCCATCATCACTCGATCATGTCGGAGCCTGGATTCAAGGAACGAACCATTCTGCTCGACGGTTTTTCAAAGACGTACGCCATGACCGGCTGGCGCATGGGTTACGGGGTAATGCGTCCCGACCTCGCGACTCAGGTTGCACGCTTGATGACCAACTCGAATTCCTGCACGGCAAGTTTTTCTCAAGTCGCAGGAATCGAAGCGTTGCGCGGCGATCAAGGCTCGGTCGATCACATGCGCGATGAATTTCAGCGGCGGCGGGACATGTTTGTTGCGGGATTGAATCGCATCAAGGGATTTTCTTGCCGTATGCCAAAGGGCGCGTTTTATGTTTTTCCAAATATCACGGCGACGAATTGGAAGTCGAAAGCTCTTGCCGACGCCTTGCTCGAAGAAGCCGGCGTAGCCTGCCTTTCGGGGACATCGTTCGGAGAATTCGGTGAAGGATATTTGCGGTTCAGCATTGCGAATTCAATGGAAAACTTGAGCAAGGCGCTGGAGCGGGTCGAGCGCTGGGTCTCGCAGAAACGCTTTTAACATTACAGAGAGCCAAGAGCTTTTAACCGCAGAGCACGCAGAGAAAACTTAAGAGATCCCAGAGAGCTACGGGGTCGCATTCTTTCCTAAAGCCATATGCCGAAGTTAGTCGCCAAATTCCCGAAAGCTACCAGGCCAAATATCCCCGGTTACGGGCTTCCCAAAAGCAAGAAGGGTTTGCTCCCGTGGAAATGGGCCGAGAACCGGCTCAAGAAAAGCCGGCAATTCTGGATCGCGACCACGCGACCCGATAGCCGGCCGCATGTCATGGTTATTTGGGCGCTATGGATGGACGGCTTGCTGTATTTCAGCACTGGCGCGAAGTCACGAAAAGCGCGGAACCTGGCAGAGAATCCGCACTGCACCATGTGTACCGACCAAGCTGATGAGGCGGTCATTCTCGAGGGTATGGTTGAAACCGAGCGGAACGTCGACACTATTCGCAAATTCGTGCCTCTCTATGAGAAGAAGTACAAATGGAAGCTGGGTGAGATGGGCGACAAGATGATTGCGCTGGAAGATCCTGTCTTTTATTTGCGCCCCGAAGTGGGGTTTGGGCTGTGGGAGAAGAAGTTTTCAACTAGCGCAACGCGGTGGACTTTTCCACCGACTAACATTCATTAACCACAAAGGACAAAAAGTTATACAAAGTGACCGTCTTTAAAAAGATCAGTTCTTATTCCATGACCAATAATTTTCGCGTTTTCGCGACCTGCGACATCGGACCAGCTCTGAATATTCTTCGCGAGCGCGGTTACCAACTCGAAGTTTATCCCGAACCGAAAGCGCCGCCCAAATCTCTGATTTTGGAAAAAGTGCGCTCGGGAATCGACGGCCTGATTACCACTCTTCGCGACCAGATTGATGCGGAAGTTTTCGAGGCGGGCAAAGAATCGCTCAAGGTCGTGGCCCAACTCGCGGTGGGGTTCGACAACATCAATCGCGCCGACGCCAACCAATATAAAGTTCCATTTACTCACACCGCCGACGTGCTCACCGAAGCCACTGCCGAGTTTGCATTTTTCATGCTCGGAACTCTGGCGCGCAAAATGTGGCCGGCCGAACACCTGACCCGCGACAACCAGTGGGGATTCTGGCATCCATTTTTGCCGTTTCTGGGCGATGAAGTCACCGGCAAGACCATCGCGATCATCGGCACTGGGCGGATAGGGCTGGCGATGATCAAGAAGTGCGCCGGCTTTGATATGAATTTTCTGTGTTACGACCCTGCGTACGAAAACCATCAATATATCAACGCGATTCAAGAGATGATGGATCTGCGCCATGCGCGCGGCATTCAGAGAGAAAAGACATCGATCAAATATGTTCCATTTGCCGAGGCGCTGAAGCTGGCGGATTTTGTCAGCGTGCACGTTCCGCTCTTGCGCGAAGGCGAAAGCAACACGCCAACATTTCATTTATTCAACGAGCGCACTCTGCGCATGATGAAGCCCACAGCGTTCCTGGTGAACACCTCGCGCGGCCCGGTAATCGATGAAGCCGCTCTGGCGCGGGCACTGAAAGAAAATTGGATCGCGGGCGCTGCGCTGGACGTTTATGAGCGAGAGCCTTTGCCTGTGGATTCTCCCCTGCGTGATCCGGCGATTGAAGATCGCTGCCGACTCATGCCTCACTTTGCCAGCGCAGCGAAGATCACCCGGCTGTCACCCGATCCTAATAAAGGAATGGCAGGACGATGCGTGCAGGGATTGATCGATGTGCTGGAGAAGAACTACGGCGGCGACGTTAAGAAGATGCCGTATGTGGTGAATAAGGAAGCGTTCTGAAAATGGCGGCTAGTAATTAGTGGCCAGTGTTTAGTAAGCCGAAAACGATCTGGCTTGTGGCGTTGATCGACCCAGCACCCACTGATCACTAGCCACTGACCACTGGCTTACTCTGGTACGCTTTGTTCTTCGCTGTGGGCGCGGAGGACGCGATCGAGCGAATAAGGGGCGCGGCGCGTGGGCTCGTGATAATGGCGGACCTGCAACTCGCCGAGTAGTCCAATCGCCAGCAGGTTCAATCCCGCCAGCAGTAGCACTGCCGCGAAGATCATCATCGGGCCGTGCTCCATCATCACGTGAGAGTGCCGCAGAAATTTTTCGACAAATAGCCACGCCGTGATACCCATGCCGCCGAAGACTCCCATCATTCCCACCGTGCCGAAAAAGTGCAGCGGACGGCCAAGATACCGCAATAGAAAGCGGATGGTGATGAGGTCAAAAAATACGCGGAAGGTGCGGGAGATGCCGTAGTGCGAAGCTCCGCGTTCACGATTAATATTGCGGATCGGAACTTCACAAATCGAAGCGCCATGCCACGAGGCTAATGCGGGGATGAAGCGATGCAACTCGCCGTAAAGCGGGACCTGTTCGAGAATGTCGCGGCGATAAGCTTTAAAGGTGGTTCCGAAGTCGTGAATATCGACCCCGCTCAGCTTCGCCATCAGCCAATTGGCGCAGCGTGACGGAATGCGCCGCAGCCATAGATTGTCGATGCGTTGTTTACGCCACCCACTGACAATGTCATAGCCTTCTGAAAGTTTTTCCAGAAACAGCGGAATGTCCGACGGATCGTGCTGCAGATCGCCATCCATGGCGATGATGTACTCGCCGCGCGCGTGATCAAAACCAGCGGCCAGAGCCGAAGTTTGGCCGAAATTGCGGCGCAGGCGCACGACTGTGACCCGGCTATCTACGGCCGCGATCTGGCGGAGCAGGTGGAACGTTTCATCAGAAGAACCATCGTCGACGAACACAATTTCGAAGCTATCGCCGCTGGTCTCCATTACTGCCTTCAGGCGGTCATAGAGGTCGGTGACATTTTCCTGCTCGTTATGCAGGGGAATAACGATCGAATATTTTGGCATGAAAGAATGATTATACGGTTTTTTTCGGTAAGTAGATCAGACGAAAGTTGGCCGACCATGGGTCGGCGAACCATTTCATAAACCTTCGCCAACATGGGAATTTGGGGCGGGCGTGGACGCCCGCCCCTACATGGACTGTGTTTATCCCGGGCCAGCGGGGTACGGTGGCAACGCCGGAGGCCGCGGGGCAAGCTGTTTCGGATTCGCCTGGATCGCCTTCATCACTTCTTCAATCGAGCGATCCAGTTGCGGATCTTTGCCACTTACCACTTGCTCCGGCCGGTTTTCTACAACAATATCCGGCTGAACGCCCCGGTTTTCCACTATCCACTGGCTTTGATTGTTGTAACGAGCAAACTCGGGCCGGGTAATGTAGCCGCCGTCCATCAACGGAAACTCACCTCGAATGCCGCGAACGCCGCCCCAGGTGCGCTCGCCGATAAGCGGTCCGAGCTTGTAGTACTTAAACATGTAACTGAAGATGTCGCCGTCAGAAGCAGCGTAATGATTGGTCAGGCAGACCATCGATCCGTTAAACACGATGGGTGGCACCGTGCCACTCTTAAAGTTGCGCGCTGAATCCATACCAGCAAGAATGCGGCGTAGGCGCTCGAAGATCAGTTCATCGACAAAGCCTCCGCCGTTATAGCGGACATCGATGATCAGGCCCTGCTTACGAATTTGCGGGAAGAACTGC
>CAVPCD010000019.1:0-1143082 GCA_963702345.1 uncultured Acidobacteriota bacterium | reverse complement strand
TCGGCGTGATGCTGTCTGATATTACCGCTGGGAATATCTCACGGACGAAAAGTCATTGGACGCGACAGCAGAAATGAATCATGTTGGTCAACATCACCCGTGCCCTACGGACTTAATCAGCCGGGGGGCGACAGTAGTGGGCCCTGAACACCAACGCTGTCGAGAAGGCTCAGGTGCAATTGCAACGTCGAGCCACGAGCGTTCAGCCCACGGAAAGAAGCTCTGGAGCCGTTATGCCAGCCCATCCGGTTCTTGTCACACCTCTACCGACTGTCGGTCAACCCGAGCCATTCGTTAATGCTGATACAGCCGCTGCTTTTGTCGGTGTTACACGCCGCACTTTGCTTCAGAAGGTTCGAGCAGGCAGGATTCCTGGGCATCCCCTGGATTCTGGCGCGAAGAAAAAAGAATGGCGATTCAAACTCTCGGAGCTAGACCACTATCTTTGCTCTGCGATAAACTCCGTTTTGCAGCCACCTGAGCCAGCAAACAGGAGGATTTGATGGCCAGGTATCAGAACGGCTCTGTTCGTAGCGAACAGAGGTCAGATGGTCCAACGTGGGTCTATCGCTTCCAGGTAACGCGATCCGATGGAAAGAGAGTCGAACACAAGACAATTCTTGGTCTCGTGCGAGATGTCGGTCCGAGCGAGAAGGATGCGTGGCAGGAAGTGGATCGGCAGCGTCTCAGGGAAAACGCTAACCAATATCAACCCTTCCGTGGGAACCCAACGACGTATGGGCAGCTCTGTCAGCATTACATTCAAAACGAGCTGCAGGAAGATCAGTCAGAGGCAACCATCGAGAAGGCATACACAACTTCAGAGACCTACAAGCGGATTCTCAACAAGAAAGTGATTCCTCGCTTCGGCAGGAAGTCACCCTTGGCAATAGAGCCGCTAGAAGTCGAGAAGTGGTTGAGGGAAGTAAAGAAAGCGGAGAGTCTGGAGAACCCCACTCTGGACAAAATTCGACGGGTGATGAATTTGGTCTACAAACACGGGCAACGTTATGGGCTTATCCCTCGCGATGAGTCGGCTAATCCCATGAATTGGGTCCGTCAGAAGACGACAAGCAACTACACGGCAGTGATCATGAATCCACAGCAGGCGTTCGAGATTCTGCTGAACATCCCGGAGCCTCGGCGCACACTAGTTCTTACAGACGCGGCGACAGCTCTGCGAGTATCGGAGATTCTCGGTCTGATGTGGATGGATCTGGACTTTTCAGATCAGGTGATCGAAGTGAAGCGAGCTTACGTCTGGGCCCAGTTCAAAGTACCCAAGTCCAAGGCCTCGAAGGCACCCGTACCCATGCACCCCGTGCTGGCCGGTTTCTTGATGGCGTGGAGGGAGAGAACTCCTTATGCGAAGGATGACGATTACGTCTTCCCGAGCTTCCGACTTAAGGGCAAGAAGCCGTTATCGGCTTCAATCATGGTGCAGAAGTATCTGCGCCCTGCTGCCGTTAAGGCCGGCGTTATCAAACAAGACCAGCGAGTTCGGTTCGGCTTCCACAACTTCAGGCATTCTCTGGCTTCTTCACTGGTGAAGCTGAAGTGTGATCCGAAGACGGTACAGGGCATTCTGCGGCACGAGGATGTCAGGACGACAATGCAACTGTATGCGCAGTCCGACCAGGAATCGAGGCTCGAAGCACAGGGCAAGTTCTTGGCACTCCTACTCGGAGACAAGGCTCACCTGCTCACGGAGACGATCCAGTGATTTATCTTGGGCTGAACCTTGGGCTGAAGAAAGTGGGCGAAAACGCCCAAGTCCTTTGGAATGATGGTGGCCAGGGACGGAGTTGAACCGCCGACGCCAGCCTTTTCAGGGCTGCGCTCTACCACCTGAGCTACCTGGCCACTTTGTCCGCTGATCCGGCTGGTTTTATTTGGTGCGCCGGAATTGCAGCGAAATCACGACGGAAGCGATAAAAATGAGTGCGTCGCGCGTGCGTCAAGGGAATGATTATAACAATGCGATCCGGCATGCTCCAAACGGTCAAGCAGAGTCAAGCGACGGCGAATGGAGATTCGCCGCGACTCTTAAAATCTTGAAAGATCGATTCCAGCTCCGCCAGCAATCATCAACTCGCAGCGGTTCGCGGCGGTCCAGTAGGGAATCTCGCGGTAATCGCGAACGTTGAAGATTGCTATGTCCGCGTCTTTGCCGGGCTCGATCGATCCCTTGGTCTTCTCAAGCTGCAGGGCGCAAGCAGCATTGATGGTGGCGGCGGCGATGGCTTCGGCGGGGGACATCTTCATCTGCGTGCAGGCGAGCGAAAGAACGAACGGCATGCTCGCAGTCGGAGATGAGCCGGGATTGAAGTCTGTCGCAAGGGCAACGGCGACGCCGGCATCGATTAATTTGCGGGCTAGAGGATATCTAAGTCCGAGGAAATAATTTGCTCCGGGAACCAGCGTGGCGACGGTGCTGCTTCGGGCGAGCAGCGATATATCGCTTTCGTCAACGTGGTCAACGTGATCGAGCGATGTGGGGTTCATGGCAAGCAGATTCGCCAAGGGAGTGCGAGTTAGTTGCGAGATATGCGCACGGATTCCTAGTTTATTTTTTTGGGCAGCGGCAAAAATCCTAAGACAGTCAGCTTCGCTGAAGGCCCCGTGGTCGCAAAACACATCGACAAAGCGCGCCAATTTGCGTTTGGAGACTTGCGGAATCATCTGCTCGCAGATTACATCGACATATTTCTGCGGTTGATTCTTGAATTCGACGGGGACGACGTGTGCGCCGAGCAGAGTTGGAATTACAGTGCCTGGCCATTGCGCGGCCGCGAGTTGAATTGCCTCAAGCGATTTCAATTCTGAATCCAGCGTCAAACCATATCCGGATTTAGCTTCTACCGTGGTGGTGCCCTGTGCCATCATTTCTTGTAGAGCCGCGAGAATTTTTGCAGCGAGTTCAGGTTTTCTTGCGGCGCGTACGGCCTCCACGCTGGAACGAATTCCACCGCCGGCTTCTGCGATCTGCTCATAACTGGCGCCTGCAATCCGGTTCTCGAAATCAACCAAACGCGGAGAAATGAAAGCCGGATGGGTGTGAGAGTCGACCAAGCCGGGCAAAACCACTTTACCGGCGCAATCAATTTCCATCAGCCGCTTGCGATTCTTTTTGATCCAGGGATCGCGCAACGCTTCGTGCGTGGTACCGACCGACACAATTTTTCCGCCAAGACAAAGCACCGCTCCGCCTTCGATAATTTCAAGCTCTTGCAGGGCAGGTCCGCGCCGAGGGCCAGAGTCGCCTGAAGCCGATCGTAAAGTCGGAAGCTGGCCAATATTGAGAAGAAGAATTGGCCGAACTGAACGCGATTTCTTTGATCTTGGCAATCGATCCCGCAAACTAACAGTCTTAGCATCTTACAACTGCGCTCCTCACGCCGGCCGACAAGAAAAGACCCCATCCCGCGCGGCGGAATGGGGGCCTCTGAACATCGGACAGCCTAGGCTTATTGACCGCAGTTCAACGGTTGCGGCGCTGAAAGAGAGGTCAACGCTGTTTCATTGGGATAGCTGTAGGCGTTGTTGATTGCGGGCGAGGGCGACTGGAACTTGAACCAGGGCACCAACGCCACAGTCTGCGGATGGTAGGAGGTCTTGCCAATCGTAACCGGGTAAGTCGGATTGGGCAGGTCCTCGATTACATCACCCACTTCCAGGATGTCTTGGCATTGCCCGGCTGGGTTGAGCCAGAAGGGTGTGATGTTGTGCACTCCATCGTACCCAACGAATGGATCGTTAAATATCTCCGCGATCTCGTGGCTATGGGCGGTCACATCCTGGAAGCAGTTTTCCGGGTCTTTGGTGGAGCAGGAAGGGTCGGCGAACAAACCGGGGCTGATCCAACTTGAATAGTTCATCACGTAAGCCCTGGTCCGATTTGCGTTGCGAGAATCCCCAGGCTCGAAATCAACCGAGTGATATCCCAGGACGCAGCAGTCGTTGGGATTCCCATTGCTGTACAAGTATGTGTTTGGGAACATCAAGGTGGAGATATCTTGAGTCGTCATTGCGCCGGATACCTCCGCTTGACCGATGACAGTGGAGTTGTCCGGAGGTGCAGTCGGCGGAAACAGTTCGTTGTTGAAGACGTTTTCATCAACCAGCACGAATGCGCAGCAGCTGCCGTCGTTGTTGAGAGCAAACTGATACGAGCCTTCAATCAAAGCCATTCTTTGGACGTTCTTCAGACTGGGAGCAAGAAGAGTGTGCCAGTCAGGATGTAGAGTGGCCCTGGCACCGACCTGCGCCCGCATCTCGGCGTCCGTGATTTGAGTTGGAACTGGACTGCTGGTAAAGGTAGATGACTTGAACACCGGGCTATTCAAGAAAGCAGCAACAAATTGCTGCGGCCTCGAGATCAGTCGAACAGTCTTTCCAAGCTGGTTCGCAGTGCAATGGGGGCAGTTCGTGGTATTGGTGACAACCGAGCGGGGACTGCCGTCGGCATTCAGCATGTCGATAGTCACGGGGATTACTGGGGCATTAAGGACAGTAGATGTGTTGCTGGCAGGCGACAGTCCGACCAGGTCATATTGCCAAATGTCGCGGGTAGTGCCGTTGTAATACACGCCTTGTTCCTTAAAAAAGTTGTTGTTGTTGGTAACGGTATCCAGGCATGCGAGAGCGAATGATTGGGGCGCGCATGAATTTGAATTTGCGGTCGCGTTTAACGAGAGGCTGGCGGCGTTTGGTATTTTTTTGGTGGCGTGAACGGACCCCGGGGTCACTCGGGAATACTTCACTTGCTTACCGCGCAGGAAAGTGTTAGGCAGCGCATCTTTGTTGGAATTGGTTTGCTGAGTAGCGGTTTGAGCTAATGCAGTGATACTGAACAGCATCACGAACAGAAACCAGGGAGTGGATTTCTTCATACGATTCTCCTTAAGAGAGACGGGGCTTTAATTATTGACCTTCAGCGGGACTGGGCTACTTGCAGATTAGGAACCAAACCCGGTGCGGGGAACCAGTATACCTGAACCAGCAGCCCTGCAAGGGTTTGCATCGAACACTTGAAGTGCATTTTTCTCGGATTTCTTCCACCAGCTCGCAAACTATTTCAGTTTGTCGCAAGCTCGGTGCATTTTTTGACAACCGCGCACGCAGAGAGATGGCGGCGCGGAGGGATCGCGATTCAGAGCATTGGGACTTTTACGTGTTTGTCCTTCGCAAATTTTTCCGCGTCTTTATATCCAGCATCGGCATGGCGGATGATGCCCATGCCGGGGTCTGTGGTTAGTACGCGCTCAATGCGTTTAGCCATGGCTTCGGTCCCGTCGGCGACCGTGACCTGACCGGCGTGAAGCGAATAGCCAATGCCGACCCCGCCGCCATTATGAATCGAAACCCAGGAGGCGCCGGCGGCGGTGTTCAGGAGTGCATTCAGCAGCGGCCAGTCGGCGACGGGGTCGCTGCCGTCTTTCATACTTTCCGTCTCGCGGAAGGGCGATGCGACTGACCCGCAATCCAGGTGATCGCGCCCCATCACAATGGGAGCTTTGAGTTTGCCCTTCCTGACCAGGTCGTTCATGGCCAGGCCGAACTGTGCGCGCTCTCCATATCCCAGCCAGCAGATTCGCGCTGGCAGGCCTTGAAACTTGATGCGCTTGCGTGCGAGATCGATCCAGCGGCGAAGGATGCGATTGTCGGGAAATAGTTCGAGCACCAGATCGTCTGTCACATGAATGTCTGACGGTTCGCCGGAGAGCGCCACCCAGCGGAACGGCCCGCGGCCTTCGCAAAAAAGCGGGCGAATGTAGGCAGGCACGAAGCCGGGGAAGTCGTATGCGTTCTTTACACCCTGCTGGAATGCGAAGGTGCGAATGTTGTTGCCGTAATCAAAGGTGACAGACCCCATTTTCTGCAAGCGCAACATGCCTTCGACGTGGCGTGCGATGGCGTTCATCGATTTTTCTTCGTACGCTTGGGGATCTCGTTTGCGCAGCTCGACTGCTTCAGCTAACGACATTCCATTGGGAACGTAGCCGTTAAGCGGATCATGAGCGGACGTCTGGTCGGTGAGGATGTCGGGAACCACGCCGCGATCGGCGAGTTCGGGAATGACGTCGGCGCAATTTCCCACCAATCCGACGGAGACGTTTTCTTTTTTTCGAACAGCGTTTTTGAGAATGCGCAACGCCTCGTCGAGGGTGGTGACCATGAAATCGCAATAGCCGGTTTTAAGGCGCTTCTTGATGCGTTCGGGATCGACGTCAATCCCAAGGAATGCCGCGCCGGTCATGGTTGCGGCCAGGGGCTGGGCTCCGCCCATACCACCCATTCCACCGCTCACAATCAACTTGCCGGCGAGATCACCGCCGAAATGCTTTTCGCCTGCGGCCGAAAAAGTTTCGAAGGTGCCCTGCACAATGCCTTGCGATCCGATATAAATCCACGAACCGGCAGTCATCTGGCCGTACATCATCAGGCCGGCGCGTTCGAGCTGGTTGAATTTTTCCCAGTTCGACCAGTGACCGACCAGATTCGAGTTGGCGATCAACACGCGCGGCGAGTATTCGTGAGTCTTAAAAACTCCAACTGGTTTGCCGGATTGAACCAGCAACGTTTCGTCATTCTCCAGCGCTTTGAGAGAACGAACGATGGCGTGATAACAATCCCAATTGCGTGCGGCTTTGCCGGTGCCGCCGTAGACGACGAGATCTTGCGGGCGCTCGCCGACGTCTTCGTCGAGATTGTTCATCAACATGCGCATGGCAGCTTCCTGTTGCCATCCTTTACAGGAGAGCGTGGTGCCTCGGGGCGCGCGAATGGGAGTGTAGGCGGGAGCTTCGGTTTCAACCGGCATATCCAGATGGTATTGCTAAAGGAGGCAGGGATTCAAACCGGAAGAGGCAGGTTCCTCGACTTCGCAGGATGATCGCTACGCTTTCATCCTGCTCCGCTCGGAATGACAGGGTGGAATAGCGAACGGATGATTTAGTACTGGCTATATGCCACGCCGTCAGTCCCGATGTCGTTGGAGGAACTGTAGACATCGTCGATGCCGCCTTCGTCCTGCTCATCTGGCGACATGATTGTGCCCTCGTCGGCGGTGTGCCAGTTCCAGTTGCTCTGGCTGGTGATGGGATCGGTTGGGATTTGTTTCAGATATCCTTGTTGCACCAGGTCGTCGCCGGATTGCGGCATCTTCTGTTTATCCAGCGTGTACTGAGAGATGACCGAACGCATGGTGAAGAGGTCCTGGCGCAAAACCGATTCGCGCGCGCGTTTAACGGATGACCTGTATTGCGGCACCGCGATCGAAATGAGGATCAGCAGAATGCTGACCACGATCATTAATTCGATAAGCGTGAAGCCGCGGCTGGCGTGAGATCTTCGCGACGGATAATGAAGTCGGGTTCGGTTCAGTTTCATTACCAGTCCTTGTACTTGGTGCCGTCAAGCGCAACGCCGGTTGATTTGGTGTAGACGTCAAAAACGTTGTTGCCGTCCCAGGAGTCAGAATCGGGATCGTCCTGCATAGATCGCAATCCCCAGTCGGTATCACCCGTCATAGGGTCAGTCGGAATCCGACGCAAAAACTTTAATTTCTTGCCGCCGACATCGACGCCTTTGACGAGGGTGTCAAGGTCCGGCGGATAGCCTTCCGAGCCAACTTTGATCTGAAATGCGCCGCGGTCGGCGGCGTCTTTGTAGCGGTCAATGCCGTCTCGCAATTGCCAGAGTGCTGCGTGGAGGTCCTTTTCTTTACTGCGCTTGATGGTTACCCGTGCCAGCGGAACCGCCATCCCGCTCAGGATGAGCAGGATACTGGTGGCCACGATCAGCTCGATCAGGGTTAGGCCACGTTGTTTGCGGGCGTTGCGCATCTCTTTTAAGAACGATTTCGATGTTCGGATTTGCATGGAATTCGCGTATCCAGCTATTAGCCCTTAGCTTTTAGCTCTAAGCTAAAGCGTCGCCGACGCATTTCCCTAAACATAGGGCGAAATCAGCCATCGCGATTGGTCTGGGGATGAGTGTCTCGCTCCGACCACACTGGGCGCTGATTCATTAATTCATGAGGAGCTAAAAGCTAAGAGCCAACAGCTAAAAGGTCCTACTGAATTGTAACCGCCGCGCTGGCGCCATTGACCGGCAACGCCTGCATGGCAGGGTCACGAGCTCCGCCCCTAGCAATGGTCAACGATGCCTGACCCGGGGCTTTGGCAACAAGAGTCAGCGTGACAACCGATCCCTGGCCGGACACGCCAGCCGAACCTGGAGGCCGCGTGGCCACTACCTGCATAGTGCCATCGTCTTCGCGATGGGTGACCGTTACGATTTGTCCATCCTGCGAAAGCAGGCTTCCGTTCGAAACATTCGCGACCTGGAGGAGCTTAGGATCGTAAGAAATCTGCATCGGCACCTGGAAGATATTCTGGCCGCCACTCAGAAGCACATTCACCGTGAAGGTTGACCCCACGTGTTGCGTGGTATTGGGTGGATCAAACCCGAACGTTGCCGAGCGCTCCATTAACTGCGGAGCGGGCATGCCCGAATTGGCCGGAGCGGGTTGGGGCATGTTCACTGAACCGGCCCCCGAAGAAGGCCCCGAGGTAGGCGCAGCCGGCATTGTGACAGTGGGAGTAGTTGGGCTTACCCGCCGCAATCCAATCGCACTTGCAGTTCCTACGTCAATCGCCTCCTGGTTCATCGCGGTCAGTATCTGGCGGCGTGCGATGTGAGGAATTAAGACGAAGACGGTTTCGGTCTGCGAATGATCAACGCTGCTTTGCCCGAACAAATATTTAAGCAGGGGGATTTGCGCGAGGCCAGGAATTCCGGTGAGGTTTTTAGTCTGCGAATCTTCGAGCATGCCGCCCATCAGATTAGCTTCGCCTTCGCGCAACCGGACCACCTGCTCGATTTTTCTTTGCCCGATAATCGGCTGGGTAATACCACCAATATTGGTGTTACCGGTGACCGATGAAATATCCATCGTGGTTTTAAGGGTCACATCGCCGTTGGCATGGATGGTGGGCGTCACATCAATATTTACGCCGACATCAAGATATTGAAACTGGGTGTTGACCAGCGGATTGATGCCGACACCACCGATGCCGGGCTGGAATGAGCCAGAGGCGATGGGCACGCGTTCGCCGATTTTCAACGACGCCTTCTGGCCGTCCAAGGCGCGAATCTGCGGGTTCTGAATCAGCTTGGTGTTGTTGTCAGAAAACAGCGCACTGATAGTTGCCGGGGTGATTGTCACCTGGAAATCTGTGGCGTTCAGAGCACCGAGCGAGTTCAAGTTGATTCCCCCGGTCGTGCTGGTCCCGGTGGTGCCAGTACTCGTGGTCCCGGTGGTCGTGCTTGTGGTGGTGTTGATATTTGGCTGCAGCTGTATGGTCGCGCTCGTGGGTGGACTTATGCCTAAGGTGCGGCTCTTGTCTTTGGTAATCTGCATTACTGCAACATCAACCACGACTTCAGGCTTTGATCGATCTAGATCATCGACCAGTTTTTCGGCGAGGGCAATCTGGTCCGGGCTTCCGCGAACTACGATTGCGCCCTCAGAGGGCAGCGGCTGGATGCGGGCAATCTCAAGAATTTGCCGCAGGGCGTTTACCACGTCTTGCAGTTCGGTGGGCTGCGACAAATTGGCAAGATAGAAAGTCTTGATAATGCTCTGCTCAAGCTCTTTGCGCTTGGCCGGATTATCCGCAGCGATGAAAATGGTGTTTGGGGTGACTGGCCGCCAGAAAGTCTTCGATTCAAGAGCGACGATTTGTAGGGCTTCTTCAAGCGAAACCGAATTCAACTCGACCTTGATGCGGCGCGAAGTGTAGTCGGGATCGAAAAGCACGTTGATTCCGGCCAGCTTGCCGATGGTTTCGTAAATAACTTTGCTGTCTTCGGTGATTTTCAGGTTGATCGGAATGTTTGGGATCGCGCCCAGTTCCACCGGCCCGCCCGCCTGCTGCACCATCTTTTGGAGTTCATTCGGTTCTGGGGCTGACGCCTTGGGGGCGGGGGAATTACCCGCGTCAATCATCTGTTGAGTGACTTTCATTTCCTGCTTGGCAATGGCGCTGGAGGGGTCAATTTCGACCGCTTTCTGGAACTCCACCATCGCTTCCTGCAGGCGACCTGCCTCGCGCAGCAACTGACCACGGTGCACGTGCGAAGCCCCGGCTAGAAATCTGAGCCGTTCATAGGCAGATCGATACGAAACGTCCTGAGGGGTCTCGTCGTAGGCTCGCTTGTAGAAGTCGTAGGCCTGCTCGTAATTCTGGCGCGCCTCGGCAAGCTGGCCCTTTTTATACAATGACTTGGAGCTTTCAGCGGAGGAGGGAAGAATGAGCCCAAAAAGGAGGAGAAGCGCCAACGCAGGACGAAATGCGCGTTTCATCAATGAGATCCTCAAAAAGCCTTCCTCGTCAGGCCGGTCGACCCGGCCACTGTAAGCTGTGGGAAAGCGCGATTATAGCACTCGCGTAACCCGTCGAAGTTGCTGTTTGCGCTGCACTTATACTCATAAGTGCTAACACCAGTGGGATGGCCTTACAGGCAAAGGTTTCAGGGTTTCAGCGTTTCCAGGTTTCGCATCGGTCCTCCGACGTTTCTCTTCTGAAATATGAAACGCGCGACCTTCGAATCCGCCAATCTAAGCTGAAAAACTCGAAATCCCGAAACTCTGAAACCTTGAAACTCTGAAACCTTTACATGCGTTACCCTATCCCCATGCCTCGCCAGGCCGCACACCAGACCAAACCGAATGCCGAAAAGAACAAGCGCCGCGATCCTACCGCCGCGGGGCAGAGAGACGCCTCTGTCAATAGGATCGCTTCTCACAACTACTTCTTGCTGGAAAAATTTGAGACCGGCGTTGCCTTAACAGGTACCGAGGTCAAGTCGGTGCGGGCGGGCCTGGTGAACCTGAAGGACTCCTATGGTCTGGTGAAAGACGGCGAACTTTGGCTGCTTAACTGTCATATTGGGCCCTACGAGCACGGCAACATCTATAATCACGCGCCTTTGCGAACCCGGAAACTGCTGGTGCACAAAGATGAGATTCGCAAACTGATCGGGCAGACACAGCAGAAGGGGCAGACTTTGATCCCGACCAGAATGTACTTCAAAAATGGTCGAGTGAAAGTAGAACTGGCCTTAGCCAAAGGCAAGCAACTGTGGGATAAACGCGAGACTGAACGCCGTCGCACTGCGGATCGCGAAGCCAGGGAGGCGATTTCGAGATCGCGGAAGCGTTAACCGTGTGGCGCGGGCGCCCTCGCCCGCGTGATGCTTGCGCCTCGAAACAAAGGTAAGCCCCGGACGTGGACGTCCGGGGCCACACGTTTCAGTGGTTCTAAATTCGTGCTTCTACTTCGGCTCCGGTGTTACCACCTGAGCTTTCTCAGTTTGAGTTGCGGTGCCAACGGGCTGCGCCGCCACCACCGGTTCAGGAGTTGTCGTCTTTTCTGCATTTTCAACTCCCGATAGTTCAACTTCTTTAATCCGCGCCGTGGTCAAAATCTTCTCCAACTGCTTGAAGATCTTGCTGCGATCTACTTGGGCGACATCTTCGTCGCCCTTGCGCGAAGTCTCGACGTCCAGTGCGAATTCGTAGCAGGCGGCGTTCTTGAACAGGTGAAAGTACTTCAGATCGGACTGTTGGTCTCCCGATGAGCTCATCTGTTCGATTTCAGTGAATTGATTCGCACCAAGCTTAATCGGGGCCGGCTTCGGCGAATCAGCAGGCTTGGTTGATGGCTCCGCTTCTGCTGGCTTAGCAGCGTCGTTCGATTGCGCCGCAAATTCTCCGCATTCCTCTTCGCTCAATCCCTGATGAACGCTGACATTAAGCAGCGCGGAAGAAAAATCGGTCTCTGGATACAAACCGTCAGGCATATCCAGCGACGCGATCTCCACCGCTCCCGATTTCGAAAAGCCGGCCTGAAGCGGAGCTTCTTTCATCTTGTCGCCTGACTGCAGGCTGTATTTACGGGGATAGGTTAACGAAACGCCGTAATTGCCGTTCACGTAGGTTGCGGTTGTCGGACGATGTTTCTTCACTGCATTCTTCGGCTGCTCGGGTACTGCCGTCGACGCGGTGGTCGGTGCGGGACTCTGCATAGCCGGCGCAACTGGAGCGCTGATTTTTGTGGTAGTGTCCGATTTTTTCGAACAGCTGACTGCCATGAATAAAACAATGGTCATTACCACTCCGGCGCAAATTGCCGGAAGGTAAATGCCTGACCAGCTGTCGTTTTCGATCTGCTTAAACTTCTGTTCGTCGTTTGACGGTGTGCGATTGATGGTTGCCATATTCCCTCCTAGGAACTGCACTGAAAGGAATGGCACGTTTCTACCCAGGTGCTAAAGCATTGTGTTTCCAGCGGTTTAGCGGCTTGAAAATCGCGGCTGCCCGTAGTTTTCCAAACACACCGTGTATTGGTGAACACGACCGAAGAGTGGCTGCTTGCCACACGGGAGTTGCCCGCAAGCGGCTGGTGCACTACACTGTAGTGCATGAAAAGCGAAGTCTATAGTTGGCGCCTGACACCGGAGATGAAGATGCGCCTTGAAGCTGAAGCCAGACGCAGCGGGAAGTCTCTGGCTGAGGTGCTGGAAGAAATCAGCGCGAATTGGCTGGACGGGCGCCGCGGAATTTATGACGACGAAACGGAAGCGGCGCGTCTCCGAAAACGGATCATGGCAACCGTGGGAACAGTGCGGGGAGGGGATTCACAACGAGCGTCACGCAGTAAAGAACTCGTGCGGGAAATCATAAGACGCAAACACGGGAAGGAGCGCGATGCTTCCCGGCGGACTGATTGACACGGGAGCGATAGTCGCCATTCTTGATCGGGACGATAGCTGGCATTCTGCCTGCGTTCAAGCTCTCCAGTCGATGCGGTTTCCTCTACTCACAACTGAAGCCGTACTCACCGAAGCTTTTCACTTGATTGGTTCGAGCGCATACGACATGCAACGCTTGTGGGCCTTTGTTCTTTCCGGGGCCCTCACGATAAACAAACTTGCTGACTCTGATCTATCGGAATTGCGTTTTATGATGGCGAAATACAAAGACCGACCTATGGACTTCGCCGATGCCACGCTCGTACATGCTGCGAATCGCGAATTGCTCAGTACGGTACTTACGATTGATCACGATGACTTTGAGACTTACCGACTGAAAGGGAATAAAAAGTTCACCATTCGACCTATTCGAGGCGGCGGCTAAATATCACAGTCAACTCTTTCCAGCTGTGGGGCTGCCAATCGCTTCGAACGTCATCTCCTGAGCCGCGCTCTTGGTCTGTCGTTTCCATGAATTGAATAAGCCGGTGTAGGCCTCGGTGATGTAGTCCTTGCGGTCGATCTTGAGATCGCGTGCGACCGAATCGATCCATTCGGGCGGTCCTTCAATTTCGCCATAGGTGCCGATTGGCGTTTCGTCGATTACGACGTGCCCTCTCCCACCCTTCCATTCGGCGCGAAATTTTTCGTAGCGAAAAGACGGCTCAAACTGCAATGCCCGGAGGATGGCCTCCATCCTTTCGCCATTGTCGACGCGAGTTTCAGTTTCGACGCGGGTCTTGTGTGGGCCATCTTGCTGTTTGCTTTTAGTCTTGTGGGTGAGCACCCATGTCTCACCGTACTTGCGAAGGCGTAGTACATCGCCGCGGTCGCGCAGCGGGTGCCCCGGCAAATCGAACAACGTGTTTATCTCGTGAGTTCGGGGCGTGACCTGCTGAAACCCAAGCTGGCGAAGGCTTGCAATCAGGCCCTCAATATCAGGGATGCGGAATTTAATTTCGACCTCGTCGGAGGAAGACATTAATGTCAGTATAGCGGGAGACAGGCCTCGTCCATCGTGACTTGGACGTCCGGTCTGGTGTTGTGGGAACCACGAAGGACGCGAAGGTACACGAAGAAATAATTAATTAAATGTGGGCAGCTTGAGTAGATCGTCTTCCGGTACCTGTTCGACCGGTTGTCCTGCTTTGCGCCAGGCAGCCAGTCCACCGGTGATCACAAAAGCGCGAAAGCCTTGCTTTCTTAAAAGCCGCGCCACACGGGCGCTGGTGGCTTCGCGCGCTCAAGTACAGTACAGATAAATATCTTTGTCATGCGGAAGAGTCTTGAGTTCATTTGCCAACTGGCTGGGCTCGAGGCGAATGGATCCGGCAATGCGTTGCGTGCCGGCATCGTAATATCCGTGGCTGCGGACGTCGGCGATGATGACGTCCCCGTTGCCCTCTGACGCTAGCCGCAGGGCGATTTCTGCGACGCCTGCTTTGGGTGGGGCCCCGTAAACCCGCAATCGAACATACTGCACGGCACGGTAGGCAATGAAGGCCACCAGGGCAAAAATAAGCAAAGCCCCGATGGTGCGGCTTCCGCTTTGCAGTCCGTGAGTGATGCGAGCTACAAAGTCCCGGAAAATGTAACCCCCGCCCGCGTACGCCAGCGTGTAAAAGCAGGCGCCGGCAAAATCGAGCTCCAGGAACTGCGGCAACTTCATCTTCATACTGCCGGCAAGCGGCGCCGCCATGGTGTTGACCCCGGGAATAAATTTGATGAAGAGCAGCGTCACGCGGCCATGCTTGTAGAACGACTCAGCGGAGCGAAGAATGCAGGTTTCCGGATTCAGGGATATGCCGCAGATGAAACCGAGGAATGCCCATCCTGTATGTCGGCCTACAAGAAAGAGAAGCACGTCACCCACAAGCATTGCGCTGATCGCAGTCGCAAAAACGGCCGCGGGACTCAGCACATGCATGGCCGCCGCCGACCCCGCGGCCACCAACGCCAGCGCAGCCGGCGCGGGCAGTCCACACGATTCGGCGAACACTATGAGGAAGAGCAATAAATAGCCGTGATGTGAAATCGCTCTGAGCAGGTCGGTCATGCTGAAACCAGAGTACAAGAAAAAAAGGACGGCCATAGCCGCCCTTCAACTTGACTCACATTAGATTACATTGCTGATGCTTGCTTCTTTACCATTTTGACGCTCATCACGTGGATTGAGTCCTTGTCGGCGTACACATGCGCGCTGACCTGAACGTGATGGCCTTCATGGCCCTTCAGCTTCTCGGGATTCATTACGTCCCAGCTCTTCTGGTCGGCATCGTTGACGAATGTGATTTTGTCGCCATCCGCTTTGACGGTGCCCGTAAGCGTTTTCAGCGGCGCGGCAGCAGCCTTGTCCTTGCCCATGTCGCAGCTCTTACCCATATCCTGTGCTACTGCGGCCATGCTGAACGTGACACAAATTGCAATTACTAAAATCCACAGCTTTTTCATAGAACGCAATCTCCTTTAGAAAAGTTGCCCCGTGGAATTAAACTCCCTTTGTCTAATACGAATCAAGCTGGGAATTGGATGTAAGAAGACCGGAAGTGTTACAAGCAGTGGAAAATTATTTTTCCCGGGCAACGACAAATTCCGGGGCCCAAAGCAGAGCACGTTTGATCTCAGACATGGGAAAGGTGCAAATTGCCTTGCTCGCGGAGTCCGCGTAGGCCGCGGCGCGAGTGGTGGCGAACTCGAGCGAGCCGTAGCGTTCGAGAATTCTTAGGATGTCGGAATGGGTGACGCCGTTGAATGCGCGCTGGTCGACCACAGTCTCGATCATCTCGCGCTCTTCGCGAGTGCAGCGCTCCAGTGCGTGAATTACCGACATAGTCACTTTGCCTTCGCGCAGATCGCTGGCGACAGGCTTGCCGAGCACTCTTTCGGAAGCAGTAAGATCGAGCACGTCATCAACGATTTGGAAGGCCATGCCCAAGTCGCGTCCGTAGCGCGCAACCTGGTCCTCCTGCTCGGGAGTTGCTCCACCGAGGATCGCGCCGAGGCGCATGCAGACCGAAAACAGACATGCCGTCTTGCGATAAATGAGATCGACGTGCTCATCCAGAGAGATGAGCTTGCCGAGTTTTTCCATCTGCAGCAGTTCGCCTTCGACCATCTGTTGGGTGAGATCGATGAGCGCGTCGAGAATACGGAAGTTACGCTCCTGCACTGCCACTTTGAAGGCCTGCATGTAAAGCCAGTCGCCGGCCAGCACGCATTTTGAATTACCCCATTGCGTATTTGCCGCAGGGCGTCCGCGGCGGGTTTCGGCTTCGTCGATGATGTCATCGTGGACAAGCGTTGCGGTGTGGATGATTTCCACCACGGCGCCGAGTTTTACGGCTCCGCGCCCTTCGTAGTTGAAAAGTTTCGATGCGAGCAGCAGTAGCGCTGGACGAATCCGTTTGCCGCCGCCACCGCGCAGGTATTCGCCGATTTCGGTAATCGCAGTGACGTCTGACACCGTATCGCGGCCGAACTCGCGCTCGATGGCGGCGAGGTCGTCGCGAAGAAGTTCGAAAACTTCGGCTCCGTTGATGGCAATCGTGTTCATAAATTTTCACCACGGAGGCACGGAGTCACGGAGAAACCCAAGTGCGAAGCATTAAATTGAAACGCGCGAATCCTCTGGGATCCATAATCAAAAACTCTTCTCCGTGTCTCAGTGTCTCCGTGGTGATCTTAGTTCGTCCGGTAATTCGTAAACTGCATGTCGATTCCGAAATCCTGCTGTTTCAACATCGCTATTACTTCCTGCAGTGAATCCCGATCTTTGCCGCTCACCCGTACCAACTCGCCCTGGATCGAGGCCTGCACTTTCTTTTTCGAATTCTTAATGGTCTTGACGATGTCGCGGGCTTTTTCGATGGGGATACCTTGCTGCATGGTGATCTTTTGACGAACGGTCGATCCGGCCGCAGGCTCGACGGCACCGTAGGTTAGACCTTTTAGCGGCACGCCTCGCTTGACCAGCTTCTGCTGCAAGATATCGGTCACCGCTTTCAACTTGTATTCGTCGATTGAACTCAGAACAATAGCGTCTTTTCCTTCGAGCTCAATGTTCGACTTCGAGTCCTTTAGATCGAAACGAGTATGAACTTCCTTGATGGCCTGCTGGATGGCATTGGTGACCTCCTGCAGGTTGATCTGGCTGACAATGTCAAAAGTATTCTCTGGCATGACTTAATAGATTAACGTAGTTTGCCGAATGATTCCCAACGTTTATCGGTCTGAAGAACCACGAGCCGACTCCGCCAAATGGAAGAAGCGGTAGAAATTTTCGCTGGTTTGAGCGCCGATCTCATCGGTTGAAAGACCGCGCAGTTCGCCGATCTGGCGCGCGACCTCTTTAACGTAAGCCGGTTCGTTACGTTTGCCGCGGAAGGGAACTGGCGCCAGGAATGGAGAATCGGTCTCGATGAACATGCTTTCAAGCGGGACCTGCAAAGCCGAATCGCGAATCTGCTGCGCCTTGGGAAAAGTCACGTTTCCGGCAAACGAGATCATAAAGCCGATGTCGAGCGCCCATTTGGCATGCGGCCAGGTGCCGGTGAAACAATGCAGCACTCCTCCTAAGCCGGAGGGCCTCCAGTGTTGCTCGACCAACGCGAGGCAGTCTTCCCATGCGTCGTCGTTGTTCTCTGAGGGACGGCAGTGAATGACGATGGGCAACTTGGCTTCGCGGGCGAGCTCCATCTGGCGAATGAAGACAGTTTTCTGTGTGTCGCGCGGCGAGTGATCGTAGTAATAGTCGAGGCCGATCTCTCCCCATGCGATCACTTTCGGCTTGTGCGCGAGTTGTTCAAGCTGTGCGAAATCGGCGTCAGTGGCGAGTTTGGCTTCGTGCGGATGAATGCCGACGGTGGCATAAATAAAATCGTATTGCTCGGCGATCTTCACCGCGCAATCGAGTGTTCCCGGGCCGTCTCCGGTGCCGACGGCAAGAATGGTGGAGACTCCGGCGGCGCGGGCGCGGGAGATGACCTGCTCGCGATCAGAGTCGAAGCGAGGGCCATCGAGATGGCAATGGGAGTCGATGAACATCAGCAATGTCTGTGTGGGGCGGACACTCTTGTCCGCCATTTTGAAGCTCGCCCGAAATTGCGCGGACAAGACTGTCCGCGCCACACGTGCAGGTCTGCCTCCCGCTATTTCAGTCTCGCTCCTACGGGCACTTCTTCCAAAAACGCCGCCAGTACGGGTTTCCCGCCTTCGAGCGACGCGGCAACTATCATCCCGTTCGATTCGAGGCCCCGTAGCTTGCGAGGTGCGAGATTGGCCACGATCACAACTTTGCGACCGACCAGGGTTTCAGGTGCGTAAGCTTCGGCGATTCCAGCAACGATTTGACGTACTTCGGTTCCCAAATCAACTTCGAGCCGCAGTAATTTGTGCGCGCCTTTTACTTTCTCCGCTACTTTGACTTGTGCGACGCGCAGTTCGACTTTGGCGAAATCGTCGATGGTAATTTTGCCGCCAGACGGCGCGGCAGCCGGCTTATTCAGCGGGGCCGAGCCCTGTGATGCGGGCATCCCGGTCGTGCCGGGCGAGGACGCCCGGCGCTCCACGTCCGCTGGCGTGGTGGCTTCGGTTGCCACTGCCGGAGTTCGGTGCTGATCTTCGATCATCTGCATCCTTTCAATGGCGCTCTTGTCGGCGCGGGGAAATACCGGCTCGACTTTGCCGAGCTTTGTGCCGAGTTGCAGTTGTCCCCATTGCAAATCAGCCAGCGAAGTTTTCGCGATGTCGCCAAGTCCCATCTGCGCCCAGATTTTTGCGGTCGCTTCGGGCATCACCGGGTGGGCGAGGGCGGTAACAATTCGCAGGGCCTCGGCTGAAGTGTAAAGGACGGCGGCGAGACGTGAGCGGCTGTGCTCGTCTTGTTTTTCGCCTAAGGCCCAGGGTTCGTTCTCAACTATATATTTGTCGACGGCGGCGACTAAAGCCCACGCGATCTCCAAAGCCCGCGAAAACTGGTATTGCTGAAAAAGCTCGTGGAATTCGCTGATCGAGTGCTTCGCGAGCGCAGCAATCATGTCCTCGGCACCGGTATGTGCCGCGCCGCGCGACGGGTAGGGAACTTCGCCATGGAAATAACGGGTGATCATGGTCAGCGTGCGGCTGGCGAGATTGCCCAGGCCATTGGCGAGGTCGGAGTTGTAGCGCTGGACGAGTGCGTCGAAAGAAAACGATCCATCCTGGCCGAACACGACTTCGCGCAGCAGGAAATAGCGCAGCGCGTCGGCGCCGAGCACGTCGAGAATGGTCTCAGTACGCACGATGTTGCCGCGCGATTTCGACATCTTGCTCTCTTCGAACAACAGCCAGCCATGCGCAACGATCGATTTGGGCAGCGGCAAACCTGCCGCCATCAGGAACGCTGGCCAGTACACACAATGGAAGCGAACAATTTCTTTGCCGATCATGTGCACATCGGCGGGCCAGAACTTTTCGAACTTGCTGGCATCGTCGGAGCCATAACCGAGGGCGGTGATGTAATTCGCGAGCGCGTCAAGCCAAACGTAAATCACGTGCTTCGGATCATCGGGAACAGGAATGCCCCACGAAAAAGTCGAGCGGCTGATCGACAGATCGCGCAGACCGGAGCGCACGAAGGCGATCACCTCATTGCGGCGCGTCTCAGGACGAATAAAGTCTGGCTGGCTGGTGTAGAGCTTCAGCAGCGGTTCGGCAAACGCGGAAAGTTTGAAGAAATAATTTTCTTCTTTGACAGTTTCGGTGGGGCGGCCACACTCCGGGCAAGGCTCGCCGAGGCCGACTTCCACGTACATTTCGTCAAAGACACAATACTGGCCGGTGTAGCTGCCCTTATAGATATATCCGTTGTCGCGGATGCGACGCCACAATTCCTGCACTCCGCGCTTGTGGCGATCGGATGTGGTGCGGATGTAATCGTCGTAGGTGATCCCCATGCGGTCCCATAAGGCGCGGAATTCAGCGGAAACCTGATCTGTGAACCGCTGCGGCGATTTGCCGGCGGCTTCAGCAGCGCGTTGAATTTTCTGCCCGTGCTCGTCGGTGCCGGTCAGGAAATAAGTATCGGAACCGAGCAGGCGCTGGCGACGCGCAATCGTGTCGCACGCAATCGTCGTGTAGGCGTGCCCGATGTGCGGCCGCGCATTGACGTAATAAATGGGGGTCGTAATGTAGAACTTTTTTGGCATAAAAATCGTTGAAGCTTCGTTGGTCGTTCATCGTTGGCAAAACCAACTTCAAATCATTAACCACGAAGGACACGAAGCATCACGACGGAAACCCCGAACAGATTTTACTTAGTTGTTTGTGCCTTGTGATTTATTGCTCTTGAGATTGCAGATATTCGCGCACAGCTTCCTGCATCACCAGTTTCAATGGTACACGGTGCTCGGTGGCGATGCGGCGGCAGTCTTCATATTCGGGGGCGTAATTGCTCACCGTGCCGTTCAGGCTGGCAATTTTGATTCGGACATCGCCAAATCGAGTGGAAACAGTTTGCCATTTGCGCGCCAGCACCTGCCGGTTCTCTTCCCGGCGGCGTACGCCTAGCGTGGTGGTTTCGGCAAAAATAATTTGGGCAAGTTTATCGGCGTCGTCTAGCTTTGCGAGCACGCTGAGCAAAGTACCGGGACGATTCTTCTTCATCTGTACCGGCACGGCGAAAACATCAAGCGCTCCGGCTTCGAGCAGGCGATCCATTACGTAGCCGAACACCTGCGGATTCAGATCGTCAAGGTTAGCTTCTAGAACCGAAATTGTCTCCTGCGATGTGTTCACAGCTAATTTAGAAGCAGCCTCGCCTACGGTGATGCGCAGAACATTCGCGTGGCCAGGGAAGTCGCGGCTGCCGGCGCCGTAGCCCGCACGTGCGATCTTCATTTCAGGAAACGGTGCGAAGCGCGTTGCCAAAGTGCGGACGATCGCAGCGCCCGTAGGAGTGACGAGTTCCGCTTGCAGTCCAGAGGAGAACACGGTTGCACCCCTGAGCAGTTCCACGGTAGCAGGTGCAGGCACAGGGAAGGTTCCGTGGGCGCAGGTCACGGTCCCGCCGCCCACGTTCAACGGCGAGCAGATGATTTCATCGACGCCCAGAGCTTCGGTGCCGACTGCCGCGCACGTAATGTCGATCAATGCGTCGACCGCGCCAACTTCGTGGAAATAAATTTTCTCAACAGGAATGTTATGGATACTGGCTTCGGCTGCGCCGAGTTTCTCGAAAATGTCTATCGCGACTTTTTCCGCTGATTCGCTGATCGCAGCCTTGCGGATGATCTCGCGAATTTCGATGAGCCCGCGGCCGCGTTGGCCGCCGTCGTGCTGGGCGTGGTCGTGATGGTGATCATGCGAGTGCTCATGGCCATGAGCATGATCGTGAGTATGTTTGTGTGGGTCGAACGCTGCTGTCCGACCAACCCTCGGCGAATCCCGTTCTCCCTCGACGATTACGTCAACTTTGGTCGCGGTGATGCCGCTGCGATTCACGCGCGAAATTTCCAGCTTGGCGCCGACATCAAGAGCAGCCACAGCCCGCTCGAAAATTTCGGGCGCGACTCCCGCGTCGATCAGTGCGCCGAGAAACATGTCGCCGCTGATTCCGGAAAAGCAGTCTAGATAAGCGATGCGCATATCGTCGTTGGTCGTCCGTCGTTGGTCCTTGGCAGAAAGCAACGACCAAAGATCCAGCACAACTGATCGATTTTAATGCTTTTAGTGTTTGTTGCCGGCAATCCTGCTTATCTTGTGATGTGGATTGCCCTAGGTGACCGGTCCAACGACTAACGGCGAACGACCAACGACGGTTCTGCTAAAATCACTATTCTCTTCAACCGCTTAGAGGGACTCTTGTATCGCCATCTGGAACGCCGTCTGGCGCAGCATATTCGAGATTTTTTGCGCCGAAATTACAACCTTGAGCTCGAACGAATCGTGATCGAGCAGCCTCCGAATGTGCAGTTCGGAGAGTATGCCTTGCCGCTGGCTTTCGAGCTGGCGAAAAAACTTCGCAAGGCTCCACGCAAAATTGCCGAAGAAATTACTGCGGGCATTGGACCGGTTGAGGGCTTTGAAAAATTTGAAGTAGCGGGCGCGGGATACATAAACGCCCGCGTGAATCGTGCCTCTCTCGCGCTGTCGGTGGCGAAAGATGAAGAACCGAAGACGGAGGTGCCTTCCGGGAAAATTCTGGTCGAGCACTCGAGCATCAATCCCAACAAAGCTGCGCACATCGGACATCTGCGGAACGCGATCCTAGGCGACACGTTTGTGCGCTTGCTGCAATATGCCGGGCGCAAAGTGGATGTGCAGAACTACATCGACAACACCGGGGTTCAGGTTGCGGATGTGGTGGTTGGCTTTCAGCATCTCGAAAACAAATCCGTTGCGGACGTCAAGCGCCTGGCCAGCCAGCCTCGCTTCGATTACTACTGCTGGGATTTGTACGCGCGGGCTTCGCAGTGGTACGAGCAGGACCCAGAAAACAAAAAAATCAGGCTGCGGACGCTGCACGAAATCGAGCAGGGCGGAAATGAAACTGCCGCGCTGGCGGAGACGATTTCGACTGCGGTGCTGCGGCGGCATCTGGAGACGATGGACCGTCTAGATATCGAATACGATTTTCTGCCGCGTGAGAGCGAAATTCTGCATTTGCATTTCTGGGATGCGGCGTTCACCAAACTCAAATCCGCTGGCGTGCTGTATTTTGAAAATGAGGGTAAGAACAAAGGCTGTTGGGTCATGCGGCGCGCGGGAAGTTCTAAACCTTTAACCACAGAGGGCACAGAGAACACCGAGGAAAACACAGAGGGAATCTCAGAGGAAGACCAGAAAGTTATTGTCCGCTCGAACGGAACTGTGGGTTATGTGGGCAAAGACATTGCCTATCACATGTGGAAGTTTGGGCTGTTGGGAAAGGACTTCGGGTATCGCAAGTTTTTCCTTTATCCCAACGGTCATCAGTGCTGGATTTCGGCGGAGCAGGGCGAGCCGGACCATCCGCACTTTGGCGATGTCGCGGAAATTTACAACGTGATCGATGCCCGTCAGTCCGAGGCTCAGAATGCGGTGATCGAAGCGTTGCGCGGGCTGGGGCATAACGAGCAGGCCGATCACTACACGCATTTTTCGTATGAAATGGTCGCGCTCACCCCCCGCTGCGCTGCGGAACTGGGATATGAACTTTCGGAAGATGAACGAGCGCGACCTTATATTGAAGTTTCGGGACGCAAGGGATTCGGAGTAAAAGCTGATGATCTGATCGATAAGCTGATCGCGTCAGCGCAGAAAGAAGTTGACTCGCGCCACCCAGAGTTGGCCGATTCCGAACGCCGGAACATTGCACAGCAGATTGCGATCGGCGCGCTGCGCTATTTCATGCTCAAGTTCACCAAGCAGTCGGTGATCGCATTCGATTTCAAGGAGGCGCTGAGCTTCGAGGGCGAGACCGGACCGTATGCGCAATATGCGGTGGTCAGAGCCAGCAACATTTTTCGGAAGGGCGGAATGGATGCGGATCGGTTTGCGGCGGATCTGGCCCTCACAATAGCCGCAGATGAGCTTGCGAAATTCCTGGCGGGCGTCGAGAACAACGACCTTTGGGAGCTATGGCTGGCGGCGTCGAAGACCGGCTACATCGTGGACCAGTGCATCGCTACCACCGAGCCGGCGTACCTGGCGAAACATGTGTTTCAACTCGCGCAGTTATTCAACACTTTTTATCATCGCCATCCGATCCTCGCGGAAGCGGACGAGCAGAAGAAGAAGTTTCTGTTGGCCACAGCCGCTGTGGTCAGGCGCGAACTGATTCGCGCACTCGAAGTTATGGGAATCGAATCGCCGCCGGCGATGTAGGGGCTAGCTTCAACTTTTGCGGCCGGCGATCATCAATCCTGCGCCCACCACTACCAGCGCGATGCTCGCTGCCGGTGGCAGAAGATCGTTGTGATGGGTTTTAACGCCGAGGTGAACATCGCCGGCATCAACGCCGTGCCGTTCGGTGTGCGGGACTGCGACGAAGAAAGAAAGAATTCCCAGTACCAGAATTATCAGTCCGACCGCGGAAAGTGCTCTCATGCGCAAATCCTCCGTTTGGATTGCATCGCCAATTTCGATCTGAGTTTATCTCGCTGGCTCAGATGCAAACCAGAGTACGTGCGGTAGTCAGAAAACAAGAATTCCTCTTGCAAAGACCCAGCGCTACATACCTTAAGCCTTTTTCTAATTTCCAAACTCGCGCGCAAACTCTATCAGACTTCTGACCGCAATCCCTGAAGGACCTTTGGCGATCCACGGCTTGTTGTCCTCCATCCACGCGGTGCCGGCGATGTCGAGATGAATCCAGGGAGTGTCTTCGGCGAATTCTTTCAGGAACGCGGCCGCGGTGCTGGCGCCGCCCCAACGGCCGCCGGTGTTTTGCAGATCGGCAATCTGAGAGCGCATCGCTTCGAGGTACTCATCGCCCAGCGGCAGCCGCCACATCTTTTCGCCGGTCTTATCAATCGCCGCCTTGAAGCGATTATAGAAATCGTCATCGCTTGAGAAGACGCCGGCGTTCGCATATCCCAGTGCCACCACGACCGCGCCGGTGAGGGTGGCAGCGTCGATCAGATGAGTGCAGCCAAGTTGACGCGCATAACAGAGACCATCAGCCAATACCAGGCGACCTTCGGCGTCGGTGTTGATGATTTCGATTGTTTTACCTGACATTGCGGTCTGAATGTCGCCGGGCTTTTGCGCTTTGCCGGAAGGCATATTTTCGGTCGCGCAAACGATGCCGATCACTTTGACTTTCGGCTTGAGATGAGCGATGGCCCGCATGGCCCCGATCATGGTCGCGCCACCGGCCATGTCGTATTTCATTTTTTCCATGCCGTCGGCGGGCTTGATCGAAATTCCGCCGGTATCGAAAGTGATGCCTTTGCCGACCAGTCCCAGCACGGGTTTTTCGGGTGCGCCGGCAGGTTCGTAACGCATCACGATCAAGGCGGGAGGCTCGTCCGACCCCTGCGCTACGCCCCAGAAAGCGCCCATCTTTAATTCTTTGATCTTGTCCGCGCCGTAGACTTCGCACTTCAGACCGACTTCTTTTGACATCTCCTGTGCGCGCTGGGCCAACACGGTCGGCGTCATGCGGTTCGACGGCTCGTTGACCAGTTCGCGAGTGAAATTCTGCGACTCGCCGACGATGCGGCCTTCGTCGACAGCTTGTTGCAGCGCCTTCTGGTTGCCGGATGCAACCACGGTCAACGCTTCGATCGCTTGGTCTTTGCGATCGCTCTTGTAAGTGTCGGGATCGAAATTTCCCACCAGCGCGCCTTCGACAATCGCCTTGACGGCCTCTTCGGCACCCATCTGCTCAGGAACAACAAAAGCCAGGCTGCGCAGATTGCGCGGCTTCAGCGCACGTACTGCGGCTCCGGCAAGTTTGCGTAATTCAGCAGGAGAAAATTTTTTTGCCTTGCCGCCGCCGACTAGAAGCAGGCGCTTGGCTTTGAGCCCGGCAGGCTTGTGTAGCCAGGAAACCTCAAAAGTTTTGCCGGCAACGTCACCGGAGGAAATCAAGTCGGCAGCAGCCTGCTGCACGGACTTGTCGGAAGCGGAGACAAAAGGTTCAGGCTTGTCGTTCTTTGGACGACCCGGCTTTGCCTTGTCGTCGTTTTCGGCACGATCGAGAACGACCGCGACCAGGCATTCAGTTTCAACCTGAGCGGCAGGAGAGAGAGAAAGTGTGATCTTCATGATGGAAGTACCAGTATGAGAGGGATTGAGGGAATTACGCAACTCAGGCGCGTTCCGATTCGAAACTCACAGCTCGCATTTTTGCTCCTGCCCGCGTCAAAACTGTTATATTTGTCGGAATCCGCCACTGATCCCAGACACTGGCCACAGATTTAAGGAGCTCTCATGGCAGGAAAAAGCGTCAACAAAGTTACTCTGCTCGGCAATCTTGGCAAAGATCCCGAGGTCAAATTCACGCCACAAGGCACGGCTGTCGCCAAGCTTACGTTGGCCACGAACGAGCGCTACAAGGACAAAGAAGGCCAATGGCAGGACCGCACCGAATGGCACAACGTAGTGCTGTGGCAGCGGCTGGCGGAAATAGCCGGCGAATATTTGAAAAAGGGTAGCAAGGTTTACATCGAGGGCCGGCTGCAGACCCGTTCCTGGGAAGACAAGCAGACCAACCAGAAGCGCTACATGACAGAAGTTGTGGCGAACGACCTGGTGCTGCTTGGCGGGCGCGGTGAAGGCAGTGGCGATTCAGGTGGATACTCCCGCGGAGCCGGAGCTGGGAATAATAATTTTGATCAGCGCACGCCTGAGCCTGAGCCGGCAGCTGTTGGATCGAGCCCTATTAGCGACGAAGATATTCCATTCTAATGACAGACCCCGGACGTGGACGTCCGGGGCTACAACGAGCACGTCCGGGGCTTAGGGCTGAGACGGCCCCGTCGCTCAACGTTGCAGTAGTAGTAAGGATCTACGTCCTGCCATGTCTGAACTTGCCAGCAAAACTTGTGTGCCGTGCAGGGGTGGCGTGCCTCCACTCAAAGGAAAAGAACTTGCGGACCTGCACCACAAGCTGCCGCAATGGGCGCATTGGAAGATAGTGAACGAACACCACATCACTCGCACCTTTACGTTTCCGGATTTCAAGCAAGCTTTGGATTTTGTAAATCGAGTCGGAAATGTGGCTGAGGAACAGGGGCACCATCCTGATATCCTGCTCACCTGGAGCAAAGTTGAAATAACTTTGTGGACCCATAAAATCGATGGCCTTACCGAGAGTGACTTCATTATGGCTGCCAAAATCGACAGCTTGTAGGGAAACTTTCCGTTTATATCACTGACAGTACAGTGTTTACCCGATAACGGGAGGCGCACTTAATATGCAGAAACTTGCACTTTTTTGCTACGACAACACTCGGATATCTCTACGCTGTGGCGCAAGCGCCGCATATTCAATACCTTACAAATATGGCGTGGATTGAGTAGACTGGCCCCTCTCGTGCTTATTTCTTCGTGCTGTATAAAAACTCGCTTCCCAGAGGGGATCTACCGTGCGTTTAGCTGGTCTGAAAATTTCAGTTCTCTCAGTGATAGTACTGGCCGGGTTAGCCTTAGTTCCGGCTGCTTCTGCTGATTCGCTCACTTTCAATCTCAACGCAAATAACCTAGGCATTTCCGGTTCTATCGGAACCGTAACAATTGCTGATACCGGCGTGGCCGGACAGGTCAAAGTCACCATCGCCATGAACTCCGGATATTCCGTGAAGTTGAATGGCGGCGACATTGCTTTTAACGGGGCTACTGGCCTTTCGCTCGCTTCGGTGAGTCAGTTAACCGCCGATAGCAATACCGGATTGCAATTTAAGAATCTGAAGACGACCCAGAACATCAGCCAGTTTGGTGATTTTGCGTTTGACTTCACCAACGTCAAAGGCACGCCGCATGGCGTAGTGAGCGCTAACACAGTGACATTTCTGCTGACGGCCACAAATCTAAGCGCCAGCAATTTTACCGGCGTCACTATTCACTTCTGCACCGCTTCCGGTTCAAACTGCGGTCCTAACACCGGATTCGCCTACGGTACTCCATCAACCCCGACCGTTCCTGAACCTAGCACGCTTGGACTGCTCGGAACCGGCTTAGTCGGACTGGCTGGAGTAGTCCGCCGCCGCTTCGTCAGCTAACAATTAACCCGTTTCCCTTCTGTGAAAACCCTCGGAGAAATCCGGGGGTTTTTGATTTTTGCGTGGAATTCGGGTTGAAAGGTGAGAGCCACGCTTAAGAAGGTTCCAAAACCTTAAACCTCAGAGGCGTGCAGGCGCGCAGCGGAACATCACAGAGGAATTGATGGGCGATCAAAGCGCCGCGCTTTCCTCTGTGAAACCAAGTGTCCTACGGTTCCCGCGGGAGGAGCGTCAGCTTTTGCGGCCCAGTTTCTGCTTCAGATCTTCTGCGATCTGCTGGCCGTGGAAGCGTCCGTTCTCGATGAAAATTTCATTCGTTCTTGATCCTGCGACGATCACACCGGCAACGTAAATTCCGGGCACATTGCTCTCCAAAGTGACCGGATCGCACACCGGGCGGCACTGATCGCTAGAGAGTTCAATGCCCATGGCACGCAGGAAATCGTAATCGGGATGGTATCCGGTCAGCGCGAACACAAAATCATTCTTTAATTTCAGTTCACCCTCGGGAGTTTGCAGTGTGACGTGTTCGGGCGCGATCTCCTGCACCGAAGTATTGAAGTAGGCGGTGATTTCGCCGTTCTTAATGCGATTTTCGATGTCGGGCAGAATCCAGTACTTCACGTGCGCATGCATTTTAGGTCCGCGATGGACAAGGGTCACGCGTGCGCCATGCCGCCAGAGATCCAGCGCCGAAATTGCCGCCGAATTCTTGCCCCCAATGATTAGGACGTCGTTGTCGAAATACGGATGCGGCTCGCGGTAGTAATGAAAAACCTTGGGCAGGTCTTCTCCGGGAATACGAAGAAGATTTGCGCGGTCGTAGTAGCCGGTTGCGACTATGACTTTGCGGCAAACGTAGTCGTAGACCCCGCCGAGGCGGTCGCAGGTGGTGATGTGAAATTCATTGTCGCGTCCGGTGACCATTTCCACGCGCTGATATTGGCGCACGTCGAGCTTGTAGTGTTCAGTGACTTTCCGGTAGTACTCCAGGGCCTCAAGCCGGTTCGGCTTTGGATTCGCGCTGCTAAAAGGAATGTCGCCAATCTCCAGCAACTCGGGCGTGGTGAAAAAGATCATATTGGCGGGATAGTGAAAGATTGAGTTGACCAGGCATCCTTTGTCGAGGGTGATGACTTTGAAACCGGCACGCTGGGCTTCAATGGCGCAAGCAAGACCAGTTGGGCCGGCGCCCAGCACGATTACGTCAGCTTGCATGTTAGGCCGCGGCCGCAGCTGTGCTTTAGGCAGCGTGTCTGGAATTAACTTCGTGGACAAGGCTGTGGTCCTGAGAGGGCAGATGCCGTTTGAGGATTGTAGATTCTAGCATGCAGGGCAGGCTGCATCTGACCGTTGCTATAATTTTTGGTTCGCAGGAGCATTTCATGGCCACTCTGACGCAATCATCTAGGCGCACTGAAAAAGATTCCCTGGGCACCAAGGACATTCCGGCGGAGGTTTATTACGGAATCCAGACCGCGCGGGCAGTCGAGAACTATCCGATATCGGGGATGCGCGCGCATCCCACGCTGATTCGGGCGCTCGGCATGGTAAAGGAGGCCGCTGCCGAGGCTAATCGTGAGCTGGGATTAGTAGACGAAAAAATCGCCAACGCAATCATTCAGGCTGCGAAGGAAGTAGTGCAGGGCAAGTGGGACCGGGAGTTCGTGGTCGATGTTTTTCAAGCTGGCGCGGGCGTCAGCTTTCACATGAACACTAACGAAGTCATCGCCAATCGCGCAGTTGAAATACTTGGCGGCAAGCTGGGCGATTATTCCAAAGCGCATCCCAACGATCATGTGAATTACGGCCAGAGCACGAATGACGTATTTCCTACGGGAATGCGGCTGGCCACGCTGCTCGAGCTGGAGAATCTGTATCCAGTGTTGGATTCGCTTGTTGACGCGCTGGAGAAAAAAGGCAAAGAGTTTCAGGGGATTTTGAAATCAGGTCGCACCCACATGCAGGACGCTGTGCCTATGCGCCTGGGACAGGAATTTACGGCGTATGCGGGCGCAATCTCGCGAGCGGAAGTCGCCATCCGGGGCAGCGCTGAACTGCTGCGCGAACTAGGGCTCGGCGGTTCAGCAGTGGGGACGGGCATCAACACGCACCCGGACTATCGCGAAATGGCAATCCGAAATCTGGCGCGAATTTCAGGACAGAAACTCAAAGCCGTCGATGACATGCGCTATGCCATGCAATCGAACCTGGCGATGGCGGCGGTGTCGTCAGCTTTGCGCAACCTGGCGCTGGAAGTGATTCGCATCTCGAACGATTTGCGGCTGCTGGCGTCCGGCCCTAACACGGGATTCGCCGAAATTAATCTGCCGGCATTGCAGCCAGGATCTTCGATCATGCCGGGAAAGATTAATCCGGTAATTCCTGAGCTGGCGGCAATGGTGTCATTTCAAGTGGTGGGAAACGATGTGGCGGTCGCGATGGCCGTGCAAGCTGGACAACTTGAATTGAACGTCATGATGCCGACCATGGCCTACAGTGTGATGCAATCAATCACGATTCTGACCAACATGCTGCGCCAGTTTACCCACAAATGCATCGCCGGAATCACGGCCAACGATCAGCGCTGCAATTTCTATGTGCAGGCGACGGTATCGCTGGCGACCGCACTAAACCCATACATCGGTTACGCCAAGGCGGCGGAAATCGCCAAGGAAGCGGTGGCCTCGGGAAGGTCGATCATCGAGATAGCCCGCGAAAAGAAATTGCTGAGCGAGAAAGAGATTAATGAAATCCTCGATCCGGTGCGCATGACCGAACCCGTCCGCCCGCTGGACGCCGCCAAGAAGCGCGAAGAGATCAAGGCGAAGTAGGCGCAGCAGTCTAGGACCTATGTTGGGGCAGCGTGATTTTATCAACCGAGGAACCCGAATGCTAGGCATTTACATCTACATCCCGCTTGCCGTGCCGGTGCTGATCGGGCTGAGAGTCAGCAGCCCATGTTGAGATTGATGTGCATCACTGCGCATCCTGACGACGAGGCCGGCGGCTTTGGCGGCACATTGCTGGGGTACGCAGAGCGCGGAGTGGAGACCAGCGTAGTTTGCCTCACTCCTGGCCAGGCGGCGACCAACCGCGGCCAAGCGAGGAGTGATCAGGCGCTTGCCGAACTTCGCAGGCAGGAGTTCGCGGCATCCTGCGAAATTCTGAAAGTGTCAAAGCCAATTATTCTGAATTACCCGGACGGGCAGCTTTACCGCCAGGAACTTAATCGCGTTGTATACGATCTGACAAAGCTAATCCGCGAGTTTCGACCGCAAGTCGTTATCACATTCGGCGGAGAGGGCGGCGTCACCGGGCACCCCGATCATTCGATGGCGGGAATTTTCGCGACGCTTGCGTTTCATTGGGCCGGCCGTCCCAACCGTTACGCCGATCAGTTGAAGAACGGTTTAGATCCGCACCGGGCTCAGAAGCTGTACTACGGGACCGCCGATTTCGCTCTGCCGAATCGGCCGCCGATCACGTTTACGCCGCAGACGGCGGTGATCGATATCAAAAAATATCTGGAGACAAAAATTGCGGCCTTCAAGGCGCACAAAACCCAAGCGCCTCTCTGGCCGCTGTTTGAAGAAAATGCCCGCCGTCGCGCTGGAAGCGAACTCTACCACTTAGCTGCCTCCGTCAACGCCGGCGTGCTACATGCGGAAACAGACCTGTTCACGGACGTCAAAGACCCCGACTAGCACACGTCGCGGCTCGCGTCCTAACGACAAAAGCTAAAAGCTCTTACCACGAAGGACACAAAGTCACACGAAGAAAAATCCTTCAGTGTGCCCGAATAATTTCTGTCATCGTGTCCGGCTTCGATTCTTCGCGTACAAGGTGAGGATATTTTTCTCCCCCGTGGTAATCGATGACAAAAGTCCGGAAGTAGTCCGTGTTTTCAATCAGCAGCTGCAACGGCTGCGAAGTATTTTTTCCTTCGTAAAGCGCATCGCGAAATACCTGAGGCGTGAATCGGCGTCCGTTTACCGCCAGGATTTTCATCCCCGGTCCAATTCCGGCGTGAGCAGCATCCATGCCTTCGATGGTGTCTTCGATGTCGCCATTTTCTTTAACGAGCAGGCCGACAGAAAATGCAGCGTTAACCGTGCGGTGATCTTCTTCCCATGCGCGCATCATTGGTGTGCGGGATTCGTCGTAGACAATCTTCCACCCCGTGCCTTCAATCCCGCCTAGCGGCGCCCCAGGTCCGTGGTTGGTCAGGCGCTCGTTCCAGAAGCCGCGCCAGTCGTAGGGTGCGATTTGATTGAGCGCGTTGACCACGTCATCAAACGTATAAGTCTTGACCATGGGCGGAGTGCTAGGCGCGCCGTGAAATAATTTGCAAAAATCGTCTATTGATTTCTTTCCGCCGGTCTGTTGGCGAATAATGCTGTCCGCCCACAACCAGTCGAGTTCGCCTTCGTCGTAATAATCAACTCCGCGCCGCCATGAGTCCCACTCCTTGGGCGTGTAATAAAGTAGCGCAGCGGCGTCCGCAGTGTCCTGCAAATTCCGCCATGTCCTGCCCGGGCGATGGTCCAGCATCGCCGCCGACCGCGCCAACTCGTCGCGATATTCCTGCGGCGTCCACAATCCGCTGCGCGCGGTGAGCACGTCGCCCAGGTACTCGGTCAAGCCTTCATAGACCCAAAGCAAATCATCCTGCATGGTTTGCTCGTAATCAGAAGTGGTTAGGTCCGCCGGCCGCCGGTATTTGCCATTCCACGAGTGCACGTACTCGTGCGGGAGCAGTCCAGCATGCAGAGACCTGAGTTCGGGATCGACGAGCGTCCGTTCTTCTGAACGGCTGTCATTAGCCTCGTGATGCTCAAGCCCGAAATGCGCCACATGATCACTCAGGCTGAAAAGGAAATGGTAGTCGCGGTAATGAGTCGCGCCGAACAATGTCGTCGCCTGCTTTACCAGGTTGCTGTACTCGTCCCACACCTGCTGGGGCGCATCGAGCGCCATGGAGCTGTCGGCGGCAATATCCATTTCGACCGGCGGGTTCTGTCCCTGATTGAGTGGAATGACTTTGAGATATTCGCCACTAATGATTGGCGAATCAACCAGTGTGAAAAGTGAAACTGATTCAAAGTGAATCTCATCTCCCGATCGCGATGCCACCGGCAACGGCGTCCCGAATTTCCAGCCTGGTGGCAGCCGTACCGAAGCCGAGTAGGTAATTTGATCGCCCGTCCAGCCTTTGGGATAAAGCAGGACCTGGTTCCAGCTGATCACCAGCATTTTTTGCGTGGCCGACGAGCCTGCTGAAAACAGGCTCTGGTCGGATTCTCCCGGTTCCAGATAGTCCAGGGACGCATGAACTTCCTGCGCTCCGGCAGGGACTTCGACGTGGATCGCCCAGTTGTCGGCCAGATCTCGCCGCCATTTCAGGAATTGGCCGTTGGCAGTGAACTTGAGCCCTGCCAAATCGATCGCCGGACCACTCGGTGCATGTTCCCCGGGAATCCATTTCGGATAGTAGAGAGTCATCGTCCCTGCCGTTGCAGGGATCGTCAGTTGCGCGTGCAGGATTTTTCGCGGTGCGTCAGTAGCGTCGAGAGCGATATTAATGTGGGGCGGGGCAGGGGCTCCGAGCAATGCCACTGGCCAAGTCATTAAGGCAACGAAAGTGATTAAGACGGGGGAAGTCCTCAAGAGTTTCTCCTTTGTTCGGTCCCTGACAAACCCATGACTATAACATTCTCCACCGCAAGTCATCACGTCGAGATCCGCGCGGGAAACGATTTAGGTACGGTGCAGGAGTGAATGCGTGTTCGTTGGTATCATCGATGCGTGACTCCGCGGCGCGGCACATTTATCACTTTTGAAGGCTTGGACGGATGCGGTAAGAGCACGCAATTGGCTCGCCTGGCGGACAAATTGACGCAACAAGGTTTCTCGGTTGTGGTCACGCGGGAACCGGGCGGTACTGACACAGGCGAGAAAATCCGCAGCCTGCTTTTGGACACGCGGACCTCAGGGCTTGCACCCATGGCGGAATTGGCATTGATGTTCGCCTCGCGGGCGCAACATATTCAGGAAGTGATTTTGCCGGGGCTGACTGCGGGCCAGATTGTGCTTTGCGATCGCTTTACCGACTCCAGCGAGGCTTACCAGGGAGGGGGACGCAAGCTTGGGAGTAAGCCAATCCTGGATCTGCACCGAGTGTTGTGTGGCGACCTGCAACCTGACCTCACGATCCTGATGGATTCAGACGTGGATGCCAGCGTGGATCGTGCGCGCCGCCGGAATCGGATCCAAAGCACGGCCGACAGCGACGAAGGGCGGTTTGAGAAAGAGAATCGCGCCTTTTTCACCCGCGTGCATGATTCCTATCTCGCGATAGCCAAACGCGAACCCGAGCGCGTGGCGGTGATCGATGCGCGCGGTACGCGGGATCGAACTCACGCCAAAATTCTGCAGACAGTCTTAGACAAGTTGCGTGTCGAAGGTCCATCAAGGAAAGCTCAGAATGCCCGTTGATCGCAGGCAGTTTCTGGCGAATTCCGCAAAAGCCGTGGCTGCGGCCAAGATCCTGCCTGAGTTTCTGGGCTTCGCGCAGTCGAATCGGGTGGAGAGCTCTAACGCGCAAAAGCCTTACGGGTCGGGCTATTTCGGCTCGTGGATCGAAGACGAATTTGGTCTTCCGGCATTTCACTACACTTGCGATCAAGCGCACGACCCCAAGGCCGTGACTGAAGTTAACCCCGGAATTTTGTCGCCGACCGAGCACATTCACCAGGTTGGAAACGACCGCATAGTCGCGATCGCTTCCAACTACGGCCACGTTCGTGTGCGGCAAGACGAGGGCGCTCCGAAATTTCTAAATGATTACGCCCCTGATCGCGGCGCGTTCGCCGGGGGCTTTGGTTACCTGACCGATGGAAAATCTGCGCTAAGCACGTTCTATGGGGGCGGCGGGAAAAGTTCCGATCGCATTTTCGGAATTGGATATTTCCGCAAGAGGACCGCAAGTGAAAGTTACAGTGTTGATCACGTGATCTTTGCGCCATTTGGCGATGACCCGATCTTGATTTCACAAGTGAAAATTACGAACACCGGTGGCGCAGACTCGCAGTTGCGCTGGATCGAACATTGGGGATGCCAGCTCTACCAATTTTCGTTTCGGTCGTTCATGGAGTCGGCGAAAGACATGCACGAATTGCGCCGCAGTTTTGGCGCACGATTCGAGCACAGTTTTCGCAAGTTGAGTGACGGTTCCGGACTTCGCGAGAGCAAGCAATTCGTTGGACGCGATCCGGCTGAGGAACGTCAGTTTACCGCCACGGTTGCGAATCTGGAAAAAGGCGAGAACACATTCCTCACTGCGCCGGATAAGAACGCCCCGAAGCTGGCGGCGTTTGATGATCTGAATCCTCCGCCCACGTTTCTTCTCTCGCTCGACGCTCCCGCGGACGGCCTGAGTTCCAACGGCAAGAGCTTTTTCGGCGAGGGCGGAGCGGAGCATCCAACCGGCTTAGATCGCTCGCTGGACGGGGATTTGAGCTCGTCCGGTCCCCAAGGCGCTCTGTTGCTCGAACGCAAGTTCGTGTTGAAGCCGGGAGAAAGCCGGACGCTTACATTTTTATACGGCTATCTGCCCAGCGGTTTCGACTTGGACTCGCTCGCAACCAAATACCGCCGCACGGCTGCAACCGCTCTCGAGGATTCCAGCAAGCAATGGAAAAAATCAGGCCTGCGATTCAGCACCGGCAGTGAACCGTGGGTCGAGCGCGAAGTTACCTGGAACCATTACTACTTGCGCAGTGGAGTCACCTACGACGATTTCTTTCATCACCACATCATTTCGCAGGCCAGCATTTATCAGTATGTCATGGGATTTCAGGGGGCGGCCCGAGATCCGCTGCAACATTGCTTGCCGTTCATCTTCAGCGACCCGCAGATTGTGAAAGAAATTTTGCAATACACCCTGAAGGAAGTACGGGCCGACGGATCAATCCCGTACGGCATTGTCGGTCACGGCATGGCCATGCCCACCACTTCCGATAATTCCAGCGATATGCCGTTATGGCTGCTGTGGGTCACAAGCGAATACGTGCTCGCCACGCGCGACATCGGATTTCTCGACGCGGAGGTTGTTCCTATTTACGGGGTGCGGGCCGAAGGAGAAACCGTCCGCAATTTGCTCACGCGCTGTTACCGCCATCTAATTGATGACGTGAAAACCGGCCAGCACGGCCTGATGCGCATGCTGCGCGATGATTGGAATGACGGCTTGGAGAATGCGTGGGTGCCGCCAGCATGTCAGCAGGAATGCGCGGAAAAAAGTGAGAGCGTTCTCAATTCGGCCATGGCGGCCTATGTCTTCGACTATTACGCAACGATGCTTACGTACACCGGGGTCGATGCGAAATTTGCATCCGAAGTTCGCCAGAAAGCGGAAGATCATCGCGACGCCGTGCAAAAACAGTGGACAGGAAAATGGTTTCGGCGCGCATGGCTGGGCCCGACATTAGGTTGGTTGGGCGAGAAGGGATTGTGGATCGAACCGCAACCCTGGGCGATGATCAGCGGAGCGACCAGCTCGGACCAAGCGACCGTTTTGCTAAAAGTAATCGATCAGGAGCTCCGTAAGCCTTCACCGATTGGAGCGATGCAGATCAGCGAGAGTCCTGACCGGATAACACAAGGCGTTTGGAAGATGGAGCCTGGTACCCAGGTCGCTGGCGGAGTGTGGCCTTCGCTGAATCAAACTTTGATCTGGGCTTTGGCCCGGGTTGATGGCGCCATGGCATGGGACGAGTGGAAGAAAAATTCCTTCGCCCGGCACGCCGAAGTTTATCCGCAAGTCTGGTACGGAACCTGGAGCGGTCCCGACGTTCTGAATTCGGCTTTGAGCAAGCATCCCGGCGAAACCACCGGCGGCAAGCCATTCGGCTGGACGGATTTTCCCGCGCTCAACATGCACACCCACGCATGCCCGCTGTATTCCACGACTAAACTGTTGGGGTTGGAGTTCACCGAAAACGGGCTGATGCTGGCGCCGAAGTTGCCGCTCGAATCGTTTCGTTTTGAATCTCCGCTCCTGGGTGTAATCAAAACTTCTAAAGGATACGAAGGCTGGTATAACCCGTCGGTACGCAATACCTGGACCTTGCGGTTCTCACTTTCAGTCGAAGAAGCGAAGCGTTTGCAGCGGGCTGAGGTCAACGGAATGCGTGTGCGGGCGCATGTGAATCAGGGAACAATCGAGCTGCGGGGCGAAGGCGGCGCCGGGAGCGCTTTGCGCTGGGTATTATCCCGAGGTTAATTTCGGAGACGGATTTTTAAATATGCCTTTTTCTGATTTTCACGGCAACGCAGATGTGGTTCACACGGTCCGCGAGATGCTGGCCCGCGATCGCTTTCCTCACGGCGTGATCCTGGCTGGACCCGCGGGTTCGGGGAAATACACGCTGACCACGATGATCGCGCGAGCGATGAACTGCCTTGAACGTCCGATCTCGGGCGGTCTTCCTGATTTTTGCGGCAAGTGCTCGAATTGCGTCCGCATTGGCCAACTTGAAGACCTTGCCGCGCGGTGTGCCGAAGCCAGCGAATCACGCGAAGGGATGAAGGAAACCGAGAAGAAAGAAACCCGGCTGTTCATCCAAACTCATCCCGACGTGCTGGTTATTCCGCCCGACCCGCCCCAGATGATGATCAAAGTGGACCAGGTCCGGCGGGTCATCGAGTCAATCTATTTTCGCCCTTCGGAAGGTCGTGAGCGAGTCTTCATTTTTACGGATTCAGCATTTATGAAAGAAGCAGCGAATTCGCTGCTGAAGATACTCGAAGAACCGCCGGACTTCGCCACGATCTTTCTGCTCAGTGAAAACGCGGGAGAGCTGCTGCCGACCATCCGCTCCCGCACCATGACCTTGCAGTTACGAAATCTTTCGCTCGATGAGATTGAGAATTATTTAGCGAAACATCGTCCAGAGTGGAAGTCTCAGCAACGATCATTGGTGGCAAGGCTTTCACAAGGCGCGGTCGGACGGGCACGGAATTTCGATCTCGAGTCTTACACTGCAGCCCGGGCGGATGCGCTCACGATTTTGCGAACCGCGCTGCAAGCCGGCGATCATACCGAGCTGTTCAAAATCACAGAAACCTACAGGGCGGGCGCAGAGGGCAGAGAAAAAATCGAAATACTCCTGCGCTGCCTTTATTCATTGCTCCAGGATTTGCTCTTTCTTGAATCAAAATCTCCCGCGCTGGTCCGGAATACGGATGTGATGGCGGAACTTCAAAAGCTCTCACAATCCGCCGATTTCGCGTGGCTCTCCTCGGCGTCCGAGCGATTGGGCGACGTGGAGCGCGGACTGCGCCGCAATCTTCTGCGCTCTCTGTCTCTCGACGCATTCGAGGCGGCACTGGAAAAGACCGGCGCAGGAGTTCGCTAGTGATTGCGCCTGACCGAAGCCTCCAGGAACGTTTACAGTTCGGGCAAGATTTGCGCAAAAAGCTCAAGCGTACCGACCAGTCAAAGTGGAACGAAAACAAACGCAAACACGATCCCATCGACATCATCCGCGACGTGAACCGGCAGCGCATTCTGGAGCTGGTGCCGGTCAAAATGGCGCGCATGGCAGTTTGCCCTTTCAGCTTCTTTCGCGGAAGCGTTCCGGTCATGGCAGCCGATTTAGCCATGTTGCCAGCAACCGGAATTCCCGTCCAGCTTTGCGGCGACGCCCATGTTCGCAACCTGGGCGCCTACGCCGGCCCGGATGGCCGCCTTATTTTCGACATCAACGATTTTGACGAGACTATTCGCGGCCCATGGGAATGGGACCTGAAAAGGCTGGCGGCGAGCCTGGTTCTGGCTGGACGAGAGGCAGGAAACTCTGAGCATCAATGCCACGACGCAGTGATGACCTGCGCCAGAATGTATCGCACCAAGATGTCGGAGTTTTCGCGGATGACCTGCCTCGACGTGCACAAATACAGAATTCATCGCCAATTCGCAGGAAGGCCGGGAGTGTCGGTTTTGCAGAGGGCCGAACGGGCAACCCCTGAACATACGCTCGCCAAGCTCACCGTTCGGCGCGGCGCGAAACGAGTTTTCAGAGAAGTGAAACCGGTGTTGACTCACCCTGCAAAGTCAAAGTCCAAGCAGGTTTTGCAATCGATCAAAGCCTATCGTGAAACGCTTCCCGGCTGCAGCCAGGCGGCGCTGGATTTTTACCGGCCGGTCGACGTGGCATTCAAAATTGTGGGCACAGGAAGCGTTGCCACGCATGATTACGTGGTGTTGCACCTGGCCGGCGAGGGCGCTCGCGACCCACTGTTTTTGCAGATCAAGGAAGCCTTGCAGTCGGCTTATGCTCCTTATGTGAAATCTCCGGAGACAACAATGCACCAGGGCCAGCGCGTAGTGCATGGGCAACGCATGTTGCAAGTGCAGTCCGACATTATGCTGGGATGGACTTCAATCGCGGGCACCGATTACATGGTCCGTCAACTCAGCGACCACAAGGCTTCCATCTCTGACGAGGATTTAGCGGGCGCGGGATTGACGGAATACGCCATTACTTGCGGAGAAGTGCTGGCAAAAGGCCACGCTCGCTCGGGCGATCCAGCGGTGCTTGCCGGATATTTAGGGGGCAGCGACCGCTGGGACAAGGCCCTGACAAAGTTTGCCTTTGCGTATGCCGACCAGACGACCCAGGACTATGAGAAATTTATGGCCGCAATCCGCAGCGGAAAAATCAAAGCTGGACGGGCGTGCCTGTGAAACCTACAACCGGCAGATCAGCAGCTCGCGCTCGTAGATCATTTCGGGCGGCAAATGTGCGTGCAATAAGATAAACAATTCCTCATGGCTGATGACCTCGCGCTTCCATGCCGGCCGGTCAACCTGTTGCAGCTCATCAAACTTTTCGCGCGGAAATTCCAGGCCCTTCCAATCGATGTCTTCGTAAAACGGCGTCCATCCGATTGGCGTCTCCTTTGTGCGAGTGCGGCCGTGGACCCGATCGACGATCCACTTCAGCACGCGAAAATTCTGCCGGAAGCCGGGCCAGAAGTATTCTCCGTTTTCATCTTTGCGGAACCAGTTCACGTGAAAGATGCGCGGCGTCACCGTGAGCGAGCGCTGCATCTTGATCCAGTGGCGGAAATAATCGCCCATGTGGTAACCGCAAAACGGAAGCATAGCCATGGGATCACGGCGCACTTTGCCAACTTCGCCCGCCGCGGCCGCGGTCATTTCCGATCCCATGGTCGCGCCCACGTAAACTCCGGCGCTCCAGTTGAAGGCCTGGTAAACCAGCGGAATCGTATGCGCCCTTCGCCCGCCAAAAATAATCGCGCTGATGGGAACGCCGGTGGGATCTTCCCACGACGCATCTATCGTCGGACACTGCCGCGCCGGCGCCGCGAAACGTGCATTCGGGTGCGCCGCCTTCGCGCCAGTTTTCTTCGCGATTTCCGGAGTCCAGAGATTTCCTTGCCAATCCTCGCACTCCGCTGGGGGCTTATCCGTCATGCCCTCCCACCACACGCCGCCCTCAGGAGTGAGGGCAGTATTGGTGAATATTGTGTTTTTGGCCAGCGTGGCCATCGCGTTCGGATTTGTCTTCACCGACGTCCCCGGCGCGACGCCGAAGAATCCAGCTTCAGGATTAATCGCACGCAAACGTCCTTCCGCATCGGGCGTGATCCACGCGATATCGTCGCCAACTGTCCAGATCTTCCAACCTTTGAACTCCGGCGGGGGCACCATCATTGCGAAATTCGTCTTCCCGCAGGCGCTGGGAAATGCGGCCGCTACATACGTCTTCTGGCCCTTTGGATCCTCCACGCCTACGATCAACATGTGCTCGGCCATCCAGCCTTCGTCGCGCGCCATGGCTGAGGCGATGCGGAGCGCGAAACATTTTTTGCCAAGCAACGCATTGCCGCCGTATCCCGAGCCGTAGGACCATATTTCGCGCGCTTCCGGGAAGTGCACGATGTACTTCTCGTCATTGCACGGCCATGGCACATCTTTCTGGCCTGGCTTTAGCGGTGCGCCCACGCTGTGCAGGCAGGGCACAACGCGCTTGTAATCCTTGTCGATTTCCTTGAACACCGGCATGCCGATGCGCGCCATGATTCGCATGCTGGCGACGACATACGGCGAATCGGTGAGTTGCACGCCAATCTGCGACATAGGCGATCCCACCGGGCCCATGCTGAATGGCAGCACATACATGGTGCGGCCATTCATTGAGTTGCGAAAAATTCCGCGAAGTTTCCGCCGCATTTCGTAGGGATTTTCCCAATTGTTGGTCGGTCCCGCCGTATCCCTGGAGAGAGAGCAGATGAAAGTTCTCTCTTCCACGCGGGCGACGTCGCTCTTATCCGACCGAGCCAGAAAACATCCCGGCCACAGATCCGGATTAAGCCGGATCAGCGTCCCGCTGGCCACCATCTCCTCGCACAGCTGGTCATACTCTTCCTGCGAGCCATCCACCCAGTGAATGCGGTCTGGCCGGGTAAGTTCGGCCATCTTTTCCACCCAGCGCAGCAGGTGCTCATTCTTGGTAAGCGGAACTGTGGGATTAGTTTGGGAAATGGTCGCCATAGAAATGAACTCCTGGTGGAGCATGGCGCGCCGTTCGGCAGGGAACGGGGCCGCAATCTTTAATGGTACCGCAATGCGTGCGGTCGGTCACAACCGCTGAGTTGCTTACGGGGTTCGTTCGAGATTGGTTTCTCGAACCTCAGGTTTAACCGTGTTCTTTTCGATGGGTTCGACTGCGATCTGGTAGGCGCGCATGACGTCGCTCGCCTCTACCACTCCCAACAGATGATCGGGTTGCAGCCGGCTTACCACCGGAAGAACGATGGCGCCCTGACGCAATTTCTCCAGCGACAGCGCCAGGGATTCGTCGGGATAGGCGAGATATTGCTCACGCAAAACGGCGATCAATCCCACCGGCTGCGAGCCGTTTTCCCCCGCGACGGCCTGCTTAAGTGCCGCACGAGTCACCACGCCGGACAAGCTGTTGTCGTCGGTGACCACGAAGGCCTCCGACCCATTAGTCGGAATTCGGGCGAGCGCATTACTGACGGGCTCCCGAGCGTCCAACACGATGGCGGGTTTTCTCATGGCTTCAGCGTTTGTCATCGTTTGCAGCTGGCGATCTTCCTTGCGGGGAAGGCGAATTCCGTCCTGGCGCGCGAGCACATCGAACAGCGGCTCGTTATGCAGCATTTCTGCCACCGCATAAGAAATCATGTTCGCGATCATCACCGGCAGCATGATCTGGTAATCCTGCGTGACTTCGAAAATCATGAAAAATGATGTGATGGGTGCCCGAATAATACCCGCAAACGTCACTCCCATTCCGACCAAGGCGTAAGTTCCAGGGGAAAGAATTTGCGAAGGGAAGTAATGTGCACCTGCGGTTCCTATTGCGCCGCCCAGCATGGCGCCGATGAAGAGCGACGGCGCGAATAGGCCGCCCGAGTTTCCTGACGAGAATGCGACCGCAGTGGCCAGCGCTTTCATGGCGAAGAGCAGGACCAGTGCCTTAAGCACGAGTTGTCCATTCAGCGCATCACTCACCGTACCGTAGCCGACTCCCAGAATGCGCGGCGCAGCGAGGGCCATCAGCCCTGCGACGAAACCCCCAGCAACCGTGATGACGTCGATTGGTCCTTTCCGCGGAATCCGCCCCAGCCGGCCCCGCATCCATGCAACCAGCTGGGTAAACCCGGCCGATGCTGCCCCGCCCACCAACCCAAGGAGCGCAAACAGCAGCAGTTCGCTGGCGTGAGAAAAAGCATATTGCGGAACCGCAAACAGGGGTTGCGATCCAACAGCCGCTCGCCGGATCATGACCGCGATGACAGCAGCCAGCACTGTGGAGCCCAGCATGGGCGCATTGATGTCGCCAACGATCTCTTCCAAGGTGAAAATCACTGCGGTGATTGGCGTGTTGAAGGCTGCGGCCAGACCGGCAGCCGCGCCGACTGGAATCAATTCCTGCAAACGCTTCTTTGAAAGAGACATTAATCGGCCCAGTGCTGACGCAACTCCTCCGCCGATGTGTATGGCTGGGTCTTCAGGTCCGAGCGGAAGCCCAGTTCCGATCGCTATTCCCGAGGCCAGGAATTTTCCGATAGTCCCGCGCACCGACATCTGGGCGTCGTGCACCAGTAGCGAGATTCGCACCTGGTTGACGCCACTGCCGCGGGCATCGTTCCAGCGCAGAAGCAATGCGCCGCCGAACAAGGCTCCCAGGGTGGGGAAGACGATCCGCTTCCAGAGCAGGCTGTGCTCAATTCCACGCCAATAGATTTTGTCGAAGATGGCGGCTATGAAAAAGTGATAGCCAATGACAGCTGTGCCAGCCAGCACCCCGATCACAATCGAAATGATGACAAAGAGACGCCCTTCATTCGGGCGAAGCCGTTTGAAATCAAACACTATTTGATATTAGCGGAAGCGGCGGCCAGGCGGCGAATCGGATGTTGTGCAACCCAGTTCTTCAGTCAGCTGACGTGCCGCCAATCGAGCAGGACTTTACCGCAGTCGCCGGAGCGCATCGCATCAAAGCCCTTTTCATATTCTCGATACGTGAATTGGTGAGTGATCAGCGGCGAAATATCCAACCCGCATTCCAGCATCATGGTCATCTTGTACCACGTCTCGTACATTTCTCGGCCATAAATGCCCTTGATCGTCAGCATGCTGAAGATCACCTGGTGCCAGTCGATCGCCATTTCCTTCGCCGGAATGCCGAGCATGGCGATCTTCGCGCCATGGCTCATGTTTTCGAGCATTTCGCGAAACGCCGCCGGATTGCCAGACATCTCCAGCCCAACATCGAATCCTTCTTGCATGCCGAGTTGCTTCTGCACTTCCTTCAGCGGAGTTACTTGCGGATTCACCGCCCGCGTGACGCCAAGTTTCTCAGCGAGCGCCAGACGGTACGCATTCACGTCCGTGATCACCACATGGCGCGCGCCCGCATGCCGCACCACCGCAGCAGCCATAATTCCGATCGGCCCAGCGCCCGTGATCAGAACATCCTCGCCGAGTACCGGAAAAGAAAGCGCCGTGTGCACCGCGTTGCCAAAGGGATCAAAAATCGCCGCGATCTCACGCTTGATCTTCGGATCGTGCCGCCAGATGTTTGACATCGGCAGCACGATATACTCAGCAAACGCGCCCGGACGATTCACTCCCACGCCCTGGGTGTGGGCGCAAAGATGCCGTCTCCCGGCGAGGCAATTCCGGCAGCGTCCACAGGTGACGTGCCCCTCGCCGCTAACTAGTTCTCCGGTATGAAAGTCGGAAACGTTCGCGCCCACCGACACAATTTCACCTACAAATTCGTGCCCAATGACCATGGGCACTGGAATGGTAGACTTCGCCCAATCGTCCCATTCATAAATGTGGAGATCGGTGCCGCAAATCCCCGTCATCAGCACACGCACTTTAACGTCATTGACGCCCGGTTCCGGCTCGGGAACATCATCAAGCCAGAGGCCGCGGCTACTTTTGGATTTAACCAGAGCTTTCATGGATGATCTTTCAAGTACAGTCTTTCAAAAAACCCTCGGTATTGGTTGCGGCCCTTGTCAGTTATCTTAAACGACCCGCGAGTTGCGATTCGGCCCGGTTCGGCTAAACTAATCCGACCGGACTTGCGAATTGTAAAGTTACGTCTCTTAGAAAAATCAATCCCAGATTTCATAGGAAATAGCCGGTCCAATAAGATCTCGACCCTTCCGCTCGGCGTAAATGCCTGATTCCCAAGAACCTCACGGTCGGTCAATTGATGGTGCCCTGATTGCATAGGAATCAACAAGAATTGCGCTACCAGGTTCGTCTGCACTTGCCTCATTCTGTTCGAATTTATCGCAGACGTGAAGAATAATGTTGTCTCCTTGAGGGATTTTGGGGTACATTGCTTGGCGCGACTCTGACGCACTCTTTTCGTTTTGACAGATTTTCATGTTTCGAAAGGACGGTCCGCATGAATTTCCCCTCACGAAAGACTATCTTTCTCAACTTTCTGGTTCTGGCCGCGCTCATCGTAATCGGATTGTTGCCGATAGCCTCGGCCCAAACGACCGTTTCGTCGGGCAGCATTCAGGGAACAGTCACCGATCCCAGCGGAGCAGCTGTGGGTGGGGCAAAGGTGACCATTACGGACCAAGCAACGGGCAAGAGTGAGTCACTGACCACCAATTCTTCGGGATCATACAACTCTGGTCCGTTGACACCCGGCACCTACAAAGTGGGCGCGACCGCCGGCGGCTTCAGAACGACGACAGGCATTGTCACTGTGTTAGTCGGGAACTCGGCGAATTTCAACGCGAAACTGGAGCTGGGGCAAGAGAATGAGACCATTGAAGTGCAAGCCAGTGATTCGCAGATCAACACTGAACAAGCGACGGTGCAGGGAGTTTTGACGCAGGCTCAAATCGACAACCTACCGGTCAATGGGCGCAACTTCCTCGATTTGGCACAGCTCGAGCCGGGTGTGCAGATCCAGGATGGACAGAATTTCGATCCAACCAAGGCGGGCTACTCGTCTATCTCGTTTGGTGGGCGATTCGGCCGCACCGCTCGAATTGAAGTAGATGGCGTCGATGTTTCTGACGAGACAGTGGGAACCACTACAGAGGATATCCCTGAAGGTGCGATTCAGGAGTTTCAGGTAAGCCAGTCAAGTCTCGACATGTCCACCGAGCTGACTTCTTCAGGCGCTGTAAACGTGACTACAAAATCTGGTACGAATGGGCTTCACGGACAAGCATTTGGCCAGTTCCGTGACAGTTCACTGGGTGCGAGCTTGCCGGTGCCGACAGGTTTCAAAGCGCCATATCAACGCAGCCAGTACGGTGCAAATTTGGGCGGACCAATTATTAAGGACAAATTATTCTTCTTTGCAGATGGTGAGCGCACCAAGCAGGACACGCAGGTTCCGGTTCCGATTTCTGCGCCGTTCCAGGCGTATTCTGGTACTTTTGCCGACGCCTTTCGTGAGGACAACTTGCTCGGTCGCCTTGATTATCAATTGACCAGCAATGTTCACCTCTTTGCTCGTTACTCATACTTCAAGAACGTGCTGGGCGCTACCTTCGGGTATGGGTATTCGCTGTACAACAACAAGGACATCACGCGCAACGAAGTTATCGGTGCGGATTTCAACACCGGCAGCTTTAGTCACCAGATTCGTTTCGCATATCTGAAATTCCAGAACCAGATCGTCGATGCGACCACGGGCTCAGCAAGTCTGCCATTTGCCAATATTCACGCGGAGCTTTTCATGGGTGCAACGGGTTTGGTGGCAGGGCCAAACCTACTGGCGCCACAGAGCACCCCGCAGAGTGATCACGAACTTAAATATGACGGCACTAAGGTGAAGGGATCGCATGTGATCCGGTATGGTGTTTCGTATAACCACCTCCAAGGTGGCGGTTTTGCATCATTCTTCAGAAATGGACCCGAAGTAGAGGCCGCACTCACCCCGGGTGAGATTACGACAGCTGCCGGGGGGCCGTTTCCTGGCGGCGCTGGCAACCCCTATAACTATCCAGATGATTTCGTGCTTGTGGCGAATGGATTGGGCTATTCCACTACTAAGCCGGCCCTTGGTTTTCCAGCCGGTGGCCTGGGACCTGACAACAGATTTCTTCTATATCTTGGTGATACGTGGAAGGTCTTGTCGAATCTGGCGCTCACGTACGGTATTCGGTACGACCGTGACACTGGCCGGACCGACAGCCAATATCCAGCCATCCCGGGCTTGAACGCGTTGATGCCGGGCCTTGGAAACCCAGTTATCCAGCCAAATAACAACTGGGCGCCGCAAATTGGCTTAGCGTGGGACCCGATGAAGAACGGCAAGACTTCGATTCGCGGCGGGATCGGCTTGTTCTATGAGAATGCTATTTGGAACAACGTGTTGTTTGACGGTCCGTACCGCCAAGCCACTGGGGGTTTCCTGCAGTACTTCCCCGGCTTGCTCTGCACCTGGCTCACCAGTCCCTCTTCCCGTTGCAAACGGCCAAACTATTAGCGCTTCAAGCGCAGTATGCGGCAACAGCAACTATCCGTTAATCGGCAATGCTTTGCCGGCCATAGTGGCACTTCAGGCGCAGTACCAGGCGGACTCGCCATTAAACCTGCAGGCACCGAACCCGTCGTACGTCGGGGCAGGCCTGACGAACTGCACCGCCACCGCCGCGAGCACGCGCTATTTCCCGTCCGGCTTCTCGATGTTCAACCCAGCCTATAAGTCCCCGCGTTCGGTGCAGATGAACATCGGTATCCAACGCGAGATACGTCACGGAATGGTGTTCAGTGCAGATTTCGTTCGCAATGTGCAAACACATTTCCTGTTAGGTGTCGATCAGAACCATGTTGGTGATACTCGCTACTTTAATAAGACAGGTGCCACTCAAGCCATCGCTGCCGTGGAAGCGAATTGCGGGTTAGGGTTAAGCGTCGCTGCGACGTATTCAGGCAACTGCCTCAACGACCCTGCGAACGGCACAAATGATGGTGGCACTTATACTCCGCGGCCGGCCGCAATTGGTGACTACGCTCTGAATGGCTTGGGCTCAACCGCTGACTTCGGGGGATCTAGTTGCTTTGCCGCTACAGGCCACGCTTGTGCTTTTGGCGGAATCAACCCAGCAGCGCCTCAGTTGGGCTTTTTGTCCCCCGTCGGTCGCTCCACTTATAACGGATTGCAGACTAAGTTGACCGAGAACGTAAGGGATCCGTTCCGCGGGGTTCGGGTCATGAACATGCAAATCGCATATGCCTTATCGCGGTTCGACAATTCGGGGGGCGGCGTGAGCCCAGATGCAAACGTAACAGCCTCTAGCGGCGATCAGGATTTCATCGTACCTGCACTCGATCAGCAAAACGTGAATCGGTATTACGGTCCCTCCACATTGGATCGTACCCATCAGTTATCCTTCGGTGGATATATGACATTCAAAGGCGGACTAGAGTTGGGTCTGGTTGCGCATTTCGACAGCCCGCTTTCAACCACTCTTACAGTGCCCAATACGGCTTCCGGAGCCGGCGAGATTTTCCGCACTGACTTCACCGGTGATGGCAGCACTCAGGATCCGCTTCCAGGAACCGGCGTGGGTGCCTTTGGTCGAAGCATCAACGCCGGCAATATCAATTCAGTAATTTCCAAGTACAACAGCACAGTTGCTGGAAACCCGACTCCCGCTGGTCAGACACTTGTCAGCAGCGGACTCATGGCGACCTCTGACCTGCTTGCTTTGGGAGCCGTTGCTCCAACCGTACCCCTCGCACCTACCGATCAGGTCAATTTTCCTTGGCTTAAAGCTTTTGATATTACGGTGGGATACACGTACAAATTCGAGCGAGTCACTTTCAGGCCGCAGGTTGGTTTCTATAACTTGTTTAACTTTGCCAACTTCGACTTGCCAACGAGCATGATGTCGGGTCTGCTTACCGGCAGCGCGGGCAGCATCAACGGCACGAATTATAACGGGCAGTTTGTGAACCGCGTGGGCGTCGGTACCGGGGTGTACGCGCTAGGCTCCCCGCGCCAGACGGAATTCACTCTTAAGATCGATTTCTAGGCGGATGAGATCGACTACGGGCCATCGCTCTCAACAAGCGATGGCCTTTTTTTTGCTACGTTGACCTGCAATGCCAGAGCAATATCCCAGATTGACGTACAATTCATGCATGCCCTTTTCCGACTCTTCCTCTTCTCCCCAGAAATCCAAATCTCCTCCGCCGGAGACCACCAATGAAGAAGCCGCGCACCTGAAATCACTGGTTGAGAAGAAGAAGCCAGTCTCAATCAAATTGGTCGATGGGGAAGTGGTCAACGGGTGGATCGAATATTACGACCGCAATATGCTGCGTCTGACCCGCGAAAGCAAGCCCAATCTTTTCATCTTTAAAAGCCAGATCGCGTACGTCGCGGAATGAAGTTCGGAGTCAGCTTCAGCCGTCAGCCCTCAGCTCTTGATTAAACAGCCGAGAGCATTCTGCCCAAGAGCCGCTAGAAGTGCTTCGCTAACTCCGCAAAGCTGCTCAAAATCAGCAACCGCGCCGGCGGTTCTGCTTCCGTCAATTCCTCGTGTTCCAGCACCCAGGTGTCATCGTGCGGAACAAATACGGCATTCAGGCCGGCGGCGAGCGCGGGATTGATGTCAGATTTGGGGCTGTTGCCGATCATCCAAGTCCGCTCCCTAGCCAGTTGATGATGGCCGATGATCGTCGCATACGTAGCAGCATTTTTTTCGGCCACAATCTCTATCGCGCGAAAAAAATGCTTCAGTCCTGAACGCTCTACTTTCCCCGACTGCTCGGGAAAATTTCCTTTGGTCACCAGAATCAAATGATGATGGTCCGCGAAGATATTCAAGTGTCTCCATCACTCGCGGGAGCATTTGCACCGGTTGCTCGGCGATGGTGCGCAGCGAATCCGTGGATAGTTTCATGCAGCGCAGGAGTGATCGGCTCAACTGACAGGCGCTCAAATGTCTTAACCAATGACCGCGTAAAGCTGGGCAAGCCATACCCATGAGTAACAATGCACTCGCGTTCGACCTCGTTCAGGATCTCGCGAATTTCAGCCGCCGACCTCTCGCGATGATTGAGAAAAGAAATAAAGTCCGCGATCGCGCGCTCAAAATAGATATTGTTTTCCCAAAGCGTGTCGTCGGCGTCGATGAGAAGGATTTGGGGGTTACTCGGGCGCATGAAGCTTACAGTGGAAATGTCTTGTCCCCCTGACTATTCAACAAACTCAACCCGCGGCTCAACCGGAATGATTCCTTCGCGGTAGCCTGTTTCGAGCAGTCGCCGAATCGCTTCTTTCCCATCCGGACCATAATCCAACGTGCGCTCATTTACATACATGCCGACGAAGCGGTCGGCCAGTCGAGGATCCAGATCGCGGGCAAACTGCATGGCGTACTGCAAAGCCTGTTCGCGATGATCGAGGGCATATTGAATGCTATCGCGCAGAGCGTTAGAAACACTGGAAATCAGCTCTGGGCCAAGGCTGCGGCGGATCGCGTTTCCTCCCAGCGGTAACGGCAGCCCGGTAGTTTGCAGCCACCATTTTCCGAGATCAAGAATTCGGTAGAGTCCTGATCGATCATAAGTCAGCTGGCCTTCATGAATGATCAACCCGGCTTCATACTTTCCTTCCAGAACCTGAGGAATGATTTGGTCGAAAGGAACGACTTCGGTTTCGATCTCTGGGGCAAATAATTTCAGCGCCAGATATGCGGTGGTCAGTTTGCCGGGGACCGCGATCTTCTTGCGCTTGATTTCATCTTCCGAGAATGCGCGCGGCGCCACAACCATAGGTCCATAGCCTTCACCCACGCTTCCGCCGCAAGTCATCAGCGCATAAGTTTTCTGAAGATATGGATACGCGTGAAACGAAATCGCGGTCACGTCGTACACGCCATCGCCTTCCATCGCCTTTTGATTGAGACTCTGAATGTCAGACAGAGTGTGCGTGAACCGTAGGCCCGGAACCTGGACCTTATTGGTCGCGAGTCCGTAGAACATGAACGCATCGTCGGAGTCAGGGCTATGGGCAATCGTAATTTCGCGGGTGCTGATGGCGGTGAGGCTGGACACTGTTGCTTCTCCGTAAAGTGGGTGAACTCTGAGCAAACCGGGCAATTACTCGCGCGAGGTGAGAGCCTGCCACCCGCGTACTGTCCCCGCCGCGAACATGATCTTAAGAATCTCAGCAAAAATGAACCAGTAAAGCCCAAAGCTCAGGGCCTTCGCAAAAGAATGCGTAAGCACATACAGCCACGAGATCCCGAAGGTGAATAGCAATACCTCGCCCGCCAGGCAAGCCAATGCGGCCCGCGCAAAAGCCGGTTTTCCGCGCTCGAAAATGTATCCCGTGAGGGCAGCAACAAAGGGATAGGCGATCAAGTATCCGCCGGTGGGACCAAGAATCTGCGCCAGCCCTCCCAACCCGTGCGGGCTGAAAACCGGCATTCCCGTTGCGCCTTCTGCCAGATACAGTGCAATTGCAGCAAACCCGCGGCGACTGCCAAGCGCCAGTCCCACTAATAGCACGCCTAAATTCTGAACTGTCAGCGGCACCGGCGTACCTGGCAGCGGAATATAAATGCGCGCGCACAAAGCCACGAAAAGGCTCGCGCTGACCACAATCGCAATCTGCATCGCGATTTCGAACGCACGGCTACGCGGGCTCGCAACCTGTGTCGCTGATAAGGACATTCAAATCACCTTTCTTAGGTACTAAGTCCGTCTCCGGGCCCGTGCTCCGCGTCGTGGGGCAGGTTCTCCGCCCGTCTCAGACGCTTACGCACCTGGATGTACGCAGACAAGGCGGCCCAAACCACAGCCCCGGCGGCGACAGCAACGATCAGGAACCACCAGATCATCCGCACGATGCTTTAGGATACCAAAAACGCCAGTTCGGCTGGCATGATGCGCCTTGTTAGGTAATGTACTGAGTTGGTTTTCTGTGCGAACTCCGCGGAGTTTCTCTGCGCTCTCTGCGGTTAAAGTCTTTTGACCTTCTCCATCACTTGTCAGACATCAGCTTCTCGATCTCATCCGGCGTCTGCGGCAGCGATTCCGTCAAACGAATCAGCTTGCCGTTGGTGTCCACACAAAACATGTCTTCGATGCGAACCCCGATTTTTTCCTCGGGAATATAAATCCCCGGTTCGATGGTGAACACCATTCCAGGCCCCAGCGGCACCGAGTAGTCGCCAGGATCATGAACGTTCAACCCGACGTAGTGTCCCACGCCGTGGAAATAATATTTGCCGAGCGGCTGCCCGTGCAGGTCTTTTCCATGCGTGTTGATGTAATTCATTGCGGCATCTTGAAGCGAGTTCGACTGGTTGCGCTGCAAGTGCGACACTCCCGATTGAAAAGCGGCAATCGCAGCCTTTTGTGCGCCCAGAACAATCTCATAGATTTCCCGTTGCCGTGCGCTAAATTTTCCCGACCCCGGCACCGTGCGGGTAATGTCGGAAGCGTAAAGCGAGTATTCGCCGGCCGCGTCCATCAGCACCAGGTCGCCATTCTGAATAGTTCCGGAGTCATCCGAATAGTGGAGGACTGTGGAATTTATGCCCGAGCCCACAATCGGGGCGTACGCCGGACGCTCACAGCCGCGCTTACCCCATTCGTACTGCAGCAGCGCGGAAATTTCCCGCTCCGTCATCCCAGGTTTAATCGCCTTAATCGCCGCGAGCTGCGCCGCCACTGAAGCATCCACCGCCTTGCGAATCAAATCCACTTCGCCCGCATCTTTCACGGTGCGTAACGAACCAAGCAACGGCCTTATATCTGCATACGAGGTGCCCACCGGAAATGCGTTTGCTGTTTGCAGCCATTGCAATGGATCTTTGGAATTGGAATCTTCTCCGGGTGCGGGCACGTCGGTGTAAACCGTGCTACGTCCCGGAACCAGTTTCACCAACTCATCGCGCAAGCTGTCGAGCGATTCGACTCGTTCAAATCCCGTAACCTGAGCGGCTTTCGGATCATCCGGGCCCAGCTTCGGGCCGGTCCATTGCTCCTGAGAATAATTCCGCTTGGGGAGAAAAAGAATTTCCGTATACGGACGCGCGGGACTATTGCCGCTGGCCGCTCGTTCTGCCGCGATCAAAACTGCCGCTCCGGGTTCGGGCCAGCCCGTCAGGTAATAAAAATTATCGTCGGGCCTGTAACCGTAAAGATCGTTCGGACCCTCAGCTTCAGGCGGCGCAAAAACCAGGGTCACATTGCCATCCAGCTTTGTGGCAAGTTTTACGCGGCGAGCGTGATAGTCGGCTGAAGCCTGGCGATCCAAAGCGCTCGAAACCGCACACGCAGCCAATGAAAAAGCCAGACTGAGCAAAAGCTTTCGCGTCACTATCATTCTTTTCTATTTCCCCGAAATTGATTTGCTGGCTTCAATGAACGCGTCCACGTTGCTCTTGTCCACTAGCGCCGATCCGGTATCGACGAAAGCAGGCACTGGCGCGAAACTGTCATGCGTCCAATCTGCGTCCAGCGACTTTGGCGGCTGATGGTGCAAGTTGTCCAGCATCATTAGTCCCACGTACGCCATGGTGTATGGCTTCTGAGAAATGGTCGCGGCGATCACGCCCTTCTGAATCCATTGCAGCGTGTCAGGATCGGTATCCATCGCGATGATGGTACGCCCTTTGACCTTGTAATCGTTCAGCACTCCAGCGACTTCTTTCCCAGACAAAGCTTCCAGGCACACAAACGCGTCGATGTGTTCTTTCTTGTCGTTGGCCAGGAACTGGGTGGTGGTGTCGTACGCAATACGAGGGTCGCCCTTGATATCCACAATGTGAGAGAGCTTGATTCCGGGAGAGTTTTCCAGCGCAGCTTTGTAGCCTTGAAGGCGTTCATTCATGTTCGACTGCTCGGGCATGGTGAAAACCGCAACTGTGCCTTTGCCCTTGAGTTCCTGCGCCAGTCGCTTTCCGCCGGTGAGCCCGGCCTGGTAGTTATTGGTGCCTATAAAGAAGAGGCGTTTGCTGGCAGGTGCATCGGAATCAATGGTGATCACCGGAATCCCCGCGGCGATGGCTTCGTCGATCGAATCCTTGATTACGGCCGGGTCGGCGACAGAAACCAGAATGCCCGATGGCTTTTTCTGGATGATGGCCTCGAACGTAGTGTGTTCTGCAGCCGGATCATACGTGTCCGGCCCATTGAACGCGTATGCCACGCCTAGCCGGCCGCCCGCCTGGCTGAACCCCGCTGACGCGCTTTGCCAGTAAGGCACTTTAACGTTCGTGGAAATTAAGATGTACGTCTCGCCGCTGTGCCCGTTCCCGCAACTGGGTAGCACAACCAGCAAAGCCGCCAACCACATTGAAAGAGCCAGCCGACGGTAGTTCATTCAAGTCCTCCTCAGGGGCACAATGGAAGCGAAACGCATTCTAACTCTGCGCTGCTGAAATGAAAAGAAATCTGGTGAAGTTATCAGACGCCGACGGGAAAAGGTTTGGAATGGTTTTCGGACGCGCTCAAAGTCAGTCCCGCAAAACGCCCTTGCAGCAACGACATCAGGCCCGTGTACCAGTAACCGACCACGAATAGCAACAAAAACGGGACGGTGAGGTAATTTTCATTCTGCACGGCGTAAACGACGGTAAGTGCGAAGTAGCCGCCGATCAGCATCTCGACCCACGGGACCCAGCCCAGGCGCTTGCGATATTTCGCGGCGCGGAATTTATCTTTCTTGGATTCCACGCGGTATTTCGGCGTGCGCGCGAATGCAGTCTGCTTTCCGACCAAAGCTTCGATCACCGCGACGGTATTAGTTACGGTAAGCCCGATCCCAAGGGCCATCAGGAACGGCAGATACAGCAAAGCCCGGGGCCATGTCTTCGGAAAAAGTTCGCGCTGCGACACCAGATAAAAACTTGAAATCGAAAACGTCGAGGCCAGGAACAGAGGCACGTCAATGTAGAGCATCTGAAACCAGCCCTGGTAAAAGCGAATGATCATTGCCGGAAGCAGTAGCACCGATAGAACCACCATCAGCGGATAGCTTAGGTTTGCCGTCAGGTGATACCAGGACTCAAACTTGATCTTAAAAGGTTGATTGCTCTCAAGCACGCGCGGCAGAATCTTCTTCCCGGTTTGTATCAGCCCCTTTGCCCATCTCGCCTGTTGCGTCTTGAACGCAGTCATCTCCACCGGGAGTTCGGCCGGACATTCGACATCCTGCAGATAAATAAATTTCCACCCCTTGAGTTGGGCGCGATAGGAGAGATCGGTGTCCTCAGTGAGAGTGTCGTGCTCCCATCCGCCGGCAGCGTCAATCGCAGCCCGCCGCCACACGCCAGCAGTTCCGTTGAAGTTGAAGAACACATTGCTGCGCGCCCGGCCAGAATGTTCCAGCACGAAGTGCCCGTCGAGCAGGATGGCCTCAACCTCAGTCAGAAAAGAATAATGACGGTTGATGTGCGTCCAGCGGGTCTGGACCATGCCAATGTTTTCGCCGGTGAAGTGATGAATTGTGCGCTGCAGAAAATCCGGCGACGGAACGAAATCAGCGTCGAAAATTGCGATGTACTCTCCAGTGGCCGACTTCATCCCTTCGTGAAGCGCGCCGGCCTTGAATCCCGCGCGATTGGTGCGATGAAGGTATGTGACCGGATACCCCTGTGCGACGTAATGCTCCACCAGTCCGCGGGCCACAGCGACCGTTTCATCAGTGGAATCGTCGAGGATCTGTATCTCTAATTGTTCTCGTGGGTAATCGAGCCGGCATACTGCCTGCAACAAACGGTCGATCACGAATTGTTCGTTGAAAATAGGCAACTGAACCGTCACGCGCGGCAGCTCGGAAAACCTCTGCGCCGGTTCCGTGGTACGGTTTTTCTTGTTGCGATAGTAAAGATAAACCAGCGTGTAGCGATGGATTCCGTAGCTCGCAAGCAGCACCAGCACCACAAAATAAGGGATGAGCAATGCCATATCGAATGCATTGGCGTGGTAAATGCCCTTGAATGTGGTGTCAAAAAAATGCTGGCGGACGTATTGCGAAAGCCCATGCTGGGCAAGGAAAACGGCCAGGAATGCTGGTGCAGGCAGCATCTTTAGAAAGGAACGGCAACCAGGGGAACACGGCTACAGCTGGAGCATTCATTGTACTAAAAGAGCGGCGGGGTGAGGTCCGCCCAAGCCAGAGCCGAATCACATACTTCGGCGCCGGCAGTAAGCGGCACTAATCGCCGAATCGCACTGCGGCGCGAGCTTTCGCTTTGGCAGCTTCTTCCTCGCGGTTCTTGGGTGGCGCGGTGGTTTCGAGCGAACGGAGTAACCGGCTCGACGTGGCAGCCACTTCATCGATCGCTGCCATGAATGCCGGCTCATTGGCCTTCGACGGCTTGGTGAAGCCGCTGATCTTTCTCACGAACTGCAGCGATGCCGCCCGAATCTCTTCATCCGTGACTGGCGGATCGAAGTTGAAGAGCATTTTAATGTTTCTGCACATGCCTCTATTATGCCTTCGCGTGTTTATCGATGGCAGGCCTTTTGCGCGGAAAATTTGGCTCTCTTGGGGTCGTTGAATACCGAGCCCCTTTGATCAGGCAGCTTTACTTGCGGATTTTGCCGTCGGCGCTGTAACGGGATGGAACCGTCTGACCGCCAGAATAGTCAGCCCAATAAACACCACGAGAACTGCAATCTGTGCGATTGCGAAGGGGGGCTCCTTTTTGGTGGGCGCGAGAGCTTTGAGCGCCGCCACCTTTTCAAATAACTGCACTACCAGAACAAAAACGTTTAGATACAGAGCGATTGCCGCCGAGATGACATAGGTTACTCGCCAGCCGCCAGTCAGATGCCGCACATATCGCGCCAGATAAGCGATCGCCAGAGCCACCAGCGAAATGATCCCCAAAGTGATGGCGGGCGTAACTTCCGTAAACGGGAAACCGAATCCAGTCACGCTGGTCAACACCGTCGTGGCGAGAAAAAGCCCGGTCCAGCTATCCAGTCGTTTGTTGGAGAGCATTCCATACAGCACGACTAACCCAGATCCGATTCCGATCAGACTTATCAAGACGTGAAGCTGAGTGTAAGCGTGCGTGCTCATTCCAAAGATCATGTGGGCGTCCTTTCAGACGAGACGAATTTCAGGCGGACTGATCGTACTCTGCCGCCCTGAATTTTTCCACACGAGAAATAGACGGGTCGTAACCCGACAGCCGGGGAAGGTTGCCAAATCGCTTAAGCGATCGGGGCAGGCTTGCGAAGTTTTTCCCACCAGACTTTGGGATCGGTAGGACGCTCGAGCATAGTCGACAATTCCTGCTTGATTGCCCGCAGACGATTGGTGCGGGTTTCGAGCGCCGACTGATCAAGAGCTCCGTGCTCGCTCTTATTGGAATACTTCGCGTTCATGTTTCTGAGATCCGTAATTTCCTGGCGAAGGTTCGAGAGGTGTTCCGCGATATAAGTCATCTCTCTCATCATACGCTGTATTTGTGAATATCCCTATTTTTCAGAAACCAAGAGACATAGCCCTAACGCCGAATCCTGCGCCCCATATCGTGCCAAATAGCCAGTGCATCGTCATAGTTTACGAAAACGTGGTTTATGCCTGTTATCCTTCCCGATCATGCCAGTAGGTGCGGCCGATCCCTATAATCTTCAGCGTTTTGTTGATGCGCAGCAGCAGGTTATTGCCAGAGTAATTGAAGAACTGAAACAGGGCCGCAAACGCGGTCATTGGATCTGGTTTATTTTTCCCCAACTCAAAGGCCTTGGCCACAGCGCGAATGCTGAATTCTTTGGGATTGCTTCTGTGCAAGAAGCCGCCGCTTACCTCGAACACACAGTCCTCGGTCCCCGCTTGATCGAATGTACGAAATTGGTGAACGCCGTCGAAGGCTGTTCCGCTGAAGACATTTTCGGCGACATCGACGCTATAAAATTCCGGTCATCCATGACACTCTTTGCCAAAGCCACGCCCGGCAATCAAGTCTTCATCGACGCGATCGAAAAATATTTCGCCGGTGAATTTGACCCACTAACCATCGACCATTGCGCCAACAAAATTCGGTGGGATAACCATTGAGGGTGCCCCATCCTTGTCGCGGTTTTTGCGACAGAGCTTGCCCTGAGCGAAGTCGAGGGGGTGGGGACGTTGACCTTAGGTCGGACTATTTCCGTTCCTTCACCTCGCCCCCCGCCACCACCTTCGACGAGCTCCCAAACTTTTTGTAATCGCGAAAGCTCTGCTCCAAATCAACGTCGAAATTCTTAACCAGCCCCAGCCGCACATCGATCTTCGCCGTCACGTGCGCCGGCAGCCAGACTTCGTCATTCACCCGCGTCTGCTCCAGCATCAGTCGCGAGCCTTTGTGAAATCGCGCCAGAAACAATCCCCACGAAATCGTGTCCAGACACTCCACATCCATCTTTACCAGCTGCAGATCGGCTTTATCGACCCACACTCTCCCATGAAATTTCGAAAGAAACTTTCCTTCTTTAATGTGCGGCACATACCCCGGACGCGGCTCGCCATCGATCACCCAAGCATCCCGCCCGCCGATCTGTTCCGTCCCGATCAGCTTAAAGTTGTAAGCGTCGGCCACTTCAGTTACGAACTGGCGGCTGTCTTCGCGGTCTTTAGCTTCATGTTCTTCACGTTTTCTACGCACCCCTTCTGACTCGTTCTTGCGTTTGTCGATGATCTTCTGGATCTTCTCGTCTTCCTTGGCCGCATCTTTTGGCGAGAGTGGCTTGTCATTTTTCTCGGTCAGCCGTTCCACCTGTTCACCGTAAATCTCCAGGACCTCGAAAGTTTTCACCTCGCTCGATTTGATTTCTCCCTTGCCGTTCACCGAATTCTGCACCTGCCGCTCGATGTATGTGTAATTGCGCAGCCGCTTTTCGTTCTCGATATCCTTCTCCGCGACGACCCGAAACAACGCCTGCATCTGCGCCTGCGACAGCGATCCGTTTGCGTCAGGCGTAAGGTCAAGAGCTGGCGTGGGTGGATTAGGCGACGATTGCTGTGCGAAAGCGGGGTAGCAAAGAAAAAGCAGCGACAAGAGCGCAAGTCGTAAAACAATCATGACCTACGATAACCCGTCTGGATAATCGAAGTTGTCTCTTGAGCACCCCACCCTTCCCCGATTTTGGGGAGGCTGGGGATTTTGATGTTCCCTTATTCTGCCTGTTGCTTTCCGAAGGGAGGGTCAAAGTCCTCACCCTGACCTGCTGGGAAGCGCAGGACAGGGACGAGGCAGCCTCGGCACCAGTTCGATGAACCATACTGACTGTTCCCCGTGGCTTCCATGCCAATCAGAACCGGCGCCGGCTGTTGTCCATAAAACTGTTTGACTTCGCCGCTTCGACTTCGCCCAGGGCTGGTTCTCCACGCAGCAGACTACCGCTCTCGCGGTGATCTGCCGCGGTCGGAATGACAGTGTTGGGGAGATATGAACGTCCCCACTCAAGGCAAAATCGGGGTTGAGTGGGCCACTCCGTCCAGTGCCCTGCGCTAGTTTTCATCGGCCTTTTCTTCGGCTTCGATTCCGGCATTTGCCAATAGGCGGCGCAAGGCACGTTCGCCGGCGGCACCGCGTTGCTCTGCAGCAATGTTGCCGTCGCGATCGATCACTACATAAATCGGATAAACATTGGCCTGATACATTGCCGCGAGGTTGGTGTCTTCGGTAAGGACGATGCGGCAAGAGCGAGGATGCTGCTCCAGATACTTCTTTACGGTTTTCTTTGATTCGGCTACGTCGATCGCCAGGACCACCAAGCCCTTCCCGGCGAACTCTTTGTTGACCTCCTCCACCAACGCTTCCTCTTGATGGCAATACTGGCACCAGGTGGTCCAGAACTCAAGCAGAACAACTTTGCCTTTGACCGATTCATTGTTGAAGCTTTCGCCAGAGGTAGTTTTCGCATGGAAGCGTGGAGCGGGTGCTCCGTCCTCGTCGGCGGCGAAGGCGGTAGCTGCGAGAAGCAGGCAAAGGCAGATTGCGAAGTGCACGCCGAAGCGCATGGCGGCGGAATAATAGCACATTGGAATTGGCGCAGCACAAATTTTTTGTGTGGCCAAAACCGGCTCTGGAATTGCGGCGCAAACGGAGAGGATTGGGGCGCCGGCACCTTTTTGTTCACCGTTTTCTTCTGGTTTTGCCGAAAATTTTCGTCGTTACCCGTAACGCGTCAATGGTCATCTGGGTAATGGCACCTTTGTACTGCGTAGTGTCCTAATGCACGGTTGCACTGGCCGACTTCCCGCGCCAGAATGGGGTTTCGGCGGATGACGTGGATGGGCGTACAACCAAAACAAATCAGCAAGGGCGAGCCAGTAATAGTAAATCCGCGCCAGCCGATAGAACTATTTAGCTATTCAGCCAAAGCAACCAATGGAGAACACCTTGGGAAACTCTCTTGTAGCCCCTTCCCCCACTCGAAAGTTTTCGGCGCGGCGGCGCTGGTCGATTTGCACGAAACTTCACGCAGCCTGCTCTCAGAATGTTTCCGGCAATTCGGCATTGACAGCGTGGCCATGACCGGTGAAAGAGCCGAGCGCCTGGCCAGCGAAAAATTTGAAGCCTGCGTGGTGCGCGTGGGCAGCAAAGCGGCGCCGGTGCTGGAATCAGCGCGGCGATCGCGCTCCAACAGCCGCATGGTGATTTATGGGCTGGGGGGCACGATCAAAGAAGCACTCAACCTTTCGCAATTCGGCATCAACGCAATTTTTCACGAACCTCTGGAGCGCCCGGCGGCGATGAAACTGGTGCGTTCGACGCAGATGCTGGTGCTCCATGAATTCCGGCGCTACGCGCGCGTTCCCGTGATCACGCAGGTTTCGGTGTTGGCAGGGTCGAACCATCGGCAGTTTGAAGCCAGCAGCGTCGAGGTGAGTTGCGGCGGCATGTCTCTGAAGTGTGCGCAAGAAGCTGCGCCGGGCTTACCGGTGGAAGTTTCATTTGCGCTGCTTACACTGCCCAGAGTATGGGTACGCGGAACGGTGAGTTGGACAAAAGCTGCCGACAAAACTTTTGGTGTCCGGTTTGATCACAGTGACGCCCGCCGACTGAAAGTTAAGGAGTGGGTGGAATCGTATTTGGAAAGCTGAGTAGCCATCAGCCGTCAGCCATCAGCCATCAGCTTTGAACATTAGAAGCTCTTTGATGTTCGCTTGCGGCTTTTCAACCCTTCAAAGTTAGCGCCTACTCTGCCCAGAAACTCCCGCCGGCTCTGCTTTGCCCCCATCTTCAGCTCTGTTAATGGAGTGTTCCCTGTATTGCCACGGTTCATTGTGGAGGGCTAGGCTTTAAGCAGGACACAAAATATTAGGAGGAACTCATGAATTGGGACCAGGTTGAAGGAAAATGGAAACAAGTAAAGGGCGAAGCCAAGACGCGCTGGGGCAAGCTGACCGATGACGATTTGAACGTGGTTGCAGGACAGCGCGACAAACTGGTCGGGAGAGTTCAGGAGCGATACGGAATCGCGAAAGATCAAGCACAGCGCGAGGTGGAAGATTGGAACAAGTCCCTCCGCGACGATAACGACGCCCTGCGGGAACGCGGCGCCGAGTCGCAAAAAGAGCGCGATGTGAATCGCAAAGCCAGCTAAGAGAAAAACAGAGAATGTTGAATCTCCCACCCTCAAGCCCGAGGGTGGGTTTATTTTTGCGAGGCATTCCCACGCGAGGCGGTCTTAAACAATGTGCTCGGTCCCGACGCGCACTGGCGCCGGGTAATCGACACCGAGCGGAATGCTGGCTTGCACTGTGGTGCCACGGTCGTTTGATGAAACCACAAACTTTCCTCCGAGTTCGTGAATGCGTTCGCGCATACCGGCCAAGCCAACTCCCAATTTGCTGGTTTCGGCTTCGATCTGCCTGATGATGTTGGGTGGCATGCCGCGCCCATGATCGCGAATCTCAATTGTGACCTGCTCGGCATCTAGATCGACGCTAATTTCCGCGGACTTGGCGCGCGAGTGGCGATGCACATTGGTGAGGCTTTCCTGAAGCACGCGAAATAGAGCGATCTCGATTACATCTGGGAGCCGCTGCAGGTCGGGAGGCAAGTCCAGGGAAACAAGTATTCCGCTGCGTTGAGAAAATCCGGCGACGAACCAACTGGCTGCAGAAGCGAAGCCAGCTTCGTCGAGCAGGGGTGGATGAAGCAGATGAGATAAAGTTCGAGTCTCAGCGATGGCCTTTTCGAGAATGTCGGCACATTCCACCAGCAGTGGATCTTTTTGCGCGGAACGAGAGCCCAACATATCGATGGCTATCTTCAAGCCCGCCAAATATTGTCCCAGGCTGTCATGAAGTTCGCGGGCTATCCTTCTGCGTTCCTGGTCCTGAATTCCGAGCAGCCTGCCGCTCAGTGTTCTTAATGCGTCCTCAGCGTTGCGCCGCGCGGTTACGTCCACCGCAGTCACACCAACCTGTGTGACGGCACCCCCGTCTTCACGAATGGGGAAGTAATTTACCAGCCAGTGGCGCGGATCGCCTGGCCTGCCGGGCAACATTGCCGATACTTCGCGGTCCAAAACCGGTTTGCCGCTTTCGAGCACCTCTCGCAGAACGGCTTCCGCCTGCACGCCGGTTTCACCGAAGACTTGTGAGATTGGCCTGCCTAGAACATCCTCAGGCTCCACTCCGCCCATTCGTGGCAGCACATCATTGACCCGGGTGTAACGACACTGCGAGTCCAGAATGCCGAAACCGATCGCAGAAGAGGAGAAAAAGGCATTGACGATTTCCTGGCTTTGGCGGGCTGTGGACTCGGTCTGGCGATGGCGGGTGAATTCGTAGCTGAGCAAAAACATCTCCGCAATCAGCAACATGAGAGCGATGATGAATGAAGCAAAGATCAGGCGCAGGGTGTGCCGGTAATTGGTGCGAGAGGCGATCTGGCGCTCTGCCAGCAGTTGATCCTCCTGGTCCCGCATTCTCTGCAGAGCTGTTTCGATGCGGTTGGCTAAAGCGGCGGTCTGGCGCGTAATCTGAATTTCCAAATCGCTAGTGGAACTGCCGGTGATGCGAGAGTTCAGCGACTGGTTAATGAGGTTTTGGAGCGCATCAATGTCGAAAGAAATCTGGTTGAGTTCCTGCTGGCGGTCTTGACGGTCGGCGGTGAGTTTCCGTAAACGAGCCAAATTTCCAGGAACCAGGGCGACAGCGGCATGGTAGTCGTCGAGGAACGCCTCGTCGTTGGCGATAGCAAAGCCGCGGCGCGAGTTGGTGAGCTGGAAAACCTGGGAGCTGAGATTCTCAACAACCGTCTGGACTTCGCGAGTGTGGGAGACGAGGGATTCGCTGTCAAATAAAGCGTGAGTGGCACGAAGCAGAAAAATGCTGCTGCCTACCAGCAATACGACGGCGATGGCGAAAGCCGCCCAGGCAATACCTCGAAGCGAGAAGGTCATCGCGCCTACTTGGATGCGTAAATCGGCTTGGCCCTGCAGTAAAAGTTGCTTAAGAACTGCACAACAAGTCGCCGCTCGACAGCAATACACGGCGTAATAGTTAACAATTAAGAGAGCACGGGAATTGACGGGATCGAGGTGACTTGCACGCGTGCTTCTTGTGACTTGCCATTACCCCGAACCGCCCCGGTGCGAATCAGTATATACAGTTTGGATTTACCCGTGGAGAAGTCTGCGGCGCAGGCTCCTGTAGAATATTGATATGGGCAGTCCCTCGGAGCTGGTGCAGATTGAACTTGGTCCCGTGGTTCGGCAACCCAAGCCGTCCTGGCTCAGGGCCAAAGCTCCTGCTGGAGAAAATTTTCACGAACTTAAAAAATTGGCGCGCGGGCTTGGACTGCACACGGTTTGCGAATCCGCGCAATGCCCCAATATCGGCGAATGCTGGAACCATCGCACCGCGACATTTATGTTGCTGGGTGATATCTGTACCCGCCGGTGCGGCTTTTGTGCGGTACCAAAGGGCCGGCCGTTGGCCATCGATTGGGATGAGCCGCGGCGGGTAGCGGAGGCGGTTGCGACCCTGGGACTGAAACACGCTGTGATCACGAGCGTGAACCGCGATGATGACAATCTGGGCGGGGCGAGAATTTTCGCTGAAACTATACGCGAAGTTCGGCAAGTCGCGCCGGAATGCCGAGTCGAAGTTCTGATTCCGGATTTCCAGGGATTGGATGAAGCTCTGCGCATTGTTCTGGACGCAAAGCCGAATGTGCTGAACCACAATACCGAATCTGTGCCTCGGCTTTACCGGGCGGTCCGCTCGGGAGCTCGTTACGAGCGCACGTTGCGGCTACTGGAAAATGCCAAGAAGTTTTCTCCCGGCATGGTGACGAAATCCGGAGTGATGGTCGGGCTGGGCGAAACCATGACAGAGCTGGTTGATGTCTTCCGCGATCTGGCTGAGAGGCAAGTTGATATTTTGACGGTGGGGCAGTATTTGCGTCCCTCTCGCGATCATTTGCCGATTGCTCGCTTCTATACTCCGCAAGAATTTCAGTATCTGAAAGACGAGGCGCTGCGTCTTGGGTTCCGCCATGTGGAATCTGGCCCGTTAGTGCGATCGAGCTATCATGCCCACGAGCAGGCGGACGCGACCTGCAGCTAAGTCAAAAACCTCTTCAACAACCTGCAGATTCTGACGCCGCGATACAGGGCGAAATAGCGGTCTGGTACGCGGACGGCTTGCCACTCCTGAACGCTTGGAGTAGTCGCCAGTCGCCAGACGAATCGCGCTTGGTCTCGCCAGCGTTCGCGGGTCCGGAGTTGATCGCGGAAATAGCGAATTGATTCCGTGTCGGGGTCACGATTGTGTTGCAGGCGAGCCACCACTGAGGAAGCTATTTCCGCCGCGCCTCTGGGGGGCGGTGGCAGATGCGTCCCTAAAGAGTCATGGAATAGGTCACCCAATGCCAGAAGCGAAACCTGCAATATCTTCAGCATCCCAAGGCGGCGGGCTTCGGCAACGATCCAATTCCAATCAAGGTTGAAGTTAGCGAGGGTTGAGATATCACGCAGCATGCCGAGTTGTGCCCATTCATGCTTGGCGGCGTGAACGCAGAGCACGAGCAGCAAGTCCTCGTGCCGCATAGTTCGCAAAGGCACGCCATCCAGGTCGATCTGCACTGAGCGGCTGAATAATGCGTCGATGTCGAAGCCGATTGAGTAAAACCTCGGCACGATTTGCCATTGCAGCTCAAGCAGGTTGCGTTCTGAATTCAGGCCGAACGAGCACTCGTAACCGGAGCGCAAAAAGGATTTCTCCTGCCGCGGAGAAAGCCCCAGGCCAGGGTCATAACCTGATTCCATCAGTGCGTTTTTTGCCCGGACAAAGTCTCGCGGTCTCACGATGATGTCGAGGTCGCCGAATTGGCGCATCGCCGGATTGCCGTAGAGCAGCTGCGCCAGCGCCGGACCTTTATGGGCGAGAAATTCGATTCCTCGCCGCTCGAAACATCGTGCAATCTTCGTCAGTTCGACGGTGAAATGCAGGACCCGCCAGGCATGTTTGTGAGCACGAACACGAAGAGTGGAAGGGACTCCATTTTTCCCAGCCAAGGCCGCGTGCATCGGCGGTATCAAACGGTGATGATCAGCGGATTCGAGAACGCGCTGCCAATCGAGGTCAGGCGTGAGCAGGGAAGTTATGTCGCGCCGGCTTGAGTGATTGCAGCATGCCAAGACCAGTTCAAACTCCGGGTTGAATCGGCGCGGCTGGGCGGCGATGCATTGCTCTTCAATCTGCGTTGCTGCGGCCAAACCAATTTCCTTGTGGACTAAGTATGTCCCTGGGCGAATTCTCTTTCCGTAAAATGCGTCGCGCGTCCATAGAATCTTCTAACAGTGATGCACGATGCGATAGTGCCTGCGCTTGAACCTGCCATGAACAGCATTGTTTTTGAATCCGTTCATAAGGTCTTCCGCCAGCGCGGTTTCTTCTTTTTGCGAAAGCAAGCGGCTGAGACGCACGCGCTGAAGGGGATCTCGTTGACAGTGTCGGCAGGGGAGGTGCTTGGCCTGTTGGGACCCAATGGAAGCGGCAAGAGCACAACCCTGAAGCTGATTTCTACGATGCTGCTGCCGGACAATGGCGAAGTTCTAGTGCAGGGCTGGAATACGCGCCGCCATGGGCAGGAAGTGCGTCGAAACGTCGGATTCGCTGTAGCGTCAGAACGGTCTTTTTTCCCGCGGCTTACGGTTCGGGAAAATCTGGAGTTCTTTGCAGCACTCGAGAATGTGCGCCGACGGGACGTTTGGGATCGGGTCGAGTCAGTGCTATCGCATGTTTCACTCAACGACGTTGCCGGCAAACAGGTGATGAAGCTTTCGTCGGGAATGTATCAGCGACTGGGGATTGCCCGGGCGATGATCAAAAAGCCTGCGATTCTCTTGCTGGACGAGCCCACGCGCAGTCTGGATGCGGATGCCGCCGACGAACTCTGGAGTCTGATCCGGGATTTATCGACCACCGGCACTACAGTGTTGCTTGCGACGCACAACTTCGAGGAAGCTACTGCAGTCTGCGATCGGGTGGCGCTGCTGAAACAAGGCGAACTAATGGCGGTCAAGAAAGTTGGGAATTTTGCTGCCGAAGAGCTGCGAGATTTCTATCTGGAAATGACGAGGGGTTCCAGCGCCGAAAAATTTCGAATAGGCGTTCCCGCATGATTACCGAAAAAATAATCGCGGTGCTGAAGAAAGACGCGATCACTGCGGTGCGCTATCGCAATGGGTTCGTATTATCGAGCGTGGCACAAGTCGCGCAATTGGCGACTTTTTATTACCTGGCTCGGGCCGTCGGGCCACAGTTCCGTCCCGATGGCATGCCGTATTTTCTGTTTCTGCTGATCGGTACCGGCTTCTATACGTTTCTATTGTCGGGGACCCACAGCTTTCTGAAAACCATTCAGGAATCCCAACAGACGGGAACGCTGGAAGTCTTATTGACGACGGCCACGCCGGCGGCGGTGCTGGTTTCGCTGGGCGCGCTGTCCGCATTCGGAGAGGGCCTGCTGCAATTTGTGGTTTACATCGGTGCCGGAATTTTTCTTTTTGCCCCGGCGCTGCATGTGAGCGTCGCAGCGTGCCTGCTGGCGTTTGGGCTTTCAATCTTGAGTGCGTTCGCGATCGGCCTGTTCGCCGCCGGAATGCAAATTTCCGTGCACAAAGGCTCGGCGGTGCTGTGGGTGCTTGGGTCGGGCGCGTGGCTCATGTCCGGGACATTGTTTCCTGTAACGGCTTTACCCAAACCGGTGCAGATGGTTTCTTACTTCATTCCATTCACCCATTCGCTGGCGGCAATGCGCCTGGCCGTGCTTGGCGGCAGTTTCGCGGCAGTGGCGCGTGAGGTCGAGATACTGGGAGTATTCGCGTTATTTCTTGTTCCCGCGAGTGTCATGTTTTTTTCATCGATGGTTCAGCAGGCGCGGCGGGACGGAACGCTGTCTTTTTATTGAAAGCTGCCCGTTACTTCGGTTTGATTCCAGAGCACATTTGCGAGGCCACAAGCAGATGGGTGCCGATAGAATCCGCATACGAGTATGGCTTCTTCTGCTATCCACCAGCCGCAGCGCCGCCTTGGAACTCGCGTCCGCGCGCAAATCCCTGTACGGATCACTAGTGTCGCGGGCGAGATTTTTTCGCTAAGCTGTCACACCCTGATGGTGAACCCACAAGGTTGCGGAATTCGCTCTCCGCGGCCGCTGGAGAAGGGACTTCAGTTGCGAATTGAGGACCTACCCGGCAGGGGAGTCACGGCGGCGACAGTGGCCTGCACCCGTCCAATGGAAGAAGGCAGCAAGTATTGGATAGTTGGAATCGCGCTAGAAGCTCCCGGCAATTTGTGGTGCATGGCTCCGGTCCCTCCTGACTGGGGAACATACACAGCGCCGCCAAAATTTTTCCCGATGTCGGTGAAATATATCGGGGAAGACTCGTTGTCTGGCAAATCCGCTTCGTAACAATTCTCAGCTTTCGCAGTCCATCCCAAATATTTTTTGTCCGAATTACTTGCCGGTACCGGTCAGGGCAATGAAGTGCGGGCTGGCGGGATCGGAACCCATAACGTCGAGGTTTCCAATTCGCGGTCCGGAAATTGCCGGTTTGAAAAAGACCTGAATCGTGCATTGCGCGCCTCGGGCGATAGTTTGGCCGCAGTCGTTCTTCTGAGAGAAGTCGATTCCTGAGGCGATGATCTGCTCCATGGTGATATCAGATTTCGTGGGATTGCTAAGCGTGAGGGCGTGCGGCGGACTCTCGGAATCAACTGTCGCTTCGCCGAAATCGATTGTGGCAGCGGAAATCTGTAATCCCGCAGGAATTGTTTGGGAGTGAACCCGAATCAGAAACGAGAGGGCTGCGATGCCGACCACGACTGTCGCCCCAATTTCCCTGATTTTCAAGGCTTGCTCCCGAGCTGCGATCTGTTCCCGAAAATTGCGGTGCCCAGGCGGATGCAGGTCGAGCCCTCCTCAATAGCGATTTCGAAGTCGTGGGACATTCCCATAGAGAGAACTTCCATGCGAACGGCTGGAAGTTTGCGCTCGGCGATTCGTTGGGAGAGTCGGAGCATTTCTCGAAAAAACGGCCGCGATTTTTCGGGCTCCTTATTGTACGGTGGGACGGACATGAGCCCGCGAATTTCGATCGAAGACAGCTCGGGTACGGCTGTTAATAATTCTTCCAGTTCGAAGGAATCCGGCGCGAGGCCACTCTTTGCGGATTCTCCGGCGATATTGATCTCAATGAGGACGGAGAGTTTTTTGGCTAGGTCTTTGGCGGCGGAGTTTAGTTTTTGCGCCAGACGAAGCGAGTCAACCGAATCAATGTGCGGAAAAAGTTCCGCGGCTTTCCCAGCCTTGTTGGTTTGGAGATGACCGATCATGTGCCACTCGGCGCCAGTCAAATCTTTCAGGGCCTCGGCTTTGCTTGCAAATTCCTGAACGCGATTTTCGCCGAAAATGCGAAGACCAGCGGAGTAGGCTTCCCGGATCTGCTGCGGAGCAACGGTTTTCGTGACGCCCATTAAGACAACGTCTTCGGGATTGCGCTGGGCGCGGCGCGAGGCTTCGTGTATTTGTTGCCGCACTTGCGCGATGTTTTCGATGACAGACATAAAAGGCGATAACCACAAAGCACACTAGGCTACACGAAGGAAATGCGCGAGCAGATCCATCAAGGCTCTGGGAGATGCAATCCAGCGCGGCGCGGGACGCCCGTGTCCCCACGATCGACTAATCACTGGCCGCTGACCACTAATCACTGGTGTCTTACATCATGGCGACGGGCGGTGCGGGTTCCTTGGGATCGCCGGCATTCGCAAGCGGAATGCCTATCAGCACCCATGCGATCAACAGCATCACGAAAATCCCAGTGATGTAGGAGGGATGTGCGAAGACCGCGGGCAAAGTCTTGTTGCGAAAATCAAATGTCGCCTTTACCAGCCCGGCCAAAGCTTCTCCTGCGATTAGCCCTGAGGCGACCAATATACCGACGTTTTCAACGCGCGCCTTCTGTGCGTCGTTCAGCCCTTTGCGGTCGCGCAGCTGGTCCATTAGCCATCGGATAACTCCGCCAACAAAAATCGCGGACGTGGTTGCAAACGGAAGATACATGCCAATCGCCACCAGCATGGGGCTCTTTACCTTGAACATAATCATGGCGATGCCCATCAGCATGCCGGTTATGACCAGAGGCCAAGCCATTTCGCCGCCCACAATTCCTTGAGCGAGCGATGCCATCAATCCCGCTTGGGGCGCGGAAAGCGCCTTGTCGCCGAATCCGGTGCCGCCCATGTTGATGTTGCCCTGGTAAAGAATCATCAGCGGAAAATACATTACCAAGCTAGCCACAACCACAGCGATCAGCTCCGTGATCTGGATATAACGCGGAGTGCCGCCGAGAATGTAACCGACTTTGAAATCCTGTAACAGTTCGCCGGCAACGGCAGACGAGACGCAAACCACTGCGGCCACTCCGAGGACTGCGACCACGCCGCTCATCCCGGAAACTCCCATCGAGACCATCAGCAGAGCTGCGATTACGAGAGTCGAAAGCGTCAGGCCGGAGATCGGATTGTTAGACGAGCCGATGACGCCGACCAGGTAGCCCGAAACGGTGGCGAAGAAAAACCCAACGATCAGCATCACCAGAGCAGCCGCGATGCCTCCGCTTACCAATCCTGAAAGACGCACATAGAGAACGCACATCACTAGAAACGTGCAGCCGATCAGGGCAAAAACTGTTTTTGAGCTCATGTAGCGCTCGGTGCGGGCGACCGACGCTTGCGACAGCGTTGCACCGCGCAGTTCCGAGAAGGCTTTGCCCAATCCGGCCAGCAGGTTCTTACGCATGCGAAACAAGGTGTAGCAGGTACCGACCATCATGCCGCCGACGGCAATCGGCCGCACGATGTAGCGCCAAACGGCGTTGGCGAGATCCAGCCAGCCAGCGTCGGTATTTGTTCCAGGCGGCAAGTAGTTACGTAATTGCGGTCCGAGAAAAAAGATAAGGAGGGGAATCAGAAGTCCCCACGCGATAAGGCTTCCTGAAAAATTAAGGGCGGCCAACTCCGGCCCGATGATGTAGCCAACGCCGATGTACGCGGGACTTATTTCCGGACCCGCACAGGTCGAAATGCCCCCCGCCTGTAGTACCTGGTTTGTGCCAGCCCCCCCGAGCTTTAAGTTGCTCTTTCCAAACTGCCCCACAGAGAAAAAGAAATCATGATCGGGAGCGAACAGATTAAATACGCCGCCCAGGTACACCAGGGCTCCAAATCCAATGTTGTAGAACAGATACTTGGCGGCGCGGGCACCGGCCTGACCGGCTTTGTGGATCTCGGATGCTGCGACCGACTCAGGAAACGGCAAGTCGGGGTCTTCCACCATTACGCGTCGTATGAGAGAAACAAATAGTACGCCGAGCACGCCGCCCACGATCATTAATGAAGTGGACTTGAGATAAGTTTTATCGGCCGCCAGCGCCCACATGCTCGCCCAGAATCCCATTCCTTTAGGGATCACCGTGGGAGTCCAGGCTCGAGCTATGAAAAATGCCGGCAAGGTGAAGACGGCGCCTGCAGCGACAGATTCGCCGATGGTGCCGGCGGTACGAGCGATGTTTTCTTCGAGAATCGTTCCCCCGCCGAGCAATCGCAGGACCGCCATTCCAATTACGGCGGCGGGATAAGTGGCGGCGATGGTCTGGCCAGCCCGCAAGCCTAAGTACGCGTTTGCTGCTCCCAGTACCACTGTCATGCCCAGCCCCAGCAATACGGCACGGAGGGTGAACTCCTTCATATGCATGTTCTCGGGGACGAAAGGCTGGTGCTTTCTAGGGCTCGGCATCACTCTTGCGGGTTCACTCATGCGGGTTCCTTAATTATTTAGATACGCTTGTCGAAGCGGGCAAAACAAGCCAAGGATGCCGGCTCTTGATCCAGTTCCAGTCGCAAACAAACCGCGCCGCACCTTAGCACGCCTGATGGCCGATTTACAAGTCCGCCATTGAAGCGATCCACAGTTGCCCCACGCGCTATAATGAGAGAAGCACACCGCGCTCATTCGCCTCTATAAGTTTGGGAGGTCTACCATGTTGTCAAAGCAGTACCGGTGTCCCGACTGCGGCGGGTCCGAGGGTTATCGATCGCGTCGCCGTAATCTCCTCGAAAAGTACGTGCTTCCGTTGATGATGTTGCAGCCGGTGCGCTGCATGAGTTGTTATCGGCGGACCCACGTTTCCATCTTTACGCATTTGCCGGAGCGGGATACCAAGCTCTCGACCAGAGGGCAGGCGGCCGCCTGATAGTGTGCGGACTGGTGCCTGCAGAAATTCCGGCAATTGCGTGTGTCTGAAGTCCTAGCTATACTGGGTTCAATTCGTCCGGCTGGAGCCTGACCAGGCGCCGAACGAGGGAGGCTCTGTCTTCAGCAGTAGCGGAGACTTAATTCGCAAGGGCGCTTTCTCACCCGAACAGGCGAAATTCGGGCGTTCCACCGGTCATGGCGCGAGCAACTTTTTGCGCTCGACGGCTTCCGGCGCGGCGCTGATCGCCCAGGGTGTTTTTACTGCATTTTTTCCCTCTGATTGCCGTCTCTGCAGCACTCCTCTCACGAATATTTCCCGGCTACCGGTGTGCCCAAGTTGTTTGCTGGCGATGACGCCGCTGGCCGGATCGACTTGCGAAGTTTGCGGGGAGAGAGTTTCGGATGTTTCGATTTCACAAAAACAGATTTGTTCCGCCTGCCAGGAATCACGACCCCATTTTTTTAAAGCCGCTGCTTACGGAGCTTATGACGGCCAACTGCGCGATCTGATCCACTTGCTCAAGTACGAGCAGGTTGAGCCGGCTGCCGGCGTGTTGGGACGGATGCTGGCTGAGGCAATTCACAAGCTGGGCCCGATTGACGATTCTATTCTTGTGGTTCCGGTTCCGCTATACCGGTCTAAGCGACGCCAGCGCGGATTTAATCAGGCGGAGTTGATTGCACAGGCGGCGCTGAAAGGCAGGACTTGGCACTGCGAACTGCGCGCCGATGTGCTTGAACGCACGCGGCCGACTGTCTCACAAATCGGCCTGACGCGTGCGCAACGAATTGAAAATGTTCGCGGGGCATTTCGCGTCCCGCATCTAAACAGAGTAGTGGGGCGCACTGTGCTCGTGGTCGATGACGTTCTAACCACTGGGACGACTGCGTCGGAATGCGCGCGAATTTTGCGCAGAGCAGGGGCAGAAGAAGTTTGGGTTGCTACCGTAGCGCGAACTCTGAAAGAGACTGGTTTCGAGAGCGGGAAATTTCGGCCGCAAGGCGCAACCATCGCGAAGGCATCATGAGCATGTCGCACAGGCACAATTCGGGGGACAACGGTCGGCACTCCGTCACCGCAGCTGTCTTTGGTGTGGGCGTTGGCATTCATCAGGAAAGCGATGTGCACGCGCTGCACGCGCCGGTGCTGGTCCTGAATGCTTCTTACGAGCCGATTAATGTGTGCGCGGCACGGCGGGCGATTGTGCTGGTTTTAAAGGGCGTTGCCATGACCGAGGAAGAGAACGGTCACTTCCTGCATGCTGCGCGGCTGGCGCTGCGAGTGCCGTCAGTTATCCGTCTGCTGGAGTATCGCCGGATACCGCACCAGACGCGGGCGCTGTCGCGGAAAAATATTTTGCTGCGCGACCGCAACACCTGCCAGTACTGCGGCGAGCTTCTGGCCTCAGGCGAGTTGACTCTGGACCACGTGGTACCGCGTTCGCGTGGGGGTGCGTCCAGCTGGGAAAATCTTGTCGCCTGCTGCCATCCTTGCAACCGGAGCAAGGGAAATCAAATGCCCCACGAGGCGGGCATGAAGTTGATGCGGGAACCCCATGCTTTTAATCTCCACACCAGCCGCCACATCATGCGGCTCATGGGGCGTTCGGACGACCGGTGGCGGAAGTATTTGTTCTACTAGCGTCCGCCGGCCTTCAGATACGCAGCGGTTTATTTCCAAAAGGTTCTGTCGCCGCTTTTCATCACTGTCCTTCTGATTTTGACAGCGCCTGATTGCTTAATGAGAATGGCTGCACATCAACAGCGCATTCTCCGTTTACCCTCCCCGGTCCCAGGGAAAATAAGGTTTAGCCAATAAGGAGTAGCCGTGAGCACCCAGAATTCGGTATTTTCCGTCAGCGCATTTTTTCGAAATTCAATCATTTTCCTTGGCTTTGGTGCGGCATTCATATTCAGTTGCGGCGCCACCGCATCTGCGTCAACCGATGGGCCTGCAGAGTTGCCACGCGTGCATGTGAATTCATGGATGGCGGACACGCCTGCGCCGGGGGCAAAAACAGTAGTGCGTGCGGGGGACAATTTACAGCACGCTTTGAATAACGCCCATTGCGGTGACACGCTGCTGCTGCAGGCTGGAGCGACATTTAGCGGGATTTACAATTTGCCCGCCAAGGCTTGCGATGATCAGCACTGGATTATTATAAGAACCAGCGCTCCTGACTCGGCCCTGCCGCTGCAAGCGACAAGGATTTCGCCCTGCTACTCGGGAGTGGCTTCGTTGCCTGCCCGTCCACAATTCCCGTGCGCCAAGCCAACGAAAGTTATGGCGAGATTAATGGCGGATAAGGCTGGGCCGCTCATCCTGGCTAACGGAGCTAATCACTACCGCCTGGGTCCGGGATTAGAGATAACCAGGCCCTTAAGCTCATTGACTTATGTAAGCCTGATCTACGCCAGCGGAGCAGCGAATGAAGTAGTCATAGATCGCGATTGGATTCACGGGGTGCCGAACTACGATACCGCACGCGGAGTGCTGCTCAGCGGAATAACCTATGCAGCCATAGTTGATTCTTACTTCAACGACTTTCACTGCGGCGCACTAATCGGTGGCTGTGTGGATGCGCAAGCGATTGCCGGCGGCACGGGCAGCATTCCGCAGGGGATTTGGAAGATTCACGACAACTTTCTGGAAGCCTCGTCTGAAAATATCTTGTTTGGCGGGGTCACAACCAATTCCATCACTCCCGCCGACATAGAAATCACCAACAATCATATGTTTAAGCCGCTAACGTGGATGCCTGGGCAACCCGGGTTTGTCGGACGTCCGAACAGTGACAGTACGATATGCAAGGCAACGCCGGGATATTGTGCATTCGTGGTCAAGAATTTGTTCGAGCTCAAGAATGCGCAACGAATTCTGCTGGAGGGTAATATTCTGGAGTACTGCTGGCCTGGATTTTCACAACACGGCGCCGCCATCTCGGTGAATGGAATGAATCCGGCAAACAGAACGCTCTCCTACATATCGGTCATGGATTTTACCGCCAGGTATAACCATACCTCCCACACGGCGTCGGTGTTTTCATTGTCTGATCCCGGGCCGGGCAACTTACCTATTGGGCGAATCTCGATCCATGACAACATTTTCGACGACGTCAGCGCCAAGTATCAGAACGGAGATCCGACGGGGGCTTATGCGGGTGTGTACACGGAGTGCCCGGGTACAACTTGTGGCAATGGGAACATTGCTGTAAATCACAACACTGAACTTATAACTCAGCCGGTGAAATGGTTTGCCGTGGTGGGAGCTCTCGATGGGGCGATCCCGAACTGGGTGTACACGAACAATATCGTGAGCATCAATGGAGGTATCGCAGTGCTGAATGCGGCAACCATAGGATGCACCGATAACCGAGTTGGGAATGCGGCGAAGCTGGCAGCCTGCTTCAGCCCCTATGCCATGACCCACAATGCGCTCATCGGTGGCAGCGGAACCTGGCCGGCAGGGAATTATCTTCCGGCAAGCCCGACGGCGGTGCGATTTGTCAACTACAACAACGCTAACGGTGGAAATTACACGTTACTTAGCACGAGTCCTTACCACAATGCGGGTACCGACGGCAAAGACTTAGGCGCAGACATTGCTGCAGTTAATGCGCAAACTAGCGGAGTTCAGTAGATTTTTCTGCCGAACGCAGCCGGTTCTTTCAGTTCACAGTAATGTCGCCCAGGTCGTACCAGCCGTCGCTCTGGCGTCCGGCAATCGCAAGTCGAATCACGGGCATGCGGGTACGCGGATCAAGCAAAGCCACTCGAAGTCGATATTTTCCAGGCTCGAGTTCCCTGGGAATGAATACGGTGTTCTCATAAATAGAATCGCCCGGCAGCCATTGCCGGACGTCGGTATCGAGTGGCACAATTTTATCCCCGATGTTGAGCGCCAGAAGATAATCGCGGTACACAGGCGCAACCCCGGCGTTGAACCACCACATATTTACTTGAGCCATTGAACCGCGGCTAACCTGTGCGGGATATTCCAGTTTCTTCAGAACGAATCGGTAGCCGATCTGTTTCTGGAACTCATCAAAGGCGGATTTCCACTCTGGGGGGATGGGGCTCGATTTGATATTGATGGTCGAAGCATGCCAGCGTAGCGCCTGATCGAGGATCGGCTTTAAAGTAAAGCCCCATTGCTTCCAGGACTCTGGAACCCCGCAGGTTTCGAGCGCGACTGGCGCAGTTCGCCAAACATCCTGCAGCTTTCCGCGCGCGATCTGCTCCGGGTATAGATCTAGCATGTGCGCGAAATTCTTGAAGGGCCTTCCCATGTCGCCCCAGCAGTCGAGCCGCCAGCCGGCGCCGTGCTTGGTGCCATAAACCAGCGCCTGTAACTGGTCGAAGTTCATCAGCAGGTGAGTGCGCGGGAAAACTTGAAAGTACAAATCGATGAGTTGTTGCTGCACCATCCAGTCCGGAAGATAGGGTCCCCAGCCTTCGCCCCAATATCCGACTGTCGAAATGTCAACGTGATTCAGATCGGGATGGCCATCGTACCGCTTACCCATTTCACTGACGATCGCAGTCCACGATCGGATAAAAATGGGATCGCTCGAATCGGGTGACCAGATTTCACCGTCTTTGTCGGTCGGTTTATTTGCACGGCGCGCGCCGGAATGAATGTACCAGTCAGGCAGCGGATGCTTGTCGTCATACGGCATCAAGCGAATCGCGAGGCGCTGGTTATGGCGATGGGCTTCGGCAAGCGCGTTGTCGATAATGTCCCAGCGATATTTGCCGGGCTGCGGCTCTAACTGAGACCAGAACCATCGAAGATAGGCGACGCTGGAGCCGGGAAAATCGACCGTGCCCGGCGGTGCGTCCGGAAGTGCCTTCTCGGGTCCGACCTCGGACCACTTGACTCCTTCGTTCAGCGCCTGCCCGGAAAAGCGGTTGAAAGTCTCGATGCCCATCCCGGGATTAACCAGGACGTCGTCGATTTCGGTTGGGCGAATGACGATGGTCGGCTCGGTCTGTGCGGCAGCCAGCGTGCAAAACAGAATGAGGATGAGAGGGAATGTGCGCTTGGTCATGAGAAGTCTATATTCTCACGCGCGAATCATTCGGTTAAGGGCGGATATATTTAAGGTTTTGCACGGACGCGACTAAGCCGAAGTTATTTTTTGACCGTGACCAGGTCCGCGATTTTGTCGTACTCAGCCTTGGGTAGGATTCTTCCCGTCAACAGGTCACTGGTTTTGTCGTAGGGACGGTGCGCAATCATTCGGTCTGCTTGCGCCGAAGTTAGGCCTGGGAGGCCGAGCAGTTGATCTTTGGTGGCAGCATTTAAATCCAGCGGCTTGTCGCGGCTCCATCCCTCGCGTATGCCTGAGGCCACAGCTCTGGCATCGCGCTTTACTTCCTCGGTGGCTTGCGCGGTTTTCTCTTTAATATCCTGCGGGTTCTGTTGTGGGGTGCAGGCCGCGAGTGGGAGCAGCAGCAAAGTTGAGAGAACAAGGCGATGCTTGAGGAAGTTCATTTTGATTGCTTTAGGATGCCGCACAGTTTGCGAGTAGTTGTTCGATCGGGAGCGGCGAAACTGCAATGGGGAACGACCTAACGGCAAGTTGTGCACGAAATGTCTCAGCGTTTTTTGTGGGAGTGGCATATATTACTTGCAAGTTTCGAAAGACGAAGACTTATGAAGGCCTTACTCTGCCATTTTCCATCTCGACATCCCACAGCCGTCTTGCTACTTGGGGCCGTCTTGATCGGTCTCGCTTCTTGCCACAAGGCTGACCGCGACGTCGCCGAAATTCTCAGAGCGACGGCCAAGGCCGATTTGGCGAAGACCCGGCTCTTGCTCAACCACAATCCGAACCTAGTGTTCAGTAAGAACCGTGAAGGCTTTACCGCGCTTCATTACGCAGCTTCTTATGGGTACATAGAAATTGCAGATTTGCTGCTAGCCAAGAATGCCGATGTAGATGCGAAGACAGGGAAGGGCGAAACTCCGCTGCACTATGCTGCGTCGCATGGGTACACGGATATTGTGGATCTCCTACTGTCGCGCAAAGCCGACGTAGACGTCCGGGACGGAATCGGATGCACGCCCCTATATTACGCTGCGACAAATGGTCGAATCGAAGAAGCCAGAATACTTCTGAGAGCCAAAGCTAACGTGAACGTGCGGACGGTTCGCGGTTATACCGCACTGAGCGGGGCAGCATCTTACGGCCGAGAGGACATCGTCCGTTTGCTGATCGACAATGGGGCCAATGTTAATGCCGCAGACTTCGACGGCGGCACGCCCACGTACTGGGCGCGGATAAGAGGGTACGACCGCGTTCAGGACTTATTGCGCCAACACGGGGGGGTAGAACTACCGTCTGCGAAACCTGAATGGCCTTACCCATGATCTCATGTATGCAACAACTCCTAATCGATCAGCGCTTTCGCACTCGGTATCTAAAGTGTCCGAATAGTCGACGCCTTCAGAAACATCGTTCGTAATCTACTTCGGCTGCGGCTTCTCCGGCGCTTGTTCTCCCTGGAATGTCACCGTCGCCTTGCTGCCGAAGCGCTTGTAATCGGTGTACTTCACGATTTCGCGGATGTGAACGTCCTGGTACGCGCCCTTGCGGAAGTGGAGGGTGTCATCGGCCATGGTGTAAGCCGGGAACCAATATTGGCCATCGACCTGCTCGCGCCAGGTGCTGAATTTGGGGAATAGGTTCTCGTTGTCCTTTTTGCGAATGTCAGGAACGCTCTTGCCTGATGTTTTTACGATCTGCAGGTCCTGGTCGTCTACCCAAATTCGCCCCTGAAAATAGCGTTTGTTCTTTTCGATTTTCTTTGGCGCAACATCGAAAACGTAGCAATGCAGTTCGTCTTCCTGCTGCTGTCCTACATACAGGATGCTGTATTCGGGTATTTCGTCGGAGGTGAGCACAAAGGGCAGCAGGTGACGGATGTCCTGCAAATCTTCGGGCGACATCAGGACTTCGGTGAGCGTGTTCTGTGGCGCGAATACGACGTTTTCAAGGTGGTGTCCCTGGTTGTCATAGGTGACGTCGAAAACTTCGCGATATTCGCCGGTGACGGTATCGCCATCGAGGGTCTGGACTTTCACGTCCTGACGGAAGGTGTAGTTGTCGCGGGCCTCTTTGAATTCTTTTTCCTTCGCGGCAAACTTCTGGATGATCTGGTCGGAGGTCATCCCCTTGGGTGGATCGTTGCTTAGAGCGCCTTCTTGCGAAAACGCGGGAAGGGACAAGGCAATGACGGCTGCGATCATCGGAAGCAAGATGCGAATTGATTTCATAGATTGCAAGAAAGCCCTGATTCAAGCCTACTCTAAAAGTTAGATGCGGTGAAACCAGTCAAGTTGCCGAAGTCATTGCGCGAACCAGAGTGCGGAGTGATACATAAAAAGTCAAAATCCCCAGCCTCCAGCTAAAACGCGAGAAGGGTGGGGGCACCCGACGCATGTTTGGGGACTCGATGGATTTGAAATTGGTTGTAATATGAACCATTCCATGACCCAGGTAGCGCGCCCTTTGACTGCCGATCAATCTTCCCCCGTGCCGCATGAAATCCCGCGATTGGCCGCCATGCCAGAGGTGCAATCGGCGTTGCGGTGGTTTCGCGACCAGGAGGCTGAATTTGCGCGCTGGCAGATGGAATTGGCGCGCATTCCGGCGCCGCCGTTCGGCGAGAGCGCCCGGGCTGCATGGATCGGAGAACAGTTCCGCGCGCTCGGAATCAAGGAAGTCAGCAAAGATAAGATTGGAAATGTTTGCGGCTTTCGCAAAGGCCGACGGGATTCAATTGTCTCGATCAGCGCACATATTGATACGGTTTTTCCGGCGAACACACCGCTGAATATCCGCCAGCAAGGGGCCAAACTATTTGGCCCGGGAATTTCAGATAATGCCGCGGGGGTTACGGCGCTGCTGGCTATTGTGGCGACGATTGAGAATTTTAACCTTCCGCATGAAGATTCGCTGCTTTTCATCGGGAATGTTGGTGAAGAAGGCGAAGGCGACTTGCGCGGCATGCGTTATCTTTTTTCTGAATCGGAATGGAAGGATTCGATCGTTTCCAGCCTGGTGCTGGACGGCGCCGGCACTGACACGATCGTCGCCGAAGCTCTCGGCAGCCGCCGCTTCGAAGTGATTGTGCGCGGGCCGGGCGGGCATTCGTGGAGCGACTTCGGTGCGCCGAATCCGATCGTTGCTTTGGGGCGGGCAATCCATCTTTTTTCGCAGACGCGGGTGTCGTCGTCGCCAAAGACAACTTTCAATATCGGTGTGATTCGCGGCGGCACGTCGGTCAATTCGATTCCGGAGTCGGCCAGCATGCGCGTAGATATTCGGTCGAGTTCGGCAGTGGAGATTGACCGGATCGACCTGGAGCTGCGGCGCGCGATTGATCAGTCCATTCAGGAAGAGCAAGCTCGCAGCCCGCAACGCCGCGATCCGTTGCATTACCGGGCAAGTTTGTCGGCGGAGATGGTGCCGATTGGCAACCGGCCGGGCGGCGAACTGGATCAGAACGCCCGCGCAATTCAGATCGCGCGCGCCGTGGATTTTCACTTGGGCAATAGCGCGCAAATCCAGCGGGCATCGACCGATGCCAACATCCCGATATCCATGGGGCGCGAAGCGATTGCTATTGGCGCCGGTGGGAACGGTGGCGGCGCGCACACGCTGCAAGAGTGGTTTGATCCTACGGGGAGAGCGCTGGGGCTTACGCGAGGTTTGCTTATTAGCCTGGCGCTCGCCGGGGCGGGAAAATGAACTTGCGAGCCTTCTGTTTTTTATCTTTTCTCATAACGAACCTCTTCGGAAACAACCTGATGGCCCAAACTGTCGCGCAACCAACTGCGGACTCGATTTACTTTCACGCCAAGATTTACACCGGCGTGATGGATGACTCCTCTTTCCATGCGGTGCAAAGGGCAGAGGCAATGGCGGTCCGCGAGGACAAAATCCTGGCGGTCGGCAACGAAGCCGACGTCCTGAAGTTTAAGGGCCCGCAGACCAAAATACTTGATCTGCACGGGCGGTTTGTGATGCCGGGCTTCAATGACGCGCATATGCATTTGACCGAGGCGGGCTTCAAAAAGTTGACGGTTGATCTGACCGGGACGCGCTCGCTGCAGGAATTTCAAGATCGCCTTCGCAAACGGCTGGAGACAACTCAGCCGCAGGAGTGGATTACAGGCTCTGGCTGGGATGAAACTCTGTGGCAAGGCAGCCAGCTTCCCACGCGCGCGGACATCGACCAAGTTGTAGCTGACCATCCAGTGTTTCTGGTTCGGATCGATGGTCACGTAGCGCTGGCAAATACTCTGGCGCTGAAAATGGCTCATGTGACGCTTGCCAGCAAGGACCCCAATGGCGGTGAGATCGCGCGTGATGCGAACGGCGAACCGACTGGAATATTGCGCGAGACCGCGCAGTCTGTGGTTGCGTCTTTAATCCCCGCACCGACGCCGGAAAAGCACCGGCAGGCGATTGAAGCGGCTTTGCAGGACATCGCGCGCTCGGGAGTGACTTCGGCACAGGATTTTTCTGGCGACAACGGCGAAGCCAGTCGCGCGAATTTCAAGATCCTCGAACAGCTTGAGAACGAAGGAAAGCTGACTGTTCGCATCTCCGAGTGGCTGCCGTTCAACGAGCCCGTGGCAAGTCTGAAGCAAATGCGGGACTCGCACCCTCAGACTGATCCGATGCTGCACACCGGAATGTTGAAAGCATTTATGGATGGGTCACTGGGTTCGCATACGTCGGCGATGTTGGCGCCATTTACGGATGATCCGAAAAATTCAGGTCTGCCGCAATATGAACAATCCAAGCTGAACCAGATGGCTAAGGAGCGTGTGGAAGCAGGCTTCCAGCTAGGATTTCATGCCATTGGAGACAAGGCCGTCGAAATGGCGCTGGACGCGTTCGCCGAGGCGGAGAAGACAGCACATGCCAATGGGGTGAAGGCGCAAGATAGAAGTGAAAATTATCGTCTGCGAGTGGAACATGCGCAGGTGACGAACCCGGCGCAGGTGGAACGGTTTCGTGACCTGAACGTGATTGCTTCTATGCAGCCGAGCCATGTACTGACGGATATGCACTGGGCGATGTCGCGGTTGGGCCCGGAGCGGGCGGCGCATTCCTACGCCTGGGCGGAATTTGAAAACCATGGCGTGGAGCTGGCGTTCGGCACGGATTATCCGGTTGAGCCGGTGGCGCCATTTCGCGGACTCTATGCATCCGTCACACGCAAGAGTGAAGATGGCAAGCAGGAATATTTCCCCGCGCAGAAGTTGACAATCCAGCAGGCGATTGCCGCGTACACGACCGGATCCGCGTACGCCGAGTTTGCTGAGAAGCAAAAGGGAACGCTGGCTGCCGGAATGCTGGCGGATTTTGTAGTGCTCGATCGCGACCTCACGGCAATTCCTCCGGAGAAGATTCTGGGGACTCGCGTGTTACGGACGGTCGTGGGTGGGAAGACGGTTTACAACGCTGAATGATTTTCGCGGTCGATCTCAAGCTCGCGTCAGAACGTTGCCCCAGTGAACGCGGCCATGAATGGCCACTCTTACACCCCTGATGTACACTACCCTGCGTGTCGACGCCGTCTTCTGAGATTGGCAGAAAAACTCGAATCGCTCGCTTCGGAGGGTTCGAAGCGGATCTCGATTCACGTGAACTTCGCAAACAAGGCCGCAGGCTTCGACTGCAAGACCAGCCGTTCGCCGTCCTCGCGATTTTGCTCGAGCATGCAGGGTCCGTAATTTCCAGAGAAGACATTCGGCAAAAACTGTGGCCCGCCGACACGTTTGTTGACTTCGACCACAGCCTGAACACTGCGGTCAACAAGATCCGCGAAACTCTTGGCGACTCAGCAGGCCGCCCACGTTTTGTGGAGACGGTCGCACGTCGCGGATACCGCTTTGTCGGCGAGGTGGGTTGGAACGACTCCTCTGCGGCGCAAGCGGTCGCTGTTCAATCCAAACCCTCTGCGCCAGATCTTCCAACGACGCACCGCGGGCTCACGCGTTCGCTATTTGCCCTCATCCAGATCATGTATTTAATTTTTTATTCGGAAGCACTTTTTCACTGGCGTGGAGTCGAGCAAGTTTCGTGGACGGATGCGAATTCGCCGCTGATTTTGATTGTGGTGTTGGTCACAGCTGGAGTCGGAATTCCAGTGCGGTTTTATTTGCTCTCAGCGGCGGGCTTCGACTATGCCCTGTTAGGCGAAAAATTCCGGAAGATTTTTGTTCCCCTGCTGGCGCTGGATGAACTATGGGCGATTGCGCCGTTTTTGATCCTGGATCGAATCGGCTTTGGCGCGGCGTTCGCCGCAACCGCGGCATTACTGTACGTACCCTTTGCCGAGCGCACGCTGGTGCGGATGGCTTATCCGCGAAGGTAACGGGCGAAGTCACCAGACAAACAAATTACATTCACGCAAAAGCATCGACTGATTCTCTCCGCCTGAGCAGGTACAATAACCTTAAATGGCGAATCCGACCCCGATTGCGGCATTCCTGGCGGGCCTGGTTTCATTCCTTTCGCCATGCGTGTTGCCCCTGGTGCCTGGATATGTTTCGTTGATTTCCGGCGTGGGCATAGAGGAACTCAAAGAGCAAAACACCGCCTTGATGGGCAAGGTGATGCTGAACTCGCTGGCGTTCGTTCTTGGATTCAGCATCGTCTTTGTGACACTGGGAGCGCTGGCCACAGAGGTAGGCCAGATTGCCTTCAAGTACAAGTCGGTGCTGGCGCAGGTTGCGGGTGTAGTCATAATCCTGTTTGGATTGCACCTCACCGGGATTCTCAAGATCAAAGCTCTTTACTCCGACCGGCGCCTGCATAACGTCAAAGGTGGCAGCACTGCCTGGGGAGCATTTGTGATCGGCTTTGCGTTTGCCTTTGGCTGGACCCCGTGCGTTGGGCCGATTTTATCGGGCATATTAATTTTGGCATCGGCACAGGACTCCGTGAGTAAGGGAATCTTGCTGCTCACCATCTATTCACTGGGATTAGCCGTGCCATTTCTGCTTTTCTCGTTGCTAATCGAGCGTTTCCTCAAGTTTTATGGGAGGTTTCGCCGACATATGCATGCGTTGGAAGTTGCCAGTGGAGGCTTGCTGATAGCTTTGGGTGTGCTGCTGGTGTTCGGAAGGTTTACTTTGCTGGCGCACTATTTTTCGTACTTCAACCGTTTTGTTCTGTAAAGGAGTTTTGTGAGACGTGATCCTATTGTTCTGATTGTGGTTGCGATGGTGATCTCGATCATGTTGGTATTTGGCATTCAACGAGTTCACCATGCAGGCGTCGTTCCTCCAGGGAAGTTACAAGGGAAAGCTGCGCCAGATTTTTCTTTACCCACAACCGCAGGTCAGACGATGAAGCTGTCCGACTTCCAGGGTAAAGCGGTATTGCTGAATTTCTGGGCGACCTGGTGCGAACCCTGCAAAGTGGAGATGCCGTGGTTCGTCGACCTGCAGAAAAAATACGGGCCGCAGGGCTTGCAGGTGATCGGCGTGGCGATGGACGATGGCAGCCCCAAGGACATCGCTGCTTTCGCGGAAAAAATGGGCGTGAATTATCCCATCTTGATTGGGAAAGAAGAAGTTGGCACCGAATATGGCGGAATTGAATACCTGCCGTCGACTTTTTACATCAGCCGCAATGGAAAAGTGATTGACCATGCTTTCGGGCTAGTCAGTCGCTCGGAGATCGAGTCCAACATTGAAAAGGCTTTGGGCCAGCAGGTGGCAACGAAGTGATGAATCGAATCCTCTGCGCTGGCGTAGTTTTGCTGATGTCGATCGCAGCGCGTCCCCAAGATATTGAAAGAACCAAAGCCTGGGTGAGTATGGCTCCAGCGGCGCTGACCAACATCGATCGGGGAAGCCCCGGCACTGTGGATCTGCAATTTCGGGTCGCGCGCGGCTTCCACATTAATTCCAACCAGCCCAAGCAAGAGTATCTAAAAAAGACAGAACTGAAGCTGGACGCGCCCACCGACATTGTCATCGGACGAATCACGTATCCTGCCGGCCAGGACCGCAGCTTTCCGTTCGCTCCCAACGACAAGCTGAGCGTTTACAGTGGAGATTTTGAAGTTGGAGTAACGGTAAGGCCCCTGCACAACGTGCTGCCCGCGAAATATGCCATTCACGGATTCTTGAAATATCAGGCATGTGACAATGCCGCCTGCTATCCGCCCAAGCAACTGCCGGTGACTTTCGAGGTCAAAATATTGAAGGGCCAAGGACCAAAAAAGAAAAATCCCGCGCAGAGCCCGCACGTGCACAGCTGATCAGATTTTTGCCGGCATCGAACGGGTAACCAGGTTCTCGACATTTTTCAAGCGGGCGATTACGGTGTCGCGTCCCAAAGCACCCATAACTGCGAACAAGCTTGGCGCCACGGCTTGGCCGGTCAATGCTACCCGCGCACCGTTGATCAGCGCTCCTGCCTTCACGCCTTTTTCAGCCGCGAAGTCGCGCAGGACCTTTTCGGTTTCCTGCTCGCTGAAATTGTCGGATCCTGCATAACGTCCGCCCAGTTCAATCAAAAGTTTGCGAACATTTTCGACCTGAAGAAATTTGTCTACCGCCGCGGGATCGGGATCAAAATCGTCGACGAAGAATGCACGGAACGATCCGGCAAAATCTTTCAAACTTCGCGCACGAGGCTTTAATAATTCAATAGTCGAAAGCAGCCACTCGCGGTCGGGACGAGCGGGATTGAGGCCAACTTTCTTCCATTCTTCCTCGATGAGTGGCAATAGCCTTTCGGCGGAATAGCCGCGGATGTATTCCGCATTGAACCAGTCCAGCTTGGCGCGATCAAAGACGGCGTTCGAGCGGGAAATGCCGTCAAGGCTGAACAGGCGGGTGAGTTCCGAGTCGCCCAGAACTTCTTGAGTGCCTTCTGGCGGTGTCCAGCCCAGCAGCGCCAGAAAATTGCGGAATGCTTCCGGAACGATACCTTCCTCGCGATAAGACATGACGCTGGTCGCGCCATGACGCTTGCTGAGCCGCGTCTTATCGGGACCGAGAATCAACGGAACGTGAGCAAATACCGGCATGGTCGCGCCGAGTGCCTGGTAGAGCAACACCTGCTTGGGGGTATTCGAAATGTGATCGGCGCCGCGAATGATGTGAGTGATCTTTAAATCGATGTCATCTGCAACCACGCTCAGGTGATAGGTAGGGCTGCCGTCGGAGCGCAAAAGGGCGAAATCTTCAAGCTCGCTGTTGGCGAACTCGACTTTGCCGAAAACGGCGTCATCGAACGAGGTACTGCCACCTTCAGGTATAGCGAACCTCACCGCTGCAGCTTCTCCGGCTGATTTTCTTCGCAGAGTTTCGGCAGCATTCAGCTTGCGGCAAGTTCCTTCATATTTCGGCGGGCGGCCTTCCTCGGCGGCTTTGGCGCGTCGGCGCTCCAGTTCGTCTTTGCTGCAAAAACAATAGTACGCAGCCTCGGACTCGATCAGCTTTGCGGCTGCTGCGCGATAAAGATCGGTTCGCCGAGTCTGGTAATAAGGGCCTTCATCCCAGTTAATGCCCAGCCATTGCATTCCCTGCAGGATGCCCTCGACCATTTCGGCGGTAGAGCGCTCGAGATCGGTATCTTCGATCCGCAGAACTAGTGTGCCCCCGAAATGGCGGGCAAACAGCCAGTTGAAGAGTGCGGTACGGGCTCCGCCCACATGCAAATAACCGGTCGGAGAAGGGGCAAAACGGACCCGGGGTGGGGTGGATTGGTGTGCAACTGAAAATGGCGGTGAAGGCATTCCTTTAGTAACCAATCTGGATGTTAAGGGGCATCGCGAACCACCGTCAAGTTACACAAAAGACTAGGGTCTCTTGCGGCGAAAGACATTACTGCGGGGGCTAAAACTATTGTTTTCAAAGACAACATATGAAAGCATAGAGGCCGGCGTTTCCCCGCGCAGACTGACCCAGAGACACGTGTCGGTCAAATAATGAACAGTATTCTTATCAGTACCGCGATTTTACCGGGATTAGTGGCCTGCCTGCTTTTTTTGCTGTTCACATATCTGCATGAGCAGAGCCGGCAACCGTATTTCCGCGCCTGGCAAATGGCGTGGGCGGCATATACGCTGCATTTTCTGCTGGATGCCTGGTCTGCGGTATCGGGCCTGCGCGCACCTATTGTGTTCCTGTCGTCATTGCTGCTGGTGACGATGGCGCTCGCCATTCTAGTCTCAACCCGCCTAACAAAACGGCTGACTACGTCGGAGCGGCGTGAAGCGTTCAGGCTGCGCTGGTACGAAATTGTGGTGGCGGCAGTGGGAGTGGGTTTTTCCGTGGTGCGCGCCGTTCATCCGCTGCAAGCGCAGTCTTTCGTGCTCGGGCTCAAGTTCGATCCCTTCGAGCTGGTGGTGGCCCTCATACTCGGCTACAGCTCTCTTGATTTTTACCGCACAGCCCGGCGCAGAGGCTCAATTGCATTCCGGTTGCTTTCGTTCTCACTGGCGCTGTGGGCGGTATTGACCACCTTCGGGCAGCTGAAATCGGTACACATGTTCGGCGGCGATCTTCTTGGACCCATTCCCCAGATGATGCTCGGACTGGCGATGGTAATGGTCCTGTTCGAAAACGAGCGCAACGCGGTGCAGGAGAATGCGCTGGCGTTTTCGAAGCTCGATGTCGACCCGATGCGCCTGCTTTCGGCAAACGATCTGGCGCCGAGCATGCAAAGAATCTTGGACCGGTTGGTCGCGCCGCTGCCGACGACCCGCGCGGCGATTTGTATTTCGGAACGCTGGCGGGGAGTGTTACCTTCGGTGCAACTGGGATTCTCGCCTGATTTCGCGGCGAAGTTAGACGCCACCGGAGCCGGGGAATACGTTTGCGAACTGGCATACCGGCGCGGGGGATTTGTTTCGTTCCGCAATCTTCCTGAAATGCCGGAGCCGCTGCCCGCTTTCCCGGGCGGTCGGTTTGAGCAATTCCGTGAATCGGTTGTGGCGGAAAACATCCGCAATGCGACTGCCGTAAGTCTCCAAACCCGGGAACACAACTTCGGCGTAATACTTTTTCCCCACACCGAGCGGCGCTTGTTCGGCGATTCCAACCTGCGGCTTTTGATTGGTCTGGCCTTGCAAATTGGCTTGACGCTGGAAAATTACGTCGTCATGCACGACGCGCAACGGCGCACCAAGGAATACCAGCTACTAACGCAAATCGGCCAGGCGATCAGCTCGCGATTGAATCAGGCCGAGGTGTTGCGCACGGTACAAAAAGAACTGGGACAGATTTTTGACACCTCTAACTTTCAGGTCACCTTTCAGGATGGCGATCGCATTGTGTACGAACTGGAAGTTGAAGAAGGCCAGGTGCTGCCCAAACGTCAGCGCAAATCCGACAACGGTTTGACCGAGTACATCCTCCGCACCGGACAGCCGCTGCTGATCCGTTCGGACATGGAGCGGGCGCTGGAGCGTCTGGGCGTGACCCTGGTTCCGCAGGGCCCGGCGAAGTCATTTTGCGGTGCGCCGATTCTGGTAAACGGAAAAGCGACCGGGGTGATGTCAGCCACGAGCACCAGCCGCGAGTACGTCTTTGAACAACGCGATTTGGAAGTTTTAAAAACTGCTGCCGGACAGGTTTCGGTGGCTATCGAGAACGCTCGGTTGTTCGCCGAGGAACAACGCCGCTCGCGCCAATTTGCATTTTTGAACAGTGTTTCAAAGACGGCAATTTCCAGCGAAGACGCCGAGCAGATGCTGGCGGAAATTGTGGGCCACATACAGAGGAATTTCCGCTTTGATCACATCGGGATCGGCATTTTGGATTATGCAACCAAAGAAATCGAGATACGGGCCGAAGCCGGGACCACTGCGCATGAGAAGGGCAAAAAGATTGCGCTTGGGACGGGAATCATTGGCCGAGTTGCCCGCACTGGAGAGACTGCGCTGTTGCACACGGCCGAGCCCGGCCAATTGCAGTCGCTGCTGCCGACGTCGCGAACTGTGCTTTGCATGCCGATCACCTACGGCGACACGCTGATGGGAATTCTCAACGTGGAGAGCGAATCGGAGCGCGCTGTTGCCGATGATGACGTCCTGGTAATGAACACACTCGCCGACCTGTTGGCGACGGCATTGCACAACTCTTTCGTGTTCCAGAAACTGCAGCAGCAGTCGATCACCGACGGCTTAACCGGAATCAAGACGCGGCGATTTTTCTGGGAGGCGCTGTCTTCCGAATGGAAGCGGGCTTCACGCTCGGGCCGGCCGTTCTCGGTGGTACTGGTTGACCTCGACAAGTTCAAGGAAGTGAACGACACGACCGGCCACCTGGAAGGCGACCTGGTGCTGGCCCGCGTGGGGCGGTTGCTGGAGAACAAGTGCCGGCAATCTAACGTGGTTGCACGCTATGGCGGCGATGAATTCATCATCCTGATGCCTGAAACCGGCGTGGAGCAGGCGCAAATTCTAGCCGAGAGACTGCGCTTGTGGCTGGCTACGGATCCCATGCTGAGCGAACACAAAATTACCGGCAGCTTTGGCGTGGCCAGTTTTCCAGTGCACGGATTTTCTGCGGAAAGCATTATTCGGGTTGCCGACATGGGGATGTATATCTCGAAGAAAGCCGGCGGCGACCGGGTTTCAACCGCAGAAGAGTTCGAACACGAAGAAGGCGGAGCGCTGCAGCGGCAACTGGTGTCCGGGTACATCGAAGGATTTTTGCAACGCGAACGCACCGGCCCGGAGCACCTGGAAGAGTTAGTCGGTACTTTACGTAAGCTCTCTGTGAACCCGGAAGACAAAGAAGGCATTGCACTGCGGGATTCGATCGAGACGCTGGCGCGCGCCGCGGAGTCGAGAGAGTTGCACGCGTCAGGTCACGGTGAAGCCGTCGCCCAATATTGCGAAATGATTGGACGCGCGCTCAACCTGCCGCCAGAGGATATTCGGGAGCTCAGCTTTGCCGGGCGAGTGCATGACCTGGGCAAAATGTTTGTGCCCGAGCGGGTGTTGAACAAACAAGGCTCGCTCACCCAGGAAGAATTCGACCTGCTGAAGAACCACCCCCTGTTCGCGGGCGAAGTGCTGGCCACAATGCCGGGCGCTGACCGCATCAAGAAGGCGGTGGAGTGCCATCATGAGCACTTGGACGGCACCGGCTTTCCCGGGGAACTCAAGGGAGATGCTGTGCCCTTGTGGGGGCGGATTATTACCGTAGCGAACACTTACGTGAACCTGACCAGCGACCGTACGCTTACGCCGGCAAAGACCAGCGAACAAGCCATCACCGAACTGGAACGTGGCAGCGGGACAAAGTATGACGGCATGCTGGTGCGCATTCTCGCGCGTGAATTGAAGTCGGAGCGCAGCTTTCCGAACATCGGTTAGCAGATTCCGGGTTTTACTCCCCGCGACTTGCTAAATTCACGTTCCTTACCCGAAACTATTTCCCCATGCCTGTATCCCTTTCTTTGGATGGTAAAGTTGCGCTCATCACCGGCGGGTCGCGAGGAATTGGCGCGGCCACGGTGCGGATGTTTGTCGAAGCGGGCGCACGCGTGATGTTCAATTATGAAAAAGCTCAGACCACAGCCGAAAAGCTGGTTCGCGAGTGCGGCGACAAGCAATGCGCGGCGGTCGCCTGCAATCTGGAAGGAACTAAAAGCGCGCCAGATTTGGTGGCTGCAACCATCAAGCGATTCGGGCGGCTCGATATTCTGGTCGCCAACCACGGCATTTGGCCCGCCGAAGATATTCCAATCGACAAAATGAGCGACGACCATTGGCGCAGAACTTTGGCGATCAATCTGGACTCGGTGTTTGCGCTGGTCAAGCATTCCGTGATCGAGATGAAGAAGCACGCCAGCGCGAAATCTCCGGCGCATATTGTATTGATCAGTTCAACGTCAGGCCAGCGGGGAGAAGCCTTCCACTGCGATTACTCGGCCAGCAAGGGCGCGCTCATCAGCCTAACCAAGAGCTTGGCGCTGGAACTTGCCCGCGAACACATTCACGTCAACTCCGTGGCCCCGGGATGGGTTGATACCGACATGTCGCGCCCGTCGCTGGATGATCCGGCGATCGCGAAGGAAGTCTTGCGGCCGATTCCCATGGGACGGGTGGGCACGCCGGAAGAAATTGCCGGGCCGATTTTGTTCCTGTGCACTCCGCATGCGGGCTTTATCACCGGCGAGATTTTTAACGTGAATGGCGGGGCGGTACTGGTTGGCTGACCCGGACAGCTCACTACCGCCTGAGTGCGTCTAATATAACTAGAGAATGAAATATGCACTCATCGCACTACTTCTGACCGCGTTTGCTTTCGGGCAAGACAAGCCTCCCAACGGCCCGAACGACGCGGACTCTCCTGCCGCTTCTCCGCCTACACAGTCAATTCCAAATGATCAGGCGAACGCTCAAAAGGCCAAGCAGATCCTCGATCAGGCCATCCAGGCGCTTGGCGGGCAAGCCTATTTGACCATCACTGACATGAAATCGGAGGGCCGTGGATACAGCTTTCATCACGGCGAACCCAACAGTTTGGGCACTGTGTTCTGGCGTTTCAAAAAGTTTCCGGACAAGGAGCGGGTCGAGTTCACGAAAAAGCGCGACGTCATTCAGATCTATACCGGCGAAAAGGGTTTTGAGATCACCTACAAAGGCGTGCGCCCGTTAGAACACAAAGAAGAGCTGGATCCGTATATGCGGCGCCGTCATTACGCGCTGGATGTGGTTTTGCGGCAGTGGCTGAACCAACCCGGTGTGGCGCTCTTTTACGAGGGCCAAAATGTGGCTTCTCAAAAAGAGACCGACCAAGTGACCATCATGAATAACAAAAACGAGGCAGTCACCTTGAACATCGACATCAACACCCACCTGCCGGTGAAGAAGAGCTTCTCCTGGCGCGATCCTGCCGACAAAGAGCGGAACGTGGAAGATGAAATTTTCGACAATTACCGTCCAGTTCAGAACATCATGACGCCGTTCGATACTACCCGGATGTTCAACGGCGAAATGTCAGCCCAGACTTTTCTGACCAATGCGAGCTACAACCAGAACCTGAGCGATACATTGTTTGATCCACAAGCCGCGAATTCATCCAAAAGGCACTGAACTTCAGTTGCTGACGCCTTGACGGCACCAAGCGTGTCTTTGTAAATCTATGTAAATAAGTTAGTTAAAGGTGAAATATAAGCCAATTTCGCCACGAAGTGTGGTGAAATTGCCACATACGACTTTGGCCTTGGGCTGTTACCGTTGAATCAGGGAAATCTCTGATAACTGAACAAACAGTTCGCGTGGCAGCCAGCTGCCAAGGTGTCGGCCTGCATTCAGGAGCGCCGGTGAGCCTGCAGATTCTGCCGGCTTCGGCGGGGACGGGAATCATTTTCCGGCGAGTGGATCTTGACGGCTTCGAAATTGAAGCCGTTGGCAAGAACGTCGCTCGCGTGAGCTACGCCACCAGCTTGATGAAAAAGGGCGTGCTGATTTCCACCACGGAACATTTGCTGTCAGCATTCGTGGGCATGGGTATCGATAACGCCATCGTCCAACTCGACAACTTGGAACTACCTATCCTCGATGGCAGCGCCAAGCCTTTCATCGATCTGATCAAGAAAGCCGGAGTTCGAAAACAACGGCGCCCGCGGACTTATATTCGAATTCGTCGCCCAGTAGAATTTCGCGAAGGCAATAAATTTATCGGGGTTTACCCGGCGGAGACGTATTCAGTTTCCTACAAGATTAATTTTCCCCATCCTATGATCGGTCGCGAGACCTTCACGCTCGAGCTGACGAATGGGCAGTATGTTGCAAAAATAGCACCCGCGCGCACTTTTGGTTTTCTGCACGAAGCTGAGGCCATGCGGCAGCAGGGATTGATTCGCGGAGCATCGAGCGAAAATGCGCTGGTGCTTACGCGCGATGGCCTCGTGAACCCGCCGCTGCGTTTTGACGACGAATTCGTGCGTCACAAAATTCTGGATTTGATCGGCGATCTGGCATTGCTCGGACGCCGCATATTAGGCCGGGTGGTCGCCGATCGCGCTGGCCACGCCATGCACACTGCACTGGTTTCGCGCCTGCTGCGTGATCGCACGTTGTGGGAAGAGACGACCTTGGCAGAAGAGCCGGCGGAAGATCACCCCCACCATGAAATACGGGCAGAGATGCAGGGCGCGAACTAGTCAGCGGCTTGCGGTACCAGATCGCCGGATTCGGTGACCGCCTTTTCCTTCATCAGCCGTTGAAGCTCTTTGCGGGTCAACGCAGCCAGGCTTTTGGCGTGGGACATGGCTGATTCCTGGCATTCCCGTGACAATGGAGCTACGCGGACCGCCAATAGCGGCGCATCCTGCTCAATCATCCGAAGCAGGCGCTGGGCGCGATCGATTTTGGTTTCGACTGGAAGCATAAAAGTACGTGTAAGAAGCATGGCTCGAACCCAACCGCCAGCCAAGTTGCAAACTGGATTCCCTCCGCAGCGCTTTTTTTCTGGAAACCAATCCGCGAAAACCGCAAACTAAATCAGGATGCACAAAGTCGTCTATCTTTCGCTGGGTTCAAACGTGGGTGATCGCGCGGCGAACCTCAATGCCGCCATCGAAAAGCTTGGAGAACTAGGAAATGTAGTGGCGGCGTCTTCGTTTTACGAAACCGAACCGGTCGAGACCAGTCCGCAGCCCTGGTTTTTGAACTGTGTGGTCAAGCTCGATACCGAGAAGATGCCGCGCCAGTTGATCGCGGCAATTCTGAACATCGAACAGAGCATGGGACGGCAACGACGGCAGCCAAAGGCTCCGCGCACGATTGACATAGACATTCTGCTGTTCGGCAGTTCGGTGATAGAACTACCGTCTTTGACGGTGCCGCATCCGCGATTGCATGAACGGCGTTTCGTGTTAGAGCCGCTTGCGGAAATTGCGCCGGACGCACGGCATCCGGTTTTCAAACGTACGATTCGCGAATTGCGCGACGCATTGCCTGCAGGGCAGTTAGTCAAAAAGATAGTGGCGGGATGAGCGATCTATCTCTGTGAAACCTCTGTGTAACTCGGTGCCCTCTGTGGTTAGATTTTGATTTACGGAACGATAATGCGGCTGCTCTCTTGCGATGCGGCAAGCGCCGATTGCGGTTCGGGGAACTGACGGAAAAGAAAATCCATGAACGCGCGGGACTTTGGGCGCCCTGAGGTGCGGGTATGCGCCATCCGCAGCAGAAAAACTAAAGCCACGAACACATCAGAGTCGCGCAATCGGCTGTAACCCACATGCTTCTGCTCGGCCTCGCGATATTCTTTGACCATCTTCTGAACTTCGGAAGCGACCGTCTGGTGCGCGAGGTTGGTAACCGGCGTTTCGTAGTGCAAGCCTGATCCCGCCAAAGTTTCGTAATTGTGGGCCAATGTGCCTAAGACCGAAACCAAATCCGAGTCGCGAATGCCGCGGTCAACTTGTGCGCTCTTCGCCAGCGCATAGCTCAAGCCGAGGATCAGGTGCTCCTGCTCGTAGAGGAACTGCTGGCCTATCTCGACGTTGGGAAACAGATCGTTCTGGTCTAGTTGTTCGATGGGGCGCGGCTCCTCATGCTGCCGCGCTTGTTGCAGATAAACGCATTCGCTGGGGCAGTCGAGGGTGACTTCGCGCTGCTCGCCGCAGCATTGCGGGCAGATGCGCCCGTGAATCGCGGGACAGAAGCGTTTTTCTTTACGTTTTTCGCAAATCGCACAGGCCAAAATTCGTGATCTCCGATGTTCATTATGGCATGGGGAGCAGGGCGGGATTTAAGCGTGAATTTGTGGATGCTGGCGAAAGCGAGCTTCGCTCGCCGGACAGCCGAGGGCGGCTGTCCCCACATAGTCGGGCATTGAGTTTATTCTGGAACTGTGTTGCTGAAAGCGGCTTTTTTTCGAAGCTAGAATGACTACCGCATGAAATCGACACTTCGCGTCCTTCCGCGTAGTTTTTATGACCGCGATCCGCGATCGGTGGGGCCGGACTTGCTTGGCAAAATTCTTGTTCGGCGCGATGGGCGCAGGCTGCTGACCGGACGAATCGTTGAGGTCGAGGCGTATCTTGGCGTCGAGGATGCGGCGGCTCACTCGTCGATTGGAAAGACGGCACGCAACGCTGTTCTTTTTGGTCCGCCGGGATACGCGTACGTGTATTTCATTTACGGCAACCATTACTGTCTGAACGTCTCCTGCCTTCCAGAGGGAACCCCCGGTGGAATTCTGTTTCGCGCAGTCGAGCCGATTCGCGGAATGGAAGCCATGTTCAAATTGCGCGGCATTGACGAGAACTCTGATCTGCGCAGGCTCACACGAGGTCCGGGCAGGCTGGCTGCAGCGTTCGGGATCACACGCGAACGCGATAATGGAAAAGATCTGACTTCTTCGCGATCGGATCTTTACATTGCCGATGACGGCGCGGCACCGCCTGAGGTGCTGATCACCAAACGAATCGGGATCAAAAAGGCGGCGGATATGCCGCTGCGATACATCGTGCCCGGGAACAGGTTTGTGTCGGGATGAAAATTGTTCGGGAATGCTACGGGCGAGGACGCCCGTAGCACCACAATCTAGGAATGAAGGTTTACTGTTCGACAGCTTCTTTTTCGATCACGACTTTCAAATGCGCGGTCACATCTTTGTGCAGCTTCACCGGAACGGTGAAGTCGCCGACCGTCTTCAGCGGCTCGTGCAGCTGGATCTTGCGGCGATCGATGTTGAAACCTTTCTTGGCCAGCGCGTCCGCCAAGTCGCCGGATGTGACCGATCCGAAAAGCTGATCGTGCTCGCCCGAGCGGCGCTGAAATTGTAGCGATACGCCTTCGAGCTGCTTGGAGAGTTCTTCCGACTGGGCTTTTTCTTTAGCGGACCGGCGTACGGACGCGGCGCGCATCTGCTCGATGACTTTCTTGTTGCCGTCGTTAGCCTCGATGGCCAGCCGATGCGGCAGCAAAAAATTGCGTCCATATCCCTCGGCGACTTTCACCACGTCTCCGCGTGAGCCGAGCTTCGCGACATCTTCTTTGAGAATGACTTCCATGATTGACTCCGTTTTGAAGATTCAGTTCGGCCACCGATTTGCACGGATTTACGCGGATGAAGAATAAAATGAAATCCGTGTGATCCCGAAAAATCTGTGGCCCGCTTTTTTATGCTGCTCTGCCGGCAAATGGCAGCAATGCGATGTTGCGCGCTTGCTTGATCGCCAGACTGAGGCGGCGCTGGTGCGGCGTGCACACGCCAGACAGACGACGGGGGACGATCTTGCCGCTTTCGGCAACGAATTGCGCCAGCAGGCGAACGTCTTTGTAGTTGATCGAGTCGATTTTCTCGACACAGAATTTGCAGACTTTCTTGCGGCGGAAAAATTTCCGTCCGCCCGGTCCGCCTTCGCGTCCGCCGGGGCGGGGTGGACGCCGCTCTCCGCTGTGGGAATCGGATCCGGATGATGTTCTTGTTTCGTCAGCCATGGTGCTCCTTAAAATTCAAAATACGTCGTTGGTCGTTCGTCATTGGTCGTTGGCCCCTCGGCGATCAAGTCATCGGTCGCCCGTCGCTTCGTGGCTGAGGTTTTGCCAACGACGCGCGACGAACGACCAACGACAGTTTCTTATGCCGTCACTGCCGGTGCTTCTCCCGCAGGTTCGGGAGTTGCGGTTGCTGTTGCCGGCGGCGCCTTACGCTTGGAATCGCGAATGGCCTTGACCTTGTTCAGTCGCTTTTGTTCCTCATCGATGCGCACGCTGAGGAACTTGATCACCGGTTCACTTACGCGCAGGCGCCGCTCCAGTTCGTGAACCAGCCCACCGCTGCCTTCAAAGGTGAGCAGCATATACATGCCGTCATGAAATCTGCGGACGGTGTAGGCGAGACGGCGCTTTCCCATCTTCTCCATGTTCTTGACTTGCCCGCCAGAGGAAGTGACGGCTGTTTCCAGCGTCGAAATCAGTTTGTCCTGGTCTTCTTCCGTCATGTCAGGCCGGACAATAAACATCAGTTCGTAAGTACGATTCATTGCACTCTCCAAAACCAGCTGCTAGCTTTTAGCTCTTAGCCGCTAGCGAATTTGCGTTATCACATACGGCTGAACTAGCCGCTCGAACCTTCTTTTTCTGGCAGATCCGGCTTCCGGTTGAACCGGTTCATTGCCGCCGCCCTGCCCTCAGTCACAATTACTTTCACTGCTTCTGCGGCCGCGTCGAGCGCTTCATCTACGTGCTTCAATTGCGCCTTGCGAAACGGCTTCAAAATTTTCTTCTCTGGCGCGATGCCGATTCTGATTCGCAAAAATTCCTGCGTCCCGAGCGAACCGATAATCGACTTCATGCCGTTGTGCCCGGCCGAACTGCCGCGCTCACGAATACGGAGCAACCCCAATGGCAGATCAAGCTCGTCGTAAATCACGATCAGGTCTGTTTCCGGCCTGATCTCGAGCTTTTCAACCAACTCCCTGACCGACACGCCGCTCAAGTTCATGAACGTTTCGGGCTTTGCCAGGACAATCTGTTCCTGCCCGATGGTCGTGCGCGCTGTCAACGCCCGGCACTGCCGGTTTCGGACTTCCACACCTTGATCGTTGGCAATGCGATCGACGGCCAGGAAACCCAAATTGTGCGGCGTGAACTGATATTCAATTCCCGGATTGCCAAGTCCAACAATCAGCTTCACGCCGGTTTAATTCGTCGCACGTCGCACGTCGTTGGTCGTTCGCAAAATCCAATACTGGTGCCCAGTGATCCCGGCGCACGACGGACGACGGACGACGGACGGCGGTTCCTCATTTCTTCTCTTTCTTCTCGGCCTTTTCCGGTTTCGCAGGCTCGGCGGCGCCTTCTTCGGTCGTTTCCTGCTTACCCTTCTTTATGACTTCTGGTTCGGCAGGGGCAGCAGCAGCCTCGCCAGCCACCGCGTCCGCAGCTGGAACTTCTTCTTCCTTGATGGTGATGACGTGCGCCACCGGCTGCTCCGGATCGCTGAGGTACTTGACCTTGTCGTTCTTCGGCAGATCAGAGATACGCAGCACCGTTCCGAAAACGAGCTCTGAAACGCTTAGCTCGATGGCGTGCGGAATGTCGCCCGGCAAGCACTCAACTTCGACTTCACGCGTGATCTGTTCGAGAATGCCGCCTTGTTGCTTCACGCCCGCCGGTTCGCCGACCAATTCGATGGGCACGTTGACCGTCAACTTCTTATCCATGGCGATGCGCTTCAGATCGATGTGAAGTAGCGATCCCTTGATGGGCTCATATTGCCAATCGACAATCATGGCTTTCGTGCGTTCGCCGTCCATGGCCAGATCGAAAACCGTGTTGTGCCCGGTCTCCGAATGCAGAATGCGCGAGACCTGGCGGGGATCGACACTCACTGTGAGCGCCTGTTTGCCGGCGCCGTAGACCACAGCGGGAATCTTGCCTTCCCGACGCACGCGACGAGCGTCATTTTTGGTTCCGGCTTCGCGGGGCTGGGCTTCTAACAGACTCTTATCTGGTGCTGCTGTAGGCATATGTGTAATTCCTATAAGAACAATTTGCTCACGGACGTCTCTTCATGAATCGACTGGATGGCGCGTCCGATCAACCCAGCGATGGAAAGAACTGTAATCTTGCCGCCGAATTGGGTCTTTGCGGCCTCAGCTTCGGCAGATAACGGAACGGTGTTAGTCACCACGACTTCTTTAATGCAAGACTCGGAAATATTCTGCACCGCCGGAGGCGAAAGCACCGGATGGGAGGCACACGCGTAGACCTGACTGGCGCCGTTTTCCATCAGCGCGCTGGCGGTTTTCACCAATGTACCTGCGGTGTCAATCAAGTCATCGATGATCAAACACGTGCGGCCGCGCACATCTCCGATTACGTTCATCACTTCAGCGACATTAGCTTCTACGCGGCGCTTGTCGACGATGGCGAGAGCGGCGTCGACTTTCTTAGCGAAAAACCTGGCTCGCTCCACACCGCCTGCGTCGGGCGAAACCACCGTCAGATTCGGCAGGTTCAACTTTCTGAAGTGATCGACAAGCACTGGAGAAGCGAACAGATGGTCCACCGGAATATTGAAAAAGCCCTGAATCTGGGGCGCGTGCGGATCGATCAGCAGCGCGCGGTCGGCGCCTGCGGTGGTCAGCAAATCCGCCACCAGCTTGGCGGAGATCGGCGCCCGCGGCTTATCCTTCCGGTCCTGGCGGCCATAGCCGTAGTACGGGATCACAGCAGTGATGCGCCTAGCCGAGGCTCGTTTTAAGGCGTCAATCATCAATAGCAGTTCCATCAAGTGCAGGTCGACCGGACGGCAAGTCGGCTGCATGACAAATACGTCCGCGCCGCGCACGTTCTCCTGAATTTGTACATAAGCCTCGCCGTCGGCGAACCGTCTCAGAAAGGCCTGGCCGCGCGTCATCCCGAGAAAAGCGCAGACCTCATCCGCGAGCGGCTGGTTGGCCGTACCGCAGAAGACTTTGAATTTGTCGTCGACACGGGCGCGATGCGGCTTGCGTTCGTGCTTCTCGTCTGGGCTCATCTTCTTTTCGGTCGCGGTAGCGAGAGTAGCCATAGTCAGCTCTTAGCAATTAGCTTTTAGCCGTTAGCTTGCAAATTCGTCGTGCGTCCTGGGTCGTGCGTCGTCCGCCAAACTCAGCCTCGCGTTGATTGGCCGACGACCAATGACCGACGACAAACGACTGCTTTTCTGGCTGGGCCGCTAGGATTCGAACCTAGACAAAGTGCTCCAAAGGCACTTGACCTACCATTAGTCGACGGCCCAGTGAACTCAGCCCTTAGCTGTTAGCTTTTAGCCTTTAGCTTAACCTTAAAACCGCGAAGCTCCAAGCTAATGGCTAAGAGCTAACGGCTAAAAGCTTTCAAGTACTGCCGCCGCGTCAAGGTGCTCGTTATCAGCGCCCGCGTTCCTTGCTGGATCAGCTTTTTTGCTGCGGTCGTAGCTTTCTGCTGGGAATCGAACAATCCGTAAATCGCCGAGCCTGAGCCGGAGAGCGACGCATACCGCGCGCCAGCTTTTTCGAGCACACGCTTGACCTTAAGCAATTCGGGATACTTAGGGAAGACGACTCTTTCGAAGTCGTTTTCAATCCCGGTTCGGACAAGGTCGAGCAGTGGGTTCTCGGCCCGGCCTCCGCCTCTAGCGGAGACACCGGATCTGCGGCCACCGCTACTCGGCGCCGCATTCAGCCACGCAGAAATCTCACGACTGAACTTCAACATTCTATCGGAGTGATTAGATGGCGTCAATTTAGGAGAGAGCATGTGGGAGGCAGTGGCCATGTGGGGACGGGCGCCCTCGCCCGTCCGGGCCGAGCTGTGCTCGGCGGATGCCTGAGGGGCTAAAGCCCTATTATGTTGGCACGGTTCGGCACGGCTAAAAGCCGTGCCCTCCCTGATCGTGCTGGTTTTCCCGAGGACGGTGGCGTCTTGGGTTTTAGATAACCTGGCAGTATCGACGAGTGTTCCTGATGCCTCTTCGCGGGCGCCCCCGCCCGCGCCACACGACTTGTCCCAATCAGCGAAGGCTTTTGGTGTGGAGATGGCCACATCAGGCAGGGCGATGACGCACGGCATCGACGGCAGATCAGGCAGGGGGTAAACTTCCTCGCCGCGTCCGACTCCGATCACAGTTCCGCCTATCAAAAATAGAGGGATGTCGGAACCGACTTCGGAGGCAATCCGCAATCGCTCGGCTGCAGGCAGTTTCTTTCGCAGTGCGCGCTCGAGTGCGAGCAGCGCGGTGACGGCGTTTCCAGAAGCGCCACCCAAGCCGCCCTGCACCGGAAGCCGCTTCTCAATTTCAATCACGACCCGGCCGCGGGCTTTGAGTGCGTGCATGGCGCGTTCGACGATTCTGAAGCAGGTATTCGTCGAATCGGTTGGGACGCGCGAATCTTCGCAGCAAATCTCAATTCCGGAGCCGCGCCCGATGGAAACGCCAATCAGATCGCTCAGGGCAATCGTCTGATACACGGTGCGCAGGTCATGAAATCCGTCCGGCCGCAGCGAGCCGATGCGGAGCCCGAGGTTGATCTTGGCGAAAGATGGGAGGGAAATAAGCATGACGGAGCGATTTGACTAGCCACTCTTGACGGCGGAGTCTGCAGGTGGATTCTTGCCTTGTGCATTCTTCGCCAGTGAGTCAAGATATTACACGCAAAATGCTAAGGCGTGACGACCCGATCTTCTGGCTCAGACTTTTCCTCGGTATCACTCCGTTTGCACTCTCGGGGGCAATCAGCTTGGTCGTATGGCGGAGGAAGCGGAGCGCTCGTCATTGGCCAATGACATTTGGATATGTAGAAATGGCGATCGCCTTGGACAAGAATAATGTGTGGTTCAGCGACCTATCCCATTCATATGAGGTGGGCACCAACTTCTACTCCGGTCGTTTTCGACTCGGCGCGCGGAACGAGGAGCAGGCCGACCAGCAGGCTCTTGCTTGGAAGGGGCAAAGTTTGCCGATTCGGTACTCGCCGAACAATCCGGAGATTTCGGTTGCGCTAATGAAGGATCAATCGCATAGAGCGGAATTGCACAACCATTAACCTCCATTCGTAGAAGACTCCGATAGAATCCCCCTCATGCGCAAAGCCGCACTTTTCTATAACCCACATTCCGGCCGGCGAAAAAAGCACCGCGTAAAAGATGTGGAAAGTGCGGCTGCGATTTTGCGCGCGGAAGGCATAGAGGTTGAAGTTGCCCCCACCCGTGCCGCATCGGATGCGGCGGCGCAAGTGCGTATGGCGATACGTGAGGGCTTCGACACCATTGTCTCCTGCGGCGGCGACGGCACGGTTCACGATGTCCTGCAAGGATTGGCGGGAAAAGACGCGGTGCTCGGAATCATCCCGCTGGGTACGGCCAATGCATTGGCGCACGATTTGCGCCTGCCAATTTCGGCGGAGGCTGCGGCCCGGGCGCTGCTTACCGCCGTGCCGAAGCGAATTGCGGTAGGCAAAATCGAATTTCGCGACTTCAACAATATTCCAAGTTCGCGATACTTCACCGTTGCCGCCGGCGTGGGTGTGGACGCACACCTGTTTTACAAACTCAATCGCTTGATCAAAGATCGCATGGGCATGCTCGCGTATTACACCAAGGCCACGCACTTGTGGCTCACCCATCGCATGCGGTACTTCGAGGCAGAGTTTTCGAAGAATGGTGGCGGCAGCCAGCGCGAAGCGCGGCTTTCCGAGATGCTCGCGGTGCGTATTAACCACTTCGGCGGAGTGCTGCGCGAACTGGCGCCGGGCGCGTCTCTCGCGCGCAATGACATGCGGCTGGTATTGTGCCGCACCGGCAATCGAGCGCTTTATCTCGCGTACGTATTTCGGGGGATGCTCGGCCTGTCGAGTGGCGTCCCGGGCATTGAACTGGTGCATGCGGACGAAATCACATGCCGCCATGCGTCGGGCGAGAAGGACGAAGATATTTATGTTGAAGCCGACGGCGAACTACTGGGACGGCTGCCGATCACGCTGTCGATGGTTCCTGAAGCGCTGACCGTGCTGGTTCCGAAAGACCATCCGATGTATTGAGCGGCAGAGCCGATTGGACAGCCGAGGCTGTCGTTACGTGAAGTTAGGACAGGGTTGTTCCCGACCGCCGCCGTAGAGACGTAGCAAGCAGCGTCTCTACGTATTGCCGTTGTCGGACAAGAGTGTCCGACCCACACGGCCTGTGCTGTGTTACAAACTTCATTTGGAACCGATCACTCATTTTTTGACCGGCGCAGTTCTGGCGCGAGCGGGATTCAACCGCAAAACCGCGCTGGCCACCGCGACCATGACGCTGGCCGCCGAAGCTCCCGACCTCGATGTGTTCTGGGGATTCAAAGGTCCGGTCGTTGGCTTCGCGCATCATCGCGGTTTCACGCATTCGTTTGTGGGATTGATTCTTGTCTCGGCAGTTGTCACCGGACTTATGTATTTGATCTGGCGATTGCGAGGACGCAAAACCAATCTTCCAGATCTGCCGCCGCGATGGGGACTTCTATTCCTCTTCGCGTACATCGCCGGATTGAGCCACATCCTGCTGGATTACACCAACAACTACGGTGTGCGGCCGTTCTGGCCATTCTGGGAGAAATGGTATTCGTGGGACATCGTATTCATTGTTGAGCCGGCGTTGTACCTGATCCTGGTCGCGGGCCTGGTTCTGCCGATGATTTTTTCGCAACACGAAGCTTTGCCTCGCGGACGCAGATTTGCGATCACCGCGCTCATTTGCATGGCTGGATTGTATGCGGCTCGCGATCATGAACATCGCAAAGCTGTGCTGGCGCTGAAACAATCGCGGTTCAACACTGCAGTGCCGGTGAGGGTTTCAGCCTATCCGTATTATTGGCATTTATTTCGATGGTATGCGGTGGCCGAGACTAAAGATTTTTTTGCGAGTGCTGATATTGACTCCCGCACTGGCGAAGTGAATCGCGGCGAGCTCGAGTTTGTTTCGAAGCCACCCGGGACTGAGGTGACGTTCGCGGCGAAAAGCTGCTATCTAGGTCGCGTCTATCTGGATTGGGCGCAGTATCCGCTGGTGACCCAGACCTCATCCGGCACAAGCTGGGTAGTTCATTTCAGAGATTTGCGGTACGACTATCCTCCGCTCCGGGGAGGAAGCACGTTGGCAGCAACAGTCGAATTAGACAGGAATTTGCACGTGGTTGGCGAAAAATTCGGAAAAAGGGCGCAGATGCCGCCGATCGATTGATGCTGTTCGGTTCTTGCGGAGCGTTGGTCCGCGGGACAACCGAGGGCGGCTGTCCCCACGCGGTTAAGGTTAGTTCAGCACAGGCCGACACAGACTGGGTACATGTAGGCACGTAGCTTCGCTGCGTCTGAGACGTTGCCAGCAACGTCTCTACGGATCTGCTACGTTTCTAATAGTAGGCTTGACGTTCTGGCTCGCAGCCGCCAGAATCAGTAGTGCCGAGGTGATTCATGCTGGCTTATATTTTTGTCGTACTCGCCGTTGCCGTTCGCTTTATGCCGCATCCGTGGCACTTTACTCCGGTTGCAGCTTCACTGCTGTTTTTTGGAGCGTACCGATCGCGCCGCGAGCTCTGGTTTCCCGTGGTATTGCTGGCCGCCTCTGACTTGCTTCTGAACAGATTTGTTTATCACTATCCCTTCACCTGGGACCTGGTGGTGACGTGGGCATGGTATGCTGCCGCGCTTGCGCTCGGCTCCGGTTTGCGAGGACGCATCAAGCCCTTGTGGATCATGGGCTCGGCCGCAGCCGCTTCGGTTTCTTTTTACCTGCTCAGCAATCTTGCGGTGTGGGCGGCATATGACATGTACCCGAAGACTTTGTCGGGGCTGATGACTTGCTACGCCATGGCGATACCGTTCTTCCGCGGTACGCTGGAAGGGGACTTGGTGTTTACCGCAGTTCTGTTTGCAGTGCCGGTATTAATGAAGCAGTTCTCCGAACGCGACTCTCATAGTCGCGGAACTGCAGCGGCATAGTTCGCCAATTATTTACTGACCAGATCAGCGAGCTCTTGGAGGCTGGAAACCTCAAGGCCCGGCTTTGCCAGGGCTGGCTTTGCCGCGCCAGAGTTTGGCAGAGGCGACGGACGATTCACCCAAACTGTAGCAATCCCAAGAGACTGCGCGGGTATGACGTCGTGGTAGATGCTCTGCCCGGCGTGCAGCCATTGCTGTGGTGGCAACCCGATCTCCTTTTGAGCCAGGCGAAAAATATCAGGCGAAGGTTTGTATGCGCGGGCCTGTGAAGCCGTCACCACGTTATCAAATTCAATTTCGAGTTGGGGCGCGGTTCCCGAGAAAAGATCGTCGTCGATGTTGGAGAGAATGCCGAGCTTGAATTTTTGCTTGAGCTGGCGAAGTGCGGCGACGGTGTCGGGGAACGGCTTCCAGCTTGCCAACGAATTTGGCAGTGACTGCTGTTCCTTGTCTGACGGCACGAATCCCAGCCTGGTTCCGAAGCCTCGAACCACAGCTCTCAGAATCTCTTTGTACGGCTGGTATTCGCCAGATTCCTCGTGGGCTTCGATCTCGCCATACATACGAAGAATGTCAACGTCGCTCAAATGTGCGCCATGCGCGGAGATGATGGGGCGGATTGCGCCCAGGATGCCGGACTCCCAATCCATGAGAGTGCCGTAGCAGTCGAAAGTGATTATGCTGAATCGAGAGAAGTCGAGAGCCAAGCAGTAAGCCATCGCTGGTCAGCCACCGGGAATCCCGATGGCTGCCGAAAATGTAAATTCAAGACTACCTTCGGATTGTTAATGGCGCCTTCAGCGTGAAAGCTACAGCGGATTCTGCAGGAAGAACGATTTCTTTGTTGCCGGTGTAAGCCGAACCTGCTGTCCCTGCGCCGCCGCCAGCCAGGGCGCCGATAGCCGCGCCTTTTCCTCCACCAGCGATCGCGCCAATGGCCGCGCCTACGCCTGCGCCACCGCCCACCAACAATCCAGTGCGTTTGCCTTTACCTTTGGTGGTCTGGGTCAGAGTCGCAGTGTTCACCGGAAGCTGTTGTCCATTGACGGTGATGGAATCTAATTTCAATTCGAGGAGCGCTCCGCCGGCGAAGTGTCCCATGGATTTCGCGTCGACAACCTCGCCGCGAACACGGGCGCCGGACGGAATAGCTTCTTGCCCATCCACTTCGACGGCGCGGGCGAGGCTTCCACCGAATGTCTGGCCAGGCTGGCTGATCTTCGAGCCGACTTCATCGGCAAGCTGGATGGTAAGTACTTTGCCAGCCGGAATGGTCATAGTGACGGGCTGCGGTGGCTGAGAGTTTTCCGGCGCTGGCGAGCTGTTGCTGGCCTGCGAATTGTCCGGGCTCTGGGAATTATTGCTCTGGCTAGGCTTGTTGCAGCCGACAGCGAACAGCAAGCTCAGGCTCAAAATCCACGTTCCTACGCGCACTCTCATAACACCTCCGGTGTTAACTGATGATTATCAGAATCAGAACTGAATCAGCAACTCACAAGAGTACAGGTACATGTGACTTCGCTCGATCAACCCAGGTCGTCGACGAGCGGTAACACCGGTTCGATTGTTTGAGAACCATTACCGTTGCCCGTATTTTTTACGGTGACCGCGTTCTCGGTTGAGGAAGCGGCGGCTGCAGCCGCGATGGGTTCGTCTTTTTGAAGGAACTTGGCGGTGTTCAAAAGAGTGCGACCGAGAGAGGCGTTGTAAGTGGTCCAGCTGGAATCGTTTTCTGCCTCGCGTTCGAAGTGCGCACGCATGCTTTCCATTTTCGAATCGAGGTCATCGAGATAGTGCAGCATTAGTGCTTCGGGAAACATGGGCAGCTTAGGCGATCCAAATTCGTACTCGCCGTGATGGCTGATGATCAGGTGCTCGAGCAAGGTCTTGAGCTTGTCAGGAAAATTCGGCGTCTGCGCAATTTTGGCCTGCAGCATTTCCAGCTCGATGATCATGTGCCCGAGCAGCTGGCCGCGAGTGGTGTAGGAAAACGAGCGCGAATAGCTGAGCTCGTGGATTTTGCCGATGTCATGCAGGAAAGCTCCGGCAAGCAGCAGATCGCGATTGACCTGCGGGTAGTTGCGGGAGAGCAGATCGCAGGAACGAAACAGTGAGACTACGTGATCCAAGAGCCCACCAATGTAAGCGTGGTGAAGAGTCTTGGCGGCCGGCGCGTTGCGATAGGCGGCGGCGATGACTGGGTCAGACATGAAAGACTGAATCAAAGTTTTGAGGTGCGGATCGCGAATTGAGGTGACAAATTCCTCAAGCGCCCGCCACAGATCGTCGACGTTCTTTGTGGTCTTGGGAAGATAATCGGCGAAATCGACTTCGGAATCGCCCAGTTTTCGAAGCTTGTGGATCGTGAGCTGGAAGCGATTTTTGTACTTGTTCAGCAGGCCTTTGATCTTGAGAAAATCTTCCTGCTCGAAGGAATCGATCGCATCCTCGACGTTGTCCCACATCTTGGCTTCGATCTGTCCGCAGCGGTCGGCCAGGGTGAGCGCAAGGTAAGGCTCGCCGGATTTTTTCGGCTTGACCTGCTTGGTAGTGACAACAAAGCTGGAGACAATAACTTTGTTCTCGAATCGGGCGCAATCGGAGAGGAAAAAATCTTTCATAGCTGATCGTCGACCCGCAGGCGCTGGTTCGGGCTGACCTCTGTTGCCGCAGGACTAAATTAAAACACGCCCAATTTCTTTTTCTTTTTAAGTTCTTTCGCCGTTGTTTCTTTCGCGGCAGTGGTCACGATGGGCTTGCTCTGGTTGGGGCTGGCGCCAGTATCCACATACCCGGGCTTGATGTCGATAAACGCTTCTTCGCGAAGCTTCTTCAGATATTCGCGCAACGCCGGTTGCAATCTTTGCATGTACACGGCTTCCTGCAACCGCGGCTCGATTTCGTTGAAGGAAGGAATGCCGGCGCTCTGGTGCTCCGTCACTTTTAGAATGACGAAGCCCTGCTTAGTGCGGATCACGTCGGAAACCTCGTCTTTTTTCATGCCAAACGTGAGATCTTCAAGCTGCTTGGCAAGTTTTCCGCGCTCGAATAAACCCAGATCGCCACCTTGCGCCGCGGACGGTCCTTGCGATTCTTTCTTGGCGACTTCTTCAAAGTTCGCACCCGCCTTGATTTGCTTCAGCAGGTCATCAGCTTTGGCCTGAGCGGCAGAGATTTTGGCTTGGTCATCGGCAGCCTGTTCGGTTGAAACGAGAATCTCGCTGAGCTTCACTTCTTCGGGCCGCGCGAGCTCCGATTTGTGCTGTTCGTAAAACGTGTGCTCATCGTCTTTACCGATGTTGATTCGCGATCCCACCTCGCGCTGGATCACCTGTTGCGTAATAATCTCGGTGCGCATGTTCTGCTTGAAATCTTCAAATGAAACGCCCTGTGAAGTGGCCGCCTTTTCCAGGTCCTCCATGGTGTCGAGTTTCATCTGTTTGCGCATCTCGTCGAGCCGCTTAATCAGTTCGGTATCAGCCGAAATGTCGAGATCCTTACCCTTTTCGAGCAGAAGCTCACGATCAATCAGCCCGCGGAGCACGTCTTTCTGACCGTCGGCGACCATCTGCGCGGCGCGCGTGGCGTCGTCTTTGGCGGCGTCCTTGGCTTCGTCCTTAAGCTGCTGTTGCTCGCGCTCATAATCGGTACGAGTGACAATCTGGTTGTTGACGCGGGCAATGATCTCCTCCACCACGGTGTCGGCGGAGAGCATCGCCGGCGCTAAAACGGCTCCGGCAAGAATGAAGCGAAAAAAAACTCTCGACATGAAACATCCAGAAAAATGGGGTGATTAGCTTTTGTTTATTGTAACTCGGCCCACAGGGAATGGGAGGGGAGGTTTTCAGGTTTCGGGCCGAAAAAAGAGGCACCAGAAGGAATGTCGCGGCGCATCCTATAATGCACGTTACACACACAAATGAAGCAATTGCGTCGACTTCAAGGTTGGGCTGTCGCAGGACTCGCCGTAGCTGTCCCCGTGGCGTGCCTGGCGGCCAAAGAATTCTCCATGCCTAAGGCCCAGCCTGCCTTCAGCTTTCCCGCGCATGATCATCATTCCAACGAGAACGTCACTGTAGCCGTGGATCCTTACGACACGCCTGCCAAAGAAGGCATTTTCGTGGTCAAATACCGCGAGCACGACTTGCTGCCAGTATTGCTGATTATCACGAACGATTCGGATGGTCCCATTCAGCTCGCGGATATGAAAGCCGAGCTTGTGACCTCGGACCGCACCAAGCTGACTCCCGACAATGAGGACGATATCGTGAGGCGAATTTCTCACCCCAACGCCTCGGGCACTCGCTACCCGGTTCCTTTCCCTACAAAGAAGGCAAAGGGCGGGGTAAGTTCAAAACAGATGGACGAAATACAGAGCGCTTTGTTTCGTGCCAGGGCCGTCGAGCCGCGCAGCTCACAGATCGGATTTCTTTTCTTCGATGTTTCCGATATTTCTAATCCCCTGGCCGGGGCGCGATTCTATTTGACAGGGGTGCGTAACTCTTCGGGAAATGATCTTATGTACTTCGAAGTTCCGCTAGATAAATATCTGGACAATCAAAAGCCGCACTAGCTCGGATGGAGGGGAGTTCCCGCCAACTGCGCCTGCTTTTTGGTGGACAGCCGTTTTAGCTCGGCGCGTGCAGTGCGTATGGCCGCGTTGAGGGTACGGTGCTGACTCCAGCGAAGAATGTCAGTTGTCCCCTCACGCTGTATTACGCAGTGATAAACCTCCGGATCCAGGCGTCTGTCGCGCCGAAAGTCGGCGAAGAACGGGCCATTCTGGAGGCGCTCGTAGCGAATCACGTTCGATACTTCGGATTCGGCGTTCGTGTCAGGCAACGGCACAATCATTCCCCGGAGCGCCGGGCGTACCCAATCGCCTCGGCGTCCAAAACATAGGCAACTTCAGCATCACAAAACTCGCAGCGCGAGGTGCGGGCGAGGTTGTCTTCGAGATCTTTGGGCGTCGGCAATGAGAAAGAACGTAAGCAATTGGGACAGGTCAGAACGAAGTACTGTTTCCCGTTGAGGGGTATCCACACTGGAGCATCGGAAGACTTAACAATATTGCCGCGCAAGGGCGAGTGCTCCAGCAACTCCCGGATCTTCTCAACCAGAACTTCGGGCGAATGATCACCGCCCTTCTGCAGATAGGCGTCGGCTATGACGCCGGTGGGTAAATCCGCGCCCATGTATTCGCCGCTCATAGCGATGACCGGAATTTGTGGGAACCTGCGACGGATAATCGACAGCAGTTCAAAGCCGGACATTTTGGGAAGGTTGAGATCGCAAATGATGACGTCGGGGAGCGCCTGTTTCATCATGGCCAGGGCCTCGAACCCGTCATCCGCGCACCGCACGGTGTAGCCAAGTGAGCTGAAGAGTTCATCCGCAATCTCGCAAAAAACAGCGTCATCATCGACGATCAGCATTCGGTAGTCGAACTGTCGCGGCATAGTGCGGCTCTCCAGGTCAGGCACCTACTTACTTAACCGTCGATTTGCCGACATTTTGACGCGCCACAACTTTTGTTCGTTGCAAGACAAAGTGGCAGGTTGTGTCATTTTAGGGGCAATCTCCCGTTGTGTTCGATACAGTACGTTCTGTATTGCGGGCTAGGTTAAATGCTGTAGGCCATTCAAGTATCTATTTGTCAACAGCTTACGGTTTGGTTCGGCCCTTGTGCCCATTCAGCTTCCGGTAGTGCGGGGCGATTTGCGACCACGAGATCCGTGTGCTGACCGGTCGAGGACGCGCGAATCACTTGAGCCATCAACAAACGCTTTTACCGAAATCTCCAATTCGGTCACGACCGTCTCCCAGACGTTGACCATGTCCGGAATGAGATAGCTCACCTGGATTGCAAGCAAGTTCTGTTGCACACACTGGGCTAGCACGCTCAATAGTATTTTGGCTTCTCTCACCACAAGTGGAATGCTGTAACCCTGCTTGTGACGGACGGTGCCATGAAGCTGGGCAGCATCGGTATCTTCTGAGGTAAGCTGTCTTCCCCGAGCCCTTTCCAGCGACTGCTGCAACAGGCGGGGCACATGGTCCTGCCGGTCGGAATCGCAGAGGGGAATTGCGCTAATCTCTTCATCTTTCTTCGCCGCAGTCAGCCAATGCTCGACGATCGAGTCGAGGTGCTGCTCAATGATGTCGGGCAAGCGCTTCGGCTGGATTCCGCGAGTCGGTTTTCTGTCAGTGAGCTTTGACTGGATGGTTTGAACCAGCGCTTCGATCTCTGTGGGCTTGATCAAGTAATCGTCCACTTGCTGACGAATCGCCTCAAGGGCGGTCTCGAAGGCCGGATATCCGGTAAGGATGAAATTCACAGCCGTCGGTTGGGTGCGGCGCATGGCGCTGACCACGGTGAACCCGTCGCCGGCGTTGCCGACATTCAAGTCGGCGATAAGCACGTCAAACTTCTGATGAGAGATGAGGCGAAGAGCGTCGGGAACGGTTCCCGTGGGAGTGACCGTAAAGCCATAGGCCTCCAGCATCAGAGGAAGCGTCGCGCGGATGCTTTCTTCGTCATCGAGAAATAGCACTCGTGGTTTAGGGGGCATGTTTAGGGCCGCACATTCGATTTTTCGAGACGTCGCGAACCGTTTGGATGCAATATGAGAGGGCAGATAACCCGTAGATGACCTGGATGAATTGCGGTATTGCTTTAGAATTTGTCCGTATTTCGGGAGCAGCTGGTACGGAGCGTTTATGAAGTGGCGATCACTGGACGAGTCGGCAGTAGGAACGGAAACCCGATCTCTGGCCGAAGTCTTTGCTGAAAGAAAAGAACTGATCGCGAAATACGTTCCGGTGGAGATTCAGACCATCCATGCACGCGCAATTAGGGAAGTGAGGGATTCTGGAATTGCCGGGCGGGCGCGGCGGTCGGGTGACAAGTCTCCTGATTTTGAGCTGTCAGATCAAAATGGAACTCAGGTTCGAGCGGTCGATTTAGTGCGCAAAGGCAAGCTAGTCATCTGTTTTTTTCGCGGCAGGTGGTGCCCATTTTGCGTTGGCCAACTGGAAGCGATGAATGCAACCTATCCGCAAATTCAGCGGGCGGGGGCGGCGCTGGTTGGCATATCGCCGCAAACCGTACACCAGTCTTACCTCATGGCCGACCAGCACCGGTTGCGTTTTCCGCTTCTCAGTGACGCCGGAAATAGAGTCGCCAGGCAATTTGGGCTGGTTTATCGGGTGCCGGAATATCAGCAGGAGATTTATCAGCGGGCTTTTGTGAACCTGCCGTTTGCGAACGGCGACAATAGTTGGGAATTGCCCATTCCGGGAGTCTATGTAGTGGATCACAATTCCACGATCTTGTACGCAGGAGCGAATCCGGATTACACTGACCGGCCCGAGCCGAGTGAAGTTTTACGGATTCTTTCCGCGACATAGTTGCTGGTTTCGCGTAACAAAACCGCAGTTGTGCCCTCGGATAAGCGTGTGACAACCGCCGGTGCGGGTAATTCTGGCGCGGTCCGATCCTTGCGAATTTCTCTGTGTTTTTCCTCTGTGAAACTCTGTGCCCTCTGTGGTTAAGATTTTCAAAAGCTCACACAGAGGGCACGGAGGGTCACAGAGAAACGCCACAGAGAAACGCCACAGAGAAACGCCACAGAGGGAGCGCTTCTCAGTGCTTTTGCACAGCCTGTGAGGTTAGCCAGGGTTCATTCGTCACCATCAACCTGTTCAAAAGTCCTAAACAGGAAAGACATAAATTCCTACAATTCCCAAATCAGTGAGGTTTTTCCGTGTTTGAACTCGAATGGGTTCACTCAGAGAAATTGCTTCCGGAATTGAGAAACTCTTATGACTGCTGCCATCGCGCCGACTTCATTTTCGCCACCGGTATTGCGTGCGAGTGAAAACCCGGCATTGCTGAACCTGTTGATCGTAGATGACGAACGCGCCGTGCGGGAGGCCGCGCGCGAAGCTGCGCTCGTCCTCGGATATCGCGCCGCGGCATCGGACTCGGCCGACCAAGCCATGCGCCTGCTGGAATCGCAAAGCATCGACGTGGTCCTGCTTGACCTGAAGCTGCCCGGAGCCAGCGGCCTCGAAATCCTGCGCCAGATTAAGAGCCGGCGGCCAGACATTGAGGTCATTGTGATCACCGGGCACGGCACCGTGGAGTCGGCGGTGCAGGCAATGAAAGCCGGAGCTTACGACTTCATGACCAAGCCGTTCAGCCTGGAGGAATTGAAGCTGTTGCTAGAGCGAGTGGCGTCACATCTGAAACTGAAGACGGAGAACCGGATTCTGCGCGAGAAGATCAAGTCGAAGCAGGGCTTTGGAAGCATCATCGGGCGCGCTCCCGAAATGGACAAGCTCTACCGCATCATTGCTAAGGCCGCCCACAGCGCGCATCCGGTGCTGATCCTGGGCGAGAGCGGCACCGGGAAAGAGATGGTGGCTAGGGCGATCCATTATTCGGGCCCGTATCGCGATAAGCCGTTTATCCCAGTGGACTGTGGTTCGCTGGTGCCGACGCTCATCGAGAGTGAACTCTTCGGATATGTGAAGGGAGCGTTCACGGGAGCGATGCAATCTAAGGCAGGGTTGCTGGCGATCGCCGAGGGAGGGACGGTTTTCCTGGATGAAGTCGGCGAGCTGCCGGTTGATTTACAGGCCAAAATGTTGCGCGCGCTTCAGGAAAAAGAAATTCGCCCGGTAGGAAGCACGAAGACCGCGCCTATCAATATTCGAATACTGGCCGCGACCAACCGCGACCTGGAAAATGCAGTGGCGCACGGTTCGTTTCGGCGTGATCTGTACTTTCGTTTGAATGTGCTGTCTTTGCGTATCCCTCCGTTGCGGGAGCGCCGGCAAGACATTCCTCTGTTGGCGGGACATATCCTGGAGCGTTTGTCGCAGAACTCTGGCAGAGCGCATGAGGTCAGCGACGACGCCATGCGGGCATTGCTGGCTTATGACTGGCCGGGGAATGTGCGGGAGCTGGAAAATTGCCTGGAGCGGTGTTGCGCCATCACCTCTGGCGCGGTAATTCACGTAGTTGATTTGCCAAGCGCGATTACGGGTGCGCCCGCGAGGCTGGTGGCAGAAGCTGCGGAGAGCAGAATTCTTCCCCTTGTCGATCTGGAGAAGCAAACCATTTTGAGCGCGATTGCACAACTGAACGGCGACAAGCTGATGGCGGCGAAGATGCTGGGGATCGGTAAGACTACGCTTTACCGCAAGCTGAAGGAATATGGCGCGGAATTGTAATCAAAATGGGATTGTTTTCCCGAAGTGGAGAGGTGCGGACGGGCAGCGCGTTAGCTGGAGCTTTGTTTTCATACGCCACAATTGGCCTCCTAGTTGCACCAGGAAGAGGCATGATTCTCATCATTTGGAATTCCGGTAAAGCCAAAGAATGTGCCCGCGCCATTGAACACGCCATGCAGGAATCGGTACAGGTCGCGTCGAGTCTGCACGAAGGGGTAGAGAATTTGCGGTCGGGAGAGTTTTCGGCGGTCGTAGTTGATCAGTGGATCACTGAAGCCGAGCCTGAACCGACCAGCGTGGTGTTTGATCATCTGGGCATGGCCGTGCCGGTGTTTGTGAATTTCGGAATCAGCGGCGTGGAAAGAATTTTGCGCGAGCTGCGCGCGGCGTTATCGCGGCGTGGGCTGGAGACTGTACTGGCGCGCCACAGCGCGCGGCAGGCTCTGCGGGACGAACTGAAGGATGACGTGACGGTGCTGCTGCTTTCGTGTGGAGTGGCTTTGGAAGAGCCGGAATTGAACGAGTCCACCCGAACGCGGTTGCAAAAGATTGAAGATTTGGCAAAACACATCAGCGAGAAATTAGCGATGTCGCATCAGGAACATGCGGCTGCGGCCGGTGCCTAGGACGTGCGCGAGGAGATCAAGCGGTCTGCTCTGCGCGAACGGCGTCGTCCTGAAGCATGAATTCCAGCACCTCTTGCGGGACCGGCGCGTTCCACACTGGCGCGAATGACTGCCGATGCAGTGGCGACGGCCCGTGCTCGCGCAATGCCGCGAGGTGTTTGGGAGTACTGTAACCTTTGTTCGAAGCCAGACCGTAAACCGGGAAGACCGGGTCCCACTGGCTGATCATGCGGTCGCGATGGACCTTTGCGATGATCGATGCGGCGGCAATTGAAGCTGACAAGGCGTCGCCGTGAATGATGCGCTGTTGCGGGACTTCTTTGTCGAGTCGCATGGCGTCTACGAGGAGATGGTCGGCGGCTGGACTGAGTAGCGATACAGCCTCATGCATGGCCAGTCGCGAGGCGTGGTAGATATTGATCTGGTCTATGCGGGCAGCATCGACCGCTGCTATTGCCCAAGCCACGGCGTGTTCGCGGATGCGCTCGTCTAGTACCTCGCGCCGTTCGGCGAGCAGTAGTTTCGAATCGCGCAGCCCGCGAATTCGATAACACGGGTCCAAAACAACGGCCGCAGCTACGACCGGGCCAAACAGCGAACCTCGGCCCACCTCGTCGACGCCGGCAACCAGCGTGGCTCCCGATCCCCACGCTAGTTTTTCGTATTTCAAGGTGCAGCGCAGCCGCTTGAGCAGGCGCAACTTTAAGGCCGAAGCAGAGATCGGTTTGCCGGTGCGGGATGTCGCGGCGGAGGCCATGTTCGACGGCGGAAATTCCTTTCAGTCATGTTCACGCAGCCTGGCTTGTGAGCGCAAGAGGAAAACTAGGGAGCCTGCATTCGAACCGGAACAGGGACACGTGCCACGTACATTATGATTGCTGAGGAATGCGTAATGGATCTCGTGGCCGCGGTCCCCGCTTGTTGCTGTGCCTTGCAGCCGGTCTTTTAGCATTCGTCGTGCAATCTGGTGAATTAGGGTCGGCGGACACCATGCATCGTCTGCAGACCGCGCACTCCTTCTGGACCTCGCAGCCGGCAGTTTTTCCCAACGAGTATCCAGAATTTGGCGTGCACGGCCGCGGAGGCAAGCTTTACGACTGGTATGGCATTGGCCAGCCGTTGCTAATGTTGCCTTTTGACATAGTGGGCACCGGAATCTCTAAGCTGCCGATCTTTAATGATTACGGCGACAATGATCCGACGGTACGAAATATTTTCGTCACATACTCGGTGAACGCGCTCGTTAATGTTCTGACTGCTCTGGTTTGCCTTCGTTTTCTTCTGCTGCTCGGATTCGACGCACGGCAATCCATTGCCGGAGTTCTCGCACTCCTCTTCTGCACCACTCACTTGCACTACACGCAGAACATGATGGAGAACAATTACATTCTGCTGCTTACGTTGACTGGATTTTGTTATCAGTATGAGTGGTTGCGGTCAGGAAGCAGGAAGGCGTTGCTGATTGGATCGGGCGCTCTGGGATTAAATCTGCTGACGCGGCTGACCACAGGTTTGGATTTAATAACGGTGGCCGTTTTTCTATTGCTGGTTCTTTGGTTTGAGAGGGGATTGAAGCCCGGCAACGCAAGTGTGGGGACGGGCGTCCACGCCCGTCCGGTCGAGCGCAGCTCGACGAGTCTCGTCAACTCACAATTGTCGGATCGAACGATCGCGTATCTGAAAACGGCAATCCCTATCTATTTCGTTTTTCTATTTCTCGATCGTCTGTATGAGTTTTATCGTTTCGGAAACTGGACGACCACTTATGTCCACTACTTCACCATAGAGCACCGGTTGCAAGATCCGACGTTACCGGCCAGTTATCCCTGGGAGACGCCTTTCCATGTCGGATTTTTAGGGCCGCTGATCTCGCCGGAGAAGTCGATTTTTCTTTTTGATCCGCTGATCGTCTTAACCATTCTGGTCGCGGTTTTCGGATGGAAGCGCTTCAGCCCAGCCGTTCAGAGCTTTGTTATTGCTGCATTTTCGCTCGTGCTGGGCTATATCTGCCTTTACGCCCGCTATACCGTTTGGAGCGGCAACTTCGCCTGGGGGGATCGCTACGTTTCGACCGCGGTTGAACTGGCTGCGTTCATCTCGGTCCCGCTGCTGCTGAAATTCCGAGCGCAACTGGGCAGGCCTGTGTGGATCATCGGAGTGTTGCTCATCGTGATCAGCTTGATTATTCAGTTGGCCTCGCTGGCATTCTGGCTGCCGCTCGAAATTTATCAGGGCGATGACTTCGGCCATCCGCAATGGGTCATCTGGCTGCGCTTCAAGAATATCGTCGCTTTTGCCCTGGACAAAATGGACGCATGGGGACTGAACACCGATTCTATGGCCTATGACCAATGGGACTATCAGCATCTCACCTGCTGGAATTTTCTGCCGTTTGTGCTGCGGAGGCTTGGGGTTGTGCCAAGGTGGGTAGTCGATCTGGCGTTTGCGATATGGGGACTAACAGTCGGGAGTCTAATCGCGGCATTGTGCGCGCTTGGTAGAAAGGTAGAAGAATATGGTAGAATTATACCATGAGCCTGAATATTAAGAACGAGGAGACGCACCGACTGGTTCAAGAACTTGCGAACCTTACGGGGGAGAGCATGACCACTGCGGTGACGGAGGCAGTCCGGGAGCGGTTAAATCGAGTTAAGAGCAAAGGTATGGCCGAGAGGATCATGAAGATCAGCCGCGAATGCGGGGCCCGCCTCAAAGGCAAACCATTGCCTGACCATGGCAAGTTGCTCTACGACGAGAAGGGGCTGCCCAAGTGATTGTAGACACCTCCGCGATTGTCGCAATTCTCGGGGCCGAAGGGGATGCGAGAGTTTTTGCCGAAGCCATGGCAGATGCTTCTGAACTTCGAGTTTCTGCGGCGACATATGTTGAGGCCGGCATGGTATTGGATTCTCGGCGAGACGTCGCGCTGAGCCGAAGTCTAGATGACTTTGTTCGCAATACGAGAATCGTCGTTGAACCGGTCACTGCAGAGCAGGCTAGGCTCGCGCGAGAAGCCTACCGCGACTTCGGCAAAGGTCGTCATCGGGCGGGTCTGAATTTTGGAGATTGCTTTGCCTATGCGCTTGCAAAGGCCAAGGGCGAGCCGCTCCTCTTCAAAGGCGATGATTTTAGAAAGACGGATGTGGAAGCCGCCGCATATTAACAGTTTGGGGTTCTACTCAACTGTTACCGACTTCGCTAGGTTTCTCGGTTGATCCACGTCGCAGCCGCGACGGACAGCGATGTGATACGCGAGGAGCTGGAGCGGAACGATCTCAAGTATCGGCAACAGTTCTTCGGGCGCACCGGGAATGTAGATCACGTGGTCGGCGGCCTCTTTAATTTCTTCATCGCCCTCGGTGGCGAGAGCGATCACCTGGCCGGAGCGCGCCTTTACTTCTTTCAGGTTCGATAACGTCTTTTCGTAGCGCACCATTGAAAGCGCGTCTTTGGGATCTCGCGTCGCGATGATTACGACCGGCAGGTTCTCATCGATCAGCGCGTTAGGGCCATGCTTCATTTCTCCGGCAGGATAACCCTCGGCGTGAATGTAGGAAATTTCCTTCAGCTTGAGCGCGCCTTCGAGGGCGATCGGATAATGAATACCACGGCCAAGGAACAGGAAATCCTGAGAGCGGACGTATTGCTTGGCCAGATCTTCGCAGTCTTCTTCGTGAGTGAGCAGATGTTCCAGCTTGCCGGGAATCCGAGTCAGCTCCTGGACGGCATCTTTGGCCTGGTCGGCCGAAATCGTGCCGCGCACTTGGCCGATATAGAGCGCGAACAAATACAGCGCGGTCAGTTGGGCGGTGAAGGCCTTGGTTGAAGCCACGCCGATCTCTGGACCCGCGTGAGTATAGATCGTGCCCGCAGCTTCACGCGTGATCATCGAACCCACCACATTGCAGATGGCGAGCGTCTTCGATCCTTTAGCTTTAGCTTCGCGCTGGGCGGCGATGGTGTCGGCGGTTTCGCCGGACTGCGAAATCACCAGCGTGATTGTGTCGCCGGGGACGATGGGATCGCGGTAACGCCACTCGCTGGCGTAATCGACTTCTACCGGAATGCGCGCCAGGCGCTCGATCATGAATTTGCCGGCCTGAGCGGCGTGCCAACTGGTTCCGCAGGCGGCGATGTTGATTTTTTTGGCGGCGCGAAACTCGGCCTCGGTAATTTCCATTTCATCGAGAAACACGTGGCCGGTTTCCTGCGATACTCTTCCCAGAGTGGTATCCCGAACGGATCGCGGCTGCTCATAAATTTCCTTGAGCATGAAGTGCTTGAAGCCGCCCTTTTCCGCCATAATTGGGTCCCAGGTAACGTGTTGCACCTGTCGGACTATGGGCTGACCGTTGAAGTCGGTAAGGCGCACGCCTTCCTGGGTGATGACCGCAAGGTCGCCATCGGCAAGGAAAAACAAATCGCGGGTGTGATAAAGAATTGCCGGGACATCGGATGCCACGAAGTATTCATCTTTGCCCAGCCCGATCACGGCGGGCGGTCCATTGCGGGCGGCGACAATCTTGTTCGGCTCATCAACCGAGATAACTGCCAGCGCAAAAACACCGGTGAGCTGGGTGACCGTCTTGCGCACGGCTTCTTCGAGCGATGGGCGATGTCCGTTTCCTGGATTCACGTAATACTTCTCGATCATGTGGGCGATGATCTCGGTATCGGTCTCGGTGGTGAATTTATGTCCTTCTTCAGCGAGCTTCCTCTTCAGGGAGACGTAATTTTCAATGATTCCGTTGTGCACGACGACGACTCGCCCGGTGCAGTCACGGTGAGGGTGAGCATTTTCTTCAGTGGGGCGGCCGTGCGTGGCCCAGCGGGTGTGGCCAATACCGTAAGTTCCATCGAGCGGCTTTAAGCGGATGACTTCTTCGAGGTTGCGCAGTTTGCCCTCGGCGCGGCGAATCTGCAGGCCTTCACCGTTGCCGCAAACGGCAATACCAGCGGAATCGTAGCCGCGGTACTCAAGCCGCCTTAGGCCATCCAGAATGACGGGGACCACCCGCTTCTTGCCAACGTATCCGACAATTCCACACATGCTTAGGACTCCTGCTTAATGATGTGGGGAGGAACTGAACGCGAACTCGCGACGCTTATTCTTCAAGTGAATACCGGAACTCTTCGATCACGGGATTCGTCAGGACTTCACGGGCGATCTTGCCGATAGCACTCTCAGCCTGGGCTTTATCGAGGCCGCCGTCCAGCGTCAGCTCGAAAAACTTGCCCTGCCGCACGTCCTGCAATCCCTGGTAACCCAGCTTTTGGAGCGCACCCTGGATAGTTTTGCCCTGGGGATCCAGAACGCTCCGCTTCAACGAAACGTACACGTAAGCTTTCATGGGGGATGGTTTGATTATACGGCAACCCACAACCAGACTTTCTAAACCAAAGTTCTCAGATTCCTCGCGGACATTCCCAGCGGACGCGAAGTCAGGGCGCACGAAAAATCGCGCATGATAGCCCATTGGCCGGGCGCAAGCAAGCGCCAAGAAGTGCCATACTTTCTTTTCGGAAAATCCTGCCCAATCGTGCTTCCACCGTGGTTTCTGTATTAGTATCCAGCTACTAACAAGACGACCGTTGCATCGAGGGGAGAAGGTGTGCGATGCAACAGGTTCCTGAGCGCCACTTAGAGAATCAGACTACCGACGAGTTTTCTCGTCAACATCAAGCTCTTTTGCACGCTGCCGATCTGGCAGCTCAGCGTGATCTGCCTGAACTCCTCCGGGAGCTTTCCAGGCGTCTGCACGTTATTTTCGATTTCCGTTTTGCCCACTACGCGATTTACGATCCGGAAAAAAACGTGATGCGGGTACAAGTTCTTGATGAGAACTTGCGTGTCACAGATCGTGAAATGGAACTTCCTATCGAGGGATCTCCCTCTGGATGGGTGTGGACACACCAGGAGCCGCTGGCGGTGGAAAATCTGGAGGTTGTTGAAGCAAATTACCGCGAGGCGGTCGGGCACTATAAATCGCAAGGAATGCGTTCGCTGATTATCTTGCCAATGACAACTGGGCGTAGGCGCCTTGGAGCATTGGGGTTCGGGTCTGCACAACTCACTCACTACGACGAACCGACGGTGAAGTTCCTGCAGCGGCTGGCGGGGCTGGCAGGCCTGGCTCTGGAAAACGCGATAACGCGGGAAGCGGTGGAGGGTGAAGAGGAGCGGCTGCGGGCCTTAACGCAAATTAGCGTTCAACTTTGCGAGCGTAGTGTCCAGGAACACAAGACGCTCCAAAAGGAACGGGAGCGGCTAGAAACCGTGCTTGAAATAAATGCCGCGCTCGGCGCTTCGCGCCTCGACTTGCGGCAGATGTTTCCCGCGATATCGAGCTCTCTGGCGAAAACCGTTCCTCATGATGCTGCGGTAGTCAGCCTATGGGATGAGTCGAAGGGCTTCTATGAAACCCAGGCGCTGGGGCCAAACCAGCCGACGGATTTTTCGCCGTGGGGATGGAAGGCGCCGGGGGACGAGAGCGTTACCAACAAAATTCTTTCGAAAAAAGCGGACGGCGCAATTGTTCGTCGGGAGGTGATGGAGGCTTACTCCCGCGAGTTCGTCATTGTGAAACGAGCGCTGGACGCGGGACTGGTCTGCTGGTGCGTGGCGCCGATGAGAGTGGCCGGCCGTCTGGTCGGAGTTGTATACCTGGGCAGCAGAAAGGACGATGCTTTTAATGAAAAGGACTTGGAACTGGTGCGGCAAGTTGCGGCGATCGTCGCGCAATCGGTAGAAAATGCGATTGCTTACGATGCTGTACAACGCGAAAAGGACGACCTTCAAACATTACTCGATATCAGCCGCATTCTGACTCCGAGCCTCGATCCGAGGAAGTTATTCGTCGAGAGTGCAACTTGTATCCGCCGGGTCATGAATCCCGAATATGCACACGTGGCCCTGTATGACAAAAGCGCCAGAATCGTGCGGGTTCACACGTTGGACTTTCCGATCGGACTGAAAGGCGGGCGGTCAGCAGGGACAAAACTGGATCATTGTTGTCCCGATATTCCTTTCGATGAAAAGGACGGGAGATTTTTAAGTGCGGGCAACACCGAACTGCTGGCCGCAGAATTCAGAAGGCAGCTGCTGGACGAAGGTTTTCGCACAGTTTGCTCGTTTCCCCTGGTAAGTCCGTCGGGCGCACTGGGAACGCTAAATCTTGCGAGTAAGGAAGAAAGCGCGTTTATCGCCGCTGAAACGGAACTAATGAAAAGGGTGGCGCCCCAAATAGCAACTGCAATCGAGAACTCCCGGGCGTACGAAGAACTCGCTTCTTTGAAAGACAAGCTGGCAAAAGAAAAGGTGTATTTAGAGCAGGAAATCCGCGAGGTACTGGATTTCGAGCACATTGTGGGACGAAGCCCATTACTGACCCACGTCCTGGAGCAGGTCAAAACGGTAGCGCCCAGCGATGCCAGCGTGCTCATCTTGGGCGAAACCGGCACCGGCAAAGAACTGATTGCGCGCGCTGTTCACAAGCTGAGTCCTCGTGCAAACGCCAATTTTGTGAAGTTGAACTGCGCGGCGATACCCACAGGGCTGCTCGAAAGCGAACTGTTTGGGCATGAAAAAGGGGCGTTCACGGGCGCAGTCAGCCAAAAGGTAGGTCGCCTGGAGTTGGCTGACAATGGCACTTTGTTCCTCGATGAAGTAGGCGAAATTCCGCTGGAGTTGCAGCCCAAGCTGCTTCGGATCTTGCAAGACCAGGAGTTCGAGCGGCTGGGGGGGACGCGAACAATCCGGGTGAATGCGCGAATTCTGTCCGCGACCAACCGCGATATGTCCAAGGCTGTAAGCAATCATGAATTCCGGAGCGATCTTTACTATCGACTCCATGTTTTCCCCATTCGATTGCCTCCCCTGCGCCAGCGGCCCGAGGATATTCCCATTCTGGTTCACTACTTCGTGCAGAAGTTTTCCGCCCGGATGAGCAAGAAGATCGAGAATATTCCAATTGAAGCAATGCGAGCTTTGCAGCAGTGGCATTGGCCCGGGAACATCCGCGAGCTGGAAAATTTCATGGAACGTTCAGTGATCCTGACGGATGGGCCGAGTTTGCGGGTGCCAATCGGCGAACTGGCGGGGTTACTAGAGCACGAGGCCGTGGAAGTGCGGCCCGCTAGCCCCGCAATCGGTTCGCAGGCGACGCTGGAAGAACTGGAACGGCAATATATCGTGCAGGTCTTGCGGCAGTCGGGAGGCATCGTCTCCGGATCTCACGGCGCGGCCGCCAGATTGGGCATGAAGCGAACCACATTGCAATCCAAAATGCAGAGGTTGGGAATTAGCCGGGAAGAATACTCGCGATGATCGTAAGAACTGGAGTGCCGAATGAATTCGGCTACTCTGCCGCGCGCTCGGCAGGCAGAGTAGCTGGATCATGATGCATCTTCGCCTGAGCCTAGTACTTTCGGGTACTTACGTAGATGGTGGCATTTGGTATCCAGAGTGCACGAAGCAAAAGCACTTCGCAAGTAGTTAGGGGAGTGCGAAATGCCATTCAGGGAAGCGTTGGGGCTTTCCCCCGGCAATCACGCCCAGGTTCCCGTTGCTGCGCTCAACGGATTTGCTGTCAAGAAACCGTGCCGCTCGATTTCGACGCCGCTCCTGCCGGTTTATGCCCCGGCGGGTCGCCGTCCGAACGCTGCGCGGGCCGCGGCGAAACTCGATCCTCTCTATCTCTTTTATTGCGGACTCCGGTGGCATAAGCACGCAGAAACCTCATCTGGCTGGGAGCTGGTTCAGGCCATGCGCTCGAATAATCGTGGAGCGCGGGCGCTAGCGGCCGAACTCCTTGCCGAAACTGAGGATGGGCGCTTGCTGGTGCGTGACCTGCGTCGCACGCGCAACGGGTTAAGAATGCTGGCCGGAATTGCCCCGGTTGAGATTGGTCAGGCGACGAAGGGGAGGAAATGATCACGCCATACGGGCTGCCGATCGTTGAGGACTGCATGCATTGCCCACTGAGGAAAGAGAGTTGGTTTTGTCAGCTATCGAGCGACCTGCTCAAGTCCTTCAGTGCATCCAGCCACTTGGCTACTTATCCAGGAGGCGCAATCCTTTTTATTGAGGGGCAGATGCCGCGCGGAGCTTTCGTCCTGTGTTCGGGAAAGGTGAAACTTTCAACCACATCGCGGGAGGGAAAAGTTCTGATCTTAAAGATGGTTGAACCTGGCGAAGTAATGGGATTAAGTGCGGTGATTTCTGGCGAGGCCTATGAGATCACCGCTGAGACGTTGGAGCCTTCTCTGGTCAACTTCGTTGACGGAGATGGGCTGCTCCGGCTTATGGAGCGGAGCGGAGAACTGGGACTCCGCTCCGCGCAAGCCGTCAGTCGCGAGTTTCAGTACGCCTACCGCGAAATACATGAACTTGTACTTGCCCGATCCTCCTCCGGAAAGCTGGCTCGGCTGTTGCTGTCGTGGATGACCGGCGTTGAAAAAGAAAATCGCGAATTTCGAATTCAAACGCCGGTCACCCATGAAGAAATGGCGCAACGGATTGGCGCATCGCGCGAAACGGTTACGCGTTTGTTGAGTGAACTGAAGAAAAAAGATCTGATCAGGCTCGATGGCGCAGTCCTGGTGGTTAAGAACCGGACGGCGCTTGAAGCAATGGCTGTGTGAAGGGGCTGCTTGCAGCCAACTTGGGCGGCCGGAGGCTCCTCCCCGGCCGCTTTTTTGAGCTTTAGCTCTTAGCCTTTAGCTCCTAGCACGAACCTTGATTCATGATCCGTGCCCGGGCGAGGGGATTCCACCCGAAAGCTAAAGGCTAAGAGCTAAGAGCTGTTCTTCACAATCCAAACAGCTCTCTCAACCTTTTCGTTTGTGCGCGACTGACTGGGATTTCGGTTTGCTTCTTGTCGTCCATGCGGAGTTGATAAGAACTTTTGAACCAGGGAACGACTTCTTTGATCCGGTTGATATTTACCAGGTACGACCGGTGGGCGCGCCAGAACAAATCCGGATCGAGGCTGTCGAGCAATTCTTCGAGGGTTCGACAGTTTGACTGTCCTTCCATTCCGTTCAAACCGCTGGTCACGACAGTGATGATTCCATCTTCAATCGAGGCGAAACAGATATCTTTCTGATTGACCAGGAAAAGCCGGCCGACCGCTTTCAAAAGAATTTTGGAAGTTTGCGGCTTCTGCGATTCCAGCATGCGGACCAGTGCATCCAACTTGTCTGCCGGGCCGTTGCCCGCCGCCATAGAGCGGGCCCGTTCCACCGACTGCGCCACGCGCTTGCGATCGAAGGGTTTCAGCAGGTAATCGACCGCGTTTACTTCGAAGGCGCGTACCGCATATTGATCAAACGCGGTGGAGAATACGATCTTCGGCAGAGTGATTTTCTTGTCGAGGAGTTTTTTGATTACGCCAAAGCCGTCAAGGCCCGGCATTTGGACATCGAGGAAGACCAGATCGGGGTTGTGCTCGCGGATGAGAGTTACCGCTTCTAATCCATTCTTGCCTTGGGCCACAACTTCGACATCGCCGATATTTTTCAGCAGATAGGCGAGCTCATCCCGCGCGAGCTGCTCGTCATCTACGATCAAGGTCGAGAGTGGCACGGTTCTCTCCTGCATCACAAGTATAGTCGATGAGCCGTCCTCGCTTGGATCTGGGCCGTTAGTCATGGCTATCGCGAGAGTTCCGCATCGCCAGGATTTACACTAACTTGAATGAACGTCATCTTCGGGATCAATTCGGTTGCTGAGGCGCTGAAGTCACGCGGCCGCGCGTTCGAGTGGGTGGGAGTCGCCAAGGAACGAAACGATCTGCGGCTGCAAAAGCTCATTCAAGATTGCCGCAACGCCGGCATCGCCGTGCGATTTCTGCCGCGTACCGAACTCGATCGTATGGCGCACACAGCTTCGAATCAGGGCGTGGTAGCAGTCACGTCGTCGAAAGCGTATGTGGACCTGGATGATGTGATTGCGGCGAAGCGTGGAGAGCATTCGCTGGTGATTGTGCTCGATGGCGTGGAAGATCCGCATAACCTGGGGGCGATTTTACGCACAGCGGATGCTTCAGGTGCTGACGGCGTCGTTATCCCGGAGCGGCGTGCGGCGGGAATTACCGGTACAGTCGCGAAATCTTCAGCAGGCGCCAGTGCGCACCTTCCGGTCGCCAAGGTCACGAATATTGCGCGAACGCTTGAAGATCTCAAAAGCAGAGGCCTGTGGATCGTGGGACTCGACGAGCGCGGAAAGCAGAGCTACGACGAAGTCGATTACAAAATGGATTGTGCCCTAGTGCTGGGTGCGGAAGGCAAAGGCCTTCACGATCTGGTAGCCAGAAAATGCGATTTCCTGGTTTCGATTCCGATGCTGGGACAGGTGCCCTCACTGAATGTTTCGGTAGCTGCAGGTGTGGTGCTGTTTGAGATCGTGAAGCAGCGGAAGAAAAAGTCGGGATGACGATGAAGTTTGTTTGCGCCGCGTTTGTGGTGTTCGGTTCTTTGTGGGCCCGCGCTCTCGATCGCGAAGCGTTCACTTTCACCAAGTACGATCTGAACCTACGAGTAGAGCCGGAGCAGCAGCGGCTCGAGGTTCGCGGAAAGATCACCTTGCGGAATGACTCGGCGATTGCGCAGAGAAGTCTATCGCTGCAGATTTCTTCGACCCTCAACTGGAGTTCTATTCAATTTGCGGGCAAGCCGGTGGAATTCGTTTCGCAAATCTACACATCCGACATCGACCACACCGGCGCATTGTCGGAGGCCATTGTCGTGCTGCCGCAGGCGGTCGCGCCCAAGCAAACCATTGATCTTGAGATCGGATATGAAGGAGTAATTCCACAAGACACGACGCGCCTCACGCGCATCGGCGTTCCTGCCGATGCGGCGAAACATTCGGATTGGGATGAAATTGGGAGGTCGTTTACGGCGGTGCGCGGAATCGGACACGTGGCGTGGTATCCGGTTGCGACCGAAGCGGTGAGTTTGTCGGACGGCGATGCGCTTCCAGAGGCCGTGGCGAAGTGGAAGCAGCGGGAAGTGGGAGCGCAGATCAATGTTGCGTTCTCGTATTCGATAATCGCGTCAGATACGCTTTACGATTTGCTGTGTAGTGGCGCTGAAGTTTTCAAGATGCAAGAGGCGGCAGCTGCGCAACTGCTTAGCTCGCAATGTTCGTTCGCGCCCTTACGCTTCGCGGTCCCCACATTTGTAGCCGCGCCGTTCTTAGAAATAAATGGCGCCGACGTCGTAATCCACTACTTGCCCGAGCACAAATCTGGCGCCGACGACTATGCGTCCGCTATCGAGGAAGTGGCGCCGTTCATCGGCAAATGGTTCGGCGATCATCGCCAATCGCCTGATGCAAAGCCCGAGGTTGTCGAACTTCCCGATCCAAACGATGCGTCGTTCGAGAGCGGCAACATGCTGCTGACATCGCTGTCCGGGAGCGACACCAAACTCTTGCTTTCTGCAACACAGCAACTGACGCATTCTTTCTTTCCATCGCCGCGTGCCTGGATACACGACGGCCTGGCGAGCTATGCGCAAGTGCGCTTGTTTGAAGAAAAAGAAGGACGCAAGGCTGCCAGCGACTATCTGCAAGGTCACCGCACCGCGCTGGTGGAGTTAGAAAAAGTTTCCGCCGAGAATAAAACCAAAGATGATTCGCTCATCAATTCGCTTGATGACTTTCGCATCCAGACAAAATCCATGTACGTGTGGTGGATGTTAGGCGACATGGTTGGCGAGAAGGCGCTGTACGCTGCATTGCACAATTACAAAGGGCCGGATGACAACGATCCCAAATACATGCAGAAGCTCATTGAAGCCCAAACTCACCGCGATCTGCAATGGTTCTTCGACGATTGGGTTTATCACGACCGTGGGTTGCCAGAGTTTCGCGTGGCATCGGTTTATCCGAGTCCGCTGCCGACGGGCGGATATATGGTCACGGTGATGGTGGAAAATCGGGGAGACGCCGGTGCGGAAATACCAGTGACTTTGCACATGCAGGGCAGCGAAGCGTCTGACCGGCTTATAGTCGCTGGGAACTCGAAGGCCTCAGTCCGAATTCAAACTCCGTCGCTTCCGCAGGATGTGACGCTGAATGACGGTAGCGTGCCGGAGAGCGACGCCAGCAACGACGTTTACAAAATCGACGCAGTGAATCATTAGCGGAGGTCGTTTGGCCTACATTCAATTTCTTGGCGCAGCCGGCACGGTGACCGGATCGAAACATTTGATCAACACTTCGGGAGACCTGTCCGGAAAAAACGGCACGCAAGTGTTAGTCGATTGCGGATTGTTCCAGGGGCAAAAAGAATGGCGCGAGCGCAACTGGCAAAACTTGCCGGTGGCGGCCGCCGACATTGAATCCGTAATTCTGACCCACGCCCACCTCGATCATTGCGGCTGGATTCCACGCTTGGTGAAGAACGGATTTCACGGACCGATTTATGCAACCCAGGCAACGATCGAGCTCTGTGGCATTTTGCTGCCTGATTCCGGCCGCTTGCAGGAAGAGGATGCAGCCTTTCACAACCGGCACAAAACTTCGCGCCACGATCCGGCCCTTCCGCTCTATACCGAGGCGGAAGCGATGGCGTGTCTGCCCTATTTCAAGCCGGTGAATTTTGGCGAGACCAAGCAGCTTTCTCCCGAGATATCGTTTCGATTTGTCCATGCTGCGCACATTCTTGGTTCGTCGATGGCAGAGATAACCCTCACTCTGGCCGGGAATGCTCGCCCGATACGATTACTGTTCACCGGCGACATTGGACGAGTGCATGATCAGGATGTTGCGCCCGGGAAAGTCGTCTATTCCGGCCCGCAGTCGGGCGAGAGCGCGGACATTCTGGTGATGGAGTCGACCTACGGCAACCGCACCCATCCTAAGGACGACCCGCGGCCTGCACTTGCCGAGGTGATCCGCAAGACTGTTGATCGCGGTGGAAGTGTGGTGGTGCCCGCATTTGCGGTCGAGCGTACGCAGAAGTTTGTTTTTATGCTCAAAGAATTGATGGAGTCAGGGCAAGTGCCGCGCGTGCCCGTTTATTGCGACAGTCCAATGGCGATAAAGGCAGTGGAAGTATTTCTGAAACACACCGAGGAGTATAGCGATGCGACCAAGCAATTGATTAAACGCTATGGATCTCCGTTGAAATGGCAGGGCTTCATTTTCGCGCAAACCGCAGAAGAATCTAAGAAGATCAACGAAGTAAAATCCCCGTGCATCATTATTTCTTCCAGCGGCATGGTCACAGGAGGCCGCATTCAGCACCACTTAGCTCAGCGGTTGCCTGATCCTAAAAACACCGTCATCTTTATCGGCTTTCAATCGCCGGGTACACGTGGGTTCACCATTAAAAGCGGCGCGACCGAAGTGAAAATGCTCGGGCAGACAGTCCCGATCCGGGCCCAGATAGCAGTCTTTGAACAATTCAGCGATCACGCGGATACACCGGAGCTGCTGGAATGGCTGCACACCTTTACTAACAAACCAGAAGCTACATATCTGGTACACGGGGAGCCGGCGGCTGCCGAACAACTGCGGGACGCGATGACGAAAGAGTTGGGATGGAACGTGCAAATCGCACAATGGATGGAAAAGGTGGAAATAAAAATTTAGGCTCGCGATTGAGTGAATTGAACCAGAGCTTCTAACTTTTTGCGAGCGGCGCCAGAATCAATCGACTCGGCAGCGATCCGCGCGGCATCTGGCAAGTGCGCGGACTTTCCTGCGGCTACGATGGCCGCCGCTGCATTCATCAGCACGACATCTCTCTTTGCCGATTTCTGCCCGGTCAGCACATTTTGCACGATGGCAGCATTTTCGGCAGCATCGGCTCCCCCTGCAATTTCGTCCAGAGGCGCTCGTGACATGCCGAATTCCTCGGGAGTGATTTCATAAGTGTGAACCAGTCCTTCGCGAACTTCGGCAACACGAGTGGCGCCCGTAATAGTGATCTCATCGAGACCGTCAAGTCCGTGAACAACGAATGCCCGATGCGTTCCCAACATGCTGAGCGCCTCGGCTAATTTCTCGACCAGATCAACCGAATACACACCAACCACTTGCGCCGATGCTCCGGCGGGATTGGTCAGCGGGCCGAGAAGGTTGAATACTGTCCGCAGGCGAGTTTCACGGCGCGCATTTTGAACGTATTTGGCTGCGGAATGAATCGCCGGCGCGAATAAGAACGCGATGCCCACCTTTTCTAAACACTCGCCGAGTAGCGCTGGCGGCAACCGGATATTTACGCCCAAAGCTTCCATCACATCGGCAGCGCCGCATTTTGTGCTCATGCCTTCCGCATTAACTTTGGGAGTCGAACTGCGATTGCCATGCTTAGCAACACGAATGCCTGCGCCTGCCACTACGAAAGCGGTAGCAGTTGAGATGTTGAAAGTTCCCGCGGTATCGCCTCCAGTTCCGCAGGTGTCGACCAGGGACTCACGGCCAGTGCCGCTGCTGTCCAGTAGAGAATCGCCGTGCGCCGAAATCGGAGCTGCCACGGCGCGAATTGCTTCAGCAAAGCCGACAATTTCCTCGACCGTCTCGACCTTCATGTGCAGTCCGACCAGCAAAGCCGCAATTTGTGCGTCAGTGCACTTGCCGGAGAGGACTTCGCCCATGACGAGACGAGCCTCTTCACGCGAGAGTGACTCGCGATGACTGACTATTCGATGAATGGCTTCGACGATCATATTGCAACAGTAGTGCTCTAAAAGCAGTAACAGAACCCGAATTGCCGCGCAAGCTGTGGGGTTAGCGGAGTTCGCCGAACTACGAATTTACGGGCTCGCGGGAATATTCGGAAATGTCGGCTCGAATATGGCGATGAATCCGACGGTGAGATTTAAATCGCGGCTCCATGGTGGCTACTGTACAGAGCGAATAGAAGAGCGCGGCGTTTGCGGGGACCTGCATGTTGAAATCGACCAGGCTGTGCACGAGTATGCCGCTGATTCCAAGAATGGCTACAACTGAGACGGCACCATTCAGGTCTGACGGCCATTTGGAAGAGTTACGCAGGGCATTTCGTACCGCGATGATAAGTAACCAAAGCATGATGCCGAAGCCGACAATTCCGGTTTCTAGCAATACTTGCAGGAAATCATTATGTGCGGCGTTGACCAGGGAATCGGTGTAGAAGCTGCGGAATCGCGGATAAACATCGGCAAATGTGCCTTGTCCCCAACCCAGCAGGGGACGATATCTGGACATACGCAGACTGTCCCGATCGATCTGTATTCGGATATCGGTCGCGAGGTCGGAGTGTTTATCAGCTGCGAAAGTGGCGATTCGAGCTTTGACCTCGTGCCCTCCAGTCCAAGCAATCACTGCGACCGAAATAATAAGAAATGCGCCGAGGAGGGTCCCGATATTTTGCTTTTGACGCTCTTGAAAAACGAACGCCAGGAAAATTGCGATCTCAACCGTAAAGGCAATCATGCCTCCTCGGGACCCCGACAGAAAAATCGTAGCTGCCATGAAAGCCGCAGCTGAGGCCCCAATCCACCGCTCGCGCTGGTTACCAAAGCGGCTGAAGGCGAAGACCAGCGGCACCGGAATCAGCATTTCCATCAGACCGGCATAGTGATTGTGGTTTACGTATGGACCGTAGATCCATCCACCGAGACGCGGCGTCCGAAGCCAATAGAGTTTGGTCGGAGCGCTCAAGTTTTGCAGGACGGCAAACAAAGCAATGGCAGAACCATAGATCGCCAGTGCCGTGCCCAAGATGCGAACTTCACGACTGCGGGTAAGAGTTTGTACCAGCAGGAAGCAGAGAATTCCGTACGAGACGTACAAGAGCAGTTGCGAAAACGTCGCGTGCCAGTAAGCGGAAACGCCGGGCAGCAATTGAATGGACATCAATCCTACAAAGGCAATCATCGGCGGGAATAGAGGGCTCCAGCGAATGTTGACCCGAGATGCTCGCATTTGATCGAGTGCCCAAACCAAGAGAAGTACGGTCGAGGCAGCTTGCAGAATAAAAATCGACCAGGGATCAACCGTGCCAAACGCCAATGGGCAAAACATTAAAAGTCCCGCGACACTGAATAAAATGCGACTGGTACGGGACGATTGAGCGGGGTCGGCAGCGATGGGCTCAAGTGGCAGTTCGGGTAAAGTTAGCGGCGCAGTCATGGTTCTTCCTTTGCCGATACGACCGATGCAACGTGATCAGCGGTCACCAGCTTGAGACTGTCAATCCACAACTTGCCGCGAATCGGCCGATCGGCCGGCACTCGGGCAATTCGTAGCACAACGAGATGTGTTTCGGGGCCAGTAGTGAAAGCGACGTTCACGCTTGTCCACGATTCGGTATCGCGAAGGCCGTCACTCATAAAAAGCTTGGCTCCGCTGTAAACATCCTGTATCGCGAATTCCGGTGCGCCAGCGCCGTCCATTTCCGCCGCTTTGTAGTAGCCCGAAAAAACGTACTCCGTATCCGGATCGACAGAGACGAGCTGGCGAATGCCTGCATCTTCGATGCCCGGCCCCTGAAACACAATGCGGAGTGACCGCGAGCCGGAGTGGCTCTCGTTAGGATCAATCGCAAGCGACACCGCAGAAGACTTCTGGTAAATCCAGTCAAAGCCGTTGTTGAGAATGGCAAGGCTGAAGTCGCCGTTGACCAGAAGATTCTCCTCCGTTGGCTGATATGCTGCCAGATCGGAAACAGTCGCTGCTTCCCTCCATACGCGCGATGCCTGCACTGGATCATGGTGATTAAACAGGTAGCGCAGATAATCGAACAAAAACCGCCGCTCGATCGGCTGCTGCAACGACACAATTCTTTCCCACACTTTGGTCGCCGCGTCAGATTCGTTGCTTGAAACTAGAAAGCTCAAAAATGGTTCGTCGGCACCGGCGGGCACATTCTGAAGCAAGGAGTCGATGTCAGGACGAACTTTCCAGCAAATCTGGAGGGCTCGGGGTGTGAGCACAGAATCGTTTTCCAGAACCTTTCGGTATTCGCGAAGGGCTGGTTCAACCGCGCCTTGTGAGAGATAGAGATTGGCTACCTGCCAGGCCGCGCTCGAGGAATGGGGATTGGCCGCGACCACTTTATCCAGCGAGTTGCGTTCGCTGTCAAAGTCGCCGATCAGATGTTCGGCGATGGCACGATCAAGCCAATAAGCCGACCGGTTTGGATTCAACTTGGTCGCACTTTGCAGCCAGGGTAGTGCATTGGCGGGAGACTGCTGAACCACAAGTTCGAGTCGACCCCTACTGTCTAGATATTCAGCGTTCCACGGGTCGAGCTTTATTGCTTTTCGCAGACAGGAAGCGCGCGAAATTTCAGAAAACTGTGCGGCGAGAAATTGAGTTGCCGTCAGCGCGAGGTAGGCTGCTGTTCCCGAAAGAAACAGAAACCAGACTGCTAATCGTTTTCTTGAGTGACCAAATTCAAAATCCATTCTGGTGGCGCAGACTACGCGCCCGATGATGCTGCGCGTCCCGAGTCCGTTTCAGATTCCATGTCTTCGTCGTAGTAGCGATGGCCGTACTTTCCCTGATATTCGTAATAGTAGTAATAATCCGGCGAATCCAGATTGACGGCATTCAGCAGCACTCCGGCAACCCGTGCATTCACCTGTGCGAGAATTTCGCGCGATCGGCGAAGGGCGGGCTTGGTGGTTTGCCCACAGCGAATCACTAGCACTACAGCATCGGCCCGGGTCGACAGCACAACTGCGTCGGTGACAGAGAGCGTCGGGGGCGTATCCAGCACGATGTGATCGTAGTGCTGCCTCAGTTCGGCAAGTACTTCGACCATCTGCGAAGAAGCCAGCAACTCTGCCGGATTGGGGGGCGGGGTTCCAGCCGGAAGCACAAAAAGATTGGGCAGCACTGATGATCGGAAAATCGCGTCGGGAAGAGACACTCCGCCGGTGAGTACGTTGCTGAGCCCGCTTCTGGGGCCTAAACCAAGAGCCTTGTGAATGCTGGGACGGCGAAGGTCAGCGTCGACCAGCAGAACTCGCGTACCTTTTTGCGCGAGAACCGTGGCGGTGTTGACGCTGGTGGTCGTCTTTCCCTCTTGCGGTAGAGCGCTGGTGATCAGAATAATTTTCGGCGGAGCTCCGACTGAGGTGAGCAGGAGCGAAGTTCGTAAAGCTCGATAGGCCTCGGACATCTGAGATTGTGGCCGGGTTTGGGTGATCAACTCTACTGCTTCTTTCGATGCCGCGACCGTCAGACCACGCGAAGCCACTTCTGAGTTGTGTCTGGATCCGAGTGGAATCATGCCCAGAGAAGGCAGCCCGGAGATAGCCTGCGCCTGCTCGGGCGTGCGCACGGTGTTGTCTATGCCTTCGAGCAAGAACGCCAAGCCGATGCCGGTGGTGAGTCCCAGGCAAAAACCAAAACCAAGGTTGCGCGGGATGTTTGGCTCGGTGGGACCACCGGGAGTGCGTGCCATATCAACCTGGCGAATGTTGTTTGAGCGAAGGCCGGCTGCGACGCCAGCTTCCTTCAGCTTTTGCAGCAGGCCTTCGTAGAGGGTGCGATCGGCTTCAAAGTCGCGCTTTAAAAAGCTGTACTCAATTGCACTTTCGTTAAGTTTGTTTTCCTGTTGCTTTTGCTCCTCGAGGGCAGCCCGCAGCATATTTTCCCGCTGCAATGAGGCCAGGTAATCTCCCCGCAGGCGGCCGGCAACTTTCTTTATCTCTATCTGGAGCTGCGAATCGATTTCTTGTATCTGATTGTTCAACTGCGCGAGCTTCGGATAGGCGGGCCCGAACTGCGTGCTCAATTGAGCAACTTGAATTCTTAGGTCAGCCTTTTGCTCCTGCAGCTTCTCGAGCAGCGCAGATGTGTTCTCGGAAGTCTTGTCCTGAGAAACTCCGGCGGCAACGGCAGCTGCAGATTCCGTGTCGCCGGTTTCGGCCAGGCGATATACCGATTCTTTCTGCATTCGCTCCGACTCCGCCATAGTGAGTTCCTTGTTCAGTTCATCCAGCTTGGCGGTAGTGATGTTTTGTTTGTCGTCTATTCCAAGAATCTGATGGTCTTTCTGATACTTGACTAATTTCTCCTGCGAGGTTTCGACCTTCATTTGCAGGTCCACCAATTGCTTGGAGAGCCAGTCTGACGCCTGCATGGTGGATTCGAATCGGGTCTTGAAGTTCTGCTCGATGTAAGTGCTCGCCAACGTGTTCACAACCTTCGCCGCGAGTTCTTTGTCGGCGCTGAGATAGTGAATATCAATGATGCGAGTGTTGGGCTCGAGCATGACGCGAAGATTTCCCTTGAAGCCAGCCAGCAAGGAGTTTGCCCGCGGTGAGTCCGGCTGCAGTGCCTCTGTGGTCAGTTCGAGCGAAGACGATGGTTTCACACCCGTGCCGCCGAACTCCGGCAATTGATCCAGATTTAATTGCTTGATCACTTGCAATGCCAGCAAATCGCTGCGCAGGATCCGGACTTCAGTATCAAGATCGGTGGGGTCGTAGTAGTCAGCACCGGAGTTGGTTGCGTCGCGCAAGCCTTGCAGGATTGGATCCGGCTTGTTGATGGCAATGCTTCCGACGGCGTCGTAAATCGGGGTCGTGCGCAGGGTCGCGATCAGGGACGCGCCGAAAATTATCCCCATACTTCCCAGAACGATCCATTTTCGCTTGATGAGTATGCGCAAATAGTCGCGCAGAATGGAGTCGTGGGTGGCGAAGGCAGGATGATTTATGAGCACGTTCCTGCCGGGCTGCATGGCGAGGGCAGTTAATTCCCGCGGGCTGGGATTTGTCTGCAGTAGCGGGACCTCCATCGGCCTCCCCTCGGCGATCATCGCAAACCATTGGTCGCGCGCAAGATGCGCGATGCTGTCTTGTGTAAGCAAGTATCGCAGACAAAATCGGGGCTGGGCTTAATCGAGTTGGTTCGGCGCGCTGAAAGAGCGGAGATTCACAGCGGCGGATATCGGACAATGACTATACTCGGCACAATAGGCTGCTCGCGCGCGGATGCGCAAACCTAGAGAGGAAGATCGCGAATGAATTGGACCGAGCATGTAGTGCTCATCACCGGGGGGACCGGGTCGTTCGGCAGAAAATTTGTTGAGGTTATGCTGCGCGAGTATCGCCCGCAGAAGCTCATCGTTTTCAGCCGTGACGAATTGAAGCAGCACGAGATGCGCACCGCAGGTTTGGACCACCCCAGCCTGCGTTATTTTTTAGGCGACGTTCGCGATCAGCAACGATTGGAGCGAGCTTTCTGTGGAGTGTCCGTGGTGGTACACGCGGCCGCGCTTAAGCAAGTTCCGGCCTGTGAGTACAACCCGTTTGAGGCAATACAGACCAACATCAACGGTGGCAAGAACGTAATTGAAGCCGCGATCAATTGCGGCGTGCGCCGAATCGTAGCGCTCAGCACTGATAAGGCCGTTAATCCCATCAATCTTTACGGAGCCACCAAGCTGTGCGCGGAAAAAATGTTCGTGCAGGCCAATGCGTATGCAGGCGCACAGGACACGCGATTCAGTTGTGCACGCTACGGAAACGTTGTCGGCAGTCGAGGAAGCGTAATTCCGATTTTCATGGAGCAGCGCGCGCGAGGACGGGTCACTATCACTGACACGCGCATGACACGCTTCTGGATCACGCTGGATCAGGGAGTGCGGTTTGTCATCCGCAGCATCGAGCAGATGCATGGAGGCGAGATTTTTGTGCCCAAAATTCCCAGCATGAAGCTGCTGGACATGGCGCAGGCGATCGCTCCCGACTGCCAGATTGATTGCGTAGGCATCAGGCCGGGGGAAAAACTCCACGAAGTTTTGCTCTCCGAGGACGAAGCTCGCAACGCAATCGAGCGCGACGATATGTTTGTGATCCCGCCCGCTCAGTCCTGGTGGCGAAAAGAAAATTGGAAGAGTGACGCATTGTTGCCCGAAGGATTCCGTTATTCGAGCGACTCCAATTCTCAATGGTTGACAGCTGAAGACCTTTACAAGTTAGTGGAAGGCAGCGCGCCGCCAGTGTCCTTGGATGGAGAGACTCCGGTTCGGGCGAGTGCCTAACCTATGACTCCAATCGCCCCATCTAAAGAAGCTCTTGCGCTTCACGGCGGAACGCCGGTGCGGGCCAAGCTTCTTCCGTATGGAAGGCAGTCGGTTGATGAAGAGGATATCGCGGCGGTCGTCGAAACTCTTCGTTCTGACTGGCTAACCACCGGACCCAAGGTAAGTGAGTTTGAAGAAGCTTTTGCCGCGTGGGTTGGCGCTCGTTATGCCGTGAGTTTCAGCAGCGGGACTGCGGCGCTCCACGGTGCTGCTTTTGCCGCCGGAATTGAAACCGGCGATGAGGCGATAACTTCTCCGCTGACGTTTGCGGCAACCGCGAACTGCGTGCTGTATCAGGGCGGAAAGCCCGTATTTGCGGATGTCCAGGAAGACACTTTGAACATTAATCCGGAACGCGTGTCGAAATGCGTTACGTCACGAACGAAAGTCTTGTTGCCGGTGGATTACGCCGGGCACCCCGCGGATCTCGATGAATTACGCTCGATTGCCGACCGCCACGGGCTCACGATCGTTGAAGACGCATGCCACGCGCTGGGAGCGGAGCATCGCGGCCGGCGTGTTGGAAGCATTTCGCACATGACCGTTTTCAGTTTTCATCCGGTGAAACATTTAACGACGGGTGAAGGGGGAATGGTCGCCACCGACAATCTACGTTTTGCCGATACGCTGAGAAAATTCCGCAATCATGGAATCAGCAGCGAGGCCCGCGAACGTCAGGCTCAGGGCCAATGGCACTACGAGATGGTCCTACTCGGCTTCAACTATCGATTAACAGACATCGCGTGCGCGCTGGGTTTGCGGCAACTCTCGAAGCTGGAGAGCAATTTGGCGCGGCGCAGAGAGATTGCGGCAAAGTATAACGATGCTCTCCGTGGCCTCACGGGAGTGGTGGCGCCTAAAGCGCAAAAAGATGTGCTGCCTGCTTGGCACCTTTACCCAGTGCGGATGGATTTGAATTCACTCTCGGCGGGCAGGGGAGAGATTTTCCAGGCGCTGCGGGCGGAAAACATCGGCGTCAATGTCCACTACATTCCCGTGCACTTGCACCCGTATTATCGCAATCGATTTGGTTATAAGCCGGGAGATTATCCCGTCGCGGAATCTGCCTATGAGCGCCTGATCAGCTTGCCGATGTTTCATGGGATGACCGATCGAGATGTGGACGACGTGATCAACGCCGTGCGTAAAGTGGTCTCGGAATACACGACGTAGCTTCTTAGAAATTTCGGGAGATGAATGAACGCTCTGGCGATCCTGCAGGCGCGCACTACTAGTTGCCGTTTGCCGGGGAAGGCATTGTTGCCGGTCGCGGGGTATCCTAGCGCGATTTTGGCGGCTCTGCGGGCCGCTAACCGGCAACACCGAACTGTTCTTGCGACATCCGACGATCGTTCCGATGATCTGCTGACCGCCGAGGCTCGGAAACACGGGATCGAAGTATTTCGCGGTCCGCTGAACGACGTTTTGGCCCGATATTTTTTTGCGGCTGCACCCTTGAGCGATGACAGCATTGTGGTGCGACTCACCGGGGACAATGTGGTGCCAGACGGTGCGCTAGTGGCGGAAATCATCGAGGCATTCGAATGTGGTGGCTCTGAATATCTTGATATTGATCCTGTACTGGGCGGACTGCCGTGTGGAGTAGGTGGCGAGGTATTCACCGTGGCTGCACTGCGAAGGGCGCACGCTATGGCGGTTTCACCCCAGGACCGCGAGCACGTTGGCTTATGGATGCAGCGAAATTGCAGGTCAACATTATTCACGCCCGCGCTTCCGCGGTCTGAAGACTTCAGCCATCTTCGCTGCACCATCGACGATGAATACGATTATCAAACGGTCATTCGTCTTTTCGAAAACGTTTCCAATCCGCGAGAAGTCGGATGGCTTGAGCTGATACACAGATTAGCGGCATTGCCCGGTCAGCCGCGGTTTCGAGTGCCTCGCCGGAAAATTTCGGGCACCTTGCACAGCGAGTTTGTACTTGGCACTGCGCAACTGGGAATGAATTACGGCAGGGTCAATAAGGCAGGGAAGCCAACGAAACAAAGCGCTGTTGAAATGCTCCGCTATGCGATTGGCCACGGCGTAACGGCTCTTGACACCGCGCGCGCGTATGGCGATGCGGAATGTCTCATCGGCGAGGCTTTGACCGGAAGCTGGCGATCACGAACGCACGTGATTACGAAACTGGATCTTTCGGGTTTGGATGAAGGTGCGTCTGACTCGGAAGTGCGGAAGCGCGTCGATGCAAGCATTGATGCGTCGTGTCGTGCCTTGCGCACCGAAAAATTGGACACTCTACTGCTGCACGATTGGGCGCATCACCGGATTTGGCGCGGCGCCGCTTGGCAACGTCTACTTAAGCAACAGGTTGAGGGCAAGATTTCGGTCTTAGGCGCATCGGTTTACTATCCGCATGAAGCACTGGCGGCCCTCGGCGATCCTGTAATCCAACACTTGCAAATTCCAATGAATGTTCTGGATTGGCGTTGGAAGCAGATTGGGCAGACCGTCGCCCAACGTCCGGACGTGGGCGTGCATGCACGCAGCGCGTTGCTTCAGGGAATTCTCGCGCACCCGGCGGATGGGTGGCCGGTTGTATCCGGTTTCGATAGAGCAGGATGCGCTGAATATCTTCTTGAACTTGCCAAAAAATTTGGCCGCATGAGCGTGCCCGATCTTTGTTTTGCATATGTGCGCTCGCTACCTTGGATCTCTAGTGTTGTTGTAGGTTGCGAGACACTCGATCAGCTTGAACAAAATTTGCAACTGTTCTTGCGCCCTAAGTTGTCGTCCGAAGAGATTCAGGAGTTGGAACACAAGTTGCCGAAGGCGCCGGAAGAACTGCTCAACCCTGCGAAATGGGAGCTGTTTGAGCGGAAGGCTGCATATGCAAGTTAGCCTCGGGGGCAAACATCAGGCTGGGCCTTCTGTTCTCGCCATCATTCAAGCGAGGATGGGATCGTCCCGTTTTCCGGGTAAGGCTTTAGCCGATATTTGCGGCCGTCCCATGATCCTGCACGTGATCCAGCGCGCGAGGCGAGCTTCTCGTATCAAACAAATCGTGATTGCGACAACCGATCGGCCGTCGGACGACGCCATAGCAGACTTTTGTGCCGACCAGCGTCTGGCATGTTTTCGGGGGAGCGAGCACGATGTGCTTGATCGTTTTTATCAGGCTGCAAAAAAATTCGATGCTCAGTCGGTGGTCCGAATCACGGGAGATTGCCCACTGATTGACCCCGTTGTGATCGATCGTGTAATCGAGACATTTTCCCATGGGAAGTGGGATTACGCTTCCAACACCCTGCGATATACATATCCCGACGGGCTCGACACCGAAGTTTTTTCCTTCGCAGCTCTGGAGCAAGCGTGGCGTCAGGCGACTAAATCATCAGACCGGGAGCATGTCACGCCATTCATGAAGCGCGGACAGTTCGCGGTTTGTGCCGTTGACAATGATAAGCCGCTGCCTGTGGCTGCTCCGGCTCGATGGACAGTGGACTATCCGTCCGACTTGGAATTCGTCAGGAGGATTTATTCCAAGCTGGCTGGCCGTACTGATTTCGAAACGGTGATGAAAATGTTGGAGGAAGATGTCGATTTAAGGACTTGCTGGATGCCTAAAGTCTCGAATGAAGGCTACTATCGGAGCCTGTTTCGCGAGGCGCGGGCGGGGGCAGCCGACGCTTTGCAGCTCTCGGAGTCGCGCGCCTGGCTTGAACGCTCCCTAAAAGTAATTCCCGGTGCCGCTCAGACTTTCAGCAAGAAGCATACGCAATATGTGCAGGGATCTGCGCCAGTCTTTCTGCAATCCGGCGCGGGGTGCCGGGTGGTGGATGTCGACGGCAACAGTTATCTGGATTATGTGCAGGGATTGTTGCCAAACATCCTGGGATACGCGCATCCCGAAGTCAATGCAGCGGTCGCCGATCAATTATCAAAAGGAAACAGTTTTTCACTTCCGCACCCGCTCGAGGTTAAATTAGCGGAGCGATTGGTTGAGATTATTCCGTGCGCAGAGATGGTGCGCTTCGGCAAAAATGGTTCCGATGCGACCGCTGGGGCTGTTCGCCTGGCGAGGGCGGTCACTGGGCGCGATCGGATCGCGTGTTGTGGCTACCACGGCTGGCAAGACTGGTATATCGGGAGCACAACCCGCAATGCCGGGGTGCCCGAGTGCGTAAGGTCTTTGACCCACACCTTTCGATACAACGATTGCGGCAGCCTCGAGAAGTTGTTCAGAGAACACCCAGGCGAGTTCGCGGCGGTTATTTTGGAGCCCTTCAATTTTGAGGAGCCCCAAACGGGCTTTCTGAGTGAGATTCGAGACCTGACAAAACAAAACGGCGCGGTTCTGATTTTTGATGAGATATGCAGCGGTTTCCATTTTGGTTTGGGTGGCGCACAAAAGCTGTTTGGCGTGACCCCAGACATGGCTTGTTTTGGGAAAGCGATGGCCAACGGCTTTCCGATCTCTTGTGTCGTCGGTCGGGCAGACATCATGCGGAGTTTTGACGAGATATTCTTCAGCTTTACCTTTGCCGGCGAAGTCGCGTCCATGGCTGCAGCAATGAAAGTTCTCGACATCCTGGAGTCCAGCGATGGGCTGCAACAAATTCAAGCGAGCGGCAAGGTCCTGCAGGATGGACTGAAGGTGATGATAGAGGAAGCAGGACTGCAGGAAAGAATTCGGTGCCTGGGACGGCCCCAATGGTCTCTGCTGAAATTTCTGGACGGCCATGACAACGAAGATCTCATTTTGAAGAACCTTTTCCAGCAAGAGGCAGTGAAGCGAGGCGTGCTTGTGATCTCAACGCACAACATGACGACGGCGCATGATGGTTCCGCCGTGCAAGAGACGTTAGAGGTTTACGCCGAGGTGCTTAAGACTTTGGCGGGTTGGGTCGAAGACCCCAATCCTGCGCGTTTTCTAGAAGGAAAAATGAGCCAGCCGGTATTTCGCGTACGGTGACCATGTAGCCAGCGGCAATGAGATACCTCTTCCTCCATTTCGAAGATGTCGCACAATCGGGCGCATGGACAAGAGCGCGATGGGACCAGGTGATTGATCTGGGAATCGCCGGCACGAACACATATGAACGCTGGCGTGATTTTTTTAGGTGTCCTGTCTCGGACCTGGGGTTTCAACGTGTAGCTTCCGGACCGGTGCGAAATGCTCTGGCCCAGGGACTGGGGTTCTTGCTGGACGAATATGGCATAGATTGGTGGGAAGTTCTCTCTATGCAGTACGTTCAGCAGATATACCGAATCGTGGCACTGCAAAAGATCGTCTCGAATATTTCTACTGGTGACGAAGTGTTCGTCAGTCGTGCCGGCTTCGATTCGCGGGTTCTGGAACATCTCCTTGGAGGCACAATTTCTTGTTTCTCGCGAGGCGCGCGATTCACCCAAAGGCTTGAGCATTTATATAACCGCAGCCGCCAACTTACGTACTCGCAAATAAAGCAAACCATTTGGGACAAGTACGACGCAGAACACCGAATTCGAGCCCTTCTTGCGCCGGGAAAAGTGCGTTGTAAGGATCCAGTAATTCTTCTGCCTACGGCATACGTAAACGTCACCCGCACTGCGCTCAATTACGCCAAAACATTGCGCGATAGCAAGTTTCTGCTTGTAGCGGCGCGTTCAAGCGGTTGGGCGAAAACCTTACCCGAAAATGTGGAACAGTCAGACCTGGCGTCGTACGCGCAAAGGCAGATCGATCTAGACGAATATGCTGAACTTTGCGCAAGTTGGAAAGATCTGAGAAGCAGATTAAGTGCTCATCCAGTTTTTGGAGCTCTTGTCGCGAGTGGGGTCGCGGACTCATTTGATCGTGCATTGCGACAGTGGCTGGTGGTGCGAAATGCGTGGGTCAATGTCTTCGACGCCGAACCAGTGGATGGCGTCTTGTCGTGTGACGACGTCAATCCCTATACACACATTCCTGGCTTGTTAGCGAAATGCCGGCGAATTTCATGGGTCAGCGCTCATCATGGTGCGTTCGACGGTCATCACCTTGTTAAGCAGAGCCAGGCGGATGTATTGCTCGCGAAGGGTGAGATGGAGCGGGACTATTTGGTGGGCGCCTGTCGGGTTCCCAAAGATCGAGTAAAAGTGGGCGCCCCGATTCTTAATGCACCGGATGGCTGCCGAAGAAGTAAATCATCCATCGTATTCTTTTCGGAAGATTACGAAGCATCAGGAGCAAGGACCGAGGAGTTTTACCTAGACGTGCTGCCTCGCCTGCTGAATCTGGCGGAGACACATGGCAAGAAATTAATCGTCAAGCTCCATCCCGCTGAAAGTTTGCGCGATCGACGTCGGATTCTCAAGAAAGTGCTTTCGCGGCGTGAACAGCGTGTGGTTCGCATAATGGATGGCCCGCTTACGGAAGAGTTGATGGAAGAAACATGGTTCGGCTGTACAGTCGTTTCCACGACTGCACTGGACTGCGCGACGCATAACATTCCCGTGTTCCTGTGTGGCTGGCTTGAGAATTGGCCTTTTGGCTATCTTGAGCAATTTGCGGCTTATGGAGTTGGGATGAAACTGTCGCGTCCTGACGAGATAGCACAGATTCCACGGTTGCTAGAAACCTTCGAGCCAAATGAAGCGTACACGTTCCGGCAATCTATTTTTCCTGAATCTTGGCAAGAAATTCTCTCCGGACAATTGCCTGCTCCAATTCAGGTGGCATGAGAAGGACTGATGGCTTTAGCTCCGCTCTTAATTCGCGCCGACGCGAGCCAGGCAATAGGCGCGGGCCATGTTATGCGCTGCATGGCTCTGGCCCAAGTGTGGAGGAAGGGGGGTGGAGAAGTAACTTTCCTGATGGCATCCACGACGCATTTCGTAACTCAGAGATTGCACATTGAAGGGTTCGAAATGCTGAAGGTAACTGCCTCGCCCGGATCTCGTGAAGACGCCAGCGAAACCTGCAACAACGCGTTGGAGCGTCATGCGAAATGGATCGTGTTGGATGGATACGATTTCAGTAATAGTTATTGCGCCGCCGTAAGATCTGCGGAATGGCAGATTTTGCGTCTGGAAGACAAGCCGGGGTCTGAGTTTGAGCTCGCGGACGCGATATTGAACCAAAATGTCGACGCTGAAAATTCCATGTATCCGGAACGTACCAAAAGCGAATTGTTACTCGGCCCTCGATTTGCTCTTCTGCGGACCGAGTTTGCTGGTGCTTGCCAAAACGATCGCGCGATTCCCGCAGTCGCGAGCAAAGTCTTGATGACCCCCGGCGGCGGCGACCCGAAAAACCTCCTTCCCCAGTTCGTCGACGCGGTGAGATTATCATCTGCGAGGCTGGAGGCAAAATTGGTTGTCGGCATTGCGCCGGATAAGCATCTCTTAGACCACTCCAACCATGGGTCTGAAAACTCGATCGAATTGGTCATTGGGAGGCACGACATGTTTGGCTTCGAGACGTGGGCGGACATAGCGGTTTCAGCGGCGGGATCGACTTGCTGGGAATTTTGCGCTCTTGGCCTGCCTTCCATTCTTATTGATGTCGCTGAGAACCAGCGACCGGTCGCCGAAAAGCTAAGTGAGAGAGGAATTGCCGTACATATCCCGGCGCAAGAGGCGAGCCCAAAGCGGATAGCGGAGGAAATCGATCGCCTGATTCGGTCCCCTTTAATTCGCGAAGAAATGTCGCGCCGTGGCAAAGATCTTGTAGACGGGCGCGGCGCATATCGCGTAGTGGGTGCGCTGCGAGCGTTAGGAATACGGTTGCGGCGCGCAACACAAGATGATTGCAGCCTTCTTTGGACGTGGGCCAATGATCCAGTCACCAGAGAAAAGTCTTTTAGGTCCGCTAAGATTTCCTGGGATGAGCACCGAGACTGGTTCGACAAAAACCTATCTAACAATCGATCGATTATTCTAATTGCAGAAGAATCGCAAATCCCGATTGCCACGGTCAGGGTGGAAGAAAAAAAACCAGGCGTGGGAGAGATCAGTATTACGGTTTCGCCGGAAGTACGCGGTTTTGGGTTAGCGACCCATCTTATTCGAGAGTGCGTCCACGAGGCAGCTAGAGAGTTGAGTCTGGTAGAGGTACACGCGTTGATCAAGCCAGAAAATATAGCGTCGCGACGAGCTTTTGAAAATGCCGACTACACTCTTACTGATACAACGGAAGTTGGAGGGGTCGAGGCCGTCCGATACATTCGACAAATCGCTTTGAACAAGCTTCCAGTCGAGATGGCGCCGACCCTGGTAAATGAGCGTTAAAGTGCAAATCAGCGACCGGATGATTGGGCCGGGGCAGCCGGTCTACATGATTGCCGAGCTTTCGGCTAATCATCATCAGGATTTTGAACGGGCTGCGCGGCTCATCGATGCGGCAAAAGACGCGGGCGCTGACGCCATCAAGCTGCAAACCTATACTCCCGACACAATCACGATCCGCAGCGATCGCAGCGAATTCCTCATAGGCGGCGGTACGCTTTGGGACGGGCGTTCGCTCTACGAACTTTATGGCGAAGCATTTACTCCTTGGGATTGGCAGCCGAAATTGAAACAAATGGCGAATGATGCTGGACTAGCTTTGTTTTCCTCTCCGTTTGATGAAACTGCGGTCGATTTTCTTGAAGGCATGGATGTTCCGGCATACAAGGTCGCTTCGTTCGAGTTGGTTGATATTCCGCTCGTTCAAAAGATCGCGCGAACCGGAAAACCGATGATCATGTCCACAGGAATGGCGACCGCTGAAGAAATTGAAGAGGCGCTGGCGGCGGCGCGACAAGAGGGAGCAACTGAAATAGCGCTGCTCAAGTGCACCAGCGCGTATCCTTCGCCGGCAGATGACATGAATTTGCGAACGATCCCGGAGTTGGCTCGGAGGTTTAGCGTTCCCGCAGGATTGTCTGATCACACGGTGGGCATTGCGGTGCCGGTTGCGGCGGCAGCGCTGGGGGCATGCATTATCGAAAAGCACCTGACGCTATCAAGAGCAGATCACGGGCCCGACAGCGCCTTCTCACTTGAGCCGGATGAATTCAGGGTGATGGTGGACGCGGTGCGTTTTGCTGAAAAGGCTTTGGGCGTTGCGCAGTTTGGACCGAGCGCGCCCGAACGAGCCGGCCTGGCATTCCGGCGCTCGCTGTTTGTGGTGGAAGACTTGAAAACCGGCGAGACATTCACCAGCAAGAACGTGCGGTCTATTCGGCCAGCCCACGGTTTGCACACCAGACATTTGCCCTCAATCCTTGGACGCCGCGCATTATGCGACATTGAGCGCGGCACGCCGCTGAACTGGGACCTGATAAGCGGCTAGCCGTTCCCTCACCGCTACCTCATTTAAGCGAACCCATCTTGGCATATCGTCGCGATGAGGGCTGCACTATCCTCGACGCAGAAGCTAAGCCTTCGAAATAACCATCCATGAGCGCTGCCACCAACATTCCTCCGCAGGAACTTGCAGTGCTTGCGCCGGTTTTGGTGGCGGAGGGTGCGGAATTTCGCAGCCGCATGGGCAGCATCTCGCGCCAATCTTTTGTCTATTTTGCCGGGACCATTTTTACCGCAGCGGCGGGATATTTCTTCAAAATATATTTGGCGCGCACCCTGGGTGCGGAAGCGCTGGGTCTGTATGCGCTGGGGATGACCATCATCGGATTTGTCGGGCTGTTCAATTCCCTGGGCTTGCCGATGGCGGCAGCGCGCTTTGTCGCCGCCTATTGTGCGCGAGGCGATTATTCGCAACTCGGAAGTTTTTTGCGCGGCAGTTTGGGATTGCTTACTACGGTAAACGTATTTCTGGTCGGGGTGGTGCTCCTAGTCGGGCCTTGGCTCGCTCTGCACTTCTATCATGCGCCCAAGCTGAACTCATATTTATGGGCTTTTGCCGCGATCATGTTGCTCGGCGTTCTGAACATGTTCCTGGGACAGGTGATGGCTGGGTATCGCGACGTTGCGCGGCGCACCTTGATCACTCATTTCACGGGCACACCCGCGAACATCGCTATCGCAGTGGTGCTAATCAGCCTTGGCTTCGGATTAACGGGGTACATGGCGGCGCAAGTCTTGAGCGCGTTGCTGGTTCTTTGTTTGCTGGGCGCCTCAGTGTGGAAGATGAGCCCGGCCGAAACCCGAAGCGCATCGGGCCTGCACATTAAGCGGGAAGTGGTGGCATTTTCCACCGTGGCCTACGGAATTGCCGCATTGCAATTTCTGCTCGCGCAATCTGACAAGATAGTGTTGGGTTATTACCTTGACGCCAAGCGCGTGGGAATTTATGCGGTTGCGATGGCGTTGGTAGGTTTTGTACCCGTTGCGCTGGATTCAGTGAATCAGATTTTCTCCCCCATTATTTCTGAACTGCATTCCGCCGAGAACCACGCCGTCCTGCAACAGCTGTATGCCACGCTCACCAAATGGGTCATGGTTCTCACCATCCCTCTGGCGCTGAGCATGATCGTTTTCGCGCGCAGTCTGATGTCAATTTTTGGCCCTAGCTTTCAGTCTGGCACGGCGGTGGTCATGATCGGAGCAGTCGGGCAGGTCTTCAACTGTGCCGTAGGCTCGGTGGGATTCCTTCTGCTGATGTCGGGAAATCAGGCGCAGCTGATGAAGATTCAAGCGGTGAATGCCGTGCTGATGATTTCGCTAAACGTGCTGCTGGTACCTCGCTTCGGGATAGCTGGAGCTGCGATCGCGACCACCATTACTACCGTCACGACCAACATCTGGGCGTTGACCTCAGTGCGGCGCATTCTGAACGTATTTCCGTATAACGCTGGTTATCTTAAATTGGCGTGGCCGAGTGCGTTGGCGACAGCAGGTACCCTTGCGTTGGCCCGGGTCATGGGCGGAGTTCACGCACCGTGGAAGGTTGCTGGTGCAGGACTCCTTTTTGCGTACATGATTTTTATCGGACTGATTTTTCTTTTCGGCCTGGACCAGGATGATCTCGACCTCGCGAAAATCGCGTGGGCGAGAGTGGGGCAAGGTTTTCGAAAGACGGTATTCACTTAACCATGAATGAAATGCGGAAAATTATTTTGTCCGAGGAGCTGTGCCGTGCCGCCGAGGAAAGGTTTTCGCACCGCTTCGGCACGCTGGAGGAGCTTCTGACGGCAACACTGAACGAGTTACTTCGCGATGATGCGCGGCGAATGGACGAACAGGAGCAGCAGATCATTGAAGCTCGTTTGAAGGCGCTTGGTTATGTTTAGTCGCGTTTACGCGCACAGGAGATAATGAGTTGTTAGATTTTGCCCGTAACCTATTTCGGCAGGAATCGGAGCCGCCAGGGTTTATCTTCTCGCGGCCGCTGGTCGCAATCCAAAGCGACGACTGGGGACGGTTAGGTCTGCGTGACCGTGAAGGATACGAGTGGCTGCGAGCACGCGGAATAAAACTTGGCGAACATCCTTACGACCTGTATTCCTTCGAGACCGCTGAAGATGTCGCCGCTATCGCATCCCTGTTTTCTCGACATCGCGATTCATCGGGACGGGCGCCGTGCATGGTCATGACCTTTTGCACCGCCAACCTCGACTTCAAGAAGATGAAAGCGCAGGGATACAAAGGAATTGAACTGCTTCCGTTATGCCAAGGATTGCCTGGCTCATGGTCACGGCCTGGATTGCTTGAGGCGTATCGGGATGGAATCAAAAGGGGCTTTTTTTATCCGGCGATGCACGGACTCACTCACTTCTGCCCGGTCGCAGTCGAGAATACTCTGGTGAAGCGCGGGGAACGCGCCGACCTTCTGCGACTCTTTTGGGAGGCGGAAACCCCCTATATCTACTGGCGTATGCCATGGGTAGGTTACGAGTATTGGAACCCGGAAAAACCGCGTGCAGGTTTTCTGCCAGCCGATATTCAGCGGGTGCAGATCAGCAGGGCACGCGAGTCTTTCACTGCTTTGTTTGGCGCGGCGCCGGTGTCCGCTTGCGCGCCCGGGTACTTTGCCAATCGCGACACTCGTCGCATGTGGGCGGAGATGGGAATTCGGGTTGCGCAAAACGGCACCGGAAGCGGACTGAATGCCCCGTTTATTGATGGCACAGGCATACTACATCTTCACCGCACAATCGATCTCGAGCCTAGTCAACGGGAACTTGAAGTTGATAAATACCTGCAGATTGCTGGCAATTCTTTTGCGCGCGGCTTGCCCTTCGTCATCTCGACTCACTCTATAAATTTTCATTCCACGCTGAAAGATTTTCGAACGTCGACGTTGGCTGCGCTGGATTCATTGCTGACCGCGCTGGAATCGAAATATCCGGACCTGCTGTATGTGCACGATCAGGATCTTTACGCCATCGTGACCGAGGGTGCATTCCAGAGCCGCGACGCGCGAGTTACGGTATCAGCCAGGCGGCAGGACTGGAAGGCGCGAGTTGCGCACCAAGGGGCGATGTGAAGGCGGGGCCTCGGTCGTTGGCACTGATCACTGTGGATTGCCTGCGTGCTGATCGCGTAGCGCCTTCATTCAATCAGCGCGCGATCACGCCCTTTCTAGATTCACTTGCTGGCGAGAGCTTCGTTTTTAGGAATGCGTACGCTTCGGGCATTCCGACTTACTACTCCTTGCCGGCACTATTGGCTTCGCGATACCCGCTGGCGTTGGGCCGGGATGTCATCGGCATTGCGCCGGGTGAGAACACGATTGCGAGCGAATTGAAAGAATGCGGATTCCAAACTGCCGCATTCGTTGCAGGCAACCCTTACGTTTGTTCCGCGGATGGCTATGGCGCTGGCTTCGACGTGTTCCGGAATTTTTTGAGCGGCGGGGAAATTGAATTCGAACAAAACGATTTGTCGTCACAGCGACCTTTGCGAGGGCGCGCGAACCGGTTGCTTTCGAAGGCTTGCCACAACCTTCCCAGACTGGGCCCCGCATACGATGAAATCTACTTCCAGTATTGTCAGAGTTCGATTCATAACGATGGTGCATCTTTCGACAATCTGCGCAGATTCCAATCCGCTGATGTGATTGTGGACTCTGCGATTGCTTGGCTGCAGCAAAATTCCGCAGGTCCATTTTTCCTTTGGCTTCACCTTATGGACCCGCACGCTCCTTATTACCCGAAGGCTGAGGCACTGCACGAGATGGGGAGTGAACTGGGCCCGCCGGAAGCGCGGCGTCTGAATTCTTTTTGGGCAAGAGAAGGCCTGAGTTCGCGGCGCTTGCTCAAAAGCCGCGAGTTGGTCGAATCTCTGTACGATGCGGGCGTGCGATGGGCAGACCGGCAAATCGGCCGGCTCGCCAAGAGATTAGTTGAATTGAATCTGTGGGACCAGTGCGCGCTAGCAGTCACTGCCGACCATGGGGAAGAGTTCATGGACCACGGTGGAAGATTCCATCCGCCCGTCAATCTGCACGAGGAGCTAATACGCGTGCCTTTGCTGATGCGGGTTCCAAGTCATCCGCAAGGTCGAGATGTGAGGCATCCTATCGGGCTGATCGATCTGGCGCCGACTTTATTCGACACGCTCGACATTCCCGCGCCCGCAAGTTTTCGAGGCCGCAGTTGCTGGGGAAAATTAAAAAGCAATGAAAGCTGGGACTGGCCGGTGCTCACGGAGTGCGCCTACGGATGTACGAATCCATTTCGCACTGAGACGCGGTTGGCTTCGCGCCTGCTGTCGGTGCGCAAAGGTGAGTACAAGCTGGTGATGAATTTTGCCACGGCCCGTGATCACTTATTCGAACTCAGTTCAGATCCTGGAGAAACGAGCCCACTGCCATTGGAAGCTGCGAGCGATGTTCGAAAACAACTGCTTGAATTCGCGAAAAAGCACGTGGCGGAATCTCTCAGATCACGAGATCTAGATTTGCGCTTCGCCGCCCGGGCCCGAGAACTGCGGGCCGAATGGGGCCAGATAATTACCCGGCTGAACTGAGTTGACGAGGAGCATGGAGTTTCGAACCAATTGAAACCTATTCGGATTCTCGTGGATAGCTTCGCCGATGCGGATTTGCCCAATGCTCAGATGGGGAATGCGCGCGAGATCGTGAGCCGGCTTGATCCTGTGCGTTTTCACGTGAGTATGTTTGTGCTAGGCAAGCCCGATCCACGAATTGTTGCCCGCGAAAATACGCGCTTGATTCAACTGCCTGAGCGGCGGCAAACGGTCCGAATCCTGCGCGAATTCTTGTGGGGAGCGCATCAGATTCTCTTCTACATGAAGGCATCGCCGGCAAGCCGATGGTATTTGAGCCTGAGAAAAAAGTGGAACGATTGCCGGACAACGATTGGGACTTTGGAATCGCAGTCAGACCTTAAGAACGAACCCTTCATTGCGCCCGAGGCAATGCATCTCTGGGAGCAAACAATTCTGCGATGCGACCGACTTTACAGTAACTCGCAGTCAGTGCAGAAAAGTCTCGATCGCGAATATGGACTGCGAAGCGAAATCATTCCGACCGGCGTCGACACGAAATTCTTCATTCCTGCTGGGCTGGGCCCGGAAAATCCGCGGCCGCGAGTGTTGTTTGTGGGATCGTTGCGGACCTATAAGCAGCCGCACATTGTCGTGGACGCCGCAGCGCGATTTCCGCAGGCTGATTTTCGCATTGGCGGAGATGGGCCGCTGGCTCTGGAATTGCGCAAACGCACCACGGCTGAGAGATTGAAAAACGTCGAATTTCTCGGTTTGCTCACGGCGGACAGCTTGCGCGTCGAATACCAGAGCGCAGACGTTTTTTTGTTTCCTTCCAGGTGGGAAGGTTCGCCGAAGGTGATTTTGGAAGCCGCTGCGTGTGGCTTGCCAGTCATCGCCCGAAGGAACTACTCGCCTGAAACCGTGCTCCATGGAGTGAGCGGCTATCAGGCAGCATCGGATGAAGACATCTTTGCACATCTGGAAGCGCTGCTGAATAATCCCGCGCTGCGGCAAGAACTCGGAAGGAATGGCCGCCGGCTCAGCGAGAAATACGATTGGGATGTGATTACCGCGCAATGGGAAGAAACCTTCATGCAGTTGGCGACCCAGAGCGAACTCAGGAAAGCATCGTGAGCAGCGCCTCGGTTTTGGTTTCTATTGCGGGTGAAGAAGTTCGGAAGACACCCGGCAGCGCTCAATCCCGGCCACTTCGTGTTCTAACCCTCACGCCGTTTTTTCCTTCCGCAAAAGATCCGGGGCAGGGTGGGTTCATTGCTGAACCGCTCGCGCTGATGAATGGTTTCGGAATTGCGAATGAAGTCATCGCGACTCAACCCTTCTACCGGCCTGCTCGTTTTGCGGAAAGCCCAGGAGCCATTTGGGAAAATTATTTCTCTATTCCGGGAAATGCGGGTCTTCCCTTGGCAGGAAAATTCCTCGCTGCTCGCCTGATGCCACGCATTCTTAAAAAGCATCGCGAGACTCCGTTTGATGTGATTCACGCCCACGCGGCTTTGCCTTGCGGGCATGCGGCCGCAATAATTGGCCATCGCTTATCGATTCCTTTCGTCGTGACAGTGCATGGGCTGGACGCATTCTTCATGCGACAGGCCGGAGCAGTCGCTGGGCCTTGGTGCAGACGTGTGGCCGAGAAAGTTTATGGAGCAGCGGGCGCAGTAATCTGCATCAGCGAAAAAGTCCGCGAGCAGGTCATTGTTAAGGCCAGTGCGAAGGCAATCGTCATTTACAACTGCGTTGATACCGGGAAGTTCTTCCCAGAGACTGAGTCCAGTCCGCAACTGAAAATATTGAGCGTCGGCAATCTAATCGCAATCAAAGGGCATGCATTGTTGCTGCGCGTGTGCGCACGGGTGTTGAGGGATCTGCCCGATTGCTCTCTTGAAATTATCGGCGATGGACCGGACCGAGGAAGGCTTTCTCAGCTTTCGGCGAAACTTGGGATTGCGAACAGGGTTCATTTTAGTGGCCGGCAGGGTAGTGATTATGTCGCCAAAGCCATGCGGCGGTGCGCCGTGTTTGTGCTACCCAGTTCGTATGAAGGGTTGGGATGCGTTTATCTCGAAGCGATGGCTTGCGCGAAACCGGCCATTGGCTGCCGCGGCCAGGGCATCGATGAAATCATCGAGCATACCAGGACTGGCATGCTGGTAACTCCAGAAAATGAATGCGAATTGACTGATTCAATGCTGACTCTTCTTCGGGATAAAGAACTGCGCCAGCGAATGGGGAAGAGCGCTCGAGCAGTAATTCTCGACCGGTTCACGTTGAGTGGCCAGGCGCAACAACTGGCAGAGGTGTATCGCAGGTGCGCACGATGAAGTATCGGCTGGTAATCATCACCGAGATCATCGCGCCGTATCGCATTCCAGTATTTAATGCGCTCGCGCAACATTCGGAAATTGACTTGAGGGTGATCTTTCTTGCGAAAACCGACCCCTCAACTCGACAGTGGCGAATTTATGCGGACGAAATACGGTTTGCGTACGAGATTTTGCCTTCGTGGAGAACGCGCCTCAAGAAATACAACCTGCTGCTGAATCAAAAAGTCGCGGGCGCTCTGCGCAAGGCGAATCCCGACGCAATCGTTTGTGGTGGATATAACTATTTAGCTTCGTGGCAGGCATTGCGCTGGGCCAGGCGGAACCACGTGCGATTCCTGCTTTGGTGTGAAAGCACCTCGAACGACCATCGTTCCGGTCACCGCATGGTCGAATCGCTCAAAAAGAATTTCTTCGATAAATGCGACGGCTGCATTGTTCCCGGAACAGCGGCGGGGGAGTACGCAAGCCAAATGGGAGTCTCTCGCGAGCATATCTTTATAGCTCCCAACGCAGTGGACAACGATTTGTTCGCATCCCTGGCCAACGACGCGCGGCGAAATGGGCCTCGGGTGAGAGCCGAACTCAACCTGCCTGCGCGTTATTTTCTTTTCGTAGGCCGACTCGTGAGATCCAAAGGTGTTTTCGAATTGTGGGAGGCCTACGGCAGTCTCAACGAGAACCTGCGATCGCAGTTCGGCTTAGTGTTTGCCGGCGACGGCCCACTGCGATCTGAACTGGAAAGTATCGCAAAATCGATTTCTCCAGGAACTCTACGATTTGCGGGCTTTGTGCAGCGCGACGAACTCGCCAGCTACTACGGTCTGGCAGATTGCCTGGTTTTTTCCACCCATAGCGACCCATGGGGATTGGTGGTGAACGAAGCCATGGCTTGCGGTCTGCCGGTGATTTGTGGGCAGTCCGCGGGGTGCGCGGCAGACTTGGTGAAGGCGAATGGCAGATTGATTGATTCTAGAAATGTGGACCAACTTGCACACGCGATGGAAGAATTGGCGAGGGACGCGGATTTGCGCCGGCAAATGTCCCGCGAGAGCTTGAAGATCATTCGGAACTATTCTCCCGAGAGATGCGCAACGGGGATTGCCCAAGCGGCATTGGCGAGCAGTTCCACGAGACGATCCCAATCTGCCGGTCTGCCATCAAGTTCGCATGCTGCATCGAAAAGCGCCGGCGCCTTCGACTGAACTCACAACCGCCCGAACCTCACTCAATAACCGCGCCGCTCACGAGCATCAGTATCATCGGAATACACGCTGACTTAGGCAATCTTCTTCGCATGCGCAAATCAGGATCACGAACGGTCATTATCCTGGTGGGTGGCTTTGTCGTGCTCGGGTTCCTTCTGTTTGTTCGCCCACAGTATTTCGCCAATCCTCAAGTTTTGGGCGCAGCCATCGCCACGCAAATCCTGCTGTTCTCACTTGCCAGATACAAAGAGTCCTTCTTTGTCGTGCTGATGGCCGCATTTCTTTGGGCCGGAATCGACGTTCCATTGAGCGGTTCGTGGCTTCAGGGGCGCTGGATTGTGCTGGCGATCGGCGCGCTAGCCGGTCTCGCGATTTACATGCGAGATCCCAATCATCGCTTCGGGATGATTCACCTGCTGGCGTTTTCGTGTGTGTTGTCTGCCGTGGTGTCTGCGTCGGTGTCTGCGTACCCGCAAGAGGCGCTTCTTAAATCATTAAGCCTGTTTTTGCTCTTTCTGTATGGAGCGACGGGCGCTCGTCTCGCTGTCCCTTTTTTTGAGCCGCAAAAGTTTTTTCGTAAATTGCTGGCTGCATGCGAAGTCATCACTTATATAACGGCGGTCGCATACCTCATAGTGCGATGGTCGATCTTCGGAAATCCCAATTCGCTGGGCGCAATTATGGGTGTGGTGGTGGTCCCGGTCATCCTGTGGGGATTCCTATGCGCGGAATCGATTATGACTAAGCGCCGTCTCGGGTTTTGCCTTGCGCTGGCCATAGCGTTGTTAATGAGCACATATGCGCGGGCGGGAATCGCCGGTGCTGCGGTCGCATGTTTTCTGGTTTGCATCGCAATGCGGCAGTATCGTCTGATGATCGGCGGAATAGCTGCGTCGCTTGTGATCGCAACCCTTACCGCCGTATTAATTCCGCAACCTGCTGGGATGATCGAGGACAGCCGTCCCCAGTCCATCAGTTCGCTGTTTTTGTACAAAGGCAAGCCCACCGAAGATTTGATGGCATCGCGCAGGGGCCCATGGGACCAGACTGTCGCGGTGATCAAACAACATCCCTGGTTCGGCAGCGGCTTTGGAACCAGTGTCACTGAACAGAGCGCAACCTATTTTCAACTTACGCGTGTACGCTTTGTCGATTCAAGAATGATTCGCGAGCATGGAAACAGTTATCTGGCAATCTTGGAGTGGTCAGGGATGCTAGGAGTGTTTCCGTTCTATCTTTTGATTGGAACGACCGCTTTGCAGGCTAAAGCCGCGCTCATGCGGCTGCGACGCTCCGGAAATATTTTTGCTCCGGCGGTTCCTGCGGCGGCAATCCTTGTCGCCGGATTGATCGATGCCGGCTTTGAAGACTGGCTTTTCGCTGTGGGCTACTATCTCTCGGTGTTTTTGTGGGTCATGGCATTCATCCTGGCTGATCTCTTGCGGTCGCCGGGGGCGGGGGTTGCCGGCACCAACCTAGTGGTGATGCCCGAACCCCAATTTGCGCAATTGGCGATGGGACAAATTCCGGGGGCTGCCTTCCAATGATCCGGATCTTCGTGAACGGCCTTGCGGCCAGCGCCGGCGCGGGTCTTACTTACCTGCATAATGTTGTTCCCCACTTGTCGGTATTGCCTCTGGTGCATACGACATTGGCGGTACAACCGACACTACGCCCGAGCTTTGAGCGACTCAGTAATGTTGATCTGATCTGCCCTAAAGATATTTCTGGGACCGCGCGACGGTTTCTTTTTGAACAAAGGAAACTTCCGGATCTGATTCGGAAATCTGGCGCTGATGTTCTGATTTCTGCGGGCAACTTCGCGCTGCGCAAGTCTCCGGTGCCCCAAATTCTGCTGAGCGGAAATTCGCTTTACACGTCCGCTGATTTTTCTCGCGACCTGCGCTCGCGCCGCGAGTATTCCATGCTGGCAGACAACTTGGTGAAAGGCGTTCTGGCCAGAAAATCTGTCCAGTGGGCAGACCAAACGGTCGCGCCCAGCCAGGCTTTTGCCGATGAATTGCAACGCTGGACGGGACGGGAAGTTGCCGTTATTCATCACGGCTTTGATCGCACAGCATTTTTTGCTGACCAGACGTCGCTCGCCGATCACATTCAACGAAAGCTCGGCGAAGCTGATGGCTGCTTGCGGCTTCTGTTTGTCAGCCATTACAACTATTACCGAAACTTTGAAACGTTGCTTCGAGCGCTTCCGCTTATACAAAATCTCGTCCCACAAAAACCAGTCAAGCTGTTCCTCACTTGCAGGCTAGAGCGCGGCGCGAATCCGGGGACTTACGACGGTGAAGGCGCGGGTAGGCTAGTTCGCGATTTGGGAATTCAAGACAACGTGGTGCAGTTGGGCGCAGTTCCATACCCGTCGTTGCATCATCTTTACCGCGCTTGCGATCTTTACGTGACACCTGCGTACGCCGAGACCTTTGCGCATCCGCTGGTCGAAGCCATGGCGAGCGGATTGCCTGTGGTGGCTTCAGACCTGGCGGTGCACAAGGAAGTTTGTGGAGACGCGGCCCAGTACTTTTCGCGGTTCTCTCCGGAGTCACTCGCCAAGGTGGTCGTTGCGGCTTCGGATCCTGAGATCAGATCGAATCTTATGATCGCAGGTAGGGCAAGAGGAATTGAGTTCAGCTGGTCGAAACATGTAACCAGCTTGCTGAACGCCGCAGCTGAGCTATGCCAAAATACTCGGGCGGAAAATGTTATGCATTGCCTGCCAGCGGCGCCGGCTTAATTGCCCTGATCAGCAGAAAAAGTCCCCGTCGCTTTCCGATCCTACGGGCCACCGTTCGCGGAAAGAAGTTCCACAGAAGACGGTATGCGTTCCCACTGAATCTTGAAGAAGGCTTGTGCAGTAGCAGATCGCCCGGGCTGAAGACCTGGTCGATGGTGACGTTCTCGAAATCGCGCATCAATTCGAAAACTTCAATGCGCGTGAAGGTTTTGGTTCCCGGACTCTCGAGGCATTCGTAAACGCATCGCCGAATCGAATGTCCACGCCAGATGCCGAATCGTAACCATAATATGATTCCGGTCAGCGACACGTGATGGTAAAGCATGATGCGCGCCTCGCCTCCCGGCTTAAGCACACGCCAGGCTTCGTTCAGACACTTAACGGTGTTGGGGCTGTGGTGCATCACGCCGTAGGAATACACGACATCGAACGAATTGGAAGCAAAGGGCAGATTCTCGGCGTCGGCGAGATGAAGATCGGGCGCAAATCCCGATAGTTCGCACCTGCGGCGTGCACGTTCCAACGAACCCGCCGAAAAATCAACTCCAGTGGCAATCGCTCCTGCCTTGAGCCATTGCTCGTAGTCGGCGCCCATCCCGACACCAATCTCGAGTATGCGCAAACCTCGAGCCGAAGAGAATCCGGCGAAATCGTGGATATGTGGTTCAAGTTGATATCGGGCGCGAGCGTGGGCATCAAATTCCCATTTTTCGCCCAGGTATCGCGTGCCGCAAGGTTCAGCATTCCAGAATTCAGCAACGGCGTTTTTTGACGGGGGAGGAGTTGCGGTGCATGCCACTGGCAAAGAATAGACGAGTCGCCTGCGACTGTAGAGTACAAAGTTGTACACTCCCCGCGGCGTTTTCCGCTCGTCTCATTCCAGTAAGATGGGCGCAGTACACCATCAGAATGCAAGCAATGGCGGCACCTTTGTGGAGTGAGCCGGAATCGACGGTTCCAGCCGCCGACGCACCGCGAAACTCGCCTGCCGTCACGCTTCCCATCAGCGTTATCGTTCCGGTAAGAAACGAAGGCCGCAATCTGCGCCGCTGCCTGGAGTCGTTGCGCGGCGCGGGCGAGGTGTACGTCATCGATTCGCAAAGTACAGACGACTCGGCGGAGATTGCGCGAACCGGCGGATCGCGGGTGATCCAGTTTTACTACCGCGGTGGATGGCCGAAGAAGCGACAGTGGGCGCTCGATATGCTGCCATTGCAATACGAGTGGGTCCTGTTAATGGATGCAGACGAGGCTCTCACGCCAGCTTTGGCGGATGAAATTAAAGAAGCCATTCGGGATCCAAAAATCGACGGGTACTACATCGGGCTTGATATGTTTTTTCTCGGACGCCGCCTGCGCCACTGTGGTGCAAGCTTTTACAAGCTCTCATTGTTCCGCCACGCCAGGGGTGGTTTTGAATGCCGCGCGCAGCAGCAGGATGGCTCCATGTGCGATATGGAGGTGCACGAGCATGTAATGGTGAACGGACCAACCGAAAAATTAAAAGAGCGGCTGGTTCACCGAAATGTTGAGAGTCTCTCCCGCTACATTCAAAAACACAATGAGTACTCGAATTGGGAAGTGCAGGTCTGGAGAGAGTCGGTAAAGCAGCGCACTGAATTGCGAGCAAAATTGTTTGGGTCTCAGGCCGAGAGGCGCCGCTGGATCCGCAAAAAGTTCTTCGCTGTGCCGGGGTCCTCTCTGCTTTTCATGTTCTACAAATACGTGCTGTGCCTGGGATTTCTCGATGGTGTGCCAGGGCTGATTTACTGCGGGTTGCAGGGCATTCAGTTTTTTCAAATCAAGGCGAAAGTGTATGAGGCAAAAATTGCAGCGCGCGATGTCATGTCGCGCCGGTCGCACGAGCTCAGCGTCGTGAAGGAGCCCAATGTGCGGCATTAGCGGCCTGGCGAATTGGGGAAACCGCGAAACGCTGGCGCGGATGACCGCCGCGCAGCGGCATCGCGGGCCCAATGACAGCGGATTGTGGGACCATCGCTCGCCCGACGGTTCGTACATTGGGCTGGGCAGCAGACGTTTGTCCATTCTCGATCTATCGGCTGACGGCCACATGCCGATGTCCAATGAAGACGGCAATGTGTGGATTACCTACAATGGCGAGATTTATAACGCCCGCACATTGCGCCGCGAACTGGAAGCAAAAGGCCACCGCTTCAAATCATTCGCCGACACGGAAGTGGTGATTCATCTGTACGAAGAAGAAGGCGCTGATTGTGTTAAGCGCTTGAATGGAATGTTCGCGTTTGCGATTTGCGACCTGCGGGAGGCACGTCCGCAGTTGTTCATGGCGCGCGACCATTTCGGCATCAAGCCGTTTTATTACGTGTGCCGCAATGGCGGGTTGGCTTTCGCATCGGAAGCAAAGGCACTCCTTGAAGTTCGGGGCGTTGAAGCAAAAATTGATTTGCAGTCGCTCGATCAATATCTGACTTTTTTGTGGGTTCCCGATCCAAGGACGCTCTTCGAAGGCATTTTGAAATTACCTGCCGGTCATTCCGCAATTTTTCGCGACGGCGAATTAAAAATTTCCCAGTACTGGGATTTGAGCTTTCCTCCTGCCGGCCACGATTTTCCATTTTCCGAGGAGATGCTGACCCACGAGATTCGTGAACGCTTCCAATATTCGGTTGAACAGCAAATGATCAGCGATGTGCCGGTGGGTGCGTTTCTCAGCGCGGGCATTGACTCATCAAGCATCGTCGCCATAATGTCGCGGACCGCAAAAAAGCCCCTGCGAACTTACACGGTCACGTTTCCGAAGAAGTATCTGAAAGGCGAAAACACACTGGACGATCCAGCAGTCCCGGTGCGCCTGACGCGACAGTTGGGCTGCGAGAATCAGCAAATCGTGGTTGAACCCGATGTAGCTTCCATTTTGCCGAAACTTTGCTGGCACATGGATGAGCCCACCGCAGACCCAGCGATCATTGCGGCGTTTTTAGTTTGCCGTGAAGCCAGTCGTGATGTGACGGTGCTGCTCTCGGGCGTCGGCGGTGACGAACTCTTCGCGGGTTATCGCAAGCACGCCGCACATCATTGGGCGCAGGCGTACGGAAAAATTCCGGCGACAATGCGAAGCGTGGCAGAATCGACAATCAACCATATACCAAACATGCGAGGAAGCAGGTTCAAGGGACCGCTGCGGCTGGCCAAAAAAATGTTCCGTTCGGCCGCCTTGCCCTCCAGAGAACGATTCATTGGCAATTGTACGTATCTGGACTTCGCGCAAAAATCCAGCCTTTATTCGCAGGACATGCGAATTGCGATGGCCGATTATGAAGCCGGCTGTGAGCACGCATCGGCGTTCGAAACGATCAGTCACGCCGATTTCTTGAACCAGATGCTCTATCTAGACACAAAGATCTTCATGACCAGTCTGAATCTTAATTACAACGACAAGATGAGCATGGCGTGTTCGGTCGAAGTGCGGGTGCCATTTCTCGACCATGAGTTTGCGGAATTTGTGGCCTGGAATGTTCCGCCGAATTTAAAACTGAACGGTTTCTTCTCGCCCACCACGAAGGATATTTTTCGCAAAGCAATGGGCGGCATTCTTCCTCGCGAGGTGCATGGCCAACCCAAGGCAGGATTTGGGGCGCCAACGGACTATTGGCTGACTAACGACCTCAAGGAGATGACTGACGACTTATTGTCTGAATCCAGTATCAAAAGCCGTGGTCTGTTTCGTCCAGAGTCTTTTCAGAAACTTAATCGGGAACACCGCAGCGGAACTCACGATTGGTCCGTGCAGATCTGGCAATTCCTGACGCTGGAGTTGTGGATGCAGAGTTTCGTTGACGGCGCGGCAGACTTCTCCGGCGAATCGGCGCGGGCGGCGATCGCATGAAACAGATTTTGCAGAATGCACGCAACGGGGAAATCGAAGTGAGAGACGTTCCCGCGCCGCTCGCCGCCAAAGGATGTGTGCTGGTCAGGGTGGCTGCGTCGTTGGTTTCGGCGGGCACGGAGCGTGCGGCGGCGGAATTTGCGTCGAAGAATTTGATCCAGAAAGCGCAGGCGCGTCCAGACCTGGTGCGGGATGTGGTGAGCAAGATTCGCCGCGAGGGGCTCTGGTCCGCCGTTTCCGCGGTTCGCAGCCGCCTCGATCAGCCGTCCGCTTTGGGATATAGCTGCGCGGGGACAGTCGTCGAAGTTGGTGCGGGCCTCTCCGATATTCGAGTGGGAGATCGCGTCGCTTGTGCGGGCGCAGGTTTCGCGGTCCACGCGGAATTTGCCTGCGTTCCAAGAATGCTGATGGCGAGGATTGCATCTTCGGCCGTGGATTTTGAAAGTGCAGCTTTTACTACCGTTGGCGCAATCGCGATCCATGCGGTGCGCACAGCGGAAGCCAAACTCGGCGAAGTTGTGGCTGTGATCGGCTTGGGATTGCTGGGACAACTTGCCGTCCAAATACTTCGCGCTGCGGGTTGTACTGTGATCGGCTTGGACCTTGTACAAGGGCGCGCTGCTCTGGCTGTCACTATGGGAGCGACTGCGGCTACGACTTCCGAAGAGGAGTTTCGCGATTTATGTTTCCGCCACTCTAACGGCTACGGCACCGACGCGGTTTTGATTACCGCAGAAACTTCGAGTAGCGCGCCCGTAAATTTGGCCTCACAAGTCGCGCGCGATCGCGGCATAGTTGTCGCTGTGGGTGCGGTGGGCATGGAACTCGAACGGCGACGCTATTACGAGAAAGAACTCGACTTCAGAGTATCGCGCTCGTATGGGCCTGGGCGCTACGACGCTACTTTTGAGCAGAAGGGAATCGATTATCCCATCGGACATGTTCGCTGGACAGAAACTCGCAACATGGAAGCTTTCCTGCAATTGCTCGCGGATGAGAGGCTAAATGTGAAGCCGCTGATCACGCATCGCTATGACATTGTGAATGCCGCGTCCGCCTACGAACTGATCGCAGGCGAAGCGCAGCAGCCTTATTTGGGTGTCATCATTCAATATCCGGCTGATCAACAGATGGGGTTACGTCGATTTGAACTTGTCGGCCCTCAATCGCGGACTTCATGCGAAAAACGGGTCATCGTTGGGTTGTTGGGTGCTGGCAGTTTTGCGCGCGGGGTGCTCATACCGGCAATGCGGCAATCTTCTGCGGAGCTGACCGGAGTTTGCTCAGCGAGCGGCGTCAGCGCACAATCGGCCGCGAAGAAATTCGGATTCGTATTCTGCACCACTGATGAAGGGGAAATCTATTCTGACGATTCGATTAATGCTGTGGTAATTGCCACGCGCCACAACCTTCACGCGGCACAAGTTATCTCTGCGCTAGAAAGCGGCAAGCACGTTTTTTGCGAGAAGCCACTTTGCCTAACCGAAGAAGAACTCGATGCGATCATGACCGCGTACGCGAGTGCTGCGAGCTGCCGGCTCATGGTCGGGTTCAACCGGAGATTTGCGCCGATGATCCAGCAGCTGAGGGCGTTTCTTGCGCAGGGCGACGGCCCGTTCACTATGCATTACCGCGTGAACGCAGGCCCGCTTCCGCCGGATCATTGGATCAATGACCCCGAACAAGGTGGCGGGCGCATTCTGGGTGAGATGTGCCACTTCCTGGACCTGCTCTCTTTTATTTGTGCGTCAGGCCCGGTTTCGGTACAGGCAATAGGCGCCCCCTCATCGAGTGGTCAAGATGTGACCGCGATCATCGAATTTGCAAACGGATCGATCGGAACGATCACGTATATCTGCAATGGCGACCGCGCATTCTCGAAGGAGCGTATCGAGGTATTCAGAGGCGGCGCAGTTGCGGCACTGGATGATTTTCGCCGACTTGATCTGATCCGCCACGGAAAGAAGAAAGCATTTCATTCGCGCTTGCGGCAGGATAAAGGCCACAAATCTGAATGGCGCGCTTTTTCCGAATGCATTACATCAGGCGGCCCGGCCCCTATTGCTTTCGATGAGATTGTGGCCTCGACGCTGGCAACCATTCGGATCGCTGAATCGCTCCGTTCAGGGCAGGAGCAGCAAATCAAAGCAACTCAGCCTGCTACTCTGCCGATTCCGCTCGTTTCTTAAGAGGGCAAATTGAAGTCGAGTTCTGGTTGAAACGCACCGTTCCGTCCCCTTGATGGTTTAGGTTCCACTCCGAAGCGAGCGCGCGATTCGATGCTATAGTCGCCTCAGTTTCCTTCGCATAAACCGAAATTTTAATGGCACTGAGCTATTATCGCCGGATTTTCCGTGCATACCTGTGGCCCAGCGCCAGCCAGTTGAGTTTTTGGCACGACCGTGCCGAGATTAATTCCCAGGCGCCAACCCACGCACTCGGCGAGTACCACATGACCTTCAGGGAGAAGGCGCAATATACCGGCCCGCACGATGCTCAGGGAATTCCACTACTTAACTATCACGGAACCGTCGGATTGCAATACAACCCAATTGCGATCGCTCAATGGGGCCTGGGAAATTACAACCTCTTCTCGCGAACGGCTAGCGTCGAGGCTCGCGGCAAATTCCTAAAGGCTAGCGACTGGTTATGCGAAAAGCTGGAGCAAAACTCCCATGGTTTGCATGTGTGGAACCATTATTTTGACTGGGAATATCGCCAGACACTCAAGGCTCCCTGGTTTTCAGGGCTGGCGCAGGGACAAGCGATTTCGTTGCTGGTGCGTGCGCACGCCGAAACCGGCGAAAGGAAGTACTTGAATTGTGCGGCGCCGGCGTTTCGCAGCTTTCTCGCCGATGTTGCATCGGGAGGCGTGAGGTTTGTGGACGCTGAGAAGAATATCTGGTTCGAAGAGTATCTGGTTTCACCGCCGACGCATATTCTGAATGGCTTCATATGGGCGGCGTGGGGTGTGTATGACTATTTTCTGGCAACTGGTTCGCGCGAGGCCATGGGCTTGTTCGCGGCCGCCGTCAAGACACTGGACGCGAATCTTGGGCGGTATGACCTGGGATTTTGGTCGCGCTACGAACTGTCTGGAACGCTGCTGCCGATGATTGCAAGCCGGTTTTATCACCGGCTGCATGTGACGCAGTTGCGCGTGATGCACCGAATCACTTCCGAAAAAATTTTCGATCTCTACGCCAGGCGCTGGGAAAGTTTTGCCCAAAGCCGATCCAAGCGAAGCCGCGCACTTTTCTACAAAGGGGCTTTCAAGCTTTGCTATTACTGAGGCCGGTGTGAAGATTCTTTACATCTCGCAGTATTTTCCGCCGGAGATGGGAGCTCCTTCGGCCCGCGTCTCAGAGTTGGCGCAACGCTGGGCGCAATCCGGCCACGATGTGACTGTGCTGACAGGATTCCCGAATCATCCGGATGGAAATATCCGGCCAGAGTATCGCAAGAGTTTCCGGCGCATGATATTTCGCGAGCGAGTCCGCGACGTCAACGTGGTTCGCTCATGGCTTCTGCCTTTGCCGAACCGGAGGCCGCTCGAGCGGATGCTGAACTACAGTTCTTTTATGGCCTCGGCCGCAATCACCGGATCATTTTTGCGCGCACCCGACGCGATTATCGCGAGTTCGCCACAGTTGTTGGTAGGCCTAGCGGGATGGTGGATCTCGAGACTGAAACACGTGCCGTTTATCTTCGAAGTACGCGACCTTTGGCCCGAGTCGCTGGTGGCCGTGGGGGTTGGTGATGAAAAGTCTGTGCTCCACCGTTCGCTGACCAGGATTGCCGCATTTCTCTACCAGAAGGCTGATCACATCGTGGTTGTGACCCCGGCGTTCCGGGAATTTCTAATTGACCGGTGGCAGGTACCAGCGGAAAAAATTTCAGTCGTTCCCAATGGCGTCGAGACCAGAGTTTTCAGTCCGCGATTCCCCGATCATGATTTGCGCAAAAGCCTCGGCGGGGACGGGAAATTCATAGCCTCGTTCATCGGAACCATGGGGCTAGCCCACGGTCTGAACACTTTAATCGCAGCGGCAGAGCGCTTTCAAAAGACCGAACCGGACGTCCTGTTCATGCTGGTGGGCGAGGGCGCCGATCGCGAGCGGATCACAGCAATCGCTCGCGCCAAAGGCCTCTCGAATATTCGATATGTGCCGCAGCAACTCAGAGAGAAGGTTCCTGACTACATCGCCGCCTCAGACGCTTGCCTGGTTCTATTGAAGAAATCCGAAGTCTTTGAAACTGTCATCCCAACAAAGATGCTGGAGTTCATGTCTTGTGCCAAGCCTGTGATTCTGGGCGTCGGTGGCCAAGCCCGGGAGATTATCGAACGCAGCCGGGCGGGGGTTTGCATTGAACCGGAAAATGTTGATCAGCTTTGTGACGCGATCCTGAAGCTGCGAAAAGAAGACTGGCTGCGCGAATCGCTGGGTCGAAATGGGCGCGAGTACATCATTCGCAACCTTTCACGCGAGCGCACCGCGGACGAGTATCTGCAAGTGTTGAACGAGGTAATACCGGCAGTGCGCGGTTCCGAAGCGGCTGTGGCTGCTTAGGGTCGAATGGCCACGATTCCGGCAGCAGTTGCCATCTGCACTGCAGCCTCGGCCGTGCGGGCTTGCATCAGCTTGCGGGCGCTGGTGGGCACAAACAAGATATCGTCCGCTTCCATGGGCAAGTCGCTGATTTTCGCTTCCATCAATTTCTTCAATTGAACCGGTACAATGACCAGCCCTGATGGGCCTTTGCGAACGATTCGGGCTGCGTTCAGCTTAGCTGTAGAGTTTGTCCCTCCTGCCAAGGCAATCGCCTGCAGCACGCTGATGTGACCGCTGTCCATGAGAAATCCGCTGGGACGATTAACCTCGCCGACCACGTACACAATGTCGGCGCGGCGAATAGTAACAATGTCCCCCGGAAGTACGGTTATATTGCTTTCAGGATGGTCCTCAATGTTGTGCGAGATGGGAACCGTGACTGGGGGCTGATCGCGATGAGTGACGGTGATGTTCTTGCCGGCGCGATCGGTAAGTCCGCCTGCAGTCGAAATCAAGCTGAATAGCTTTTGATCACCAAGGATCGGATAAACGCCGGGCTTGGTGACCTCGCCAAGAACGCTGGCACCAGCTGAGTTGTACTCCTGCACAAAAATCTGAACATGCGGGCTTTTCACGAATCCACCGCGGTCCAGGCGGCGCTCAATGACAGCTTCAGCTTCATCGAGGGTGAGACCTGCGACATGGACGTAGTCAATCAACGGGAGGTAGATCTCGCCCGTAGTGCTCACCCGCAGCTTGGTGTCGAGTTCGGGAACGTTATAAACGCTGACTTCAATCAGATCGCCGGCGCCAAGGCGCACCGCTGAATCGCCGCCGCCGGCGACAGCTGGATCATGCGCGGCGACTGTGGGCGGATCCGGGGCTGCAGTTGCAGGCTGGCTGATTGGAACCGCCGTCTGCGCAAAACCTGCGATCCCGAAAGTTATCAGCGCATAAAGCGCACACAATCGAGAACGGCGCGATTCCAGGATAATTCGCATTTTCTGCTGGAGTCTAGCACGGCCACCCCTCAAACTCGGCTTTCCATTTCGCCGGAGTATACATTTCGGAAACATGCGGTGGTACCTACAAAGAGAATGGCTCCTCGCACGGCGCGTCGCTATAGTCGAAGTAACAGTCGTTATCCACAATGGGGTTTGCAGCCGGCCGCCGTTTCTGAGGGGAACTGATTGACGCTATTATTCCTGGGAACTTTCATAAGTTCGCTGTTGCTTTCGTTCGTTCTAACCAAAGTTGTCCGAGACATTGCAGTGCGCAAGCGATGGCTCTCGGCGCCCGCCGGACATCGTCACCTCCACAATGAGGCCATACCCAGGTTAGGTGGAGTTGCGATCGTGTCTTCGTTTTTGCTCGCAACCGCGATGGCGCTGTTCGCTGATAAGTTTTTGATCCACTCGGCAAGGAGCCTTTCACTGGCGCCCTTGGCGACCATCCTTCCGCCGGCAATTCTGATTTTCCTGCTGGGAATTTACGACGATCGTCGCAATGCCACTCCGCTCTTGAAGTTTTCGGTGCAAGCTGTCGCAGGCGCAATGCTGTTTGCTGGAGGCCTGCGAATTTTTGCCCTGCCGGTTCTGTTTGGTACGCACCGGTTTTCCTCGGTCACTGGTCTGGCGTTGACCATTGTGTGGGTGATTGCCATCACCAACGCGTTTAACTTGATCGACGGACTGGATGGGTTGGCCGCAGGCTCGGCGCTGTTTTCTACGCTGGTAGTCTTCGTGGTCGCGCTGCTAGGGAATATGTCGTTGATCTCTCTCGTGGCACTGGCATTGGCTGGCGCGATCGTAGGCTTTCTCCGCTACAACTTTAATCCAGCGACGATTTTTCTGGGCGACTGCGGCAGTCTTTTTGTTGGCTTTATGCTAAGCGCACTTGCGCTTTACGGCTCCCAAAAAACGCCCACTATTGTTGCAGTCGCGATTCCGATGGTTTCTTTTGGATTGCCGATCCTCGAAACCTCGCTTTCCGTACTGCGCCGATTGATCAGCGGACGTCCTGTGTTTACCGCTGATCGTGAGCATATTCACCATAAGCTGCTGCAACTGGGAATGTCGCACCGGCAAGTCGTGATCGTTCTCTACGGCGTGTCTGCCACCTTTGCTTTGTTGAGTCTGTTTTTGTTGTGGCCGACGGGCAGCACGCTTGGACTGGTTCTGGCCGTGCTGGGGACTGGCATTTGGATGGGCGTGCAGCATCTCGGATATCTGGAGTTCGGAGAATTGCGGAGAGTGGCGCAGAGGACTGTGGCCCAGCGCCAGGTTTTTGTGAACAATCTGGCGATCAGGCGGGCCGCAGAGGAATTAAAGACGGCGCCGGACTTTCAGGAAATGTCTCGAATTCTTTGCGCAGCCTTCGAAGAAAATGATTTTGACGGATTCGAGTTGCGGCCGGAGTTTCCTTTAAGCGGTGAAGATTTAGCCGTGGCTCATGCGGCATTCCCGCATGTGCGCTGGCGAAAACCGGGTAGTCGTGCGGCAACAGGATTCGGAAACACCTGGAGCCTGCACCTTGAGCTGGTCAGCACGGGTAATCAGTATTGCGGCACGCTTATCGTGTTTCGCCGTTACGCACAGCGTAATCTGCAAACGGACGTCAATCTTCTCACTTCTATTTTTGCGAGTAGCTTGGCCGATGCCCTGCATCGCATCATCGGTTCGAATAGAGACGTTCCAATCGCGACTGAAGATTCCGCGTTCCTGCAAGCGCGAGCCGGCTGATTTCCACAGCTCGAACCTATTCCGCTATTGTTCCTCACCCCAGCTGGTCTTTAAGTTTATTTCTTTTCGCGTTCGGAGGAATCTTGTCTGATGGCCGTTCGACTGCCGCGTACTCAAGTACATTTTCTTTCTTTGCCGACTGCTATTTTTTGCGTGCAATGCGAATTAATAGGTGCGAACAATACACCAGCCTGCCTGGCTTGCGGCAGTAAAGCGGTTCTGAGCCTGTCGCGTTTGTTTGGCGGCTCGCTACGTTCGCAACCTTTGGCACGCCTGATTGAGGATGACGAACTGAACCGTTTGGTGCGCGAGCTGCTTTCCAGCGTGCCAGACATGGAATATTCTGCGCCCGATGTGAGCGACGTTTTCGATCGGCACCATGCTCCGGCTTTTGCTTCCGCGTCGAATGCGCGCGGCCTTTACGGTTCGAAGATTGACCTTGAGCCTGCGATTGGCGTAATCACCGAGCGCGCCCAGGCGCTGACCGGAGCGACCGGCGCAGCCATCGCGCTTCGCAGCGGAAGCGAAGTCATCTGCCGGGCGCGTGCCGGCCGGACTGCACCGGATGTGGGAATCCGGTTACAGACTGACTCAGGTATTTCAGCCGAGTGCTTGCGCAGCGGCGAAATTGTGCTTTGTAATGATGCGGAAGACGATCCGCAGGTCGATCTGGCAAGTTGTCGGCGGCTGGGCGTGCGATCCATCCTGGCGGCGCCATTGCGGCACTTCCATAGGACTCTAGGCATCTTCGAGGTGCTCTCGGCCTCACCGAAGGCCTTTACTCAACAACACGCGACCACCATGCAACTGCTTGCAAGTATGATGGTTGCGGCGATTTCCCGAATTTCGCACTTAGGCGAAACGCCCGGCCGTGGGTGAGCCTCGGGTAGCTATTTATACATGGAGGCTCCGCTTTCGCTGGGGTAAGATGAAGCTAGTCGGAGAGCGCCGCGGAGCCAAACTGGTGGAGACTGCCCAGAACAACGCGATTTACGGCCGGGAACGGCGACGCGCAGTTCGCAACGCGGTACACACTCCTGCTTATGCCAGCCTGAATGGCAGCGCCCAGGCGGTCTCGCTCGAGCTCTGTGAAATTCTTAACATCAGTGAATCCGGTACCTGCATTCAAGCGCCCGGGCCGCTGAAAGTGAATCGGCTGTTGCCACTGGCGCTTGATCTCTCCGAAACGGGCGACCGTATTTACACTACCGGCCATGTGGTGTGGTCGGAGAGCTGTGGGCGTGCTGGCATTCGTTTTCCGGAATTGCCGGAAAATTCTTTGCTGCAACTGCGGCGCTGGCTGCAAGCGAATGATGCGGCGGGCGGCGTAAACGTGGCTGCCGAGCCCAACCCCAATATAGAGAATGAAAGCGGTGGGTCTGCGCAGCGGACAGTGCGCGCGCGACCGGGATCCGCGGCAGGCTATAGTTCGCTGATCGCTGAGTGGGCGGAAATCGAAAAAGACGTGGAGCTCTTTGGCCCTAACCTGAGCGCAGCGCTACAACTGATTGCGGAACGCGCCTTGGCATTGACTTGGGCCACAGGATCGGCGGTTGCGTTGCGCAGCGAGGTCAACTCAGAGTTAATTTGCGAGGCGCGGGCGGGCAACGAGTCTCCAGAATTGGGCGCCAGGCTCGATACCGACTCCGGCTTTTCGGCAGAGTGCGTTCGCAGCGGCACCACTCTCATTTGCGATGACGCCGAGATGGACCCGCGCGTGGATCCCAAGAGTTGCCGGATGTTAGGCATTCGGTCGATCATCGCATGTCCGATTATTGTCGACAAGAATCAGAACATCGGCATTTTGGAAGTGTTCTCGCCTGAGGCGACTGCCTTCTGGGACAATGACGCTCGCACCTTAGAACGGCTGGCGCGCATCATCGCCAACGCGATCATTCGTGCCAAGCAGCCCGTAGGCAAAACTAGGGTTATCGACGCCGAAGTGAAGCAGGAAAACAAACTTCAACTGAAGCCCGATAAGTCTCTGGAAAGCGAGGTCCTCACATTTGGGCCGTCACCCCGCGCGCGCCTGGCAATTTTATTTGTCTGCGGAATTGCGGTCGTAATATTCAGTGTTTGGCTGGCTGCTCCCTGGATATCAGACGCGATGAGCAAATTTACTTCGCCTCCGAGTTCGCAGGCCGCTGAAGTGAAACCGGCGAGCTCCGACTATGTAGGGATGACGGTCGCCGATCTGCAGAAGATTGCTCTTCAGAACGATTCCGCGGCCCAGTATTCCCTTGGGATGAAATACGCCAGCGGGGACGGCACTGCGAAGGACTATCACGCGGCGCTGAGCTGGTTTCTGAAAGCAGCGGACAACGGTAACCCGCGAGCGGCGGTTAAAATTGCAAGCTGTTTCTGGGCAGGCAAAGGAACCCAGCAGGATTTCAGCCGAGCCTACTTCTGGGGCTTACTGGCGCAAGCTACGGGCGACGAAACCGGCCGCGTAATCGTAATCAACAGCGCTCCGCACTTGAGCGATCATCAACGATTCGCGGAGCAGCAGGAAGCCGACTCATGGCTCCGCTCGCACCACATGGGTTCCACCACTACGCGCGCCTCGCGGTAGCTACGCTCATTCAATCAATCTAAAATAGAGGCAGAGGTCTTCGTTGTCATCCCTCCGCGAAATCCTGAATCAAAATGTCCGCGAAGGCGAACTGTACGAACCTATTGAGCGCAACCGACTGCGCTGCTATGCCTGTGGGCACTGCTGCCCCATTGCAGAAGGTCAGGCGGGAGTGTGCAAAGTCCGCTTCAACCAGGGAGGAAAGCTGTATGTTCCCTGGGGATACGTGGGTGGAGTGCAGTGCGATCCCATCGAGAAGAAGCCGTTCTTCCATGCGTATCCCGGAGCGCTGGCCTATAGCTTCGGCATGTTGGGATGCGATCTCCACTGCTCCTATTGCCAGAATTGGGTGACCTCGCAGGCGTTGCGCGATCCGAATGCGGTTTCCTCTCCCCTGCAAGCGTCACCTGAGTTGCTGGTGCGCGATGCAATTCGCCAGAGGGCGAAGGTTTTAGTGAGTACTTACAACGAGCCGCTGATCACAGCGGAGTGGGCAGTCGAAATCTTCAAGCAAGCGAAAGCCGCAGGATTGAAAACGGCGTTTGTCTCGAATGGCAACGGAACTCCGCAGGTGCTGGAATACATTCGTCCATGGATTGATTTTTACAAGGTCGATCTCAAGAGCTTCGATGATCAGCATTATCGTCAGTTGGGCGGGCGCATCGGCCCTATTCTCGACACCATTCGCTGGCTGCACGATAACGGCGTTTGGCTCGAGATCGTTACGTTACTGATCCGCGGCTTTAACGATGGTGACAACGAACTGAGGGAACTGGCGGAATTTCTCGCCAGCGTTTCAACCGACATTCCGTGGCATGTGACCGCTTTCCACAGCGATTACAAAATGGCAGATACGCCAGATACCCGCGCGGAAGATTTGCTTCGTGCCGCAGAAATCGGCAAAGCTGCCGGATTGCAATTCGTGTACGCAGGGAATCTCCCCGGCAGAGTGGGTAATCTTGAAGACACATTTTGCCGCCGCTGCAACTCGAGGCTGATTCATCGCTATGGGTACTTCATTGAAGACTACCGGATCACAGCAAACGGCTGCTGTCCGGATTGCGGAGTCGCGGTGCCGGGAAGATGGGCGAGAAAATTTGAAGGGCAGATTGCCGACCGCCCGTTTATTCCGGGGCCAAGAACGAACTTCGTCAGTCTGAGCTAGACACTTTGCGATTGCTCGCCATCTTGGTGTGCTTCTGTTTTTCTTCCGCACGATATTTGGCGACGCCGAGGTAGAGCGCTTCCGCGATCTGCTGCCGGTATTCGGAGCTTTGCAAATTGTCTTCATCAGCGGGGCTGCTGACGAATGAAATTTCCGCGAGGATTGCCGGCATTTGAGTGCCGGTCAAAACCACGTATTGCGCTTCTTTTACGCCGCGATTTCGGATCTCAGGATTGCGCTCGGCCAGTCCGCCGTATAGGGCATGTTGTATATCGTCCGCAAGGCGATGCGAGTTGGTGACTTTTTCGCGAATGTCTACTCCCGTCCAGTTCACGTTTTTCAGCGCAGGGTCGTCTTCCGCAGTACGCGCCTTGATCGACGAGTAGGTGGTCGAGTAATAAGTCTCGACTCCACGCGCCGTCGCTAAATCGCTGTAATTGGCGTGTACCGATAGGAACAGGTTGGCACTGGCGAGGTTAGCAATTTGTGCACGTTTTTCCAGCGACAGATACTCGTCATCCTGCCGCGTATAAATTACGTCTGCTCCCAACTTTTGCTCGATGAGCTTCCCCAGGCGCTCCACCACGTCGAGCACAAGATCTTTCTCTAAAAGGCCTTTGCGACCGACGGTGCCGAGGTCCCAGCCGCCGTGGCCTGCGTCAAGTACCACACGAAATTCAGAGGCCGCTGACGAAGGTGAGTGTGTCGTTTTCTTTTGGGGAGCAGCCGTCACGGACGGCGAAGGCTTGCTCAGGGTCGCGGGGAGCGGGGCACTTGGAACCTTGTGAACATCGATCGTAAGCCGGTAGGGGTTGGGATCGAGTTTTACTGACACCTCCGACAAGCCCTTGATTTCGAGCACCACTCGGGTTACACCCGCACTCGGTTGCGCCATACGAACGCGCTTCAAAAACGAATCATCCACCGAGATACTCTGATTGAGCAGGCCGGACGCCATCTTCGTGTCCTGCAAATCAAAATAAACTCGCGGCGGATTGTCGAGGGTATGCGCTTCGTATTGGATTTGGTCCTGCAGATCGACAACGACAGTGCTCGAAGTCGGAGATGACCAGTGGCGGATGCCGGTGACTTCCGGGTTCGTCCCAGGTTTTACCGGAGTTTGCGTTGGCAGATTCGGCTCCGCCGTTTGCGATGGGCTTTCCATCTGACGCATTGGCAAAGTGCTGGCGCTGGTGGTGAGTTGGACGGCGTGATGGATCCAAGCCCAGCCCAGTCCCACGGCCACCAGGATTAACGCCGCTATGATCAGAATGCTTTTCGCCGAGCGCTTCTCCTCGGGGAAGTTAAGGCGCGGTTGCGGGATTGATACCAGTTCCGGCTCCGCTCGCTCAACTAGCGAAGGCTGAACCGCGGGGTGCTGCTCCTCAATGCGAGTTGATATCGCCCGAGCGGCAAAAGGCGCGCTAGCCGGAGCTGCACCAACAGGAACCGGCGCAGGGATCAATATCGGGCTCGCACTCGCAGGGGTCGTGACGGTTGCTGGTTTTGCAACCGGTGCGCTCGGTGGATCGATGACCGGCGCCGCCGAGGCAATCGTGATTCTTTCCACATCGCGCGGCTGCGAAACTGCGACGGGAGGCTGCGGCAGGATCTTTTCCGCTAACTGAGCCAGCCGGTCTTCTTCTTCCGGATGAATGGCCGCAAGGATCAACTCGCCCAGCAGGTTAAGGCTCTTGACGCCTCCGTCATTGAAGCCATGGGTTTTGGATGAAAAGGCCTCGATCAAGCCGACCACCCGCCCCTTGGCGGTAAGCGGTACGGCGACCATAGACCGCGCTCCAAGGGCCCGGCAGGCTTGGGCGTTAACTCGAGAATCGCTGTCCGAGTCGTCGCAACGGACGGTCTGCCCATTACGCAGGCAGGCGCCCGAAAATCCAGAATTGGGATCAAGCCGGACGCCGGGGTCGGGCGCAATTTTGCCAGCCGATGCCCGGCAAATGATAGCGTTTTCCTTCACCAGGGCTATGGCAACGCCATTTGCGCCCGTGATCGAGATGGCACGCATGGCGACCAGACGCAGCACTTCACCGAGCCCGAAGTACTCGTCAGTGGAGGTTTCCGCGCTTAACCCAGCGGACCGCCGTTTAGCTGTCTGTTCGTGGATGCAGGCGAATGCCAGGAGCACCTGGAGGGCATCCTGACCAGCCCGAGCCGGGGCTTCGGCTTCAGGCGCGTAAGGCGCTAACTGCGAAGGTCCCCATTCCGATCCAGCATTGTTGGGAGTTGCACTCATTTTTAAGTTGAACGCACCTCTTGACTGCCATGGTTCCTGGTCGAGCGGCTGGAGTGGCCCCAGCGGCGGCTGGATATGCCTTACCAATAAGTTACAGTGGTTCGGCTGCAATCGCAATAACTCTCTATGGTACCAATTCCTACCTTGGTGTTGTTCTTTAGTAAGCATCCAAAGGGATGCGCTGGTAGAATATCCCCCTCAGGTTCTAATGGCCCAGGAAAAGAAGTCTCGTTGGAAGGTTCCTCTAGGTTTAGTGGCTACCGGGGTTGCTGGCGCTGCGGTCTTGGTATTGCGCGGTTGCTGGCACCGCAAGATGAGCTGGCCGGTCCGCTACCAGCAGCATTCCTACCAGGTGTGTCTCGGCTGCGGAATTAAACGCTTGTTTGACGAAAAGTCGTTCTGCGCTTACGGCCCTTACAGTTACGACTTGAACAAGCTGACTTCATGGGATTTGGATCAGCAAGCCAAAGAAGCGGGCGACGAAGCAGTTCGGCAGCGACCGGCGTAAAAATTTAATCAGGTCTGCGAGTTTTATTTCCGCGGAGCCGGTTCTCCAATAAAAGAATATTCATTCAACGGTCCGAAGCGGCGCCGCTCCGCATACATCCGCGAGCGCCGCCATACGATCCGCAAACTTGCCATGATCGGGATGGAAAGATAAACCCCGAGCACACCAGCGATTTCTCCTCCCGCCAGCACACCAAAAATCGCCGCCAGCGGATGCAGTTCCATGCTCTTGCCCATCACTCGTGGACTCACAACATAATCCTGGATCAAGCGCCACCCGATCAGGAAGATCAGAAGAAACAGCCAGTGGGTATAGCCGATCAACAGCGCGACGCCGAGTATCAAACATCCACCGACAAGTGGTCCGACCACGGGAATGAATTCCAGAATGCCGCCCGCGGTGCCTAGCATTAAGGCGTAAGGCACGCGCATGACGCCGAGTACCGAAGCGTATGCCACCCACGTAAGAGCGGCTAGCGTGAGCTGGGCGCGGATGAAATCCGCCAGCATCTGGTTCATGTCACTGATCACACCCTGCAGGAATTCTCGCTGCGGCTTAGTGTGGACGACAGACAGAGCCAGTTGGCTGAAAGTTTGCGCGTCTTTCAGGAAAAATGCCGCGAGAATCGGAACCAAAATCAACAGCCATGAGTCTTGAGCAAGTTCGGCCACGTGCAGCCCGACCTTTTGCGCAAGATGGAGCAGGTCTTGGCGATGGGACGCAAGAAACGTACTCATCTGGCGGCTGGTGTTGGCGTTCAGATGGTGTTCAACGCCGATCTCTTCCGCGATCTGCCCGCTGCTGACTTTTTCTAGAAGCGAGGGCAGCGAGTCGGTGAGCTTTTGGGTTTCGCGTCCGATGTTAGGACCGACGAAGAAAAAGAAGGTCGCCAGCATGATCACAATCAGTGCATAGATAATCGCTATGGCGATGCCGCGACTCTTGGTCCAGCGCTGGACGCGCGAAACTGCGGGATCGACGAGATATGCGAAGAAGACCGCGAACAGGAATGCAATCAGGGTGCGACGGGCTACGTACAGAAAACCCAGGCCGATGGCAAACAAGAACACCGTAAACAGCACGCGGGTCGTACGACCGTCAATGAGCGCCATAGGTGTCTATTTTCTGCGCGCCGACGATTACTTTTAAATTCAGCAGGACCGAACAGTTCAAGACGAGATCGCGGGCGGCGCTCCGGACCTAGTCACGTACCACTTCGATGCCGTTGTCGCCCAGCAAGCGAACAATTTTAAAACTATCATCGAGCCACATCGCCCAATCACCAGTCTCGGACCGCAGCATAAACCGGCTCAAGTCCCGTTCCGAGCCGCGCACCGTAACTTTGTCTTTACCGGTGAACTCAATACTGACCAGCATGGAACTCCGAGCGTGCGGGTTCAAAGTCCCGAATTGCGCTTTCTGATCCGGGGGACAGCCGAGTCCGGCCTTCTGCTGTTTGCACACCGTCGCTAGAAATTTCCAGGCCAGAACTTCACGCTGAATGAAGAAATAATCGTCCAGGATGGATGTTGAAGCTGGCAACAGAAAATTCTGATCGTGCAGCTTTCCATCGGCGCCGGTGGAGAAGCGCTCGATCAGAAAGGTATCGTTGGGATCGACCGAGGCCTCCAGCTTCTCCGGAATGAGCTCTTTCCACTCGTAGTGGCGAAGGTTTACCGAGCTGGTCAAATCCAGTTCTGAAGACTGGGCTGCTTTCTGTTCACCCTGTTCGGCCTTAAACTCCGACGACACAACGCTGCCGTCGGCATTCTGCTTGATGGAGAATGTCTCAGTAGCCACGCGATGTGCACCATTGAACACGCCAAACGAGCCCGAATCCACAATTTTGGCCGCAGCATCTTTCTCCTTCGCGAATAGATGCGTCGTCGCTACTTGAGTTCCAAATAGCGTGAGAGCAATCATGCAAGACGATGCTGACGGATAAAACTTCACTTGGACACTCCTGAATACGAACCCAGCCCGAGCCGGGCCATGATCTCATCGACAATAGAGGCAATTTCCCGTCCCGCAGTTTGAATGCAGATTGCAGCATTCATGTATGCAGGCCTGCGCCGCTGATAAAGCGCCGAGAAGCTATTGCGATCGCTGAGCAGTGGCCGTTCGATCCCAGGCTGCTGACAGCGACGGAACAATTCCTCAGCGGACGCATCGAGAAACACCGCCGGAATCTCATTTTCGCGCAGAAGCTGCTGGTTTGTATTGTCAATGAATGCTCCCCCACCTAACGAAAGTACTGAGGCATTAGCCCGAGAGGAGCTGACGAACTCCTGCAAAAGCTGCCGTTCCAGGCCGCGAAATGCCTGTTCCCCGCTATTTTGGAATATCTCCGGTATGGCGCGGCCGTCTCGCGCCTGGATAAGATCGTCCAGGTCGACGAACTCCCACCCCAGCTTGTCGGCGAGTACGCGGCCCACGGTAGTTTTGCCGGCGCCCATAAAGCCCACTAGCGATATCGCGGTCAAGGCTCGATTTGGAGTTCGCGGACCTGGGGACGAAGGAGTTTCATCCGTCATTTGCGGCAATTTCGTCTGCTTAAAAGCTGCGTTAGTTCTGGCGCTTCTTGAGACGGATTTTACCACTGAAGGAAAACAGCTTTACGGAAGAAGCTGCCTTGCCGATAGTGCCCGAAAGTGAGTTCGCCCCTCGAACCAGAAAAGGCGCGTGCTTAGGATCGAGCGAAAAATCGCTCTGCACTATGCCATTGGTCGACCGGGCAAGTACTTCTATGGAAGCGTATGCAGGCGCAACTGCTTCAATGTTTCCGGTATGACTGGTGAAGGCGTATTCGCCCTCGCCGCTGAAATCGCCGTCATATTCAATTTTGCCGCTGTTGGAGTTCACCGCCACCGTATCGCCGGTAACGCCGGTCATCAGAACATCGCCACCCACCGACATGACTTCGACGTCGCCATGGACGTTGCTAAGATTCACGGTTCCATTGAGTGTGCGCACGTGAACATGGCCGCCGGCACAATCAATTACCTCAATGACGCCTTCGTTGCCTGCCACCGTCAAATCGCCGCGCAATTTTTCAGCGTGCACGCGCCCGTTTTCAGAGCGGAGGGTGAGATTCGCGTCCGATGGCACCACAATTTCGTACTCGACGATTCCGTTACTGGCATTGGCGCCCGGCAGCAAATGAGAGACAACATCGACCCGGTTATGACTTTTGCTCTGGTCCAGTTCAACTTTGTCGGAATGGAGAATAGCCGTGACTATGACCTGGTGTGGGGCGCCGGCCTTCACCACCACCGGTCCGTAAGGATTGTTAATTGAAATCGTAGGGCGCTTGCCGACTTTGAAATGCAGGTCCTTACGAACATTTTCGGCGCAGAGCGAAACCCCTACGAGCATCAATACGATTCCAGCGGTGGCCGCGCATTTTCCCGACGACATAATTCTCTCCCGACTACTGCTCGTCCTCGTTGTTCTGGTCCACAGCCAGACGATATACCATCTGCTTTTGTTCGTAAGCATTCATCAACAGTTGCTGGGAATAAATATCATTCGGGTCGTTCCTGACCGCTTCCTGAGCGTCGCGGATAAATGAGTTGGCCTGGGCCAGATCATTGCGATAAGCAGCCACTTGCGCGGGGGGCCGCGACGCAACCGTATTCAGGATGGCCTTGTCTTCGGCGGAAACAACTGGGGAAGCCTGAACGCGGGAAGTATTCTTCGCCACCGGCTGGTTGTCGCCGATTTTCGCAGGTTGATAGAGCTTAATACCAGCCGCGATCAGCAATGCTGCAGCTGCCGGAACCAACCACGCCGTGCGCCAGCGATGAAAGAAATCAGGCTGCGAAGGGCGCGATGGCTGCTTGATCAGCCCTTCCCGCCGCAATTGCGCCTCTAGTGAATTCCAAACTCTTACGCTTGGTTCATCCAACTCTCGGAACGATGATGCCTGGGAGGAGATCAGGCTCAAATCCGCCAATAAATCGGAACATGCCGAGCACGAATTCAAATGTGCCCGTTGCTCAGAAGTGCCGTCCCCTTCCAGGTAATCTGACAGGGCGTTTTCAAACTGCAGGCAATTCATACAGCATCTCCCCGAACCATGCGCCTCTTCATGAGCGCTTCGCAACCTTTTCAGCTCTGTTTACCCGAAGCAGATCGCGTAACTTTATGCGCGCCTTATGCAATTGCGACTTGCTGTTGCCAATCGAGCAGCCGATCATTGCGGCAATTTCATTGTGCTCGTAGCCCTCTACGTCGTGCAGTACAAAGATCGTACGATAACCCGGAGGTAGCTCGTCAACCGCTCTTTGCAAATGCAGACGGTCGATCGAGCCTGCCAGACGCGAATCGGCAGCGCCCAGCTCCTTTCGGATTGTGCCTTCTTCTTCACCCTCGGTGGTCTCGTCGATCGGTACCACCGGAAGGTTTTTCTTGCGCAGTTGCATCAGAACGACGTTTACCGCCATCCGGTGCAACCAGGTCGAAAACGCCGATTCTCCACGAAACGTGCCGATCTTACGAAACAACTGCAGGAAAGCTTCCTGCGTCAGGTCCTCCGCCGAAGCGGTATTCCCAGTCATGCGTAAACACAGCGAATACACACGGCGCTTGTGCAGGTCGTACAGGAGTTCGAAGGCCCCTGCATCTCCCTGTTTGGCCCGCTCGATGGCCTCTTGCTCACTGAGCTTATTGCGCTGTGATCGTTTCGCGTCCGTCAAATCGTTTTTTCCGGCCGCAATAGATGTGATGCGGCATAAAGTTCTTTTCGTTGTACTGCTTGCGGCGGTCTAACCACGGGGAAGTTACCCCAGTCCGCAGCCTAAAGGGTACCGGAGGTTGGGTCAACTGCGCCAATTTAACGGGAATCGAGGCGGATTTTCTGGTCTGAGAGTCCTATGAGATGCCCGACATCAGGCGTTTCGTGGGTTTTACAAGTAAAGCCAAAATCACCGCCGCAATTATCGGGACAACGCCGCTGATGCCGAACAACTTTGGCAAAGGCATTGATGCGAATAGCGAACCTGCCCGGCCGGCCATCCAGTCCCCGATACTTATCGATAGAAACCAGACACCCATCACGAAGCCCGCAGCCCGCACGGGCGCAAGCTTGGTCATTGCGCTTAATCCCACGGGGCTCAGACACATTTCGCCGACCACGCTGAGGAAGTAGCAAAGATTCAACCAGTTTGGCGAAACCCCCATGTGCGCCGCCGCCGGAACCAGCACAAGAAAGCTCAGTCCGACAAAAAACAAACCTACGGAAAATTTAGCTGGGCTGGAGGGCTCGCGCTTTCCGAGTCGAACCCACAGCCAGGCAAATAGCGGGGCCAACATCAGAACGAACAGCGGCTGCACCCACTGAAACCAGCTGGCAGGGAATTCATAACCCAGAACGTTCCGGTTGGTGTTCCGTTGGGCAAACAAATTAAGCGACGATCCGGCCTGCTCATACGCTCCCCAAAAAACGCAAGAGGCGATGAAAAGCACCAAAATTGCAGCTGCCCGTTTTCGTTCTTCTGTGGACCACCCTTTTCCAAAAATCATCCACGCGAAAACGGCAATTGAGACGGCCAGGAGGAACCATCCCAACGCGTCCGAGACCGACTCGGCGGTGATGTGGATGACGCCTCGCGAATTCAGCGCTCCCAGGACCACCAGTATGAGAACCGCGGCACCGGTGAGGAACCCAGCGTTGCGTTTTTGAGCGCTGGCTTTTTCAGGGCTCCCAGAACGGATGGGATGACGTCCGGCTTCGCCGAGATATTTGTTAGTGATCAGGTATTGGATAACACCGATCAGCATGCCGATTGCAGAGGTCGCGAAACCCAGGCGCCAGTTCACCTTTTCGCCGACCCAACCCACGATCAAAGGCGAAAAAGCTCCAAGGTTGATGCCCATGTAAAAAATTGAGAAGCCGGCGTCCCGGCGATTATCACCCGGGCGGTAGAGTTGTCCGACAATCGTACTGACATTGGGTTTCAACAGCCCGGTTCCAAAAATCAGTAGGGCCAAGCCGCTGTAAAAAGCGGTCATGCTGGGCGAAGCCAGGCAGAAATTTCCGGCGGCGATCAGGATGCCTCCGAATAGCACCGCCCGTTGCTGCCCGATTACGCGGTCGGCCACCCAGCCTCCGGGCAAGCTAAACAGGTAAACCATAGCCGTGTAGAAGCCGTAGATCGCGCCAGATTTCATTACTGAGAAGTTGAGGCCTCCGGTTTGCAGGCCTGCGGTCATGTAAAGAATGAGTAGGGCGCGCGTCCCGTAGTAGCTATACCGCTCCCACATCTCGGTGAAGAAAAGGGTGGCCAGGCCGCGAGGATGGCCGAAGAAACTGGTGTCAGAATGTTGGGGCAGGGCGTCGGCGACAGTTTGTCCCATTCGCGGATCCGTCTGCAGGAAGATACCAGAGATGCCGGGATTTCGCATTGTCGGTCTTTGGAATCGGCGGACCGGGGAATTTCCAGGTTAAGGAAGAAAAAAATTGGCGGATGGGCGCGGCAGAGTTGCTGTCCAGCTACTTGTCGTCCGTACCCTAACCATCCTTAAAGTGCAATACCCTTAATAACCTAGGGTAAGTCTGAGGCCGAAAAACCCAACCACCCCAAGTTGCCCCGCATCCTACGAGCGACCTGCTGCCCTGTTTCGGAAGCTGGGGAGAGGTGCGAGGAAGAACTAATACTAATTTTGTCCAAGGAGAAGGTAACGATGAAAAAGATCATGTGGTTGGCGATGGTAGGGCTGCTGATCGCAGCTCCTTCATGGCTCGCGGCGCAAGAGGGTGGGTCGAATTATGACCACGGCAGCGTGGGCATTTTCGCAGACTATTTCCGCTTTACGCCGGGATCGTACACGACCAATTTCGTAGGCTTTGGTGCTCGGGCTGGGTTCAATATGACCCACCATGTTTCACTGGAAGGCGAAATGAATTATGACTTCGAGCGCAATTACACCTACATTTGCAACAATTGCGTCGGGGGCAGCACGAATTTCGCTACAACGCGCTTACGCCCGCTGACGGGGTTGTTTGGGCCAAAGTTCGAGACACCAGGACCGTTTAAGTTCTTCGTGACCGGAAAAGTTGGCTTCATTAACTTCACCACCACCGGAGCTGCCGTAACACCTGGCACGGTGGGTAACGCTATTACGGGAGTGGGTGGCGGTGGCACACACTTCGCAATGTATCCCGGAGCTGGATTTGAAGGGTTTTGGGGACCGTTCGGACTTCGCCTGGAGGCCGGAGACGAGGTTTATTTGAACAATGGGACCTATAACAATCTGAGAGTTACTTTCGGACCACAAATCCGGTTCTAGTTTTTTTTGGAGCGGAATTGAGAGCAGCCCGTAAGGGCTGCTTTTTTTATTCCAAAATCACCACCATTTTGCGTTTGCTGCAGTTAACCGACAGAACGCGTTCGGAGTTGGGGGCGAGGTCGACATTCAGGGTTTCGATCTGGTCGTAATTATTGCTGGGTGAGAGAACGCGAATCTGAAGCCAGTGTTTTCCAGGAGGGAATTGGAAATTCGTTACCTGGTTAATTTCCACGGTGCGCAACAAAGAATGCTTTTGATCACCACCGCGCAGGTTCTGATCGGAAATCAGTTTGTCGTCCAACCAGAGCGAAGCTTTGGCTGCGTTGAAATGGTGCTCGATTTCCACTTGTACCCTCGCGGATGCGACTGGCGCCGGTGTGGGCAGTGGTGCCTGCATGTTCTTGGCGCGTACTCGCGTTCTCCGCGGTCTAACTTTTTCTAATACCGCCCGTATTTGGGTTTGGGCGGTGGCCAGCGGATGCGGACGAACAGGGTGCAAGCGCAGTTCTGCAATGACATCTGCGGGCAGCGGCACATTGCGCACTTTCGCTATTCTCCATGCAAAAAGCGAACCGGCGATCGCGACAAAGAGAATCGCTGCTAGCAGCGAATATCGCATATACGATTTCGCAGCGGCGTTTTTTTTGCCTCCATGCGGCGTGTCGGTGTGCAGCGACGGGGTCATAAAGGATGCAGTGTCCGTAGCCACCGAGCCCGACTCGCGAAATCTCTGGATCGCATGTGCCAGTGCGGCGCCGCTCGGATAGCGACTTTCAGGATCTTTCGCTATCGCACGAGAGACGATAGCGTCCAACTGCGGCGATACCTCGGTCTGAAAACTGGTGACCGGAACCGGCTCGATATTCATCACTTTGAAGACAACCGTCTTTGCGCTGTTCCCCTGAAAAGGACGAAACCCCGTAATCATGCTGTAGAGCACGACGCCAAGTGAGAACAGGTCGGAACGGGCGTCACCCTGCTTACCGTTCATTTGCTCCGGCGCCATGTAAGCAGGGCTGCCTACAATTTCACCCACCTGGGTAATTTCCTGACGAAGCCAGGCAACGCCGAAATCCGCGATCTTGGTATGGCCGTCTTCGGTGATCAGAATATTTGCCGGCTTAATGTCGCGGTGTACGACCCCCTGGGTGTGAGCGTAGTCGAGCGCTTCTGCGATCTCTTGCGCATACTGCAGCGCCAGCGGCAAGCTTAACTTGCGATTGCGGCCCAGCACCTTACTAAGCGGCTCTCCGGTGACGTATTCCATTACTAAGTATGGTTCTTCGGTTTCGGGGTCTTGACCGGCGTCGAAGATTGTCACAACACCAGGATGGGAGAGACGTCCGGCAGCCCGGACTTCACGCAGAAATCGTGAGCGATATTCCTGTTCGTCTGCGAATTCCTGGCCGCTCAGCGAAATCGTTTTAATCGCGACTTGGCGTCCGATTTGAGGATCATAGGCGCGATACACCACGCCCATGGCGCCACGACCAATCTCGGCTTCGATAAGATAGCGGCCCAGGCTTTGGTGAAGGGTGCTCACACGTAGCTGAATCTTAGAATTCTCAGCTCATAGAGTCAGCATGGAATCAGGCCGATGTAGATTACATCAGTAACTAAGCCGGGAAGTGACTAGGGTTACTTGGTAACCTTTTGGCCAAATGCTGGGAGAAACGCCTATTGGGATGGTTCTGGCGACCTACGCCGTAGCTCGATTCCGCCGCCTTGAGGAGGCAGTGAGAACGGGAACTCAACGATGAGGTTCTCTACCGGTAGCCGCAAAATGAATTGCTCTGGTTTTCGCCAGGGCCCGATCCAACGGTCTTTTACGCTGAAAAACACCCAACCGCTAATTTCGGGTTTTGCCTGGCTCAAGACGGCGTAGTGCAAAGACTGGGTGCTTACGAAGTCCATCATTTCGGTATAGTCCTTCAGCCGCGCTTGCAATTCCGCTTCCTTCTGCTCTTTCTGCTCAGGATGTTTCCGCACTTCGTGGCGCTCGACCTGGTCGGTCAGGTTGTCCACGTCCTCCTGCAAGTGCTGGACTATTTCGTTGGGCTCAAGCGTCGTTTTGACTACTTGCCGATGATTGGTGAATTCCAAGGCGAAGTGTCGCTGATGAATTTCAAACTGGCCATTGCCCTTGTAAGTAAATGTTAGGGAAACCGTCAGCATGGGCGCGGCGCGGTGCGGTATTTTTTCCAGTTCCTTGGGATCGACCGCCAGCGTAATTTCAAAAGTGGGTGAAGATAGCTTGTAATAAGTGCGACCGTCGTCTCCCTGATGAATGCTGCAGTCCGGAGCGCCTGCAGTCCAACGCACAACCGGAACCGACGGTTGACTATCGGCGTGCAGAAAGAAACTGAGAAGAACGATGACCGTTACCGGAGCCGCGAAACGCACAGCGGCAGTATAGTAGAATCTTAAGCCGCAGCAAGGTGGATTCGCGTGTGGTCGTCGAAACCCTTGCTGGTAAAGGGTTTCTGGGCGATTCGCGAACAAGTTACATTCTGTCAAATCGATCACAAGGAGCAACCCGGCAACCGGAATCGACTCTCTTAAACGGTGCACCTCGCCTCATTTGGCCCTTCCCTGGCCGGAGTTTATATGAGATTCCCTTTTGTTCGTCTCTTGATCTGCGTCTTGTTGCCAACTGCGAGAGTCATTTCTGCCGCCGCTGTCCCGTGTCCTTTGAGTCAGACCAATCCGTCAGTGACGGTATGTACGCCGACTCCCAATGCTCTAGTGCAAAGCCAGGTGAACGTGATCGCAGGCAGCACGGACTCAAACACAGTAACGGCAATGCAGCTCTACGTTGATGACAAACTGGTATACAAAGTGGCCGCGCCGACTGTGAATACATTTGTCACCCTTCCGACCGGTTATCACCTCATTACGGTGCAGGGGTGGGACAACAAGGGGCTCACATTCAAAAGCAATGTTCCCGTGGCGATGCAGCCGCCTTGCGCTTTGAATTCAACCAATCAGACGGTGACAATCTGCTCGTTGGCAAGCGGATCAATCGTTAGCCAGCCGTTTCATGTAGTTGCCGCAGCGACCGACTCGAATCCCGTGAAGTCCATGACGCTGTTTATAGACGGGATAGGCAAGGGTGGGATATCGAATTCGGCGCTCCTCGATTTGTACGTGAAGAACCTGACGCTCGGTACGCACGCGATTGCTGTTCAAGCTCAGGACAGCACTGGAGTTTTATTCAAACAGAGATTCAATATCACGGCGACAGCGCCTGCAAATGGGTTAGCGAACCTTAAGCACATCATCTTCTTCCTGCAGGAGAATCGTTCGTTTGACAGCTACTTCGGGATGCTGGGTCCTTATAAAGCTTCAGAGGGTTTGGCAAATGATCTCGATGGCTTAAACCTGAACACGACCTTGCCTAATACGCAAGGCCAGCCGGTACATCCGTTTCACTTCCAGACCGTGTGCACTGAAAACCTGAGCCCAGCGTGGAACGAATCTCACACAGACGTGGACGGCGGATTAATGGACGGATTCATGCGAACCACAACATCCGTACCGTCAACCATTGATCCGACTGGAACGCGGGCGATGGGTTACTACGACCAGAGCGATCTTCCGTACTATTACGAAGCCGCGGCGAGATTTGCCACTAGCGACCGATTCTTTTCTCCAGTCCTCACCAACACGGTGCCGAACCGGCTGTACATGTTTACCGGAACGTCATTTGGAAATGCTTTTCCTCCGACGCCACCGGCCGGAGGATTTACTCAACCGACAATTTTTGCCCATCTCGATCAAGCGGGAGTGAGCTGGCGCTATTACTATCAGGATGCCGTGTCATCGGCGTTGATTCAGGAGTTTTCGATTTACAAAACCGATGCGGCGAAGGTGGTGCCGATTGCAAATTGGGCCAATGATGTACTCAACGAGAGCACTTTGCCTTCCGTGATTTTTATCGAGCGCGCTTCGCAATCCAACCGCGACGAGCACCCTGGAGCGAATATTCAGGCGGGAGCCGCGGACGTGTCGAATATCGTAAACACGCTACTAAGCAGCCCGTCGTGGCAAGACAGCGCGCTCATCCTGGCATATGACGAAGGTGGCGGATTGTACGATCATGTGCTGCCGGCGCGCGAAGTCGTGCCCGATTCTCTGACGCCGATCTTGAAATCGTCAGACAAGCCAGGGGCGTTCAATCAAACCGGCTTTCGTGTCCCTCTCGTAATTTTCTCGCCATGGGCGAAACCGAGTTTTGTTTCGCACACCACGCGCGACTACACATCCATTCTTCGCTTGATTGAAGACCGGTTCAATGTGGCGCCGCTCACTCTGCGCGACGCTAATGCCGACGACATGATGGATTTTTTTGATTTTTCCGGTGCACCTCCGTTGCTTACGCCTCCGGCTTTGCCGCCCCAGCCAACTGACGGGAATTGCCAGCAGAATATGGAGAAAGCTCCCGGATTTTAGATCCACAATCTCACTCTCATTTCATCTCGTTGGTAATCGCCGAACAGAACCCATCTCGCCAACAGCGCGTAGAAATTCCTCTGCTAAGGTGAATCAATCGTCTCAGAATCAGATTGAGACTTGGGAGTTTGGGGGAACAAATGGAACTGTTCGTCCGCTCGGACGCAGTTGTTTCCCGAGTGATCGCCGGGGAGACGCTGATTGTGCCGATCAGCAAGGGGATTGGCGACCTTGCGTCTATTTACAGCTTGAATCCAGTTGCGACTACGATCTGGGAAGCGATTTCGCATCCTCGAAGCAAGAGCGAAATTGTGCAGGTGATCGTGAGCGAGTTTGAAGCTGAAAGTGCACAAATTGAGCGCGACGTAGAAGCTTTCCTGGTGGAAATGGAGTCGGTGGGCTTGATAACGGAGGTTGCAGCCGTAGCCTCATCATGAACTCAATTTCCTACGGCGAATTCAGCCTTGCGCTGCACGAGAAATTCACCAACCAGCGGGTGCCGATCGATGCAACCCTGGAAGTCACACGGCGTTGTCCCTTGGAGTGCCAGCACTGCTATAACAACTTGGCCATGGGTGACCTGGCCGCGCGCAACCAGGAGCTGACCAAAGAAGAATACTTTGCGGTCCTTACCGAGCTCGCCGATATGGGAGTGATCTGGCTGTTGTTTACCGGCGGTGAAATCTTCGCGCGCAAAGATTTTCTGGAAATTTACGCTTTTGCCAAGCAAAAGGGATTTCTCATCACGCTGTTCACCAACGGCATCCTCATCAATGAGCAGATTGCTGACTACTTGCGCGAATTCCCGCCCTTTTCAATAGAGATCACGCTCTACGGCCGGACCAGGAAGACGTACGAAGCGCTTACCCAGAGGCCCGGAAGCTACGACCGGTGCATGCGCGGAATCCGGCTGCTCATGGATCGCGGGCTGCCGCTCAAGTTAAAGACGGTCGGAACGAAGATCAACCGGCATGAAGTGGCTTCCATGAAGCAGTTTGCCGAGCAGGAACTGGGGGTTGAATTCAAATTTGACTCACTAATGAGTCCACGCATCGACTGTTCCCAATCGCCCTTGAATGTGCGGTTATCTCCTGAGGACGTGGTTGCGCTGGATATGTATTGGCCGAAGGTGGCAGATGGGCACCGGAAGGTTCTGCAGGGCGAAATCAGCACGCCAGCCGTTCCTGTAAACACGGTGTACTCCTGTGGCGGAGGCCTCAAGAGTTTCGCTATTGACCCCTATGGTCACATGAGCATTTGCGTAATTTCGCATCAGGACACCTACGACATTCGTCATGGCGGCGTACGCGCGGGCTGGGAGCATTTTTTGCTGAACGTTCGCCAGCGGAAGGCAACGCGCGCCACCAAATGTACCCAGTGCCGGCTGCACTCGGTGTGTAGCATGTGTCCGGCCAACGGGGAACTGGAAAATGGCGACCCTGAGTCTCCGGTCGAGTTCTTGTGTGAGGTTGCCCATCTTCGCGCTCTTGCGTTGGGCTTTGAAGTTCCAGAGCATGGGGATTGCGACTTCTGCAACGATCCAGAGCGGCGGGAATCGCTCAAGAATTCGGTCCGCAGGATCGCTTCGCAGGAGATCACCCCCGCAGCGTGGACCGATCCTCAATGTATTCTTCCGATCCTGCACAACTCGCAGGCAACGGCGAGTTGTGGTGGATGTGGGGCGCTGCACTGAAGCTATAGGCAAGGCGTTTCGATGACTAACTCAGAACGTTATGACGACGATTGATAAACAGTCTCGGGAGAAGAGAGCGTATGAGCCGCCGAACGCTACGGTTATCAACTTGCGTCCTGAGGAGGCGGTTTTGGGCAACTGCAAAAGCCTGAACCATGGCGGCCCGGGGGGTAATCCTTGTTGCACATCTGGCAACTGCATGTGCACGGGTTCATAGCCTAATTATGCCCGCCGAAGCGGTATCGGAAATCGCCACGGTGCGGCCCATTCAACGCCAAGAAGCTTGTGTGCGCATCGGCGGACTTTCACTGACGCTGAGCGGCGTTTCCTCGGATGAAGTTCGCATGAGCCGTGAGATGCAATTGTTTCAGGACGTCGATGAAAATCCTGATATCGAAATCGAGGTTGAATGGGTTGACCAGCTTCAGCGCCTGCGCGGCGCCCCGGCTTTCGATTCAGGTGCGCTATGGACGCTGTTCCTCGATGGCCAGGAATACATTTTCGACTTCACCAGCGCGGCTTTCGGGTTTCTTCCGTATAAGCGCCTGCGCGCCCGCGGAGAATTTCGCAGGGCACAGCTGATTCTCAGCCGCGAAGCTTTGCGGAATCATCTGCCCGTTAACCCACTCGAATATCCTACCGACGAACTTATGATCACAAATTACCTGGCTTCAGGTGTAGGAGTTGAAGTCCATGGCTGCGGATTAGTGGATCCCGATACCGGTGGTCACCTGTTTCTGGGACACTCCGGCGCCGGCAAGAGTACAACTGCCCGTCTCTGGGAAACTTTTCGTGCGCCGGAAATTTTAAGCGACGACCGCATTATTTTGCGTCTCCACCACGGTGAATTGTGGATGTACGGAACTCCCTGGCATGGCGAGGCTGCGTTTGCTTCGCCGGGAAAAGCGAAACTGGACAGAATTCACATACTGCGGCATGGTTCGGAGAACAGGTTTGCGTTACTGCCAAAAGCGCGAGGTGTGGGCGAGGTTTTCGCTCGCTCCTTCCCTCCCTTTCATAACCCGGCAGGACTGGAGAGGACGATTGAATTCATAAAAAGCGCCCTCGATGCGGCGCCGTGCTTTGAATTCCAATTTGTGCCCGACCGCACCTCTGTGGCAGCTGTAGCCGGTTTGGCCCGAGTATGACTAACGACCGCTCAGAGTCTTCAATATTTCAGCTGCTCACCAGCGAGTTGATTGCTGGCGGCTATGGGCTTCGCTTCCAGGCCATGGGCAGAAGCATGCTGCCCACGATCGAGGATGGAGAGATCGTGCACGTCAAGCCGGTGGCGGCTGACATGCTCAGAATCGGCGATATTGTTTTGCTCAGAACTGGCGAGCAATTCAAGGCACACAGAATTATTCGCAAGCGTGGCCAGTGCTTCATCACGCGCGGCGACTCCGGAGTGGACACCGATGGCGAAATTCGCTGCGATCAGATACTGGGCCGCGTCATTGCAAAAGAAGCTGTCAGCTCACGGCGCTTGGTTCGGTTGGACGGGATGAAGGCACGATTGGAATTCTTTGCTCTCGAGACGCGACGGTGGGCCGCAAGTTTCGTGACGTCCCTGAGTCACTAGCGCAGTTAGCGCTATTTCACCGCGGCAGGGCCTGCTTATCAGTGATGCCTTTGCCTTCGGTGACGGTGTAAATGAAATCCGCGGGAACCTCCTTCAGGATCTCTTTTTCGCCCATCGGCCATCGAATTTCGACCTGCGACATTCGAGCATCAGCGCCGAGACCGAAATGCAGGCGAGGGTCGTTACTTGAAAGATAGCTGCCGCCGGCGCGCACCTCGCTGGTCTGGGAAACCTTGCCGGTCGTCACCGTGATCTTTGCGCCGATCGCCATTTTGTTGCTCTTAACTCCTACCAGCTTGAATAGCACGCGATGATTGTGATTGGCGGTCACATTCAAAAGAAGTTGCGGCGGGCCGTCCATATCGAGCACCACTACGTCGACGTTGCCGTCGTTGTTCAGATCACCGAAGGCGGCACCGCGCCGGGAAGCGCTACGAATCCCCGCAAGCACACTCGATATTTCGTCAAAAGTTCCATCGCCCTTGTTGCGGAAAAGCTGCATCGGCTCGGCGTAGCGCGCAGCTCCGGCGATCTGGTCCATCTGCGGATAGACGTGCCCGTTGGCGATAAAAATATCCAGCAAGCCAGAATTTAAAAAATCTACGAATCCCGTTCCCCATCCGACATTCGTATACGTCGGTTGTGCTAGTTTTGCCGGCCAGGTAACGTCACTGAATTCGCCTTTGCCCATGTTGCGATAGAGCGTGTCCGGTTGCTCAGTAAAATTCGTGACGAACATTCCCATACGTCCGTCGCGCAGGTAGTCGCCCCAATCCACCCCCATCGAGCCTTGCTGCAGTCCATCGCCGCTGACAGCGATGCCGGCCAACATGCTGACGTCTTCAAATGTGCCGTCGTGTTTGTTGTGATAGAGATAATTTGGACCGGAATCATTGGCCACGTATAGATCAGGCCAGCCGTCATCGTCGTAATCGCCCCATTCAACGCCGAGTCCGTAATAGCGGTCGGGATCGTCAACCCCGGCCTTCTTCGAAACTTCCTCGAATGTTCCGTCGCCGCGATTGTGAAACAGCAGGTCGGTCTCGCCCTGCATCCCCCAGGGTCCGCACTGCACGCGGATTCCCTTGAAACGGCAGGTCTTCTCATCGCTGCCAAATGTCGGCAGCTTGTTGATATCGAAATGCACGTAGCGGGAAACAAATAGATCGACGTGGCCATCGCGGTCATAATCTGCCCAAGCCGCTCCGGTGCTGAAACCATCGGCTGCGACTCCCGCTTTGTCAGTTACGTCTTCGAATTTGCAGTTACCCAGATTGTGATAAAGCGCATTCCCGCCGTATCCGGTCACGTAAATATCGGGCAGGCCATCGTTATCGTAATCGGCTACGGCAACGCCCATGCCCCAGCCTTTGCGGGTGAGTCCGGCGGCCTGCGTAATGTTGGAAAATTTGAAACCGGCATCCTGATGGTAGAGCGTGATCATGGGATCGCCGCCCTGGCGAAAATGATCGATGGTCGAACCGTTGGCAACGATGATGTCGAGCTTGCCATCGTTATCACAATCAATCAGCCCGACCCCGCCACTCATCGATTCGACGATGTACTGCTTGTCAGAAGTGGAAATGTGAGGAGCGGTCAGGCCAGCTTCGCGCGAGACATCTTTGAACTGCGGCAACTGCGCCCAGAGGTCACCGGCAGAAAAGATCATCAGGAACAGGATTATTCGGATCACGGTGGATGATCGATTATAGTGCGTGCCTGCGGAACAACTCACAGCAAAGACGCGTACCGACTAGTATCAAAACCGCTGTGATCCGTCTGTATATCGTCCTTCGCGAAATTCTGCGACGTTCCCGGTGTCGGACTTGTATTCTGAACTGTTGATGTAGAATTTCGTTTTTCTCATAAACAATATTGAAACAGCTCGAGTCGGAGGATCTGGTGAAAATCTCAGCGCGTCTGGTGTCGGCAGGATTGTTGCTCTCTTGTTTAGTGGCTTTCAAACCTCTGGTCTTTGCCGGTGACAACATTCCTAAAGCGGCGTGGAAACGCGGCATCGGGCAACCGCTGGAAAATGCGGGCGGGCGAAAGCCAGCGCTGGATCCCGCAACGATGATCGATGACGGCTACTGGCAGGGTGCGCCGGTTGGCGGATTCGGCTCGGGCACGTTTTCGCGAACTTATCGCGGAGATTTCGCGCGCTGGCACATCAAGGCCGGAGTTCATAAGTATGAAACTGTATGGGCAAACCAGTTTGCGATGTATCAGAAATCCGAGGGCGGCGACAGCGTCGCCCAGGTGCTCACGGCAGGACATCCGGAAAATGGTGAGCTGAGATCGTGGAAGTGGGACTATCCGGTGGGCGCGGGCGACTACTACGCGCTCTATCCCAAATCCTGGTACGACTACAAATGGGAAAAATTTCCCGCCCACGTGGTGCTTGAACAATTCTCTCCCGTGCTGCCGAACAATTACCGCGAGAGCAGCTATCCGGTCGCGGTCTACCGCTGGCACGCTGAGAACCCCACAGATAAACCAGTGACCGTTTCGGTGCTGCTCTCTTGGGCAAACATGCAGGGCTGGTTCCGCGATTTCCGGCACGACATGCGCGGTGCGATCAGCACTGGAAATCACAACCGTTTCGTGGATGAAAGCGCGGTCGGGGGACACGTTAAGGGAATTGTTTTCGATCGAGTGCGGCCGAAGAATGTCGAAGATGATTGGGACGGCCAGTGGGCGATCGCTTCAGTGCAATCTCCCGGCGTCGACATCACCTATCAGACTACTTTTTCTCCCGAGGCTGGCGAACAGGTATGGGAGCCGTTTTCCAAGGACGGGCGCCTCTCGAACGACAACCAGGCGTGGATCAGCAGCGGCGAGCCGTTGGCGGCAGCGATTGCCGTGCGCTTCACCTTGCAGCCGGGCGAAAAACGCGTCGTGCCTATGACCATCGCCTGGGATATGCCGGTGGTGGAATTCGGCGCGGGGCGCAAATGGTATCGCCATTACACCAATTTTTACGGAACCACCGGGACCAACGCATGGAAGATCGCCAAAGAAGGATTACAGAGCGCCATGCGGTGGAGCAACGAAATCGACGCCTGGCAGGCTCCGTATGTAAATGATGAGAGCAAACCGTTGTGGTATCGCGGCGAACTTTTCAACGAACTCTACATCCTCACCGATGGCGGTTCGTTCTGGGGCAGGCCGGTTGGGGCCACGGCGAAAACCCCTGAAGACTTCGCCTTCATGGAGTGCTTCGATTATCCCTACTACGGAACCCTCGACGTGCGCTTTTATGGGTCGATGCCGCTGATCAAGTTCTGGCCTGATCTGGACAAGCAGGAACTAAAGTTGTTCGCGGACACGGTTCCGCAAGACCTCACCGACAAGTACATCTGGATCTGGAAGTCGCAGCGAACACAATCGCTGCAACTACGCCTGCGCAAGGCCAAGGGCGCGGTGCCTCATGACCTGGGAGTTCCCGAGGAAGATCCATTCAAGCTGCCAAACGCTTTCAGTTGGCAGAACACCAACGACTGGAAAGACCTGAACAGCAAATTCGTGCTCATGGTTTATCGCGACTACGTTTTCACCGGAAAGAAAGACACTGCGTTCCTGCGTTACACCTGGCCGGCAGTGCAGGAGGCGTTGGAGCACCTTCGTCAATACGATCGAACGGGAGATGGATTGCCCCAAGGCGACAATTATCCCGACCAAACCTACGACGAATGGATCGTGCAGGGCGATAGTGCGTACTGCGGTGGGTTATGGCTGGCAGCTCTGCGTGCAGCCGAGGAAATCGGGAAAGTTTTGGGCAACAACGCGGCGGCGACGAAATATCACGACTGGTTCGAGAAGGGCCAGAAGACGTATATCGACAAACTTTGGACCGGCGAATATTTCCGCTATGACACCCGGAGCGAATATCGCGACGATATTCAGGCCGACCAACTCGCGGGCCAGTGGTATGCGAACATCACCGGCCTCGGTGATCTGGTCCCGCATGACATGCAGGTCAAGGCGGCCAAGAAGATTTACGACTTCAATGTCATGAAGTTTGAAGACGGAAATTTGGGCGCTGTGAATGGCATGGCTCCCGATGGATCTCTGGTTACAACTAACGAGCAAGTGCAGGAAGTCTGGACCGGGACAACTTTCGGCGCCGCCGCGTTCATGCTGACAGAAGGCTTAAAAGACGAAGGCTTTAAGACCGCATGGGGCGTCTACCACACCACTTACGAGACCGAAGGTTATTGGTTCCGCACTCCGGAGGCATGGGACAAGACCGGGCAGTACCGCGCGTCGATGTACATGCGGCCGGCTGCGATCTGGGCGATGGAGATGACGCACCCGCCAAAATAAGACGTTCCCAAGGCCAGCCAAAATAATTCGTGCTGGGAACTGCTCTTCAAGCCGGGCAAGTTCGGGAAGGGCATGGCTTCAGCCGTGCCGCCCGTGGCTATGGGTATGGCTTTAGCCCTCAGGCGCTATCGGGCCGCGACGAAGTGAATCACGACTTTCTGATGCGGATAAGCATCGGACGAACTCGCGGGAATCTTTACCACTAGTTTCCCATTCTTTATGGTCGCTCCGTCCACGGACGAAGCTTCGGCCGGATTCCAAACCCCCAATTCGTAGCTCGCACCCGCTGCTCCGGCAAATTCCAGCGATTCAGCATCCCCTGATGCCGACCACGAATCTGAAATCAAGCGCAGCCCAAGGCTCGAACTTCCCAACGGAGGCAGGGAACTGGCGTAACTGATTCCGAAATCATTTTTCACCTTGATGTGGAGAGTGGTCTCGCCGTTCGGAATATTTACTCGCACCACGCAATGCTGGTCGGCATCGCTTTTAGAAATCTGGAACGGAACGCGATTGCCATTCAATTGTGCGCTGATGATCCGTGCTCTCGGGCTTAAGGCAGGTGAAAATTCAAGAGACGCGGCAGCGCTGCTTTGGATCTTCAGTTCGATCGCATCTGCAGTTTTCCTGTAGACGAAGTCAAGGGTGGCGTCGCCGGCCCGTGCGTTGTGAATCGCGAACGATGTCCAGTCTGCGGGAATGTGCGGAGCGAAAACCGCTTTGTGTTGGGCCGCATCGGTCTGCAATCCGAAAAGTCCACGCAGCAGCGGGCTGATCACCATGGCTGCGGACCAGATCTGGTGCGGAGAATTGGTGGAGAGCGGCTGATAGTAGTCGCCGGAGAGCACCTCGGCGACATGCCCTAGCGAACCGTCCAGCGCAAGCAAGGCGTTAGCCCGAAAATTCGAATACGCCGGAAACGCCCGATGGTAGCGGTATTCGCCGACCGATGCCCATCCGGTAAAGAGAGGCCATACTGAGCCGTAGTGATATCCGCCGGCATCATAACGCGATGCCCGATCGGAAATGATCCGCATACCCCAATCGGTTTCATGATCCGGGCTTGAAAGCTGATTAAGCATCAAGTCCGACTTCTGCTGATCTAAAAGTCCGAACCACATAGGAACCGTGGCCAGCACGCTCGGCTCGATCACTCTGTGATTGTTTTTGTCGAGCGCAAACGCATATGTGCCAGATTCTTGCGACCAGAATGCCTGATTCACCAGCTGCTTCTGGCGCGCGAAATCATCCGCCAGTTGCTTGCTCACCTCATCCTTACCGGCGAAGCGGGCAAGATTCGAGAGCGCCGACAGAGCCTGCGCGCCGAGTCCGCTTTGGTAGAGCTCGGTCTTTACCGGAAGCAGCGGGCCGCCCTCGACCCAGCCGTGCCCGAAGCCGAAATTTTGCGGCAAGCCTTGCGAGTCGTAAGTCGAGCGGAGGAATTGATATGCCTTCCACAGGCTATCCCATTTTTCACGCACGAATGCCACGTCTCCGCTCTCGGTCACGTAATCGTTTGCGGCGATGATGTAGAGCGGCGTCGCGTCCGCAGACGCGTAGGCATAAGGAAAATCAGTGAACCAGTTCACGAAATTTGCGCCCTGCGAAATCTCGTGAGGAATCTTTCCGTCAGCCCGCTGGAATTTCGAGATGAACTCCAACGCGGTACGCGTGGTGGCGAAATCGCCCTCGGCGTCGAGAGCCTGCGCGGTCCAAAAAGAATCGCGGCCGAAAAACCAGGCGAAGCCCGGCCGCTGGCTGGTGCCGGAAGTGCGATATCCCGCAACCAGGCCGGTGCCGAGATACGGATTGGTGACCAGTCCCTGAATGACGCTGACCCGTGCCCAGTCGTATGCCTGCTGCAGTTGCGCGTCGGGCAGTTCAACGCTGACGGTGCGCGCGAGGTAGTCGTCGTAGTATTTAGCAGAATCTTTTTCGAGGGCGGCATAATCATTGAGGAGATGTTTATAGGTGTTCTCGGCATCGGCTCGGCCATTTACTGAAGCTGCTATCGCTATGATCTTTGTCTCTCTCCCCTTGACGGTTGCGCCCAGCCGAATAGCGTTCTCCTCGGATTGCGAATAGTTCGTCTGATATTCCAGGCTTGTTAAACCGGCGGTAGGCGAGCCTACCAGCGCCGAGTACTTTCTTTGTTCTTCGCCCAGATAAAAAGCCCGCAACCCTTCATCCCAATTGATGTAGGTGCCGCCCAATGCCGCCGGCCATTCCAATTGAAAGTCGCGCTCGAACGAGGCTTCGATCTCGAGGGGATGTGCGGTTTGAACTTCAAAGGTGATCACCGCTCCCGATTCGTGAACTGGAACGAACAATGTTTCCCTCACCGAAAATGTGTCGCCGGAATAGATGATTTCGCTGGCCTCTGGCTGCACGCTGACTGTACGTACCAGCGATTCCGCAGGAAGGCTACGGCCTTCGGTCAGAAAGTGTAGATGAAAGTTCCGGACAATCTTGAGCGGATACACCCAGGCTTCCAGATTTCCGCTCTCGTTGCCGAATAGTCCAGCGCGGGTTCCAGTGGCGGAGAAAAACTCCCACGGCCGGTCGGTGCGAGATAGTTCAACATCGCGAGGTTCAGCGACACATGGAACGCAAAAGATCAGGAGTAGCATTAAGACGACCGATGAATTATTCAAGGACCAATGAAACTTAATCTTCTGCATAGATCTGATCGCGCGGTAAACTTGCAAAAGCGGGAAGCCGTTCACTATAAAAGTAGCGGCGGATAGTAGCAAGCGCCAAACCCGGGAAGGTATTCTCTCTTTTGTCTTCTTCACGCCGGACGTTTCTCAAGTCCCTCAGCCGCTCCGCGCTGGTGCTTTCTTTAAGCGATATTCTTGGGCTGGCGCGACCGGGACCGCAGTTGCTGGCCGAAGCGCAAATTTCCACAAAACCTAATAACTCGATCGGTGCAACGTTCGTTGACGTAGGTCGCGCCGCCGGACTCAACACTAAGACGATCTACGGTGGCGAGCACAAGAATAAATATCTCCTCGAAACCACTGGCTGCGGCGTTGCGTTTTACGACTACGACAACGACGGCTGGCTGGACATTTTTCTGGTAAACGGCTGGCGGCTGGAGGGATTTCCATCCGGCGAGAAACCGACGTCGCATCTTTTCAAGAACAATCGCGATGGAACTTTTACCGACGTGACCGCGAAGGCGGGACTTGTCCATCACGGCTGGGGGCAAGGAGTCTGCGTCGGTGACTACGACAATGATGGAAACGACGATCTGTTCGTCAGCTACTTCGGCAAAAATGTTTTATATCACAACAACGGCGACGGCACGTTCACCGATGTCACTAACAAAGCTGGTGTCGGTGGAAACGGAAAACGCTGGAACACCGGGTGTGCATTTGTCGATTACGATCGCGACGGCAAGCTGGATTTGTTTGTGGCCAACTACATCGATTTGGATCTGGCGACCGCGCCAGTGCCGGAATCAGGCCCGTGCCTCTACAAGGGCGTGATGGTTGCCTGCGGTCCGCCAGGGCTGAAGGGCGGTAAAAATATTCTGTTTCACAACAACGGCGACGGCACTTTTACGGATGTGTCGGAATCGAGCGGGATTTTAGCCGCGAACGGAACCTACGGTCTCGGCGTCCTGACTGCTGATTTCGATAACGACGGCTGGCCGGATATTTACGTCGCCAATGACTCAGCGCCCAGCGCGCTTTATCACAACAAGAAAGACGGCAAGTTCGAAGACATTGCGATTGAAGCCGGTTGCGCGCTCAGCCCTGACGGCAAACCGCAGGCGGGCATGGGCGTCTCGGCCGCGGACTACGATCGGGACGGCAATCTCGACATCCTTAAAACGAATTTCGCCGGCGACACGCCATCGCTTTATCACAACCTGGGCGGAGGGAATTTCGAGGACGCTACGTTCGCAGCCGGTCTGGGCGCACATACGCAGTATCTAGGCTGGGGATGCGGCTTCTTCGATTTCGACAACGATGGCTGGGCCGATATTCTGATTTGTAATGGCCACGTCTATCCCGAGGTCGAGCAACTGAGAACCGAAGCTGGATACGCGCAGCACAAGTTGCTTTATCGAAATTCGAGAAATGGACGTTTCGAAGAAGTCACGGAGCTCGCCGGGCCCGGAATTACGGCAGCAGTGGCGGCGCGGGGATGCGCATTCGGCGATTTCGATAACGACGGCGACATAGACGTAGTGGTGAACACGGTCAATGGCCTGCCTCAGTTACTACGTTGCGATTCAACCTCTGGGAATAATTGGCTCAAGGTGAAGTTGATCGGAACAAAATCGAACCGCAGCGGAATTGGCGCGCGAGTGAGTTGCACGGCCAGTTTTCCCGGCGAGAGCAAACCTCACCGGCAGATCGATGAAGTCCGCAGCGGCGGCGGCTACTTTTCGCAAAGCGATTTACGAATCCACTTCGGCCTCGGTAAAGCGCAGAAAGTAGATGTCCTCGAAATTCGCTGGCCGAGCGGGCAGGTGGATACGGTGAAGGATATTGCGATCAATCAGTTTGTCACTGTCAAAGAAGGCGCGGGAGTCTTAGCGACGGAAAAGCTGCCGCTCAAGCACTGACGCCGTCATCAGTTCCTTGCCCCTAATTGATAGGCGGTTGCAGCTGGCCGAATACTTGGGTGATTGCAGAGCGGCGACGCAGTTCGATCAGCAGGGCTTGCGCGGCGTTCTGATAAGTCTTGCTTGGGTCGGAGGTGTCGGCCCAGACGGCATCGTAAACGATCTGCGCGGCCTCGCGAATATCCATGTGCATGGCGGCTTCGAGCACGTCCACGCGCTCTTGTAGTTCGTCATAACAACTCTGGCATATCGCGGCAGCCACCGGAGCGTTGGGATGCTTCTCGCGGCGGTCGCAGTGCATGGCCGGAGTCGGCGAATCCGGAGGCAGCGGGTTGGCGACCACTTGCGAATTGAAATCGCGCAAAAAGCGCTCGCGCTCTTCTTCGAGCTGCTCAGGATCAGGCAGTTGTTCGGCCGGAGTGACAGTGGTCAGTGGCTCGGCGGCGGAAACTCGCTGCTTGCCTTTGCACACCGGGCACGCGGGGAGATCGGCTGCGAAGTATGTCTTGCAATTGGCGCAGGGCAATCCGTATCCGGTTGGCTTGGGTCCGAAACCACCGGTTTTAAATTGATCAACCTGCCGCGCCGGAGCTGCCGCCGTCGCTTGCCCGCGTCCCGAATCCTTTGCTGAATCCAAGCTGCTCATAGGTACCCTGTTCTGCCCAAGGATGAAACTGCAAAAACTATTGCGGATTTCCCGAACGCATAAGCCGCATCAATTCTTCTTCGCGTGCATGATAAAGCTGCTTTGCAGGATCCAGGCGGCTGGCGGTTTGTATCTCTGCCAAAGCCTCGCGATCCTGTCCCATATTCATGAGGCACGCGGCCAACGCGTAGTGGTGCTCCGCCGACGGCTCCAGGCGTACCGCCTCGCGGAATTCGGTGAGCGCGGCCGGAAGCTGATTTACTTCCAGTAATCCCGTACCCAGGAAATAGTGAGAGGTCGCGGAATCTGGATCCAGTTCTACCGACGCACGCAGCTCATGAATTGCTTCCGCCTGTTGATCGGCGGCCAAGAGCAACTGTCCCAGGGCGCGATGTTCCGGGGCGCTGTTCGGGTTCTGCTCGACGGCCAGTTTCAGCTCCGCAATCGCCGGCGTGTATTCATTCTTGGCCATGTAAGCTCGGGCCAGCGACTCATGCCCCTGCTTCCATGAGGGATTCATGCGAAAGAGTTCGCGATATTCAGCAATCGCAGTGTCGTACTCGCCTTTCGCGAAATAAATGCTGGCCAGATTTTCGCGGATTGATGGTTCAGATGGCGCGAGCGCTTTCGCCTTATTCAGCTCGGCAATTCCTTCATCGAATTGTTTTTCTTTGCCGAGCAATGCTCCCAGGCTGCTGTGGGCTTGCCAGAGGTTTGCATTCAACTGCAGCGCCTTGCGAAAAAGTTGAACGGCAGCGTCGGGCGAGCCCCCGTCACGCGCAACCAATCCCATTTCGTAATCGAGGTCAGGATTGTCGGGATCGCGGGACAGCGCTTCTTTGAAGGCATTCATTGCCGGGCCGTACTGCTCGTTGGAATATTGACCGAGCGCCAGCATGCGATAGGCTTCAGCGTCGTCGAAATCCATGCTGAGCGCAGTGCGGGCCTCACCGATGGCGTCATCTCCGTCATCGTCCTGATAGAAAACTAGCGCAAGGCGGTTGTGGACCTCGGGGAAATTTGGGTCGGATTCCTTGGAGGTGCTGTACTCGTCAAAGGCCTCGTCCCAATGACCTCGCTGCTGAGCAATATATCCCAGCGCAAAGTGCAGAGCGCTGTTGTGCGTATCGCTTTCGAGCACTCCGGCGATGATGGATTCAGCTACATCGAATTGTTTGTGATGGGCAGCGGTCGCAGCTTCGACAAGAGATGCGGGACAGACATCGTTAGTCGACACCTGCCGCGAACGGCGCAGCTCAGACAGCAAGTCTTTTGTCGCGCCGGCAGCGCGAAGCTCGGCTTCCATGCGCGGGGTGAGAGTTATAGCCGATCCATGTTCCTCAACCGCCTTAGTCAAACTGTAAGTGGATGCGTTTCCGGCTAGCCAGCCTAGCAAGTGCGCGCAGTTTACCGGCGCCGCATTGTTGGCGAATGACGAAGGAGCGGCGGCGAAGAGCAAGCCAAGAACAACGAGTATTTTGCTGCGCACTGGAACTCCGAAGGCCGGCTGGTGTGTGCCGGAACTTATACGCTGTCAGGAAGATAGAAGCTGCCGGTAATCTCGGCTAGGTCACGGAGGTAATAGCTATTGCAGGAAAAGGTACAGATAACGGTGGGACTTAGGACCGGGCGTCCCATTTGACTCAACTGTCGCGGTTCAGTAACGTCTTAGCTATAACAGACTTGGCGGAGGGTCCCCTATGGAAGGCCTGTTCCAACCCATGCATTTGCTGGCGATTTTCTTGATTGCCTTGATCATATTTGGGCCCAAAAAGTTGCCGGAATTGGGGAGAGGGATTGGCGAAGGCTTTCGCGCGCTGAAAGACAGCATGAAGGAAACCCCAGAATCGCCTGCCGCCACCACCGCGCCCGCTTCGGCGCCCAACACAGAAGTAAAGAGCTAGTTAGTTCTCTCTGCCGATTCAGGCCCTTTCAGGTCAACGGCGTGCGTTCTTCTCTCATCTTAGGAAGCGAACCTCAGATTGAGAAAGGACGTGAATAATGGCGAAGCTTCCGGACGGAGATCCCAAGGGCGCAGAAGAACCGCAGCCTGGAACAAACCCACCGACACAAGAGGAAGAGGAAAGTCTGGATAAAACCATTGAAGACAGCTTTCCTGCAAGTGATCCTCCGTCGTCGATACCTGATCCAGATGAAGACAAAAGTGCGGCCTGAACAATGTTGGGACGCCCACCCTTTCGCAAAGGGCGCGTAAAGGGTGGGACCGACCTCGTTAACATCCCGAAGTTGATACCGAACCCATGGCGCAGCTTCGTAGGTCGAACCCGTCCCGGTAAACGCGGGCTGAAGTGCGTCTATAATTTTGTGTAGCGCGGTTGACGCGCAGGCGAAATGGCTTTCACTCTTGTCGTCAATGGCACCGAGCAGCACGCAGATGTTGAGCCGGAGAAGCCGCTGCTCTACGTTTTGCGCGATGACCTGGGCCTCACTGGCACGAAGTACGGCTGCGGCGAAGGGCAGTGCGGCGCTTGTACCGTGCTAGTTGACGGCACTCCCGAGCGTTCCTGCCAGCTGCCGGTTTCCTCCGCGGCGGGAAAAAAAATCACCACCATCGAAGGATTGAGTCGTGGAGACCGCCTGCATCCCGTGCAGCAAGCCTTTCTGGATGTGGAAGCATTCCAGTGCGCCTACTGCACTCCAGGCATGATTATTTCGGCGGCTGCGCTGCTTGAGCATACTCCAAACCCCAGCCAAGAGCAGATTATCAGCCACATGGAAGGCAATATTTGCCGGTGCGGCGCGTACGGCAGAATCGTCGATGCGGTGCGTCGCGCGGCTGCGACTCTTGGGAGGTCCAAAAATGCTTGATCCTGCAGACCGGACGGAAGTTGTCGCGGATGAACTTCACCGGTCCAAGCTTCAAGACTCGGAACTTCGGCAGCACGATTCGGTTTCGCGTTTGCCGCACGCCTTTAATTTTGATCGCCGCGGGTTCTTCAAAGTGCTGGGCGGAGGCTTGCTGGTTTGTCTCGCAGCCCGCCATGCAATCTCGCAGGAATCAGGCGCAACCGTGCATCACGATCACGAATTGCCTAAGACGCTCGATTCCTGGTTGCACATCAGCGAAAACGGCGAAGTTACCGCATTCACTGGAAAAGTAGAAGTTGGGCAAAACGTTCGCACGTCACTCGCGCAGCAGGTTGCGGAAGAGCTTCGGGTACCGCTCGCGTCGGTTCGGCTGATCATGGGCGATACCGAGCTGACGCCGTACGACATGGGCACTTTCGGCAGCCGCACGACTCCGCAGATGGGCATGCAGCTGCGAAAGGTTTCCGCGAGCGCCCGGACGGCTTTGATTCAGATGGCCGCTGAACGCTGGTCAGCCGATGCGGCAGGTCTGTCAGCGCAGGACGGTAAGATCCGCGATTCTAAAACTAATCGGTCGATCACCTACGCGGAACTGGTCCATGGCCAGAAATTGTCGAAGGTGATTGCGGATGATCCGACGCTCACTCCGGCGAACGATTGGAAGATCGCTGGGACCTCCGCGCCGAAAACCAGCGGTGGTGATTTCGTTACCGGAGCGCATGAATACACGTCAGACATCAAACTTCCGGGAATGCTGCACGGGAAAATCGTGCGTCCCACTGCCTTCCATGCAAAATTAATTTCATGTGATACCTCGCAGGCGGAGAAGATTCCCGGCGTGAGCGTGGTCCGCGATGGTGACTTCATCGGCGTGTCTGCCAGCGATGTGATGACGGCTGATCGTGCAGCGCAGGCAATCCGGGCGCAATGGGATGCGCCTCCGCAGATTTCCGACCGCGAGCTTTTCGAGCAATTGAGAAAACCTGCGTCGGACAGAGACGACGACACAGAGCAATATGTCCTGGGATCGGTTGAGCAATCGCGTGCCCAGGCTGTCAAGACGCTGCAGCAAACTTACACCGTCGCGTATATCGCTCACGCTCCCCTGGAACCGAGGGCTGCTGTTGCCGAATGGAAAGATGGCAAGCTGACGGTGTGGACTGGAACCCAGCGCCCATTTGCCGTCAGCGAAGAACTTGCGCAGGCTTTTCGGCTTACTCCTGAAAGTGTCCGGGTAATTGTGCCTGACACAGGGTCCGCGTATGGAGGCAAACACACCGGCGAAGCGGCTGTCGAAGCGGCGCGCCTGGCGAAAGCTGCTGGAAAGCCTGTCAAGCTGATCTGGTCGCGCGAAGAAGAATTCACCTGGGCTTACTTTCGTCCGGCTGGTGTGATTGACGTAAGGAGCGGAGCGAACGCGGACGGCACTCTGGTATTTTGGGAATTCGATAATTACAACTCTGGCCCGGCGGCGATGCGCACGCCTTATGAAGTTGCCAACCAGCGCATCAGCTTTCACCCTTCTGACGCTCCGCTGCGCCAGGGATCTTACCGGTCGTTGGCGGCGGCGGCGAATCACTTTGCGCGCGAGGGTCATATGGATGAGCTGGCCCATGAACTGCGAATTGATCCCTTGGAATTTCGTCTGAAGAATTTAAGAAATGATCGCTTGCGTGCGGTATTTCAAGCTGCGGCGGAACAATTCGGCTGGGGAAGACAGAAGAATTCAGCCGGGACTGGTTTCGGCATTGCGGGGGGATTTGAGAAAGGTGGCTACATTGCGACCTGCGCCGAAGTCGCGGTCGAACCCGGGGTGGTGAAAGTTGTGCGCGTAGTCCAGGCTTTTGACTGCGGGGCGGTGGTGAATCCGCAGGGCTTAAAAAATCAAATCGCCGGCGCGATTATGCAAGGCTTAGGCGGCGCATTATTCGAGGCCATCCGTTTTGAGAATGGGCGAATTGTAAACCCACATCTCGCCGAATATCGCGTTCCGCGGTTCAGTGATCTGCCGCACATCGAGGTCGTGCTGGTCGACCGCAAGGATCAACGTTCGATGGGTGCAGGCGAGACGCCGCTAACGGGAATTGCGCCCGCGGTTGCGAATGCGATCTTCAGTGCAGCCGGAGTTCGCTTGCGATCCATGCCCCTGGCGCCCAGCGGATTGCCCGGTCACGCCGCTTAGTTTTTCAATAGTCAAGCTGATCTTCTGCAACCCGACAGGTAGTGGCAACATCCTTTTACTTGTCGAACTTAAACTCATTGGCAAGGTGAATATGAAGCGACTTGGCACATTTTTCATCACAGTTTTCTGCTGCTCTCTCACCGCAATCATCCTAGGCGTAACGCTTTATGCCCAGGGAAACTCTTCTCCTTTTTACGACTACAGCGCTGAGAGTCCGGGAACCACCCACAAGATTACGACCAATGATCTGCCCAAGCCGTTTGCGACTAAATCGGCGGACAATTTTCCGGTGCCGTCACCGCGGCCGGCGGATGCCATGCCCAAAACGCTACCGGGATTCAAAGTAGATATTTTTGCCAGCGGTCTCGACGAGCCGCGAAAAATGCTGGCCGCGCCCAATGGCGATATTTTTCTGGCGGAAAGTTCCAGGGGCGAGATTACAGTTTTTCGCGGAGTGACGAAAGACGGGAAGCCGGAGCAGAAGTCGACGTTTGCGTCGGGATTAAATAAGCCCTTCGGCATTGCATTTTATCCGCCGGGAAAAGATCCGCAGTGGGTCTACATCGGCGACACCGATTCGGTGAAGCGTTTTGCATATCACAACGGCGATCTCAAAGCGACCGGAGCGCCGCAGACCATTATTGCGGAAATCTTTCCTGGCGCGACACATGCGCATGGTCATTGGACGCGCGACGTGGCCTTCTCGCCGGATGGCAAAAAGATGTTTGTCTCCGTGGGGTCGGGTTCGAACATCGATGATCCCGACAAGCACAAAACAGAATTTCACCGCGCGAATATTCTTGAATACAATCCCGACGGAAAGTTTGTGAGAATTTTCGCGTCGGGCATTCGCAACCCGGTGGGATTGGCGGTTAACCCGACGACCGGCGAACTTTGGACGGCGGTGAACGAGCGCGATGAACTCGGTGACAATCTTGTTCCCGACTACACCACTCACGTTCAGGACGGCGGCTTTTACGGCTGGCCCTGGTATTACATGGGCGGCAATCACGATCCCCGGTTGCCGGATAGCCATCCTGATCTGAAGGCCAAGATGCTCACGCCCGATGTGATCATTCAGCCGCACAGCGCTCCCTTGAGTTTTGCGTTTTACGACGGCAGCCAGTTTCCTGCCGAGTACAAGGGCGATATGTTCCTGGCGCTGCATGGATCGTGGAACCGCAATCCGCGCACCGGCTACGAAGTGGTGCGGGTGCCTTTGCACGGTGAAGGTAAAGCCTCAGACGAGTATGAAGATTTCCTGACCGGATTCGTCACTGCTGACGGAAATGTCTGGGGACGCCCGGTGGGAATTGCGGTCGCGAAAGATGGATCGCTCCTGGTGAGCGATGACGGAACGGGCTCGATCTGGCGAGTTAGCTACGAAGGGAAGTAGCTGACGGCGATGTTTCACCAATTACGCCGGTCTCTGTGCGGCGCTATTCAGTGATGATGCGGTCCGCCCACTCGACCAGCGATACGAAAATTGCGGGAGTGCCGAACTTTGCTCCCCAATCCTTCAGGGTCTATTTCCGTAACCCCACGGGCACGGGAGCAGGCCCCTCAAGCAAAGACCGGAATGTGCTTCGCGACGACCTTCTCTTGCATTTCGCTCAGCGGCGGCCAGCCGACCGGGAAGATCTGCGAAACGGTTGCTTTCCGCATGAGGTAGGTAGCCTCGCCGGTGAGGAAAATCTGCACCTCGTGACCTGCGTCGGCCAACGCGAGGCCATGCGCGAAAACGAAAGACGCCCGAGTGGGATCATCAGATCCCCATGCACTCTTCATCATGATCTTCAGCGGTTTACGCGCCGTCATTTCTTGCGTATTGGCGGCCCCGAGTCCGAGCAAACCTAAGCCAAGCCACTGTGGGATTTTGGTAAGAAGCTGGCGTCGAATCATGATCTCCTCCGTGGAATATCCCGAGTCGTAAGCTGCGGACGAATTTACACCTTGGCGATTCTGGCGTAAACAATGATTACGCTCACAAACTAAATTGAGGGGGCTGCATCGCTAAGGCGAGTTCGGCCCCGTTGATAGATAAGCCTCCCGGAATTTCTGACGAGTTTTCCGCCTTCTTCCACAAGGAATTTTCACCCTCCACAGTTTTCGCACAGCGAGGCCGCGAATTCCGATTGCTGAACGTGAGCAGATGCGAGAAAGTGCAATCACTGCAGGCGTGAACGACACGCTGCCAGTGATCGCGAAAGCAGGTTCTGCGGTAGTTTTCCAAAGGGCCGAAGTCAGTGCAAGCTGCAAAGCCTGAGCTGACGGAAAGCCGAAAGGATATGCTATCGAGTGGTTCCCGAAGCGCGAAAGCGTTGTGGGCACCCAGGGCGTTGCGGCCTCCTCAGAGAACGGTCTCGCCTAGCGAGACTGCGACCGGTGGACGCGATCAGACGCGGTGCATCTTCGGGTGCGCATGCGCTCTGGAGTTCAGGGTCTGAGTCGAACAGCCCGCCGTCATGCGGCGTGCTGGACGAAGCTGGCCCAGGGCACGGACTAGGCAAGCCCTTTGCGGTGTCAAAGGGTACGCGTGAAATTCATGCGGCAACATGCGGTTCGGGTGGCTGGCCCGGACCGCATTATTTTTTTGCGGTGATCCCGCACGCTGCCAAAAAATCAACCACAGAGGGCACGGAGTTCCACAGAGGAACAACGAAGGTCAGAACCGCCACTGCATTCCTCTGTGGGTTTGCTCCGTGTTTCTCCGTGCTTTCTGTGGTAAGGCTTTTGAAGTTGCCCGTTGCACCTCCTGAATAAAATAAACCCCACATCAAATTGCGTTGACCTTCGCTTTTTATTCGGCCTATACTTTTGGGACAGCCGAGGGTGGCTGTCCTCACATAGATTGAGGCAATTATGAATCCGCAGAAAAATAATTTCGGAGTTGTTTTCCAAAACAAGTTCCAATCATCCACAACGCGCGTGCGAGTACTATCACCTTCGCGCTGGACAAAAACTCTCCTGAAAATTACCGGCACAATTTAATTGGCGACTACTGATTACATCTCCGCGCAGACTCTTCCCGCAAACATTGAGGCCGAGCGTTCCATTCTTGGCGCCATCCTGCTGGACAACCTGGCTTACAACCAGGCGGCCGAGCATCTGAAGCCGGAAGACTTTCTGCTCGATTCGCACCGGCGAATTTACTCCCGGATGATCGATCTTTCCGAGGCTTCGCACTCGATTGATCTGATCACATTGTGCGAAGAGCTCTCCCGCAACAGTGAACTGGAGACCATCGGCGGCGCGGCTTACGTGTCGGGACTGCTCGACGGCGTGCCCGATCGTCCGAGCATTGAGAATTACATCAAGATCGTGCGCGACAAGTCGCTGCTGCGCTCGCTGATTCATACCGCTACGGCCGCGATTGCGCGCGCTTCCGAGCCGGGTGACGCGGCGGAAGAGATACTCAACGACACTGAAGCGCAGATCTTCCAGCTTTCCGAGAAGCGCATTGGCCGCGGCTTCATGGGCGTGCAGGAGATCATCCGGGAATCATTTGGCTCGGTGGACGCCTTTCTGCAGCGCGGCAGCCGAATCACCGGACTGGAAACCCACTACGTCGATCTGGACGAGAAGACGAGCGGATTCCAAAAGTCGGATTTGATCATCATCGCTGGCCGGCCTTCGATGGGCAAAACGTCATTTGCCATGAACATTGCGGAGAACGTCGCCATTGAAGATCGAAAGACGGTGGCAGTTTTCTCGCTGGAAATGTCGAAGGAGGCCCTGCTGCAGCGCATGTTGTGTTCGGTGGCCCGGGTTGACGCGCACAAGTTCCGCACCGGTTCTCTGTGGCAGGATGACATGCGGAAGATCACGCGGGCGATTGAGCAGCTTGCCGACGCGCCAATCTTTATCGACGACACCCCGGGGATCACCATCAGTGAAATGAGGGCTAAGGCACGGCGGCTGTTGCAAACCAAGGGGTCTCTGGACCTGATCGTAGTGGACTACTTGCAGCTGATGTCGGGCGGAGGCAAGCGCTACGAGAACCGCACCCAGGAAGTCTCGGCCATATCGAGAGGCTTAAAGGGGCTGGCGAAAGAATTGGCCGTGCCGGTGGTGGCCCTCTCGCAATTGAGCCGCGCCCCGGAAAGCCGCGGCGCCGGCGACCATCGTCCCCAGCTGGCTGACCTTCGCGAATCGGGATCGATCGAGCAGGACGCCGACGTGGTGGCCTTTATCTTTCGCGAAGAGGTTTATAAGCCGGACGATGTGGAACTCGATGGCGTAGCCGAGCTTATCATCCGCAAGCAGCGTAATGGCCCCACGGGGACGGTGAAGCTGGCATTTCTGAAGAGTTCGACGCGATTTGAGTCCCGGGCTGATGGAGTTGGGCCGGACATAGACGAGGGGTAAGCACCCTCATTAGGCGTTAAATTGAAACGCCGAGCGTCGAATGTTTTCCGACAAAAGTTTTACGAATGTTGTATTTTTTTGAGCGCACCCGTAGCGGCCGAAGCTGTGGAAAGATTGTGGAACATTCCGACCGCATCGCGAAATCTTGAAAAACCGACCGCTTGGTCGGATAGCACTAAGGTGCCAGGCGCTTGCAAGTTCCGGCCCATCACCCGATTACAAGTTAAGCATCATGCGATCTTTGGTAACTATTGAAATTACAGAGCTTTAACATTCCAAGAAGTTTTGCACATGGCTGGCGGTGGAAATCCTTTTCGAGGCCGCGCCCAGACATCCGTTCAATCTGAAATTCAGAGCGCAATTTTTGGCGGGATTTCTATCCTCGTGGAGGACAGAAAAGTAGACGGGCGTCCGCCCGTCAGGCCTGTCGCCGCTAACCCACCTGCTTCAGCGAACGCCGTTCGCCCTATTACTTGTTCTTGGATTTATCTCTCGCGATTGAGCGGCTGATGCGGTTCTCCTGCCGGTTAAGACCACGCTGCTCCGGCTTGGTCAGATGGCCATTATTCTTTGCCATGTCCCGCTGCTCCCGGTTCTGCAGGTTAGCTTCCCGGTTTTCCAAGTGAGCGGTCTGCCGCGAGGTCAAGGTACCGTTCTTTACGCCATTAGCGATGCGTTGCTGCTGGCGGCCTTCGCGGCTATTTACCTGGTTCACACGCGGATGTCCAGGATCGACTACGCCCGGTCCGGCGCCTGTGTTTTGTTGCGCAGTGGCGGAACCCACCAACATCATTCCCCCAACCGCAAGGACTAAGAGCGAACTGCCAATCTTTTTGTTCATGCGGATAAAAACCCTCTTCCGCCAGAGTAGTTCTGGCTTAAGAACGAGGCGAGGTTACGAAGGTGAAAGACCGTTTGCATACGCTTTGGTCAAACGCTGCTGAAAGAAGAGGACAAGTCATTGGTGGCTGTGGTTAGTCCTGGGTGGGACGACGAAAAGAAACTAAAGTCGCAGCTGCTAATGCCGACGAAGAAACTTGGAGGTTCACTCATGCTTTCAGCCACCACGCACCTAAATTCAACCTCAGCTGCGGACCAGGCATCGCCAACGGCACGACAACCGGCCCCGCAGGCGAAGTCTCAACCTGCTCCGACCGACACCGTCACACTGAGCCCGGCCGCGCAACTGCAGCAAGAACTGACTGAAACTCCCGCGCAAACTGCTCGAGAAGCCAGCCAAGGAGACATTCAGGCACAGCATCTTGAGGCCCGAGAGGCTGCGGCGCAAGCCCACGGCCTCTGATCTCGATAATTAAAAACCAACTAATTGACAGCAAATGGCCGCGTTCGTATTGAACACGGCCATCTTTTTCGCAACCCCGAATCCGTGGGGACATTAGCCCCTTCGACAAGCGCAGGGCGAACTCCCGGCTGTCCGGACTCGCGCAGTCTAGAACTATGCGCTCACCGACACATTAGCCGACAACGGCACTAATGGGGATTGCGGTTGCAATCCACCACCCGAGCCGTACTGTTGGAAATCCTGCGCCAATGTGCCATAGGCCTGCTGAGCCGAGGTCAGGTTGCCGGATTGCAAGTCCTGGCCTAACTGGTTAAGCAACTGACTGACTCCGCTGCCTCCACCACCGCCGCCGTGGTGATGATGATGGTGCCCCTGGGTGGCCTGATTCTGGAAATCCTGCTGAAGGGAGGAATAGTCTTGCTGCGCCGCCGTTAAATTTCCGGATTGGAGATCTTTCGACAGTTGGCTGAAGGCTTGCTCGATGGGACTGGTTTGCGATGCGGTCGCAGAGGAAGACTGAGGCTCATCCTTCTGTAATGTGGCAAAGTCTGATTGCGCCGCTGACAGGTTTCCGGATTGCAGATCTTGGCCGAGTTGCTGGAATTCTTTCTGAAATTGCTGGAAAGTGCTTTGAACGCTTTGCGGTGTGTAATTAAACAGACTGGAAATGCCTGCGACTGACATAGCAATCTCCTTCGATCAAGTTGTCCGCTCAAGAGTTTTATCGGCGTTTTATAAAGAGTCTTTATTCGGGACCATTCGCCCAACTCTTGTTGCGGTACGTCCCGTTGGTAGCGGCAATCACCCTGCCAAATAACTTGTGCAAAGCGAGTGGCGTGATCACGGAACTTACGGGCGCGACGGAGTGTGCAGAATTGCGCGAAGGCAAGTTTTGCCCAAAGCAACCCGGCAAGTCTTGCCAGAAAATCAAACCTCTAAAATGAGTGGGCAACGCAGAGTTGCTGTTTAGCAACCAATCGCGGTCACTCGTGTTTAACCCCTGAAGGAGGAAACATGGCTTCTCGTTTCGGTTGGGCTGGACGTTTTGCCGCGACTGCGGTCGTCGCGTTCACATTGTTTACCGTAGGCTGTGCGCACCGTTATTACGACGCCGATCATGGCGACTATCATCGCTGGGACTCGAGCGAAACCGTGTACTACAACCAGTGGGCGACTGAGAACCATATGGATCCGCATCGCGATTACCGCCATTTATCGAAGGAAGATCAGAAGCGGTATTGGGATTGGCGTCACAACAATGATCACAATCGAGATCGAAACCACGATCACGATCATGATCAAGATCATCACTGAGATAATGCTGGCTCCCTGGATGCTCCCGGTCGCTGGTCGTATATAGTTCCTGCATGGCCAGTTGCGTAAGTTGCGGCCGGGAGCTGCAGCCCGGAGGACATCCCGACAACATTTGCCCGGAGTGCCGGGCGCGGGCCTACATTCAGGCCCAGCAGCAGGCGCGTGTCAGCCGGCCGTCCCTGATCAAAGTAGCGCCGGTGACGTCGGCGATTATCGGCGCGAATGTTCTGGTATTCGCGGGCATGGTAATTTCCGGAGTCTCGCCCACGGCGCCGCAGATTTCTGACTTGGTGCGGTGGGGCGCCAACACCGGCGTCCAGACTTTGGTGAGTCAGCCCTGGCGGATGTGGACTTCAAATTACGTTCACATCGGTATTGTTCACATCGGGCTCAATATGTGGTGCCTGTGGAGTCTGGGCATTCTGGCGGAACGCATCTTTGACCGCTGGACTTATTTTCTGACGTATACGTTTTGCGGAATTGCCGGCAGCCTTGCCAGCCTGGGACTTCACCCAAACCGATTCGGGGCCGGGGCATCGGGAGCAATTTTTGGCTTGGCGGGGGCGTTGATCGCCGCGCTTTACTTGGGGCATTTGCCCGTGCCGCCGCGCGCGATCAAATCGACACTCAGAAGCCTGGTTGTTTTTGCCGCTTACAATCTGTTTTTTGGTGCGGTGGTTCCGGCCATCGATAATTCCGCGCACATTGGCGGACTGGTTTGCGGATTGATTCTCGGGGCCGTGATGGCGAGGCACCTGACCTCGCCTCCGGAGGAAAGAAGTTCCTGGCGTAATTTGGTGTTCCTGGTGGGTGGCGTGATCTTGCTGGCGATGTTCTTCCTGATACGCAGGGCGGTGCTTCACGCGTAACTTCACTCGCCGCCTTCGCCGTCGTCGGACGCGATGGCATCAACCGCACGGCTTTTTACGGTGAAAGTGAGCTTCTGATCGAGCGTGGGTGTGAAGGTTACGCGCACCGGATCGCGATACCAGATTGGAGGCGCGCAAGCCGGCTGCGAGTCAGTGACGTCGCCGATAGATTTTTTCAGGAGAGGCTTCCGGCGGCCGATTTGCATGATCACAGCGGATCTCTTCTGCCCGTCGTCGGAGATGCCACAGTAGGCAGCGTAATCGCGAAACCAGTTTGCGGCGGAAGAATCGGGATCGAATTCGGCGAGCGCGAGCTGCTGAACTTTTCCACTTATGCGATCCGCCAGTAGCCATCCGCCGCGCTGCCATTGCCATTGCGTGGGGCCGGACTGCTGTGGCAGGGAATCGTTCATACGGTAGATTCGCTGCACCACGAATAGGCGTTCGGTCACATCGTGAGCTATGCCGACGGTGAATTCTTTGGTGCGGCCGTCGACATACAAAGGGCGAATTCTGATGGCTGTGGCCTCGTTTTCACTGTCTTCGGCGTGGATAGAGACTGATGTCCAGCGGCCAAATGAGACCACGTGTGGTTTGGGGGCGGCGATGGCAAAGCCGTGCAGTAATAGAATGCAGATCGAGACTTTCCAGCATTGGTTCATGCCAGAAACATAAACATCCTTCGGGTTAGCGCCGCAAGGTCAGATGAACATTTTTGCGCGAAGCAGCTTCAAATCGGGAAACCGATTGCAGAAATTTCGCGATTTACCTCTGTGGCATTGCCTCTGTGGAACTCCGTGTCCTCTGTGGTTAAGATTTATCGGTGTTAGTGGAAAGCAATCGGCTGGGAAGGTGAATAATAGATACCGAGGAGAACAGCTTGATTCCAAGAAGAAATTTCGCGGCGGTTCCGGCAATGATCGGTTTGATCATCGTGAATTTGATTGTCCCGCAGTCCCGCGCGCAACAGGCACAGGAACTGAGTTCGCAAAGCGCGGACCTCAAAATTCAGGCCGCGTTGAATGAAATTTCGGCGCAACGGGTGCAGGCTGACATCGAAAAGCTCGTTAGCTTTAAAACCCGCAGCACACTCTCTGACCAAGACGCCGCGTCAATTGCGGCGGGACATGGGGTCGGCGCAGCGCGGGAGTGGATCAAGAGCGAGTTCGAGCGCTACTCGCACGACTGCGGCGGATGCCTGGAGGTGAAGACTGACAGCTTCACGCAACCGGTCAGTGAGCGAGTGGCGACCCCCACCGTGATCACGAATGTTTACGCGGTACTGAAAGGGACCAATCCTGAGGACGCGAAGCGGATTGTGCTGGTGACGGGCCACTACGACTCGCGAAACAGTAGCAATGAAAATGTGACCGATGCCGCCCCTGGCGCAAATGATGATGGCAGTGGGACGAGTGTGAGCCTGGAGTGCGCGCGGGTTTTGAGCAAACTGAAATTTCCGGGGACAGTTATTTTTCTGACCGTCGCGGGCGAAGAGCAGGGATTGTACGGCAGCAAGCATTTCGCCGAATATGCGAAATCGCAAGGCTGGGATATTGAGGCGGCGTTGAACAACGATATTGTCGGCGGGGACAAGAGCGAAGGCCAGAATCCTAAAGTGGTGCGGGTTTTTTCCGAGAGCATTCCGGAGAGTACGACCGAAGCGCAGTTGAAGCGGCTACGGGCGCTGGGCGGAGAGAGCGATTCGCCGTCACGGGAACTGGCGCGTTACATAATCCAGACGGCACGGGCGTATCAATTGCCGGTATCGCCGCTGCTTGAATTCCGGCAGGACCGTTTTCTGCGCGGTGGGGATCATATTTCGTTCAACGAAGAGGGATTCCCGGCGGTGCGCTTCACGGAGTATCGCGAAAATTTTAATCGTCAGCACCAGAACGTGCGCACGGAAAACGGAATCGAATATGGTGACTTGCCCAAAGATGTGGATTACGACTACGTTGCCAATGTGGCGCGGCTGAATGCGGCCACGCTGGCAGAGCTGGCGTCGGCCCCGGGAGAGCCGCAAAAAGTGCGAATCGAAACCAGGGAACTGGTGAATGATTCGACGCTGGACTGGGATCCTCCGACGGATGGACGGGCTATTGGTTATGAAGTGTTGTGGCGGGCGACGAGCGCGCCGGACTGGGAGCATTCGCAGTCGGTGGGAACAGAGACACGAGTGACGCTGGCGGTGTCGAAAGATAATGTGATCTTTGCTGTCGAATCGATCGATGCGGCGGGGCACAAGAGTCAGCCCATCGTGCCTGTGCCGGAGCGGTAGCTGCTGCTAGCATAAAGAATGCAGGTTTGTCGTAGGTGCGAGTATGCCTAGAAGCTTTAATTCCGTGATGGGTTTCCCGCCGTTTCGCGGGGCGGTGCGGCAGATCATCCTGGCGAGCGTCGCGGTGTATGTAGTGATCCTGTTATTGATGTCGTTTGCGCCAGCTGCGGGGCAGTCGCTGATTGCGCTAGGCGCCCTCAGTCCAGGCGGCATTCATCATGGGCTGCTGTGGCAATTCGTCACATACATATTTGTGTATGTCGATCCGCTCGATTTCGTTCTGTCGTTATTAGGGATTTATTTCCTGGGCGGGGCGGTTGAAGACCAGGTCGGCTTTGCGCGCTTTTATGGCCTATTCTTTGGCAGCTCAGTTCTCGCGGGAGTCGCGGGCTTCGCGCTGTCCCTGAGCGGGGTCATTGCGCAAGGCGCCGCGTTCGGTTGTGGTGCGGCCGTGAATGCGATTTTGATGGTGTTCTATCTGTTCAATCGCAGTGCGCCGATCATGCTGTTCCCGATTCCAATTCAAATACCCGTCAAGTGGATTGTTCTTTTCGCCGGAGCGATTGAGACCGCGTATCTGTTACTGCACCATTTTGATCTGTTTGATTTTGTTCTGCTGCTGGGCTTAGGCGCAGGATATGTCTGGTATTCGCTATTCCTGACCCGCAGGAGCACGCTGCAGATTTCCGAACGCTACTTTTCCCTGCGAAATTCCTATTACCGCTGGAAGCGTCGCCGGGCTGCGCGCAAATTCGAAGTCTACATGCGCGACCACAACCGCACCGTCAACTTCGACGAGCACGGTAATTACATTCCCCCCGAGGACGACAAGAAGAATGGCGGATCGAAGTCGGGGTGGGTGAATTGAGAAGCAGCTTTTGGCTGTTAGCTCTTAGCTTTTAGCTGAAACCGATTGTGCTGGCGTTTGGAAGAGCTGCCTTGGTGGATCCTGTCGTGACTGCGAACTGCAGATTCCTCGAACCTGAAGGTTCTCGGAATGACAGCCTTTGAAGTTTGAGCTAACAGCTAAGAGCTAAGAGCCAAAAGCTTCCTTACGCGCTCACCAGCGACCCAATCTTTTCCCCGGTCACGACTTTTGCGATGTTGCCGCGCTGGTTCAGGTTGAAAATGATGATGGGAAGATTGTTGTCTTTGCAGAGGGAGATGGCGGTTGAGTCCATGACTTTGAGGCCGCGTTTCAGCACTTCCATGTAAGTGATCTGGGTGAACTTGGTCGCGTCTTTCACGATCATGGGATCGGCGTCGTAGATGCCGTCGACTTTAGTGGCTTTGAGGATGGCGTCGGCCTTGATCTCCATGGCGCGGAGCGAGGCGGCGGTGTCGGTAGAAAAATACGGATTTCCGGTGCCGCCGGCGAAGATCACGATGCGTCGTTTTTCGAGATGGCGCATGGCGCGGCGGCGAATGAAAGGCTCGGCCACTTGGTTCATCTCTAGCGCGGTCTGCACGCGAGTGTAGATGTTCTGTTTTTCAAGGGCATCCTGCAGCGCGAGCGCATTGATAACCGTTGCCAGCATGCCCATGTGATCGGCAGAAACGCGGTCCATGTTGCGGGCCTGTTCGGCTACGCCGCGGAAGAAATTTCCGCCGCCGACGACGATGGCGATCTGCACGCCCAACGAGTGGACTTCGCCAAGCTCGGCGGCGATCTCGTGAATGCGGGTGGGATCGACACCGAAACCTTGATTGGCGGCCAGGGCTTCTCCGGAGATTTTCAGCAGAACGCGTTTGAAGATCGGTTCAGGCATATTGTCTCGACTATTATCGCGCATCTCGCAAAGATTGAAGTGGAGTCACTTTGGATTTGAAAGGGTACGGCTTACAGCTGTGCCGTACCGCCCCGTTTCTCTCAATAACGGTGCGGCTGCAAGCCGCACCCTTTCATAGCTGAGTTCCAATAATCGATAAAAAAGGCACCTTGGGGTGCCTTCTATTTACTCAGGTTTTTGCTCTGGTTTTGAGACCGCGACGGTCTCGCCGGCGTCGCCGACTTTAAATCGCGCAAATCGGCGGACGGAAATGTTCTCGCCTAGCTTGCCGATTGCTGTGGTAATCAGCTGCGAAATGGACACTGCCTGGTCGCGAATGTAGGGCTGCTCATACAGGCAGACCTCCTCGTAGAACTTGGCCATTTTGCCTTCAACGATTTTCTCGACCACTTGCGGAGGCTTGCCCATGGCTGCGGTCTGGGCGCGATAAATATCCTTTTCGCGCTCGTAGTCCGCGGCGGTGACGTCCTCTTTGCGAATGAACTTGGGATCACTGGCCGCGATGTGCATGGCGATCTCGCTGATCAGGCGCTTGAAGTCGTCGGTGCGGGCCACGAAATCGCTTTCGCAATTTATTTCGACCAGCACGCCGATCTTGCCTCCAGCGTGAATGTATTGCGCGACTGAGCCTTCGCTCGTGATGCGAGTAGCTTTCTTTTGCGCAACTGCGGCGCCGCGTTTGCGGAGAATCACGACCGCCTTTTCGGCGTCGCCATTGGCCTCAGTGAGGGCCTTTTTGCAGTCCATCATGGGGGCGCCAGTGAGGTCGCGAAGCTCCTTGACCTTAGCCGCGGAAATGTTGGGCTGCTTGTTATCGTTTGGTTCTGGACTGCCTGTGGTTGCCATAATCGAAGATGATTCCTTTATCATTTTACAAAAATTAACCCGCGCCTCGCGCGGGCCTCATCCTTCTGGGGCTAAAGCCCCGCTGATTTCTCATCGGCACGAGTAAACTCGTGCCCTTCCCGGTCTTGCTGAAAGCTGATGGCTGAGAGCTGACGGCTTAGTACGTTTGATGCTCGATTTCTGGGGTCTCGGCCAGAGCTTCAGCGGCGGCAGCCTTCTTGCGGGTTCCGGGGCCAAGAACTTCTTCCATGCTGATTTCTTCAGTGCCCTCGTCGCCGAAATCAGCCGACATCGACGCGCCAGTTCCGACCTGTGCACCACCCTCGGCCGGCACTTCGGTAGCAGCGGCCTCGGCCTGAGCTTCGACGCCAGCGGCCAGATCGGCGGTCTGCTTGTCATTCAGCAGCTGTGAGCCTTCTACGACCGAATCCGCAATCTTCGAAGCGAATAGACGGATCGCACGCAGCGCATCATCATTGCCGGGGATCACGTAATCGACTTCGGTGGGATCGCAGTTGGTATCGACAACCGCGACCACGGGAATGCCGAGCTTGCGGGCTTCGCGCACCGCGATCTGCTCTTTGTTTGAATCGATGACGAACAGAGCGTCGGGCAACTTGCTCAGGTTCTTAATGCCGGCGAGGTTCGCTTCCAGATGTTTGCGCTCGCGTTCAAGCTTGATGACTTCTTTTTTCGGGAGCAGCTCGTAACGGCCATCGGTAGCCATTTCGTCCAGTTCTTTGAGCCGCTTCACGGACTTTTGCACGGTCACCCAATTGGTGAGCAGTCCGCCCAGCCAGCGCTGGTTCACATAAAAACTTCCGGCGCGCTTCGCCTCTTCGGCGATTGCATCCTGGGCCTGGCGCTTGGTCCCGACAAATAGAACTGTGCGGCCTTCGGCGCTTAAGTCGGCAACAAATTTCGACGCCTCTTTGAACATCTTGAGGGTCTTCTGCAGATCGATGATGTAAATGCCATTGCGCTCGCCGAAGATGAACTCCTTCATCTTGGGGTTCCAGCGCTTCGTTTGATGCCCGAAGTGAACACCCGCTTCGAGCAGCTCCTTCATGGTGATGTTAGCCAAAAAACCTCCTTTTTAAGTCTGCATCCTTCGTTCAAAATGCGAACTCAGGATTGCTTTCCCGTCCCCGCACCGGAGCACGGGAAGAATTGAACTGCAGCTTTTAGCTATTAGCTCTTAGCCTTTAGCTAAAACCAAAACCTCAAACCTGTCATTCCGAACTCGCGCGTTGAAAACCGGCGAGTGAGGAACCCGACGATCCCTTCGCAGATGCTCGGACGCCTGCGAGACCCAGCACTACCGCTTGCTGAACTGGAAGCGCTTGCGGGCACCCTTCTGCCCATATTTCTTGCGCTCTTTGCCACGCGAGTCGCGGCTGACCAGTCCTTCGGACTTCAACTTTTTGCGCAACTCAGCATTGAATAGCATGAGCGCGCGGGCGATACCGAGTTTCACGGCATCCGCCTGGCCGTTCACGCCGCCGCCGGAAACATTGGCGATCACGTTAAAGCTCGCAGACGACTCGGTCGACAGCAAAGATTGCTTGGCCGCGGAGCGCTGCGAATCGGTCACAAAATATTCATCAAAGGGGCGTCCATTGACCTTGAACTCGCCACTGCCTGGACGTAAGAAAACGCGGGCCACGGCGGTCTTGCGCCGTCCCGTTCCGTAATATTGAACTAAGTCAGCCATCAGCTCTCAGCCCTCAGCCTGTTCTTGCTGAGTAAAGGCTTTACCTTTCTCAAAAATCAAATCTGAACTCAGCGATCTTGGCTGGCAGCTGAAGGCTGACAGCTGACGGCTGCGTTTTACGCCAGCGCTTTTTCTTCCGGCTTCTGCGCCTGGTGCGGGTGCTTGTCGCCCTTATAAACTTTCAGCTTGGTGAACATGTGCGTTCCCAGCTTGTTCTTGGGAAGCATGCGGCGCACAGCGTCCTCAACAATGAGTTCGGGCTTGCGCACCGAACGCTTGCGAAACTCCTCACTGCGAAGGCCACCGGGATAGCCGGTATAACGATGATAGACCTTCTGATCGGCCTTCATGCCTGTCATCTTTACCTTCTCAGCGTTGATCACGACCACGTGATCTCCGGTATCGATAAAAGGCGTATATTGCGGATTCTCTTTGCCCATTAAAATGCGCGCCACTTGCGACGCAACCCGGCCGAGAGCAAGGCCCGAGGCGTCGACGACATACCATTTGCGCGCAATTTCCCCCGCTTTGGGGAAATACGTTGACATTCTGATCTCCCAGATAAAAAAATGAAAACTGAAAGAAAAACGCTGAGTACCCACTCTCTGCAAGCGCCGAAGGCGCAGGGCTATCAGGCGGGCAACCGCAGAACTACCAAAGCCTTAAAGATAGACTAGGAAATGGCGTATTGTCAACGCGGAAGGGATGGTCGTGCAGCTCTACCGCTCCAGAATCTGCCATATTGATTTCTGTAAGTACGCCATAACCAAAATGTCGTCGTGAGGCCAATCGCAAAAGACAATTCTAACCAGTGGAACCAATGCTGCAGGCTTGGATCCGGTCGCCCATGCAAGGCTTGCGAAAAAGCGCCGTCCACTCCATAGAATGGAGCTAGACAGATAATGCCGCCAAAACTGGCGATTACCACCGCAGCCCAGATGATTACCATGATTTTAAGGGCAACTCTCATCCGAGCACTCCTGCCGTCGCCGCACTAAAAAGGATAACTCACTCAAGTACTTTGGTATTATCCCTCTCATCCTCCCATGCGGATCAAGCGTCTTCTTCCCGTCCTGCTCGGGTTTCTGATCTTTGTGGCCTCCGTAGCCCTGATCGTGCAGCTGCGGAAGCACGCGCCGCCAGAGCCCGCGCGTCTTTTACCCGGAGCCGATGCATTCCTCTACATCGATTTGAAATGGATGCGCCGGGCGGAAATAGCCACCCACATTCCGGAAGTACCGCATGACGCCGAGTATGAGACGTTCATCCGGGCCACCGGCTTCCAGTTTGAACGCGATCTGCAGGAAGCGGCGCTGGCCATCCATTACGCCAGCCCGTTGACCGGCGGCGAGACGCGTTACTCAGAAATTTTCATCGCAAAGATCGACGGCGACCGACTGCGGGATTATTTGAGTGTGCTGACCAGGTCCGTCGATTCCTATAAATCAGTCGATATTTACAACATTCCTCTGCAGGGCCGGACATTGCGCGTGGCAATTCTGGGCGCAGACACGGTGGCGGCCTCGAACCATCCTGATCCCGGCGTGATCCGCGGAATCATTGATCGCTCGCGAAAGCTGGCGTCTCCATTTGGCGGGCCGGCGCTGCTGCGGCAGTTTTATAAGCGAGTGCCCATCGCCAGTTTGGTATGGGGAATTTTTCGATTGAATCCGCAGGACGCACAATCCTCGGCTGATCTCTCGTTGTCCATTACCAGTCCCGCGACGGTGGTTGCGTCGGTGCGGTATTTGCGGGCAGTGCATTTTCGTGCTGAAGCTTTTACGCGTGACGAGCAGGAGGCGAAGCAACTTACGGCCCAGGTGAATACCTTCCTCTCGATTTTTCACTCTGCGGACATTTCGGTAGCCGGGCAAACCCCTGATCCGGATGTGAAAAAAGCGCTGGATAGTCTGAAAGTCGAGCAGAAAAGCGATCGGACGATTCTTACCGCGGTCCTGCCAACTGAACTGCTGAGAAAGATTGTTGCCGAGGCGCCAAAGCAGGTCGGCCCAGCCGCGAACGAAGCGCCGAAGCAGGCCACTCCCGCGCCAAAGGAGCATCACAAAAAAAACAAACGCTAGTCAATCCTGAGAACTACGGCAGCTCGGTGCCGTCGGTGTTCAGGTTATAGAAGAAGTCGAACCGAAGCGTGAGATTGGGCCCGGTGAACTCCGTGGGCAGCGGCGGGAATGGAGTGGAAGCCGAGATCCCGCCATAAGCAGCGCGATCGAGCGAGACGTCGCCCGAGCCAGTGACGTAGTGCAGCCCCGCGACCTGGCCGTCTTTAAGAATTGAAAACTGAATTGAAACCTCGCCTTTTTTAAACAGTACGGATTCCGGAATCAGGTTATACCAGTTCTTTTTTACTTCCCGCTTAACGATCTCTAAATAAGGGCCGAAATCAACTCCCATGGTGTCGCTGAGGATTTCAGGGCCCATGCGGGCATTCGGCTGGCGCTGGCCCAATCCCAGGTCGCCTTCGTCGCCGGCGTACTTACCGCGCGTGGCGGCGGCAGCGTTCGCGGCTTGTTCAATTGCGCGGCTGGCGGACATAGGCCCGGTCTTAAATATCGCCTTCGGGCTGACTGGGGGCGGCTGCAATTTCGCCATCTGATTCGCCGGAGGTTCTGGCTGTTGTTGAGCCGGTTGCTGCTGGGGCGGCGCACTCTGTGCCATGGCTTGCTGCTGAGGTTGCTGCTGAACCGGAGGGGCCGTCGGACCAGGGCGTCCGGCACGAGTGGTGTCAAGAATCTTCTTCAATTGCTTGCGGTCGAGTTGTGGTTGCTTGCTCGAGGCAATGCGGTTCTTGTCAGAAATCTTGTCGGTGTCCGGACGCTTCACCTTCAATTTGTCGGGGGCAGCGTCGACGAATGTCAGGTGCCGATCGTTATTGATCGGTTTCACGATCATCATCGAGCGCTTGAACCAATACTTGGCAAAGTCCGGCGGATGAAGAATCAGCAGCAGAAGCACGGCGTGCGCGAACAGCGACATCCAGAAAGCCTCGCGTTTTCGCGAACGCGAGAGATCGTCCTGCGCCTGGATCAGCAGGGTCGGGAAGTCGTGCATGTGGCTGTAGGCGGACTCCCATTGCTCGGCACCATAAAGTTCCAGTTGCGCGGGGTCAGGCCCGGTTGGTGGCGGCGCTGGAGGCGGTTCCTGCAAAGACGGAATTTGGGTCAAAGCCATTAACTAAGTAATCTGATGCGGGTTAGTTTCTATTTTCTCATCTTTTCGGCTTGTTTTAGAAAATCTGGCAGTATAGGTACTTACGACGGAAGCACCCTCTAAGGTTAGCTGGCATTGGGGCGCCAAGCTGTCAAAAAGTGTAAAGGGCCGTGACCCAAGTTATGCGGCGTCAACCGGCAAGGTTGAGGCGACTGTGGTGAGACTCAATCTGTTCAAGGACTTCGAGGGCAACGGCGAGCGCGCGGCGACCGTCTTCGAGGGGAACGACAGGCTTTTCGCGAGTGCGCACCGAGCGCAGAAAGGCGCGAATTTCTGCGTGCAAGGGCTCTTCGGGGGTGATTTCAGGTTTGGAAATCTTAATTTCGGGGTTGGCGGAAGGGACGCCCTCGTTGCCGCCCACGCTGAATACCAGCACGTCCTGGCGGCCGTAATCGATGGAGATGTATTGCCGGGGCTGAAAAAAGCGCAGCTTACGGACCCGTTCGGTTGAGACCCGGCTGGCGGTGAAATTGGCGATACAACCGGACTCGAACTCAATGCGCGCGTTGGCGATGTCGACCTTGTTCGAAAGAATTGGAAGACCAGCGGCGCGGATCTCGCGGATCGGCGAATTGACGAACGAGAGCACGGCGTCGAGATCGTGGATCATGAGGTCGAGAACGACGTCAACGTCGAGCGAGCGGGGAGTGAAAACGCTGAGCCGGTGGATCTCGAAAAACATGGGCCGCGTTACCAGGGGCAACGTGGCGCGTACGGCTGGGTTGAAGCGCTCCAGATGACCGACTTGGGCGATCCGGCCGGTTTTTTTTGCTATGGCGATCAATTCGTCGGCCTCGGCAAGAGATGATGCCAGCGGCTTTTCGATCAGAACATCGATGCCCGCCTGCATAAGCTGGCGCGCTGCTGCCAGATGATGCATTGTGGGGACGGCGACAGAGGCAGCTTTGACATCGATCCCGGTGCTCACTAGTTGCTCGATTGAGCCGAATGCGCGGCAGCCGAATTCTTTTGCAACCGCGTCGGCGCGAACCGGATTTTCGTCGACCACGCCAATCAGTTCAGCAGTATCGAGTTCGCGGGCGAGCTGGTGGTAAACGCGGGCGTGGTTGCGTCCGAATGCGCCTACACCGACGACAGCAACGGGAATGGGGTTTGAGTTGGGCAGTGGGGCTCCGGACGATTGCAGATTGGAGATTTCAGATTTTGGATTGGAGACCGATCGAATGCGCAGTCATCGTTTTAAATCTGCAATCTAAAATCTCAAATCTGCAATCCTTCTGAATTCTGACTTCTTCCTTCTGCATTCTTTAATCCCGCGCTTTCTTCAGCAGCGCGATCTGGCCGCCATGATACGCCGCATGCTGCACTGCGCCGGTCAACATGAAACGTAGATCATAATCTTTGCCGGGAACGCGCTCGTTCAAGCGCGATTCTTTCATGCTGGAAATGCGCCCGATCAAGGCTGCATGAGTCGATCGCAACTTTTGTAAGGCTTCGCGCCACGCGGCGTCGGTTGGCTGGCGAACCGGTGGGAAGTTTTCTTCGTCAGAAGGCATCAGGCCTTCGCCCCGAATTCGCTGCGTGATTACTCGCTCCCACGTTGTCAGGTGCAGCACCAACTCCCAAATGCTGTGGGCTCCAGAAATGGGATGCGCGGCAGCTGTTTTGGCGTCAATCCCATCGAGAACTTCGATCAGCGCGGGACCGTGCCAGGCTTCGCCGTCGAATGCGCGGTTCAGTTGCTCGGCGATCAGTTCGATCTCGGGCATATGGTTTTTCAGGAGAGCAGAGAGATTGTAACTAAATCAGCCCGTGTGGGTCGGACAATCCTGTCCGACGCTTTTGACTTTGGTTTTGCCGATGGTTTTTCCTTCAGCTAAACCGTGGCAGAAAAGCTCGGCTGCATATTTGCTGCAGTCAGGTCGGACAAGAGTGTAAGACCCACACGAGGATGGCTAGTCTGCGATTATCGCGACTCCACCAACATCCGCTGCATTAATCACTGCGTTTCCGTCAATCAGCAGACACTTGCCCGCATCGAGTGCCAGGCAGGTTGCGCTGGCTTTGCGCATGACTTCGATGGTTTTCACTCCAACTACCGGCACATCGAACCGCATGTCTTGCTTGGGCTTGGCGACTTTGACCACGGTCAAGCTGCGATCGAGTGTGGCGCGGGCGCCCTCGCCCGCGAAAGTGGCCATAATGTGGCCGGCGCGCTCGATGGTGGCGTCGGTTCCTTCCATGGCTTCTACGGCAACGCAGGCACTTTCGGCGATGACGACGGTCTGGCCGATGTCGTATTGCGGCAAGGCCGCGGGCGACGGCGCGTCCGTATTCGATGTTCTTCTTTTCTTGCTCCTGATGGAGCGCGTTTGGTGAGCACGCCCGGTTTCGCCAGCAGTGGTTCGAGGAGCGCCGTCGAGCTTTCGAGAGTGATGCCCTCATCGGCCAGAACTTTGGCGACCGCGCCCAGCAGGGAGTCGGTGTTGCGGGTGGTCAGCGAGAGCAAAAGTTTCGCCAGACGCCAGTCGGGACGAATGCTAGAAAAAATCTGCTTGTGCTTGACCTGTCCGGCCATTACTGCGCGAGTGACGCCTGCGCGCTGGAAAGTTTCGATGAGCTTGGAGAGTTCCCCTAATGAGAGCCAATGCACTGCTGATGCGCCATGCGATTCGATGTCAGGGAATGTTTCTTCTTTGATCGCCGCGACCACAACCTCATAGCCTTGCGCGTGGGCGGCATCGAGCACGAGGAAGGGGAAGCGTCCATTGCCAGCGATGAGGCCGAGTTTGTGCTTGGCAGCCATGATGTGGAGCTACGGGCGTCGCCCGTAGTTGCTACGAACCACCACGACTGAGGGTGCCCCACTCTTGCGTTCTTTGCAAGGGTGGGAACCTCGGACCTCTACCTTTTGGATTTGGTCTGATCAAGCACTCTGCCTCCCACCCTTTCGCAAAGTACGCGAAAGGATGGGGCCCCCGGCGATTCAGCGAAGCTCGTCCTTTGCTTAAGATAACCTGCTCTCAACCCACTTCCCCAAGCCGAGGCGCACGACCAGTTCAGCGACTTTTTCGCCTGTCCAGACCTGCACGGCGGGATCGGGAGGGCGGACCAAACGCCCTCGCGGAGCGTGAACCGCAAATACCATTCGTGAATATCGTTCTCGTCGCTGCCTGAATCGTTCGACGTAGTCATCCAGGACATCTTGACCGGCAGAACTCTTGACTTGGACGAAAGCAGTCTCATCAGCGGCAGGGTTCTCGGCTTCAACATCGACGCCTTCCCGTGTTCCGCCTAACACCGCGATTCGCTCCCATCCCGTGCGGGCGAGGATAAGATCAATCAAGTGCTCGAAGTCCTGCGGTGACAGACGCTGCACAATTTTGTGGACCGCGAGCTCGTATTCTCTGCGACGGTCTGCTGAGTCAACTGCGTCTTTGTCAGTCTCCCCCTTGATCAGCCGTAGTATCGCTTCAGAGTCCTTAGGTGTGCAGACGGTCGCCCGAAACCCCGCCGTCGTTGTCACCGTTCCCGGTAGTTCCGATGTTGCAAGTAGTCTTCCTGCGAGCGAGGTGTTGGACCACGAACTAGCACAAGTCAACCAGAAGTGGCCGCTAGCTACGGTTTCTCCGTCCGGGTTCGGAGTGATGACGTCGCGGACAGTGCACCACCAGAGATAGTCGTCTTCAAACGTTATCCAAACGTGTTTGCTGGGAGAGTCCAACAGGCTGAGCACTTGATTGATGTCTTGCTTGGCTCCCGGTTTGTCTCCATACTGTTCTCTGAGAATCGTCTCTATCGCAGAAAGGTCCTTCTTCAACAAGAGTTGATTAGGAATGTCCTTCCATCCGGCGTGTATCTGCCCGTTACTATGGGCAGACTTCCACCATCGGCCACCGCGCCCGTTCTTCACGTAACGAACGGAACTTGGGAGTGCATCCTTAGAGATCGTTTTGCCCTCCACAAACCGTCGGACATAATCAGGCGACTACTCCACCTACTTCACCACTCCGCGTTCCGATGTCTCAATAAATTTGATCAGCATTTCCACATCTTCACCGTGACCTGATTCGGACCTCAATTTCTCCAGTGCCTGCGAGGTGTTCAATTTTGACGCCAGCAGAAGCTTATACGCGTGGTGAAGTTTGCGGATTCGTTCTTTGCTGAAGCCGCGGCGTTCGAGGCCTACGGCGTTCAATCCATAAGCGCGGGTGCCGCGCTCGGCGGCGGTTTTGGAGAACGGAAGAACGTCGCGGGTGATGGTCGTGCCTCCGCCGATGAAGGCGTGCGTGCCGATGCGAACGAAGTGGTGTACCGGGCATAATGCGCCAACCGTGGCCCAATCCTCGACGATGACGTGGCCACCGAGGGTCGCGGCGTTGGCCATGATTACGTGATCACCGATTGCGCAATCGTGGGCGATGTGGGTGTAGGCCATGATGAGGTTGTGGCTGCCGACGCGGGTGAGGCCTCCGCCTTTTACGGTGCCGCGATTGATGGTGACGAATTCGCGGATGACGTTGTGGTCACCGATTTCGAGGCGCGTGGGCTCGCCGTTGTAGCTGATGTCCTGCGGCGCGAGGCCGATGGAAGAAAACGGGAAGAAGTGATTACGTGCGCCGATTTTCGTGGGGCCTTCGATGGCCACGTGTGAGATCAGTTCGCAGGCTTCGCCGAGTTCGACGTTTGCGCCGACGGTGCAATGGGGGCCGATCTTGCAGGACGGGTGAATTTTTGCAGTGGGATCGACGATGGCGGTGGGGTGGGCGGGCATGGGTTGGTTAAGAGTCCCTTTCGGAACTCGATTGCGATTCGTTGTTTTCCCGGCACTTCCGTGCCGGGCTTTCACATTCCGCCGCTTCGCGGCTGGAGCATCGTTGTGCGCGAGCTTGTTGTCTTCGAAAAGCAAATCACCTCAGGGGCTAAAGCCCGTGTAGGTTCAACTTGCTTCGGCACGGCTGTAAGCCGTGCCCTTCCCGTTCGTGCCGATCTGGAGCCAGCGCATAACCGCGCTTGCTCCATTGCCCGATCAGGAGCCCGAATCGCGTCAGGGGCTAAAGCTCCGGGTATACTCAACTCTTTGCGGCACCGCCGGACGCCGTGCCCTCCCGGTATTGCTTACTCCGGCGCGGCATCATCGGCTTCCACTTGCGCGCTTCGCCCGCGGTCGCGATCCACCAATCGGCAGGTGACGATGGCTTCGGCAACTTTTTTGTCTTCCACATATGCGATGCCCTGCATGCGGACTGCGTCCCCGCGCCATGCCTTTACTTCAACTTCGATTCGCAACTGATCGCCGGGAACCACGGGCCGGCGGAAGCGCGCCTTTTCGATTCCGGTGAAGACCATCAGCTTGTGCTCGCGGTCAGGAATTTCGGTAAGCAACAGCGCTCCGCCTGCCTGGGCCACGGCTTCCACGATCAGCACTCCCGGCATGATCGGCATGTTTGGAAAGTGCCCCGCGAAGAACGGCTCGTTAATGGTCACATTCTTGGTCGCCACAATGCGCTTCATGCGCACCAGATCAATGACGCGATCGATCAGCAGGAACGGATAGCGATGCGGAAGAATCCGCATGATGTCGTGAATGTCGAGCGTAGTGTGCTCAGCCGCGGGAGCTTCGGTCGCAGTGTGGAGAGTGTCGGTCATGAGTTGCCGGGATCGACGATTATACTTTATCGCATCCTCATAAACCCACCGGCAATCATATGGGATCGGCAAGGAGAAGATGAACGTTCCAGGTGTCAGCGAGCAGCTTCGTTATTTACAAAAACAGCAGCCGAAGATCATAAAAACCATTCGCCAGTTAGTCGAGATCGAATCGCCCAGCGACGTGAAGCAGTCGGTGGACCGGCTGGGCACGGTGCTGGCATCGCGGTTTGCAGAACTAGGCGGGCGGGTCCTCGTGCATCCGGCTGAAAAATTCGGGAATCACTTACAGGTCGAGTTCAAGGGGCGCGGGCCTCGCGATCAGAAACCGGTGCTTCTGCTCGGGCATATGGATACCGTTTATCCGATCGGAACAATTTCAAAAATGCGGTGCCGCGTCGCTAAGGGTCGGCTGTTCGGGCCGGGCGTGCTCGACATGAAATCCGGGATTGCGCTGGCGCTGCATTCGATTGAAGCCATGCTGAAATGGAACGCTGGGAAGCTACCGCGTCCGGTGACAATTCTCCTGGTGTCTGATGAGGAGGTTGGGAGCTCATCTTCAAGGGCGATCACTGAAGCGCTCGCGCGAGAATCTTCGGCTGTGCTCGTGCTCGAGCCAGCGCAGGGCCTGGCGGTAAAGACTGCGCGTAAGGGAATCTGCGAGTACAGGTTGAAAGTAACCGGCAAAGCCGCGCACTCAGGCCTCGATTTCGAAAAGGGTCAGAGCGCGATTGTCGAAATGGCAAAACAGATTTGGCAAATTTCGCAACTTGTGGACCTCAGGCGGGGAATAACGGTAAATGTCGGAAAAATCAGTGGCGGAACCCGGGCGAATGTCGTCGCTGCAGAGGCCACCGCCATTATCGATGTTCGAGTCGTGCGAATGGGAGACGGGATTGAGATCGACAATAAGTTGAGATCGCTGAAGGTGTTCAACCGAAATTGCCAGATCACCATCTCCGGCGGCATGAATCGCCCGCCGATGGAGCGGAACTCGGGCGTGGCCGCTTTGTACGACAAAGCTAGCGCTGTTGCGAACGAACTTGGTTGGAAGTTGGAAGAGGCTTCGGTGGGCGGGGGATCGGACGGAAACTTCACTGCAGCCCTAGGAGTTCCAACGCTGGATGGTTTGGGCGGCGTCGGCGAAGGCGCGCATGCGGAGCACGAGTCGGTGGTGATTTCAGAGTTGCCGAAAAGGGCCGCGCTCTTAGCGGCTCTGATTGCGCGAATTTGACGCTTTGCTTTGACTAGCGGGGCTTAGTGGCCTAGAATTTCCACAGGGCCATCCTGGCCTTCGGAGGATTTATGGAGGGCTTGTTTCAACCGCTACACCTGCTCCTGATTTTTGGGATCGCTCTCCTTATTTTTGGTCCCAGCAAGCTGGCTGGGCTGGGCAAAGGGCTCGGCGAAGGTATTCGCAATTTTAAGTCGTCGATGAAAGACGGCACTCCCACTCCTGCTCCGACTAATACTGTTACTCCTACCCCTGCGCCTCCTCCTGAGAACAGGGACGAACTGCAGAAGCGGGGCTAGCCTCCGTTTACTCGGTGCTCGCGCAGCATTTGCAGAACCAGCGCGATTGGTAGTCCCACTACATTCGAGTAGTCACCTTCAATTTTTGAAATCCAGCGGGAGGCCGCGCCTTGAATGGCGTAAGCTCCTGCTTTGTCCATGGGCTCGCCGGTCGCGATGTAGGCGCGAATGTCGGCGTCGCTGAGAGTGGAAAAATACACCGCGGTGGTTTCAGAGCGCACATCTTCAAAATTGGCTCCGACCAGGCAGACGCCGGTGATGACATGATGCTTGCGGCCGGAGAGCAGGCGCAGCATTCTGGCCGCGTCCTCGTGGGTTTCGGGCTTCCCAAGTACGAGGTAACCGTTGACGGGCGAGACGCCCGTCGCCCCAATTGCTACTACCGTGTCGGCGCCGAGAACGTATTCGTCATTTGTTCCGGCGAAAACTGCTCGCGCTTTTTCCCGCGCCATTCTTTCCGCAAATGTCTGCGGAGCCTCGTTTTTGCGGCGCACTTCAGGAATGTTTGCGGGTCTGACTACGAATTCAACAACGACATTTTTCAGTAGTTCCTGGCGGCGCGGGGAAGCTGAGGCGAGCACGATCGGCATGGTCAGCGGTGGGGATCGACGATGATGTTGTCGATCAGGCGAGTGTGGCCGATATAGGCAGCTACCGCGATCAACATACGTTTCGAAATCGATGGGAGCAATTCGAGCGAATCGGGATCGACGATTTCGAAATAATCGAGACGGGCTTTCGGTTCCTTGGCGAATTCTTCTTTGCCGGCTGCGGTGAGCCTTCCGGAGTCGCGTTCGCCGGCCTCGAACAATTTTTGCGCGCGTTGCAGCGAGTGGTACAGTGCCAGCGAAGACTTGCGTTCCTCGGCGTTGAGGTAAGCGTTGCGCGAGCTGAGGGCCAGGCCGTCAGACTCGCGGACAATGGCGCCGACCTGAATTTCGACCGGCACGTTCAGGTCGCGCACCATTCGGCGAATGATCGCAACTTGCGCCGCGTCTTTCTGTCCGAAGAATGCGACGTCCGGCTCGATGATGTGAAACAAATTTGCGACGACGGTGGTCACGCCGCGGAAGTGTCCCGGGCGCGACCTGCCGCAAAGTCGGTCGCTCATGCCTTCGACCGTCACCCATGTGACCGCGCCCGCAGGATACACGTCATGGTCTGAAGGCGCGAAGATCACATCCACATGCTCTCGATCGAGCATTTTGGAATCGCTTTCCAGATTTCGGGGGTACTTAGCGAAGTCTTCGTGAGGGGCGAACTGCGTCGGGTTCACGAAGATCGAAACAACGACAAGGTCTGACTGGTCGCGCGCGTTCCGCACCAGCGACAGGTGTCCTCCATGTAGCGCGCCCATGGTCGGCACCAGTCCAAATCGCTTGCCAGCTTTGCGGCCGGCATTGCGGAAGGCGCGCATCTCGTCGATCGTCTTAATTAATTTCATGTTGTCGGCAACTGTTTTGGGTCGGGCATGCTCTGGCCGACCGTAAAACTAAATATTTGTATCTGCGGACCAAAATCATGCGGCACTATGTGGAATTGCGGGAAATTCTCCAGCTCGAATTCGACGTAGGTATACCAGCCCATTTGCGCGACCCAAATTCGAGATCCCGTCTGCAGATGATATTTGCTGATCATCTCCTGCCATTGGTTGTAAAAGCCTCTCGCCGTAAAAATATACTTCGTGGTGCTGGCGATCACGCGATGTCCGTCGCATTCGTAACTCACGAATCCCGGTATCGACCGGTCCGAAGTGACCGGGCGCTGGTTGCATAAATAGTGGCCGAGCAGAAGATTGGTTTGCACATCGGCGAAGATCGGCTCTCCTGCTGGGATTTGATGAATGAATGCCATGGCTGCCTGCACGTGAGCCGAGCGCTGGGCGTCGGGCGCGACATAGGGCAATTCTTTCGCAGTGGAGAGATGACAGACGAGCGAGATCAGGAGAGCCGTGGCAATTCCAGTGACAATTCTGCGCTTGAAGAGTTGAGCCAGCGCTACGGAAACACCGGCGAGCGCGAATGGTATCAGCATGCAGGAATGCCGTGTGCCCCCGTAGGGATAAGCGCGGGCGAGAGCAGCAGCGCAGTTGATGGCGAATGGCAGCAGCACAAGGCATCCAAGCTGGCGAGAGGTCACGCGAGTCGAAGCTGGCCTCGCGCGAAAAATGAGAACCACTCCCGCAATGAAAAAAATAAAGGCGATGTCCCCGACCGCGAGCTGGCGGAAGACGTATTGAAAAACGCCAATCGTTCGGCCAATGACAAAAACCAACGGGTTTACTTTTCCAGGAATGTAATATGAGTGGCTCAGGTACGCGTTGCCCATCCAACCCTGGGTCGCGTCCTGCCCGCCGAAGTACTGGCTGAGCTGGCGGATCTGGGTGAAGTAAAGGACCGCGCATAACCCGAGGGCGACGAGTTGACCGGCGAGCCATGTTGAGATCACGCCCGCTGACGGTCGCGCCGTCCACATTCTCCAGATCGCGTAAATCCCCAGCGCGGGCGCAAACAGGAACGCAGAAAAATGCGAACCGATGGCCAGCCAGAGGCAAAGGCCAGAGAGCAACATTGTGCGAGCGAAATTCTTGTCCAAGGCACGTTCCAGAAAATATGCCGATCCCATGGCGAATGCCAGGAACAACGCGTACTGGCGGATTTCGGTCGAGAGCTCAATCGACGAGGGAAGAAATAAAACGAAGGCGAACATCGTCCAGGCGACGGATTTCTCGAACAGCATTTCCGCCCAGCGAAAGGTGAACCAGCAGAAAGCCATGCCGGCGAGGATCGAGGGCATGCGAAGCATCAGCTCAGAGGTTCCAAGATGGCGCCAGATGTGCTCAATGAAGATCAGCAGCGGCGGGTGAGAGATGGCGAGGCTGACTTTGTAGGTCTCAACCCAGGACGTATGATTGGCCGCGGCGAAGTGCATGACCTCGTCGGAGTTGAGAAATGTGCCGCTCGCGTGCCAGATGCGAATGAGAAAGCCAAAGGCGAGGAAAGCGAATATCCAGAGGTTTCGGTGGTGGTCGAAGGATGCATCTAGCCGAGCGAGGACCTGTTGCGACCTTGTCGCCTGGGAAGCTTGGATTTCCTGGAGTTCAGGCATTCAATTAGGAGTTATTTATCTGAGGATAACTCACAAGTGTAGCCGTTGAATCGGAAGGGGAGCTCGGGTTTTGTTTGGATCCTATCGAGGCTCGACAAATGAGTTTGCAATTGACCTTTCGTTAGGCACTTCTTTCGCTTTTGGCAGCGATTTCGATAATCGTTCGGCTGCCGCGCTCCCATTTTTGATTTGATCCGGTGTCATCACTTGCTCAATACTTTTGAGCCTTTCGGCGGCTCGTTTGTCTCCTCCGGTTGCCGCCGCTCTGTACCAAGCATAGGCATAGGAATAGTCGAGTGGGACGCCCTTGCCTTGTTCGTAAAGGTAGGCCAAGTCGAGCTGGGCACGCGCATGGCCCTGCTCAGCCGCGAGCCGCACCCATTTTGCCGCCTCGCCGTAATCGAGTCCACTTCCCGTGCCGGTGTAATACATCCAAGCAAGGTCCTCTTGCGCGGTCGCATCGCCCTGCTGAGCGGCTGTCCGAAACCACTCAGCCGCTTGGGAATAGTCGCGGGCGCGAAAATAGAGTGAGGCCAGATTGCATTGTGCCGCTACTTCTGAACGCTCCGCTGCCGCCCGGTACCATCGCTTTGCCTCAGTTGCGTTTTTCTTCAGTCCTCGCCCGTGCTCGTACATCGAAGCAAGGTTGTTTTCTGCTATGGCATCCCCCTGGTTGGCGGCATTCGAATAGTAAGAAACAGCTTGCCGGTAGTCGCGCGGAACACCGTTACCATGTTCATACAAATAGCCCAACGAAAACTCGGCATCAGGGAATCCCTGAGCGGCGGATAGCCGGAACCATTTTGCTGCTTCTTCGTAGTTGCGAGGTAGGGCCGCCCCAATCATGTAAGACCGACCCAGCAGGTACTCTGCTTTGGGGTCGCCTCCTTTGGCGCGTAATTGAAGAGATGAAATATCTGACTCGTGCTCATTTCGCCCTTTTTGTTGAGCATTGGAAGCAGCGATAGAAACGCAGAACCAAACTGAGACTAACAACGTATCGAAAAGAAGCATTCGTGAGTTCATTGCGATGTCCCTCGTGTCGCGTTCCAATAGCCGGCATGCAAGGGCGCCATTTGGGGTGCGCCCTTTCGCTCAACCTTCACGTCAGTTGGCGTGTTTGGGCAATGCAACCGCCTACACCAGTTCCACACGCGTGCATAACGCGCGAAGTTATTGAAGGGGCAGGAGTCTTTCAGCAGCTCACCAGCGCGGCAGAAATCGTTGCGGTCGAGCTCCCTAACGTTAATGACGGCTTCACGTCCAATGAGTGGGGAAAGAATGCAAGTTAGTCGATCGGTTTCAGCTGTGGCGCGCTTCGATGTCTTCGAAGTTGATCTTCAAGCAGGCGAACTGCGCAAGGGCGGGCGGCGAATCAGAATTCAGGAACAGCCTTTCCGCATACTCTCTTTATTGCTGGAACGCGTGGGTGATGTGGTTACGAGGGAAGAGCTGCGTGCAACGCTCTGGCCCTCTGACACATTCGTTGATTTCGACCACGGCTTGAACAGCGCCGTGGCCAGATTGCGGGAAGCTCTGGGAGATTCGGCTGATGGCCCGCGATTCATTGAAACCATCGCCAAGCGGGGATATCGTTTCATAGCTTCTCTCGATCAGGTCACGCCGATCGAGATCACCCCCGTTGCAACTACCCTGAATAGTGAGTCGACCGGAAATCGTGCTTCAGGAAAGATTTGGATCGGCGCAGCATTCTTCTTCGCTCTCTTCAGCGCTGTGGCTATTTGGGCCCTCTATCGCCCAACGGCGGACTCACAATTGTCGCGAATCGAAGTAGTGCCTTTAGTGGGACTGCGAGGTTATCAAGCCACACCCGCCTTTTCACCCGACGGCAAGTTGGTCGCATTTCGCCAAAGCGATGGCGCGCATAACACGGGAATTTATGCGGCAGCAGTCGGAGGCGAGAAGTCTCTCCAGCTGACCAGCGATTCTGGCGACTGCTGCCCAACGTGGTCGCCCGATGGCGAACACGTTGCCTTTGCTCGATATTCCGAGAAAGCAGTCTCTATCTATGTAGTTCCGTCTCTTGGCGGGACCGAGCGTCGCGTGTATCAGGGGTCGACAGCTATGGCGGCGGGACTTTCGTGGTCACCCGACGGCAACTCCCTTGCGTTTTCCGAAAGCAATTCGGCAGATCCGACGCGCGCGTGGATTTCCGTGTTGTCACTGGCGGATTCCAGCACACGAGCGCTTACATCACCACCTGCAGGCTGGCTTGATCACGAGGCGGCATTTTCTCCTGATGGGATTCAACTGGCGTTTGTGCGGTCGACGGTAGCGGGTGTTAGCAATGATGTTTTTGTTATGCCGGCAACCGGTGGTCGAGCAAAACGCCTTACGTTTGACAACCGTCCAATCATGGGACCTCCTACGTGGACGGCTGATAGTCGTGAAATAATCTTTTCTTCTAACCGAGGGGCGACGACTGGCTTGTGGAGAGTGTCGGCAACCGGCTCCGCTCCTAGTCCGCTGCCGGGTCCCGAAGGTGAAGCGAATTGGCCTTCCGTTCCAGCGAAGGGGAACAACGCTTTGGTTTATGAGCAGTGGGTTTCGAAGGCTGACATCTGGCGGTTGGATCTGAAGGATTCGAAACATGTGCAAAAATCGCCATCGGCGTTGGTCGTAGAAAAGGGCGATAAGACGCGACCTGAACTATCTCCTGATGGCAGAAAGGTAGCTTTCGAATCCAATCGGATGGGATTTTGGGACATTTGGACGTGCGCGGTCGATGGAACGAATTGCGATCAGGTCACATCGTTGCATGGAACGGCAGGACGCGCCCGCTGGTCTCCCAATGGGCGATATATCGCGTTCGAATTCCACCCGGGCGAACGTGGGGAAATTTATATGGTCGAAGTGCCTGGCGGAGTTCCCCATCTTATTCGAACAATTCCAGGCTCGGACAACCTGTCGCCTAGCTGGTCTCGCGACGGGAAGTGGCTTTATTTCGCGTCGAAGCGTGGCGCAGAACCTTTTCAGATCTGGAAGATGCCGGTTCAGGGTGGCACTCTGGTGCGGCTTACAAAAAATGGGGGCATTTCGCCGGTTGAATCGCCGGATGGTCATTTCCTGTATTACTGCAAATATGAACGAGGTGGCTTGTGGAAAATGCCAATACAGGGCGGTGAAGAAACTGAGGTCTTGAGCGACGTTGATGGCGGTGGCTGGCCAGATTGGGGAATCACTTCGAAGGGGATCTATTTCATCCGATTCGGAAAATTCCCTCACGTTTCGATCGACTTTTTCGAGTTCGCAACTGGCAAAACCATTCCGATGTGGACATTGGAGAAGAAACCGGGCTGGGGTTTAAGCATTTCGAATAACGGCAAATCCATTGTGTACATTCAGAACGAATTCGCCGAATCGAACATCATGCTGGTTAAGAATTTCCGGTAAAGACCATACGACCGTTTCCTTGACACCTTCGCCGCGTAACTTTTATCCTAACTCTAGCTCCCTTGGTCAGTTACACGCCTTAATGCTTCCGCGGCCTGCGCGGTATCAAGTTGGGAGGGGGCGCGGAGGTTCCCATGCTCATTGAAGTACGCGAGTTAGAAGGTCACCCTGTTGATTTTGACGAGAAGATTGCTCCGGGGACGATCGATTTTGGGCCGGACGCTCGTCTCACAGCGGATTTGAAGGCTGCCGGGAGGGCTCAGTTGGTCAGGGAGCATCACGGCAAACATGAGCTGATCAATGACATACGGCTGGCAGGGAATTTTTCAACTCAGGTTGAAATGGCTTGCGCACGGTGCCTGGAGCCGCTCAAACGTGATGTCAGCAAACAATTTGATTTGTTGTACCGGCCACAGGGCGCGGACGCTGGACGCTCGGAGCTCTCGGTGACCGCGGCCGAGGCGGAAGTCGGTTATTATCAAGGGGAAGGATTGCTGCTGGAGGATGTTCTGCGCGAGCAGGTCCTGCTGGCGTTGCCTCTGAGGGAAGTCTGCAAGGACGATTGCAAGGGGCTTTGTCCGCATTGCGGCGGCAATCTAAACCAGCAACAATGCAATTGCGCCAAACCGCTGGAAGATCCACGCTGGTCGGCGTTGAAAGATATTAGAGAGAAATTGAAGACCAGCTCTTAGCACTTGGCATTTAGCATTTAGTAAGCCGGGTTCAACCAAGTGCTAACTGCCAAATGCTAAGAGCTTCTTCACGAAAGGAATTTCATGCCTAATCCAAAACGGCGACACTCAAAACGGCGCACCAGCACACGACGCGCCCATGATTCGCTGACCACCCAGTCACTTTCGGAGTGCCCGAATTGTCACGAGCGCAAATTACCTCATCGCGCTTGCCCCAAGTGCGGTTACTATAAGGGTCGCGAGGTACTGGAAGAAAAGGAATCCAGATAACACTGCATGCATCGCGTCATTGCTCTCGACGCAATGGGTTCGGATCGCGCTCCCAAGCCTGAGATTGAAGGCGCAATCCAGGCTTCGCGCCGCTTTGGAATTCACGTCGCCTTGGTCGGACCCGAAGAAACACTGCAGGCCGAACTGTCCCGCCATCCTTTTTCGCGCTCCCTGCCCATCACGGTGGTCCACGCCAGCGAAGTCATCACCATGGAAGACAAGGCGGTGCAGGCGGTACGCGCGAAGCGCGACTCGTCAATGCGCGTGGGATCGCGCCTGGTGCGTGACCGGAAAGCCGCAGCATTCATCAGTGCCGGAAATACGGGCGCTGCTATGGCGACGGCGAAAATGGTGCTGGGCGGATTGCCGGGAGTGGACCGTCCGGCGCTGGTTGCGATCATTCCAACCGCCACCGGCACAGTTTCAACGCTGCTGGATGTGGGCGCCAACGTCGATTGCAAGCCGCATAATCTGGAACAGTTCGCGATGATGGGCGAAATTTATTTTCGCAGCATGTTTGGGACGGCCAGGCCGCGGGTGGGACTACTTTCGATCGGCGAAGAAGAAGGAAAGGGTAACGAGTTGACGCGCGAAGCTTACCCGCTGATTAAGCGGTTGCCGATTAATTTTGTCGGGAATGTTGAGGGCCGCGACATATATAACGGCAAAGTGGATGTCATCGTATCTGACGGGTTCGTGGGAAACGTTGCGCTCAAGACTTCAGAGGGTGTTGCGAACCTGGTGCGATCGACGTTGAAGGAAACTTTGGCAGCGACCATTACTCGCCAGGTCGGATATCTGCTTTCACGTAGCGCCTTTCACGATTTCAAGAAACGACTTGACCATACCGAGTATGGCGGCGCGCCGCTGTTGGGAATACGCGGGGCATGCTTTATCACCCATGGTTCTTCGAATGCCAATGCCATCAAAAACGCCGTGCGGGTGGCCGCCGATTTCGCCGAACGCGAGATCACCGCGCATATCGAAAAAGAAATGGCGACGCTGCATCCTGCGGAAGCGCTTGAAGAAGTCAAAGTGGACGATTGAGCTCTCCGCCTTTATCCAAAAATCTAAAGTGAGTTAAGACCGATGAATACTGCAGCAACAGCGGTTCTTTTTCCGGGGCAAGGATCCCAAGCCGTCGGCATGGGCAAAGATTTGTTCGACCGATTTCCGGTGGCGCGCAAGACATTCGACGAAGCTGACGAAGCGCTGGGGAAAAAGCTTTCACAACTCTGCTTTGAAGGCCCGGAAGATCAGTTGCGCCTGACAGAAAACACGCAGCCCGCGATCCTGACAGTTTCGGTTGCCGCTTGGCGCGTGCTGCAAGAAAAGGGAATCAATCCAGGATTTCTGGCGGGGCATAGCCTCGGGGAATATTCCGCTCACGTGGCGGCGGGAACAATCAGCTTTGCGGATGCGGTGCGGACGGTGCGCAATCGCGGAAAATATATGCAGGAAGCGGTGCCGGTTGGAACAGGCGCGATGGCCGCGATATTGGGAATGGGCCTTGACGCAGTTGGCGCGGTTTGTGGCGACGCCGCACAAGGAGAAGTATGCGAGCCGGCAAATATCAATTCGCCCGATCAGATCGTGATTTCAGGACATGCGGCGGCAGTGGAGCGGGCGGTGAAACTAGCGCAGGAGCGCGGCGCGAAACGCGCGATCCTTCTTCCGGTTAGCGCCCCCTTCCATTGTTCGCTGATGAAGCCGGCGCAGGAGAAGCTCGCCATCGATCTGCAGAAGCTAAATCTCTCTGCGCCGAAAGTTCCTGTTGTATGCAATGTGTATGCCAAGCCGGTCGAAGACGCAGAAAGCTCAAAAGACGCGCTCGTGCGGCAGGTAACAGGTTCGGTGAAGTGGAGCGACTCGATGCAATTGCTGATTGCGCGCGGGGTTCAGACGTTTGTCGAAGTCGGGCCGGGGAAGGTGCTCTGCGGGCTGATGCGGCAGATCGATCGCTCGAAGAAGTGCCTGAACGTGGAAGATGAATCGTCGTTGCAAAAGATGACGCAATATCTGTCCACGAGTGCTGTTACGTCTTAACGCCCCGCTCTGTGGCTTTCCTCCGTGTAACTCTGTGTTCTCTGTGGTTCAAGCTTTGAATTAGCCACAGAGGGCACGGAGTTACACAGAGGCGGACCACAGAGGAAGGCGAGTTTGGCACGCGCCTATTCCGATGAGCAATCAATTGACCGGCGAGGACGCCCGTCTCTCCACATTCATTTTTTATTCCGTCACCCAGCCGAACCAGTTTCCGCAATCGATTTCATTCGGTGAGAAGTGCAGCGTCTTGTCTGATTTGTCGGCCCACACGTAGGCGTGCTGGGTTCGGTGATTGACGGTGGCCTGGATGATGACTCCATTGCCGCTCGAATAGGAGCAATCGACCGAGTAATTCTTAATCGCGCCCCATTCGCTTGCCGGACCCCAATCCTGACTGAACTCGGCGAAGGTATAGCTGGAGTATTTGGTGGGATGCTGCTTCCAGTCTGCGTCTCCGAACCAGATCCCGTACGCGTCCTCGAGATTTTGATGTTCCAGGGCGGCAAAGAATTTATCTGCGGCATGGCGTTCGGGGTAGTTGCGGAGATGGTAGGCGACCCAGGTCAGAATGAGCGCAGCGACAATGCCCACGATGATCAGTTTTCTGCGACGGCGGGCAGGCGCCTCATCGTACTGCTTAGCGTCCATTAGCGTCATGACCTAAGCATAATGGAATCCGGGGGAGAAGAAAAAGTTCCCCAAAAACCTTTCGTAGAGACGTTGCTTGCAACGTCTTGCGCGAGAGACGTAGCGAGCTACGTGTCTACAGCGTGCGCTTGAACAATGGCACTGCGATCGAGAGGGTCACTATCGCGAACACTGAGAGATAGATCATGTCGGGCCAGATCGCCACCAGGCCCGTCTCCTTCAGCAGGAGTGATTTGAAGCCATGAACCGCGAAGGTGAACGGGTCGACGCTGGCAATGGCCCTCAACCACGCCGGGAAAGCTTCGATCGGGTAAACCGCGCCGCTGGGAAAAAATAGCAGCGTGTTCAGGATGCCGAAGATTGCGCGCGGCACCAGCGGGTCTTCGACTCGTACCATCAGCAAAAACATCATGGTATTGAAGGCCACAGAGGTCAGCAGGATCATCACCATGAGCCCGAGCATGGTTGCAGGATTGAAGACGGTACCGACCCCGGCCAGCAGCGATCCGATTACCGTAATTACGATTCCGGTCATCACCGCTTTAATCGCGCCTGCTGCATTGAGACCGAGCACCAGCTCAGTTTTGGTAATCGGCGTGACCAAGTAGCCTTCGTGAACGCCGCGGGCCTTGTCGTCGATGTACAGCATACCGCCGCCGATCATCACGGAAACGAACATGGCCAGCGCGATCGAGCCCGGCAAAAGATATTTCATGTACTCGATATACGGATACAGTTCGACGATCTGCAAAACGGTCTGCTGCAGAATGCGCGGCTGGACCGTGGGATTATTCAGCGCATCGGAGATGCTGCCGAGTTCAGCTTCGAGGGTGGAGCTGGTGAAATTGTCGCTGTTATCGACCACGAGCGCGATGCGCGGCTGGTCCTTCTCATACACGCGGCGGGAGTATTGCGGAGGAATGATCACGGCACCCTGAATCTTGCCGTCGCGAATGTCCTGCACCGCCTTCTTTTCGTCCGAGTAATAGACGGGTTCGAAGGTGCGCATGTTGGCGCGTACCGATTCGAAAGCCTCGCGAATCTTCAGTGACTGCGTGCCGCCATCTTCATCGACCAGTCCGAGCTTGGCGTCGCGGATTTTGCCGCCGAAAGCATTACCGAGAACAACGAGCTGGACTAAAGGAAAAACCATCGCCACCAGCATTAGTGCGGGCGAACGGAAAAATTTGCGCATCTCGCGTTCGACGATTGCCATCATGCGGTTCATGGCTGCATCCCCGGTCTGGCCGGCATGGTGAAGCCGTGGGCCTTGACGAGTTCGTCGCGCAACTGCCGCCCGGTGTAGTGGACGAATACATCATCCAGAGTCGTGTTCTGCACGGACAGGGACTTTACTCCAACCTTCGAATGCATGGCCGCTTCGACAAGCTCAGTCGTCGTCTTGGAGCCATCGCTGGTAAGAATGCGATACATTCCCGCGCCCTCGTGCTGTACGGAAGTGACGTCGCCGAGATTGTGCAATCGCTGCTCCCAGTCGGCGGGTGCATTTTCAAACTGAGCTTCGATTACATTCGACCCTGGAACGCTTGTTTTCAGCGCTGGCGGGGTGTCGAGCGCAACCAGCTTGCCATGATCGACGATGGCAATGCGATCGCAGAGCCGGTCGGCTTCGTCCATGTAATGAGTGGTGATCAGAATTGTGAGCTGGCGTTGGCTCTTAATGTTAGTCAGCATCTCCCAGACGGCGACGCGTGAGACGGGATCGAGCCCAGTCGTCGGTTCATCGAGAAAAAAGATTTTCGGGCTGTGCACCAGGCCGCGCGCAATTTCCAGGCGGCGACGCATTCCACCGGAGAGCGTTTTGGTTTGCGCATTGCGCCATTTGGTGAGGTCGACCAACTCTAGAAGTTCGTCGATGTTTTGTTCGCGCTTTGCTTTGGGAACATCGTAGAGCTTGGCGTAGATGCTGAGATTTTCTTCGACAGTGAGATCGATGTCGCTGGTCAGCGCTTGGGGGATCACGCCAATGGCGCGTCGCGCGTCGTCGGGATCGGTGGCTACATCGTGTCCCGCAATACGAGCGTGACCGGAAGTGATCGGAATGAGAGTGGTCATCATACGAATGAGCGTGGACTTTCCGGCGCCGTTCGGGCCCAGGAGTCCAAAAATTTCTTCTTCTTTGACAGAGAAGGTGACGTCGTCAACCGCGGTGAAATCGCCATACTTCTTGACGATGTGATCAACCTCGATGGCGTTAGGCACCTTTGCCGCTGCGGAGCCATTGCCGCCATTCGATTTCGAAAGATCAGGCGATGGGGAATTTTGCGTCATGGCTGATGGTCCGATGCATCGGCGGTGTTGGATGAAGCGGTGCCACGTAATTGCAATTGCGATACTAGTACGTCGGCTGTCATGCCGGGCACGTACGCGTAGTTAGGATTGGCGAGACGAACCTTCAACACAATAGTTCTGATATCGCGCTTACGGCGGCTGACATCACGCTGGGTGGCGAAGTCGCCTTCCGGCGCTTTGAAGAAAACTTTGCCTGAAGAACGAGTTCCACCCGGAAGGCGAATGCCGAGCGTCTCGCCGATATCGATGTGATCAGCTTCTGTCTCGGGAATCGCGGCTCGAACCCAGGTATCGCGAAGATCGACAATGGTGACGATCGGCTGGCCGGGATTGAGATACTCGCCCTGCAGAGCGGCGCGCACTGAGACAGTCCCGGAAACTGGCGCGTAAATCTTGGTGTAACCGAGACGGACTTCCGCTTGCTTCAATTGCGCTTCAGCGTTGAGCAGCTGCGCACGGGTGGATGCGACGGTACTCTTTGCTGCGTACGCCTGATGAATATTGGCGATCGCCGCATTCAAGTCGGCTTGCGCCGCGGCGACCTGATCCTGAGACGCCTTAAGGACCGCCTGTTGCGCCTTCAGGTTGGTTTCGGCCTGCACGCGTTCCTGATCAGATGACACACCCTGTTTTGCAAGCTCGATACTTCTGCGACTGTCGCTTTCGACACGCTGCAGAGTGGCCTCGGCTTGCAGCAATTGGGCTCGCGTCGATTCGAGTTTTGCTTCGGCGTTGGATACGCTGCTCTCGGTCGACCCTTGAGTGGCCGTGCTGGTAGCCTCGGTCGCAGCAACTTGCGATCGCAGGCTGTCAAGGGTTGCGGCCGCGGCTCGCGCTTGGGCTTCGAGCTCCGACGAATCGAGCACCGCGACCAGATCGCCCTGATTCACTTTGCTGCCTTCGTCGACCAGGAGTTGGGACATGCGGCCATCGATCTGAGGGCTTACCACAACCTCGTTGGCATCGACAATTCCGACCAGGTCCAACGCCGAGCCCCTCGGCGTGGAAAGAAAGTAAAAGGTAATCGCGCCGGCCAAAATTATCGCGAGAACGATTAAAAATTTATTGCGTGCGTTCATGAGCCCTTTCTTGTTGATGCCACGCGCCGCATCCGGGGTGAAGACCCGTTGGCTTTGGTTAACGGCGTAAATAGAGCGTTCGCGATAAAATCCAACACCGCCCGGCGGCGCTCGGCTACCCGTTCGGGAGACATGGGATCGAAGCCGGCCATCACCTTCATGATCGGAGCCGTCAGAAAGTAAAACGTAATTATCGCAATCATCGACGGCACGAAATGAAGGGGGTCGACGGGCCGGAAATCGCCGGACTCTGCGCCTTCTCTCAGCAGAGACGAAAGCTCGGCAAAAACCGGACGAAAATATTGTTTGGCGACAGCTTGCAGCCGCGAGGGATCGCGGCCAGCGCGCAAGAACTCAGCGTGGACGATTCGCGGATAGAGCGGATGAGACGCGATGTAATCGAAATGCGAGCACACGTATGCGATCACTCGCTCGCGCGGGGCAAGGTCCTGCGAGAGGGCATGATGGATGGCAGCTCGGACCCCGCTGAAGACCTCATCGAGCACGGCCTGATAAAGCGCTTCTTTGTCTTTGAAGTAGTAGTAGAGGAGGGCTTTGTTGACCCCGGCGGAACGGGCGATGGCATCGGTACGCGCACCTGCCACGCCCTCGCGGGCGAATTCCGCGACCGCCGCTTTGAGAATAGCGGCCCGGCTTTCTTCGGGCTTGCCGCGGGTGCCAAGGCGGATTGTGCGAACTGCGCTCATATCTAACTAACTGGTTAGTTACATATTACCCGTCAGGCGAAGCCAGGGCAAATGACGGAATCACAGTTCAGGACTGCAATGTGGGCAGGGCTTTCGCCGGAAGCGAATCGCTGTGGTCCCCGATGCTCAGGCGATACCACAGCACAATCGCGCACAGCGAGAACACAAAAATGATGGTTGAGACCGCGTTAATTTCTGGTGTGATGCCACGGCGCAGGCGTCCCCAGATTTCAAGCGGCAGAGTGTTGTCGCGGCCAATGAGAAAGAAACTCACCGCGATTTCATCCATCGAAAGCGTAAAAATCAGCAGCGCGGCGCCGATGATTGAAAGCTTGAGATTGGGCAAGGTCACGCGCCAGAACGTCTGCCAATAATTTGCTCCGAGGTCGAGGGAGGCCTCCTCCTGCGCGCGGTCAAGCTTTTGCAATCCGGCGAACACTTCGGTGGTTGCCACAGAAATAAGCGCGGTGCCATGGCCGAGGATGACCGTCAGAAGACTTAGTTTCACATCGGCTTCACGAAATAGCATCAGTAGTGAAAGGCCAGTAATGATTCCCGGAAGCACAAGCGGAAGCAGGACAAGACGGCGAAAAATGCTTTTGCCGGGGAAAGTGGCGCGGTCGAGGGCAAGACCGGCAGGGATTCCCAGTGCCAGTGCGATGAGAACCGAAGCCAGTGCAACGATGACACTGTTCAAGACGGAAGACCAAATGGCGTCATCCTGAAAAAGCAATCGGTACCAGTTCAGGGTGAGATCGCGCGGCGGGAAGCCGCCGACACCTTGTCCATTGAACGAATAAACGACGAGGACAATAATCGGCAGGTAGAGAAAGACGAAGACAACTCCGGCGTAAAGCGCAAGCCAACGCGGGCTCTGGTCATAGGAGTTGCGTCTCATGACAAAGCCCACCGTCGTTCCAGCTTCTCCGAAAGCCACAACAGCCCAACTACCAGCGCCAGCATGCAGAACGAAATTGCTGCACCCAGCGGCCAGTTGTAGGCGGCGCCAAACAGACTGACCACGACGTTCGAGATCATGATGCCGCTTGGACCGCCGAGAAGAAGCGGCGCCAGGAAGTCACCAAAGCTGAGAACGAACGCAAACGTCGCGCCCGCGAGCACTCCTGGAATCGATAGGGGAAGAATCACTCGCCAGAAGGTCTGCAGTCGGGAAGCGCCGAGATCATGCGAGGCTTCCACCAGATTGCGAGGAATGTGCTCCATGGCCGCATAGACGGGAAGAAACGTAAAGGGCGTGTAAATGTGCGTCAGCGTCAGCACGACGGCGAACGGACTGTACAGCAGGAACTGCAATGGGTGGTTGGTCAAGTGCAAATATTGCATCGACGTATTGAGCACGCCGTCGGTGCCGAGAATTGTCTTCCAGGCATACGCACGCACCAGATAGCTCACCCACAGAGGAATGATCACCAGTTGATACAGCAAGTTTTTTCTGATGCCGGCATGAAAACTGAGCAGATAAGCCACGGGATATCCGAGCAGGAGAGAGAAGATCATCACGCGGGCGGCGATCCACGCAGAGCGCAGGAGGGTTTGACGGTAGACGTCATGGGAGAGCAAATCTCGGTAATTGGCGAAAGACCAGGAGTGAATGATGGTCTGCGCGGGGGAGACCGACCAGAAGCTGTAGGCGAACATCAACGCATACGGCACCAGCAGAAATAAAGTGATCCAAAGCAGCGGTGGCAGGGTGACAGCGAATTTGTAAGCACGCGAGAACATTTCTATTTTTCCGACTCGCGAATGGGGACGGCAGCTTGCGGATCGAATTCCAGTTCGATTTCGCCGCGGAGCAGTCCGCGCTGCGAACTTCTCACTGTAAGCGGCTGGCCATCGGAAGTTTCCACGTGCACGAGTTCGCTGGCGCCGTGGAACGAGTGGTCGAGAGCCCGCGCTCGGAATTTGACGCCATGCGGGTCGCCTGCCGCGATACGGATACACTCGGGGCGGAGCGAGAACAATACGTTTCCCTCCGAGGCAGCGGTGCGCCACGAGAGAGAACCGCTGTGCGCGGTCCCGCCTCGTACTTCGCCTCTAAGCAAGTTTGTGTGTCCGATAAATTGGGCGGTGTAAGACGTCGCGGGGCGGTTGTAGATTTCGTCGGGCGGCGCGACCTGCTCAAGCTGGCCGAAGCGCAGCAGCGCAATGCGATCGGACATGACCATGGCTTCTTCCTGATCGTGGGTCACGAAAATAAAAGTGATCCCAAGTTCGCGTTGCAAGGATTTCAGTTCCATCTGCATCTGGCGGCGGAGATTGGCGTCGAGCGCGGACAAGGGTTCATCGAGCAGAAGAAGTTGAGGGCGATTCACAAGAGCGCGCGCCAAAGCGACCCGTTGCTGCTGTCCGCCGCTGATTTTTGACGGCTTGTATTTCGCGAAGGCCTGCATTCGAACCTTGCCGAGCGCTTCTTCAACCCGCGGGCGAATGTCCGCTGACGGCACGCCGGCCACGCGCGGACCGTAGGCGACGTTTTCCTCGACTGTCAGGTGCGGGAACAGAGCATAACTTTGAAAAACGGTGTTCACGCGGCGTTTGTAGGGAGGAAGAAGGTCGAGACGTTCGCTTGACATCCAGACTTCGCCAGAGCTCGGATGCTCGAATCCAGCTATGATTCTCAGCAGCGTGGTTTTGCCGGAGCCGCTTTCGCCGAGAATGGTGAGGAATTCGCCGGCAGCGACTTCGAGCGAGATGTCGCGCAGGACGGTATGCTTGCCGAAGGTCTTGGCGATATTTCGGATGCTTAGCAGAGATGAGGTTTGATTTTGCGCGGGCGAGGGCGCCTGCGGCTCCACGGCCCCAACAGCTTTCGATCTCTCCGGACCATCCATGCCGATGAAGTTTACTGCCAGCTTGTTTGATTGAACAATGAGTCGCGGGCGAGGGCGCCCGCGCCACATGGTTATTGCTATTGCGCTGCTTTTACTTCGTTCCAGATTTCGTTGTACTGGGCGCGGCGCGGGACGTTTTGCCAGAAATAAATTCGCTTCTGGTATTCGTCGACATTGTCGAGGTGCAGATTTTTCTGCTGCTCTGGACTCATGAACTGCGCAGCCTGCGCATTGGCAGGCGCATACCCGGTCACGTCGGTGACTTTCTTCTGGGTCTGCGCCTCGATCATGTATTCGAGAAATTTGTAGGCTAGTTCTTTGTTGTCGCTGCCAGCGGTGATCATCAGGTGGTCGATCCAGCCGGTGGTGTTTTCTTTCGGAATGGTTTCGCCGACGGGAAATTTTGCAGCACGAAGTTGATTGGTCATGAGCGGCCAGCCCATGGCCGCAACGACTTCATGGTTCTCAAAGAGATTCGTCAACTCGCCGCCGGTCGACCAGAGCTTGCGAATGTTCGGCTTGAGAGCGAGCAGCTTGTTCTTTACTGCGTCGAGTTCCTGATCGGTCAAATTGTAAAGGTGGCTGGGATCGGGCTTATCATACCCGAGGACTTGCGCGGCCATGTAGACGGTTGAGAGGTCGTCCCACACGGAAATTTTGTTCCGGAGTTTCGGGTCCCACAACGAAACCCAACTGTCGGGCGCTTTGGCGAATGCGGTCGTGTCGTAAATCAGCGGGTTCGGGCCCCACATGAACGGCACTCCGTAAACGTTTCCGTTTGCCTTGACCAGCGGCATGTCGCGTAATTTCGACGAGAGTTGTTGATAACTTGGCAACTTTGAAATATCCAGCGGCGCCGCTAATCCTGCCTGCGAGATCATGGTGGCCACGTCGCTGGATGGGGAAATAACGTCGTAGTTTCCGGCACTGCCGCCGCGAAGTTTGGCCACCAGTTCGTCGCTCGATCCCATGTAGGAAGCGGAAACTTTGCAGTGGTTCTGCTCTTCAAACGCTTTTACAAATGAAGGGTCGGCATAGCCTTCCCATACCAGCAAGTTGAGACTGGGAGTTTTCTTGCCGCAGGAGAAAGTGAGTGCAGACAGCAATACCGCGAGCGCGATGCGTAATTTCATGCAGGGTAGAACCTTGCGGGATTATAGCAAGGTTGGAACCTGCGCAACGCGGTCCATGTAAGGTGTCACTGAACAATGCGGAGGTTCGCTCCGCCGGGGGCGGGTGAGGGCACCCGCCCCCAGGTGAGCATATCAAGCACCGACTGCCGCGGGCAATTCAACTTCTGACGCCAGCAACTTTTCGAACTCCACCAACTTCGGCGCGATCGGTTGCTCGGTCTCGTACTCCCCGTTCAGTACATCGGTTGTTTTCAGGCCATTGCCGGTGATGCAAAGCACCGTGGTTTCGTTCGGCAGGATGCGATCGCTCTTATAGAGTTTTCGCGCACAGCCGAGGGTGACTCCGCCGGCAGTTTCGGTGAAGATGCCTTCGGTCTCGGCGAGAAGTTGAATCGATTTCACAATCTCGGGATCGGAAACGTCTTCTGACCAACCGCCGCTTCCAGTAATGGTTTGAATGGCGTAATGTCCATCGGCTGGATTGCCGATCGCGAGCGAACGCGCGATGGTAGACGGTTTCTGCGGCTCGATCTCCGTGTTGCCGAGTTTTACCGCGGTCGAAATCGGCGAACATCCAGTCGCTTGCGCGCCGAAATACTTCACCGGCTTGGGTTCGACCAGGCCGAGCTGAATCAGTTCTTCAAAGGCTTTCTTGATTTTGATAATCAGCGATCCGCCGGCCATCGGGCACACGACATTATCCGGCAGTCGCCACCCGAGCTGTTCGGCGATTTCGTAGCCGAAGGTCTTCGATCCCTCTGAATAGTAGGGACGCAGGTTTACATTCACGAACCCCCAGTTGTGTTCGTCGGCGATTTGCGAGCAGAGGCGATTGACCTGATCGTAACTTCCGGAGATGCGGACTACCTTTGCACCAAAAACTTGCGTGCCGATGACCTTTGCCTGCTCCAGATCGGATGGAATGAAGATCCAGCACTTGAATCCGTTACGTGCGGCCTGGGCGGCGGTGGCGTTGGCCAGGTTGCCGGTAGATGAGCAAGAGACGGTGTCGAACCCAAAACTGCGGGCGTTGGCCAGTGCCACGGCGACCACGCGATCTTTGAAACTCAACGTTGGCAAGCAGACAGCGTCGTTTTTGATGAATAAATTCTTCGCGCCGATTGCGCGCGAAAGCCCGGAAGCTTTGATCAGCGGCGTGAATCCCACGGGCAGCGTAGGCTCATGATTTTCCGGGAGAGGCAAAAGCGCCGAATAGCGCCAAATGTTGTTTGGGCCCTGCGCGATCTTCTCGCGGGTAAAGTCGTGGCGGATGGAATCGTAATCGTAGAAAACTTCGAGAGGAGAAAAACACTCTTCGCAAACGGATTTGGGAACATTGCCCCAACTCTTGTGGCACTCCCGACAGCGCAGTTCGTATCGCATTGCTCACCCGATCTGAGGAGCCGAGGTGTCTTTGCGTCCTTTGCGAGTCCTCAGCGAACTTTGCGATCAAAAGCGTTAAATCGCAACGTGCGCAAAGATCACGCCAAGTTCGCAAGGAAAATCTGCCCTAAAACAACAAACCCTCTTTGCCCGGGGAATGGGGAAAAGAGGTTCAGGAATGGCTGATAAATTCTCGCATCCCGAATCTCATGTCCCCCGTTTCCGGGCCGAGAGTTGGCACCTGGCGGCCGCGATATATGATCCCGGTCCGGTTGCCGTGGCGTCTTAGGGCTCGTCCCTCAGCCACTCTGCATGAAATCCAAGGTCAGCTCCGAAGAGCCGACTGGTGAAATAAATGATACGGAGAGGGAATCGGTTCGTCAAGACCGCTGTTGAGCGTTCAGGGATGAAAGCCGCATAGTATACGGACGGCATCTCATGACGCCAGCCGTACAGATTAAACACGGAGGAACGAAAAGTGAGAATTCTTTCCAAGTTAGCTTTAGCGATTCTGCTGTTTGCCGTTCCGGTGTTCGCGCAACACCAGGGCGGAGGTCAGCCACACCAGGGCGGAGGTCAGCCACACCAGGCGAGTGGAGAACACGGCGTGGGTGGCGGCCACATCCCGGCACACGGCCCGGCTCCGGTGCGCTCAGCTCCGCATGCGGCAGCGCCCGCTTCTGAGCGGCGCACATTCGCTGACCAAGCGGGGCATCCCCAGGCCCCCCACGTTCATGCTGAGAATGATCGTTGGGTCGGTCACGATACCGGACGCGCCGATGCGCATTATCACCTTGATCACCCTTGGGAGCACGGTCGTTTCACCGGAGGCATCGGTCGCGGCCATGTGTGGAGACTGGGTGGAGGCGGCCCCGAGCGCTTCGGATTTGGCGGCTTCTTCTTCTCGGTTGCACCCTATGATGTTGGGTATTGCGGCGATTGGGATTGGAACAGCGATGACATCGTCATCTACGACGATCCTGACCACCCGGGTTGGTATCTGGCCTACAACGTCCGGTTGGGCACCTATGTGCACGTCATGTATTTGGGGTAATTGAAAAATCAAGACTGCGGCCACTGCGCGTTGAGCGGCGACGATCGTTCAAGTTCAGTGGCCACAGGCATAATCCTTCTGCTCCGATAGTTCCGCTTTTGTAACCGGTGAGCGCGATTCGAGGCTCATGCGCAGGCCGTATTTCGGTCGCAGAGTGAAGCTGGGGACAAGAGCGACTGGATGATCGGGCACGGCGCGAAGACGAAAGCTTTGCGCGATCGTGGCGAGAAGCAGCGTCGCTTCCATCACGGCGAACGACGAGCCGATGCACTGCCTGGGTCCTCCACCAAAAGGGAAGTATGCGAAGCGCGGAAGTTTTCGCGCTTGTTCCGTAGACCACCGATCAGGATCGAATTTTTCGGGATCAGGAAAATAAGCCGGATGGCGGTGCATGATCCACTGGCTCATTACCACATTCGAGCCGGCGGGAATGCGGTAGCCGCGAAGGTCGAAATCTGCAATAACCGTGCGCGCCAGGCTCCAGGCCGGCGGGTAAAGTCGCATGGATTCCTTTATCACGCGTTCGGTATAACTGAGCGCCGGCAAATCAGAAAATTCAGGGGCGCGGCCGCGCAGCACGCGATTGATCTCCGCATGAAGATTTTTCTCGACTTCGGAATGCTGCGCCAGCAGACGCCACGTCCATGTGAGCGTCAAGGCCGTGGTCTCATGGCCGGCGATGAGGAACGTGAGCACTTCATCGCGAAGCTGCTTGTCAGACATACGGCTTCCATCTTCATCGCGGGCTGCGATCAGCATGGACAGCAGATCGCCAGAATCGTTTTTGTTGGCACGGTGCTGTGCGATGATGCCGTAGACGGTCTTGTCCATGCGGGCGACCGCTCGGCGGAAGCTAATCATCCGCGGAGTCGGAAGGTAGCGCGCGATGGGAGGCATCAATATCCGTACGCCGGTGGTGTTGCTCATGATCAGGTTCAATGCCGAGGAAATTTCTGCGGTTGCTTCCGCTTCCACATTAAAAAGCGCGCGAACCACGATCTGCAGTGTAAGCCGCATCATCTCCTGATGAATGTCGCGAGTTTCGCCATCCTTCCAATTCGCCAGCGTTTGTTGCGCATAGCTCGTCATAATGGTTGCGTACGAACTGACGCGCTCGCGATGGAATGCAGGCGCGGAGAGTCGTCGTTGACTGAGCCATGAATCGCCTTCATTGGTCAGCAATCCCTCGCCGAAAAACCAGCGGCTGTTGCGGACGACGCGGTCCTTCAGGAAATTGCGCGGGTTGCGGACGAGGACTTCTTCGATGAGATCAGGATGGTTGAGAAAATAAACATGCAGCCACGCTGCACGGTAATAAAAAATATCCCCGAACTCGGCCGCCCAAGCCGCAAAAATGGGAAGCGGGTCGGGGCTGGCGAGCGGCATGTTGCCGATCAGAAAATGCGGCTTCGGACCTGGGGGGCGGCGCGGCATGAAGAAGGATTGCTGTGACAATTAGTGTATCTTGAACGCCGGATGAACTCACGATTCCTCATCCTGGTTCTTCTCACCTGCTCGACGGCCTACCCGCTGCGCGGGGAAACCGGCGCCGACGGCTGGCTGAGATATGCGCCGGTTGCCCGCGACACTGACTCTCGATACGACGCAATTCCCAACGTCGTGATTTCCCTGGGCAATTCAGAAGTTCTGAACTCCGCCAAAGGCGAATTGGTTCGGGGCATTTCGTCCATGTTGGGAAAACGAGTGCGAATTGAGCAGAACGTTTCTGCCGAGAATGCGTTTGTACTGGGAACGCTGAAAGATATCCGCAGGCATTTTCGCGAAGTCGAGCCATCCAGCCCCCTTGGCGCCGATGGTTTCTGGCTGCGAACCGTGCAGCATGGCGCCAGAAGATACTGGCTGATCATCGGTGGGAACGATCGCGGGGTGCTGTATGGAACATTTGCTTTGTTGTCGCGGATTGCGCAGGCCCAAAGTGTTGACGATCTTGATGATTTCGAAACTCCATCCGCGCCCATTCGCTGGGCCAGCCAATGGGACAACATTGACGGGAGCATCGAGCGCGGATATGCCGGGCGCTCAATTTTCTTCGACAACGGCGCGGTGCGGAGCGATCTGACTCGCGTTGGCGAATACGCGCGGCTCCTGTCTTCGGTGGGAATTAACGCTTGCGCAATCAATAACGTTAACGCCGATCCGCGAATTCTGAGCGCGGATTTTTTGCCTCAACTTACGCGGGTTGCGGATGCATTTCGCCCCTGGGGGGTGCAGCTTGCGCTGTCGGTCGATCTGAGCAGTCCGCAAACGGTCGGCGGATTGAACACGTTTGATCCGCTCAATGCGAACGTCGCCGGGTGGTGGAAGGAAACTGTTAACCAGATATATGCGCGCATTCCTGACTTCGCAGGATTCGTGGTCAAAGCCGATTCTGAAGGCCGCTCCGGTCCGTCGCAATACGGCCGCACCGCAGCCGATGCCGCGAATGTAATCGCTCGCGCTCTAAAACCACATGGCGGCATACTGATGTATCGCGCATTTGTCTACAACCATCATCTCGATTGGCGAGACCCGAAAGCTGACCGCGCCAAAGCCGCTTATGACTATTTCCATCCCCTGGACGGAAAATTCGACGAAAACGTCGTGCTGCAGATCAAGTATGGACCGATTGACTTTCAAGTGCGCGAGCCGGCATCTCCGCTGTTCGGCGCAATGCAGCAGACGAATGAAGCCATCGAATTGCAGGTCACGCAGGAATACACCGGGCAGCAGCGGCATCTTTGTTTTCTGCCGCCGATGTGGAAGCAGGTCCTTGACTTCGACATGCACGTGAATGGCGTGACGCCGGTGGAAGACATTATCGAAGGCAAAACCTGGCGCCGTCCGCTCGGAGGATTCAATGCAGTGGTGAACGTCGGGCTCGACGAGAACTGGCTTGCCCATCCGCTGGCCATGGCGAATCTCTATGCATACGGGAGGCTGGCGTGGAATCCGAATTTAGGCGCAGAGGATATCTCAGCGGAATGGACACGGTTGACGTTTGGAAATAATCCACGGGTGGTCGCGACGATCTCCGGAATGCTGCTCTCTTCCTGGCATATTTACGAAAGCTACACCGGGCCGCTGGGAGTCGGAACCCTTACCGATATTTTAGGTTCGCATTACGAGCCAAACATCGAGTCTGCAGAACGCAACGGCTGGGGACAATGGATACGCGCCGATGCACAGGGCATCGGCATGGATCGCACGATCGCCACCGGAACTGGATTCATTGGGCAGTACTCGCCCGAAGTACAAAAAAAATATGAAACGGCGGCGGCGTGTCCTGATGAACTGCTGCTGTTCATGCATCACGTGCCTTATGTGTATGTGCTGCATTCCGGCAAAACAGTGATTCAGCATATTTACGATTCGCATTATGACGGCGCAGAGAAAGCCGCAGCACTCGTTGGACAATGGGAATCACTTCGCGGCGAAATAGACGATCAACGATATGCGGAAGTTCTGAAGAAGCTGGAATACCAGGCAGGGCACGCGATCGTCTGGCGCGATGCCGTGGTGAACTGGTTCTTCAAAGAGTCGGGAATTCCGGACGCGAAGGGAAGAATCGCGCGTAGGCCATAATTTGGTTAACTGTCTAAGTGCCGTGTCTTGACGAGAATTGGAAGTCGCGTCCACACTGAATTCATAATGAAAAAATTGCGGGTAGGCATTCTTTTTGGCGGACGCAGCGGCGAGCACGAAATTTCGCTGCTTTCGGCGGCGTCGGTTTTCAAAGCAATCGATTCAAATAAATATGAAGTGGTGCCGATTGGCATCACGAAAGACGGCCGCTGGCTGACGGCATCGGACGCCGAGAGGCTGCTGCACGGGAACGCGGGCGAAGGCCCCATTCGACTTCGCTCAGGGCAGGTCCGCGCCACACTTCGCGCCGGAGATCCCGACACCACGGCTTCCGCGGCGGTTTTGCAGAATGGCGAAGCCGTCGTCTTTCCACCCGAGCCACACAAGTCCTCGATGACTCCGTTTCAGACGGATATGCCCGTGCGACGAGCTTCCGATCGCGCGATCAATGTAGATGTTATCTTTCCCGTGCTGCATGGGACGTTCGGCGAGGACGGCACCATCCAGGGTCTGCTCGAGTTGGCGGATATTCCTTATGTCGGCGCGGGCGTGCTGGGCTCGGCTGCCGGCATGGACAAGGACATCATGAAGTCGTTATTTTGTGCGGCGGGGTTGGCGATTGTGAAGCACGTGACCGTGCTACGCAGCGAGTGGGAGTCTTCGCCGAAGAAGGTGCAGAAGCTGGTCGAAAGCAAGTTGAAGTATCCTGTGTTCGTGAAGCCGGCGAATCTGGGATCTTCGGTTGGAATTTCGAAGGTGCGTGATCGAAGAGAACTTGGTCCCGCCATTGATGAGGCCGCGAAGTTCGACCGCAAGATCGTTATCGAGGAGGGCGTCGGCGGGAAAAAGAATAAAGCTCGCGAGATCGAATGCTCGGTGCTGGGAAACGACAAACCTGAGGCCTCAGTGCCGGGAGAGATCGTGCCCAGCGCCGAGTTCTATGATTATTCCGCCAAGTATCTTGATGAAGGTTCGCAGCTCATCATACCTGCGAAGCTGACGAAAGCTGAGACCAAAAAAGTTCAGGATCTTGCAATCGCCGGATTCCGCGCGGTGGACGGTTCGGGTCTTGCCCGGGTCGATTTTCTGATGGACCCGAAGTCGCGCAAAATATATTTGAACGAGATCAACACCATGCCAGGATTTACTTCGATCAGCATGTATCCCAAACTGTGGGCGGCTTCGGGCGTACGATACTCGGAACTCATCAGCCGCCTGATTCAGCTGGGACTCGACCGTCACGCGGAGAAAAAACGCAACCAGTACAGCCGGTGATTTTGCCATTGCACAAGGAGAAAATTATGACCAACTCCGAATCCACCATCAATCGCAGAACGTTCTTGTCTAACACCGCCGCAGTGGTCGCCGGGGGCTCCGCACTGGCGAAAACGGCTCTGTCTTACGGAAAAATTCTGGGCGCAAACGATCGTATTGCGCTTTGCCACGTGGGAATTGGGGGCCGAGGCACGGAACTGGATTTGATCGTTTCAAAAATCGCCAGCAGCCATAACGTGGAGATGAATGCCGTCTGCGACCTGTGGAGCCTGAATCGCGAGAAAGCGGTCGCGACCAACACCAAGTATTACAATCGCGCGCCGCGTGCCTTTCAACATATTGAAGACGTACTGGCGGACAAAGACATTGACGCGCTGATTCTTTCTACGCCTGATCATTCGCATTCGCCGCTGCTGAAAATGACGGCGGATGCCGGCAAAGACGCATACGTTGAGAAACCGATGGGCAATGTGCTGTTGGAAGCGAAATCTGCGCGGGATGCTGTGTTGAATAACAAATTAATCGTCCAGGTCGGCACCCAGCACCGCAGCGAACCCTATCCGCGGGCCGCGCACGATCTGGTACAGACCGGCGTCCTCGGCGACGTGAGCAAGGTTGAGATTGTTTGGAACTACCACGGGCCGAGGTGGCGCGGACGGAATGAGACAAAGCTCATCCGCGAACAGGATACGGATTGGCGGAAATTTTTGTTGAATAAACCGTATCGGCCGTTTGATCCGCAGGTATATTGCGAGTTCCGCCTGTACAAGGAATTTTCCAGCGGCATACCCGATCAGTGGATGAGCCACGCCATCGATCTGGTGCATTGGTTCATGAACGACAACTTTCCGCGTTCGGCGGTGTCGAACGGCGGCGTGCTTGCCTGGCACGACGGGCGTGAGAATGCCGACACATTTCAAACGCTGCTCGAATATCCGAAAGGTTTTCTGGTCAGTTATTCGACCAGCTTTGGCAACGATTCTCCGGGGTTCACCCGCTACATGGGCAAGAAGGCCACGCTAACGAACATCGGAGACGAAGGCAGCCCGCGCTATCAATTAGTCGAAGAAAAAGGAACGCACGAAGACAATCCGGATATTGACAAAGACCGGGCGTCGAAATACGTGCTGCTGCCGGGCGAAACCACGCTGCCGCCCACCGGAATCGACGATCTGTCGCTTGAGCACATGAGTAATTGGTTTGAGTGCCTTCGTTCGCGCCAGCAGCCGCATTGCACGGTGCATGAGGGATTCGCGCATTCAGTAGCATGCATGATGGCAACGGAAGCCTACTGGTCGGGGAAAAAACAGTACTGGGACGCGGCTAGTGAAACCATTGTGGAGCAAGCGCCGCGGGCGTAAATTCACTGTGCAATCAATGATTGCAGTGATATCATTGATTGCATGGCCAGTATTACGATTCGTCAGTTGCCCGAAACGACCAAGCGCAAGCTCAGAATGCGCGCTGCGCAGAATGGTCGATCGATGGAACAAGAGGCGCGCGAGATCCTGAAAAACGAGCTCAGTAAGGCTCCCCAAACCGGTAAAGACCTGGTAAAGGCGATCCGGGACATCTTTGAGCCTCTGGGCGGAGTAGACCTCGAAATTCCTCCGCGCGGCCCAATTCGCGATCCTGGAATCCGGTAATGGCCTTTTCAAATAGTTCTGTTGTCGCCTCATGATCCTCCTCGACACGAATGTCGTGTCCGAGATGATGCGCCCCGTTGCGGACCCAGCTTTTTTGCGATGGCTATCAAAATGTTCCGGAGACGACCTCTATTGCAGCGCCATTGTCGTGGCAGAAATACTTTACGGAGTCGAACTCCTTCCCGACGGAAAACGCAAAGGTGCTTTACAAGCCGGCGCGGAACGATTGTTCAAGGTCGTGCTGGGAGGTCGCATTTTGCCGTTCGACGAACAAGCCGCCCGGCAGTTTTCGAGAATTGCGTCTGGACGACGCAGCCGTGGCAGGCCCATTGCCGAACTGGACGCTCAGATTGCGGCCATAGCTCAGGTGCACGATGCTTCGTTGGCAACGCGCAACATATCTGATTTTGAGGGATGCGGCGTGCAGTTGATAAATCCATGGGTGGATTAAACTAGCTGGTCTCGTTCTTGATCTTCCCTGGAGGTCGTGATGCGCGCTTGTCTTTTCTCCCTGGCAATATTCGTTTCTGCACTGCCGGTCGTCGCCCAAACCAAACACCCGTTCACCTTTGAAGACATGATGTCGCTCAAGCGGGTTGAAGAGCCGGAGGTGTCGCCGGATGGGAAGTGGGTGCTGTTTGCGGCGGTCGATGTTGATCTGAAGGCGAATACTAAGACGCCGCATGTGTGGGTGGTGCCGTTAAATCAAACACAAGGTCCCTCGGCTTCGCTCGGGATGACAGGTCAGAGGAAAGGTGCAGAGAGGGAAATTATTTCTGATCAGGATGCGGACCGGCCGCGCTGGGCGCCAGATGGGAAGCGGTTTGCATTTGTTTCGACGAAGGAGAACGGATCGCAAATCTGGATCGCGGATTTCGATGGCGCGACTGGAACGGTGACTGCGAAGAATCGGCTCACGAACATCGTGACGGAAGCAGATGGCGAGTTGTGGTCTCCGGATGGCAAAAACATTCTGTTCAAGTCGGATGTTTATCCCGAGTGCGAGGGCACTCCGCAAGCTGAGGCTGAATGCAACGCAAAAAAGCTCGAGGAAGTGAAGAATTCGAAAGTTAAGGCGTTGATATTTACCCATCTTCTATATCGGCATTGGAATGCGTACAAGGAAGGGAAGAGGACGCATTTGTTCGTAATGACGGTCTTCGATCTTTATGCTTACCCGGGGGGTGCAGGGCCGATGACAATCGGCGGTGATAAAGTTCGCGATCTCACGCCGGGCGATTTCGATGCGCCAGTGTTTTCGTTGGGCGGGCAGGATGATTACGCCTTCTCGCCGGATGGGCAGGAGATTTGTTATGCCTCGAACCACGATCCCGAGCCGGCGATTTCGACGAACAACGACTTGTTTACCGTGCCGGTGTTTGCGGGACCGACGCCCAAAGAAATTCTCGCGGCGACCAAGGACATCACTGCCGAGAACAAGGCCGCCGACAACACCCCGCTCTATTCGCCGGATGGAAAGTACATCGCCTATCGCGCGCAGCAGCGTCCGGGATACGAGAGCGATCGCTTTCGGCTGATGCTGTACGAGAGGAAGACAGGGGCGAAAAGGAATGTCACAGAGAATTTCGATAGCTGGGTTGGTGCTTTTATCTGGGTTAGCGGGTATGAGATCGCATTCGCTGCAGACGACGTTGGTCAATCGCCGATCTACGATGTCTACCCGCTGCTATGCCCTGATGGTTGTCACCCAATAAAGCTTATTGACGGACACAATGACGACCTTACCGCTGGGCAGGTTACGTATGTGACGCCCAAAGGCAAGCAAGACCGCCTCCCAGTTCTCCTCTTCACTCGCATGTCCGTCGTCGCTCCAACACAGGTTTTTACGTGGCTGCCGAATTGTGCAATAGGCCTCGAAAAACTGACGGCGATGCTACGTGGAGAAACAGTGGCCCGCCCGCCTGGGTGCTCAGCACCGATGCAAGCTCAGCAGCTCTCGCATCTTAACGACTCCGTATTTTCTCAAGTGTCCATGTCACCTCTCGAAACCTTCTGGCTCACCGGCGCGCACGGCGACAAAGTCCAAGGCTGGCTGATCAAGCCGCCGAATTTTGATCCCACCAAAAAATATCCGGTCAAGTTTATCGTGCACGGCGGTCCCGAGGTTCCATTCGGAGATGAGTGGAGTTATCGCTGGAACTTCGAACTGTTCGCGGCGAATGGATACGTTGTGGTATTCATCAATTTTCACGGCTCTCCCGGCTACGGGCAGAAGTTCATTGACGCGATCAACGGCGATTGGGGCGGGGCTCCGTTTGAAGATCTGATGAAGGGCCTCGACTACGCCGAGCAGCATTATCCGTTTATCGATAAAGACCGGGAGTGCGCGCTTGGCGCCAGCTACGGCGGATACATGGCCAACTGGATTCTCGGCCACACCAATCGCTTCAAATGCATTGTGACCCACGATGGTATGTTCAACCCATTCTCGGCTTGGGGGACGACGGAGGAGCTTTGGTTCAACGAGTGGGAATTCAAGGGGACGCCGTACACAAATCATGACATGTACAACAAATGGTCTCCGCGTAACTCGTCGCCGAATTTCAAGACGCCGACGCTGGTGATTCACAGCCAGCTCGACTACCGCCTTGATGTGTCGGAAGGATTTCAGTTGTTCACGACGTTGCAGCGCATGGGTGTGCCGTCAAAGATGCTCTACTTTCCCGACGAAGGCCATTGGGTGCTGAAGCCGCAGAATTCCCAGCTCTGGTACAAGACGGTGAATGATTGGGTGGACCAGTGGGTGGGGAATAAATAAGAATCGACGTGTTAGGTGAGCATCACTAACCCCGTGGGCGCCCTCCGGCCCACGGTTATGTGATCAGCCCGATTACACCGTTCTGATGGGGCCTGGGTATTGCGTAACTAAGGAGTCGACGGTCAACAAGGTGACGCCCTCAACGATTGCCTGCGCCACCAGGGTTCGGTCGAAGGGATCTTTATGAATTGGCGGCAAACTCTCGGTGGCAACCACATGCTCGCTTCTGATCGGCAACTCGCTGTACCCATTGTCCAATAATCCTCGGCGCAGCAGCCGCGCCCCCACCTTGAAATCTTCACGCCCCACTGCGCGCTTGATTGCGACTTCCCACAAACTGGCCGCACTGAAGAGAAGTTCGTTATCGAGATCATCGATTAACATTCGAGCCCGTCTGGAGAGTCGCTTGGGTTCACCCGCAGCCCAGAGGAGAAGATGTGTATCCAGCAAAATCTTCACTCACCACCACCGAAGATGTGCTCAATCTCCTCTTTACCCATTCGATCAAAGTCCTCGGGAATGGATAACTGCCCCGCCATGAAGGCATAATTATCCTGGCGGTGCTGCTTCTCCGTCGGCGTGCACCAACTTGTGCTCCCCGGTTTCTGCTGTCTCCGTGTCCAGCCAACTCACTTGCTGCCAGCTGGGATGAAAATCACACCCTAGCGAGAAGTGGGACGCACAAAACCGTCCAAAAAACCAAGGCCGCCTCGCGGCGGCCTTGGTTTTTGTTTTCCTGATGACTGAGAGCTGAGAGCTAATCCCCTGCTACCGGCTCTGCCACTTCCGGCTTCGTCTCCGGCGCATGACCATTGCCGTTCGATTTCCCAAGCGCGCCTAGCGGAATGAATCCGTTTTCGGCGACCACTGGTTTTTCTTTCAGCACGACTTCGCGGTACAGCGATGCCATCCGCGCGTTGTAAGCCGAATCAGCCTTCTGCTTGGCATCCCGCGCCCGCTTCTTCTCTTCGCCGGCGTTCTTGGCAATGCCCAGCTTGTCGAGATCGTGCTGCTCTTCCTGGGTGACGATTCCTTCCCGCAGATACAGCGAGTGCTCGTTCGACTCCATGCCTACGCTCTTGCCACCGGCAAAAATCTCATGCCGTCCGTGCTCTTCGTACCACTTGGTGAGCGTGGCCGTCATGTGCATCTTCTCGATAATGTTCCGCCAGCCCACGCCCGTGTTGTACGCGCAGAATGAAATCTCGCCTTCCTGCGTGGCATACGGAATGATGCACTGCTCAGTGCGCCGGAAGTCGTAATTGAAGAGGTCCTGGAACCACATTCCCGCGATAAACAGGAAATTCCAGCGATCGTTACGTCGCTTCATAACGTCGTCGATGCTTCGGTCCGGTCCGACTTTGCCGTAATCCTTGCCGGTCGCGTTGAAGTTCTTGTCGAACTTCTTCAGCAGGTCCATCAGCTTGAAGTGCGTCGGCGAGTGGAACGGATCGTAGTTCTTCATCAAACACAACGCCATTCCAACAATCGTCAGAAACTTCCCGCGCGACGCGTCATTGACCTTGGCAATATCTTTCGCCAGTTGGTCGCCGTGCAGAAACGCCGTCACCGGAACCGCTTCCTTGGTTTCCTTGTCGATCATCACCGCCATGCCAGTCCCGCAATTCGGGTGACAACCGCAAGATAGCTGGCCCCAGTCGTTGTTTTTGTCTTCGACGTGCATCAGGTCGGCCCAGTCGCTGAAGGTGGACATGAAGCTGATCGGGAACCAGTCGCGGGCGGGTTCGCCGAGGCCGGTCTGGCCTTTTACGTCGTGCGCCAGGTGCGACAGGGTGTAGCGCTGCGCTTTGCGGCGATCGTCGGTGATGGCTTCGTCGCGTCCGGTAAAGCTGACCGGCTGGAACGACAGGAAGCCGATCTTCTTGGGATTGTCGAGCGCGAACTGAATGATGCGTCCGACCTGCTCATTGTTGATGCCGTTGACAATCGTTACCACCGGAACGATTTCAACTCCGGCGCGATGCAGGTTGTCGATCGCCTTCAACTTCACGTCAAACAGGTTGCCGACTTTGCGGTGCGCATTGGCAGCGTTGCCGATGCCGTCAAACTGCAGGTACGCGTAACGCATTCCAGCTTCGGCGGCCTGTTGCGCGAACTCAAAGCTCTTGGCGAATTCAATTCCGTTGGTCGCCGCCTGAACCGAGTTGTATCCGACTTTTCGCGCGTAGCGGACCGCGTCCAGGAAATAAGGAGACAATGTCGGCTCGCCCCCGAGAACTGCACGCTCATCTGACGCCGCGGTTTAATAGTGATGGCGTTGTCGAGCATGGTCTTGATTTCTTCCCACGTCAGCTCATGTACGAAGCCGACCTGGTTCGCGTCCATGAAACACGGGTCACACATCATATTGCAGCGGTTGGTCAGATCGATGGTTAGGACTGAGCCGCGGCCGTACTTCACAGTGGACGAGCCGTGCTTGTGCAGCTTTTCGTCATTGTGGGCGAGGATGTCGCGGCCCGGGAAGACGTCTTCAAGGTGCTTGGAGAACTCGGTGTCGATCGACATCACGTCTTCAAAGCGGCCATGCTTCGGGCACTCTTTCACCATCATGATCTTGCCATCCTGCTCGATGATGGTGGCTTTGATCTCGCCGACTTTTTCGTTCATCAGCACTTCATAAGGAAGGTGGCCGTCGAGGATCTGCTGGCGGATTTCGGGCACGCACTTGGGGCAGAGCGAATCGGTGGCGCGCGGCCATCCGAGCGGCGGCTTCGACTTCTGGTAGGACTTGAGCAACGGCTTGTCCGACCATTTGGGCGTGGGTGACGGGTTCGGCTTGATCCGGTTCATGCGATCAAACACCAACCATGCTCCCTTGGCGCCAATCGTGACTGCCTTCTCTACGTATTTAATAGGCTTATGCATGCTTTCTCGACCTTTCCCAGCAGGGATTTTGAAATCGTCGTGCGTCGCAGGTCTTGCGTCGTGGAAACAATCACCCAGCTCGCACCGTGATTTTGCGTGCGACCCACGACATAGGACGTGTGACGGTTTCTTGTTCTTCTATCCTATTGAGCTACTGGGGATAAGGCACGGTTAAGACAATAAAAGGGGAAAAATCGGGGTTGAGCGGGTAAAACTCGCAGTGGACGGGGCTAAGTTATTGATGGGATTAGGGTAGCCATCAGCTCTCGTCACGAGCTGCGAGCTGTAGAACAGCGCTTTGGCGGTAGTTAATTCCACCGATGAGGATTGGCGTGCCCAAGTCAAACGCCCCACCCTGTCGCACAAAACGCGACAAGGATGGGGCACTCAGCAATATAAAAATGTGGATGGAGGGCGTCGTCGTCCGTCCATAATCGGATGCATTGTTCGGTTCAAAGTTACCCGGAGCTTTTCACCGCAGGCCGCCGGCAATTACGAGTGACTCGCCGGTGATCCACTGCGCGTCATTCGAAGCAAAAAACACCGCTGCCGGCGCAATGTCTTCCACCTGGCCGATGCGGCCGAGCGGAGTCTTCGACTCGACGTCCTTGCGGAAGTCGCCTTCGCTAAATCCCGCCGTTCGCACGCCTTCGGTTTCAACCATCCCCGGACTGATCGCATTCACGCGAATCTTCCGCGGGCCCAACTCATTGGCCAGCGTTTTAGTAATTGAGTCCACTGCGCCCTTGGTCCCCGAGTAAACCGCACTGTTTGGCGGCGCAAGCGTACTGACAACAGAACTAAGATTGATGATGCTGCCGCCTTCGGGTCCGAAATAATCGGCCGCCTTCTTCGACGCCAGCAGCAGGCCGAGCACATTCAGATCGTACATTCTGTGGAACTGCTCTTCCGTGACTGCTCCAATTGGCGCGAACTCATAGACTCCGGCGTTGTTAACCAGAATGTCGAGCCGCCCAAAAGTTTTTTTGGTTTCGGCGAAAAGGCGGTCGATATCGGCGGCCTTGGCGACATCCGCCTGCACCGCGACTGCCTTGCCGCCCTTGCCGGCGATCTCTTTGACTACGCGATCAGCGCCTTCTTTGCTCGACGCGTAGTTCACTACAACCGACGCGCCCTCAGACGCCAGCTGCTTGGCGATCCCAGCCCCAATTCCTTTCGACGCCCCCGTGACGATTGCGACCTTCCCTGCGAGCTTGCCTGGCATAACTTTCTCCTTTGCGACTGGATTTCTGTACTCATCGGTACAGATGTGCGAAGACAGTGCCGGGATTCATTTTGTACCGCACGGTAAATAAAAGCATCTAAAATGGGAGACATGAAACGGAAACCCATTTCCGCGACCCGCGGCCGGCCGCGCGCCTTTGATATTCACCAGGCGCTAGACCGTGCGGTCGAGGTCTTCTGGCGCAAGGGATACGAGGGCACGTCTCTGTCGGACTTGACCAAGGCCATGGGCATAAATCGCCCAAGCCTCTATGCCGCGTTTGGCGATAAGCAGGCGTTATTCAACAAGGTCATCGACCGCTATACAAATGGGGCGGCGGATTTCACGCTCCAGGCGCTGCAGGCTCCCAAGGCCCGCGAGGTTGCTGAGCGCCTATTATTCGGAGCCGCCAAGGAGATGTGCGGAGGCGACCATCCTGCTGGATGCCTGCTTGTGCAAGGCGCGCTGGCTGCAGGCAATGAAGCCGCACCTGTGCGGCGCGAGCTGGCATCGCGGCGCGATCAGGCGCGGGCTCTCCTTCATCAGCGATTGCGGCGCGCCAAGAAAGAAGGAGACCTGCCGCCCCACGCCGATCCGGCCGCAATGGCGCGCTACCTTATGACCGTTCTGAATGGAATGGCGGTGCAGGGCGCCGGAGGGGCAAGCCGGAACGACTTACGCCGCGTCGCAGAGATCGCGCTGAAGGCATGGCCGGGATCTGAAAAGTGATTGTGGGGCGACGGCGACCTCGCCCGTCCCACCCTCATTGCGCTGAAAGGAATTTCAGAATCTCTTGCATGACTCTCGCGCGCTGATCGGTTTGAAAGAGAAACTGCGCATGGGCTGAGCCATCGAGAACAATCAGTTTCTTTGGGTTCGGAGCTTTTTCGTACTGCGCGCGGATGCCCGGAAGCCGCGGCCCGTCTACGCTTGCGTCATCCCGGGCCACAATAAAGAGGCTGCGACATTTGAGCTTGTCTGCCGGCAAGTTCGGCGCGGCCCCAAGAAATACGATGCGGTCGATCTCACCCGGCCATTCGATCGATGCATCGCCGGCAGCCCCGCCGCCGAAGCTGCCCCCGACCACCGACACGGTTGCTGCGCCGTGCGCTTTCAGGTAGCGAACCGCCGCGATCACATCTTTTTGAAATGGAGCGGTGTCAAAGTCAGCCTGGCCCGGACCATGCGAGCCGCCGAATCCCCGGAAGTCGAATGCCAGAACGTGGAATCCGTGTGCGGCCAGCGCCTGCGCCTGGTCGCGCCAACTTTCTTTTGTAAATCGGCCTCCGTGAGCAAGTACCACCCCGCGCGTGCCCTTGCCGTAATGGTCCGCAGAGATGAGCCCACCATCTTCCGTCGGAAATGACGCGGCTTGCTGTGCAGCCGTCACCGCGCTCAACGCAACCACTGCGAGCAGAACGCGAAGAATGGACATGGAGCGAAGTATAGTGCAGAGATTTTTAAATAGGTGTAGCTGGGATCCCTAGCCTCCGAAAATCGCGAAGGGTGGGACAGCCTCAGTGGGAGTGGTTTGCGGAATTCGAAAAAAGGGTAAGCCAGCCTGCCCGACGTACTGCCACACTTGAGCCAAAACCGGGCTTGAATGGGGCCACCTGCCAAGAACTCAAGGGCAAAACGGCCCAAGCGCATCCGTTTCAGAAGCAACACTCACCGACTCAAACGTGGTAGGCAACCCACTGGAAAAACCGCACGATCCGCGAGATCACTGTAAAACGTCTCATGTACAAAACGTCACATCCGTATTCGTCATTCGAGCCGTAGCGGGGACCGTAGGATTCAAGAGCATCCAATGTGTAGTGTGTAATGTCCTCATTTGGCCCGCACTTGCTACTCCACGTTCCGTCGCTCAACTGCCGCGCCATATGGGTTGGTTCCCAAAAATCATCCAATTCCTGCAGGATCTGAGGTCGTGGCATTGGAGCGTGGCTATTGTGAATCGCGTAAAGGGCTACTTTGTCAAAACCGAACTCACGGCGAGAGCTTTTGCAAATGCGATAGCCCAACCAGCGGAATGTCCTAACGAAACAAAGTATCTTAGGCTGTCTTGGTTTTATCCAAAAGGGCCACCACTCATAAGGACTCGGCCACCACCAATGGTGAGTGTCTTGAGCAGCCCAAGCAATGCAGTTATACGCGCCAGGTATGGGGAAAAAGCCTGTGCGGTCGCTGGTCTTGTCGTATCCTGCAGCAGCGAGTTTGTTGAACCCATATTCTAGGTGAATGAGTGGCGGATGCACGGGTCAAATGAGTTGCTTTCGTTTTCCCCATTGAACCCACGCTTGAATCATTATCTTACTATTTCCAGCATCCCTCTCATCAAACGGCCTAATGCCTGTGATCTCGTGAAGTGCTGGGAACCAAAACCTGTGATTAGTTTGTAGGTCAATGAGCATGAGTGGAACGGCATCCCATCCGAGGTCAATAATCTCTTGATATTTCGGATGTCGCACAACTGCCGTCATTGAGGAAATATTCCCTATTGAGCGGCTCCATTCATCGGCAAGCCTGCGAAACTTCTCCGCAGTCGTTTCGTTCGAAACATCTACCGCCACCTCATCGTGCGATAGAAAGAAATCCAGAAATGGCTTCCTGTCCTTATCAATAACCCATTGCGCACTTGTGCGCGTTCGCGACTCGCTCTGCGAGTGTGACCATTCGAGCCATGGATTCACTGGAGCGCAGAAATCTCTCGCTGCCATCAAACGCTACTCCTTTGGGGGGAGACCAAAAAGTCTAACATCTTTTACGGACGAACGAAGCGCTTCCGCTTTCCTTTCAGCCCGATCTATTTGCTTATTTAACTGCTTGAGATCGTCAGCATCTAGGACCACAAAGAATTCTTCGTGTTTCTTATGTGCCTCGTGAAAGGTAAGCCTCAGAGTGTGCATAACGACCATTGCCTGTGGCCCATCTTCAACTCGCGAACCAAAGACAGGTCTCAAATCTGTAAGGATTCTGGAGGAACAAAACGTGCGCTCCTCCGTGGCAAGATCGTAGGCCTTCGCTATAACCGCAAAGGCTTCGGAACTTAATAGAATTCGCAGCTTGTCCTTAAATGGTTCTCGCTCGGAATGCGGGAGCTGCAGCGTTTCGTCAGGCAGGGTTTCCATCGCATCGCATACTTGCTCCAGAAAATCATCCGCTGGCATGTCTTGGACAGAACGTGCCATGTACAAGCCCGCTAGAGATTCGGCAATCTGACCGAACTCCGCGACGTTAACAGATGCAATTGAACGAATTGCCGACAAAGCTACAGCATTGGGGTCGCGAGGAACTTCGAGTCCGTTTCCATTTTTTTGGGAAACTTCGACGCGCTTTAAATCGAGTGCATTCCTGATTTCCTGAACCGTTCGATCATCCAATCGCCTAATCTTTGCAATTCCGGCGCGGAAACGGTCGGGTATGGTTAGCTTCGGCATTTGAGCGGGAACGAAGTACGGCTAAAAAGTATCACGAGTGATATCGTGCCTGTGTAAAAGCTGTGGAACCCATTGCAAACAAAGGTTAGCAGGTACTTCGCCTTTCAGTAGTTTAGCACAAGGATTCGCAGTAACTACTTTGGCACTTGACAGCGTCTAATGCGAAAGAACGTGAACTACTGGGTTTACTCGACGGCGGGCTGGCCCGCCTTCACCTGTTTGCAGCATTAAAAGCTGAGGCTGCCCACCCTTTGCGGTTTTCAAAGGGTGGGTAACCTCGAACATCTGAAGGGCGGCCGTTCTTTTGACTCAACCCAAATTCCCGAAACCAAAAAATCACGAAATATTTCAACCGGGAAGGGCACGAGTTTCACTCGTGCCGATATGGTCCAGGTCCTAGCCCAGGGCTTCAATATGGACGGTCCAGGATGCCTGTCGCTCCACCGTCATCCTTGTTATGGAATATCTCAACGTCCGGCGGAGACGCGAGGCGATTTCGGCTTCATCAAATGCCAGGCTTCGCGGTATTTTTCGAGGCGCATGATTTTGGCTTTGCGATGCGGATAGAAACGGAGCATGGGGGCGGGCATGCACACGCGAACCGGCAGCACGTACCAGAGGTCGAGTGGGATGACATGGGCGACGAGGAAGTCGATGTCTTGTGGGCCGTAAACGGCGCGACCTTTGCCGACGGTATAAGTGGCGCGAGTTTCGTAGGCGCGGGCGCGAAGAGAGTCAGTGGCTTTGACCTGGACGCGGAGCAGGCGGCGTCCGTTGTCGAGGATGAAATCGTAGCGCTCGGAGTCTCCCCAGGGCTTGGCGACGCCGAAGCCGAGTTCGCTGGCTTTGTGGAGGAAGGCGGCTTCGGAGCGCTCGCCACAGCGTTTGGTGTTTTTTAGTTTTTTCATTTGGGATCCCTTTGCGAGAGACGGGCCGAGAAGGGCACGGCTTCAGCCGTGACGATAAGATGGGTCGCAGTTGTGCGAATTGACCCGGAAAACACAAAAGGCGCAGCGTTAGCTGCGCCTTTTATTTGTCTTCTAATTCCAGAATAGCAGGTTGAAAAGGAAATTGTGCCAGGTTCGGAAAGTTTATATTCCTTGCTGGATGAGGGGTTTAAGGGACATCGAGCGCGTAAGGGGCAATTATCCCGCCAGAACAAGGTAACAAACTCTGTTCGCCATAACTTTGCGACCTGATTTCCACAGCGTTTATATGCCCGCTCTACTTGCCTATTTGCAGACGTCTGCAATACCGGGCACCTTTTTATAGTGCTGGACTAACGGAACGATGTACAACGGGTCTGCGATTGTAGTAGTATCTACTCACGCGCCAACGTAAACATCAGTTCAATTCACCAATGCCGCTCCTAGCGGCTTCTCGGAGGCTATATGGGGTTCGAAATCTTTACCAGACAAGTAATTCGTACAGGCGAGCCGATGGTCACGTTAATGGCTACTGGACGCATGTCTCTTAACAAAATTGCAGGCCAGAGGTTCGAACAACTGGCAGTCGATAATGTCCTATTACTGTGGGACAAGGACTCTAGACGCGTCGGTATACAGCCGATCAGGAAGAAAGATAGTCGCTCCTACAAACTCAGCTATGCTAGCAAGGGTAATTCTGCTGGGTTTTCTGCTGTCACTTTCTTCAGGTTCATAAACTACGACTGGGACAAAACTCGCTCGTATCTCGTCGAGTGGAACGAAGATGACAACATGTATATCTTCACCATTCCGGCTGAGCACCTGACTGGGAGTGCTCGTACTAGGCGCAATCCGAATTGGCCGCCGAAAGGTAAGGGTCACAAACCAGCGCGGCAGAAAGAACATGTTGCAGCGCAAATGACGATGCAATAGCAAACGGGGTCACCATGTGGGTGACCCCGCCTTCGGAGGGTTTTTCAAGCTCCCCCAGGTTCCGAAAGGAACCCAAGGAGAGGAAGGAGGGCCGCCATGTACCAGATGGTAGTCCTCGCAATCGCGAACGCGCCAACGTTCTCGGTTGCCGTAGTGAGAGCCCCGTTTGCGCTAATGCGCAGCGGGGCTTCACCCGCACACCCTCGTGTCTTGCTCAGTATAGCATCGCTGGCAAGCATGATACACTCCATGTCAAATGAGAAAAAGCAACAAGGCGAGTACCGCCGAATCACGCCCGTTTACACGGTCAGATTTTTTTCGACTGGTACGCAAGGCTTCAACAACTCCGGTCGCGAAGCCCGCTCCAAAAGCAAGGGGAAAATCAGGTTCCCGCAAGCGCGGTGATTGTACCTAAAACTGTACTCGTTCAAGTAGGTCTGCAAATACTTCTTGCTCACACTGTGATAAACCCCACCTAGCCCGCGTTTCACTAGACTCCAAAATCCTTCAATCGTGTTCGTGTGAACGTTGCCCATAACGTACACGCCCTGACTGTGATTGATGCGGTGATGAATCCAGTCGTTCTCTAGGCCGTGGTACTGCGCGGCGTCATCGGTGAACACTACGGACTTCGGCAGAATCTTTTCCTGCGCGATTCCCTGTAGAACCTTCTTGGTGTTCTCATCTATCACGGTCGCATACACGCGCCCGCCTTTGCGTTCCACGATGCCAGCAACCCAAGTCTTATTTTGAGGGTCGTACATTGTGCGTTTCCGGCGGCGTCCGCCGATCATCGTTTCGTCCATCTCAACTGATGCTCCCTCCAATTGCACATCCTCAGAGAGAAGCATACGAATCTGCCTGAACATGCGCCACGCGGTTTTGTATGTGACGCCAGTCTCACGTTGGATTTGCTTTGCGGAGATTCCGCAACGAGTCGAGCCCATGAGGTACATCGCTTGAAACCATGTGCGGAGTGGGGTAGTGCTCTTTTGAAAAATAGTTCCGACAAGAGGATAAACGTGATGGCCGCAACGATCACACGCGTATGCCATGCGCCCTGTAACGCGATAGTGCTTCCGGTCCTTTTCGCAGGTCTCGCAGTAGATCATGCCGCTAGGCCATCTCTGCTGTTTGATCTGCTCTAGGCAAACATCATCGTTCGGAAATTCAGCGTCAAACTGATTCCGCGTGTATCGCAGTTCTTTCGGGATTGTCTGTCGGCGGTTCATGAGAATATTGCTTTCCATGCTGATTGCAGCTTGTGCCAGACTACAAGAACGGTTTTAGATAACACCCACGATATTACCCAAGCCGTTCCTTCGCGTCCGTCGGGATCGCTGCCATTTACCACTCAGACAGTTTGCCATATATTCTACTTGTTGTCAAGGGATAATTACCGCGTAAGGGGGCTTGACAAGGTTTTCAACAGGGAAAAATCTCACGTATGGCGGGTGGACCACTCAAGCCACAATCGGGATTGAGTGGGCCAGCTGCCAGAATATCTTTGCGCTGCTTTACCTCAGCGGCTAAAGACGGTCATCTTGCCGATTTGAACCGCAGCGCTAGAAAGCGCTGCGCGACCCAAAAGCCTAGGGGCAATCTGCTCCGGTCGAAATGACAGAGTTGGGGAGATGTGGACATCTCCACTCAATCCGAGAGCGGGCCTAAGCGGGGCACTGTCGGCCTTTCATCCTGCGCAAACTAAACACAAGGTTCCTCCACTCCGCAGACCACCGCTCTCGCGGCTGTCTGCTGCGGTCGGAATGACAGAGTTGAGGAGATTTGAACGTTCATTTTCTTTGCTCCATTCTGCTGATCGGAAGTGGCCACAGGTCGTGGGACAGGAGTGTCCGACCCACATAAACTCCCCGTGATATCCTAATAAGGAGCAGCTGCGTTCGCGCCTTCGGGCCTCCCCGCGGTTCCCTTAAAAACATGATTTCAGTTAGCAATGTTTCCATGCGCTACGGCGCTAAAGTTCTGTTTGACGAAGTTTCTACCGGCTTTACGCCGGGGAAGCGCTATGGCCTGACGGGGCCGAACGGCGCCGGCAAATCCACGTTTATGAAGCTGCTGTCGGGCGAGGAAGAGCCGCAGAAGGGGACGGTCGTGCGTCCGAAAAAGCTGGGCGTGCTGAGCCAGGACCAGTTTGCCTTCGACCGCTATCGCGTGATCGATACCGTGATTATGGGCAACCGGCGGCTGTGGGCGGCGTTTGAAGAGCGCGACAAGCTCTACGCAAAACCGGAAATGACAGACGCCGACGGAATGCGGCTGGGCGAACTCGAAGGCATTGTGGGCGAGGAAGACGGTTACACCGCCGAAAGCGATGCCGCGATTCTGCTGCAGGGGCTTGATATCCCCGACGAAATGCACGAACGCAAAATGGGCGAAATTCCCGGAGGACATAAAGTGCGCGTGCTGTTGGCGCAGGCATTGTTCGGGCATCCGCAGGCCCTGCTGCTCGACGAACCTACCAACCATTTGGATCTCGATTCGATCCACTGGTTGCAGGGGTTTCTCAATGAATTTGAAGGTGTGCTGATTGTCATTTCGCACGACCGCCATTTCTTGAACCGGGTCTGTACGCACATTGCCGATATCGATTACGAAACCATCATCACCTATACCGGAACTTACGATGACATGGTCGTCGCCAAGACGCAGGTGCGCTCGCAGATCGAAAGTCAAAATGCGCAGCGGGAAAAAAAGATTGCGCAGTTGAATGATTTCATTGCGCGATTCTCGGCGGGCACGCGATCGAGCCAGGTGCAATCCCGGCGTAAGGAAGTGGAACGCCTGCAGGTGACGGAGCTGGCGAAGTCGAATATCCAGCGTCCGTTTTTGAAGTTCGAACAAAAGCGTCCGTCGGGCAAGCACATTCTGGAAGTCGAACATCTCAGCAAGTCTTATGGGGATGCGAAGGTAGTCAAGAATTTCACCGCTAGCGTGACTCGCGGGGAGAAGATCGCGCTCATGGGACGCAACGGCGCGGGGAAGACGACTTTGGTGAATGCGTTACTGGCAAATTCGCCGACCATTCCTGAAGCTGAATTGCGAAAGACCAGCGGCTACGATGGAGCATTTTTGGACGACGGAAAAGGCATCTGGGGCCACGAAGCTGCGGTTGGATTTTTCGCGCAGGACCACAAAGCGCTCATTGAACCGGGAATGACGGCCTTTGATTGGTTGCATCAGTGGGACCTTTCGGCGGCGCACGAGGAGATTCGCGGCCTGCTCGGGCAAATGCTGTTCCCGCGTGAGGACGCCGATAAGAAGACCGAAGTGCTTTCTGGTGGCGAGGCCAGCCGGTTGCTCTTCTGCAAACTCATGTTGCTGAAGCCGAACGTCCTTGTGTTTGACGAGCCTACGAATCACCTGGATCTAGAGTCGATTAATGCGCTCAATATTGCTCTGCAGCGTTATCAGGGGACGGTGTTTCTGGTCACGCACGACGAAGACTTGCTCGATGAAGTGGCGACGCGGATATGGCACTTCGAAGGGAATCATCAGATTACGGATTTCAAGGGAGTGTACGAGGAGTATCAGGCGGTGGTCGCGTAACACTTCCAATAGCTGACATCAGAGTGTCACTCAGTTGACATCATGATGTCTTAGAATTAGAATTATGATGTGCGCACCACTCTTTCACTGGACGACGATGTTGCCCGCCTGCTCGAAAAAGAGAGCCGACGCACGGGTGCGTCATTCAAAGAGGTCGTAAACCGTTTTTTGCGGCTGGGATTGGTTGCGGCCACGCGACCGCCGCGGAAGCCGTTTGTTGTAACTCCCCGAAAATTGGATCTGCCTTCTGGACTCAGCTACGACAACGTCGAGCAGTTGCTGGACGCGATTGAAGGCCCGGCGCGTCGATGATTGTTCTCGACGCCAACATTCTTCTATACGCCTACGATACCGGATCCTCTAAACATAAAAAGGCTCGTACTTTTGTTCAAGGCGTGTTTTCGCAAGCCGAGCCAGTTGGATTGCCTTGGCAAACTATCGGCGCATTCCTGCGAATTATGACCAATCCGCGCATACCGGGCGAGCGCTTCAGCCTTGAAGAGGCGGTGAAAGTTGTGGACCGCTGGCTGGAGCAACCAAATGTCCGCCTGCTGGCGCCCGGCGACGATCACTGGCCATTGCTGCGCCGCATGATTGTGGAAGGGCAAGCGCCGGGAGCGCTGGTGTCGGATGCGCAGATCGCCGCACTGACTATCGAGTATGGCGGAAGGTTGCAAACCACCGATCGCGATTTTGCGCGCTTCCCAGGGTTGCGATGGGAAAATCCGCTGGAGTAAGTAACAGCTGTGCTGATCTCGCGCAGAAAGAATTAGCGATCCGCACGATGTCCCTGCGGAAACAATTATTTCTTGTTCAGGGCTTTAACTTGCTGAACCAGCGTGTCGATTTCGTCCGACGCGAGCTTGCCCTTGTACTTGGGCATGTGCCCTTTGCCGTTGGTAATAATGTTGCGTAGCTCATCCGCAGATGCGGCTGCAACCTTCTCAGAAATCAGCGACGGACCTCGGAAGTGGCGTCCTTCAGCATTAGCGCCGTGGCACTTTGCGCAATTTTTTGTGAAGACCGGGTTGGCTGTCAGGGTCGTATCGGAAGGCGATTGGCTGTGGGCGGCAATGGATGCTAGGAACAATACTGAAAATCCAAATGCAAGGTGCAATTTTTTCACGGCAGTCCTCATAGCTTTTATTACGCTCACGCATGGTCGGACAGGAGTGGCCGACCCCCATGGCTTGTGCGGAATCCACACGGGTTTTGTCAGTTCAGGAAATAGGTTCTGTACAGCGTGTCTCTTTGTACCGGTTTGAATCCGGCGTCGCGAATAATTCTGCGCAGCTCTTCTTCAGTTGTGCAGTTGGTCACGCCGGCGGCGCGGACCACGTTTTCTTCGAGCATCACCGAGCCGACGTCGTTGCCGCCGAAGCGCAAGCCGAGCTGGCAAACTTTGAGTCCCTGCGTGACCCAGCTCGATTGCACATTCAGAAAATTCGTAAGGAAAAGGCGTGAGATGGCAAGGTTTTTCAGGTATTCGACGGCGGTGGCTTCGTCCCACTTGCGGCCACCGAGGGCGGTGTTTTGCGGTTGGAACGTCCATGGGATGAATGCGGTGAAGCCGCCGGTTTCTTCCTGCAAATTGTAGATGGCCTGCAGGTGATTGATGCGGTGCTCGTGTTTTTCGCCGACGCCGAACATCATGGTCGCCGTGGTGCGCATGCCGAGCTGGTGCGCGGTGCGGTGCACGTTGAGCCAGTCCTCGGTGAGACACTTCAGGCGCGCGATGCGATGGCGAACTTCGTCGTCCAGAATTTCGGCGCCGCCGCCGGGGATGGAGTCGAGGCCGGCATCGCGCAGGCGGGCGATCGTGTCGCGAATGGTGAGGCCGCTGTACTCGGCAATGGCGATGATCTCCGACGCGGAGTAACAGTGCAGGTGAACTTTGAAGCGCTGTTTAATTCCGCGCAACATGCGCTCGTGCCAATCAATCTTTAAATCTGGATGCAGGCCGCCCTGCATCAGCACGCCGGTGCCGCCGAGTTCGACCGTCTCGCGAATTTTTTCGTAAATGGTTTCGAGGTCGAGGATGTATCCCTCTTTCGCCTTCGCACCCTTCAGCGGACGATAAAACGCGCAGAAGGTGCAGTACTCGGTGCAGAAGTTCGTGTAATTAATATTGCGATCGATGATGTAAGTTGCGACGCCTTCGGGATGCAGACGGCGGCGCACGGCGTCGGCTTCCATGCCGATCCCGATGAGATCGTCAGAGCGGTAAAGGTCGAGGGCTTGGGCGTGGGTGAGGGACATGGCTGCATCAATTTTATACGAGACCGAAACCCGAGGTGCAGGTTTCAAAGGTTTCAAGGTTTCGAAAGTTGTGGATACATGGGAGGGAACGACGAGCTTTCGACATCCCTGCGTGAGACAGCTGCGGCTACTTGAAACTTTGCAACCTAGGAAACTTTGAACCTGGACTTTCTCTTATGCCGCTTTTGGGCTGGCCGACGCCGTCCCTCGTTTAGATCCGGCCTCGCGGCGCGAGTTCAGGTATTCACGCAGCGCCAAGACACCGCCGATGACCGCGAGGCCGATCAGAATGAACACAGCCAGCTTGTAGTAGCGGTTGAAGAAGCCGGTGATTTGCCGGGCGTATATCGATCCGAAGCTGGCGATCAGGGAATAACGCACGGCGCGCCCAAGCGTCAGCGAAGCCACAAACTTTTTGCGTGAATACTGTAGGGCTCCAGCTGTTAGTAGAACCGGAACCAACGGAAACGGCGGCGGCAGCAGCGCGCTGACCGCAACCGTACTGAATCCCCAGCGATCGAAGCGCTTGAATAGTTTGTCTGCGCGCGACTTCTTGATCTTCTTCTGGATGGCCTCTTTGCCGCCCTTGCGCCCGATGGCATAGGTTATGTAACCACCCAACACAGCGCCGACCGTGGCCATGGCCGCATAGTAGGGCCAAAGATTGCGGTGTCCTGCGGCCAGCCAGATGGTGAGAACGTCCATACTGCCGGTAAGAGGAATAATCGAGTTGTCGGCGATGCCGAGGAGGATCAGTCCTGGTCCACCCAGGCGAACTAGCCACGTCCAGACGAGAAGCACGGTTGAGAAGACAAAAGGCTGCATTCGGTTGAGTTAGAAGCAGTTTCGCGCAGCAGAGTGGTACAAGAATCGCGGCTGCTTCAGATTAAGGCCGGGCTTGGGCTCACAAAAGTCAGCTCAGGCGCGAGTGGAAGAGCTTTACATTCATGGGCGTATCGGTAGAAAAGGCGCAGTCCGTCGAGGCAGGATTCGTCGAGATAATAAAAGATGTTTTCGGTGAGATAAGAATGCAGATCCGCGGCGGGAAGGTTGAGTTTCTTCGACCAGGTTTGCGTGATTTGGCGCAAATTATCAGGTTCAAGGCCGTGATCGCGGGACGTTTGAAAAATCGCGGCTAAGTCTAAAGCGGACAATTTGGCCGCTTCGTCGCGAACTGCCCAGAACGCGAAGACGAAAGGTTTGCCAGTAAAGCGGAGCCATTCCTCTGCCAAGTCCCAGGTGTAATAGCGCGAGCGGTCGATCTGAAGTGCAGGGTCGCCGATGAGCAGGGCGGCGTCGTTTTCAGCAAGCATGCCTTCGAGATCGGGGGCAAGCGAACTGAATTGTCTGGCTCCGCCCCAGTACTTCTTGAACAAGATGCGGGTCAGAGCCACCGAAGTCAGGGAAGAGCTGTCTAGGGCAACTGTTCGGATGTCGTCGATTTGCTTCGGGCTGACCAGCAGAATTGAACGCACGGCTTGCTTCGAGGCTATTGCCACGCCGGGGATAATCGAGAGCCCGGGAATTGAAGCGTAGGCGGCTGACGGAATTATTCCGATATCAGCTTTCCCATTTTGCAACTCGCGGGCGCACTGCGACGGGATAGTGTAGGAAACGTCGAACTGATCATCGGCCGCGCCTTGTTCGAAATCCCACATGAGCGGGGCGGTGTTGAGGTAAGAAATGGCGGAAATGCGCATAAAGAAGCTTTTAGCTATTAGCTCTTAGCTTTTAGCCAAACCCTATGCGGACTGTTCGTCGACGACGATGAACCAGAGTCGAAGGTCAAGCTAAAGGCTGACGGCTAAAAGCAATAGCTATCAAAAAATACTATCAAACATGTGACGTGTAACCTTGACGCGAATTTTCCCAGCTGCGTACAGTCGGCAGGACTGTCAAGGAGGCTTCTTGCCCAACGCCGCAGTTTCCGAATCTCCAGCTCCCGCTTCCAGTCGTCCGAACCAAATATTGTGGCTAGCTTTGACCCTGACTCCTGGCCTTGGCCCAACCCGGGCGAAGCGGTTGGTCGAGTTTTTCGGCGGAGTTGAATGCGTGTTCAGGGCCTCATTAACCGAACTTGAGGCGGCCGGCCTACTGGCGGGGGCGGCGCAATCACTGGCGACGGGCCGTTCGATTGAATTTGCGCAGGACGAGCTAGGAAAAGCGGCAGCGGCTGGAATTCAGACTGTCAGCCTGGACGATCCGGAATATCCGCCGGAGCTGCGGCAGATTTATGATCCGCCGCTGCTGCTTTATGTTCGCGGAAATGTGGCGGCGATTTCTGGTCCCGGGATAGCGATGGTTGGAACGCGGCACCCCACGCCGTATGGCATGGGAATGGCCGAGCGGCTGGCTTGCGAGCTAGCTGCCCGCAACCTCGTGATCTTTAGCGGGTTGGCTCGTGGCGTCGATACATTCGCTCATCGCGGTGCTGTGTCGGCAAGAGGTAAGACCGTGGCGGTGTTCGGTACCGGTGTAGACGTGATGTATCCCAAGGAAAATTCAAGATTGGCGGATCAGATACTCAGTTTTGGTGGAGCATTGATATCTGAGTTCCCTTTGGGTACGTTCGCCGCCCCACAAAATTTCCCGATTCGAAACCGCATTATCAGTGGCATCTCATTGGGTGTGCTGGTGGTCGAAGCTGCCGAATATAGCGGCACGCGAATCACTGCCCGTTGCGCGCTGGAGCAAAACCGCGAGGTGTTTGCGGTTCCGGGAAATGTGACCAATAAAAACTCGTGGGGGCCAAATACGCTCATCAAGCAGGGGGCAAAGCTGGTGGCCACGTGGGAGGATGTGTGGGAGGAACTCCCGGCGAATGTGCGACTTACGCTTACTCCCGAGCCGGGCCCTGAATCGCAGGCAGGCCAGACTGCATCTTTATTCGAGGAACCTTCGCTCTCTCCGCATGAAAAGAAGATCTACCGTGTGCTGAAAGCCGATGAGGCGCAGCACTTGGACGAGATCATCGAGAAGTTGGAAGCGGAGCTGTCTTCTTCCGAAATCTTCGCGGCGTTGTTCGAACTGGAGCTGGCTGGGAAAGTGAAGCAGCTGCCGGGCAAAAATTTTGTAAGAAGCTTTTAACGAAGCGCTATCAGCTCTCAGCTGTCAGCTATCAGCCCGGGCGGAGGTGCGGAATGCAGAGTTTCAGAAATTTGAAAGTGTGGGAGAAAGCTCACGCCGTCACGATTGATATTTACACAGCGAGCCGCTTATTCCCGAAAGACGAATTGTACGGTCTGACGAGCCAAATGCGTCGAGCGTCCGCTTCAATAGGAGCGAACATCGCCGAAGGCTGCTGCAGGAAGGGTGATGCCGAATTCGGGCGATTTCTTCAAATTGCGATCGGTTCAGCAAGTGAACTGGAATATCACCTGCTGTTGGCTCGGGATCTTCGAATTCTTCAGGCAGTCGATTACGAGCGTCTTTCGGGGGTAGTTGTCGAGGTGAAAAGGATGTTGGCATCGTTGATTCGTACCTGCAGAGCTGACAGCTGAGTGCTGATAGCTGACACCTGATAGCTGACAGCTTCGTCCCATTCGTGCTAGCTTCAAAACCAACACTAGAAATAGAGGAACACATTGGCAAAGGGTTTAGTCATCGTCGAGTCGCCTACCAAGGCGAAGACCATCGAAAAATATTTGGGCAAGGGCTATACGGTCGAGGCCTCGCTCGGGCATGTGAAAGATCTGCCCAAGAGCACCCTCGGTGTCGATGTCGACAACGATTTCGAGACTGAGTACATCGTCATTCCCGGCAAAGAGAAGGTCATCGCCAAGCTGAAGAAGCTGGCTGCGGGGATGGACACGATCTATCTGGCGCCTGACCCGGACCGTGAAGGCGAAGCCATCGCGGCACACCTCGCGGAAGAACTGGGCGACGGCAAGAAGAAGAAAAAGAAAAAAGGCGAAAAGAACGGGCACGAGAGATTTCGCCGGGTGACTTTTAACGAGATCACCCAACGCGCAGTCCGCGAGGCTTTTGAACATCCTCGTGACATCGATCAGCATTTGGTGGACGCGCAGCAGGCGCGCCGCGTGCTCGATCGCTTGGTGGGATATCAGGTGTCGCCGCTGCTGTGGGACAAAGTTCGGCGCGGGCTTTCCGCTGGCCGGGTGCAGACGGTTGCGCTGCGGTTGATCGTGGAGCGCGAGCGAGAAATAAAAGCGTTCGAGAAAAAAGAATACTGGACGATCGACGCTAACCTTGCCGCCGCCAAACCTCCTGCGTTTGACGCGCGATTCCTGGGCAAGGGCGAAGAGAAGATCGAAGTCCTGAACGAAGAAGAAGCTACAAAAATTCGGACTGCGCTTGAGAACGCGGACTGGATTGTCCGCAGCGCCGAAAAGAAAGAACGCCGCCGGAATGCGACTCCGCCGTTCACCACCAGCAAACTACAGCAGGACGCGTCGCGCAAACTTCGTTTCAGCGTGAAGCGCGCAATGATGATTGCGCAGCGATTGTATGAGGGCGTTGATATAGGCGACGAAGGTTCCGTTGGCTTGATCACCTATATGCGAACCGATTCGACCCGGGTTGCGCCGGAAGCGCTGACCGAAGTGCGCGAGTACATCGGGTCGAATTACGGGCCGGACTATTTGCCGCAGGCGCCGAATACTTTCAAAGAGAAAAAAGATTCGCAGGGCGCGCACGAAGCGATTCGTCCCACGTCGGCGATGCGCCATCCTGATCAGATCAAGCAGTACTTAAAAGAAGATGAGTTCAAAGTTTACAAGCTGATCTGGCAGCGCTTTGTGGCGTCGCAAATCACGCCTGCGGTATTTGATCAGACGACCGTCGATATCGATGCCAAGTCGGGATCAGACATTTATTGGTTCCGCGTGACCGGATCGATCCTTAAGTTCGACGGTTTCCTCAAAGTTTATGAAGAAGCCAAGGAAGGCAAGGACGAGGAAGATGAGGAACTGAAGCACAAACTGCCGCCGCTTGAAGCCGGGCAGAAGTTGACGCTCAAGTCTTTGAATCCGGAGCAGCATTTTACCGAACCGCCTCCGCGTTACAACGAGGCCTCGCTGGTGAAGGAGCTCGAAGAACGCGGTATTGGCCGGCCATCTACGTATTCCGCGATTCTGAGCACGATTCAGGAACGTCAGTACGTGACGAAAATCGGCGGAAAGTTTACGCCTACGGAAATCGGGCTGGTAGTCACCGATCTGCTGGTGGAAAATTTCCGCGACATTTTCGATGTGCAGTACACCGCGCGTTTGGAAGAAGAACTGGACGAGATCGAAGAAGGCAAAGAAGGTTGGACGGACGCGCTCGCCGAGTTTTACAAGAAGTTCGAGAAGGACCTCAAATACGCCGCCAAGCACATGGAGAATATCAAGCGTATGGAGAAGCCCACGGACGAAAAGTGCGAGCGCTGCGGCTCTCCGCTGGTGATCAAGTGGGGAAAGCACGGTTCGTTTTATGCGTGCTCTTCCTACGATAAGGAAGATCCGAACAGCTGCACGTTTACTAAAGAAAACCCCATCAACTTGCCAGACTTGGATACCGCGGATGTTCAGGAGACTACGCAGGAAGAGTATTGCGAGAACTGCGGCCGGGTGATGGTGCTGAAGCGCGGGCGATTCGGCCAGTTCATGGCGTGCACGGGTTATCCGGATTGCAAGACGACGCGGCGACTTGATCAAGGCAAACGAGTGCCGGATATTACGCTCGAAGAACTTTGCCCCAAGTGCCAGCGAAATATGGTGATCCGGCACGGGCGCTATGGCGAGTTCACTTCGTGCAGCGGGTATCCCGAGTGCAAGTATGTAAAGCAGAACTTCGTCGGCGTAAAGTGCCCGACGTGCAAAGACGGGGAACTGGTTGAGAAACGTGCACGCAAGGGCAATACTTTTTATGGCTGCAGTAATTATCCCAAGTGCAAGTTCACTTCTGCGAACAAGCCGATTGCGGAGAAGTGCCCGAGTTGCGGCAGCGAGTTTTTGGTCGAGAAATATTTGAAGTCGGGGCCGGTGATCGCCTGTCCGAATAAAGAATGCGAGTACGAGCGGCCGAACGAGAATGCAGGGCCAGCGCCTGCGACTGGCGCTGGAGAAGAAGCGGAAGCCTAGACTGAACGGGCGAGACCCCCGTTCCCCCATTTTCTTGAACGTTACGAGGAAAAACCATGCCGAAGAAAGCTACTGCCGAAGACGCCCAAATCATGATGCGGCTTTACGATCTGCGCCGCGAAGCTGAAATGCGCAAGGCGCGAGCCTGGTATGCGGGATGGTGGCCGCGCAACGCTGATGACGTTCTTCAGGTGATCAATGCCTTTGGAACGCCCGAAAATGCCTGGTTTCGACAGGTGAACGGTTATTGGGATATGGCTGCGTCGTTTGTTCTGCGTGGCGCCGTAAATGAAGAACTTTTCTGGGACAGCTGTGGGGAGATGTGGTTTGTCCTTGCGAAGCTGCAGCCATTCCTGAAGGAGGTTCGTGCGAAAGCCAACATTCCGCAAGGATTTACGCGCGTTGAGAAAGTTGCCACGCGAACGAAAGATGGCCGCGAGCGCCTGCAGATGATGCTTAAGAGAGCAGAAGCCAGGCGGGCTGCAGCGGCAAAGGCATAATTTGCGGGCGTGGGCGCCCGCCCCACACCGAATTACGAAATATATTCGCGGATGTAGGGGTCCTGAGTTTCTCTCAGGCTTTTCAGATCGCCGTCGAAAATGATGTGCCCATCTCGCAGGATCAAAAATCCCATTGGAACTGCGGCTCGGGTATGCGGCGGCAGCGGTTTCATCTTGTTCTCAGCGCGATCGAAGTAGTGCGTGCCCAGCGTAAATGCATCCTGCAGCCGGTGAGTCACCAGCAGAGAACTGGTCTTATAAACATCGCGCTGCTTCACGATCAGCTCGATGATGGTGTTAGAGGTGACTGGATCCAGGCCTCCGGTCGGCGAATCGTAGAGAAGAACTTCGGGATGGGTGATGATGGTTCGCGCGATTCCTACACGGCGCCGCATGCCGCCAGACAGTTCTGAGGGATACATGTCCACTGTGTGTTCGAGTTCGACAAAGCTTAAAGCCTCGCGCACTCGCTCTTCGATTTCCTGCTCGGGAATGTTGCGTTCTTCAAGCAGGCGGTAGGCGACATTTTCGCGCACGGTCAGCGAATCAAACAGCGCGCTTTCCTGAAACACGATACCGACTTTGCGCCGCAATTCGAACAGCTGGTCTTCGGTCATGTTGACAATGTCTTCACCGAGAACCGTGATCCTGCCGGCATCGGGCTTCAGCAGGCCGAGCGCGAGTTTCAAAATCGTGCTTTTGCCCGATCCCGCGACCCCGAAAATGGACTTGGTCTCGCCGTGCGCGAGCCGGAATGAAATGCGGTCGAGAATAACTTTGCTGTCGAATGCAAGCTCGACGTTTTCGAACACGATCGCATCGCCACTTGGCGGGTTATCTGCAGGCGACCGGTTTTCAATCGGAAGTGTAGGCGTAGACATTGCTGGCTCTAGGTTCCGAGAGTAATCATCAACAAGCGAGTGATGAATACATCTACCGCGATGATGAGAATCATGGCTGCGACTACGGCTTCAGTGGTTGCGCGGCCAACACCCTGAGTGCCGCCTTTGGTGTTTAAGCCGTAGTAGCAGCCGATGGTGGCGATGATGAAGCCGAAGACGACGGGCTTGGTCAATCCGGTGAAAATATCGGAGAATTCCAAGGTCTGCCAGGTGCTGTTCCAGTACTGGTGGGTATCCAGGCGCAGGACCATGCTGACTACGAACGCGCCGCCAATCAGCCCGAGCAAATCCCCCAGAATGGTAAGAAAGAAGAGCATCGTGATCGTGGAAACCACTCTCGGCGTCACTAATTTTTTCAGGGGATCAGTACCGAGAGCCCGCATGGCATCAATCTGCTCGGTGACGACCATGGAGCCGAGTTCGCTGGCCATGCCGGAAGCGTTGCGTCCTGCAACCACCAAGCCTGCGAGCACTGGACCCAACTCGCGAACGATTCCTACCGACACAAGTTGCCCGATGACGGTCATTGCGCCAAAACGATCGAGGGTGGAAGCGCTATTAAGCGCTAAGGCAGCGCCGGTGAAGAAACAGGCTGCAAGCACAATGGGCAGGGAACCGAAGCCGATCAGGTCCGCTTGTTGGATCATGTCGGCGACGTAGAGGGGCCGTTTGAACAGATTGCCCAGAGACCGGACTGCCAGGACGGCGTAATCCTGTACCGACCTGACTTTCTCTTTGGCGTAGTCCGTGGGCAAGCTCAGTTCCATGCGCCTGAAGGGAACTATAGCAGAGGAGCGGCAGCTTTCAGCGGTTAGCTGTTAGCTTCCAGGCTGATTCTTGCAGAATGCTATTCTCTCGACTTCTTCTTGATCTCGATGTTCAGACGTTTGATTTTTTGATTGAGAGTGGAAAGCGGAATGTGAAAACGCTCGGCGGCTTCGGTCTGGTTCCATGCGCACTTCTCAAGCATGTCATTAATGATGTGCCGCTCACATTCTTCCATTACGTCGAATAGAGACGCGTCGCCGCGATTTTCCAGCATCGGTATGGAAGTGCCGCGCCCGGAGAGCTGGTCCGGGAGAAGGTCGGGCCCGATCTCAGGTCCGGTGGAAAGCACTACCGCTCGCTCGATCACATTCTCCAACTCGCGCACGTTTCCCGGCCACGCGTAATTGAGCAACTGACGCAGAGTTTCGGCGTTCAGGCGGCGCATCGAGCGCTGGTTCTCGTCCGAATACCTGCGCAGGAAGAAGTCTGTCAGCAATGGAATATCTTCTTTGCGCTGGCGCAGCGGTGGAAGATCAATGCTGATGACGTTCAAGCGATAGAAAAGGTCTTCGCGGAATTTGCCTTCGCGCACCATCTGGCGGAGATCGACGTTGGTCGCGGCGACGATGCGCACGTCGACTTGAATCTCGTGAACCCCGCCAAGATGCATGAACTTGCGGTCCTGCAAAACTCGCAGGATCTTCGCCTGGGTGTCGATGCTCATGGTGCCGATCTCATCGAGGAACAGCGTGCCCCGGTCGGCTATTTCAAACAGGCCTCGCTTTGATGAGATGGCGCTGGTGAAGGCACCCTTGACGTGCCCGAACAGAGTCGATTCGAGCAGGTCGGGCGGCATTGAGCCGGTGTTCACGGGAACGAAAGGCCGGTCGCGGCGAGGCGAATTCAGGTGCAGCGCTTTAGCGATCAGCTCTTTGCCGGTACCACTTTCGCCTTGCAGCAGGACTGTCGACCGGCTGGGTGCCACTTGGGCCACAAGGTCAAAAATCTTGAGCATGACTTCGCTCTTGCCCACGATGTTTTCGAAGTTGTAGCGCTGCTTCAGCGCGCGCTTGAGTTGAATGTTCTCTTCTTCGGCGCGGCGGCGGGCGACCGCGGAGCGGACGTCAGCGATAAGTTTTTCATTGTCCCAGGGCTTTTGGAGGAAGTTGGCGGCGCCCGATTGCATGGCGCGGACGGCGTCTTCCACGGTGCCGTAAGCGGTAATCATGATTACTGCAATTTGTGGATCGATAGCGCGTATTTCGGGCAGAAGCTCGAGTCCGTTTCGATCGGGTAGAGCTAGGTCGAGGAGCACTAGATCAAACGGACGATCGCCGAGTTTAGAAAGACCCTGGGATCCGTTGGCAGCGGCTTCTACTTCGTAGCCTTCAAATTCGAGAAGAGTTTGGAGAGATTCGCGAATCTCCGCCTCGTCGTCGATGATGAGAACACAACCCTGCGCTTGTGTCGGAGAGTCGGTCATGCGTCCGGAGATTACGGCGGCTTCAGACATTGACCGCCTTTCGGATCATCGGGAAGTCGATATAAAAAGTGGTGCCTTGCTCAGGAGAGCTTTCAACGCGAATCTTGCCCGCATGCTCCTGAATAATTCCGTAGGTGACTGAGAGTCCAAGTCCAGTGCCGCGTTTCTGCCCTTCAGAGACGGCACTCTTGGTGGTGAAGAACGGATCGTAAATGCGATGAATATGTTCCTGCGCGATTCCCGAACCGCTGTCAGATACAGTGACGCTGACACCTTCGCCATTCGAAGTTGCGATCTTGAGAGTGCCGCCGTCCGGCATAGCGTCTTTGGCGTTCAGAAACAGATTCAAGAAAACTTGTTGCAGCCGCCCGCCATTGCCCTGGATAGGGGGCAGATGCGCGGCCAGTTCATCCTGCACATGAATTCTGCCAGTTTTGAACTGGTGCTCCAGCAAGCTCAGGGTGTCGACGATCACTCGGTTTACGTCGACTTCGGCGAACTCCGCGCCGCTGGTGCGCGAGAAGTTCAGCAGATTATTCACAATCTCTGAGGCGCGGAAAGTCTGGCGCGTGATCTTCTCGAGCAGCGTACTCTTTTGTGGATCGCCCTGGACTTGCTTGGACAGCATTTGCGCGTACGAAGAGATCACCGCCAACGGCGTATTGACTTCGTGCGCCACTCCTGCGGCCAGCAAGCCGATTGAGGAAAGTTTGTCGGACTGCGAGAGTTGGTGTTCGAGCTCCACGCGCTCGGTGATGTCGTCCATGATGATCAGCCGGCCGGCGACGTTAAATTTCTTCGTGACCAGTGGAGCGATGGCGACGTTTACCGTTCGGATTTCTCCGGTCGGAACCGGCAAGCGGAATTTATACAGGTTGTGAATGCCCGGGCTTTGACGGACACGCGAAAATTCTTCGATAAACTCCGGCGGGAAGACGTCGCTCAGCGACCGTGTCAGGGCCTGCCTGCGTGGCAGCGCGTACATCACTTCCATTTGCGAGTTCCACGACTCGATGCGGTCTTGAAGGTCGACTGCCAGGACTCCGACGTTGATGGATTCGACGATGTTTTCGTTGAAGTCTTTGAGCCGCTCGTATTGCGTGACCTTCTGCTCCAGTGACGCATACAGGCGGCTGTTCTGAATTGCGATCGCGAGGTAGCCGGCGACGGTCTCGAGCAATTCAACATCTTCGCTGGAAAGAAAATCACCGGTCACGGTCTTGCCGAGGCCAAGCACCGCAACCGTTGCTTTCTGGGCGCGGCACGGGATGTAGTAGTTCAATTCCAGGCGAGAAATAGTTTCGCGCGCGTTGGCATTTTCGCGAGGAACGTAGTGAGTGTTCTCGAAGAAAATGTGTCCCTCACTGGTTTCGGGGCGGTCGATGCCAAGGAAATCGAGATCGAGTCCAGCTGTTTGCTGAATGCCGAAGGATTTGGCCAAAATAAACTGTCCGGCCCGCTCGCCCGAGGAAAGAAAAATTGCCATGCGATCGACCAGCAGGGTTCGCGAGAGTCTGTCGACAACCGCAGTCAGCATCTTGTCGAGATCGGTTTCTGCGCTCAGCTCACGGCCGAATTCGACTAGCGTATGGCGGTAGTCGTAGCGAGTGCGATAGAAAACCCGGTCCATGCGCTCTTGAATCCATTTGCGCAACGGATCAGCCAGCAATGCTGTTACCACGATGGCCACCACCAAGCCGGTCGTGCCTGCGCTAGGCAGACGGGTTTGCACCAGCTTGCCAACTAATGCGATGGCGGTGAAATACGCGCCGGCGATGGCCATGGCCGCGAGGGTGTAGGCCATACCGCGCTTGAAGATCAGGTCAACGTCCATCAGTTTGTAGCGGAAAATCGCGTATCCGAAAGTGAGCGGAAGAATGCCCAGCGTCACTACCGATAACTTCATCGGCGCGAACCCTATGCCGGGGAAGACGTAAGGCAACACGTACAGCAATGTGAAAGGCGAGATCGCGAGAATCGTGCCCCGCATCAGCCACTTCAGCTGCTGACGTAGAATCGGCCTTCGGGCGCCGCCGTAGCTGTGCAGCAGCACGGCGGCTGCGGCGATGAAATAAACCGCCAAGTACGCCATCCAGGCGCGATCTAAGCGCGACAACAAGGTTTCACTGGCACGCGAAGTCATGACTGCGAGCACTTGATAACCAAGCAGCAGCAGTCCAGGAAGGTAAATCGAAGTCGCTACCCAGCGATATTTTTTTAAGATCCAGGACCGCTCAGGGAACGTCAGCACAAAATGCAGCAGCAGCGCCGGCTGCAGCATATTGGCGAGAATGTTTCCCCAATAGATGGTGCGATCAAACGAATTTAGCTTACCTGTAAAGTGAAATGAGCAGAACGCGAACGAAACCAGGCAAAAAACGTAAAAATGAGTTGAGCCGGGAGCGGTCCAGCGGCGGAATAAAACATAGAGACCAATGCCTAGATAAATCAGGCCGATCAGCCGGAGCCAATTGTTGAATGTGTGTTCCTGAGCAGAAAGAATCGGGGCCGCGTCAAATATGGACGTACCTCTCTGCAGCGAATATCTGATTTTGAAATATGCCCCGACGGCGTACATCCTTTGAATCAGAGTGCCGACAGCCGAAACTGGGGCGCCGTTAACGGTCACGAGGCGATCTCCGGCGGCGATTCCTGCCCGCGCTCCAGGACCTTCGGGCTCGACCCGGTCGGCGAACACACCACCGTTGCGCTCGACCCAGGAAACGCCATCGTAGGGAGCTACGAACTGGGTCTCCTTCTGATAATTAATCCATGCGAGCGTGATCGCGGCCGCCGTGAACAGGGCGAGGAAGCCGGCGGTGAAGCGAATTTGAAAATCCCGGTTCATGGACGACAGTTGGACAGGCGATGGACCCGTCCTAAAAGAGGGATGCACGTTCCCTGCCACCGGTACCCTCGATATTGACGAGCTAAGTGCCATAAAGGTAAGCGCTTCTATAATTATAGGGGCGCAAGGAGCCGCAGGTTATGTTTTTTGGAACCTCGCATCCTGTATTTTGTAAGTGTTCTAGCACCTTGAAAGCTATGGCTTTCCCATTCTTGACCGACGATTTGGTCGGTATTGAGGGAGCTTTTTTGTGAGACTCGCCGAAGCCAATCCCGCCGTGAGCGAATTAGAAGTGCACGCGAACTGAAAACCATGTCTACACGGCCCGCAAATCCGTCAGCCTCACCCTTTTCGGATATTTCCGACAACTGGCTCCAGGCCGACGGGTTGCAAATCCGGTTCTGGCGGGCCGGTTCAGGTCCAGCGGTCGTCCTTGTACATGGTCTCTTGGGCTACTCATTCAATTGGAGACGAGTTATCCCGATTCTGGCGCGCCAAAACGAGGTTTTTGCGCCAGATATGCCGGGAGCCGGCTTTTCGGAGTGCCGGGCTGGGTTGGACTTCCGCCTGATCGGCGCAGCGCGGCGGCTACTGGCGTTCCTAGACGCTGCCGGAGTCGGTTCCTGCGATCTGGTGGGAAGCTCATACGCGGGATCGACCGCCGTGATGCTGGCGGGATCAGCACCGTCTCGAATTCGCAGTCTGGTGTTGGTTTCGCCGGCCAATCCATGGTCCAGGATAGGAAGGAAGCGTCTGGCATTATTGCGAAATCCGCTAGTTGCTCTTCTATTCCCGACATTGGCGCGAGCGGCGCACCCCATGCACAGATATCTCGTTCGCCGGATGTGGGGCGATCCCAGACTCGTCACCAAGGAAACTCTGGACGGCTATATTCGCCCCTTAGTCCGGCCGGGCGTGTTTGAACATGCAGGCAAAATTGTTCAGACCTGGAATTCCGATATGAGAGAGCTCGAATCAACCCTGCCGAAAATCGCGGGAATTCCAAGCTTGTTGGTTTGGGGCAGCAAAGATCGGGTGGTGGATCTCCGATCAGCTGAAATCCTGGCGCAGCGATTGCCGGGCGCCCGCCTAGCAGTTATGAAGGGTGCAGGGCACTTGCCCTATGAAGAGAATCCTGAAGAATTCAGCCGGATTGTGAGCGAGTTTTTTCGGGATGTTCGTTCTACCGATACCGCCAGGCCTGCGCGGTAGGTAACCTGACAGCGCAGGGTTTCAATGTTAGGCTCGAAACGGATAATTGGCAGTGGGCGCAACTACACAATCCGCCTTTCTGGGTAAGCTGGCGAGCAGCTTTCGAACCGAGAATTCTGGGGCGTGGTTGCGTTTCCTGATTGCCACCATCGGGCTAACAATCGCGTTCGCCGCGGCCATCTTTTCGACCGCAGCCCGCGACGCCGGAAACCTAATCGCCACATTGGTTCTGGCTTCGTTAGCCTTGCTGACAGCGGTTGCGGTTGGGTTGGGAACGGTGCCATATCTAGCGCGGCGAGTGGGAGCCAGACGGGTGCGCGATGCCCTCGATTTCGAAGTAACCCGCGCTGGAATGCTGTATGTGCTGGTGGTTTTACTCATTGGAATAGCCGCCCTCAACACTGGCAATAACCTGCTCTACATCATTGTCGCCACTATGCTGGCCGCAATTGCGGTTTCGGGAGTAGCGTCCGCTTTTTGCCTGGACAGTCTGGAACTTGAGGTCAAGATTCCGGAACAAATTTTTGCTGGAACCGAAGTCCCTGCAACGGTCTGCGTTCGCAATACACGGCGATGGTTTCCCTCGCTTTCGATCTCGGCAGTGCCGATCGAAAAGAAAATTAAAAATAAACGCTGGCAGTTGGTGGCGACAACTTTTCCGGTGCCCCCGTGGCGCCCCCCCGGGCAACAGTGGCTGCAATTGCCCGACCGCAAGCTGCGCCGGGTTGCGGTTGGAAATCCCTCAGGGGTGTTTCACGAATCAGCCTATTTTCCACTGATTCCACCCGGTTCCGGGCTGGAAGCCTCGGTGAAGTTGAATTTCCGTCGGCGGGGATGTTACCAGGAGAGATTTAGCCTTTCGACGCGCTTTCCATTTGCGTTTCTGGTTAAGACCCGGCGCGCGGCTTTGTCCCGAGAAGTGCTGGTTTATCCCGAATTATGCAGTTCGCAAGAGGCGCTCGAACTGCTGCCGGTCATAACCGGGCAATTTGAGGCTCGGCTGAGGGGAATTGGCTCTGACCTTTACCGTATTCGGGAATATTTGCCTGAAGATCCGGCGCGGCAGGTGGACTGGAAGGCCACGGCCAAGTCGGGATCGCTCAAGGTGAGGGAGTTTTCGCGGGAGGATGAACGCCGATTAAGAGTTGTGTTCGACAACCCCCCTCAGGGCGCGCTCCAATCCGCAAATTACGAACGGATGGTTTCGCTCAGTGCCTCGCTGGTCTGGCGATTGGCTGAAGACGGAGTACTCATCTCATTCATTTCGCAGGATTATGAGTGTTTTGGGGACATTCATGGAATTCTCCGATATTTAGCAACCGCCGCGCCGAAAAGCACAGCCTCTGTGCTCGAGACGCTTTCGGCTTCCACGGACTATAGCGTCGTATTCACGGTCCAGAAGCGAGGAACTATTCCGGCGGCTGCTTGGGCGAGCTCCTACTTCGTTTTTATTGAATAGATTTCAATCCACCTTAGCTGCTCAAAGGTTCACGAAGTAACCAGCACTTTGGTTACTTCAGTTCGTAGGTACCTGATTAGAAAACTGCTAATGTTCCACCCATAGTGCATTAAGAGGTTCAGGCCGCAAACTGAATCGATTATGTCCAGCCCTCAACTACAGACCGCCCTTTGGGTTGTGCAACCAGTGCTGTCGGTTGCGGTAGCCACAGTGATGTTACGCCGAGGGCTGCACAAGGTGTTCCCAGTTTTTTTTGCATACACGATTGCTCAGATGTTCATTTTCGCGGTGCAATTTACCGTTTACGAAATGGCGGTTTCCCGTGCCTATTTCTGCGCCTTCTGGGCCGGCGCACTAATCAACCTGATCTTTGAATTCAAAATTATTCACGAGATTTACCTGGATGTGTTTCGCCCATACCATGCCTTGAAGGATTTGGGCACTTCTCTGTTTAAGTGGGCTGCTCTCGTAATGGTCTTGGTTTCGGCGGTATTGGTCTCCACTGATCACAGCTGGGTTGATCCAATTGGGCGAAACATTTTGATGTTGAAACGTTGCCTTCAGGTAATCCAGTGCGGGCTGCTTCTATTTTTGCTCGCCTTCTGCAAACCTTTGGGTGTCTCTTGGCGGCGGCCAAGTTTTGGTATTGCAATAGGGTTCGGTTTCTGTGCAACCTCGCAGTTGGTCGCTTATGCGCTATTTTCCGGAGGTCACTTTTCGAACGAGACTTTGAGCATCACGACAATGACGGTTTACAACGTTGCTGTTGTGGTATGGCTTCTCTACTCGATATCGAATCGACGGGATCTGGGTATGCCTATTCTCGTTCCCCAACGTTGGGAGAATGCATTAATGGAGATTCAGCCTCACAGTGAGCCGGAATCGCTGATTCCTATGTTCGAGCATATGGTGGATCGCGCTTTTTCAAAAACCCAAGATGGGCATGCCTGACTTCCGCAGCGAATTGACCTAATCCATACCGGCAGACTTAATTCTTTGTTTTTTCGCATTCGCGTGAATCGGTCGATTTTCCGACCGAATACGAAAATCGGAGTTGCCTTGACAGTGCCGCTATAATCCTGCTACTAGGGTTTCCGCTCCCAGGGGACCCGCATGTAGGAGATAGATATGACACGTGCATTCAGGGCTTTAGTCCTGGTGGTAGGCGTGGCTTGTACTTGTCTAGCAGCGGCAGCCCCGATCAGCAAAGCGCTGAACGAGGGTCCTGTGCCGACCTGCTGGCATTGTCCCCCACAACAATAGCGAGTAAACGGTAAAGTCGCTAAATGGAATGGGCTGCGATTGCGTGAGCAACCACAGCCTTTTTTATTGTTGGGATTTTCACTGCCATTATCTAAACCGTTAACTCCTCCCTTTATGCTCCACGAAATCCGTGGTATAAACCCCTAAAGGTCATCGAGCTCCCAGGAGATGGCATATGGTATTGGCTTTTCAGGCCAATGAGGCCTCAGGAACGAAAGGCTTCAACAAAGGAGGGCTTGTGTCCGAAGCACGGACGGGAAAAAGATTTCCGCTGGAACTGCCGATCAAGATTCACGGCGCCGAAGAAGGAAGCGTGACCGGTAACATGAGCGCCGCGGGCGTTTATATTCGCGGCAACCCTGCGCTCGATATCGGGTCGAGCGTGGAATTCGAGATTGCACTGCCGCAGGAATTGACCGGAGCCAATGAAAAAGTGATCGTGCAATGCAAAGGTCGCGTGGTGAGAAAAGATGCGGCCGGTGAAGGCGGGGAAGCGCCGGGCGTGGCCTGCGTGATTGACACTTACGATTTTGTACGCCAGCCGTAACTGTGAGGTGCTAAGGCAATGCTAAAACTGATTCTCGCCGATAACCAGGCCATTTTTCGTGCAGGCATCGCCAAAGTGCTGGCGGTAGAAGATGAAATGCGCATTGTGGCGCAGGCACAGACTGCCGAGCAGATGTTCATGGCGCTCGACAAATTCCGCGCCGCGGTGCTGGTGGTAGCGGGCGGCTTTCACACTGACTTTAGCGCGGTCGTGCAGGCGTCCAATAAAGTGCGTACGCGTGTGGTCGTGCTGGGCGATACCGGCGAGAGCGCGCAAAAATATATGGGGGCGGGCGCGCATGGGGTTGTTTACCGGAACGTTACTAGCTCTGCTCTGGTTGACTGTGTCCGCAAAGTGGCGCGAGGCGAGACCTGGATACAAGACATCGCGGTGCCCAGCGAACTGACAGAAAACGATATGGTCGGGCTGCGGGTGCGCGACCGGCTGACAGCGAAAGAGCTGAGAATCGTCGCCCTGATCGTCCAGGGATATAAGAACAAAGAAATCGCTTCCCAGCTGGGAACGACCGAGCAGGTGATCAAGAATTATTTGCGGAACGTCTATGACAAGATCGGCGTGTCAGACCGGCTGGAGCTTGCGCTCTTCACCATTCATCACAGAATTCTGAATGAGGCCGCAGCTGCTACCGCCGCAGCTCACCAGCAGCCTCAGCCAGGGCCCGCGGGAGTGGCTTCGTAACGGTGTCGGGGGCAGCTGCGGATCGCCCGAAAAAATAAGATTTACCAAGACCGCCTTCGGCGGTCTTTCTTTTTTTCTGAAAGACGACCAAATCAGGCACATCTGCTCCATAGATTTTTTGAATTGGACTCTCTATTCCTGCTCTGACATATTGAAAGTGTCTTCCAATCAGTGCGTGGTAGGGAAGACGGACCCAGTAGTTCGGCCGCAGCCCAGGTTGGGCAATTAGAACCATCCGGACCTCGTAGTCATCCCCGACAACTGAAGACTCTTCGTCGCCGCCTAGGCGTGCGCCGTCGTGTCTTTCCAGCTCAACAGGAGATCATATGAAACCGAATGGAAAGCATTTCGCAGTTCGAGTTGTATTCCTCACACTATCCACCCTCAGCCTGCTTTCAACTTTGGCAACCGCGCAGACCATGCGTGGAAATTTCACATTGAAAGCGAATACCCACTGGGGCACACTACTTCTCGCCCCGGGCGCTTACGAATTCACCATGGATGCAGATACTTCGGGAACGCTGGTCACTGTTCGCTCCAAAGAATCAGAATGGAGCGGCATGGCGATGGCAGAAAGCATTTCAGACGCAAAACCAAAGCAGGGGATGAAGTTGGTACTGGAAAGATCGGGAGGCGAAGTCTACGTCAAAGCGCTATGCCTGGGCGATGGCGGGACGACCCTCAATTATGCTACGCCGAAATCCGCAAAAGTTGCGCGATTGACGCGAGCGCAGCCAACTACAACGATCGCCTCGGTTGCGAACGCTCAATAGGCCGAAGAGAAGATCACCGAATGCGACTTGAGCGCGGAGTGCGTAACTCCGCGCTTTGTTTGCTGAGATGGTGCCATTTGAGTCACGTACTCCGCGGAGGAGGCTCGACCGGGAGCCCATTCAATCGCGGTATATTCATGGAGCGTGAAAATCTCCGTTGCCCTGATCACTCTCAATGAGGAAGCCAATTTGGCATGCACCCTGGAAAGTGTGCAGCCCCTGGTGCGTGATGGGCAGGGCGAAATTATCGTGGTTGATTCAGGATCCACCGATCGCACTTTGGAAATTGCGCGTGCGCACGGAGCAAAAATCTTCGCTGAGCCGTGGAAGGGATTTGCCGCGCAAAAGAATTCCGCGATGGAAAAAGCCGTCGGCGATTGGGTATTGCAGTTGGATGCAGACGAAGTGCTGGAGAACGAACTTTGCAGTGAGATCTTGTGGGTACTTGAAGCAATCGAGCAGTGGAATCGGGATGGATTCCCCGTTGACACCGATGCGCGTTCCAGAGAGCTTCGGGGCCGCGGACTCGCTTACGGCCTCGACGAACCTGATCTTTGCGGTTTTTACATCCCTCGGAGGAATTTCTTTTTGGGGCGGTTGATCAAGCATGGAGGGTTTTATCCCGACCCTAAGCTGCGCCTGATCCGTCGTGGAGCGGGAAAATTCGAAGAGTACGGCGCGCATCCCACCATCAAGGTGAATGGTCCGACCGACAGGCTAAAACACGCACTGATTCACAATGCCTATCCGACGTTGCGCGGTTACATCGATCACATGAACAGCTATTCGTCTTCCGGAGCGGAAGTTGCGGTCGCGAAAGGTCATCGCGGGTTCAGTCTGCTGAACATCGTCGTGCGTCCAAAGCTAACGTTTATCTACAACTACATTTGTCGTCTCGGATTTCTGGATGGCCGCGAAGGCTTTCTGCTGCATATGTATCACGCGGTTTACGTCTCGTGGAAATATGCAAAAGCGTGGGAACTGGCTCGAAAGAAAAAGGATTGACGAATTGTCGAATTTACGGAGTGTCGAATTCCATTTCAAAGCGTGTCGGAGTTGTAATTTGGCCAATTTGCAGATTCGACAATTCATCAATCATGTTCACCGACCAAGCGGTCGCTTCCTTGCCTTGCTCCCGCACCCCGCCTCTCCTATGATCTGACAGGAAACGGAAAATAAATGGCGAAGAATCCATCAACGAATCCTGAAAGTCCGGTGACCGAGTCGCCCATCGCGGATGTCACTGACAATCGCCATCCCTCCGATTCAGAAAAGAGTTGGGCAGAGAAGACGCTATTGCCGGTGATTGAAAAGTCTCCCGAAAAGCCAATCGGCGCTGCTACCGGAGCAAATCTTGATGAGAGCGGACGCGCCCGGTTCACCAGCATTTCTGGCGTTCCGGTCCGCCGGCTCTACACGCAAGCCGATCTTCCCGAAGACTGGGGGTACGAGAAGTATCTTGGCTATCCCGGCCAACCGCCTTTCACGCGCGGGATTCATGCTACGGGATATCGGGGCAAGCTTTTTACCATGCGGCAGTTTTCCGGTTTCGCATCTCCGGAGGAGACCAATCAACGCTACAAATATCTTCTGGAGCACGGCGGCAGCGGGTTGTCGGTTGCGTTCGACTTGCCGACGTTGATGGGTTACGACTCGGACCATCCGGCGAGCGAGGGTGAAGTCGGAAAATGCGGCGTGGCCATCGACTCGCTCGAAGACATGGAAATACTGTTCGATGGAATCGATCTCGAGAAAACGACGGTCTCGATGACCATCAACTCGCCGGCGTCGATTCTGTGGGCGATGTACCTGGTGGTAGCGGAAAAACAGGGCGCTGATTGGAAGAAAATTTCGGGCACGATTCAGAACGATATTTTGAAGGAATACATTGCGCAGAAGGAGTACATCTATCCGCCGGCGCCATCCATGCGGCTGGTGATCGACACTTTCGAGTTTGGCTCGAAATTTACCCCGCGCTTTAACACTATTTCTATCAGCGGATATCACATTCGCGAGGCGGGTTCGACGGCGCTGCAGGAACTGGCGTTCACGCTGTATGACGGGGTCGAATACGTCGAGTGGGCCCAGCGTCGCGGCCTTGAGGTGGACGACTTTGGCCCGCGACTAAGTTTCTTTTTCAATGCGCACAACGATTTCTTTGAAGAGATTGCCAAATACCGGGCGGCGCGCAAAATCTGGTATCGGGTGATGAAAGATCGTTTCGATGCCAAGAACCAGCGCACTTGGCTCATGCGTTTTCATACTCAGACAGCCGGAGTTTCGCTTCCAGCGCAGCAGCCGATGAACAACATTGCACGAGTTGCGATCCAGGCGCTAGCGGCGGTCATGGGCGGAACGCAGTCACTGCACACTGACGCATACGACGAAGCGCTGGCGCTGCCAACTGAAGAAGCGGCAGGCATCGCCTTGCGGACGCAGCAGATTATTGCTTATGAATCCGGCGCGCCGCAGACGGTCGATCCTCTTGGGGGCTCGTATTTTCTGGAAAATTTAACTTTAAAAATGGAAGAGGGCGCCTTCGATTATTTCGGCAAACTGGATGCCATGGGCGGAATGGTTAAGGCGATTGAGCGTGGGTATCCACAGAAGGAAATTGCAGAGGCTTCGTATCAGTATCAGCGGGCGGTCGAAGCCAAGGAAAAAATCATCGTCGGGGTGAACGAATTCGCGATCGACGAACAATCGCCGAAGACGCTCTACATCGACGAATCGGTGGGCGAGCAACAGACTGCGAAGTTGAAGAAATTACGTTCCAGCAGGTCGAATGAAGAGGTGCGACGCAGACTTGAGGAGCTAAAAAGAGCAGCTGCGCAAGAGCCTGGGGCTGGATCTACGGGCAGTATCTCGTCGGCAAACACAATGCCTTACATCGTGGATGCGGTGCGCGCCTACGCGACGGTGGGCGAGATCTGCGAAGCCCTGCGGCAGGTGTACGGCACGTACACGGAAGTAAGCGTTACGTAGAGTATCGCGGGCGTGGAGGCCCAGGATTACATGGTTCGTGAAGAGGCGTCCAGGTCTGGCGAGCGTCCGTGACCCACGGGCCACTGTATTCTTACATATACCATGGTATAGTGGTATAGTCATGTCGCGATTCAACGGCCAAATTCATGTTCGTGTTCCTGCCGAGGTACACAAAGAAGTAGCGATCGAGGCGTTCGAGCGTGGGACTTCTATCAGTGGAATTTTCGCCGAAGCGTTGATCGTCCGCCGCACTCTTAAGACGCTTGACTCATGGAAGGCGATTGACGAGGTGCAATCTGCCAATCGCGACCGGTCTGAGAGTTCAATCAAATCTGCGGTGGCCAAGGCGGTAAAGGCGGTCAGAAAAGGCCGGAGGTGAGTGCTGATCCTCCGCGGTTGGTAATTGACACCAATGTCTTTGTTAGCGGTTTGATTTCAGCTTCAGGTGCGCCCGCCCAAATTCTTCGCGCCATCCGTCAAAAGCGCGCTATTCACGTCGTTTCCGATCCTATCATCGAAGAGTATCTGCAAGTGCTGGACTATCCCCGCATCCGGAAGTTCGAAAAAATATCAGATGAATTTATCGCCGCTATCGCAGCTTATCTGATTTATCAGACCCATCGCGTTGAGCTAACGTCGAACGTCAGAATGAGTCGCGATCCAGATGATGATGTGTTTCTGCAAACCGCTGTTGACGGGAAAGCGAGCCTGCTGATTAGTGGAGACAAAACAGATCTCTTGTCTTTGACAAAAATCGAGGATATCCCGATTGTCACCGCCAGAGAGGCAATAGTCCGGCTTGGACTGTAATTTGCGGAACTTCTAATCTCGCACCTGACCAGTTCCTATCACTTGATATTTAGATGACGTCAGTTCTCTCAGCGCGAAGGGACCGCGGCAATGGAGTTTTTGCGTGCTCACGCCCATCTCGGCGCCGAAGCCGAATTCGCCGCCATCGGTGAACCGGGTGGACGCGTTCCAATAAACCGCAGCGGAATCGACCTGATGCAGAAATTTATTTGCGTTAGTTTCGTTTGACGTAACGATGGCTTCGGAATGTTTCGTCGAATAGCGATTGATGTGATCGATGGCTTCTTCCAAGCTCGGAACAACATGGATTGCCATGCACAGGCGCAGGTATTCTTGGCTCCAGTCCTGTTCTGTCGCGGGTAGAATGCCCGGCGCGATTTGGCGGGTTGCTTCATCCCCGCGCAGCTCTACTCCAGCGGCGCCCAGTTGACCGACAACCTGCGGAATGAACTTCGATGCGATCGCCGAATGCACCAGCAACTTCTCCGCCGCATTACAGACTGAAGGCCGTTGAGTTTTAGCGTTAAGGATGATGCGATTCGCCATTTCGAAGTCGGCGGATTCATCGACAAAGATGTGGCAGTTACCGGCCCCGGTTTCAATTACCGGGACCAGGGCGTTTTCCATTACGTGGGTGATCAGCCCCGGCCCGCCACGAGGGATCACGACATCAACAACGCCGCGGGCGCGGATGAGTTCCTGTACGCTGCCGCGGCTGCCGGAGTCTAGTAACTCAATGGCGCCCGAAGGCAGGCCGTCGATTCCGGCCATGATCTCGGCCAGAACCTGATTGCTGGCGGCCGCTTCTTTGCCACCGCGCAGCACAACCGCGTTTCCGGTTTTGAGGCATAGAACTGCGGCATCGACAGTAACGTTGGGGCGGGATTCATAAACGATTCCCACCACGCCCAGCGGCACGCGTACTTTGCGGATCCGAAGGCCATTAGGGCGAGTCCACTCTTCGAGAACTTCATTGACGGGATCAGCCAGCGCGGCAACATCTCTGACTGAAGCTGCCATTTGCGAAATTCTCTCCGGAGTCAGCAGCAGGCGGTCACGCATTGCACCGGCGAGATTGGAACGCTGAATGTCTTCGTCATTGGCACGGAGAATTCTGCCGGCATGCTTTTCGAGCGCGTCGGCAATTTTAAGGAGCAGAGTGTTTTTCTGCGAAGTCGACAACTGCGCCAGCACAGCCGACGCCAGGCGCGCCCGCTCCAGCTTTTCCCGAGTCGAGAATGCGACAGCAGTAGTGCCCGCCATATCAGGCCTTCTCCTTCTTGGGAGGGAAGTAGGTCCCCGCCTTGCGGGCAATCGCCTTCGCGATCGCGTCGGGATCGTGGCCGTTCACAATGGCGACGTTCACCCCGGCATCACTCGCGCTCTTGGCGGCACGTAATTTCGATCGCATTCCGCCGCGACCGAGCTTGCCGTGCCCGTTGCAGAGAGCTTCCATTTCCGGCGTGAGTTGGCGAATGGTGCGAACCAGTCGCGGATGCTTGCCGTTCGAGGCGTAGAAGCCATCAACGTCGGTCAGTAGCAACAACCAGTCGGCTTCGACGGCAGCTGCGAGTAGCGCGCTCAGTTCATCGTTATCGCCGAAAGCACCAACCAGTTCCCGGACGGAGACGCTGTCGTTCTCATTGACGATGGGAACGACGCCCAGCTTCAGCAATTGGTTCAGCGTGTTCTGTAAGTTCTTATATCGGACGGGCGAGGTGAAGTCATCGTTAGAGAGCAGCAGCTGTGCGACGATCTTTTTGCCGAAGAATAATTGCTCGTAGGTGTGCATGAGCGCGCTTTGTCCAACCGCGGCGCAGGCTTGCATCAAGGGAACGCTCGATGGGCGCTGGTCTTCATTCAGGCCTAGGTTCGCCATGCCGGAGGCAATCGCGCCCGAACTGACGATGAGAAATTCGTGGCGGGCGAGATCGAGTTGATCGACCAGCGAGCGCAGTTGTTTGGTGTCGATCCGGCCATCCGGAGCGATCAGACTGGTTCCGACTTTGATGACCAGGCGCATTTGTAATCTAGATACTTTAGCAAGCAGAACGCTATTCCCGCATGGATTCTACGAATCTCTTCAATAGGCGAAAGCGATGCGATTTTGCCTTACCCGGCGACATCTGCGAAACTGACCCCTTGAACTCAACGATGCCAAAATTCGAATACGTTCCTGCAATGAGCGTGATTGCGCGTGAAGCCGGCGCGCTGCTCATGCAGTTCTTCGACCGCAACATAAAGATTGAATACAAAGGTGACGCGGATCTGGTCACCGCGGCGGACCGAAAATCAGAGGCGCTGATCCGCGAACGGATTCGGGAACATTGGCCCTCGCACGACGTTTTGGGCGAAGAAGAAGGGCTACGCGACACCGGCAGTGAATTCCGCTGGTATGTCGATCCGCTCGATGGGACCACGAATTTCGCTCATGGGTTTCCGGTTTTTTGCGTGTCGCTGGGGCTGGAAAAGAATAAGCAGATGATCGCCGGGGTTTGTTACGATCCCACGCGTGATGAATTGTTCGCGGCTGAGCGCGGCAAGGGCGCTTACCTTAACGACCGGGCCATTCGTGTCTCGACTATCTCGAAACTCGCCGAATCGCTACTTGCCACCGGCTTTCCCAGCCATAAACGTCACAAAAATCCTAATATTTATTTTTATCATCAGATCACGCTACGCTCACATGGGGTCAGGCGGGCGGGATCGGCAGCGCTGGATTTATGTTCGGTGGCGTGCGGGCGTTTCGACGGATTCTGGGAGTTCAACTTGAATCCGTGGGACACTGCGGCCGGAGTGCTGATGGTGGAGGAAGCGGGAGGACGCGTTACGGATTTCAGCGGCGGGCCGTTTCAGTTGGCGAGCCGCGAGACTGTGGCTTCGAACGGAATAATTCACGAGGCACTGGTGAATGAGTTTAAGCAGATTTTTGCGGGACGAGAGTTGGAGCCGTTGCCGGATCCGAGGGAATATGCGAAGAAATCTTAGTCGTCGGTCTTCGGCTGTCGGTCGTCGGGGACTTCTGCTCCGGATTTTCCAGAGAAAAGTTACAGTCGCAGTTGCCGGTATCGCACTCTGCGTCTCCGCTTGTGCGATCCAGCCTCCCGATGCCGCTTACCTGCAGTCGTTTGAAAAGTGGAAAGGCGAACTGGTCGATGATCTCAAACAGAACTGGCTTGTTTTGGCGGGATTATTTTGGCTGAAGCCGGGTGCGAACACCTTCGGCAGCGCTGCCGACAACGCCATCGTGCTTCCATCAGGTCCAGCGCACGCTGGCGTGTTTCAATTACGAGGGGATGCTGTTTCGGTTGAGCTTCAAAAGGGTGTGCAGGCGAAGATCGGTGGCGAATCGCTCGACCAGGCAAAGCTGCAAGCCGACATTACCGGTAAGCCGACGGTGATCGAGATGGGGAGCTTGCGAATGCACTTGATCCAACGCGGGCAGCGGCTCGGAATCCGGGTGAAAGATCTGAATAGTGAAGCGGCGCGTAATTATGCCGGACCGATATTTTTTCCGCTCGACATGACTTATCGCATTACTGGGACGTTTGTTCCATCCGATGGTAAAAGGACTGTCGATGTACCCAATTTGCTTGGGGATGTAACTCCGACTCCGATTGCCGGCGAAGTGCGGTTCAAGCTCAACGGGCAGGACTTGACGTTGACGGCACTAAGCGGCGATCCGGCAAAGGGCCTGAGCTTCGTGATGGGAGATTTGAGCGGCAAAACCGATACCTATCCCGGCGGAAGATTTCTGGATACTGATCCGGTAGTCGATGGCAAAGTCGTTCTCGATTTCAACCGCGCTTACAATCCGCCGTGTGCCGTCACCCCTTACGCAACATGTCCTCTGGCGCCGAAGGAGAACCGCTTGCAGGTCGCGATCACAGCAGGCGAGAAATACGATCGCGCGCACGGGCATCACTAGGAGCTGTCAGCTTTCAGCCGTCAGCCCTCAGCTAGTACCCGCTACGCCGCGCGTATGCCCGGGGCTGAACCTATCAATTGCACGTCCTGCAAGGCGTAAAATAGGCTTGGGGCAACGAGGCGGACAGTGATCGAAGCTTTATTGAAGCGAACTATCGAAAAGCGGCCGCAGACGGTGCGGCTGCAAGGTCGAATTTTATTCCTTACTGAAGACCCTGAGTTGATCAAGCGCCAGTTGGCGGGGGAAGACCTGCCTTGGGACTCGAAGAATCCGCAGAACAATCCCAAGCTGCGCGATGACATTTCGACCGACGAAATCACTCCGGCCCACATCTGCTTTTTCTTCGACGAAACTCTCGGGGAATTTCCTTATACCGGACTGAAGTGCGGCAATGAAGTCCCGATCCAGCGTGGAGACGTAAAGCGAGGAGGCTTCATTGCGGCGGTCAGCGGCAAGCGGCGCGGCAAAGGGTCGAGCCGCGAGCAATCGCCGTATGCGGAGTTGTGCGCCGGCATCAAGCTGGTGATCGCGGAAAATATCGAGCGGATTTACAAGCAGAATTGCCAGAACCTGGGCGTGCTCACTTCGACGGATTTTTCGCTGATCGACAGAATTCGATCGGGTCAGGAAATTCCGCTGGCGCAATTTACTAAAGATGAAGACGAGATCACTCGGCAGATTATCGAATACGGAGGGCTGTTTCAGTTCAATGTGGCGCGATTGCAGGGGAAAGTTTTGCTGCCGGCGATTGAGACCGCGGGCGAAGGCGCCCGCGCCACACGGGCGATGACGCTGGCGGAGAAGATTTTTGCGCGACATATGATTGCGAAAGACGGCGAGGTTGGCGTCAAATCCGTCAAGCCAGGGGATTCCGGTTTTGCCCGCACTGATCTGCGCTTCAGCCACGAATACGTCACCCCAATGGCGGCCATCTTTTTCGATCAACTGGTCGGGCGCGAAGCGCCGGTGAATGATCCGAAGTCGGTGCTCTTCTTTCGCGATCACCTGACTTTCCTTGATGAAGTCCTCTCTGAGCAGAAACGCAAGATGGGACTACTCGATTTGGCGACGCAACTCAAGATGAAGCAGAGCGAATTTGCTGAACGCAAGGGCATTCGTCTGCACGGCGAACTGAAAGATCGCAAAGGCGCTGAAGGGATTTGCCACTCGGTGGTGCTTGAAAGCTATGCGCTGCCGGGGCAACTCATCGTCGGTTCGGACTCACATACCCCGCACTCGGGTGCGATTGGCTGCGTGGCGTTTGGTATTGGTACCACCGACGTTTTCAATTCCTGGATCACTAAGGATGTGCGGGTGCGCGTGCCGGAGTCAGTGAAGGTTGTCATTCGCGGTAAAAAACATCCGAACGTGACCGCGAAAGATTTGATCCTAAAAATTCTGAGCCTCGACTACGTGCGCAGCGGAAAGGCGCTGGCCAAGGTCATCGAATATTCCGGTGAAGCCATTGAACAGCTCAGTGTCGACGAGCGCGCCACCATGACCAACATGGCGGCGGAGATTGGCGGATTCACCGGCATTGTTGCGCCTGATCGAAAAGCTGTGGAATTTTTGGTTGACCGGCGCGGCATGAACCGCAAAGATGCTGAGAAAATGATCGAGGGACTGCAAAGCGACCCGGACGCTCAATACGCGCAAGTGATTGAACTCGACGCGTCGGAAATCACTCCAATGATTGCCACTCCAGGCGATCCGGGAAATGGTAAGTACATTCGCGATTTGAACACTCCGGTCCCGGTTGAACTGGCTTACGGCGGCACATGCACCGCGGGCAAAAACGAAGACATGGATATGTACGCGCGAGTGCTGGCAGACGCTGTGAAGCACGGCAAACGCGTGGCTGATTCAGTGCAGTTTTACATCCAGTTCGGATCGCAGGAGACCCGCGATTACTGTATCCGCAAGGGTTATCTCGACATTTTCGAGAAAGCCGGCGCACACACCATCGAGCCGAGTTGCGGCGCCTGCATTAATGCGGGGCCGGGCGTGTCCACGCGGTCTGATCAGGTTGTGATCAGCGCGCAAAACCGAAATTTCCCCGGCCGCAGCGGCCCGGGACAGATGTATCTTGCAAGCCCGCTCACGGTTGCGGCTAGCGCTGTGGCCGGCTATATCGTGGAGTACGAGCCGAGCGAAGAGTTGGTTAGCGCTTAAGCGCCTGATTTCAACCATTTACGGAAAGATTTCCCGTCACCATCTTACTATTGCGAGTTCGTCAGAGTTGCTGCATACTCTAGGGCCTTCCCCTGCGTTGCTAGTAAGTCATGAATCAATGGTTTGGGTCCCGCTTTGCCAATTCTGGCTGCAAGCCGCCTTTCTGGCACCGGGCCATGGCGGAGGTTTAGACGATGTCAGTGTGCCGGGCAATTTTTAATGGATGTCTCGTTTTTTTTCTCCTCTCGCCGGCTTACCTGCAGGCAGCCACCGTTTCGGGAACTGTTAAAGACAGCACGGGTGCGGTAATCGTCGGCGCAAAGATTGAGGTGCGCAGCAGTAATTCATCCCAGCCCCTTATGCTCACATCGGATCAAGCGGGGCACTTTGTCACGCCTGATTTGAACCCAGGTTCCTATTCTTTGCGAGTGACCGCGGAAGGCTTTGAGGCGCTCGAACGGGTCGTCGATGTCAAAGATGTAAATCTGAACCTGGAACTTGATCTAGCGTTGCCAGTGGCTAAGGAACAGATCACGGTCCCCGGCAGCTATGCCCAATACGCGAACTCGGACCTCCTCTATCGCAAACTCCGCAATGTTGGAATGGGGGCTGCGTTCCGCGTCGAGGGATTCACCTTCAAATGCGATACAGCAACATTCGAGTTGAAGCAGGGAACTCTCACGTTTCTTGAGCCGGTCAATGGGTTTGTAACCGGGGCGGTGTTTGTAGGGACTGGGCACTTTACCCTGAAGCCGGTAACCAGGCTTGCGCAGGCAGAAATTCGGCGGCGATCGAAAAGCGATCAAGTGGACGAGGATTTTACGGAAATTGTTTTTCGTTATACGGGGCTGCCGGGGAGGATGTTGTTACCGGCGGCAACCACGGCAACGACGGCTCCGGAAGAAAGCGCTAAAGTTTTTCAACGCTGGCGTGACAGCATGCGTCAACGTCGCGAAACTCCTCTAGGTTTATCAGAGGAGCTGCTTCACGGGGACAGTATGGAAAACGTCGACGCAGATGTCCTCGCCGCGATTTATAACCCTGACCGTCCCGGCTTCTTCGATGCCTACATGCGTGGCACTAAACATAAGGACTTGCGGTTCATGTTTCATCCGCGAGGCGGCACTATTCCGGAGCTCGACTCATCCGAGGAAATTGCGCTCATCAATTACGACCCAGAGGGAATGGATGATGGCGTCTGGTATCTCGACCATCTGGCAGAGGAATATAAAAAGGGCACTGCCAGTTCAGACGAGGAACGTCGGTATCTGGAGGCCAGGAAATTCAAGATCGAAACTGTGATTGGTAAAAATGACCATCTCGCGAGTATTGCCACGGTCACGTTTGCCCCGCTTATTCCTGGAGAGCGAGTGGTGAAATTCAGGCTTCTGCCGAATTTGCGGGTGAGCCGGGTGAGTGACCAAACTGGCAAGGACCTCTATTTCATTCAGGAAAATCGTAAGCAGGATGGTTCCTTCTACGTCATTCTGCCTGACCCGATAGAAGTTGGAAAGGAGTGCTCGGTCACCATTGAGTACGGTGGGGACAAGGTGCTTCTCAAGGCTGGCAATGGCAGCTATTACGTGCATGCACGCGAATCCTGGTATCCCAATTTGAACGGGTTCAACGAGCGGGCGATGTACGATCTCACTTTTAAAATTCCAAAAAAATACAAACTGATTAGTGTAGGCAAGCTGGATCGGGAGTGGATGGAAGGCGATTTTGCTGCGAGCCATTGGACCACTGCCAAGCCAATTGCGGTTGCGGGCTTCAATTTTGGCGGATATTTAAAGCTCAACCTGCCGGATGACAAAGATGGGGTTCAAATCGATGGTTATTACTTGCCTGATCTTCCGGACCAATTACACTCCTTCAAAGATTCCGCCCTCTCCGGAATGGCGCCACGTTCAATGACGCAGTATGCATTGCAGGAGACGCGAGCCGAGTTGCAGCTTTGCAATTATTTCTTCGGCAAGAATGGATTTGATCATATTTACATTACCGAGCAGCCTGATTTTAACTTTGGCCAGTCCTGGCCAAATCTGGTTTATTTGCCTATATCCGCATATATCGACTCCACCCAGCGGTGGCTGCTGTTTGGCAGAATCGATAACGGGTTCACTGCTTTCGTGCAGGAAGTAACGCCTCACGAAGTTTCGCATCAATGGTGGGGGCACGCGGTCGGATGGGCATCCTATCACGATCAATGGCTATCGGAAGGCTTCGCTGAATTTTCCGCCGCACTGTTTTTACAGCAGGCCAAAGGCGAGCATTGGCAGAAAGACTACATCGACTTTTGGCAGAGGCAGCAAAAACGAGTGATGGAGAAAAACCAATTCGGCATTGCGCCGAACGACGCTGGGCCCATCTGGCTGGGGTTACGGCTGATTTCGCCTCGTACCGAGAGCGCCTATAACTCTGTGACCTACGCTAAGGGAGCTTACATTCTGGCCATGCTTCGATCCATTATGTATGGCGCCGATAACGGCGCCAAGGATCCGGACCAAGCCTTCATCGACATGATGCATGACTTCGTGGAGAGCCATCAAAGCCGGCTTGCATCAACGGAGTCGTTCAAGTCGATTGCCGAAAAACACATGAGTCGGCAGATGGATGTGCAAGGAAATAACCGGCTGGATTGGTTTTTCAACGAATGGGTTTACGGCACTCAGGTTCCAAAATACAAGTTTTCTTATGAACTGACCCCAGCCCCTGAGGGAAAAACCAAACTGCACATGACGATGAACCAAAGCGAAGTGGATGAAAACTTCGCCATGCTGGTACCCATCTTTGCTGACTTCGGCCGAGGCATGGTGCGGCTTGGGCAAATCAAAATGGTGGGCAACAACGAACGCAGCACGGATGTGCTCTTGCCTGCGCAACCGAAGAAAATGGCATACAACGCCTACAAAGAAATACTGGAGCGCTAATGCAATTTGGTCGCTGCTGAGGTCGGTTCCTATGCCGCTCGGCGCAATTCTTGCTAGAATTGTTTTTTCATAAGAGTTCAGCCATTCGAGGAGAGACCCAGTCATGGCCTATGTGATTGCAGAGCCGTGTATCGGCACCAAAGACGCTGCGTGCGTGGACGCATGCCCGGTCGATTGCATTCATCCAAAGAAGGAAGACCCGAAGTTCGCTGGCGAGGAGATGCTTTACATCGACCCAGTGGAGTGCATCGATTGCGGCGCGTGTGTACCGGTTTGCCCGGTGTCGGCGATTTTTGCTCTCGATGACCTGCCGGAAAAGTGGAAGAGCTATGCCGAGCGCAATGCGAAGTATTTCGGCAGATAGCTTTTAGCCGTCAGCCATCAGCGGTCAGAGGTCACATAACATCAGGGGTTATAGGCTCTTGCTGTGCAGGCTGTGGTTATGAGGTTCAGGTACAAACGGTCTTCGCTAGTCTTGCCGACAGTTTTACCTGCGATGGATTGCCGCCGATTGTGCTCACCGTTCTCTGGATTGCCCGTACATAAAATCGGATTGCGGACAGGCCGGACTTAGTTCGTCCGTCTTGCGAATTGCATTCCAGCGCCAGACGCTGAGGAGGCTTCCGGCGCAGTTCCCCAACCGGTGGAGCGGCACAAGGGATCCCGAGAAAGAAAACGGCCCTAGGATTATCGACCGAACCCACGCCTTGCACGTTGCCACCGTCGATATTGACGAGCATCCTCTTAGCCCCGTGTGGTGCGTGGAACATAACACTAGCCGGCCAATGCGATATCTCATCTTTTCTATCTCCACGGCGGTGTGCATTGCCAACACATCGAACAAGGTCCGCATTCACAATTCAGTCGTCCTGGTCGCATGGGTCTGATTCTTGCGGTTCGACTCTCGTTTTTTGTAGTAGTTACCGCGCTCGCGAAGTTCCAGTGGTGTTTGTTTTAAACTAAAACTGTGAAGATCGCGCTGGGCCAGATCAATCCCATCGTTGGAGACTTCGCCGGTAATTCGGCCAAGATCATTGATTATGCTCGTCGCGCGAAATCGCAGGGCGCGGGCCTGATTCTTTTCCCTGAACTTTCCATTTGCGGATATCCGCCTCGAGACTTGGTCGAGCGGGCATCTTTCGTCAGCCATAACCGGGAAGCCGCCGAGCGTATCGCCGCGGAGACGCAGGGCATCGCGGTGATCTGCGGGCTGGTGACGCCGGCGCACGCGGAAGCGGGGAAGTCGGTCATGAATTCCGCCGCGCTGCTCCTCGACGGGAAGATCAAGTTCGTGCAATCCAAAATGCTGCTGCCCACTTACGACGTCTTTGACGAGGTGCGGAATTTTGCGCCCGCCCGCAGCCAGGTGCTGTTCCCGTTTTGCGGCAAGCAGATGGCTTTGACTATTTGCGAAGACGCGTGGAATGACAAAGACTTCTGGAACCGCCGGCTTTACAGCGTCGATCCGGTCGATGCTTTGATTCGGTCGGGCGGAAATTTTGTGCTGAACATTTCCGCTTCGCCGTTCTGGGCAGGTAAGCGAGAGCTGCGCCGTGACATGCTGGCCACGATCGCACGGAATGATCATGTGCCGGTGGTCTTCGTGAATCAGGTCGGCGGGAATGACAGCTTGGTCTTCGACGGATCGAGCATGGTTTTCGATCGTGAGGGGACAGTAATCGCGCAAGGCAAATCTTTTGAAGAGGATTTGATCCTGTTCGACTCCGACGCACTGACCGGTGAAATTCACGAGCAGATCGAAGGCGACGATCCTAGTGTTTACGCAGCGCTGGTTCTCGGCACCCGTGATTACGTGCGCAAGTGCGGGTTCAAGCAGGTGATCATCGGACTCAGCGGAGGCATTGATTCCGCGCTGACGGCGGTGATTGCCGTCGACGCCATTGGGCGCGAGAACGTGATGGGTGTCGGCATGCCGGGGCCATATTCATCGGAAGGTTCGATTAGCGATGCGCGAGAGCTGGCAAAAAATCTCGGTATCCGTTTCGAGATTCTCAAGATCGACGATATTTTTGAAGACTACAAATCCACTTTGCACGATGTTTTCAAAGGATATCCGGAGGATGTGACAGAGGAAAATATTCAGTCGAGGATTCGCGGTTCGCTGCTTATGGCGCTGTCGAATAAATTTGGCGCCCTGGTTTTGAGTACGGGTAATAAGAGCGAAATGGGTGTGGGCTATTGCACTCTCTATGGTGACATGGCGGGCGGACTGGCGGTCATTAACGATGTTCCCAAGACGCTGGTTTATCGCCTGAGCCAATATGCTAATTCGCGCAAGCCGGTTATTCCGAAGGCCACGCTGGATAAGCCGCCTTCAGCCGAATTGCGCGCCGATCAAAAAGATACTGACTCACTTCCTCCCTACGAAGTTCTCGATGCTATCCTTGAAGACTATGTTGAGGATTCGCGTTCAGCGGAGGAGATTTCGCGGAACCGTGGCTTTGATTTGACCTTGGTGAAGGATGTGATTCGGATGGTGGAACGAAACGAATACAAACGCCAGCAGGCGGCTCCGGGAATCAAAATTTCTCCCAAGGCGTTCGGTTACGGAAGGCGGTTTCCAATCGCGGCAAAAACTGATATCTGAAGACTTTTTGTGGAAGCATGGGCGTCTCGCCCGTGCTGGTCGATTCCAAATCAAAATTAAGAAAGTTACTGAAAAGGACGGACATGCGCAATCGCTTAATTCTCTCGGTTCTGCTGACGCTCTCATTCATCGCCGTGGCCCAGCAGAAGCCCGCGCCAAAGTCGAAGGCTTCAGATCAACTGGGTACGCACGCCACTGGCAATCTGCCATCGGAGGACGAAGTCAACGCTTTCATGCATGAGACCTTCGGCTACGATTCGCAACTGACCTGGAAAATTGTCGGCATCAAGCCGAGCCAGGCTGATGGTCTTTCCGAAGTGACGGTGCAGATCAGCGGACCGCAAGGTCAAGGCGAGCAGAAATTTTATGTGACCGAAGATGGCAAGCACGCGGTGGTCGGCGACGTGATTCCGTTTGGTCCTCATCCTTTCGAACAAACGCGCGAACTGCTGGAAAAGAAAGCTACTGGCCCCGCCCGTGGCTCCGCCGGTGCCCCGGTGACGGTAGTCGAATTCAGCGACCTGCAATGTCCGCATTGTAAAGAAGCCGCGCCGACGATCGAGAAGTTGCTGGCGGATAATCCCAACGTTCATTTTATTTTGCAGAGCTTTCCTTTGCCCATGCACAACTGGGCGATGAAAGGGGCCGAGTATGCGGATTGTGTGGGCAAAGCTTCGAACGATGCGTTCTGGAAATTCATTCCGAGTGTCTATGCGGCGCAATCTGATATCACTGCCGAGAACGCCGACCAGAAGCTGACCGAGCTTGCCGATAGCTCCGGCGTGAACGGGAAAGACACAGCCGTTTGTGCCGCTAAGCCTGAAACTCAATCGCGAGTCGAGGCTTCGGTGAGTCTGGGAAAGTCTTTGGACGTGAATGCGACCCCGACGTTGTTTATCAACGGGCGTCCGGTAGGAGTGAATGGAAATAATTACGACGTTCTGAAGCAGATTGTAGATTTTGCGGCGAACGACAAGTAGGCGGGACTACTTCGCCAAATACACTTCTGTGTTTTGACCCGTGCCACGTCGCGCGATGTGCGGCGTGATTACCACCAGCAGTTCGTCGTCTTCCGTTTGCTTACTATTAGTCGCGGTGATTTTGTTGAGCAGCGGTATGTAGCCTAGGCCTGGGATACCGCTCATGTCGAGAGTTTCGCTGTGCGTGATCTCGCCCGCGATGACTGCCGGCTCGCCGTTCTCCAGGCTGATGCTTCCTTTGTATTCGCGATTGCCGATCACGGGAACGCCATTGAAAGACTGGCCAGCAAGCGTCCGCAGATTAATTTCGAGTTCAAGGCTCACGTTGTTGTCCGAAGTAATGGAAGGTTTTGCCTTCACAGTCAGCCCAAGGTCTTCATAATTGAACGAGGGAAATGCAGCCTGATAACTATTATTCCCCAGGACCTGTGAGATTGCCGCGCTGTTGTAAACCGGAGCGAAGCTCGCATTCAGAATCGGATAGCGCGATCCCATTCGGAAGGTTGCGTCATTTCCCTGCGAAGCGCGCAACGTCGCCTGATCCAAGGTTTTTACCCAGCCTTCGTTTAATGACAGCTGGGCCGAAAGCTGATCAAGACTGATTCCGCTCAAGGTTTTGCCGCCGCCAAAGGTGGCGAGCGGCTGGCTGAAGATCGAATTCTGTTGACCTTGCAATTGCGCCAGCAGCGCTGAAATAGCCGTTGTGTTTGCCTGGTTGATACCTCCGCTGGCGACGAGCTGGTTGATCAAGCTTTGAATGTTTTGTCCGCCCAACGCCGCCAGCGCCGCCACCGGAATGTTGTACACATTGAAATTATTCGGAATGTGAACGCCGATATCGCGCGCAAAAGTGTGGCTCACCTGGTAGACGTGAACATCGAGCATGACCTCCGGCCGGGATGCATCGAGGCTTTGCAGCAGCTGGGTCGCGGCATCCAGAGTGGCTTGCGGCGCTCGCACCACGATTGTGCCTGAACCCGCATTCGGAGTTACGGAGCGGATTTCTAGGAGCGTGCGCAAAAGATTTACGATCTCGGTCAAAGCCGCAGGAGTGTCGATGCCGGGAATGTAGAAGGTGCGCATCGCCATGCGCTCAAACTGCCGCCGATTTTCCGGAGTGTCGGCCGCGACCAGAATTTGTTTGTCGGTGAGGGGTGACCAGAAAGTCTTGGTCACTGCGCCAACCACTTCCATGGCCTTGAAGAAGTCGACATTATCGATGTCGAAAGAGACTCGGCGGGATGGGACGGAGTCTTCGATTTGCACCGAAAGACCGTACGAGCGCGCGATGGTGGCGAGCAGCTCTTTACTGTCCCCGCGAAAGTGAAAGCTGGCTAAATTATGCCCGGGCGCCAGTTGGATCTCCTGCGACTGTTCGACGACTACCGGCGGACCGGTGGGCGTGGGCGCAGCATCGCCTACGGCGTCTCGTACCCGCTGCTGCGCAAATCGGTTACTCGGGTCTAGACTCACGGCGGCACGAAAGTCTGCCAGCGCTTCCACCTGTTTGCCGGATTGCAGTTCCGAATTGCCGCGCTCAATGTGGTTGTAAACCAGTTGCTGCCGCGCCACTTCGCGAGCGGTCATGTATTCAACGTTGCGGGGCACCAGGTCGTTGGCGTGCTGAAACTGCTCGTAGGCCTGGTCAGGATAGGTTTTCTGCAGTTTTAGCCCGTGGCTAAAAGCCTCGCGAGCTTCCCTTGTTTCCTTTTTGGATGGATTGCACTGAGCTTCGCTGGCGGCCGGCGGACAGGGCAGCAGGGAGGGCGCCTGCTGTGCGCTCAAGGCAGCGGAAGCGAGCAAACACACAACGACACACCCAGCCCAGCGCATCTCACGATTGTAACCGGGAGCACGGGGTGAAAGGCCATGTTTCAAAAGGCACCTGTACCTTCGGGGAACGTCGCCGGCTTGGAAACTTGCCCGTCTTTGGCGTATAAAAGTTAGTTGGGCATAGGGTTGCCTTTTTTGCATGTGCTCTCAAGAGTTTAGCTAGTCAGCAAGGAACAGCGAGGAATTTAATGTCCAGCCTGACCATGACGCACGCGCCCAAGGGGCTGGAGGGCGTGGTCGCCACTACCTCGAAAATCTGCTATATCGACGGCGAGGAGGGCGTACTCGCCTATCGTGGAATCGATATTCACGAACTGGCTGACCACTCTACCTTTGAAGAAACCTGCTACCTGCTGTGGAATGGCGCGTTACCCAACAAAAGCCAACTGAAGGAGTTGCACGAACGCCTGGCGGCCGAGCGCAAGCTGGATCCTGCGATTATCGAACTGCTCCGCAGCTTGCCCAAAGGCGCTATGCCAATGGACGTGCTCCGCACCGCCGTTTCGGCGTTGGGCTTGTATGATCCTGAGCAGAAGAAGGGCGATCACGCCGCGAACGTAAGCAAGTCGATTCGATTGACTTCGCAGATTGCGATGCTCGTGGCTGCCTACGACCGGCTGCGAAAAGGGAAAGATGTGGTCAAGCCCGACCCGTCACTGTCGCACTCCGCCAATTTTTTGCTGATGCTGAATGGTGAACCGCCATCGAAAACTGCCGAGCAGGCGCTGGATATTGCCCTGATTCTCCATGCCGATCACGAACTGAATGCATCAACCTTTGCCGCCCGCGTGACTGCGGCCACGCTTTCCGACATGCACTCGGCCATCACCTCAGCCATCGGCGCGCTTAAAGGACCGTTACACGGCGGCGCGAACGAAGCTGTATTCCATATTCTAGAGAAAATCGATGCGAGCAAGGCTGATCCGGTCGAATATGTTCGCGGCCTGCTGGCGCAAAAGAAGAAGATTTCAGGCTTTGGTCACCGCGTGTATCACACTGAAGATCCGCGAGCGACGCATCTGCGCAAAATGTCAGAAGACCTCTGCAAATCCAGCGGACAGGCGAAGTGGTTTGAAATGTCGCGGAAGATTGAGCAGTTTATCAAGTCCGAGAAAAAGCTGAACGCGAACGTCGATTTCTACTCAGCTTCCACTTATCATGTGCTGGGAATCGACGTCGATCTGTTTACCCCAATTTTTGCGGTTTCGAGAATCAGCGGCTGGAGCGCGCATGTCATCGAGCAACTCGACGACAATCGCCTGATTCGTCCGCGCGCTGATTACATCGGACCCGCCTATCCGCAGCACTGGATTCCCATCGACAAGCGGTAACGGCTTCATTTATGAGCAGAGCCGCCTCCCGAAGCATGCGAACTCGCAGCTGACATTCCAGTCGAATGCGACAGGGGTTCGAAGCGTGGCATGGGTTCCGAAGTTCGCGACGACGAACTACCTGTTCGCCCGACGGTCGCCGACTCCATAGGTAGGCGCTGGTTCACGACTCCCCGCTCCTGAGCTTTTTGCGATATCTTCGCCATATTTTCAAACTGGCCGCGAGGCACACCCAAGCCGGCCGAGTTGTTGCGTATGATCAATTTGTTTCCCGCGAAGGTAGAAGCCGTCCCACGGTTCACGACCACCGTGTTGGTTCCCGAAACGGGCGCATGCGGCGCTGTAAATGACTTAGGAGCATTGCGTACAACAGGTTGCGAATACCAATTGTTCCATGCGCCGCCCGGTTGCCAGCCCCAGCCATATCCGGGGAGGAATACCCACGTGCCGGAGTGGTAAGGCGTCCATCCCCAGGGATAGGCCGAAACCCAGCCGAATCCGAAGCCGGGATTGAATGCCCACGCGCCATCCATGAACGGATCCCAACCCGCGCCAGCAAGGTACGGCTGCCACATCATGCCGTAACCAGGGGCGTTGAAGAAATTTCCGTAATAGGCGAGATCCGTGGTGCCGTACGCGTAAGGCGAGTAATTGTTATAAGACTTGGCGGCATAACGCGTGTGATATTCGTTCTGTTGATCGTCCCACGAGTCGTACGGGGTTTCCCGAATATTCTTCGCGACCTTGTACTGATTACTGTCCAAGTCGAAGCTGACGGTTTGGTTCTTCTTGAGGTCGGTCGTTCCCGAAGGACTAGCAACTTGAACTAGCCCCTTGAAAACCGCAACCGATGAATCCTCATCTCCCAGAATGATGCGCAAGTGTGCCGCATGGGCGAGCGCGATTTTCTTGTCATCGAAACGGACCGAAAACTCATCGTCCTTGGTTCCGGTGAAATTGACGTATGCGGTGCCGCTTGTGACCTTCACCTCAGAAACTTTGGCTCCAGAATCACGCAGCGAAAGTTGCGAAAATTCGACCGTGCTGTCGGCCACAATGCGCAGCGTGCTGCCGTCTTCAAATTCCACCTCAGCGCGTCCGTCGGCAGTCTTGAGCTTCGCACCCTCGATAATTGGCAAATTGACGATGGCTTTTTCGTAAGCTCTGCCCGGGCCACGCGAAATCCGCACTCCACCTTCGATGTAGCTCAGGCGAACAATGCGGACATGGGAATCCGCCAACGCGGACAGAGAAGCGATCATCACGAAAACAGCCGCGACCAGAATATTAGAACCACGGGAGTTGGGGTTGGACATAAAGGCCTCCGAGCGGCACACTGTTTGATTAGAGCACCTTTCAACCTATTTTGTTGTCTCCTGTTCGTCTTTAAGGGTGGGGGATACAATGGACTTATGCGGCGGATTTATCTTGACAACAACGCCACGACGCCTGTGTTGCCCGAAGTTCTGGAGGCTATGCGGCCCTATTTTGGCGAGCATTTCGGGAACGCGTCATCGATCCATCATCACGGGCAGGAGACGCGGGCGGCGGTCGAGCGCGCTCGCGAATCAGTTGCTGCTTTGTTCGGTTGCCGTCCGGCTGAGGTCGTCTTCACCAGCGGTGGCACTGAGGCTGACAATCTCGCCATCGCCGGGTTGGTACGGGACGGTGATCACGTCATTAGTTCGACGATCGAACATCATGCCGTGCTTAATTCCTGCAAGCGTTTGCAGGAGCGGGGAATCGAAGTGACCTATGTGCCGGTGGATGGGAGATGTCTCGTCGATCCGGAAGATATTCGGCGCGCTTTGCGACCGAACACCAAGCTAGTCACGATTATGATGGCCAACAATGAAACCGGAGTGCTGCAGCCGGTGAATGAGATTGGCAAGATTTGCAGTGAGGCAGATATTTATTTTCATACCGACGCCGTACAGGCAGCTTCGAAAGTTCCGATCCGAGTGAAAGAAATTGGTTGTGATTTGCTTTCGATCTCCGGCCACAAGTTCCATGCTCCGCAAGGCGTGGGCGCGCTTTACGTACGCAAGGGAACTACTCTGGAACCGTTGTTCTACGGCGGCAGCCATGAGCGTTCGCGGCGCGCCGGGACCGAGAATGTCCCTGGAATTGTCGGCCTTGGAAAAGCTGCTGAGCTGGCTCTGCGTGGCTTTGAAACCGGAGAAGATCGCGCGATCGCGAAGTTGCGCGATCGGTTGGAATCCGCGATTTTGGAGAAGGTCGAAGCCGCTGATGTAAATGGCAAAGGCGCTCCGCGAGTTCCGAATACTTCTAATATTTATTTTGATTACATCGAGGGCGAGGCACTCATCATTTCCCTCGATCTTAAGGGCCTGGCGGTTTCGACCGGAGCTGCATGTTCGTCCGGAGCAATTGAGCCTTCACACGTTTTGACCGCGATGGGACTGCGTGCAGATCGGGCACGCGCCAGTATCCGCTTCAGCCTAGGCAAGCAAAATACTGCCGAAGACATGGACCTTGCGATTCAGCTTGTCCCGGCATCAGTGGCGCGCCTGCGCGAGTTGTCGCCTCTCTACAACAAAGGCCAAACTCAGACCGTGTAGTGGCGGGCGTCCACGCCCGCTCAACCCATCACAGGTACAATTGGATTGTGGTTAGACGGGCGTCCTCGCCCGTCGCTACGCAATCGCTTATTTGTATGTCGAACCACAACACCATCGCCGTCGCTATGTCGGGAGGAGTTGATTCCTCGACCGTTGCGGCGATGCTGCGCGCCGAGGGACCGAACGTCATCGGCTTGACCATGCAGTTGTGGAACCAGCGTCGCCTCGCTGGCCGCGACGGCATGCCCGAGGCTGTAACCGGACGCTGCTGCTCACTCGACGATGTGTATGACGCGCGCCGCGTCGCTGAGACGATCGGCATTCCTTATTACGTGGTGAATCACGAGGACCATTTTGAGCGCGAAGTGGTTCGTCCGTTTGTGCAGGAGTATCTCTCCGGGCGAACTCCGATTCCGTGCAGCCTGTGCAACAATCACCTGAAGTTCGATCAATTGCTCACCGTGGCACGGCAGATTGGCGCCGATGCGGTTGCCACCGGTCACTACGCGCGCGTGGAGTTCGACGACAGCAGCAATCGCTGGTTGCTGAAGCGGCCGATCGATCGCGCCAAAGACCAGACCTATTTTCTTTTTGGACTCACACAGGAGCAGCTCAGCCGCACTCTCTTTCCCCTGGGAGGGATGACCAAGCCCGAGGTGCGTGAACTCGCCCGCACGTACGGATTGGCTTTGGCCGAGAAGCCCGATTCGCAGGAAATTTGTTTTGTCCCCGGCGGCGATTACAAGAAGTTTATTGACGCTTACCTTGCGGAGCAGGGCGATTCGCTTCCTGATACTGCGGGCGAGTTAGTGACCACCGACGGCCGCGTAATCGGCGAGCATACTGGCATTCACAACTTTACCGTGGGACAGCGCAAGGGACTTGGTGTCGCGACCGGGTCGCCGCTTTATGTGTTGCAGATCAAGGGCGACAAACATCAGGTCGTTGTCGGCGACCAAGAGAATCTTTATTCGCGAACTCTGGTGACGAAGCGCAGCAATCTTATTTCGGTGTCTGACCTGCTAGAGCCGATGCGAGTCAGCGTTAAGATTCGCCACCGCCATGAGCCGGCTGCCGCCACAATTGAGATGACTGGGGCTGATGAAATTGCCGTGACCTTCGATCAGCCGCAGCGTGCCGTTACACCCGGACAGGCCGCGGTTTTCTACGACGGCGATATCGTTGTTGGCGGCGGCTGGATTAGTTAATCCCTTTCGATCCTGTGGTACTCTGAGCCAGTTTCGTACTCTACCTTTTTGGGCCTGCCGAAATATGTCTGATGTCCTCGAGCGGTTAAAAAATTTAATGGATTCTTCGACGCCGATTGTGATCCTCGAAACCGTCGAAGAGACTCGCGCAGTTCGGCTGGTTCACGCGGCCGCTTTGCCGTTGAATCTTGCGGTTTTCGAGTGGACGATTGCCAGCGGTCTGGTCCGCTGCGGAAATGACTCTAGCGCGTATGCGCAGCGGTTCACGCCGCCGACTCACGGGGCGCCGACTTTTCCTTCAGAGGCGAACGGCCAGGCGATTTACAACAGCCGCGATCCGTCGCAGGCCTTGAGCAATCTCGAAGCAATTTCGAGCGAAGCGGTTTTCATCCTGAAAGATTTTCACCGTCACATGGCAGATCCGGTGGTGGTGAGAAAGTTGCGTGACGTTGGGCAGAAGTTTTCGACCAACCGGCGCACGGTGGTGATCACAGCGCCCACGATCGAGGTCCCGCCGGAGCTGGCCAGTCTGGTGGAGTTTCTGGAACTCCCGCTGCCCGATAAGCCACGCCTGCGTCAGATGGTCGATGAGGTTTTCATACGCCTGGCGCAGGGCCATGACCTTCACCGCACTCTCGACGCCACGGGTTTGGATGCTGTGGCTGACAATCTTCGCGGCTTGACCGAGGAAGAGGCCGATCGTGCCATTTCGCACGCCATCGTGAACCGCCGTGGTTTAACGCCGGAAACTGTGACCGATGTGCTCGACGCCAAGAAAGAGTTGTTACGGCATTCAGGCTCGTTGGAATTTATCGATGCCTTGGACAAGCTGGCAGGTGTGGGCGGCCTGGATAATTTGAAGCAATGGCTGGCGCAACGTCGCGGCTCGTGGGAAGATTCAGCGCGGAAATTTGGTCTCGACCCGGCGCGGGGAGTAATTATTCTGGGCGTGCAGGGTTGCGGTAAATCACTTTGTGCGCGGGCGATTGCCGGCGAGTGGAACCTTCCGCTTGTGAAGTTCGACAGCGCAGCCATTTATGACAAGTACATCGGCGAGACTGAAAAGCATATCCAGCAGGTGTTTCGCGTGGCTGAGGCCCTGGCACCATGTGTGTTATGGATCGATGAGCTGGAAAAAGTTTTTGCCGGAAGCGGCACGGATTCAGCCTCGGTCGATGCCGGCGTTTCCTCTCGCCTGTTGGGCTCGTTTCTCTCGTGGATGCAGGACCGGAAAGCTCCGGTTTTTGTGGCTGCGACTTGCAATAACGTGAACGCGCTGCCGCCCGAGTTGATCCGCAAAGGTCGGTTCGATGAATTGTTCTTTGTAGATTTGCCAAACCAGTTGGAGCGCAAACAAATTCTCGCGCTTCAATTGAGCAAGCACAATCGGGAGGCAGCGACCTTTGACCTCGATCGCATTGCCACCGCAGCACGAGGTTTTTCCGGCGCTGAAATTGAGGCCGCGGTGCAAAGTGCGCTCTACGCGGCATACAACAAAAAACAGGAATTGAACACCCAGATTTTGCTGGATGTAATTTCACAGACTGTGCCGCTTTCCGTCACCCGCGCCGAAGAGATCGAAGCGCAGCGCGCCTGGGCGAAAACGCGAGCTGTACCAGCGTCAGCCCAGAGCACGGGGGAGTCAGCTTAGAATCAGAGAAAAGATCGGAGACATGAATGGCCACACTGGGCCTGATCGAATATAAAGACGCCAGCCCCGAAATTCGCGCCGTCTACGACGACATCATGAAGACGCGCAAGACCGACTGGATCAATAATTTCTGGAAGGCGCTGGCCAACGATCCTGCCACGCTCAAGCGGACGTGGGAAGACATTAAGCAGATCATGGCGCCGGGCGCGCTGGATGCGCTTACGAAAGAATTGATCTATGTTGCCGTCAGCGTGAGCAACCAGTGCGGCTACTGCATCGCGTCGCACACTGCGTCGGCGCGAAAAAAGGGAATGACCGACGATATGTTTCGAGAGCTGATGGCCGTGGTGGGAATGGCCAACGAGACCAATCGCTTATCGGCGGGATATCAGATCGAAATCGATCCGCAATTCAAAGTCTAGTTTTCGAGGGTTGATGCATGGCGCACAAATTCAGCAATTCATACATCGAAGATTCTCTTTCGCTATTTCGCTATTACAAAAAACTTGCGGAAGGCGCGATGGGGCAACTCTTGGATGAGCAACTATTCACCGCGCTCGATGAGGAAATGAATTCGGTCGCTATCATTGTGAAGCACATGGCGGGCAACATGCGCTCACGCTGGTCAGACTTTCTGACCAGTGATGGAGAAAAGCCTGACCGCAATCGCGATTCTGAATTCGTCGCTCCGCACGCGACTCGCGCCGAATTGATGCGGGTCTGGAATGACGGCTGGGAAAGAATCTTTCACGCGCTGGAGCCGTTGTCCGATGCAGATTTAGGGCGGGAGATATTTATTCGCAACGAGCCTCATTCCGTGATGCAGGCGATCAATCGCCAGATGGCGCACTATGCGTATCACTGCGGACAGATCGTGTTCCTCGCGAAACACCTGAAGGGAAATAGCTGGAAAACGCTCAGCGTGCCACGAAATAGGTCGGCGGAATTTAATCGCAAAGTGCTGGCCGGAGAAGCCAGCCAGAGATAACGGATTGCAGATTGAGAATTGTAGATTTCAGATTTGTGAGAATATCGGTACTCTGCAGTAAGCCTAAAAATCTGCAATCTGAAATGCTCAATCTACAATCTGAAATCCTTGTTCCTAAATTCATGCGCCTTCATATCGACTTTCTTTCCTCGGAAGCGCACCCCCTCGGCCTCCAACCGAAACCGCTGCTCCATCGCGGAATCGCCGCGCAGCTTAATTTCGCCGCCGGATCCCAGTACACGCTGCCAGGGCAATCCCATAGATGCGTGAAGAGCGCGCGCCACTTGCCGGGCCGCGCCGGGAAACCCTGCTGCTCGCGCGACTGCGCCATACGTCGACACTTTACCGTGAGGTATTTGGCGGATCGCCGCCCGAATACGCGCATAAATCGGCGAAGGAGTTTCTGCGCCTGGGATCCGCGCCAAACGACTACGCCGCGGCGGTTTTACGGAATGACTCGACGGCTTCTTCTTCCGTCTCATACACCTCGAATACGGTCAGCAGTTTCGTAACCTGCAAAAGGTCGCCCACGCGGCGGGTCAATCGCGCCAGCTTGACCGAGCCACCGGCGCTTCGCGCGCTGGTGTAAAGAGAAACCAGCGTCCCCAGCCCACCGCTGTCAATGTAATTTACTTCGCCGAGGTTGAGCACCACCCGGCTGCCTTGCGAAATCAGGCCCTTCACTTGATCTCGAAGTTCAGAAGTTTCTTCGCCGAAGACGATTCGCCCGGCGCAATCTACGACCACGATCCCGTCATTCAATGTGTGGGCAGTCAGTTTCAGTTGCATGGTACGCCTCTTTTCAGACAAGAAGGGTAGCTCCAAACCGGCTTCCAGGCAAGGGGTTTATAACCAGTCGCCGTCTCAAGATTTCGTTCACAAAATTTTCTTTGGGGCTTAAAATGGCCTCGCAATGCCCAATTACAACTTTGGCACTGGACGGTATGAGCCGAGCGAGCCCGTTATACGTAGGTCGATTCGTGCCCACTTGGAGGTATGGCGGAAATATTGGCAACACGCTGGGGCGTGGCCGGTATCTTCAATAACAATCTATATTCTGCGGTATGTCTTCGTAGCTGCTGGCATAGTGGCATGCGTATGGTGCTCCGAAACGAGAAGCTGGAATTGGCAAATCGCAATTCTCGCCTCGGTGACAGTGCTCGTTACTGTTGTTCTTTGGTTGAAAATCGAGGTCTCCATCTGGAACCGGGCGTTGAAGCAGAAAAGATTGAGCTCTGGCGAGGAGGTTTGGGATGTAACGCAGTTTCCTTCGTCGAGAGCCGAGAAATCCGCGTCTCACCATCACGTATAATTACTTATCTCCTTCCATGAGCTACCAAGTCCTTGCCAGAAAGTACCGTCCGCAAAAGTTTTCCGAAGTCATCGGGCAGGAGCACGTCACCCGCACGTTGAAGAACGCCATCGAGCAAGAGCGCATTGCTCACGGCTACATTTTCAGCGGGCATCGCGGGATCGGCAAGACGACGGTCGCGCGCATTCTGGCCATGGCGCTGAATTGCCGTTCGTCGGATAAACCGGTGGCCGAGCCATGCGGGGTATGCGATTCGTGCATCGAGATTCGTGCCGGTAACGCTGTCGATGTTATTGAAATCGACGCTGCCACGAACCGCGGTATCGACGAAATTCGGGAATTGCGCGAGGCCGCGCGGTATCGCCCCGCCCGCGACCGTTTCAAGATTTATATTCTCGACGAAGCTCATCAGATCACCGATGCGGCTTTCAACGCGCTGCTGAAAACTCTGGAAGAGCCGCCGGGGCACGTCGTCTTCATGCTGGCGACGACCCAGCCCGAAGATATTCCGCAGACCATCCGTTCGCGTTGCCAGCATTTCAGTTTTCGTGCAGTGAAGTTTGAGCAAATCGTTGAGCAGCTCCGAGACCTGTGCGGCCGGGAAAATATTCAAGCGGATAATGACGCCCTCGCGCTGTTGGCCGAGGCTGGCGATGGATCGATGCGCGATGCACTTTCCATTCTTGACCAGGCTATTGCCTCGAGCCAGGGAAAATTATCCGCAGAAGCGGTGCGGCAGTTGATCGGAGTGGCGCCTTCAGGGATTCTGGAAGAAATCATGCAGGCGGTGGCCCGCAGCTCCAGCGAAGAAATTTTGCAGACGGTCGACCGAATGTTGGCAGAAGGGCAAAATCCGGTTCACTTTGCCCGGCAGTTGGTGCGATTTTTGCGCAATGCGACGGTTGCGAAGGTAGCGGGTGCGGATTCTTCCTTGCTTCAGATTTCGTCGGATGAACGTGCCCGCGTGGGCCGCGTTGCCGAACTTTTCAGCGAGGAGGAACTGACGCGGCATCTGCAAATCATGTTGCGCACTCACTCCGAACTCGGCTACCGGCAGGAACAACGCTTTCATCTCGAACTGGGACTTTTAAAGCTGGCGCATGCGCAGCGCCTGTTGCCGCTGGAACAGTTGCTGAGCGGGGTTGAGGCAAATCGTCCGGCGACTTCAGAACGAAAACTCACGCTTGCGCCGGAGCCAAGAAAAGCCGAGCCAGCGATACCATCGCGACCTTTCGTCTCTCCGTTCGCGGCAGATTCCGCGCGCAAGGGAACACCGCGATCGGAATTCTCGGCCGATAGTGCAGCCCCAGCGCGTCCATCTTCTGCAGCGGCCAATGCGACGCCGGTGGTCATGGGATCGGCAGCCCCCGCTGTCACGCAACCGGCAGCAGCGACGAAACCGGAGCCGCGGCAAGCTGATGTCGAGCAAGTTCGGGTCGCGGTAATGAACGCACTCTCGAAGGCCGGACAGAGCATCCTCTGCTCCATGCTCGATGCAGGAGAGTGGAAGGTCGAGGGCAATCAGTTGATCATTTCCATCGCTGCGTCCGCAACCCTGATCGAGATGTCAGTTAGCGCCGACGCGAGACGGTTGATGATCGCTGCCGCCAGCGGAGTGCTGGGGCGCGCCATCAAGTTGCAGATCGTGCCGGACGCGAATCCATCATCGGCCCCACAGAAAGCTACCGCGTCTTATGCCAATGGAAGTAGCCGCGCCCGCGCCGAGGAAGAGCCGGTGGTCCGCCGGATGAAAGAAAAGTTCGGCGCAGAGATCAGAACGGTCATTGATTACCGGAAAGACAAGTAGGCATTTATGAGCGGATTCAATATTCAGGAATTGATGTCTCAGGCCAAGCAGCAGTACGAGGTCCTGCAAAAGAAAATGCAGGAGACGATCGTCGAAGGTTCGGCCGGCGGTGGCACAGTGACGGTAAAGATGGACGGTCGCAAGCAGGTGTTGAGCATAAAGATCGACCCCGAAGCGGTGAAGGCTGGCGATTTAGAAATGTTAGAGGACCTGATCACCGCGGCAATTAATGGCGCCGGAAAGAAAGTCGATGACAGCATGCAATCGGTAATGGGTGGAATGCTCGGCGGAATGGGAATTCCGGGAATTTAGTAATTGAGTAATTTTGCAATCGGGTGATTTGAGAACCACTGACAGTTTTTAATTTCAAATTGCTAAATTACCCAATTCCGAAATTACCCAATCCTCATGTCTCGCTTTGCTGAACCCATGGCTCGCTTGATTGACGAGCTCAAAAAACTGCCCGGCGTTGGGAGCAAGTCTGCCCAGCGGCTGGCATTTCACATCCTGCGCTCGAGCGAAGAGGATGCCACCGCCCTCGCGGGCGCAATTAATGATGTGAAGGCGAGCCTGCGGCTGTGCTCGGTTTGCAACAACATTACCGATGTCGATCCCTGCGTTTACTGCTCCAGCGCCACGCGCAACCAGCGCCTGATCTGCGTTGTCGAGGAACCCACCAACATAGCCGCGGTTGAAAAGACTCGCCACTACAACGGCGTATACCACGTACTGCATGGATCGATATCGCCGATTCACGGCATTGGACCGGAGCAACTGCGAATTTCGAACCTAATGAAGCGCGTGGAAGATGGGCAGGCGGACGAAATCATTCTCGCGACTAACCCGACCGTCGAAGGCGAGGCCACGGCCACTTATCTTTCCGGGCAACTTCGCCGCGCCGGGTTGAAAGTTACTCGCATCGCGACCGGCATTCCCGCCGGCAGCGATATCGAATACGCCGACGAAATAACCATGCTCAAGGCGATGGAAGGCCGCCGCGAATTGTAGTATCCTGCCAGTTCCTTGGAAATTCAAAGTTCGGCCAGCGGTAATATGTATCCCATGCAAACTACCCGGCGCGGCTTCACCTGAATGATCGTCCGCTGAACACCGTGTGTGTCTTCAAACGGAACTATCTGCCGAAGATCAGCCACTAATTCAGGAGAGAATTTTATGCTGCGCAAGCTGGCATCCGCGTTTGTTTTTATTTTCTCGTTTCACTGCCTGGTCGCCGCTCAAACCACCAGGCACTTCACCTTTCACTACGCCTTCACCGTCAAGGACGTACCTTCCGGCCAACGAGTGAAAATTTGGTTTCCGGCGGCGCATTCCGATGAATATCAACATGTAAAAGTGGTTTCCGCAAAAGGCGGTCTCCCACTTAAGACAACGCGCGAAGGCCGCGTGGGAAATGAGATATATTTCGCCGAGGCTTCGAAGGCGAAAGGCGGCGATCTCCACTTCGAAGTTGTTTACGACGTGGTCCGGTATGAGCATCTGACGCTCGGCTTGGTTCGTCCGCGATTGCAGAATGCTGCTCTCGACAAGAAAGACAATCAACTTTATTTGAGCGCCGACAAACTGGTTCCGATCACGGGGCGACCCGCGGAAATCGCGGCACAAGTCACTGCCGGAAAGGATTCTCAGCTCGCAAAAGCGCGCGCCATCTATGATTACGTCTTTGCCAACATGAGCTACGACAAGAGCGGCACCGGATGGGGCCATGGAGACGTGCTTTACGCCTGCAATGCGAAGAAAGGGAATTGTACAGATTTTCATTCGCTGTTCATTGCAATGGCGCGCTCACAGGGTATTCCGGCACGGTTCGAAATTGGGTTTCCGTTACCTGCCGACAAGACATCGGGAGAAATTGCCGGTTATCACTGTTGGGCCGAGTTCTTCGACCCGCAAAACGGTTGGATGCCGGTCGACATTTCGGAAGCCTGGCAGCATCCGGAGAAGAAGGATTATTTCTTTGGCGCCAATGATGCCAACCGCATCCAGTTCTCGATTGGCCGGGATTTGAAACTGAATCCGGCGCAACAGGGTGAGCCGCTGAATTATTTCGTTTACCCTTACGCGGAAGTCGATGGAAAGGAATATCCTCGGGTTGACACGGCGTTTTCTTTTGCTGACGCGATGGAGAACGCGGCACAAGCCCGGTCGAATGAGCACTAAGTTGCTTACAATCAGCAGAATGCAGGTTGTTTAGCCTTAAGGTTAATGCAGTGTTAAAATAACTTGCCGCGGTTGTGGCGCCGATTTCCCAGTTCCTATCTATCCCATTTTCTGACGTATGCATGCCAACGGATCCAGCAGCAACCACTCGCACCTGAGTGTTTCAGAGAATCAAAGCCGTCTGGTCTTTGATCGGATGAATCGCTCCATCGGGCAGCTTTCCAAGAACCTGACCCCAGAACACGTCCATCATTTCCGCACCAACAGCCGCCGGGCTGAAGCAGTCATTGAAACCCTCGCGCCGGAAAGCCGAAATAAGAAGAAAGTCCTAAAGTTGGTTGGCAAACTGAGAAAGCGGGCTGGCAAGGTGCGAGACATAGACGTTCAGATCGCTTTGCTGAAGGACCTGAGGGTGCCGGACCGGCAAAATCATCGCGCTCAACTTCTCGAGTTGCTTGATGAAGCACATGCTCGCCAAACTAAAAAATTGAGCAAAGCCGCGGACTCGTCTGCGCTGCGAGAACTCAGAAAGCGTCTGCGCCGCGAGCGGGAGGCGATGATGCTTGATGGTGTTGATCCCTTACGGCTGGCGGTGAGCGTTCTGCCCAGAGTTGGTCAATCTCCGCTGACGGAAAAAACTCTGCATGGTTTCCGGGTCGGCGTCAAACACGCACGCTATCTTGCCGAACTTGCCGGCGACAGTCCCGCAGCCAAAACCTTTGTGGATGAATTGAAGCGGGCGCAGGACGCGGCCGGCGAATGGCACGACGCGTTGAAACTGAAGGAACGCGCCGAGAAGCGCTTCGGAAGCGCATCTGAATCTGCGCTGGTTTCTGTCCTGCAAAACATCAGCCGTGCTCGTTTTCGCAGCGCGAGCCAGACACTGACCTCGGCGGTGGCGACTCTTTCTAAGCCGGAACAATTGGCCAAGTCGCCGGCACAATTCCAACACAAAGCCGCGGCTTCTGATACGACCAGGCAACACAGCGCGGTAGCTTGATCGGAGCATCTTTAACTTTCCTTAGATCGCGCCTCGATCTCGAAGTCGCTTGGGCTAAACTGTTGCTGAATGCCGACCTTCGCCGCAGTTGATATCGGATCGAATTCGGTCCGTTTGAAGATCTCCCGCCTGGTGGCACATCGACTGGTCGAAATCCATGAAGACCGCGAAGTAACTCGCCTGGGTGAATCCGTGTTTCGCAGCGGATTGCTTTCACCAGAAGCAATCGCTCTTACGGTAAAAGTGCTGCGGCGTTTTCATCGGGCGGCGCAGCGAGCGGGTGCGGATACGCTGCGCGTGGTAGCAACCAGCGCGTTACGAGACGCCAGGAATTCGCGAGCGTTTCTTGAGTGGGTGAGATCCGCCACCGGATGGCGCGTTGAAATCATTTCAGGATTAGAAGAAGCCCGTTTGATCCATCTCGGATTGACCTCGAGCACGCGGGTGAATTCGTCTCCGGTGTTGATGCTTGACCTCGGGGGTGGCAGCTGCGAGCTCACCATTTCGAGCCGAGGACATATTCGCGAAACGGTCAGCTTGCCTCTCGGTGCGGTCCGTCTGACCAACGACTTTCTGCACCATGACCCTCCGCGCAAACCGGAGATGAGACAGTTGCGCGGCTTCATTGCGCGTGAGGTCGGTCGCGTCGCAGGACGAATCGCCGGTGCTAAGCCGAAAGTTGTCATCGCAACTTCAGGTACCGCGGAAGCCTTGGCAGCTGTCTGTCACGCGATGTATCGCACAAAAAGCCAGCGCGGGATGACGGTGACTCGCCTGCAAATGCGCCGAATTGCCAAGATGCTCGCACGGCTCTCATTGGAAGAAAGACGAAAAGTCCAGGGCATTGGACTGCGGCGCGCCGAAATTGTGATTGCCGGAGCTGCGGTGTACGCCGAATTGCTCGAGCGCTGCAAGCTCGGGGGCTTCCGATTTTCTCCGCTCGGACTTCGTGATGGTCTGCTGGCACAAATGGCGGCCGAATCTGATCACGCCACGCGCTCCGGCAGGCAGATTGAATCTGACCGGCGCGACTCCATACTTGCTGCGGTCCGCCATTATCGCGTTGATCTCGAGCACGCAGACCGGGTGCGTGAAACTGCGCTGCATTTGTTCTCAGAATTGCGGGCAATCCACCGGCTTCCCGCAGAATATAGAGAATGGATTGCGGCGGCGGCGATGTTGTGCGAGGTGGGCGATTATCTGAACCGCACCGGGCGGCACCGGCACACCTACTACATCATTTCGCAATCGGAAATTTTGGGCTACACGCCGCAACAGAGAAAAATTATCGCGGCAATCGCGCGATATCTGGGAAAGTCACGGCCTTCGCCGGAAGATGGACCAATCAAAGTTCTTCCGCCTTCCGACCAGAAGCAGATCGAGAAGGCATCGCTTTTGTTGCGGCTGGCGTGGGGTCTGAATCTTGGACGCAGCGGCGCTTTAAGAATTACGAAGGTGAAAATCCATGAGGGATCGGTCGATCTGACCCTGGTCCCGAAGCGCCCTCAAAATGTCGATTTGGAATTGTGGGCGGTAGAAAAAGAGAAACCTTACTTCCGCGAGGTCTTTGGAGTCGACTTTTCTGCGGCTACTGCGGTCGCAGCCTGAATTGCGCGGGCAATTTTAGGGGTGAAGAACCAGTTCAGAGTCGCGGAATGGCGAACTGTTTCCACTCTTGCCACCGCGCCCTTCTTGAAGTCGACTTGCGCCTCGCAGCCCGCCTTTGCGATCATGCGTGCCAGAAACTCTGAAATGCTGGGATTGTGACCGACCACCATGATGGCTTCGTATTTGGAATATTTGTCCAGCACGCGCCGGAAATCAGCGAACGAAGCTTCCGGCCGTAACGCTGGCTCCAGCAACAACTTGCCTTCGTAGCCGAGTTCGTTTCCGATCAGCGAAGCGGTCTGGGTTGCCCGTTTCAGCGGACTCGAAATAATTACGTCGGGTTGCGCATTCAGCGCGGCGAGCGCTCTTCCGATCATCCCGCACTGCTCAATGCCGTCGGCGTCCAGTGGACGCTTCTCATCTTTTTTAGGATTGGTAAGGTGCTGGCCAGCGCTGGCGTGCCTGACGATGTAAATGATCATGAGGTCCTATTCGCCTTTCGTGTTCGTGCCCATGATCGCTTCGGCTCAGGTGCAGCGGGCAGGCTGGGCGTTTGCTTGCCCTCCGCTACGGCAAGCAAAAAATCCTGCGCGCTGAAGCCGGGAACGGGAGGCTTTCGTTTGCCCCCGGCCTGCCATGCTCGCACATAAGAACCATCACGCCGCAGGACGCGTGCTTTCACGGTGTCCAATAAATAGGAATCAAGAATCTCGTGGCGAATGCGATCGCGCAGCATAGGGTCTTTGATGGGAAACATGACTTCTACGCGCTCGTAGAGATTGCGCGGCATCCAATCGGCGCTCGAAACATAAATGGACTCCTGTCCGCCATTCGCGAAATAAAAGATACGGCTGTGCTCCAGAAACCGGCCGACTATACTGCGCACCCGAATGTGGTCGCTGACTCCGCGAATCCCCGGCCGAAGCGCGCACATGCCACGGACAATCAGGTCGATTTCTACTCCTGCCTGGGACGCGCGATAAAGCGCGGCGATGATGTTCTTATCGAGCAGCGCATTCATTTTCGCGATAATGCGTGCCGGACGCCCGAGCCGTGCGTGCTCGATTTCCCGCGCAATCAGGTCAAGGCTGTGTTCCGCCAAATTAACCGGCGAAACCGTCAGCGGCGCGTAGCTGGACTGCTCCGAGTAGGCAGTTAGAAAGGCGAACACGTCATGTACCGCGCCCGTGATTTCCTGGTCAGCAGTGAGCAGACTGAGGTCGGTGTAAATGCGCGCGGTCGTCGAATTGTAGTTGCCGGTTCCGAGGTGCGCATAACGGCGCGAAACCCCATCGGGATCTCTGCGCACCAGCAGCGCCAGTTTGCAATGCGTCTTCAACCCGACCAGGCCATGAAAAACCTGTACACCAGCATCTTCCAGATCGCGCGCCCACCGGATGTTCGAGGCCTCATCGAAGCGCGCTTTCAATTCCACGACTGCGGTGACTTCCTTCTTGGCAGCCGCAGCGATCAGCGCTTTAACGATCATTGAATTTTCGCTGGTTCGATAAAGAGTTTGCTTGATCGAGAGCACGTTCGGATCTTCGGCCGCAGTTTCGATGAAAGAAACCACCGCGTCGAAAGAATCAAATGGATGGTGCAAGAGCACGTCATGCCGACGCAGTTCTTCGAACAGATCCTGGGATTTTGCGGTCAGGCGAAGTTCGCGGGGAGCGAACGGCTTGTACTTTAAGTCCGGTCGATCCGTCTGCTCGTAAATATTGAATAGGCGCGGAAGATTCACCGGTCCGTCGACGCGAAAAACCTGCCAAGGCTCGAGGCCGAAATTCGTGCGGAGGCGCTCAATGATCTCGGGATCAGCATCGGCCTCGATCTCGAGCCGCACCGCGTCGCCTTTGCGCCGGTTGTGCAGCTCGGTGCGCACCGACTCCAGCACGTTGCGCGACTCTTCTTCCGCCAGATAAAGATTGCTGTTGCGGGTGACGCGAAACGCAGCCGAGGAAACGATGTCGTATCCGTTGTACATTCGCGCCGCATGAAACGAGACCAGGTCGGCGAGAAAAATAAAGTCGATGGTTTCCTCGGACGGAAGCCGCACCAGCCTGGGCAGAGCACGTGGGACGGTGACGACTCCGGTGTAGGTCAGGGAAGAACGCCGTCGGCGGCGTAACAAAAACCCGACGCATAGGGCTTTGTTGATGACTCGAGGAAACGGATGCGCGGGGTCAATCGTCACCGGAGTCAGCAGCAGATCCAGCTCACGCTCGCAATAATCTTCGACAAAGGCCCGGGCGTTCTCATCGAGTTCATTCAGGCTGAGAACGCGAATTCCTTTTTCCGAAAGCTGCGGGCGCAGCTGTTCATTCCAGCACTGGTACTGCTCAGAAATAAACCTGTGCACCTCGTCCGAAATCAGGTCGCGTTCTTCGGTCAGAGTCAGGCCGTCGGGACCAGCTTCCGTATAACCGTCTTCAATCTGCTGCACCAGCCCGGCCAAGCGGACCTCAAAGAATTCGTCGAGATTGTTGGCGCTGATGGAGAGAAACTTCAGCCGTTCAAGCAGCGGATTGTTTTCATCCTGCGCCTCTTCCAGCACACGATGATTGAATTGCAACCACGAAATTTCGCGATTGATGTAATAAGCCGGATTATCGACTGAGGCGCGCGCCATGATTCAATCTGAGGAGAGTACCGCGAAATGGCCGGGCCGCCTACGGTGTGCTTCGGCAGCGCCGCCTTTATCAGTATAAAGCAGCCGGCCCCCTCGAATCTCACAAGGAATCTAGCCGGAAAACGTTAAAGGAGTGTGAAAATAACGTTGTGGAATCAGCCTTCAGGATGGGTACGCCGGACTAGCACCGGTGAAAGAACCCGGGTCACAAGAGCCGACATGCGTTTTGCTCCGATCGCGCTTAGATGGAGACCATCCGATGTCGCGTCAGCGCCGCTGACTACCTGAGCAAAACATCGCTTGGGAATCAGCCACACGCCATACTTCTCAGCGATCCGCCGCTGGACTCGCCCGTAGGCGAGTGTGGTCGGAATTAATGGCAGCTCAAACATCACGATGGTACGTGTGGGCGCAGCCAACTTTTGGAGGATCAGATTGAGTGAGTTTTCGAATTTTGCCGGCGATGTTCCTGCAATCAAATCATTGCCCCCAATCTCGATTAGGACTAGTCGCTGTTGAGGTGACACCTTAGCCGCTTGGGCTGTGGCATCCGCAGAAGTTGCGCCCGGTTGTGCCAAATTTGAGACCTGAACATTTGTGATGTGTTGGAACAGCATTGGCCATGTCGCACCATCTTGGCCTAAGCCCGCGGAGATCGAGTCCCCAATGACCACCAAGCGATCATTTAATGGCCCAGCAACTGTTGGTATCCGTCGATGAGAAAGCTCGGAGACTGCCCCCAAGAGAAGGAGCAGCACTAGCGTCGATGCGGTTGCAATCCGAAATGACCGCGGAGACGCGATCGCGTTTGATGCGAAATACCAGATCGCAAAAGTAGCGAAGAAAACCGCCTCAATGGGCCAGCCGAACGGCGGGCTGGCCATAACTATCAGAGCTAATGCAATCCAAGCAGCGACGTTTCGCAAACGAAAAATCCGACTATGATTTGGCTGGCCAAGCGCGATCGTCGCTAGAAGCAGAACGGCTCCCGGATAGAGCGATTCGCCGGAGGCAAAGTAGAGGAAAACCGGGTTCATTGCGGAGATGGTATCAGCTCGGTTTCCGCGACCGATATCGCGAAACCTAGTGCCCCGAATCTATCCTAGCGATTTCCTGTCCGAATAGCGGATTCGACGGAAACTCGGTGCGCAATGAGGCCAGTAACTCCCTGGCGCGGGGCTTGTCGTGGTCGCGAACATACGCAATGGCCAGCAGAATATTCGCGAATGGCGCGAGATAATGCCCGCGATCGGCAACCAGCCTCAGTTCTTTAATTCCTTCCTGTTTGTCGCCTGAAACTCCGCCCAGGCGCACCAGCCACCGTACCGGCGCCGCCATGCTGCCGACGAGATATTTGCTGATGCCGCCGGCAATGTGCGCGTCATAACATTCCGGATCGACCGCCAGCGTCTGTTGTCCCCAGGCGCTTGCTTCCTTGGTGTAATGCAACGAAGCTAGGTTGCGTTTGTCGATCAAAGCCGCATAGTCGGCTTGCAAGCCATTGGTCAGGGTCAGAGCAAACAGAGCGTCGCGATTCTTCGAATTCTTTGCCAGCTGATTGCGAGCGAGGGTTTGCGCTTTTTGAATCTCGGTATCGAACCGGGCGCGAATCGCCGGATCAGGCGCCAATTTTTCGCGGGATTCAAAGTTCTTGTCATTCTCGAAGAACTGCGCCTCCAGCACTCCGAGGCGATGAAATTCCGAGAACAGCAGTCCTGCGGCATCGCACGTCGGCCCCATGGGGTCGTCCGGGTGGCTTTGCTCCCACGAGGCAAAAATTCCATGTGCGGCTTCAAAGTCTAAACTGTAAAGTAGCTGAAATCCGTGATCCAAAGGAGGCAGCGACAACGTGGCAGTCGCGGCCACCGCAGGTAACGACAGGAATAGGATGGCGGCAAAGGTGAGCTGGATGTGGCGTCGTAGGCGCATCAGGGCTGCATTAGTATAGATGCGTTTCGCCACGAAGCGTCCCGCCTGATCTCGTAAAAGAGTTGTAAATCGGGTGCGGGCGGGACACTGCCCATAAAGGGATTACTCCGTTTGACCGCTTTGAAGCCCCTCTGCTAACGTCAAACGTTTGTCCTGAAAGGCCTGTGTGGGGCAGAGTACGTGTGGGGCGGACACTCCTGTCCGCCAAAAGCCTGGAGCATCGTTAACTCTAAGCTTGGCGGCACTGCCTTTCGCGGACAAAGCCTGCCCTGGGCGAAATCGAAGGGAGTGTCCGCGACACACAGTCCGAAGCAGGAAACAGAATCGAGCTTCTTATGGCCCTTAAATTCCGCGGAGTGGATTTCATCGCGTTCGACACATTGCTCAGCGACGACGAACGCCTGGTCCGCGACACCGCGCGCAAGTTCATCGAAGACAACCTCATTCCCATCATTGAAGAATGCAATCGTGCCGGCCGCTTTCCTCGCGAATTGGTCAAGCCCATGGGCGACCTGGGTTTTTTCGGCGCCAGCTTAAAGGGCTACGGCTGCGCCGGAATGTCGAATGTGGAGTATGGCCTGGTCACGCAGGAACTGGAGCGGGGCGACTCGGGCGTGCGGTCGTTTGTGAGCGTGCAGTCGGCGTTGGTGATGTATCCCATTTACGCCTTCGGCAGCGATGAGCAGAAAAACGCCTGGCTACCGGCGATGCAAAAAGGCGAAAAGCTCGGCTGCTTCGGCCTCACCGAGCCTGACTTCGGTTCGAACCCCGGCGGCATGCGCACGCGCGCGCGCAAAGTCGGCAACGAATACGTGCTGAACGGCGAGAAGATGTGGATCACCTCAGGCTCGATCGCCGATGTCGCCGTGATCTGGGCCAAGACCGACGATTCGAAAGATCCCAACGACGCCAGCTCGATTCGCGGCTTTCTGGTCGAAACCGATCGTCCCGGCTTCCGCGCCGAAGATATTCATGGCAAGTGGTCTCTGCGGGCTTCGGTGACTTCTTCGTTGTCACTGCAAGATGTCCACGTGCCGGCTTCGAATCTGCTGCCAAAATCTGGCGGGCTAAAGTCGCCTTTGATGTGCTTGAATCAGGCCCGCTACGGAATCGCCTGGGGAGCGGTGGGCGCGGCCATGGCCTGCTACGACTGCGCGTTGCAATATTCGCAATTCCGCAAGCAGTTCCACAATGAGCCCATCGCCTCTCGCCAATTGGTTCAGGAAAAGCTGGCATGGATGATCAGCGAGATCACCAAGGCACAACTGCTTGTCCTGCAGGTCGGACGCCTGAAAGATCAGGAAAAAGTCCAGCACCAGCACATTTCGATGGCCAAGCGAAACAACGTCTGGATGGCACTCGAATGTGCCCGCCTGTCCCGCGACATTCTGGGCGCGAACGGCGTCGCCGACGAATACCCGATCATGCGCCACATGATGAATCTGGAGTCGGTGAAGACCTATGAGGGCACGCATGACATCCACACGCTGATCATTGGGCAGAGTGTGACTGGGATCGATGCGTTTTGAGCGCACCGGCTGATTAGTGCGCGACCTCTATTCCCAGCGGCGATTCAGCCTCTGCGGATTCTTTTTTCCTACGCCGCATATGCGCAACCACCAGGCGGATTTCGTCATACGTTATCTCCTCGGGAAGCGCATCTTTGATCGTGCGCAGGCGATCCATTCCGAGTTTTTCGCACGCTTGTTCAATCTGAATGAGCTTTGGTTCGCCCACCCAGTCTGGCTGAAAATGTAGCCGGCCTTCCTCAATTAAGTCAGCAACGAGACTCGTGACTGACGCCAACTGCCGCTCGCGAACTTGAGCAATCTCTTCGAGCGTCTTACCTTGCGCCAGCAGTCGAATCGTCTCCTCCGCCGGACGCGACATCTTTTCCGGACGCGCTCCAGAGCGCGCGCCCGCGCGAAATTTGTTGAGGGCTTCAATTACCTTGAGCCCGTAGGTTTGCGTCTTGGCGACGCCGAACCCAGGCACCTGTCTTATTTGTTCGAGCGAACTCGGCTGTCGGCGGCAGAGCTCTTCGAGCGTGCTGTCATGCATGATCACGAATGCGGGGAAACCCAGTTCCTTCGCTATAGAACGGCGCCACTCGCGCAGGTACTCGCGAAGGTCAGGATCGATGGGCTCGTCCGAGCATGAGTCGCTATCTGTTATGTGGGCAGACGCATTCGCTGGACGGGCGGGGACGCCCGTCCCCCCAACGCCAGTAGCTGTAAGCAGCTCGACCGGAGCGGTCAGCCATTCCGGCGCTCCGCTGCATACGTCGCAGCTGTCGCATTTAGTCCACTTCGGGGTCTCGCCAAAGTGCAGGCAAATCTGTCGATGCCGGCAGCGCTTCGATTCCGCGAAGCCGACCACATCGCGATAGCGCTGCCAGGAACGGTCCTTCTCCGCTGAATCCTGAATTTGGTTGATGAAGTGCGCAAGCAAGGCGGTGTCCCGACGCTGCCAAAGCAGCACGCAATCCGCAGGTTGGCCGTCGCGGCCGGCACGTCCGGCTTCCTGGTAGTACTGCTCGATGGACTTTGGCAACGAAAGATGAATGACCGCGCGAACGCCAGCTTTGTTGATGCCGAGACCGAACGCAATCGTGGCAACCACCACGCGCACTTCATCTGAAGTCCACCGTTCCTGATGCCGCCGCCGTTTCGCGGCATCCATCTTGCCGTGGTAGGCAATTGCGGGAACCCCGGACTCCACTAAGAAATCAGTCACCTCTTCAACTCGCCTGATGGTAGGCGCGTACACGATCACGCTGCTGTTCGCGTAATTCGCCAGCGTGCGCGCGAGCAGCGCGTTTTGCTCGTACCCGGCACATTCACGCACCAGGTAGCGCAGGTTCTCCCGGTGAAAACTGGCAATGTATTTGTGCGGGTTGGAGAGCTGCAACTGCTGCAGAATGTCATGCCGTACCCGCCGGGTTGCGCTGGCAGTAAACGCCGCAATCGGCTTGTCCGGGAAAAGCGCACGCACTTTGCTCAGCTGGCGATAATCGGGGCGGAATTCGTGTCCCCACTCGGAAATGCAGTGGGCCTCGTCGATGGCGAAGAAAGAAACCGGGACGCCACGCAGCCAGCCAATCGTCTCTTCTTTTGCCAGCCGCTCAGGCGACAGATAGACGAGCCGGTACTGCCCCGCCCACGCATTCATCATCAATCGTGATTGCTCCGCCGTGTCCTGCATGCTGTTCAAAACCGCTGCCGGAATTCCCATTTGCTTGAGGTGCATCGCCTGGTCCTGCATGAGCGCAATGAGAGGAGAAATAACTACGGCTGTCTTGCCCGCGACGAGCGCCGGAAGTTGATAGCAGAGCGACTTGCCTCCGCCGGTCGGCATGACCACGCAGGTATCGTGGCCGCCAAGCAGGCTCTGAACAATGCGCTCCTGCAGCGGACGAAAAGACGAGTAGCCCCAATACCGCTCAAGTGCGGCAAGGAACTCCGGGCTGGACATCCGCCAAGTATAGAAGGCGGCGTGCGGATGTAGGGCCGAAAAATGAGTTAAATTCCCAGATCGGAATTAAACTTTCATTTCAGCCGAGTGACATGTGGGTAAGGGGCTTTGGGGCAGCTGGTTCAGTAGGCCCTTGACTATTCGCATTTCGCGAACTAGTATATTCGCAGATTGCGAATTTTGCCTTCGAGGCCCGAGTGCACGTAATCAGCCGGAAACGGCTCAAAGAAGCGGCAGTGCGGCATCCTGACCTTGAAACGGCGCTAGATGCGTGGTTTCGAATTGCGAAGAAGGCGTCGTGGCAGAATCTGGTTGATGTGCGAAAAACATTTGCGAATGCCGACGCTGTAGAGAAATGGACTGTGTTCAACATCAAAGGAAATAAATTCCGGCTGATCACGCAAATCAATTACAGATATCAGCGTCTATACATCCGCCTTGTGCTGACGCACGCTGAATACGATCAGGAGAAATGGAAACAATGAGCACCGCAACCAGCCGTCCTGAATACGCCGACCTTTTGGCCAGGGCTTTGCCGTCGGTGATCCACAGCGAGAAAGAAAATGATCGCTACCTGGCGATGCTGGAAGAGTTGGACGAGAAGGGCAAACTGTCTCCGGCGGAACAGCGCCTGGCCGAATTGTTGACGTTGCTGATCGAGGATTTCGAAGAAAAGGCATATACCCTAAAAGCGGCCAAGCCAATCGACATATTGATCGAGCTGATGGAAGCGAACAATCTAAAGCAAAAAGATTTGGTTGACGTGTTCGGAACTCCCAGCATTGTTTCCGAGGTCTTGAACGGCAAGCGTGGTCTAGCTATTGAACACATCAAAAAGCTCAGCCGCAGGTTTCATGTATCGCCAGAGGTATTTTTCTAGCTGATCTTGTCCGCTCAGCTTGTTAAAGCGAAAAGCAGGTTCCTCGACTGCGCTCGGAATGACAATTCTGTGGTGAGAAAATTCGGCACGGCTGCAAGCCGTGCCCTTTCAGTGCTGCGCCTTGGTGTTAGCCTATTCCGGTGGCCAAGCAGGAAGCCATCGAGCTGCTCTCCATTGATGGGCGCGAAGTCCGCGTCACCCACCCCGACAAGGTTTATTTCGCGCAGGCACGCATCACGAAACTGGACCTGGTTCGTTATTATCTGTCGCTTGCGCCGGGCGCGCTTGCTGGAATTCGAGACCGTCCGATCGTCCTCAAGCGGTTCGTGAACGGCGCCGAAGCTCCGGCGTTTTATCAGAAGCGGGCGCCGGAACAGCGTCCTGACTGGCTGCGCACGGTCACGCTTTCGTTTCCATCTGGACGCACGGCAGAAGAAATCGTTGTCGATGAAGCTGCGGGTCTTGCGTGGATCGTCAATTTGGGCTGCATCGAACTGCATCCGCACCCGGTGCGTTCGTCCGATCTCGATCATCCGGATGAATTGAGGATTGATCTCGATCCGGTGCCCGGGGTTGCGTGGGACAGCCTGCGGCGGGTCACTCTCGAAGTCAAAGCTTTTCTTGAAGAACTTGGTCTGCGAGGATGGCCGAAAACCAGCGGCTCACGCGGCATGCACGTGAATGTCCGCATCGAGCCGCGCTGGACTTTTGCCGAGGTGCGCCGCGCGGCAGTGGCGCTGTCGCGAGCTGTCGAACGGCGCCTGCCCGCTCTGGCGAGCTCGAAGTGGTGGAAGGAAGAGCGCCACGGCGTGTTTCTCGACTACAACCAGAACGCGAAGGACCGCACGACGTGCTCGGCATATTCTGTGCGGCCACTGCCCGATGCGCGCGTCTCAACACCGCTGAGTTGGGACGAAGTGGCGGATTGCGACCCCGCGGACTTTACCCTGTTTACGGTGCCAAAGCGCTTTGCGGAAATTGGCGATCCCCACGCGGAGATGGATTCCGCGCCAGGCTCGCTCGAAAAGCTGTTAGAGCTGGCCGCGAGAGATGAGGCCACTGGACTCGGCGACGCACCGTGGCCGCCGCACTTTCGCAAGATGGAAGGCGAGGCGGCGAGAGTGGCGCCGTCGCGCGCGAAGTCGGCTGCGGCGAAGTCGGCCGCAGTCAAACCGGCAACGAAGAAGCCTCGCACGAAGATGCCGCTCATTGTGATCGCGAATTCTCCCGACAAAGCAGCCGCGTTGGCCGGCCTCGAAAGATGGAAGAGCAAGCACGTCGAGGCCGCTGCGTTGCTCGCGCCCGAGGATGTGCTTGTCGATTCCATGCGCGGGAGATCGTCAACCTGGACGCGCATTCGAATCAATCTGCGCAATGTTCCGGAAGCCATGCGGCCGCAGCAGGAAACTCCCGACCCAGATGATGATCCGACGAGGGAATGGCGTGAGCGGCGAAAAAAGGGAACCTCTAATCGCGATTAACTGCCCTCATCTTAATCCGCGTCCAATTGTTGCAACTTTGTCATGCATTGCCGGCAGGGAGCTACCTTGCTCGTTCACCCTAATAGGCAGTACTCTTGCGGAATGCGACGACTCTGGTATTTCATCAACGTAACATTGGACGGCTGTTACGATCATCGGGCAGGGATCGCGGACGAAGACTTGCATCGCCATGCGGCTGCGAACATCAAGCAGGCCGATGCTCTCCTCTTTGGCCGGGTGACTTACGAAATGATGGAGGCAGCGTGGCGGCCGTCGGCGCAAGCAGGAGCCAGGCCTGATTGGATGGAACCTTTCGCCCGGACGATCGACGCAGCAAAGAAGTACGTTGTGTCGAGCACCTTGGATCGGGTCGATTGGAACGCGGAGCTCCTGCGCGGGGAGCTCGGCAAGGCGGTTCAGGAGCTCAAGCGGGAGTCGGGTAAGGGACTGCTCGTGGCAGGCGTAAAGCTCGCACTTGCGTTAACGGAGTTGAGATTGATTGATGAGTACGAGTTCATAGTGCAGCCCATGCTAATCGGCCACGGGCCGACGCTGTTTGCGGGTCTCACGAAGCCTGTCGACTTAAAGTTCGTCCGCCCAGAGGGAGTTTGCCTCCGGGGCAGTGGCGATGCGGTATGAGCTTATAAGGTAGGCGTTCAGGCACGCGCCTGATTTGCAGGTTCGCTCTTACCGCCCTGCCGGAAAAATGGCTGCGATCTCCTGGGGCGGGACAACTTCGAGCTGCTCATAAGTGCAGTCGCCCGGCTTCTTGTCCGAACGCCATCTGCGGAACTGCGCCGTGTGGCGAAAGCGGTCCCCTTGCATATGGTCGTAGGCAACTTCAACTACCAGCTCAGGCCGCAGAGGCTCCCAAGATAAATCTTTGCCCTGACTCCAGCGGCTTTGGCCTCCAGGCATGCGACCCGACGCAGACTCCTCGTCGGCCCAAGCCTTCCAAGGATGGTTCGCGAGCGCGTCCTTGCGATAGGGCTTGAGAAACTCCACTAGCTCTAGTCGCTTAGCGCTAGAGAAGCTCGCGCAAACTCCCACGTGCTGCAGCGCGCCGGCGTCGTCAAATAATCCGAGCAGCAGCGAACCCACCAGCGTGCGATCACCTTTTTTGTGCCAGCGAAAACCGGCCACCACGCAGTCGCATTCGCGCTCATGCTTCACCTTGAACATGACGCGTTTGTTGGGCTCGTAAGTACCTGCAATCGATTTCGCGATGACGCCATCCAACCCGGCCCCCTCGAAGCGGCGGAACCAGTCTGCGGCGACGTCACGGTTGCGGGTCGCCGGCGTTAGATGAATCGGAGGCCTTTTCGAAGAGATCAGTTTTTCTAACTCGCGACGGCGCTTCTCGAATGGCTCGCCGCGAAGGTCGCGATCTCCCACACACAGCAGATCAAAAAACACAAACGAAGCCGGAGTTTGCTGAGACAAAAGTTTCACCCGCGAAGCCGCGGGATGGAGCCGAAGTTGCAAAAGATCGAAGTCGAGCTCGTTATTTTTGACGATCACAATCTCGCCATCAAGCACACATCTTGGCGGCAGCGCCGATTGCAACGGCGCCACCAGGTCAGGAAAATAACGATTGAGCGGCTTTTCGTCTCGGCTCTGGATGAAAATCTCATCACCATCGCGAAATACTAGCGCGCGAAAACCATCCCACTTGGGCTCAAAGACCCAGCCGTCCCCTTCGGGCAACTCCGCTACCCGCTTCGCCAGCATGGGGAGAACGGGCGGATTGACAGGAAGATTCACGGGTGAATGGTAAATCCTTTCTTAAATGCGCACGCCAGGTTGTGCGTCATACCGGATGCAAAAAAAGCACGGCCTCAGCCGTGCTTTTTGATCTCTCAAAACCTAAGCTGCTTTGCGCCGCTTCTTCGCGGGCATGCCTGCGTTCCAATCGGTAGTCGCGATCACGGCAGCTTCGTTAGCGGCCTGACCATAAAAGAATGCCGACTCAGCTTCATCAGCGAATCCATGCAGAAACGGAGCGAGCGCCGCAGTTGCGGCTTGCAGCGCGTCCAGGGTACCGTGCATTTTGAAGCTGATCGGCTTTTTCCCAGTACCGCTGTAGTCCGTGAACGCCGAGACGCCACCAACCATGGCAGCATTCACAAATGCAGCGGTGGCAGCCCTGGCATTGCCTCGCTTTGCGAAGATCGTTCCCAGCACTGCAAAGTAGCCCGTGACCGCGACATCGAGCCAGCGGTGAACTTGGGGAGAGATGATCTTTGGCACCTTGTGGAACGCGTCCGGGACCGTAGCTTCGTTTACGTGGGCTTTCTTCAAGCTCGACCGCATTTGACGATTCAAATCGCCGATCTCCGTCTGCACGCGTTCGCCGATATCGGTGACGCGCTCAACAATTTCCTGCATTCCGGAACCGGCAGCTTCCTCGATTCCTTTGGTGGACTTCTTCGCCGTCATAGGTCTCCTAAATGAAATTAATCATCTCTTAGAGCACCATCGCTTGCGCCGGGATGTCCTGACTTCGGAGAGTGAGAATCTGTATCTTCAGCAGTTCACCGCGTCGCGAACCGCGGGGCAGCTCGGATTGAGTGCTGCTCGCAACGAGCTGCTGGCTTTCGCGGGTTTCATGGAGGCGAGTTTTTTAAAGTATCGGAGCTGGGGCCTAATTCGTTGGGTCGAGCCTGCGCTTTTCATTGCTTCCAGTGCTGTCCTGCGCTAGGCTAGTTGTGCTCTCGCGATTTTCCCCTCCTTTCCGATCCACACCCTAATTTCGGCCCACAGCTGCATAGCGGCTGCAAAATGATGGGTTTAGGACGAGTTACCCACAACATATGGTGTTTTATTACTTGACCCTGGCGCAAGTTGATCAGTACAGTAGCTCTAATTTGTGCCCCGCCCCATCCAGCCTGGGACGGCATTCAAGGGAGCGAACTGCCGGAGGAACCTGGTTGGTAAACTCGCCGAAACAAGGCCGGCGTCCAAACAGGTGTTTACCCCATCGCGGAACCAGCAAACCAAGGAGTTTAAGTTGCTCAAACTGAAAAAGCTCCAAATTCTCGGATTCAAGTCGTTTTGCGATCGTACCGAACTCAAGTTTCACGGTGACGGCGTGGCCGCGATCATTGGCCCGAACGGCTGCGGCAAGTCGAACATTGCCGACGCCATTTCGTGGGTGCTCGGCGAGCAGTCGGCGAAGACCCTACGTGGTTCGCGCATGGAAGATGTGATCTTCGCCGGTACTCGCGACCGCAAGCCAACCGGGATGGCGGAAGTGTCGCTGACCCTGATCGATCCGCAAGAATACGAAGGGCCGGACAAAAACGATCCCACCGAACTGGTTCTGCAGGATGACATGCCCGCCGAAGATTGGGACGAAGCCGGGATTCGTGCGCGCGCCGCCGACGAAGTGGAGAAATTGACCGAAGAGGCCCAGCCCGGAGCTACCGAGGAAGTTGAAGTCCCGCGGTCGAAGATCAATACCATCGCGGTCGCATTTCCCGATGATGAGCCTCAATTTGCCATCCACTTGGTTAAAGGCGACGCGGTAGCGGCAGCCCCTGCTGGCCACGTGGTCCTGAAAATTCGGCGGCGCAAGTTTCAGCAGGCGATTCGCGCCGGAGAAATTGCGGTCACGCGTCGGCTATTCCGTTCTGGCGACAGTGAATATCTGCTGAACGGGAAGCTGTGCCGCTTGCGCGACATTCAGGAACTCTTCATGGGAACGGGGCTTGGCCCGGAATCCTACGCGCTTATCGAGCAGGGACGCATTGGGCAGATACTGAGCAGCCGCCCCACCGACCGTCGAGCGATTATCGAAGAAGCGGCCGGAATCACCAAATTCAAAACCAAGAAGCGTCTCGCCGAGGCACGCCTTGAAGATGCCAAGCAGAATTTGAACCGGGTCAACGACATCTTCGATGAAGTGACGCGGCAGGTGAATTCGCTGAAGCGTCAGGCCTCAAAGGCCGAACGTTACGGACGTTTGCGTGATGAGATGCGGGCCAAGCTACGCGTTGTTCTTGCCAGCAAGTTCGCTCACTTCGATCAGCAGGCGGCGGAATTCGATCTTCAGATCAACACGCTGTCGGATGAAATGCGGCAACAGTCCGGCGTCATGCAGGAGTTCGAGATCGAACTGGCGGAGCGCGGGCAGCGCGGATATGCCATCGACGCCGAGATTCGTGAGAACGACGGAAGGCTCAGCGATATCAAGCTGGAAGCGGATCGCAATCAGGCACAGCGCCGCCATAATGAAGAACGCTGCAATGAATTGAGTATCCGGGCGGCTTCATCGGAGGCCGAACTCGAACAAGGTCGGGTACGCTTGACCGCGCTTGAAGAAGAGTTGAACTCGAATCGGCAGGTGTTGGAGTCGGCGGCTGCCGATTTGGCCTTGGCGCAGCAGGAACTCGAAGCCAGCCAGTTGCAAGCCACGTCGGCGGCGGAAGCGTTGGCCGGGCTTGAGCAACAGCAGGAACAATCCCGGGCAGCAACTCTCGAGTGCGTCGGATCGCTTTCCAATCTGCGCAACCAGTTGACTCAGGCCGAAGAGCGCATGGCCGCCGCCGACCGGGAGGCCCAGCGCCTGCAAACCGAAATGGCTACAGCCCGTGCGCAAGCTGAAACCTTTGGAGGCGAACGCGGTCAACTCGCGCTGGAATTTGAATCGGTATCGCAGCGAGTTTCGGCGTTGGCCGAGGAAATAACGCAGACTCGCGATCTGCTCGCGCTCAAACGACGTCAGGAATCGGAAGGCAAGAACCATCTTGACGGCCTGCGCGCGGAATATGCTTCAGCGCTGGGTAAAAGAAGTTCGCTGGAGGCGGTCATCGCCGAGCACGGTTATTCCACCGAATCGGTCCGTCGGTTGTTTCAATCAGGCACCATGCAAGGCGGTCTTGCGCCAGTCGGCGTGCTGGCCGATTTTTTGGAAGTCGAGCCGCGCTACGAATCGATGGTCGAAGATTTTTTGCGCGACGAATTGAATTACATCGTGGTCAAGTCGTGGGACGCCGCGGACGAGGGCTTGCGTCTCCTGCGTTCGGATGTGAACGGACGCGCCACATTCCTTGTCCATCCGGAAGATTCACAGGCGCGGTTTTCCTTTGCAGTTGCCGAGGGTCAGCCAGCGCCGCCGAATGCATCGATCGTGCCGCTCAAACATACGATTCGAGTACTCGATGGATTCGGAAAATCATTGGAAGTAATTCTTCCCAAGCTTCGCGATGGTTACATCGTTCCTGATCCGCAATTCGCCCGCGACCTGGCGCTGGAAAATCCGGACGCGTTCTTTCTTTCACAAACCGGGGAGTGCTTTCACAACGTGACTGTCACCGGAGGCAAGCAGCGCGCCGAAGGCCCGCTTTCCATGAAGCGCGAGCTGCGCGACGTGATGCGAATGTTGAACGAACTCGAAATGGCGCTGCGGGATCAGGAAAGCAGCGTTTTGAATCTTGGACACGAGATCAAGGAGTTGAGTTCTCTGCTTGATCGATTAGAAGCCGACAAACGCGATTCGGAAAAGCTGGCAATGACCTCTGGTCACGCCCTGCGACAGCTCGATTCCGAGATGACGCGGGTACGCGAACGTTGCGAGGTTTGCGAAAGGGAACTGAGGCGTCTTTCGGCGGAACACGCGGCGCATCAGCAGATTATGGTTGACCGCGAGGTTGACATTGCTCTGGTGGAAGAAAAACGCGCAGAGTTGGAGCGGCTGGCGGCCTCCGCGCAAGAGCAGCTCGCCTTATTGCGAGAGAACCGCAACACAACGGCCATGGGTGTTTCGGAACGCCAGGCGCGGGTAGCGACGCTTGCAGAGCGGCATCGCTCGGCTTCGTCCGTATTACAGAGGATCGAGCAACTGGTTGCGGAGATGCAGACGCGCATCGCGTCGCTTTTGTCCCAGATCGAATCTGCGTCGTCAGAAAAATCTCAACGCGAGATGGAAAATCTAACGATTGCGGACAAGTTGCTGGATCTCGATGCGGAAAAGAATGCCTGCGAAGCTCGCGCCGGCTTGCTGCAGGTTGAGTCAGAACAGGTGCGTGCCCGGATCGGCGAGATCGATGCCATGTTGCGCGAGGCGCGGCACGCCATCGATGGGTTGCGCGATCGTAAAGCTGAAGTTTCGACGGCGGCGGTCAAGCTGCAGTCAGATGCGGAGTATCTTGCTCAAACTTGCATTAATGAGCTCAGCGTTGAGCGAACAGAATTGATGGCGGATGCTACTCTGCCGCGCTTGGTGGGGGACGAGCTCATCGCCGAAGAACGGGCGTCGCAGGAGATGCGTTCGCGATTGAGCGCTATGGGCCCAGTCAATATGATGGCACTCGAGGAATTCAAGGAAGCTGCTGAACGGCAAGCGTTTCTTGAAACCCAGAGAAAAGATCTGCTCGATTCGATCGAGAACACCCAGGCGACGATTAAAGAGATTGATGTCTTCTCGCGGCAGAAGTTCGAAGAAGCGTTTAATAAAATCAACGAAAACTTCCAGGTCACATTCAAGAAGCTCTTCGGCGGCGGCAGTGGCATGATGCGACTCACCGACCAGGAAAACAGCGCGGAGAGCGGCATTGACGTGGTCGCATCCCCTCCAGGAAAGCGCTTACAAAACGTGTTGCTGCTATCGGGCGGTGAAAAAGCCATGACCGCGCTGGCGCTATTGGTTGGAATCTTCCAGTATCAGCCGAGCCCGTTCTGCATTCTCGACGAAGTGGACGCACCGCTCGACGAAGCCAACATCGGCCGCTTCACCGAACTGGTAAAAGAAATGAGCGTGCAGACCCAGTTCGTGCTCATCACCCACAGCAAGAAGACCATGAGCATAGCGCCCGTGCTGTATGGCGTGACCATGCAGGAGCCGGGTGTTTCGAAGCTGGTGTCGGTCAGGTTTGGGGCGACGGCGTAATAATTATTTCCTGGCTCGGCACAACCGACAACTCTGCTTCGCGCCATTGCGCCTGCAATAATTTCCACAACCCAGCTACTCTGAATCCCGTACCAGCCGCCCCCTTCACTGTAGTTTTCCTTTGTCAATTGCACATCGGTGGAAAACAGAGAAGCTCAAAATCGGATATGATTCTCTCCCGTTGACAAAAATTTCTGAGCGGCTAAAATACCCGACGATTTCTAACATCTAAGATTTCCTCATGACTACTCAAACGATCGACTCCGCCCTCTTACAGACTGACTTCCCCGACCTGGAACTTTTCGCTAGCGGCAAGGTCCGCGACGTGTACCAGGTGGGCAGCGACCACTTACTTTTTGTGGCCACCGACCGCATCTCGGCCTTCGATTACGTACTCGCCACCGGGATTCCCCATAAAGGCCGGGTGCTCACGCAACTGTCCCTGTTCTGGTTCGATTTTCTTAAAGATGTTGTGCCCAATCACCTGGTCACAGCCGATGTGAGCCGTTATCCCGCAGAGGTTAAGCCCTACGCCGATCAGCTTCGCGGCCGGTCCATGCTGGTGCGGCGCGCGGAAATGTTCCCCGTCGAATGCGTGGTTCGCGGTTATTTGTCTGGCTCAGGCTGGAAAGAATACAAAGCCTCGGGAAGCGTTTGCGGCATCAAGTTGCCGACCGGATTGCGCGAATCCGAGCAGCTTCCGGAGCCGATCTTCACTCCCGCCACCAAAGCAACTACCGGACACGACGAAAATATTTCGTTCGAGCACATGACCCAGCTGGTCGATCCCGAAGATTCGCGCCAACTGCGTGATCTGAGTCTCGCAATTTATAGGAAAGCGTCAGACTACGCCCGGCAAAAAGGCATCATCATCGCGGACACGAAATTTGAGTTCGGACGGACCGCCAGCGGAATCACGCTCGCCGACGAAGTGCTTACGCCGGACTCTTCGCGTTTCTGGCCCGCGGACAAGTATTCGCCCGGCATGTCGCAGGAGTCATTTGATAAGCAGTATGTCCGCGACTATCTCGAGGAGATTAAGTGGAACAAGCAACCGCCAGCGCCCGCGCTTCCGCCGGAGGTGGCTCGCCAGACAGGCGAGAAGTATGTGGAAGCGTACCGTCGGTTAACTGGACGTGAGTTGGATGTGTAAAAACGGCGCCTTAGGGGAGCGCGCCGCGTGAACTTCGCGGATGTGGTGATTGTGCTGGTACTGCTGCTGTCAGTCATACAGGCTGCGATCTCTGGATTTTTTCAGGAGGCATTTGCCATAGCCGGTGCGGTGTTCGGATATATCGTGGCCGCGTGGCAATATCAGCGACTGACCAGTTACTTATCGCCATACATTAGTTCACGGTGGCTGGCTGAAATTGTTGCTTTTCTGTTGATTTTCAGTCTGGTGCTGGTTCTGGCCGGAATTTTGGGGCGGACGGTTCGCTGGCTGATCAAGGAAGTGGGGCTTAGCGGTATCGACCGGTTCTTGGGAGCGCTGCTAGGCTTGGTTCGGGGCTCACTGCTGGTGGCCATTGTGCTTTTAGGGATGACGGCGTTTGCTCCAAACTCGCGCTGGCTGCAAGGGTCGTCTTTGGCGCCGTATTTTCAGGTAGTAGGACGGGCTGCAATTTGGGTCGCGCCCTCAGAGTTGCGGTCGCAGTTTTATCAAGGGCTCGATTATTTACGGCGCGGGCAAGCCGCCAAGCCGCGTCAAGGCAGGTAAAGCTTTTGTAGTCTGGCCGTTTAAACAAAACGGAAAGAGAGATCCCGTGAAAGATCAACTGGAAGCACTCGTCCACCAGATGTATAAGAGCAACATTCTTTATTCCGAAGCAGTCAGAGAGTTCAAGAAGCGCTTCATAGCAACTGTTCTTGAGGAAAACAAAGGCAACCAGTGCCGCGCCGCGCGACAGTTGGGAATGCATCGCAACACTCTGAGCCGCACCATCACCGAGCTCAAACTTGATGTCCGTGAGTTCCGCGATGGCGGCAGGCGTCCACCACGCACAGCCCGTCCAATAACTTACGAGAAAAAATTCGCGCGCTGATAACCGCGTAACTGGCAAATAAAAAAGGCAGCCCATAAGGGCTGCCTTTTCGGCTTGGGTATTATTGCGATGGTTTGCGGTGATGTACCGGGCGCTTGGGCGCTGGGGTTCCCGCCTTCTTCAGCAATTTGCCGTCGCTCATCATCATCATGAACGGGGTCGCAGTGTATGAAGCTGGCGTGCCCTCGAAGTCGAAGGTATCGTCAGGCTTCGGCATGCGAAGCTTAGGGATTGGCCCGGACATCGTTAAGGTGATGTCCGCGCGCTTCTGCTCGATGTCATCCTGGCTACCGGCGATGTGCAGTTCAGTTGGACTCGCAACCTCGATCACATTACCTTCCATCTGCAACGGCACATTCTTGATCACGTTCCAGACCTTGTCCTGATCTTCCGGCGTGCCGGCGGAGAGAACGAGCTCCCAATCGCCGAAGCTCAACTGCTTGATCTGATCAGGAGTCTTGTCCTTGACCAGATCATGGGCCTGCTGGGCCGGGGTCGGAGGAACATATTTCGTGATTTTTGTGCCCCAGTCGTCCGGCGGAGCAGTGGCAGTTTTTGCGGTGGGTAGAGCGTAGTCCGTCCAACCGTCATCTGATCCGTGATAGTTCTTGTAAACCTTTTCGCCGTACGCCTGGATCTGGTTCTGTGCCGGCCCCGCGGGAGCAAGGCTGGTAGCACGTGCGATATAAAACAGACCATTCAATGTGTCGGGAGGATTGGCCGTCAGATACGCCATCGCGAGCGGATAAACGTTCTGAAGATCATTTGGTTCGGCGTCAACCGCTGCTTTCAGATTGGTCTGGGCCTTCGGATAGTCCTTATTTTGCAGTCCGGCGAAACCCGCGCCACCATTGAAGATCAGTCCGACCTGCTTTTTGAGCTTGTCATAATCGGCGTCGGAAATTCCAGCCGGTTTGGGCGACTGCAAGCATTCCAAACCCTTGCCGGAATATTGCGTGAGGTCGGCCAGGTTCTGCTGCGGATTCTGCCCGGAAGAGACAGCTTGTCGCGCCAGGAAAGTCAGTAGCGCCAAGGCCCGCAGGTTGCATGGATCGGCTTGCAGTACGCGCTTCGCGGTTTCCACGACTTTGGCTTGGTTCCCCGCCTGCTGATATGTGGCCATCAGCAGCTCAAGCGCGGTGGTCTTCATCACGCTGTTCGGATACTGAGTAAGGAAGGCTTCGAGAGCGCTGATCTTCGCGCTCGGGTCCTTCTGTTGATAGGCTCCAAGATAGGCGTTGTACTCGGCCGGGTCTTTAATTTCTGGAGCAGCGTTGGATTGCGCGGACGCTTGTTGCCCGGCAGACTGTTGCCCAGCCGGCTGTTGGCTACTGGCGGGCGGTGCGGCGGGTTGAGTTTGCTGTGGAGTCGCATCTTGTGCGCCGGCCGCTAATGCGGTCACTAGCACAAACGCCAGAACAGTTGTTTTCATTTCCAATCGCTCCTCGAATCCTTAGGAAGTTGAATTTCAGGAAATCGCTGCAACGGCAAATCTGAATCTATAGCCTCGACTACATCGCGGTAGAGCGAAGACAAGACCTTGAACTCCACAGCGCCCCCTGGGAACTGCCAGGGCGAAAGACGAGTTCCGGTGAGCGGGATTATATGTATCTTATTCAAGTTAAGCAAGTTTCTTGGTTCCAGATCCGCGCTTCACATTGATTAAGATGCATAACAGGATATTCCTGGTGGTTTTCAAGTTAGTTGAAAGGAAATCGGGCCTATGGATAGCAATGATTCCAAGCCTCTGTCGGGACAAGTGGCCGTCGTAACCGGCGCGGGACGCGGTATTGGAGCGGCCATTGCGAAAAATCTGGCCGCTCTCGGCGCTAGCGCGGTCCTCTGCGGTCGGTCTACGAAGCCATTGCACTCCATAGCTGCAGATATCGCTGCCAGCGGCGGCGAGAGCAAAGTTGTGCAATGCGACATCAGCAATCTCGAATCGGTGCAGGCGCTTGCCGACATTGTTGAAAAAACGTTTGGTCGTACCGATATTTTGGTCAACAACGCCGGTGTTGGGTCCTTTTCAAAGCCCCTGTATGAAATGACACCGGAAGAGTGGGAAAAGGTCCTGAATACCAACTTGCGCGGTGTCTATTACTGCATTCGCAGCTTTGCGCCCATGATGATGCGGGCCAAAACCGGTCACATCGTGAACATCTCATCGTTGGCCGGGAAGAACGCACTTCCCAATGGCGCCGCGTATGCCGCGTCAAAATGGGGACTCAATGGCCTGACCTATTCCGTAGCCGAGGAGCTGCGGCCGCACAACATTCGCGTGGCGGTAGTTTGCCCGGGATCGGTGAATACTGAGTTAAGCCCACATGCGGGAAAAGATCCGAACAAAATGCTTCAGCCTGACGATGTGGCCCATGTGGTTGCGATGCTGGTGACACAATCGCCACAGTCGTTTGCCAGCGAGGTTTTGCTCAGGCCGACGCAGAAGCCGTAGCACAATTGCAGATTGCAGATTGAAGATTGTAGATTTCGGAATGCCAGAGTGCAGATTGCGGATCTCAAATTAGAGGCCAAATCTTCAATTCTGAAATCTAAAATCTGCAATTTCTTGTTCAATCCTTGAACAGATTATCGAAAGCCTGGCGGGCGGAATTGGGCTTTGCCGCCGGTCCAGTCGAGGTCTGCTTTTCCACCCGCACGCTGATTGAGTAGAAGGTGCATTCATTGCGGGCATCTTTCTTCGCAATTCTTTCCGGCACCGGCTGCATGCACTCGAAGCGGCGAGAGGGATCGAAGTAGTTGCACTGTTTGCACGAGTGCAACTCAAAGCCGCATTTCGGGCATTGCCCTAACGGTTCCGAGAGCGCGGTCAGCAATGTTCCGCACTGCGAGCAGCGAGAAACTGAATGTGTGCCCGGCATCTGGACCGGCCGTGGGCCGTAGGTGTTGTCCTTGCGGGCCGGGGATTGGGGTGAGAATGACTTCTGCGGTTTCTCGCCACTGTCCTGGTATCCGTGTTGGCGGTATTTGCGATCAGACAAAGCGACTGCTCCCGATTTTAGACGCGAGTCGGAACGGAACATTCTCTCGCGTGCGAGGCCAGAGCACAAGGGCGCTGGAATTGTAATTCGTTATCACGGATGCTACCATCCGTGTGTTGCGATGAATGTGGAGGCTTGGTATGTCTGAGCGAAATGGCGGCGGTCTTTTGTGGTTTTTGACGGGAATCGGAATCGGCGCTGTGGTCGGGATTCTATACGCGCCCCAGTCGGGCAATGAGACGCGCGAAATCCTGATGGCCAAAGCCGAAGAGGGCCGAGATTTCTTGCGCAAGCGTGCTGAGGATGCCCGCGAACATGCCGAAACTTGGGCGGACAAGGGACGCGAGGTTTACAACGCACAGAGAGAACAGGTTCGCTCTGCGGTTGATGCAGGACGGCGAGCCTATCGCGAAAAGGTTTCTGCGGCGAAGGGTGACGGCGACAACGTTTAGCTTTCAACACTGCCCATCTAGGCGCGAACATGAATGGTTGGTTGATATTTTTTATCGCGGTGACGGCACTTGCAGTGCTGCTGCAGGCGGGCCTGCTTGCGGGAATGTTTTTCTCCATGCGCAAGACCAGCGCCAAAGTTGAATCCCTCGCGGAAGAAGTTAAGACCAAAGTCCTGCCGACCGCAGAGCTGGCGCATTCCATGATGAGTGAATTGCGTCCCAAGATCGCTACGGTTGTGGATAATGTCAGCGTCTCAACCACCATGCTGCGCAGTCAGATGGAGCGAGTGGACGCGACGCTTACCGATATTGTGGACCGGACTCGCCTGCAAGTGATCCGCGCCGACGAATTCGTCGGCAGCACCATGGACAAATTGGAAGAGACTCGCGAGGTCTTGCAGAAAACTGTCGTCTCCCCGGTCAAACAGCTTTCTGGACTCATGCATGGGGTTGGTGCTGGCTTTGAGGCGTTCTTCGCGCGAAGGCGGGAAAGAAACTCAGTTTCCGCACCTCAGGATGAGATGTTCATCTAGCAATGCAGTCTTTGTTCCGTGGGCGGAGCTTGTCCCGTTTATTTCGGCCACAGCCATCCGAACGTCCCCGCCGTAAGCAAACCGAAAATCAGGCCATCCAACATATGTTTCAGAGTCACACCCCAGGTGACGCCTCTCCAGATTGAGTTTTGCGCTTGCGCTAGTGAGTATCCGATGAACGCGGTCGCGCCGGCGACACGGAAGACCTCGAGATATTCAGCGCCTGGCGCACGCGTGCGGCCGGTGAGATACGCGGCAAAAATACTGACCACCACGCAATAAAGGAACCACTGGCCGAGGAACTTTCCCATGTTCATGGCGCCGTTTGGCATTATCACCAGCAAGCCGACGGGTCCGCGTTTAAATTTCTCAATCGCTTCGGGTGACTTCATTTCTTTCTGTGTGCAATAAGGGAAGCGGTATTCGCGGCCCGGAGTGACACCGGTGGCTCGCAAGGTATCAAGTACTCTCGCTTCATCCGGCAGCTTGCGATAGTCGCTCTTATGGATAGGAAGCGCCATGTGAATGATGGAACTCGCAACGAATACAATCACGGCTGAAAGCAGAATTGGTAACCACAACGCGTGAATGGGGACCATGTGACTCCTGTGAATAATGGAAGTGATGGACTATTTCAAATGGGCAAAGCCTACGCGACAGAACGTGACTGGTCAACGAGAATTTATGAAGAGAACGGGGAACCTTTACGGGTTCAGTTGCCGCCTCGCCCAGCGTGCGGATTCAGCAATTAGCGGATCCGAATCGTGAGATGCACGTTCGGCGATGGGCGCGAGTGATTGGTCCCCGCTGTTGCCGATTGCGATGAGTGCGTTGCGGCGCAGTCCCGAGCGCTTGGTGCGCTTCACCGGTGAACCGCGAAACTTTTCTCGAAATTCTTCTTCCGAAATTTCTGCCAGCCATGCCAGCGCCGGATTGACTAGGCCTTCGCGAGCTTGGAATTCAGGCTTGTCGCTCGACGGCGCCTTCCGGTTCCACGGGCAAACGTCCTGGCAGATGTCGCAGCCGAAGACCTGGCGTCCCATGCCCTCGCGAAGTTCTTCAGGAATCGCTCCTCGCTTCTCGATAGTCAAGTACGAAATGCACTTGTTGGAATCGAGCTCGTACGGCGCAATCAATGCTTGCGTGGGGCAGGCATCGATACAGCGAGTACAGGTTCCGCAGCGGTCGGGCGCGGGAATGTCAGGCGCCAACTCCAGCGACGCCACGATCACACCGAGAAAAAGCCAGGATCCAATCTGTTGATTGATGAGACAGGTATTTTTTCCCAGCCAGCCTACGCCGGCGTATTTCGCGTAAACGCGTTCTACAATCGGGCCGGTATCGACATAGGCGCGCGTTTCAATTGGGACGCCGTCATCGCCGATTTCCTTCAACTTCGCCTCAACTTCGCGCACTCGCCGCCGAACTGATTCGTGATAGTCTTCGCGGCTCCAAGCGTAGCGCGAAATCCATCCTCGTGAAGCGCCATTCAAAGCTGTCGAATAAGGTTGAGCAGTGTTGTAGTTGATCGCGCATACCACAACGCTTCGCGCCCACGGAAAGCTATTGGCCAACGACGCCCGCCGCAATTCGCCAGCGTCGTTTCGCGATTCGAGATACTTCATCTCGCCGGCATGGCCCTCGGCGATCCACTCAGAAAAGTGTTTTAGTTCCGCGAAGTCGTCAACCGGGGCGATTCCGGCTAAATCGAAGCCGGCATCCAAAGCGGCTTTCTTGACTAGCGCGGAAACTTTGACCTCACGACTCACGCTTCTATTATCGCGTGAATGATAGAGGAGGAAGAAATCGCGTAGCGGGAAAAATCAGGTTTTGCCGAAGCCCTAGACGCCTAGCTTTTTCACTTCTTCGTTGTAATACTTGCGGTAGAGGATGTCCCATTCCTGGCTGCCTTCAAGAATGGTGCGCTTCTGACTTTCAATTTTCTGCCGGGCGGATTTGTCGATGCGCTCTTCCTGATTTAAAAGATCTTCAAGAATCTTGCGGACTTCGAGTCGAATGGTATTGCGGTCCTCAACAAAATCCACTTCATCCAGAGAGGCGAGGGCGTCGGTCACCACGTGCGCAACTTTATTGGCTTTGTCGCGGCTCACCCTCATAGCACCGCCTTGTACTTGCGGACGAGTTCGTTTTTCACCTTGCGGAACATCTCCTGGTAGTCGGCGCCGCTGTTGCGCATTTCGTCTGAATAAGCTTCGAGGATGACGCGGACCTCGTCATTGATGCGGTCCTCAAGCCCGAATTCGTCCAGCATGGCGGCGTGCACTTTCTCAGTGACCGCAGGCAGGCTCTTGGTTTCGACGAATTCTGAGGCGACCAGTCTTTTTGTGGTTTGGCGGGCCAGGTAGCCCACATATTCTTTCGAAAGCAGCATGTCTGATCAGAAGTTGTAAGTTGAATTTTTAGTTTAGCACAGGAAAACAGCCTTCAGCCTTCAGCCATCAGCCGTCAGCTAAATCGGATTGTGGCCTGCAATATGGCCCGCGAAGGTACATCCATGGGCAGGAATTCCATTCGCGCTGCGGGTTTTGCTGAGGGCTGACAGCTGACGGCTGATAGCTCGCCCGATGGCTGACGACTGATGGCTAACTGGCATACAATGCTCGATTAGAGATGTCGAATCTGCCTGACAATTTAGCGACCCTGAAAGACGATATGGTGGCCTTTATTGAGGGCCATGGCATGCGCCGTTTTCCGGGTTATGTCGACCACGAAGAAGTCCAGGCGGTGATGTGGAAGCCCGGAGAAGACCCGGCCGAGGGGTGGAAGGATTTTGTGGAGCTCGCCAAGGCCGCCAGCTCGCCATTCCTGACCATGGATTCATGGATGCTGGAAAAAGAAGAGCTGGATTCCATGATCCAGCGCCTGAGCAGCGGCGAATTTTCGAGCGATGAAGATCTCGAAGACGCGCGCTGGCTGCGGACTTATCTCGGCAAAACCGGTTTTGTGCAACTCGGATTTGCTTTTCAAGGCGTGATGATGATTTACGAGGTCTCCACCGAGTGGTACGACCACTACCAGCGGCTCATGGAAGTTTCGGAGGACTTCGGCGGCATTGCCATCGACGGCTCCGGCACGGACGAAGAGCCCTAGGCCGTGCGCTGGGTTCCCAAAGAAATCGAACCAGCAGCGGTGCAGGCCTTTGCTGAAGCGATCTCATCGCTTGGCTGTCTTCCCAAATCTCAACAACTCAGTGCGATCGTCGCCAAGCTCCTGCTTCTTCGCGGAATATCTAACCCGGAAGCAGCCGCAGCTTTTCTCTCTCCTTCGCTCGACCAGCTTCATTCACCTTTATTGATGACCGGAATGAAAGCAGCCGTGGAAAGGCTCGAAGCTGCTATTGAACGAAAAGAGGGAATTCTGGTTTATGGCGATTACGACGTCGATGGCACGACCGCGGTCGTGATCCTGAAAGCCGCGATCGAACTGTGCGGCGGAACCGCCGACTTCCACGTGCCGCACCGGATTCGCGAAGGTTACGATTTGCGCGAGGATGTGATAGAACGGGCCGCGGTCGCCGGCATTCGTCTGGTCATCAGCGTCGATTCGGGTACCCGGGCTTTTGCCGCGGCAGAGAGCGCGCGGCGAGCTGGCGTCGACCTCATCATCACCGATCATCACCTTCCCGGTCCTGATGGATTGCCGCACGCCTATGCCGTGGTTAATCCCAATCAGCCGGGATGCGAGTATCCCTGCAAATCGCTTTGCGGTGCCGGGATTGCTTTTAAATTGGCGCAAGCGTTGCTTGCGAGGCGACTGCCACATCGCGACCAAACACCACTGCTGCTTTCGTTTCTGAAAATTGCGGCGATTGCGACCATCGCCGATTCGGTTCCGTTACAAGGAGAGAACCGGGTCATCGCCAGCCTGGGGTTGAATGCACTGCGTACAGCCGTCAATCCGGGACTGAAGGCATTGCTGGAACTATCGCGCCTCGATGGCCGGCCGCTCACGTCAGAAGAAGTCGCATTTCGAATTGCCCCACGAATTAATGCCGCCGGGCGCATGGACATCGCGGCTGATGTGATTGCGCTCTTCACTTCAAAAGATACTGTTCATGCCCGCGAGATCGCGGTTCGTCTCGACAAGTTGAATAGCGAGCGCCAAGACGAAGAGCGTCGGATCGTGGACGCGATTGAACAACGACTGGCGGAAGACGTGTCACTTCGCGATTCCTTTTGCATGGTGATCGATGGCGAGGGGTGGCATCGCGGGGTGATCGGGATTACCGCGACGCGTGTTGTTGAGAGATATGGACGGCCCGCGATCGTGATCTCGCGCGACGGAGAAGATGCGCATGGTTCCGGGAGATCCATTTCAGTTTTTCATTTGTTAAATGCGCTAGAGTCCTGCTCGGGTTTGTTCACGCGATATGGCGGACACTCGCACGCTGTTGGATTTTCGTTGCCCTCGTCGCGAGTGGCTGAGTTGCGCGCTCACATAAACGAGTTTGCCCGGTCGCGAATGACATTGGCAGATTTTGAGCCTGTACTGAAAATCGATGCTGAACTCGCGCTGGATTCCGTCACTCCCGACCTGTTCGCGGCCCTGCAGAAGCTCGAGCCATTCGGAGCAGGGAACCACGAACCGATCTTTTGTGCACGGGCCGCGCGACTTATCGCGCCCTTCAAGGTCGTCAAAGATAAACATATTCGGATGAAATTGTCGCCAGGGCAAAGTGCCAGTGCGAATGGTGTCTGGCGTCGTTCGCTGACTTACAACGCCATGGGCTGGCGGCTGGCGGAACGGGCCCAGCAGGAAAAACTGCTCCCCGGCGATCTTCTGGATATCGCGTTCAATCTCGGCTATAACGATCATCCCGATTTTGGGGGCCTGGAATTGTCCTTACGAGACTTTAAGTCTCTGGAAAAAGCCAGCGCTCAGGGCAGCGCCACATAGGAGCAGTTATTTCGCAGCCGCGGCTTTCTTGAGCGCCGAGCCGGCTTCCGCAGCCAGCGGGCCATGGGTCTTGGCGAATTCCTGGAGCAGCGCGACCGCCTCTTCCGCTCGATTGTTCGAGAGCGCCTGCAGCGCTGCGCGGCGAATCACGATGTCCACGTTCTCGTTGCGCAATAGCATTGCCAATGCTTCCAAAGCTTCTTCCACATCGATGGCATTCAGGACCTGAATTGCTTTCCTCGCTGCGGCCACATTGGTTCCGGCACCACAGATGAATGTCTCTAGCCCTTCGATGGTCTTCACGTGTCTCAGGAACATCAGTTCATCCAAAGCTTCGTCCAGAATGTTGGGGGCCAGCTTCAACAGCGAATTAGCCAAAACCGGCGCGGCGCGGACCGTCCGGCTGCGTACCAGCGCTTTCAACGCAGCCTGCTGAACGCGCGGGTCGTGATGTTCGAGCGCCGGCACGATATGGTCGGCGAGGTCGGGATCTTTAAGTTCCGCCAGGACTCCGCAAATATTTCTGACAACATACCAGCGCTCGTCCTTCAAATATTTGTAAGCCACTTCGATGCTCGCTGTCCCGAGTTGGCCAATGAGCCGGATCAAAGCAAGCCGGTTGCGTGCGTCGCGCTCGTGAATCAGATGGTTGAACACATTGTCGATGCTGGCGGGAGCGGCAAAGCGCAATAGCGTGGCGGAACTCTTGCCCCATACGGAGTCTCCGCGTTGCAGCAGGAACATTTCGATGATGCGTTCGGTTGCGGCCGCAGGAAGTAATCTGCCAAGGTTGGTGCCACAGCATTTCTTGTGCTTTTCGGGATCGCGATTCAGTGAGGTCTCAAGCAGAATGCCGATTGCCAGAACATCCTGGAAACTTTCGAATGAAGCTACGGATTGGGCGAGAACCGTCAAGGCTGTCGCTGCCTGGGCGTGAATAAAATCCGAAAGGTCCTCACGCATCAAAGCCCTGCCCAGGCGCTCGGTTGTTTTGGAGGCGAATCCCGCTTGGGCCAGCGGAATACTACGAATCAACTCTGGCGCCCGACTCAATTCGGTCACATCGAATTGACCTCCGTCGTCAAGAAAGTCGAAGTAATGAGTAGCCAGCGCGGTGGCGCGGTCCATCTCGCGTGCTTTGATTAACTCTTTCGCAAGATCGATCACGCGGCGGAACTCGGTCGATGAATAGTGCTTAATTTCCAGCAGGCGCGCATAACGCTTGCTTCCGCTTAGTGTGCTCCATTGCAGCTCTTCGCGAATTTTCTCCTGCAAGTGTTGCGGCACGGCGAAATCTTGTATGAACTTCGCGAGTTTCTGGGCCAGCCGGTCTGCCATTTGTGTGGCCTGTAAACTGCGCGCCAGGACCCTTATCGCGCCTTCCTCAATCAGTAATTTTTGCGGCTGTCCTTCGGCTGATTGGAGCTTCTGCCCGGCGAGCTGAAGCGCGGTGTCTTCGATGTATTCGGCGGCTAACTTCTCAGGCGGAAGGCTGGTCAACTCCTGGCGCCGCTCGGTGGGAAAATTTTCCAGGATCTTGTCTACCCCGGTATTGCGCAGAATCCGTGCCAGCGAGGCGTAGGATTTTTGCGGATTCCCTCGCTCTTCCAGAAGAGAGCGCTGCACCGAGGCTTCGACCATCTCCATGAAGGTGCCGGATCCTGAGGTAGAGAGTCCGTTTGCGTTGCGCCATGCGCTGGGCGAGGGGCCTACATCCGATGCGGAACCTGCTTCTCCAGTCGGGACCGAACCATCAGCATAATAGTAACTGCCGGAACTGGTTTGCCCCGGACCAGCAGGTGTGCCGGGCAAACCCGCCTGTACGTTCTCTACAACGCGTCGGCCCTGAGGTCTTCTCCCTCCAGTTTCACCCGTGTGATGCGCTCCCGGTCCACCGGTTTCTTGCCCGGAAGAGTATCCTCCGGCTCCGTCCTGACCGCTGCCCGAAATTGCTTGGCCATTGCCAGTTTGCCCTGCTTCACCGGAGCCGGTGATCGTCGAGGCATCGACCACAATTTGCCCTTCTCTAAGCGGCACCAGATTTGGCATCGCGATCGGTACGCCGTAGCCGCCACCATCAAACTGTTGTGTCGCAAACTCCGAAAGCACATCATTGCGCACCGCGGGATCAAAGCAACCCGATTCCAGCAACGAGTCAATCGAGTCCAGAAAATCTCGCGAGCCCTGTTCGGTCGCCATTTGTTTCGAGAGAATGTAGGCTTCGGAATCGGTATCGATGATGGTATCGCCCTGCTCATCCTTCTTTTGATTTTTCGAAGCGGGAAGAATGCGCGCGCCCTCGATCTCATTTTTATCCAGAAAATTAAGCGTCCCCCCGGCTTCGTCAATGACCTTGGAGGAAGCCGCGAGCAGACTAATGACCTTGCGATATCGCCCCAACGTTAACCCAGGTTCGAAGGTCACGGCCGTGATTCCCCGCTTGAGGAATTCTGTTTCCAGATGTCGCAGTGATAAATCGGTGGTCAGCAGGTTGTTCAGCATGACCTGGTTGTCGACAAAGCCGAAGGTGAATTGTCCGACTTCCTTGAGCAAAGTATTGAGCAGCTCAAAGCTCTGCTGAACCGGGCGCTCTACGCTTTTGTGGTCCACGGTAAACATGACCGTGGTTTTGACCGTCATCTGCAGGCCACGAGCGAAGCGCAAACCTAAAGCTTTGATTTGTTTGTTATCAGACACGCTAGGTTTCGGCGGCCGCGTCCGTGACAGGACACAGTGCCCCTTCCGAAAGTATGGAAGCTCACTTGCGACAAAGCAATGAGGTCGGTGGGGTTGCTATGCCTTTGGTAACCTCAGGCGGACGTAAGGCCTTAGCCGGAACAACACGATCTGCCGGGCACCTAATCGATATTGTGACGGAACTTTGAGCCGGCACTTGTTGTCCATTGAGTCATGACGTGGACGACCCATGAGTGTCAACCAATCAGAAAGAACCGTCGGTTAATCTGATCTCGCCACGACAATGGCAACCAACTCACTTTCTACTCACATCGCAACATCATTCATATCCAACGTTCTTCTTTTAAAATTGCTTCATCAGTGGAGGCTCAAATGCGCAAGGAACGTTGGCTTTTTCTCGCCCTGATTTTCGGGATTAGCGGGGCACTATGCTCCGCGCAACTGTAATCTCGACTGCCTGATGCCGGGATTTTTCGTTCCAGTTGACGACATCGGGTAAGCTCGTTGAAATTAGAAGCATGGGACTCAAGATCAGGCCAAAGCGGGAATGCCGTTGGGATCTGGTAAGCCTGGGCGAAGTGATGCTGCGCTTCGACCCCGGCGACGGCCGCATTGCGACAACCCGTCACTTCGATGTGTACGAAGGTGGCGGCGAATACAACGTCGCGCGCGGGTTGAAGCGCTGCTTCGGCCAGGAGACTGCGATCGTCACCGCTCTCGCGGATGACCCCGTCGGCAAGCTGATTCAGGATTTTATTTATCAAGGCGGCGTCGATCAGTCGCTAGTGCGATGGGTAGAGCATGACGGCGTCGGCCGCAGCGTGCGAAATGGCCTCAACTTCACCGAGCGCGGATACGGAGTTCGCGCTGCGCTGGGTTCGTATGATCGCGGACATACCGCGGTTTCGCAGCTGAAGCCCGGCGATATAGATTGGGATGAAATCTTCGGAAAACAGGGCGCGCGCTGGTTCCACACCGGCGGAATTTTCTGCGCACTGTCATCTTCCACTCCGGACATCGCTCTCGAGGCAATGAAGGCGGCGAGGAAGTACGGAACCATCGTTTCCTACGACCTCAACTACCGCCCATCGCTTTGGAAAACTCTCGGAGGGAAAGAGCAAGCGCAGGAAGTAAACCGTCGGATTGCGCCGCACGTGAATGTGATGATCGGCAATGAAGAAGATTTTTCCGCCGCCCTGGGATACGAAATTCCCGGCGTGGATGCGAATTTTTCTCACCTCGATGTCGATGGTTTCAAGCAAATGATCGGACAGGTGCTGAAACATTATCCTTTTGATGTGGTCGCGACCACGCTGCGCAAGGCGAAGACCGCAACCAAAAATGATTGGGGCGCGATCTGCCATTGTGACGGCCAGTTCTATCAGGCAAAAGATCGCGAAAATCTGGAGATTTTCGATCGCGTTGGCGGCGGCGATTCGTTTGCGTCGGGCTTGATTTATGGTTTCCTCGCCGGCGAGGGACCGCAGTGGGCGGTGGAATGCGGCGCTGCGCACGGCGCGCTGGCTATGACCACTCCCGGCGACACCAGCATGGCGACTCTGAAAGAGGTGATCCAGATCATGAAGGGAGTGGGTGCCCGCATCGCGCGTTGAGCTCCTCAAAAATATGGACAAGAAATCCGTTCGTGATCGCATCGTCGAAATCGGGATCGTGCCGGTGATAAGGGCATCCTCGCAGCGCGAGGCTTTTATGGCAGCCGAAGCAGTTACTGAAGGCGGTATTCCGATTGTCGAAATCACTATGACCGTGCCCGGGGCTGTCGAAGTAATCCGCGAGCTGGCCAAATCTAATGCTTCCAAAATCCTGATCGGCGCAGGGACGGTGCTCGATGCAGAAGCTGCTAGGCGCTGCCGTGACGCCGGCGCACAGTTTCTAGTCAGTCCAGCATTGAATATAGAAACTATCGAATTCGCGACCAAAGAAAACTTGCTGATCATGGCGGGTGCGCTAACGCCGACCGAAATTGTTAAAGCATGGAAGGCTGGGGCAGACTTCGTGAAAGTGTTTCCTTGCGGCCAGGTCGGCGGCGCGAAATACATTAAAGCTATAAAAGGCCCCTTGCCGCAAATTCCGCTTGTTCCCACCGGCGGCGTGAACCTGAACACGGCAGCAGAATTCCTCGAAGCTGGAGCGGAAGCTTTGGGCGTTGGCGGCGAACTCGTTCAGGCAGCAGCGTTGAAATCAGGCAAGCCTGAAATTATCGTCGAAACCGCGCGGAAATTTATCGCGGTGGTGAAAGCTACTCGGGCTCGGATGGCGCCGGCAGTAGCCAGCACCAGGTGAGTGTTAAAATGCCAAGAGCAGTAACGGCATAGGCGCGTAGCTCAGCTGGTTAGAGCGCTACCTTGACACGGTAGAGGTCTGGGGTTCGAGTCCCCACGTGCCTACCACTTCCTTTCAATATACAGCTGCAACTCTCGCGACTAATTTAGCCGCGCTCAGTTAACTTGCGACATCCCAAGGTGGAAAGAACGCCCGCGACTGCAGCTCGAAGTTCAAATTCAGACAAAGACTAATATTAGATATAATCTAACCACTGGATGGAAACAGCGTCGATCAAACGGTCCCTGGAGAGCAGCGGGTTGCGCTGCACCACGCAGCGCTATGCCGTGATGGAATTTCTGACCGACCACAAGGGACATCCGACGGCTGCGGAAATTTTCAAGGGCGTGAATCGCGTGGATCCGCGCTCCTCAAGGGCTACTACTTACAACAACCTGCGAGACCTGGTGAAGGCAGGTTTGGTGCGTGAAGTGGCCGTTGAAGGGCGCGCCGGGCGATTCGACCTGGAAGGCATGCGCCATCATCATTTCGTCTGTGACGGCTGCGGCAATGTTGAAGATGTTGACTGGTACGACGTGCCCAAGCCGTCCGCGCGTTCTCTGGGCAAGCGAGTTGTTCGTGAATGCCAGCTTATTTTTAGAGGACTCTGCGCGAAGTGCGCTCGCAAGCCTGCTTCGCGTTAATTGTGCGAACCGCAGTTTGATGGGTTCGTAGGTCATCACAGTTTCGAACTAATTCAAAGGAAAAATCATATGGAAAATCCAAAGCACATGGAAAACACACTGGCTTCTTCCTCGGGGACGGTTTCGCCCGAGGATCAGAGCAAAAACACAACCGAATCCAAGTGCCCGTTCAACCACGGAGCCTCTGCGCCCACGAACCGCGACTGGTGGCCGAACCAGGTGAACCTGCGGGTCCTACATCAACACTCAGATCTTTCTGATCCGATGGGCGAGGAGTTCGACTACGCCAAGGAATTCAAGAGTCTCGACCTGAATGCCGTTATCAAGGACCTTCACACGCTCATGACGGACTCGCAGGATTGGTGGCCAGCCGACTTCGGGCACTACGGAGGATTTTTCATCCGCATGGCGTGGCACAGCGCAGGAACGTACCGCATCGGCGATGGCCGCGGCGGTGCTGGAGCCGGGCAGCAACGCTTCGCCCCGCTCAACAGCTGGCCCGACAACGTGAACCTCGACAAGGCACGCCGGCTGCTGTGGCCGATCAAGCAAAAATACGGTCGCAAGATTTCATGGGCTGACTTGATGATTCTCGCCGGCAACGTTGCCCTCGAGGATATGGGCTTCACGACCTTTGGTTTTGGCGGCGGGCGCCCAGACACATGGGAGCCCGAAGAGGACATTTATTGGGGACCTGAAGGCACATGGCTGGCGGACGAGCGTTACAGCGGCGATCGTGATCTCGCGAATCCTCTGGCTGCGGTGCAAATGGGTCTGATTTACGTCAACCCAGAAGGGCCCAATGGCAAACCCGATCCAATTGCGGCGGGCCGGGACATTCGCGAAACGTTCAAGCGCATGGCCATGAATGACGAAGAAACGGTCGCACTGATTGCCGGCGGTCATACCTTTGGCAAAACTCACGGCGCTGCCGTTCCTGCTGACTACGTGGGCCCCGAGCCAGAGGGCGCGGAAATCCAAGACCAAGGCCTGGGGTGGAGGAATAAATTTGGAAAAGGATTTGGCGCCGACACTATCGGCAGCGGTCTCGAAGTCACTTGGACCCAGACGCCAACTAAGTGGAGCAACAACTTTTTCAACAACCTCTTCGGCTTCGAATGGGAACTGACCAAGAGCCCGGCGGGCGCGCATCAGTGGACGCCGAAAAACGGCGCGGGCAATGGCACGGTGCCGGATGCGCACGATCCTTCGAAGCGTCACGCGCCGACCATGCTGACTACGGACCTGGCATTGCGCTTCGATCCGGCTTACGAAAAGATTTCGCGGCGCTTCCACGAGCATCCGGATCAGCTCGCCGACGCATTTGCTCGCGCGTGGTTCAAGCTGACTCACCGCGACATGGGTCCGATCGTGCGCTATCTCGGCCCGCTGGTTCCAAAGGAGCAGCTGCCCTGGCAGGATCCGATCCCGGCGGTGAATCATCCGCTCATCAATGAGCAGGATGGGGCTGCTCTGAAGTCGAAAATCCTCGCATCCGGCTTGACCGTTTCCCAACTGGTCTCGACGGCGTGGGCGTCGGCGTCAACCTTCCGCGGCTCAGATAAGCGCGGCGGAGCGAACGGAGCGCGCGTTCGACTTTCGCCGCAAAAATTCTGGGAGGTTAACCAGCCAACCGAATTAGAGAAGGTGCTGCAGAAGCTCGAAGCCGTTCAGAAAGATTTCAACGGTTCAGCTTCGGGCGGAAAGAAAGTTTCGTTGGCGGACCTGATCGTTCTGGGCGGCGATGCGGCCATCGAAAAAGCCGCCAAAGACGCCGGAACCGAGGTGAAGATCCCGTTCACGCCGGGCCGCATGGACGCCTCGCAGGAGCAGACTGATGTTGAATCCTTCGAGCCGCTCGAACCAAAAGCAGATGGATTCCGCAACTACTTGCACGGCAAGCCGCGCCTGTCGCCCGAGGAGATGTTGGTGGATAAAGCGCAATTGCTCAAGCTGACCGCGCCTGAGATGACGGTCATGGTCGGCGGTCTGCGCGTTCTGGGAGCAAACGCCGGCAACTCGAAACATGGCGTCTTCACGAAGAAGCCGGGCATGCTGACTAATGATTTCTTCGTCAACTTGCTCGACATGAGCACTCAGTGGCAACCATCTGCGCAGTCGAACGGCTCGGGTGCAGTGTACGAGGGGCGCGATCGCAAGACCAACCAGGTGAAGTGGACCGCCACCCGCGTCGATCTGATCTTCGGTTCGCACTCGCAGTTGCGCGCGCTGGCTGAAGTCTATGCGTCCGCGGACTCGAAGCAGAAATTCGTGGAAGACTTCGCGGCCGCGTGGAGCAAAGTAATGAACGCTGACCGTTTCGAGGTTGCGGCCTGAGGTCGGCGGAATAGCATAAATGGAAGGTGGCCCACTTAAGCCCGCTTTTGGCTTGAGTGGGATATTCATCTCCGAACTCTGTCATCCCGACCGGAACAGATCATCGCGAAGCAATGATCTGCGTAGTGGAGGGACCTGCTGGGTGCCCCATTCTAAATTTCGCGTTTTTTGCGAAATTTAGGGTGGGGATTTTCACCGGGGCTTCGCTTTGCTCTTGCCCTTGTTTTTCGAATCAAGATTCAGCGCCACCGCCGCGCGGATGAGTTCCTTCAACGCCGACTCATTAATCTTCTCACCTTCATGGATGTCGATGGCGCGCCTGACATTCCCCTCCAGGCTGGAGTTGAATAGACCCGCCGGGTCTTTCAACGCAGCCCCCTTGGCAAACGTCATCTTGACGGCGTTCTTGTAAGTCTCTCCCGTGCAAACGATGCCGCCGTGCGACCACACCGGCACCCCAGGCGACGCCGCCTTGGCCCACTTCCACTCTTCGACGATCTCCGGGTCGGCCGCGTGTATGATGTCGCGCACTTTCGCCAGCGTCTTCCCGCGCCAGTCGCCAAGTTCCTTGATCTTCTGGTCGATTGATGTAGAGGCAGATTCCATGACGGGCCTTTCTATGTGCAGTTCAAACTCTCGCACTAAATTTAGATGCGCTACGCGTAGCCCGCAACCTGCGAGAATAGTAAAGGAAGCACTGCAGCTGTTGGAGGCCTATGCCGCGATCCCGATTCGCATGGTCGAGGTAAGCTTGACGCAGGCGGTGGAATTGTCCGCGAGATGGAACGTGTACGCTTACGACGCGTACGTGCTTGCCTGCGCCATCAACCAAAGAGCGCCGCTCCTCACGCTGGACGGCGGATTGAGAGAGCGCGCACGCGAATTGAAACTGGGACATACTGGAGGTCCGAACCCGATGAAGTCCTACAGCTATTCTGAGGCGCGGGGAAATTTTGCCACGGTGCTCGATGAAGCCGAGCGCGACGGGGCAGTGGAAATTCGTCGCCGTGACGGGAGCGTATTCCGCATTCTGCCCCTACGCAAGTCCAAAGCATCGCCGCTCGATGTTAAGGGCGTAAAGCTGGGAGTGTCGGCTGCCGATCTGGTCGCAATTGTGCGCAAGGGCCGCGAGCGCGGATAGATATGAAAACCGGGACAGCAGTTTATGGAGAAGAATAATCAGTGAACGTCCCGTCTGTCCCCGCGTTTCTGTCCCCGCGTTTCCAAACCCGTCCGCTAGCTTGCCGGGCCACCTATGCGCGTTGCTCGTGCTTCTGCCTTTATACTGAAGCGCCGACAGGGGGTCGTCATGAAGTGGACGATTGCCGTTGCTGGATCGATTCTGGCGCTGCTTTTGCCTCAGCACAGAGACTGGACGTGAAGATAGTTGACCGACAGGACAAAGAAGATGCGTATGACTACGCTGCCGTCTACAACAATGTAGCAGTTGGAAAATCTTTCAAGGTTCGAGGTGCGACATTAACACTACAGCTTCCAGATGGCCGACTAGCGATCGTCGACTGCGAAAGCAAATTTGCGGAGCACATGGCTGGACGCGTGGGAAATCGGAGGAGTTGCCGCACGCCTCTGGTGGACGCTATTCAGGCTGATTTCAAGGGTGATAATGCAAAGTTGATTTGGCCCGTCAGCCTAGATGGCAAGAAAATGCAGTCGGAAACGTACAAGATTTTGGGCATTTTAGAAAAGCCAAAAAGCAACTAAGAAAGGCGGGGACAAGCGGGACGTACCCCGATTTCTTCGTGCTACTGAGCCGCAAGAAAAACTGGTGACGTCCCACCGTCGCTACGTTCCGCATGCGCGATCTAAAAAGTGCTGAATCGCGGCGAATTTTGAGCGAATCTTTTACTTTCTTCGAATCGAAGCTTATGTATAATCCGCCGATGCAAGGAACACCGTGGAGCACAATTGCGCTTGGCTCGCTGTTGCTCATCTCGGCCGGCTCAATAGGAGGACAGGACGTGAAATCTCCGCAACCTGAAAAGTCGAAGCCGCCTGTGAAAATGGAGCAGCGCGGACGCATTCTTGGAATCGGCGGTGTCTTCTTCAAGTCCGCTAATCGTGATCAGATGCGCGAATGGTATTCGAAGCATCTTGGACTCGCTGACACAGGCCATGGCGCGATGCTTCCGTGGCGCGAACACGACGATCCGCAAAAGGAACACGTTACTGTTTGGACTATTTTCCCCGCCTCCACTGATTATGTCCCAGCCACGCAACCGCTCATGATCAACTACATCGTGGACGATATGGATGCTTTGCTCGACCGCTTAAAACAAGAGGGAGTAAAGATCGACGCCAAACGAATGGATGAATCCTACGGCCGCTTTGCGTGGATCTATGACTCGGACGGGAATAAGATTGAGCTCTGGCAGCCGCTGCCCGCAAAGCCCTAGGGGACTTTACTGGGGCTGGCTCACCCTTCTGTTTTCTTTCCCATTAATTGAGCTGCCTTTTCTTTTGCTCGCTAGGCTGAATGAAACCTCACTCCGGGTCCTAGTCCCGCGATAAATAGGAGCGCCAGGATCACGGCGGCGATCACCCATCCCCAGGAGCGTTCGATTTCGGGCATCTGCAATTGCGTACTGGGAATCCGCCAGAGCAGGTTCGCCATCCAGGCCAGACCGGAGTGCCCGCCGAGTGACGCCGCCGCGGCGGAGATCAGAATTAATAGCGGGCCCACTGGATTCAGCGCGCCTGCGGCGCAGGAGAGGATTGCGGAGGTGAAATAAGGCACGAGCGTGAGTTGGCGCGCGCGGCGCACACGGATCTTCGCGTTTGTGCCCAAGAACGGGCGCAGTTCGCGCAAGCACAGGGGCACAAACAAAAAGAAATAGGTAACTGTCCCCAGCGCGACCAGGCCGAGGCGCCATGCCGAGGCCGGCTGCCATCCCGCTACCACGGTCGTCCAGTCGCCGATGTTACCGATGCCGGAGAACAGAAAATATCCGCCGGCTTCAAACAGATTAAAAGTCATAAGCAGCCAGAAGAAGTAGCGCAAAGCCGCGGCCTGCTTGACGGCACGCGCGGCCTCCCAAAAGAGTGCGCCAAATATCAGATTGGCGAGTGTGCCACCCGCCGCTACCAGACGGGGTTCCGGGCTGCACTCGAAGTGCACGGTGGAGAGCGCCAGCGGACGTCCACCGGTGGCGACGCACATGCCGCCGTGACCCAGGCCCTCGTGGATAAAGTTTGCGATCACGGTGGCAACAATGGCGATGGCCGCGATGGTCAATAGATCGGGCTGGGTTGATTCGAGCGATCTCGGCGGGTTGGATTCTGCCGCTGCGTCCTGCGAAATCTTGGCGACCATGCGGTGGATTGTAGTTGTTTAGTTGGCACGTTGCCGGGGGGGAAGGTTTTGTCCAGCCACAGGATGGCCCAATGAACTGTTCAAGCCACTCGGAACCGGCCCTGCTTCAGCCCTTCAGCGATTTGCTGCGCCAGGGAAGCAGGGTCGGCATTGTCATCGCAAATGGGTTCTATGCTTCCATCTTCAAAGAGAGCGTAAAAATTCTTCAATCTCGCATGATCTGTAATCGCGCCGATTTTTCGCGAGGACGCCCGGGCCACGCACACCTGCAAACTGGGCCGCAGCAGCACAAAGTCAAAGGGCACTTCTTTCAGGATTTTGCGGGCGATGTCGACGTAGGCGGGCGGTATAGAAAAATCAATCACGACCACGAACCCCGAGCGCACTAACGGGACTGCGGCTGCGGTCATTGAGCGCACCAGCACGGGGAAGTTGTCCCGTAGCCCGCGCTCGCCTGATTTATTGATGAACGACCAGAAGGTGTCACCCTCAATGTAAGAGAGCGGCGCAGGGAGTAATGGCAGTAACTCCTGGGCTACTGTCGTCTTGCCAGCTCCGATTGGGCCCGACAGGAAGATCACGCTCACGCGGGGATTATCGCACAGGGCGGCTTTTGATTCGTCGCAATACCGTGCCCCTCAGTCGGAGTAGTCTCCGACAAAAAAAGCAATCGACCGGCGCCCCAGTTAAGCCAAAACCCAGGCTTGAATGGGCCCCCGTCAGTTCAAGGGGACGTCCTCACGACTTTTGAGCCGCCGGAGGCATCCACTTTGGCGTTTCAACTCCGAACTGCTTGGCGTACTCCGCGACCAATCGCTTCCAGCCCGCGAACTTCATGGCATCGGCGCCGACGATGTGGTTGATGGGAGTTCCGCTGAGAAGGTGATCCAGCACATCGAAGCAGATGTGCCAACCCGCAGCACCCCATGAGATGAAGCGGCGATCGATCGCGTGCCATAACGTCAGGCGCGTGCCGCCGCCAACGGCTTCGAGTTTCCACCGGATATCGCCATACTCAAGCACCTTGGGAGCGTCGGCTCGCGTCACTTTTGTTTCGAGAGGCGTGGGATTTCCAACCCAGGTGAGATTTACTTTGGCTCCAGCCGTGCCCAGGTTCCCATCGACTACAAAGGGAGCCCACTCGCGCAACTGCGCAGGGTCGGTAAGCGCCTGCCAGACTTTTTCCGGCGAGTGCCGCAGTTCGCGAACGAGGATGAGCGTCCACTTGTCTCCATCTTTTCGCACGTCCGCCCCGCTGGCCGGACCCGGTGTGTAGTGCTCGGGATTGCGCACCTTCTTCTCCTTGCCTGTCCTATTTGCCAGCGTTCATCGATCCGGTGACATCGGGCGACTGGAGAATCCTTATTAACAAACTTGTGCCGTCCGCTAAAGCGGACTCGGATCGTCGCTATTTCGCTGCCCGGCACTTACGTGCCGGGCTATTTATATTCCGCCGCTTCGCGGCTGGTGCCAGTTTTATCCCACCCTTTGGCGCGCCACCCCGCAGGTTCGGTTCGCGGCAAGTGCGGAGACTCGCAACAGACCGTCAACGTCCGCCCTACCAACTCTTTAGCTGCGTGACCTGAATAAGATTGCCACAAGTGTCTTTCAACATCGCAATCGTCGAAGCGGTCACATCGGTGGGCGGCATAGTGAACTCGGCGCCGCGGGTCTTGATCCGCTCGTAGTCGCCCTTGATGTCGTCGGTGAAAAACATGGCCGCTGGCTGGTTCTGCTGAAAGAGTGCCTGCTGGTAGGCTTTGGCTGCGGGATTGTTGTTCAGCGCCAGCTGCAACTCAGTGCCGTCCGGCTCCTCGGGAGACGCCACGGTCAGCCAGCGATATGGGCCTTGGCTGAAATCGGTCTTCTTTGTAAAACCAAGTACGTCGGTATAGAAGCGCAAAGCTTTCTCCTGGTCATCCACGTACAAGCTCATCACTTTGATTTTCATTTCTTTTCTCCTTTCTCACGTCCGCGGTTTGAGCCGCGTCGCCTTCCTTTCTTTTTGTTTGCTAGTTTTGATTTATCCCTATCCATGCGGTCGAGGTGGCGTTCGAGCGCATCCACGTGAGCGGACCAGAACCGGCGGAATTGAGCCAGCCACATATCCACCTCCTGAAGCGGTTCAGGTCTCAGCCGGTAGAGACGTCGCTGTGCGTCCACCGTGGATTCCACGAAACCGGCGTCCCGTAACACGCGCAGGTGCTTGGACACAGTCGGCTGCGGCATACGCAGTTGACGCTCGATCTCTCCCACCGACTGCTGTGATAACACCAGGAGGCTCAGAATGGCGCGGCGGTTCGGTTCAGCAATAATTTCAAAGGCAGATTCCACTCTCTGTATATACTCTATAATGCATATACTCGTCAAGGCATATATATAAAAAATTCAACCAGCAGTGTCAGCCAGGATTTTTGGATTTTCTTGAATGCGGGAAACAGAAGAGCAAGGAAGCGCTGTACAAATGTGCACTTTGAGTTAATCGAAGGTCATACTCAAAATTTGCGGAAGAGTCAAAAAAAGCCCGGGTGCGAACCGGGCATCTAGATTCAAATAAACTACGCGGCCAGTTCGCTACTCGCGTCTGACCCGTGCTGCTTTACCATTTTGTTGTAATTGCCCATGATAAGGAACGGAGCAGCCCACTGCCCTACGAAGAGGGCCCAATTGTCTTTGCCGACTATTTTCAGAATGGCGGACGCCCCCATGGATGCGAGCGCGAGACCCAAAAACGTACTGGAAGGCGCCTTTGATGTCTGCCGTTCGATAGCGCCGGTGAACTTGTCCTCATCATCCTGACCGCGTTCTACTTTTGTCAATGTCATCCAAACTCCCTTGAAGATTTTGTGTTCATTACTTCGATGCCGGAATACATCTTCTCGGGTTCCATATTGAGCTTAATCGCAAGCTGCACGGGCGATTTCGCTCGAGGAAAGTTGCTTACAATAACGAAGCCAACAGTTGGCGCTCGTCTAATGCACTCAGCAGTTCATCCAGGAGTCTCTTCAGCCGCTCCGAATCTTGTTCCTGCGAAACCGCTCTGCACAGTTCGCGCACCTCAGAATTGACGGATTCCATAATATTCGCTCCCACGTCGCGTTTACTACTTGCAAAACGTCTTCCAAACGTTCTATGTGAGAAAACACTGCGAATGCGGTGAAAGTTGCGGTCTGAAAAAGCGAACCGGGAGCAGAAGAATCGTCGGGTGATGATGTAAGATTTTCGGTTGCCTTAGAGGGATTGCAGTATCTAATGTAGATGTAACGATTGCCTTCAAAGGATCATCGCGCCTGCACCGCGACCAGCGAAATGGAAGACGCGGGCGGCCGCTTCGACAATTCCCACACTCCACCGCTCGATTGCGGAAAGCCCCGGCAGAGAGTAGCCTTAGGGCATACCGGAGCCATCCTCGGCATCTCAGATTCAGCCCCTTGGACCTGGAGAAAAGTGGAACCCCGGCGGGAATTCCGTATTCCAGGAGAAATTGTGGCTCAAATTACAGGTATTGGCAGTCCCATCTCTGAAGTTCTTTCGCGCGACGAACAATCTTTTTTGAATGAGTGGATCAAGACCATTCACACCTCCAGTCGGGGCTCAGTCTCTATCGCAGAGTCCGAATTGCGGCAGCAATGCCAGACATTTCTTACTTCATTTCGTACTGGTCTTGACGACGTAGGCGCCAGCAATCCTAATGATCCGCGCTGGAAGGGGCTACGAGACCTGCTCGGTGACTTGTCGAAGAGTCGCGCTATCCAGGGCTTTTCTCCGACCGAGACGGCGACTTTTGTCTTTTCTTTTAAAGAACCGCTTTTTCGGAGGTTGAGAGCGGATGTTCGCGATGCCCAGATTCTGGCTGACCAAATTTGGGGCGCCACCGAATTGCTCGACGCGTTTGGGCTGTATACGACCGAGGTGTTTCTCAAGACTCGTGAAGATCTCATCCGCCGCGCGCAAGAGGACATGCTGGAGTTGTCTACTCCGGTAGTGAAGCTTTGGGATGGAATTCTGGCGCTCCCGCTGATCGGCACATTGGATAGCGCACGCACTCAAGTTGTCATGGAAACGCTTCTGGAAGCGATTGTTGAGACCAACTCACAAGTCGCCATTATCGATATCACTGGCGTTCCAACCGTCGACACAGTTGTCGCGCAGCATCTTTTGAAAACCGTCACCGCGGCGCGCCTGATGGGGGCTGATTGCATTATCAGCGGAATTCGCCCGCAGATTGCGCAGACGATCGTTCACTTGGGAATCAACTTACTTGACGTCACCAGCAAGGCGACTCTGCGGGACGCCTTTGCTCTCGCTTTGGCCAGGACCGGCCAGCAGTTGGTTCGGGAAGAACACAGCTAAAGCGCGCCGAGAGAGCTGTTCTGTACGACGTCGAACATTCGGACGCCGCAAGTCGTTACACAGCACGGCTTTTGTAGCCCTCGCCCCGCACCTTGAGTTATCATTATCGTTTCGGGATGCCGCAGCCTTCCTCCTGGAAAGCACGCGGTAGGCGTCTCTTCACACTTTTCATCTCGGCACATTCCTTTAGGAGCGAAAGATGAGCAGAGGATTGCAAAATTCCAACGGATTAGCTGACGTTCTGGTAAAACACGAAGCCACCATCCTGGATGAGTGGATCAAGCAGATGAGTGGCGCCACGCGGCGCGCGGACCTTATTAAAGATGCCGATTTAGGAACGCAGTGTTCGCGGTTTATTAAACTCCTGCGGCAGGGAGTTGAATCCGGCAACTCCGATCTGCAAACTTCCGCCTGGCAGCCGGTTCGGGACCAGCTGGCTGAAGTCTCCAGAAGCCGTGCCCAGCAGGGATTTACGCCGACTGAAACTGCCACATTCGTGTTGTCCGCGAAGAAGCCTCTATTTACGCTGTTGCGCGATCAGATGGGGAACGATGCGGGCGCTCTGGCTGCGGAACTTTGGACAACCACCGAGTTAATCGATTCTTTAGGCCTATTCACGACTGAGATGTACCTGAAGACGCGCGAAGAAATTATTCGGCGCCAGCAGGAAGAGATGCTCGAGCTTTCCACTCCGGTGGTCAAGCTGTGGGACGGAATCCTGGCGCTGCCGGTCATTGGCACGCTCGACAGTGCGCGGACCCAAGTCGTGATGGAAGCATTACTCGAAAATATCGTCAAGACGAATTCGAAAGTGGCGATCATCGACATCACCGGTGTTCCAACCGTTGACACCGTGGTCGCTCAACATCTTCTGAAGACGGTGACTGCCGCACGCTTGATGGGGGCCGATTGCATCATTAGTGGGGTCCGTCCGCAAATTGCGCAAACCATCGTGCACCTGGGCATCAACCTTCTCGATGTAACGACGAAAGCCACGCTGTCCGACGCGTTCGCCGTGGCCTTGCAGCGAACGGGATTGTCTCTCGAGCATTCGCTTCAGACCGCATAGGAGTTTCCTTGGAAAAAATACCGATTCTTCGCATGGGCGAGTTCTTGCTGGTGACGATCCAGGTTGATATGCATGATCGCCTGGCGATGACTTTGCAAGAGGACCTGACCACTCGCATCAGTGAAACCGGTGCCCGCGGTGTGCTGATCGACATTTCCAGTCTGGAAATCGTGGATTCGTTTATCGGTCGAATGCTGGGGAATATCGCCGCCATGTCGCGAGTGCTCGACGCGCAAACGGTAGTCGTCGGCATGCAGCCCGCGGTTGCGATCACCTTGGTGGAACTCGGGATGTCTTTGCCTGGCGTACGAACTGCATTGAACGTAGACGCAGGCATGCAACTACTGAAGCAATCGCTGAACGGTCACAAAGTGACCAAGGCAATCAAAAATGGCAGTCGTCCGTAGCGAGACTCTACCGGTAGCCTCCGAACCAGACGTGGTCGTGGCCCGTCGACGTGTGCGCGAAGTGGCCAGCCAGACCGGGCTTTCCTTGGTGGACCAGACCAAACTGGTGACCGCCGCCAGCGAACTGGCGCGCAATACCCTCATTCACGGCGGCGGCGGAACCATGCAATTGGAATCTTTGAACGGCCCGCGTGTAGGCATCCGCCTCATCTTCCAAGACAACGGACCTGGAATTCCCGACATCGAACTGGCCCTGCGCGATGGCTTTACCACCGGGGCGGGTCTTGGCCTGGGACTGGGCGGATCGAAACGCCTGGCGAATGAGTTTGAGATCGAATCTAAACCTGGTTCGGGCACGAAGGTTTCGATTACGCGGTGGAAGTAGGGGCCTAATACCTGATGATCATCCGAGTCACTGACTCCACCCATGCGGGAGAAGCTCGACGTCACGCGGCGCTTTTGGCAGAGGACGCGAAGCTCGGGGAGCGTGAGAGTGGTTCTCTAGCTATTGCGGTGACTGAAATGGTGACCAACCTGGTGAAGCATGCCGGGAACGGCACTATGATTGTCGAAACCGTAGCCAACAACGGAACTTCGGGTGTTCGCCTTTTGGGATTGGATCGAGGCCCCGGAATTCGCGACCTCAGCGCGGCATTGCGGGACGGCTTTTCCACGGCTGGAACCGGGGGCAACGGGTTGGGCGCGATCAAGCGCCTGTCAAACACTTTTGATATCTACACCTCTCCCGGGCATGGGACCGCAGTTCTGGCAGAATTTTGGCCCCACAAAAAGCCTGCACACCACCCAAGCCCGATAGAAGTTGGTGTGGTGTCAATTCCGATCAAAGGCGAAGATGTTTGTGGTGACGGCTGGGGTGTCAAGAAGACGGCCGAATCCATGCTGCTGATGGTGGTGGATGGACTCGGTCACGGCATTTTGGCTGCCGAAGCCGCACAGGAAGCGCAAAGAATATTTCGCGAATCCCGCGGAGATTCACCAAGCCCTATTCTGCAAGATTCCCACGATGCGCTGAAGAAGACACGTGGGGCCGCCATGGCGATCGCTTCGCTGAACATCGAGAAAAAACTTTTGTCGTATGCAGGAGTGGGAAATATCGGCGCTTCGATTGTGACGCCCGAAGGCAGCCGCGGAATGGCCTCGCACAACGGCACCGTAGGGCATTACCTCCAGCGAATCCAGGAATTCACTTTCCCCTGGAGTGGCAACAGCATTTTGGTCATGTACTCTGACGGGCTGCGATCGGGTTGGGACCTCAATTCGTATCCCGGGATCTGGAGCAAACATCCCGGACTGATAGCCGGCATTCTCTATCGTGATTTCTACCGCGAACGTGACGATGTCACCGTGCTCGTTGCCAAGAGTCGCGCAGAGGCGGACCCGTCATGAAGCTGAAGCTCCTCACCATGGAGATCCGGTATGAGCACGACGTGGTGTTGGCGCGTCAGCGTGCGCGCACGATTGCTGCGGCGCTGAAGTTTGATGTGCAAGCGCAGACCCGCATCGCAACGGCGGTTTCCGAAGTTGTGCGCAATGCCTATCAGTACGCCGGAGGGGGCTCTGTCGATTTCGAGGTCGACAATGGCGTAGACAAAATGGTTCTCATCTCGGTCCGCGATCACGGCCCGGGCATTCCCAACCTGGATGAAATTTTCGGTGGAAAATACATTTCGAAAACCGGAATGGGTATCGGGATGGTCGGCGCTAAACGCCTGCTGGATCGTTTCGAAGTAGAGACAGAAAAAGGAAAAGGCACGCAGGTTACGCTGGGCAAGATCATTCCCTATAAGTTCACGCGTTTGGGCGATTCTGAACTGAACTCTCTGCTGGCAACGATTGAGCGCAAGCCTTCCGAAAATCCTTATGAAGAGCTGCAGCAGCAGAATAAAGAACTCTTGCGTACCCTCGAGGAATTGCGCGCGCGCCAGCTCGAGTTGGCCCAGCTCAACCGGGAACTGGATGAAACCAACCGCGGAGTGGTCGCGTTGTACGCAGAACTAAATGACAAGGCCGATTTCCTGCAGCGGGCTTCGGAGTTGAAGAGCCACTTTCTCTCTAACATGAGCCACGAATTTCGAACGCCGCTGAATTCGATCCTCGCGCTCAGCCAAATCCTGATCGATCGCATGGACGGTGACCTGACTTCGGAACAGGAAAGACAAGTTACCTTCATTCGCCGCTCTGCTCAAGACCTCACGGATTTGGTCAGCGATTTGCTTGACCTGGCGAAAGTCGAAGCCGGAAAAGTTACGATTCGCCCCGGCGCATTTACTGTCGAAAGCCTGTTCGCCGCTCTGCGCGGCATGTTGCGCCCCTTACTGGCCCAGAACTCGTCGGTTTCGCTGGTCTTCGAAGACCCGATCAATATTCCCGAGCTGTACTCGGACGAAGCCAAGATTTCACAAGTGCTGCGCAATTTCATCTCCAACGCATTGAAGTTTACCGAGCGCGGTGAGGTAAGAATTTCGGCCCGTATGGGGCACGATGAGACGGTCGTGTTCTCAGTTGCGGACACAGGAATCGGAATCGCACCCGACGACCGTGAGCGTATTTTTCAGGAGTGGGAACAGGTTGAAGGTAAGCTTCAGAAAACTGCAAAGGGAACTGGCCTTGGACTGCCGTTGTCGCGGAAGTTGGCGCAACTGGTCGGCGGCGACGTATACGTTAAGAGCCAGGTGGGCATTGGCTCGACCTTCTTTGCCTCTATTCCAATTAGATATACGGGTGCGGCCGAAGCGGTCTATGTGCCTGACGTCAAGCGCGAATTGGACGCTTCGAAGCTGCCGGTACTGGTGGTCGAAGACAATCGCGAGGCCCTCTTTATTTATGAAAAGTACTTGAAAGGGACAGAGTTTCAAGTGGTGCCCGCGCAGGATCTGAAAGAAGCGCGCCGTGCTCTTGAAGAGTTCAAGCCGATCGCCATCGTTCTGGACGTGCTCTTGCAAGGCGAACACTCGTGGCAACTTCTTCAGGAGCTGAAGCAGAATCCATCGACCACAGAGATTCCAGTCTTCGTGGTCACCGTGGTTGAAAACGAAAGCAAAGCCATGGCGCTTGGGGCGACCGCCTTCCACGCTAAGCCGATCGATAGGGCTTGGCTCATTACGCAATTTCAGGCCATTCTGGCGAGAGAACACGGAAGTATTTTGATCGTTGACGACGATGAAATCTCGCGCTATCTGGTGAAAGGCGTGCTTGGAGGCAAGGGCTACCGCCTGCTAGAGGCTCGGGGCGGCAACGAAGGCCTGAGAATGGCGAAAGAAAATAATCCGGACCTAATCGTTTTGGATTTGTCCATGCCGGACTTGAGCGGTTTCGAAGTACTCGATGCCCTGAAAGCAAATCCCGCCACTCGTGAGATCCCAGTTGTGATTTACACCTCTCAGGTGCTCGAGAGCCACGAACGCGAACGTCTGCATGCCGCAATCGATATCGTTCCCAAAGAAACCAAATCGCGAGAGGCAGCAGAAACTCGATTTGCAGAAGCGCTGTCGCGAGCTGGATTGCAGGCTAAGGATAACGCAGCCAAAAATAACGCAAATGAAGTTCATGTCTGAACGCTCCGGTCTGAACTGAAAGGGATTAGCCGTTTAGAGTTTTTATGGCCGAGATCACGATCTTAGCGGTGGATGACAACGACGCTCTTCGCTACTCATTATCGAGGACGTTGCAGGGAGGCGGATACAGAGTCATTGAGGCGCGTACCGGCGCCGAGGCACTTGCGCTCGCCGATCAGTCTCCCGATCTCATCACCTTGGACGTACGTCTCCCCGACGTCGACGGCTTCGAAGTGTGCCGACGCCTGAAGGCAAACCCGCGGACGGCGCACATCCCGGTACTGCACATTTCCGCCACTTTCACTGACAAAGAGTATCGCGTGCGTGGACTGGAAGCTGCAGACGGCTATCTTGCGGAGCCGATTTCTCGCGAAGAGTTGCTGGCAACTGTGGGCGCACTGCTGCGCCTGAAACAGGCAGAGCGGGAAGCTCGCGTGCATGCCATCGAGGCCGAGAAGGCCCGCGAGGAACTCAAGCAGGCCCACAACGAGTTAGAACTTCGAGTGCAACAGCGAACCCGGGATTTGTCGGAGAGGACTGAGGAAGTTCGCCAGCTCACTGTCAGACTGCTCAGATTGCAAGACGAAGAAAGACGACGCATAGCTCGTGAACTGCACGACAGCACCGGGCAAATGCTGGCAGCGATGAAGATGTTTCTCGACCAGATGAGTCAGGAAGCGAAGGGCGAAAAGATTTCGGCACTCGTAGCGCAAACCGTCGCAATCAATGACGACATGACCCGTCAACTTCGCACCATGTCGTATCTTCTGCATCCCCCGTTGCTTGACGAGATGGGACTGCCTTCGGCCTTGCAGTGGTACGCGGATGGGTTTGCGCAACGTAGCGGAATTTCAGTGGACCTTAAAACCAGTCCCGAGTTTGGCAGGTTGCCAGACGACATGGAAATTGCGCTTTTCCGCACGGTGCAGGAGTCCCTGACGAATATTCATCGTCACTCCGGAAGCCAGACCGCGAGGATCCGTTTAAGCAGAACTCCTGAAACTGTCGATATCGAGATTTCCGACAGCGGCAATGGAATTCCGTCTCAACGTCTTCATGGCGATCAGGTCATTCCCGGCGTCGGGATAATGGGAATTCACGAAAGAATGCGCCAGTTTGGTGGGAATGCGGAAATAGCCTCTTCGGCTAAAGGTACTGTCGTTCAAGCCACAATACCCTTGAAGAATTCGTTACGAGATGCGGTCTAGGCCCTTTCCAAGGACCGTTCCGCAGGATTCAGGCGTTGCTGGAATCGGTATTAGGTTTCACCGGCGAAACGCCATTGCTGACGCGACCGTTGAAACCACGCCGCGCGTCCAACAATTCAACGATACGGGCAACCAGTCGCATCAACCGTTCAGGATCTTTTTCAACCGCCGCCTGCTGGCACAACTGTGCCCATTCTTCAGTGTGATCTTGCACGTTCGTTCTTTCCCCTAACTTGCTACGCGAGGTGGAACCTTGGCGAAGCTCTTCCATTGCCTTATCGACCACAGATTGTATGGATATTGGATCGCCAGGTTCGTTCATTGATGATTCAGTGTCTCAGGACGCGGTTGCAGGTTAAATCAGGAGTTCTTCTAAATATTTGATCGGCTATAGGGAAATCCCTGACAAGGGTGTGCGGTTTTCCTTGATGAACCCTGTTAATGGTGCATAGCCCCGAACAGAAGGTGCATAATGTCATGGCGCTACCCCTGTACCAACTATGAGCAGCGACGCCCATCCTGATTCTGATCAGAATCCCAAGCTTTTGAGGATTCTGCACGTCGATGACACTGACGCTCAGCGATATGCGCTTTCACGTGTCTTGCGGCATGCGGGTTTTGAGGTTCTTGAAGCGCGTACCGGTCGGCAAGCCCTGGATTTGGCGACCCAGCTTCCCGATCTCGTCATTCTTGACGTTAATCTTCCTGACATTGATGGCTTCGCGGTATGCAAGCAGATCAAAGCCAATGAAGTCACTGCGCGAATTCCGGTTTTGCATCTTTCAGCGACCATGGTTTCAACCGAGGCTCGGGTCGCCGGGCTGGATGGCGGCGCCGATGCGTATCTGGTTCAACCCGTCCAACACGAAGAACTGCTGGCAACCGTACGAGCGCTGCTGCGGGTCAGAAAGGCGGAGGAAGCTCTGTGGACTTCTGAACGCCAATACCGGCTTTTTTTTGAGGCCAATCCTTTAGCATGTTGGGTCTTCAGCGCTTCGGATTTACGCATTCTGGCGGTGAACGAGGCTGCGGTCCAGCAATATGGGTATTCGCGCGAAGAATTTATCGGCCTTAGCACTCGAGACATCATGGCAGACGCGTCATTGCCCTCAGCGGCGCGGACCAACGGCCCAGTCCAGGCATTTCAGATCGGAACCGTCCATAAGCACAAAACGAAGAGCGGTAAGGTGCTCGACGTCGAGGAGGTCTGGGCGCCTCTGCGGCTCGATGGAAAAGATGCACGCCTCGCCATTGTGCAGGACGTTACCGCAAAGCTGCAGCGCGAAGAGTCGCGGCGCCGGGAAGAAATGCAGCGGCTTCTGCTGGAGCGGGTGCTGAAAGCTCAAGAGGAGGAAAGACAGCGAATTTCGCGCGAACTACACGACGAAGCCGGTCAATTGATGACGTCTTTGTTGGTGGGGCTGCGATCGCTGGGCGACGCACGCCAGCTGAAAGACGCGAAGAGCCAAGCGAAAGAGCTGCGAAAAATTACCTCGAAGGCGATTGAAGAAGTTGGTCGGCTGGCACGAGGACTGCATTCCAGTGTGCTGGATCAATTCGGGTTGAAGGAGGCAATTGAAAAAGTTACCAGAGAGCACTCGTCCTTGCACAACACTCCGGTTCACTTGGATTTCGGCGAAACCCCTTTCTCTGAGTTAAGTGCTCAACTTCAGATTGGTATCTACAGGATCATTCAGGAAGCGTTGACCAATGTAGCGCGCCACTCCCGCGCAACTTCGGTAAGTGTGCGTTTCGAGTGGAATGATCCGTTATTAAAATTATTTATTCGCGATGATGGGCAGGGTTTCAGATCGCGTAATTTGAGCGAACTCCCTTCGAAACATTTGGGAATTGAAGGAATGCGGCAGAGGGCGATCATTCTGGGAGGCGCATTGGATATCAAGTCCGAGCCCAATAAAGGTACGTTGATTGAGGTGCGACTGCCGGTGTCTCGTTCGCAGAGCGCGAATTCGGGTGCCGCAGGCTCTTTCTAATTCATGTCGAAGACGCAGAAAATTCGTGTCGTTGTGGCCGATGATCACGCTATCCTCCGCGCCGGCTTGCGCATGCTGATCAATGCGCAGGCGGACATGACGGTTGTCGCAGAAGCACAGGACGGCATTGAGGCGGTGGCAGCAATCCAGCGCACCAAACCTGACGTTGCCATCCTTGACGTGACCATGCCGAGATCTGGCGGGCTTGATGCAATTCACGAGATCGTGACCCGGAGCCGCTCCACCCGCATTCTGCTGCTCACCATGCACGAGGAGCCAGCATATTTACGAACTGCTTTGTCTGCCGGTGCGTCCGGTTATGTGCTGAAAAAGAGCGTTGATGCGGATCTGCTCACCGCAATTCGCGCCGTCCACAAAGGGCGCGCTTATGTGGACTCTGAGCTCGCCGAAGTTCTGGTTCGTGATGCGATCAGCCTGGATGCATCCGACCGCGATGGCTCCGCAGCGCGGAGTCTGCTCAGCGATCGTGAGTTGCAGGTGTTGAAATTAGTTGCAGAAGGTTTCAGCAGCCGTGAAGTCGCCGAGCAAATTTTTGTCAGTACCAAAACCGTGGAGACCTATCGTTCACGGTTTGCGGAGAAACTTGGCCTGAAATCCCGCGCCCAGATCGTGCAGTACGCACTCAATTTAGGGTTGCTTTCTTCGGAAAAGTTTACTGTTGGAAAGAAGCGCACTAAGTCCGAACGTTGATCAGAAGGGAATAGAGTGCGATGAACGCGTCTCCGCTGTGCGCGCTTTCGGTAATTTGGCGAGAGCTGCGCTCAATTCGGCGGCTTTGAATCCGAATGGACCAGGCTTGCTCTTATAGGCGACCCGGCCGTTCTGGTCGATTAAATAAATTCGATCCGGCCAGCCAGTGTAGGCTTTCTCGGTGGAATTCCCGAATTCGTCGAGGACCGCAGGGAACTTGATTCCCAGCTTTCGGACGCAAGCTCCGGCGATCAACGCGCGCTCTTGTTCGTCTTTAGGGGTGGCAAAAATCACCTTATCTTTAATATTGCTCTGCATCTGCCATACGTCAGAGGGATGAGCTTCGGTGATATACACCACGAGAAACGCAACCTGGTTCGCATATTGATCGTAAAGTTTGTTGAGGGCAGGAACCTCCCGCCGGAATGGCGGTCAAGTGTAGCTGCCGAAGATCATCACCACCGGCTGCGTTTTATTGACCTCAGCAAAATGCACTGTGTCGGTCTTGTCGAGCTTAGCCAGTGAGAAGTCAGGCGCGGAATCGCCCATATTCAGGCTGCCGGCGCGCGCCCTGGTCCACAAAGTCTCGAAGGGCACGACGAGGAAGACTTCCCACGGCATGTGCGACATTACACGCGCAAAGTCCTCGGGTGGCTTATGCATGGCCTGCCACATGAAGGTAACAAACGCCAACCACAGGACAAAGATGCCAGTGAGAATCGCCGCGGTGATCTTTTTCCAACGTTGCTTCTTAGTTGGAACTGGCACGATGGTGGAAGAACTACTCACAATTTGTCCGTCTAACTGTAACCACGTCTCCAGAATTCAGCAATGTAGTTGCACGCGTTCGACTGTTCAATAATGCAAAAACACTAGCCACAAGCGAATTCTCCATAGAAGCGCACAACCCGGCTTGTGTGTTCTGCCTCTAGGACGTTTATGAAGACAAAATTTCTCTTCACACCGGCGCTCTGCGTTGCTCTCTGCCTTCTTGCAGTTGCGCCGGTCATGGCTCAAGACGCCCCCCATCCCAAGGCCGACCGCGATGACCAAGTCTCGATCGTGCAAATCAGCGATACGCATCTCGGGGACCACCACGCGCCCCATGCCGCGGAGAATCTTAAGCAAGCAGTGAAAATAATTAACGACCGGCACCCCGACGCGGTGATCCTTTCCGGCGACATCGGAGAGAATCCGCAGGCTTGGGATGAAGCGCGGTCGATCCTCAAGAAGCTGAATTCTCCTCTTTATTATGTGCCAGGAAATCATGACGTCCACAGCAAGGACGTCGAGCGCTATCGCAAAGTGTTCGACAAAGATTATTACGAATTTCAGGTCAAGTTTGTGCGCTTTGTAGTGATTGATTCGCAACTTCTCGGGAATTACGACGTATATGACGCCAAGTCGCCTCCTCCGCTTCCACCGGAAACCGAAGACGAGTCTGAGCGAATGTTGTCATGGCTGAACGGACTGCCGCAAGAATCGCGCAACTCTAAACAGGTCGTGATTGGAGTACAACACATCCCGGTTTTCCACGACGGAGGATTCCCCGATCCCAAGCCGTATTGGGTAATAAGCGAACCCTACCGCTCAAAGGAAATGAAGGCCCTGCGGCAGCTTGGCATCAAAGACATGCTGGTAGGACATTGGCACAACGGCCGAGTTTTTGAGCGGGAAGGAATCACCTGGCACGTGGCGCCATCGACTGCCTGGCTGCCGTGGGGCGGTGAACTGGGCTTTGCGGTGCACACGATCAGCTCGGATGGGAAAGTCCGCACTCAATTTGAAGACTTGCCGGGGGCAAATCCTTAATGCGCGCCACCGGAAGAAGGATTTGGTCCGGATGCGTGAACGTCAATTTCAACCGATTCACTGACCCTCAGCACGAACGTGCTCGGGTTCTTGATACCCCATTTCACATAAGGAACTGTGAAATGGGTGTCGGCAGTCCAGTGATCAGGGAATACTTCTACCTTTACCGGCATCGTCAGTTCGTGTTCAGCGCCGTGAATGGAAAACATTCCGTGTACCTGAATATTCGAAGTGCCCAATGTCGCTACGTTTCCCTCGACGCGGTCGGGGCGAAAGCTGATCACTGGATACCGATCACTCTCCAGAATCTCTTTATGCATCTTGCGGTCGCGGCTGCGATTGCCGCTTTGCCCAGAGGTGGCATCGACGATAATATTGCCGCTTACAGACTTGGAGGCAATCTTGTATTGCACGTCGCCACTTTTCAATTGAAAAGAACCATGGACCGTGTGAAGAATGTCTCCCAAAGTGAATTCGATAGTCGTTTTCCCTGGATCAAATTGAAGTCGTAGTTCCTGAGACTGGCCAGTGGCGGCAGCACAACACAAGAACGCCAGCAAGCCAGCAATCAGCCACCGGCTCGATAATGCGGCATTTACATTGCGATTCAGACGCGCGGACATTCAGGCTCCCTAAGCAATCGTATGCAACTCGATCCCGGCAGTTGTTACTTAACTGTAAATTGAACTGGATAAATCGCCAATAAAGAAGATTTGCGTGATGACCACCACTCGCCGATGGAAACAGGCCGCGATCGCCACTCTGGCAGCGTTGATTGCCGCTTCCGCGCTTGTCTATACGGTCGATTATCTAGCTTGGCGATACAAACTTGCGACCGGTCACAGTCCCTATGGCACAGTAACGGTTCAATTTTATTATGCCATTCAGGAAAAAAACGGAAAGACGGAGTACGATTACCAGCCGCCGCAGCCGGATACGTGCGTGAATTCGTTGTTTCCGCATGCAGGATATTCGCCCTGCTGGTACGAACGGAAGCACACGGAAAAGCAAATAAAAATATGACTTTTAGAACAGGGAAGAATTCAGCAGCAGGCAGCTGAAGTTTTTCGACAAAGCCCCGGTTTCAGCGCGTCTCGGTATCCACGTAGTTCGATCGCGACAAATCCATGGTAGAACTTTGCTGAGCCACCGTCACTTGGGAACGCGATCCTGCCGCCGCTACATTTACGCTGGAGCGTTCCTGGTCCGAAGTGTCCCCAGGGGATAGACCGGACCGCGGAGGCTTTTTCGCTTCGTACCGTTCAATCAGCAGTTGATCTCCAATTTGGGTTCGGCTGCGAAAGATCGAATGCGCCGGAAGCTCGATCACGCTCTCGGCCCGATGGTTCGGCCAGGTCACCGTAAATGGTCGAACCAGCTCGCGCAGTCCAACAACTTTGAAGTCTTTGTCAATCAAAACCAAGTCAAACGAAAACAACATGCCGACGGTGTGCACCGCGTTCGAGGGAACGATCCAGACCCCGCTGTCCGGCGCGAGAGACTTTCTTCCGAGCAGGCCAACCAGCCGACCCAGTATCGAGTCGGCGACCGCGACTCGAAAAGCCAGGAAGGTCTCCCTGGTTTTGTTATAGACAAATACGTGTCGTTGTTTACTGAACATACGTGCCCTTCCTGAGGGTCAAAAGTGCTGCAGTTTAGCGAGGCGCCTTTTTCTTCATTCTGTAAATCAGCGTGAACAACACCACCACCGCCAGTACGCCCGAAACCACGCGAATCAGAGTTACGTTATCCATTGACCTCACCTCCCGTTGAAGTTAACTCCAACAACTTGCACTGCGATTCCTACTTCACAAAATTTTCCAGGTTGCGCACGATTGAGATAAACGGCGGCAACATGACCACAATTCCCATAGTCGGGAAAATAAAAAACACCAGCGGGAAAACCAGCTTAATAGTCGTTTTCGCCGCCAACTCTTCGGCCCTCTGCCGGCGGGCTGTGCGCAGAGCGTCAGAGAACATTCCCAAAGATTTTGAAATGGCGGTCCCAAACCGCTCCGTCTGCACCAGCATGGCCACAAACGAGCGCACGCTTTCGAGATCCACACGGTCCGCGAATGAACGCCAGGCCTGCACTCGAGCCACGCCGGCTCTCTGTTCAAGGTTAATTTGCACGAACTCTTCGCTTAGTTCAGGATGGCTCACGCGCAACTCTTGGCCCATCCGAATAATTCCCTGGTCTAATCCCAAGCCGGCCTCCAGGCAGATGGCGAGAAAATCTAATCCGTCGGGAAGGCTGAGTTTGATTTTTTGCCGCCGCCGCGTGATTGCGCGTGACAACCAGAAGTCCGGAATAAAAAAGCCCAGAACGATCGCTATCAGAAAAAAGATTATGGTTGCGCTCGGTACAAACAATGCAACCAGCACCCCAAGAATGGCCGGAATTGCGAGCCGCACACCCAGAAAGACATCGGCGTGAGCTGGCTTTCGATAGCCTGCCAGCGCCAACCGGTGCACGAGATCTGGATCAGGTTCGGGCGAGAAAAGTCCGCGCAGCAATGTGAACGGCTTCGCAAGATAATCAACGTTGAGGGCAGATCGCCAGACCGGAACGTCCTCTGCCGAGCGTGTGGTTCTGGTGGCTTGTTCCAGCAATGCGCCTGCCGCTGATGGCCGCGGCATCAGGAGCAAGAGCAAAAGCAGGAAGCCAAAAAACAGACAGAGGCCCAGAATTATCAGTGCCATGCGCTAAACCTTCACATTCACAATGTGGCGGATCGCCAGGATTCCACAAACCAGAAAGCCCACTCCAACATAGACCGCGATTTTTCCCAGATGGTCGGTAAACAGCATTTTTTCCGTGTTCCAGTTCAAGATACTGAGCAGCCCGAACATGAGAAACGGCATGAAGCAGAGGATCCATCCGGTGAATCGGCCTTGCGCCGTGTAGATTCGCAACTGCCCCCGCAACCGTTCCCGCTCACGCGCAACCACCGCCGTCTTGTCTAAAATTACCGCCAGATTGCCGCCAGTTTCTTTTTGCAGAAGAATTGCGGTCGCAAGAAAACGCATGTCGTCCCGAGGAACGCGGGACACCATGTTCATGACCGCGTCGCGCAACGGCAGGCCGAGCGTTTGTTCTTCGTGGAGCTTGCGGAACTCGGTCCCCAAAGGTTCGGAGATTTCTTCGCCGACCATCTCCAGCACTGCGGGTAAAGCATGACCTGCGCGTAGGCCGCGAGCCATCAAGTCGATTGCCTCAGGCAGCAGCTTGTCACATAGCCGCAGTCGCCTCTCCCGCAAAATCAGCAGGTAGGCATACGGAATACATCCAATTACAAAGGCCGCCAACAATGGGAGAACATCGGGGAGGAAGAGGGAACTGATCGCTGCAGTTACCAACATGGCAGCCGCCACAATTCCCATGACGGCGCTGACTGGCCAGGCCCGCCCGGCTTGCCCAATTAAGTCCAGTGTTTCCTTAGCGCCAGGAATTTGCCGCACGATCGCGCTTATGGCGGGATTCGGACTGTAGCCTTCCTCTTTAAGAATCGTTATTGATGATTCTTCGTTCTCCTGGGTATTTGAAACCTTGATGCTCTCCAAGTGACGCTGCACCGCCACCTCAGTCTTGGTAGGACGCACAAGATAGAAGATGACCGCGAAGGTTACGATCAACAGTAAGATGAACATCAACAATGGAGGCATAGCGTCGGTTTCCTAATTAATGCTGTGCGAATGCTCAAACCATGATGCAAGAACATTGATTCCCGAAGCGTTCAATCGCTCTGAGAAATTGGGCCGCACTCCGGTCGCAGTAAAGGCACCGAGCACCCGCCCATCCGGAGATATCCCCTGCTTGTCGAACACAAATACGTCCTGCATGCTCACCACTTCGTCTTCCATGCCACTGATTTCGGTGACATGCGTCACGCGGCGTGAGCCATCGGTAAAACGCGAAATCTGAACAATCAGTTGAACCGCGGAAGCGATCTGCCGGCGAACGGCTTTTTCCGGCAGGTTTAAATTGGCCATCAGCGCCATGGTCTCGATACGGGCGATTGCGTCGCGCGGGCTGTTGGCGTGGACCGTAGTCATCGAGCCGTCATGGCCGGTGTTCATCGCCTGCAACATATCCAGCGCTTCCTCGCCACGCACCTCGCCTACCACTATGCGGTCGGGACGCATACGCAAGCTGTTGATCACCAGCTGCCGCTGCATAATCGAACCCGTGCCTTCAATGTTCGCGGGCCGCGTTTCCAGCCGTACGCAGTGGCGCTGCTTCAGTTGGAGTTCGGCGGAATCTTCAATGGTTACGATTCGTTCTTTCTCGGAAATGTATCCCGAAAGAACATTCAGTAAAGTGGTTTTGCCGGCGCCCGTGCCTCCAGAAATCACAATATTGATTCGGGCCCTCACCGCGGCTCGTAACAACTCCAACATCGGTTTGGTCAGGGTCTGGTTCTTAAGCAAGTCGTCCTCAGTGATTGGAATATGACCAAATCGCCGGATGGAAATGTGCGGTCCGTCAATTGCCAGCGGAGGAATGATCACGTTGACGCGGGATCCGTCTGCCAGCCGCGCATCAACCATCGGAGAAGATTCGTCCACGCGTCGTCCCACCGCCGAGACGATCTTGTCAATGATGTTCATCAAGTGCGCGTTGTCCTTGAACATGAGGTTGCTTTCTTCAAGGATTCCACCACGCTCCACATAAACCTGCCGGGGTCCATTCACCAGGATGTCGCTGACTGTCGGGTCTTGTAGCACCGGCTCCAGCGGTCCCAAGCCAAAAACTTCGTCCAGTACTTCCAACGCCAGGCGTTCGCGCTCGCGTCCACTCAGCGGGGTCTTTAGATTTGCCACCAGATCCTGAATCACCGAAAGTACCTGAGCGCGAGTATGATCGTCGCGCTGGTTGGCGACGCGTTCCAGGTCCACTCTGCTAATGAGGTCTCGGTGAACGCTGGATTTCAGGTCCTGATATTCCTTGAAGCTCAGGCCCGTGCGCTTAATTTCGGCTACCGGTAATCCGTTTGTCGCCCCGAGTTGTGACGCAAGTGAATTGAATTCGCCCATACTGTCCCCTTAACTACCTGCCTAAGAAACCGCGAAAGCCCGTACTTTCTTTCTTTTTGTCGGTGGCGGCGGGCTTCGCACCAAGTTGTATTGCAAGTTCCGTAAGACTCTTGGCTACTTCTGACGTTGAAAGCTGTGCAATCGGTTCGCCACCGTTGATGGCTTTGACCACGTGCGCGTACTGGTTCGGGACCTTCCAAAAGATTTTTTGTCCCAGGGTTTTTTCGATTTCGCCGTCGGTGATCAAAGAACGCTTCTGGTGACGGTTCAGTACCACCCGGAAGCGCTCCACCGGAATTTCTTTATGGGTCAAATAATTAAATTGGCGAGCTACATTGCGCAGTGCCGAAACTTCCGCTACTGCCACCATGTGTAATTGGTCACAGTGCCGCACCACTTCGAGGTTTTCGTCGCTCAACCCCGGGGGCATATCTATCAGGATGTAGTCATAACGCATGCGCAAGAAGTCGAGAGTCTGTGCTACCGCGCCCGGCAGAATCCTGCGTTGTGCGTCGGTACCTTCCGGCGCAGGCACCAACTCCAGACCGCTGGGGTGCCGTGCCAAAAAACTCTGGAGCAGCTCGGCATCCAGCCGGTCCGTGTTCTCGACCAGTTCGAAAAAGTGATAGCGGTGGCGTGTGAATCCCAGATACAAGGCGGCGTCACCGAAATCCGGGTGAAGATCAACGATCAGGGTGCGCTTTGAAAATGAGCTGGCCAGTAGAACGCCAAGCTGCGTAACTATGCTCGTGACTCCGCACCCGCCCTTCGCTCCCATGAAGGCGAGCACATGGGCGCGCGAGGTTTGCGCACGTTCTTTCCTTCGTCCGCCAACTCTTGCCACGGCATTCAGCAGCTGTTCGCGGCCCATCGGCTTCACCAGATATTCGCTGCACCCACTGCGCATGGCTTGAATGATCAAGTCGGATTGAGAATCGGCAGACACCGCAAAAATCGCCGTCCCCGGTGAAGCGCCATGAATATGTTCAGCTGCGGCTGCTGCCTTACGTCGATCACGATCAAAATCCAGGATGCAAATCTCAGGCGCCGGCCCGCCCGCCCACTCATTTCCAGGATCAGTTTCGTGGGTCCGGTACTCGGACAAATGAGAACGTAATCGAATGAGTGGCGCCGATTCTGCGAACGACTGCAATACCGCCCAAGTCTCGTCATCCAGACAAATGCCCACTACGGACAGGGGATCGTTACTGGTGAAGCCTTCGCGCGGAGAGCTGTTGGGCGCGTCTTTGATTGACATCAGATTCATTTCGTACTCGATGGTTGCGGAGTTTGCGTCTTCTCTGGTGTGGTCAGACTTGCCGGAATACCATGATCGAATCGCGGGTTATCCAGAAACTTGACTGGATTGGCCGGCGGCAGTGGCGCCGGCGCATTCATCTGCACGGGATCTACGATTCGCGGAGTCACCATCACCAGCAGTTCGCTATCGCTGCGATTGATCGATCGCGAGCGGAAGAAATTTCCTAGAATCGGTATGTCGCCGATGCCGGGTATCTTGCTGAGTTGCACCGTTGCTCGATTGTCCAGCAGGCCAGCGATGCCGAATGACTGACCATCTTTCAATTCGATTTCAGTCTCCGCGCGGCGGGTAGAAAGCGCAGGCACGGTGAATCCAGAAATTGTGACCGCTTGCGTGAAATCCAAAGTGCTCACTTCTGGAGCTATATGCATTCGAATCACGCGGTCGGGGCCGACAAATGCCGTAAAGTCAAGCTTCACACCGAATGGACGGAATTGAATGGTGACCGCCCCGACGTTCGCTCCGCCCTGCACTACAGGGAATGGGAACTCGCCGCCAGCCAGGAAGTTTGCTTTTTGACCGTTCAATGCCAGCAAGTTCGGCTCAGCCAAAATCTGAAGAACATTGTTGCTTTCGAGATCTTGAATCGTTGCCCCAAGATTCAGGTCTGGGCGAAACAGGAAGATGTTTAGCAGATTGTTCAGCTGGAACGCGCTGCTAAAGCCGGCGGTGCTATTTCCGTTGGCATTTTGGCCGATAGTGTTTGACAGCTGGCCCTGCAGAGTGGGCGCTCCGAACTGCTGAGTGCTGATCGCCCCCGGCGTATTGCCCGCGCCAGTGCTCAGTAAGTTAATCCCAAACTGTTGAATCTTTGTGCGGTCCACTTCAGCGAACTTCACTTGCAGCAAAATTTGCTGCTCGTGTACGGGCGCGACCGACAATGAGTTGACTACTCCGCCGGAGTAGGCCGACGCCATTTTGCCGATGTCCTCAGAAATCTTTAGGTCCGATACCGTACCGGTCAGAATCAGGTGCGCGCCATCGGATTGAAGATTGACCTGCTGGCCGGGATAGGTCTGTTCAATCGCGGTGCGCAAATGCGAAATGTTCACATCGACTGTGACGTCGAGAATTTGCGAGTGTCCGCCGGAGTCCCACAAGATCAGACTGCTAACGCCGGGTGCCTTGCCCTCGACCACAACTTGCGTGGGCGAAGTCGCGAGCGTGTCGATCACCGCAGGGTTGCTGGAAAGAATCCGCGAAACCGGGGCCTGCATGTTGATCACAACCGACTTGCCGACGAACACATGCAAGGCCTGGCCTTCCGACTGAGCGAGCGCGGGCAGCCGCGTTAGCAGCAAGATGAAACCCAGAGCAAAAAGCACGCTCTTCGTTGGCGTCCGGGCGGGAATTCTCATGCTGGGGTAGAGATCCTTATTCCTGAAATTTTTCTTCCGAGCGCTTGGTCCCCTGGATGACTTCCAACATATACATGGGGGGCGCTTGGCGCGCAGTGCGCTTTACCGCCTTCACCGCCGGCGGCTTGTCACTGGGAAAAAGTTGGTCCAGCCGGGTCGGCGTTATCTCGGCTTGCTCGTGATCGGCTCCGCTGCGCAGCACGAACTGAATATTGCCCTGCGAACTGGCAAGTTGAAGTCTTTGCGAATTCTCCGGAGTCACCAGCAGGGTCACGACATTGACCGAATGCGGCCTGCCCTGCGGATCAGGCTCGATCGTCTGGCCGGCCGTTAATACCTGAACGTTCTGCAGCACCGTCCTGGTAGTCGGCATATTTCCGCCGGAAGGCGTGAACGTGACGAGAACATCAACGTGCGATCCAGGATACAGAAATCCCGCCACGCCCGAAATCTCGTTCGAGCGGACTGCTGTCGCTCTCATGCCCTCTGGAATTTTGCCCGCGAGCCCAATACCTGCACCCTGCACGCCGAGGTCCCGCTCGAGAACCGGCTGTTTAGCGGACAGCGGATAAAGTATAGGACGCCCGACGATCGTCTCAGGTTTAGTGAACGCACCCGCCGGTAATGTGTCGCTAAACCAGTCAAGCACCGTCAGATCTTTTGAGGAGAGAGTTACGCCTACGGGCAAATCATTGGCCGCCACGACCACCTGGACGGTTGATCCGTGGACTGGCGCGTTTCGATTCAGCCGTCGGTAAAACAGCAACGTAATACCGCCGGCAAGGATCGCCGCAACCACGAACGCCGTAATTAATCGTTGTACAGCCGTAACTCACCTCCAACAAGACGGGCGCGGATATAAAGAGGCCTTCATTATGAAGGCGCAGCTTTGCTTAAGCACGAGTTCCCGCAGCACGCCTCGCTGGCCGCGAAAACACAAATGTGAAAACTTCGTCGAAAATCGATCTTCGAATCTAGCTTCCGGCGATGGCGCTGTTGAGCACGGTAACGACGTGGCTGAAGGAAGCGTTAATCACGGTCGCCAGACTTGACATCGTAGATACGGCGGCAAGGACAACTAAGCCCATAATCAGAGCATATTCCACAAGGCCCTGACCCTTTTCATCACTGTGCAGGCGAACGACAAGATTGCGAGCGAAAGTCACCATAGATGTAGTCTCCTCTAGATTTAGTTTCTTCTTCCTTTTGCGGGGGTGAAGGAACGTGCTGCAACCACACGTGCATCTCCATTGCCAAATCCCGACCGAAAAAACGGAAATTGCCTTTAATACGTCGGTGAGCACCCTGATGTTGAAACCACTTGATTTAGCACGGTTTAAACGTCCGATGAGCACGGACGGCACGAGACTTGATCAGAATTTGAAAACTTCTCGTAAACAATATGTCTTTGGCTGGATACTTTTGTTTACAGTTAGTTCACGCCGCAGGGAAAAGGAGTTCAGTAAAAAGAAGCAGCAGATTCAGGGGGTGAGCCGCACCCCTCAGTTTTAAGCGCCATGAGCTGAAAATTCGAGTCGGCACCAGATGGCAAGACCTTGCACATTTCATAATGGCGCACGATGTAGTCAGCTACCGGATCATTCGCGATAGCGGCGATAGGAGTGTGAGGCCAAACATAGGGGATTCTTGTTAGAAACTCGGGGTCAAGCAGAATCCAGTGAGTTTTTCGGTTTTGGAGCGAGTCGATGATGCTCTGCGCCTGTTCCGGAGTATTCATGCCCGTTTGAAAAAAATCTAATTTCGCGGGGCTGTAAGTCGCCGTCAGATAGTTGTAGAGTGGCAGGTATGGGTACACTAACAATTCATCCCCGGGTGGAACTCGCGCTTGCACCCCTTGAATCACTGTTTCGCTCGTGGACGTGACTAAGACGCCTCGTCTCGTTTGACTCTTAATAGGTGCACCGTTAACGATGAGGAGCAGCGCAAACCCCAGCATTCCAAAAGCGATGTAAATATACGCTTGCAGAAAGGGCCGCAATTTCTGCCACAGGGGATACGACGACATCCGTCTTTGCATAATCCAGGCGAGAACTACATACCATAGCGGCGCCAGGTATACGAAATCGGTGATGTCGGTTCTGACGATGAAGATTGAAAGCAGCAGACTGGAACATATTGCGCTTAGCAGGACGTAGTATCCGCTACCGGCCGAGCTATGTTTTTGGTTCCAGACCTGCTTTGTCCAGACAGCAAGCCACGCTAGACCCACCAAAGGCAAAACAGGAAAAATGACCAAGGGAGAAAGTGTTAGGCACTCCCAAATTCTGCCACCGAGCGGCCCAGTGTAAAGAGATTCGCGAACCTCTTCAGGCCAACTGAGGTGGCCGTAAAATACGTGATTTGCCTGGGTATAGTGATTTAGGGGCCAAAACCAGTGCCGAAACATTACCGCTAAGCCGTGCGTTGAAGCGAAGTAGAGTAACGTCGGCACCCAAGGCCAAATGAGCCCCACCCCAAACGCCCAAAGGCCTGAAAGCGTCACAGCAGGTTTTCGAGGGGCGCAATATAGAATCACATAACCTAGTACGAACCCTCCGAGCAGTGCTGCCCCTTTAGATTGTTCAGTCAGTATTGTTAATGCAATGAGTGACCCGGTTAGAAAAGCCCAGCTTTTCTGCCCCGATTCCAACAGCCGTATCGCTGCGTAGACGGCTAAACATGTGAAGAGCGTGGAGTACCAGTTGTGCACGACTACGAATCGGTAGGTTACGCTGACCATGGTCGTCATCCCCGCTGCGAATAGCGAGATTTTTCGAGAACAGACACGTCGCGCTAAACAGTAGGTAACGACCGAACAAGCCGCACCGACGAGCGCTATACCCGTTCGTGCTACCGCCAGGCTGTCGCCGAAAACTTTAAATAGCGCGGCCTGAATGTAAATCGAGCCCGGAGTGTAGAAAATGAAAAAGTCTCGGTACGGAATCTGTCCTCGTAAGACCCTTTCAGCGGCCTGCAAGATGATTCCTTCGTCCAGATCCCTAGTAGAAAAATGCCGAAAAAGGCAGAGGTACGCTAATGAGGTCAGGAACACCAACGCGGGTATTGCACGCTCGAGGGGGGCTGAATCGCCGGTCGAACTGAATTCAGAAACCCGAGGAGTCCCGAGGGCGGAGCGTAATTCTGTTAGTGCGGGACTCTGAACAGTAGACATGAACTAGGGTGAATGCCTGGAAAATCCTACTCTTCCGACGGCGTTTGTTCAGAGGATTGCAAGCGGGTAGCCAAACGCATTATCCGCTAACATCATCTCTAGCACTTGCTCTAGAAGTGAATACAATCGTAAACATTCCTTTGATCGATTTTCGCGAGCGATCGGAGCGGCGCAAGAACGAACGGAGGCCCAGTGAAAGCGGCAAGCATTACCGTCCCCTATTTCGACCTCAAGGCCCAGTACGGCCTTTTGCGCGATGAAATTCGCGAGGCGCTCGACCGCGTCTGCATGAACGCGGCTTTCATTCTAGGAGAGGAAGTTGAGCGTTTCGAGCAGGCATTCGCAAAGTATTGCGAGGTCAAACATTGCGTCGCGTTGAATTCCGGTACCAGCGCGTTGCACCTGGCGCTCTTGACCGCCGGCATCGGCGAAGGCGACGAAGTGATCACCAGCGCGAATACTTTCATCGCGACGGCGGAAGCGATTGCATATACGGGCGCCACGCCGGTATTTGTCGACATTGAGCCGACGACCGCAAACATCGATCCGGCGGCGATTCAAGCTGCGGTCACCAAGCACACCCGTGCCATCATTCCCGTTCACCTCTACGGCCGCCCATGCAATATGGATTCGATCATGGAAATTGCCGACCGCCATCGCCTGCTGATAATCGAAGACGCATGTCAGGCCCACGGCGCCCGATATGCCGGCAAACGTGTAGGCGGATTCGGGCACGCGGCGGCGTTCAGCTTTTATCCCGGCAAAAACCTGGGCGCGTATGGCGAGGGCGGAGCCTTAACCACCAACGACGATGAGGTCGCGAGCGTGGCGCGCTCGTTACGAAGTCATGGTGAGTCCACGCGCTATCTGCACAAATACGTTGGCTACAACTACCGCATGGATGGATTCCAGGGCGCGGTGCTCAACGTGAAGATGAAATATCTAGAGCAGTGGACGGCGAAAAGACAATCAATCGCCGAGCTTTATCGCCGCCTTCTACAGGATGCGAACGTGCGTCTTCCTGAAGATCCGGCTGGCGCGGAGTGCGTTTACCACTTGTTCGCCGCGTACGTCGAGAATCGTGATCGAGTCCGCGCTGAACTCGAAAAGATGGGAGTGCAGACGGCGGTGCACTATCCCAAGCCGGTCCATCTGCAGGAAGCGTTTTCGAGCCTTGACCACGCGCCCGGGCATCTGCCGTTCACCGAACGCGCCTGCGAGCAGGTCCTGAGCATGCCGCTGTTTCCGGAAATGACTGAGGAGCAAGTTTCGTATGCCGCACATTGCCTGAGCGAAGTTGCCGGGAAACGATCTGTCTTAAGCAGCAGGACCGGCGTCACGAACCGTTAACGTGCAACTTCGGCAGACGCGGGCATTTTGCGCTCCATCAGCACGCAAACTTTGTCCTGATACGCGACCTTCCAGTTCGGATCGTGCTGCAGCAGGTAAATGAGCCCGCTTCCTCGCAGCAGCGGATTGGAGCTGTCGCCCGGTGGGAACAAGACGTAGCGGACGTTGTACTTCTGCATGATCGGATCAAGCCGGCGTACCAGCGAATCTGATCCCAGCAAATCCAGGTAATCTTGCAGCACCCCGGCGTACTCAAAAATATCCACCCGGCTGTCGATAAAAACCTTAACGCCGGGATCGTTCCACTCGAGATATCCGCCCCAGAGGTAGTAATTCACCATATTGCCCTGTAGAGGGTGGGCTTTCAAAAAGGGAAGTACGCCGGCAGGATAAGTTTCAGCCTGCGATTTCCGAATTGCCGCTTCATGCGGCCAGAACCAGGCCATCGCGACGACCATGCCGAGCATCACTGCCACATTCACCCGCGGGGTTTCCAACTCAGGCCGGTATGGCGGGAAAAAATCGAGCAGCTTGGCGAGCACCGGAGCAACGACAATCCCAAGCAAGACGAGAAAGCGGATGTGGGCAAGCCCGGTCTGAAGCGCAAACAGCAACATCAGAAGTCCGCCAAGGTTCCAACGCCGGTTTCGCAGCAGTCCAGCCAAAAACAACGCTGCAATCACCAGGAACACCATCTTTCCGCGCGCGTCTTGGAAGTTGACCGACACCCATTCGGCAACGTGGGCAACGTTCAGTTTCTGCTTAAATGCCAGGTCGAAGGGGTAATAGACCAAACGCCATCCATAAGGATTGATGAACAATGCCGCTACTGACGCAGCTCCGGCCAGCGCGATCGCTCGCATTTGCGAAGGTGTCCAGCGGGTAGATTCAATGCGCCCCCAGGAACCGCCAACCAGGCCAGCAACCCCCGTCAGGAAAAACAAAATCAGCCCGATCGCCCAGGATCCGTGGGTGTTCGCCCAAACACAAAATAGAGGTGGAAGCAGCCAAAGGGGAGCATTTCCGCGCTGCCGAAGGCGCTGGAGGATGATCAGCAGCACGATCAGTAAAACGTAGCCAAACAGGATGGTTCGAGGCCCGTACGAAACTACGGCAAGCAAACTCGCAAAGCAGCACACGGCGATCGACGCCTTAAAATTACGACTCTCCTGATAGCACAGATAGAGCACCAGGAGCATCAGGATCGAGGGCAGCACGAACGTTATCGCCTTCAGCCCCGACAGTCCGAAAGCGCGATATGCCAGGTAAAACGGAATTTCGCTCAGCCATTCCGTGTTGACCCACGGCTTTGCGGCGGCAGTGAACGAATACATGTCCTGGCGCGGAAACTGATGGTGCTGCACCAAATATTGTGCATTTCGCAGGTGCCACCAGATGTCCGGATCGTTGAAATCCGGCTTGGCCATGGTTATAACAAACTGGATACCTATAAGCCCGAGGGTAAGCACGGCCAGGAATGAGGTTCCGGCTTTGATCCGGCCACGGAAACCGGGTTCGAAAGTCGCGAAGTCGCCGGGCGGCATCTCCACGAGTGCGGGCATGGGGATCGAACTGAGTTTGGGCTCGGTAAGAATTGTCACGTGGTTTTCTGGGAATAGACGTTCCCGGGAACAAGTGCAATCAACCTTCCACGTCGCCACAAACGGTATTAGAGCCGAAAGTACTACACAATTTTATCTATAAACAGGAATGAGAGATTTCGAATTCGTTTTACACTTCCCCAATTAGTGTATGCAAAGGTTTACACTCCCCGATGAACTAGTGGATAGGTTTCGGCAATGTTTTCCAACTAGTTTCCTATATTTTTTTTGGCCTTACTATTGCTCTACAGTTTTTTCTGTAATATGCTCCCCCCACAGCTTTAACAGTACTTGGACCGCCCAAGTACGGAAACTAGGTTTCCAGCTCCAGCGTAAATCGAAGAGCAAGCCACCGCGCATCCTCCTTCGCGAAGTATTCAATTTGCGTGGTGAGGAGCGGTAATGTCGAAAGGGGTTGTTGTTTTGGGGAGTCCGAGCTTAGGGGAAAGAGTAAAACGCGTTCTGTTGGTTGATCCGGACGAAGCCTTCGGCAATGTTTTGCAGGAGGTTCTCGGTGACTCTGGCTACAGCATAAGGCAAGTTTTCGCGCCGCAACAGGCGATCGCTGAAATCGCCAATAGCGACACCGATGCGATTCTGCTGAACCTTGTCTCCGAAGAGCAGTCGCAACGCTATCTTTTGCGTTCTGCCTCTGAGCTTCCTTTCGCGCCGCCTATTATCACTTTCGGATGGGGCAAACATGTCGCCTCCGCTTTACAACTTTTCCGGGATGGCGCGGTAGATTTTCTGGAACAACCTCTAGATGTTCAAGAATTGCGATTCGCGATCAATCGCGCTTGCCGCCGAACGGCGATGACGCGCGAACTCGCGGCGGCGCAACAAATGCTTTGTGGTCGGCGAATTGACGGCTTGCTGGGGAACAGCGCCGCCATGGATCGCGTGGGTGATGTGGTCCACAAAGTCGCTGGCGTCTTTACTACTGTGCTGGTAACTGGCGAAAGTGGAACCGGAAAAGGATTGGTCGCCAAGGCGATTCACCAGCTGAGCCAGCGTGCTAGTAAGCCCTTTGTTGCGTTTTCGGTTTGCTCTTTCCCCGAGTCGCTCATCGACGACGAACTGTTCGGCCACGAGCGCGGCGCATTTACCGGTGCCAGCCAGGGTCGTCGCGGACGTTTCGAAGAAGCCAATGGCGGCACTATCTTCATAGACGAAATTGGAGACCTCGCGCTTCCTCTTCAAGCCAAGCTGCTGCGCGCATTGCAGGAGCGCACGGTTTCGCGCCTCGGATCGAACGTTTCTCACCCCATCGACGTGCGCGTAATTTGCGCCACCAACCGCAACCTGGAGCAAATGGTCCGCGAAGGCACCTTCCGCGAAGATCTTTATTTCAGGATTTCGGTCGTCAAGATCGCCATGCCCTCATTGCGCGAGCGGACTGAAGACGTCCCCCTGCTGGCCGAATATTTTCTGCGCACTTTCGCCAAGCTGCACAAGAAGCAATGCCGCAGCATGACTCCGGGATTCATGAGCGCGCTGTCGCGCCATGCGTGGCCCGGCAATGTGCGCGAGCTGCAGAACGTGATCGAGCGCAGCGTGGTGCTGGGGAACGGCCATGAGCGTCTCGGTATCGACGATCTGCCGCCCGAGTTGCAAGGCCTGAGCATCTCGGACGATTTGCCCCGAGGCTCGTTTCACGAGGCGTTGAAGAGTTTCAAACGCGATCTGGTCCGCTCGGCGCTGGCGACCCACAACGGCAACAAATTGAAAGCCGCAAAAGAGCTGGGCATCAGTCGGTGTTATCTGCATCGGCTCTTGAACCAATTAGAGGTTGCTGGAGCGCCGGAAGAGGAAGCTGACTTGCAGGAGATCGTAGAAGAGCTTCCGGTGACTGCGAGCATACGCGAGGATGCGCCCAAAGCGGTCGATCCCGTCCGCGTGTTCCGTTCCGCCGTCCGGATCGCGTAAGTCGAGTTCGCGCAGGAGTAAAGGTTTAACCGCAATGCCAACCCGCAATCTTTCACGAATCAGGGACAGCCGGGGCCAGAGCTTGGTTGAGACGGCGCTCATGCTCCCGTTGCTCCTTGTGCTGATCTTGAATGCGGTGAACTTCGGCTACTTTCTCTTGGTTACGTTGAATCTGACATCCGCCGCGCGCAACGGCATCGAGTACGCGATTCAGGGGTCTTCGACGGTGGCTAATACGTCGCTGCCGACAGCTTCTGGAACTGCGGCGACGACGGTCAGCTCGTTAATCTCTCAGGAGCTGAGCAGTTTTAGCAGTGGGACCTTGGCGGTCCAGGTTTGCTCACTTAATTTAGGAAGCGGTAGTGGATCGGCCCCAACATCGAGCTGCACAACATCCCCCCCGGGTTCCGGCGGACAGTTTTCCACGCCCGACTCAGATCCCGAATCAGCAAATGGTTTTGCCTTGAACCGGATCGACGTTTCCTACACCTTTAACACCCTAATCCCAACTGCCGCGTTCAACTTGGTGGTTGGGAGTTTTCCGACGTGCAAAGTCAGCGGCAGCTGCACCTTTACTCGACACGCGGAAATGAGAGCGATGGGGTCATGAACTCGCGGGGAAATTTTTCTGCTCCGCAACGGCAGCGAGGTCAAGCCGCCGTTGAATTTGCTTTGGTCGTAGTTTTTTTGGTGGTGCTGCTGGTGAGCATTTTAGAAATGACGATGTTCATCTACACCTATGCCGCCCTCACCAATGCGGCCAAAGAAGGCGTGCGCTATGCCATCGTGCACGGCGCCAGCGCAGGTACAACTGTAACCGGCACCGTGAAATCGCTTTCGACACCGTGTACAACCGCGGCTACTGGCTCGTTGCTCAGCACCGTTCAAACGTACGCAGCTTTGTCGCTGCACAACACTTCGAGCATGTCGATTAATGCATGTTATCCCGATGGAGATAACAAGCCGGGAAGCGCGGTCCAGGTCAGTGTGAGTTATCCCTACCAACCGATATTCGGATTGCGTTGGGCGAGTGTGACGGTTTCCGCAAACTCTGTCGGCAGAATAGCGTTTTGAGTCAAAGAAAAATGGCGACGCGTACAACATCCCGATCTCGCAAAAACAAGCGCAAAGCCCGCGAAAGCGGCCAAGCCGCCGTGTTCCTTGTTCTAGCCATGGGAATTTTCCTGATCGGCGGAGTCGGCTTTGTTGTGGACGGCGCGAACCTGTGGTTCCATCGCCAGTCCGCACAAACTGCGGCCGACGCGGCGTGCACCGCGGGCGCGATGGATTTGCTTTCTACTGCGGCTGGAGCATCGTTGCCGAATAGCGGCTGGATTGGCAATTCGTTTCTGTGCTCCGGCACGACTGGCAGCGGAAGTAATTCGACTTCAAATAGCACGTTCCCGCCTTGCCAGTATGCAGGGTTCAATGGCTATTCGGGTTCGGGATTGCAGGGCATCCAGGTAAGCTTTCCCGCTTCCGGAACTATTTCAGCGGCCACAACGTGTCCGACCGCGACCCCATACAGTAGTTCATCGCCGGCGGTATGTGCCGCCGATGAGGCATCCACGCCTTACATGCAACTGCAGGTGACGGACAATGTTCCGACGACATTCATCCGACTCCTCGGCGCTGGCCCGACCTCAACTGTCCCCGCGAAATCGACCTGTGGTTTGAGTAATGTGCTTTCCGCGGTTCCGATTCTGGTGCTCAACCCAAACGCACCAAATTCTGGTGCTGGAACAACTTGACAGCAGATAACGGTTCGAGTCTGACGGTCTTTAGTGGGTCACAGAAGAGCATTCAGGTGAACTCTAGTGATCCCGCGGCCGTGGACTTGTCATCCGCAATGGTTGATCTGAGCCAGGCCAATGGCGGGAACGGCGGAAATTTCGCTGTGGTGACGCGTGAATCTCAGTCGGATGCGAACGTGACGCTCGCGAGTGGAAACTGGGTGAACGCTGCCGGAATTACTTCGGACCCATTCGCAATGGTCGATCCACCCCAGACGAAGCCGGGCAACGCCCCCGGCCCTCCCTCGTCAGGATCCTTGTCCCGGCATGACCCGCACGTCTTGTGCGACGAGTATCAACCTGGTTATTATCCGGCAACGGTGTCATGCAATAGCGCCGACGGTCTCGATCTGCGTCGATGGTTGGATTCACAATACTCTCGCGATATTCCAGCCCGGTATCTATTATCTCGAGGGAGACTTCGTGACCGTTGGTGGCGTCCATGACACATGTTTGCGTCCCGGAACTGGCATAGGCGACGGCATCGGTGGAACGCATATTTTATCTGCACGGCTCTAGCACACTAAATATTAAGCCCCAGTCGGGACGATGATGGTGAGAAGCAAGGGAAATGGGGCTTTTTGCTTGCGCGAGCCCTACGTATGGCGTCCAGCTTTCGAGTTTGACCTGCATCTCGAACGTGCCATCGGGAGTCACGACCCTGACTGGTAACGTCCTCCTTGCGCCTTGCACTGGGCCGTACGGAGATCCGCTCGGTGCAGGACATGAAAGAGGGATATTGTTTTTCCACGATCGTGACGTCCAACCCACAACCCAGCCTTCATGGAGTTCTGCAGGTTCTTTTGGATTGGTCGGTAGCTTGTACTTTCACAATTGCAATTCGACGACTGCCAGCGGTGGCGGAGTCAACTGTGATTCGACCGCATTTACCGAGACTTTGACCCTGAGCAGCGGCGCAAATGCATACATTATCGGCAACATTGTCGCTGACCAATTGCACCTCGCGGGAGGCTCCGCAATTACAGTCGGCCTTAGCCCCAATCGTGAGTACTACACCCTGAAGGCCTCTCTCCTCCAATGACCCTCCTCTCCAAATCGTTTCCAACCGGTGTGGTCCAATCGCGCACCGCAAAAAATAATCCAGATTTACGGGTGCAGTGAATCATGGCGTTTCTTTCCCTCGGGCTGAATATCGAAGAACCACAATCTCCTGAAGCTTCGCAGAAGGCGCCAAAAAAGTTGAGCGAAGACATCGTCTCCGATAACGGCTCAGCTCTCGTTGCTACCAAAGAAGCACAAGATGGAAGACAGGTCTCGCCAGATAAACCTCCGCACAATGGCACGAACGGCAACGCTCCGAAAACTGACTCCGAACCCATCGACGCTGAAAAAGACAACTGGCCAGAGATGGGCATGCAGATCATCCAGTCAGTTTTGCGCCAAGCCCAAAATAAAGAGGCCGACGCATCTGCAGAACCGCCTTCTTCCGAAGAAATTTCTGATCTGCCCTCCATCGAGGAGCTACGCAAAAAGATTTTGGAAGGCGTCATTCCAGATTTTCGTGTTGCGCCGAAAAACGGCCAGCCGCGGAATGGATATTCTCCTGATGCCTCTCTCCAAACCGATTCAGCAAATAAATTGGGCGAGTCATCGACGCCACTGAGTCCTGACTTTTTGTCATCGGTGATGGATGACCTGCGAAAGCATGTAGGCGAAGACGTACTCACTCCGCTGAATCCACCATTACCGTCAGACGTTCGGCCTGCTCTGAGATCGATCCCTGCGATCGCACCGCCGCAAGACCCAGAAAGGCCGATACCGGATTCATTGCTGCGAGCCTTCGAAGATACTCGCCAGCGCCTTGTCGAGCCTGCTTCGTCCCCAGTTCCGCAGAGTGCCGCGAGCCAGATCAATTTGCGCGCGCCGGCACCGACGGCTTCCCGAAAGCCGTCTGACGCGATCCCAACGTTCAGTACTTTCCAGTTCGGTTATCTTCCCGGCCGCGGCCTTTTGTACTCGATCATCGGACATGAAGTCGCAATGTTTGGCATCTTCCTGCTCATCACTTATGTGTTGCCTTCGTTCCACGGCCAGACGTTGATTGTGGGTTCGCAGTCGGCGCAGAGTCACCTTATCTATCTGCCGGAAGTCGGGGGCGGCACTGAAGGACAAAAAAGTCCGGGCGGTGGTAAGAGCAAACCGCAACAGGCGTCGGCGGCTCCGGCGCGAGCGAGCAAAGGCCTGGCATATCCTGGCGCGCAGGCGATCTTGTCAGATCCGCCCAATCCGACGAACGCATTACAAACTCTGCTGCGGCCGTTGATCGTTCATCCCGAGCCGCTCAAAAAATTAGTTCCGCTCCCCAACATTGTGCAGATGGCGGAGACGCGCCTGCCTGCCTCTCTGATGGCGCCAAAGACTGCGCTGCCGCAGCCTCACCTCGCGGTGCAGCCAATCAAAGTGAAACGCGATTCGGACCTGCGCCGCAATGCGAAATGGAATGTGCCGGTCGCCAAAGCACCCGGAGCTCGTGGCGCAAGGCGGAAATGCCGAAGCTGCCCGCCGCCGAGCAGCCGCTGCCGGAAGCTCCGAAGGTCGAGCCTAAGAAGCCGGAAGAACTGAAGAAGGAAGAACAAAAACCGGAAGAAAAGCCGGCTCCGCAGCCTCTAAAAGTGGCCGCCGAGAAGAAGACAGAGAAAACTGAAAAGCAAGTTGCGCCTCCATCCACCGCACAGATCGCCAAGATGGAGATGCATGGCAAAGCTGCCGAGCCGATGTTATCGCTCAGCCCTATGCCGCTTCCGGCGAATAGCAATGCCAAGATTCCTGCGGGCGAGGCGCGTGGACGATTCGCCCTCGCGCCGGGCGGAACGCTGAATCCGAATTCGACGACGCCAGGAAAGGCGAACGGCACGCGTTCCGACTCGCCAGCCACCGGTCAGGACAACGCTCAATCGGCTAACGCAGCGACCGAATTGGCCGCGAACAGCGGAAACGGTGCAGGCCACAATCCGGCTGCTGGCGGCGGTTCCGGAAACGCCAACGAAGCTGCAGGCGGCGGTTCTGCTGGAACCGGCAACGGCTCGGGAAACACTTCGGGCGCGGGAGTCGGCGGCGCGGGCACGGGTAATGGCCGCGGTTCGACTGGATCCGGCGCTGGACGCTCCGGTCACGGCGCAGGCACGGGCTCAGGCGCAGGCAGCGGCGCGGGATCGGGAGCGTTCCCCGGCATCACGATCCAAGGCGAAGAGGGAAGCAGCTCGGCTGGCAACGCCTCGGGGATGACCGTGACGCCGCAGACCCCTTATCAGATGACCATCGTTGCCACGGCCAGCAGCGGCGGCGGCCTGCAAGATTTCGGAGTCTTCGAGAACGAGCGGGTTTACACCGTTTACATTCCGATGCAGCGAACTCCGCAGGAGGCAGATCCGACGTGGACGCTGCAATATGCACTCGCCCCAGGTTCGTCGTCTTCAGGCGACGGACAACTGATTGCGCCGTCGCCGGTGATGAGAGAGTGGCCGCAAATTCCAGCGGACCTCGAAAAGAAATATTCGCAGGGCCAGGTGGTGGTGTACGCCTTGTTGGGAGCGGACGGTAAATTGAGTCACATTTCGGTGAAACAAACTCCTGACGCGCATGTCAGTGCACCCATCGCACAGGCCTTGGGCAAATGGGTCTTCCGTCCAGCGCAGATGAACAACCAACCGGTCGCGGTGAAAATTCTGGTGGGTATACCGCTCTAAGCGATTTTTTCTTCTTGTTACTTCGTGTCCTTCGTGGTCAGTGATTCTGAAAAAATTAACGGGCGTTGGCTTGCCGACGCTGCCGTTCGGCTTTTCTGATCTCACGCCTCCGCCCTGCGTCTTCATAGCGCCGCTTCTGCTCGTCGGTTTCAGGAATCACCGGCGCGACTTTCAAGTGTCGGCCCGCCGCATCGACAGCGACGAATGTGAGATACGCGGAACTTATGTGCCGGAGTTCGTCCAACAAATAATTTTCCACCCAGACCGTAACTCCCACTTCCATCGAAGTCGTGAACACGCGGTTCACCGACGACTTCAGCACCACCAGATCACCGACATGCACCGGCGTCCAGAAATCCAGGTGATCGATGGACGCGGTCACCACATAATTGCGCGAATGGCGATGCGCTGCCAGCGCGCCCGCAAGATCGATCCAATGCATAAGCCGCCCGCCGAGCAAAGCGCCTAAAGGGTTCGCGTCATTGGGCAGGACAATTTCGTTCATCTCCGATTGCGAATCGGCGACCGGTCGTGGCATCAGGCGTTCAGGGGATTCGTTCATGAGCGTTTTCGGTCAAGGTACGACTGCAAAAAACATTCTGCCTTTTTCTGGATGCCGTGGTCGGGATGAGTTGAAATCCAGTTTCCAGAAAGCTGATCGTAGGCCAGCGTGCCGTGGGAAGTTGGAAGATAAGCTTTCTCAAGCACAAATTGCAAAGAAATCGAATCGCGAGATTCGTTAACCACTGCGAACCGCACCGCATCGCAGACACGCTCTTTCGGCAAACGCGGACAGGATTTCGCATATCCCAGATTGCACGATTCGAGTTCAAGACTGCTCAGCGTCGCCTGCTCGTGACTCGGCGAGAGGCAGGTCCCGCGCCAACTGGATCCTAACGGCAAGCGCGCGGGATGCTGGAAAGCAATGTCATCCGCACGCTCGGTGGGCATGAAAAATGGACAGGCCAAACGCACTCCTTGGGGTCAACGAAGATTTTACTTGGAACAGATGAACAGGAGTAGAAGATTTTCAGCTTCCCCCCGCAAATCTCACGCCGAGCGAGCCTCCGCGCCCAGCTTGGGAAACACCAGCCGAAAGGTGGTGCCATGGTCATCGCCCGAGTCATTACTCGCAACTTCGATGTAGCCTCCATGCTTCGAGACGATTCCATGCGTGATCCAAAGCCCCAGGCCGGTGCCTTGTTCGCCTTTAGTGGTAAAAAAGGGCCGAAACAACTTAGGCAGGTTTTCCTTGGCGATGCCCGGTCCGTTGTCTGATACTGCCAGCGCGACCGCGGGTCGGGAATCCTTCAACTGAGATTCCTCGACGATCACCTCGACTTTTCCGCCCACGCCCGCGGCGTCAATCGCATTGGTCATAAGGTTCGACACCGCTTGCCGCATCTCCGCTGGAAACGCAGAAATCTGCGCCTCGGTCAGCAACTTGGTTGAAAACGTAATCTGCTCGTCGCGAAAGCGGCGCTGCAGCAACATCGAAACGCTCTCTACAACCTCGCTGAGCTTGATCGGCGTGACCTGCTTCGACTCGCGATAGAGGCTGAGTATGTTTTTTGTGATTTGCACCACCCGCGAAAGTTCCAGTTCCGCCATAGTGATGAGATGTTCGTCGGTTGTTTCTTTCCTTTTACGAATCAGGAAAAGCAGGTTTCGAACTGTCTCGAGCGGATTATGAATCTCGTGGGCGATGCTGGCCGACAGCCTGCCCGCTACGGCAAGCTTTTCGTTGGACCTAAGGATAGTCAAAATTTCGCGTTGCTCGGTCACGTCGCGGAAGACTAATACGACACCAAAAATTTTGCCGTCCGAATTTCGAATCGGCGCGCCGCTGTCGTCGATCGCAATTTCGCTGCCGTCGGGCCGAATTAAAAGAGTGTGGTTCGCCAAACCAACAATCGTTCCCAGCCGCATTACTCTGCTGAATGGGCTTTCCGTCGTCAGTCGCGTCTCCTCGCTGACGATCCGGAAAACTTCGTCCAGGTGCTTGCCGATCGCCTGCTCTTGCATCTGCTGGGTCAACCGCTCGGCTACTGAGTTGAGAAAATTGATTTTGCCATCGGCGTCGGTGACGATCACCGCGTCGCCAATGCTGTGAAGCGTGACCCGGAGGCGCTCGCGGCTTTCGCTCAGTGCAGAAGATTGCTTGCGCAAGTCGTCGAGCATCGCCGCATATTCCGAATCGACCGCGCGCAGGTTGCCGCGGGTCTCGTTAACGAGCGTAGCCGCGAGCACTGCTAATAGCCCGAGCAGTGTCCATTGCAACCCCTTGCCTTGACTCTCGGAGCGCCGCGTTCGTACCTGTTTTAGAGCTTCTTCGTTGTCAACAAATTCCTGCAGGCGCCCACGCACCGTGTCCATCATCTGCTTTCCCGTCAGGTTGAAAGGTACAGATGCGGTTACAGGATCGTTTCCTTGGACCTTCGCTATCGCGCTTTGCGAGTAATCGTGCCACTGGTCATAAGTCTGATGGACCTTGGCCAGTCGGCTTTGCTGTTCCGGATTGTCTGCGATATTCGCCCGCATCTGCTCAAATAGCCCGGGCAGAGCGGTTTCCGCGAAATGATAGGGCTGCAGAAAATGCTCGTCATGAGTGAGCAGGTAACCGCGCAGGCCGGTCTCCTGATCGATGATGAAGCGCAGCAGAAGCCTGGTCTGCGCAAGCACTACGTCGGTGTGGTCAACCCAATCCTGGGCCTTGGTCAGACGATGGACCTGGAGCTCCAGAACGCCGGCAATCAAGAAAGTTACGAGCAAAGGAACGAGTATCAACCTTCCGATCTGCCTTCGGAAAACCTGCTGGCTGGTGGTCATTTCGCCAGGCCTCCGCGTTTAGCTTTTTCGATCAACTTTTGAATTGTCGTCAACAAAAGGTCGGTGGAGTCCCCTTTTGTGATGTAGGCGTCGACCAAGGCAATGTGTTCTTCAGGAAGAGTGACGTACGCGGAAAGAAGAACGATGGGCGTGCCTGGGCTGCGTTGCCTGAGCTGTTCCGCCACCTGCCCGCCGTTCATGCCGGGCATGGAGTGATCGAGAAGGACGAGATCGAATGGCTGCGAGCCAAACAATTCCAGTCCGCTCGGCCCGTCCGACGCGATGGCCACGTCGTACCCCTCGGCCTCAAGGGTCATCTTGCGGACCAACAGACCCAGTTCTTCGTCATCAATGCACAGGATTCGGCCCGGGAGCATTCAAATACCTATGTTCTTGGAATACAGAAAATACAGATACATCTGGCAGGGGCGGTAGTGCAGACTACTCTCGCAGGCGATAATCGTCAGTGTTAAAGCCTGCGGCGAACACCACGGTTCGGCGCCCTTCCAGCCGCAAGCAGCTTGCGGTAGTCAAGTTTAATCTATTCTGCCTGGTTGAGCTATGCCGGCCCATTGTGAGAAAACATAACTGTGAGCCGAATCGAAACCTTAACTGAGATGCTGTCCCACGATCCTGCGAATGCCTTTGCCCGTTATGGCCTGGCCTTAGAATATTCGAACACCGGGCAATTGCAGCAGGCGATCGAGGAGTTCCAGAAGCTTTTATCAGCCCATCCGGATTACACCGCCGGATATTTTATGGCGGCGCAGACACTGGCAAAATGCGATCGCACGGATGACGCCGTCAAGATGCTAAGAGAGGGAATCGCAGTCGCTGCGAAAAAAGGTGACGCCCACGCCCAGTCTGAGATGCAGGCAATGCTTGATGAAATGGTTTAACTATGGCTGCGCTCGGGTCTGGGCTTGGCCATTCGGATCATCGACCACTCCACAAGTCCCGGAAACAATTGGTAGATTTTAGCGACCGGGTGCATCGTCCATGGCACAATCACTTCACGCTTTTGCTTTAAGTAACCGTTGAGAGTTGCCCGCGCCACCCGGTTTGCGCTTATCCCTCGCGCGGCAGCCGGGCGGATTTCTTTCCGCTCGTTCCCCTTGATGGCATTGGCGCCGAAATCGGTGCGCACGTATCCCGGACAGACGGTCGTGATCTGAATCCCCGTCCCGGCCAGTTCGACGCGCGCCGCTTTTCCAATTGCGTTCATGGCGAATTTCGTCGCGCTGTATGCGGCATGAAACGGCAGCGGGATATGGCCGGCCACGCTGGAGATATTAATGATCGCGCCCGAACCCTGCTGCTTCATGATCGGAATCACCGCCTGCATGGCCTCAACCGTGCCAAAAAAATTGGTGTCAAACATTTCCCGGCAATCGTCCATTCGCATTTGCGCAACCGAATCGAGCAATCCGTGACCAGCGTTGTTGATCCAGATGTCGATACGGTGAAAATGATGCATGATCAGTCCGACCACGCGATCAATTTCTTCGCGATGACGAACGTCGCAGGCCAGAGCCAGCGTCTGATCGAGGTGTCCGATGCGCGCCCGCGCGGCTTCCAGACGGTTGGAATCGCGCGACAGCAGGACGACCTGCGCGCCGTGACCGACGAAAAGATCGACGATCGCTTCGCCGATTCCCATGGAGGCGCCGGTGACGACCACCACTTTTCCCGAAAGCTTTTCTTTCGCCAAGTCAGAAGATGCCATGCCGGGTTTGTACCTTGCTTGGCGGGGCAAGTCAAGACGCGATTACAATCATCCTATCGACGTTGCGCGGGCGCCACTGCCCGCGCTTCCATTCCACGTTCGTGGCGGGGAGTGATCGTGAGCATGCTACTGCCGTTGTTTCCCCTCGACCTGGTTCTTCTTCCCGGCGTGCCCTTGCCGCTACACATATTTGAGCCACGTTACAAAGAAATGATCAAAGAATGCCTGGAGAAGAAGAGTCCATTCGGCATCATTCGCGCTAAGGAAGAAGCTTTTGTAAACACGGGCTGCACGGCGGACATCATTAATGTCCTCAAGACATATCCTGACGGACGCATGAATATTCTGGTGGAGGGCCAGAAGCGCTTCGAGGTGCTGCAGGTCAACCAGGAGCGAAGCTTCCTGCAGGCGGAAGTTTTTTATTTGGAAGATGAGAGCGATCCGGCTGCTGCTCCAGACATCGAAAAGGCACTGGCTCTCCACGGCGAGATTATGGAACTCGCCGGCGCCAAGGCTGAAGAAACCGAAAAAACCAACGCTTCTCAAGTTGCCTACCGCCTTGCGGGATCGCTGCCGTTCGATCCCGACTTTCAGCAGGCGCTCTTAGAGATGAATTCTGAGGCCAAGCGCGTGCAGGCCATCATTTCGTTTTTCGAGCACATCCTACCCGCCCTACACCGCAGTGCTAGCGCGAAACAGAGGGCCGGCGGAAACGGCCACGTAAAATAGCAGCACAGACCGCGGGCGTATAATCGAACCAGTTCGGCTGTTCAGCTTGCGTCTGCTGAGCGCGCCGGAGTTGGGAGTCTTTCCGCAATGAATTTTCCCCGTGTTCTTGGTGAACTACGCCGTAGCCCGTTCTCAGAAGAAAAATTGCGCACGCGACGGGTCAAGGACGAACTGCGTGACAACCTGATTGGCCGTCTGCGAACCAGCAAAGATAAAGAAGCGCCGATTTTTCCCGGGATTGTCGGTTACGACGACACCGTCGTTCCACAGATTATTAACGCCATCCTCTCCCGGCATAACTTCATTCTGCTGGGTTTACGAGGGCAAGCAAAGAGCCGCATTCTTCGCGCGCTTACTTCTCTTCTCGATCCTCACATGCCATATATCGCGGGATGTGAGATTCACGACAATCCTTACGCGCCTATTTGCCGCCGCTGCCAGGAATTGATCGCGGAATGCGGAGACAGCACGTCCATTGCTTATCTCACGCCGGAGCAGCGTTATGTGGAAAAACTCGCAACGCCCGATGTCACTATTGCCGACCTCATCGGCGACATCGATCCCATCAAAGCAGCCCGCAGCGGCCATGAGCTCTCAAGCGAACTGACCGTCCATTACGGACTGCTGCCGCGTGCCAATCGCGGAATTTTCGCCATCAACGAACTGCCTGATCTTGCCGGAAAAATTCAGGTCGGCCTGTTCAACATCATGCAGGAAGGTGACGTGCAGATTAAGGGATACCCCATTCGCCTGCCGCTAGACATTGGGCTCGTGTTTACTGCGAATCCCGAAGACTACACTGCCCGCGGCAAAATTATCACCCCGCTCAAAGATCGCATCGGGTCGGAGATCCGAACCCACTATCCTGCAACCGTAGAAGAGGGCATTGCGATCACCACCCAGGAAGCTTGGGCCGCCCGCAACGGCAATAAGCTCGTGCTTCCTAAATATGTGCGCGAGGTCGTCGAGCGAATTGCCTTTACTGCACGCGAAGATAAGCGAATCGATAAGCGCTCGGGCGTCAGCCAGCGGCTGCCCATCTCGTGCATGGAGAATGTGATTTCCAACGCCGAACGCCGCGCCATTCGTTACAACGAACAAGTGACGGTCCCGCGCATTGGGGACGTTTACGCCGCGCTGCCCGCAATCACCGGCAAGCTGGAATTGGAGTACGAAGGTGAAATGAAGGGCGCGGACTACGTGAGCCGAGAGCTGATCCGCAACGCCATCGCAAAAACCTATGACCAATATTTTGCCGGCGCCAATATGCAGCAGGTGATTCAGTGGTTCGATCTCGGCGGCGAAATCCAGATTGCGGAGAGTGCCGCTGCCGCCGACCTGTTGCAGACCCTGCGCGGCATTCAGGGGTTAATGGACAAGCTGACGCGAGTGAACGTCGGCCCCAAAGACACTGCAGAAGCCCAAGTCTCAGCTGCGGAATTTATTCTCGAAGGACTGTATGCGCTGAAACGCATCGGCAGAAACGAAGAGCGCGTATTCACGGCCGGAGAAAAGCAGCCGCGCCCCAGCGAGAAACCCTATGAGCGCGAAGAACTTCCGTACCGGAGCCGAAGGCCGTTAAACTAGCCATCAGCTCTCAGCCGTCAGCTTTCAGCCAAAGCGATGACCGTTGAGGACTGATGCTGGCGATAGACTTCGTCAGATGAATGACAGCTTAAGAGTTCTTGACCGACGACCGAAGACCGACGACGGTTTGCTTCGGATTTTGCTGATGGCTGAGAGCTGACGGCTTTTATGAAACGCATTCGCTACTCCAAATACGTTCCCGACCCCGCCGGCGAAATGAGCATGGAAGACTTGCTCGGCGCGCTTTCTGACTACCTGCTGCAAAGTGGTTTCCAGAATTATCTTTCCTACTACGATCTTCCCGATGGCGAGCAGACGCTGGATGACTTGCGCGACGCCATCGAACAGGCTCTGCTCGATACCGACCTATTGAATGAAGAACTCCGCGAGCAGTTGCAGCAGATGCAAGGCCAGGGATCGCTCGATGAGTTGATCGAAAAATTGATCCAGCGTATGCAGCAGGAAGACTACATCAGCATCGACCAGCCTCACGACCCATCCAAGCAACCGAGCACCGGCGGTGGCCAGGTCGGAGATGCGCAGCAGCAGGCGCGCTTCGAAATCACCGACAAGAGCCTCGACTTTCTGGGATATAAAACGTTGCGCGATCTGCTGGGTTCGCTGGGCAAGTCAAGTTTCGGCCGTCATGATACGCGCGACATGGCGACGGGAATTGAGGCGAGCGGCGCGTCGCGGCAGTACGAATTCGGCGACACACTCAATCTCGACATTACGGCAACTCTCTCCAACGCAATCCACCGCGAAGGCCTGAAGACCCCGCTGAACATTGAGTATTCCGATTTGCAGGTGCACCAGTGCGAGTACCAGTCCTCCTGCGCGACGGTGCTAATGCTCGACTGCTCTCACTCCATGATTTTGTACGGCGAAGACCGCTTCACGCCGGCGAAGAAAGTCGCAATGGCGCTCTCGCACCTGTTGCGCACCCAATATCCTGGCGATTCGCTGTCGCTGATCCTATTTCACGATTCCGCCGAAGAAATTCCGCTTTCACAACTGGCGCGCGTGAAGGTTGGGCCTTACTACACCAACACGCGCGAGGGCCTTCGCCTGGCGCAGCGCATTCTGCGGCGCCAGCAGAAGGACATGAAGCAGATTGTCATGATCACCGACGGCAAACCGTCGGCATTGACGTTGGACGACGGGCGCATCTACAAGAATGCGTTTGGACTCGATCCGCTGGTGGTGAGCCAGACGCTGGAAGAAGTTTCAAAGTGCAAGCGCGCCGGCATCCTGATCAACACTTTCATGCTGGCATCGGATTACGGCCTGGTGCAGTTCGTCCAGAAAGTCACCGAGATGTGCCGCGGTAAAGCTTACTTCACTACGCCTTATACGCTGGGCCAGTATTTGCTAATGGACTACATGTCGCGGAAAACCAAGACCATCCATTGACGCGAGGTACAAATGTTCAAATCGGCTTTGTTCTATGCGCAGTCAACGGTGTTCTTTGCTGGCTTTTTTCTTAGTGCGGCAGCATCGAACCTCATACGCCATCCTAAAACCACAATATGGATTGACTTCGCGATACTGTCAGGAGTCTTTCTTCTGTGGTCCCGACAATTTGTCGAGAGGCTAAGGCGCAAGGTTCCTCAGCTTCGTGAAATTCCTTATTCTGATTAATTTCACTGACAACTTACGGAGCTGTCAGCTTTTCAAAACTTCCTGCACTGCTCTCCACGCCTGATCAATCGCGCAGTCGGTGTAAGCGTATGCTCCCGCATCGGCATTTGCGATAGTTATTCTGCCGAACGGTTTGCGCGCAACCTCGCAGGGAATCTCTCCGCCATCTATCCAGAATTTATCCCACAGCGAGTTGTATTCATATGCATACCCGTGGGGCCAGCGGTTTACTGTAATTGCAGCGATGTCACGGGCAGGATCGAAACCGCCAGGCCCAAGCGTACGGGCGAGTTGGTCGCGGATGTTGCGTTCCATCGTCGAAAACTCAGTCATGAACAATTCGATGCGTCCCATGCGATGCTGATCGCGCGCCGGCAAGCCGGGCTTGCACGGCGTCTTCATCATGTGGATTACGATCGGCTGATCCGGGGACTTGGAGCATTCATATCCACCGATGCTGACTGGTAAGTCCAGCGTGAATGCCGAGTGATAACATCCGGGCGCGTAAACCGAACTGGCGCCCAGCTTCTGAAATGACGTCCAATTGCGGATTGCCACGTTGGTATACAGCAGCGGAACTTTGGCTGCCGAATGCAGCGCCTGCTTCTGGTGGTCCGGCAGATCGGTGCAGATATACGGGATAACCATGTTCCAGCACGCCAGCACGGTGTAGGGCGCACGCGCGGTGTAAAGCTTGCCCAAGCGCGAGTAAGTGATTTCAACTTCTTTCGCGTTTGCGGGATCGCCAACATGTTTCACCCGCACGGCAGTGCTGCTCAACCGTATCCGCACCGGCGACGACGAATCATCGATCTTCGCGTAATTCGCTTTTTGAGTGACGATGTCCGTGGCCGAATCGCCGGCAATCGCCTGCGGAATCAATTTACGAACCAGCATGCGCGCAATCGATGCATTGCCATCGGGAAAATGGAAAAAGTATCTGTCCGCTTCCTCGTTGGGGATCGTGTCGCGGTTCATGCCTTTGCCGGGACCCGCCTCCAGTTTCATCGCTGAGAAGCCAGGCAAACCCAGGCCCCATGCGTCCTGTGCGGAAACTGCGTCGATTCCCACTCCGAATAAACCCTGCGGCTGCGCCTGATACAGCTTTACGATTTGCTCGTCGACATGCGCCATGTCAGTTAGAAATTTGGCATAACTGATGCGCGCCAGCCGGTCTTTTTTTTCATCCGAGGAAAGGCCGGGTAAATAATCTTTGGGATTGGTAAATAGGTCCTGAAGATCCTGTTTCGCCTGTTGAGACATCGGTGCTTCAGCTAAAAAGGCCTTCCATCTTTCGGGCGAAGACCGCACCAAGTCGCCGCTTTCCCCGGCGCCTATGCCCGGAGCGTTTATGACCAGCTTGTCCGTCCCGAATGTCTGCTGATCAAAAAAAATATGCGAACGAAGGCCATGCGAACCGTAGAGATTTTTGGAAACGTACTTGGGATACGAAGCCACATCGATACCAAGATCTTCAACCACGCCCTTCGCCACAGCGCTGTACGGCGCCGGGCTCTCAATGGAAAAAGTCCCGCCGAATCCCAGGAGCTTGCGATCCGCAACCGTGAACTCATTGCGCTTGGCGTGGCCGCCGAAGTCGTCATGGTTTTCGAGGATTAGAACTTTCGCATTGGGATTCGCTTTGCGGAAAAAATAAGCAGCGGAGAGCCCGCTGATTCCGCCGCCGACAACGATAAGGTCGAACGTCTCGCCAGTGTCGGTTGGAGTTCCCGCTTTCTGCCAGAAGTCTCCGTCGCGCAAGCTGTGCGCGACTTCGAACGATCCCACATGGCTTCCGCGGAGGCCGGTTAAGGCTGGTGGGTAATAATTGGGCGATTTCTCCGGGTCGAGATCATGTTGCAGCGCCGCCAACAAATGCGGAGGCAGCATCGCCATCCCGGAAGTCACTGCAATCCCATTCAGGAAGTCGCGCCGGGTGATATTGCGGCGCATTCCCAGATCTTTATCGTTCGAGTCTGCCATTTGCCCCCTTTTAACCCCTTATGAATAATTGGACGCGGCGGGAGGGCTTTAAGGTTGAGCGCCTTCTTCAGATTTCTTCACTGCGGCTTCTGCGGCCTGGAAGCCCATCTTACTGTGCGTTCCGTCGCAGAATGGCTTATTGACCGACGCCCCGCAACGGCAAAGCGAGAACGCCGGCTTCCCCGTCAGATCGTATTTATTTCCGTCAGCATCCACCAATTCAATTGAACCTTCTGGGGCTTCGACGCGATAAGGGCCGTTTTTCCTGACAGTAATTTTGACCGCCGCCATGCTTCCTCCAATGAAATGTGAGCAACCAAGAAAGATACCAGCTTCTACGGAAGGTCTGCCACTCGCAGGGAAATGATTTAGGCGGCTTTGGCAGTTTGGTTGACTACGCTGTGGTACAGCTGAATGTAATTGCTGGTCATGCGATTCGCGTTGTAACACTCGCGGGCGCGATTGAACGAGCGATTTGCGAAACTACGGCGCAGTTCCGCATCTTTGTTGAGAATGCGCACCGCTTCACTGAGGCTGTCGGCGTCATTCGCGCGGAAATACACCGCAGCCGGTCCCCATATCTCGCGTAAGGGCGGAATGTCGTTCAGGATAAGCGCGCATCGCGAGAGAGCCGCCTCAACAATAGTCATTCCGGTCGGTTCATAGCGGGCGGCGGAAACGTACATCGATGCGCGGCTGTATAGCAATCGCAACTGTGACTCGGAACGCGGGCCTCGCAGCACGACTCCTTCATGTCCGTCGTTAAATCCGACATCCGTGCGAAAAACTGTCTCGGCGGAGTGCGCCGGCTGTTTGGCGTCCACCACGCAAACCGGTACCGGATGGGACCTGTCCGCGAGTAGATTCACCTGCGACGCAGGATCCAGAATCCTTCCAATCGCCAGCACCGCATCGTTTTTGGTCACGTAAGGATTGAAGTGGATCGGATTTCTTCCGTGGTTGATAACAACGCCATGCATCGATGCGGAGTAACTGGCACGCACGGCTTCGAGCATCCAATCGCTGCCCGCGACAACCGCCGAGGCTCCAGATAATCCTTGCGCTGTGGCATGTCGATACCAACGCACCCACGGACTTTCCTTCGGGCCATGACCGTGCACCGACTTCCACCAGGTGACCAGGTCGCCGTGGGCCACTACAATTCGCGGAATCGCGATAGGTAGCGCGCCATAACAGAGATGGTTGGAATGAAAAAAATCCGGCTTGATGTCGGCGGCGACCGAACAAAGATAATCCGATGCGTCGGCAAAATCCTGCTGGCCCTCGTGCATCCAGTCAAGGCGAAATGCGGTCGGGCGATATTCGAGACCGCGAAGGCGTTCCATCCATGCGGTCTGTTCGGGCAGGGGAATCTCGCCGAAACTTACCAGCGTGACGCGAAATCCGCGCCCGATAAGGCCTGAGATTAACTCTCTCGTGTACGTCCAGATGTTGCCGTTCAACGTATCGGACGTCATCAGGACGTGCATAGAAACCCTGCCTCATTCTATTGGATGCTATTTTTTCCACCAGCTTTTTATTAGGAAAACAATTGCTCAGTTTCTGCGAATCTCTGCACATCCCCTACAAAGCCTACGTGATCGTTCACTTGGACTGCAGACATTTTATTTCCTTCGTGGGATTGGCTGCCGCCCTAGTGGCGGTCGCAACGGTGGCCGCCGGTGAGGGAATGAATCTGCGGCAGGGGTACAGAGCTACTACAGCGCTCGGTCCGCGTGGAAAGTGCTGCTTGTGATCTCAGGTTTAAGTGAAGTGTTCGGGTGTGTGCTAGCGTTCGTTGCCGGTTCGTCAGGTCGCCGCAGAGTATTCCTGATCGCATGGGCCAGCTTCTTGCATTTCTGTGTCATTGCCGAACTTGGAAGGCAGGGCACGTGATATAGCACGGCCCCTGCAGCCGGGGAGCCAGCAGGGGCCTGATTCCGGCGAGAAGGGTCTCGACGCCCCGCCGGCATCCGTGAATAGATACGCTGAACCGGGAATAGAAGTTCAACGCACGGGGCGGCAATTATTCGCCGGCCGTTTTAGACGATTCAGTCGCGTACGCGTAAACTCCGTGGCCGCTTTTCTTGCCCAGCCTGCCAGCCTTGACGTATTGAACCAATAGAGGAGAGGGGCGGTATTTTTCGCCTAGCGTCTTGTGAAGGTATTCGAGGATGTGCAGGCGCGTATCCAGGCCCACCAGATCAACCAATTCAAAAGGCCCCATGGGATGGTTAAGGCCCAACTTTAATGCCTTGTCGATATCAGCAGCGGAGGCGATTCCCTCCTGCAGCATGTAAAAAGCTTCGTTGCCGATCATGGCATTGATGCGGCTGGTAATGAAGCCGGGCGATTCTCTTATCACCACAACTTCTTTGCCCATACGGCGGCCAACGTCGGCGGCTGCGGTAATCGTCTTATCATCGGTTTCCAGCGCGCGCACCACTTCAAGCAATTTCATTTTGTGAACGGGATTGAAGAAGTGCATGCCAACGCATTTTTTTGCGCGGTAGGTGACGCTGGCGATCTCAGTGATGCTCAGCGAAGAAGTATTCGAAGCGAGGATGGTTCCGGGCCGGCAGATTTTATCGAGCAGGGTGAAGATTTCGATCTTCGATTCCATTTCTTCTGGAACCGCTTCGATCACGAGATCAGCTTCGCGGGCCGCTTCTTCTACGCTGCCGGCATATTCGAGGCGGTTGAAGGCGGCATCTGCATCCGCGGAAGAGACTTTTTTCAGATCCACAGCTTTGTCGAGATTGGCGCGAATGTCGCTTTCTGCCTTGCGCAGCGCGCCCGGAATCAAGTCCTCGATCACGGTCCGGTAGCCGCCCAAAGCCGCCACCTGGGCGATGCCGCGACCCATGATGCCGGCGCCAATGACGGCGATCGTCTTGATCTCCGCCACTATTTCTCCACGAGGATGATCAATTCCTGGATTTTTTCGCCAGCGCTCCTAAGGCTTCCGGCCAGGCGTTTTTTTTCTTCTACATCGACGCTCGGCAGGGAAGCGTGGATGCGGCGAATGGTGGTGGTTATATCGTCAACGTAATTGATGAGGCGAATGAGTTCTCCGGTGGCTGCCATGAGTGCGCTCCTGATGCCACCTTGGTAATCAGTGGCGAACTCTTTATTCTCAACTGCCGCGCCCATTTAGTAAAGGTGCGATAAGCCACACGAATGGAACCCATAGATTCTTTTACTCATCCTTTAACCTGCTCCGGAATCTAATAGGGTGATGAATGACCCCACAATCAAGGAATTTATTTTTGCCAGCGACTTCGACCAGACGCTCACCTTCAACGATTCTGGCTACGTTTTGGCCGAACTTGTGGGTATTCCGACCGAGGAATTCGAGCGCAAAGCCGCCGGCATGGCGCGCCTGAACCTGGTTCAGCAAGGGGCGGAGCTCGCTTATTTGCTGCTGCACGACCCTGAGTTCAAGGGACGAGTGCGCAAAGAACATTTGTATGAAGTCGGCAAGCGCATCCGGCTCAAAGAAAATATTGCCTTGCTATATCAGATTCTTGAGAACGGAATCCCAGGCTTCCATTTTGATTTTTACGTGCTTTCTGCTGCGCCGGTGGAAATTGTTCACTCGGCGCTGGAAGGGATTGTTCCCAAAGACCACATCTTTGGAACGGAGTTCCTCTATAAGCAATCAGGGGAAATCGAAACCATCACCCGCGCCACCGCGGGATACGGCAAGGTCTTTGTGCTCGATCAATTGCAGACCAGGGCACAGATTGGACCTGACCACATTGTTTATGTGGGCGATGGCAGCTCTGATGTCCACGTGATGCTACACATCAATACTCGCGACGGATACACGATTGCGGTCTCGGAAGCCAAGCATGTGTCGCAGGTAGCCAAGCGCACGATTCTCAGCACCAGCGCGCTGGCGGTTCTGGCGCCAATTCTTGAAGACATTGCATTGTGGCCGCGGCCACGCATTCGCGGGTTCTTCGAATCTTATGGAGTAATGATTCAGGAATGGGACCGGGTGCGGACAGATTGGCTGACACTACGTTCAATAGCATCGGAGAGTATGGAAGCAGCAGGCGGCAAGTAACCCGGTCTATTTCGGCGTCTGCTGTGTCTGTGGAATGGATGGTTTGTCGAGCAGCGTATCGAGATAAGCGAGATACGCGGCCATCAGGTGGTATGAGTCGTAATAGTCGTCGAGTCGCAGAGCAGATAGATTGTCGCGCGGGGTATGCAGAATGTGCCATGTACTCTGCGTCACCGAGTGAATCGTAATTCGCGGGATATTGCGACGTGCAAATTGCTCAGAGTCTGTCGATCCTACTCGTTCGACATTCATGCCACTGATGGGCAATTTGAGAGCCTGTGCGATAGCTGCTACTGCGGCTGTAAGCTCCTTGTCTGAATGACTGACCCAGACTTCACTCGGCCCCAACCCAAGAGTGTCCATGTTTACCATGGCAGATGTTCTCTGGACGTCTTCGTTGCTCATACTCTTCACGTAGGCCCGTGATCCGAGTTCACCCTTCTCCTCGCCGCTGAACGATACGAATATGAAAGTGTGTTGCCTGGGAGCGGTTCGCAGTCCCTGGTAGAGCGTTGGCAGCAGAGACGCCCCGCTCCAGTTGTCGACAACACCGTCGCCCGCATCCACGTGATCGAAATGCGCGCCCACGATAATCACACGCTCTGTCTGCCCGGGAAGAACGCAGACCAGGTCCGGCTGTTTCACCCGGTCAACGGCTGGCTCGGAGATGTGATCTCCGCATCCCGCTTCGACGAACATGTTTTTTAAAATGGCTTCGCGCTGGGTGTCATTTCGAGAGAATGATTTGACGCGGGTTTCGATCAGGTCTCGCGTGAACAGAGCGTATTTCGAGCCCGCAAATGCGGCGGCAGAACTTGCCAATAAGGCAAGCAGCACAAGCGTTTGATTCAATTCTCTTTGCCTCGCCGATTGGGATTGTACACGCCTCGTAGGTTCGGTTCGCTGCTATGGTGCCGTGAATCCTGAGGCAGTGTTTGTTCATCTACCAGCCATGCTGGAACAATCTCTTTCTAATACTCAGATTGAAAATGGCCCGGTTCTTGAAACCGCGCCGCTGCACCAGGATTCCGCGCTGCTTGACGCGTATTCGCGCGCGGTGGTCGCTGCTGCCGAAAAGGTAAGCCCGTCGGTTGCAAAAATCGAAGTTACGCAGGCGGCTCGACGCGCACGCAACGGCGAGCCTCGCGAGCGGCAGGGCGGCGGCTCGGGATTCGTGTTCACGCCTGACGGCCTGGTGCTGACGAACAGCCACGTGGTCCATGGGGCTACCAAAATCGCGCTCTCTCTGCCCGACGGGCGGCATTTTCCGGCTCACCTGATCGGAGAAGATCCCGCGACTGACCTCGCCGTGGTTCAAATCGACGCTGGCGCGGACGCGCTTGGTCTGACTATGGCAATGCTCGGCGACTCACAGAAGCTGCGGGTCGGCCAACTGGCTATCGCTATCGGTAATCCTTACGGCTTTCAGTACACGGTGACTGCCGGCGTGGTAAGCGCTCTCGGCCGGTCATTGCGCTCGTATTCGGGGCGGTTGATCGAAGACGTAATTCAAACCGACGCTTCGCTCAATCCCGGCAACTCCGGCGGCCCGCTGGTTTCTTCTGACGGCCAGGTCGTCGGCGTGAACACCGCGACCATCATGGGCGCGCAGGGATTGTGTTTTGCCATCGGCATCAACACCGCGAAGTTCGTAGCCACTCGCCTTTTGCAGCAAGGACGGATTCGCCGGGCCTTCATTGGCGTGGAAGCGCAAAATGCACCGCTGCATCGCCGGATCGTGCGCTTTTATGATCTGCCGAAAGAAACTGGAGCGATTGTGCTGGCGGCGGAAAATGGCAGCCCGGCGCAAAAAGCTGGCTTGCGCGAGGGGGATGTCATCATTGCGTTCGCCGGGCAACCAATCGCGGGCGTGGATGATCTGCATCGTTTGTTGACGGATGCGCAAGTGGACGTGAAGACCTCGGTCACAGTTCTGCGCAGGACGGAGCGGTTGGAACTGGTCATCGTTCCGCAAGAGTCGAAGCAGTAAAGTACATTTGTCCCGATTTCTCGGGACAAGCTCGCCGGCCGATTGCACCTTTTCGGTTCATTGCAACTCGCTTTCCCCTATGTTAGTTTCTGAAACAGAAGGGATTACCTTGCAGGCGACAGTTCCTGCCGGGCTGGACCGCAAAGAGGCCGAGATATACCAGCGGCTGGATCCGGCACGGCTTCCAAAGCACATCGCAATCATCATGGACGGCAATGGCCGGTGGGCGCGCAAACGGCACCTGCCGCGCGTGGCCGGACATCGCGCCGGAGTCACGTCTGTGCGCTACGTGGTCGAGGCGGCATCGCGCATCGGCATTCCGTCGCTCACGCTGTACGCGTTTTCCGAAGAGAACTGGAAGCGCCGTCCTAAGGCTGAAGTTGATTTTCTGATGAAGCTGCTCTCCCGCTATTTGAAGCAGGAGGTGCCCACGCTGCACAAAAACAATGTGCGCCTGCAATATATCGGCCGGCTGCATGAGCTTCCGGTGTTTGTGCAGGAAAAGATGGAGTGGGCACGCAAGGAAACTTCACGCAACAGCGGCATGGTGCTGACTTTGGCGTTGAACTACAGCGCCCGCTCGGAGCTGGTGGATGCGTTTCAGTCCATGTTGAAAGCCGCCGCCAACAACGGCGGAATTGAGCACCTGAAGATTGATGAGGAGACGGTTTCGCGGCATCTCTACACCAGCCACCTGCCTGATCCTGATCTTGTGATCCGTACCAGCGGCGAGATGCGGCTGAGCAATTTTTTGCTCTGGCAGCTGGCTTACGCGGAAATTTACGTTACGCTGACGCTGTGGCCCGAATTCCGTGGTGTGCACCTGCTGGAAGGTATTGCCGATTATCAGAAGCGCGACCGCCGTTATGGCGGGCTCAACGATTCGCCATCTGCACGCGCTGTGCGGAGCTGATCTCCATTGGAACTGCTTAAGCGAGTACTCACCGCGGTAGTGCTCATCCCGATAGTTTTGCTGCTGGTGTTACGCGCGCCGGTGCCGGTGCTCGCATTCGTCGCGGGAGTTGTTGCGCTGCTGGCGATTCATGAACTGCTGAAACTGGCGGAAGGTTACAACATCCGGCCGCTCAATCTGCCCACTTACATTTTTGTCGGATTGTTTTTTCTCCTAATCGCCGTCGCATCGAGCCAAACCTCAACACCGGCGCTTTCGACTTCAGGATTCGCGTTAATCGCATTATGCGCGGCGGCGTTCGCGCCATTTGTATTTCTTGCGATTGCAATGCGACGCGACGAGCTTTCTTCGGCATTTCCGGCGGCGCTGGTCGCGGCGTTCGCGTTCGGTTACATTGCGCTGCCGATGGCTTCGCTGGTGCAGTTGCGCGAGCAGTGGCAAGGCAGTTTTTTTATTCTCTATTTGCTGCTGCTGGTCTGGGCAGGGGACATCTTTGCCTACTTCATCGGCAAGTCATTGGGCACGCACCCCATGTCTCCCCGCGTCAGTCCCAAGAAAACCTGGGAGGGCGCGGTCGCATCCGTGGTTGCCAGTGTTGCTGTCGGCATGCTCATGGCTCATTACGCGGTGCCCATCAGCAGAGCGTTGATGCATGCGCGATTGATCGAACAGCGCGACGGCGTGTTTACCGAGCCGACCATGTTTTCGATAATAATTTTGTCAATTGTGCTGAACGTGGCGGCGCAGTTGGGCGACCTGGTCGAGTCGGTGATCAAACGTGGCGCGGGCGCGAAAGATTCCGGCGCCATTCTTCCCGGCCACGGCGGCATGTTTGACCGCATCGATGCGCTGCTCTTTGCCGCCCCGGTGCTGTGGGCTTATATGGCGTGGCGAGTTCTGATGCAGTGAAAAAGGAACTCTGCACCTTCACGCCGCGTATCAATAACAGGATCTTTTTATGGGCGCGATGCAAATCTGTTCTTATCTCTGGACGGCATTTCTCGTAGTCTGGCTAGTGGCCTGGTTCAAGACCAAGCGTACTCAGGAGCGAGTGAATTTTGGTTCCCGGCTGCTTTACGGAGTTCCCGTAGCTGTCGGCTGTTATCTCCTATTCAGCGATAACTTCTCAGGATGGCTCCAGCAGCGTGTTGTCCCAAAGAATGTCTGGGTTGAAACATTGGCAATTTCGCTGACTGCTGCGGGCATCGGGCTTGCGATCTGGGCCCGGTTCTATCTTGGAGAAAACTGGAGCAGCGCCGTCAGCATTAAAGTTGACCATCAACTGATTCGAACTGGACCCTACGCGTGGGTGCGGCACCCAATTTATTCCGGGATATTGCTGGGGATGATCGGCACTGCGCTCGCCCGTCGGGAACCTCGCGGTTTGTTCGGGGTGGTTCTACTGTGGCTGGGATTCTGGATCAAAAGCAGGATGGAAGAAGGCTTCATGCGCAAAACTTTTGGCGAGGAATATCAGGAATACAGCAGATCGACAGGCGCCTTGATCCCGAAATTGCGACTCTAGAACCTTTAATTGTGGACGACGTTTCACGGCTGGTTGACGAGTTTCTGCAGGTCTTTCCATTTCACCAGAATGACCTGATTCTCCTCGAGCACCTTCCTGAACTCAGGACTAGTGACGACGTTGTAATCGCGCTGCCGCCAGGCTGAACCGTAGTCGGGATGGTCCACGGTAATCGCTTGCAGTTCGGCATCGTCGTGTCCCAGGTGCACGATCATCTCAGTTAGCCCGGGTTTCAGATCCCTGACCGCATTCAAGTAAAACTCCTGCCAATGATCGGCATGGACGATGGGAGATGCCATAACCAGCGAGTCGAGAATGATGTCTTTATCCGAAAGCGAGGCCAGAAGGCGCTCTGCTCCCGGAATCCGCACGGCCAAAAACGGCAGATGAAATTCGTGCGCCAGCTTGACGTAAGCGGCAAAGATTTCCGGCGACGCAAGCACCGAACCCATATGAGTATCGAGATGCGTGGGATGAATGCCCATTGCCCTGGCGCGCTCGATCTGCGCCCGAATCTCGCGTTCGGCTTCATCGGGTTTGGCATGTTGCGCAACCGATGGAGTATCGCTCCATAACGTTCCGTCCGGGCCGATCAAGCCTGGAACCTTATCCGAAGATGCGACCGAACCCCAGCGATAAGTCTTCCATTCGCTGGTCAGCGTAAGGTGAAGACCGAGGTCGGCATCAGGATGCAACTTTGCGTAGTCGGCGACCTCGGTAAGCCATGGGCACGGCACCATGATGCTGGCAGAGGTCACCGCATTCTTGTCGAGCGCGTCAAAGCTTGCGGAATTGACAGAGTGCGCCACGGCGAGATCGTCGGCATGAATAATGAGCAACTTCGAGTCGGCAGGGTAGCCGAGGCGTTCAGCGACGGTTTTATTTTGACCAAGCATCGGCGCTACCCAAGCCAGAATAAGGAAGAATGAGAACAGAATTTTACGCGAGTGCATGAGCGCTCCCCGGCTGCGTGAAAGAGGGTAGCATAATGTTTAACAATCGATGCCGACTGCCAGGAAAATAATCCGCTGCGATTGGGCGAGGAATGATCTCGCAATCGCATATCACGATCGCGAATGGGGAGTGCCTTGCCACGATGAGCGAGTGCTCTTTGAATTTCTGGTGCTCGAAGGCGCGCAGGCGGGCTTGAGCTGGGACACGATCCTGAAGAAGCGTGAGAATTATCGCGCCGCATTCGATGGTTTCGATCCGCAGAAAATTGCCCGCTACAACCAGAAGAAGATGGACTCGCTAATGCGCAACGAGGGCATTGTCCGTAATCGCTTGAAAATATCGTCGGTGGTGAAAAATGCCAAAGCGTTCCTGGCCGTGCAGAAAGAGTTCGAATCGTTCGATCGCTATGTGTGGCAGTTTGTTGGTGGCAAGCCACGGATTAATGCTAGAAAGCGTTTGGGTGAATTGCCGGCTCGAACCGTGGAATCAGACGCGATGAGCAAAGACTTGAAAAAGCGCGGATTCACTTTCGTCGGCTCGACGATTTGTTACGCGTTCATGCAGGCCGTCGGCATGGTCAACGACCACATTACAGTGTGTTTTCGCTACCGCCGAAATTAGCGTGCCGTCCCCAGCCCTAACCCGCACATAGCAGCCACAAGGTTCTTTCCTCTGTTGGTGGCGGGTTTCTAACGAATCAAGGTAGAACTGCGTCCAGAGTTACGCTTCCACGAGACCAGAGAAGCGCGCAAAAAACGCAAATTCAAAACACCTGGACGTGTGCCGCATGCCCTGACGCTGACGCTAGGCGCGCATCACGCGTAACCAACGTGGCGTCGAGTTGTTCGGCAAGCGCGACATAGGCAGCATCGTATGCCGATAAGTTATGCCGAAGCTGCCAAATCCGCGATAGAAAGATGTAGTGGGGATAGCGATGAATGCGTAGATCCAGCAAATCATTGGTCGCTTCCTCGGCGCGGCTGGCTGAGACCGTGACTTCGCGCACCAAGCGTCGCAGCACCTGGCTAACCTCGAGATCCAGCAGGTGGGGAGCATGCAAGGATTCGCTCTGCTGGTAAATTCGTTTTTCGACCTGCCGTCCAGCAGGCGTCTGAAGGAGCCAGTCAATCGCTGCTGATGCATCCAGAACGATCATCGCGCCTCGCGCTCTTCTCTCACCATGCGGGCAGTATCGAGTTCAGCAGCAAAGGGTTTCCGGCGGTGTAGACGTTCGCGCAACTCTGTCAATGTTGGCCGCTCCGCGATTTCCCTGATCTCGGCCAACAAATAATCTGATAGTGACATGCCAGCCATCGCGGCCCTGCTTTTCAAATTGCGGTGCAGAGCATCCGGCACATTGCGGAGTTGAATCATTTTTGACATGTGAGTAACATACTTTCATGTTATCCACATGTCAAGGCTTGGTCTATCTCGGCAAGGGCTGGCGACGAAACACGAGACTGTACAAGCGCACAATCGGGACGAATGGGCGACTAGGAGGAATAGCTCATTGGAGCGGCGTCTCTTTGGCGGCGACGAGAGTCCGCTTAAGTAGAGCGTTTGCGGCGTCAGCCAGAGTCAGGTCATCCGGCATGCGCTCGAAATTGCTGTGAACTTCTTTCTGCTGGACGGCGATGCTTTTGAAGAGCAATGCCTTGCCTTGCATGTTGACGGTAAGCTCGGTGAGTTCCCAATCGCCGGGTGCGATCTCAGCGCGCTTCACCGTGAACTGGCCGCCCTTCTCAAGATGGCCCAAAAATCCGCCACCAAATTTGACTTCGTTCATCAGGCGGCCGCTGATGCTGATAAGTCTCTGCTGCCGGCCATCCACCCACATCTCCCCCGCCATTTGTTGTAGAACCCTGCCCTCGCGGGAAGGCGCCTGAAAATGCGGATTGGGCTTGAAATTTAACTTTACGGCAGCGCCATTCTCTCCGGCGTATTCGAAGACGAAAGCATCGGGAATCATCTTGAGAAACGAATCGCACTGCTCGGCGTCTTTGCGGCGAGACTGTTCTGCCTTGCGTTGTTCATCAGGGCTGTGGGCGAATTTCAGAATGCGTTTGGTTTCGTCGGCCTGCTGAGCGCCACTTAGAGGTTGTCCGCCCAAAGCTACCAATCGGTCGAGTGAACCTGACTGCGTTTCCACTACGGTGCGGGTCTCTTCCTTAGATCCTGATGTCTTCGCCAAAAGATACTTCCAGTGAATATTGTTGGCGCTGGCGGGGTGCATTTCGTTGTAGATGACGTTCTTGACCGTGGTCAGCGCGGGCTGGTTCAGGCTGGATGGCGTTTGAGCCAGGGCGGTTCCTGCTAAAAGTGCGACGACGATTGGAATCGGCATTGCGGCTTTGCGAAAAGTCACGTCCGCGCTCCTATGAGTCTCTTCAAGACTAGGAGCACAGTTCAGAGTCAACAATCGGGCGGATGGGGTAGCAGGGGTGGGGAAATCCCTGATTATGGGGTCGGTAGGGGTGCAGAACGTGCTCTGGCTGGGCCTTTTGGGTGGTCTTGCGGGAACAAAGGCCCACTGGAGGCAAGCACACAAACAGCGTGCGACGCTGGATCAAAAAGCATCGAGGCGCGCGCGGAGTTCGACGTTGACGGGTTGCCTCGTTGTCCTTCGGTCGTTACGACTGGTTCAAGCATCGCACGGCCAACAACATCGATTGGTACTGATTCGTCGTGTAAGTGCGCCGATCTGGATTGGTTTGAAATTTCCAGCGAACCCCACTCGCCGCTCAGGGTTTTTGTTGACGTTGCTGGTCGGACTCGTTGATCGCTTTCCTGAATTGCTCCACTGCATCTACACGCGGCGCCTTAAGGGCATCTTTTCCGGTGTAGCGCCAGAGCGGCGGCGCATCGAGTGGATAGTCAACTCCACCCATATAAACTTCGAACGAATCTTCTGACGAGCCTATCTGGTTTGAAATCTGCGGCCCTCGATCTGCAGGCCCGCCGAGCCCAGGATCGGACAGGTCTGGCGGACGCCCCTGCTGAACACCCACGCGGGTGCCCGCTTCCCCAGTGGGCTGAAGAACCACAGGGCGGTCATCTGTGGGAGAGTTGCGAATGGTCGGGCCACCCGCATGTCCTCTGCGAACCGCAATAATCAAGTCCGCGGTCTGCGAACCCGGCACCAGCTTAAATCTTCCCCACTTCATGATGGCTTTTTCTACTGCATCTTCGGCAGTACGATTCGCGGTCGGATCCGTTACCGGTTCCCCTGCGTCGGGGTGAATCACAACATAAACCGTTTGTGCCTTCAGTATCAGATCTGGCAGGGTTGGCTTTTTCTTGTTTTTTGCAATAACGGGGAGAGTTAAGACAAGAACGACAAGTAATGCGATTGGCAAGCGGGAAGACATGATTACCTCCTACACACCGCGCCCGAGAACACCTAAGTTCTACCACAACTCTTTACTACTCTTTACGCGAATTTTGCTCCGGCATTGCGTCTCAGGAAAGAGCACAACACAAGAAAAGATCGATCTCGTGTGGTGCCATTTTAATCAGGAGGTCCATATGGAGACACGCGAATTTATGCCCTGGGAAGAGTTGTACGTGGCGGCGGTACTCGAGGGCGATCCCAAAAAGGCGGCGGAGCGAATTAATGTTGCGCAAGATGCGCTTCGCGAGCGCCGGCAGGCATTGGGCCGGGTGCCGCTGGCGCGCAATCCTGAGAGGAGACGCGTGGAAGACGCGATCCAAACTCTGAACCTGATAAAACAAAATGAACTTGGTGCTCCGGGTTGAGTTTTTACTCCGTGCGCGAATGGCCCCACTTCTCGCAACACCAGCGAGAAATGGGGCACTCAATTCGATTCCCCACTCAAAGCCAAAGCCGGACTTGAGTGGGCCACCGGTCGCCGGACGAAGCATGACGTATTCAGGGTCACATGGCAAGGTCTATGAACTCCCAACCTTGCCAAACAGATTCACTTTGGCGGTGGCTGCACCAAGTCGGGGACGGCGGCGATCACGGAGGCGGAAGGCGGATTGAGACGCAGCTGTTCGCTGAGAAAGGCGATCCGGTCGCGTCGCGCTTCGGCGTTTAGCGCGTGCGGCGCGTCATAAAGCTTGAATCGTTTCGGCTCACTGACAATTGCGGCGTATTCGCGGTCCCGTTCGGGGGTCAGATAATCTTCGCGAGAGGCATATTGCAGAAAAACAACCGCCGGAGCGGCGTGGGAAACATATTTCGCCGGATCAAGCCAGGAATACTTCGCCTCGTGTGCGTCAAACTTCTGCGGCCCAAACTTCTGGCGAAAGTCCTGAACCTCCTTTGAGCGCGAGTCCACTTCGTTGGAGAGGCCGCCGGCCATCAGGACGAAAGCTTGGAAGCGCTTATCAATGCCGCTGAGAAATCCTCCAACGGTTGCATCGTAGCTGTGCCCCACGTAGGCGAGCCGTTTCGGATCGACATCAGAGCGGGCCAGCAGCAGGTCGGCGCCACGCCGCATATCGATGATCTGCTGCACCAGGTCGGCGGCTACCTGATCGCTCAACGGGTTGCTGTTCTCCACGTGGCCAGGACGCGCGATCGGGCCATCGGTCAGCAGCGACACAACCCCCGCCGGCGCGAGAGCCATCGCCTCCGCCAAAAATTCCTTGCGATTGAGAAACTCCGAGCTGGGCATATACCAGTGTCCCCAAATCACCGCGGCAAACGGCCCCTTCCCGTTTGGCACGACCAGATACGCAGGAACGCGCCCACCCTTCGGACTGGCATATGAAATGTCGTGAATGCTGACCGCGCTGCGCTGTTCAACACCCGCTTCCTTGATGTCCAGAGGGGCGTTGCGGGCGTAATCGAAATGGGCGAGGAGTTGTGCGTCCTGTGGGGCAAGTGGGGGCGCAGCAATGAGCAAAATAGCAGCGAGCCTGAAAATGATATTCATCGTTGGAGTGATATGAATTCTACATCGCCGCATGCGGCCCGATTGCGATTCTCCACTCAAGCCAGAATCGGGCTTGAGTGGGCCACCGTCCGTACACGGTTATAGGTTCTCTTGGATGAATCGCGGACTGAGGTGGACATCGAGTTGTACCAGCGGCGAATCGCCGATGGTCTTGAAGCTGTGGATCTCGCCAGCCTTGATGACGAAAATGTCTCCAGCACCGCCCTCGAATGTCTTGCCGTTGACAGTCCATAGTCCGCGGCCTTCGCGGATCAACTGTATCTCGTCGTAAGGATGGCGATGCGGCCCCGGCCCCGAGCCCGGCTTGCCGTGGTAGAGAAACACCGAAGCCTTAACATCGCCCTCATCGGCTCCGATGAACTCGTGTGAGCTACCGACAAAAGGCAGGTTCTCTTGTCTCACGTGATGCATGTTGGCGACCTCCTGGCAGGATTGGATGAAGGTGAAGGGCGCGGGGCTTCGGGACGTCGATGAGGCACCTTGGCCGATCACTTTATGACGAGATCGGCGTACTCGGGGTGCTTGTCAATATATTCGTGGACGAAGGGACAGATGACATCGACCTTGTAGCCTTTTTCGCGGGCCCACTTCAGACCGCGCTCGGCCAGGGCGGCAGCTAGTCCCATGCCGCGCAGCTCTTTGGGAACTTCGGTGTGGATGAGCTCGAGAACATCGCCGCCGAGGGTGTATTCGAGGTAAGCGACCTTGCCATCTCGTTCGATTTCGATTCGTCCGCTGCTCACTCTCTGCAGCGGCACAGGCTTGGGATGAATCAACTCACGCGCCAGACGTAGAATCCGGTTCGGCATCGCTTCGCTATCTATAGCACGAGAGCTGATTCCGTGTCTTCTCGCGTCCACTTCACTGAGTCATTTTGAAACTGGGAGGTTTCTCTAGGATTGAGGGAAACTATGTCGCGTTGTTTTGCGACAGAGCCTGCCCCTAGCGCAGTCGAAGGGAGGCTGCATCCTAGCCTTTATTTTTGTATCGGCAATAAGGGGGGTGCCCCATCTTTCGCGCTCTTTGCGAAAGAGCCTGCCTTGAGCGCAGTCGAAGGGTGGGGACCACGATCGCTTGCACCAGAGGGAGTTGAGGAACAATGCCCCACTTCTCGCAAAACCGGCGAGAAATGGGGCACCCTCATGTTTTGTATCAAGAGAAACGGGCCACCCGCCTAATCACAGTCGATAAAGCGCTATTGTGATCTCAGAAAACCCGCATCCCACCCCTTCCTTCCCGCATCTAAACATTGACAACATCTCACTCAACTCTGATAATAACCCAGAGCGCAAAGGTGAGTAGTTGAATATAAAGCACTTAAAGGCAGCCATCAGCCGTCAGCTATCAGCCCTCAGCTAATGCGGGGTAGCGATCGGCATTTTTTCAGTCACAGGCAAAGAGCAGCAGCACTTATAGAGATCAGCAATAGAACGAATTTCAAGGAGAGCATTATGGCGAAAATTATTGGTATTGACCTGGGGACCACCAACTCCTGCGTGGCGGTTATGGAGGGTGGCGAGCCCAAGGTTATCCCTAATGAAGAAGGTGGGCGCACGACCCCGTCGGTGGTCGCGTTTACCAAGAACGGAGAGCGGTTGGTAGGGCAGGTGGCCAAGCGCCAGGCGATTACCAATCCGGAAAACACGATTTATTCGATCAAGCGCTTTATGGGACGGCGCTTTGACGAAGTAAACGAAGAAATGAAGATGGTTCCGTACAAGGTCGAGCGCGATGGCGACAACGTGTCGATCGTAGCGCAGGGGAAGAAATATACCCCGCCTGAGATTTCGGCCATGATTCTGCAGAAGCTGAAGAAGGCGGCGGAAGACTATTTGGGCGAGAAGGTGACCGAAGCCGTCATCACGGTGCCGGCGTACTTTAATGACGCGCAACGGCAGGCGACCAAAGATGCCGGCAAGATTGCCGGACTCGACGTGAAGCGAATCATCAACGAGCCGACCGCGGCCGCGCTGGCTTACGGGCTCGATAAAGGCAAGGACGAAACCATCGCCGTGTACGACTTTGGCGGCGGCACGTTCGATATTTCGATTCTCGAAGTTGGCGAGGGCGTAATTGAAGTCAAGGCTACCAACGGCGACACCCATCTCGGCGGCGACAACATCGATCAGCGGCTGGTCGATTGGTTGATCGATGAATTCAAGAAAGATGAAGGCCTTGATCTGCGTGGCAAGGGAAACGAGATGGCGCTGCAGCGTCTGCGTGACGCAGCCGAGCGTGCCAAGATCGAGCTTTCGACCACGATGGAAACGGAGATCAATCTGCCGTTCATCACTGCCGACGCGAGCGGGCCGAAGCACCTGGTGAAGAAGCTGACCCGGGCGAAGCTCGAAGGCATGGTGGAAGACATTCTGCAGCGTTCGGTTGGTCCGTCGAAGCAGTGCATGAAGGATGCGGGCGTTGACGCCAGCAAGATCAACGAAGTGGTACTGGTTGGCGGGCAGACGCGCATGCCGCGCATTCAGACGCTGGTGAAGGAAATGTTCGGCAAGGAAGGCCACAAGGGTGTGAACCCGGACGAAGTGGTGGCAGTCGGCGCGGGCATTCAGGGTGGCGTGCTGGGCGGCGAGGTGAAAGACCTGTTGCTGCTCGACGTGACTCCGCTGTCTTTGAAGATTGAGACTGCTGGCGCAGTTGCGCACACGATGATTCCGCGCAATACCACGATTCCGACCAAAAAGTCGGAGATGTTCTCGACGTACTCGGATAATCAGACTTCTGTCGAGATTCACGTAATGCAAGGCGAGCGCGAGATGTCGACGGGAAACCGTACCCTGGGGAAATTCCATTTGACCGGACTTCCTCCGGCGCCGCGCGGTGTGCCGCAGATTGAGGTGACGTTCGACATCGACGCGAACGGAATTCTCAACGTCACGGCGAAAGACATGGCCACGCAGAAGGATCAGAAGATCACGATCACGTCATCTTCCGGTCTGTCGAAGGAAGAGGTCGAGCGGATGGCGAAGGATGCCGAAGCGCATTCGGCCGAAGATAAGGCGCAGCGTGAGGTTGTCGACTCCAAGAACCAGCTCGACTCGATGGTTTATCAGATCGAGAAGACGCTGAAGGAGCAGGGAGACAAAGTTTCCGGCTCCGATCGCGCAGATGTCGAGAACGCACTCAGCGACGCGAAGAAGGCGCTGGAGTCGAACGACAAGGCGCAGATGGATCGCGCCCGCGAGACGCTGACCCAGGCCTCGCACAAGCTGGCCGAACAGATGTACAAGTCGGCGCAGGCGCAGACTCCGCCTCCGGGAGGAGGCGCGGGCCCGAGCGGCAGCGCGAGTGGAACGGAACCAGGCAGCAATGGTGACGCCAGCAAGAAAGACGAGGGCGTGATCGACGCTGAGTACGTGGACGTGGACAAGAAGTAAGCCGTCAGCTATCAGCCGTCAGCTATCAGTAAAGTCACTCGTGCGAGCGGCTGATTTGTTTTGAGTGTGGGGGGCGGGCGTCTCGCCCGTCCAACCCGAGTGCCTGCCATGGATTCACATCGGTCGCGCGGATTCAAATCCGCGAAAATCGGTGTGACCGTGGCTGAATTTTTAGAAATGGGGCATACCAAATTGCAGTTCAAAATTAAAGATCAAGATTATTTTTTAGCATTCGTAGAACAGGAAAAGCGCTGGTACGTTTTCGCGCCAACATCGGAGGGAGTGAATCGCATTCCCGTGTACGTGGACGCGGTGAAGTATCAAAAACCAGGGATTCTGGAAACAGAAACAAGGTTGTCATCGTAAAGTTGAACTGTCATCCTGAGCGGAGTCAGAACTTTGCGCAGCAAGGTTCTGACGTAGTCGAAGGACCCCGATGATGATTGAGGCGAGAATGGCCTGCAGGGGCATTTCCAAAACGAAAGCGTGGAGCGAATTCCCTGAGACGCCACTGCCAAATCCAAGAAACATGAGATCCTTCGACTTGAAAACCATTCGTAAGCGAATGGTTTTCTGCGCTCAGGATGACAACGTTTAGTTAGACACACTGATGGCCACCACCACCAAAAAAGATTATTACGAAACGCTTGGCGTAAAAAAATCTGCCTCGGCGGAATACATTCGCAAAGCGTTCCGCAAGCTTGCGCGCAAATATCATCCCGACGTCAATCCTGGGGACAAAGGTGCGGAAGAAAAATTCAAGGCGCTCTCTGAGGCCAATGACGTCCTCAGCGATCCCAAAAAGCGCAAGATTTACGACCAGCTCGGGTATTACTCGGACAACATCGATCCAGCGGCTGCCGAAGCTTACGCTCGTGGCGGGCCAACCGGCGCGGGAGGCTTTGGAGGATACCCTGGCGGACAAGCCGGAGCTGGCGGTGGGCAGGGTGTTCCGTTCGATTTCAGCGGCTTCGATTTCAATGACATGTTTGACGGCGCGCGAGCCCAGCGCACCACGGCCACAGGCGGCGGCGGAGGGTTTCGCGACATCTTCTCCAGCATGTTCGGCGGAGGACGCGGCGGCACGGTCGCGCAGGAAGGTCCGGAGCCTGGGAGCGACCTTGAGTACCAGGTCAACGTGCCTTTCTGGACGGCGATTCGCGGCGGCGTGATGCGTCTGAACATCACGCGACAGGACGTGTGCACGAATTGCCACGGCAATGGCGTCATCGAGCAGCCGGGTGTGTGCCCGCAGTGCAAGGGGAAAGGCACGATCGAGCAAAGCGCCAACCGCATGAAGTTCAATGTGACCTGCCCGCGCTGCCACGGCACCGGCAAGAATGTTTCGACTTGCCCAGTGTGCCACGGCGAAGGCGTGGTCACGCGCACTGAGCCGCTTGAAGTTCGAATCAAGGCGGGCACGCGGGACTCGCAACGCATCCGCATTGCGGGTAAAGGCAATGCGGGCGTGCATGGAGGCCCGCCCGGCGATCTGTATGTGATCATTCGCACCGAGAATCACACGGTCTTTCGTCGCGATGGCGATGACATTTATGTAATCGTGCCCGTCACCGCCACCGAGGCCGCTCTGGGCGCGAAGATTGAAGTGCCGACAATTGACGGTCGAGCGATCCTGAAAGTTCCGCAAGGGACGCAGTCGGGACAAAAACTTCGTCTGCGCGAGAAAGGCGTGCCGTCAGCGACCAAAGAAGGCGCCCGCGGGGATGAAATCGTCGAAGTGAAAGTGACGGTGCCCATGCCGCGTGATGAGAAGACGAAAGAGTTGCTGCGTGAGATAGCGAAACTAAATCCAGAAGATCCAAGAGCGGAGCTGTTCAAGAACGTGTAACGCTAAACGAATAGCAGTAAATCTAAGAACGATCGCCGCCCAATCCATCCTCATAACCAATTGGTTCGCCTCGCAGCACGCGTTCGATACGCGCGCGTACATTCTGTCGAATACCCAGTAGCAAGGCGACGAGATTTCCTTCCAGGTAGTATGCCACTGCGGGAATTCCTGGGAGTCGGACAGCCTTCGCGAGTGGCGTGTCACGATCACAATCGATCTCGCCGAAATTGCACTGCTCACTCAATGCTTCCTCCGCCTCTTGCATTTGTCGCCGCATGACCGGCCGGTGTCCGACATTCCAATGCGCATCGAAGTGGATCGCTGCCGCTCGCTTCTCACGGACAAAGTGCGTGTAATCTTCGCCAGTCAATTGCCGAACCATGGCTCGGTCTCCCCACAAGAGTCAGATTCACTGAGTAGTGGCTGCGGTTCCGAAATCGATGCCGACAGTATGATCAGAGAAGTGCAAAAACACTAACCACAGTCGGAGACAGAGTTTCACAGAGGAAAAACCACAGAGGCTTTAATGGCGACGCACTCCTCCTCTGTGGCGTTCCTCCGTGTACCTCCGTGCCCTCTGTGGTTAAGCTCTTGACCTTGTCTACACTTCCCGAATTAGAACGGCTGAAACAATTAATCATAGAGATCACAGAATAAAACCTTACATCCGTGATATAGCAGATTCATGGTTGCGACACCGTAAGTGATTGCTCCACGCATAAACCGCATTACGCGCCAGGTCATCGCCGCAGCAATGAGAGTTCATACCGCGCTTGGCCCCGGTTTGCTCGAAAGCGCATATCAGGCGTGCCTTTTGCATGAGATTCGAAAGTGCGGATTGAGAGTTGATAGTCAGGTCGGATTGCCGGTTATCTATGAAGGGGAAAAGATTGATCTCGGCTATCGCATTGACTTGATCGTCGAAGATGCCGTGATTGTCGAGATTAAATGTGTCGACGCCATCAATCCGGTTCACAAAGCCCAATTGCTTTCTTACATGCGACTGAGCGGGAGGTCTGTGGGATTGCTGATCAATTTCAATGTTGTTCATCTTCGTGACGGACTGACGCGGATGGTGAACGGGTATGAATGGCGAAAACCTTTAACCACAGAGGACACAGAGTTCCACAGAGAAACACCACAGAGGCTTTAATCGAGATGCATTGCTCGGTGGCGTTTCTCTGTGAAACTCTGTGCTCGCTGTGGTTGATGTTAAAGCTCGGCGCGAGAGCATTGCACTCGATGATCGCAACATGATTTCAGGCTACGTCACGCAAACGACCGTCAAGTTCATGGATGGGATTGCAAAGATCCGGGCGGGGACGATAGCGTCGACTGAGAAACAACTTCCTGCTCATCTTCGCACCGGACGTCGCGGCGAGGAAGATGCCTACTTTTATCTGCGCAAAAAAGGCTATGTAATGGTCGCACGCAACTTTCGCACATCACGGCACCGCGGCGAGATCGATTTGATCGGATGGGTGAAAGACCGTGGCGAAGATGTGCTCTGCTTCATCGAAGTCAAGACTCGCACCACGCGTGACGTGAAGCCCGCACATGCCGCCGTCGATCGCAAGAAGCGCCGGGATCTGCGGGTGGTGATTCGTGACTACCTGCGCTCGCTCCCGCGACGGCAATTTCCCGAGGCGCCGGCATGGCGCTTTGACGTGGTCACGGTTTATTACGAGGGCATCGGTGGGGAGCCGACTTTCGAGCTATTTCAGAATGCGGCACTCTCATCGTAAAATGAATTACCCGGATGGCAGCGGGTGGAGGATTTAATCTTTGCCCGAACTCAGAAAAGACCCCATCGTCGGCCGCTGGGTAATTATTTCAACCGACCGCGCCAAGCGCCCCACTGACTTTACCCGCGAGTCGGTAAAGATGAAGGGCGGCTTTTGCCCTTTTTGTTACGGCAACGAAGCCAAGACCCCACCCGAGATTCAGGCGTATCGCCCCAACCAGAATGGCGGCCAGCCGCAGCGTGACACGCCCGGCTGGACGGTGCGCGTGGTACCCAATAAGTTTCCCGCGCTCGGAATCGAGGGCAATCTTGATCGCCAGGCGGAGGGCTTGTTCGACAAGATGAATGGCGTCGGAGCTCACGAAGTGGTGGTTGAGACCAACGACCACAATGAGACACTGGCGACCTTGTCGCCAAAGAAAATTGAAGATGTGTTGTGGACCTTTCGCGACCGCATTCTCGATCTGAAAAAAGATCGCCGGCTGAAATACATTCTGATCTTCAAGAACCACGGTGAGGCGGCTGGGGCGACGCTCGAACATGCGCATTCGCAATTGATCGCGCTGCCAGTGGTGCCTATTTATGTGGCCGAGGAAATCGAGGGCGCCAAGCAGTATTACATTTACAAAGAACGCTGCGTTTTTTGCGATATCGCCCGGCAGGAGACTGAAGCCGGCATTCGGGTAGTGGCTGAGAACGATGACTTCCTGACCATTGCGCCTTATGCCCCTCGCTTTCCCTTTGAGACCTGGATTTTGCCGAAACAGCACGAGTCGGCGTTTGAGAATTCGTCGTCGCGGATGTTCCAGAATCTGGCGAAATCGATTCGCACCCTGCTGAACAAAGCCAACCGCGTGCTGGATGACCCGCCGTACAACCTGGTGATCCACAGCTCGCCGACGCAGGATTCAAGCAATGACCATTACCACTGGCATATTGAGTTTGTGCCGAAGCTGACCAAGGTTGGCGGATTCGAGTGGGGCACTGGGTTCTATATCAATCCCACTCCTCCGGAAGAGGCGGCGAAGTTTTTGAGGGAAGCAAGCGTGGAAGAGCCGGTTACGGTGACGGCGCGATAAAATTCCGTCGTGGACCGTGCCGACCTGCATTGTGAACTGTGAATCAGTCAAAAGATTCTAAGCGGGTTCGATGGACAAATGTAGCAAGCGGAGTTTCGCTCTGCGTAATCTGTGTATGGTTCTTTTCCTGGTACTTCGAACCCCTCCTCGAAGGGCGGATATTACTCGGAAAAGAACCTCTGATTTTACAAACCCCGTCCGAACTTCCTGATAAGACAATCTCATCCGCCCCCGGTACGTCTCTGTCATATCTTGGATATTCCTTTGAAGTTCCATGGGTTGACATTGAGCGCGAAAAGATAACGCGTCGACCTAACATGGTAATAGTTCCATTTCGTTCAGGAGGCCTGATTTGGCTGTCGGTTTATCCGCCTCGCGAGACGATTAGCATTTTGGCAAAATCAAGCGTCAACTTTTGTTCAATTATTGGAAATCGTGCCTGCGAATCAGATTATGAGTTCGAGAACCTAGCTCTTAGCACAACACCAGCTGAACTAGGTTGGTTCAAGTCGCGGACGCGTAACGCTAGAGCGTTTACTTTGCTCCTGATGAAGACAGTGGACCTGACTGGTCGTTCGGAAATTTTTTCGGTTGAATCTAAGGAGTTCAAAGGGTTTCAGTTCGGCACCTCCTCTACGAATGGGGGCCCAGTAGATGATCTGTATTCCGATGGCGGCAAGGTGAAATTAATGTTTGGTCGTAAACCTGGGCACATCACTCAACCAGAAATAAATCGCATGGTCCAAACGCTACACCACATCCGAGTCAATCCAATCGCCGCAAACTGAAGGTTTCTTACTATCCGCGCGACAGGTCCCGCAACTGCTGCACGGTGTGAACTACTCTCCCCGCCACGTAATCGATCTCCGCTTCGGTATTGAACCTCCCGATGCCGAATCGAATTGAACTCTGCGCCAGTTCATCTGAAACACCCAGAGTTTTCAACACATAGGACGGTTCAATGCGCGCTGAAGTGCATGCTGCTCCGCTTGAAACTGCAATGTCATCAATGGCGGTCATCAACTCTTCGCCATCGATACCCGCGAAACTCATATTCAGGTTTCCCGGCAGACGATGCTCCGTGGAACCGTTAACGTAAACTTCGTCGAGTCCGGCTTTGATCTTTTCGTGAAGGCGGTTTCGCAACCCAGCGATGCGGCATGATTCCTGCGGCATTTCGTCGTGGCAAATTTCACAAGCTCTGCCCAATCCAACGATTCCCGGGACGTTTAATGTTCCCGATCGCATTCCCCCTTCATGGCCCCCACCGTCAATTGTCGGAGCTATATCGATGCCATTCCGAACATAGAGTGCACCCACGCCCTTCGGTCCGTACGCCTTGTGAGCGGATATCGAAAGCAGATCGATGTTTTGCCGGGCCACATCAATTGGGATTTTTCCCATGGCTTGCGCGGCATCGGTGTGGAAGATCAACCCGCGTTCGCGGCAAAGTTTTCCTATTTCCTCGATTGGCTGAAGCACTCCGGTTTCGTTATTCGCGGCCATGATAGTGACCAGGATGGTCGCATCATTCATTGCCTGGCGAAGTGCGTCTAAGTCAATCAGGCCGTCCTTCTGTACCGGCAAATAAGTCACAGTGCAGCCATATCTCTCCAGCCGCTTGCAGGAATCGAGCACTGCCTTGTGTTCGGTGATGGCGGTGATGATGTGATCGCCTTTGCCGCGATGGGCTTCGGCGACACCTTTGATCGCGAGGTTGTCACTTTCAGTAGCGCCGGAGGTAAAAACGATTTCGTCTTTGTTAGCGCCCATCAGGGATGCGATTTGCGCCCGGGCCGTCTGGACTGCTTCGTCGGCGGTCCATCCAAAGCTGTGGCTGCGGCTGGCGGCATTGCCGAAGCTCTCGGACAGATAAGGAAGCATGGCCTCGAGAACCCGTGGATCGACCGGAGTGGTCGAGTGGTTGTCCAGGTAGATCGGCAGTTTTACACCGTCGGCCGCCCTGTGAGTCCGCTTCTCCACCACTTTGGTAACATCAACGGTCATACGCTCTCTAAACAAAATTTTACACACATTCAGCCGATCATTCTGTGCTTGACAAGTACCCATGTCGGCGATAAAAATACGGCCAATTCCGGCGCGAGTCTGCTCGGCGGTTCTAGCCCGAGAAAGCGAGAGTCCGGAATCTATGACCACATCCCGCCCTGCCCAACCTCCCGCGATGACGAACGATCTGGCCAAGTGCAAACACCCCCGTGTACGAGTAGTCGCCCGCGAAGAAGACGCTGAATTTGTAGAGTGTCTGGAATGCGGCGAAGTCTTCGAATCCAGCGAATTCAAAGACATGGAAATTGAAGAGAGCAAGCTGGAAGAGGCGGAGTAGCCGACATCTACCTCAACGCCATTCCCGCCTCTGCAGAGAAATCCATTGCAGCAAAATCTTTAGCAACAAATTTTGGATACGCGGCGGCGGCGATCATGGCGGCGTTGTCTGTCGAGAGTGGACGGGAAGGGAAGTACACCGGAAGTCCCTCGCGGGCTCCTTCCTGCTCGAACGTCTTGCGCAATTCATTGTTAGCAGCGACCCCACCGGTTACAAACAACGTAGCGACTTCGTATTCGCGGGCGGCGGCTAAAGTCTTAGCTACAAGATCGGACACCATAGCTCTTTGGAAAGAGGCGACGAGATCGAGTATCTGCTTGTCCGAGTTCGTCAGATAATCTTCCAGCTTCGGTTTAGCGATTTGCGATAGTGCGCGGCGTCTAGCGTCGATCGAAAGTGCGAGGTTGCTGGTCTCGGCGTAGCGCAGCACTGCGGTCTTAATTCCACTATAGGAGAAGTCGAAGCGGGGACGTCGGGCGTCGGGGGCGTCCGGGCGAGGGCGCCCGGAACTCCACGACTCTTGTTTGTTTTCGCTTGCCTTTTTCGGTGCCGCGACCGTCCTCCTGTCCGGATGTTTGATCTGCGGCGTAGCAAACTTCACTGCTTTAGGATCCCCATGCGTCGACAGTCGGTCGATCACCGGGCCACCGGGATATCCCAAGCCGAGCAGTTTGGCGACTTTGTCGAAAGCCTCACCGGCAGCGTCGTCGCGGGTATGACCGATATTTTCGTACGACCAGCTTTCGCCGTGTTGCTCGGCCAGATAAAGATGGGTGTGCCCGCCGGAAACGACCAGCGCGAGAACCGGGAACCTTAATTCGCGATGTCCTTTTTGTCTTTCTTCGAGCAGCACGGCATGAATGTGCCCTTCGAGGTGATTGACCGCGATCAGCGGCTTCTCGAGCGCGAAAGCCAGTGCCTTGGCGTAACTGATTCCCACCAGCAAGGCCCCGGCGAGGCCGGGGCCCTGAGTGACCGCGATGGCATCGATCGATTCGTAGGTTTTTTCGGCCTCCGCAAGGGCTTGACGAATAACAGGCACGATGGCACGAAGATGCTCCCGCGAAGCCAGCTCCGGTACGACGCCGCCATAAGGCCGGTGAGTGGCGATCTGCGAGGCGACCACGTTCGAGATCAGTTTTTCGCCCGAGCGCACAACTGCGGCGGCGGTTTCGTCGCATGAACTTTCAATGCCGAGGATGTAGGCCGAATCCATGAGCTGCTTTCATCATAATAAAAATTTCGAGGGTTCAGAGTTTCAGGGTTTCAAAAATCAAAACCGAAAAGCTTCAACCACAGAGGGCACAGAGGTACACAGAGGGAAAACCACAGAGGAGCGCATTGAATTTTGTGCCTCTGTGTCTCTTCTCTGTGGAACTCCGTGTCCTCTGTGGTTGCGTTTAGGTTTTTGAATCTCGCACATTAGTGAGCGTGACTAAAGGCTTCCGAAATCAGGAAACGCTGAAACCCTGAAACTCTGAAACCTGGAATCTCCCCCCTATTTCCTTTTCCGATTCCAGCCGCTTGATCGTAAGTTCATTGTGTACTATTCTGCGGTTACACCGGAAAGGAGGTGGTCTGATGACAAGTTCTGACTGTAGTGGTAGATGTGCAACAAGACCAGGTGAGGTGGCTGAGACTTAGAGCGGTTGCTCTGAGTGCTTCGCAACTCGACCGGTGAGTTTGGAATTTCCACTCGGCGTTAGGTCACGCCGGGCCCGGAGTTAGCAGAGAGGCCACTGTCCCCGCGCAGAAGAACGCGATGGGGTACTTAGAGTGACCACCTCTTGGTCAATCCCAAACAGTCCGCCGGGCGGCCCGTAGGTTTAAAACTTGCGGGCCGTTCTATTTTTTGGCCCGATTTCAGCCCGGGAAAATCGGTTGCGGAATTTTCTGAGCAACCCCGGTATCATTCTCTTGGTGAGGCCATCGGACTCCGAACAAGAACGCGAGATTTTCGCCGCCCACTACTCACAAATGAGCGACGGCGAATTGATCAAGCTGGCGCTCGAATCCTCGGCGCTGAGCGACCCAGCGTGGGACGCTCTGGAGGATGAACTTGATCGTCGCCACTTAGAAGTTCCTGAACCGGAGCTATCGCCGCCGGTCAGTGTGCCGGAGAGGCGAGATCTGGTCGTGCTCCGGGCATTTCGTGACGTGCCCGAGGCTTTGCTGGCGAAAGGCAGGCTGCAGTCTTCCGGGATTGAATGCTTTCTTGCTGACGAAAACATGGTTCGAATGGATTGGTTTATTTCGAATTTACTGGGCGGGGTCAAGCTGATGGTCCAGCCCGCGGATTTCAGCCAAGCCAGCCGAATATTAAACGAGCCGGTTGCTTCTGAATCCGATTCGGAATCTGAAGGCGCGCTTGAATAAAAAAAGGCCAGATCCCTTTGGACCTGGCCTAGTTGGCGTCGAACTGATTTACGGTGCTAGGGCATTCACGAAATTCCAGCCATTGGGTGTTCCTACGCCGGTAACGTCGTCCCAACCAGGCGCAGTAAAGAGGGAGGAATCCGTCCCGAACGTCAGCACGTCCCAGCGCAGTGAAGAAGGACTGTTGTACAAAGCGCTGTAATAAATGCTTGTTCCATCCAGCGGCCCTGCCAGAGCATCGGCAGATTCAGGGGTGCTCCCATTGATGGTCCCGGTGACATTGTCTCCGGCGACGGGAACAATGTCGGTGACCACTCCCGCGGGCAAGCTATAGACCAACTGGGCCGCCTGACCAAGTCCGTGACCGGCCTTTTGCGAGGCGATTCCCATAATTGCTGAGAACGTCGGGCACGCCAGACTGGTCCCACCGATTACGCCAACGCTGAGTTGGCCGTTGATGGTTTCAATAATCTCGACACCCGTGTCGGGATCGGCGAGCATGGCAATGTCAGGTACCATGCGGGCCGCTCCTGGTATTCCACTCTGGAATGCCGGCTTGGCAAAAGTTAAACTTGTGCCTCCTCCGGCGCCATACTGGAAACCAAAAATCAATGGCGGGACAACTGGGTCACAGGTCGCTTCACAGGGAACGCCGGCGGTTGCAGGAACCGCAAGCCGGGTGAGATTCGTTCCCCATCCGGTCTGGAACATGATTGAATCGTCGGGATTGAGAGCGAGACTGGTCCCCCCGATGGAAGTCGCGAAGGGCGAACTGCCAGGGAATCCCACCGTTTTGAAGCCGGCGGTTACGACGTTGTCTCCATAATCTCCAGAGGAAAAGTTCACGTCGACACCTTGGACTGCGGCCGCCTCGAGGATACGATTCACCCGATCAAATTGCGCCGGGTTTCCGAAACCTTCGAGTCCGGACCAACTGTTGGAGATAGTGTTGCCCAGATGATGTACGACCGCGTAGTTGACCGCCTCATCGAGGTCCGAGCCGTTGTTAGGACTGATCACCAGAACGATATTTGCTCCGGGAGCCATGGCATGGACCCATTCCACGTCCAATGTGATTTCGTCGGCCCAGCCGCTGGGGGCCACGAATCGCTTGGTTGCGGGATGAGTTACCGTACCGGGGGCGGACACAATCTGGAAATTCGAAGAGGTGAGATCTGGCAAACCGTACAGCTGCGAAAACACCTCGGCATCACTTGCAATCGTGGCGTCACCGAAAGCATCGGTGATCACGATCGTTTGACCCGTGCCATCCAGGCCGGCGGCGTACAACGGGTTCATGTTGTAAGCGGTTTGCACTTCGCTAGGCTGGTAACCACACGGTGCCAAGGTTCCCAACGCCGTGTTGCTGATGTCTGCGCCGTAACGGCTTCCACTATAGGTAGCAGTGTTGCCTCCGCCGGTGAAAGTCACACTCTGGGGACCGAGGAAGCATTGGCTCGCAAAGAAAAAGCCGTTTGAAGTCGAACTCAAAGGAATTGGGGCCAACGTTCCGTCTGGCCCATTCGGACGCACAGCCGTAGGCTGAAACCCAAAGTCGTCGAGTCCGGTGACTGCGGCGATCAAACCGCCTGAGCTATCGTTCACCGAGGGATTGGCAGTGTTCGCCATATAGACATTGCCGTTAAAGCTGAAGTTGTCGATCTGTACGTGGAAAGCTTTTTCAATCTGTCCAACCGTGCCTTGGACTTTCACATACAGATTATTTTCAGCCACGGTTAGCAGAGTAAGGCCGTGGGCCTGAAGAAAATTCTGAACTGCTTTAACTTCCTGCGCCTTGGGAGCATAGGTAGAGTTGAACTGGTCCTGGGTAATCCACTGGTGATAGCTGGAGGAGCCCTTTTGGTTCACAGACTGGGCCAGACTGTCCAACTTATTTTGGTTGTGCAGCTGCAGCCAAGCCGTGACTGAAATTACGGTGGTGGGATCGACCGCGCCCTGATCTGCTGCCTTCTTGATGAAGCCAGGCGTGTTGCCGCTGATGACATAAGTTTGCGCCACGGCAGCTGAGACCAGCACCAGCGCAGTCATCGCAGTGACTCCGCCGCGAATGAGACGTGAAATTGCAGATTGTTTATTGCTCATACTGAGTACTACCTCCTGAGATTGTCCGCTGGCGGAGATCCCCTTCAGACAAATGCGGCAGCTGTGCAAAAGTCTTTCGCAGACAAAATACGAGAGCAAGATTTTGCATCCTACCGGTGCCTTGAACCACGGGATTCCGCTGGCTAGTGTGCCGAAACCCGCTTTGGGAGCGAGTTTCAGAGCGGAGACTTAGAAACACTACTCCTGCAACTTAGCTTTTGCAATGCCGATTTCTAAAACTTTTTGAGTGTCCGATGGCAACCGAAGGGCGCTCAATTCCTCCGCGCTAAACCAACGGGCATCGGCTGCATCCCCGGCTGCGAGGGCGTTTCCTGAGATTTTCTGGCAAAGAAAGTCGATCAGCACATAATGATAGAGTGTGCGCGGGGCTTCGCCATTCTTCTCTGATTCCGGCACAATGCGGTCGAAAACTCCGAGTAGATCGGTGGCGTTAACCACCAGTCCGGTCTCTTCGAGAGCCTCACGTTCTGCTCCCTGACGCAGGGTCTCGCCGATTTCGAGCATGCCACCGGGAATCGACCACTCGCCAAGCATAGGCGGCTTGCCGCGTTTAATCAGCAAAACTCGGCCATCTTCAACGATGATCGCGCCTACGCCGACCAGCGGCTGCTGAGGATATTCCCGTTGCATGAAATGAATCTATCTCAAGAAATGCAGAAGTAGGAATTCAGAATGCAGAATTAAGGGAGATTTTAGATTGAAGATTTCAGATTGCAGAGAAATTCTGCATTCTTACTTCAGCCTTCTGCATTCGTTGGGCGATTTGCGCTTCTCTGGCCTTCTTTCTTTACAATGTCTTCGTGCCTCTAGAGGAATACAAACGCAAACGCCGGTTCTCGGAGACTCCGGAGCCTCCGCCAAAGATCGAAAAGAGCAAAGGCCATCGCTTCGTGGTGCAGCGCCATCGTGCCACGCGACTGCACTATGACTTCCGCCTGGAGATGGAGGGCGTGTTGAAGTCATGGGCGGTGCCGAAGGGGCCGTCGCTGAACCCGGCCGACAAGCGCTTGTCCATGCAGGTGGAGGATCATCCAGTTTCTTATTTTGACTTTGAAGGAATTATTCCCGAAGGCAACTACGGCGCCGGCACTGTGATGGTTTGGGACGTCGGCACATGGGAACCGCTATCTCCTGTTCCTGTCAACGGCGAATACGTGCCCGGAACCGAAGCCGAGGCCGCCGCCATGATCAAGAAAGGCGACTTAAAATTTCGGTTAAAGGGGAAAAGGTTGAACGGCGACTTCGCGCTGATTCACATCAAGGCGCGCCGTCCGGGAAGCAAAGGCAACGAGTGGTTGATGATCAAGAAGCACGACAAGTATGTAGACGAAAAATGGGACATCGACAAATACGACACCTCGGTACTCAGCGGAAAGACGATGGCGCAGATCGCGGGCGACGAAGGCTCGGCGGAGTGGACCAGCAGCAAGAAGGTATCGCGTGGCGGCGTGAAAGCTGCATGGCTGGCGGACAGCATTGCCAAGCTGGATAAACGAAAACAAAAGCCGGAGCCCGCCAAGTCAACTGCGAAAGCTAAAGTCAAACCGGAAAATTCCGGAGCAAAAAAAAAGCTCCGGTAATCGGAAAGTCGGCTGAGCCCGAAGTTTCCGCCGGTAACTCCTTAGTTAAAGATTTAAAGGGCGCGGTGAAGCGTCCAATGCCCACGGCAATTCAGCCGATGCTGGCGTCGATCGCAGAAGATCCATTCAATAATCCCAACTGGCTGTTCGAAATTAAATGGGACGGATACCGTGTGATCTCGTTCATCGAAAACGGAAAAGTCAGCATGGTATCGCGCAATCAGAATGATCTTGGCCCTCGTTACCCCGAGTTACGTGAGCTGCCAAAGTTAGTGCATGCGACCACCGCGATTCTCGACGGCGAAGTGGTGGTGCTTGATGAACAAGGCCGTCCTTCATTTAGCCTGATGCAACAGCGCACCGGAATTCGCGCCCACGGACGGCAAGCGGCGTCGCGCCCCGACTTACCGATACTTTATTACGTGTTCGATCTTCTTTATCTCGATGGCTACGATCTCCGACGAGTTGGTTTGGATGATCGCAAGCGAGCGCTTCGGCAAATTCTGCCTGCCGCGGGATTGGTGCGCTTTTCCGACCATCATGCCGGGCAAGGGGTGGCGTTATTTCAGGTGGCGAAGGAAAAGGGACTTGAGGGCATTGTCGCAAAAAAATGTAACAGCTGCTATGAGGAGAGGCGCAGCCGCGAATGGTTGAAGATAAAAATAACCCAGACGGCGGACTGCGTGATCGGGGGATACACCAGTCCTGAAGGCGCGCGCCAATATTTTGGTTCGCTGGTGCTCGGCCTGTACAACGATAAAAAACAACTCATCCACGTGGGCCACGCCGGAACCGGATTCAACCAAGCCATGCTGAAACAGATTTTCGAGGTTCTTAAGGAAATCCAAATTAAGAAGAGTCCGTTTGCCGGGCCGGTCGATGCCAAGAACGTGCACTGGGTGAAACCGGAGCGGGTCGCGGAAGTAAAATTCTCCGAGTGGACGCATGAGACTTCCGAAGGCGGCGTGAAGTTGCGCGCGCCGGTTTTTCTCGGTTTGCGCGACGACAAGAATCCAGTAGACTGCACGTTCAAGGGGCAGATGGAAGAAGCTGTGCAGTGAAGAATCGGAGACGTTGCAAGCAACGTCTCTACGAAGGATCAAGAGGCACTTATGCAGCACACGCCACGCTTCTTAAAAATCGTTAATGACGCGAAGTCGAGAGTTAAGGAAACTACCGTTGATGAGGTGAAGCAAAAGCTCGATCACGGGAATAAAGTTCTGTTGGTAGATGTGCGCGAAGAAAGCGAGTTCGCCAAAGATCATTTGCCCGGTGCGATCCATCTCGGCAAGGGAGTGATTGAGCGCGATATTGAGACACGCGTGCCTGATGTCAAGACTCCCATGATCCTTTATTGTGGCGGAGGCTTTCGCTCGGCGATGGCGGCGGACAACCTGCAGAAGATGGGCTACACCAACGTGCTTTCAATGGATGGTGGGGTGCGCGAGTGGCGCGAGAAGAATTATCCGATGACGAGGGGATGACGTGGTGACGGGCGAGGGCGGCCGTCACTCCAAAATGATTCTGTTGCTTCAGCATTAGACAGGCGTGACGCCCGTCGCCCCACGATCAGTTCCCCGCGATCATTTCCTTCCCGCAAGAGCTTCTTGCTCCGCATCCGTAAGCGGACGGGTTTTGCCTTTGGGCAGATCGCCTAGCTTGACCGAACCGACTGCCACCCGTACCAGCCGCAATACTTCGATCCCGAGTTCAGAAAGCATCCTGCGGATGTGACGGTTCTTGCCTTCGTCGAGCAGGATCTCCAGCCAGGAATTCTTCTTCCCCAACCGCAGGATGCTAGCCCGTTTCGCCGCCAAAAAATCTTTGTCGTCGGCATCGACGCCTGCGTGGAGGCGATCCAGCAGTTTTTGGTCGGCCACGGCGTCAATCTGGACGTGGTAAGTCTTCCCGACATGTGCTTCCGGCGAGGCAATCCGCGCACCCCAGGCGGAGTCGTTGGTCAGCAAAAGCAGGCCTTCGCTGGCCATGTCGAGCCGGCCGACCGGAGCCAGCCAGTCCGAATAGCCAGGCAGGAGGGAATATATAGTTTTGCGGCCTTTCTCGTCATCGCGGGTGGTCACTAGTCCTCGCGGCTTATTGAGCATGAGGTAGATCTTCCCAGCCGGATCGACCTGCTTGCCATCGACTTCAATTCGATCTTTGTCCAGCCGGACGGGGGTTTCAGGGTCGCGGACTGGTCTTTGGTTGAGCCGCACGCGACCCGATCGGATCAAACCAAAGGCTTGGGTTCGGGAGCAAAACCCCAGCTTGGAGAGTGCCCGGGCAAGGCCAGTTCGCTGGATGTTTGCACCAGGGCTCATGCAATCTCACGGAAAACGTTAACAGACGGTTCTAATCTTCGAAAGGGCACGATATAAAAAACGCCAGCTCAATAAAAAAAATTCACTCGCAGCTCTTCCAAATGCATGAATTTCAGTGCATAATTCATGGACTTTGAATTGCAGCGCCTCCTTCGTCGCTTATTAAAATCCTCTTGGGACCGGTTTCATGTGGCTTGAAAAGTTGTCTTTAGGCGTGCTGCGAGTTTTGACTCCACTCGGGCCGCGATATTTGAACCCGTCGTTCATGCAACGGCTTTACCTGATCTGGGTGTTTCGCCATTTTGAGACTTTGCCGGTGAAGGTGTTAAGTTCGCGCCAGCGCCGCATGATTGAAACCATGTGCGCCAACAACCAGTTCGTCTCACTTGACCTGGCAGTGGACTATGCTCCATTGCTGGGCACATTGGAGCAGCGGCCGCCGGTTCCGGCAATGGCAGCTTCGCGCCGGCCAATGGGTTCGGTGCGGGATTCCGTGGGACCGCTCACCGCCGACGCTCAACAATAAGAAGTCCCTAAATAAGGCGCGCTCTGTCCTCATCGGATAAGCGCGCCGTCTCTTGCTACCAGACTTTGCAGACCTTCTCCGCCGCCTTAGTCATGGGCTGCCCCGCCTTGCAGGAAAAAGCTTTGGAGAACTCCGGCATGTTCACGACCACACCGTTGATGCGATATTGCGCCGGAGAATGAGGATCGGTGGCGGCGCGGACGCGTAAATCTTCCGGCCTCTCATTGGCGCAGTCCCATTGAGCGAAGCCGATAAAGAAGCGCTGCTCAGGCGTGAGCCCGTCGATGGGCTGCAGGTTCTTGTCCTTGGTTTCATCTTTCCAGGCCATGAAAGCCAGAATCTCGCCGCCGAGGTCCGCCACGTCCTCGCCGAGAGTGAGAGCGCTGTTAATGTGCACATCGTCCACCACTACGTACTGAGCGTATTGGTCTTCGACACATTTGGTTCTCGAGTCGAACTTTTCCCGGTCTTCTTTGGTCCACCAATTTCGCAGGTTGCCCTTCGCGTCATACTGGCTGCCCTCATCGTCGAAGCCGTGGGTCAGTTCGTGGCCGATGGTGCCGCCAGTGTCACCATAATTTGGAGCGTCATCCATTTTGGCGTCGTAGACCGGAGGCTGCAGTACCCCGGCGGGGAAGTTTATGTCATTCATCTCCGGGCTGTAGTAAGCATTAACCGTTGCCGGAGACATGTCCCATTCGTTACGGTCAACCGGCTTGCCGATCTTGTTAATGTCGCGACGGCTCTCGAATTGGTGGGCCCGCTCGACGTCAGTGAGGAAGTCTCCCGGAACAATGGCGAGCGAACTGTAATCGCGCCATTTGTCGGGATAGCCGATCTTATTGCGAATGCCGTGCAGTTTAATAATCGCCTGTCGCTTGGTTTCGGGACTCATCCAATCCAGTTGCGCGATGCGCTGCGCCATTGCATCTTCGATATTCACGACCATCTGACGCGTGCTTTCTTTTAACTCAGGCGAGAACACGCGAGCGACGTAAGCTTGTCCGAGCGCTTCGCCAAGATCGCGGTCGGTATATGAGACGCAGCGCTTCCAGCGCGCCTGCTGCTCAGTCACACCACGGAGATATTTGCGATAGAAGTCGAAGTTTTCGTCAACAAATTTTGACGACAGGTATGGCGATTCGGAATCGACAACATGAAAACGCAGATAGGTTTTCCAGTTGGCGATTGGTTCAGATGTGAGCAAGGTGTTCGCTTCCTTAAAAAACTCCGGCGAGTTCACATTGATGGTTTCAAACTGAGGATAGCTGGCATCGCGATAGTAGCCTTTCCAGTCGAATGCCGGCGCCAGTTGGCTGACTTGCGTCAGCGTCATCTTGTGTTTGAGGTTGTAGGGATTGCGACGTGCAACACGAGTCTGCGAAGCTTTGGCCAACTCGGTTTCGAGACGCATGACAGTGTCGGCATTGGTTTTTGCGGTCGCCGGATCGTCGCCGCTGAGTTCGAAAACGCGTTGCACATGTTGAACGTATCGGTCGCGCGTCTCTTTAGATTTCGCGTCGTCTTTTGTGTAGTAGTCGCGATCGGGCAATCCCAGCCCGCCCTGATCCAATCCGGCTATCACCTTGTCGGAATCGTCAGGATCCTGCTCTGAGCCGCCATCGAACACAATTTTATTGAAAGACATCTGCAGGTGAGCGATCAGAGGAGTAAGTTCGCTCGCAGAATTCAGCTTCGCGATCTCATCCAGCGTCGGCTGAAGTCCTGACAGGCCACGCTTCTCGGCCGCGCTCTCATCCATGCATGCTCCGTAGAAGTCCCCGATTTTTTGCGTGACCGGATTACGCAGATTGTCGGACGAAGCCGCCTGCTCAAGAATCGTGCGCAGAAAATTTAGGTTGTCCACATACAGTTTGCCGTACACCGACCACGAGGTCTGGTCTGGAGGGATGGGATTTTTCTTTTGCCAGCCGCCGCAGGAGTAATGATAAAAATCCACGCAGGGATCAATCGCGCGGTCCATCGACTCAAGGTCGAGGCTGGGAGAATATGGCAGCGCCGACTGATTGCTTGGTGCGGACTGGGTGAATGCGGTTGCAGCGCAGAGCAGCAAAGCAAAGATCGGGTACACGGCGAGGCTGTTTTTCATTTTTGTTTAGACTCGAAGATCCTAGTAAGGTTAGAAACCCACTAATTGTAACGGAGGGCGGCGTTCCAGAAGCAAGTGGCCGCGAATCTTAGCCATATGTCGCCGACCTTATCTTTTACGGCACACGGCAAATAGCGCACCTGTTAGTGCTGCAAGCTTTGGATGAAAGTAAAAGCCAGACCAAATGCCACCGAAAGGCCAAGCGAGATGACTACTGCTACGCGGAGGGCACTCTCGGGATAGAGCTGGCGATGCAACTTAAAGGTGCCGAGGAAATCCCGGTTCAGACAGGAGATCTGCGAACCGGCATCTCGCTTACTATTGATTGCAGTAATCATGGTTGTATGGATGAGAACGCTGGCAAGCGTGCAACCTAGACCTGCAACTAGTAGCAGGATCGCCAGCAGCGAGTTCGACATCCTGAAGCTCGCACCAGAAAACACGATAGAACGAATCGTTTCCTGACTCCAATCAATGCAGCTACATTTCCACGCGCGGCCCGCGCCTATCAAGAGAGGCCCGGCTATTCCCACTCGATGGTTCCCGGCGGCTTCGAAGTCACGTCGTAAACCACGCGATTGACTCCATGAACTTCGTTCACGATGCGGCTGGAAATTGTTTTTAAAACTTCGTGTGGCAGTGGGACCCAATCGGCGGTCATGCCGTCTTCTGAGTTCACGGCGCGAATAGCGCAGGTATAGGCGTACGTCCGTTGGTCGCCCATTACGCCAACCGACATCACCGGCAACAGCACCGCGAACGATTGCCAGATTTTCGTGTAAAGATCGGCTTTTTTAATTTCACTCACTACGATGTCATCGCATTCGCGCAGAATGGCGAGGCGTTCGGGCGTGACCTCGCCCAGAATCCTTACCGCCAGACCGGGGCCGGGGAATGGCTGGCGTTGCAGAACTTCTTCCGGCATACCCAGATCGCGCCCGATTACGCGGACTTCATCTTTAAAAAGATCGCGCAGCGGTTCGATGAGTTTTAGCTTCATCTTCTCGGGAAGCCCGCCGACATTGTGATGAGACTTGATTACCTGGGAGGGCCCGCGTACGGAAACCGATTCGATGACGTCCGGGATATAGCGTGCCCTGCACCAGCCAGTCGACCTCGCCTTCTTCTTTTTCAATGCGCCGCGCTTCTTCGTCGAATACTGCGATGAATTCGTTGCCGATGATCTTGCGTTTCTTTTCGGGATCGGTCACCCCGGCAAGCTTTGAAAGAAAACGCTCGGTGGCATCGACTGCCACGACGTGCAGTCCGAGCTTTTCCCTCAAGCTCTGCTGAACTTTTTCAAATTCGTTCTTGCGCAGGACGCCATTGTTTACGAATACGGAAGTTAGTCTTGATTTATCGCCGTCGCGGAGAGCGCGATCGACCAGCGTGGCCGCGACGGCTGAGTCCACGCCGCCGGAGAGAGCACAGATGGCCCTTCCTGTGCCGACGGTCTCGCGGACCGAAGCGACGGTTGAATCGACGAAGTGTTGCGGGGTCCAGGTGGGTTTGGCTTGGCAGATGTACAGGACAAAGTTGCGCAGAATCTCTGTTCCCAGCTTCGTGTGGCGAACTTCAGGATGGAACTGGACTGCGAATAATTGCCGGCTGGTGTTTTCGATCGCGGCTACTGCGCTCGGGGATTTCCCGACTAGATGAAAACCCGTGGGCAGTTCCAGCGCCTCGTCACCGTGGGACATCCATACTTCAAGGTTGCGGGGAAGGCCGTCGAAAAGTTGCGAGTCGGCAAGCACCTCAACTTGAGCGTGACCATATTCGCGATGCTTGGCCGCGCGGACTTTACCGCCCAGCACATGCACCATAAATTGCAATCCATAGCAGATTCCCAGCACGGGTATGCCGAGCCCGAACACGCGCGAATTCGCGACTGGAGCGTCTTTGTCGTATACCGATGACGGGCCGCCGGAGAGAATGATTCCGGCAGGCGAATATTTGCGAATTTCTTCGATCTTGGCGGTGCAGGGAAGGACAACAGAAAATACGTTTTGCTCGCGGACGCGGCGGGCGATCAGTTGCGAATACTGCGCCCCAAAATCCAGGACAACAATTGATTGCGATTCCACGGATGAGTTTCTCAAATCAGAAGTGCCATGTAAAGCGAGAGCACACCCAAAATCAATAACCACGAAGGGCACGAAGTATCACGAAGGAAAGCGGAACCGGAATTTCACCACTCCTAAGTCGCGGGCAGCGGAACATCGCTCAGAATTAATTCACTCTGATCAATCGCAGTTCGCTCAGTGCTAGGCGAGATAAGCGGTGGAATTTGCGGCTCCGGTAGATCGATTGAATCCCCGCGTCGAATGATCGCGAGATACGCGGTCAGCCGTCCGATGTAAAGGAGATCGGCAACTGCGCAATAGGCGGCGATGATCACGAACTCCAGGAACAACGTGGGGCCAGCACCAAGAACTTGTGCCATGCCGAGCACGGTGAAGGCTGCGCTGCAGGCGGTCAAGAAAGCCCCGCCATGAATCAGCCCAAACCAAATTCCAGCAACAAGTACGGAGCCAAGCCGATCACGATACCAACCGAGGGTCGAGGAAATTGCGGTGAAGGCGCTGACACGATCGACCGCAACAAACAAGGACGAGGTCGAGAGAATCCAGTTGAGCATTGCCCATGCCGTCCAAACCAAGAGCAGAAGTAAGAGCCACAGGCGTGCGGCGCCAGATGCCGACATGTGGGTCGAAGCCCAAACGCCGCTTGCAATAAGGATGGCGCCGATTGCAGCCACGATTGCCGCCAGGGCGGACGCAGCGCGCAGAAAGTTTAACGCCAGCAGAGGCGAAACGGTTTCTCGGCGCGTGCTCGCCGACGGGGCAACGTCTAACGTCTCCATCATCGCTTGTAATGTGGCCGCCCGGCCAAGTGAGGACAGGAGTATCCACGCGACGAGCAGCGCGATCGCGAGCAGAATGCCGCCGGCGGTAAAACGCAGTGCACTGCCGTGAAGGATCCTGTGGAGCGCGCGCAGAATTAGCGCTGGCTGCCGCGTTCCAAGCAACAGCCGGTCAACTCTATTGGCGGGTAGCGAATCGGCGTATTCCACTAGAAAGCTTGCGCTGAGGAACCAAAAGGCGGCGGCGAAGCTCCAGCGCCAGGCAATTTCAGCGAGGGGAATAGCTGGTTGCCGGAAGATAAGACGGAAGCCCTCGGCGGTAGGGGATGGCAACCTCATGCATCAATATTATCCGCACTCGCGAGAGAAGTGCGGTTATGCGCGAATCGCTCGCACATCCAGGTATTCGGCCTGCACCTTAGTGGTCCCGTCAGTTGCTTCGTTGTGCTCGGCCCACATTTTTTCTAACTGCGAGGCTAGCGACTCCTGACCAGCCTTATCGAGCCGCGCGAACGTTGCTTGCGTGGGGCCAAAGTATTGGCGGAAAAACGCGACGACTTCTTTCGGGCTGAAGGGATATTCGAAAGACACGTTATGCCGGGTGAGCGTCAGCTTTGAAACGCCGTGCGAAAATCGCTGACGAACGGTGGCCTCATCGCCCCAAAGCACAGGTGGTGCGATTCCCGGCGGAGGCGGCGCGAGTTTCGCAGTGAGCTGAAAGGTCTTACCCACAAAGCCCTGCGGAGTCCAATTGCCCATCGCTATTAATCCTCCGGCTCGGCATACGCGGATCAGGTCCGAAGCAGCTTTTTCCGGACGGGGAGCGAACATGGCGCCGAACATCGTGACCACGATGTCGAATTCGCCGTCGCGATAAGGCAGGTCTTCGGCGTCGCCTTCGTCAAAGCGAATGTTCAAATTTTCGGCTGAGGCCCGCTTCCGTGCTTGCTCCAGCAAATTGGGAGCAATGTCCACGCCGGTGACTTCGGCGCCAGCGCGTGCCGCGGGCAAAGATACATTTCCCGTTCCGCAAGCAACGTCCAGAACACGATCGCCATGCTTGATCGGAGTTCGACCGATGAAATCAACCCCAGCATGGACGGCGTAGTTGGCAATCTGGCCAAAGTCGCCAGCCATCCAGACTGATTTCAAATTTGATTTGATCTGGGTAAAGTCAGGCGCGGCGGTTTGAGTCACGGGAACCTCCGAGGGAAGACACTTTACCACGGTTGCGCGGTCGAGTCCCAGGCTCGCTACAACGCCGCAATGAGTGAGACCGCTCAGTTTTCAGTCGGCTCCGGGGGTTCTGGCTTTTCAGGGCGCTCGGGACGTTCTGGATTTTCGGGCCTCGCTCCCGCCGTCCCCTTCCGTATCTCAATGGTGCCGTGCTCGTTCTCGAGCGTCATGCGCGGGCCGCCGCCGTTCACGCTGCCACTCGCGGATGAGTGCTCGTCACCATTAGTGATTTTTAGATCGTTGAAGTCGGTCTGGATCTCTCCATCGTGGTCCGAAGCGTCGAGCTGAAATCCGGTTTTCGCCGGCACGAAAACGCGGATGTCGCCTTTAGCATTTTTGATATCGAGGCCGCCGAGCTTGTTGACGTGCACTTCAACAGCGCCATTTTCGTTCTGCACGTGGATGTCGTTTGAAATGCCGTTCAGCATAATGTCCTTGGAACGCGTGCGCAGGCGAAATGGCCCGACAACATTGGTTGCTTCGAGATCGCCGGAATCGAGATTGAGATATCCGCTGAGCTGCGAAAGATCCATGTTGGTGCGAGTGGATTTAAAGCTGACCGGCTTGGCAATGCGCGAGAGTTTCACGCTCTCTATGAAGTCGCCATCCAGATGCACGGTGCCTTTTACGTCTTCAATGGAAACGTCATTGGCCCGGCCTTGAATCGTCACATCCGAGGAAACCTGTGAAACTCGCGCAGAACTGTGCTGCAGGTCGAGCGTGAGACTTCCATTCAGGTCAGTCACTGATACGTCGCCGTTCTGGCTGCTGAGCTCGGCGTTTCCGTCGCGACCCATAACGCTGATATCGCCATGACTCGTCGTTGCTACGACCGACGCCTTGCGAGGGAGGGCTATGTCGAGATCAGTGCTCACCCAGTGGTCACCCGCGCCTTGAGTGTTGGCATTTAAAGTCACGGTCTGACCGCTTACGTTGATCTGCGGTTGGGTCGACTTGCTCCACTTATCGGCGTCTTCCTGAGACTCAGAATTGATTCGCTTATGCGTGGTGACATGAATGCGGCCATCGCTCGATGTGCTTACGTTGATTGCCCCACGAGTGTTGGTAACGCGCAGACTGCCCCCGGCAGGAAAAGCTTGCTCCAAATCGGAGTTGTAGTCGTAAGTGTGTCCCCACCACGGCATGTCGGCGCCTTCAATATGCATCTGATCGCGAATCTGGCCCCAGTCGAAGTTGGAAGCTGAGGTCGCGATCAGGCCGGCGGCAACGAGAAAGATAACCAGCAGCACGCCACCCGCGCCGATGCCGGGAGGGCGAGTTCCAGTGCGGTTGGCCTGCTGGTACTCAACCAGCTTGATGATTCCCCAGAGGATGAGCAGCGCCGGCCAGAAGCGGGCAAACCAGTGCCCTAAATCATGCCAATAGAGAATGTGCATATTCCCCAGGAGGAAGAAAATTCCAATCACGATCAGCACGACTGGACCGGCCAGTGAACGTGCCGGCCGCGGCGGCCTGACCGGCGGCACGGTTGGAGGAACTTGCGTGGCGCTAGCCATTTTTCACCTCTGAAGGTGGTACCGGATTTTCTGCTGCTGGGCTAGGTGTTTCCGTTCCGCCTGAACTGGGGGCAGTGGGAGGCGGATAGATGTCACCGGAATGATGTGCGGTACGCTGTATCGCCAGCACTACTCCGATCACGATCAAAAGCACGGGCAGAGTTTTTCCAAACTGAATTATGCCCAGGTTGTTCAACAGAAATTGCGCCCCTATGGTCATAAGAACGGCAGGCCCCATCAGCCCCCGAGCGCCGCATCCCGCAATCCCGCCGGGCGATCCGAGACGACGCGCTAACAGCCAAACCCCAATCGCGATCATCACCAATGGCCCAAGGACATCGGCGCGAAGGAACCACCATCCCAGGTTGTGCAGCAAGAAAAGAACGCCAAGAGCAATCAGGACCACTGCGCCCGTGGGTACGCTCTTTGCGAAGTCTCGAGGCTGCCCAGGACTTACTTGTGAGTAGCCCGGACTAAAGGCTGTGGTCAGGCCGAATGGATCTGGCGCGGGACGGCCTGCCTGGATCGCTTTAGCGGTGTGTATGGCGTCCAGTATCTGGTAGACGACAAAGAAGCCCATCCCAATACCGAGAATGATGTACCAGTAGTCCGCCAGGTTTGAACTCAAGGCGACGACCAGAGCGACAAAAACTCCCAGGTGAACCAAACCTTTGGTGTATTGGCCGTTGTAGATGGCGCCAACCCCGAAAGGAATGGCACCAAGTATCCCGGCAAGTCCGGGATTTGGGCCAGATGTTCGAGGCGTTTGGGGCGGAATGGTTCCCGCCGGATACGAACCCGACTGTTGAAACGAACTCGACTGCGGATACGGATTCGAGGGGAGCGGCACAGTTGCGCCCACGCGTTCGGCCAGGCAGTTCTCGCAATATACGACGCCCATGACTGGACGACTGCATGTTGCGCACAGCGGCTTTCCGCAGGTGCGGCAGTACGCCGCAATCGGCGATTGTGGATGATTAGCGCAGTTCATGAGAACCTCCTGCAAGTGGTCACCGACACTACAGTTGGCTCTGGCGTCCCAATACTCGAAAGGCGCGCTGGTTCGGGTCCCCTGTAAACAGGAAGGGAAGCCGCATATATCGGTTGATTCCCCTCCCGGCTGTAGTTGCGTTCCTGTTTTTGTTCGGGCTGTCCACTGTTGTCGTTCTTGGTTTTATTCTTCCGCTCGTTGTCATTCTGCTGTTGAGCCGGCTGTTCGGTTGGCGCTGCCGCCTCCTTGAACTGCCGTACCCGGGATTCGATTTCATAAACGAAGCGAATGTTCTCGTAATACTTCACCACCCGTCCGCTGGTTTCGTAGTAAGTGCGGCGGATCGCGCTCGGCCGCAGGTCCATGTGCCGCAGGTCGCTCAACTTCACTCCCGCCAGACTCAGCGTCACTGACAGAGTGAAGAAGGCCATTCCGAATGACATGGCGAAGCGTGGCTGCCGAGCCATAGCGACGATGGGAGAACCGATGACCCCAGCCCAGTTGCGGAGGCGGCTGATCCATGAATCGGTCTCCATCTTTCCGGCAACGTGACGCCGGGCAGAAACCACCCCGGTAGTCCGCAGCAAAATGTTGGTGACCAGTTCCGCTGGAGGCTCGACTTCAGTCAAAGACTTCAGCCAGGAACGTCCTGCCTCAGCTTCATGGAGCAGTGGGCCGCAGAGCTGGCACACGCGTCCATGGGCTTCGAATGATGCGAGTTTTTCGCCGGCCAAAGTGCCGTCTATGGCCTGACTGAGCAGCGCGTCGAATTCCGAGCAGCTCATCCGGTTATCTTCTTTTCCTGGCATCACATCACCTGCCTGTATGTACGTTGTAGGAGGCGCGCAAGTTCCGCACGACCCCGGTTAATCCTTGATTTAACTGTGCCTTCCGGTACCTTTAGTACCGTGGCAATTTCCCGGTAGTCCATATCCTGTAAGTCCCTTAAAATCACCGCTTCCCGGAGCTCGGGCGAGAGTTTCTGCAAGGCCTGGTGTACGGCGTCGCGGGTTTCGCGGCTTTGAACGCCGGTGTCGGGCGCCGGGCCTTCGTCCGGAATGCGGTCGCTGAGAGGCATGGCATCGGGATCGTTGGAGGCGGAGGCGTCAAGTGAATCGGTGAGCCGGTCATGCTTAGTTTTGCGGAAATGATCGACCAGTAGATTGCGGGTCAGCGTCGTCACCCAAGTCATAAATGCGCCTCGACCGACGTCGTAGGAATTGAGAGTTCGGTACATCCTGATGAAGACCTCCTGGGACAGGTCTTGGGCGTCTTCGGCCGATCCAGCAAAACGATAGCAAATGTTATAGATACGACGATGATACCGCTGAACGATTTCGTCCCAAGCGACCGCATCGCCGGCAATGCAGCGACGGACCAGCAAAGCAGCTACTTGGGCGTCTTCCAAGACTTACTCCCCGGAATCGTCTACGGATCGGGACAACGCTGTAGCTATCAGCCGTCAGCTATCAGAAATCAAAACCGCCCGCGCAATCGCTCTTCAAGATTCGGAGTCACGACCTGCGCTAAAGCGATCTTCCTGACGGCTGATGGCTGATGGCTGAAAGCTGTATTTGAGACCAGCCCCAAACCGTGTGCAACTAAGGATACGCGCCGACAGACACAAAAGTTCGTCCGGCGGGCAAGCAGAGAGTGTAGCAAGAAGGATAGCGGAGTCCTGCCGTATTAATTCAGGGCGTTTTTTTAAACAGCCGACTCCAAAGAGTCTCTCTTAGATCGGTTCGGCGGTGGTGTTTTTGGCGTCGGTCACGTTTGAGGGTTCATCCGAAAAAGTCTTGCCGTGTTCGTAAGCACGCTTCTCGTACTTGGAGCCGACCTTGCGAATGGCGTCGTGCCAGCCGTCATCCCAGTTGATGCGCGCCTCGCCGTCAACTACCGCCCAGGTGCCGTGACTGGAGCCGAGAGTCTTCCGCGCCTCTCCGTTTGGCTCGAGCGTGATAAAGAAATGCCCAGCGCCGAAAGCGCCGACACCAACTTCCCATTTACCAACGAAACGATTTCGACCGAACGGCAGGTCTTTCATCTGCGAAGAGAACTCAATGCGCGCGACATTCGTCATGCTTTGCTGATGCCCATCTTTGAAGATGACGACCGGCGCGGACTTGAATTCGATACGGGAGATTTCATCGAGCGCGATATTTTGGCTGTGACCATCATTGAAGATGATGGCGAGAGACATTGGTGCGCCGGATCCTGTGCTCTGTGCGGTGGCGCCCATTGTGGGACCAAGTATGGTGATCAACAATCCCAAAAGAAATGTCATTGGTCTACGCATAATTTTTCTCCCCGGCTATAGACGTGATGGCGAATTGACTTAAGGCCCATCGACCAGAAAACACAATCAAAGTGACACATTAGAGTACGCCAAGCGCCACTGCTTTGTTCCATCAAGCTTGGCTAGCTCGACGAATCCATGCACCTTCTATTAACGGTGCGAGCAGCTGTTGATTCGAGCAGAGGCGCTGCACATAATCGCGATCATCGTGTTGGTCAGCTCTGATGACCCGACCACCCCAGAGCGATGCGGCTGAAGTACATCGGCCGAGCGCGGCTTAGAGTCAGAACTCTAAACCACGAAGGACACGAAGGTGCACGAGGGGAAATCAAATCCTTCGTGTAACTTCGTGCCCTTAGTGGTTAACGCTTTGTTTACGCCCCGGCCATCGCGGGTTCCACATCGTAGATCGGGAACCATGAGGTTGCGGTCTTCAATTTCTGGTTTACGTTCTCTATGTTCTTTACACCTTCGGTCTCAAGCCATTTACGAAATGCTGCTGCGCCTTGTTTTGCGTAAACCGGAATGCCTTCCTTCCAGGTGGCGCGTCCGCAGAGCACGCCGTTGAACTTGACCCCGGTTTCGCCGGCAAGCTCAAGAGTCTCGCTGAATTCGGCGTTGCTCACACCCGCCGAAAGATAAATGAACGGCTTGGTGGCAACGCTGGCAGCTTTGTGGAATAGATCGATGGCTTCCTTTTTCGTGTAAGCTTTCTGGCCGCCAAATGACTTTGTGCCATCCACGAATTTCATGTTCACCGGCACTTCAACTTTCAAAACATCAACGCCGTAGCGATCTTTGGTGAACTCACGCATACTCTCGGTAACGATGTGCGGTTTTTTCTTGGCGTATTCCAAACCTTTCTCGTCAGTGCCTTCGTCGTATCCGACAAACTCTAAGAAGTACGGAATATCATTGGCGCGGCACTCGTCGCCGATGCGCTCGACCCAGGCATGCTTCTTGTCGTTCACATCTTTCGGATCGTACGGGGTGTAGTAGAGCAGGATCTTCACGCAATCGGCTCCGGCTTCTTTCAGGCGGCGTGCGGACCAATGATCGAGCAGGTCGCCAAGGCGACCGGGGCCAGTCTTGTCGTAGCCAGTTTTTTCGTACGCGAGAAGCAGACCCGCAGTTTTGGCGCGGCGTTTGGCGGCAGGCAGCCCCCACTCGGGGTCAAGAAGAATGGCGCTGGCGTGCGGGGTGAGAACCTCGGTGACCAAGGACTTGAATTCTTCCATCATCGCGTCAGTGACTTCGCCGCCCTTTTCTTTTGCCAATGATTTCTGCAACGAGCCGCGCTGGTCCATGGCTGCGGCGGCGATCACGCCGCGCTTGTCGGATACGCGTTTCAAACCCGCGAGCTTTCCCGGGGTGAGCTTCATAAATCCTCCAATGAGTGCAGTGATATGGGTTTACCGGCCGAAAAGAAGGGACGGCTAACCATTGTAATACGTGAGGTTCCTGAGTAGCAGCTCACAATCTTGTACACGGTGCGAAACAAGGCTTGCTCAGGGTCCGAAAACTGCATCGAAGAACCTCGATGAACCGCAAAGAGAAGCTGTTTTTACTTGTGCTGTTTTGCGCCAGCCTTTGCAGCCGAGCTAATTTGGCGTACGCGCAAAGCGATTCTGCCAATTTGCCTGATGACCCGTCGCATTCTCGATATTCAGCGGATGGGAGGGATTCGACTTCGGAGAGACAGGTCACCCTGCGCTCTTTGCCGAAGGACTTCCTCCATGATCAGAAGGATATTTGGTTATTTCCGGTGCAGCTGGCAAAGGGGCGCCATTGGGTGCCGACGCTGGCGGTCGTTGGCGTAACTGCCGGGCTCATCGTGGCCGATTCGCACGCCATGCCCTACTTCCAGTCTCACGCTAAAAACCTCGACGACATCAATGATGTCTTCGATTCATCCATCACTGCCGCGGAAGTAGCGGTTGTGCCGGCTTCTCTTTGGCTTGCGGGTTATGCCCGGCATGATTCATATGAGACGAGTACGGCGCTGCTGGCGGGAGAGGCCTATGCCGACAGCGCTATTGTCGACCTGGCAATCAAAGCGATCACGCGCAGGGAACGACCCAGTGATATTCCACCCGGAGGGTCCTTCAACGATACCTTCTTTAACCGCAGCAAGTCTCCGTTCAAGGGCAGTTCCTTTCCATCCGGACACGCAGCAGCAGTGTTCTCTGTCGCCACAGTCGTTGCTACCCGATATCGTCATCAGCGCTGGGTGCCGTGGGCGGTGTACGCTTTCGCGACGGCGGTCAGCTTTTCCCGCGTGACTACGAGCGCCCATTTCCCGTCCGACGTATTTCTTGGAGCAGCCCTCGGCTACACGATCACGCGTTATGAAGTGCTGGCACCGCACTGAAAAACCTTGCCAGCCTTCGTCGCCCTGGAAAAGTTGTTTCACTCTGAACCTGCTTACATCAAGAAAAAGGACGCTCACCGGGAGCGTCCTTCTTAGTTTGGTTTGCGGAAGATTTATTTGAGGTCGACCCCCGGCAGCACGCTCGTTCCTTCAACCCGAACGGCTGTCAGGTTCGACGGATCGATGTGCAGGGCTTGAAGGATAGTTGGCGCGACCTGGGCGGTGCCGACTCCCGCGCGCACGGTTCGTGGGCTGAAGCCGGGAAGAGACAGCAGCAGCATCACGTTCGTGTCGTCGTGGGCAAAGCCGCCATGTTCCTCCTGTTTGGCATGGCTGCCGGAGTAAGTGACACCGACGTTAGGGGTCACGATGATGTCCGGCGTGCGAGGGTCTTTGGTGGGATCGTTGTAATTGATCGAGAGCGACGGGCCGTAGAATATTTGACCGAGCGCGATACCTGTGGCGGAGGCATTGTCTTCGAGGATTTTTACAGCCGCGTCAGTATCAGAAGAGCTCTTCAGCCAGAGAAGCGAAACGTCATCTTCCGTGGGGCCGATGCCAGAGCCATTGGTGGATTCTGAGTCGGGGATAAAACCTGCATTGGAAAGAAGCGTCGCGGGTGAAGTTCCGGCGCGAGTTTGGGCCAGGTAACGGCTGGGATCGATGGGCGACTGGCCGTGCTTGGCGGTGATCACGATCAGAGTCGAATCGTAAAGGCCCCTGGCCTTCAGTTCGCTGACGAATGCAGCAATCGAGGCATCGACGAATTTGAATTCGCCCACGAGCGCCTCGCTGGGCGTACCCGCGGCGTCCAGATATCCGCCGGTCACGCCGTTACTTTGTTCGATGAGCTTCTGTCCCACGCTCAGGGCCTGGAAGTTCATGCCGAAGATGGTGGGAACCTGAGTCCTTCGGGTGCCGAGATGGTTCTTGCCATCGATCTCGTTCAGGATGGCGTCAACCTTCAGCGTGTCGTAGCACTGAATATTCTGAAAGCTATTGGTCCAGGCGGTCAGGTCCGACCCAGGATCGAGGACGGTGGAACAAGAAACACCGGTCGGGGTGGTAACGCCGGGAAGTCCGATTACATTGGAATTGATTTCAGGCGCGTAAAAATCGTCTAGCGCGGCCGGGCCAAGACCAGACGCGACCGACGCGTACGCCGGATGCTTATCGGACCATGCCGCATAGCCGCCGGCCTGGTGAATGACGCTGAAAATGCTGTTGGTGCGAACGAATTCCCAAGGGAACACTGGGCTGCAGCCGTTCTTCGGATCGCGCACCAGCCGCTTGGGGTCGATGGACGCGAGCCCGCCGTCGATGAGTGATGCCCCGGGCGCGCCACCATTCACCTTTGTCTGATCGATATCGATACCTTCTTCATACTCGGTGGTGGTGCCGGTGGGCGCCGCGCCAGCTGTGCAGGGGCCGGCAGCAACACCGTTGCCGGTAGTCTTGGCGGGAGCGTCAAAATTTCTGGAATACGCCACGTCATAGTAGACGCCGGTCAGCGCCGGGCTTCCGCCGGTCACGATGGCGGTCAATCCAGGAAAAGAATCAGATGGCTTGGAGGTACTGGCAGCGACGTAATTGATGCCAGTCCTGCCCAGGGCAGCTAGCGCCGGACAGTAGGGGTCGCCATTATTGACCGCGCTGACACCTTTTGCGCAGTTCGCGAAATCAACGGCGTGCATGCCGTCGATGCTGATTAAAAGGACGCGTTTAATGTGGCCGTGTTGGTGGTCATTGTCCTCTGCGAGAGTGATGCCGGTTAGTAAAGCGACTACGAGTGAAAACGAAATAAGAGTTTTTTTCATTGGGGCCTCGGCAGCGATGGTACGAAAACAGGTGTGAAGGCCACGTTAGGAAAAGTTGAATGTTTCGTGAAAAACTAAAACCCGGAAACCCGGGCAGTTTGCCCACGGAACGAAGCTTTATCTTCTTTTATGCGATGTGGCATGTCAGATGCCTTGAAGGCGTGAGCGAACCGAATTCGAATCAGCCAGAAAATCATCAATAGCAGCGGAAAGAAGCTGAGAAGATACAGCGCGCCCGTGTTTCGCATGAAAGCGGGGAAGAGATGGGCACGCGCCAGAAATATAGAAGCAGAGGCGATGAAGAATGCAAAACACATGCGCCACAAATGACGCGCAATTCGTTGTGTGCCGGAAATACCGCGACGCACGATCAGGCGAATGTCCCCGGTGGCAGCGATTAAACCCACGGAGCCAATAAAAAAGTACGGCCCGGGAGGATATCCATATTTCATCCCACTCGAATTTGTTGCCGCTTCCAATCCAAGAGTCAGCTCGACAATTGTGAGCGCGGAGACAAGCAGAAGCGCGCCCCAATCGAAGATTCCAGTGCTTACTTGCTTACGCTTAGCGGCGATCCAAGACGTTGCCACCAGATAGCAGATGAATAAGCCTCCCAGAATATTTCCGGGTTGCATTTTTAAAATTGCCATGTACGCGCCGCTTGTGCCCAAGGCCAGCATAGAGATGACAAATACTGTCCCGGCGAGGGCATGCCGTCGAGAGCCCTTGCGCAGAAAAATTGCAACCGTGCCGGAGAGGACGCCTAAAGTCCCTCCGCAAATGTGAAAAAGTAAAATTGGCGAAAGTTGCATTGTCCTACTTCCTTATTAAGTGACGAACTGGCCCCGCTTAAATCGGCCCCTGATTGCGGCGTAACCGCACTGCTCCAAAGAGAAACACCGCCGCCACGAGTAGCCCGGTCCACAGACCCGGAGAGTCGAAGAAGTGGTGGGGAATAAGTGTTGCCATAAAATCCGGCGGGGCAGCGTTGGGCGTTATGGCGTTCGTGGGTCCTATCAACCGGTTCTGAATCATGGCCAGGAAGTACGATGTGTTGAATGCCAGCTTCTCCACTCCGTAGATCACAAACGGCGGCAGGAAGGCGAATAAAAACGGCGCGCGCGGCGCCCATGCCGAGACCAGCAACAGCCAGCCATAAATCGGCGCGTACCACAGACCATGAACCGTGAGCAGGTGATACAGCAGCCCCACAGAGACGTTCAAGAACGAGGCGTCTCGCCATAGCCCCCCGATATTCACGCCGCTACCCGCCAGTATTACGCTGCTCATCAAGAGCATGACGAATTGGGTTGCAACAGTGATGGCGAAGCTAAGAAGCGGCAGAATTACCAGGGGAATTGCAAGCTTCGAGAGCACGGTGATGAGATCGGAAACCGGGAGCGACTTCCAGAAGAAGATGGTGCGGTCGCGGCGCTCTCCGTACAAGGCGTCGAGAGAATAAAAAATTCCCACGATGAGAGCCGTCCCCATGATCAAAGCGCCGGCAAGCTCATACCGCGAGGCGAATACATCGTGCCCATACGCAGGGTCGAGGGGCCATACGCCGTGCATGCGGTGCCGCAGGGACAGCGTGCTGATGAAAAAACCGAACAGAAAAACAATGGCCGCGATCAGTGGCGCTACATAAATCGACGGGTTCTCCCACAGCTCTCGTCGGATCGACCAATACAAGGTCTGGGCAGGCGAGACCGCCGCGGGTGTGATCCCCTGCGACTGGAATGAAGATTCAGGTATGGCATTCGGTTGAGTATTCATCGGGCGGCTCCTTGTGCCATGGCGGACTGGCTGCCCATCACCGCAACGAACAAGTCGGCAATGCTGGGCGTGTGCACTTCGCCTAAAGTGGCGAGTTGCTGACGATCCACAGGATTCAGCTTTAGATCGAACAAGAGGATGATGCGGCCAAATATTTGGCGCTCGTATATCGGCTTAAGTGCACGGGCCGCAGCGGCCTGATCAGGCTTGACGGCGACTTCGACGTACTGCGACTCGAACTCCTCCATGCTGCAACTGAGCACCACTCTTCCGCGATCGATAAACATCAAATCCGTGAAAATGTGCTCCAACTCTTCGACCTGATGAGTGGAGACGATAATTGTGCGATTGCGGTCGTAGTAGTCGTTCAGCAGGGAATCGTAAAACTGTTTGCGATAAAGAATGTCCAGGCCAAGCGTCGGCTCATCTAGCACCAGCAATTTCGCATCAATGGAGAGCACCAGAGCGAGGTGTAATTGCGCCACCATGCCTTTGGATAATTCCTTCACTTTGCTGGTTAGTCGGATGGCGGTCTTGGCGAGAAAGCTTTCCGCCTTGGTGCGGTCGAACCGCGGATGAACTCCGGCAACGTACTCAAGTGCCTGTGAAACCCTTATCCAGCGCGGCAGAACAGCGACATCAGCAATGAAGCAGACATCCCGCATAAGCCGATCACGCTCGTTCCATGGATCGCGACCCAGTACTTTCAGTTCGCCTTGATACGGAGTAAGGCCGAGAATGGCGTTCAGCGCGGTGGTCTTTCCGGCGCCGTTGGGCCCGATGAGTCCGAGAATGTGGCCTTGTTCGACACGAAGATCTATGCCATCCAGCGCGATGTTTGTGCCGAAGGTTTTGCGCAGGCCACGTGCTTCGATCACTGTCATGGCTTCGGTTTCTCCTTGTTGACCTTCGAAGGTGCGGCGCCATTGTTATTTAGAAGTTCTTCCGCGGACAGGCCGAGCCGCTGGATGGTTTCGTGAATCCGGGGCCATTCTTCTGCAATAAATTTTTGACGCTCGCCCTTCAGGAGCAGACTGCGCGCGCCTTCATTAATGAACATGCCGCGACCTCGTCGGCTCTCGACCAGCCCCTCGTCGACCAGTTGTTGATAGCCCTTTAGGACCGTGAGTGGATTGACCAGATATTCGGCCGCGACTGTGCGTACGGAGGGCAACGGGTCGCCTTCCTTGAGCACGCCGTCCAGTATCATCGCGACCACGCGGTCACGAAGCTGGCGGTATATCGGCTGACTGTCATTCCACTCACGGTCCATCGTGTTTTCCTGATTGCTTTACTGGGGAGGTGCGAGTGATTTTTATTGGCTCACTGTGCCTCTCCGGATTCCTTGCGATCGAAAAGCAACATTACTTGCGTATCAGGTCCGTGTGCGCTTGCATGGGCTTATCGCCCGGCATCATGTAAGTCCAGTCCTCGGTGTGGTGGTTGGCGTCAATGACGGTAAAGACGGCGTGATCCATGTGTCCGTACTGCGTGCTGCCCGCGACGTCGAGAAAATCGAATTCCACCGTTTTCCCATCGGGCGAAGTCTTCGCCACCATACGAGGCCGATTGCCTGCGTCACAATAGTGCGTCAGCAGCAAGCGATCGCCATCCATGTAAAGCATGGTGAGTGGATGATCGTAGAGCGCCGGGTCGTCGGGCTTTCCGATCTCGTGCATCTCGTGCACCAGCGCGTTTCCGCGGGAAGTCACGCGCATGGTAATGCGGGGAGCCTTACCCTCCATGTCGGGTTGATGCGGGGTTGTGGTCAACTGGCCCTCCCAGGAACCTGCGAGAGTTTTCAGTTGGTCGAAGGACTTTTGCGCGTTGGACTGAGCAAAAGCCACGGAAGAGAGCGACAGCAGAACCAGGGACAATACCAAATTTCGGGGTTTCATTTTCATTCTCCTTAGCTTCAGCGCTTGGGGTTAGGGCCTAAGTTGGACGATCCCGGCGAAGCCTACTGTTATAGTTAACTATAACACTAGATTACATGCAAGCTATTTTTTGGATTTCTTTTCTGCGCGTGCGTAAATCGAGGCTAAGTGGTTGGGCCCTAGCGGGTTGGATGACTACTGGGGCATCGATTTTTCCATCCACAGAACGTCCCAAATATTGCCAAACTTTCGGCCAGCCTGGATAAACGTTCCTACTTTTTGGAAACCGAAGAGCTCATGAAGAGCATTCGAGGCCGCGTTAGGCTGCGCAATTCCGGCCACAACTCGATGAACATCTTCCTGCGCCAGCAACGCAAACAGGTTTGATAGAGCTGTGTGCCTATCCCCTGGTTAACTGAATCATGACTGCAGGCGATGCTTACTTCGACATGGACGCACCATCAAAAGTGATGTGCGTGTTCTGTACATAGCAATTGTGGATCTCGGTGATTCGCGGCAATCGGCAAGGGACGCGGCTCTGACGATCATCACTTCATCTCTGCAAAATCCGCGCTTAGGTTATCAGGTTGATCACAAAGACTCTGTTCTCGAAGCGGGCGATTGAGTAGATTTGCCTGTTCGTGCCCTTAATTGTAGAAGAGCAGCTTGCTATACTTAATGTGTATGTCCGTCATTAAAAACATTGCCGCTATCGCCAAAGGCATGAGCATCACCTTTATGGAGATGTTTCAGCCGACGACGGTGGAGAACTATCCCGATGGGCCGGGGCCGCTGCGGGGCGCGAAGTTTCAGGAACGTTACCGCGGCGTGCACGTCTTGCAGCGCGATGAGAATGGCCTGGAGAAGTGCGTGGCATGTTTTCTTTGCGCAGCCAACTGCCCGGCCAATTGCATCTATATCGAGGCAGCGGAGAACACCGCCGAGAAACGGGTAAGCGGCGCCGAGCGGTACGCCAAGGTTTACAACATCGATTACAACCGCTGCATTTTTTGCGGATATTGCGTGGAAGCCTGCCCGACGGATGCGATCACGCACGGACATGGATTTGAACTGGCGACATTCAACGCGACGAATTTGATTTATCGCAAAGAGCAATTGCTGGCGGCGGGCCCGGCACATCTGGGAGCGAATCCGGTGTTCAACTCCGCAGAAGTGGCGGGCGGAGCGCCGGCAGCAGTGGCTCCGGGAGAGTAAAACACGACCGTCGTGGGTCGTGCGTCGTTGGCCGTTCGCGGTGCTGAGGAGACTAAAGAGTTCATAATTTTGCGAGAGTTGACGCCGGTCCCCTTCGTTCATGGGGCCGGCGTTTGTGTATAGAGGCTGCTTCTAGCTGCGGGAAAAGAACAAGGACATGAAAAAGGCTCAACTACATCCCCTTGAAAAGATTCTTGAAGATCGTATCGCCATCATTGATGGAGCGATGGGTACGACGATCCGCACCTATGGAATGACAGAGACCGACATCCGGGGCGAGCGATTCAAAGAAGCCAAGAAGGGGCTTCTAAACAATGGTGACCTGTTCACGCTGACTAAGCCGGAAATGATAGGTGACATTCATCGCCGGTTTCTGGAGGCGGGGGCGGACATCATTGAGACGAATACTTTCGGCGCGACCAGCATCGCCCAAAGCGAATTTTTCGTTGACGATCCTCGGGAGCATGGTGGACGGAAGGATCCTGAGTTTTATTCAAAGATCATTGGAAATCCTTTTCTCGAAAGTCTGGCTTGGGACATCAATGAGCAATCGGGACGGCAGTGTCGCGAATGGGCCGATCGGGTTGGAAATGCAACTTCGCGTCAGCGTTTTGTAGCGGGCGCCATCGGGCCGCTTACCGTTTCTCTCTCCAACTCGCCGGATGCGGACGACCCAGGATTTCGTGTGGTCACCTTCGATCAGGTGAAAGCCGCTTACGCGCAGCAGGTGCGCGCTCTCATCGCAGGCGGTGTCGATCTCTTATTGGTTGAAACGATCTTCGATTCACTCAACGCCAAGGCGGCACTCGTTGCAATCCGCGAAGTGTTTAATGAGCAAAACAAAGAATTGCCGGTCATGATCTCCGCCGCGGTAGGACGCGGAGGCGAGACGATGATTTCCGCGCAGACACCCGAGGCTTTCTGGAACGCGGTGCGGCATGTGAAGCCATTGTCAGTGGGGCTGAACTGTTCGCTCGGTCCAGATTTAATGTATCCATTTTTGGAGGAACTGTCAGAAAAAGCGGACGTCGCGATCTCGGCTTACCCGAATGCGGGCCTGCCGAATCCTCTTTCGGAGACCGGTTTCGATCTCGGTCCGAAGGACATGGCGCGTTATCTCTCTGAGTTTGCAGATGGCGGACTGATCAACCTTGCCGGCGGTTGTTGCGGAAATACTCCGGAGCACATTGCGGCCATTGCGAAGGCGCTCGAGGGGAAACCTCCGCGAAAATTGGGGACTCGAATCATCGGCACATCATTCGCTCCCGCGACCGAGATTGAGAGCCGAGCGTGAGTGCATCGGAGAGCGCGGTGGCGGACGCTTCGAAGTGGAAACCGCTGCGTCTCTCTGGATCACAGCCTTTTAACCAACAGCAAGGCGTGTACATCATGATCGGCGAACGAACCAATGTCGCAGGTTCGCCGAAGTTCGCCAAATTCATCAGGGAAGGGAAGTACGAAGAGGCAGTAAGCATCGCTCGGCAACAAATCGAGAACGGAGCGAATGTGCTCGACGTCTGTATGGACGAGGGCATGATTGACGGCGTCACCGCGATGACGCGATTCCTGCAGGTGTTGGCCAGCGAACCCGAAGTCGCAAAAGTGCCCATCATGGTGGACTCCTCGAAATGGGAGGTCATCGAGGCAGGCCTGAAATGCCTGCAGGGCAAGGGCATTGTTAATTCGATTTCGCTGAAAGAAGGGGAAGAAATCTTTCGCGAGCACGCAGCCACCATTTTGAAGTACGGCGCCGCAGTGGTCGTAATGGCCTTCGACGAACAAGGGCAGGCTGCAAGTTATGAGGAAAAAATCCGCATTTGCGAACGCGCTTATCGGATCCTGGTTGATAAAGTCGGCTTTCCTCCGGAAGACATCATCTTTGACCCAAATATCCTGACCGTAGCCACGGGCATGGAGGAGCACAACAACTACGCGGTCGACTACATCAACGCGACTCGTTGGATCAAAGCCAATCTGCCGTACGCGAAAATAAGCGGCGGCGTTTCTAACATCTCGTTCAGTTTTCGCGGCAACAACGTCGTTCGGGAAGCCATACATTCCGCGTTTCTGTATCACGCCATCACCGCCGGCATGGATATGGGCATTGTGAATGCCGGCATGCTCGAAGTTTATGAGGAGATCAAACCTGAACTGAAGGTGATGGTCGAAGACGTGTTGCTGAACCGCCGCCCCGACGCCACCGAACGCTTGGTGGAATACGGCGAGACACTGAGGGGCGCAGGCAAGATCAGCGAAAAGAAAACCGAAGAGTGGCGCAACGGAACGGTCGAGGAGCGCATTGCGCATGCGTTGGTGAAAGGCATCGATACGTTTATCGAAGCCGATGCCGAGGAAGCGCGCGTCAAAATGGGTCGACCGCTGGCGGTGATCGAAGGTCCACTGATGGCCGGCATGGGCATTGTGGGTGATCTTTTTGGCGCGGGAAAGATGTTCCTGCCGCAGGTAGTCAAGTCGGCACGCGTGATGAAAAAAGCGGTAGCGCACCTTACTCCATACATGGAAGCCGAAAAGGAAGAGCGTGTCGCGGCCGGCGAAGTTGTGAGGGCGCAAGGGAAAATTATTCTCGCCACGGTCAAAGGCGACGTTCACGACATTGGCAAAAACATCGTTGGAGTCGTCCTCGCGTGCAATAACTACGAAGTCATTGACCTGGGCGTGATGGTCCCCTGCGAAAAAATTCTCGAACGGGCCAAGGCAGTAAATGCGGACCTGATTGGACTCAGCGGACTTATTACTCCATCTCTCGACGAAATGGTGCACGTGGCCCGCGAGATGGAACGGCAGGGCTTCAAACTGCCTTTGCTGATCGGCGGTGCAACCACAAGCCGCAGGCACACCGCAGTAAAGATTGCGCCGAATTACAGCGAACCCGTGGTTCACATTATTGACGCCAGCCGCGCAGTGCCTGTGACAACCAGCCTTCTGAGCGACGAAAGCAAGCCAGTGTTCGTGGCCCGGCATCGCGCTGAATACGACGCGGTCCGTAAAGCTCATGCTGCGCCGAAACAGCCAACTGTTTCGATTGAGGTCGCTCGTTCGCGGCGCACTCCGATTGTGTGGCTCGCCGAGGATATAGCTGTGCCCAGTTTTACCGGCGTGCATGTGCTCGACGATTTTCCGCTGGCGGCACTGCGTGAGTTCATCGACTGGTCCCCGTTTTTCCACACCTGGGGGTTGAAAGGTATTTATCCGCGAATTCTTGAGGACGAAAGACAAGGCGCGCAAGCACGCCAGTTATTCCAGGAAGGCAATGCGCTTCTCGATGACATCATTGAAAAGAAGCTGATCACGGCGAATGGCGTCTATGGATTGTTTCCCGCCAACGCGGTGGGCGACGACATTGACCTATACACAGACGATAAACGCGACAAAGTTCGTGGACGATTTCATTTCCTCCGGCAGCAGGCACATAAGGAAGGAAGCCAACCATGCCGGTCGCTGGCGGACTTCATCGCGCCAAAGGAAACGGGATTGCATGATCATATCGGCGCCTTTGCGGTGACGAGCGGAATCGGGTTGAAGCAATTAGGCGATCGTTACCGGGCCAAGCACGACGACTACAACGCGATCATGGCAGAAGCCCTGGCGGACCGTCTGGCTGAAGCATTCGCCGAGTGCCTGCACAAGCAGGTGCGAGATGAATGGGGCTACGGTTGCTCAGAAAACTTGAGCAAGGAAGACATGATTCACGAAAAATATCGCGGAATTCGACCTGCCGCCGGATATCCAGCTTGCCCGGACCATACCGAGAAGGGTACAGTGTGGCGTTTGCTCGACGTCGAAGCGAATACAGGAATCAAGATCACAGAATCGTTTGCCATGTGGCCGGGATCGAGCGTGAGCGGCCTTTACTTCGCGCATCCGCAAGCGCGCTATTTCAGTCTCGGCAAGATCGAGCGTGACCAGGTTGCTGATTACAGCCGCCGCAAAGGAATGGACATTCGCGAGGTCGAACGATGGCTGGGGCAAAATCTGAACTACGATCCGGCGGAGTAGTTGTTTGAGTATCAGTATTTTGGTGGCGTGTACGGGCCAACCCGTACTTCTCGCCTCGCATCTTTTTGACATGATTCGCAAACTAAAGTCTGGTGAGTTCCGCTTGTACTCGCGAAAGAAAAATCCGAAGACTGGAAAACGAAAAAATCTGGGAACATTTTCTTCGCTGGCGGCAGCAAAGAAACATGAACGCGCGGTGCAGTTTTTTAAGAGGGCCTGAAAATCGAGCAGGACAGCCTGATTATCCCATCGCCAATTCCTTTGCCCGCTGCGCGGCTTTCACCACAGCTTTAATCAGCGTCACGCGCAGCTTGCCCTCTTCGAGCTCCATGATTCCATCGATGGTGCACCCGGCGGGGGTGGTCACTGCGTCTTTCAGCAGCGCCGGATGATCTCCGGTTTCAAGCACGACGGTCGCGGCTCCAAGCGTTGTTTGCGCAGCCAGCAGCGTCGCCACATCCCGCGGGAGCCCGACTTTTACGCCAGCCTCAGCCAGCGATTCTAGAATAATGTAAATGTAAGCTGGACCACTGGCGGAAAGTCCGGTGACTGCGTCCATGTGCTTTTCGTCGACCACTACTGTGCGGCCAACTGCATTGAAAAGTGAGGTGGCGGCTTCGACGTGCTCGGGTTTCGCGTATTGTCCTTTGCAAATCGCGGTCATACCCTGGCCGACAAAGCATGGAGTGTTCGGCATGGCTCGAATGACGGGAACGCCTCCGCCCAGCGCGCTTTCGATTTGCGAAGTGTGAACCGAAGCTGCGACCGAGATCACCAGTTGATCGGCGGACACTTTGTCGCTGATCTGTTCCATTAACTCCTGCACCACCTGGGGCTTTACGCAAACAAAGATAATGTCGGCTGCGTCCACCGCAGAAGGGTTATCGGTGGTGACGTTGATTCCAAGCTTGTGGGAAAGTTCGTGAGCGCGGCCTTCGTGAGCGACCGTTGCCCGTACGCGGTCAGGCGGGATCCGGTGCTTATCGATGAGCGCCTTCACCAGGATGCCGCCCATCTTCCCGGCACCGAGTACGGCAATGCGACTGTTTGAAAAATCCCTGCTCATGTGATCCTCCGCTCAGGCTGTCGTGTCAGAGTGAAGTGCTGCTGCCGACGCGGCGCTGCTGGCTCAACTTTGATTGTGAATGAAGCTCGAAGATATCACAGCGCGTTTAAGGAGTGACGGTGAGCGAAACCTGGGCGGTGTGCACCACCGAGCCGCATGTGGCGGTCACGGTAATGATGTAAGTCCCGGCGGGAGTTCCGGGGCTGCCACTGCCGCCGCCGTTACCTTGCAGGCCACCGCCGCAGGAGAGAAGTGCCAGAGTCAGAAACACAGAGAGGATTGCAAGGCAACGACGCCGAACTTCACCTCGCGGTTTGGGTCGCTGTAGACAGATCAACCCTGCAAGCGGGAAAGAAAATAACCATGTAGCTAAGATGGCGCTTCTGGATGCGGGAATCGCCGCCGTAGTTGACAGCGTGAAGGTGACCGCGGAAGTTTCGCTTCCCGAGCCGACTTGCGTGGGATTAAATCCGCAAGTTGTCAGCGCGGGTAATTTGGAGCAGGCAAAGGATACGTTGTTGGGAAATGATCCGTTTGTTGGGCTTACGTCGAGGCTGAAGATCGCGGGCTGTCCTGCAGGCTCCGACGCGCTGCCCGGACTAATGCCCATGGTGAAGTCGAAAGTCTGGCTTGGAGTCGCGGTGAATGTGACTGGGACTGAATGAGTAATCGCAGCGGCATCAGTGCCCACAGCGGCGATGTTGAAACTGTAACTTTGAGAAACATTGCTGGAGACTGTCACTGTAAAGGGCGTTCCGGCACTCACAGGCGTCGCGTTCGCAGGATTGACCGTGCATGTTGGTGGAGCTCCGGTTCCACAGCTCAGCGCGACTGCGCGGGCGTATCCGTTTAATGCCGCAAGGGTACCCTTGAATTGAGCGGACGAGTTCACGGTCGCGGTGAGCGACGGGTTGCTGATGCTTATGGCATAGTCGGGCGAAGTGCTAACTATTAGAGTGAGTGTTTGAGTCTTGGCGGTAGCGCCGGCAGTTGTGGCGCTAATGGTGATGGGGAACGTGCCTAGCGGAGTACTCAATGATGTCGAGATGCTTAAGCTAACCGACACTGGATTGGTTTTGGTCGGCGATACCGCAGTAGTTGGCTGAAACTGGCAGCCGGCGCCTGTGGGCAAATTCGAACATGAGAACGCGACCGAACCGTTGAAACTTCCGGCCGCAGAAACCGAAAAAGAAGCCGGTGCGCTAGTGCTGCCCGGCGTCACGCTCAGAGTGGCAGGTGAGGGCGCGCTCAACGAAAAATCCACGATGTGCAAAGTCAGCGAAAAATCGTGGGTGATGGTTTTCGAGTCGGTTCCAACCGCATGCAGGTTGAATGCGTAGTCGCCTGCGCCGTCGCTTGCATTCACGGCAAAGCTCGCGCCCGCTGCCGTGGGAGTGACTGAGGCTGGGGCGGCACTACAGCTTTGCGGGGGGTTCGTCCCTGCCGCAGTGCAACTGAGGCTGACGTCGCTGTTGTATCCATTCAGGGCCGAGATCGTGCCGCTGAAATTCGCAGTCTCTGCGGCGAAAATCGTCAACGGATTGTTCGTGAAGTTGATTTGATAATCGGGCGTAGTGATCAGGTTCCATTCCCAGATGCCGCGGCCGTAAGTTGCGGCCCGCAGCCGCTTCAGACCGCCGGAGTTGAAAATCTGCAACGAGGTCACGGCGACACCCGGAAGAAATCCGTTCGCGATCGCCGCTGTCCCAACTTCCGTCCAAGTTGCGGTGCCAGTGCTGCTGGCGAAAACACCGACATCAGTTCCGACATACACCGTGCCATTCGACAGCGATGATCCGGAATCGACCACGATTACGTTCGCCGGCGCATCGGGCAGGTTGGCGGTGAAGTCCGTCCATGAGACGCCCGCGTTCGTGGTCTTCCAAACGTGCGACGCGTGGAATCCCATGATGGTCACGTATGCGGTATTGCCCAGCGGATCGGTTGAATCGAGCGCGATGCTCGAGATCGGAAAGCCGAGAGGATTGATCGCCTGGCTAACATCGTTCCAAGTAAGCGGACCGCCATCAGCGTTGGTCGTGACCCAGAGGTGGCCGCCAGTGGGGACGGTTGAAATCAGCGGGCCTTCGCCGCTCGTGCCGGCGTAGATGACTTTTGAGAGCCCGTTTGAATCTTTGAGGCCCCCAGCTGCGATTGAGCGCACTAGGTTGATCTCTTCGCCGGTACAGGCGCCGCTGCCGCCGGTTTCGAAATCAGGACTCAGTAGAGAAAAACTTCCGCCCGTAGTTGCGCCGCGCCAGATGCGGCAAGTGCCAAGAATCAATTCGCCTGAATTCTGGGGGTCGAGCAGGAATGGCAGATAGAAGGCGCCGGTGTCACCGCCCAGCCCGTTGCTGTCAGCGACCTGATCGTTCTGGAAATCCAATGAATGGCAATTAATGCCATTCCCGCAGCGGAACACGTTGATGCCAGAAGCGGAATCAGGTGGCGCGGCGATGAACCATTCGTTTTCATTCTCCGGATTGATTGCCGTGAATCCATTATCTCCAGCATTAACATTCACCCAAGCTCCGCCGCTCTGGGAGAACGCCGTGGCCGGAGCGCCATTGTCCTGAGTGCCGCCGAAAATCAAGTTGGCGTCGGCGGTGGATTGCGACAGCGACACAAACTGCGTCAGCGGGCCCAAAGATTGGTTCAAGCTGTCGAACTGGTTGGTGAGACCGCACGTGCCCGACGTTAATCCGCTGTAACCGTCCAGCGCACGATAGATGCCACCGTCGTTGGCGAAGTAAAAAAGCGAGGTTCCGTTCGCGACTAGGAAATCCATAGCGTGCTGATCGGGATGGACCTTGGCGATGGCGCTGCATCCGTAGGCGTGGGTGAGGTTCAAGAAAGTGTTATTGCCGGTGCCGTTGCAGGTGGGAAACGCGTTAGTGATGGTGCACTTATAAATGTTGACCGAGCCGGCATAAAGATCGGTCGCGGTGCCGTTGGGAACTGCGGCCAGTGTCAGGTCGAAGATGCCTTGTGCGGTTCCGCATCCACCGAAAAGATCGCCGCAATTAGTGATTCCCGAGTCGTTGATCTGGATCCATGTCACGCCACCATCGGCGCTTTGCCAGATACCCTGATCAACAGAGTTCGCATCGACATACCAGGCGTACATTTCGCCCAGATTGTTCGGTCCGGCGCGATTAGGAACGACTGTGATTTCTCCCCGATAAACAGGACAGCTGCTCGGCGAAACGGCCTGGGCTGGACATGCAGCGGCGGTCAGTCCAATACCAGGTTGAGTGGCGAGGCGCGCCCAAGTGATCCCATCTGGCGAGGAATAAAACCCGTGAAAGCGAATGGCTGCGTAAAACTTCGCTGCGGCCTGGTTGTATACCACCGCAGTGGCTGACGCTGAAGTCACGCTCACGCCTGAATCACTCACGTCAGCGGCCTGCCATGCTATGCCGGCATTTATCGAGTAATACAAACCGCGATTAACCGCGACCGGATTTTCTAACCCTTCGACGATTCCTTCGGAAGATGATCCGGCAGCCGCCACCGCCAGGCTTGGAATTGCGGTGCTGAATGCGATTTGGCTAAATCCGAGGCCGGCAAACGAACGTGTGCCGGTGCTGTCCTGCGAGATCAGCGTCCAGGTTTGGCCGCCGTCGGCCGAGCGCAGGATGCCGAGACCGTAGTAGGAATCCGCCGAACTGTCGGTCTCGCCGGTTCCGGCCAATATCACGCTGGTGGCGGGATTTGGGTTTGATGGCTGCGGCTGCACCGCAATACTGCCGATGGCCAGCGTTGCCTGAGCGTCAGTCAACGGCATCCAGGAGACAGATGACGAGTTCGTGCTCAGCGTTCCCGCATTAATTGATTTCCATATTCCGCCGTAGGCGCCGCCGGCAAAAATCGTATTGCCGCTGGGGTCGTTGGGATCGATGGCGACGGCGGTGGCACGGCCGGAGACGAATCCATAGTCTTGCAATCCTGTGCCGCTGGCGTCGGATGGAAGCGCACTGGGACCCAGAGAATTCCACGCGCCGGCGGTAGCGGCAAAACTCGCGAAGGATGTCGAACGCATTTGCAACTTCTGCTGAATGGCACGTGCGCGCAATGCCGCTGAATTTGCTCCGGGAACTTTGCGTCCGGCTGATTGCCACTTCTGCCGGGAAAGCACCCGCTCGCGAATGTTTCTTTCGGAAATAACATCAGGCGACCCTGTGTCCGGTTGCGTAGATTGTTGAGCAGGCAAGATACCGCTCATCCCAATGGTCGCGATCGCCGCCAGCAAAGCGTAGGTAAATCGAGAGGCCATTTCTATGCCGTTTTGCGAACTTGGGGCCCGGCGGAGATTTTTCCCAGACGCACCAGCCGCGCCACGATCGATCCATTGGTGCGGTTGTGCATCTGGGCGATCTTCTCGAACGAAAAGCCGCGGCGTATTTCGTCACAGATCTGCGCGTCTTCCTGGTGAGACCAGGCCTTGCCTGCGTTCTTGGGTAGGAATTTCCTGGCGCGCTCGCGCTCTGCCTGAAATTCGAGCGCGCCCATGGCACGATGCATGGCCCGTACCGCTTGGGGATTGTGATAGAGGCAGTCGCCGGGCAGCACCGCATCGGTTTCCGGGTGAATGCCGTCAGCAAGTTTGCGTATGACTGCTAATGCTTCCTGAATTTCCATAGTGGCTTCCTTGACTAACTCCGGCCTGTGTTCTCGCGAATATTACGGTGTTCCCCGGCAAGATATCTGTGACGGATGAACATTGCCTTCAAGAAAGTCCCGAAATGAAAACGAAACCGTCGCCAGCGATTACACTGTTGTGTCCTATGGATTGGCAGGCATTTTGGCTGACATTTCGGCTTGCAGCGATCGTGACCGCGGTGCTGCTGGTACTCGGATTGCCGCTCGCCTACTGGATCGCCTTCTCACGCTGGCGGTGGAAATTTCTGTGTGAGGCGGTTGTGGCTTTGCCGATCGTGCTCCCGCCGACGGTTCTCGGGTTTTATGTGTTGATCGCATTGGGCGCGCGCAGCCCTCTGGGTCGATGGTGGCAGTCGATAACCGGGCACACTCTGGCGTTCACCTTTGAAGGCCTAGTGATCGGATCGGTGATCTACAGTCTGCCGTTCGCGGTGCAGCCGTTTGCCGCTGCGTTTTCCGCAGTCGATCGCCGGTTGCTGAATGGCTCGGCAGTGCTAGGCGTACCCAGGTTTCGGACCTTCTGGCGGGTGATTGTGCCGCTGTCCCTTTCAGGACTGGTGACGGGAGTTGCTTTGACGTTTGCCCATACGATCGGAGAGTTTGGCGTGGTGCTGATGGTCGGAGGCAACATTCCAGGCGTGACGCGCACGCTGTCGATCAATATCTTTGATCAGGTGCAGGATTTAAACTACGCCGCCGCGAACACCACTTCGCTGGTTCTGCTGGTGATTGCGTTTCTCTTGCTGTCGGTTGTGTATTCATTCAACCGACGCTTCTGGAGCTTATGGCCACGACCTTAAATCGCGTGAACCCACCTATGGTTTCGGATTCGAGCCGAAAGGCTGGACTCCAAGTGCGAGTGCGGCGGACTCTCGCCAGCGAAGATGGCGGATTCCAACTGGATGTCGCCTTCGCGGTGGAGAAGGGAATCACGATCTTATTCGGACCATCGGGGGCGGGGAAAACTACGGTGCTGGACTGCATTGCCGGTCTGGCTCATCCCGACCAAGGCAGGATCTCCGCCGGAGAACGAGTGCTTTTCGATTCGGAGGAAGGAATCAATCTAGCAGCCACTGAAAGGAAAATCGGATACGTCTTCCAGGATTTAGCTTTGTTCCCTCATCTGACGGTGGAAGCGAATGTTGCGTACGGATTGAGCGGCATAAAGGCAGAAGATCGAAAGCAGCGAGTTGCGGGTGCGCTCGAATCGTTGGGCATTTCAGAGCTGCGCGCACGGCGTCCGGCTGAACTCTCTGGAGGCGAACGGCAGCGCGTCGCCTTAGCGCGAGCGCTGGTTACCGAGCCTACAGTTTTGCTTCTGGACGAGCCGCTGGCCGCTCTCGACATGCCGGTCAGGATGAAGATCGCGGAAGACTTGCGGCGCTCGATTCAGGCGCTACCGATTCCGGTGCTCTACGTGACTCACAGCCGCGATGAAGTGTTCATGCTGGGCGAAAGAATGCTGATGCTGGAGCGAGGGAAAATTATTGCAGAGGGAACTCCGCACCAGGTGATGTCAGCGCCGCGCAGCGAAACCGTGGCGCAATTGGCGGGATTTGAAAATGTGTTTGATGCGCAGGTTACGTCAATCCACGAAGAGCGGGGCACGATGATGTGCAGGGTCGGGGGAGGCGAAGTCGAGTTGGAGACGCCCTTAGTACGAGCTGACGTCGGGTCAAAGTTGCGAGTGGGGATCAGTGCGGGCGATGTACTGCTGGCGACGTCGGCACCGGTCGGGTTAAGCGCCCGGAATATTTTGCCGGGTAAACTACTTTCACTCTGGCAGCGGGACATGATCGTCGTCGCCCGAGTGGACTGCGGAGTCGAGATGTCGGTGCATCTCACACTGGCGGCCCGAGATTCGCTGCAACTCGCACCCGGACGGCCGGTGTGGCTGATCGTGAAGACGCACTCGTGCCACTTGCTGGCCTAAACTCCTCAGCCTGTCATCCTGAGCGGAGAGAAGCGATTCGCCGAATCGCTTCTTTCAGTCGAAGGATCCCGCGTTACTCTTAAGTTCCACGATCATCGAGGTGTTTTTACACCAAGTCTCAAGTTTCGGGGGCGAATGCCTCGATAGGTGTTATTGCGTTACCGGATACACGAGGTCCTTCGACTCCGGAATCTGATTCGCAAGCGAATCAGATTCCTCCGCTCAGGATGACAGGCTCGTGACGATGGAATTTGTGCTAAAAATCTCAATGGGCGACTACGAGGTTCGCCTCTTCAATCTTCTCCATCTCAACAATCCCAACCCACTGGCCGCGGCGACGCTCCACGTAAACCACATTTCCCCCTAAGACCGAAGTAGCGATTTCGGGCGTCAGGTCCACGTGATAACCGAAGTAGCGTGACTTCCATTCCTGCCATCGGCGCCAGCGGTCGAAGATGGTCGGCCCCGGCTGATACTTGGTGGAGAACACAAGCGCCACTTCGAACCGGGAGCGCGCATCTGCGGCGGAGAGAATCTGCTCGGCGGAAAAGTCTTCGATCTTGACCACCTGAATCGGCTTGCGAACATAACCGAGATACGGGCGAGTGAGTTCGTCGCTGGCCGGCCATGCGGTTAGCACGCGCGCGTTGGGATATCGCTGTTCGAGGAATCGTTCCGCGTGCTGGTGCAGGCGGATGTAATCGCGGTAAGCGAGATTGTCTTCGGGCGAAAATCCGTAGGGCGGATTTATGAAAAGTGCAGAAACGAATGCCAGCGTGATGACCGCGATCACGGCCTTCCACGCACGCAGCCTCCGCCAGATGGTCGACACGCAGACCAATATCACCAGCGGAACTATGGGAAGCATATAGCGCGCCAGTACCGCGCCTCCGACGATCGAAAGGCTAACAAGATAAACAATCGCGATAGCGAGAAAGGCGAACTGAACCGGGACAGCAATTCGCGGTCGTTCGCCGAGTGCATCGGTGATCGGGGCGAACCACATTGCGACGACACAAGCCAGAGTTAGGACGTAGAGATCGAGATATCCAAACGTTTGCCAGATGCGGAGCAGAAGGGCGAGCAAAATTCGCAAGGGGTGCAAGGTTGATTGCACGTTGTAGCGAAAAAATTCCGGGTTGCCAAAGACGAATCCGGTGCGAGCGTAGTGGTAGCCATACCAGAGGGCGAGGGGGATCGCAGTCAGGGAAAGCATCCACGTGTCCGCGAATCGGTTCTTGGACGAGAAGTTGCTCGCGACGGGAAGGGCACGACTTTCAGTCGTGCCGATACGCGGCGCTTCTTGTTTCGTGGCTTTAGCCACTGCGGACCAGCCTCTCCAAATGAACCTCCCGCCAAGTTCCCACAACATGAGCGCCGCGGGAATCAGGATCGCGGTTTCTTTGGCCAAGGCAGCCAGGGAAAACCAGACGAGCACGGGCCAGGACGCCCGCACTCCCATTCCCGTTCCCATTGCCATCCCAACATTCTTGCCGTGGAAGTAAGCATCCAGGCCCCAGAAGATCAATCCCGCGGCGGGCAGATCAACTTGCGCCAGAGAGCTCTGCGCGAAAAAAACCGGATAGATTGCAACCAGCAAAGTGCTGCATGCCGCCACGGTCGAGTTCGCAAGCGTCCGCGCCAGACGAAAGAATCCCAGCAACGAAAACGCTGCCAGCAGCAGCATTGCGCAGCGAGTCACAATTTGGCTCTGGCCAAATATTTTCCAAGCCAGCGCGAGCCATGCCATCACCAGCGGAGGATGTGCGTTCGAGGGCGTGGAGTACGGAATTAACGATCCGGAAAAAAGATCGCGGGCGGCGGGGATGTAATATCCAGCTTCATCCCAGAAATATGGGAGCCGGAGGAGAGGAGCGTGAAGAGCGATCAGAAGAACGGCGAAAAGCACAAACAATCCAGCAGTCTTCGCCGGTCCGAGTTGTGCTTGGTTGGCCAGAGTTCAGTGTATGGGGCCGGGATTCTGCACGTGCGGATCGAGTTTGATCTCGCCGAAGGTGCTTTCGTAATTGGTCACATTCTGATGCAGGATCGACGCCAGCGCCTTCGCCTGTTGCGGGCTCAGATATACGCCTTGGAAGTTACGCACTTCGACTTGATTCTCCGTTTGCTGCTGCATGGTGCCGAAAACCAGAAAAAAGTCCCAGACACTAACGCGCACTTGCACGCTGTTAGCGTAGGCTTCGCGATATTCAGGAGTATTAACCAGATTAAAATTCGGCTGCGTGGGTGTGATCATAAGCCACCAAGTTTAATGGGAATGACTGCGAAAAGAAAATGGCGGAGTAGAAATCTACCCCAGAATAACCCACAAATTAGACCGCAGCCGCTCCCCGTTCCTGGTTGCGAATGCGAATCGCATCCTCAATCTTGGACAGGAAAATCTTGCCGTCGCCGATTTTACCGGTGGCTGCCGCTTTGATCACCGCTCCCACCGCGGCCTCGACTAAAGCGTCGGCGAGAACCACCTCGAGCTTGATTTTAGGTACCAGGTCGATGCTGTATTCTCGGCCGCGATACTGCTCAGTATGGCCTTTCTGGCGTCCATGGCCACGCACCTCGGAGATTGTCATGCCCTCCGCGCCAAGTTCTGATAACGCTTCTTTGACGGCCTCGAATTTGTTGGGCTGAATTATTGCCTCAAGTTTGGTCATGATTTCTTGTTGTTCCTCGTCGTCAATGAGAATAATGACGTGTCAGGCGACACGCAAGACGAACTTTTTTCTGCAGTCCATAAGTTTCAGTCTGATTGAAGGCAATGTTGATTTAGTATTGCGATGTTCTTGCGATCAACTACCAGCTCGTTCGAGGAATTCTTGCCATGAAGCTCGCCGGTTTCTGTATGTTGGTCGCTGGATGGTTCATTGTGCTTGCCTCCATGCCGTTGCTTGGGTCGATCAAATTGCTAACAGTTTTTGTACTTGCTGGCCTGGGCGTGGAAGTTATCGGGCTGGTGCTGGTTGTGCGCTCTTATCTGGTTTTGGAGGATGAAAGAGGGTGACCAATCTACCTATGCCGACGCTTTCGCAAGGAGCATCGGTAGTTTGTGTTGTTTGTATTTTGCTCGTCCCATTAGCGGCCATCGGGCTCGCACTCATGAATGCGGGCCTCGGGCGCTCCCGCGCGGCCGCACACACCTTGATCGCGTCCCTATGCATCCTTTCGGTCGCAGTGATCACCTATTTTGTGTGCGGCTTTTCGGTCCAAGGATTTGTGGGAGCGCCAAGCCACATCCTGAACGCAGGGGGAAAGCAATGGGATTGGATCGGTGCTGGACCATTTTTCCTGCGCAAATTCGAGCTTGAGGGATCTTCTGCCTCGCTGATCGCAGTTTTTAGCATGCTGTGCGCCGGACTCGCATCCCTTATCCCTCTAGGAGCTGCCGCGGAGCGCTGGCGATTGAGAGCAATGTGCGCCTCCACAGCATTGTTTGCCGGTTTCACATTTCCCTTATTCGCGCATTGGGTGCGGCTTGGTGGATGGCTGCAACAAGTCGGCAGTAACTATGGGTTGGGTTACGGCTTTATCGATGTGGGCGGCTCGAGTTGGATTCAGGCGGTGGGTGGTTTGAGCGCCTTGAGTATTGTGTGGATCCTGGGCCCCCGGCGCGGCAAATATTCGTCGACCAACATGCCCAACGCGATACCGGCGCACAACGCGGTGTTGGTAATGTTTGGGGCCATGCTCTGCTGGGTGGGTTGGCTAGGTCTAAATTCGGCTGGGGCGATTCTGTTTGGCGGAGCGACTGCCGGAGAGACTGTGCTGGTAGCGGTCAACACCACTTTGGCCGCAGCCTCTGGCGGGCTGGCAGCGCTGGTATTTACCGGTCTGCGATTCGGCAGGCCTGACGCGTCTCTCACGTGCAACGGATGGATTGGCGGTTTGGTGGCCAGCAGCGCCGGCTGCCTGTTTATCAAGCCGGCAGAAGCAGTCGTGGTGGGAGCGATTGCCGGCGTTCTAGTGACGTACGCGGTCGAATGGTTTGAATTCGGACTAAAAGTGGATGATCCCGGGGGCTCGATTTCTGCCCACGCGGTAGGAGGAATTTGGGGAGTACTGGCGGTAGGACTCTTTGCCCAATTTCCGACCAGCAGCGCGCCTCAATCAGGTAGCCACTCGGGGCAGTTCACTGCGCAGTTGGTGGGCATCGCCACTCTGCTTGGATTTGTTCTGCCATTTACCTATGGAGTGAACCGGCTATTGAACCGGTTCGTGCCATACCGCGTCAGCATTGAAGGGGAACGGCAGGGAATGGATTTGCACGAACTGGGCGCCGACGCTTACCCGGAATTTGTCGTGCACACAGAAGAATTCATTCAGCGATGAGGCCATCAATGGCGGGCAACATAGAGCAGTAGACCGAAAACCACTATGGGTATCAATGCCAGGGCCACGTAAAAAAGAATCTGACGAGTTCGTGGCTGGCGACGCACCTTCCAATTGCTGAGCTCTTCGCGTTCGGCTACGCCCACCTGCTCCGGGTGTTGCAGATCATGAGCAAATTCACGGGCGGATGGGTAGCGTTTCCCTGGGTCGCGCTCGATGGCGCGGTAGATGATCTCCTGCAGCTGGGGTGAAATCGACGGATCAATTTCACGCGGGGGCACCGGATTGTTGAGCAAACGGTCGTTCATGATAGTGAACGCGTTCGATCCGGTAAACGGGACTCTGCCGGTCAGCATTTCGTAAAGCATGACTCCCAGGGAATAGATATCGCTACGTGCGTCGCCGCGTTTTCCTTTGACTTGTTCCGGAGAAATGTAATCGGGCGTGCCCATAGTCTGGGTGAATTTGGCGAAGGTGAGGCGCTTTGAACCGACGTTGGCGGCGATGCCGAAATCGATGAGCTTAATCCGATCTTGCGCGTCCACCATGATGTTTTCGGGCTTGAGATCGCGGTGTACGACGCCTTTCGAGTGTATGTAATCGAGAGCGGAAGCGATTTGCAGCGCAACATTGACGGCGCGCTCGGCAGGAAACTTCTTCTGCTCGTTCATGATCTGGCGTAAAAGACGGCCATCGACCCATTCCATAGCCATGTAAACCTGGCTGTGGTCGCCATTTGGAAAGACTTTCATTACGCCGGGATGATCGAGCTTTTCGCCGATTTCCTGCTCGCGCTGAAAGCGATCGTAAAAAACCGGGTCGGCTTCCATTTCCGGGTGGGGGATCTTGATGGCGACTGTTTGGCCGGTGCGCTCGTCGATGGCGCGGAAAATAGAGGCCATGCCGCTTCGGGCAGCTAAGTTTTCAATCAAGTAATGATCGAGTTTTTCGCCAGTATGAAGTCCGGTCATGTTGAGCGATAGGGGACTAAGCATTTGGTGCTCATCTCCATCATGCCAGAAGAAGCCGTAAAGAGTCCGTAAAAGGCAATCTTATGAAATCTGCAGGCAAACAGCGGGTTTCCACACTGAACCGGATTCGGAGTGACAGGAATCGGGGATGGAACCTGCCTGGCACTCTATCGAAGTTTGTAGGGTCGACCGCGGTACATACCAATTCGCTCTATGCCCCTGATACGAAGGAGCTGAACGCTGATGTTGTCCCCGCCGTCTTTCTCGCGGGCCAAAGTGACGAGTTGATGCGCCGCTTCGGACAGATCGTGGAACTTGGTCGTGATGGCGGCGATTTCCGTCGGTGTTACTGATCCGTGCAGCCCATCGCTTGAAAGCAGCAGGAGATCGCCGGGCAGTACCTGATGCTGGTTAATTTCGGCATTCACGAACATGTTTGCCCCCAGAGATCGGCTGAGCAAGTGGCGCCTTTCAGATTCTGCGGCTTCCTCGTGCGAAAGCAATCCCATGCGCACTTGTTCGCCTACCAGGGTGTGGTCTTGAGTAAGAATGCTGGCTTGTCCGCGGCGGATTAAGTAGCAGCGCGAATCCCCCACGTGAGCGATGGTCACTCGGTCGTAGCGCACGAGGCATGCGACCAAGGTGGTACACATCGAGCTGCCGCCGGGCCCTGAGGCCGCAGCGGTCTCGTAAACCTTGAGATTCGAGCTCTGGAGTAGCCGCTGTAGCATCCCACCGGGCGATTCGTCAGCACGGGCGACGCGAAACGACGATAGCGTTGCCTCCACCGCGGTGCGGGAAGCAACTTCTCCTCTGTCTTGCCCGCCGACTCCGTCAGCCAGCACGAAAAGCCAGCCGTGCGTTCGCGCTTCTTCTGGCTTTGCGGGAGCGGCGTGGCCGACATAATCCTCGTTGTGTTCGCGTACCTTGCCTGCGTCGGAAAGTTCGGCAAACTCTATATCGAGCATGGAACTTCCTGAAAAGGTTTGGCCGCCAGAGTCGGCTCTGGCGGCATTGAATGGAATGCCTCTGTGATGTTGTAACATGACGCTCCAACATCCGGCCTGAATCACGTGTTTTTCGGACAGCGGATATAACGAGGAACCAGGTGTGTCGATCTTAAACAGCCGATTCCTCGCTTTACGTTCTTAAGCAGCCCCTGCCTGTTGCACGAGGGTTGTGCGTCCGCTAACCTTGCTGGCGCGGAGGAAGTATACGCCCCCGTAGATTCCCCAGACCAAAGCCACGCCCAGTGCGATCAGCGGTTCCAACTTGGTGCCATATCCCATGAATGGGCCGATGACGTAGAAGGCCATGCATGCGAGATTCGCCAAAAGACCAAAGACCGGAATCAGCAGATGACGCACCAGTTTAAATTTCGGATGCTTGTGATAGCACACGATGCAGGTTATGCAACTCAGCATGTACAGAAGGAACGTGCCGAAGTTGGAGGCGAGGGTCGTGGTAAGAAAGGTGTTGGGTAGAGCCGCCATCTTGTCATGGGTTGTGTACCCGAAGCTGGACCAGAACCCATGCGGCAATGCAGCTATTGCCGAATCTGAAGGAGCGGCAGCATCACCGAAGAACACCACCACGGTAACGCAACCGATGATGGCCGAAATAATTGCCAGGGTCCAGATGGCGCGATGGGGAGTGAGATTGCGGGAGTGTAAGAGCCCCATCGAATCAGGCAATTCTTTGTCCTTGCCCATGGCGTAAGTAACGCGCGCTCCGGTGTTAATGCACGAGAGGGTGGTGCCGATGAGGGCCAGGAATACCGTCGCCGCCTCAACCAGCATGAATATTCGACCGCGTCCGGCGCCGAACAGCGCATCGCCGACAATGGTCATCATGTCGCCAATCGGGGCGGCCGAACCACCGGCGAACGACATGGGATAACCACTGTTGAGAAAGTAATTGGCTGCAAAATATTCAAGCAGGTAACAGAAGCAGCCCTGGACCAGCAACGATGTTATGACGGCTATCGGCACATCGCGTTTAGCGTTTTTGGCCTCGCCTCCCATCGAGGTCACGGACTCAAATCCGACCAGGATCAGAATGGCAATTGTGGCCTGCACGAACATCCATCCGAAGTTGTGCATCCCGAGCACCGACCGTGCGGTGGGGTGCGATACGAATGTACCGCTCGCGTCTTTTTCGGGATAGCTGATGTGATAGGGAACCGCCTTGCCGGCGGCGTCGAGCTTGGGTTGCGGCGTGCCGTCTGCGCTGCGGACGATCGTGTCAGTCGCCTGGCCGTTTACCGTTGTAGTGGTAGTCGCGAATTCATAGCTGTAAGCGGCGCTGGTTTGCGCGTCGAATTGGTATGCAATGCTTCCCGGGGGATGATTCACGCGATAGCCGAGAGCGATTACTGTAAATACGAGCAAGGCGCTGATCTGAATTACGTTGATGGCTATGTTCACCGACGTCGAGCCATTAACCCCTCGGTGCGCAATGTAGGCGACGGCAAAAGCGAACACGATGGCGACCGCCATCATGAACATTGGCCCAGGATTGGAAGCGCTCATGAAGTTCGGCCACAATGTGCCCACGAGGTAGCCGGAGATAACTCCAATGACGCCGACCATCACTCCTGGATAAATCCAGTAGTAAAGGTGGGAGCCCCAGCCTACGATGAACTTCGCCAGCCGGGCGTACGGCCACGCCTTTTCGTGGTTGAGGAACGATTGTTCGGCGAAATAGTAGGAGCTCCCGGTCCCTGGATAGAGCTTTGCCATTTCCGCATAACAGACGGCAGTGGCGAGACAGAGCACGGTAGCAAACAGAATGCCCATCCACATTGACGGCGCAGTTGCGCCGGCAGCAGCCTGTCCGGCGAAAGTGAGCCAGAGGAATGCGCCGGGAGCGATAAGCGCCATTGCGTTCATCGTCAATCCGGTTAGACCTAGAGTCGGTTTCATCTCAGCAGCGGGTGCGTCGGCCATTTAGTTTTTTCTCCTTGGAGTTTGAATCGAGGGATTCTGATCTAACTTCGGGCTCATCGACGTGGATGCTCCTCTAAAAATTGGTGCGGGCTGGCCTGAAAACCATCGTGGTCATGGCAGGAGTTTGCGCGCTCCAAGCCAACCCGCATATTGTTCAGCCCATGCTGCGGCTGTTCCACGAAACCCTACTGTTGCATCGCGCCCTGGCGCGTCAGAACATGAAGCCTGCCTCAAGAACGCCGCGCGGTTGATTTGCGCTCTGGCCAGATGTTCCGAAACCAAAGCCTGGCGTCATGCTGGTCGCGTGAACAATCGCCAGGTCTCCGCGCAGAAAAAACGCGTCTTTTCGATAAGTCGGTGTCACGGTAAAAGAGAATGCGCCGCTGCCCGGACCGTAGAGCAAGTTGACTGCGCCGTTGCTGACGCTTCCCGTGGTCACGATGTACTCAACCCTGGGCGCCAGTGAGAACCCGCGCTTGAAGTTGTAAGTCATCAGGAACGCTCCACTGCGCGTGCCCGCACCCTGAGTTATTCCGATCTTCGCGTTGGTCGGAACATCGGTGATCTGGAAATATGGCTGGACCACCCAATTTCCCTTGGTGTAGGTGTAAATCAGGTTGTAGATCTCCGAGTTATTCAGCGCGAGAGGTGTGGCCAGCGTGTTTTTTGCATACGCACCAGCGTTGCCGCCGCCCACGAAGGCGAAGCTATTCGCGGCGTTGAAGGCGTATGTTACCGAACCTGTAAGCCAGGTGTAGCGGTTGGAGTAAAAGCCATCGTTCCAGCTCAACGCCAGCGCCCACTTCTTATAGGTTTCGTTCAGTTGAACCCCTCGGTTGATCGCGTTTTCCTGGCCCCAGAGCAGGCCGCGCTCGACGTTCATGTTTTGGAAGCTGAAGGTGTACTCCGCGCCGATCAGAGTAGGCAATGCGCCGATTTCTACGTTGAAATTTCCTTTGACAAACTTGGCATAACCCTGCGGAAACGGCCCATAGATGTTCTTTACGGTGTCCGCTGTGGAGATGAACGGCACGCCGATAGCGGGAATGTTATAGGCGCCGCCCTGCAAGTAGAATTGCCACCAGCCGCTGGTCTTTTGAACGAAGAGCTGAGCATTGCTAACGTCGTAATGCGTGGCATCGTCACCGGCAACGTGATTTCCTTCCGACCAGGCCATGCCGGTCAGAATGCCTGTAACTGCAAGTTTTCCGCCTTCAACCTCATGCGGCACCGCGGTCTGCAGCGGTCCCGACATCGAGGGCATGGGCAGCGGCGCCGGGTCGGCGGGTTTAGTCTGGCTGGCAGCGGTATCTGAAGGCGCCGAAGCCGGGGAGCTCTGAGAGTCCGATGGAGCGTTCTGCGCCTGAGATGGCATGGCCATCAATGCTAGAAGCAAGAATGAAAGAAACAACAATCGTATGCGCAAGGTTTTAATCTCCTTTGAAAGCTGGATCGCTTATCGATCTCGTATTGCGCGCGCATCGATGGGGAGCGGTTTTTGTTGTTCTCTTGATTCCTGCATGCCCCACGCCTGCCCTAGCTAGTGGCTGAGAAAGTATTGGGTAGCGGGAAACGTGTCCAATTGATTGTTTTTTTTGACGCGATTAGAGAAATTTTGGAAAAAGAAATCTATAGGCGGGATAAACAAAGCTTAGGTCGCGATGAAAACAAAAGGCAAGTTCCTGCTGTGAGAGAAGTAAAAGGTGAGACTCACGAATTTGGAAGATTCGGTTTATGAATACACATGAACGTTAAGGCGCGCAGTTCCGACGTGCGCGGCCTTACTGATGGAAAACCTTGTGGCGAACATCTGGCCAAAATTCCTTCATGATATTGAAGGCCGCATCAAGCGCGATTTGTTGCGACCATTTGTTCGCCGTGTTTCCCAGTGAACGATCGACCGCGGGATAGTAGAGGTTGGAGATTCCGGCGGCCACCGCGTTTCCTGCCAACTCTGATGTGTTGAGGTGGTTGCGGCCATCATCTCCGCGAGTGATGACTTCACGGCTCAGGGCGTATCCGGTTCGCCGCAAAAAACCACCGGTTCCCTTTTCGAAATAGCGCGGGTCCTGATGCAGAGCTATGGGAAACAGCGCCTCGCTCATCATATTGCCGATGGCCTGATCGGCAAAGGCGCCTCCATAGTATTTAGCGAAACCCTCGGCGCCTTGCCCGAAGGCATATTGCTTTTGAGCCATGGAGTCCGCGGCGAAAACCCCGGCGACTAGAAATGCTGTCGGATCAAACGAATCGTCAAAAGCGAGCTTCAGTTTTTGCTTTGAAGTAAGGGGCTTAAATTCCGCCCCACCCTCATCTTCGCGGTAGTTAGGGATCACCCAAAGAATGTGGTGTTTGCTGTATTCGCGTTGCTTCCGTTTAGTCGAGGTCGCAGGAGCCGGGGACGAGGGCTGCGGTTGCGGGGTGTCGGGCAGGGTGGTCTGTGCGCTGACACCAGCGCTGGTGACAATCATTAAAACCGCACATATTAAAGAGATAGAAAACGGCAAGTTCAGCAATCTGATGCCCTGAGTTTGGGCTTGCATCGTTGGATGCCACACATTGCCAATTTGCTCCACTGATTGCAATCCAAGACCGGGAGGGGAAAAGGAAAAACTTCAAGCCAAGTATACCTGGTTTGGAATCAACAGATTGCAACCGACCCGAAGGTAACCACACAACCTTATGATTTGGTAGAGGTTACCTTAAATTACCATCGTGGTTCGATTCACTCTTGATTCATTGTTCATACCTGCCCGGAAACCTATAATTGACCTACTCTGGTAGGAATTCTCCGTCAGGCTCTGGGAAGGTAGGCGCAGGCGTGTGTTCTGCCTGTGGAGTACTGACCCGGTATGCGCAAACGCCTGAAAATCGCATTAATGACCGTTGCGATCGCGACCTTCCTTTCGCTCACGACAAGCGTGTGGGCGGCCAGTAGTGCCACTATCACGGCAGCCACCGACGACTCCGGCCATAAAGTCTATGTAAATGACATTGTGACCTCAAATTCACGGCGTAGCAGTCAACGGGAACTCAGTGCGACAGCGGTGTCGGCACCAACCTTCCGCTCGCAGCAGAACCGCTTAGTTTTCTGGAGCACCACCGAGCATCATTGGAAAACGGTGCCGCACGCCAACGTTAAGGCGGCGAGATCGGCAGCGGCCGAGGTCGACCAATACCTCGACAAGCCTCAATCTGAGCAAAACTCTCCGTTGCGCCATGGGTTTACTCAAAAGGAGATCGACGACGCAATTAATAAAGCCGCCGATCGCCACGCCGTGGATCCGAACCTGGTGCGCGCGCTGGTGAAGGTTGAATCGAACTTCAATCCCAACGCGGTTTCGCGCAAGGGAGCAATGGGGTTGATGCAGCTTATGCCGCAAACCGCGCGGCAGATGAGATTAACGAATCCATTCAATCCCGAGGAAAACATCGACGCGGGCGTCCGGCACTTGAAGGACTTGTTGGACAGCTATGGTGGCGATGTTCGTTTGAGTCTTGCCGCTTATAACGCCGGTGCAGGAGCCGTGGCGCGGAGTGCTGGCATCCCGCATTATGCCGAGACCCGTAACTATGTGAAGCGCATTACCCAACTCTATGGTGGGAGCATGGGCGGCAGTTATTTCTTCCCCGGTACGTCGCGGGAGCCGGTCCGTGTGCAGCGCGACGTACGTGGGGTACTTTACATCAGCAACACTGACTGAGGCATCTTAAGGTAGGGTATTTGTTGTAGTAGTGCAGGACTGAAATCTCTCAGGGACTGACACTTGAAAAATATCGCTTCCAGGCGAAGCGTGAGGCACGCGTCCGGCTTTGCTGGCCGATCCACTCTTGGTGTGTCGCAATTAAGATGGACGGCATTCGCCTGCTTGCTGTTGTCTAGTGCACTGGCGCAGCCGGCAATTCATCGATCCCAGTCCTGGGCTGAAACCCAATTCAATAAAGCCGAATCGCAACGCGAAACCTTAAGCGGAAGATCCGCGCAAGCCCGCACCCGCCGCGAGTATGAAACCGTAATCGCCTCCTACCGTCGCGTCGTTCTCGAGGCGCCCACTTCCAGCAAAGCGGACGGCAGCGCCTTCATTGTCGCGGAACTCACCGCGGAAATGGGCCGGCATTTCAAAGATGACATGGCGCTCTACTCAGCGGTTCGCGAGTACAAATTCCTCAGAAGGGAATACCCGGGGAGCAAACATCGAGTCGAAGCGCTGCTGGCCATTGGCGAAATATATAAGAACGATTTAGGAGACGACGCCAATGCGCGCTCTACATTTGAGGATTTCCTCGGCCGTTATCAGCACAGCGATCTGGTGAAGGAGGCGCGAGCCGAACTTGCGTCATTGCAACCAGCTCCAGAGGACGACGTCGACCAGGCGGGAGCCAAGACCTCTGATGACGATGACCGCGCTGCACACGAGTCCACTGCGAAAGACACTTCTGATAAGAAGACTGAATCACGATCTGGAACTTCCGACAAGATCGTTCAAGTCAATTCGATCAAGCACACATCCGAAGCGGACTACACGCGCATCACCATCAACCTTGAACAGGACGTACGCTTCGAGTCGCAGCGCCTCGATCATCCCGACCGGGTATTCTTCGATTTGAAAAATGCGCGGCTGGTCTCCCGGTTATTAGGGTCAAGCGTGAATGTGGACGACGGTCGGGTTAAGAAGATCCGCATGGCGCAGTACAAGCCGGGGCGCGCGCGCATTGTGATTGAGACGGACGGGCGCGCCAGCTTCAACGCATCGTTAGAGTCGGACCCGCCGCGACTGGTGATCGATGTCACGGGCAATTCCCCCGCAAGCGAAACGGCTTGCGCCGATGCCGCCTCGAATGGCGATTGCTCCCACGGTGAGGGTGACGGCAAGGTGGTGCGTGCGACCGAGAAATCCACCAGTGTTTCTACTGACGCCGAGAATCGTGATGTTCCGAAGAGAGTTATCGCAGAAGCTGACGCGGATGATCCGCCGAGCGAGGCTGCGGATGAATCGGTTAATAAGGTATCGAAAACGGATGGAAGCTCGAAGCTGGCGAAATCCAAACGTGCGAAAACTCAGATCGCGCTGGCCCGTCCAATGCGCGAAGCCCAGCCTACATCGGACGGCGACCGCTCGTTAATCAGAACGCTGGGACTAAGGATTGGCAAGATCGTCATCGATCCCGGGCATGGCGGTCACGATACCGGCACTATCGGGCCAAACGGCCTCCTCGAAAAAGAGCTGGTGCTCGATGTGAGTAAGCGCCTGGGCAAATTGCTATCAGCGCGCCTCGGCGCGCAGGTGGTCTTTACCCGCCGCGATGATACTTTCATCCCGCTCGAGACCCGTACTGCCATCGCGAACCAGGAGCAGGCGGATCTATTTGTTTCCGTGCATGCCAATTCCAGCCATGATCCGGATGCGCGCGGGGTAGAAACTTATTATCTGAATTTCACCTCATCGCCCGAGGCGCTGGAAGTTGCGGCCCGAGAAAATGCCGCCTCCGACAAATCCATCCACGAATTGCAGGACCTGGTGAAGAAAATCGCTCTTAAAGAGAAGATAGAGGAGTCCAGGGAGTTTGCTTCAGACGTTCAGGGCGCGCTGCATACCGGTCTGTCGACTAAGAATCCCGGAGAGCGCAACCGCGGCGTGAAGAAAGCTCCTTTCGTAGTGCTGATTGGGGCCAACATGCCATCGATTCTGGCGGAGATATCGTTCATCAGCAATCCTGGCGATGAGCGGCGGCTGCGGACTCCAGAGTATCGGCAACGCATAGCCGAGTCTCTCTACCACGGGATCTCACGTTACGTGGACGGCCTGGGTGGGCTCAAGGTCGCCAGCCAGATGCAGAAATCCTCGGCCGACTAGGCAGGTCCAGTGGAAACTTTCCCCCCTGCTCTGTAGTCTAAGTATTGGGAGTTTCACGCCCCCAGCCTTCATGAGAGTACATCGATTCATTTCAATTGTTTGCCTTCAGCTAGCGGCAGCGACTGTATGCTTAGCAGGAACCGCAACTCCACCTCCCATTCTTCCGGAAGCATTTGGCGGCTGGCACCTTGCAGCGCCTGCGCAAACCGGTGGTAATTCCGAATCCGCCGATCCCACGAATGGCGCGCTGTTGAAAGAGTACGGCTTCACCGATTTTGCGGGAGGGACGTACTCGCGAGCCGATGGGCGAAAGCTGAAGATCAAAGCCGCGCGGTTTGAGGATGCGAGCGGGGCCTATGGTGCGTTCACCTTCTACAAGATGCCGCAGATGTTGAACGAGAGAATTGGTGACCAGGGCGCGTCGCTGAACGAACGTGTTCTCTTTTATAGAGGCAACATTCTGGTGGACGCAGTTTTTCAACAGCTCTCCGCCATGTCGGCTGCGGAATTGCGCGAACTGGCTGAGGCGCTTCCCAGGCCCGGTGGTTCTATTGCAAACCTGCCGGGGCTTCCTGCATATCTGCCGAAGGAGTCATACATAAAAAACACCGCGAAGTATGTGGTCGGCCCGCTCGCTCTGGAAGCCACTGGAGCGCCGCTTCCAGTAAAGTACGTTGATTTCAGCAAGGGTGCGGAAGTCGTGCTCGGAGGTTATAACCTTTCGGGAGCGCGTGCGACATTGATGCTGATCAGTTATCCGACGCCGCAGATCGCGGCCACGCAATTGAAGCAGATTGAGTCGGCACAGCAAGGGCATGAGTTGGATTCGATCGTAACCGCAAAACGTACCGGACCAATTCTGGTTCTCGCGAGTGGACCGGTTTCTTCGGGTGATGCCAAGTCGCTGGTTTCTGATGTTAACTACGACGCCGATGTGACCTGGAACGAAAGAACAAACTTTACGCGTCGCGACAACGCGGCGAATTTGATCGTGGGCGGAATCCTGCTCGCCGCGATTGTTTGCGGGCTTTCGATCATCGCGGGAATCGCATTTGGCGGCCTCCGTTTGGCGTTAAAACGCCTGTTGCCGGGCAAAGTTTTTGATCGGTCGGAAGAGATCGAATTTATCTCATTGCATCTGTCGGATAACGCTGAAAAGTCGGCCAACCCGGGCGTAAGTTCTTCAATCAACGTCAGTTGAAAGATATGGACAGCCCTTTTGTCTCAATTTGAAGCATTTCTGTGTTTCTGACAACTTTTGTACAATGCATTGAAAACAAACGATTTATTTATCAAAAGTTTCCTTGACACCCTAGTTTCTGGCTCATAAGATTTCGCCAGAAAGTTTTGACGGCGTTTACCCTCCGTTGGAACTATTCTCCCTTAAAGAAAAGGTCACCCTGTTGCCGGGTGGCCTTTTTGTATGTGGGCTGGAAAACAAAGAACTCGCAACTTCCGATTTGAGTTCCTGCCTTTAGATTCTTTTGCAAGCGTGGACTGTCGATCTGCAAACCCCGCAGCCTAAGTCCTATGGAATCGAGCCTGCAACGCGTTTTCACTTCCGGTGCTCACGCCTGCTCTGGCCAGCTGCGCTGGATACCTACTTCCAGAGGAAAACCGCTGCCGTGTTGATGGAATCGAAAGAGCGACTGGAAAGACTAAAAACAGGAGGCTGTAATCATTATGAAGTTACTATCAATAGGAGTTGTGGTGGTGTGCCTGGCCTCGATCGGCTGGGCGGCAGACGAAGATTCTAAAAATGTCGGCGAACTGCAAAAATCAGCCGAAGTAATTCAGCACATCAGTTCTTCCGCGCCGGACCAGGGCGTCCCGAATCAGGTGCTCGAAGGCGCGAAGTGCGTCGCCGTGATCCCGAAGCTGGTAAAGGGCGCATTTATTGTGGGCGGCGAACATGGAACCGGCGTGGCAACCTGCCGCACCAGCAATGGCAGCTGGAGCGCACCGGCGCCATTTTCGGTATCCGGAATTAGCTGGGGACCGCAAATTGGCGGCAAGAGCACCGATCTGGTGATGTTCATCATGAACGAGCAGGGAATGAACGACCTGCTCCAGGGTCACATCAAGGTCGGCGCGGACGTCTCAGCGGCTGCCGGACCAGTCGGACGGTCGGCTTCAGCTGATGCGGGCTACAAAGCCGGAATTCTGACCTATTCCGCCAGCAAGGGTGCGTTCATTGGCGCCTCTTTGAATGGCGCTGAATTGCAGCAGGATGACAAAGCTACCCGCGAGTGGTATGGCAAGGACGTTCCCTTTAAGGACATTCTCGCTGGAACGGTAGAAATGCCGAATGCTGATGCGCGCGCATTTGTAAGCGCGGTGCAGAGCGCGAAAGAATCTTCAACTCGTTAAGGTAGGGGTATTGTACGGGCGGATAGTCGGAACAGGCATGTTCCGGCGCCGCCCGATTTTTTAGCGAATAACGACCATCAAATATCGATGAGTACGTCCCCGTTTTCGGTTTTGACCGGGTACACGGCCACTTTGGATTTAGGATCGTCAGCCATCGCACCCGTCTTAAGGTCATACTCCCATCCGTGCCACGGGCAGACTATTTTGTTGCCGTCGATGAATCCCTGCCCGAGCGGTCCACCCATGTGCAGGCAGACGTTATCCATGGCGCTGATGGTGCCGTTAACATTGGCGACGCAAATGACTTTGTCGCCCAGTTCGAACTCCTTGGCTTCCCCATCGCCGGGAAGCTCCGATTGGGTGGTGAGTTTGGTGTAAGGCATGAGAGTTGTCCTGAAGTTGAGAGTCTAGGGTTGCGACAAACCTCATGTCAATTTTTCCGCGGCTTTTCCGATGAGGAAGCGGCAGATGGCGGAGAGAAAGAAAGATGTTTCATAAAAATGCGCCCTTGGAAAATTGATCGAGAGACACCACCGCCGATTCGAACAAGCCCTCGATTCGATCGGTTTCTATCTTTCTGCGCGATCTTTGCGAAACCTTAGCGTGCTTTGCGATTAAAGGCTTCTTTCTCTTCTTCAAGTTCGCAACAGCCAGCAGCGCCTCCCCCTCGGTTTTGTGAGAAGCTAGACTTGGCATGACCCAAGTCTCGCCCTCGAATCAGACCAAAGCTATTTCGGATCGTTGCGGCTTGGTCGATTGGTGGTTTAGCGCTCGAGCATCACTGGTTTGGGTGATGGCAATCGCTTTTGCCCTGCGGCTGGCATACATTCTGATAGCTCACACCTATAAGTTCAAACCTGATCAAAATGATTTTGGCTTCGGGTATGAGATGGGAAGGATCGGGCACGCCATCGCAACGGGGCGGGGATTTGCCGATCCATTCGGCCCGGCGACTGGCCCGACGGCTTGGGAACCCCCGCTCTATCCGTATTTAATTGCCGCGGTTTTTAAACTGACCGGCGTTTATTCGCACGCCTCTGCATTCATTCTCCTGACCATCAATAGCATTCTCTCTGCGCTGACCTGCATTCCGATTTTTCTAATCGCACGAAAATGCTTCAGCGAAAAAGTTGCCGTGTGGAGCGCATGGGGTTGGGCGCTGTTGCCCACGGTCATGTACTGGTCAACGCGCTGGGTTTGGGAGACCAGCCTGGCGGCATTATCGCTCGCGGTCATTTTTTGGTTGGCGCTGGAGTTGGAAAATCTAAATGGCACTATGCCCTGGATTGCATTCGGCTTGCTGTGGGGTGCGGCGGTCCTGACCAATACGTCACTGGTCACATTTCTGCCCGCGTCCGGATTGTGGCCGTGGTACCGCAGATGGAGAACAGGGAAGCGATCTTTGACCGGCGCCGCGTTGGCGGCAATTTTCTTTGTTGCGACCATTGCGCCTTGGCTGGTGCGAAACTACGAAACGTTCGGCAAATTTATTTTTATTCGTTCGAACTTCGGCGCGGAGCTTCGGCTCGGCAATGGGCCGGGCGCGGATGGCACCTGGATGTCTTACCTGCACCCAACGCAGAATGCGCTGGCGCTGCAGCAGTACGAACAGATGGGCGAGGTGGCCTACATCACGGATCGCAAGCGTCAGGCCATGGATTTTATCCGCGCCGACTATGGACGCTTTTTCTGGATCAGCTTTAAGCGGTTCGTTTATTACTGGGGCGGGCGTCCGCGGTCATCAGAAATGTCAGCCCTGGTGGATAATTCCGCGTTTCTGGCTTCGTCAATTCTCGCCTTCTGGGGACTCGGACGCGCGCTTCGTAAACGACGACCCGGCGCGTGGCTCTTCTTCTGGCTGATACTCTGCTATCCGGCCATCTATTACTTCGTTTATCCACATTCGCGCTATCGCCATCCCATTGAACCCATGATGGCTATTCTGATTGCGTATGTAATCTCGGAAGCTGGCAAAACTCCGACCGGGAACCTCGACAAAACCGCCTAACCATTCGCGGCCTCCTCCGTCTAACGAGATCATGGAGGAGGTTATGCAACGAAATCGACGGTTGGCCACCTGGACGGGCGCAATCCTAGGCGCGTTTTTGGCGCTGATGCTGAACTCCGCGTTGGCCCACGCAGGGGATAAAGAAGAGCGAGTCACCGAAGAGTTTCATCATACTTATCCCTTGGCTGCGGATGGCCGCATCGAGCTGCAGAACATTAACGGCGCGGTGCACATCACGGCCTGGGACCAGAACGAAGTTAAAGTCGACGCCGTCAAACGCGCCAGCAACGACAAAGAACTGAAGAATACTGAGATCAGGATTAACGCCAGCGCCAATTCGATTTCGATCGAGACGCATTATGCCAAGGAAGATAACGAAGACTGGGGCGGCCATCACGATTTTGCATCGGTCGAATACACCCTCACGGTGCCGCGCAAAGCGAAATTGGATGAAATCAAGCTCGTAAACGGATCGCTGGATGTGGCCGGAGTGCAAGGTGAAGTTCGCGCTTCGTGCGTCAACGGCACGCTGAGCGCGAAAGAGCTGGGCGGAAAGGCCAAACTGAACACGGTCAATGGCGAGCTCGAGGCAAAGTTTGATCGCGCTGCGGGTGAAGTTGAATTGTCGTCGGTGAACGGCAGCATTGATTTGACTTTGCCTTCAGACGCAAAGGCCAGCATCGAAGCCAACACGGTGAGTGGCGGAATCGACAACGACTTCGGGCTGCATACCAACGATCATCGTTTTGTGGGACACGACCTGCGCGGGGAGTTGGGCGGTGGCGGCGCACAGATCAGACTGAACAACGTGAATGGCACGATCGATATTCACCACGCTAGCGACGGACGAAGCCTCAGCCCGGCAAAAGACACGGGAGAGAAGCAAGAGGGAAGCGTTTAGGAACTCGGCGTCGCTTCGCGACCGGGTCTCCGGTAAAGCTCCACGCGGTAAGCTTGCAGACACAATATGCGGACGGGCGAGACGCCCGTTTGCCTCACTCACTTTTTTGGTGGCCTCGCGCCACGACCACTACCGCTCGACCGCCATCGCCACAGCGTTCCCTCCACCGAGGCAGAGCGCCGCGATTCCGCGGTGTACGTCGCGGCGGATCATTTCGTAAATCAGCGTCACCAGAACGCGCGCGCCGCTCGCGCCAATGGGATGGCCGATGGCTACCGCGCCTCCGTTGACGTTCACTTTTTCCGGATCGAGGCCGAGTTCGCGCATCACGCCCAGCGCCTGCACGGAGAACGCCTCGTTCAGTTCGTAGAGATCAACGTCTTCGTTCTTCCATCCGGTCTTCTCCCAGAGTTTGCGGACAGCGCCCACGGGCGCCATCATGACCCATTTGGGATCGACTCCGCTGGTGGCTTGAGCGACGATGCGGACCATCGGCTTCGCTCCGAGCTCTTTGGCTTTGGTGGCGCTGGTCACAACCACGGCAGCCGCGCCATCGTTCACTCCCGGGGCATTGCCGGCGGTAACGGTTCCGTCTTTTTTGAAAGCCGGCTTGAGCGAGCGCAGAATTTCAATGGTGGTGTCTTCGCGCGGAGATTCGTCTTTATCGAAAATGACCGGAGCCGCGCCTTTCTTTTTTGCAGGAAGTTCGATGGGGACGACTTGCGATTTGAATCTGCATTCTTTAATTGCCGAAACAGCTTTGCGATGCGAGTTCACTGCGAACTCGTCCTGCTCTTCGCGGGTGATGCCATATTTTTCGGCAACGTTCTCGCCGGTGACGCCCATGTGATAATCGTTGTAAATGTCCCAGAGGCCGTCGCGAATCATCGAATCGACGATCTGCGAATCGCCAAGGCGCAATCCTTTGCGCGCTTGCGGAAGAAGATAAGGCGCGTTGGTCATCGATTCCATGCCGCCGGCTACAACTAAAGTGCTATCGCCAGTTTGAATCGCTTGCGATGCGAGAGCGACAGCTTTGAGCCCGGAGCCGCAAACTTTGTTTATAGTCATGGCACCCACCTCAGGAGACAATCCACCGTAAATTGCGGCCTGTCGCGCGGGATTCTGACCGAGTCCGGCCGAGACGACGTTGCCCATGATGCATTCGTCGACCTGCGAAGGATCAACGCCGGCGCGCTTCACCGCTTCACGAACGACGATGGCGCCAAGTTGAGTTGCGCTCAGATCCGACAGACTGCCTTGAAATTTTCCCACCGGTGTGCGGCACCCGGAGATGATTACGACTTGATCTTTAGCGGTCATTTGCGAACTCCTGCGATGATGCTCCAGTTAAATTATAGTCGCGCGCGAAGCAAAGAACGACGTGCATCAAGCTGCGGTTGCCAAGTTTCAACATTTTAAATATTCAGAATTTGTCTCACCGAAAAAAGGAAACGCATTGTGCGGAACTGGACGACGGACATTTTTCTTTGTCACCGGGTGGCGCTTCATCAAAAAAATTATCGCGATTACTCATCGTGACTTTCGTTCACCTACTCCACGGCTCCGCGTGCTTCATTTTTTGCTTGACTTCGCTTTTTATTGACTCTATACATTCAAACAGTCGCAACAAAAGACCGTTGCATCGATCCATGAACAATGGAAGGGAGAATAGTTAACATGGCAACCAAAAAGAAAGCAAAAAAGGCCACCAAGAAGAAACACTAATTGGGCCTGATCAAAGTAGAAACCTGGGGACGCGAAAAGCGTCCCCAAAGTTTTTTGTGGCGGAAGTTTGAACTTTGCGGTCCTTGGCGAACTTTGCGGTTTAAGGTTTTTACAGTTTTCTGTCCGAAGTAATGACGACTCCAGCCTGTGTCACATCTAGAACCGCTGGAAGGCCTCGCGTGCGAAAGCCTTTAACCGCAAAGTTCGCGAAGATTTCGCAAAGTACGCAACGAAAAATTTAGTCTCGTCATGACTGTTTAGCGGCACTTCCTTGCGAGCTTAGAAACCAAAAGTTTTTCTTGTTTAGCCTAGTTTTGTTCGGTGGCGGCGACGGCGAGCAATTGCGGAATTCGTTTTTCAGTTTTGGGGCACAGGCTGCGGTAAGAACACCACGCGCAATGAAATCCCGTCTTCGGCTCGAACTTTCCGGCCGAAATTTGATCCGCAATGTCTTCCACGTGCAGCTTCGCTTCATCCAGTTGAATGTCGCTGCGTTGCGTGGCGATGGCCGAGTTGCCGTCGAGGTTATGAAAGACGAGCCGTTCACTGTGATATCCCCAAGTTTCTCGCGCCGCCAGCGCATAGAGTGAAAGCTGCAGGCTATCGTCAGCGTCTTCCTGCGACCTCGGCCTTCCGGTTTTGTAATCGGTGATGATAACTGCGCCGTCGGACGCCCGGTCGATGCGATCAATGCGTCCCACCAGAGTGGTTGGGCCGATCTTCACGGTGAATCGTTCTTCGGTATGCAGCACCTCGGGCTTCGACTGAGCGGATGCGGCGATGAAGGCCCGCAGTTCGGAGATTCCTTTCTGCTCATACAGCTCCCGCTGATAGTGATCAGAGAATCCCGCGTTCGCAATCTCCATCTGAAAGCGATCAATCAGGTCAGGTTCGGAAAGCGGACGTTCCCATCTAACCGAATCGTAGTATGTCAACAGCACGCGATGCATGCACGCGCCATACTGCAATGCGGCGGAGGGTTCGGCAGGAATCCGCCACTCGCGCTCAAGCTTGAATTGCAACGGACAGGTTTCGTAGTGCTGGATGGAACTTGCGCTCAACGACGCTGAGAGATCCGTGGCCGGCGGCAGTGCAACCCACTCCCCCAGTCGGGATGAAGGCCCTTGCGCGGCGGCGAAAATATCCGTCTGGAATTCACGGCAGGTGCGATGGGCCAGCCAGCCTTTTAACTCGCGGTTCTTCAGCATCTCGCGCATGTAGCCCGGCGGCGTCTTGTCGGTTTGCCCCCGTCCAAATTGTCCGTAGATGTTTAATGTGTCGCGAGCGCGGGTCATCGCCACATAGAACAGGCGGCGCTCTTCCTGCTCGCAAACCATCTTCTCGTCCGCGTCTGGCGAACTCGAATTGCGAAGTTCCGCGGGGACTTCAATCAACGGTTCACGATAATAAGTGGGGAAGCAGCCTTTAGTCGCGCGCAGTATGAAGACGTGGTCAAACTCCAGTCCCTTGGCGGAATGTGCGGTCATCAACTTGACTGTGTCTTCCTCGTCTGCGGCGGGCAGGCAGATGGTTCCGCGTGCCTCGCGAAAATAACCCAGATATTCGAGGAACTCGCCGGCTTCGCTGGTCTGAGTAATGGGAGACGTCTCCCATTGATTCGAGAATCGCAATAGTGCGTCGACCGCCTGTCCGCGAGGAATCTGAAAAATGCGTACTAGCGCCAGCAGAACTGCATAGACCTTACTGCTGGAGGTCTCGCTGCGCGCTTGTCGCAAAGCCTGGATTACGGCTTCCCCGCCTTTTACGCGAGACAAAACCAGTGCCATCGTGGCCGTGGTATCGCGCGGGAGGGCCTTGATCGCATTTCTCAATTCACTCGGATCGACAGAAAACTGGCGAAGGGCGGACACCCGAAATAGCGCCGCGCTGTCGGCATCGGAAACCACTGCGCCCAGGCAGGCGAGCAGGTCCCGAACCTCGGGCGTATCGAGAACGTCGAGGCCCTCAATCGAAAAAGGAATGTTGTTTCTGGCGAGTTCGGAGGCGACCTCGTCACGATGATTGTGTGATCGATAGAGAATCGCAATATTCTTCCACTCACAGCGCGACTGCCGACGCCGCTCGATCATCGTAGAGACGAGATCGGTCGCTTCCATAAAGCTGCCGGTCACCAGCACGGCCTGCACCGGAAGTCGCTTTTCAGCTTTGATGGGATCCTGTTCGTCGCGCGCGGAGATCAGCGGAGTTCGGTGATATGTGCCCGTTTGCGAGTGCAATGAGAATTGCGGGTTCTGGGTGATGATGGCGTGAGCGCATTTGAGGATCGGAGTCGTCGATCGGCGGTTCTTGTTCAGGACAACAAGCTTAGAGTTGGCGAATCGCCTCTGAAAAAACTCGAACGCTTCGCTGGATGCGCCACGGAAACGGTAGATTCCCTGATCGGGATCGCCGACCGCGAAAATGTTCTGGGTTTCGCCGGCCAGCTGCTGAAGGATTTTTATCTGCGCGAAATTTGCGTCCTGAAACTCGTCTACAAGTATGAACTTGGCGCGGGGGCGTTCGCGTTCCAGCAACGCGGGATCTGCAGAAAGAAGTTGATGGGCGCGCAGGATCATGTGCCCGAAAGTGCCGAAATTGTTTTCTCGCAGCATGCGCTCGACCGTCTCAAAGACAAACGCAAGTTCATGGCAGCGTCCGCGGGCTTCCTCTTCGGTGAATTCTTTGGCTTTTTTGGATTTGCCTACGCGAGGCACTGGCAACTCGCCGCGATCGATAAGTTCAACATAAGCGCGATACTGCTCTGGCTCGATTAGCTCGTCCTGACAGCGGCGCATAAAGTCCAGCAGGTCTTTAAGAAATTCTCCGATGCTGGCGGCGCGAACGTAATAATTCAGCTTCAGCTCGCGGATGTTGCGGCGCAGAAAAACCCACAAGAGCTGATCATCGAGCACTTCAAAATCTCGTCCGCAACGTTTGAGCAATTCGTTGCAGTACGCGTGGAAGGTTCCCACCTGCAGGCCTTTGCCATCTGCACCGCGCAATTCAGCTTCTACCCGCTGGCGCATCTCATCGGCGGCGTTGTTGGTATAAGTTAAGGCGAGAATTTCATCTGGCCGAGCGTGGCCTTCGCGAATAAGATTGGCGATGCGGCGAATGAGGACGGTAGTCTTGCCGGTACCCGCGCCCGCGAGCACCAGCATAGGACCGCTTACGTGTTCGATGGCCTCGCGCTGCTGCGGATCAGGTTGGAATTTAGAACTGGAAGCACCCTTCGAAACAGCCATTGAGGAGGAGAATAGCAGAATTGGCGAAGGAAAAAGCGCCGTCAAAATATCGAAGCGCGATGCTAGCCATCTGTTACGGCAGTTGTGTGATTTGTATTGGGATGACGATGGCTGCAATCGGAGGATCAGAATTTGTTCGGGGCCGAATCACGGGCCCAGTGATTGATTTAGGCGATGCTGGCCTGCTTCTATTTACTCTTTCCCTGCTATTGCTCTTCTGGCATCCACGGTTTTCAGCGGCGATCGCCATCGCGGCTTGGTTGCTCGCCTCACCCCTTTTTTCGTATTTCTTGGCTCCAGGCCGTTTCCGTCACATGTTCAAAGGAGAATGGTCGGCTCACTTGAATTCCAGTTTCGCGTGGAACGCATGGGCTGCTTTTGGGATAGTGGCTGTTTTAGCAACGCTCTTTGTGAGTGTCCAATCTTTCTATGTCTTGCCACCCAAAGACTATTCTCGGTGAGGGACCAAAATGGCGACCGCGGTAGCTGCGATCACCGCTGTCTCCGCGCGCAGGATTGTGTTGCCCAGTGACGCCGAAGTCCATCCGGCTTCACCAAACGTCGCGAGTTCCTGTTCCGTCCAGCCACCCTCCGGGCCAAAAGCCAGCACGAGTGAATGTGCGTCCGGGGGAAGCACATCCTTCAATGCGACCTCCCGCTCCACTTCAGATAGGACAATTCTCGTTTCACGAGTGATAGCAAATAGTTCCTTGAACCTGATTGGGTCGGCGACCTCGGGGGAAGAAATTCGCCGGGATTGTTCCGCGGCTTGCTGCACGAGTCTCCGCCAGCGTTCGACGCGCCTGACTACCGCGGCGGCGAGATGCTTTTCAGTTCGCCCGGCGATAACCGGCACGATTCGCGCAACGCCTAGTTCAGTGCATTTTTCAATTGCCCACTCCATGCGGTCGAATTTGAAGATCGAAATCGCAACCGTGATCTGGGCCTGTTCAGATTGCGCAATTGCCTCACCCAATTCAAATTCCACGCGGTCCGGACGTAGACTTACGAGCTTGCCGCGACGGACTTCGGCGCCACTGGAAATGTTGAACTCCTGCCCAACCCGAGCCCGCAATACCTGCGCCAGATGGCGTGCGTGATCGCCGGTGAGGACGGCGCGGTTTCCGGAGACTTCATCAGCAATCCAGCGGCGGCGAGTCATTTTTCTCCTGACAAGGTCGACCCGGAATACAATAATCTCGGGAATCGGGAGTAGATCATGAAGTCTATTAGGTTCAGACTCTGGGTGCTCGGTCTGGCGTCGATACTTGGGGCAGGCACTGCAGGCGTTGCACAGAATTCTACCGGGTCTAACACGGCCCCAGCTGCCACTTTCCATGCGGAAACCCATCAAGTACTGTTGGATGTGGTGATCGTCGACCACGGCGGCCATTTCGTCCCTGGGCTAAAACCTGCGGACTTTACTATTCTCGAAGATGGTAAGCCGCAAAAGATTGTGGCCTTCGGAGTGCATGCAGTCCCAGCAAATCCTCAACCTCCCGCTCCGCCGATCAAACTTCCGCCTAACCAATACACCAACTATCAGATTGCCGACCCTCAACGCCCGATCACAATTGTGCTCATGGATGTATTGAATACGCAGGTCTTGGATCAGGCCTACACGCGTAAACAGATGATCGAATTCCTGAAGGCGCTACCTCCCGGCCAGCGGGTGGCTTTGTTTGCTCTGGGCACGCGGTTGCGAATGATTCAGGGCTTTACGGGAGATTCCGATACCTTGGTGGCGGCAGCGAAGACTTTATTACGAAAAACGTCGCCGCTGATGACGAGCGAGCAAGAACGGCAAGACTGGGAAATACTTGGTTCCAATCTGCAGGCGAATGCCGGGCCTGGGTCGACCGGATCCGGAAGTGGATTATCCTCGTCCGCTGTGATTGCGCCGATAGCGGATACGATCCAAAGCGTTCTTATCTCTGAACAGAATTACCAGCAGACTGTTCGCATGGAGTTCACATTAGCGGCGTTGCAAAGTTTGGCACGAGCGCTTTCTGCCTATCCTGGCCGTAAGAACCTGTTATGGCTTTCCACGGAATTCCCTATCCGATTCGGCACGAATTTTGTGCCGACGAATGGCGCATCGCAGCAGGCTCAAGCTGGTCTAGACAATAATGACACTCGCGTTCGAGACTTAAAGGTCCAATCTCCTCCGATAAAAGAAACGGCTGCCCTCTTGACCGCCTCGCAAATTGCGGTTTATCCCATCGATATCCGGGGCACAATCAGCACCGGCACCGGAATTGATATCAGCGAGCAAGATCAATACGGCAGCATGGAAAGGATTGGCAACAACCGCGCTCAGGCCGCCGGGCGCCAGACCACCATGGAGTGGGACGATCATGAAGCAATGAACGACATCGCTCGCGAAACCGGTGGCAAATCCTTCTACGGTAGCAATGACATTAAAGCAGCTCTCTCGGCAAGCATGAACGAAGGCGAGAACTACTACACCCTCGCATACACCCCTGACAATCACAACTGGGACGGAAAATATCGCAAGCTGGAGGTGAAAACTGATCAGGGGAGCGCAAAGCTGACTTATCGGCGTGGCTACTACGCGGTCGCCAATCCGGACGCAGTCAAAGGTAAAGTCGTCGACGATCAGGTGGCGCTGCTATTCGCAACTGCAATGCATCCCGAAGCGCCGACGTCAACCATGGTGTTATTGAAGGTGCAAGTACTCCCTCCGGACGCCACCCACAAAACTGTGCGCATCGACTATGCCATCGATCCGCAGGACGTGAGTTTCGTCGACACTCCCGACAAGCTGAAGCATGCGGCCCTCGATTTAATGGCTGTTGCCTGGGACAAGGACGGCAAGAGCGGTGGGGAGAGTTCCGACAAAATTGATACATCGGTGTCGCTCAGCAGCTATCAGAATGCGATGCGCTCCTACATCCCAGCCCATCAGGAACTGGAAGTAAAGCCAGGGAGCTACACTTTACGTTTAGGCGTTGTCGACAGAAATAGTCGCAGGATCGGAACCGTAGATGTCCCATTAACCGTGACGGCAGAGCAAGCGCAAACGCGGTAGAGACTCATGTGGCTGGTCAACTGTAGAATGGAATCAGGCCACACCTGGCCCGGGGTGAGAAATGTATCCGGAAATTATGGTTGTGCCCATGCGCGAAGAGCTAACTCGCCTGGGGGTCGAAGAGTTAAAAACGGCTAGCGACGTGGACAGCAAATTGCACGCGCCGCAGGGGACTACTCTGGTAATCGTAAATTCGATCTGCGGTTGCGCTGCGGGGCGCCTGCGGCCCGCCGTGCGTACGGCTTTGCAGAACTCGTCGCGTCCGGATCGCTCTTTTAGCGTTTTTGCCGGCCAGGATATGGAGGCCACAGAGCGGGCGCGCTCGTACTTTACCGGATATCCGCCGTCCTCTCCGTCATTGGCGCTATTCAGAGAAGGCAAGCTCGTTCACATGATGCAACGCAGTGACATCGAGCACCGCGATGCCGCGGACATAGCCAACGAGTTGAAGCGAGTTTTCGATCAGCACTGCGCGGTTGCCATTCGGCAATAGCTCACAGGTCAAGAATTAGTGATTACTGGCGAAATGCCTCTCGCGGTGTTTCGCCATAGTTTTCCTCGAAATCCGAGGCCCACACCAACACTTTCGCCGTATTACTTCCGTGCATCCGGCCCGGGACTTGTTATCGGTCGATGAATCTTTTTGCTGTAAAGTCAGTGATATACAGCGAAACAGGTTTCTCCCATCGCCATGATGAGCGGCTTCAGCGAGACACAGAAAACTTTGCTCGCGCAATGGTCTAGCAGGCAGTCCTATTTTTTGTTGATAGGAATCACGCTGCTCTGTCTGCTTCCTTTCTCCGGCCGCGCCTTCCACGTCGATGATCCTCTGTTTGTGTGGTCGGGCCAGCAGATCGCAAAGCATCCGCTCGATCCTTACGGATTCCAAGTGGTCTGGGACAACTATTCGGAACCAATGTCGGAGATTACCAAGAACCCGCCTTTGGCCTGTTACTACGCGGCTGCGATCGGATACGTAGCTGGTTGGTCGGAGCGCGCTCTGCATTTGGGATTTTTACTGCCGACGCTTGCCCTGGTGCTCGGTACCTATCGATTAAGCATGCGCTTCACGCGATTGCCGTTGATAGCGACCGCTGCGGCCCTGTTGACACCAGGGGTGCTGGTTTCTGCGACCGGTGTGATGTCTGACGTCATGATGCTGGCGTTTTGGATTTGGGCTGCAGTTCTCTGGATGGAAGGTTTGGACGATTGCAAGCGGTCCTACCTGATTGCATCGAGCCTGCTTTTAACATTCGCCGCACTCACCAAGTATTTTGGCATTTGTCTGCTGCCGCTTTTGTTGGCGTATTCAATTGCGCGTAAGCGTCGGGTAGGATGGTGGGCCTTGTATTTTCTGGTACCCGTCGTTGCGCTCGCTGCGTATCAGCGGTGGACGACGGTACTCTATGGGCACGCAATGTTTTCCGATGCGTTCAATTTTGCCCACGTCGAACAGGCGGTTAATGGTAAACCGTCGTTCCTCATAAACGCGTTTGTGGGTGCCAGCTTCGTTGGCGGATGCACCTTGTCGGCGCTGTTTTTCTCTCCTTTTATTCTGTCTTGGAGAAAAATATGTGTTGCCCTGTTCGTAAGCGCACTTTGCACCCTTACGCTTGCCCGAGGCTGGGTAGGCTTGGGCCACTATGATGTGGTGGTGCGCGAGTGTTTTCGCTCCGGTTGGATCGCACCTGGCATTCAACTCACCGTGGCGATTTTCGCTGGAATTGTTGTGTTCTTCTTGGGTATTGCAGAACTTCGGCAGTGGAAGAGCTCTGATTCGTTGTTTCTTGGGCTATGGCTCATAGGGACGTTCATATTCGCAGGGTTCGTTAATTGGAGCGTTAACGGCAGATCAGTATTACCGCTAATCCCAGCGGCCGGAATCGTATTGGCACGGCGTTTGGATAATCTCAACTTTGACCTAACTTGGGGACATCAGAGGAGAGTTGCGCTCGCGTTGGCCCTCTCGGGTGTGATTTCACTATGGGTGACGAAAGCAGATTCCGACTGGGCAAACTCGGCGCGGCAGGCTTCGCAGATCATTCAACAGCAGATTGACAAAGGAACCCATGCGGTTTGGTTTACCGGACATTGGGGATTTCAATACTACGTGCAACTCTGGGGTGCGCGCCCCATGGATTTCCTTAGATCCGACACCAGCGCGGGCGACGTGTTGATCGTTCCTGAGAGTAACGCCGTTTCCTACGTGCTCCCATCTCCCCAATTCGTGGCCACGTCTGGATTGCTCCGTATTAATCTTCAGCAACCTCTCTCGACCATGCGGTGGCGCGAGGGCGCTGGATTCTATTCGTCGTTCTATGGATTTTTGCCATTCGCCTTTGGGAAACCGGCAACGGAACAGTACTACGTGCTCCGACTCGCAAGACATTGGGACGCGCACATTACAACAACCGCACAAAACTGAGGCTTATGAATCAGGAACAAGTTGCTGTCATGACGGAAGAACAAAACGAAATTCTTGAGCCGGCTGCGGCTAAACCGTCGCGCCAACATGCTTACCTCGCTTACGCGCTGCTCGCGCTGGTTATGTTGTTGACGTGCGCGATTCGCTTTCATCTTCGTACCATCCCATTGGAGCGCGATGAAGGAGAGTATGCCTACTCCGGTCAACTCATGCTGCAGGGACTGCCGCCCTACAAGCTTGCGTACAACATGAAACTGCCGGGAACATACGCTGCATACGCGCTGATCATGGCGGTATTTGGCCAGACTACGGAAGGAATCCGTATGGGCGTGCTGGTTGTGAACCTGGCCACTATATTCCTGGTTTTCTTGCTGGGCCGACGCTTTGGAGGTCCGACCGTCGGGGTTGTGGCCGCGGTAAGTTACGCGCTGCTTTCTGTCAGCCCGTCGGTGCTGGGCTTTTGTGGTCATGCGACTCACTTCGTGATATTGGCTGCGCTTGGCGGAATTTTGCTGCTTTTAAAAGCAATCGAACAGCACAGGAAGTACTTATTCTTCTGTAGTGGAGTCTTGCTCGGGGTCGGCTATGTAATGAAACAACCCGGGGCGGTTTTTGTGCTCTTCGGGGCCCTCTATTTTCTGAGAACGCAATACCGACCAGGCATTAAATGGCGAGCACTAGCCGAACCTCTTGGGCTCTACTCATTAGGCGCGGCGCTTCCATTCCTGATTACCTGCTTGCTCTTATGGCGCGCTGGTGTGTTCAGTACGTTTTGGTTCTGGACTGTTTCGTATGCGTCACAATATGCCAGCAACAACGGCTTAACGTTGGGATCTTATTATTTTTATCTGATTTTTAGCCGAATTCTGATGTCCTCTATGGGACTGTGGCTCATCGCTGGATTCGGAGTCATTGCGGTGTGCCTGGATCGAAAGTCAACCCAGCGGTCTCAATTCATACTCGGCTTCCTTATATTTTCCTTCCTGGCAGTCTGCCCGACTCTAGCCTTCAGGCCACACTATTTTATTCTCATGCTTCCCGTAGTTTCAGTTCTGGCGGGAATTGCTGTCAGCGTGGCCGCGATTCGGCTCAAGGCATTAACTGAAAGAAGAAGTTTGCAATACGCACCTTACCTGCTTTTTGCGCTTGCGCTGGCTGGCTGCTTCTACAAACAACGAGATTTTTTCCTGGAAACAGATCCGAATGCGGCTTGTCGCTCCGTATATCTTTTAGAACCATTCCCAGAAGCAGTGCCGGTTGCTGAGTACATTCGCCAGCACACGCCGGAGGACTCCAAAATCGCTGTGCTCGGATCAGAACCTGAGATCTACTTTTATGCGCATCGGCATTCCGCCACCGGTTACATCTACACATATGGACTGATGGAAAATCAGAAATATGCGCTGAAAATGCAAGAACAGATGATTACTGAGATCGAGGCGGCCCGTCCTGAAACTCTAGTGTTTGTTAACCTCTTTACCTCCTGGGATCCGAATCGAAACACTAAAGAGCTCATTTATGAATGGGCGCGCAGATACATTCAGGACAACTATGAGATTAGCGGGGTCGTCGACGTTCCGATGACGAAAACGAACTATCGGTGGGGAAGTGAAGCAAAAAACTATAAGCCGAAACCATACTTCGCGGTTATGGTGTTCACCCGAAAGGCTTCCTGAATTCAGCAGAATTCAAGACATGGACGCTGTGCTTTCGCGAAATCCGTTTACTTTTCTTTTCGATTAAACTCTGCGGTGGTTGCGTCCACGTCCACCACCAGCTTGGCGTCGTTTCGGCTGGTGCCATAAATTACGCGCCACAGCAGTTTGTTCTCTCCGGGCTCCCATTCGAGAAGATAAGTGACCGGGGTGCCGGTGATCTTATCGCCGCCGTGTTTCTGGGCCACTTCGTAAGCCTTGTCGGAATCAACTTTTAAGAAATTTACGTCGAAAGTGTTTCCCGGCGTGTAACTGTCAGGCGATCCCGGCGTGACTCCGCGCGACGGGGCGTCGGGCGAGTCCACTCCAGACCATACATATTGCCGAGAGCCGTGCTGGGCCGCGGAGCCAAACGCGGCCCGCCACACGGCAGCTTTGCCATCCGTACCTTTCGCATCGCCGAAAACCTGTGACTGCAGTTGATACGGCCGAGCGTCGCTGGCCCAACCGCGCGCTGCCACGTAGAGCTTCTGAAATGCGGTGCGCCCGGCAACGGACTCCGGCGGTTGCTTTTGCTCCTGCTGGGCCGGCTGCGACGTGCAGCCAGAAACAATTGCAAGCGACAGCAAAATTAATCCGAGCCTCTTCATAGGCGCCCCTTTTGTCTAACGAGAAATTTTGCGACTGAAATTGCTGCAAAGCATTCTACTAGACGTGACCTCGAGACTTTTGCAATTACGAGAGCAGCTGGCAAACGCGATCCGAGGCATGTCCGCGGAAGATCTGGCTCGCCATCCGCCGGGCAAATGGAGTTCAGCGGAAATACTGGACCACCTTAATCTGACCTACCGCGGCACGGTTAAAAACTGCGAGCGATGCCTGGCGGCGGGGAAATCCGGTGTGAGCGTCGACCAAAACAGTAAGCGCTGGCGACGCCGTGTAGTCCTCTGGCTCGGGTATCTTCCTTCCGGCCGCAAATCGCCCGCGAACGCTTTGCCCCGGGGTACGCCCATTCCGCAACTGACTACTGAAATCTTTGAAAATATCACTCGCATGGAGAACGTAATCGCCGCTTGCGATGCCCAATTCGGACGGGGCAAGGCAATGGCCGAGCATCCGATCCTCGGACCTCTGACCGCCTGCGAATGGCGAAAATTTCATTGGGTGCATGGCAGACATCACGCCCGCCAGATCATCAGGCTCAAGAACGCCCGCTGAAGCTCATTCGGCTACGGAAGCCGGTACGCCGGCTTTACGAGCCTGTTCTTGCAGATCACTCAGTTCGGTTTTTGCCTGGTCCAGAGATTTCTGTTTTTCGGCCAGCCCTTGTCCGTATTTCTGCGTCTCCGGCCAGACACTAACTTGCGCCAGCGTGGAGTTGTGCTGATAGTCGTCCAATTCATGGGCCAGCTGCTCAACTTTCTTCTTCTGATCGGCGATCTTTTTTCCCCATACGTCGAAGGCTTTTTGCCGCTCCTCAAGGGACTGGCCTGGTTTTACCTCGGCGGTTTTCTTGTCGGCCGCCTTATCTCCAGCCTTGGAATCGGAGGCGGACTTATCGCTAGATTTCGTGTCGGCGGCCTTCACATCCGGCTGGTCGCTGGTTTTAGCGTCCGCAGCCTTGGTGTCGGGCTGGGCAGTATCTTTGTCGTCCGCGGAGGTCGCGGGTGCGGCGCCCACTACGTTGATGTTGGTAGCTGACGGGATGGTGTCGTTGTCATAAACCTTCGCAGAAGCTTTCGTTGTCTGAGCCTTATTCTGCCTGACGGAGCGCGCGTAGTCGCCCAGCGACGGAGTCGACGTTTGTGCGGTCGATAGTGTGCTGAAGGCGATCGTCAAGCAGACCGCGGCTGTTGAACCAATAAGCAGTCGTTTCATAATGTTCTCCATTCCAGATTTACCCCCAGTACCAGTGCAGAATTCTCTGACCAAATAAAAATGCTCCCAGTCCCATGCTGCCGAGAAAGACGCCGAAGGGCATCTGATAACGCCGCAAAGCCACCAGCGCCGACGCCCACGCTCGCTTGCGAGCAACAGAATCTATCTCGTGAAACGCACGCTTGCGGCGCTCGGTCCGCTTGAACCAAACCGCTAGCATGGTCGACAAACCGAAAGCTGAGCCCGCCAGCGACGCGGCAAAAATCGTGAAGATGGTAAGTCGAAGACCAACGAAAGATCCGATCATGGCCATGAGCTTTACATCGCCGAAGCCCATACCTTCGACTCCGCGTGCGCGCAGATAAATGGCGCCCGCACCATACAAAAATGACGCGCCGACCACCGCGCCCAGCGCCGAATCCATCATCGAGAACAGGCGGCTAGAAATATTCGGGCTGACATGGATCGCGAATGATCCGGGCAGCAGAATTGAAAGCAGATCATTCACTGGAACAAACCAACTGAAAACTAATCCGATGACCAGGCCCGTTAATGTCAGCTTGTCGGGCAACAAATGAGTCTCTGCGTCAGTGAAAATCAGTCCCAGCAAAAGGAAGCCAAAAATTGCGCACTTCAGCGTCGCCAGGCTTAATCCAAAATTCGAGTAACACAGAAGGAATACGCCAGCCGTCAATAGCTCAACTATTAAATAGCGGGGAGTAATGCGCGCGGAACAAGCACGACAGCGTCCGCCCAGAATCAGCCAGCTGAATACGGGAATATTGTCGTAAAACGGAATCGCCTTGCCGCAATGCGGACACGCGGAGCCCGGGCGCACCACTGATAACCCTCGTGGCATGCGGTAGATACAGACGTTCAGAAAGCTGCCGAAAATCAGTCCGAACGCGAAAACTATCGCTGAAATGAGTATTTCCAACCGTCTCCAAATCCTGTCGCCCGAAGGGCGGTCTAAAAGCGATTTGGCCTGATTATATGCGGTCGGAAGAGGGATCCATTGGGTACATAAGGCGATGTACCTCGGGACAATCAAGGCGCAGGTTAAGGGCTAAGCCGCTCGTGAGCTTGCGTTTGCGGGGGAATCCGGAAGGAAGACCGCAAATACAGTGCCGCTTGCGCCAGCAGCGGTGCTCGTGGCCACGCGCATCCATCCGGCATGTTTTTGTACCGCGCCATAGGCCAACCAGAGCCCCAAGCCGGTGCCTTGGTCTCTCTTCGTGGTGTAAAAAGGCTCGAAAATATGAGGCAGGTCTTTGGCGCTGATGCCGTTCCCGGTGTCGGCGACGGTCACGCGTACTCCAGAACGGCGATCACCCGACCACTCCCGCGCCCGCACCACTCGTAGTCGCAGCCTGCCTCCGCTGTGCATGGAATCGATGGCATTCAATAGTAGGTTTGCGAAGACCTGGCGCAATTCTCCCGGGTATCCGACGATCTCCAGGTAATCCCCGGATTCCTTTTCAATGGTGATGTGGTTTGCTTGCAGTTTTCGCAGGTAGAGCTGTACAACTTCATCGAGGATTTTTCCCGCATCCATTCGCTCGGGTGACGAAGTTTCGCGAACAAAGCCGAGCGCTTGTTGAGCAATCGAGTCCAACCTGCCGATTTCGTGTTCGGCGCGCTGCAGGTATTCGTCCCGTCCAGCGGTGTCCTGGCGCGCCAGGTAAACCAGGTTGGTGAGCGCTTCCAGCGGGTTCTTGATTTCATGGGCGATGGCGGCCGTTAATCTGCCTGCAGTGACCAGTCGCTCGTTCCGGCGAAGCACTTCTTCGGTGCGCTTTTGCGATGAGATGTCGCGCGCGATGGCCGACGCGCCAACCAGTTTGCCTTGTTCATTTCGTAGCGGCGAGAGCGAGAGAAGAACCGTTACCCGCGTCCCATCTTTATCGACGCGTTCGGTTTGGTAGCTGGGTACGTGCTGTTCACGAGTCAAGCGCCCGAGGTCGGTGGCGAATTCTTCGAGGCGGTCGGGAGGGACCAGCACTGAGATTGGCCGGCCGATGATTTCTTCGGCGGTATATCCGAACAGGGCGTCGGCGCCGCGGTTCCAGCTGGTCACGATACCATCAACGGTGAAGCTGGCGATGGCGTCCTCCGAGGACGCGACAATAGCAGCCATCTGCCGGCGGGCCTCATCTGCTTCGGTTTCGGCACGCGATCGTTGACGTGCCAGCCCGGCAACGAAAACTCCAATCAGGATAAAAACTCCCAGCCGCTGAAATTCATTTCCAGAAACAGCTGCCCCAAAAGTTTGGCGGAACATAGAGTAATCGAGCACCAGCGCCGAACTGAAAGTGCAAAGTACGGCGGGCCCAAATCCGAAAAAGCGCGCTGTGAACACTACCGCCAGAATGAAAATCACGAATGGGTCCTGATGCATGACCGGCGATAACCACCAGACGCACCATGACAAAGCGGACGCAGCCAACGCGGAACCGTACCACGCGACGCGGTCAGACCAGCGCGGCTCAAACTTATAAATCGAGTTGTAACGGCTTTTCATGCGCCCGAGCGACGAGTGGCGGGCACTGAAGAGGCGACGACAGCACCTACTCTGTAATCCGAATTTAGCATGAATTCTGAAATCAGCTATACACGTTAGGACAAAAAAATTGCGCAGCGTTGCGGCTGCGCGATTGAACTGCGACAAATCTGCAAAACTTTACTGCGAATTCGAAGAATCGAGCCTTTGCCCTTCCCGCGCGGGTTTTGTCGTGGGTACTAAAGTAACCGGAGCTTGCAAAGTGAAGTTCAAAACTTTCTCCGATGACAACTTGATGTCGGGTTTTTTGCTCGCCGCCTGGACGCCGCCGCCAGCTCCGGCGCCGGCAGCAGAACCAATGGCTGCGCCTTTTCCTCCACCAAAGATGCCTCCAAGAATCGCGCCGGCAATTGCGCCCCCTCCAACTTTTTCTGCGGTGTTCTTTCCGCGCGCATTAGTTTTCTGAGAGAACTGATCGGTCTGAATGTCGTAAGTTCTATCACCGACCTTGATCCGGTCGAGTTGCAACGTCAAAAGCGCTTGCCCGGCAAACTTACCCGACGATTGGGCGTTCACCACGTGTCCCTCGACGTCGTAGTGAGCAGGAACGACCACATCGCCATCGATTGCGACGGGAGCATCGAGCGTGGCGTGGAACTTGTCACCGGTTTGCGCCGTAGAGCTATCGATAGTATCGATCAGGCGAACCACGATCGCGGTTCCCGATGGGACGGTAACGGTTGCAAGCTGCGGTGGTGGCGGCGGAGTCGATGGCGCCTGCGGGGCAGGATCGGGTGCTGGCGGCGCTGGTTGATCAGCGGGAGGACTAGGCGGATTATCCGCCCGTGCCATCTCTTGTTGTTCGCTCCGTGCTTTTCGGCGTCGCGGTGGTATGGACTTCTGAACCATGCGATCGGGGGTCGATTCTGGCGAAGGCTTTGCACTCGCCTGCGTGCTCCCGACCTGCAAATTGTTGATCACCGTCTTCACGCCCGGCTCACTGGCTGCGTATTTCGTGGCGGCATCGCGCTGGGCGTCATTATCCACAATGCCTGAGAGGGTGACCGTCCCGTTCGACGATTGCACCGTGAGCTGTTTATTTTGCAAACCAGAGTCCGTACTCAGTTTGGCTTGGACATCCGAAACGACTTGCGCGTCGTTCCTTGGCTTCGCGCATGCAAAAGAAATAGCAAGCAGCGCCGCACAGGCCACGGCTCGCCAAAGGTTGGAAAGTTTGGCTTTCATATCAACTCCAGGTTATATAGCGGATCGCTGCCAGTTTAGATGCAGGGTGGCTGGATTATCCAACAATAATTCACTAATTACGAGGCCCCCAGGGGCGCTGCCCTAGTGGATGAACTTGTAGTCCAGGATTGAAGCGGCAAATTGAAGTGCGGGCTCTTTTTCGCGGCCATTTTTCATGCGTATGACGCGGCCTTGGCAAAGAACTTTGCTGTTCTTCTGGCCCGAGATCACTTCTGGCATCTCAAACACCATTTCCACCAAAGTGTTTTCGGGGAAGCGCTGCGGACCACCGATGAGCACGCCCGACTGGCTCAAGTTTTCGATGATGCCCTCATTCCATGTTCCCAGATTTTTCACCCGATATCGAAGCGGAGCATCCATCTTGATCCGGCGCGCGCGAGGCACCCAGCTTGAGGTTGAATGGGCGCGGCGCTTCGCGGTCGTCGGGGGGGACTCCGCGTCCTTTTTCAGGCGCTCGGTGCGGCGCATGGTCGACCAGTCGTAACGGAACTCGGTGGCGCACAGCAGGCACACCTGGTAGTACTCACCGTCAGCGGCGCGACGCGGCCAGGAGAATTCATGCGAGCAACGGCCTAGGAGGAGAACATCCAAAATCTTCTGGGGCATAGGGATCGAACCATCGAACCTAAACTGGCAAGCGTAGGCAAACCCATGATCCGATGAATTCAAGAAATGCGGTAGGTTACTTTCGTGTGTCATAGGCGGACCATCTCAAACGTAGCCGAGCAGCAAGGAAGGGCCGTTGAACGCCGCGGCTGTATGATCGCAAAATGAAATCAATGGCATACATTCTCGCCGGGGGCCGAAGCTCGAGGATGGGCGCGGACAAAGCTTTCCTGGAACTTGCAGGCAAGCCGCTGATTCTCCGTGCGATTGAGGTGGCCCGTGAAGCCGTGGCTGTGGTAAAGATCGTCGGCGATCCGCGGAAATTTGCAGCCTTCGGCCCTGTGATTGAAGATGTGTATCACGATCGCGGGCCGTTGGGGGGGATTCATGCCGCTCTGACAAATTCGGAAGCTGAGTGGAATTTAATTCTGGCGGTCGATCTTCCATTCGTTCCTGCGCAATTCCTGAAGTACTTGTTAGCGCGGGCCGACTCGTCGGGCGCGACGGCTACGGTGCCGTATGTCGCGGGATATTTCCAACCGCTTTGCGCGGTGTATCGCAAGGCATTTGTATCCGCTGCGGACCACGCTTTATCCGAAGGCAAAAACAAGATCGATCAACTCTTCTCTGAGGTTTCGCTCTGCGCCGTTTCGGAAGAAGACATAGCTGCGAGCGGTTTTGATGTGTCAATTTTCCGCAACCTGAACACTCCGGAAGAATGGCAGGCGGCCAAGCGAGATTCTGCCTCCGCTCCTTAAGCGGACCGCGAAGTTCATGCGCCGTATATCATGGGCAGAACGAGTATGGCAGACGAAGCAGTCATCAACGGCCTCCCCGACGTCAGAGAACCCATCCCCGAACCGGGTAGCGCGCAGGCTGAGCCTACGGACGACAAAGGTCCGTACATTCAATTTCGCGATGTGTCGAAAGCGTTTGGTGAGAAGCATGTGCTCAGCCATGTCAGCTTTGAGGTGAACACCGGCGAAACCGTGTGCATCCTGGGCCGAAGCGGGGTAGGGAAGTCGGTCGCGCTGCAGCATATTCTTGGTTTTCTGAAGCCTGATTCTGGCCGCGTGATTGTGGCCTACGAAGACATCACCGATTATCCGGAGAAAGAACTGGAGCGCATCCGAAAAAAAGTCACCATGGTTTTTCAGAATGGCGCGCTATTCGATTCGCTTACCGTGGGCGAGAACGTCGCGTTTCCGTTACGCGAACGCGGAGACCTGAGCGAAGAACAGATTCTGCAGATCGTATCCGGACTGCTGAATATGGTCGGCGTAAAAGAAATGGCCGACCAACTTCCGGCAGAGCTTTCGACCGGAATGAAACGGTCGGTGGCAATTGCGCGAGCGCTCGCGTCCCAGCCGGAATGCATTCTTTACGACGAACCTACGACCATGGTCGATCCGCTCATGGGACAACTGTTGGGCGATCTGATGAAGCGCCTGAAATTCCAGCTTCACCTCACCAGCGTGGTCGTCACGCACGATATGAGACTGGCCAAGAAGCTGGCTGACCGCGTGGTCTTCCTGCACGAGAGCAAAGTGCTCTTCTTCGGAACCTACGCAGCCATGGAACAATGCGAGGAACCCATCGTGCAGGAATTCCTTGAGTTGGATCAGTTGGATTTGGGCGCATAGCGGTTAGAACCCGGCGCGGACCAGCTTCTCAATGGTAATCGAGCTCTTTGATCTTTCATCGCCGATCATTTTCTCGACGTATTTCGCGATCACATCCACTTCCAGATTAACCGGATCGCCGGGCTTGAGCGACCGGAGGTTGGTGACTTCAGCAGTGTGTGGAATGATCGCCACCCGCACATTTGTGCCGTCGATGGCTGCGACTGTCAGGCTGATGCCTTCGATAGCGAGCGAACCTTTGGCGACGATATAGCGCGTGAGTTCGGAAGGAACATTGATTTGCAATACGTAGTCGTTGCCGTCGCGAACTTGTTCAAACGAAGTCACCGTGGCAATACCATCGACATGGCCTTGCACGACGTGTCCGTCGAACCGGCCGCTGGCGCGCATCGGGAGTTCTAGATTGACCTGGGCATTCGGCTTTAGACGCGAGAAGGAAGTACGCAGCCAGGTCTCTTGTGCGAGATCACAGGTGAACAAGTCCTTAGAAATGTCGACTGCTGTCAAACAAACGCCGCTCACGGAAATACTGTCTCCCTGCTTCAACTCCCGAACCAGCTTCGACGAAGAAATGGTGACGCGGCGTTGCTGGCCGTTGGTGTCGATTGAGGTCACCTGACCGAGTTCTTCGATGATTCCAGTAAACATAGCTGCGAGTTGTGAGCTTTGAGTTCTGAGCAATCTGAAGTTTCAATGTTTCAAGGTTTCATAGTTTCAAAACCGCAGAGCCTTCAAGTTTTCCAAGTCAGAAACCTGGAAACGTTGAAACGTGAAACTTTGAAACCTTCACTCTCAATCCAAGTACGGATCTCTCAAATATCCTTCGACCGCGAAGTCTTCACCAAAGCGATGCAGCCGCAGAAACTTCAAGTGAGCGGCCTCGCTCATCTTACGAAAGCCCGGACCGGCGGCAAATGGGACGGAACCCGTGCCTGCCAGTATTTTCGGCGAATAGTAAAAGAACACTTTGTCCGCCGTTCCCGATGCCAGCGCGGCCCAGTTCACCATGGCCCCGCCTTCAATCATAACGTTCGTGATTTCCCTCTCAGCCAAGCGGCGGCAGATTGCCTGCAGATCCGGCCGACCGTCTGGGCCCGCAGAGGCGACCTGCTCGATCTGAATGCCCTTACTTTGCAAATGCTGCTTGCGTTTCTCCTCTGCAAATGAGCAGAAGACCAGCACATCGTTATTCGCAGTTTGCACGACGCGAGATTCTATCGGCAGGCGGAGATGGGAATCCACGATGACGCGCAGCAAAGGCCGTCGCCGCGGAAGTCCGCTACGGTCGGTAAGGAGAGGATTGTCAGCGATTACTGTTCCGACGCCGACCAGTATCGCGTCATGCTGATGTCTCAGGAGCTGGACATGTGCGCGGGCTTCGTCGCTCGTGATCCAGCCGCCGGTAGGGCCGCCCGCGGGAAGCCGGCCTCCGGCCATATCCTCGGGCGGCGGCGCAATCTTGCCGTCCAATGTCATTGCCGCTTTCAGGGTCACTAGCGGCAAGTGATAACGAATGTATTTAGCGAATGCATCATTCAACGGCCGAGCTTCCTCTTCGAGGATCCCCGACGTAACTTGCACTCCGGCTTGTCGCAGGCGGGCGAATCCACGTCCGCTGACCGCGGGATTTGGATCAGCTGTACACGCCACCACACGTTTGATGCCGGCCGCGATCAGTGCCTCAGCACAAGGCCCAGTTCGGCCATGATGGGAGCAAGGCTCGAGGTTAATGTAGAGAGTTGCGCCGCGCGACTTCTCGCCGGCACGTTCCAAAGCCAAAACCTCGGCGTGCTTCTTTCCGTCGTAGGTGTGGAATCCCTCGCCGAGAACTTCGCCGATTGAGTCCACCAATAGCGCGCCAACATTGGGATTGGGCGATGCCAAACCGAAGCTCTTCTGCGCAAGCTCCAGAGCTCGGCGTAAATATTTATGGTCAGACTCAGAAGGTGTGTTCAGAGATTGCATTCGCGAATCAGGACTTCACGAGATGAGCGAATCTACGAATTCTTTGGGATCGAATCGCAACAGATCCCCGGCTTTCTCGCCGACACCAACATAGCGTACGGGAAGGCCCAGTTCGCGCGCGATGGCCACCACGACTCCGCCCTTGGCAGTGCCGTCCAATTTGGTGAGCACGACCCCGGTTACCGCGGCGGCGTCGGTGAATAGTCGGGCCTGTTGCAGTCCATTCTGTCCCGTGGTCGCGTCGATCACCAGCAGAACTTCATGCGGCGCGCCGGGAATCAGGCGCTGAGCGGTACGGCGCATCTTTTCCAGTTCCGACATCAGATTGGTTTTCGTATGCAGCCGACCGGCCGTGTCAACGATCAGGCAATCGATGTGGCGCGCATTAGCGGCTTCCAGCGCGTCGTACAACACCGCTGCAGGATCGCCGCCCGCTTTGGTGCGAATGACCTCGGTGCCGGTGCGCTGTCCCCAAATCTCTAACTGCTCGATAGCTGCCGCCCGGAACGTATCGGCCGCACACAGCAGGACAGTCTTTCCTTCAGAACGCAACGTCTGCGCCAGTTTGCCGATGGTTGTAGTCTTGCCGGTACCATTCACCCCAACCACCAGCACGACTTCCGGGACGCCTTCGGGTCTTTCCACTGGAGGCGTATTGGCGGAGGTCAGAATGGCCAGTAGTTCTTCTTTGAGCAGGCGCTTAAGTTCAGCCGAATCTTTAATCTGTCTGCGATCGGCGCGTTCCCGCAGCTTCGCAATCACCTGGTGAGTTGTCGCCGAGCCCAGGTCCGCGCCGAGCAACGTCCCTTCAAGATCATCGAGAGTATTGCGGTCGATCTCCTTGTTGAAAGGAACAACTTCGTCGATGCGCTCGCTGAGATTTTCGCGAGTCCGGGCGACCGCCTCTTTCATGCGGTCAAAGAGGCCGGGCTTCTTCTCGGTGCTGCCAAAAAGGGTCTGGATCATGAATTCTTCAGTTCAGGAAGGACACGTTTTCATTATAGCGGCGGGATTGAACCGGGGTGCGGGAGCGGGAAACGATGGCTAAGCGCGGTCCATCTCGATCATCGCGTTAGCGGGCGGGAAGACCATGCTGGCCGGGGCTGCTTCGTTAGAAGCACCGGCTGCCATGGCTAGAACTGGCGGTACTTGGATCTCGCCGCGCTTGAACACCGCATCGAGCGCCGCGACCGCATCCGGGTCAAGACGCTTGCCGGAGAGAGAGTGGATGATACGCAGCGCGTCCTGGCAATCATGCGCTTTCTGATAGGGACGATTCGTTGTCAGCGCGTCGAACGTGTCAGCTACCGCAATGATTCTGGGCAGCAGAGGAATTTGGTCGCCTTTAAATCCATGAGGATAGCCGCGCCCGTCGAGCGATTCGTGGTGAAGCTCGATTCCAGGAAGCATTTCTTTGAGCTGCGCGACCGGGCGCAAGATGTTGGCGCCTTTGGTGGTATGCGTCTTCATGATGGTGAACTCTTCTTCGGTCAAGGCGCCGGGTTTTTTCAGGATGCGGTCTTCAATGCCTATCTTGCCAACGTCATGAAGCTGCGCAGACACCCGCAGAATCTCCATAAAATCTTGGGGCAAATCCATTTCTTTCGCGATCTGCAATGAATATTTGGTAACGCGATCAGAGTGACCGCGGGTGTATGGGTCTTTTTCGTCGACTGCGCCGGCGAGCATCTGAATCGAGTTCATGAACAGCTCGCGGTTCTCGGCGACCGCGCGCTTCAGATCAAGAATGAAGTGTTCCAATTCCTCTGACATGAAGTTGAAAGTCGAAGCTAGTTCTCCGATCTCGGTGCGACTCTTTAGCTCCACGCGTTGCGAGAAGTCTCCGCGGGCAATCGCGTGGCTGGATTCAGTGAGAACCTCGAGCGGATTCGTGATACGACGGGCGGCGATGATTCCGACGCCAATGCTTAGGGCTATGGCAAAAATAGCGAGAATCCGCGCCGAGCGCTGCATTTCATAGACGCTGCTGTACGCTTCGTCGCGGGGTTTTTGCGCAACGACGGCCCATTCCAAATTCGTAACCGGGCTATATGTGCCAAGCATCAAGGTGCTGTGTTTTCCGGTGCCGATGGTGAATTCGTGAGTTGCGGCGACCATCTGGGCCTTGCTGCCCTGCTCCACGAAATTGCGCACAATTTCAAGATTGGTCATGTCCTGGCCGGTTGCGTATTGAGAGCTGGTGCCGGCGACGAGACGGCCTTGGCTATCGACAACGTAGGGGGTCAGTCCGCCTTCGACTTCCTGCAGACGCCGGATCAAAAATCCGAGGTCAACTACCGACGCGATCATTCCAAGGAATCTTGACTGGTACATGACCGGGGTGCTGACCAGCATTACCGTACGCGCCGATTTGCCACTCCCCACCACCAGCGGCTGGCCGTTATAGGCACGCGAATCTCTGGACGCCGCATAGGCCTGCTCCAGTTCGCGCTGCAAAAACGCGTCGGGTTCGATTCGTCCTGCCGAAATTCCCTTTCCTTCAGAGTTCAACAATGTGGCGTAGTCCAAGTCGTCAGAAGACGATACGAAATTTTCAAGTAGCGCGCGAAGTTCCGGCGCCTGAACGTGCTCCCCGGTCAAGTCGCCGCCGCTGGCAATCTGCAGCGCGGAACCCAGGTTTGCCTGCATCAGGCGAAATGACTCCTGGTGCTGAGAGATGTCGTCGGCGATCGACCGTGTAATTGTGTTTTGCAGCATGCGTTCGTTACTGATAAGCGGATCGCGACTGATCGACTGGACTCGTCCCGAGTAGAAATACATCGGCACCACGCTGATGAGCACCAGCACGCTGAGGATTACATAGAGAATAGGGACCCGAGTTGGAAGAAATTTGGAACCCACGCGAATGTCTCCGAATGTCGCCAACTACAAACGGAGTCCTACTTGGATTTTACGGTGCAAGATGACGACGGAGGGCTGCTGTGCTCCCTCCGAGCCGTTACGGAAGTACTGGCTGCTTCCCTTTGGTGGTGGTTACCCGTGGTTACCCGACGGGCTTTTCGGGGATTCGGTTTCGCGCTTGGAGGTCCGGGTCATGAGGGTTTGGATAGCGTCGCGCGGCGATTTACCTTCATTGAGGACAGCATGCATCTGCTCGGTTATCGGCATTTCCACTCCGCGCGTCTTCGCCAGTTGCAACGCGGCGTTGGTGGTGAAGATACCTTCCGCCACCATGCCGTGCATGTTCGCGATAATTTCGGGGAGCTTTCGACCCCTGCCGAGTTCGACTCCCACGCTGCGATTTCGCGAAAGATCTCCGGTGCAGGTCAGAACTAAGTCGCCGAGTCCCGCGAGTCCCGCTAATGTTTCAGCATGGCCGCCGCAAGCCACCGCCAGACGCGTGATCTCGGTCAGACCCCGGGTGATGAGCGCAGCTACAGAATTGTGTCCCAGATTCAATCCATGGCAAACGCCGGCAGCAATGGCGATGACGTTCTTCAGCGAACCGCCGAGTTCGACGCCGACCACATCTTCGTTCGTATAAACGCGAAATGCGGGATCGCTGAATTCGCGTTGAACTGTTCTGGTTAACTCGGAATCCTGCGAAGCAATTGTGATCGCGGTCGGGTCACCGCGCGCAACCTCGGCAGCAAAAGTGGGTCCGCTCATTGCACCGACTCGGTAACGTGTTTTTCGCTCAACTGCAACCTGGCAAATTACTTCACTCATGCGAAGCAGGGTTGTCTGTTCCAAGCCCTTGGTCGCGCTCACGATCAGAGCATTCGGTTGAAGATGCGGAGCCATCTGCTGGAACAGATGTCGGCAGTGTTGGGAAGGCATGGCGGTGACGACAATCTCGGCGGCTCTTAGCGCCTCGCCGAAATCGCCTGTGGAGCGAACTGCATCAGGAATGTGCTGTCCGGGAAGAAAAACAGAATTCGTGCGGGTGGAGTCGATGGAATCCCGCACTTCTTTTTCGTATGTCCAAAGCTTGACCTCATGGCGTTGCCCACGACCGAGGACGATGGCAATCGCTGTCCCCCACGCTCCCGCGCCGATGATTGCGATCCTGCTCATTTGCGATGTGCCTTGAACTTTGGCTCCGTGCCCGCCAACAGCCGTCGCATATTTGGGTGATGCTTAAGAATAATAAGAGCGGAAGCGATCGATACCAGAACAATTTGTGCGGAGTATCCTTCACGCAGTAGCAGCGTGAATAGCGGCAATGAGGCTGTTGCTGTAACCGAGGCAAGCGACACGAATCGAAACGCGGCGAGCATTATCACGAATACTGCCATCGCCAGCAACACCGCTTTCGGCGTGAGCAGGACGAAGGAACCTAATCCGGTGGCTACACCCTTGCCGCCGCGAAAACGGAGCCAGACCGGAAATATGTGGCCGCTGACTGCTGCCAGCGCGGCGACGAATGCGACGGTTCGATTACCTGGACAGAGTGCAAGCGCAATGCCAACTGCCGCCATTCCTTTGAGCACATCAAGGAACAGCGTGAGAAGCCCCAACTTCGGCGAAGTGCGGGCGACATTCGTGGCGCCGATGTTTCCACTGCCGGTGGTCCGAACATCAGCTCCACGAAATGCGCGAACCAGCAAATAGCCGAATGGGATCGAGCCCAAAAAATATCCCGCGACGGCGCCGATAACGAGTGGGTGCATGCTTACGTGGTTGCGGGCTGCAGTTCGAATCGCGCGATCTTTGTGTATTGCGAGCCCCGGGTCGAAAGCTGGCTGCGATACAAAAAGAACTCGCGGGCCGTCATGGTACCAAACTCCGGGTGAAGGTGCGTACTGAGAAATTCCTGTAATTTGGCAAATTGTCGGTTGGGCTTGTCGTCCTTGCGTCGTCCGGGTGCACCGGACTCGCCGCGTGTTCGCGCTAACGTCAAATGCGGGCTAAAGGCTCGATCTTCTTTGGGAATGCCGATTCTTGCCAATGATTCGTCGATGGTTTTGGCCAATCGATTCAGCCCGTCCTCGGCTTGTATTCCTATCCAGAAAACTCGTGCGGCTCGTGGCGTCGGAAAGAAACCAGTGCCGCTGGAGCTAATTTGAAAGGCTTCGACTTGGATTGACCGCAGCGACGCTTCAATCTGCGCGATCTCGGCGTCCGGGTGTTCACCAATGAATTTCAGAGTCACATGCAAAGATTCGCCGGATATCCAGCGAGCGTCGGGAGCGGTAGTACGAATCTCTTCGACAAACTTCTGAATTCGCTCGCGAATTGCCGGATCCAAATCGAGCGCGACGAAAATTCGCATGCCACGGTTGAGCATAGCAAACCGGCAGGCGGCGGGGCATCATCAAGTAAAATGGCTTGTGCTTTTGCGATATGAAGGCTTCTGAACTTATCTACGACTGGAACCGGGCGCTCCCGCTTGAGCTTTTGCCCACCCGCGCGGTTTCGCTGAACGATGAAACTCTTCGTGATGGATTGCAGTCGCCCTCGGTGCGCGATCCTTCCGTTGCAGAAAAAATTGAGATTCTTCATCTCATGGAAGCGCTGGGAATCGACTCACTTGATTTGGGTCTTCCTGGCGCTGGCCCACGGGCGGTTGAACACGTTGAGGCGTTGGCTCGGGAAATAGTCGGCAAGCGCATGAAGATCAAGGCCAACTGTGCCGCGCGCACGCATGAGAACGACATCCGTCCGATTGCCGAAATTGTGCAGCGCACAGGATTGAAGATCGATGCTGCTACGTTCATCGGATCGAGCCCGATTCGCAGATACACGGAAGGCTGGACGGAAGATTTTCTATTGCAGACAACCGAGAAAGCGGTGAAATTCGCTGCATCGCTCGGCCTCGAAGTGATGTACGTAACCGAAGACACCAGCCGCTGCGATCCGGAGATGGTGAAGCGGCTTTATTCCGCAGCCATAAATTGCGGAGCGCGGGCGATAGTAGTCTGCGACACCGCCGGGCACGCGACTCCCATGGGCGCATACGCGTTGGTGAAATTTGTCATCGAGGAAGTGGTTAAGCCTTCCGGCGAGAAAATTCGTGTTGACTGGCATGGACATTGCGATCGCGGATTCGCCATCGCGAATTCTGTGGCTGCGCTGGCCGCGGGCGCGGATTGCGTTCACGCGTGCGCTCTTGGAACCGGAGAGCGGGTCGGCAATACTCAGATGGATCAAATGCTGGTGAATCTGAAGCTGATGGGAATTCCGCCTTGGGATACCCAAGATCTCACTAGGTTGAAGGATTATTGTGAAGCGGTTTCGCGCGCGACCGGGGTACCTATTCCGCCGAATTATCCGGTAGTCGGAGAAGATGCGTTCCGCACCGCAACCGGGGTTCATGCGTCCGCGGTAATCAAGGCTTACAAGAAAAACGATGTCGAACTCGCGAATGCGGTTTATTCCGGTGTGCCCTCGCAATTATTCGGGATGGAGCAGGTCATCGACATCGGTCCCATGAGTGGCAAATCGAATGTGCTGTTTTGGCTGGAGCGGCGTGGGATTGTAGCGTCGGATGAGGTTGTAGAACGGATTTACAAGCGGGCGAAGAATTCCGATCACACGTTGAGCGAAGCCGAGATTCGCGAGTGCGTGCGCTCCGCGCGCTGACGTACATCGCGGGGATTACGGTCCCAATTGTTGCGCCTCGTATTCCACGCTGCTGCTTCCGGTGGCTGCGGTGCCGATGACCGCGACATTGCCTGAAACCCCGCCGGTTGAGAGCGCAAAGCTGGACATGCCATTGAAGTCCGACTGCACTGTGGCTTGCGATTCGGCGAGGATGACGGGCATCGCTGGCTGGGAGATGCTGGACTCTCCAGCCCAGATGATCGGTTCGTTACCGGGAAGACGTCCGATGTAGGCGAGAAATCCAATACTGGCGCCCATTACTGGATGCGGCGGACTGGATGAGTCCACCACCCGAACCGCGATCGGTTGAAAGCTCTGCCCCGGCGCGGAGATTTGCAACGTTCCGGAAACTGACTGTAGTTGCAGTGACGACGCTTGCACCATGGTCGCGCTCAAAATCTGGCATGGGCTGTTAGTTGGTGCGACGCAAACGCTGACGCGAACCGATGCTGCCAGGGAACTGATTTGCAGATTTACAGAAACATTGCCGTTCGAGTCTGTAACTCCTGACGCGGCACTCAAGGTACCGCTTCCGGCGGTGATCTGGTAGTTCAGCGTCTTGCCGCTAACTGGCGCGCCATTAGAGAGCACGCGTGCGGCGACTGGCAGGCTCACGGTTGCGCCCTGGGCAATCCAGACCGGCGGCGTCATCAAAACCAGATCGAGTGCCGACGATGTCCCTAACAATGTGGTTTGCACCTGTTGCGGATTGGAATACGACGCTGGCGCCAACTTCGCAGTGAGCGTCAATACACCGGCGGACAGCACCGTTATGAAGGTGGAAGCGACGCCACTCTGGTCAGTGAGCACGGTACAGCTGGCGGCGCCCGCACACGCCGAGAATCCGACGGACGGAGACGAACTGAACTTCACGCTGGCGCCAGCGACGGGCGTGACGCCGTCGGGAGCCAGGACGAGAACTGAAAATGGCGAAGGTGCTTGTCCACCCACCGGCGTTCCGGGATTCGCGCCGGAGATCATCTTGATCATGTCAGTTGGGCCTGCGCCGACGGTTAGAGCACCCGTCATAGTAGAACTGCCGCCGGAACTCGAGTCCTGAAGTAGCAAGTTGTAAATACCGTCCGGCACAGCCTTGCTGTCGATCAACAATTGCGTCGCCGATGACGCCAGCACCGGAGTCGCCAGCGTCCCCAACTGCACAGCAGTATTCGCCTGCAGCCCCAGGCCTGCGATGGTCAGCGGTGTTCCGCCTGCAACGCTGGTTCGACCCGGAGCAACGGTGTCGCCGTAGAGTACTCTGGCGTTGTAGTGATAGTCAGGTCTGCCATCCCCGCGATAGTCAGCGATTCCGACGCGAAAAGATGAGCTCTGCAAAATCTGCGCATCCAGCCGGGTTTCACCGAAAACGGTGGTGTTAAACGCCGAGGGCGTATTGGCGGGCGCTGGCGAAGTGCCTGGATCGGCAAGGGCCCACATTCCAATAACCGGCGCTGCCTTCGATTCTGAGAGTCCGCGCGAATCATCTGTCGCGTTCACAATGACCGAAAGCGTGCGATCGGCCTGGGCGGAAAATTGAAAAAAATCCGCATCGCCGTATCCGCTCAACACACCCGCCCAGTTTCCAGAAGCCGGCAATTGCACCGGAGATGCAAAGCTGGTTTCCCCATACCACTGAGTTTCTTGCACTGCGCTGGCCTGCATCAAGATATTCTGAGTTACATCGCCACCGAGAGTGACGGTTAGCAAAATGGGTTGCGAGGAACCCGAAGGCGCTACCTGCGACGTCGATCCGTACGGGCCGACATGAGTTGACCACAGCGGATCGACTGCCTCGATCGAAAGCTGGAATTGCGCGCTGGTTGCGCCGCTCGGAATCTGCAGGCCGGCCAGATCGAAAAAGCCCTCGAGAGTTGCGTCATTCGATCCAAAGCGGTTGAAATTCTCCCCAGTGCTGTCGAGAAATCCAGTAATTACATTTCCCGCGTTGCCACAAAACAAGAACCCCGAAATCGAAGATGCGACCACGGTTCCTGATGGCTGACCCGTGGACGGGTCGACCCAACGAGCGACAACATTCACGCCTTGCATCGGTTGGGCGGCAGCTTCCGTCACATCGGTGAAATAGACGCTGCCGTGTATGCGCACAGTAGTTTGCGAGAAGACTGTTTTCCCGGGATAACTTGTCAGGTTTTGCGCGGTGACCGGATACATCCGCGAGATCGCTGCCTGGTCATCCATTTTGGGTTGGGCTGGATCTACCGTGCCATTGTTCGAATAGCAATTCGCGATCGGAACGCATAACGGCGGATCGAACTCGTGCATCAGGGGAAAGCCAGCGATTTCAGCCGCCGTGGCGGCCGGTTTTCCGGTGACCACGTTAAGGTTGGCTTGTGACCAGTTGAGTCCGAGAACCAGGCCGATAACGCGTACCAGGTGATACTGCAAGTCCGGCAGTTGCGAAGAACTCTGCGCGCAGTTGCCGTTCAAAATGATTAGCGCGTGCAGAAATTGGGCATTTGTACCGAAATTGTCGATTCCGCCGAAAGCTGCGTTTTGGGCGCAATAGGCGGAACTGCTGGCGCCTGTGCCCAGCAAATCGTCCGTGACAGAGCCGTCTTCGTCGTAAACAATTCCAATCGGGGTACCGGTTGCGGTGGGGGCGATGTCGGCGGGGGTTGTGATAACGCCGCTCACAATTGACAGGTTTGCGCCGGTCACATCTTCTGCCAGCTGTCCGGAACGGGTTGCTGAAATTGCCGCGGTGGGAATCGCCGTCCAAAGAGCGAACGCGTTGGCAACAATTGTATCGGCGCTCGTTCCGGGAAGGATCGGGCTCAGATCGCCCTGGTCGGTGTAATAACTGAGCGTGCCCTGTGCCCAAGTGATCGGCGAGCCAATGGTCGAGGGATCAAAATAGCTCGCGCCGGCCACATAAGCTGGTCCGCCGGCTTGAGCGGCGTCGGTCATCTGCAGAACAATCGCCAGCGCGAAGATCAGTTTCAGCACGCGTTATTCCTTCTCTGCTTGCCGGATAGCGCCAACCACCCTGCGGATTTCAACCGAACGTGGAGGCCTGCCGACCGGCCCTTTCACTATCACTCGTCCAATGCGATCCACAGGGAACCGGCCGGCGCCGCGTCCGACCGGGCTGGTAAGTCCCAACTTGCTTGGCGGATATAAGAAGAGGAGAACGCGTTCTCCGGCATGATAGCGTTCGCCAGACTGCCACAACCCGGCCCACTCATTGATCTCGACCGTCTGACCGCGGCGAACATTTCGTATGGCGTCATCCACCCGGAAGACGATTCTGGTGGTCGCAAGAGCGCTGGATGAATCGGAATTGTGGTGCTCCACCTTGAGCACGATTCCGGAAAATATCTTTCCCGAATCGCGCACGACCCACCATGAGACAGGGAGTAGTTCAGTCGAGGATAGATCGGTAGCTGTGCGTGTTTCGGCTCGTTGCCTGGGCGCTTCCGCTGCGTATGCCGAGATAGCCGTTATGAAAAGTGCAATCGCGAAGACGGAGCGCACCTTGAGCCTCACAGTCGGGAGGCCACGCTCTGACGGGAGCAGGAGGAGTTTATTTCAAGTGTCGCAGCAGTTCTGTGACCGATGTCACACTCCGATTGTGACGATTGAACAGACTCGAATGGTAAAGCGTTCGCTAAGTATTGGATTTCCTTCGTGTCACTTTGTGTCCTCAGTGGTTAACGAATTCAAAATCTCTAGCTGCGAGGGCCACAAAGGTCCACGAAGGGTGTTGGCGGAAACCATCTTGGAGTCCTAACCTTCTTTCAGGAATATTTTTTGCGCCGAGAGGTGCGCGCCGGTCAGCAGTAGCAGTCCTGACAAGAAAGCCCAGAACATCATGCTGACTGAAATCGCGAAAGGGCCGTAGACTTCCTGGAAATTCAGTCGCGGCAACAGCAGGATGTAGGAATATTTAAGAATTTCCGATAGCAATCCCATGATGATGGCGGCGGGCAGCACGGTCTTGGCCGGCACTTTGCCATTGGGCAGCAGCCAGTAAATCAGGAAGAAGATGCCCATGCTGGCGACGGTTGCGAAGACTTTAGCCGTCATGAAATCGAGAATGCGAATCAGGAAAAATTCGTGTCCAAAGGCCAGCATACGGAGAAGGACGAGATTTCCAGCGCTGAGCGCAATTGAAATCAAAGAAAGAATTCCACAGGCAAAAGCCAATGCCAGCGCGATGAACTGATTTCCCAGATAGGAACGGTTGTTCGGAAAACGCCAGACGCGGTTCAACGCCACTTCGAGCGGCATGAATATTCCGGTCGACGTCACCAGCAAAATAAGAAACGATGCTAACTGGGCACGGTTCTTTGCCGTGGCCAATGCGCTCAAGTTGCGAATTACAAATTCCTGCCCGGCGGGGAGGTAGTCTCTGAGCAGTTCTACGATTATGCGGTACATCGTGGGCGAGTGAAAAACTCGCAATACTAATGTCATCAGCAGCAAAACGAACGGAAAAAACGAAAGGATTGCATTGGCGGCCACTGAAAAGGCGAAGGTGTGAACTTCGGTACGAAGTAAATACCCAACCGTCGATAAAGTCAGCCGCCGGTAATACCTGAATCTGCTTCGTTTGGGCTTGGCATCGCCTTCAGGTTTTGGGCCGGCCTTGGAAGCCGGGCTGATCTGCTGCACAATTCCTCAATCTTATCAAAGACTTGCCTCCAAATCGCCGGTTCCATAATCGGGAATCTGCGGCAACCATAACCTTAAGGCTTTATTAAATCGATTAAGCGCTCATATTTTCCTTGCCATTCCCGTAAGTTCCTGAATATTATTTGGTGCTTACTGCCTGAACTTTGGGGCAGTGGCGAACAGAATCCGGGCGGATGTTTTGTGTCACGTCGTCGAAACTCGCAAACTGGTCATGGCTCTGATGATTGGGGAAACGTTTTCCCCAAAATGTCAGGGCTTTACTTTTTTTGAGCTGCCTCGGGTGTAGCAAGACACGACCTGTATTCAACCTGCTCCTGTTTCTTCAGGGGGGAAACTTGAGGCGCAAGCCTCGCGAAGAACTTGAGCAAATCTTAGCGAATGGCTGAAAGGAGTAACTTAGTGAGAGAGAAGGGTACAGTAAAGTGGTTCAACGGGGCCAAAGGATACGGCTTCATTCAGAGGTCCACGGGTGAAGACGTTTTCGTTCACTTCTCCGCCATCCAGGAAAACGGCTATCGCACTCTCAACGAGGGCGAAACGGTCGAATTTGACTTGCTGAAAGGGCCGAAAGGCTTCCAGGCAGCCAACGTCGTCCGCGGATAGTCCAACCCAAACGCAACAACGTGTGTTGGGGAGCCCGGATCGAGCCCCGCATCCACTTGCAGACCCTTCCAGAAACGCTGGAAGGGTTTTTCATTTCGTAGGGTTGGTAGAGATCCAATCAACGTCCCGCTTCGGGAATCTCAATGGAAACCAGGTCGCCATCCGCCTTGCCTCCGGCGCGATAGTTCAAATTGACCGGAATGCCTTTCCAGGCACAGGAAAAGTCCGTCGGCCCAATCACAGCCAGGGATTTGTAATCAGTGGTCCGGAACCTGAGAATCTTACCTCCGCGTGAGACGGAGAGAACTGCAGCCGGCGGCTTCGAGCAATCCACCGAGACCAGCGTCGCCTTCAAGAAAGTCACCGGGCGCTTATCGACGGTTGTCTTTACGTTTACTGGGCTGGAAGAACTCGCGGGCTGGTCGCTGTCGGAATCTTCATCGTCATCCTTCGCAGATCTTTCATTAGGAGCGGCGACCGGATTCGATTTCCCGGAAGCCGTAGCTTCCTCCGGGGCAACACCATATTTTTTTAGGAAGGGCAAGTTCTCAAGATCTTTGCTGGCCGCTTGTGCGATGCGCGGGTCCTGGCTCAACTTCAGGCGTTCGAGGGTCACAGTGGCGTCATCGAATTTCTTCGCAGCCAAATAAGCGCGGGCCAATCGCAGTTGGTATTCCTCGTCACGTGGGCTGAGTTGCACCGCCTGCTTCATGGATTCAACCGCGGCGTTGCCGCCGCCGCCCGCCAGCCGCGCCCATCCCAGCATGTTGTAAGCCTCGGCGAAATCGGGATATTCGTCGATAACAATTTGCAGGCTCTCCATCATGTTTGCCAGGCCTTGCACCCTGGCACCCTTTTCTCCCGAGTGATAACTGGCCAAAGCCATCCCGAATCGCGTCCAGGGGTCGTTGGCGTTAATCTGTACCGCCGCGTTCAACTCCTCGAAAGCGTGGCTGGTATCGCTCTTCTGAACGTATGCCCAGGCCAGCGCGCGATGCGCCGCCACGCTCTCGGTTTTCGGATCGGCGATGAGTTTTTGCAGTTGATCAAATGCCTGCTGTCGCCGCTCCGGAATACGCAGCTCCATCTCATCGACCAGCGCTTGGGCTTCGGGAATTGGAAGCGACTTCGAACTGGTGCCGATGTCATCGACAGAAAAGGGCAACGGAGTTTGATTGACAGCTTGCGGAACCGGCGGAGCATTTGGACGCTGGGAATCGTCCAAGGCGCTAAATAAAGGCGCTAGCGAATGGAAATAGGCTTTTACCTCCTGATCCAGTTGCGCCACGGGTATTCCAAACGCCTGCGGAATTGCCTGCTCGACCGGAACTTTCTGGATTTCAACCAAGCCGAAATATTTGCCCAATTCTGACATCTTGTCTTTGTTGAGCAGGTAATGCACCAGAATCCACGACTGCGCATAGAAGAGTGTGTGATGCGTTCCTTCCTGGCCATTGGCCGCGCGGTTCTTCATGGTCAGCAGATCAGGCCAGGCCAGCCATACCGGATTCTGCAGAATTTCGGTGAACGACTTTAGATTCTTAACGTCGACCTGGTGGCCAAGAAGATCAGTCTGAGAAGGCTTCAATTCCGGATCGCTGCCCAGGTCGGCGGTTTTCGCCGTCAGGTTGAGTGAGGCGAAATATTCCGCGAAGCCTTCGTCAAACCACGGCGGCGTAGGCGGATAGTTGTAATTCAGCATGTAATGCGCGAATTGATGCTCGACCGCCCGCCAGCTGTCTGGCTCGAATAGGTTCAAGACGATAAAAATGCGATCTTCGCCGGAGAGCCAGAATCCGGGAGCGTTATTCTCCTGCCCATTTACCAGAGGCGCAAGGTGGCTGTAATCCTTGTCCCCACGGATGGCGATTATCTCCATCGGCTCTGACATTCGCAGTTTGCCGCGCTCCAGTAGCTGGCCAAACACAGCGCGCATCTGCTCGAAGTGCGCGGCAACGTCGTGACCAGGCTTTTCGCCAGCGTCAGTGATCACGATGAAATGATCGGAGCTGACGCGCAGCCAATGCTGGTCGGCAGCGCGGGCGGGTAGGCACGCAAAGAGGGGGAGAACAGCGAAAACGCTACAAGCCCATTTAGTCAGTTTGCTAAAAACTGCCATAAGTCAGGACGTCAGCACCTAGGTCGAATCCTAGCACGGCGGCTGTTAGCAACCTCTTGCCCTTATTAAGTGATTCCCTTATTATGGGTATATGAACATTACGCTCTCGCTCGATGACAAACTCGTAAAGGAACTCCGGAAGGTGGCGGTTGACCGGGACACCACGCTGACCGGCTTGGTTCGGGAATATCTGGAAAAATTGGCCTCTGAGAACGCTACGTCTGGACGAAAGCGGCGCGAGATCGAGGCGCTGGAGCGGAGCTTTAAGCAGTTCCATCGCAAGCTGGACTTCGGCAAGCGGACCTGGAAACGGGAAGACCTCTATGTCCGATCCTGATTTTCTTGATAGCAACATTCTGGTTTACGCTCACGATGATGCTGATCCCAGAAAGAGGAAAATCGCGCAAAACCTCATCAAGCGTGCCGTGCTGGGAGAGATGTCCATATCGACGCAAACCCTTGCGGAATTTTCCGCGACACTGCTTCACCGATTTTCGCGACAATTTTCTCCAGCTGAAATCACAGGGATTCTCGATGCGCTTGCACCTATCAGGCTTGTAGTCCCCGATGCGGGGATGGTTCGTCGCGCAGTCGAAGCGCACGCGACTTACGGATTACATTTTTACGACGGGATGATTGTGGCGGCAGCTGAACGCGCTGGGTGCGCCCGGATCTGGTCCGAGGATTTAAACGCGGGTCAGAAATATTTCGGGATCGAGGTAGAGAATCCCTTTAAATAACCGCCTCACTGCGTCGGCGGAACACCCACAACGCTGGCCACGTTCGTAGCCATGTGGTTGAGTTCATCACCCCGGAAATACTGCCCCTTGGCAGCTTTCATTTCCGGCATAGCGACGTAAGGCTTGCTGTAGTCGTTGTTGGCATTCCAGAAGAGGAAGCCGATGCCGCCCTTGGCCTTGGCGGTAAGAACCTGAACTTCAATGTATTTCGGCGAATAGGTCTTAGTGCGCCAGGCGAATGCCTGCAACCAGGGGCGCAGCACTACTCCGCTGCCTTGGGTGATTTTCTGGAAGCGCTCCATCGATTCGCCGATGAAGTGCTCCGGAGCGTCGCCGGGCCGGGCGATGTTGTCCATGCCAAAGAAGTGCGAGGGATAGATCATGGGCGAAAGAACGTCGCAGAACTTAGCCATGCGGACGATGTCCTGACCGGTATGGTTCAAGTCAACCTGCCTCTGCCAGGCCATGATCCCGAACACATCCAGCGACAGCAGAACGCCCTTGGGATGAAGCGTGGTGTAGGCACGGCGGAGGAAGTCTGCAATAACCTCGGAACGCTGCCATTCGGGATGTGATTTCTGGAAAGAAAAGCCGGCGTCTTTCTGGTCGCCCTCGGCAGGGAAGCGGACGTAGTCGAACTGAACTTCATCGGCCCCGGCCTGGGCCGCTGCCACCGCCAAAGCTATGTCATATTCCTGGACCTCGATCCGCGAGGGGTCGGTCCAGACCAGCTTGCCATTTTCGCGCCAGGGCTGGCCGGTTTTCTTAGATTTGATCGCCAGCTCCGGGTGCGATACCACCAGCCGCTCGTCGCGGAATATGGCAATCCTAGCGATGGCATGCATTCCTTGCGAGTGCAGAAACCGAACGTATTTGGGCACGTCGTGGATATAGGTTTTGTGGGCGCCCAGCAGTGGGTGCTCAAAGGGAATGTTAACCGTGCCGTCGCTGTCTTTTATGTCAAAAACCACTGCATTGCCGCCCGCATCGTGCCAGCGGCGGACGATCTTCATGCCGCGATCGCTTCCCGCCATTAATCCAGTCAGATAGATTGCCCGTACTTCGAACTCTTTAGGGACCGAGATGGATTTCTCGATAGTCGGACCGTCGATTATTCCCGGGATGGTCAACTGCTGCCCCGCCTTTAGAAAAGTGCCGTGAACGTCGGCATTCGATCCGCGGATCGCCTCGGCCAATTCGGACGAGGTGAGGTAAGAAGTCTGGCCCAGATAATGCCGGGCTACAGCGATCACTGTATCCCCACGGCGAGTTTCGTAGAAAGTAGTCCCTGGCTCTGGTAACTTTGGCGCCGGGATTTGACTGGTGACAGTTGTCGCCGTCGCCGGAACCAGTTTCGCCGTTTGCGGCGCGGCAGCCGCTTTTACGGTGCGAAGATGCATCAGGCCGAGGCCGAAAGCAGCCACGCCCAGAACTAAAAAGAGGTTAAGTTGGCGGCGGTGCAAGTTTTTCTCCAGAGACGATCGTATTGTTCGATGCTACTGATGCGGAATTCTGCCCGCTAGTTACGGCAGACCACGAACGTCAGGAAAACCTGCCACGCCGCCAGCCTTTTCGGTTTGGGAACGTCCCGGTGTAGGCCGGCAGCGAAAGCTCCGCAACTTGACGGCAAAGACGGTGAAAGCTAGTCTGGTTCTTTTTCCTGCGCAAAACATTTCCGTTTACACGATTTCACTTGCTAATGTAAGTGTCTCTCTCGATGCAACCCTCGCATCTAAACCTTGCAGAAGTGAGGTTTGCGAGTTTGGTTGGAGTTGGCGAGATGGTTGCTGTAATGACTCACGGAGCAGGTTTCTAAAAATGACAAAATTTGTCACTCCGGTGAACGACGCAATCGAATCCGCAAGCAGAAGCAAGGAGAGCTAGGCACCCAGTATGAAGACCATTGCCAGCACAGTTCTTGATCCCAGTCGCCGGAGCGGTGATGCCCGAGATTTTGAAGGCGGGCTTCGGCGGAAAATCGTTGGCCAGGACGCGGCGGTCGAAAAGGTCGTCGAAATTTACCAAATGTTCCTGGCTGGCTTAAACGCTCCGAACCGCCCAGTTGGCAATCTGCTCTTTCTGGGCCCTACGGGTTCCGGTAAGACCCGAGTCGTTGAAGCCCTCGCCGAGACCCTTTTTGGTGACACGCGCGCCTGTATTAAGATCGATTGCGCCGAATTCCAGCATTCGCACGAAATCGCAAAACTGATTGGCTCGCCTCCGGGCTATTTGGGTCACCGTGAGACCCACCCCCTGCTGACGCAGGAGGCCCTCAATCAATGGCACACGGACAAGCTGAAAATGTCGATTTTGCTGTTTGACGAAATCGAGAAGGCGTCCGATGCGCTTTGGCAGCTTCTACTCGGAATCCTTGACAAGGCTACGCTCACCCTCGGCGACAACCGCCGGGTGGATCTCTCACAGTGCATCATCATTATGACCTCGAACCTGGGGGCTGGGGAGATGAGCAACCTTGTCGGGGGTGGTTTCGGGTTCGCCCCCAAAGCTAGCCTGGTGGATGAGGCCTTTGACGAGAAGATCGACCGCACCGCCGTGGAAGCAGCCCGGCGCAAGTTCACGCCCGAATTCATGAACCGCATCGACAAAGTTGTGGTGTTCAAGACCCTGCGGCCGGAACACCTGCAGCAGATTCTGGAAATCGAACTCGGAATGGTGCAGCAGCGGGTGCTGATGGCTTCCGCAGCAAACCAGTTCGTCTTCTCCTGCACGCCGAAAGTGAAGAACTTCCTGCTGCATGAGGGCACGGACGCGCGCTACGGAGCTCGCCATTTAAAACGAGCTATTGAACGGCATCTGGTGTTCCCGTTGGCGAATCTGGTCGCAACCGGCCAGATCCGGCTTGGGGATTTCGTCCGCGTGGATTTGAGCCCGGAAGGTTCCTTGACCTTCGTTAAGGAAGCCGAAGGAGCGATGGTGCCCATGTTGATGGAACGCTACGGCGCCGCCGCCAGCGCACCGAGCCTGGCCAGTCGCGCGGCTAGACCTATCGCCAAACCGAAAGAGTTCACTGCCACACCTGGCAACGAAACCAAATAGACTCTTGAACGACAGGGAAAAGCCCAGCAAACTGCTGGGCTTTTCTTTTTGGTGCCTACAATCCAACTAGCTTCCCGCTTAAAACCTGATTCAATAATCATGTGGCGAATGCTTTCAATTCCACTGGCAAGCGCACCCTGGTTCTTTGCCTGCTGCTGGCGGCGGGCACTTTAGCGCTCTACAGCCGGGTTACGCATGCGCCATTCTTGCGTTACGACGATGATCGTTACGTGGTCGAGAATCCGAATGTGCGCTCGGGGCTTCATTGGAGCACGGTCACCTGGGCGTTCACCACGTTCGAACAGGCCAACTGGCACCCTCTGACTTGGCTTTCCCACGCGCTCGATATCCAGCTTTTCGGAATGAACCCGGCTGGCCACCATTTCAGCAATCTGTTGCTTCACGCCGCGAGCGCTGCGTTGCTATTCCTCCTGCTGCAATGGCTGACCGGATACATCGGGCGCAGCTTAGTGGTTGCCGTGCTATTTGCGGTGCATCCAGTGAACGTTGAGTCGGTAGCCTGGATCGCCGAGCGCAAGAATGTGTTGTGCATGTTATTTTTTCTGCTCACCCTGCTGGCGTATGGACACTACGTCCGCAAGCCGAGTGTGGCCCGGTACATTGCCGTTCTACTCGGCTTCGCGATGGCGCTGATGTCGAAGCCGATGGCGATCACCCTGCCGTTCGTGCTGCTGCTGTTGGATTACTGGCCGTTGGGAAGGTTGATATCGAGCGGACAATTCAACGGTAAAGATTCTCAAATTGGTAGGAGCGCTGTCGACGAAAGGCGGTCCATCGCTTGGCTAATCATCGAGAAATTGCCGTTATTCGCGATGTCGGCCGCCAGCGCAGTAGTCACGATTAAGGCACAGCGGGCAGGCGGGGCTGTCACCATTAAATATCCGGTACTGGCGCATCTGCAAAACGCTGTTGTCAGCTACGTGCTCTACATCGGGAAGGCGATCTGGCCGGCGCGTTTGGCGGCGCTTTACCCGTATCCAACGGGTGGTTGGCCTGCGTGGGTAGTGGCTCTGTCCGTGTTCTTTCTGGTGGTTGTGACCGGAATGGTACTGAGATATCAGGAACATCGTTATCTCCTCTGGGGATGGTTCTGGTATCTGGGCACGATGGTTCCGATGATCGGCCTAGTCCAAGTCGGAAACCAAGCGATGGCGGACCGCTACGCCTATTTGCCGTTCATCGGTTTATTCGTGATGGTTGTTTGGGGAATCGCCGAGCTTGCGAATCGGTTCGCCATACAAAAATTAGTTGCGGCGAGCGCGGTCGCGATCGTGGTTACGTTTTGCGCGCTCACGCATCGGCAGCTGGCTTACTGGCACGATGATTTCAGCCTGTGGTCGCACACGCTGGCGGTGACGCATCGCAATTTCGTGGCGGAAGACAATTTCGGCAATGCGCTGATCAAGGCCGGTAGATATGACGAAGGCATAGCGCATTTTCGGTCGGCCGCTGAGATCGAGCCGGGCGATCCGGTCAGCGAAGTGAATCTTGGAATCTATGCCCAGCAGCACGGAGATTTGCAGCAGGCGGCTGCGCGTTACCAGTACGCGTTGCAATTAGCTTCTGATCCACAAGTGCGGGCAGCGGCCTATGCAAACCTGGGCGGCGTTTACTTTACGCTCCACGATTATCAACAAGCGCAGGAAAATTTCGAGTCCGCATTGCGGCTGGGATCGAGAAGCTCATTTATCTTTCTGCACATGGGATTGATGGCACAAAAGGCTGACGACTGGAGTGACGCAATCCGCTACTACGCCACCTACATTTCCGTCGAACCCAGTGATCTCGGATATTTTCTCCTCGGCCGTGCGCTGGAGCACGCGGGAGACCCGCAGCGAGCTAAGCGGGCCTATGAGCAGGCAGAACGCTTGTCGAGAGACATAAACCAGACGCGCAAGGCAGCGGCCAAGCTTTTGGCGGAATAGCTTGTCACCAGTGAATATCAATCTTTAATGTTGTCCGCTATTTCCGGAATCACTGCCCGCAGCAACGCAACAAAATCTCCCCGCACACGTTCCGTAGTCTCGAAAACTTCGTCGGAGCTGAGAGGCTTATCAAGAATGCCGGCTGCCATGTTGGTGACGCAGGAAATCGCCAGAACATTGATCCCCATGTGACGCGCCGCGATAACTTCTGGCACCGTGGACATGCCAACCAGATCGGCGCCGATGGTGCGCAGGTAGCGGATCTCCGCTGGGGTTTCATAACTTGGACCGAGCAGCCCTGCGTACACGCCCTCAGGCAGATCTTTGCCCATGCGTTGGGCCGCCCTGCGCGCAAGCTCTCTATAGGATTTCGAGTAAGCATCTGTCATGTCGGGAAAGCGTTCGCCGAAGCGCTCGTCATTCGGTCCGACCAGCGGATTTTGCCCTTGCAGATTGAGGTGATCGCTGATCAGCACCAGCGCGCCCTGCTTGTAATTGAGGTTTATGCCCCCGGCAGCATTGGTAAAGATGATGGCGCGAATTCCCATTCGCCCAAAGACGCGAACTGGAAATGCGACCTGCTGGGCGGAATAACCTTCATAAAGATGCACGCGGCCCTGCATCGCGACGACCGGAACTTTGGAGACAAAGCCTATGACCATTTGTCCCGCATGGCCAATCGCGGTAGAGCGCGGAAAATGAGGAATAACCGCGTACGGAATTCGTGCCGATAGCGCGAGCTCGTCCGCAAAACTTCCCAGTCCAGAACCCAGAACTAATCCAATGCGCGGACGGACAGATGTGTGCGATAGGACGTATTTTGCCGCAGCTTCGGCATGCGCGAAATCATCGGCACTTAGCATTTAGCAGTTAGCATTTGGTCGACTCACGAACCGCAGGCCAAATGCTAATTGCCAAATGCTAACAGCCGGTTTCAGAACTTCTTTTCGAACGCAGCGAAATCCTGCTCCAGCGTGCGCTGCAAACTAGCTTTTTCTTTTGCGTCCATAAAGCTGTATTCCAGGCTCTGTCGCGCCATGCGTTTGAGATCGACGTAAGACAGATTGTAAGTTTCCGTCGCCCGTAGATACTCGTGGGTCATGTCGGACCGCGAAACCCCCTCATCATCGGTAGCGAGAGCAACCGGCACGTTGTACTTTCGATAAACCGGCAGCGGATGATTGTCGCCTTTGACTCCAAGAATCACGTCGTTTGAGGTCAGGCAAATTTCTACGAGAATTTTGCGCTTGGCCATTTCTTGCAAGAGTGGCACCGCATTATGCTCGTCCATCACGGACACTCCGTGCCCGATCCTCTCGGCATGACCTAGCTCAATCGAGTGGCGAATGTGAAAGCTCAAACCTTCGGGCGGCACCAGTCCTATGGCCAGTTCGCCGGCGTGAAGGCTGATATGCACTTTCGGATAAATGCCGTGCAGGTAATCGAGCATCTGCATGTGCAGATTGAAGTCGCGCATTGGAACGTACCAGTCTTCCGGCATGACGAGGTTCAACCCGACAACCCGAGGATCAGCCGAAGCCAATTCGAAACCAGTCAGCATTTGCGCGAATACTTGTTCCGGCGGAAGTCCGCGCAGGACTTGGTAAAGATAGCGGACAGTGACGTCGCACGCGGGAAGTGCTGACGGCGTGCCGCAAGCGAGCTCTTTCTGAATAACTGATCCTTCTTTGTCGAGTGCTTCGCGAGCTGCGGTCACCGCGTCTTTGAGTCCGCCAGCCAAGAATTTCTCGCGCATAACTGCAAAATTCGGGTTGAATCCCAGCTTGGATCCCAGTTCCGCGGACTGCATGCCTCCGATGGTGTGCATGAGTTCGAAATACTGTAAGTGGTCGGCAGCTGCCCGCTCCATGGCGCGAGCTGTCGCTTCACCCATGTGATTCCTGGTAGCCAGATCAAATTTGAAAAAAGTGGCAAAGAAATGATCGTGCCCGGATTCACGTCCGCGCTCCCAATTGCGCATCGACCAGGCGTCGACTATTTGGTTGTACAGAGTGGGATCACGATAAGCACAGGAGGAAGACGGGTTGGCTGCGTCCGGACCGCAACTGGTGTCACATTGACCCGCGATTGCGGTCATTGTGCCTTTATCGATACACAGCTTGTCGGCCGCGGCGAAGTCGATCAAATCCTCGGCATAAATTGCGCCGCCCAGATGATTGTGCAGGTCTCCGCCCTTGGGCATTTCGCGCAGGAAAGCAAGCGTCAGTGGCGGGGAATTCCGCACGCTCTCCAGGTAATGGTTGGCGCGCTGCTCGGGCGTGGCTTTCGATTGCGCGATCGCCAACGTTGCAGCCAAGAAAAGAATCAGGAAGAACAACCAAGGTTGAAACTGTCGCAAGCTGCCTTTCAGGGACCGAGAATTGCCGGGAGCCCAAACGCTGGTAGCTCCGAACTTCGAATTGGCCAATGGCATTCCACCTTGTCCGCTAGAAGCTGAAACTCAGTGACATCTGCACCTGCCGCGGACTTCCGATCGTCTTGTTTACAACGCCAAGTCCGAATGGCTGGTTATAGAGCGGTTGTCCTTGGACGGGGAAATCATTAAAGTTTTCATTCTGCGTGACGTCGTCAATTGGGATGTCGAAGCTCGTCGTATTAGTCAAATTGAAGACGTCAAAGCTATATTTCATCGATACACGCTCGGTAAGCTGCGTATCTTTCACGAACGAAATATCAGCGCATCGCTGCCATGCCTGGCGGAAGACATTGCGCAGGCCGGATGTGAAATTGGTTTCAAAGGTATCACCCGCGGGGATGGCGCCTCCGAGGGCGCCGGGAGCCAATAAGGGCAAACTAAAGCAGAGAGGATTCAGGGCGGGAGTGCCAAAGGCACCCGACGCTCCGGTCACCGCGCTCTTCGCGGTGCAACCTGGAGCCAAAGGAACGATCGGGTTGGTAATACCATCTGATGTGCCGAAGAAAATGCTGCCCACCGCTCCCGAAAAGTCGATCACGCTATAAGGCTGACCACTTTGTATTACCACGATGCCCTGCACTGCCCAGCCATCGGCCAGCTTCCCTTTCAGCGTGTCTGCTGCGTAAAACTTGGGCAATTGATAAACGTAACTGAAGTTGATCACGTGGGTGCGGTCGAAGTCGGATGACCCATAGGCGTCGCGAAGGCGAAGTGGGTTGCTTCCGTTGTAGAACAATCCCATGCCGCTTTGCTCATCCAGCGCGTGCGAATACGTGTAGGAGAATCCCACCTGCAATCCATGGCTCATGCGCTTCTCGATATGGGTCTGGAGCGCGTTGTAAGCCGAGACGCCAGCGGCGGTGTAACTTTCAGATTCGGCCGAATATCCGATGTACGGGACACGCAGATCGACGTTGCCACCTTCGTAATTCGCCTGCATTGGCTGACCGTTCGGCAGATTGATCGGGTTAAACGTATTCGGATCGAGCACAGTGTATCCGTAGGTGTATTGCTGGCAGGCAATGTTTGAAAGAGAAGAGCAGTGAATCGGATGACTGGGTGAGGCGATGCCGGGTTGGTTGAAAGGAATCGGGATTACTTGGTGACGCCCAAGATTTCCCACGTAACCAATCTCGATTGCCAGATCGCGGCGTGGTTGCCATTGGATATCCAGCGTGTCGTTAATAGTGTATGGAAGTTTGTTGGCCCGATTGTAAGTGGCGAACGAGAACAACTGTGATCCGCCTTCGATCGCTGCCGCGTTAGGAAGGAAATTCGTGATGTCGGCTGGATTTCCCGTCGGCGCCGGCCCCAATGTGGTGCCCCAGGGATTCGCAAATTGTTGCGACGCGCAGCTGGGAATGAATCCAAGGTAGGCGCTGGTTGGCTGGCAAAGCTGTGAATTCACGTACGGCGGCGTTTGGTTTACGCCGAAGGGGCCGCCGTTGATGACACCGGCGGCAAAGCCCGGCGAAAGGTAAGTGAACAGTTCGCCGCGATCATAATAAAGTCCAGCGCCCGCACGGACCACAACCTTGTCGTTGAATTTTCGCGGACTCCAGGCGAGGCCCACTCGAGGAGCCAGTCCCCATTGTCGTCCGGTCAGTGTGGTGTTGCTGACTCCTTTGGTGGGAAATAGTGAATTATTGCCGGCGATGATAAAGCCATTGGAATTGATGGTGTCGGTGGCGGCGTTATACGAATAACGCGAGGGATCGAAATTGTAGATTCTTCCATATTTTTCGGTCAGGCCGCCGTCCCAATCGAACCGCAAGCCACCAGTCAAAACCAGATTTGAGCGAAACTGATATTTGTCTTGTAGGTAAGCTCCGGTTTGTCCGGAGCGATAGTAGCGATTGGCATTGCCCTGGAGGTAGGCGGTGGTAATAAATCCGTCTGAAGTGTACGAAACAGCCTGACCTTGCAGGAATTGAGCAAAATCAAAAAATCCAATCATGCCCTGATTGGTTCGCTCGTCGCGCGTATTGAGCTGGGTGTAGCCGTAGTTGCCGCCGAAGTTCAAAGTGTGTTTGCCCTTGGTCCAGGTGGCGTTGGCGGAAGGCATGATGCGGTTCTGGAACACCCCGGTGTAGGCTGCCTGCGAGGCCGCTCCTTGGCCAATATTCATCGCAACGTTGAAGACCGGGCAGGGGCTAGCCGCGCCGCATCCCCCAGTATTGTTCGGAGAGGCATTTCCTAAAATGTCGGCAATGGTGATGCCTGGAAAGCGCCAGTTTCCGAAGGTGTTAATACTCAACGGCCCTTGCGAAGACGGTATTGCGCTTGGAGAAAATGGCTGACCGATGGTGCTGTACATCTTCTCGCGCAAAATTCCCAGCACTTCGACAATGCTGAAATTTGGCGTGAGCGATTGCACATTGGTGATTGAAGCGACCTGGCTGCCGGCGTCCAACTTTTGAGTGAATCCCGCGACGCTCGAATACGCGTAAGGAGAAGTGCTGGGATCGTGTTGATAGTAGTACTTGGCAGAAACCGTGTCTTTTGAACTTTTGTTCCAATCCAGGTCCGCAACCGCCTTATCGGCGATAAAGTACGCAGTTCCCGGCACCGTCGCGTTTTCGGGGAAGCTGGCAGTCGGAACGTTGCCATCGTCGTTGGGAATCAGAAATTGACCGTTGGGCAACTTGTATTGCAGCAAAGCCAGCGCAATCGGATCGACCTGGCTGGCATTGATCGTCGGCGCCCCGTTGGGGCTTAAATAATTATTATTCGCCAGAGTCGCCAAAGCTGCCGCCGATCGGTCTGCCGTTAGCCCGAAAGGTACTGAAATTCTCGACAGGCCGATTTCCTGATCAGAAGCGTGGGTGTGCTCGTAGCTGACGAACCCAAACAGCTTGTCTTTGATAATCGGCGCGCCGAGCCTGCCGCCGGCCGTGTAACGGTGCAGCTGCGGGACCTTCTCATCCGCGGGAATATTCGGGTCCTGCTTGAAGAAAAATGGCGCCGCATTCAGTGCGTCGGTTCCGCGATGCCCGTAAAGCATGCCATGAATATTGTTTGTGCCCGAGCTGGTGCTCATGTCAATATGTGCGCCGCTGGTCGACCCTTGCTGGGCGTCATACATCGAGGTGTTCACGCGAAGTTCCTGAATAGTTTCAGGCGCGGGGGTCGGTAAAGATTGACCGATGGCCAGGTATGGCGATGCAGTACTTTGCACCGGCGCCGAACTCGCGGAAGCCGCCCCGCTTGTGCCGGTATTGAGCACGATGCGCGCGGAGAGCACCTGGCTGGTGCTCTTGCCGTTGAAAAGATTGCTGGCATCTACGCCGTTCACCAAAAAGCTGTTGCTGGTGTCGCGCTGTCCGTTCGCCCAGATGGGCGCGTTGCCTAACCCGCTGTTGGCGCCGGTTCCCCCGGGAAGTTCGGCATTGACCCCAGGCGAGAGAATCGCGAGACCGGTAAAGCTTCCCGTGGGAAGCGGTATGGATTGAATCTGTTGTTCTTCGAGAATGTAACCATTGGTCGTGTCGGCGGCATTCATCAACGGCGAGGATTGCACTTCCACCGTTTCCCCGACTTGCCCAACGTCGAGCGTTGCGTTCACCGTGGCCGTGCGGTCGGCCTGCAATGTGATCGAAGGGATTTTCTGAGTCTGAAACCCATCATGCGTGAATGTTAAGGTGTAAGTTCCGATTGCCAAGTCCACGAAAAGATAGCTTCCGGCCTCATTGGTCTTTTGTGTACGCGTGAGTGTGGTCTGGTCGCCCACAATGGTGACGGTTGTATTCGGCAGCACGCTGCCGGTTTTATCGGTTACCGTGCCGTTGATTCCGGCCAGCGTCTGTTGTGCCTGCGCGCCAGGCAATAAAAACAGCGCTACAAGTGAGGTCGCCAAGCACATCTTGATTCGCATCGACATGGAATAAGCCCCTAGAAGGATGTGGTACTCGCGATTCAAACCGGACATTAGGCCATCGCCGCCGAATCCTTCAAGCAAAATCTCTTTCGCTTTAGGTCACACCGCGGCATTCAAAGGACTTGTTAATTTTTCGGCTGAAAAATCTGCGAACCAATGTACGCGAATTTTGTCATTTCAGGAAGCGAATCGTTCAATGAAACTTTTTTTGGCTTTCATTAATTGTTTTTATCTTCGATCGCCAAAGGTCGTGTGATAGCAGGTTCACCAGTATGTGCTAGCCCGGGTGTATCATCGAGCCAAGATTCGTCTGATTGGGGGCGCCATGAAACTCGACCGAAGTTTCATTAAATCTTTGCCCAAAGTCCTGCTGCACGAGCATCTTGACGGTGTACTGCGCCCGCAAACCGTCATCGAACTTGCGCGCGAGGTAGGCTACACAGAGCTTCCCACGGATGATCCTGAACAACTCGCCGCATGGTTCTACCAGGGCGCGAACAAAGGCAGCCTTCCGGAGTATTTGCAAGGTTTCGCGCACACCATCGCTGTCTTGCAGACCGAAGAAGCCCTTGAACGCGTCGCTTATGAACAGGCCGAAGATTTAAGCCGCGACGGCATTGTTTACTTTGAAACCCGTTTCGCTCCGATTTTCCATACCCGCAAAGGCTTGACTCATCAGCAGCTGATCTCCGCGGTGCTCAAGGGGCTCGAACGCGGCCGGCAGGCTTTCGGCATTCAATCGGGTCTGATTATTTGCGCCATGCGCAATATAAACATCTCGCTCGAAATGGCGGAGTTGGCCGTTGATTTTCGTGAACGCGGTGTGGTCGGCTTCGATCTGGCGGGTGAGGAAGGCGGTTACCCTCCAAAAAAACACATCGACGCTTTTCACTTCATTCAGCGCGAAAACTTCAACATTACCGTCCATGCCGGCGAGGGCTATGGCAAGGAATCGATCTGGCAGGCGATTCAGTATTGCGGCGCTCACCGTATCGGGCATGCGACGCGGCTGATCGATGATATGACTATCGCCGACGGGAAAGTGGTGAAGCTGGGCGATCTTGCGCAGTACGTCCTCGACAAGCGAATCCCATTGGAGATTTGCCTGCTTAGCAATGTGCACACCGGAGCCACTCCGAGCGTGGCTGAGCATCCATTCAGGATTTTCTATCAGCAAAAATTCCGCGTATTTCTCAACACCGACAATCGGCTGATGAGCAACACCACGCTGAGCCGCGAATTCGAAGTCGCCGCAGAGACGTTTGATCTGTCACTCAATGACTTCGAAATCCTTACCATCAATGCCATGAAAAGCGCATTCCTGCCTTACGACCAGCGCTGCAAGTTTATTTATGAGGTGTTGAAGCCGGGATACGCCAAGGCGCGCCAGCGACACAAGACCGAGCGTGGAGTGGCGAGTTATTAGATTTCGCCGCCGGCGAGCGAGCCAACTCTTTACGAGATCAGCATGCCTGCAATCGAGGCCGACATCAGATTCGCCATTGTTCCGGCCAGCATCGCGCGGAGGCCGAGTCGGGCGAGATCTCCACGACGATTGGGCGCCAACGCGCCGATGCCGCCGATCTGGATTCCAATGGAACTGAAATTCGCGAAGCCGCACAATGCGAAGGTTGCGATGGTGAATGAACGCGGATCGAGTGTCTGCTTGATGGTGCCAAGTTTCGCGAAAGCGACGAATTCATTGACCACCATGCGCGTGCCCAGCAAGTTGCCGATTGACGCCGCATCGTGCCAGCGGATCCCGATCAACCACGCAACCGGTGCGAACACCCACCCGAATACTTCTTCCAGACTGTAGGGGAACCACGAAACATGGATATGCACCCAGCCCATCATTGCGTTGACCAATGCCAACAATGCCAAGAACGTGATGAGCATGGCGCCCACGTTCAATGCTAGATGCAGCCCATCGATCGTGCCGCGCGAGATCGCGCCCAGAATGTTCGATTCTTTTTCCATCGGCGGCATTTCAACCCGGCCTGCAGTAAGTGGCTTTTCCGTCTCGGGAACCAGCATTTTTGCGATTAGCAGGGTTCCTGGAGCAGTCATAATTACGGCGGTCAGGAGATTCTTTGGATTTGCTCCTCCCACGAGGATATAGGCGGCCATCATGCCGCCGGAGATGTGGGCCATGCCGCTGGTCATTACTGTCATCAACTCGGATTTGGTTAACTCCGGAAGGAATGGCCGTATGGTGAGCGGGGCTTCGGTCTGTCCCATAAATATGCTGGCTGCAAGGTTGAGCGACTCGGCGCCGCTCGCGCCCATGACAGTGGTCATGACCCATGCGCCGGCTCGGATGATAAGCTGCATCACACCGAGGTGATAGAGCACAGCAAAAAATGCGGCGATGAAGATGATCGTGGGCAGCACCTGGAAGGCGAAGATCAGTCCCAACGATGAATTCTGTTTCCCCAGCTCACCAAATATGAACGAGGAGCCGTAGTAGGAGAAATCAAGAAGATGCTTGGCCCAATAGCCGGCACTGTCAAAGACCCTTTCTCCAAATTTCACGCGTAATACGAAGACGGCAAGCGCGAATTGCAGACCCAGTCCCCAGGCAACCGTTTTCAGTCGAATCGCGCGCCGGTCGGTCGAGAAGGCAAACGCCAGCGCCAACATGGTAAACAAGCCTAGCAATCCGGTAAATCGACCCATTGATTTTCTTTGACCTCTAAGCCTTGACGGGCGAGACGCCCGTCTCCCCACCTATGACTTTGTGCACCAGGTTGTTTGCTCTTGGCGATCGCACTTCTGCAACGCGAAAGCTTTTTTGCAGCAGCGCGCCAGCCTGATCAGCCTGGGTCTCAGAATTGTAATGGATGGTGCAAAGCGACTCACCAGCAGCGACCGCGTCGCCAAGTTTGCGGTGCACGACGATTCCAACTGATGGATCAACCGTATCTTCTTTTTTCGTCCGTCCACCGCCGAGGATCACCGACGCAATTCCGATTGCCTGGGAATTAATCTCGGCGACAAAGCCCGATGCCAGGCTCACAACTTCTCTGGTGTGCTTCGCGCGAGGTAGCCGGGAAGGATCGTCGATGACTCCCTCGTCTCCGCCCTGCAGCTTAACCATTTTTCGGAATACTTTGAGTCCCTCGCCTGACCGTATCAATTTTTCGGCTTTTGCTTTGCCGAGAGCAGGAGTGCTTTCTACGCCTCCGAGATAAAACATCCAGCCGGCGAATTCAACACATAACTGCCGCAGATCTTCCGGGCCGGCTCCTCGCAGCACTTCGAGACATTCCATCACCTCGAGAGAATTTCCCACCCGCGTGCCGAGAGGCTGGTTCATGTCGGTGATCAACGCGACTACTCTCTTGCCGACAAGTTGGCCGGTCTCAACCATCAACTCGGCCAGAAAAACCGCATCTTCTTCCTTCTTCATGAACGCGCCGGAGCCGGTCTTAACGTCGAGCACCAGCGCGTCGATTCCCTCGGCCAGCTTTTTGCTCATGATGGAGGCACAAATCAGATAAGGGCTCTCGACGGTGCCCGTGACATCTCGTAATGCGTAGAGTTTGCGGTCGGCCGGTGCGATTTCCCCCGTCTGTCCGATCATCGAGCAACCGCAGGCGTTCAAGACTCGACGGAATTCCGCGATGCTGAGGTTTACGTTGAAGCCAGGAATCGATTCCAATTTGTCGAGCGTGCCGCCGGTGTGACCGAGTCCACGGCCGCTGATCATAGGTACAATCAATCCTCCGGCGGCTGCAAGCGGCGCGAGCACTAGCGATGTCTTATCGCCGACGCCGCCGGTTGAGTGCTTGTCGACTTTGGCGGCGGGAAATTCCGAAAGGTCGAGTACCTCGCCGGAATGCAGCATGGCATTCGTCAGAGCCGCAGTTTCTGCCCGCGTCATTCCACGTAATACCACAGCCATCAGCCATGCAGAAGCTTGATAATCGGGAATGTCGTCTTTGGTGTATCCGGCGACGAATGATTCAATTTCTGCAGCCGAAAGTTCCTGCCCGTCACGTTTTTTCGTGATTACAGCGATGGCGCGAATCGGCGAAGCTCCGCCGCGCGAATGAGATGAAGTCACAGGAGGCGAAATCCTTCTGGTAATAGCTCAGCGATGGGGCTCTCTTTCCAGCCAGTCGCGCTTTGAAAAACCACGATCGCATCCGGACCGAATTCGTAGATCACCTGTCGGCAGGCGCCACAGGGTGAGCAAGGAACATCCTGATCATTCACTACTGCAATGGCTTTGACCGCCAGTCCGGGGCCGGACTTCGCGACCGCAGAGAAGATTGCAGTGCGCTCGGCACAGTTCGTCAGACCGTAAGAAGCGTTCTCGACGTTGCACCCGGAGAATATCTCATCGGTCACCGTGAGCAGCGCCGCTCCAACTTTGAAATGGGAGTAAGGCGCGTAGGCATGTTCCATGGCGGTGCGAGCGGCTTGAACCAACCTGTCGCGTCGCTCGCTGGAGAGTGTTGGGGTCACGATGACAGTGTAGCCGGACATTCCCGTCCGGGCATTTTCGGCTCTCAGTACTGAACCTTCGCCACTCCAGGTCGGACAGGAGTGTCTGACCCACACAGACCGTGCCTATTTCTCGACCAGCAGCACTTTTTCCATGCCGTCGATTTCCTTCAGTTTGACTTCGATAACCTCGCGCATGGTCGTGGGGACAGCTCGTCCGACGAATGCCGCTTCGATCGGCAACTCGCGATGGCCGCGATCGATTAACACGCAAAGCTGAACCCGGCGCGGGCGCCCATGAGAAAACAATGCGTCGAGCGCCGCGCGAATCGTGCGACCGGTGAAAAGAACGTCATCGACCAGAATAATGCTCTTGTCCTGAATGTCGAACCCGACTGCGGACTTTTGCACCACCGGCTTCGGTCCTACCGTTGAAAGATCATCGCGGTAAAAAGTGATGTCCAGCGAACCGACGGGAATGTTTGTGCTTTCGATCCGGCTTATTAACTTGCCGAGGCGCTCGGCGAGCGGCACCCCGCGGCGCTTGATTCCAACGAGCCCTAACCCCTCGACCCCATCATTTTTTTCGACGATTTCATGGCCAAGCCGCAGCAGCGTGCGCTCCATCTCGGATGCCGACATCAGTTGCGCTTTTTCTCGTAGGCCGAAGTTGTGCAAGGTGCTCTCGGTTGCCATGAGGTTGCATGATACGCAGGCTGCGGGCGGGCTGCAAGGCTTTTGCGAAGCTCAGTTGCGCTTTAAATTCCGTGCAGTTTGTCCGCAGAAAGTAGCTTTTTATGCCATACGATCAACAACGCCGAACCCACGATCATCAGCCCGGTGCACAGCCCGATCCAAACGCCGAGCGCGCCCCAGCCCAGATGGAAGCACAAAAAGTAGCCAAGCGGGATCCCAATGAACCAGTACGCCACAAAGTTAGCCAGCATCGGGGTTTTCGTATCTCCCGCGCCGCGCAGAGCTCCCGTGGTCACAACTTGCACGCCATCGAATAACTGAAACGCCGCCGCGACTAACAGTAGTGTAGCTCCGACTCGAACCACGGCTGGATCTGGAGAGAAGACGCGCGCAATCACTTTCGGTATGGACACGAACACCAGCCCCGCGCAGCCCATGAATCCGGTGCCAAGAATAATTGCCGACCACCCGGCCCGGCGCGCGCCTGCTGGATCCTCGCGGCCCAGTTGTTGTCCGACCCGCACCGCAGCGGCAGAGCTGATTCCGTAAGGCACCATAAAAGTGAAAGCCGCGCAATTTAGAGCGATCTCATGGCCGGACAATGGCACCGGCCCAAGCTTGGCGCAGATCGCGGTCGCACCCGAAAACGCGCCGATCTCCACCAGAATTTGTCCGCCGGCGGGCGCTCCCAGCTTCAGCAACGCCCAGATTCGGGCTAGATCAATCTTCAGCGCGGAGGTCGAGTGCGAAAGTTTTGAAGACGTGCGTTTTGACTCCACCCACACCAGAGTGATCGCCAGGACCAGCATCATGTAAATGCGTGCAAAGCAGGTGGACCATCCGGAGCCGGTGATCCCTTCAGCGCGAAAACCGAGATGTCCGTAAATCAGCGCCCAGTCGCCGACCGCATTCACAATGTTCGCAGAAATCAAAGCGAACATAATGGGCAGCGCAACGTTCATTGCTTGCAGGTAACGCCGCAATGCGAAGTACCCGAGCAGCGGCAGCGTGCCCCAGTTTAGTGCCGACAAAAAGGGCTGCATCGGGCCCACCAGCCCAACGCTGATTCCGTAATGCCGCATCAGCGTCGGCCAGAGAGAAACCGCGACCATCAACATTGGAGTGAGTAGGAGCGCCAGCACGAGTCCGTTCAACAATGTTTTGCGCGCATCGTGCAGGTCCTCGCGGCCATAGGCTTGGGCGACGAATGTATCCATGCCCAGCAGCAAGCCGGCGCCGAGAAATACGATCACGTGGTAAAGGCTCTGGCCGAGTCCGGTTGCGCCGATCGCAACGGCACTGTTGGGCATGCGTCCGACCATGATCGTGTCCACCACGCCCATGCTCATCCATCCGACCTCAGCCATGATCAGCGGCAGCGCCAGCCGCAGGGTTAGGCGGAAGTCGCTGAGGCGCGGCGCGGTCTTAAGGTCAGTGGGCATGGGAGTTGTGATTTTACAGTGACAAAGAGATGGTGCGGTCGGCGCACGAGCCGCCACATTCAGCAGTGCTCAGCGCGAGGTTGGCTTTCGGTTGCCGATTGAGGCTTTCAATTTTTCCACTTCGGCCGCACTCAATCGCCGGAATTCTCCCGGGGGGATGTCCAGACTCAACGGCCCGTAACGCACACGTTTGATCTTCTCCACGTGATGGCCGATCTCTTCAAACATTTTGCGGATCTGTCGGTTCTTGCCTTCGGTCAAGGTGAGTTCATACCACGGATTATCGCCTTCGCGCACCAGGCGCACTTTGGTGGGCGCAGTTCTAATGCGCTTTGCACCCTTTTTCTTATCCCTTTCACCCTTCTTATCCTTGTCATCCCGAGCGGAGGTGGCGGCTTCGACACCGGAGTCGAGGGGCCTGCTTTTGTCAGCTGCACTGCTCTGCGGACGCCGTTGAAACCTGCGATCAAGCGGTATCGACAACCCGCGCCGCAGTTTTTCCAGCCCCGCCTCAGTGGGCGTGCCCGCAACTTTTACCACATAAACTTTCGGCACATGCGATGCGGCTTTCATCAGCTTGTTGGAAAGCTCGCCGTCGTTGGTGAGCAACAGCAGACCTTCACTCGCGTAATCCAGGCGGCCGATGGGATAAACTCGCGCATGAATTCCTCGCAGAAGATCCATCACCGTGGGCCGGCCTTCAGGGTCGCTGACGGTAGTGACGTATCCCTTGGGCTTATTCATCAGCAGATAAACCTGGCGCTCGGCCCCGTGCAGCAGCTTGCCGTTCACCCGAATGTGGTCGTGCTCGATGTCGGCCTTTGTGCCGAGCTCGGTGACCATTGTGCCATTCACCGAAACCGCACCAGAGCTGATCAGTTTCTCGGCGCTGCGCCGCGAGGCGATCCCGGCAGCAGCGATGATTTTTTGTAAACGCTCAGAAGGCATGTATATGAAAAGGTTACCAGAGGCAGTGGTGTACCCTCCACCCTTGAAGGCCGCTCTACCAAAACAAGCGGCAAGGGCGAGAAAAGTCGCGACTAGATTGCAGACTTCTGGCGTAGCTTCGCTGGCATCGGCGAGAATCCAAGACGACTATCCACAACCTGGTGGCACCAAGCCCCGAGAGCATAGGCGAGGGACATGTAAAGTAGCACGGTCGAAGCTAACTGGTCCCGGTAGTCGGGGAATGGGACCGGCTCGATGAAGTGCTTCAAGGAAGTCGACCAAGCGGCATCACGAGACTGCCTCCAACTGGCGATAGCGAAGATCAGCCCGATTGCAGGCAGCACCCAAACCCAATATCTATATGAACCCTTGGAACGAATGTAGCTGAAGAAACCGAGAGCCAGAGCCACGAACGTTGGAAATGTGTACCTATAAATAAAAGTCTGTGTCAGATTCCACATGGTTGCGCGGCTTAAGAATTCTCGAAAGAAGTATGTGATGATCCCGACGTTTATTAGTGAACCAAACGTAGCGATGAACGAGTGCAAGAGCCAAAGCGCAGTCCACTTTGCGATTGGCTTCACATAAAAACTGTGACTTGGTGTAGGTTGGCTTGGTGGAAGGGTGACGTCTTCGAGGTTGCGGCGACTGAGCTCTTCCGTGAGTATCTGCTTTGCCTCTTCCGTCAGAGAAGCTCGCTCCGCCGCGAGACCTAGCAACTCGCCGTCTGTTTTAAGAGCGTACTGTTGCTCCAATAGCTCGTGATTCACAGACCCAGAATCTAGGTCTTCGCAACTGGAGTGTCAAGTCAAAGAAGCAGACGCATCCCCTTCACGCCGTTTTGCTAGCTTCGGCTGAAGCCTGCTGCTCGTCCGCATCGGGTTGGGACTGCGGCTGTTCAGGCCCGGACTTCGCCGGCAGCAAATCATTTTGAAAAGATTCGGCCACGAGTTTTTCGAACTCCTCCATGCTGGGAAGTTCGTTGACGTCTTTCAACCCGAAGCGGAGCAGAAACTCTTTCGTGGTCTTATAAAGGATGGGCCGGCCGATTACGTCTTTGCGCCCGGAAGTAGTGACCAGCTTGCGATCGAGCAGGGTGGCGATTACGCCGCTTGAATCCACGCCGCGAATTTCGCTGATCTCCGGCACGGTGACTGGCTGCTTGTAGGCGATGACGGCGAGGGTCTCCAGCGCCTGCAGCGAGAGCCGAATCGGCGGCTTCAAGCTTTTCGCGAACGACCGCACCAGATCATGCTGCTCGGGCTTGGTGGACATGCGGTATCCACCGGCGATCTGGCGCAGTTCGATGCCGTGGGCCTCGGAGGAGTAATCGGCGATTAGTTCTTCAATGGCGGCGCGGGCTTCCGATTTAAGATCAGCACCCTCAGTGGCCGAATCTTTGAGCAGTGCGACGATCTGGTCGAGGGTGATGGGCGTTTCCGCCGCGTAAATGATGGCTTCGATGTTAGGTTTAAGGCTCATAGAGCAGTTGTCAGTTCCCAGTGGTCAGTCTCAGTGCAATTTATCATCAAGAAAATTGTCATCCCGACCAAGTCGATTGATCGGTATTGCCGATCAATCGGCGCGTGGAGGGACCTGCTGTTCGGTTCTCTCACGCGGCCAATCAAAAGCAGGTCCCCATTCGACTCCCGCCCTTCGGTTGGTCGCTCAGGGCAGGCTCTCGACTCCGAGGATCGTTCGCTTCGCGCACGATGCTCGGGATGACAGAGTTTTTTATCTCCAATCGTCTCTTACCACCGCTTGCTCTGCCATGATGGCGTCGAACTTATCGTGCTTGCGGACCAGAATTTCACCGAACAAACGATCTTGCCGTAATTGGATGGCCTGCAGCCGCACCAGCTCCAACATCGCCAGAAACATGCACACCAGCGCTTGGCGCGATTGCACATTGCGCAAAAATTCTTTCAGCCGCAGCGGACGGTCTTCGAGCGTCAATCGCCTCCGCAGATATTCGATCATCTGCGAGACTGTGACGGTGTCTTCATCCACTTGGATCATCGGGCGGGTGCGCGCGCGTTCAATAATCTGCTGGAAGGTCTTCACCAGGTCGATGACGTCGGCGGCGAGCTCAGGTTCCGTGCCTTCGGCGTCGATGAACTCGCGGATGGCGGGGTTCGAGCGCACCGCGTCTTCAATTTGCTGTTTTTGCATCAGCATCTGCGCCGCTGATTTGAACTTCTCGTGCTCGATGAGCCGGTTCACCAACTCGGCTCGCGGATCTTCCTGCTCTTCAGAAGCGGCTGCAGGATCGCGCGGCAACAACATCTTCGACTTGATGTGAATCAGCACCGCCGCCATGTAAATAAATTCCGCGGCGACGTTTACATCCAGCTCGCGCAGCTTTTCGACGTAAGCGAGATATTGCGCCGTGATCTTGGCGATGGGAATGTCGTAGATGTCGATGTCCTGCTTGCGCACGAGGTCGAGCAGCAGATCGAGCGGGCCTTCGTAAACGCTGGAAACCGCAACCGAAAAAGGGAAGTCATTGGCCTCCCGTTTCGCGCCAGCTGGAGTGGCAGAAGGCACTGGAGCAGAAGGAAAATCGTGAACGACTTTGGCGTGTTCCGGCAATGCGCTACTTTGCTCCTTGGGCGTTGGTCGGCGCTTCGTAATCGAGCGACATGTTCATGGCCTCGCGAACCTCGTTCATGGTGGTCGAAGCCACTTTGCGGGCGCGGTCCGAACCTGCCTCAAGGATATCCCAGGCCAGCCGTGGATTGTCCTCGTATTTTTTGCGCCGTTCCTGCATTGGCTTGAGGATCTGTACTAGTGAGTCAGCCGCCCAGCCTTTACATTCAATGCATCCGATGGCCGCCGACCGGCAACCGGCGTCGACTTTGGCATTGGTTTCACGATCACTGAATATCTTGTGCAAATCTCCGACCGGGCAAACGTTAGGGTTTCCGGGGTCAGTGCGCCGCACGCGAGCTGGATCGGTGACCATGGTCTTGAGCTTTTGGCGAACGACCGGTTCGGGATCGGTGAGCAGGATGGTGTTCCCGTATGACTTCGACATTTTGCGGCCGTCAGTTCCGGGAAGCTTAGCCGCAGGAGTCAGCAGCGGCTGCGGCTCGGGGAAAACTTCTCCTCCCCGCAGACGGTAAAACATATTGAAGCGGCGCGCGATCTCACGCGTTAATTCCACATGCGGCACCTGATCTTCGCCGACGGGCACGAAGTCGCCTTTGTAAATCATGATGTCGGCCGCCTGCAGCACGGGATAACCGAGAAAGCCGTAGGTGCCAAGATCTTTTTCTTTAATATTCTCGCGTTGCTCTTTGTACGTCGGCACGCGTTCCAGCCAGCCCAGAGGCGTGATCATCGAAAGCAGTAAGTGCAACTCGGCATGTTGCGGAACATGCGATTGAATGAACATGGTGCAGCGGTCAGGATCGAGCCCGGCAGCCAGCCAGTCCATGAGCACTTCGAGCGAGTTCTGCTTTACCTGCGACGTGTCGGCGTAATCGGTAGTAAGCGCGTGCCAGTCGGCAACAAAGAAGAAGCAGTCGAATTGATTTTGCATGCGCACCCAGTTATCGAGCGCGCCGACAAAATTCCCGAGGTGCAGCTTGCCGGTGGAGCGCATGCCGCTCAATACGCGTTTAGGTTGGGTTCGAGAGGCCATCAGAGTCGCACCAGTACTGAGTTAAACAGATCGATTGCCGGATAAATCAGCCGACCGAGAAGTCCACCTCCGAGGTAAATCAGTGCCAACAGGCCGAGCCATCCGACCGTGTCATATACCCTCTGGGCTTGAGGCGGCAGCAGGTGCCGGAAAACGTGGCTGCCATCGAGCGGTGGAACCGGAATGAGATTGAAGACGCCCAGAACAATATTGATGATCGCCACTTCGTACAGAAAAAGAGTCAGCGGCATCAGGACTGAACTGGTTTGGGCTGCGAGAAGCTCGAGCCGGTTAGGATAGACCAGCGGCAGCACATGAATAATGGATCTACCTGAAGTGGACAGCAAAGCCATAATGCCCAGCGCAACCGCGACCGCAATCGCGACCAAGAAGTTGCTGATCGGTCCGACCACCGAAGTCAAAATATCATCCAGTACCGGCTGACGAAAATTCCGCGTATCGACGGGCGTCGGCTTGGCCCAACCGAGGACTGGAAAGTGCGCCAGAATCGCGATCAAGGGAAGTAACACGGTGCCTACGGGATCGATGTGCTTGATGGGATTTAATGTGATCCGCCCCAACATTTTCGCAGTGGGATCGCCGCGCTTGTTCGCCATCCATGCATGCGCCGATTCATGAACGCTGATGGCGAACACAAACGCAATAATCTGGAACAGGACGTCGACGTGTTGGAGGGTCATTGGTAATTGAGGAATTTGCGAATTTGAGAATTGTCGAATCGCCAATTTGCAGTTCCAGAGCAATCAGCTATTTCGTCAATCCGCAAATTCATCAATTCGAGAATGCTTTTCTTGGCTTCGATACTAACAAATTCTGGTGCTATTGGCTGTCCGCTGGGCCGGGCGTTGCCGGCGGTGCGATCGTCTTAACCTTAATAGTTTTCGCCGGCACTCCGGCCACGATGTTGTATGGCGGAACATCCTTCGACGCCACGCCGATTGAGCCGACCATTCCATGCTCAGCGATGCGCACCCCGCTCATCACCGTGGCGTGGTAAGTCACGCGGGCGCGCGGGCCAATTTCGGTTTTCTGATTGGAGATAATCATGCCGTCGTTCAAATCGTGGGCATGGGTGTAGACGTTGGCATAATCAGAAATCGAGCTGCCCTGGTGGATGATGAGTTCGCCCCGGTCATCGAGGAGAACAAATTTGTGGATGGTGCAATTGTCTTCCACGGTGAGGTTGTAACCGAATGTAAGCTCGACACCGTGAAATATTTTTACGTTCTTACCGCAGTGTTTGAAGACGTGTCTCGCCAGCATGGCGCGCATCCGAAATCCCAGCCAGTGATTCAAACCCACGGGCGAGCGGTCGTACATCATCCAGAACCAGATCAGCGGTTTGCGCTCGGCGTACTTCGCGGCATCAACGTCGCCGTAGTATTCCGGCTCCAGGGTCGCGTTCCGCGGATCGAATGTGTGTACAAGGGCGCCTTGCGCCAAATCGCCTGACGGGGCCGCGTAGGGCCGGCCAAGATAAATTTCGTGCAACGCCTTGCGAACGACATCACTGCGATACTCAGGATCTTTGTTGGCGAATTCGGAATTGAGCCGCTCGATCCACTTTAGAAAAACGTCATTGGCATCCGGAGTGGGTTGCAGGTTGCGGTACTCGTATCTTGGCATCGGTTTTCCTCTGTTGCTGGTAGAAAGCTTTAACCACTAAGGACACTAAGGTACACGAAGGGAAGTGGAGATTTCTCTAGGGCTACTGTGATGTTCTCTGGAGATCCGTGGCTTTACTTCTGAATAATGGTGAGCTCGTGAGTTCCAACGGTCGCACTATCGATTCGATCCGCCAGCGTAAATTGCGAGTCGATGCCGAGGTCCGGATATTTCGGCGTGAGAAATTTATCGACGAATAATTGCAGCACGAAATGAGGAACTTCCATATCGTCGATCGAGACCGAATCCACGTGGACGTGGCCGCGTCCTTCGGCGCCGTGAGCGTGTGCTACAACCACGACGTCGTGAACGCCGCTGAAAACCGAAAGCAACGGATTGGACGAGTGCGAACCCTCGCGAATGCGATCGAAATCGACGCGGGCGTTTCCGGTGATGACTCCGTCTTCACCTTCCAGCTTTACCGTCTCAACTCCCGCCGGCAGGCGCACATTGTCAGACGCCAGGTAAGCGTTGACTTCGGTTTCGGTAAAAACCGTCGGGGTCTGGTTCGGGCGAGCCGAACGTCCGTTGGCCTCGACGTGATCGATTTTTCGCTCCGCCGACGCAAGGTCGCGAGAGCCGGACTTTGCCACGATACTCAGCGGCATGCACAATAAAATCAAGATGGCAAAATATTTTAGTTTCACGGTTTCAATGCGGCCTGGGTCGGCGAGTTCGTGATCGGCGAGACGTGAGTCTGGTCGAGAGTGCCGGAAACATTGTATCCACTGGAATTTTCGCCTGTCATCTTCAGATTCAAATCGCCCGCCAGGGAAGCTGTGCCGCTGACATTAAAAACACCGCTGTCGCTAACGAGTTCCGTGTTATCGAGCGAAAAAATTCCATTGCGGAAGACCAGCTGCCCGGCAAAAACGCTGCTGTGCAGGGGTTCGGCATTCTCGGTGAGCAGGACGTGCGGGAACCCCCCATCTTTAACGGAAAACTTCGCGTCAATTTCGGCTTGTTTGAACAAATCCTGAAGGTTCCAGCCGGAAGTTGTGAATCGATAATTCGCCGAACCCTCACCATCGATCCAACCCGTGTGCATGAGTCCGGCGATGGATGAGAGCGACACTCCATCGAAGTTTCCAATTCCTGAATACGCTGGCGGCCGTGCCGAAAAATCGGCTTTGAAACTCGCTTCGGTCTGCCCACCGAGCAAGTTGCCGTGCACATTCGTCAGCGCAAGCTTGGCCTTCTCTAAATCCAGATCGCTGGAGAATCGATTGCACACCGCGCCGCCCAGAATTAGCTTGTCGATTGCGACCGATCCGGCGGCCGTGGCTTTCGCGAAGTAGTTGGACGAATTCCCGATCGCCAAAATCTTGTACCACGGGCGCTTCGCCGCGAGCGGATTAAACAAGCGGTTCAATGCCACAGCGCTGGTTTCCGCAGACCGCAAGTGAAATTGGACGCGGCAGGTTTCCGGTGTCGCACAAGGGCGGGGAATGACCAGTGATCCGCGCCAGGTTGACTCCGCAGCCAACGCGTCCAAATTCTTAACCCGCACCGTATCGGCGTCGATCGCCAGATCGGCGCGCCGAATCTGAAAAGGCGAATTCATGCCCCGCACCTGAGCATGGACCGATCGCAGTTGGGCACTGCCAGTGAGCGTTGGCGTTGCCAAGTCCCACCCTCCAGCCACGCTCACATCGAGCACAGCGATTCCCTCGGCTGAAACCTGCGGCGCCGGGAGCCGGAGCATCTGCGCGGCTTGTAAAAGACGTTTGAGACCAGCTTCACCACGGATTGAAGCTGTATATCCGGAGCGTGAAATCGAAAGGTGTGCCTGGACCGGCGCCGGTCTGCCGAGCGCAACGTTGATCGGGCCGATCTGCAATTTAGGGAAATTGAGCGGCGCGACAGCGGTCTGCGATTTGGAAGTTGAAGATGAAGTGACCAGCGCAAAAGGCACGCGACCCAAAATCAATTCAGTTCCCGCTTGAGAGCTCAGGCGTACGCCCTTGGCCTCGCCTTCCCCCAGCAATTGGGCAGCCGCTGAAGAACTGCTGCGCCGCAACGAAAACGCGAGATTCATGTTGCCGGTTGCGTTCAGGTCACGAGGAACCGTCTGATTAACATGGCGCAACAACTCAACAGCGGATTGCACCGGAGCATTCTTGGCGAGCAGAATTAGATCATAAGACGAGAACGGAATGCCGGCCGCGCTACCCTTGAGTTCCAGGCTCCCATCGCCGGTCGGTGAATTGCAATCGACGTTGGTCAGAGAACGCTGGTCCGAGTCGTACTCGGCGTTGCATTGCGCGGCCACACTGAAATCGGTGCCCGCAGGCATGTCCTGGCGGCGAAGCTGGTCGATGGACGCTTCGCTGGTGATCTGTAAATTTCTCAGTGTCCCGGAAAAATGGCTCGTGAGTACGGCGCTGCCGCGCCATTCTTTATCAGTTCCAAATAACAGTCTTGATATCTGCCCGATCTGCGCCTGTTTCCAGTCCAAAGACATTTGAACCGGAGTGTCATAAAGCAGAGCCGCGCGCTGCCAGACCCCGTTCATGCTGATCACGCCGGTGTCAGTCAGATTTGCATCGGTGCGGATGGGGCTGGCCCGCAAGCGCATTCCCCACTGGTTCTCCGACTCCTGCCACAACGAAAAGTCGGCATTGGTGAACGCAAAATGAGTTTTTTCCAGGCCATTCTTAAAATTAATTCTCGCGTGTCCAGCTTCGATATAAGGGAAGATTCGGCGAGGCTCGCGTTTTCCGGCGGTGGTGGGGGCGGTCGAACTTTTCGCAGCCCGCTCGACCAGTTCCTCGAAATTCCATTTGCCTTCCGAGTTGCGGCTCAAATTCAGGCTGGCGTCATTCAAATCCAGGCTGGAAATTTCGATTCGTCTTCGCAGCAGGGAACTGACCCGCAGCCAAGCCGAAACGTCAGGAGCGCGGAGCAGCGGCTCGGCGCCGAAATCTGGATTGTCGTAGATGGTTAGGTTTTCGAGCTCTAAGCCGGGGCGGGGAAGGAAGCGGATATGGACTCCCGCAATCTCAACTCGCCGGCCAAGTTCCATACTGAGCGACTCGGCAACTTTTCGGTGCAGCAGTCCACTTTGGGGGCGCACCAGGAAGAGCGCCAGCAATAACAGCCCTATGGATCCAATGACGCGTTTGGACAAAAGCCTTTTCAACGAACTACCTTCAGTGTGCGCTTCCAGCGAGTCATATCAAAGAAGTGCAGTACCACGTGGCCGAGAAATGAGATGCGGTCGCCAAAGCTAGTGCGCTGATATTGGTCCGGCGGCGTTTCAAATGACCAATAGATAAACATCGGCCTCCCAATTACATTCTCGCGCGGAATGAAGCCCCAATACCGGCTGTCATAGCTGACGTCGCGATGGTCACCCATAGCGAAGTAGCTATCGGGCGGCACCACCAGGTCGCCATTTTCAATATGCTGCGGCATGGTCAGCTTCCACTCCGAGGTCGCATTGCTGTAGTCGGAGGGTGGCACGTCAGGGAAGCTGTCGCGGTAAGGGTCGTACGGATTAACCCCTGTATTCAATACATAAGGCTCGTCCAGTTTTTGTCCGTTGCGATAAACCGCGCCATCGCGAAGATGAATATGATCACCCGGAACCCCCATGATCCGCTTCACAACGTAAAGATCGGGCTCGGCAGGAGACAGGAACACCACAATATCGCCGTCGTGGATTTGGGTGTAATGAACAATGGGCTGGATCCAGCGGCTGGGCGGGGCGAACTGCACGCGATTGACGAACACGTGGTCGCCGATCAGCAAAGTGTTCTCCATCGAGGCGGAGGGAATTTCAAACGCCTGCAATATGAAAGTAATAATGAAGAGGCCAGTGACTAGCACCCCCGCCAGTGAAGCTAAGAACTCGACGGTAGTCTCTCGTGACTTCTCTTCTTTGATCTCTTTCGTGGCCAATCTCGTCCTCTTTCTCGAAATTTACTGTACCAACCGCAAAGCCCGGTTCCATCGCGTGATCTGCACCAGGTGACTCATAGCATAGACGAAGCGGGCCAGTTTGTTCCCGTCGGCGGGATATTCGTTTTCCTCGCTGCGCATGGACCAGTAGATCACCAGCGGCCGGCCCACGATGTTTTGCCCGGGTACGAAGCCCCAATAGCGGCTATCTAGGGAATCGTCGCGATTGTCGCCCATCACAAAGTAATTATCCTCGGGGACGATCAACTGGCCGTTATCGACCATCTTTCTCATTTCCAGCCACCACGCCCCGTTCAGGCCCGCAACCGGCAAATCGACTCGAGGGAAGTCATCGCGAAATAAGGCTTCATTGCCGCCATCGTTAGGACGAGAGTAGCGGGCGTATGGTTCGACGGTCAGCTTACCGTTTATGTAAACCCGGCCGTCACTCATGCGGACGCGGTCGCCTGGAATTCCGATGACCCGCTTCACGAAATGCTCGCTGGGATGAATCGGGTAATGGAATACAACAATGTCTCCGCGCTTCACTTTTCGATAGGGCAGGAAATGACCCCAGAAGCCGTCGTTTCCGAAATGCAATTTGTCCACCAGCAGGTAATCGCCGATGAGCAAGGTATTCTCCATGGACTCTGACGGAATCTGGAACGCCTGCACGATAAATGTCACCACGAAAACCGCGATCACCACCGTTCCTAGCAAAGACTGTAAGGACTCGGGCAAACCGGAATAGCGATCAGCGTGCCTGCGAACCAGGTTCAACGTGGTGCTCCATTGGCGGAGGGCAGAGAAGCCAGGTGCTCGAGCACTTGCCGCGCGGCTTCCTGTTCGGCGGTTTTCTTGGTTGCGCCCTGCGCGCGTCCCACAAATTCAACCTGCCCCGTTCCCAGCGCCAGTAATCGCGCTTCGATGGTAAATGTCTTCTGGTGCTCCGGTCCGGACTCCTTTACTAATATGTAAGCCGGTTGCGGGCGCGCAGTCGCCTGCAAAGTTTCCTGCAAAGAGGACTTGTAATCGGTGACCTTTGCCGCCCGGCCGGTCGAAACGAACACTTCAAGTTCCGGTTGAATAATTCGCTGCAGGATCAATCTCCGTACTGGTTCTAAACCGGCGTCGAGGTACACGGCGCCCAGTACGGCTTCGAGAGCATCGACCAGCAAAGCAGCTTTATTTCGGCCTCCGCTTTTTTCTTCACCGCGTCCCAGTCGCAAAAATTTTCCTAACTGTAGTTGTTCCGCCACGCGGATCAGATGGTTTTTGCTGACCAGATGCGCACGCAGTTTCGAGAGCTGGCCTTCGTTGAATTCAGGGAAGCGGCGAAACAGTTCCTCGGTCGTCACCAACCCCAGCACTGCGTCGCCCAAAAATTCCAATTGCTCATTATCACGGGCGCGCTCGCCGGAACCAGGCCGGAGCATCTCTGCCTCTCGAGCCTGGGAACTGTGAGTCAGGGCGCGCTCCAGAAATTCGGGCGAGGCAAACACGTGCCCGATGGATTCTTCAAGGCTCGCGACTTCTCTGAGGTTAGACGTCAACATTAAGATTTCCCGCTCAGTGGGCCGGCGTGGAGGTCGGGCCTGGAGAGGCTTGGCTAGGTGGTGCATCAGTTTGCGGCGCAGTCTGATTTGCACTCGGAGCAACTGCCGAGACTCCGCTTCCGCCGGCCTGCACGACCAGTCGGTCACGCTCGTTTCTCGCCATCCGTCCCAGGTCGGTGCCTTCTTGTGTGAGTTCAACCGCGCGATTTGCTTGCTCCAGCGCGTCCGAATACTTTTTTTGCTGGTCCAATGCCAGCGCCAGGCGCAGGACAATGACAGGATCGGGATTCGCCGCGTCGGTCTCCATTGCGTCGCGCAGCTTGGTTTCCGCTTCGGAAAAATGCTCCTGCTTGTAATAGATGGTCCCAATAATCGCAAGTGCTGTTGAGCGCAGGTATTTCTTGTATGCGTCAACCCTGTCCGGAGAAGTCCCAGCCGGCACCGCTAAATCAGCGTCCAAAGTCTTTAGCGCGTGGGTCGCGTATTCGACGACCTGGTCTGAGCGCTGCTGGCGGTCTAGATCCGTAGGCCCGGTGCGTTCCTCAAGAATTTCCGCAATTCCGATCAGCGCCTCAGGATCATCCTTATCTATGGCCAGCACTTTAAGTCCCATGGTCATCATCTTTTCAGGATTGCCGGCGTTCTGATAGCTGCTCATAGCCGCCCGGTAAAGCAACACGCGGACATCACTGCTGGGAAACTTGGCGGCAAAATCATCAGCCGCTTTTTCCATCGCTTCAGGATTTTGTCCGTTCGCCACCGCCGCTTGATATGCCTTGTACTCTTCTCTCGTCTTAGTCTGGACCGGCGGGCGTCCGGTATTCGGATTTCCAGCTTGCGGCGGGCTGGAAGAAGCGGGCGTCGATGCCGAAGACTGCGCTTGCGCCGCGATAACGCTGGTCGCCAGCACAATGATCAGCACTGCCGCTTTTGTCATTCCCATTCTCCCAAAATCGCAACCCTGGCGGGCGATTGAAGCCGGTCAGTTGCTTTGGTCGTCTTTGTCGTTGTCGGTTGTGTCTTTATCTTTCGCGCCAGCCGGGGGTTCGTACGGCTTTTGCAGTCCCTGTTCAGCTGCCGCTTTGGCGGTAGGCAGGGAATCGCTGGCGCCTTCGGCCGCCTTGTAATGAGCGACAGCTTGCGCCCGCAGCGGACCGCCAGTGTCATCATCCTGAAGATCGAGAATTCGCCCGAGATAAATATGCGACCACGCAACAACTTGTGGCTCGCTGGTGGCATGCAATGCCTGTTCAAAGTAATCCCGCGCTCCGTCCATATTTTTATTGAGCGAAATTTGCGCCAGAATAAACAACGCGCGTCCGGGATCCTCAGTCTTTTCTGCCAGCGCTTGCTTGGCCAGGCGTTCCGCGGTTTCGGAATCGCCGGCGGATAGACGTTCCTCGGCGGTGGTCAGGAGCCTGCCTTCCTTGGCGCGCGCCAAGTGCAAAACTTCCGGATCAGACTCGGTGGCGAACTGAATCTGTGCAGTTTGCTTTACTTCGCGGCGAATGTCTATTCCGCCGATCCAAGCCGGCAACTCGTTCTGAAATCCGATGTTGTCCTTCTCATACGAAATGAGTTTCTCGTAGAAATACCCGGTCAGGACAAAACCCTGCGACATGGATTCCTGGACCGCAGCCTCCTGGTCAGCCTGGCTGGCTTTTCTGTTCGCCAGAGTCCGGGCCTCTACCGCGCGAATCACGCACTCGGTCACCAGCAGGGAAGCATCGTCTTTAAAAGCCTCATCCATCGGGGCCAGACGCAGCGCATCCATTAAAGGATCGAGCGCCACAAAGCTGCCGGAAAATTTTCCCACCATCGGGTCCAACAAATAATGAAGATACGCGTGCCGGATCTGGTCGATCTTCAATGCGCTGTTCGTGCCCGGAGTGATCACTACGAAATATTCCAGACTGTAATTGCGGGCGTTAGTCTCCGACGAAGCCCCCATCGGCTCTACATACATGCTGAACGTGCGTCCCATATAGCTGTTCGACGGCAGCTTGAGATAAAGCTCGGTATCCGCAATCATTTTGGCCAGCCCCGCGCGATAACGATCGGTCAACTCCGCGTAAGCCGCGGCATGACGCTCCCACAACTCGTGAATTCCCACGTCGGTGTAGAACTTGCCGAGCAGCGGCACCAATCCCAGCACCGCACTGGCATCCGGCGGAAGATCAGACTCTTTGGCCTTCAACGTCAGAGCAGGTGGCGGATTCAGAAACAGACCCAGCGAGATGTACTCCGAAAGCGTGAGCGTGTCGCTTCTCTGCTGATGATCGTGATAGAACGAACACACCGCATCGGCGGCAGCTTTGGCCTTCTCGGAAACTTCAATGTTGTGGCCGACTTCGCCACGAATCGTCATGCGGAGGGGATCGGAAGGCGCCAGTTCGGCGTCATACCCGCATGCATTGATTGCGGTGAGGACGGTGAATAGCGCCTCGCTCGTATCCAGCGTGACCGGGCTTTGGGCAAAGGCAAAGCTGGAGCTCAGGACGCCTAGAACCAGCAGCAGAAACAAACGTTTATGAGTCAGAAAAGCAGACCTCAGGGAACCCCTCCTACGCGGGCGGAGTAAAATGCGGCTCTCATCAAAGTTTAAGAGGTTCGCCGGCAGGGGTCAAACCCGGATGGGGGTAGTATATAGCGACAGCAAAATGCTCCCTCCCTCTTTGTGAGAAGTGCGAAAGCACAAACCCGCTCTCTGGGATGAGCACTCTTTCGATAACTTTTCAACGCATGCTGCGTGCTATCGCCAAGGCTTCGTCCATGTCCTTGGTGCGACCTAAAAACTCCGCATCCAACATACTAGGATACGCAAGACAAGACAGATTGACCCAATCTGGCCGACTGCGGAGGCTAGTCTGGGTGCATGTCAAATGATCTTCATTTCGCGACGACAACACTAAATTTGTGCCTTGTGTTAATCCGGATGCCGTGCGGTACCAGTTTTTTAACAATTTCAGCTTCATCTTTTCCTTCCGTATATCGAAGCTTGCTAATTGAGGCGGTTCCCAGCGGGTGAGTCCCACAAGGTAAGCATCGCGGCGGCTTTGTGATGCCGATCGCGGTATAGTCATAGGAATCGACAATCCAACCAAAGGGTACCGAAATGATCTTCCCTGCAAATGTGACGGTGTTTCCATGACGCAAATGCCACGCAGTCGTGTAAAGTACGGGGCACAAGCACGGCGCTTCTAATATTTTTCGAATTTCGCACGAAACCCTCTGAACGCTAGGATGAACTACTTAACTCGACTAAATCTCCTTTGTGTCGCTGCTTATTACGTTTCGTGTCTCTGCCTGTCTCTGGCTTTATTGGTATCGACAAACCTCCCAGCAAACGCCGTTTTAGTCTTTCGTGTCAGGATAGTACAGTTGGCGGGTGGCCCGCTTCTCCCTCCAAGCACGAAGATACCTTAACTTACAAAAAAGCTAGAGGGTGCCCCATTTCTCGCGGTTTTGCGAGAAGTGGGGCTTTCCATGTTCATCCGTCACAGACGTGACAGCAAAGATCCGGATAACGTCGTTGGGTGCCCAAAGGCCTCAAGCGGTTCTACGGCAACGGCGATCTGCATTTCATCACCGCCAGCTGCTATCGTCGCGAGCCGCTGCTCGGAACTGCGTATCGAAAAGATTTATTTGTGAAAGTTCTGGAACAGGTGCGCCGACGCTACGAATTTGTAGTGATCGGATATGTGGTGATGCCAGAGCATTTTCATCTCCTGATCAGCGAACCGGCGAAAACTAATCCTTCGGTGGTCATTCAGGCACTGAAGTTGGGAGTCGTTAGGCGTCTATTCCCCACTTCTCCCAAAACCCGGGAGAAGTGGGGCACCCTCAAGTTGTTCGATAATCCCGCTCCGAAGCATTTTTGGCAGCGACGTTTCTATCACTTCAACGTATGGAGCGCACACAAACACCGCGAGAAGCTGCGTTATATCCATCGCAACCCGGTCAAACGCGGGCTGGTGGAGACTCCAGATCAATCGAGGTGGAGCAGCTTCCGTGCTTATGCTTTTGGGGAAACTGGGCCCGTCGTTGTCAATGACTGGTCTGCAGTCAAGATGAAGGTCCGGACGGCGTGAATAAATCCCGGTCAATCTGAAAAGCCCCACTTCTCGCAAAAAACGCGAGAAATGGGGCACCCAGCGGTGCGGGCGCAGGTTGAGCAACTCAGATGAAAATGTTGGGTTGCTTTACGACGCTAGCTGATAACTGAATAACCAATTTGTGTATTTCTCGCGGCAGCGTTCACAGCAGAAATGAACGGCTAGCGGGTGCACTGCCCGGCCGCCGGTCCATGCGGGAAGGATGGTGATTTCGCGGCGATCTGTTTGGTCTCCCTTACATTCTGCGGCCAGCCCTAAAATCCAATTCTGACCATCTCTCTTCCGCTTGTGGCAGGTGTCGCAAAAATATTCCAACATGCAGGAACCTCCGCGAAAACTTTAGATGGCAACTTCGTCGTACTGGATGCAGTCAGATTTTGTGAGCTCAGGTCTTTAAGAAGGTAAGTAGCTAGCTGCGAACCTCAATTCGCCGGGTTATTCCTTCCCAGTGTGAAGTAAAAGCTCGCACCCTTCTCCTCATCGCCTTCCGCCCATATCTTGCTACCCTGCCGTTGGATTATGCGCCTGACCGTGGCCAGACCAATTCCATTCCCATCACTGTCCCGCTTCTCGATCTCCCGCAACATGTCGTTGAATGAGCCAACCAGCACTGCCAATTCGTCTTTTTGTGTGATCTTCCTGGCTCGCACGGCGTAATCCTTGTCTCGCGAGACCCTGCGCGCGGTCGCGGCCAGCTCAATAATTGGCTGAGCTACCGATTGTTGGAACAAGGATGAGATCAACATGACCACTACAAAGGAAATCAGCAACACGCAAAGCCCGATGACTCTTGCCGCGCGGTGACGTGACAAACCGATTCCGGTCAATTAAACTCCGAATTCAAAGCAGTTACCCACCTCAGCCGGGATGGCGGAACTGGCAGACGCAGCGGACTCAAAATCCGCCGACCTTCGGGTCTTGGGGGTTCAACTCCCCCTCCCGGCACCAATCGAAAAGCCGCGTCGGACGCCGTCCGAGCTGTCGAGAGGCCGCGCACCCGGCACACGCGCCGTGAGCCACCCTGCCGCGAGGTTCACATTGAGGACGCTCACGGGCTGCTTCTGCATCAATTGCTGCAGCTTGCCGGGCGAGATGACGTTGAGGCCCATCAATCGGGCGAACATGGTTGCTCCTTAATCTCTGCGGCGCTTCAGAGTGCGCTCGGCTTCGCCCGTCGCAGCCAGACCGCTTGCCCGACCGTGAGGAGGATGGCGCTCGGAAGCAAGAGGAAGGACATCGCCTCTGCAAGATTGATCGGCAGCGTGAGCCATGCAATCGCAACCGCGAGACCCGCCAGCGCCCAGATCCAGCCGGCGAGACGCTGAAGGGCCTGAACCTTTGCGGGATCGCAATGCAACGCCGCCAACGGCGTGAGGGTTTTCGGTATGGCGTTCCCCCTCACGACCAGGAAAGCGCCCCCGATCGCCATTGTCGCGCGTAGCGCGATATCGCCGTAGTGGACCGCGCCGAGCGCCACGGCAAGTTTCGCGCCAAGCGAAATCACGAGAATCAGACCGGCTGTCACGATCCCGCTTCGGACGGAACCCCCGGCATCGCGGCGCGCTGCTTCTTCCTTAGGCTCGCGAGAAACGAGGACAAGAGCCAGCGTCATCCCGATGAGAAGAAGCAGGACCACGAACCAGCCCCCCGCGCTCTGGGGCCGCAGATACCAGTTCTCGGCGACGAGCAGAGTGTTGAGCGCGATCAACGCCGGCGGAATGTAGTTCCAGATCGGTTTGGCTGCCATCGTTAGCCCTCCTGCTTCAGTGGTCGCAATCTTGTCCCGCTCCTTAACGCGGCCCGGTGCTCACCGCCCTGTGCCTTCATGTCCCAACCCACCGTTTGCGCGAAGCCGAGCAGCGCCTCCTCGAGGACGGACATCTTGAGCCGGTAGACGATTGTCCTGCCGTTTTTTTCGGCTTCGATCAGCCCCGCATTCTGGAGCACGGAAAAATGGGCGGACATGGTCGGCTTGGAGACGGCAAAATGGTCGGACAACTCACCGGCCGACATCGGCCGTTTGCGCAGCAGTTGCAGCACGCGGCGGCGCGTTGGATCGGAAAGAGCTTTGAACACGCTGTTCACGAGTCTATATTTAGCTAATCATCGAACTATTGTCAAGCGCTAATTTCGAAGTACCAGCAGTCAAGAATGGGGATGATTCTAACGTGGATAACGTGATTGCGTTTGGTTTCGGGCTGGAGTCGCCCGGCGAAGCTCCCGGATTGTCGGCAACCCTTCCCTAATCGGTAAGGTAAGGTTTGCCCGTCCTCCGGGAACAATCGCGATCACTCCCGTAAGCTGACTACACAGGATCAATCTCAGGGTTTCATACGCGGGTCTGATCGCGGACAGATGTTAGACTGCACCCACGAGTTGAAGACGTCTGACTCCAAGAATGATTACCGTCTCAAAAGAGGACTACCTTAAGGCCATCGCGGAAGCTGAAGCTGAGGGCCAAACAGTTATCCCCGCAACGCTTGCTCATTGGCTTAAGGTCACCCGCCCCGCTGTGACCTTCGCGCTCAAGCGGCTCACGAAAGACGGTTTGGTTTCGGTCCGCCCTAACAGCCATATCCGGCTCACATCGCAAGGTCGCCAGATCGCTGAGCGCACGATTGTCCGCCATCACCTGATTGAACGAATGTTATCTGAGATTTTCGGCATGGCTTGGTATGAAGTTCATGACGAAGCCGAGCGGCTGGAACACGCGGTCTCTCCGGCATTTGAGAAAAAGCTGGTCGAGAGATTGGGACACAAGAACACCTGCCCGCACGGGAATGGACTCGCACTGCGCGGCCCAGCGGAGCGTCGCAAGCGGGGCTTTCATCTGCTCACGGAGGCGGAACCCGGCTCACAATGCACCGTCGCAAGTGTTTATGAACGCGACCGTAAGCTGCTGGAATTTTTCGATAAGGAAGGAATTCGGCCAGGCGTCAGTATTGGCGTCGAGACGCGGAATTACGACGGCACAGTTTCCCTCTCCGTAAACAAGCGCCAGATTCGACTCGGCATCCCTGCCGCAGAAAAAATCTGGATCGTGAAATCGTAATTTCCACACGCATATTAATCATAGTTAACACTCAATAGTGTATGCTCGTCCCAAGGCGAGGCTCACCCCGCCTCCCTGTTGTCGATCTGGAATTCAAGGAACGAATTGTGACTGCGAGCTGCAAGTGGATTGCCTTCGACGTAATCCGTTTGGTTCTGTTAGCAATTTCTACTCTTCTGATAATTCAACCGCGTGCATGGGCGCAAGGCGAGACCACAAGCGCAATTCAGGGGCAAGCTACGGATGCGACTGGAGCAGTTGTTCCAGGAGCCAGGATATCAATTACCAATCGCGACACCGGGTCGCAGCGCAATGTTAGGACAGACCAAGCAGGCCGGTTCAACTTTCCCCAGCTAAAGCCCGGTGCTTACGCAGTCAGGATTGAAGCATCGGGATTTGAGCCGCAAGAAGCTCAAAATGTCTTTTCCGGTTTAGGCCAGCGACAAACCGTTAATTTCATCCTGAGAATCGCTCGCTCGAACCAGACTGTGGAAGTCAGTTCAGAAGCTCCCATCATTAATCCCGCGAATGCAAACACGTCTACGACCCTCAATGTGCCCGCACTCGAGGACCTTCCGAATCCGGGCGGCGATTTGACTTACCCATTGCAGTTCGCGCCCGGTGCCCTCATCAACACTGCCGGGAGCGGTAATGACTTCGTGGGCAGCACGAACGGATATGGCAATGTCGAATTCAACGGCTTGCCAGCGCTCTCGAACGGTTACATCGTTGACGGACTTGAAACAAATGATCCGCTCACCAACCTCAATAGCGGTCTCTCAACCAATCTTGTCTTGGGACTGAATTCTATCTCGGAAGTGACCGTTAACACGCTGTCTTATTCTGTCGATCAAGGCAGGTACGGTGCGTCGCAGGTCAACTACATTACCAAATCGGGCACTAACAAGTTTCACGGAAATCTCTACGAACTGTGGAATGGTTCAATTCTGAATGCCGCGGACTATTTCACGAACGCCACCCCAGGCAATCACAAACCTGGCTCGAACGTGAATCACTTCGGCGGCAGCTTAGGCGGACCCATCGTTCACGACAAACTATTCTTTTTCTTCGACAGCGAATGGGTGCGGATTGCTTTGCCGATTGTTACACCAGCCACGGTCCCGAGTCCCGCCTTCCAACAATACGTGTTGCAGCAACTTCCGCTCGGCGGAACTGATTCCGTCACCGGATCAACCTACGCGCCAGCGCCGCAACTCGTGCCCTTCTACCAGAACATGTTTTCGCTATATGGAAACACTAGCGGCGTACCTCTCGCAGTGCTGGGGTGTCCGTTCAATTCGGACGGCACCCCGGCTCCAGGCGCTACCCCGAGCGGTAACGGCTGCGCCAACCGACAAAGCGTTTCGCATTCCAGCGACGATCACGAGCAGGTGCAAACAGCCAGAATCGACTACAACATCAACAGCAGCGACACTGCATGGTTTCGCTTTCAGTCTGATACCGGTTTGCAAGCAGCATGGACCGACCCTATCAATCCGCTCTTCAACTCCGTTTCTCCCCAGCCCCTCTATTCGTTCGCGGCCGGATATACGCATGTGTTTTCGCAGAATCTCGTCAACTACTTCAACCCGGCGTTCTCGTGGTATTCGAGTCTCTTCGCCCCGACTGATTTTCAGAAAACCCTTTCAGCTTTCCCCATGGTGCTGCAAGGTAGTGGTGCAAACGCTCCATTCACGACGCTTGGCGGCCTCGACAACACTTGGCTGCAAGGGAGACGAGCTTCTCGTTTCTTCATTAATGACAATCTTGCCTGGAACCGGGGCTCACATGAGTTCAGGTTTGGCACCAACATTCGAATTTTCCGCTTGAACGACTACGACTTCGGCGAAGGCACAGTTCCTCTCGTTAGCTATACAGACTTGCCGCAGTTTATCTACGGTGTGGCGTCGACGGTCACGAAGACTTTTCCGACAAATGCGAACGAGCCATTTAACTTCGCAAACGTCGATTTCTATGCGCAGGACACATGGAAGGTCACTAAGAAACTGACGTGGACCATCGGCTTGCGCGACACCTTCAACTCGAATCCCCTAAATCCCCATGACGAAGTTGCGCGGCTGCGAGGTTCATTTGACTCGATCGCACACAACGTGAATGAACCGCTCAGTGATGCAGTTCAGACGCACCTCGGAAATCTGTTCTCATCCACGCCGCTGGCGATCTTGCAACCGAGAACTGCGATTGCATGGCAGTTCGCGCCGAAAACCGTGCTCAGAACAGGTTTTGGATTGTTCAACGATATCTTGCCGGGAACGGTTGCCGATCTTGTTGGGATGAACCCACCTTACATGCAGACTTTCCAAGGAGGCCTGCTCGGCGCCGTAGGTGGCACGGCGATCCCCCCGGGAGTTCCGAACAGCGCAGTGGACGCAACTGTTGCCGCGAACCAGAGGTTCGCCTCCGGCTTTGCGGAAGGAAAACTTTCCTGCGCATCTGTGCTGGCAAATCCGGCGACATGTCTGCCGCCAGTCGCCATTACCGCGGTGCCCAATGGCGAAGTCCATGCCCCGTACTTCATGCAGTGGAGTCTTGGCATCGAGCATCAATTGGGAGCAACTGCGAGCCTGCAGGCCCAATACGTGGGGACCCGCGCAGTGAACCAGCCCTATCTCACGCAGGTCAATGGATATCAAACCGTCTGCCAGGGATGTTTTGCGCCGTTTCCGTACGCACAGCCGACCGATCCGCGGTTTGGCGCAGTCACTCAGTTCTCAACCGGAGCAAACAGCCACTATAACGGACTGCAGTTGACAGCCATCAAGCGCATGAGTCATGGCCTGCAAGGGCAACTCAACTACACCTGGAGCCATTGCCTGGACACCGTCTCCAACGGCGGATTCCTTCAGTTTTCTGCAGGAGGAATTCTCTCGCCGCTCCCCGGGGAACTCGGTCGCGATTATGGCTCCTGCGATTATGACATCCGGCACAATCTCACCGGGCAGTACGTCTATCAACTTCCAATGAAGGTGCGAAGCGATTCGCTCAGCTATCTGCTTAACGGCTGGCAAGTTTCGGGCACTGTCTTCTGGCACAGCGGAATTCCGTTCTCAGTGCTGAGCACGCCGTATTCTTCGAAGGGGCAAGGAATTCTACAGGGCAGCGGGCCGCAGTTCGCAAGTGTCATACCGGGCGTGCCGCTGTATGGACATCATCCGATTCCAGGCATTACGCAACCGGGCACGATTCAATGGTTAAATCCTGATGCGTTTGTCTCGGCGGTCGATCCCAGCACGGGAGGGTGCAATGGCGGAGACAGTCCGCAGAATTGCCAGTTCGGAAATCTCGGCCGTAACGCCTTGCGCGGTCCTGACTTTGTCTGGAACGACTTCTATCTGACGAAATGGTTTCGGCTGAGTGAACAAATGAAGCTGCGATTTGAGGCGCAGTTCTTCAACCTCTTCAATCATCCAAACTTCGGCTTGCCGAGCATCGCGTTGGCCGGCATTCCAGGAAGGCCGTCTACGCAGACTGGTTTCGGAGCGCTGACATACACGACGTCCCCTCCGACCGGGCTGCTCGGAGTGGGATTAGGCGGCGACAGTAGTCCACGGATGATCGCCTTTCAGGCACGGCTGGAATTCTGAACCGGCACCGAACTGCGTGCTACAGAGTCCACCATTGCGAATCCGTAATAGGCAAACAACAATTAGCCGTTACCAAGGGCAGATTTAGCACCGACCAACGCCTTGTGTTGATTGAAACTATCAACTCCTGGATTGTCGGCAATGCGGAAGCAGTCCGGGAATCCTTCGGTCCTTCGTCTCGCGGTCCAGAAACGGGCTTGGAGGAGATCAACTGCGATCTCCGCGAGGCCGACTTCTGGTCTGCGTCGTTGAGAATTTATTCTGGGGCATAACTTCCGGGTAGTCCGTCAACTAGGAATAATCGCGATCACTTCCGATAAGCCGACTTCCCGGTAGTTATCGTGTCTCAGAGAGTGCATTGGCGAAAATGCACTAACCAAGATCCGCCAATTTCAGATGGGTTAAAGCCTGGGGCTCGCGGGCATCTCGGAGGCCCGCGCCAGTGCTTGGGTGTCGATATACTCCCGGATCTTCGTCAGCTTGCTGTTTCGAACAGTGATGGCGAAGACCCAGTCGTCCTTGAACGCCCGATTCGTGGCTTTGATTTTCCCTGTAGCGACACCGACGACCAGAACCCGGTCTCCCTGCGCTACGTATTCCGGGGGTGTTGGGTATAAAATTTCTAGTTCGGAAGCCTTCTCAAGCAAATCCTCCAATCCCGAGTGCCCGCGATGCGTGCCGGCCAGTGGCCAGCCCTTTCCCGGAATGATCCATTCAATGTCTTCGGCACACAACGCTACCACACCTTGCTTATCGCCCTGGCCAATTGCTGCAAAGAAATCCTTTACAATCTGGATATTGTCTTCGATGGTCATCGAAATCTCTCCATTTCCCTTACATCGGAGCGTGTCCGATCGAATTTGAATTTGGGGCATTACACAGCCTTTTTCGTTGCCTCCACCGAACTTGCCCGCGCGAGGTAATGCAACACGCTTTGGATCACGACAGAGCCTTCGCCGACCGCAGCGGCAACGCGTTTTGAAGATCCTGCTCTCACATCTCCAACAGCGAAGACACCCTGTAGTGACGTTTCAAATGGGGGCATTGGATTGGTGACAATGTAGCCATTCGAATCCAATTCGACACAGCCCTTTAACCATTCTGTGTTGGGAACCGCCCCGATCATGACAAACAGATTTCGAATGGGTTTGGTCCAGGAGCACCCGTCAGCGCTACGCCATGCCACATTCTCAAGAGATTCGTGCCCCGTAAGCGCTGTTAGCTCCGTATCGAAATAAATTCGAACTTTCCGTGAGGTCTGGAGGCGTTCAACGAGATACTCGGACATTGTGCTCGAGAGGTTTTTTTGCCTGACCAACAGGTGGACATGAGCGCTGGTCTTGCTCAGGTAGAGCGCGGCTTGACCCGCTGAGTTTCCTCCGCCAACAATAACGATGTCCTCGCCACCACAGAGCTGCGCCTCCATGAGCGTGGCGGCATGGTGGATTCCGTGCCCGACAAACCGACCGTATTCCGGAATGTCGAGTGCACGGTAGACCGCACCCGTTGCGAGAACGACGGCTTTCGCAAGGACTTTCGCCCCATCTTGAAGGGTCAGTTCAAAGAAGTCTTCTCCAGCTCTTACGATCCGATCGACGGGGCGAGGACTGACCAATCGGACACCGAATTTCAGCGCCTGTACTGCCGCACGCGATGCCAGCTCCTGACCCGAGAGACCGGTGGGAAAGCCGAGATAGTTCTCGATTCGCGAGCTGCTTCCGGCTTGTCCGCCTGGGCCGAGTGCATCAAATACAATAGTATCCAGCCCTTCGGAAGCACCAGACACAGCTGCCGCGAGTCCCGCTGGCCCGGAGCCAGCGATTGCGAGGTCATAGACGCGATCGGAGGGGAGCTTTTCGACAAGCCCGAGCTCAGAAGCCAACTCGAATACACTCGGTTTCTTCAAGACGCACCCCTTCCGAATGAATGCGGCCGGAAGATCAGGAGGATGGATTCCGTAGGATGCCAACATGGGCCTTCCGATTTCGTCTTTTGCGTCGGGCTCGATCAGCTTGTGGGGATAGTCGCCGCGGCTCAGGAAAGTCCGAAGCTTTTGGATATCGGGATCACTGGCCTTCCCGATCAAGACGACTGCGCCGACGTCGTGTCGCAGTTTGTAGCTTTGGCGCAAAACGAATGCGCGTAGGATCACCGAGGCTAAGTCGGGTTCGGCCGAGAGCAGGCGACGGAAGTCAGAGTGTCTGACACGGAGGATCCGGGTCGCTTCAGTAGTTCGCCCGTCTGCCGCAAGCGGAGTATTCGCCAATAGAGACAGATCGCTCGCGAAGGAACGCTCCGGGATGCGAACGATTGGGATGGTCTTTTTGCCGGAGCTGTCGGCAGCAGAAAACTCAATGGCTCCGCTGAGGACAACCAAGAAGTCGAGTTCGGTCTGGCCCTCACGCAAGACTAATTGACCCGCGGGTATCTCCTCTTCTTTGGCGAACGGCCGGATCGCGTCAATCTGCTCATCTGTGAGCAGGGGCAGTGTTTCTTCCAGGCGAAAGGTATCGAGCGAGCCATCTGGATTCCGCAGAGACACAATATTCGCCCACGATGCTTCTGCTGTCATACGTATCTCCTAAGCATGGACCGTGCCGCCGGGCGCAGCGCGTTAGAGTTGCGCTAGGCCATCCGAGACCGAGCCCTTCACTGCGCGGGCACTAGGCCCGAGCTCAGCCACAGCGGAGTCGAGCGCTTCCTGCCGGCGGCCGAAGATGAAGACAAAGGCGCCCTCCTCAATGAAGCGCTTTGCCGCGGCGAGGCCGATGCCGGTAGCACCACCGGTGATGACTGCAACTTTTCCTTTAAGCTTTCCCATAATTACTCCCTTCGATGGATGTGACGACATCGTGTGTGTTCATGACTTCTCCTTGGCGCTAGGCGCGATGGCATGCTAAGTCTATCGATAACACTTCCGCCAGACTGTGCCGAAAGGATCAATCTGCTCTCCCAAACATTGGCTTTGAAGGCCACGGTAATGCCGAAATGGCGAAAGATTTTTGAAGCGGAGGATTCTGACTTTGGCGGCTGGGCCTAGGTGCCATGGAAGTTCTTCCACTGAAATGGGTGCCCCAGGCGCCTCGCGTTTGGGAACGGGAGACCACGGACCCAAAACCGACCGAGCAGACCACGATCAGTCCCGGTAAACGCGCTTCTCGTAACTTAACTCCCGGATCGCCCGTCAGGCGGGAGTAAAACGGAGGCGGGCCTGTGGTGAAAAGCTGCGTGATCTAGACTTCTGTGCCCAACTTTCTCCAGGGAAACAGCTCCTCGCCACGCTACTTGGCGGCCTCATTGCGCGGGCCGCGCACGCAGGCAAGACGGCAGTGCGGGCGGCAGTAACTCCATCACCTGAACCCATTTCGAATATTGGCTTGAGTCTCGGTGAGGACGCCCTGGCTATCTTTCTCACCTGGTTCGCCACCCAACATCCCTATTTCGCCGCTGCCGTCGTGCTTGTGCCGGTGGCGATAATCGCCCTCCTGATCCGCTGGATAGTACGCGCCTTGAGGGCGTTGTTTCGTGGTGCACAGCACGAGTTGGTACACTCGCAACCGGATCAATGAGTGCAATCGCTATGTTACGGCACCTGCACGGCGCCTGCTACCGTTGCAGCATGTTCAATTTTGGGAAACCGAAAACAGCTGGCGACTGGATAGTTCACATCGCAGGGACCATCGTCGCCATTGAGGGGTGCACCTTCGGGATTTTGCAGTTTTGGTGCAACTATTCCAAGCTCTGCCCAAACTCCGACGCACGGGACCGTTCGAGAGTCGCGTTCCTGTTGTTGACTATTTTCGAGTTTGCCGGCGGCATCCCGCAAGTTTCAATCACAGTCCTGTTGAAAAACCCAAATCAGAGACGCCGGCGTACCTTCGCTATTAGAAGTAAATCTTTGCTCCCAGTTGGATAACGCGAAATCCTCCCACTCCCGAATAAGTATCTGAGTAAGTTCCCCAGTTAGAATTCTTTGTAACCGTCAAAGGAGCGCTCGGACTTGCATACTCCCACGGTCCACCCCAATTTGCGCCATAATTCTTGTCTAGGAAGTTAGGATGATTGAATGCGTTGTAGGCCTCCAATCGGAGTTGAATGTAACGCTCTTCCCTGTTGCTAAAGGGAATATTTTTGAATAATGAGAGGTCCCAGTTTTGCATTCCGCCATTTTGGAAAGCGTCTCGAGTTCCGCGGTTCGGCGCGCCAATCGTAGGTATGAGCGGATTCCCGCTGCTGTCTACGCTGTAGTAAAAGGGAATGGCCCCGTACTGATCTGAGCCAGTTACGCTTCCAGGAGGAAATGTAAAAGTATTGTTCAGATCAAATGGAGTTCCGCTCTCGAACTGCGTAATACCACTCAGTTGGTAATTGTCAGTAATGTAAGAGAGCCATTTCGGTCCACCAAAATGCTTTGTTGGACTGGGAATGTCGTAAACGTAATTAGCCGCAAACACATGGGTGCGGTCCCATCCCGCTCGGCGATAGTCCAATAGTGGATCGAAGGTATCCTGCGTATCCTGATCGGTATTCGCGGTGGTCAGTGCCTTGGAGTAGGTATAAACCGCGCCGAAGGTAAAACCTCTGCTGAAGCGCCGCTGCAGCGAAACTTGCAGCGAATTGTAGTTCGATGTTCCATTGAATTCCAGATATGGGATTTGCCCGTAACCCTTATAGGGAACAAGCGGCGCGCTGGTATACGATGCCGCGCCTAGCGCGCACCATCCGTTAAAACTGTATCCTGCGGCCGCGTATTGTGGTTCCAGACCGGGCTGGACGGCAGGAATCGGACCTCCACCCCAAAGGGAGCAGTTCGGATCTTGCGCAGCGCGGCTGAATAGCGTTCCATAAGGCTCGGCATTGATATCCCGCGAAGTGACGAGATGTCGCGACATTGTTCCCACGTAGGCAACGTCTAGCGTAGTGCCCCGTGCCAGTTCGTGCTGAATTCCGACGCTGAAGCTGTAAACGGTCGGTACCTGACCACGCTTGTCCGCACCTAGAATATTGCTGAGCACGCCTGTGCCGAAGGAAGATTGTTGCGTGGGAAGCGTTGCAACGTTGCCTGATCCAACGGATGCAGTCTGCACTACTGCTGGATTATTAAATACCGTGTTGAAGATCAGATTGCCCTGAACCCGATCGTGCATCATTCCCGCGCCGCCACGCAGAATGGTCTTATGATTGTTGAAAAGATCATAGGCGAAGCCGAAGCGTGGCTCCGGCATAATGCCCCGGCTATCCCAACCGCCGGCGGGAAGATTGTTCGCCGCAGTAAATCTCATTCCGTTCAGTAGATTGCCCGAACCCGGAACAATATTTCCGCTGGCATCAACGGATACTGCAGCCGCAGCGTTATAAGAGAACGGATCGAACAGCGCGACCTGATTCTTGGCATCGTATTGCGGCGGAATCCAGGCGAAACGCATGCCGTAGTCGAGGGTTAGCCGAGGGGTTATCTTCCAGGTATCCTGCACATAGAATTCAAGCTGGTTGTAGCGGAACTCGCCTAGCGGACGAGCAGTTGACTGAGAAAAGTTGTCAAAATTCCCAACAAGGGTGCTGGCAAAGGGATCACCCAAGTTGCAGGTGCCGGTGCCGCCTGGACAAGTGCCACCGCTGGTCGGGGATGTGCTGAAAGTGAAGTCGCCGTTGATGTTTCCCCAGGCAATCTGGTCTTTTCGGTTACGTTGATAGAATAAGCCGGTTTTCATGGTATGCCGGCCCCGAACCCAGGTGAGGTTATCGTTCACATTGATAGTGGTATTCGCCTGGTGCCAGGGAGTACCGCCCAAATAGCTGCCGGGCAAGTTAACACTTGCTCCATTGAAGTTAAAACTGATGTCCGGAATGGACTGGTCCTGACCCACAGGAAACAGCATCGGCAACGTAACTCCGTTGGTTCCGCGGGAGATATTTCCGTTGGTCCCGTCCACGAATGAGAATGTGTGACTAGGCCCCACGGAGAATTCATTCAGCAGGTTCTGGGTAATCGTGCTCACCAGGTTAGCTGAGAAGTTCCAGCCAGGGTGCTTCTGCGTGCAGCCGCCCGGGAAGTTGATCGGCGTATCGCATGAAATGACACCAAATGGTCCTCCATTGCCTGTAAAAGGAGAGGAATCATTCTCGGAGTTATGAATCCAGCGTCCGTATAGGCGGTTCCTGGAGTTCACTTGATAATCAACACGGAGAATGTCTTCACGACGCGGAGCATTGCCTGAGAGCGCCTCAGAAAAATTGTAATTCTGGCCATTGACACCGAAACCGCTAACGTTTGGCAGGGGGAAGAGGCTTAGAATTTTCTCCATTTGCGGATTGATCTGTGCAGGATCGATTACGTTGTTGGTGATCCCGGGCCCGGAGATCTCGACCGGCACAGGCGAAGGACCAGAACCGGGAACGACGGATTGCGAAAAATCCCCTTTCCGCTCCAATGCAGTTGGCGTGTAGAACTGAGTGGTTCCCCCGGTCGGAATAAGCTGACGATAGAATTCCTCGCTCCAGAATACAAAGAGCTTGTCTTTTTTGATGGGTCCGCCGATTTGATACCCGATGTAGTTGTAACGGTAAAGCGGCGGGGTATTGGGACTTCCCTCAGACAATTCGTTTTTCTTATTGAACCACTCATTCGCGTTTAGGCCCTCATTGCGATGAAAAAAGCGTGCATCTCCGTGCCACTCGTTGGTTCCGCCCTTAGTGGTAATCGCAATCTGTCCGCCCGCCGCTTTGCCAAATTCTGCCTGATAGTTTGAAGTGAGGACTTTTACCTCTTCGATCGCATCGGGATTGATGGTCACGTGGGTCCCACCGTTATTGCCGGTATCAACGTTAGAGGCACCGTCGATGGTGAACTCATGTTCATTGGCTCGGGTGCCGTTAATATTCATGGCATCCAAGCCACCAGTTCCCGATACGGAGCCGTTAAAACTGCTGATTACGCCAGGAATCAGCTTCATGTAATCCAGCACGTTGCGGCCGTTGATGGCGACCTCATTGAGTTGCTTGTTAGTAATCAGATCAGAGCGCTCGCCCGAATTGGACTGCAACTGGAGTTGTCCGGCATCTGCGGTGACGTTGACCGTTTCCGTCGTGGCGCCAACTTGCAGGACAAAATCGCCGGCATTGAGTTTGTCGGCCGCGCTTAATATAACCTGCCGGGATTCGAGTTTCTTGAAACCTTGGACTTCGACGTCAATTGAATAAGTCGCGGGGGGAAGGTCGGGAACAACAAATTCTCCGGCCGGTGAGGAGGTGGTCGTCCTGGTTATTCCGATCTGGGTTCCTCGAACCGTCACAGCCGCATTCGGAACGACTGCGCCAGTGTTGTCTTTTACCGTGCCGTAGATAGTGCCGGACGTCACCTGCGCTAGGAGCGAAACGTCGCTTAAGCAAATAACCACCGCGAGCGTGCAAAAAAAAGCCCGCAAGCTTTTGCCATTAAAAATGTGACCCATAAGATTGCCCCCTCGTTCTTCAAGGAATCGATAGTTTTGAGAAGCAGACGCTGATTCCCAAAAAAAGGCTCGCACAGGTGCAAACACACCCGCACTTCAGATCGCCCAGAACTAAACACACAAAAACGCCTTTACTAGAAAACAACTATGCAAACCTTGTCAACACTGTACTTTCGTATAGCTGCGCTCCAGGCGGTGAGCTTAATCGAGGGAAATAATTCCCCGGCGCAGCGCGACAGTTGCGGCTTGCGTGCGGTCTTTGACTTGGAGTTTTTCGAGTACATGGCTGACGTGCAGTTTGACGGTTACTTCGGCAATGCTGAGCGCGCCGGCGATCTCTTTGTTGCCGAATCCTTTTGCGACCAGGCGCAGCACGTCAATTTCTCGGGTGCTGAGTGACCGGTGCGATTGGCGCTGGGCAAGTTGCGAAGCTACGACCGGATCCAGATATCGGCCACCGCCATGAACTTGGCGCACCGCGCGCAGGAGTTCCTCGCGGACGATACTCTTCACAACGTATCCGCGCGCGCCGGCTTGCATCGCGCGATAAATTTCTTCTTCTCCAGAGTGGGTTGAAACCATGAGAATACAGGCGTTGGGGAATTCGCGAATTAATGCCGCGGTGCAGTCAGCGCCACTCATTCCGGGCAGCCGAAGATCCATCATCACCATGCTAGGGTGGTGCGCCCGGTATGCCTCCAACGCGGCCTCGCCACTACCAGCTTCGGCGACTACCTCGATGTCCGGCTCAACATTCAGTGAAGACGAGAGACCCATCCGCACCATGAAGTGATCGTCAACCACCAGAATACGAATTGGTTTTGAGTTCGGCATGATTCAGGTCGGTTGAACCCAGAGGGACTTGCAGCGAAATGTGGGTGCCGCGTCCGGGTTCGCTTTGGATGTTCAAGTGGCTGCCCATTGAGTGCGCGCGTTCGCGCATGTCCAGAAGTCCAAAATGTCCGGTGGGAGCAGACTGACTGGCAAGGAAACCGCAGCCATCATCGATCACATTCAGACAAACCGATGTGGAACTGTACAGCAATGCAATGTTCACATGACGCGCGTGCCCGTGTTTGACGGCGTTGGCTACCGCTTCCTGAGCAATGCGCAACAGGTTCATTTCCTTTTGCCCTGGGAGCCGCACCGGAGCGCCCTTGATGGTGACATTCACCTTCGCATGACCGCCCGATGCCAAGGGCTCGACAATTTGCGAGATCGCGGACACCAGGTCGCCATGTTCCAGCAACTGGCACCGCAAGTCCCACACTGAGCGACGCGCCTCAACCATGCTGTGGCGGCTCATGTCGCGGGCCGTCTCCAACGCCTGTCTTGCGACGCGTGGAGCCTGCTGGAAGCAATCCGTAGCCAGATCCAATTGCATAGTTATGCCGGCTAATTCCTGTTCCAGTGTGTCGTGCAATTCCCGCGCAATGCGGTTGCGCTCTTCAAGTGCCGCGCTGTGTTTTAATTTTTGCCGGGTAATGAAGATTTGCTCTCGTAGCCGCCTGCCCAATAGCACCACCCACGCCACGACTACAAACAGGACGCTCACGGTAATGGCGAGCAGCCACACGGCGTGACGCAAATTCCACCACGAAGGAGCCCGGAGCACGATCATGTCCTGCGGGGAGCGCAGCAAAATGCCAAGCGATTCCGGGATCCGCCATAATCCTCCGCTGCGAACGAGGCATATGCCCGTGATCCGCACGACGCTGTTCAATGGGACCGCGGCATCTACGCTAAATCCCGGCGGCAGAGTCGCATCGAAAACGACTTCGCCTTTTTGCAACATCAGGCGAATACCATCAGGCTGCACTTGCCGGCTCAATAATTTCGCATCGGTTGTGACTAATACGCTATCGAATTGTTCCCAAGGTTTATCGAGATCTATTTTTACTGGATCCGGTTCGTTCCGGTGGCCTAGGCGGTGAAAGACTGCGTTCTCCAGGATTGGCATCATGCCGCCCATTGCAGGAAAGCCGAGCACGTCCACGAGATCGCCGACTGCCAGCTGAGTAGATTGCGGGGTTAGCACCCGAAGACCTTTGCCTTCGATCTGAAGAAACAAGTCGCTTCCCAGATGTTGGTATTCAACGACACCGCGTACTCTCACCCGATGGTGGGTTTCCATTCCCGGTGAAAATCGCAGCAAAGCTGATACGGGGACCTCTTTGGCGGGCGCTTCTATTTTTATGAAACTCAAACGCGGGACGTAGAACAGAATGCCGGTCAGCTGGCGGTCTGCGTTATAGAGACTGCCGCACACCCCCTCGATTAAGACTTCGCTGTCGACCCACGACGAAAACTTCTGTTCGTGATCGATCGGTACGCGGACGTTGAACTCGCCGCCTTCGGACGCAACCCGTAACGCAAGCGCTGGCTCATGCCATGAGGTCCGGTCAACTTCCGCCGATCTAACGATGCCGCGCACCTGCACCCACTGACTGTCCTGTTGTCCGCTCTCCAATTGCGAAAATGGAAATAGCGGAGCTTTAGGAAGCGCTTGATGGCCAAGAACACGCACCCTCGTCTCGCGTATGACGGGAGCGAATTTGCCCGGCCCGGTCACTCCTTCGATTTCGACGAATTCACCCAGCAGGTGAGTGAATTTCGGTGAAGTACTTCCTTCAACAAAGATGCCCGCAGTTTCGTCCTGAACAAAAAAGTCAGGCGCGGGAGCATCCATCGTGACCACGCCTCGAACTCGGACCGGATAACCCATTGCAGCCTGCTCAGGACTTAAACGGCGGATTTGATCGGCGTGAGTAAAAATCGCAGGTATTTTCGTGGCCGTCTGCGCAGAGGTGTTCACCGAACATGCGATGGCTGCGATGACGGCGAAGATTCCTAATAGCTCCGGGCATCGCGAAAGAAATGTTTCAAGATGCCGTCCAGCAAAGGATGGGGGTTCTGAATGTCGCACCGAGAAGTGTTCTCGCAAGGAAATGGCCTACGCCTGTTCGCCCCTAGGGTAGCCGAAACCAGCCGCTGTGGGAAGCGGCCGATCTCAGGTCAGCGTAGGATTCAGTGCATCAGTGTGTACTTACCTTGCAGTCGGATGTCATCTGAAGATCCGCCGACCAGAATTGTGAAATCACCCGCCTCCGCGTTCCAGTCTTTTTTGTTGACGTCGTAATAGGAGAATGCCCGGCGATCTAGTGTCAGCGTCACACGCTTCGACTCGCCCGGTTGCAGATTTACTTTTGCGAAGTTCTTCAATTCTTTAACAGGACGCGGAACCGAAGCGTGAGAGTCACCGACGTAGATTTCGGCGACTTCTGCTGCTGCACGCTTACCGGTGTTCTTCACCTCGAACGAGACCGAGACCGGCGCACTCAAATTTCCCACATTCGGTGTGACTGAAATTTTGCTGTAGGCGAAGATCGAATAGCTGAGCCCATGACCGAACGCGAACAGCGGCTTGGTTTCAGAGCGGTCGAAATATCGGTAACCGAGGAACAGGCCTTCGGCATACTTCACGCGGTGTTCGCCCGGCGCCGGATAGTAGTTATGGAATGTGGGATTGTCTTCCCATCGCCGCTCAAAAGAAGCCGGCAACTTACCCGATGGACTGTAATCGCCAAAAAGAACTTGCGCCAGCGCTGTTCCGCCTTCCTGTCCGGGATACCATGCGTCGAGAACCGCGGGAACATTGTCGATCCACCGAGTCATGTCAACGTTGCCTCCAGCTGTTAAGACGACGATCGTATTTTTATTGATAGCGCTGATCTGCTGGATGAGTTCATCCTGCCCGCCTGGAAGTTGGAATGTTCGATCGGCGCCTTCGCTTTCTGTCTTGGGATCGAAGCCCACACACATGATCACGGCGTCAGCTTTTGCCGCCAATGGCTTGGTTTCTCGGCCGACGTACTGCTCGGGCCGGGTCACACCGAACCCCACGATTGCGCTTCCTACATCTTCGAAATATTCCAGTCGGATTTTGTATGCCTTCCCGGCTTCCAGATGTTTCGCGTAAGAATCGACGGTCTGCGAATGCGGCAGCCAGTCATCGATTCCGATAGCATCATCGACCCACAGCCGAACGCCATCGTCGGCGGAAGTGAAGAATGTATAATCACCAGCGGTCTTGGGCACGAAATATCCAGTCCAGCGGATCGAGAAATGATCGATGGGCTCGCCCGGCGCGAAGCTGCCCTCGCCAAAATCGAGGTGAACATGCTTGTCAGTACGGGACAGAGCGGGACTGCCTTTGAGATCCTGATTACTGAAATATTCGCCTTTGAGTCCGCTCTCGCCACCCGGTTCGGTGACAAATTCTGAATTCTCAAACACCTGATCCAGCACCGGCGAGTCAACCGCATATAAGACCTTGGCCTTCGTCCCCAGGCGATTACTTATGCCCTCCAGATAACTGACTGCGCTGAACGGCTTGGTTTCCGCGCTGCCACCGCCGCTTACTACAGCTGGGTAGGCGTCGGAGCCGATGACGGCGATAGTTTTGATTTTGTCGGGATTGAGCGGCAGCAGATTATTCGAATTCTTTAGCAGGACCATACCGCTCCGCGCCTCTTCGAGTGCGACCTGCCGTCCTTCCTGACTGAACGTCGGAATATCGTTGTCCTCTTGAGGCTTGCCAAAGAAACCAAACTCAATCGCCGTTCGCAGAATTCTGCGCACTTTGTCGTCAAGCGTCGCGGTTGCGAGTCTGCCATCTTTGAGCCCCGGCAGCAGCGTGTCTCGGTTCATGAAAGTCGGCGATGGCATTTCAAGATCAAGACCTCCGATGAACGCGGCAATGCCATCGTGGGTCGCGCCCCAGTCGGATATGAGAATTCCGCTGAAGCCCCATTCTTTTTTCAGGATCTCGTTGTTCAAATGATCATTCGCAGTCATGTAAGTCCCATTGACCAGGTTGTAGGCGTCCATAACGGCGCCGACTTTGGCTTCTTTGACCGAGGCTTCGAAGGCAGGCAAATAAATTTCGCGCAGAGTTCTTTCGTCGACATCGGAGCTGAGAGTCATGCGTGCAAATTCGGAATTGTTGGCGGTAAAGTGTTTTGCGGTCGCGACGACGCGCTGCTCCTGAATGCCTTGAATTATCGACACGGCCATCCTCGAAGCCAGATAAGGGTCCTCGCCGAAATATTCGAAGTTGCGGCCATTCATCGGCGCGCGATAGATATTCATGCCCGGGCCGAGAATAAAGTGGACGCCGCGAGCCCGCGCGTCTTTGCCCATAAATACGCCCACCCGGTGCGCGAGGTCACGGTCCCACGAAGCGGCGAGAGCAATGCCGGCGGGGTATGCGGTGGTCAGCCCGTAATCGTGAACACCCATCGGTCCATCTGACATTTTCAACGCCGGAATTCCGAGGCGCGGGTTCGGTCGAGTAAAAAAGTCATTGATGCCGCCTATGATCTCCAGTTTCTCGTCCATTGTCATCTTGCCGAGAATTGAATCGACTCGTTTTTCGATGTCGGCGTTCGATGGTGAAACCTGGGCAATCGCAAACTGCGTAACAAAAATGAGCACGAGGGCGATGGCAAAACTTCGAATGTTCATAGCGCTCCACAAAAACGAATGATGTCGTTGCGATGCTATCAGGCCAAGCAAGTATGGACGCAAGTTTGACACGCGAACTACACTGCTGGTTTACCCCGTCGATCGCAGCCATTGATTCGAATGTCTACCCGCAGAAAATTTCTGACTGGCTCAGCCGTAGCGGCGAGCGCGGTTTTCGTTCCCGCCATTAAAGCAGACGAATCGGCGAAACAGCCGTTGGACGCGGAAATCGTCAGCCTCTGCGGCGAATGGCAATTTCGTACTGATCTGCAGAATGCAGGCACGAAGGAAAATTGGCAGACTTCTTCCGCTTCCGGTGAAGGTTGGCGAACGGTCACCGTGCCCCACACCTGGCAGATTGAAACGGCATTCGCTAACTATCGCGGAGTCGCATGGTACTGGCGGTCATTCGATGTTCCCCCGCGCTGGCCATCGTTCGCCGTGAGAGTTGAATTCGAAGCGGTGTTCCACACCGCGACTGTATGGGTGAATGGCCTATTGGTCGGCGAGCACGCTCGCAAGGGCTACACCGCGTTCACTCTGGATATTACGCACGCATTGCACGAAGGCCGAAATAACATTGCAGTGCGAGTGGACAATGCTTTCAACTCGCACATGCTGCCCCGACGCGACTCTAGCGATTGGGCAAACGATGGCGGTATCTTCAGGCCAGTTCAAGTTCTGATAACGCCCAAGACCTTTGTGGAGCGTGTGGACGTTGACGCCGACCTTGATCTTGAAAGTGGCGATGGAAAAATTGCGATCAGCGCATATGTGCGTAATACGGGGAAGGAGCCGTGGGGTGGCACGGCCGCGTTCCAGATTGTCGACGAGGAAAGTTTCGCGACTGTTCTGGAGCACTCGCCTAAACACAAGTTTTCCGTTAGCCCGGGTGCGGTCGAAAAACTCACTTTCGCCGCCACCTTGCCCAATGCAAAGTTCTGGCACTTCGATCATCCTCATCTCTACCGACTTGAGTTTTCAATTTCCGGACCAAGCGATGCGCACCGTTTCACAACAACATTCGGAGTGCGAAAGCTGGAGGTGAAAGATGCGGCGTTCTATCTGAATGGCGAGCGGGTTCGGCTAATGGGCGTGGAACGCATGGCGGGAAGCAATCCGGAGTTCGGCATGGCCGAACCAGAGGAATGGATCGTTCACGACCACGCGGAAATGAAGCAACTGAACTGCATTTTTACGCGTGTGCACTGGCCGCAAGACCGTCGCGTGCTCGACTACTGCGATCGTCATGGGATCCTTATGCAGACCGAAGTTCCATCTTGGGGAGGCGCGACCTTCGACGGCATGAAGGACGAACCCGATGCCGACGTAATGGAAAATGGGCTTGAGCAATTGCGCGAAATGATCGCTCGCGACCGGAATCATCCGTCGGTCGTGGTATGGGGGCTATGCAATGAAATCGAAGGGCAGAATCCGCCCGCTTATAAGTTCGCGAAGCGCATGTTGGACGAAGCCAAGCGGCTGGATCCCAGTCGACTCTGCTCGTATGCTTCGAATTCATTGGGCAGCACTCCACAACGCGATGTCGCCGGCCTGATGGATTTCATTGAGACCAATGAATACTACGGAACTTGGGCTCCTGGCACGGCAGACGATGCGGCGCGGAACTTGGATGAGATTCACTCGGCATTTCACGACAAGCCAATCGTGATTTCTGAATACGGATATTGTGCATGCACCCCGGACCGGCCGGAGGGTGATGAGCAACGAATGGAGATCTTGCGCTCGCATGACGCGGCCTTCCGGTCGAAGGACTTCGTCGGTGGCGCCATTTTCTTTTGCTACAACGATTACCGTACTCACGTTGGCGATCGCGGCGCGGGCCCTTTGCGGCAGCGCGTGCACGGCGTGGTTGACATTTACGGTACGCACAAGCCGTCGTATGAAATTCTGCGGCGTGAGTCGAGTCCAATCGAATCGCTTACGGTGGAACGCCAGGCAAAGAAATTCCAGGTGCTGATCAAAACGCGGGGCGATCTTCCGGCGTACATCTTGCGCGGCTATAAACTGCGGGGCTTGTTCTTCGGACAGGGCAACACTCCGGTGGAAAGTTACGAACTGCCTGTGCCGGAAGCCGCGCCGGGCAAAGAAGTGAAATTGGAAATACTGTTTACCACAACCGAGGTTTTGAACCATCTCGAGATCGATGTACTCCGGCCCGGGACTTTTTCTGCATACTCGTTGGCTTGGAAGCCTGACGCTTGAAGTCATGCCAGTCTGTTGCCAAGAGCTTTTTCTAATTCCACAATCTCATCTTGTGGCATTCTGTCTAAACCTATGCAAACTTTTTTTGCCCTCTCGTTGTGTCTCCTTGCTTGTGTCGCGACGGCGCAAACCCCGCAACGCCTCAATGTCATGCCCATGCCGTCCAGCCTGCAACTCGGAAACCGCCAGTTGGCGATCAAACAGTCTTTTTCAGTCGCAATTGCGGGTCATCGCGACTCAATTCTGGATCGTGGCGTTCAGCGATTTATCGCCGAACTTTCCCGTGAGACTGGAATGCGATTAAAGGCAACAGCGGGGGAAGTGAGCAACGCGACCCTCGTGATTCACGCCGAGCACGGAAGCGAGCCCGTGGAAAAACTCGGCGAAGATGAGTCTTACGACCTAACCGTTGCTGATTCCGGCGCGAAGCTGTCGGCGCCAAATACACTCGGCATTCTGCACGGCCTGCAAACATTTCTGCAGCTCGTGCGAACCGGTAGTGATGGGTTCTTCGTGCCGGTGGTCACGATAAAAGATCAGCCTCGCTTCGCCTGGCGTGGCTTGCTGATCGATGTGGGACGTCACTTTATTCCCCTCGAAGTGCTCGAGCGCAACATCGATGGAATGACAGCGGTGAAGCTAAACGTTTTGCATCTTCACCTGTCTGACGACGAAGGCTTCCGGGTAGAGAGCAAGCGGTTTCCCAAGCTGCACGAAATGGGTTCGGACGGTTTGTATTACACGCAAGCCGACATCAGGATCCTTGTGGATTATGCGCGTGATCGCGGCATTCGCGTGATTCCGGAGTTTGATATGCCCGCGCACAGCCGTTCCTGGTTCGTTGGCTATCCTGAATTAGCCAGCACGCCCGGTGCTTACAAGATCGAGCCGGGAGGAGTTTATACGGTTATCGATCCTACGCAGGATCGGACATACAAGTTTCTAGACAAGTTCATTGCGGAGATGGCGAAGCTGTTTCCCGACGCCTACTTTCACATCGGCGGCGATGAAGTAAACGGCAAGCCGTGGGACGACAATCCAAAAATCCAGGCCTTCATGCATTCGCATGGCATGAAAAATAATCAGGACCTGCAAGCCTACTTCAATCAACGTTTGCAAAAGATCCTGACCAAACATCACAAAATCATGGTGGGATGGGATGAAATTCTGCGACCCGAGTTGGCGAAGAGCATCGTTGTGCAGTCGTGGCGCGGTCAGGAATCACTGGCTACAGCGGCGCAACAAGGTTACAGCGGCCTGCTCTCCTTCGGTTACTATCTCGACCTGATGTGGCCAGCTTCTCGACATTATGCGGTCGATCCAATGTCGAGTGCTGCGTCTACTCTGGCGGCCGAGCAGAAGAATCGTATCCTCGGCGGCGAAGCCTGCATGTGGGGAGAGTGGATCAGCCCTGAGAACATCGATTCGCGAATCTGGCCGCGCACCGCTGCAATTGCCGAGCGCTTGTGGTCCGCTCAAAATGTGCAAGATGTCACCTCGATGTATTCGCGGCTTGACGATCTGAGCTGGCGCCTCGAGTGGCTGGGTCTGACGCACCGATCGCACGAAACGATTATGTTGCGTCGAATGGCAGGAGTAGAGGACATCTCCGCACTGCGCACCCTGGCCGATGTGGTGGAACCGGTCAAGGACTACGCGCGCTTTGAAAACGTTAAAGGGGTGTGGGACTTCAGAGCCCCATTGAATCGACTCATCGATGACGCGAACCCAGAGAGCGAGACGGGAAGGCACTTTCAATCGTCGGTGCAGAAATACATTCAGAGCGGATATCAAGATCGAGATGCCGAATTTCAAATCCGCGAGCTTCTTACAACTTGGCGTGATAACTACGCGAAGTTAAAGCCTCTCGTGCAGGAATCGTTTCTACTGCACGAGATTGCGCCGCTGTCCAATGAACTTTCCAGCTTGGGAGCAGCTGGCTTAGCTGCCTTGGATTATCTCGACCAATCTGAGGTTTCGCCGGAAGCTTGGCGCACACAGCAACTAGCACAAGCTGACACTGCGAAAGCGCCTCAAGCTAACCTGTTGCTGGCCATCATTCAACCGGTGAGGCAGTTGATAGAAGCTACGGGAGCGCAGAGTCAGAAGCCGTGATGGCTTTCAACAAACGCCCCGCAACAGATTCAAGAAGAATCATTGATGTAGCGGAAAATTCCGCAAATTTCAATAACGGCTCGAATTTGGTTCGGGACCAGAAGGTCTGAATTGACCTGTGAGTCGACGCGATACTGTGCTCAAACTGTGACTGACAGATCGCTACACGACTGCATGATACTGCACCAAACTCGCGGAGGATCGATAGGTAAGTCGCAGAAACCATTGAAAAGGCGAGGATTGCAGTTGCGAATCTTCTGACTCAAAATCCGCCGACCTTCGGGTCTTGGGGGTTCAACTCCCCCTCCCGGCACCATAGCCGATTCCCAGCGTCGATGCCTTGGGATCACCTGTCACTATTGCCACTTCCTTAGTGAGTCCGCTTGTAATTCACTATTGTTCATCCGACTGACGACATACCGAACGCCAAGCCCTGTGGCCCGTTCGAGCAGCGTTGACTCGTACTTGTCGCGTTCCCGAGCAATACAAGATTAGGTGGATCGTCGTCGTGACTGTGGTGATAGCTGGAGCTATGGGCGCATCGCCTCAACCAGGCTCTGGGCGGCCTTAGACTTCCAATCTTGGCGCTACAGGTGGGCTTAAACTCCGATCCAAAAAAGCTGGTAATTCGGAGCAGCAGGTATATACTTTTAGGACTCGCGTTCTCGCCTGGCTACTCCCATGGCAAGTGTTCCAAAACCTTCGCCTGAAACGGATACACGAGAAAGTGAATCCGCCTCGCCCGCGCCCGATGGGCAGAATGCGGCTGGCGTACTCACGCCAGTTCCAATCGGAAATGTTTCACCGGCCGGAGTGCAGGCATCCGATGCTCCGACGCTGATTGCTTCGCCCTCTGACGCTGCCACGATCATAGACTTCCCCGAAGCACCTCAGGCTCCGGTCCACCCGTCTGACGCTGCCACTCAAATCGATGTGATTGCGCGGCAACCGGTGTCTTCCGCGCCGATTTCCGGCGGGCATTCTGTGCTGGGTGCGGGAACATTGCTTGCCAACCGCTATGAGATTACGGCGCTGCTCGGCGAAGGAGGCATGGGTGCGGTTTACAAGGCGACTGATCGCGAACTGAATCGGCCGGTGGCGCTGAAAGTAATTCGTCCCGACCTCGCACGAAACCAATCCATCATCGGCCGATTCAAGCAGGAGTTGCTGCTGGCCCGCGAAGTGACGCACAAAAATGTTATTCGGATCTATGACCTGGGTGAGTCTGAGGGCCGGAAATTCATCACCATGGAATTCGTGGAAGGTGAGGACCTCCGCACTTTCATGCTGCGCAAGCAGAAGCTTTCTCCCGGGGAGGCGGTAGAGATTATCGAGCAGGTCTGCCGCGCGCTCGAAGCGGCCCACTCGGCGGGTGTCATCCATCGCGATCTGAAGCCGCAAAACTTAATGCGCGAGAAGAGCGGCCGCATTCTGGTCATGGATTTTGGACTGGCCCGCACCCTGGAAGGCGACGGGATGACCCAAACCGGCGCACTGTTGGGCACGATGGATTACATGTCTCCCGAACAGGCTCTGGGCAAACCAATCGACCAGCGTTCAGATATTTTTGCGATTGGCCTCATCTTTTACGAACTCCTCACCAGGAAGATGCCGTATGCGGCAGACAGCGCAATAGCGAGCTTGCTACGGCGGACGATGGAACGCGCCGCTCCAGTTGTAGTGCACGACCCGACTATTCCTCCGGCGCTGAGTGCAATTGTAGGCAAGTGTCTGGATCCCGCGGTGAATCTGCGCTACCAGAGCGCGGCTGAGGTTCTGGCCGATCTTCAGGCATGGCAAGGCCAGCAAGCGGCAGCAACTTTGCGGTTTCCTGCGAGTCATCGACCATGGGGACAAACTATCCCATGGCATTGGGTGGGCGTAGGGGCAGCGGTGGTGATTCTGGCGGTGGCCGGCTTCATGTTGCGCGGAAAATTTACCAGCGCACCGGTTGCAGCAAATAAATCAGTCTCAGTGCTGGTTGCCGATTTCACCAACCAGACCGGGGACCCGATCTTCGACGACACGCTCGAACCAATGTTCAACGTGGCGCTCGAAGGTGCAAGCTTCGTGAACGCTTATAGCCGCGGGACCGCCCACAACCTGGCGAAGCAGCTTCCACATCCATCGGACAAACTGGACGAGCAATCGGCCCGGCTCATCGGCGTGAGCCAGGGTCTGGCTGCGGTCGTAACCGGCTCTGTCAGTCTTCGCGGCGACTCTTACAGGCTTTCAGTGGAAGCGCTCGATGCCCGGACCGGCAACACCATCGCAACCGCGGAAATCGATGCGCCAACAAAAGATCAGCTCTTGCTCGACATTCCCAAGCTGGCAGCGCCGGTTCGTAAGGCGCTGGGTGATACCACTCCGGTGTCGGCGCAGCTTGCGGTCTCCGGACCTTTCACCGCCGCATCTTTGGAAGTCGTGCATTTGTACAGCATCGCCATGCAACAACAGTTCGCGGGTAAAACCGCAGAGGCTTTTCAGAATTTTTCCAAGGCTGCGGAGCTCGACCCCAATTTCGCCCGGGCTTACTCTGGAATGTCCGGGACCGCGTATGACTTGGGACGGCAGAGCGACGGAGAGAAGTACATCAAGCTGGCGATGCAGCACGTCGATCGCATGACCGAGCGCGAACGCTATCACACTCGCGGCTACTACTACTTAGTGTCCGGCAACTATCCGAAGTGCGTTGAGGAATACAGTTCGCTGGTTGGACAGTATCCGGCTGACAGGGTTGGACAATCAGACCTGGCCTGGTGCTATGCGTCGCTGCGCAACTTTCCTAAGGCGGTTGAAGCCTCTCGAAAGGCAGAACAGATCGCGCCCAAGGGAGCCCTGGAGCATTTGAATTTAGCCTTCTACAGCTCGTTTGCGGGAGACTTCCAGACCGGCGAGCGGGAAGCGCGCATCGCACTACAAATCAACCCCGGCGAAGTGGCCCAGCTCAATCTGGGTGAAGCGCAACTGGGAGCGGGCAAGATTTCAGAAGCTGCCGAAACTTATCACGGGCTGGAAAAATTCGGCGCCCGAGGCGCATCCCTGGCGACAGCCGCGCTGGCCGATCTGGCGATGTATCAAGGCCATTTCTCCGAGCAAATGAAGCTGCTCGAGCAAGGCGCCAATGCTGACCTGCAAGCGAAAACGCCTGAAAATGCGACCAACAAGTTTGCTGCCCTGGCGTACGCGCAACTGTTGCGAGGCGACAGCAAAGCGGCGGTTGCGTCCGCCGAAAAGGCACTGGCAAATGGACAAACGCTTGCAGGTGCGCTTCCTCGCGGGCCGCGTCTTTGCCGAAGCCGGAGACAAAGCGCAGGCACAAAAAATGGCCGACAGCCTGGCCAAAGAAACCGATATCGAACCGCAAGCCTACGCCAAGATCATTCCGGAAAGCTCGCGCTGAAGCAGGGCGACAGCCATCTGGCGATCAAAGACATCACCGACGCCAACAACCTGCTCGACACCTGGATTGGCAGATTCGAGCTCGGCCGCGCCTATCTCGCAGCCGGCCAGTTCGCCGAAGCCGATTCAGAGTTTGACCGCTGCATCAAGCGCCGAGGCGAAGCGCTCGAGATGCTGATGGACAACACCGTCACCTACGGCTACTTTCCCTTATGTTTACTACTATCAGGGACGGGTGCGGCAAGGCCTTAAAACTCCCGCCTTCGCTGATTCTTACAAAACCTACTCGAGCATCCGAGGACAATCCAGTGAAGATCCGCTGGTTGCTGAGGTTCGCAAGAGCCTGCAATAGAGCCTGTTCGATACCATTAATACCTTCGTTAGTTCGTCGTCAATATACCTGGCACATCTGGCACCTTTGGCGTGTGTTGGGCTTGGCCTAACGGGCCTGGGATTATTCTGCTTGTGCGCTCACCAGATGCGCGGCAGTGATTGGAATGTACGTCCATACGGGATGAACTGGATCCGGTTGAATGGACGGCCCCGTCCCGAGATCGCGGTGCTGAGTCAGGAACATGTATCTGGAATAGTGGGTCTTGCTTTTCCACGGATCCTGGTAAGCCACGCAGACGAATATCCAGAGTCGCTCGATATGGGTTTGGTCAGAATCGAGCATAACTGAAGGGTTAATGAGGGGCGACTCTCTATTGGCGCCCGGCAACACCATCTCGCCTGCGCCGGACGTCTTAGCGGCATCTCTGCTCCCGTCTTCGGTTAATTGGCACCAATTTTTCATTTCCGCAATGGGCTTCACCCCGTCGTGATAAGCCATCGCGTAGGCGGTATCTACCTCATAGAGCGCAGGCGAAGTCCCGAAGTTCTTCAGGGAGTATCTGAGAGCTATTGTTACGGAAGGTCTCTGCTGGGAGCGGGAAATACCCCAATAAATATTGACGGTGGGCGAAATGCCGATACTGTTTCCTTCTATACCGACCCATGGTTGCCTCGAATCCCTAGCAGGCTGCTGAAAAATTGATTTGTACGACCTATTTCTATCCTCTCTTGTGTTTCTTTACGGCGGAGGAGGCTTCGAGTTGAGCCCTCAGTTTGCCCGAAGCCTTGCTTCAAGCTCAGCCAGTTACATCCGCCACGTTTAGGCGGCTTGGATCGCAATCTTGTTCAGATTCCGCATGCGCACCAGATTGTAGGCCGCACAAGCGAAGCTGAATACCCAGTCCACTTTGAAAATTCCCCGATGACGAACTTTCCGCAGCAACGCGATGGTCTTCAGCCAGCCGAAACATTCTTCGATTCGCTTCCTCTTGATTTGGCTGATGCGATAGCCTTCATGCTCGGTCGTGCGCTCGTCAATGGCGCTTCCGCCTCGCCGTTCGTGGTTCTGCGCCACGTGCGGAGTTACTTGCAAATTCCGGCACTCAGCCACAAAGTCGAATGTGTCATAGCCCTTGTCCCCACCTGCGGTCACCCGCTTCGTTCCCGGAATCTTCTCCAGCATCACCAGCGCCGCGTAGCGCTCCGCTGTACCGTTGGCCTCGAACACTTCGCTGTTCACGATCAGCCCGTTGCGATTCTCCACTAGCAGGTTCCCGCTATAACTCAACTTGGCCTCCTTGCCTTTGCCTTTGCGTGCCAGTTTGGCATCGGGATCGGTCTTCGATGCATGGGTCTGGTTCGACCGCTTCTCGCCGTGAAAGTTCACCGTCGGCTTGTTGGGATCATCCGGCGAAGGTGGATTCTTGCTGTCCTTCCGCTGAAAACTCTTCACGCTCGCCCACGCTTCTAGCAACGTCCCATCCACCGTGAAGTGTTCGTCCGAGGTGAGGCCCTTCTCCCCCGCTTGCGCCACCACTTGAGCCAAAAACTCTTTGGCCACCTCCGCCCCCAGCAGCCGGTCGCGGTTCTTCGTGAACGTGGTCGCGTCCCAAACTTCCTCGTCCAAGTTCAGCCCCACAAACCATCGGAACAGCATGCTGTAGTCGATCTCTTCCATCAGCAGCCGCTCACTGCGAATCGAGTACAGCATCTGCAACAACTGCGCCCGCAGCAGCTTCTCGGGAGGAATCGACGGTCGGCCGCCGCTGGCGTACATGGCATCGAATCGCCGCGACAACTGGGTAAGTACTTCGTCCACCATGGCCCGGATTTCGCGTAGCGGATGATCCTTTCGTACCCGCGTCTCCGGCGACAGATAACTGAACATCTGACTTTGCTGATGATCTACGCCTCGCATGCATTCGTTCCTAACACAAGGAGCTTGTGGAGAGGAGTGGTTTTTGTGAGCCGGCGTCCGGTCACAATTCTTGGCGAAGGTGGTCGGTCCCAGACTTGCTCGTCTAGGTTCGGCCCAACGAACCCGTTACCATAAAGAATGCGATCCAAGGGAGCGCCGTTGCGTCGTTCAAGAAGTGGGCGACCACTACAGGGAGCAAGCTGCGGCGTCCAAGGAGGTACGCAATTCCCCACATCATACCGAGAAACGCGGTGGGAAGCATGATGCCGAGCCAAGGGAGAAGGCCCTGATTTAGATAGCCGGCGTGTGCGAGCCCAAACGCAACGCCAGGCATAAGGACTTGCATAACTTTGCCGTAGCCCGCGTTAGCAAATTCGGTCATCAGAAAGGCGCGAAACAGGACCTCTTCACAAAACCCAGCGGTGATTCCCAAGAGAAGCGCGGCAAAAAGGTGAAATCCAGGCGGCATGAAGGCATATGAGATAGGAATATGCATTCGGGGCAGGAACCGGAGATTGCTGCCGATCGAAAGAGCTGCAAATAGGAGTGCTATGACCCAGGCGGGCCATGTTCCTAAGCGCCAAACGCCGATGTCTTCGAAAGAGGATCCGCGGGTTCGCAATACGAACCAAATCACGACTACAAAGACCCACTCGACGATCACGCCTCCAAGAATCCAAAGCAAGAAGCGTTGCTCAGGAGAGCCATGTACCGCCGCGGGAATGGACAATGAAATGAGTTTAGAAACAATCCAAATCGCAGCAGGAATGCCAAGACCTACGATCAAAGACTCCAACCAGCACACAAGCTGGCCGGACGAGGCGCTAGCCGTCTGAACCCTTGAGACATGTGTGTCCATGGTAATGAATCTCCGGCTGAGCGGAATTGTGACGAAAACGATCCCGCCTCAGGAGCTGTACGAGAGTTCCTAAGAGAAAGTTCCGTTTTTGAGCGACTTTTTCAGCAGCCTGCTAGTTTCCGTGAAGGTTTGGTCGGACGTTTTTACCTGTTGCTGAGTCAGGCAGGCATACCAACCGACAGCAATGAGGGTCAGTATATTAATGAGCAATGCATAAAGCTTCCACCTACGATATAAAGGCTTGCGCTCCTTCTTGGAATGGCAGCACACGTGTGCAGTGGTTGCATTCTGTGAACCGGTAGGGTTGAATCCCATTGGATCGTTGTATTCAGATTTGCCTGTTTCCTGTTTGGTATTGTCGGGATTACTTACGCGGTTAGCAGGTTGACCAAGTGGGGCCTTAGCTTTCGAACGGAGGTAGCCTATGATTGCGAATGATGAAATCAGAATACCGAGTAGCCCCAAATTCCAAGGAGAACTTCGATCAGGCGATGAAGTCTTTTTTCTAGGCTCCAAAAGTTACACTCCGCAAAATGAAAGAGGCCGAAACTCCAGCCTTCGCCAAAAGCCTCGCTCCGACAAGAACTGGAACGGCAAGTCAGCCTCCCTTCTCGCCCTAGCTCCGACATGCGTGACAAACCACTCTTATCCGTAAGTTCTGTGTAAGTCAAGCATCCACCAGACAGGTATGTTAATGCCACTATTTCTAGCCAAGGGTGATTGACTTCCCAGGGGCGGCGACCAAAACAAAAAAAATGCCCGGCACCTTGCCGGGCAAAGCTTCTTCTCCCCAAGAACATCGCTCACTGACTGGACGCTGCGGCGAGGATCGGTGCAGTAGTGTTTGTCAGGAACGCCGCCACGCCGGTTGTTGGGCTTATGGCGTATTCCTTTCCATCGGAGGTGAATCCGTACAGCGTGCCGCCGACGAACGTTGAACCAGCAAAAGCATTCACGCCAGAACCACTGACGGTGACTTGACCGATCGTTGTGGTCGTTCCACTCGTGGGATCGATTTGATACAGCGTGTCAGACATAGGAGTATTGCAACTCGCCCCGCTGTAACCAATGGTGTAGTAAAGCACGTTTGCCGATCCGGTCAGGCTTGCCTCAACCGTGCACCCTGCTGGAAGTACTGCAGCTGAGGTGGGGCCGACCGGTGTTGTTGCGCCCGTGGTGAGGTTAATCGAGTACAGATTCCCCGTCACCATGTCTATCCCGAAGTACGAGCCGTCGGTCAAAGCTCCAGTGGTCGCCTGATCGGGAATCGAACCCGCGGCGCCAATTGGTGTTGGCACCCCGGTTGATGGATTTATCTGCATCAACTGGTTCGAGGCGCTGTACGCGTAAACCTGAAGGTTAGGCGTCAGGTCGATTCCGGTGCTGCCTGGGACGGTCGCCGCGCCAATCTGGGTCGCAGTCCCCGTGGCCAAATCCAGTGTCCCGAAATTTCCCTGACCGTCGACATAGAAGGTGTCGATATTAAACGCATTTGAGGTTGCGTCGGGAACGCCTCCGCTGGGCGAAGCCGTGAGCGTGTACCCGTTCGCAATCTGGTTAATGCTTAGGTCGCCGAAGGTGGCGACGCCGGCGACTGCATTCTGCGTAAGAGTCCCGGAAAGCGTCCTCGGCCTGCGCCGATAGCCACTGTGATGCCGCCTGTGAAAGTCGTGAGCGGGTTGTTGCTGCTGTCCTCTGCTGTGACTACGACCGCGGGCGTGATGGTAAGGCCGACTCCCGTATTGCTCGGCTGCGTGGTGAATACCAGTTTGTAGACGTTGTAATTCCCGTTGTATCCGCTAGCCACGAAGTTGGGGTCACCAGCGTACGCGATTGAGTACGTTATGTTCCCAGCTGCGGTTGGCGCCGGCGATAGCGTGCACATTCCTGCGCCCTGAAAAGCTGGCGCCAGGCATGAGGAGCCATCGCTTGCCAGCACTGTTATGTTGCCGGATGGCGCGATGGGTAAACCTTGTCCGGGTGCGAGTACCGAGAAAGTGTAAGAGACGGTGATCGGTTGTCCGACGAAGGCGGTAGAAGGTAATACCGAGTTGAAGCCAATTTGGGTCGGGGCCGGGTTTACTGTCTGCGGCCAGACTCCTGAACTGCTCAAATTGAAATTCGCATCGCCGCTGTAACTGGCGGTGATGGAGTGGATACCAACCGATAGAGTGGATATAGCGGGGAACGTCGCCGATCCGCCGGTCAGCGACATGGAGCCGATCTGGGTCCCTCCGTCGAACAAAGTTACGGTTCCCGTCGGCGTGCAGCTATATTGCGGGGTAACCGTCACGGTGAAGGTAACTGGCTGTTGAAACACCGACGGGTTTGCATTCGAAGTTGCACCCGTCGTGGTGTTTGCCTTATTTACCTGCAACGTGAACCCTTGTGAACCAGAGTTAGGCTTGGAGGCGGAGTCAGTAACGGTCGCCATGACACTATTCGGGCCAGCCACGCACGTTGTGCCGGAGAGCCTAGGTGAACCGGCAGGCTGCTGGGAAATGCCAGAAGGAAGACCGGTTACTGTCCAGATGAAGGGCGCGGTCCCACCGTCTTCAGTTAGCGTGTTGTTGTAGGCGAGCCCCACCGTTGCATTGGGTAGAGGCACTTGGTTGATGTGAGGAGTGCTGTCGGTGTCGTTGATGTCAATCCCAAGCTGCAACGGCGCACTTGTGAACTTCTGGCCGCTATCCAAATCCACCTCGAAGGTATACGAACCTGCGCAGAAAGCGTCGGTGTTGTTCCAGGTAAATGTGAACGCGCCCCCGCTGCCACTAAACGTGTCAAGCGGGTTCAGTGCGGCTCCGCCGCCCACGAGCTGGACACTACCCGGTGCGACAGTTGTGCAGTTATTAGTGGATACGGGACCGTTGACGAAAAGTTTGGCTGCACTGAGGTTGGTCACGGGTTTGCCAGAAGTGGCATTCGCCCAACCAGTGCCTGACGCGATGTAGAAGTCATCGGTCAAAGTCCAAGTTACGGGAATGCTCATGCTCCCTTGTACTGCACTGGCCGGCGCCACGACGTTAACCGGCGCCGTGTAGCAGCCAGTCAGCAAAGGCTGGCCCGCTGCAGGAACGGTATTGGAAGGTGAGCTCTCCTGCTGCTGTCCTGCGTCGTTATTTGTAACCGCGGTAACTCGGTAGTTGTAGCCTGCCAGATTGCAAGTCACGGTATCCGTAAAGTTGGTTTGAGTACCGGGAACACTGTTTACCAATGTAAATGCGCCTCCCGCAGCCGAGCGGTAGACTTTGTAACTCACCACCTGGCCGAAGCTGGGAGCAAACCAGTTCAGATCGATCAGCCGCGGCGAAGCTTCTTCCTGGCTTATGAACAATTCGTCGGGAGGACGCGCGTATGAGTTAGCGCTCTCGTGGGTGATCTCGCCGCTGAGACCTCCTCCGCCTGCGGGCTTCAGCGCACCTCCGCCGCCTGCCGGCTTCAGGGCGCCTCCGCCTCCGGCTGGATGCAGGGCACCTCCGCCACCTGCGGGCTTAAGCGCGCCTGCTTCTCCACCCGGCCCGATTGTCGTAATAGTCCCGACTGCGCTGATCTGCTGCAGATCAACACCAGGTGAGGGCGCAACTCCACCTTGCACGGTGCCATCCCATTCGTCGTGACCGTGCATAACATCGGTGGCGTTGCCGTCGAAGTTGATGTCCTTGCCTGTCGCACTCGACCAGAAAAAATTCGATACCAGGTCGGTGACGTAGGAAGTTGGTGGATCACTTTGAAGCAATGGCGTGCCGTCACAATGCGATGAGACCGGGGCGCCTCCGGCAAAGCTGGTAAGTTGGAACCAGGCTGTTTTGGCGTACGCCGTATTGCTCAATAGCCCGGCCGCCTGCGGAGAATTTTCAGTAAGTGTAGGCAGCGCCGCCTCGGAATAGTCCACTACCCTCAGAGGTTGTCCCTGTGAATCAAGTTGATTAGGCTTCTCCAGCAGATCTACCTGGAAGAGGTAACTCATACTGCTTTGGACGTTAGGCTTGCAGTTGGTTTCGAAGTTCGGCGTGTAATCGTTATTGGCCAGATTGTTGTAGAAGGTTCCGCCATGCGTCAGTCCCAGAGTATGTCCTAACTCGTGCATGAAGGTGCCAGCCTTGGTTTGCCATTTGTTTCCGTCGGAGGTGGGACTGTTTGCTGGACCCCAGGCTCCCTCACCGAGCGAGATGACCGAGTTCTGACCACCCACGTCGGAAAACCCGGACATGCTGGTGACTTGTCCGTTCGCAACCGCCAGGTTGGGATCGGTCTTGGAAGTGTAGGTGAAGTTGGTTGCAGTACCGGCCACGGTTATCTGGAATGTGGTCGGGGTTACATTCTTTATGCAGTAAGTACCGTTCAAGCTGGGGTTAGTAATCGCGAATACGACGGTAACGCGGCCCAACGTGCAGAAGTCGCCCCCGATCGCAGCAATGCCGTGTGGCGTGGGGGTGGTGAATGTAACTGTATTGCCAGCTTGCTTCACGCTGGTTAGGGTTGTTGGATCTGACAAGAACCAGCTCTCCAGGCCTACTCCATGGGAAAACATGGCGTAGTGATAGCTGTCTTTCTTTCCGTGCTGAAATACGGGCACGCAACCGGCGACACCGGGATTGCAGATGATCCCAGTAGTCGGATTGATATTCTGGTTCTTGATGTATGTGAGGCCTTCCCTGAATCCAACCGTTCCGGGCTCATTCGGAAACGGACATGTAGCGCCAGCCTGCGCCGAATCGGTGCAGGTTACCGCGCTTTGATTTTCCGCGATCGCATTGCCGGCAACCGCATGCAGGACGAAGGGTTCCGGACTGCCGGTGTGGTTGTTGAATGCATCAGTCACCTTATCGACAGCCGTCTTCCCATCAGCTGGATCGACTGCCAGCCGCGGGTCAAATGAATAATCACCGTTTGCGGCGACGGCACAGGAATTCAGCGATGACGCGGGCCCCTGTACCTTGCTGCACATGTAATCGTACTGCAGGAAAATGTCCTTCTGGCCCGGCGCCGCGCCAGTGAGATCCACCCATGCCGGGTCGCCTTTGCTGCATGATGCGTTGACCGAAACATCGCAGTATCCCTGGTTCGCTTTCCATGAGTCCAGAATGCCGTCGTTATCGCTGTTCTTGACGGTAGTGCTGACGATCACCGCGCCCCACGAAACGCATCCCTGGTTGCTGGTGGACGGAATTATTTGCGTCGTCGCGTAACTTGAGTCCTCAGTTAATGGACTCGCGCTGTTGAATGTCCATGTGGGGTTGTCCCAGCTTCCGTAGTATCCAGGAAACGACGGCAGCTTGGTGCCGTAGAGAGAAGGAAGCTTGACGAAGGAATTCGTCCCGCTGCTCAAGTAAACGGTTTGGAACTTATTGCTCTGGCCGCTGCCAACGATGTGCGTCAGCCGAGCAATGGGGTTATGCGCGGCGTCATAAAAACCTTGCAGCTGTTGGGTCATGGTCAACTGCGAGACGCCTTGAGAGTAGTCGCCGTCGTAGATGACAATCGAGTTCAGCGGAATATTGGGACCGCCGGTGCCCGAAGGAATTCGATAAATAACTACCAGAGTTGCGCCCAAGGTAAGAGGAGTTGCATTGCCGGCGCTCGGCAACCGGACTTCGAAGCTGGTATTTGCTGTCGGATTGCCGTTGGCATCGAGCGGCAGGGCGCCAGCGACATCGGCGCGATAGGTACGCAGCGCCTTCCCGGTCGATCCGCCGTTGCATCCGCCAGAGCTCCAGGCAACGTTGTTACTGGCGCTCAGGTTGGTTCCTGAAATCGCGTAACCCGGCGCTGCCGGTCCGCCACTCTTCGAATAGAGCAGCGGCCTGAAATACCCATTTTGCCCCGATCCGGCGCTGCCGGGCGTCACCCCCACTTTTTCGGCGGTCTGCCAGTAGAGCAAGGCAGCAACGATCTGCGCGCCCGGCGGAACCTGTTTCGCCCCAGTAATGCCCGGGTTGGAATCAGGAACAGTGATAGTTCCAACTGCGTAGCTGACCCCGTTGATTGTCGAAAAGCTCGTCGTCATCCCGTTTGCGCCGGCGACGATGTAATCGCCGGTCACAAAAAAATTATTCGCGAAATTGAGTGGCGGATTCGGAGCCTGCGCGAAACCTGATGGGGCCATCGCCGGAAGCGCCCCCAACAGGACGAGAAGAGACATCAATTGTTTGGGCGACGACGTCTTTCTTATTACTGTCGCCAAGTGCCACAGTTCAACCTTTGGGAGCAACGAACGACTGGCTTTCATAAATCCCCTTGTCATTTACGGGCGTGTGACGCACTCGGACCGCACTGCGGACAAAAGCAGTAACCTGGAGCTTCTAGGAGTTACGCGAACTGAGAACCCAACACGAAAAAACGGGTGAATATCAGATCATGGGCAGGCAAGAAGTTCAGATCCCAAGAACTCCCCCCTGAGTCCATCGGCATCCAGTTGGACGGTTTGCGTAGAGAAACCAGAAGCGTGGCGCGCCGCTGATCAGTGCTTCTTGAAAATGTCCGTGACTTCTAATATCTCGGACAGATCGCCCGTCCAGCGCGGCAATTCTCCAGCTTTGTTGCAGGTTTTGTCAATAGGAATTAGGTGTGGTTTCAACAGAAACGCCGGCTGCGGCGGATGCAATTTTTTGCACAATCAAAGTTGTGCGTCGATCTTCTGAGCAGTCCCGCGGGAATCAGCCAGCGTCCTTGCGTGCTTGTCAGGCCGAGTGTTGCTGCGTGCGTAAATCGCTGAGGCGTAGTTTTACGAAACCCACTTATCGACAGTCGAGAAAGGCAGTGCTCGGGTTCTCCAACCAACGGCTCAGGTGGATAAGGATGCGAAGAGCCTCCCGCCCTGGACCCTTGTGCCGCTATAACTCTTGTCTAAGAAAGGAACTTTATTGTCTGCTCGATCAGTTCGGCGGTCGGCTTGTAGGGATCACCGGCCGCGTCATATTCAATCGAGCAATATCCTTTGTAGTTGTGCTTTTTCAGGATGGCGAAGGTCCGTGCCAGATCGACGTGCACGAGCTGACCTTGTTCGTTGGCTTCGTTCTCTTTCACGTGGCATATTCCATAAGCGCGTGCGAACATTGCATCTATCGCACCGTAGGCGTAATTTTCATCGTGCGCCGCCAACGAGTTACCGAAATCCGGCAGTGCACGCAGCCACGGGCTGTTCACCTTGTCGATGACCTGAACGATGAAAAATGGATCCTCGCTGACGGGATTATCGTTTTCCAAATGGACTACGACATCCTTTTTGGCGCCGTATTCCGCCACTCGTTGCAAAGTGTCGGCAGCGCGGGTCACATCCGGCTTCGATTTCTTCGATTCCTGAATATGCGTGCGGATACTGGGCGAGCCAAGTGCTACTCCTACGTCCACCCAGTGCTTGCTCGAAACCACTGACTGCTCGCGCTCGGCTGCGTCCGGCGAGTATTGGCTGAACTCGTCGTCGACCGCAATATCAACCACCGCGGACCCGGCTTTTTCAACTGCGGCGCGGAACTGTTCAAGGTATTTCGGATCAGTTGAAGGGAAAACGCGGCCCCAAGGTTCAATATTGTGGATGTTAAATTTTTCGGCAACGTGCGCGGCGAAATCTTTGAGTTCGATTTGCTGCGCGCGAGGAACTGAACTCGGAGTTTTGCCGTCCCAGCCTTTCCATCCCGCGATGAATTCGCGAAATGGATACGCCGCCACCGACACCCGTTGGCGCGGTTCAGAAGGGAAATGCACCGAGGGCCTGGAACCGGCGGCGCGCGCCAAGTTTGGCACCAGCATAGCTCCCGCCGCTCCGGCGCATACTTCAACAAACTGCCTTCGGTTGAGGGTATTCATCGCATGAATCTCGCTAAAGTCATCTGCGCCGCAGTCAGCTCTTCATCGTGTTCGAGGCTTCGTCCCATGTGACCGGTGACTTCCGGAAGTAAGATTCATTCGCCATGTGGCAGGCCAACGCTGCATGATGACCGAACACCGCATCTTCCACCACCGGCTTGCGAGTTTTGACCGCTCGGAAAAAATTCCACAGATGCGGTTTCATGTCGTCATAATCCGGGCCACGGTAGCTGATCGCCTCGGGCATCGGTTCCTCGCCGATTTTCGGATCGTTTTCCTCGTGCCACTTCTTCTCGTAGGTTGCACGCATGGCGTGGGGAAAACTGCTGTCGTAGTAACTCGGCATCGTGTCCTTACCCGATTGGGGGGCGAAGCTCAAGCCGAATTCGGTGACTTCCAGAATGCCTTTTGATCCCTGGAAGCGATAGGTCTCAGGCATTTCGGTGCCTTGATTGAGCCGCATGTACACCGGCAAATCGCCATAATAGAAAAGTGTGCCGTGAACATCCGGCATGTTGCGGCCGTCTTTCCAGCGACGAATTCCGCCCATCGCCATCGCCTGCTTCGGTGCTTCGTTGATGCTCATCATGAACATCATGCCGCTGACCAGGTGGACCAGCAGATCGCCCGCCAGGCCTGTGCCGTATTCTCTCCAGCAACGCCAGCGAGCGAAAGTGTAAGGATCGAATGCCTTCTTTGGCACCGTGCCTTGCCATGTGTCCCAATCGAGAGTTTGCGGCGACAGATCGAACGGCGGCGGATACTCCCACGCGCCGGTTGGATCATTGCGTCCCAGCCAGCCCTCGACCAGCATCATTTCGCCGAGCATCCCTTGCGAGATCATGTCTTTTGCTTTTTTGCAGATCAGCGAACTCACCCGTTGCGAACCGATCTGCACAATGCGGCCGGTGCGCTTCGTGGCCTCAACCATCGCGACGCCGTCGGCCGGACTGTGCGACATTGGCTTCTCGCAATAAATATCTTTGCCCGCGCTCACCGCGTCGACGACCACTTGCTTGTGCCAGTGATCGGGGACCGCGGCCACTATGCAATCGATATCTTTGTTGGCCAGTAATTCCTGGTAGCGTCGCGTTACCGGAAGGCTGGGTTTATTGGTGATCTCTCTCGCCAGCGTGTGTCTGCCATCATAAAGATCGCAGGCGGCAACGCATTCAATTCCCGGCAACTCGATGGATTCGGCCAACAGATTCGAACCTTGCATGCCGATCCCCACCATGCCAAAGCGCACGTGTTCGCCGGCGGGCATGTCTTCAGCGGCGAAGAGGGGCTCAGGTTTCAGAAGCAAAGTCTTTCCGCCGATAGTTGCGCCGGCGGCGGCTGCGCTCAAACCCAAAAACTTGCGACGAGAGAAGAAGCTTTTCTTCATGGTCAACCACCTCCTGGGAATTCAAGTTAGTGCTGCAACGCCGGACCAGGGAAGAATTCTGGCGAGCGCTTTATTTCATCGCCGGCGTGATGACGATGTTTCGAAAAGTTACGTGTCCATCTTCGCTGCCTTGCAGGTAGATCGGCCCCGGCAGCCCTTCGTGGCTATCGAGCGCGCCACCGGTTATGCCGGGAATTTCTTTGTGATCGATGATGGTCTGGCCGTTTTGAACGATGGTGACCATTCGCCCTACAAGCGTGATGTCGAAGGTTTGCCACTCGCCGGCTTTGCGCGGCAGTTCAGGCGATGGGGTCAAAAATCCATATACGGCGCCGGTGTGATGGCTGGGCGGTTCCTGTTCGGAGTTGGTTTCAATCTGCACTTCGTAACGCCCGCGAAGATAAACCCCGCTGTTGGATTTCTCTCCGCAGTTGAATTCAACATGCAGTTTGAAGTCTTCAAATTTCGAGCTATTGATGAGTTCGGGACCGTGGCCGGGGCTGACGAGGTTGCCGTCTACCACCTTCCACTCGCTCGCGGGATTTGGCTTGTCTGGCTTCCAGCCCGTAAGGTCTTTGCCATTGAATAATTGAATGGGCTTGCCCCACTTGGGCGGGTTGGCGCGTTTGAGTGAGGGCGCTCGCTGGCCTGTCCATGTCCACGGCGTTCCATCAGGCCCGGTTGTTGTTCCAGACAAGGTCTTGCCGCTCAATGTGCCTTCAAACACCATGTCATCTTTGCGTTCTTCTTCCGCCTTGGGCGAAACGAATCTTAAATGCCCGTTCGTGATTGTTATCTCCGGCAGCGGGCGCGCATTTCCCCAGCGACTCACAAATTGCGCCGTGAGTTCGCCATTTTCCTGTTGGATCTCTATCCATGAAGGATATTCGCGGTCCGGGGCTTTTAGCGTCAGGTCCCAGCGACCGAGGAACGGTTTTACCACCGCGTTCGATTGGGAAGATGGCTTCGCCGGTGATTGTTCCGGCTGAGCATAGGCGCTGACTAGGAGGAGTAAGGAAAATATCAGAGGGCGGACGAAGACTCTATGCAGTTGCATGATGATGTTGATCCGGTTCGTAAATCGTGTCACGTCTTTTTTCCACATCAGCAGCGGTTTGTCAAGGCATCGCGAGGGCGAACTAGAAAATACCTGGCACGATGAAACGTCTTACAATCGGTCTGCCCATGTGTCCTTTTTTGGAGGAGTTCATGCCATATCGATCCGTAACCCGCCGAAAGTTCTTGGAGTCGGCAACACTCTCGGTTGCTGGCGCAGCCATTATTCCGCTGAACTCGAAGTTCAGTTTCGCCGGAGCCGCTGCATCGACCGTGGCACCACTCGAAGAATTTGAATACGGCCAAATTGTAATGACCAGTGAGTTACACCAAGCACAACTCCAACATTGCGTTTCAGTTTTGATGGGCATGAATGAAGACAGTTTGCTGAAGCCGATGCGGCAAATGGGCGGGCAGCCCGCGCCGGGGGCAGATTTAGGTGGCTGGTATAACTACGATCCTAACTATGACTATCGCACCTTCGATGCTGGCTTCGCGCCTGCCGCAACTTTTGGACAATGGGTCTCAGCCTTGGCGCGGGCCTATGCAATCACCGGGTCTCCGGAACTGCGCGCCAAAGTTCTTCGCCTGAATCAGCTGTACGCGGCAAGCATCTCGGATGGCTTTTACGAGAAGAACCGCTTCCCCGCATATTGCTACGACAAATTAATCTGCGGCCTCATCGACTCACATCGCTGGGCAAGCGATCCCGACGCGTTCGCCATTCTGCAGCGCACAACTGACACCGCTCTACGAAATATCCCCGAGCACGCGGTGGAACACGGGCAAAGCTGGAGACCAGGCAAGGACATTTCCTATAACTGGGACGAGTCCTACACTATGCCCGAAAACTTGTTCCTTGCGTATCAGCGCGGGGCCGGCGACCGTTACAAGGAGTTGGGTACGCGCTATTTGAATGACAAGTTCTTTGCGCCGCTTGCAGAGGGAGAGAATTCACTGGCCGGCAAACATGCTTACAGCCACGTGAACGCTCTGTCTTCGGCGATGCAGGCTTACCTGACGTTGGGGAGCGAAATGCATTTACGGGCCGCCAAAAATGCATTCGACATGTTGCTGGCGCAGAGCTTCGCGACTGGAGGCTGGGGCCCGGATGAGCTACTCCGCGCTACCGACAGCGACGACGTGTATGCGAGCCTGACCGGAACACACTCCAGTTTCGAGACGCCGTGCGGATCTTATGCGCACTTCAAAATAACGCGATATCTTCTGCGCGTGACCCGCGATTCGCGTTACGGGGACAGCATGGAACGCGTGATGTACAACACTGTGCTGGGAGCGAAGCCGCTGGAGCCGGACGGCCATGCCTTCTACTACTCTGATTACAACTTCGACGGTCACAAGGTTTATTCCAACCACGGCTTCCCGTGCTGCTCCGGCACCCTTCCACAGGTGGCGACGGATTACGGAATCAATAGCTATTTTCGCGATGACCAGGGCGTGTATGTGAATCTCTACATTCCCTCGACCTTGCGCTGGCGGCAGAATGGGACAAGTGTTTCGCTTACACAAAAGGGTTCGTACCCGAATGACGGTGCGATCGAATTTGAATTCGCACTTTCGAAGCCAACTGAATTCGCCGCGAACTTTCGAATTCCGGCGTGGGCCGAAGGGGCTTCGGTCTCGATCAATGGCAAGCGCGTGACGACGCCGGTCGTTGCTGGAACGTTTGCGTTGGTGCGACGCGAATGGAAGAACGGTGATCGAATCAGCCTCGACCTGCCGATGAAGATGCGTCTTGAGGCTATCAACCCGCGGCACCCGGACACGGTGGCGCTTTTGCGGGGACCGATCGTACTCTTCCCCATCGCGCCGCCTTCGCAATCCATCACGCGCCAGCAATTGCTGGGCGCAACTGAGGCGGGCAGTGGCAACTGGCGAGTCCAAACCGCAAGTACACCAATGACGATGCTGCCGTTTGTAGCGATCAACGACGAGCAATATTCGACTTACCTGAAAGTCAGTGGATAAGAACGAAGCCTGTTCTGGGTTGAAGGAGCTTATGAAGCGAGTCTCCACAGGCGCATTTGCATTGTTGAGTTTGACGACGATCGCGGCGTGGTCCCAAATTTATCAAGGGCCTGACAGCGCGAAACAGGCCCAGCGCGCAGCCAGGAAAAATCAGAAGAAGGCTGCGAAAACCAACAGAAAGCCGCAAAGAAATATCGCAAGGCCCAAACGCAAGGCAGCCAAAAGGCAAAAGCAGAGAGTTTAAATGTGCGAGTAAAATAGCCGAGTTCACGCCGGGGAGAGCTGGTGCATGGTGTCCGCTTCCGCGCTTACGCAGGCCGAGGAGTTGCAGAGTCCGTTGACTAAGGCGGCCGCGCGCTGCGTGCTGGTCTTGTTCGGCGCATCAGGAGATCTCACTAAACGCAAGCTGGTTCCCGCTCTTTTCAATCTGGCGAAGGCGAACCTGTTGCCTGATAACTTTGCCATTCTCGGCGTTGCATTCGACGATCTGACCCTCGAGCAGTTTCGCGATCAAGTCACTTCATTTCTGCACGCGGACGAACACGGCGCCGAGGCGCTGAATTCATTCCGCCAGCGGCTTTACTATCAGCGCGCGGATTTCGCCGATTCTATGATGTATCCCGCGTTGCAAAGGCGACTCGGAGAACTCGATCTTCAATACAACACCGAAGGCAATTATCTTTTCTACCTGGCGACTGCGCCGAAATTCTTTGGCGAGATTGTTCAACAATTAGGACAGAGCCAGCTCTCTAAAGAGGAGAACGGCCGCTGGCGCAGGGTGGTGATTGAAAAGCCGTTCGGGCACGATCTGGATTCGGCGAAGAGCCTGAACCGGCAAATAAAATCTGTACTCGCGGAAAGTCAGATTTACCGCATTGACCATTACCTGGGCAAAGAGACGGTGCAGAACATTCTCGTCTTTCGCTTCGACAACGCGATCTTCGAGCCCATCTGGAACCGCCGATACATTGATCACGTGCAGATCACGAATGCTGAAACCGTTGGCGTGGAACAGCGCGGCGGATATTTCGACACAGCCGGCACCCTGCGCGACATGGTCCCCAACCACGTAATGCAATTGCTTAGCCTGACTGCAATGGAGTCGCCGGTGTCATTTCAGGCCGATGCGGTCCGTGATGAGCAAGCCAAAGTTTTGCATGCGGTGCAGTTGCTGGATTCAGAAGCGGTGCTGCACGACAGCGTCCGCGGTCAATATGGAGACGGCGATGTTGGTGGCGAACGAGTTCGGTCGTACCGGGGCGAGCCAGGGGTTTCGGCGGAATCGCGGACCGAAACTTTCGTAGCGTTGAAACTTAATATCGATAACTGGCGATGGGTTGGTGTCCCGTTTTATCTGCGCACCGGAAAGCGGCTCGCACAACGGCACACTGAAATCACGATTCAATTCAAAAAGACCCCATTTGATCTGTTCCGCAATGCGCCGGTGAAGAAACACTCGAACCAGCTGGTAATTCAGATCCAGCCGGTCGAAGGAATTTCGCTGAGTTTCGGTGCAAAAATACCTGGGCCGATTTTGCGCGTGGGTTCCGTGAACATGAGCTTTGAATATTCCAAGTACTTCGGCGAGGACGCCTACACCGGTTACGAAGTTCTGCTCTACGATTGCATGATCGGGGACGCGACGCTTTTCCAGCGCGCGGACATGGTGGAAGCGGGCTGGAGCATTGTTGATCCCGTGCTTGACGTGTGGGCCGCGCTTCCGCCGCGGAAATTTCCCAATTACGCCTCCGGCACATGGGGGCCGAAAGAGTCCGACGAGTTGCTGCAGCGCGACGGACGGATGTGGAGGACAATCGAATGATTCTCGCAGGTGACATTGGCGCAACCCGGGTACGACTCGCGGCCTTTCAAGCGGAGGGCAATCAACTCCACCGCGCAGTCGACACGACTTACAAGAGTCAGGAACATAGCGGCCTCGCGGACCTGATAAAGACTTTCGTGGGCACCGAGGGCATCATGGTGCACAGCGCATGTTTTGGCGTGGCCGGTCCGGTGCGCGCGGGCAGAAGCAAGATATCGAACCTCGAATGGACAATCGATGCCGGTGAACTTGCCTCGCAATTGAGACTGCCTTCGGTCGGCTTGATCAATGATCTCGAAGCTTACGCCTACGGCGTTGACGCTCTGGAGTCGAAAGATTTCGTCACCTTGAGCGAAGGCGCAGAAGACGCAGAAGGGAATCGAGCAGTGATTTCGGCTCGCACTGGCCTTGGCGTTGCCGGCCTTTACTGGGATGGATTTCGCCATCATCCATTTCCGTGCGAAGGTGGACACGCCGACTTCGCACCCAAGAACGATCTCGAGATGGAGCTGGCGCAATATCTTCGCAAAAAATTTCAGCATGTGAGCTGCGAGCGAATTCTTTCCGGACCGGGAATCAAAAATATTTACGACTTTCTGCGCGACGGCAAAAAAGCCGAGGAACCTGACTGGCTCCGCGATCAGATCGCCCAAGCAAAAGATCCACCGGCGCTGATCTCACAGCTCGCACTCGAAGGTAAGGCTGCGATCTGCGAACAGACTTTGTCGATCTTCGTGAGCGTCTACGGATCGGAAACCGGCAACTGCGCGCTGAATTTTATGGCCACGGGCGGAGTCTTTATCGGCGGCAGCATCGCTGCAAAAATCGTTCCCAAGATGCGCGATCCCGTCTTCATGAAATCTTTTTTGGATAAGGGACGAATGCAGTCGCTTCTGCAAGATATGCCGGTGAAAATTGTTCTTAACGATGATGCCGGGCTCATTGGCGCGGCACGCTATACCCTGATTCAAAAAGCATTTTCGCGAGACAAGCGGGCGATCGCTTAACGCTTCAGTTGGATTTCACGGCATCAATCGAGGATCGGGAGATTCAGGCAGGGCTGAACGTGGAATTTCAGGGACGCGATTTGGGCTAACGCCTTATCGACCAGCGACGCCGGGCAGGGCTCGAGCGTGATTACAAAGGGCAGCTTCGATTTCGAATAGCCCGGCTTTTGAAAAACCGAGTCGATATTAATTCCCAAACGCGAAAAAATTGTCGCTAATGAAGCGATGATGCCGGGCTCGTCTTGCACGGTGAATCGCAGGTAGTGGCGGGATGTGAAGTCAGCACTCACGGAAATATCTGCAGCCTCGCCCTCACTTAGGACCGCGCCATTCATCTGCCGGGAGCGTGCGATCGCAATCAGGTCTGAAACCACGGCGACGGCGGTCGGATGCCCGCCGGCTCCGTGACCGGCGAAAACCGTTTCACCACCGAACTTACCGGTGGACATTACCAGATTGCGTGCGCCTTCAACGCGCGCCAGTGGCGAAGATGCGTGAACCAGCCCCGGCCCCACGGTTGCAAAGAGCTTCTTCGAGGTTTTTCTCGCCCGTGACAGTTGGCGAATCGTACAGTCGAGCAACTTGGCATATTCAAAATCGACCGGCTCTATTACCGAAATCGTTCGCGCAGAAATACTCTCCAGATGGGCGGAGACGCGCAGTCCAGTTCGCGCCAGAATTGTGAGTTTGGCACGCGCGTCGAGACCATCAACATCGTCAGTCGGATCAGCTTCGGCGAAACCAAGCTTTTGCGCTTCCTTTAACGCATCCGCGAAACTCACCCCGGCGCTTTCAATTCGCGTCAAAATGTAATTGCAGGTCCCATTCAGGATTCCGCAAAGTTCCACGAGTTCATCGCCGGCAAGCCCTTCCTGCAAGCCCGAGATGACTGGAACACCACCCGCCACCGAAGCTCCAAAGGCGATGTGCCGGCCGTTCTCTCGCGCCAGTCGTACAAGTTCTGCGCCGTGCCGCGCGATGAGCTGCTTGTTCGCTGTAACAACTGACTTACCCGATTTCAGTGCTTTCCGAATCCACTCGCCGGCAGGTTCAAGGCCGCCGATGAGTTCGACGACGATATGCGTATCGGACGACAGGACATCGTCAATATTTTCGGTCCAGCGGATTGCCGGGGAGAGCGAGCCCACTCGCTTGCGCGCGATTTGGCGATTGAAGATGTGAGTCAGGCGAAGATCATCGCCGGTTCGCTCGGAAAGAATTCGTGCCACAGAACTGCCAACCGTCCCGAAACCTACGAGGGCAACGTTCAGGCTTCCGCTGCTTTCTGCGAACTTTGTCGCAGTCGTTTCTGAATCGGTCAAATTTGTGACGAGTTTCATTTTTTAAGTTGTTCAGGAATTCAGATCTGCGCTGCTCTCCACAACTGCGCTGGCACTGCCGGCCCGTGCCCGCGGCGTCGCAGATCCTCGCCCATTCGCACGCGCACGTTTGACGCTCCCATTTTTCTTTTGTGCTCCAGCCGTCTTCGCCGATGCGGGGAAAAACTGTGCGTGCAGGTGTTGCACCGCCTTCGGAACGTCGCTTTCCTGAATTACGAAGCTGATGTTCAATTCCGAAGCGCCTTGGGAGATCATGCGAATGTTCACTTCCGCGGCGGCAATAGTATTAAAGACGCTGGCCGCAATTCCGGGCTTGCCGTGAATATCTTCCCCGACTAGGCAAACGATGGCCTGCTTGTCGTCGCAAGTGACGTCCGCAATTTCTTCCAGTTCTGCCAGCAGCGCCTTGGGCAGCCGCTTGCTTTCCATGGTGAAAGACATGCTGACTTCGGAAATGGCAACGATATCAACCGATGTGGAGTGACGGTCCATCGCCTCGAATACCGAACGCAGAAATCCGTGCACCATGATTCCGCGGGATGCGACGACGTTCACTATGCTCACGCCAGTTTTGGCGGTGATGGCGCGGAAGACATCGCGACTGCGGGGAGCGTGAGCAGTTATCTCTGTTCCGGTACTTTTCAGATTGCGCGAGTTGAGTACATATACCGGAATGTTTTTGTGAATGGCGGGAAGCAAAGTGGCGGGGTGAAGAACTTTGGCGCCGAAGTATGCCAACTCAGCAGCTTCGTTAAAGCTGATCTGCTTGATGGTTTTGGCATCCGGACACAGTCGCGGGTCAGTGGTCATCATGCCTTCGACGTCGGTCCATATCTCGATGCGGTCAGCGTCAAGCGCCGCTCCGATAATCGCCGCCGAATAATCGGATCCACCGCGGCCTAAAGTGGTGGGCACGCCGCCGGCCGTCGCGGCAATGAATCCTCCCATCACCGGAATTTTTTTCTTTGCAAGCAGCGGCACGATTTTCTTCTTTGATTTTTCCCGCGTTTCCGCCATTTGCGGAGTTGCCCGGGTGTGCGTGGCGTCAGTGACCAGGCAGGCGCGCGAATCCACCCACGCCGAGTTTAGTCCCCGCATGGCGAAGGCATCGGCCACGATCAGGCTGGAGAGCAATTCGCCGAACGAAAGAAGGTAGTCACTGCCGCGCGGTGTGAGTTCGCGCACCGCCGCTAATCCGCGCAAAAAATTCTCCAGCTCCGCAAAGTGTGGATCGAGTTTCGGCGCCAGACTAGCGGCACGCTTTGCACCGAGCAAAGCGGTTGCCGTCGAAAAATGCCGCTCGTGCATGGATCGAAATAGTTGCAGGCTGGCGTCCGCCTCGCCTGAGGCCGCCATTTGTCCCATGGTCACCAGTTGGTCCGTCACCTTGGCCATGGCGCTCACGACTACGATCGGCAACCCGTCGCGCCGGCTGGCGACGATCTTTGCGACCCGTTCAATGGCTTCGGCGCTTTCAACTGAAGTGCCGCCGAATTTCATCACAATCATGAGAATGCCTTCTAAAAGACTATACCCATCTCCGCCTCGGCTATGTGTTCTCGAAGATTTGGGCACAAAACGAAAGACCCACTCGCCGTCCGGGCTGTGGGTCTTGAGCAGATACTTAGGATTCGCTCAACGCCCACGCCAGAGAGTAATTCGTGCGCCCGTTGTACGTGTAGGCATCGACGACATTGTCTGGATCGCAGGCGACATATCGAACGTTCAATATACCGGAACCAGAGCGGCAATCCGAACCGCTTTTTCGATAGGACGAATCGAAAAAGTTGCAGCCAGAGCGGCCGAAAGCGCTCAGTCTTCAGCCGCGCCCAGCCGTCTGGGAAATTCGCAAAATTTCCATCTGCCGAATCGAAATTCTGAATTGTACTTTTGCCCTCTGATCGCGGTACCAAAGATATACACAGCTATGGGTGTGTGCGTTCACGTACGCCTCTGGGGAAATTCCACTGCAGCTTTGGAAGACACAAAACGGTTTGCCGCCGCGGCAGGGTCTTTATGACCCGGCGAACGAGCACGACGCCTGCGGAATGGGCTTTGTTGCCAGCATTCGCGGTGAGCAAAGCCATCAGATCATCGAGCAGGGAATCCAGGTTCTCGTAAATTTGACCCACCGCGGCGCATGCGGCTGCGATCCCGAGACCGGCGACGGCGCCGGCGTCCTGATTCAAATTCCTCATAAGTTCTTTGCTCGCGAGTGTGTAACTCTCGGATTTGAATTGCCCGCGCCCGGCGAGTACGCGGTCGGCATGACCTTCCTGCCGGTTGAAAAGCACCCGCGCCTGAACTGCGAAGGCGTACTCGAACGCATCATCCGCGAAGAAGGACTCAGCGTTTTGGGCTGGCGCGATACGCCGGTGAACGGCGATGCCATCGGGCGCGTGGCTCGCGCTTCGCAACCTTATATACAGCAAATTTTCGTAGGCCGCCCTACGGAACTCGATGAAGACTCTTTTGAGCGCAAGCTTTATGTGGTCCGCAAGCGCGCCGAGAAAGAGATTTCCGAGTCGGACATTGAGGACAAGGAATTCTTTTATATTCCGTCTCTGTCCGCGCGCACTATCGTTTACAAGGGACTTTTGCTGGCGCCGCAAATTGCCAACTTCTATGGCGATCTTTCTGACCCCGACGCAGCGAGCGCGCTATGCCTCGTGCATCAGCGTTTTTCAACCAACACCTTCCCCAGTTGGAAGCTGGCCCATCCTTATAGATATGTCGCGCATAACGGCGAAATCAACACGCTAAAGGGCAACGTTGCATGGATGCACGCGCGGCAATCGATTCTGACGAGCGAACGTTTTGGTGATGACATCAAAAAACTTTTCCCGATCATTGACCCAGCGGGAAGCGACTCTGCCAGTTTCGATAATGCGGTCGAGTTGCTCTTCCAATCAGGCCGCAGCCTGCCGCACGTAATGGCCATGCTGATTCCGGAAGCGTGGGCGGGCAATCCGCACATGAAGGCGGAGAAGCGGGCGTTTTACGAATACCACTGTTCGCTGATGGAGCCATGGGACGGGCCAGCGGCCATCGCATTCACCGACGGCAAAATGATTGGCGCGACGCTGGATCGTAACGGACTCCGTCCGGGCCGCTACGTGGTCACCGACGATGATCTGGTCGTGATGGCGTCTGAGGCGGGCGTTCTTTCCGTTCCGCCGGAAAAGATCAAACGTAAAGGCCGATTGCAGCCGGGAAAAATGTTTCTGGTCGACACCGTCGAAGGCCGGATCATCTCGGACAAAGAAATCAAATCGCGCCTGGCAGCTCGCCAGCCTTACGAACAATGGCTGAAAGAAAATCAAATCACGCTCGATCACCTGCCGGAACCGGTGCGCATTCACCAATCAGACCAGTCGACCATACTTTCGCGGCAGCGCGCTTTCGGTTACACCGATGAAGATTTGAAGATGATCCTCGAACCCATGGCAGCAAAGGGCGAAGAGCCAGTCGGCTCTATGGGAACCGACACGCCGCTGGCTTGCCTAAGCGACAAGCCGCAGCCGCTGTTCAATTATTTCAAACAACTTTTCGCGCAGGTCACCAATCCGCCCATCGATCCCATTCGCGAAGAGATGGTGATGTCGCTCATCAGCTACATCGGGACCGAACGCAACATTCTCAACGAGACGCCGGAAAATTGTCACACCCTGAAACTGCCGCACCCGATTCTGACCAATCGTGATCTCGAAAAGCTGCGCCGGGTTTCGCAAGGAGATTTGCTGGCGATCACATTGCCCGCTTTGTTTCGCGCCGCCGATGGCGAAGCCGGATTGCGGTCGGCCCTGGATGAGATCTCTCGTCGCGCTTCGCTGGCGGTGAAATCAGGCTACACGTTGCTGATCTTGTCCGACCGCGGTGTGGACAAAGACTACGCGCCAATTCCCAGCCTGCTGGCGCTGGCTGCGGTCCACAATCTTCTGGTCCGCGAAGAGACTCGCACCCAGGTCGCGCTGATCATCGAATCCGGCGAACCGCGCGAGGTCATGCATTTTGCGCTGCTGATCGGCTACGGCGCGAGTGCGATCAATCCTTATCTTGCTCTCGAAACTTTGGAGGACGTTGCCGGACGAGGGTATCTACCGGGCGGCATGACTCCCGACGTCGCGGTCAAACACTTCATCAAAGCAGTTAATAAAGGACTGCTCAAAACGTTTTCGAAGATGGGCATTTCGACACTGCAAAGCTATCGCGGGGCGCAGGTCTTCGAAGCGATTGGTCTTAACGAAGACCTGGTCAACGCGTACTTCGCCGGAACCACTTCGCGAATCGGCGGGGTAGGGCTTGACGTGCTGGCGCGAGAGGCACAATTGAAGCACGAATTCGCATTTCGCACAGTCACCGATGCGGAAACTGAATTGGCCGTCGGCGGCAGTTACCACTTCCGGGTGAACGGCGAATATCACCTGCTGAATCCCGAGACGATCAGCAAGCTGCAACACAGTGTGCGCGAGCAGAATTTTAAGAGCTTCGAAGAATACGCTGCATTGATCGATGCGCAGAGTCGCAATCTTGCCACCTTGCGCAGCCTGATGAAGATCAAGAAAGCGCGCAAGCCGGTTCCCATCGAGCAAGTCGAGCCGGCGAAAGAAATCGTGAAGCGATTTACCACCGGTGCCATGTCATTCGGATCGATCAGCAAAGAAGCGCACGAGACGCTGGCGATCGCCATGAACCGGATCGGTGGCCGGTCGAATACCGGCGAAGGTGGCGAGGACGAGCAACGATATAAGAAGGATGCGAACGGTGACTGGCGACGCAGCGCGATCAAGCAGGTCGCTTCCGCCCGCTTCGGCGTGACGGCTCACTATCTGGTCAATGCGGAAGAGTTGCAGATCAAGATGGCGCAGGGCGCGAAGCCTGGCGAAGGTGGGCAGCTCCCCGGACATAAAGTAGACGATGTCATCGCCCGCCTGCGGCATTCAATTCCCGGTGTTGGCCTGATTTCTCCGCCGCCGCACCACGACATTTATTCGATCGAAGATCTCGCGCAGCTGATTTATGACTTGAAGAACACGAACCCGCAGGCGCGGATTTCGGTCAAGCTGGTTTCGGAGATCGGCGTCGGAACCGTGGCCGCAGGCGTAGCGAAAGCGCACGCTGATGTGGTCCTCATCTCGGGCGACAGCGGCGGCACTGGCGCTTCGCCGCTCAGTTCCATCAAGCACGCTGGGATTCCGTGGGAACTTGGTCTCGCAGAAACACAGCAGGTCCTTTTAATGAACGACCTGCGCAGCCGCATTCGTGTTCAGACTGACGGCAAGTTGCAAACTGGCCGCGATGTCGTGATCGCTGCACTGCTCGGCGCTGAAGAATTTGGATTCGCCACCGCGCCTCTGGTCGCGATGGGCTGCATTATGCTGCGCAAATGCCACCTGAACACTTGCTCGGTGGGAATCGCAACGCAAGATCCCGCGTTGCGCCAAAAATTTGCTGGACAGCCCGAGCACGTAATCAATTTCTTCTTCTTCATTGCCGAACAAGTCCGTCAGTACATGGCGGAGCTGGGCTTCCGCAAAGTCAATGAAATGGTTGGCCGCGTAGACATGCTCGACACGCAGCCCGCGGTTGACCACTGGAAGGCACGAGGCGTAGATCTGTCGGCGATCCTCTACAATCCGCCGCTGCCCGGCCGTGTTGCGCGCCACTGCGTGCAGGCGCAGGATCACGGCCTCGACAAAGCTCTCGATCACGAATTGATTGCCGGTGCGAAAGAGGCATTGGATAATCGCTCGCCAGTTGAAATGAGCTTTTCGATTCGCAATGTCCATCGCACGGTCGGCGCTATGCTAAGCGGCGAAATCGCGCGTCGCTACGGATCAGAAGGCCTGCCGGATGACACGATTCGCATAAAGTTTGACGGCTCTGCGGGCCAGAGCTTCGGCGCGTTCCTGGCGAAGGGCGTGACTATAACGCTTGAAGGCGATGCCAATGATTATGTAGGCAAGGGCCTTTCGGGCGGTCGGCTCATCGTGCATGCGCCGAGGAATTCGCAATTCGCAGCGGAAGAAAATATTTTAATCGGCAATGTCGTGCTCTATGGCGCAACCAGCGGCGAGGCCTTCTTCAGTGGTGTCGCGGGAGAACGCTTTGCGGTACGCAACTCCGGTGCGACTGCGGTGGTGGAGGGTGTCGGTGACCACGGTTGCGAGTACATGACGAACGGCCTGGTGATTGCGCTTGGCTCATGCGGCCGAAATTTCGCCGCCGGAATGAGCGGGGGCATAGCCTATGTCTGCGACGAGCGCGGTGACTTCACCGAGAAGCGATGCAACCTGGCGTCGGTTGATCTCGAACCTGTGATCGAACCGCGCGACGTAGGTTTAGTTCGCGGACTGATCAATCGGCATCACGAACTCACCGGCAGCAAGCGGGCGAAATGCATTCTCGACAATTGGGCGGAGATGCTTGCCGCGCTTCATCAAAATTTTCCCGCACGAATTCAAGCGCGTGCTGGGCGTGACTCGCAGCCGCCAGCAATACATTCCCGGGCAGCCGGCTTCTGGTCCCGGAACTAGCGGAGGCGCTGCATGGGTAAAGCCTCAGGATTCATGGAACATTCGCGCGAGACCGCGACACGCCGTCCGGTGACGGAACGCGTAAACGACTGGTTCGAGATTTACCAGAATTTTCCGGAAGAAAAACTGCGGACTCAAGGCGCGCGCTGCATGGATTGCGGCGTGCCCTTCTGCCACACCGGGTGTCCGGTCAACAACCTTATTCCTGACTGGAACGATCTCGTGTATCGCGGCCATTGGAAAGAGGCGGTACGCCAGCTTCACTCGACCAATAATTTTCCAGAATTCACCGGACGAATTTGCCCCGCGCCCTGTGAGGCGGCATGCGTGCTCGGCATCAACGAGCCTGCGGTTACGATCAAGCAGATTGAAAAAAGCATTGTGGAGCGCGGTTTCGAGGAAGGCCTGATTCGTCCCGAGCCGCCGAAATTCCGTACTGGAAAAAAAGTGGCGATAGTTGGTTCAGGCCCCGCCGGGCTGGCTGCGGCGCAGCAACTCAATCGCGCCGGACACTGGGTCACGGTTTACGAAAAAGCCGATCGCATCGGTGGACTGCTGCGTTACGGCATTCCTGAATTCAAGATGGAGAAGCGCATCCTTGATCGCCGTCTTGAACAGATGGAAGCTGAGGGCGTGAAATTTGTCGCCAATGCGCACGTTGGACATTCCGTTCCGGTTGACGATCTGCAGCGTGAGTTCAACGCGATTTTGTTAGCTGGAGGCGCCGAACCGCCGCGTGACCTGAACGTTCCGGGCAGAGAATTGAAGGGCATTCATTTCGCGATGGATTTCCTCCCGCAGGCCAATAAGCGCTGTTACGGCGATCCGCTCGATCCAGCACAGGACATTCTCGCCACGGGTAAGCGCGTCATTATTATTGGTGGCGGCGACACGGGCGCGGATTGCCTGGGCACGGTGCATCGCCAGAAGGCAGCATCCGTCCATCAATTCGAAATTATGCCGATGCCGCCTGCGGAACGTTCGCCGTTGACTCCATGGCCGCTGTGGCCGATGCAGTTGCGCGTCGAAGGCGCACATGAGGAGGGTGGAACTCGCGGATGGAGCATCGCCACAACGAAGTTGAGCGGCGACGCGAGTGGACATGTGAAACAGTTGCACGGAATTAAAGTTGGCCCTCCGGCGAAATTTGAGCCGCTCACCGACAGCGAGTTCGTGATGGACGTAGACTTGATTCTGCTGGCCATGGGCTTCAGCGGCCCGATTCGTAATGGCATGATCGAACAGTTAGGCGTGAAGCTCGACCAGCGCGGCAACGTGGAGACCGGCGCGGATTACATGTCTTCAGTTGCGGGAGTATTCGCAGCGGGCGATATGCGTCGCGGACAATCATTGGTGGTCTGGGCGATTGCGGAAGGAAGAAAAGCGGCTGCGTCAATCAACGTCTATTTGAGCAAACAGTCTACGAAGCCAATGGCGAAGCCGCGAGTCCGACGTGATCTGGTCTCGGCCTGAGAGTAAATGCCAAGAGTTTTAACCGCCTAGGACGCCGAGAAAATCCGCAAAGCTCGCAGAGAAAGCCTTTATTTTTGAGCAGGCGGCGTTGCGAGGTTAGAATCGTTTTCTCTGCGATCTACGCGCTATCTCCGCGAACTCTGCGGTTAAAAGCTTTTAGCCGCGGCGCCGCAGAATCCGCGGTTGGCAGAGAAACCTTTCAAAATGTCCAAACCGATCCTCATGCCCACTAGGCCAGCCAGGGCCGCAGCGCCGGCAGTCTCGCTCGCGGAAATCCGCATTGCCATGGATCGCATCCGCGATTCGATTTATCTTTCGCCCTGCGCACGTTCAGAATATTTTTCTCAACTTACCGGAAATTCAGTTTACTTGAAGCTCGATAACCTGCAGCGCACGGGCGCATTTAAAGAGCGTGGCGCGCTCAACAAACTTCTAACGTTGACCGCAGAGGAACGCTCGCGGGGAGTGATTGCCGCCTCGGCCGGAAATCATGCGCAAGGCGTTGCCTACCATGCCGGCCGCCACGGAATCCGCGCCGAGATCTGCATGCCATTGACCACGCCTCTGATCAAGGTTTCTGCCACAAAGAGCTACGGTGCGGAAGTCATTCTGCACGGTGCGAATTACGACGAAGCTTGTGAAGAGGCCGTGCGCCGCAGCCAGCAGTTCGGCATGACCTTTGTTCACCCGTTTGACGACGAAGTAGTCATCGCAGGGCAGGGCACTATGGGCCTGGAAATTCTGCAACAAGTTCCCGACATCGAAGCCGTCATTGCCCCGATTGGCGGCGGCGGGCTGATTGCCGGTGTGGCTTGTGCGGTAAAAGCGACCAATCCGTATGTGCGCGTGATTGGCGTTCAACCAGCGCGATTGCCATCCATGAAGGTCGCGATCGCGGAAGGCCACCCGGTAACGCTCAGCCCCGCCGCGACCATCGCTGACGGAATCGCAGTTCGGCGCGCGGGAGAAAAGACTCTGCCCTTGATCCAGAAATATGTCGACGATATTGTCACCGTAGACGAAGAAGAAATTGCCAATGCGATCTTGCTTTTGCTCGAACGCGAAAAAACGCTCGCGGAAGGCGCAGGCGCGGCCGCGATTGCGGCTCTGATCAATCGCAAGACCCCGCTCAGCGGCAAAAAAGTGGCCGTGCTGGTCTGCGGAGGCAATATTGATGTGAGTCTGCTCTCGCGAATCATGGAGCGCGGCCTGGTGAAAGACGGGCGATTGGTGCGCCTCCGTGTCCACCTGCCCGATTATCCCGGCGCCCTGCATCGACTCACCGGAATTCTGGCGCAGCATCGGGCCAACATCGTCGAGACCTCGTACGATCGAGCTTATTACGGTGTGAATCTTGGCGACACGGCTATCGACATCACCATGGAAACCCGCGGCCCCGACCACATCGCTGAACTTCTCTCCGCCCTAAGCGCCAGCGGATATTCGCATGAGCGGATCCTATAGAGGCATTCCCGTAGAGGCATTCCCGGCGTCGCCGTATCCTGAAAAAACCAAAAGCAACCACAGAGGAACACCGAGAAGCACAGAGGCGCACAGAGATTCAGTAAACACTGCAGGACAGAGGACATCCGTTCGTAACTGGCACATCCTTATTGCTGCGCTATATTGATTCTTATCCGTGAGCCTTTCGAGCAAAAATTTGCTTCTCGCCCTCGCCGCCACCGCTTTGCTCGCCGGCTGCAATCGTGGCCGGCACCGCGTGATTGAGGTTGACTACGTCTCCGCGCCGCAAGTCATTCTGCGCGACGAGTTATCGCAGGTTTACAAGAAGGTCGGCACCGCCAAAAACGGTGACCGCGTTGACGTGCTCGACCGCGAAAAACGTTTTTCGAAAATTCGCACGGCCAGCGGGCAAGAAGGCTGGGTCGAGCAACGTTATCTGGTGACTCACCAAGTTTTCGACGGCTTCCAGAAAATGCAGCTGCAGGAGAAGGACTCGCCCGTCGATGGCATCGCCACCACGCGCAACGATACCAATCTTCACCTCGAACCCGGCCGCGACACTGAACACCTTTACCAGTTGGCTCAAGGCGCGAAGGTGTCAGTTTTGAAGCGAGCAACGGTGGAAAAGAATCTGCCGGGCACTCCGATGGCGCTGCCGGCTGGCGCCAGGCAGCTCAAGCCCATGGAAGACTGGTGGCTGGTTCGCGACCAGGACGGCCATGTGGGATGGGTGCTCGACCGCATGATCGACCTCGATGTCCCTCTCGACGTTGCCCAGTACGCCGAGGGCCAACGCATCGTCGGCTGCTTCATACTTGATGAAGTGAACGACGGCGACAAAAAGGTTCCGCAATACTTAATGGTGTTGACCGAAGCCAAAGACGGCCAGCCCTTCGACTTCAACCAGGCCCGGGTCTTTACCTGGAACACCCACCGCCGCCGCTACGAGACTGCCTACCGCGAGCGCAACCTAAACGGCGTCCTTCCCGTCAGCGTCTCCCACGAAGACTTCGGCAAAGAAGGCGACTTGCCGACATTTGTGCTGCGAGTGAAAGATCCCAGCGGAAATACCATCGAGCGCAAATACAAAATGAATACGCCGATTGTGAAGCGGCTGGGTGGTTAAAGCATAGCCTGTCGCCGCACGTCCTGGTTGGACGCTAACCTTACAGATCTGTACCAGAACGTATACGGGTTTTCATATGCAACCCTACGAGATCCTTCAGTTTTCAGTATCGCCGGATGATTGAACATCAAATAAGCTCCTTGTAAACCATAGATAATAAGGTTTTTAAACAATTCTTTACATTTGGAACCCCGGTTGCACCAAGTTGACAAGCTTACTTATTAAAGATTGTTGAGGGCTCCAGCAATGAATACCGAACTGACTTTTCTGTGGAAGAGGAGATTTCGCATGAATCGCTCAATCTCGATCCAAGGGTTTATTTGCTTTGCAGTTGGCTTTTTGCTTTTTGCCTTCGCCAGCGTGGCCGCCTTCGGACAAGCCGAGGCAGGAGCGATAGCCGGGACGGTGCGCGACACATCGGGCGCTGTTATCTCCGGCGCTACGGTTACGATCACTAATGTGGCCACGGGGAGTCAGCGAACCGCGCAGACGGGAGGCGCCGGGCAATATAGCATCAGTGGCGTCGAGCCTGGCCGTTATCAAATATCGATCACGAGCACGGGGTTCGACACCTACAAGATAACCACCGAGGTGACGGTCGGCGGCCACGCAACCGTTGACGCACAGCTCGCTGTGGGCAAGAGTTCGACGGTGGTTGAAGTCGCTGCCGGGGGGGCAACTCAAGTCAATACACAGACGCAGGAGTTGTCTCAGTTGGTAGATACCCAGCAGCTCAGTGTGCTGCCAAGTTTAACGCGAAATGCTTATGACTTCATCGCGATTTCTGGCAATGTCAGCAATGGTGACAGCACAAGCCCGAACAGTATGGGTTCGCAAAACCAAACTGGTAGAGGAGTCGGATTTTCAATCAACGGCCAGCGCGAGTCGGGAACCGAGGTTCTATTCGATGGCGTGGAGAACGTGGATGTATTCAACTCCGTCTTTGGATCCCAGGCTCCTATCGACTCACTTCAGGAATACAGCATCGTCACCAATAATTTTGACACGCAGTACGGCCGGGCTTCGGGAGGTGTTGTCAACATAATTACTAAGTCAGGTACGAACAATTGGCACGGCAGCGCCTGGGAATACAATCGCCTTTCAGCGTACACCTCTAATACATTTGCTAACGATTCGCAGAATGCTCTCTTCCTGCTTGGTGGAGGAACCGGCGCACTGCCAGCCCCCAAGGGTACCTACACGCGAAATATGTTCGGCTTTACTGTCGGTGGCCCCGTCATTAAGGACAAGTTGTTTGTTTCCGAGACAACCGAATGGACACGGGTCCGCAGTTCTGCAACGCAAACGCAGGAAGTTCTGGATCCTGCCTTTATAAGCGCGCTTCCGGCTAACGTTCAAAGCTATTTTACTCAGTACGGAACCGGCGCCGCCGGATCGGTCACCGGAGTTACTACTGCCGCGCAGCTTGCGGCGGCGGGTCAGCCCATTCCCGCAATCAATGGGTCCACTGCGTACACCGGGAATGTGTTCGACAGCATCAACTTCAAGGCTCCTTTTGACGCAGGGGGCGGCGACCCGCAGAACACCTACACCCTGGTTGGGCGTATGGATTTCAACATGACCGACCGGACGCAGATGTTTTTCCGTTTTTCGCGTGACTACGAGAATGATTTTCTTGGTACTTCGTCCTACTCTGTCTATCCTCAGTACAATGTTGGATCAACTACTCAAGACAACAGTGGCGTTTATTCGCTGAGTCACAGCTACGGTGTGAACCTGTTCAGCAACACCAAGATCGCTTTCTCGCGCTTTAACGTATTCAATTCATTCAATACCGCCCTGACTAGCACGCCAAACCTGATGCTCGAAGGTTTCCCCTCGGATCCGGTAACCGGTACCTTGATCCAGTTCCCGGGATTGGAAAATATCGCTCCCGGGTTGGGCGGGTTGCCGTTCGGTGGTCCGCAAAATACTTTGCAACTTGAACATGACATAGCCTGGACTAAGGGCAACCATTCCATGCGCTTCGGAGGCCAGTTTACTTATATTCAGTTGAACAAGGCGTATGGAGCTTATGCGCAGGCAGTCGAGCAACTTGGCAGCACGTTCGGCCAGGGAATGGCCAACCTAGTGAACGAATCGAATAACCCAGGCGGTAGCGGACTGATTTCGTACGTGGCGCGTGTCAATCCGAACGCATTTCCGTGTGTTGCTGATGCGCAGTTTTGGAATACAAACAGCAATTCGGACCTGACGCTCACCCCTGGTTGCACGGTTACTCCGCCCTTGACGTCCGCTAATTACGCACGCAGCTATCGCTACAATGACTGGGCGGTATATGCCCAGGACAGCTATAAGTTTAGGCCGAGATTGACGTTGAACTACGGCCTGCGCTTTGAGCATTACGGTGTGCAGCACAACAACGACCCAAGTCTAGATGGCAACTTCTATCCCGCGACTAACTCTTGGCTTTATCCGAACGTAGCAAACGGGCAGCCTTTTATCGCTGATAAGAGTCCGGTCGGTGGCTTCTGGGCCCCGGATTGGCACACCTTTGCCCCGCGCGTCGGATTTGCCTGGGATATTTTCGGAGACGGCAAAACCAGTCTTCGTGGCGGTTACGGGATTAGCTACGAACGCAACTTCGGAAACGTTACTTTCAACGCCAGCTTTAATCCGTCAGCGAGTGCTGTCCTTAACACGACGTGCAACCCCAACGCGAACGGGACTGTCGGCGGAGCCGGGAATCCCTGCGCAGCCCTGGTGACAGCCAATGATATTGGTCCACTGGGCTCCCCAGGGCCAGCTGTGCCGCTCCCCCCAGCTGAGCTGCGCATGCCAGATCCACACATCCACACTGCATCGACTCAGTTCTATAGCCTCGATTTGCAGCGTGAGATTGCGCGGAACACTGTGGTTGAGGCTGGCTATAGCGGTGCTCACGGCGTTCACCTCTATGACATAGAAAACATCAATTTGCTTGGTTCCGCCAACTTGTATCTCGGCCAGCACATTGATGACCCGGGTGTATGTTTCGGCTTGGGTACCGATCCCAATCTTTGCTACACGAGGCCAAATCAGCAATTTTCAAACATCAACATGCGCGGTAGCTTGGGGAGCAGCCTGTATGACGCTCTCAACCTAAAGTTCCAGAGCAACAACCTGCGCAACACAGGTCTGACATTAGTGGCAAATTACACATGGTCTCACTCACTTGATGATCTTAGCTCCACCTTTGGGGATAGTTTGCAGGGTGGTTCTGGGGCGATAGGAAGCCTCGGGTACACCAACGTGCTTACCCCGAAGCTCGATTGGGGTAGTTCAGACTTCGATATCCGCAACCGGTTTACCGTCTCGCCAATTTGGGAGCTTCCATGGTTTAAGACCGGTCACGGTTTCCTGACCCAGTTGGCGGGTGGTTGGACCGTAGATGCGATCATTACTGCTCGTAGTGGAATACCATTCTCGGTGTTCGATTATACCAATGACTTCAATTTCTACACGGTCCCTCGTCTAAGCCCAGCCACAAACCCGAGTTTCAGTTCCGCTACGCCAACTCAGGTGATTGGCGTTGCGAACCGCTACAGCCTTCAGGCGATTCCTCTTCCCGCCAGCTTGGCGCCTCTGAATCCGACGCTCGGAATTTCTGACTTCGGACCGTACCCAGCTAACATGACCCGCCGAAACGCATTCCGCGGACCCGGTGCTTGGACCAATGACTTTGCGCTGAACAAGAAATTCCGGCTTAGCGAACGGCTTGCGCTGGAATTCCATGCGGAGGGTTTTGACCTGTTCAATCACAAGAACATGTACGTCAACACCAGCAACCTGGATTATTTTGGTGATGGTTGGGGAGCGTATTCGAGCCCTTCAGGGACTAACTATGTGACCGCAGAAAAAGGCGGCCTTGGTTCGACCGCGCTGGGCGGCAATCACGATGAGCGCCGCTACGGCCAGTTTGCCTTGAGACTTGATTTCTGATCTTTTATTTGGTCAGTACACGGGGAGCCTATCGGGCTCCCCGTTTCTTTTGCGAATCTTACCGATGCTATGGCTTTGTCTAATCGTCCGCGTGGCGGCGCCAAGCATCGATACCAAATTCCATATCTAGCTGGCCTGACTCTTCCGTTTTTAGAAACAGGAAGACTTGGCGCACCCTCGGAACCTCTCTATGTAATTGACATAAATAGTGAATGGGCCCATTCTCGTTTGGAGTTTAAGTTGCAAATCCATTAGCGTCTTGGGTATATTCCTATCCCTACTTTATTTTTGCTTTCAGTTCAGGAGAAAAAGGATTGAATAGATTTCTGCTTAGCCGCAGTGCATGCTTGGTTCTCTGCTCATTCCTCAGCGTCGGAATTGCGAATGCGTAGACCTCGAAAGGATCGATTTCCGGTACGGTCCTTGATCCCTTCGGTCGCGGCGGTCGTCGGGGCGCAGGTCACGGCGACATCATCGACCATCAACCAGTCATTCACTACGACCAGCGATTCTTCGGGAGGATTCCGACTCAGCTTGCTGCCGGTCGGCGTTTACGCGGTTGAGGTCACCAAGCAGGGATTCCGCGGAACGAATATCTCGAACGTTGGGGTGGCGGTTGCGGCGGACAGCAACATGGGCGGCGTGAAACTTGAAGTCGGGACCGCTGGCGAAACGGTCGAAGTATCGTCGGAAGCGCCGATCATCGAGAGCAGTCAGGCGCAGATTACCAGCACTTTCAGCACCCAGGATTTGGTTAACCTTCCGGGTGTGCAGGAAAATCAGGGCCTCGACACCTTGGCAGTTTTGTTGCCCGGCGTCTCGGGCTCGCGCGATCTTGGTTTTTCGAACACCAACGGCGGCGGCGGTTTCTCAGTAAACGGGCTGCGTGGCCGAAATAATGACCAGGAAGTTGACGGGCAGAACAACAACGACAACTCAGTCGGCGGCCCTGGCATTTTTCTCTCCAACCCAGAGTTTGTCAATCAATATCAGCTGATCACGAATAATTTTGGTCCGGAATATGGTCGCAACGCGGGCTCAGTGGTGAACATTATTACCAAGAGCGGCACCAACAACTGGCACGGGTCGGCCTACGCAACTGAGAGCAATTCCGCGTTGAACAGTTTGAGCAATATTCAGGCCCAGCCTGCGGCTTCTACCACTTGCCCGGGTTGCTTCGGCGATGGCTTAACCAAACCGCCGCGATATAACGAGGCGTTTGGCACGGTCACGGTCGGTGGCCCGGTAATGAAGAACAAGTTGTTTGTGTTTGGTGGCGTCGACGCCGACATTGACTCGTCAAGTTTTCTCTTCGCCAATACGAACCTGACGCCTACTCCGACCGGCCTAACCCAGATGGCGAATTGCTATACCAGCGCGCAAAGTCAGGCAGCGATCTCGGCTTTGGGTAAGTACGGCCCTTACGGAATTCCGGGAGGGAATCTGACGACCATAAATCCCACAGTTGTTAGCTTGTACGGTAGCGACCCAGTATCGGGAGAGGCTTTTGCAGGCTTTGTTCCCAATGGCGTCGATAGTAGCGGTAACCCAGCGTGCAATGTGCAGATGGGCGGAGTGCAGCGCACTTTGCCGAACGGCAGCCACGAATATGACGTGATTGGACGTGTCGATGTAGTTGCGACATCTAAGGATACAGTTTACGGACGGTACTACTATCAAAAGCAGACTTTCTTCGATCAGGACAGCTTCGCTAATGGGGATGCCGCCCTTGGCTATCCGAACGATGTTCCTTCCGTCGGACAGCAGGTTGGCATCGACTGGACGCACCAGATCAGCAACCGGATGGTGAATGACTTCCGCCTGAACTACGGCAGGTTAAATGTCGAGTTCGGAGGCAACAGCCTGGGCAACACGGTTGCGAACGACCAGCAACTGCAGGATGCGGTCACGAATGTGACCATAGCTGCGGGTGGTTTTGCGGGTTATGGGCCGGCAACGACCGCGCCTCAAGGGCGAATCGTTAATACCTATCAACTGCAGGACAACTGGAACTATGTCGTCGGCAAGCATCAGCTCAAAGCGGGAGTTAACTACACCTACCAGCGGTCGCCGAATTATTTTTTGCCTAATGTGAATGGCGCGTATAACTTCGCCGACTACTCTGCGTACGCCGGAAATGCACCCAGCAGTGTCCGCATCTCGCTCGGCAACGACGTTTTGGACTTCCGTGAGCATGACACTTTTGCCTATTTCGGCGACGACTTCAAAGCGACCCATAATCTGACCATTAACCTGGGACTGACCTGGACCTACTACGGTCAGCCGGCAAATATTTTCCACACCAACGACCTGCAGCAGCAGACTGGGAACAGTCCCTTCTGGGATCCGAGTCTGTCTCAGTCGATCACGGTGTTCCCGACGATTCCCGCTCCCAAGAACAGCTGGGGTCCTGGAATCGGCTTTGCCTACAGTCCAGATTTTCTTGGACAGGGCAAGACCGTCATCCGCGGCGGCTACCGCCTGGCTTACGATCCGCCGTTTTACAACATCTACTTGAATATCGCGAGCGCGGCGCCGCAGGTTGTAGCGCAGAGCTTGCTAGCTGTTCGGCTGCTCCCTGCGCTTCGAACACGGCGCAGGCTAGTCCGCTCTCCAGCCGTCCCGACGGGACCGAATGTGCGGGCGGCGCTTGCGTCCAATCTGACACGGATTATTCGATCCTCGCAACTTTAATTCGACCACGATTGCGCTAATTTTGGTCCGGACCGCGTACACGAATGGAGTTTTGGGATTGAGCGAGAACTGGGCGCACATGCCGCATTCGAGGCGCGGTATGTAGGAAACACTGCACAGAATCTATTCCAGTCGGTTGACGGAAACCCATACCTCGCCGGCTACCCTGCCAATCAGCTGCCCTCCGGTGTAACTCCGTGCCCAGCCGGTTCTGCAGTGGTGGCCAGCGACGTGGGTCGCGAGAACTGCAATGGGTACGGTAATGACCGTGTTCGTACCAATGGCGGCTACTCCAACTACAACGGCCTGCAGACGGAGTTCCGCACCAACAACCTGTTCAATCAGCTTACAATGAAGGCAACCTATACCTACAGCAAGACGTTGGATAACGTTAGCGAAATTTTCTCCACCTTCGCCGGTGGCGGCGCAAATTCTTTTGCTCAGAATCCGCTCAATACCGGCCAGGGCGAGTACGGAATATCAGGTCTGGACTTCCCGAATACCTTTACTCTCTCCGCCTATGAAATGCTGCCGTTCATGAGGGCGCAGCATGGTGTAATGGGCACATTCTCGGCGGGTGGGGAGTGGGAGCGACCTATATCTGGCAGTCGGGCCAAGCGTACACGCCGACGCAGTATTTCTTCGGTACGTTCTCGGGCGGTTGCTGCAACGACACTGCATTCAACAACGCCTTCATTGGCGTCTACGACAATGTGCGGCCTTTCTACGGCAACACCAGCGCGCCTAATACCTCCGTTGGAGCGTACGCGGGTGATGTGTGTAACTTTGCTGGAGCTGGCTGCACACTAGCCCGACGACTCTCATCGACTGGGCAGCGTTCAATTCCACTGGCGCTGTAAACACCGTAAACAAGAGCCAGGTTAGTACATCCTCAACAGCGCCACGGCCGACTCAGTCTTCGGCACGCCGTTCGGCAATGTTGGCAGAAACCAGGCACGGGATGCGATCACCAACACCACCAACCTACAGATCTCAAAGAATGTGAAGGTTGGCGAACGCGTGAACATTAGTTGGCATATCAGCTTGATCAATGCCTTCAACCACCCGAACTACGGATATAACGGCACCGGTTCGACAACCTTCGGCGGCGTGGATCCGTTCCTCGATGCTGATGCTGGTCTGGCAGGTCAGGGAACGGGGTTCGGCAATCCGCAGGTCTTTGACGGTGGGCACAGGACCATCCGTTTTGGATTGCGAGTAGCCTTCTAATCCGAGACTTAAACACTTAGGGCTAGCCCTCAAAGGCTGGCCTTTTTCTTTGTGGACGGCCTCGGCGGGTTTATCTCCCGAACATCGGGTAGTGGCTTGCCGCTCCCATCAGAAACAGCAAAGGGATCGTGAGCCAGGCATTGATGCGTGAGGTCAGGAAGGCCATGCGGGCCATGCGTGCGGCTTTGTCGGGCATGGGAGTGCCATTCTCGGCGTTGGCTTTGGTCCAGGCAATCAGGCGCTTCTGAATGCGCCAGATGACTCCCCAGACGTTCAGCAGCATCATCCAGCCGATGCCGCCGCCGATGCCGATGGCAAGCAGGCGATTGCTCTCCCACGGCTGATCATTCATGTGCAAAAAGAAGTGCGCCGAGTGGGCGATGATGATTATGAAGAGAATGGCGAGGACCCAACCTTTATTCAGCAGGCCTTTGCCGGGGATCAGCAGCGCGTAAAGAATTCCCCAAGTGATCGTCCAGGTCAGAAAGAAGCTCACCATTGGAAGGGCTACCGATCCGCCGCCATTTCGAGCGTCTGAGCCAACGATGCTTCCCCAGTAAGCCAAACCAGCCAGGACCGTGATCAGCGCCGACCAGCGAAACCAGTACAATGCCCGCAACATCAATCCGGGCATGATCTTCGCGCGAGTGCCGGGATCAAGCTCCTTCATGAATGGAATATTCACCAGATTGAAGAAATACAACAGGCCGATCCAGATGATGCCGGCGATGAAATGAATCAAGCGCAGCAACATCTGGAAGTTGGTTTGGAAGTCGCTGGGCGGCGAGAAGTCGGCAGAAAGGTAGAGCATTCGTGGAACCCTCCGGGAACGTCGCGGAAACTTTACAGGAAACAGTTCGGCTTTGAAAGGCCGTCGTAAATGAACGGAAAACTCTACATGGCTCGTCGGAAATCGAAAAAAGTGAGTTTTGTAAAAATTCTCTCTAAACTTCGGCTTTGTTCTACAATTTTGCTCGGAGGTGCTCGTCCATGACGAACGCAACTCGGCTTTTGATTCTCGCAGTTCTAACAACGCTTTCTGTCCCAGCATTTTGTGATGACCAGCAAAAGGCAGAGAAGGAACTCACCAAGATCACGGCCATGGCTACTGATTTCACCGGGCGTCGTGCGGTGAATCTAACCATGTCTGAAAACTTCAGCGTACCTCGGGCCAAATTAGTTGAGACGCGTAACCAGACAGGATTGAACTATGGGTCCCTGTTTATAGCGGAAGAACTGGTTAAGAGCGGTACCAGTGTTGAAGACATTTCAGCTGAATTGAAGGGCGGCAAGAACATCGGCGCGATTGCAAACGAAAAGCATCTTGACTGGAAGCCGACGGCGCAGGCAGCGAAGAAATTCAATTCAGCAACGGATACAAATCTGTACAAATACTTCCTTCACCAAAAGAGCGGCGATGCCCAGGATGTTGCAGATAAATATGACGTGCAGCATGACGGGGTGAAAGCCGACGCAGATGTCACGCCGGGCGATATTTCAGCGGCCCAGGATCGCTACGTGAAATACCGAGAGCAGGCGGCAAAGGCACAGGGCTCAGACCGCGACAAGACTCTAAGCGCAGGCGATGAACGTGTGGCCTACACCGATCATGTGAACAGCGGTCCGGTTGGGAGTGGCAGTGCCGGTCCGGGCGGAAGCGTCAGCGGCGGTCAAGGAAATAGCGCCCCGGTTGGAATGGGCGGCCCGCACTGAATTTCTGAACTGTCGACCTGCTAATCGACCTTACTTCAACGCGTTCAAGCGGGCGTTCAGCCGTGACTTGTAGCGGGCCGCGGTGTTTTTGTGCAGAACACCCTTCTGAATCGCTTTATCCAGGGCGGAAGCGGTTTGGCCGAAGGCCTGAGTGGCGGCAGACTTGTCACCCTTGGCGAGCGCTTCACGCATGTCGCGGAGAGCGGAGCGCAAGCGGGAGGTGTTGCCGCGGTTGCGGGCAGTGCGGCGTTCGGTTTGACGGGCGCGTTTGAGCGCAGAAAAATGGTTTGCCATTACGTGTGAATGCCTTTTCTGTAGGGTCCCCAGCCGAGTTTCGGGTGGGCTTTGAATAACCTATTCTACTGGAATGAGTTGCAGAGGGTCAACGGCAAGCTATTGTGGTTGACTAGCACCAGAGCGGGGCGGTAGGCTTTTAACAGAATTGTTATCTGCCCACCTCATGCGGCGAAGTACAATCCGTGAAGGAACGCTAGGGCGTTCTTCAATCCTACAAGTGACACTTAATTGCTCGAAACGCGCAACTGCGCCCGAGGGTACCCGAAAGACGGAATCTGAATGAAGAAGAGTATCGAAATAGGTCCTAACATTGAGGCCCTGTTTGGCACCCGTGACGAAAATCTGCATGTGCTGGAAGACGGCCTGAACGTCAATATTGACCTCCGCTCTGACTCTATCGAAGTTGAAGGCACGCCGCGCGACGTAGCCCGCGCCGAGCAAGTCATTGCTGATTACGACCAACTGCAGCGTGGCGGCCACACCTTTAACAACGGTGACTTGAACAGCATGCTGCGAGTGCTGGTGGCTGATCCCAAAGCCACGCTGCGTGGACTGGTTGAAGCCGGACGCCAGCGTTCCTTCGGTCGACGCACGGTGCAGCCTAAAAGCCTGAACCAGCGCCGCTATCTGGATGCCATCGAAAGCCACGACATGGTCTTCGGCATTGGTCCCGCTGGAACTGGGAAGACTTATCTTGCGGTTGCAATGGCGATCTCGGCGCTGCTTTCAAAGCGCGTGAATCGAATCATTCTGGCGCGGCCGGCGGTTGAGGCCGGCGAACGCCTGGGTTTTCTGCCGGGAACGCTGCAGGAAAAAATCGATCCTTATCTGCGGCCGCTGTATGACGCACTCTACGACATGCTGGAGCCCGAGAAGGTCGACCGTTATCTGGAAAAGAATGTGATCGAGATTGCGCCTATCGCTTTCATGCGCGGGCGTACCTTGAATGATTCTTTCGTGATCCTGGACGAAGCGCAGAACACAACTTCTGAGCAGATGAAAATGTTTGTGACGCGCCTGGGATTCAACTCAAAAGCAGTCATAACCGGCGACATCACGCAGATCGACCTTCCCAATGCGAAGCGCAGTGGTTTGCTGGAGGCGATTGACATTCTCAAGAATGTGCAAGGGCTGGCGTTCTCATATTTCGATGACGGCGACGTGGTGCGGCATCATTTGGTGCAGCGCATCATTCGGGCTTACGATGAACACAAAACCCGTGCGGCAGAAGATCAGATGGATTTGCTGGATCCGAAAACGGCAAACGGGAACGGATCGGCTTCGAACGTGAGCGAATCAGCGGAATAGCGGATTTTTCGTGAGGAGGGCGCATGCTGCGTCCTCTTTTGTTTTTAGACAAGTTTTAAGCGCAAATGAAATTGAGCAATTCCACAATCGTTTTTGAAAAGAAGTTGCCGGGGTTGAGATCGAGGGCTCTTGCCGAGTTCGCGCTCAAAGCGTGCCGCGCAGCCGGACTTCGCGGACCAGTCAGCGTTTTGATTGCGGGAAATTCGAGTATGCGCCGATTAAACTCGCGCTTTAGAGGAAAGAGCCGGCCGACAGACGTATTATCGTTTCCGGCGGCTGCTTCTGCGAACGGCTTCGTAGGCGATATCGCGATTTCACTCGACATCGCAGAATATAATGCGCGGCTGCTCGGTCATTCAGTTAACGACGAAATTCGAATTCTGATATTGCACGGCATGCTGCACCTTGCGGGATATGATCATGAAAGCGATAAAGGCGAGATGGCGACGAAGGAAATCGTGTTGAGGCGGCGCCTTGCACTGCCTACCGGTTTGATCGAGCGCAGTGACAAGTCGCCGGCGCGCAAGAAGCCGGCGAAATCGGCACGCGCAATGGCGCCATCACCCAGATGAACCTCGTCATAGCCATCACGCTAGTCATTCTTTTCGGGCTCTTGACCCTCGCTTCGTATGTAGACCGCGTGTATGCGGAAATAGGCAAGTTTCTCTCCCGCGAATTTCAAGACAATATCGACGCATTCGAGCAGCAGGTAGAACCGAAGCTGAACGTTAGCCGGTCGCGTGCTGCACTCTCGATGGCAGTGCTGACGCCGCTGCTGATGGCGGCGGTAGCGATGGTGATAGGATTCGTGGTATTCGGCGAAGGTACCTGGAGCGCTGACGCGGTGCTGGAAGCTGTGCTCGGACTTCTCCTGATTGTCATCGTATTTAATCGCTTTCTGCCGTTTGTATTTTTTTCCCGTACAACAGGCGCATGGTTGGCCCGGTGGGTGCCGCTTCTGCGGGGCATGATTTATCTGACATTGCCGATCACGCTGGTTTTGGGGTTCCTGCAATCCGTCGCGTCCTTGACCAAAGAGCATTCTGAAGCACAACCCGAGACCCAAGCTGAAGCGGTGGATGCGCTCATTGAGGCAGGCCAGGAAGAGGGAATTCTCGACGAGAGCAATCGCGAACTGATCCAGTCGGTTGTGCAATTCAGCGAGAAGACGGTCCGCGAGGCGATGAAACCGCGCCCGGAGATGGTGGCCGTAGCGTTCGACACCACAGTCGAAAAGTTTATTGAACTGCTGCGGCTGCGTCCTTTTTCTCGCGTGCCGGTATTTGAAGGCAGCCTCGACCATATCGTCGGCGTGGTCTATGCGCAGGATGTTCTGCAAGTGCCGGACGCGGAAGCGCACACTCGCACCGTTGGTTCGCTGATGCGCAAAGATGTTTTGTTTGTGCCGGAGACCAAGCTGGGCAGCGATTTACTGCGAGAGATGCAGAAGAAAAAGTCTCGCATGGCAATTGTGATCGATGAATATGGCGGAGTCGCTGGCTTGGTCACGATCGAGGACCTGGTCGAGGAGATTGTTGGGGAAATCAGCGATGAGCACGAGCCCGCGCAACTGGTTCGGGAGAGCGAGACCTCGTATCTTGTCCCGGGGAATATGGACGTGGACCGGCTTGAGGAGCTGCTCGGGATCCGTCATGAGCGCCGTGGAGCAGCTACTGTTGCGGGTTTGGTGAGCGAACTGGCCGGAAGAATTCCAAAGAAGGGCGAAGTTGTTGAAGAAGACGGATTGCGGCTGGAAGTGCTGCAAGCAACCGATCGCCGAATTGAACGCGTAAGAGTCTCGGTCGTAAATTCCCAGCAGATGAAGCTGATTTAAATGTCCTTCCGCTCTGGCTTCGTCACCATTATCGGCCGCCCCAACGCTGGAAAATCCACATTGCTGAATGGGCTGGCGGGAGAGAAGCTCGCAATCGTCAGCCCCAAGCCACAGACCACGCGAAACCGCGTGCTCGGCGTGCTTCATATTCCGAAGAAAAAGGGTAGACCGGGTGCGCAGGTTGTGCTGATCGATACCCCCGGAGTTCACCGCGCTGCAAGCTCACTGGGCCGCAAGATGATGGCGGAAGTCCGCGAAGCACTCAACGGAAGCGATCTCGCACTCATCATTACCGACGCAGCAAAAAAGTCAGATGTGGTCGATGACTTTCTGTTGGACGTGATGAAGGGTGCGAAAACACCGGTTTTCCTGCTGCTGAATAAAATCGACCTGCTGCGTGGCGAAAAGCAGCAGCTGCTTCCGTTGATCGAAAAATATTCAAAGCTGCGCGAGTTTCGCGAGGTCATCCCAATCTCGGCGCGCAAAAGTGAGGGCCTGGATTTATTGCTCGACAAGGTTATTCAGGCCCTGCCGGAGGGGCCTCACTATTTTCCCGAAGGACAAATTACCGACCAGCCGGCGCGCTTCATGGCGTCAGAGTTGATCAGGGAGCAGGTTCTTTTCGCAACAAGCGAAGAGGTGCCGCATTCAACGACCGTGATGATTGAGCAGTTCGAAGAAGGAGCAAAACTCACGCGGATTGCAGCGGTTATTGTTTGCGAGCGCGACGGGCAAAAACGCATCTTAATCGGCCATCGGGGGGAGATGCTGAAGAAGATCGGCACTGCCGCGCGAATCGAAATTGAAAAGATGCTGGGAACTAAGGTTTACCTGGAACTATTCGTGAAGGTCCGCCAGAACTGGCGCGAGTCGCGGGGTTTCGTCGAAGAGCTGGATTGGAGAAGACAGCTCGAACATCTAGTCGGACCTGGAACGCAGAAACCCGACTAGCCTGCATTGCCCATCCCCAACTATTCCTTCAGCGCGATTCCCAAGGCTCTCATTTTTCTGTAAAGATGACTGCGCTCAAGTCCCAGGACCTCTGCTGCGCGGCTGATATTGCCGTGGTTCTCATCCAGCTTTTTAAGAATGTAATCTCGTTCGTAAGCCGAGCGCGCCTGATGCAGGGTGAGGAAGTCTCCGGTGCGGCGGCTTCCGTCGCGATAAACCAGTGGCGGCAAGTGCTTGCGATCAAAGCGTACAGTAGTCGGATTCATGATGACTATGCGCTCGATTACATTGCGAAGCTCGCGCACGTTGCCTGGCCACGAGTAGCGCATAAGGCCTTCAATTGCATCGTCAGTGATCTCTCGTGGCCGGTGTCCATAGCGCCCTGAAAATTCTTTCAGGAAATGTCCAGTGAGCAGTGGAATATCTTCTTTGCGTTCGCGTAACGGCGGAACCGAGAATGGAATCACATTGAGCCGATAAAAAAGATCTTCGCGGAAGTTTCCGCGCGAAATCTCTTCTTCCAGATCTTTATTGGTGGACGCTATTACGCGAACGTCAACCGTTACCGGTTCATCGCCCCCGACCGGCGTGAAGTTCTGTTCCTCGAGCGTGCGCAAGACTTTTGCCTGGGTTTTCAGGCTCATGTCGCCGACTTCATCAAGAAAAAGCGTGCCGCGGTTTGCCTTGAGAAACTTGCCTTCCTTGTCTTCGGTGATCGTGGGCAGCGACCCTTTGCGATGACCGAAGAGTTCGCTCTCGATCAAATCTTCCGGTATGGCGGCGCAATTCACTTCAACAAAGGTTTCATTGCTGCGCGGGCTTTGCGCGTGAATGGCATGCGCGACCAGTTCTTTGCCGGTACCTGACTCTCCAAAAATCAACACACGGCCATTGGTCGGCGCCATTACCTGAATCTGCTGACGCAGCGCCTTCATGGGAACACTTTCGCCCACGATGGCCGTCTTCGGCGCGAGTTGCTTTTTTAAGTCTTTATTCTCCTCGCGCAGCTTCTTCGCCTGCAGCGCATTCTTCAAAAGGATGAGTGTCTTATCGATCGAAAGCGGCTTTTCGAGGAAATCAAAAGCTCCCAGCTTGGTCGCACGCACCGCAGTCTCGATGGTGGCATGGCCGGAAATAATAATGACCTCGGGCGGGTTGTCGAGTTCGCGAATCTTTTGCAGCACGTCGAGGCCGTCCATTCCCGGCAGCCAAATATCCAGCAGGACTACATCGAAAGCTTTTTTGCGCAGCAGCTCCAGGCAGGACTCGCCGCTGTCGGTGCCGATAGGATGGTAGCCTTCGTCTTCGAGCACGCCCTGAAGCGAGTCGCGAATCGACGGCTCGTCATCGACAATAAGAATGTTAAGCATTGTAAGTTGCGTGAGCGGCGCCGGCGGTGTGAGCGGCAATTGGCAATTCAATAATGAACCGGGCGCCGGCAGGCTTGTTTTCTTCTACCCGGATCGATCCGTGATGATCTTCGATGATCCGGCTGACGATGGCTAAGCCAAGCCCAGTGCCTCGTTTCTTGGTCGAGAAATACGGCAGGAATAGGCGTTCTTTGAGATCCTGGGTAACGCCCGGGCCGCTGTCGGAGACGCAGATTTCAACCAGGTCGTGATCCGGCACCAGGGAAGTAGAAATTTCAATTTCCTTTACCGCGGATGTTTGCACAGCTTCGGCAGCGTTGTCCACCAGGTTGGCGATGGCGCGTTTCATGGCGTCTGAGTCTGCCATCACTTGCGGCAGATTGGTCGAAAACAGAGTGCGCATGTGGATTTCGTCCACTCTCCCGTTAAACATTGAGAGCGCGCTCTCGACAATACCGTTGATATTAGCGGGTTGCGGCTGTGAAGACGGGAAGCGTGCAAGCGTCGCGAACTCGTTCACAAGAGTGCGGACGGTCTCAACCGAGCTGCAGATGGCTTCTGCACAGCCGCGCACAATTTCAATCGAGGCGGCGTCAGGCAGTGCGCTGCGATCCAGGTGCCGCAGAATTCGATCGGCTGAAAGCGCGATGGGAGTGAGAGGGTTTTTGATTTCGTGGGCAACGCGGCGAGCGACTTCCCGCCATGCAGCCTGCTTTTGCGCTCTTAACAAATCTGACAGATCTTCGAAGACCAGCACATATCCAATTCTTTCGTGATGGTGCTCCAAAGTGGCGACGGTGACCGCGACATTTAACTGCGAGCGTTGAATCGCGAACTCCATTTGCGTGGTAGTGGTCCCCATACGGTCTGCACGCCGCAACAAGTGCTCCAAGTCCTCGAGCACCTCTGAAGCAAACAGATCACGCAAGGCGGCGCCGATCAAGGTTGATGTCATCTGCGGCTTCTCAGAGGGCCGCAGCATGCGCAGAAGCGCCTGATTCACGTGACGAACGCGCAGTTCGGCATCGAGGGACAGCACGCCGGTTGGAATGCTCTCAAGGATGGTCTCAATGTGTTGGCGACGGCGCTCCAGTTCTGAATTGGCAGCCCCCAATTCATGGCTGGCAGTTTCGAGTTTGCGCCGATTGCTGGAAAGTTCCCCAGCCATTTGATTGAATGACCGCACCAGGTCCCCGAGTTCGTCGGCGGCTGGAACTTCCACGCGATAATCCAAGTTGCCTCGGGAAATTTCCTGTGTGGCCTCGGCGAGTGCTACCACGGGTCGCGTGACTAAGCGCGATAGATAAAGCGCCAGCCACATGCTGGCAAACAGCACCATTCCGGTGATCCACCATAGGAGAACCATGTAAGTACGCCGAACGGTGCGGCGCGCCTTAGCCAATTCGAGGTATCGCTGCTGGCTGAGTTCAAGCTGCTTCCGGGCTTCGGTGAAATTTGCCGGCAGTGGCATGGCCACCAGAATTTCTCCCGAATCACCGACCGGAGCCGTGCCGAGCACGTATTCGATGCCATTCCACGAAATGTGCTGAGGTTCGGTTGTGATAGGACGAGGGATTTTCGGCTTTAGCAGTGGCCATTCCGCAGGAGCCCCGAAACTGGCCTCCGCATCACCCGACAGAATAGCAATCGCAAAGCCGCCCTGGAGAGTTGCCTCGCGCATCCGGAACTGGTTCAGCACTCCAGAAAAGCTATGTCCGTCGAACGCGTGCTGAGTCTCGGGCGCGGACGCAATAGATACCGCTTCCGCATGTGCGTTTGCAGCTACATATTTCGCGAGCATTTCCGCCATCAACGCCGTGTCCTGCCTGACTTCTTCGACTGGAGTGGAAAACCAGCGTTCGATGGAGCGATTCATCAGTCCATACGCGAACCAGAACATCACGATGACGGGAAGAAAAGAGAGCAGCAAACTTCCAACTACCAGGCGCGTGCGGAACTTCGATCCCAGAACGCCCATTCGCCTCTCGGCGAAAAGCTTGATCAGGTTCCGCACGAGGACGAACGTAAGAGAAACGAAAAGAACGAACACTAACAGGGTTAGCGCTGCCAGAAAAACTGTTTGCTGAGTGGTGCTGGGATTGATAAAAGGCAGATCGAATGATGATTCCGAAAGCAGAATTGCAAACAGGACAAAACTTCCTGCCGCCAGCAGGATGATCAGCCGCTTGCGATCTTTCGGTCCGAGAGGGCTGCCTGAAGCCATAGATCAAATTTCCGGCGACCATGTAGCCGCCACAGCGAAAAACCATTATAGCCTCGGCTACCCGCGTCGATTGCGGCTAGAGCGGCTTGATTCACGCCTTATTAGTCCTTTTGACTATGACGAAGATGGGGATGGCAACGAGCTGCGCAGCAACTGAAAAGATCAGCAGTGCTGAGAGCGAAACATCGTACAGCTTGCCGATGATTACGCTGCCAACGAACCAGAACACGCCATACACCCCGGTGAAGATGCCGTAAGCCGATGGCCGACGTTGCTGAGGGACCATCGTGGCCACGGCTGCAGGAATGATCGATTCGTGAACACCCATGCCGAGTCCCCAGAGCGCCACGCCGACGAGCGCCAGCCAGAACCCGCCAAGGAAAAGCAGAGGTGGCGAGATTGCGGAAATGAGCGTGAGCGGAACCAGAATTCCAATCCCGGCGCGGTCGAACAGGCGCCCGAATACCAGCGATCCCAAGCCACTCGTTGCCATCGCGACCGAATAAAAAATCGGGATCCAGAGATTCGGAACAATCGATGCTTTTTGAAAATGAAACGCCACCAGCGAGAAATCCGCGAACCCGGCAGCGACAAGCGCAGCGCCGGCCATGTAAATCCAGAACACACGCGGCAATGGGTCAGTACCGCCAGTTCTGGGCTTGACCTCCAGGTCTTCGCGCGTGGGATACAGTACTCTTGCCAGGATTAGAAAGCAGAGCGTCAGGATGGCTGGAATCAGCAGAACCGCGAAGGCTTCGCGATAGGTCCCGTGGCGCGCGAGAATGAAGGCTACAACCAAGGGGCCGATCAGCGCCCCGGCCTGGTCCATTGCTTCGTGCAGGCCGAAGCCGAATCCGAGCCCCATGTGTTTGCTGGCGTGGGAAAGCATAACGTCGCGCGGCGGATTGCGAATTGCCTTGCCGACACGTTCCAAAACGATAAGCAATCCGGCGATCTGCCAACTGGGCGCCCATGCCAGCAAAGGCACAGCAGCCATCTGCACAACGTAGCCGAAGATGGTGATTGGCCAGAACTGCCTGGTGCGTTCACTGAGAGGGCCGGAAACGAGCCGCAGTCCGTAACCCAGCAATTCGCCGAGGCCTGCGATGATTCCTACCAACGTGGCGCTTGCACCCAACACTGCCAGGTACGGGCCATTGACGCTTCGCGCCCCTTCGTAAACAAAGTCGGCGAAGAAGCTGACGACTCCGATCAGAATGACGAATTTGAAGGCCCGGTTTTTCATTTGCCGTTCGACGAAGCTACAAACTAATTTACATGGTTCACGGACTTTTGCAGGCGGCCTAACCCCCAAACAGCAATGGTTACGAAGGGTGATCACGGCTGAGGACCCAAGTAGCATTCACGAACTCAGCAGTTAGAATTCTTTTGATGGCATTTTTCTTGGGAATTGACGGTGGCGGCACGAAAACCCGCTGCGTCGTCGGCGACGAAAAGTCTGAGCTGGGTGTGGGAACTTCATCGAGCAGTAAAGTCCAGCGCGTCGGAGAAGCTTGCGCACGCGACGCTCTTGCCGGCGCGGTTAACGAGGCCTGTGTGCAGGCAGGAATTTCGCCGCGGCAGATTGTTCGCACTTGCGCGGGCATCACAGGGGCGGCGCGGCCTGAAATCGCCGATGTGATGCGGGATCTGGTGGCAAGTGTCGTGGCAGGCCAGATTGAGATCATCGGGGATATTGAGATCGCATTCGAAGATGCCTTCGGCTCGGGATCCGGAGTGATGTTGATCGCAGGCACTGGGTCGATTGCGTTTGGCCGGGATTCCAAGGGGGAAACTGCGCGTGCAGGCGGATGGGGATATCCAATCTCGGACGAGGGTTCGGGTCAATGGATTGGCGCCGAGGCGGTGCGTCAGGCGTTGCGTGCACGCGACCGTGGCCACCTTGGCCAGCTATTGAATGGCCTGATCGAGAAACTGGGTGCGAGCAGTTTCGAAGATTTTATCGTCGCACTGAACGCCAATCCGGCAGTTGATCTCGCGACGCTGTTCCCGGTCGTGCTCGCCGCGTCTGACCAGGGAGATTCAGTTGCCGCTGAGATTCTGGCGCGCGCGGGAAGCGAACTGGCTGGCATGGCGGGAACCGTAATTGAGCGCCTGTTTCGTGAGCAGTCGATTGCAGTTGCCACACACGGTGGCGTGTTTACCAGTAGCGCAATCGTTCGCAACTGCTTCGCGCAAGAACTAAAATTGCGATATCCGAAAGCGGCCTTGCTGGCCCGCGAAGTCGACCCGGCGCGGGGCGCGCTCGAACGGGCAAGAAGAGAATTCAAAGTTGCAAGCGCGTGACGATTTGTTTGGTGCAGGCCCGGGCGTCCACGCCCGAGTGCGATTGTGTAAACATGGCGAGTGAACCGAATTCGACCGATAATTCGGAGAAGGTAGAGCCGAACATTCCGCCTGCTCCGACTCCGGACAGTTCTTCCGCGGCGGGGCTCAGCGAAGACGCCGCCCTCGCGCTCCTGAAAAGCCCGGATACGACCGCGGAATTCCTCGCCCAGCTTGCTAAAAATCCCATCACTTCGAAGAGCCGCAAAGTGTTGGTCGCCCTGGTTGCGCATCCGCGCGCCCCGCGGCATATTTCGATCCCGCTACTGCGGAACATGTTCACATTTGACTTGATGAACACGGCCCTCACAGCGGCAATTGCGCCTGATATCAAGCGGGCAGCTGAAGAACAACTGCTTACGAGGCTCGAGTCGCTTCCAGTCGGCCAAAAAATTACGCTGGCCAGGCGTGCGTCGGGACGCATTGCGGCGGCCCTGCTTCAGACCAGCGATCCAAAGATCATTGTACCGGCTCTGGATAACAGACAGCTCACCGAGGCATTTGTGGTTCAGGCGCTCATGAAGCCACGCGCGCCGGAGCGTTTGTACGTGTTGGTGAGCCATCACCCTACTTGGCAACTGCGCCGCGAGGTGCAGATCGCGCTGCTACGAAGCCTCAAGACTCCGATCGAGCGGATCCATGAATTCGCAAAGAATTTCTCTGCGGAATTCTTGCGGGAGATTGTTCCAGCGCAGAAGGCCGAGCTGCGTGATCTGGAAGACTAACGCCTCGGTATCCACAGTTTCTCAAAGCTGCGGTATTTAGATGTCTCGCTGGAAACCAATTGTCGCCAGGAAACGGGAAAAGCACGAGTTTCACTCGTGCCGATTGCGCTTGGTGAGGTCAGGCGGCACGGCTGTAAGCCGTGCCCTTCCCGTTCGTGCCTGCTCTCTGCAGTATACGCACCGCGCTACAGCTGTCCTTAAGGGTTTGCGCCGCAAATCTATTTCCAGGCAGGCGGCGGTTCTGGTTCGGCCGACCCATCGGCTCGCGCATCCGAGCCGGCGTAGTTGATCTTGGTCTTCGAATCGTGCAGCACCGCATTGCCGCGGCCCATAGATGTCGAGTACTCCTTTTGGACGTGCAGCTTGTGTCCCATCGCTGAGAGCTTGTCCAAAACTTCTGGCTTCACCCTGGATTCAATAAAGATGTTGCATCCACGGTCGGGATGAACTGTGAAGCGAGTGTTCTCCAGGGCCTGCTGGAGATTCATTCCATAATCGGCAATGTTGGAGACGAACTGCGCGTGCGCCAGCGGCTGGTTCGCCCCGCCCATAATGCCGAAGCCGATATGCTGATCGCCACGCTCCATAAAAACAGGAATGATGGTGTGGAACGGGCGCTTGCGCGGAGCCAACGCGTTCGGTGATTTGGGATCGAGTGAAAACAGTGCCCCTCGATCCTGCAACACAAATCCCATCCCTTTCACGGTAATGCCGGAGCCGAATGTCTCGTAATTGCTCTGGATCAGGGAAACAATGTTGCCATCGCGATCGACTGCGGTCAGATAAGTTGTGTCGCTTTGGGGGTCCCGTAGGGGACGTTGCAATTCGCGTGATCAGGATTAATTAATTTCGCACGCTCTTTTGCGTACTCTTTGGAAAGCAATCCTTTGACTGGAATCTTGGCGAAGCGCGGATCGGCGTTGTAACGTTCGAGGTCGGCGTAAGCCAGTTTCATCGCCTCGATTTTTTTGTGCAGTTCGGCGACGCTCAGCGGCCCGTCGGGAGAAGCCGGAACGGTCTCCATAATATTCAGCATCTCCAGTGCCGCCATGCCCTGACCGTTCGGAGGCAACTCATACACGGTCCAATCGCGGTAGGTGGTGGAGATTGGCTCGACCCACTCGGGCTTGAATTCCGCGAGATCGTCTGCCGACATCGTCCCGCCCAGCGCCTGCGAGGTGCCCAGAATGGCGTGTGCGACTTCGCCTTTGTAGTACACGTCAGCTCCACCGGCCGAAATCAAGCGTAAAGTTTTGGCCAGATCCGGATTGCGGACAATTTGCCCAACTGCTGGTGGTTGGCCATTCGGCAGGTACACACGCAGGCCTTCAGGATCATTGGCGAAAATTTGCGGGGCGCCACTCCAGAATTCATGGACCAGTTCGGGGACCGCATAGCCTTGGTCAGCATAAAAAATCGCCGAGCGAAAAAGTTCTTTCCAGGGCAGCTTGCCGAATTTTTCATGCAGTGCATTCCATCCCGCCACCGCCCCCGGTACGGTCACTGCGTCGATCGACCGCAAAGGCATCTTGTCGAAGCCTTTGGATTTCATGTGCGCGAGCGTCAGCCCCTGCGGCGCCCATCCGCTCGAGTTCAGCCCGTACAACTTCCCGGATTTCGCGTCGAAATAAATTGCAAAAAGATCGCCGCCGATTCCATTCATCATCGGCTCTTCCACACCCAGCACCGCGTTTGCCGCAATGGCCGCGTCCACTGCCGAACCACCCTGGCGCAATACTTCTGCGCCTGCCTGCGAAGCTTGAACATAGCTGGTGGCTACAATTCCGTATTTGCTGATCACCATGGATCGGGCAGTGCGGCGATCCTGGGCGGAGACCAATTGGCTAAGCAGAACGAGAATGAGAGGAATTATTTGGCGTAGCATGCCGCTCCTGTTCACAAGCAAATGAGAACCGGCATTCTGAATTACCAATGCTGATAAGTCAAGCTGGCCCGGAGGCCGCTTCACCAAATCATTTCTGGAAATGTTGCAGGATGGCTTCAGCCTGATTTTTAGTGACCACGGCTGACAGGGCCGCCACGTCGGCCTGCTTCACTGCCTGCAGGCTGCCGAAGTGTTGCAGCAGGCGTCGGGTTGTTCGTTCGCCCACGCCCGGGATTTCGCGCAGCTCAGTCGAGCGATCCCGCATCTGACGCCGCTTGCGGTGGAAGGTCACGGCAAAGCGGTGCGCCTCATCGCGAATGAGCTGCACCAGGTGCAGAACGGGATTGTGATGATCGAGGGCGATCGGTTCATTCTCCTGTCCGCAGACGTAAATGATCTCTTCGCGCTTGGCGATCGATGCCAGCGCCTGATTAATGATCTGCAGAGAACTCAGCGCTTCGGCGGCGGCATGCAGTTGTCCTAAGCCGCCGTCGATCAAGATCAAACTCGGCATCTCTTTCTTGTCTTCCTGAATGCGCTTGTAACGGCGCGTGACCACCTCGCGCATGGATGCGAAGTCGTCCACGCCGTCTACGGTGCGGATAATGAATTTGCGGTAGTCAGACTTCTTCATCTTGCCGTCTTCCCAGACCACCATCGACGCAACGGTTTCAGCGCCTTGAATATGCGAAATGTCGAAGCACTCGATGCGCTTCGGAGGCTCGGGTAAAGTGAGCGCATCTTGCAATGCTTCCTGAATGGCACGCGCGTTCGGCTTCATCACGCGGAAGCGCTGGTCGTACAGTTGCTTGGCGTTATTGCCGGCGAGGTCGATCAGCGAACGCTTATCTCCGCGCGAGGGCACGACGATGTGGACTCGGGTGGCGCGGCCACCAGCTCCGGCGAGTTGATCGGAGAGCACTTCTTCAAGCGCTTCACGATCTTCGAAATCGACCGGGATGTAAACGTTTCGCGGAACATAGGGCTGACCGATGTAGAGCTGGGTCAGGAATTGCGAGAAGAACTGGCAAGGATCGAAATTTCGTTCTACCGCAGGCGGTGTGGGGACAGCCGCCCCCGGCTGTCCGGCGGAGCTATGCTCCGCTAGATAAGTATGGTCAGTATTAGCCGAGCCCGGTTCGGCTGGACAGCCGACGGTGGCTGTGCCCACATGCTCATCTACCGCTTCGAACTCCGGCAAATCTTCCCAGAAGAATTCGCGGCGATCGAGTACGCGCCCGCCGCGCATGTGGAACAAGTTCACCGCCAACATGCCGTTTTCGAAGTGATATCCGAAGACGTCGGCATCGTCACCTTCCGCAGCTGCGATTCGCTGCTTTTCCTGTAATTGCTCTACGGTCGAGATCAGATCGCGATACTTTGCCGCGCGTTCGAACTCCTGGGCTTCGGCCGCCGAATGCATGCGGTCTCGCAAAGACCTCGCCAGTTCTGCCTGCCGGCCATCGAGGAAGAGCTTCACGTCCCGGACGGCCTCCTGATAAATCTCTGGTGTGGTCAGGCCCTCAACACACGGCCCCAGGCAGCGGCCAATATAAAACTGCAAACACGGGCGTGGGTGGGAGCGGTTCAGATCGACGTAACAGGAAGGGACCAAAAAATTCCGATGAATCAGGTCAACGATCCTGTATGCCAGGTTGGCAGGGAAGTACGGCCCGTAGTAGACGCTGCCATCCTTCTTCAGCCGCCGCGTCACATACACCCGCGGGAACCGCTCGCCCAAGGTCAGCTTCACGTACGGATAAGTCTTGTCATCGCGGAGGAGGATGTTGAAGCGCGGCTTTTTCTGCTTGATGAGGTGATTTTCAAGCGCCAGAGCCTCCTTGTTGTTGGCCACAACGATGTAGTCCACATCGACGGCTTCACGCACCAGCGTCCCGGTCTTGGCGTCGGAAACCCGGCCTTCGTGGAAATAGGAACTCACCCGGTGGCGCAGGCTCTTGGCCTTGCCGACGTAAATCACCTCACCCTCGGCGTTCCTGTACAGGTACACGCCGGGGGACGCAGGAATTGACCGGATTTTCTGTTGCAGATCCATGGATTAGGGCGGACGCTCGGATACAGACTACTGCCGATTACGAGAGCTGTTACTCCCATTTTAGTTGATGATTTGACCCGGAAATAAGTCGCGCGGCAGACCGATCGCTAGGCGTGCATCGGCAATGTACTCAGCGGATTACGACGATTGAGGGTTTCGCAGCCAGTTCGGGATATGGTGAAGCAAGTTGCACATATGCCGATTCGGGAAAAGGAGAGCTGCGGATTTCAGCAGGCTGTATAAAATTTCCTCTATTTCAGCTGCCACATACAACAGCAGGTATACTGGATTAGCATCTAAGCCGTGTATGTTGAGTACGTTAACAGCAGCCGCACTGTGGTATAGGGTTGGCATCCCTCGTGCTCAGATAGGAGTTGGCTGAACAAGCCGCCGGTTTGTAAAACCGGTCTAGATTTTGACCTGACGCGTCCCAGCGGGTCAGGTTCCAGGCACAGAATACAAGTACTGTTGCCCAGGTTTTTCAGATTTAAGAAGAGAGGAAGGAGTCCTCCACACATGAATCGCACTTCGTTAGTACTCACACTGGTGGCAAGCATGGCGGCGACGGTCGGCTGCGCCAGCAAAAACTACGTTAAAGACCAGACCACGCCGATTATTAACAAAACCAATGAGCTCGACGATCTGACCGCCCAGAATTCCAAGGCGATCAAGGATGTCGACGCCCGCGCCCAGGCCGGTATTCAAGACGTTAATACCCGCACTGCAGCTGCGGATCAAAAAGCCCAGGCTGCCGGACAGACGGCTGCGCAAGCCCAAACCCTGGCGAACAACGCCGTCCACCGGGTTGACGTTCTGACCGATGCCGTCACCAACCTCGATAACTATAAGATCGTGAGCGAGACCTCGGTCCACTTTGGCTTTGACAAAGACTTTCTGACCACACAAGCCAAAGACGAACTCGACAAGATGGCCAGCGCTGTTCCGAACACCAAGGGCTACATCATCACAGTCGAGGGCGGTACAGATTCGGTCGGCCCCGCAGACTATAACTACAGCCTTAGCGAGCGCCGCGCGGACTCGGTGATTCAGTATCTGAGCTCGAAATACAATATCCCCGCCCACAAGATCTACTTGATCGGATTGGGGAAGGATAAGCCAGCCGAGCCGAACAAGACCCGCGAAGGCCGCGCCGCTAACCGCCGTGTCGATATTCGTCTTATGACGAATACCGCTGGCGCGACGACGCAACAGCCGGCAGCAACTCCGGCTCCGCCTTCGATGTAAGAGTTTTCCCTCCTCCCCGGAGGACTTCGCCAACAGCCGCCCTTTAACCAGGGCGGCTTTTTTGCGCCTCACGGTCGGTCAATGGCCCGTCCTGAGCGGAGTAAAATAAGCCTATGCGTATCCGTCTATTCGTTGTTGTGGTCGCTTGTGTTTCGGTTTGTTTCTGCTACGTCCCCCAGATGGCAGCCCAGCAGGATGACTCCTTGCCTCAGGCCTCGCGCCAGGATGAAAAAGAAGAAAATGCAGCCCGCGCCGCCGAGGAAAGCTCGAGCAAAGACACGCGGGTTGACTTGAGCCCTCCCAAAGATGACGAGAAGAACCACCCCATGAGCGGGGCCGCGATTTCTGACGCCCAAGAGGCGCCTTCAGACGTGCAGGAGATGCATCCCTGGGACCCGCACAAGGCTGCTAAGGACGTGGAAGTAGGCGATTACTATTTCAAACGGAAGAACTACAAGGCCGCGATTGAACGCTACAAGCACGCCCTGATTTACAAGCAGGACGATGCCATCGCCACCTACCGGTTAGCGGAGTCGCTCGACAAGACTGGAGACCTAACCGAGGCGGTCACTTACTATCGGGCGTACCTGAAAATCCTTCCGCACGGACCATATGCAGCAGACGCGCAGAAGGCTCTCGGCCGGCTGACTGCCGAGAGTCGGGCGAATGCGGTCGCGAAGTAACTCGTGTGGGTCGGACACTCTTTGTCCGACGCAGTTGACTTTTGTTTAGGGCCACCGAGACGCCTCCTTTTTCGACGAGCCGCCGGCATTGGTCGGACAGGAGTGTCCGACCCACACCAGCCGTGTGATACGCTGACTTTTCTCATGGCTGCTCCCGATACACTCAAGCGCGAAGCGCCGGATTCGTTGATGCTCACCGGCTTCTGGTATCGCGCACTGCCGTCGGAAAAAGTCAGGGGCAGTGCGTTGCAGAAAGCCATGCTGCTCGAAATTCCGCTAGTGATTGGGCGGGATCGCAATCAGAAAGCATTTGCACTGCGCGACGCCTGCCCGCATCGCGGCATGCCGCTTTTCTGCGGTAGATTCGATGGCGAGCAGGTCGAGTGCAGTTACCACGGCTGGAAATTCGATGCGGCCAGTGGGCAATGCCGGCTGATCCCCTCGCTGACCGCGGACCAGAATCTTAAGATCGATCGCATTTACGCCGGCAGCTTTGCCTGCGAAGAGCGCGACAGTTTTATTTGGGTGTTCATTCCTGATGCTGGTCCTGCCGGGGCAGGATTCACTCGGCGCGACGAAGTGCTGGCCGCAGCTCCGTGCGTGCCAACGTTCAGCGAAAAATTCAAGACCGCATACCTGAGCTCAGCTATGCCCTCGACCGTCGATCACGGGATCATCGGGTTGATGGACCCAGCACATGGGCCATTTGTGCATCAGGCTTGGTGGTGGCGCTCGCAGCACAGCATTCACGAAAAGCAAAAACACTTTGAGCCGATCGCGAACGGGTTTCGCATGAGCGCGCATACCCCGAGTTCGAACAGCGCGCCGTACAAACTGCTGCGCCTTTACGCTAACGCTGACTCGATTACCACCACAATTGATTTTGTTTTGCCGAATCTGCGGCTCGAAACGATTCGAGCAGGGAAGTACTGGTTTTCGTCGTTGACCACGGTCACGCCGATCACCCGCGACCAGTGCCGGATTGACGTGGTGGCTTGCTGGAACATTTTCCGCTTTGTGCCACTCGGGCCATCGCTGCTGAGATTTGTCTTTGCGAAATTCGTAGAGCAAGACCGCCGCACCATGGAGCTGCAGAGCGAAGGCCTGAAGCATAACCCGCATCTGATGCTGATCGATGACGCAGACCGTCCCGCTAAGTGGTACTTCGGGTTGAAGGCGGCGCACCTGGAAGCGAAACAAACGGGTGGAGAGATGAAGCATCCGATGAGCGGGCCAGTGACTTTGAAGTGGAGAAGTTGAAGAACAAGGTTTCAAAGTTGCAAGGTTTCGAAGGTTTCACAGTCGTGCTGTGATTTCCTTGAAACTCTGAAACCTCGAACCTTGAACGTGTGAAACCTTGAAACCTTGAAACTTGCTACTCCGCCTTCTGCTTCACCCTCACCACAGTAATCTTGGCGAAGCCCTCATCGAATGTCGGGGCTTTGAGCTTCGCCGACATCTTGCGCATCACATCTTCCGGCACTATGCGGTCGCGGCGGTTGTGGCGCTCGATGCAGACCTCGAGCGGAACGTCAAAGAATACGGCCTGGGCTTCGTAACCGAAATCTTTGGCCAGCTTGACCCAATTGTTGCGTTCTTGGGGAGTTAGATTTGTTGCGTCGACATAGTTGGTAGGGCGGCGGGCGATGAGCCGCGCCTTCAGCATGGAACGAAGATTAGAGAAAACTAAATCCTGAAAGCGCTGTTCCGATGGATCGTCAAAGAGCATTGAGCGCAGAACGTCACTCGATAGTGGCGTGATGTTATGGCGCTTGAACCATGAGCTCTTACCCGATCCAGGAAGACCAACCGCTAGCACCACGATTCCTTTTGAAGGCTGTTGAGCGGCCGGGGTAGAAGGTGTTGCCCTTGCGGCCGGTACGGAGCGCGCGGGCGTCGAATCCGTCGTAGCTGGTGACTGTTGCGGTGAACTCTGCTGTCCGGGCCGCTTCCGGCCACGGCCACCACGGCGCCGGCGGCGAGGGCGACGTGTCTGATCTGAGGGCGCGGCTGACGGCCCGGAACTCTCGCGTGCCTCAACTGGAGCGGCCGGCTCGTGATTCGAATCCGATTCAGCCTCCGCGACGTGCGGCTCAGGGGCTTCTTCACGATGCTGGGTCCGGCGGCTCGATTCCGGCTCGGCTTCAAAATATGCCGGCTGCAAGGGCGCTGGCCCGGCGGCCGCGGCCTCTTCAGACTTTTTACGTCGTTTCAGTTTGTCCTGCATCCATTTACGCATGTGTGGCCTTGTAACATATTGGATCGCTGGCGAGCAATCACTTGATGCGTCCAGCGACTTAAGATTTGTGCAGTGTGTTCGATTCTAAAGCCTGACAACCAAAGTGCGATAGAGGGTAGGAGGGTTATGCCGATTCCAAATGAAATACGAGGTCAAAAATATATTTGTCTGACCACATTCCGCAAAAGCGGAGTCGGTGTGGCCACGCCGGTTTGGTTCGCCGAACGAGACGGCAAACTTTACGTGAAGACGCGAATCGAGTCAGGCAAGTCCAAGCGCATTCGCAACAATCCGAGCGTAAGAGTGGCTCCATGCACGATTCGGGGAAAAATCATCGGCCCAGAATTCGCCGGCAGAGCCAGGATTCTTCCGCTGGAGCAGTTCGGCCCGGTAAAAGAAGTTATCAATCGCAAATATCTATTCGCGCGATTATCGCTTTGGAATAGCAAGAATGAATATCTGGAAATTGAGATCGCCGGGTGAGTTTGAGTTGCGAGTTTCAGCTATGTCTGTGACCAAGATCACAGATGTCCACGATCTTATCGTTGGTGCAATGAGTGGTTGCAATTTGCGGCAGTTCGAGGGTGGCTGTTAACATTCTTGTTTCCCCTAACAGATCAAATTTCATCAGGGCAGATCAATTCATATCGGAGGATACATGGCTATCAAAGTCGGCATTAACGGTTTCGGAAGGATTGGCAGAAATGTTCTGCGCGCATCTTTGCAGGATCCAAATCTGGAATTCGTTGCGGTCAACGATCTCACCGATCCGAAAACGCTGGCTCATTTGCTGAAATATGACTCGGTACTGGGAAACCTGTCCAACAAGGTAACGGCCGGCGCCGACAGTATTCAGGTGGATGGCAAGACCATTCGCGTGTTCAAAGAGAAAGATCCGGCGGCGCTGCCCTGGGAGAGCGTGGGCGTGCAAGTGGTGATTGAATCCACGGGGCGTTTTACCGATGCCAATGACGCGAAGAAGCATTTGCGCGGCCCGGTGAAAAAAGTGATCATCTCGGCGCCGGCGAAGAATGAAGACGTCACCCTAGTGCTTGGTGTAAATCACGACAAGTACGACGCGGCCAAGCATAACATCATCTCTAATGCATCCTGCACGACGAATTGTTTAGCGCCCATTGTTAAAGTGATCCATGACACATTCAAGATCATCAGCGGGACCATGACCACGATCCACTCCTATACCAATGATCAGGTCATCCTCGATTTCCCGCACAAGGATCTGCGACGTGCACGCGCGGCTGCGCTGTCCATGATTCCAACCTCCACTGGTGCGGCAAAAGCGTTGAAGCTGGTTATCCCTGACATGGCCGGAAAGCTGGATGGCTTCGCGGTTCGCGTGCCGACACCCAACGTCTCGGTGGTCGACCTCGTAGCGCAGGTCGAGAAGAAGGCCACGAAAGAAGAAGTGAATGCTGCCATGAAGAAAGCCTCCGAAAGCGGGCCGCTGAAAGGCTATCTCGGATACGAAGAAAACGAACTGGTCTCGTCGGATTTCAAGGGCGACTCCCGTTCCTCGATCGTGGATTCGCCCTGCACCCTGGTGGTGGGTAATCTGGTCAAGGTGGTCTCCTGGTATGACAACGAGTGGGGATACTCCTGCCGCGTTCGTGATCTGATCAATTTCATCGGAAGCAAAGGCCTATAAAACAGTTTTCAGTGGTTAGTGATTCGCAGTTGTCCGTTTACTAGCCACTGACCTCTCATCACTTGAACTCTTGGTGACGCACATGTCAAAGCTTTCCATTCGCGATCTGCCGCTGAACGATCACAGAATTCTTATGCGGGTGGATTTCAATGTCCCGCTCGAAGATGGCCGGGTCATGGATGACACGCGCATCCGCGAAACTTTGCCAACTATCGAGTATGCCCTGCGGCACGGCGCGCGTCTGATTTTGGCTTCGCATTTGGGGCGCCCGAAAGGCAAGCCGAATCCAAAGATGAGCCTGAAGACCGTTGCCGAGCGCCTGCGCATGTTGATCGACAAAGAATTGGGGCGCGGGGAAAACGTCGGTTTCTGCCCGGATTGTGTGGGCATTGAAGCCGAGGAGATGGCCGGGAAGCTGGAAAAAGGTCAGACCCTGCTGCTGGAAAATCTGCGCTTCCATGCGGAGGAGGAAGCCAACGACGAAAAGTTTGCTAAACAACTCGCCGGGCTTGCCGATTACTACGTGAATGATGCGTTCGGAACGGCACACCGGGCGCACGCTTCGACTGTAGGGATCACCAAGTTTGTGCAGAAATCGGCCGCTGGGCTATTGATGGAAAAAGAGCTGGAATATCTGGGTCGAGCGATGTCGCACCCGGAGAAGCCATTCATCGCAATACTGGGCGGCGCGAAAGTAAGCGACAAGCTTGGGGTAATCGAGAACCTGTTGACCAAAGTCGACACGCTGATCGTTGGCGGCGCAATGGCGTACACCTTCCTCAAGGCGCAAGGCCAGCCGGTCGGGAAATCGCGCGTGGAAGAAGATAAACTGGATTTGGCAAAAAAGATTTTGCAGGACGCAAAATCGCGCAAGGTGAAATTTCTCCTTCCAATTGACCACGTGGTTGCGGATCGCATCGACGCTGGCGCAAAAACACAGATCGTTAAGAGCATTCCTGAAAACCTAATGGGACTGGATATTGGGCCGGAGTCGGTTGAACTTTTTTCCGAGGAAATTTCTCGCGCGGCTACCATCGTGTGGAACGGTCCGATGGGTGTATTTGAAATGTCTCCGTTCGCCAAGGGCACCTTCAAAGTAGCGCGCGCTGTCGCTGACAACGCGGGAGCGACTTCGATCGTGGGTGGTGGTGACTCAGTTTCCGCGGTCACTGCGGCGGGAGTAGCTGACAAAATCTCGCATATTTCAACCGGCGGCGGGGCGTCGCTGGAATTTCTTGAAGGCAAAGAATTGCCCGGAGTCAAAGCGCTTACCGACAAACGCTAGAGCACTGCTTTAGCTCTGCATTGGCTGGTTCCCATCGAATGATTTTTTTCGATATTGACGGCACGCTTATTGATCATGCCAGCGCTTCGGCGGCGGCGAGCCTGAGTTTTTTTGATCAATTCCCTGGAGTCATTCCTTTTTCGCGCGAACAATTTCCGGAGGCCTGGGAAGAGATCTTAAACAAACACTTTAACCGTTTCTGCCGCGGCGAAGTTTCGCTCTGGGAGCAGCGGCGGGCGCGTACCAGAGAAGTGTTTGCCGCGCCTGAAATGAGTGACCAGGAAGCGGATGCCCGCTACTACATTTTCATCCGCGACTACGAAGCATTGACTCGTCCATTTGACGACGCTGAACCTTGCCTGCAGACGCTCGCTGGCAAACCGCTGGGCATCATCTCAAATGGTGCGCGGGAGCAGCAAATAGGAAAATTGCAGCGTGCCGGCCTGTTGCACTATTTTTCGGTAATGGTCTACTCCGAAGATGTCGGCCTGGGGAAGCCATCGCACAGCATTTTTCTTGAGGCCTGCCGTCGGGCCGGCGATTCGTATGAGCAATGCGTCCACGTCGGCGACGATCTGGAGGCCGACGTGGTGCCCAGCCGGGCATTTAGGAATGCGTGGCGTCCATCTGAGTCGCACGAACAATTCGCCGGTTGGCCCGCCGGTTATCTCTTCGCTCCGCGATCTATCACCGCTGATCCATTGAGCGGCTACTCTATTCACATTGAGGACTTCGGAAATGAGTCGCAAGAAAGTAATCGCCGCCAACTGGAAGATGTACAAGAACCCCGCGCAGACGAAGGAATTCTTCCGTGATTTCCTGCCGATGATTTCTGGTCACAATCGCGATGAGATTGTCATCTGCCCGCCCTACGTCGATCTTCAGGCGGCGACCGAATCAGCCAAGGCGTCAAAGATAGCGATTGGCGCACAGAACGTTTATTGGAAAGATGAGGGCGCGTTCACAGGGGAAATCGCCCCGCAGATGCTGGTTGCGGTCGGGTGCACGCACGTGATCATTGGCCACTCTGAGCGCCGTCAATATTTCGGTGAAACCGATGATACGGTCAACCTGAAACTTAAAGCTTCGCTTGAGCATGGGCTGACGCCGATTGTTTGTGTCGGTGAAGTTCTGGAAGAGCGCGAAGCCGGGCTGACCGAGGATGTTTTGCGGCGCCAGTGCATGCGGGCCTTCAATGCTCTTTCGGCAAAAAAGGCGGCTAAGCTCGTGGTTGCCTACGAGCCGGTTTGGGCTATCGGCACGGGAAAGACAGCGACTCCGGAAATGGCTGCGGACGCGCACGTGCTCATTCGTGGCGAGGCGGCGAAGGCTTTTGGCGATGAATTCGGCGACGGGCTGCGAATTCTATACGGCGGATCGGTCAAGCCTGAAAACGCGAAAGCTCTTATGTCACAAGAAGAAATCGACGGCGCGCTGGTTGGAGGCGCAAGTCTGGATGCGAAGTCGTTCGCGGCGATTGTGAAGTACTGAAAAATTCGGATTCTAGATTGAAGATTGTAGATTTCAGATTTGACGATCTGCGATCGCTATTGCTCAATTTTGCAATCTGCAATCTGCAATCTCATCTGAGCCAGTCTTCAAGTTCCACTCCGCGGTCAGTTTTTTCATCGCGATATTTCACGATCACGGGCGCGTAGAGCGATATTCCCCAATCTCTTCGCTTTGCTTTTGTTGACAGCGCGTGATCCAGGGACAACTACCGCGTTGTTCGGAACCTCAAGCGGACTTCCATCTGTCGCGCGGTAAACCTCTCCGCGCACCAAGTCGTAAAGCGGAGTGGATCGTGTCAGAATCGTACCTGCTCCTAACACCGCCCGTGAACGAACCAGCGTGCCTTCATAAACTCCGCAATTGCCGCCCACCAGCACGTCGTCTTCGATGATCACTGGCGCGGCATTCACGGGTTCGAGCACACCCCCGATTTGCGCCGCCGCACTCAAGTGAACGCGTTTGCCAATTTGCGCACACGAACCGACCAGTGCATGGGAGTCGATCATCGTGCCCTCATCAACGTACGCCCCCACGTTGATGAACATCGGCGGCATGCAAATGACTGACGGTGCAATGTATGCGCCCAGTCGCGCGGATGACCCTCCTGGCACAACTCTTACTTTGTCGGCGACGGTAAACTTGCGAGCGGGAAAAGTGTCTTTGTCGACGAATGAAAGGCACTCTCCGCTGCCCATCTGCGTGATCTCGCCCAAGCGAAATCCAAGCAGAATGCCCTGCTTTACCCAGACGTTCACCTTCCACCCACTGCCTATTTTTTCGGCGGCGCGAAGTTCCCCTCGGGTGAGAGCGTCACGAAATTTAAGAAATATTTCAAGTGCATCCTGACCGAGTTGATCAGCGGACGCAAGCCTTTCAATCTGGGATTGCAGGGAGTCCATGGACGGACAAGTATAAAGGAAGGGAGCAGGCGCTGAGCGGAAGCATGAGTTCAGTGCCGGAATGCAGAAGTCAGAATTAAGAATGCAGAATTAAAGCGATCGCTACTTCTGCATTCCGGCTTCTTACTTCTGCATTTGCTTTCAAATACATTTGCACTCGCTGCGAATCAATACATTCGGCAGTGTGTGCGTGACCTGGCGGGCTTCCGCGAGCGTGGGGTAGGGCCCGTGCCATTGTGCATGATTCGCTGAATGCCCGGCGGGACGGGCCTTTCCGTTGCTGCACTGGCCGCAGGTCGAGCGATGCAAAACCGCTTTGTGTGGTCCCGAAGCCCAATTCTCATATACGAAGAATGCGTGCGAGTTGGCGGCAGCGACTTCGGCTTTGGCGATCAGTCCGGCATCGGAAGCAATCTTTTGCAGCTTTGAACGCGTGTCGCGCCTGACCTGAACCATTGGGAGCCGGTAAGCTTCCTCGATGCGTCCCATCATTGCCAGCACCGCCTTCACCGGCATCGGGCTCGATTCGATGAAGTTGGCCTGCATTAGCGGCAAGAATTTGCGGCATATCTGTCGCGCGCTGTTCCAATCATTATTCAGCGCGGCGCGCGTCATCTCGGCCATCTCGCGCGGGATTTCGTTTGAGGCGACAGAAATAAGTCCTACACCGCCGAGTGCAATCACCGGCAAGGTTAGCGCATCGTCGCCCGACAAAACAGAGAACCCTTCGCGCGCAGCGCTGCAGATTTCCGCTATCTGCGTGAGATTGCCACTGGCTTCCTTTACCCCCGCAACATTTGGAATTTCAGCAAGTCGCGCCACCGTACCGGCCTCAAGGTTTGCCGCAGTGCGGCCCGGCACGTTGTAAAGGATGATCGGCTTGTTTACCGCCTCCGCAATGGCTTTGAAGTGCTGGTACTGGCCCTCCTGCGTCGGCTTGTTGTAGTAGGGGGAAGCAGTGAGAATTGCGTCCACTCCGGAGCGTGCAGCGACTTCCTCCGCTTTGGCAACGGCCTCATGGGTCGAATTCGAAGTTGCGCCGGCGACGATAGGCACCCGCCCAGCGGCGACATCGATGGTCAGATCGATCACCCGAAGCCATTCTTCGTGAGTGAGCGTCGGTGTTTCGCCGGTGGTTCCGCATGGGACGAGGAAATCGATGCCGGATTCGATTTGCCAGGAGACCAGGTTCTTGAATGCCTGCTCGTCCAGCGATCCATCCTGATGGAAGGGGGTTACGAGGGCGGTGCCGCATCCGCGAAGCTGCATGAGAATAAGATAGCGCGAATAGGCAGCGAATGGAAAACTCGGTCGGCTATACTTCCCGCCAAACATCCTTGAAATCGAAAAAGCCGTTTTTGCTGGCAATCCACTCGGCCGCCCGCACTGCGCCTTCAGCAAACCCGCGTCGGGATTTGGCGTCATGGCAGAGATAGATTGTGTCGTGCGTGGAATCCAGCACCACTTCGTGCATTCCAATCACTTCGCCTTCGCGGAAGGACGTGACTTCAATCTCCAAATCGGAGTTCTTCTGCAATAAGTTCTGAATTGTGACCGCGGTGCCCGACGGCGCGTCTTTCTTTTGCGCGTAATGACGCTCATAAATGTGAGGTAAATACTTGTACTGCAGGGCCGGGACGGAAGTTTGCACCAGATCGAAAAAAAGATTTACGCCGATGGAGAAATTCGAACCGTACAGGAAACCGCATTCCTGCTTTTCCACCTCGGCTCGAATCTTGGGAATTTCCGAGTACCACCCTGTCGTGCCTACAACCATATTCTTTTTAGCGGCCACGCAGGCGCGAATGTTCGCCAGCACGCAATCCGGCGTGGTGAAATCCAAAACAACATCTATCGGATTGAGTAGTTCGTGCGTCAGGCCTGAAGCGTGGATGTTGTCTGCAGATCGTAACACCGTGACCACGTGACCGCGCTCGCGGGCCGCTTCCGCGACAAGCGATCCAGTTTTTCCCGCGCCCAGAAGAAGAATTTTCATTTGATTGATCGGCTTAAGCTTTGAGCTACGTTCGACGTTGACTACATCTTAGCTTTTTCTACCGTAACGTTAACACTTCAGCCGATCATGCGTAAGCCAGCACCAGTGCACCGCTGAAGATCAGTAGTCCCCCGCACCAATGATGCCACGTCAGTTGTTCGTGGAGAAAAATCGCGGCCAACGCGATCGCGATGACGACGCTCAGTTTGTCCACGGGAGCGACCCGCGAAGCTTCGCCAAGTTGCAAGGCGCGGAAATAACAAAGCCAGGACAATCCGGTGGCAATGCCGGACAGGACGAGAAAAACCCAGGTTCGCGTGCCGATTGTCGACAAGGGCTGTCTTTCAGTGAAGAGAGCGACAGACCAGGCGAAGATCAGAATCACGACAGTTCTGATGGCGGTGGCCAGGTTGGAGTTCACGTGAGCAACTCCAACCTTCGCGAGGACTGCGGTAAGCCCGGCGAAGAACGCCGAGAGCAAAGCCCAGATAAACCAGCTCATAATCAATTATTCCAATCGTAACGTCCATAAGCGAACTCTGACTGGCTGAGAAGCCGCCACAGTCGCGATCAGAAATTGTAGTGCCCGTTGATTGACGTTGCTAGAATCCTGTACGGCTGCAATTAGGACGGAAAGTTCCGGCGTATTTTCTTAGGCGCTCCGCTTAAGGAGTTCCGCCGCCGCGAGGGCTTATCTGATCGGATCACGCACATTGGCAAGTTTTCCTCGAAACTCGGTGATTGTGGTTGGTGCTGGCGCATTCGGCGGCTGGACGGCGCTCCAGCTGCTGAAGAAGGGAGCCAAGGTCACATTGCTTGACGCGTGGAGTCCAGCAAATTCTCGTTCGAGTTCCGGCGGCGAGACCCGCGTGATTCGCGCGACCTATGGTTCTGGGCGGGTATACACGCGTATGGCTGCGCGAGCGTTGCGGTTATGGAAAGAGTTCGAGCAGCAATGGAACCTCAAACTCTTCTTCCGCACGGGTGTACTTTGGATGGCGGGCAGGGATGATACGTACGAGAGCGCAGCGTTGCCATTGCTGAGCGAAGCGGGCGTTCGCTTTGAGAAACTTTCCGCCACCGAGTGCGCCCACCGCTGGCCACAAATCAATTTTGACGGAATTTCGTGGAGCGTTTATGAGCCGGACTCTGGTTACCTGGCTGCACGACGCGCCTGTGAGGCGGTGCTGAATGCGTTCATCAAAGAAGGTGGGGAATATCAGCAGGCGCAGGTAGCGCCTGGTTTGATCGCATCGAACTCCATGCAGGGAATTAAGCTTGGGTCAGGTGAAGTGATAAATGCCGATTCCTACGTTTTTGCATGCGGGCCTTGGCTGGGCAAAGTTTTTGGATTTTTGGCGCCTCTCATCACTCCCACTCGCCAGGAGGTGTTTTTCTTCGGAACACCCGCCGGCGACTTGCGTTTCACCGATGCGCACATGCCAGTCTGGGGCGACGATAGCAAACGTGAAGTTGACGGCTCGCCTGGAAAGCTGGGGTTCTACGGCATTCCCGGAAATCAGTGGCGCGGTTTCAAGATCGCCGACGATACTCGCGGAAGAATCGTCGATCCCACAACTATGGAGCGCGAGATTTCGCCCGAAAGTTTGGCGGCGGCGCGCGCTTACTTGCGATTTCGTTTTCCCGCGCTGACCGATGCGCCACTGATTGAAAGCCGCGTCTGCCAATACGAGAACTCCACGGACGGGAACTTTATTTTGGACCGTCATCCCGAGGCGGAGAATGTCTGGATTATCGGTGGAGGATCGGGTCACGGCTTTAAACACGGGCCGGTATTCGGAGACATGGCCAGCGATGCAGTGCTGGGACGGGAAACGCCACTGGCTGAATTCAAACTCGACCGCTTGCTGAAATCGTCTTGAGCAGCCCAACCAAGCCTCAGTACGAATGCGAAATTGAAGTCCAGGCCGAGCGGTTGCGCGATGACTCCAGCACCGCGTTGATAAATTTCACCCCTTCGACGCCGTCTGTTACACCCGGGACTAACAGCGAGTCTGGATCAGGTGGACGGTTCTCGATCTTCGCGGTGATCTGTTCGGCAAGATCGGTGTAAAGTTGCGCAAACGCCTCCAAATATCCTTCCGGATGGCCGCTGGGAATGCGGGTTGCGTGAGCAGCAGCGTGGCCGGTGCCGGCACTGCCACGGCGAATAATTCTTCGTGTTTCACCTAAAGGCGTGAATACGAGTTGGTTCGAATCTTCTTGCCGCCATTCGAGTCCGGCCTTCTCGCCATATACCCGCAGGCTCAAGTTGTTTTCATTTCCGGGCGCTACTTGGGTCGCCCAGAGTCCGCCCTTTGCGCCTTTCGCAAAACGCAGCATCACATGAATGTTGTCGTCCAGTCGCCTTCCGGGCACAAACGTAGTCACATCGGCCGCTACTTGCTCGCAAGATAGTCCGGTCACGAAACACGCGAGGTTGTACGCGTGCGTTCCAATATCTCCGAGCGAGCCAGCTGGCCCGCTGCGCGCGGGATCGGTGCGCCACTCCGCTTGCTTCTGCCCAGTTTTCTCGAGTGGAGTCGACAACCAATCCTGCACATATTCAACCTGGATCAATCGGATTGGCCCGAGTTCTCCGGCGCGCGCCATTTCACGCGCCTGCCGAACCATGGGATAACCGGTGTAATTGTGGGTCAATCCGAACACCAGACTAGTTCTTTTCACCAGTTCGGCTAATTCCAGTGCGTCCCCGAGAGTGGTGGTCAGAGGCTTGTCGCAGACGACATGGATCCCGGCTTCGAGGAACGCCTTCGCCGGAGCGTAGTGCAGATTGTTCGGAGTGACGATCGACACCACGTCGATTCCGTCGGGCCGTTTTGACTCAGCCGCCGCCATTTCTTCGAAGTTGCGATATGCGCGAGGAATGTGGAGTTCTCTTGCACCTGCAAGGCTCCGTTCTGCGTCTGAACTCAAGGCAGCCGCGACTAGCTCGTATCGATCATCAAGGCGAGCGGCAATTCGATGCACGGCGCCGATGAAACCTCCTGGCCCTCCGCCAACCATTCCCAAGCGTAGTCGCCCATTTTGCTTCTGAGTCGAGCCTTCAATCGGCATCAGTCATTTCCTTTCGACCTGGAGATGCTTTGGAAAATTCGCGACGACTCATTCCGCACTCTTTAGAGCGAACGCCACGTAGACGCCGCCGGAAGGTGATTTCAAGTCTTTGCCTCCGCCGGCCGCAATTACTACGTACTGCTTGCCATCCACTGCGTAAGTGATGGGCGTGGCGTTGCCGGAGAAGGGAAGTGTGGTCTCCCAGAGCAGTTCGCCCGTGGATTTATCGAAGACGCGAAATTTCTTGTCGTAGTTGGTGGCGCCAATGAAGAGCAGGCCACCCGCGGTCACGATCGGCCCGCCGTAATTTTCACTGCCTGTGTTCGTCATGCCTTTAGCGGCAAGCTCAGGATATTCGCCTAATGGAACTTTCCACGCGTACTCGCCGGTGTTCAGGTTTATCGCATTCAATGTCCCCCAAGGCGGAGCTATAGCCGGATAACCATCGGGGTCGTGAAAGCGGGTGTATCCGGAAAACCGGAAACGCATGAGCGGCGGAGTTGGTGCCCGGATGACAACTCTTTGTTCTCGCCCTCGCTCACGTAATCAGACCAGCGCATTAACTTCCGCCGGCGGCGAGATTGGGAAAGCCGGGCATGCGGCCCCCGCCTTTTCGAATTCGGTCCGCGATCTGTTCCTGAGTCATGCGATTGCCCACGCCAACTAACGAGGGGAAGAGCGGCGGCGAACCTTTCATGTCATCGCGATGACAAATGGTGCACTGGCTCTGATAAATTCCTTTACCGCTCTGATGGATTTCCGGTGTTCTCGATGAGTTTGACCACATAGGCCATTTCGCTCGAGTTGACGTAGAGAATTCCTGACTCAGGATCAAATGCCGGCCCACCCCACTCCGCGCCGCCATCGAAGCCGGGAAAAATGATGGTGTTCTGTTTCGTGCCGAGGGGAACAAATTGTCCGTCGCTGCGATAGGTCCGAAATTGTTCGACCGCCCACTGGTGTGCTTCAGGCGTGCGGTTGGTGAGCATGTCCTCTGTCAGGCGCTGCCGAGCATAAGGCGCGGGCTTTGTCGGAAGTGGCTGCTCTGCGGCTGCGAGTTCCCCCGGCACATCGCTTGGCGGATATTTGTGAGATTCAACTGGAAAGAGCGGCTTGCCGGTTGCGCGATCAAACAAGTAAACGAATCCTTGCTTGGTGGTTTGAGCGACGGCATCGATTTGTTTCCCGTCGTGCATGACTCTAACCAGTGCCGGAGGCGCTGGGAAATCGCGGTCCCAAATGTCGTGATGGACGCCTTGAAAATGCCAGATGCGCTCGCCGGTTTCGGCGTTGAGCGCCAGTTCGCAGTCGGCGAATAAATTGTCGCCGATCCGGTCACCGCCATAAAAATCGAAAACGGCAGAGCCGGTCGGCGCATACAAAATGCCCGTCTTTGGATCAATCGACATTCCAGCCCAGTTATTGGCGGAGCCGCTTTTTTGCCACGCGTCTTTCGGCCAGGTGTCATAACCGAATTCTCCAGGATGGGGAATGGTGTGAAAGCTCCAACGCAGTTTTCCGGTACGAACGTCGAAGGCGCGGATATCACCGGGAAGGGCGGGCAACGTTTCCGGAAGTCGGCCGCCAACGATGAACAGATCTTTGTAAATGACTGCCGGACTGGTCAGAGAAATGAAAGCCGTCGCGGCATCGCGACCAAGACCTTCGCGCAGATCAATGCGGCCGCGATCGCCGAAGCTGGGAATTGGCTGGCCAGTGTTGGCGTCGAGCACGTAAACAAAATTCATTACGCCGACGATGATTCGGCGATCTTTGTTATCCGCACTGGCCCAATAGGCAAGGCCGCGATCGGGCTGAGTGCCTATAACGCCGGAATCAAATTTCCATTTCAGTTTGCCAGTCGCTGCATCGAGGGCAAAGATTTTCTGCGTAGGCGAAATGCCGTAGAGAGTCCCAGCGATTTCGATGGGGCTGGTCTGTAAACCCCCGGTCTCTCCGGTGTCATAAGACCAGGCAACTTCAAGCTGCTTTACATTCGACTTGTTGATTTGACTCAGCGTCGAGTAATGCGTCTGCTCCGGGTTGCCGCCGTATGCTGCCCAGTCCTGCGTCGGTTTAGGTTCCGTACTTTGCGGATGTGCTCGCAAAACGGCGACAACGATAAGACTACATATGAATCCAACGCGTACTGGAGTCATCGGGCAATTAAAACATAGCTTTAGTGTCCGCGGGATGGTTGCGTGCGCGGCGCTTCGCTAGTTCAGCTCCCTGACCCATATATTCCGGAAACTGATCGGCTGGCTGGCGTCGCCATGCGCCTGCAGCTTGATGGGCGCAGTATCGTACTTTTTGTAAAACGGCTGGCCGATATAAAGCGTCTGCCCCTTCAGGTCAAAATGATTTTGCACCAGCACGCCATTGAAGAACACGGTGACATAGGCTGGAGCTTTCAGTGACCCGTCGGCATTAAAAATCGGCGCCGTCCAAACCACGTCATAAATTTGCCACTCCCCCGGCTTACGAGTAGGATTTGCCAGCGGAATGGACTGCTTGTAGATGCTGCCGGCCATGCCATTGACGTAAGTTTGATTCTGATACGAGTCGAGGACCTGCAACTCGTATCCCGCATCGCCTGCACCAGTGGAGGCAAGAAACACGCCGCTGTTACCGCGGGCCTGGCCGCTGCCCGTGATGTTCTCCGGAACTTTCCACTCGAGGTGAAGCTGATAGTCGCGAAAACTCCGCTTGGTTTCGATGTTGCCTGCAGACTTATTCACGGTCAGTATGCCTCCGGCGACAGTCCACTTGGCGGCCGATTTGTCTTTCACATCAATCCACTCGTCAAGATTCTTACCGTCGAACAAAATGATCGCGTCAGAGGGAGGCGCGTTGCATTCGGCGCCAGGTGTGACCACGTTGGGAACAGGTTTCCAGAGTTCAGTGTCTTCGGGCTTTGGCGCAGCAGCCTGCTGGGCATAAAGTCTCGCAGCAACTAAAACAAAAGAGAGGACAAGGAAAGTCGGAATCTGAATTCGCATGCTTCCAGAAGCATAAATCAGAGATGCCCGATTCGTGATGCCGAAACTTGGCAAGAAATCGAGCCGTCTGACCCCACCAAGTTGAGCTCTCACGTTCACGCTAGTCTTGCCCAATGTCCTCATTCCAGATTTGCGGATATTTTTGAATGTAATCTGCCAGCATCGAGAAACAGTTTTCAGAATTTAGGTCGACCACATGGATACCGATTGAGCGCAGCCATTCGATCCCACCCTGAAAATTGCGGCTCTCGCCAACAATTACGGTTTGAAATCCGAACTGCCGTACAAGCCCGCTACAATACCAGCAGGGCGCGAGCGTCGTAACCATAATCAGGTCGCGGTAGCTGCGCTGGCGACCTGCGTTTCGGAATGCGTCGGTTTCGCCGTGTAACGAGGGATCGCTGTTCTGCACGCGCCGGTTGTGTCCCGACCCCAGCAGGCGCCCATGCGCGTCAAAGATTGCGGCGCCGATTGGAATCCCGCCTTCAGCGAGGCCTTTCTGCGCCTCGGCGATTGCGATGGAAAGCATTTCTGTGTAGTTCATTTCGGGCTTCACCGCCGATTAATTCCGGAGACTGCGGTCATCGATGTCGTGAGCCCGGAAGGCAGCTCACGGCGCACCGTCATGGTCTCTCTTGGAGTCCCAAAAGTTTTCCGCCGGCGCGAATGTCATTTTATTCGCGATTTCTTGGCCTGGAAAGTCAGGCGGCATCTTGACGCGAAGCTATGCGGGGAGGGTCCTACCTGCTTGAGCGCGCTGAAGTATTTACTTAACTCTTCGCCTAGCTGAAAATGGGCTCGATAAAGCCGGATTTTGTTTTGTACGACGGCGCAGCATCAAATTGTAATTCCTTGGTCTTGCTCTGAATGCGCAACGGAGCTTTGACCGAGTTAGTGCAATAATTTCATGGATGGGAACCATGCTACGCCGCTTCGCCATGGCGGCCGCAGCACGCCGAGTAAATCCACAGAGGCAGTGCTGACTTTTTGGAACAGTTAGCGACTTGGGACTAACGCTTTTACAAGTAAAAGGAGAATCCATTGGCGGAAGCGGTCAAAATTTTTCTTCTCACACTAAGCGCCCTCTTTCCGATCGTCGATCCACTGGCGGGAAGTCCTATTTTTTTGGCTTTGACGCAGAAGTACTCAAGGGAGATTCGCACAGCGCTCTCATGGCGGGTGGCTTTGAACAGCCTGTTTTTGATGATTGGATCATATTTTATCGGGACGCACGTTCTCAATTTTTTTGGTGTCTCACTGCCGGTGGTGCAAGTGGGGGGAGGACTCGTGGTCACCTCAGTAGGGTGGGGTATGTTGATGGAAAAAGAGGAGGCACACGACGCGACCCGAAAGAATTTACGTCCGCCTGAGCATGATGTTTTTGGTAGCGCCTTCTATCCTCTGACCCTGCCGCTGACGGTGGGGCCAGGATCGATTTCCGTCGCCGTAACATTGGGCGCAAACTCAACCCGCCATTACGGATTCAGCATCTTGCCTATCATGGCAACACTCATCGCAATGGGACTTGTCGCAGTGAGCATCTTCCTTTGTTACGGGTACGCGGATCGACTGGCTCGAGTACTTGGAAAAACAGGAATGACGGTGATCGTAAGGCTTTCCGCTTTTCTGCTGGTTTGCATTGGGGTGCAGATCATGTGGAATGGAATCAGCACGCTGCTTTCGTCTGTTAACTTTCATGGTTTGTAATTGGACGATCGCGGAATTTCGGCTGCAGAGAAAGAATTTGACCGTGCCGAATATTGGCAATCTGGTGTAGCATCCACTGCACGAGGTTCACCATGACAACGACACCAACCTCAATGCGTGACACAAGTTTTGCGGCCCCGCAGCCGCATGCCGCGAGCGGTCTGGCAATCGTGCGCGTAACCATCGGCGCTATGTTCGTGTGGGTGTTTTTTGAAAATCTAGGGAAGGGCCTTTACACGCCGGCGGGTTACGCAGGCCTGATCAATTACTACATCCAGCACAGTCATTCGCCGGCCGTCTGGAAGGCAGTGATGGGCCTCGCCGCGAGTCACGCGGCAATGGCGGCTCCCATGCAAGCGATCACCGAGATTGGTCTCGGCATCCTCCTCGTCATCGGCCTGCTTACCCGACCGGCGGCATGTGTGGCTTTTCTGTATCTCGGTAGCTTGTGGGTCTCGGAGTGGGGCACTGCGTGGATCTGGGAACTTTTGGTTCCAGTGATGGCATCCTTTGGGCTGGCTATAGGAAGCGCGGGCCGGAGATGGGGCGTTGACGCGTGGCTGGCGCAACGGTGGCTGTCAGCTCCGTGGTGGTTGATTTAAGCTGATGCCACGTGCGAGTGTCCGTTATCATTCCCACTCATAATGAAGCTGACGCGATTGGGCGCGTCTTAGCCGATCTCCCGTCCGACCTCGTCACAGAGATCATTGTTGTTGACAGCAGCTCGAATGACGGGACCCCCGAGATCGCCGCAAAAATGGGTGCCCGCGTCGTACAGGAACCGCGACGCGGCTATGGGCGAGCGTGCCTTACGGGTCTTGCTGCGGCAAATTCCCCTGACGTAGTTGTGTTCCTGGACGGCGACTACAGTGATCGGCCATCAGAACTGCCGATTCTTTTGACGCCTATCACCGAGGGGCGGGCGGACATCACACTCGGTTCTCGTCTCCACGGGCGGAGTTCCGCTGACGCTTTGCCTTGGCATCAGGCGCTTGGTAATCGTCTCGCCGCTGGACTGATCAGGCTGCTATATCGAGTGGAAGTGACTGATCTCGGCCCGTTTCGCGCGGGCCGTGCTGAGGTACTGCGCGCGCTCGCTCTCGAAGAGCCGACCTATGGCTGGGCGGTTGAGATGATCCTCAAAGGCGCTCTTGGAGGATTTCGCGTGGTTGAAGTCCCGGTGAGCTATCACCCGCGTATCGGAAAATCGAAGATCAGCGGCACGCTGAAGGGCACGGTCGGCGCCGGCTGGTTCATTCTCAGCCTGATCGTGCGTTATTATTTCCTGCGGCGAAGAGCGGGGACGCAACGGCCAACATAGGTCCTGGCGCAGCATGCCGTGGCGCCACAGAATCCCTGCGCCCCCGCGAGAGACATGCCGGGGGCGAATTTGTCCTGCTTCTCGGCGCCAGCGGATCCTCTAGCGTTTCTTGTCAGGATCCACTTTGAATTTCACGCAGACAGGAACCTTCGTTGTCTTTTTGCCCATGCGAAGCTACCTTCCTTTGGGTGTCGCGAAGCGTTACACTTGGCCTGTTAGGTGTTGGCCCCTCTGGTTTGGCGCAGAAATCAGTCTCGCGCCGCTTTCAGCGACGACTCTTCATGGCCTCGAACAGCCAAGACAGGTCGTTAGCAATTTTTTCGGGCTTGTTATCGACCAGACATTGCGTGTTGATCGAGTACTTGCCTTCAGGGCAGAATGAGCTGACGACTGATGGCTGATTGCTGATGGCTAATTTCTTCTGAAAGGCAATGCTTGCTCGACTTTTTAGGCGATTTAGAACGCACACATATGTGCGGCGCTCTCCGTCCCTCTGACGCAGGAGGTAAAGCTGTGCTCATGGGATGGATTAACCGCCGTCGTGATCTTGGCAGCATCATCTTTCTTGATCTGCGCGACCGGACCGGTGTGACTCAGGTGGTGTTGAACCGCGAGTTGAATCCGGCGGCCCATCGGAAAGCGGAACAACTGCGCAATGAGTACGTGATCGCGGTTACCGGAAAAGTTAAACGCCGCGACTCGGACACCATCAATAAAAACATTCCCACTGGCGAAGTCGAACTGGTGGTCGACGAGTTGCGCATTCTGAATGAATCGAAGCAGCCGCCGTTTCTTCCTAGCGAAACCGTTCTGCCGAATGAAGAGATGCGGCTGAAGTATCGCTATATCGATCTTCGTCGCGAACCCATGCAGTTCAACATTGAAATGCGGCATAAAGTTTCGAAGGCGATCCGGGATTATCTTTCAGACGAAGGCTTCTTCGAAATTGAAACCCCTTTCATGACGCGCTCCACACCGGAAGGCGCGCGTGATTATCTAGTGCCCAGCCGGGTGCAGCCGGGAAACTTTTACGCGCTGCCGCAGTCGCCGCAGATGTTCAAGCAGATCCTGATGATTTCCGGTTTCGATAGATATTTTCAGATCGTGCGCTGCTTCCGCGATGAAGACTTGCGCGCCGATCGCCAGCCGGAGTTCACGCAGATCGATCTGGAGATGACCTATCCGCGTCCAGAATCGGTCTGGGCGGTGGTTGAAGGATTTCTGACTGCGGCGTTCAAGGCTGCGGGGCACGACATCAAGACTCCATTTCCGCGCACCAGTTACGACGAAGCCATTCGTCGATACGGCAATGACAAGCCCGACTTGCGTTTGCCTGCGATGGTCGATGCCCGCGTAGCTTTGACCGAACAAGAGTGGGAAGAACTGGCGTCGAAGTTTCGCATGCGCAAAGAATTTCCGCTGCAGTTGATTCGCATTCCGAAGGCGGGCGACATTTCCGGAACTGAGCGACGGACGATTGGAACTTACGGTGCGTATCAGCATGTGCACGGGCCGTCGTTTGTGCAGCTAATGACTGACCCCAAGCGTTTTGCGAAAGACTATCCGGGACATTCAGACAAGATCATAGGTTATTCGGCGATCGAACCGGATGATCTCTGGTTGCTGGCCGGCGCGGCGCATCGCGAAGAAAATGCCGCGGTCATGGACCAGAGCATCCAGCATTTCTGCGAAAAGTGCGGATTTCTGCGGCTGGATCTGGCGCAGAAATATGCGGCAAAGCACAAAGCGTTTGAGAAGACCGGCGATCCTGAAAAAGATTTTCGTTTTCTCTGGGTGTCGAATTTCCCGATGTTTGAGTGGGACAAGACCGAAAAGCGCTGGAACCCGGCGCACCATCCTTTCACTTCGCTGCATGAAGAGGACATGGCCAAGCTCGAAGCCAACATCGATTCGGTGCACGATCCTAAATCGCCGCTGGGCGAGATTCGCGCGCTTGCCTATGACGTGGTGCTGAACGGAACTGAATTAGGCTCAGGTTCTATCCGTATTCATCGCCAGGATATTCAGGCCAAAATTTTCCAGGCGCTGGGCATGAGCGATGAAGAAGCGCGTGCGCGTTTCGGATTTTTCCTGGAGGCGCTGGAGTACGGCACGCCGCCGCATGGTGGGATTGCGCTGGGACTTGATCGCATTGTGATGATCCTTGCCGGGGCTGAGAGTTTGCGCGAAGTAATTCCATTCCCGAAGACGGCACGAGCTGTTGACTTGATGGTGGATGCCCCGACTCCGGTGAGCGAAACGCAGTTGAGGGAACTGGGGATCGCGATTCGAAAAGCCAAAGAGTGATGCCAAGAGGAAAAAAAATCGTTTGGATGGTTACACTAGGCCTTGGCGTATTCCTGGCTTTAGGCACGGTCAGTTATTTCCTGGCGATTCACAACCTCGACAAAACCTTCGCGAATGTAGACTTGAAGCCCTTCGGAGTTATCTTTAAAAAGGCTGCGGCAGACTTGGTTGTCGTCAAGCAATCCCAAAAAGAGTCCGCGCGGGGCCAGGGGTATTTGGACGCATACAAAAGCGGCCCCGCAGCTTTTGAGTCTGACTCCCTTTTCTTTGATACATGGGTTTCTTCAGCACAGATTGGCGAACAGACACTCAAGAACACTTTGCCAGGATCATGGGTGCAAAACTTCAGCCGACTCCGCTTATCTGCTGCCCACCAACCGCACCGACCCGTGGGGGCACTCGTTTTGTCTTCTAAGGCGCAATGATACTCTTGTGGTCGTGAGCGCTGGGCCGAAAGCACTCAGTTCTCCGACATGTAGAGACATTAAAATTACTGGAAACGAGCTCACGGGCCTCCCGCGTAAGAAATTGGTCGAAACTCCAGCGGGTAATCTGATTTTTGTGCTCGATCGAAAGGGAGTCTCGACATCGAGTCGGTGAGTTGTTACCGAATAGCATCCGAATGTCCGCTATCGATTCCATTCATCGCTTTTCCTCTAGGGTGGATGCTTACATCCGCTTCCGGCCTTCGTATCCAAAGCAAATCATCGAAACGCTGGAGCGGGATTGCGGATTCACGCGCGAGTCAATCGTTGCGGATATTGCATCGGGAACAGGAATCTTCACCAAGCTGGTGCTCGAGCACGGGAACCGCGTTTTTGGGATCGAGCCCAATGCGGAGATGCGCCGGGCAGGCGAAGAATTTCTAGCGGCATATCCGAATTTCGCCAGTTTGACCGGAACCGCCGAGGCGACAACGTTAGGGGCGCGTAGCGTCGATTTCGTTACCGCGGCACAGGCCGGGCACTGGTTCGATCGCCAAAAATCACGCCAGGAATTCGCCCGCATTCTGAAACCGGGCGGCTGGGCAGTGCTGGTCTGGAACGAAAGAAAAACGGACAGCACACCTTTTCTTCGTGACTACGAGGAACTATTACTTCGTTATGGGACCGACTACAACGAGGTCAGGCACGAGCACACCGTGGTCGGCGAGTTCTTTGATCCGTTGCCATTCCAAGAACGAAACTTCGATTTGAAACAGGTGTTTGATTATGCGGGCGCGGAAGGCCGACTGATGTCGTCGTCATATGCGCCGGGGCCAGGACATCCCAATCACGCGCCCATGTTGCACGAGTTGCGTCGAATTTTCGATCGGCATCAGCAAGGCGGAAAAATCAGCATCGAATACTCGACTCGCATGTTCTATGGCCAGCTGGCTTAAACTTACAAAATGAGTAAAGCTGGAACGCAAACGCCGCCCGTTGGCAAAGCACCGTCTGCTGCAGCCAAATCTTTCCACATGTCGCCTGACGACTTCCGGCGACACGGGCATGAAGTTATCGACTGGATTGCCGATTACTATTCGCGGATTGAATCGTTCCCGGTGCTTTCGCGAACAGAGCCTGGGCAGATTCGTGAGTCGTTGCCGTTGCGCGCGCCGGTGAAGGGTGAAGAATTTGGCGATCTTATTCAAGATGTCGAGAAGCTGATTCTGCCGGGCATTACTCACTGGCAGTCGCCGAATTTTTTCGCGTATTTCCCATCGAATGCATCTGGGCCGGCCATACTGGGGGACCTGCTGTCTTCCGGTTTAGGCGTCCAGGGCATGCTCTGGGCCACGAGTCCCGCATGCACTGAACTTGAAACGCGGGTGCTTGATTGGCTGGTCCCGGCGCTGGGATTGCCGGAGAAATTTCTTTCCACAAACACCGGGGGCGGCGTCATACAGGACACGGCTTCGAGCGCGACTCTGTGTGCAGTGCTGGCCGCGCGGGAGCGGGCGACGAATTTCAGTTCGAACCGTGAAGGTTGCCGCGGAAAGTTGGTGGCTTACGCGTCAGCTCACGCGCATTCGTCAATTGAGAAGGCTGTGAAGATTGCCGGAATCGGACGCGAGAATCTGCGGCTTATCGAAGTAGATGAACGCTTCGCAATCAAACCCGACGCATTGGCGCGGGCAATAAGCGAAGACCGGCAATCAGGATCGATTCCATTTTTCGTCTGCGCAACCGTTGGCACGACCTCTTCGAATGCGATTGATCCGGTGCCCGAAATCGGCAAGATCTGCCGCGAACATAATTTGTGGCTGCATGTTGATGCCGCTATGTCCGGAACTGCCGCGCTTTGCCCTGAATTCCGCTACCTGCACGATGGCCTGGAACTTGCCGACAGCTACTGCTTCAATCCGCACAAGTGGATGTTCACCAATTTTGATTGCGATTGTTTTTACGTCGCCGATCGCGAAGCGTTAATTCAGGCGCTCAGCGTATTGCCGGAATACTTGCGAAACCAAGCCACCGAATCCGGAGCGGTCATCGATTACCGCGACTGGCAGATTCCGCTGGGCCGACGTTTCCGATCCCTGAAATTATGGCTTGTTCTGCGGTATTACGGCATTGAAGGTTTACAGTTCCACATTCGCGAGCACGTTCGGCTGGCGCAACAATTCGCTGATTGGGTTCGAGGAGATGAAAGATTTGAAGTCGCGGCGCCCGTCCCCTTGAATTTGGTCTGCTTTCGATTAAAGTCTGGCGACAAGACAAATCAAAAACTGATGGATGTTCTAAATCAGAGCGGAGAATTGTATCTGACGCACACCCGGCTGAATGACAAGCTCACCCTCCGCCTCTGCGCCGGTCAGACCAATACTGCTGATCGCCATGTGGAAAAAGCCTGGAAGCTGATTCAGGGAACAGCTTCCGAGCTTAAAACTTAAAGTTTCGCGTGAGTCTTGGCAGTTTGAGCCTTCGACGTTCTCTGCCGTCAGTGGGCAGATGACCGTTCCATCCCTCTGCGTTTTGATTTACATTAGTGCGGCCCTCAAATCTTGCCCGGGCAATTCACCGAGGAACTCTTAGGCATGAAAAAAGTTCTGCTTTTGCTGGCACTGTTTTCGGCTCTCAGCTTTGCCCAAGACACAAATCAGCAACGAAATGTTTCGCAGGTTTCGCCAGAAATCGAGAATGCGCCTTTCCGCAACCCATCTTTGCCGATTGAGGAGAGAGTTGACGACCTGGTCTCGCGCATGACGCTGGAAGAAAAGGTGTCGCAGATGGTGCACGTGGCGGCGGCGATTCCCCGCCTTGGCATTCCGGAATACAACTGGTGGAGTGAAGGCTTGCACGGTGCCGCGCGCGAGGGGTATGCGACTGTCTTCCCGCAGGCAATTGGGCTGGCGGCAACGTTTGATCCTGATCTGCTGCACAAAGAAGCGGCTGTGATCGGGACGGAGTTCCGGGCCAAATATGCAGACCGCGTCAAAGAAAAAGGGTACAGCGACTGGTTTCACGGGCTGACGGTATGGTCGCCGAACATAAATATTTTTCGCGATCCACGCTGGGGACGCGGCCAGGAAACCTATGGTGAAGATCCGTTTCTGACTGCGCAAATGGGCGTCGCCTATGTCACTGGATTGCAGGGTGACGATCCGAAATATCTGAAGGCGCTCGCGACCCCCAAGCACTTCGCCGTACACAGTGGCCCCGAGCCTACCAGGCACACTGTCGATATAAAAGTTTCGGCGCACGATCTGGAAGATACGTACTTGCCTGCATTCCGAGCCACCGTAACCGCGGGCGCCGGATCGGTGATGTGCGCTTACAATGCCATCGACGGAAAACCCGCGTGCGCCCAGCCTACGCTCCTCCAGGAGCACCTTCGCGATGACTGGCACTTCGGTGGATACGTAGTTTCCGATTGCGGCGCCGCCAGCGACATCTCGCAGGGCCATCACTACACGAAGACGATGGAGGAGGGAATGGCCGACGCGGTGAAAGCCGGCATGGATATCATCTGCGCATGGCCGCAGGAACACATTGTTATCGAACGGGACGCGTTGTTGAAGGCGGTGCAGGAAGGGCTGCTCCCGCAAGCTGACGTCGACCGGTCCGTGCGGCGCTTATTCACCGCACGCATAAAGCTGGGCATGTTTGATCCGCCGGAATCGGTGCCGTACTCAAGCATCACCATTACCGAGAACGATACCGAGCCGCACCGCCAGCTTGCGCTTAAAGCTGCACAGGAAACGCTGGTGCTGCTGAAAAATTCTGATCACCTTTTGCCGCTGGGCGCAAAGTACAAGACCATCGCGGTAATTGGACCCAACGCTGACAGCGTCGATCCCTTGCTTGGAAATTACAACGGTACGCCATCAAAGCCGGTCACCATTTTGGATGGGATCCGAAATAGATTCGCGGACTCTACTATTCTTTATGCTGCCGGATCTTCGCTAACCGGGCCTCCGCTGGAGCCGGTTCCATCCGGGGACTTGAAGGACAAATCTGGGCAACCGGGACTCAGCGCGGAATATTTCAAAGGGACAACCTTGCAGGGCGAGCCGGTGATCTCCCGCACCGATCCGGCAATCGATTTCAACTGGCGGAGCGGAGCGGGCGCGGAGATCAGGGAAGATTTCTCGGTACGTTGGACGGGAACTCTGACTGTCCCGACCAGCGGTGATTACGAAATCGGCTTCACCGGCACTGATGCATTTCACTTCTGGCTCGACGGGAAGTTGGTCGGCGAATCGTGGTACAGCGACACCGCCAAGACTCGGAAACAAACTCTGCATCTCGAAGCCCGGCATCCCTATTCGGTCAAGATTGAATGTTCGCAGGAAGGCAGCGCTGGACTGGCAAAGCTGGTATGGCACGCACCCGGGGCGAACGGCAGTTACACAGACGTCGTGCAGAAGGCCGATTTGATTGTCGCGGTAATGGGCTTAGCGGGAGAACTGGAAGGCGAAGAGATGCCCATCCATATCGAAGGCTTCTCCGGCGGCGACCGTACTAGTCTTGATCTTCCACGCGCACAGGAACAATTGCTCGAAAAGCTGGTTGCCAGCGGCAAGCCTGTCGTTCTCGTGTTAATGAATGGTAGTGCCCTTGCTGTGAACTGGGCCGACCAGCACGTGCCTGCGATTCTCGAGGCCTGGTATCCCGGCGAAGAAGGCGGGACAGCTGTGGCCAAGGCGCTAGCGGGAGATTTTTCGCCCAGCGGAAAGTTGCCGCTTACTTTTTATAAATCGGTCGATCAAATTCCTGCGTTTGATGACTACAACATGAAAGGTCGAACCTACCGCTATTTCACTCGCGAGCCCCTTTATCCGTTTGGATACGGGTTGAGCTATACGAACTTTGATTACAGCAATTTGAGTTTCGACAAGAGCGCAGTTGAAGCGGAAGATGATGTGGTCGCCAGTGTTGATGTGAAGAACGCAGGATCGATGGCTAGCGACGAAATCGTAGAGGTTTTTTTCACGCATCCGGGTGCGAAAGGGGCGCCTCTCCGAGCCCTCGCGGGATTTAAGCGCGCCCATCTTGAACCCGGCGAAACGCAGAAAGTGCAGATTACGATTCCGAATCGTAATCTAAGTTTCGTTGATGAAGGCGGAGTCCGACGAATCGCGGCTGGGGCAGTTCAGGTCTGGATTGGCGGCGGCCAGCCGGTGAATCGAGAAGGCTTGCCGAAACCGGCAGGTGTGTCTGGATCGTTCAAGATCAACGGAGCAGCGACACTCTTGAAATAAGTTTAAAAATCTGTCTTGCTTATTTTCTGTGTACTTCTGTGGACCCCCGGTGTCCTCTGTGGTTAAAAATTTGAAAGCTGTTAACCACAGAGGACACAGAGGCTTCAGAGAAAGGGACTGATCCGCGCATCAATCGCGAAATTTAAAAGTGTAAGATCACCCTCCGTTTATTCCCGACTCGCTTTACCGATCAGCTGGCCTTCTAATAGAATCTAGAGCTTGCTGCCAACAATTTTTTAGCCGCAAGCGTGCCTACCTGATTCGGGAAGCAGAATGAAAATTCACGAGTATCAAGCCAAAGCAATTTTGAAGAAATATGGCGTCGCTGTTCCGCGCGGCGAGATGGCGGAGGGCCGCGATGAGGCCGAAGCCGCGGCAAAAGCCTTGTTTGATTCCGGCGCTACGGGCGTTGTGGTGAAGGCGCAGATTCATGCGGGTGGACGGGGTAAAGGTGGCGGCGTCAAAATCGCGAAGTCAGTGGAAGAGGCCGCCGCCATCGCGGAGAAAATGTTGGGGATGACGCTGGTCACTCATCAGACCGGCCCGGAAGGTCGGGTGGTTCGACGATTACTGATCGAAGAAACGCTGCCGATAGAAAAAGAGTTGTATCTGGGAATCGTTATCGATCGCGCCGAAGCCAAGCCGGTTTTTATGGCGTCGAAGTCGGGCGGCATGGAAATTGAACAGGTCGCGGAAGAGAATCCCGATGCGATTCTTAAGGAGTACATCACGCCCGGCATGGGGCTGGAAGCATTCCAGGCACGCAAGCTGGCGTTTCGCCTGGGACTAAAGCCGGAGCAGATCAATCAGGCGGTAAAGTTCATGAGCGCGCTGTACAAAGCTTTCCAGGAAACCGATTCCTCGCTGATGGAAATCAATCCCTTTATCACGTGCGCGGATGGTCGTTTGTTTGCGCTGGATGCCAAAATGAATTTTGATGACAACGCGCTGTTCCGGCATCCAGAGCTGAAAGAATTGCGCGATGTTACCGAGGAAGACCCGCTTGAAGTCGAAGCCTCGAAGTACAGCCTCAACTACATCAAGCTCGATGGAAACGTTGGCTGCATGGTGAATGGCGCCGGCCTGGCGATGGCCACCATGGACATCATCAAGTACGCGGGCGGTATGCCGGCGAATTTCCTCGATGTGGGCGGCGGAGCCAATGCCGAGCAGGTGACGCACGCCTTTGAAATTCTCTTGAGCGACAAAAATGTAAAAGCCGTGCTGATTAACATTTTTGGCGGGATTCTTCGCGTTGATACGCTGGCTCGCGGAGTCGTCGAGGCCGCCAACAAGACGCGGATACAGCTTCCCGTGGTTCTCCGGCTGGAAGGAACGAACGTGGAGGAGGGAAGGGAAATCCTGAAAGAGTCGGGCCTGAACTTTATCGTGGCTGAGACGATGAAAGACGCGGCCGAGAAAGTAGTCGCCGCAGCCCGGGGTGCGTAGGACTTCCTCTGTGGAAGTTCCTCTGTGACACTCTGTGTTCTCTGTGGTTGAGGTTTTGGTAGCCACGAAAAAGTGCTAACCACAGAGGACACAGAGTGTCACAGAGGAAAACACAGAGTAGAACGGGCGTCACAACGGATCGGTTGGGCCCGAGGTTTCGAAAAGACAGATGAGCATTCTTGTAGATAAATCGACGCGTGTAATCGTGCAGGGTCTCACCGGCCGTGAAGGAACCTTTCACGCCAAGGCTTGCGCGGAGTACGGAACAAAAATCGTTGGCGGCGTCACGCCTGGCAAAGGCGGCACCACGCACGAAGGTTTTCCCGTGTTTAACAGCGTGCAGCAAGCGGTCGACAAGACTGGCGCCGACACTTCAGTCATTTTTGTTCCGCCGCCTTTCGCCGCGGACGCGATCATGGAGGCCGCCGACGCTGAGATCGAACTGATCATCTGCATCACGGAAGGTATTCCGGTGCTCGACATGGTCCGCGCCTGGGAATTTTTACAGACTCGTCGCGCGCGGTTGATCGGCCCTAACTGTCCAGGAATTATTTCGCCGGGTAAATGCAAAATCGGAATTATGCCGGCGCGGATTCATCGCGAGGGTCCGGTCGGAATTGTTTCGCGCTCAGGCACGCTCACCTACGAAGCGGTGTACCAGTTGACCACCCGCGGCATTGGGCAATCGACGGCGATCGGTATTGGGGGCGACCCGATTGTCGGAACAAATTTTACCGATGCACTCGACTTGTTTAACCGCGATCCGCAAACCGAAGCCGTGGTGATGATTGGCGAGATCGGCGGCAACGCGGAAGAAACCGCCGCGGAATTTGTGAAAGCGCGGATGAAAAAACCGGTGATTGGCTTCATCGCCGGACAAACCGCGCCGCCGGGACGACGCATGGGCCATGCCGGCGCGATCATTTCAGGCGGGCACGGTACTGCGTCGGAAAAGATTAAGGCCATGCAGGCGGCAGGAATTCGCATGTGCACATCGCCGGCTGATATCGGCGAAACCGTGGCCGCTGCCATGGGAAACAAAGTCAACGCTTAAATCAAGGATTACTCCAAGACTCGAATATGAAAACTTTGCAACGCACTCTCACGATTGTTAAGCCTGATGCCGTGCGCAGAAACGCAATCGGCGACATCATTGAACAATTTGAAAAAAACCATTTTCGCATTCTGGCGATAAAGATGCTGGAAATCTCAAAGCATCAGGCGGAGCAGTTCTACGCAGTCCACGCCAACAAAGGATTTTTTACTTCGCTCACTGATTTCATGTCCAGCGGACCCATCGTGGCACTGGCTTTGGAAAAGGAGAATGCCATCGCCGACCTGCGTAAGCTCATGGGCGCGACCAATCCGGCCAACGCCGAAGAGGGCACGATCCGCAAAAAGTGGGCACAAAGCATTGAGCACAATGCCATTCATGGCTCTGACGCTGAAGACACCGCCCGATTCGAACTCAGCTTTTTCTTCGCGGGCTATGAATTGGCCCAGTAGGCTTTTGAACTTTATAATTTTGCGGTTCAACCGAGCGGGTCATACAACTGCCCATCTACACGATCCGCAACCTTGGGCAGTTCTTTCTTTGCGTATTGCAGGAAATGTGGCGTGCCGCGGTGCGATTCCAGCGCGGCGTCGTCCTTGTATTGCTCATAAATAAAAAATCGGCGCGGTTCGGTGCGGTGGCGGTGTACCTGAAACATCGCGCAACCGGGTTCCTTGCGGGATTCAGCGGTAAGCTTCGAGAAGATATCGGCGACTTCCGTTTCCTGCCCGGTCTTCGCCATCCACGTAACTGCCAGAACTACCATCGTCTCTTCCTTTCTTATTTTGAAGCCACTTTCACTGGTGAAGAACCGGCCTTCGTCATCGTTTCAAGTTCGTCGAGGAACGCGTCTACGAAAATTGTTTCCTCGCGACCGGGGCCGGTTGAAATCATCCCGATTCGCGTTCCGGTTTCCCTTTCAATGAAGGACAGATAGTCGCGCGCGGCCTTCGGGAGCTTCTTGAACTCCGTGATCCCTCGCGTGGATGACTTCCACGCCGGTATCTTTTTGTAGAGACACTCGATCTCATCCCATCCACAGGCTTCGGCGGGAATTTCTTCGGTGTTACGGCCGTTGACTTTGTATCCCACGCAAACCGGTATTTCCGATAACTCATCAAGCACGTCAAGTTTGGTGACGACCAGCCACGACGTGCCGTTGATCATTCCCGAATAGCGCAACAAAGGAAGATCGAGCCATCCGCAGCGACGCGGACGCCCGGTGACTGCGCCGAATTCGTTTCCGCGTTTGCGAATGGCGTCGCCCACTGAGTCGAACACCTCCGTGGGGAACGGTCCCTCGCCTACTCGTGTGCAATAAGCTTTGGTCACGCCAATCACGGAATCGATCGCTGTTGGTGCGACCCCAGTGCCAATTACTGCGCCGCCCGAAATCGCGCTGGACGAAGTCACAAAGGGATAGGTTCCATGATCGATATCGAGCATGGTGCCTTGCGCTCCCTCGAACATGACCGCATGGCCTTCGGCGATTGCGCGATTCAAAAGCACCGCCGTGTCGCAGACAAAGGGTGCCAGCTTTCGCGAAGCCTCAGCGTACTCCACGTACATTTTGTCAGCGTCGAGTGGCTCGGAGTTAAAGAGCGCGTGCGCGATCATGTTCTTTTCGCGGCAGGCATTTTCCACGTGCTTCTTGAGCAGATCCAAATCGAGAAGGTCGATAACGCGGAGGCCGCGGCGACCGGCCTTGTCTTCATACGCGGGGCCGATTCCCCGCGAAGTGGTTCCGATTTTCACCCGTCCCGGCGCATTCTCTGAGGCCAGTTCGATCATCCGATGATAGGGAAGGATTACCTGCGCTCGATTACTGACGAACAGGTTGCCATCGACCTTTACGCCGGCGTCTCTTAGGCCTGCAACTTCTTTGAGGAAGGCGATAGGGTCGAGCACCACGCCATTGCCAATCACGCTGCGGCAATCCTGGCGCAGCACGCCGCAAGGGACGAGCTGCAATACAAACCGCTTCCCGTTAATGATGACGGTATGACCGGCGTTGTGTCCGCCAGCGTAACGTGCCACCACGGAAAATCTTTCGGAAAGCACGTCGACGATCTTGCCCTTGCCTTCGTCTCCCCACTGCGCGCCGACGACGACCGCAGTCTTGCCTGTCTTCAAATGCCGCTCCTCATTTAACTCGATGATTACAACCCCGGGGTCTGCACACACACCCGCACTGCGGAGAAACGCAAGATCAGGGATTTGCCGGGTAGAGGTGTACTGAGAATAATAACCTGCGGGGGGAACCCCAGCCAAGCGCATTTCATGAACTTGCGCAATGGCACAGTAGAGTAGCCGCGACCCGAAACACTCAGTAGCAAGTGAAAACATTGACGCTGGGCCTCTCCGAATGCTATAAAAGCTAGTTTTGTGCGAGTCTGTCGAGGGAGGTTTTCCAGCTCCCACCTGCAGGCGGAACGCACGAAATGTCCGACGCGGCCAAATCAGCACTCCTTCATTTGCGGTGGAAGCGTGTTCGGATGCGGAAGGTTCCAGTTCTGTCATTAAGAACGAGAAAACCACCGCACAGAATAGGCCTGAACGCGTAGTCATCGTGGTACGTCAAAATCGGAGGAATTTCCATGCGCATCGGTTTGCACAGAATTGCGTCTAAATCACACCTTATTGCCCAATCTTTAGCAGCTCTTTTTCTTTTTCTCACGCTCGGAGCGTCGGCCGCCCTCGCCCAACCCGAACAGGTGAGCGGCGAAGCCAATCTCAAATTGCCCGACCTTTCCAGCGTCACTTTTTGGGGAGGCATGAATGGGCACAATCTGCTGCTGATCGGACTTCTGTTTTGCGTCTTCGGATTGGGGTTCGGCCTGGTCATCTACTCGCGGCTGAAGAATCTGCCTGTCCATCGCTCAATGCTCGAAATTTCCGAGCTGATTTATGAAACCTGCAAAACTTATCTGACCACCCAAGGCAAGTTTCTTATGCTGCTTTGGGCATTCATTGCCGTCATCATAGTGCTCTACTTCGGCGTGCTGGCGCCGGTTCCCAACAAGCCGGTATCGACGACACTGCCGATGATTCTGCTGTTCAGCATTGTCGGAATTGCCGGTAGTTATGGCGTGGCCTGGTTTGGAATCCGGGTGAACACCTTCGCCAATTCGCGGACCGCATTCGCCAGTCTTGGTGGCAAACCCTACCAGCTTTACCGCATTCCTCTCTCGGCGGGAATGAGCATTGGCATGATGCTGATCAGCGTCGAATTGCTCATCATGCTTTTCATTCTTCTATTCATTCCGGCCGATTATGCGGGAGCGTGCTTCATCGGGTTTGCGATCGGGGAATCGCTTGGCGCCGCAGCGTTGCGAATTGCCGGAGGAATTTTCACCAAGATAGCCGACATCGGCTCTGACCTGATGAAAATCGTCTTCAAGATCAAGGAAGACGATGCCCGCAACCCCGGCGTAATTGCGGATTGCACCGGCGACAACGCTGGTGACTCCGTCGGGCCATCCGCAGACGGATTTGAAACCTATGGTGTGACCGGCGTCGCGCTGATCACCTTCATCTTGCTCGGAGTGAAGAGCCCAACCGTCCAGGTCCAGTTGCTGGTCTGGATTTTCGTAATGCGAATCATGATGCTGGTATCCAGCGCGGTCGCATATTTCCTGAACAGCGCGATTGCCAAGGCGCGATACGAGGGTAAGGACGAGATGAATTTTGAGTCGCCGCTTACTTCGCTGGTCTGGATTACGTCGCTGGTGTCAATCGCTTTGACCTACTTGATCTCTTACCTGATGATTCCCCTGATTGGCGACGACAGCACGCAGTGGTGGAAGTTGGCGACAATTATCTCGTGCGGTACGCTGGCGGGCGCAATTATTCCGGAATTGGTGAAGGTATTCACTTCGGTCGATTCGCGGCATACCAAAGAGGTCGTCATCTCGGCGCAGGAGGGCGGCGCTTCGCTGGGAATTCTCTCCGGCTTCGTGGCGGGAAATTTCTCCGGATATTATCTGGGCTTGTCCATGGTGATCCTGATGGGAATCGGTTACTACGTCAGCACCTTTGGACTTGCAGAAGCCGCCAGCATGCTGGCTCCCGCAGTATTCGCGTTCGGGCTGGTTGCCTTTGGATTTTTGGGAATGGGACCAGTCACCATCGCGGTTGATTCCTACGGTCCCGTGACCGACAACGCGCAATCTGTGTATGAACTGTCCTTAATCGAGAATGTGCCGGTGGCTGAGATCAAACGGGATTTCAATATCAACGTGAATTTCGAGCGCGCGAAGCATTTGCTCGAAGCCAACGACGGCGCGGGAAATACTTTTAAAGCTACCGCCAAGCCCGTGTTGATCGGAACCGCTGTTGTCGGCGCAACCACGATGATTTTTTCCATCATCATGGCGCTGACCAACGGGCTCACAATCAACGTGCAAAAACTTTCGCTGCTGCATGCACCGTTCGTGCTCGGCCTGATCACCGGCGGAGCCATGATCTACTGGTTCACGGGCGCATCGACGCAGGCGGTTACCACAGGAGCATATCGCGCGGTCGAGTTCATCAAGGCCAACATCAGGCTCGACGGTGTCGAAAAGGCTTCGGTCGCCGACAGCAAGAAGGTCGTGCAGATTTGCACTCAGTATGCGCAGAAAGGCATGCTCAACATCTTTCTCGCTGTCTTCTTTGCCACGCTTGCATTCGCCTTCGTCGAACCGTTTTATTTCATTGGATACCTGATCTCGATCGCCATTTTCGGCTTGTATCAGGCCATCTTCATGGCCAACGCCGGCGGCGCCTGGGACAACGCCAAAAAAATTGTTGAAGTCGATCTCAAGCAGAAGGGAACGCCTCTGCATGACGCGACCGTTATTGGCGACACAGTAGGAGATCCGTTCAAAGACACGTCGTCAGTCGCCATGAACCCGGTGATCAAGTTCACGACGCTGTTCGGACTGCTGGCCGTGGAGTTGGCGGTGTCGCTATCATCAAAGAACCCAGGACTGACCCGAGTGCTGGCCCTGGTCTTTTTCCTGATTTCATTCTTCTTCGTCTATCGTTCGTTCTATGGAATGCGGATCGGATCGGAAATACGCGGAAAAGAGGTGCGCGCCGCCGCCGACTAGGGATTGTGGTTGCCAGGCGTGGGTTCCGCCCGATAGACCATATGTCCAGCGAATTGTTATTGCGGGCCACCTCGCGATGGCGTCAGCGTCTCGATATACGTCACAATTGCCCAGCGTTGCGGTTCGGGAAGCTTCGACCATACGGGCATTCCGCGACGAACAACTCCGTTTGTCAGTATCCAGAATAGGGCGCCAGGACTTGCCTGCTGCACTTCATCGGCACGCAGGCTCGGCGCCTTTTTCCCACCTTCCGCGTCAGGCCCGTGGCACTCGGCGCAGTGCTGAGCAAATAGTTTTTTACCAACAAGCACAGACTCAGGGTTGCCTGCTTGCGGGTTCTTGCGCCCACGAGCTTTTGCTGGGGCCTTGGCAATTTCGGCGTAATCGAAGTGGTCGGGCGCGGTGGGGTTTTCGGCTGCGCCTTGGGCGGCCGTACGGCGAACCGTGATAACACACATGCTCGCCAACAAGAGAAGGGCCGCTCCGCGAATCCACGCAATGTTTTTCACTCGCGGCTCTCCAAGACGCGGCTGATACGTTCGCCAAATCCCGTAAATTCGTATGACAATCCCCAGCGCATGAGCAGTTGATGGCTGTTGTCGTTTAACCCGAAGCCAGGCGAAAGGCGAATTGTCCAACCCGACGGGATGTTCCAGGCGGCGACGGGAGCGAGATAGTGCGAAGTATCATGCAGTCCGAAACTCTTGGTGTCGCCCAATCCACCGTAGAGTTCGACACCGGCTATAAAATTCTCGCGGCAAAAGTTGCAGGACTTAGCAGATGCATTCAGAGCCAGCGGACGGCTGGCTCCGATAGCATATCCAAATTCCCAAGGTTCGCTGGGCAACAGATTCTTCGTGACCAGCGGATTCACCGCAAAGTTCCATCCGCTGAATGTCTTTGACAGCAGCAACTTCAATTCCAGCTCGTGGTTCACGTCTTTCCGCGCGAGGACATTGGGCTCGGCTTGATCAGATTCAACGTCGTGGCCTTCAACTTCCTTAAAAATCTTGTCCGCGTCGTTGATCTGCTCGTACTCCATATAGAACACGGGATTGACGAAGTGCTCATGCTGCAGCAATCGGAACCGATTCTCCCAGCGAAAGCCTGTAAACACCGTACTGTCGCCAAACGTGCTTTGTCCATCCAGGTAGAATTCGGTGGTCCACCAGGCTTTTGCCCCATATTCAAACTCCATCCAATCAGCGAGGAAAGGGTTACCGCCGCGCTGGGTCCCGAAGGTGGAAAAATACTCGACCTCGAGATTGCCCGGCTCTTCCAGATAGTGATCATAGGTCACTATGTACGGACTCTCTTGTGCCTGGGAAATTGGCGCTCCGACCAATAAAAGGAAAACTGCCGCAGAGATCAGTAGTTTCATTTGCATCGTCCATATAAGTGCAACTGAATTGCATGTAGAAAAACACAATCCTACGTAAGTGGAATAGCAGGGTCAACACATGGGAGCAAATTTTGTTTCAGACAGATTGCAATCAGATGCAACGATCAGTTAGTTGGCAGATCGGCACTCTGCGCAATACCCGCCGATTTCAAGCCGACTCACGAGGATGTGAAACTGGCACTCGCGCTGGATCTGGCCTTTGAGCCGCTCGAATAAATCGCTTTCAAACTCGGCGATCTTTCCGCAGCGCAGACAAGCCATGTGAATGTGATCACGTTGCGGTCGGCGCTCGTAAAAATGTTTTTCGCCCTGCATGTGCATCAGGTCGAGTTCGTCAACCAAGCCGTGTCGCTTCAGCAGCTTTAGAGTGCGATAAACCGTAACCCGGTCGATACCGGGATCCACCTTGCGGGCGTGACGAAGAATTTGTGCGGCATCAAGGTGCTGCTTGGCGGTTTCTACTATGCTGAGAATCGTCCGCCGCTGATGAGTGAGGCGCAGACCACGGGATGCTAACGCAGCCTGCAGGTGACCAGGCGCTTCGGTGTGAGGTATTGGCAAGAGATGCTCCTAATGAAACTGAGTTGCAACAGTTTAATCCGAACTACGACGAAAGCAAACCGGGAACACAAGTGAATTTGCCTAGTTGTAACCCCGCATTCTTGTTTTTACGCTGTGCGCCAGCTTTTCTATTTCGTCCGCTTTTTTGATTACATCGACCGAGAGGATGTTTTCGTTACTCTTGTCGACATAATCCTTAAGCTCGGTTGAAAGCTTGAGCAGTCGCTCGGTGTCACGCTTGAGCTCTGCCTGGCGCTGCTCATTGGCTTTTTTCTCCATATCCTTCTGAATTCGTGAAGGGATGGCGGGGCCGGTTTCATCAGGTTGGGGAATATCCAGACGGGGCGGCGCTGGCGGCTGTTGTGAGGAGATCTGCTGCGGCGCGCACAACACCAGCAGTAAAAAGATGAACCCAATTGTTTTACGCACGGTGGACCTCAATCGACGCTACAGTACTTAAATTATAAGGTCTGGCAAGCGAACTGCTTTTTACACCATTGCTATAATCGACCGCTGAAATGACTCTGCTCGACATTCTGCAAAAACCTGCGGCTCCCGTCAGCATCAATCTTCCAGCGTTGCTGCGCGATTGGCGTGAGGACACCATGAACTTCCTTCGCCATGACGCGCCGAAGATCGTGCTGGTGCTGATCGCAAGTTATGTGCTGACGCGTTTGCTCCGCGCCATCGCACGTAAGAGTGCGGAGATGCACGTGCGCAAGCTGCCGCCGGGAGTGAGTGTCCAGCAGTTCAGGACCGTCACCAGCGTCATTACCAGCGTCGGCGTGTTCGTTATTTCCTTTGTTGCCGCGTTAGAAATTCTTTCTCTGCTGGGGTTGAATCTGGGCCCAATGCTCGCCAGTGCCGGCATTGCCGGACTCGCAATCGGTTTTGGCGCGCAAACTCTGGTGCACGATTTCATCAATGGTTTTTTCATCCTGCTGGAAAACCAGTACGACATCGGCGATGTGATCCGCATTGCGGGAGTGAAGGGAACAGTTGAAAGGATGAGCCTGAGGATGACCGTGCTCCGCGACGAAGACGGCACAATTCATCTTGTGCCCAACAGCGCGGTTCAGATTGTTTCGAATACGACACGCGATTGGGCCCAAATCGCTCTTCGAGTCGTGGTTGCATACAGCGAACCCAGCGACAAGATAATCACCCTGCTGAATCAGATCGGTGAGCAAGTGCGGCATGATCCGGCTTTTGAGGAAGACATCGTGAGCGATATTCAAGTGCCGGGAATCGATCGCGTGGGAAGCGGTGAAGTTGAATACTTGATGCTGGTCAAGACGCGGCCCAGCAAACAGTACGCTGTAAGCCGCGAGCTGCGCCGCAAGATTAAGGAGTGTTTCGAGCAGAATAAAATTCAGGCCGCGGGTCCGGGGCGCATCTATGTAGTAGATCAGGGAACCGGGAAAGCGTCTTAACTATTTTTGACAACGCGGGCAGTAATGGCTGCTTCGCCCTGCGATCACGATCCGCTTAATTGGAGTTTTGCAAGCCACGCACGGCTTGCCTTCGCGTCCATAAACTCTGTGCTTGAGTTGGAAAAAACCTTCTTCGCCATCGGCGTCGACGTAATCGGAAATACTTGATCCTCCAAGTCGGATGGCCTGATTCAAAACTTTCTTCAATGCGACGTGCAGGCGCTTGAGTTCGGCGCGAGTGAGCGATGAAGCGCGGCGTCTGGAGCGGACCTTCGCGCGAAACAAGGCTTCATCGGCATAGATGTTGCCGACGCCGCTCAGTAGCTTCTGGTTCAGCAGCGCACTTTTGATGGGAGTTTTGCGATTGTGGAACAGCTTTGCGAAATCTTCAAACGAAATATGGAGCGGCTCGGAGCCGGGAGCGGCAAACTGTTCGATCACGCTCAACCGGCCGAAGCGCCTGGGATCAACGAAGCGCAGTTCGCGGCCGGAAGCGAGCTTTACAATCGCGTGCGTGTGCTTTTCTTCCGGCACATCAGGCGCAGAAACACGCAGGCTGCCGGTCATTCCGAGGTGGACGATCCACTGAGTATTTTTATCAGGCGAGCCGTTCGAAGAAGCCAGATCGAAAACGATGTGCTTTCCCACCCGCCGTACGCCGGAGATCGTCTTCGATTCGAGCCCGGCAACGATCTCTTCAGCGGATGACTTCAGCGGTTCCGGTTTCGATCCCAGCCACACGGACTCGATAGTGTCGCCGGCGACGTGCTTATTCAGACCGCGGGCGATGGTTTCGACTTCGGGAAGCTCGGGCATAGGAGATTGCCGATTGCGTAGATTGCAGATTTCAGATTGTAGATTTCAGATTTGAAACCATGTTCACAAAACTCTGCAATCTAAAATCTGCAATCCACAATCTGCAATCTAAAATCTACGATTCATTTCACACCCAGCTGCCAGAACAGAAATGAATAAATGTCTGTGAGATCTTCAACTTGTTTGGCAATGGGCTTACCCGCGCCGTGTCCGGCCTTCGTATCGATGCGCAACAGAATAGGGCGCTCTTTGCTGCGACCGTTGGCGGCTTCCGACTGCATTAGCGCTGCCATCTTTTTCGCGTGCATAGGATCTACGCGAGTGTCGGTGTCGGCGGTCATGAAAAGAATCGCCGGATACCCCTCGCCCGGCTTGACGTGATGGTATGGCGAGTAAGCATAGAGCCACTCGAATTGCCTGGGATCGGACGAAGACCCATATTCCGGAATCCACAGCTTGGCGATCTGGAAGTTTTGATAGTGCAGCATATCGAGTAGCGGAACCTGGCAAATGACCGCCCGGAACAAGGCAGGATGCTGGGTGAGAGCGGCGCCCATGAGCAGTCCCCCGTTCGAGCCGCCACGTATCGCTAGATGATCTTTGTCGGTATACTTTTCGGCTATCAGGTATTCGGCCGCCGCCGCGAAATCGTCGAACACGTTTTGTTTTTTGTCGAGCATTCCCGCGCGATGCCAGTCCTCGCCAAATTCAGCGCCACCGCGCAGATTCGCGACTGCGAAAACGCCCCCGTGCTCGAGCCAGAGATAACGATCTCCGACGAAGTTGGGCGTAAGGCTTATATTGAAGCCGCCGTACGCCGTCAGCAGGGTTGGGTTTTTGCCATCGAGTTCGAGACCCTTTTTGTGAAACACGAACATGGGCACCCGTGTGCCATCTTTGGAATTGAACCAGACCTGCTTGACTTCATATTGCGCGGGATCGATCCCAGGCGCTTCAACTTTGCTCCAAAGCGACGTACCGCGGTCCTTCAAATCGATTTGATAAATGGAGTCTGGAATGGTGAACGAATGAAACGCAAAGAAAGCTTCCTTCCGGTTCCATTTGCCGCCAAGGCCGAAAACGCTGCCAATTGCGGGCAGATGAATATCGCCGAGTGGCTTGCCCTGAGTGTCGAATAATTTCAGTTGTGAGGTGGCATTTTGCTCATATTGTGCGAGCAGCATTCCGTTCACCACCCCGGCGCTTTGGAGTATGGCATCGGTTTGCGGAATTATTTCCTTCCAGTTGGCACGAGCAGGCGAATCGGCGTCCGCCACGAAGGCCCGATAGCGGGGAGCGTTTTCGTTAGTGGTGATATAGATTTTCCCGTTCACAATTTCGCCGTCATACAGAAATTCTTTGCCTTCGGTAATCCGGACCGGCGGCGTTCCCGCGGCCAGATTCTGCAAATAGAGTTCGACTTTCGTCCAGCCTTCCTGGACAGAAATCAAGAGCCAACGTCCGTCGCTAGAAATTTCGAGGTTAGGCCAGTCCTCGGGATCGCGGCCCTCGCCGAAAATCAACCGATCTTTCGCCGGATCGGATCCCAACGCGTGATAAAACACGTGCCGGTTGTAGTTCTCCTGTCCTTCTGCGACGTCACCTTTCTTGGGATACCGCGTGTAGTAGAACCCGGAATCATCGAGCTTCCATGCGATGCTGGCGGCGCGAGTTCTTTCGATGGCATCGGGCAGCAGTTTGCCGGTTGCGGTTTCGATCACTCGCAGCGTGCTGATCTCAGACCCGCTAGGCGAGGTTCCGTAGGCGACATATTTACCATCTTCCGACGGCGCCCACCAATCGAGGGCAATCGTCCCGTCCGGCGCCAGCGCATTGACATCGACCAGCGCGCGATCTTTGCCGTCCAACCCTTCACGGACCAGCAGCACGGGCTGGTTCTGCGTGCCTTCACGTTTCGTATAAAAGTAATATTTGCCGCCGATCTGCGGCGCCGAAATAGTGCCGATCGATAACAGCTTTTCCAGACGCTGATGAAGCTCAGCTTTTCCCGGCAGCGGATCCAAAACGCTGCGCGTATAAGCCAGTTCTTCGCCTACCCACTTCTGGGTTTCCGGGCTTTTGGGGTCCTCGAGCCAGCGATAGTCGTCGGTGATTTTATGCCCGTAAAAAGTTTCTTCCACCGGCTGCTTGTCGGTTGAAGGCGGACCTTGAGATGGTGAAGGAGCGGACGCAGTGTCGTCGGCGAAAACTGCAATTACGAATACTGAAGAGAAGAGAACCAGCAGAAGCAAGCGCCTGCCTCCTGACATAATCACCTCGTGTAAATGGCGGAACGAACCCTCAGGTTAGCAAAAACCAAGACGGGTTGCAGAGATGGAAGTCTAAATCGGACGCACAAAACCTTGTCGTGTAGCTTTGGTGTTCCTGACGAGCAGCAGAACCAAAATCATGCCAATAAACGGAATTAAGCCCGCCACGATAATGATGGGATCAAAGGCGTGCGTGGTCATGGCTTGCCGTAAGTCCGAATAATGCCCGATCAATTCAAACGCCACGATCGTACCAATGCCTGCGCCGGTCCCACCCAGTCCGCTGACGCTTGCCACCGATGCGCTGTCAAAAAGATCTGAAGGCAACACGTTTGCGATAGTACTGAAGGCGGCATATGAAAACGTCGCCAGCGCGAATAACGATGTGATCACAGCGAGACTAGTCGTGAAAATTGTCGGAATCAGCAACATTACTCCGATCCCACCAAAAACCACTACTGCTTTTCGCGCCCTGCCCAGCGGCCATCCGCGCTTAACCAGCCAGCCCGACGCAAACCCTCCGGCAAAGTTGCCCAAATCGGCCGCGAGGAATGGCACCCATACCGCGATGATGCCGCTTCTCAAGTCAATGCCCTTGGCTACGAGATAAATCGGAAACCAGTCGGTGACGAAATACCAGACCGGATCAGTAAATGAACGCGCAACGATAGTTCCCCAGGTTTGGGGAAATTTCAGCAGGGCGCTCCAGCGTGGCTGGGGACCGCTGCTGGTCGCCAAATCCTGCTTGTCTTTGGCCAGCATATTTCGTTCGGCCTCGGAGATGCGCGGATGCCTTTCAGGGGAGTCGTAAATTTTGCGCCACACCAGGATCCACAAAAACCCGAGCAAGCCAGGTATTGCGATGGCAGGCCGCCATCCCCAGCGAAAATAAATGGACAACACAATGAAAGGGGCAATTGCGCCTCCGACCGAAGAACCGCTGTCAAAAAATGCTGTGGCCAGCGCGCGCTCCTGTTTCGGAAACCACTCGGCGACGGCTTTGCTAGCGGCCGGCCAATTGGCGGATTCACCGAGTCCAAGCAAGAATCGGAACGCACCGAAGCTGTAAAGCCCACTGGCCAGCGGCGAGAGGACCGACACCAGGGAATACCAGGCCACGGTCAACGTCAGGCCGCGGCGTGTGCCCAATTTGTCCATCAGACGGCCGAGCGCGGTTTGCCCAATGGCGTACGCGACCCGGAATGCAATCACAATGTAGGCGTAATCGGTATTGGTCCAGTGGTATTGAACTTTAAGAAAGGGCGCCAGTAGAGAGAGCGTTTGACGATCGAGATAGTTGATGATGGTTGAGGCAAAGAGTGCGGCAACAATCCACCATCGCAAATGGGAGACGGCGCGGCGGACGGGGGTGAAATTTGCGTGGGCTCCGTGCGTATCGCTCATCGTAGTTGTTTAGTTTGCCGGTTCGGTCGGCCAAGTTGCGAAAATTCTGCTGCAGAAAAAATCTGCAGCATCGGGCCGCCGAGCCGGTTCTGAAAAGGGTATATTACGAGAGCGCAGTTTGGTTGCTATATCTCTTGGCCTGATGAAAAAATTCCCAGGGTACCTCTTAGCAATAGCGCTCCTCTCCGGTTTCGCGCTGCCGTCGAGTGGGCAGGTGCGAGTGTGGCAAGGAAGGCTCTCGTTGCCCACTTACGAAGAAGGGCCGCCAGACCCGAATCCGCCATTCGACCAGTTTGCGACCACCCGCTTTAACTATCCCTACACTCTGCGCACGAACGTGACCGCGCATCGCACCGATCATCAGTGGCGTGCCATTTTTCTTGAGAACGAATATTTGAAGTGCTCGATCCTGCCGGATCTCGGTGGCCACCTTTACACCTGCATCGACAAGATCAACAACCAGCCAATGTTCTATGCCAATCCTTCCATCAAGAAGGCGAATATCGGATACCGTGGAGCCTGGGCCGCATTCGGCGTGGAGTACAACTTCCCGGTGTCGCACAACTGGATGTCGCTATCTCCGATCGATTTTGCGTTCGCGCAAAATTCCGACGGCAGTGCGTCAGTCATGGTGGGTAATGTAGATCGCGTGTACGGAATGCAGTGGAGTGTTGAAATGGTGTTGCGGCCGAGGTCCACAGTACTGGAACAGCGGGTGACGCTCAGTAACCGTAGCGACGTCCGGCATCGCTTCTATTGGTGGAACAACGCCGGCGTGCAAGTCTGGGACGATTCAAAGATCGAATACCCGATGCGATTTACGGCGAGTCACGGATTCACCGAAGTGCAACCCTGGCCGGTTGATTCCAGCGGTCGCGATCTGAGTATTATTCGTAACCAAACCAGCGGCCCGGTGTCGCTGTTCGTGCATGGAAGCCGGGAGCCGTTCATGGGCGTGTGGAACCCGCACACCAATTCTGGTACCGTGCACTTCGCGAATTTTAGCGAAGTGCCCGCGAAAAAAATTTGGTCCTGGGGAGTTGACGCAGACGGACTCGACTGGCGCAAAGCTCTCTCCGATAACGACAGCGCCTATGCGGAAGTGCAAGCCGGCTTGTTTCGCAACCAGGAAACCTACGCGTTCCTGCAACCGCGGCAGACTATCAACTTCTCTGAATACTGGATGCCGGTGCGCGACATCGGAGGAATCACCCGCGCTAATCTATCCGGCGTGCTGGCTTTGAGGCGGCAAGAATCGTCTTTAGTGATCGGCTTCAATGCCAACCGTCCGTTACCAGGATCGACCATTTCGGTTGCCGACGGCAATACTAAGATTTGGAGTGGGAGCGCTGACCTGGTCCCCGAGCACACCTGGTCTCATGAAGTGGCTCTTCCGAGTTATGACCGCAGATATGCGGTTGCAATTCGCGATCGAACCGGCGCGGTAGTAATGCAGCAAACTGAAGGCAAGTACGACTGGACGCCAGCTTCAGAAATTAAAGTTGGGCCGCAATCGGCGTATGAAATCCCTCCGCCCGAGAGACGCAGCGAGGATGACTGGATTCAGCTCGGTGAGACGCAGGAGCTTGACGGGAACCTCTTGCAAGCACTCCAAACATATTCCGGCTTGCTCAAAAAAAATGGCGACAGCTATACGGCGCTAAAGGCCGCGGGCAGGCTCTCGGCGTCTCTGTTGCATTACGAGGACGCCGCCACATTTCTCCAGCGCGCTTTGGACCGTAATACTACCGACGGAGAAACTGCGTATTACCTGGGTATCGCATACGAAGGGATCGTGTCTTCGCAAAAAGCACGCAATGTTTTTGAGATCGCTTTTCGCATCCCGGAATGGCGGGCTGCCGCGGCCGTGCGTTTGGCAGAGTTATCGGCGCGAGAGCAAAAGCTGGATCAGGCAAAGTTCTACCTCTCGACCGCGCTGCAATCGGCCCCCGACGATCTACGCGCTGCGGAGGAATTGGTGGCGATCCAAAAGGCATTGGGTATGGAGAAACAGGCTCATGCGCTTGCGGAAGAATCGTTACAGCGTCTCCCGCTGAGTGATTTTCTTCGTAACGAAGTTGGGAGCATCGATCTGCAGCACCTGGCTAACGATCACAGCCGGATTCTAAACATCGCGCGCGAGTACATAAGGCTGGGGCTTGATCAGCCCGCGCTGGAAGTTCTTTCGCGTCAATATCCTGATCCGCGTCCGGATGAGAGTGAGCTAGGTGCGACGTCGCCGGCTCGTGATCCAATGCTGGCCTACTATCGCGCGTACTGCCGGACACAATTGGGTGAATCGAGCACCGCGGACGATCACACCGCTGCCTCTCTCCCCACCGACTATGTTTTCCCCAGCGGCGCCGAAGATCTGATGGTGCTGCGCGCCGCCGTGCAGGCAAATGCTGCGGACGCGAACGCCCACTATCTCCTTGGGACTCTGTATTTCTCACGCGGAATTACCGATCAAGCTCTCAGCGAATGGGAAGGCGCGCGCAAGTTGAATTCAAAGACTCCCGTGCTTGATGCCAGCCTGGGGCTGGCCCTGCTTCACATGAAAAATGATCCGGAAGGTGCGCTCGAAGTTTTCCGCGAAGGCATTAACAATGATCGGCGAAATGAAGCTGATTACCTGGGTGCCGATCAATCACTGAGTATCTTGAACCGGCCCAGCAAAGACCGGGTGCAGGCTCTCGAACTTTATCCCGACATGGCGCAAATGCCGACTGAGCTCGTTTTTGAATTAGTGCTGAACCTTGCCGAGGCCGGAGATTTCGACGGTGCCTCGGCGTTCTTTCGTAATCGGTTCTTTCCGCGGGAAGAAGGTGGTACAAACGTGCGCCAAGTCTGGGTAGAGTTACAACTCCAGCGTGCTGTGGATCAAGCCAAAAAGAAAAACTGTGGAGAAGCGATCACGACTTCCGATCGCATTGGTTCTCCGGTTGAAGGCCTCACTTTCACACAGGACGGCCTGCAACCGTTTCTGGAATCGGCGCGCACGAATTATTTGCTGGGAAAAGTGAACGCGCAATGCGGAAGACCCGAAGAGGCCCGCAAGTATTTCGAGATTGCTGCGGCAAAATCCGGCAGAAGCGAAATTGTTTGGGCGTGGCTCGCGGCCCAGCAACTGCCAGGATTCGACCAGAACCAGTGGACTTCCCGGCTGGCCGCGGAGCTGGAGCGGTCGGCCACTGCGGAGAACAGTTTGTCGGCTTACGACACTGCGATGATTAATCGTGCGCTAGGACACGGGCACAAAGCTGAAGAAACTTTCCAGCAAGTCTTTCTACTGCCTGACCACCTGCTCTCGTACCATCTTGCGCGCGAAGCGATGGCAAAGCAATGAGGGCAGGCGCGGAAGTTTCCTGCGTGTTGTTGCTGTTGTTTTTTTTGGCCGTCAGCTGTGCGGCGCAGGGGAAGGCGACTATCGACAGCATCCGTGCAGAGCGCAATGTCGCACTGAGTACCGACCCGGATTTGCCATTCTGGCGCGGTGCGCAGCCGATCTACGCGGACGTAGGCAAGCGCGGCCAGGTTCTTTCCGAATATCGAACTGAAATTCGCACCCGCTGGACGGGAAAGAATATTTATTTCCTGTTTATTTGTCCTTACAAGTCTTTGTATCTGAAGCCCGCACCTGACACCGATCACGAAACCAACGAGTTGTGGAACTGGAACGTCGCTGAAGTCTTCATCGGGTCAGATTTCAAAGACATCAAGCGATATAAAGAATTTGAGGTTTCTCCGCACAACGAATGGGTTGACCTCGATATCGATTTGAACAAACCGCATCACGAAGATGGATGGTTGTGGAACTCAGGCTTCGAGCATGTGACCCGCATCGATTCGGTGAAACATATTTGGTATGTGGCGATGAAGATACCGTTCAATGCCATCGATACTCGTTCTGTGGTGCCGGGAAATTTGTTCAGGGTCAATCTGTATCGCACCGAAGGCCCACCGAATGAGTCGCAAGAAATCATGTGGCAGCCGGTCATGAGCGACTCGTTCCACGTGCCTGAGCGCTTCGGATTGCTTCGGCTGAAGTGAATTTGCCGTTATCTGCGGTATCCGGGACCTGGGAGATTGCATGCGCCGCTTCGATGTGACCATCGCAGGTGAGTTGAACCTCGACCTGATTCTCTATGGCGTTCCGGAAGAGATTCCGCGCGAGCGAGAGCTGCTGGCATCGGATTTGAATCTTACTCTCGGCAGTTCGTCGGCTATCGTCGCGCACAATCTTTCGTCACTCGGCAGCCGCGTCGGATTTGTTTCCTGCGTCGGATCTGATTCGTTCGGCGAGTTGGCGATGGCGCATCTGGCGTCGGCTCACGTTGATATCAGCAAGGTATCCATTCTTCCTAACCGGAAGACCGGACTCACTGTAATAATGCAGCGCGACTCGTGGCGCAACATGCTGACTTACCCCGGAACAATTGCTGATTTGCGGATCGAAGATCTAGACCTCGAGTATCTTGCATTGGCGCAGCACTTCCATCTGTCTTCTTATTATCTACAGCGCGGCTTGCAGGCTGGTATTCCTACGCTACTTAAGAAGATGAAGTCCGCAGGTTTGACCACCTCACTTGACTGTAACGACGATCCTGACGACCGCTGGGAGGGCGGAATGCGCGATGCCTTGCGTTACGTCGACATTTTTCTCCCCAACGCTCGCGAAGCTATGCGGCTCACTGGAACTCGAGATGCTCAGTCTGCCGCGAAAGATCTCGCGCAAATTGTGCCTCTGGTAGTGGTGAAGGTCGGGGCGGAGGGCGCAATCGCCCGTCGAGGGGAAGAAACGTGGTTGAGTCCTGCATTAAAGCTTCAGGTGGTTGACCCCGTCGGAGCAGGCGACAGTTTCAACGCCGGATTTCTCCACGAATATCTAAAGGGATCGGATGTGCAAACTTGCTTGTCCGCGGGAAATTTGGCTGGAGCTCTATCAGTTACTCGCGCCGGAGGAACCGAAGCCTTTCGGGATCAGCAACATCGCGAACAATTCCTGAAACAGCGCCGTACTTTCTGACAGTTGTGTCGAGCTTCGCGGTGCAAGTGTTCCCTAGAAAAATGCTTTCTCACCGAACGCGGATTCTTACCGACCGTCGGTATACCGACGTCGATCAGATTTATATACGTAATCGAAGGTCTCGGATTAGAATGTGTGCCCACGTTTCTGCAGCGCTCGTCTCCCAAATTCAATCTTGGATAATTGCTCGCGGGTAAACCTTCGGACTGGCAACGGCCGTTGTCGCGAAAACAGAACACGGGTGTGCTTTTTATGGGCAAGATCGCAAGCAGATCGACAGAGCCTATTTCGGCGAAAAACTGGCCAAAATGGCCGCTGGCCGTGTGTTTGGTGCTGCTCCCAGAGTAGCCGCGTCAGAGCTCTGTTCCGTTTTCGTAAATTCCGAAGATGAAGCAAGGCAGATTATTTGAGTCTGTGTTCCACTGCCGATACCGATAGAACGTATCTTTCGCGGAACAAAACTGGGGTACCAAAACGCTTAGCTAAGAATTTGTTTTCCACAGAGGTCGTTGATGTATTTATTTGCGCATTGCTGCGGCGATCACTTCCCCCGCGCTCAGCGCAAAAATTATCAACTTCTTAATAATGACTGGTGGGGCGTTAGAAGAACATCGGGCTCCAAAATTGAGCTTGGGGATCTACTTGTCCTCAAGCCTGAATTTCGAACGTCGAGGAGTGAGCACCTAATTCGATGAGTGGAGCGATGGCGCCAATAATTGTGGACGGGCGGTCCACAGTATTCTTGCTTGCGCAAAATCGACTTCTTCGTGAAGCTCTCTCGAAAATTCTTTCCAAGAAGGAATCTCTTCAGGTGGTTGGCTCGTGTGCGCTGACTACCGACTCCTTAGAAGATATCGTGCTCGCTTCTCCCGATGTCCTCGTCATCGATTCATTCACCATGACCGGAGTCCAGGTTCAGTTGGTTCGCGACGTTCAGCGACGGCTGGGCGATCTCAAATTGGTGATGATCGGGATGGAAAGCGACGGCCAACCGTTTCTGCGGGCGATTCGTGAAGGCGCAATGGGTTACGTCGTTAAGGATGCATCGGCGATCGAAGTAGCCGGGGCGATAAGCACAGTTGCGAGCGGGGATGCCTTTTGTTCGCCTCAACTCTGCGCATTTCTTTTCCGTTTTGCAGCCCAGCAAAATCAAATGCCAAGTTTTCACGCCCGCCAGCGACTGGGCTTGACCAATCGGGAACAGCAGCTTGTGGGGCTGATCTCGCAAGGCTTCAGTAATAAGGAGATCGCGAACCATCTTCAATTGGCTGAGCAGACGGTTCGCAATCACGTTCATCGCATGCTCCGTAAATTAGGCGCCAGTCACCGTTTAGAAGTGGTTGATATCTGCCGCACGGAAGGAATACCTGTCTGACCTCCCTACCTTCTCGAGTGTGCGGCGCTGAATGCACTCCCACAGCTTACCCATGCGTCCCTGCATGAAACACCATTGTGAGCTGTCTCAATCTGAGCGCATTTCCGGCATCGACTTATTTTAGTTGTCTCAAAATGTACCAATGAATTTATGAACATGTATTTCCCTTGGTTCAACCCCCAACGTGTTAGTACGAAATAGGTACTTAATACCTCCAGCGATTAGTACTAAGTCCGATCCGCGTACCACGGTTGTCCTCTATTAGTTCAATCGCTTCCGGGGCCATTTTTGGTTCTTACGTTCCAGCTACTCACAGTGCATAATTCAGCCACTCGCCTGTGCTTGGAGCGTAATATGCGAAAAATCAGAGTTTTGGTGGCTAATCGGCCTCGATTGATGCGAGATGTGGTTCTTGCCACCATTTCTGAGCAACCAGATATCGAAGTGTTGGGCGAGTTGGAAGATGACTCGGAAATCGCCCAAGCCGTGGCCGACTCACAACCTGATTTCGTAATCATCGCGCTGGACAAACCTGGCGAGCGGCCGCCGGTCTGCGACTACCTTCTCCTCCATTATCCCTCGGTGAAAGTGTTGGCCGTGGCGCCGGAAGAAAATAGCACCATTTTTTTCTGGTCGGATATTCGTTCGACCGCGATTGAGAGCTCGGAAGAAGGAATTTTGAGCGTGATCCGCGGTAAGGCGATACCGCCGCTGTTAAGAGTTATGTAGGTGTATGAGCAGGTCGGTTTTTCGGTTGGCGTCAGATCGTAAGTAGCTGTATTAAAAAACTTTAACCCCGGGGCCATCTCACAAAGGCCGATGTAAGTGAGGTGGCGAAGCTGTAAGTGGAGGGCGCAGGAAAGCCCACGATTCCATGACAAACCCTCTAATATCGGGCGAAATCGATGATTTTGGAATTTGCGTGCCGCGCTGGTACGCGCTGTACACCAATCCTCGGCATGAGAAGGTAGTGGCATGGCAGTTGAAAGAACGCTGCGTCGAGAACTTTCTTCCTCTTTACCGGACCTGGCACCGCTGGAAGGATCGTCGCAAGCAAGTTGATCTAGCACTGTTTCCGGGGTATGTGTTCGTAAGAATCGAAGAACAGAACAAGTTGCAAGTACTGAAGACTCCCGGAGCGGTGAACCTGGTCAGCTTTAACGGCAAGCTGGCGGCGCTGCCCGAGGCTGAGATATCAGCGCTGCGAAATGCGCTTGATAACGAGGTCTGCGCCGAACCCTGTCCGTATTTACGCGCAGGCAGAAAAGTTCGTGTAGTTCGCGGTCCGATGGCCGGAGCGGAAGGAATCCTCACTCGCAAAAAGGACAAGTACCGCGTGGTGATTTCCGTCGAAGTGCTCATGCGATCAGTAGCTCTCGAAATAGACGGCACGGATCTGGAAGCGGTCTGAGATCGCTTGGTGGTTTTGTCGCTGCGGAAAACTGAGGTCGAAAAGTCATGGATCAACCAACCTGCTGGAAATCGTATATGCGTACGCTAAATAAGCTCACGGTTCAAAGCACACGATTTCTGACCCCGGCGATCTTGGCGTGTCTGATCGGGTCTGGCGTCATCTCAGCCCAGACTCAAAACCAGCGTTATGACGCAGAATCGATGGCCGTAAAATCTCGCGCCGAGCAGGCAGCCGAACAGCAGGTTGCGCTTTCGCCGGAAAAGATTATTGAATTGTTGCGCCAGGAACCCGGGTTACTTCTGCAAGTCAAGAAAATGCTGGTGCGCAAAGCTTATGAACAAGGCCGGATACTTGATCCCGAGGACCTGACCGACGAGGCGCTCTTCCAGTTGCTTCATGAAGACCACAACATTTGCGTTCTTGCCACACGTGAGATAGAGGATCGCGCTTACGTCAGGGCCAAACCAACGTTAGGGGAAATTGAGCGGCAGCATGACCGGGATGAGCGGGTGGGTTTAACCAGGGCCGTTGCACCGGCGCCACAAAAACCCGAAGGCGCGGCACCGAACATTCCAAGCCAGGAAGACACTTATTGGGAGAAACATGACGGCAGCGTGGAACCAGGCCGAATTGGTCAGCCGCAATCCCCGCCGCAACAGACGCAGCCTGCGACTCCGCCTCTCCCACAAAACCCGCCCGCGGTTAATAATCCGCAACGTCAGGTCGAAATGACTGCGCTGCCGCAGAATTTGGATTCGTATGACGGCATGGGGATAGAGTCTGGCGCTCCGGTTTCCGATTCCGGCGCCATGAGTCGGATCGCACCGGAACAGCTGCCGGGACTTCTGAATGCCAGTTCGTCCTCCACTCTCAACTCTGTAACTCTCGATGGATCTGCCGCGATTCGCGGCCGGTCAAGTGCACAGGTTCCGAACTACGGTAGTTCTTTGTCGGCGGGGAGTTCTCCTTCGGGTGCGATAACCTCGCCGCAAAGGGGAAGCGCAGACTTCGACGGTCGCGCCACTGACAACGAGTTGCAGTCAAAACTCGAGTACCCTCGGCGTCAACTTCCCTCCGCCGAAGATTTGAATCTTGATCGCCCGCAAATTCGGCGGCACGCAAATCCGTATGCGAATGTTCCATCTCTGTACGATCTGTATTCGCAGGTGTCACCACGCCCCGCGGTATTGGAACAGTTCGGTGCGAACATCTTCCGTAATGGAACCGGGAATCTTGACAACTTGCCGATGGATCTTCCCGCCGGGCCGGACTACGTTCTTGGTCCGGGCGACGGCGTCAACATCGACATATGGGGAGGGGTGGCTCAGCGTTTGCGGCGCGTCGTGGATCGCTCCGGGCGGTTAGCTCTGCCGGAAGTCGGTTCGATAGACGTCTCCGGGAAGACCCTGGGTGATGTTCAGCGAGTGGTACAAGCCGCGCTGCGCACGCAATTCCACGAAGTTGAAGCTGACGTCTCACTTTCGCGCATTCGCAGCGTGCGAGTTTACGTGGTGGGCGAGGTTGAAAGCCCTGGTGCATACGACATCAGTTCGCTCTCCACACCCTTAAACGCGTTGTACGCGGCGGGCGGCCCGACCTCACGTGGCTCTTTGAGACATTTGCGCTTACACCGCGGCAAAGAACTGGTGCAGGAAGTTGATGCTTACGACCTGCTGCTTCACGGTGTCCACAACTCAATTGCCCGAATCCAGTCCGGCGACACCCTGCAAGTGCCTCCGATGGGCGCAGAGGTGACGGTCGAGGGCATGGTTATGCACCCAGCGGTGTACGAGTTGGGCGAAGAAAAAAATCTGGCCGAAGCGCTGCAGCTTGCAGGCGGCGTTCTGCCCTCCGGCACTTATCGTCACATCCAAGTCGAGCGAGTCATTGCGCACCAGACCCACACCATGCTGCAGCTTGACATGCCCGAGGGCAACGACCAGCAAGCAGTCAATAAGGCTCTCGATGATTTCGCCATTCAAGACGGCGACAAAATCCGCATTTCGCCGATTCTTCCGTACTCCGAAAAGACGGTTTATCTCGACGGTCATGTCTTCCATCCCGGCAAGTATGCCTATCACGATGGAATGAAGCTGACCGACGTGATTCATTCTTACAACGATTTGCTTCCCGAGCCGTATAAGCAACACGCTGAAGTAATTCGTCTGCAAGCCCCCGATTACACACCCACGGTCCTCGCTTTCAATTTGGGCGACGCTCTGGCTGGCAAAGACCAGGATTTGACCCTGAAGCCTTTCGACACGGTGAGGGTCTTCGGTCGCTACGACTTCGAAGACCAGCCGGACGTTACGGTAAGCGGCGAAGTTCGCGATCCAGGTGATCACATCACCAATGGAGCGACTCATCTACGCGACGCTATTTATCTCTCAGGCGGCGCCACTCCAGAGGCTGAACTCGACGATGCTCAAGTGTTTCGCCACACCGAGGATGGCAAGCTCAAAGTCATCAGCGTGAATTTGAACAAGGCCCTCGCGGGCGAGGCGAAAGACAATATTCTGCTCGCTCCCAAAGACCGCATCTTTGTTCATCGCGATTTGAGCAAAGTTGATCCTCCAACTGTTGTAGTTCAGGGAGAAGTGGCGCGGCCAGGGAAGTATCCATTGGGCGAGGGCATGACGGCGACCGACCTGGTTCGGGTTGCTGGCGGCCTCAAGCGTGGCGCCTACGCTGAGACGGCTGATCTCACGCGTTACGAATTGGTACAGGGCACCAGCGTGGCCGGAGAAACTGTCAGCGTGCCAATTGCGAAAGCTATGGCTGGTGAACCCGACACCAACGTCGTACTGCACGACGGTGACGTCCTAACAATCAAGCAGATTGCCGGATGGAATGATGTCGGGGCCAGCATCACCGTCAAGGGTGAGGTAATCCATCCCGGCACATACGGCATTCAGGAAGGCGAGCGCCTGAGTTCGATCCTGCAACGCGCGGGAGGATTTCGTGGCGACGCTTATCCGTATGGAGTAGTTTTCGAGCGCAAACAAGTCCGCCAACTGGAAGAGGACAATCGTGAGCAACTGATCCGGCAAGTGCGGATCGATGGTGCAAACCTGACGCTAATTCCGGAAGAGGATACTGATCAAAAAATGGCCAAAGAAGCTGCCGTGAACCAGTGGCAGTCTGCACTGCAGAAACTGCAGAATTCGCCGCCATCGGGACGTCTGGTAATTCACATCAGCCCAAACATCAAACATTGGGCAAACACCCCGGCCGACATTCAAGTGCGAGCGGGAGACGTCATCTTCATTCCCAAAAAAGCCAACTTTGTGATGGTTGAAGGTTCGGTCTATAACCCGACGGCCGTCACCTACAAACCTGGCAAAGATGCAGGCTGGTACTTGCGGCAAGCCGGGGGACCCACGAACAGCGCGAACAAAAAAGCGGTCTTCGTGATTCGCGCCGACGGCTCGGTTGCAGGTGGAGCAAGCGGGCTATTCAGCGGCGGAGTGGATCGAGCGGCGCTGCATCCGGGGGACCTGGTGATGGTGCCGGAAAAGGCATTCAGCGGCACAACCAAGTGGAAACAGACTTTGGAATCGGCGCAGCTGGCTTACGCGATTGGGATTGCCATTCAAGTCGGAAGAAGCTTCTAGCCCGGTCCTATCGCGATGTACAAGAATTTTTTGCCGGCGTTGATTCTCGTGATGAGTGGATTCCTGAATTCAGGCATGTGGGCACAGGAAATAAGCACGAATCAGTCGGCTGATGCAATGCCGAATGCGCCTTCCGCGATTGAATCTCGATCTCCGCAGCGCGCGATTTCGACATCTGCGAAACCCAGCGACCAGGATGCAACCGGCCTGCTGGTTCCCGGTGCTGATCCTGACAATCATTTAATGTTGCCGTTTATCGATCACCTCGTGCAGGACCAGAAAGGTTTCTGGTTAGCGCCCGCACACTTCCATAAGCAGGACCTGGAATGGATTGTGCCTTTTGCTGGAGTCACTGCTGGATTTATCCAGGGCGACAGCTGGATTTCGAAGCAAGTTCCTCTGGGTGAAGTAGACCGCAGCAAAACTTTTTCGAATTATGCGACTTATTCCTTGATCGGCGCCGGCGCCGGGTCATTCCTACTGGGTCACATCAAAAACGACGATCAGATGTCAGAAACCGGACTACTCAGCGGCGAGGCGGCAATCAATGCAACGGCCGTCGCCTACTTATTCAAAGATGTTAGTCAGCGGCAGCGTCCGTATCAGGGAAATGGGAGCGGCGAGTTTTTTCAGGGTGGCAGTTCGTTTCCATCCGAGCACGCTGCCATCGCGTGGTCGATTGCCAGCGTGATGGCGCACGAATATCCGGGAACGTTCACGAAGATTCTTGCCTATGGGTTAGCTACAGGCGTGAGCGCAACCCGGGTCACCGGCCAGCAACATTTTCCTTCAGACGTGATCATCGGGAGCGCGCTGGGTTGGTACTTTGGACGGCAGGTGTACCGCGCCCATCACGACTCTGACTTAGGCGGCTCTTCGTGGGGCAGTGTGTTGCCGGAAAAATCGGGCGACGAAACTCGCAACCCTGAAAATATGGGATCGCCCAATGTTCCGCTGGATAGCTGGATGTATCCCGCGATTGAACGCCTGATTGCGCTGGGTTACATCAAGTCCGGATATTTAGGCATTCGTCCCTGGACCCGATTGGAATGCGCGCGCCTGCTCGAAGAAGCTCAGCAGCAAATTGAAGATGCCGGCGATCAAGGGGGTCAAGCAGTTCGCATCTACAACGATCTTGCAGATGAGCTGTCCGTCGAAACCGGGCGCTTGGACGGCGCTGCAAATGTCGGCATGAGTCTCGATTCCGTGTATGCCCGCACCACTCAAATCTCCGGCTCGCCGCTGCGTGACGGCTACCACTTCGGCCAAACCATCATTAATGATTACGGCCGGCCATACGGGGAAGGCTTCAATGCTATCGGGGGAGTAACCGCTCACGCCGAGGCCGGACCATTTGCGTTCTATATTCGTGGGGAGTACCAGCACGCACCGTCGCTAGCCTCGGATCAAACAACCGTGTTACAAGCCATAGCAAACGCTGACTTAACCAGTCCGGTATCGAACGCTAGATCAGAAGTCAATCGTCTTGATTTGCTCGAAGGCGCGGTTTCTTTCACCTATCACAGCACGCAGCTCTCCTTCGGAAAGCAAAGTCAGTGGTTAGGACCGGGTGAATCGGGATCGCTGCTTATGACCAACAATGCTGAGCCCGTCCTGATGTTGAAGCTGGACAGCGTTTCGCCCTATCGAGTTCCGCTGCTGTCGACCTTTTTGGGACCCATGCGCGTCCAATATTTTCTCGGGCAATTGTCCGGCCATCAATTCGAGCTGAATGGAAATCAACTTCTTGGCCCAGGTGGCATTACGCCACAGCCTTTCTTGGACGGAAGCAAATTCAGTTTTAAGCCCACTCCTAACTTGGAGCTGGGAATGGGATTTACCGCTCAATTCGGAGGTCCTGGGCTTCCATTCACTTTCGGCAACTTTATCCGGACTTTTTATGTGCACACTCAGAACACCTCAACCACGACCGGCAACAACCCAGCGAAACGTGCTACCAATGCTGACTTCAGCTATCGGGTGCCTGGAATTCGTAACTGGCTGACCGTGTACGGTGATGCCCTAACGGTGGATGAGATCTCGCCCATTGGATCGACGCGCGCGACAGTCAATCCGGGCATTTACGTACCCCAGTTTCCCAAGGTTCACAAACTTGAATTTCGCGCCGAAGGTATACACGAGCCTCTCACAACTGAGTTTGCGCCTGGGTTTGTGTATTACGGGGATCGCCGTTATCGCTCTGGCTACACCAATGACGGAAATCTAATGGGAAATTGGATTGGGCGCGCAGGCCGGGGAGCGCAATCGTGGCTCACTTACTCGTTTTCTCCGAGTTCGCGCCTCCAGTTTGGGTACCGCCTTCAAGAAGTCTCGCATACTTTTCTTCAGGGCGGACGGGCAGTGGATTATTCGATGGCTGCTGACGTTGCGCTTTCAAGCCGAGTGTCGGCGAACGGCTTCGTGCAGTACGAGCAATGGCGGTTTCCCGTCCTCTCGCTTGTTCGGCAAGCTGATGTAACTGCGGGCTTGCAAATTACGTTTCACCCAGCCTTACATATCAGAAAGTAAGGGACCTTTGTTATTTCTAGTCATGTCCGATCGTTCAGTCCAGCTATTCACTAAATCGAGTAGTGCGAACAGCCATGTCTTCCTCAGTTGAACTGCCCAAGAATCAAATACTGGAATCCGACCAGGGACTCGCGGTCGATTTGCAGCTGGTGCATTCGGCAGCTACACGGACGACTGCAAGCCATTTCCGGCGCGTCATCGTTGCAGTTGAAGTTGTAGCCGACTTATTCACCATCGCTATCGCGATCAGGCTTGGCTATTCCATCTATGTTGGTGTGGGCATTGGCAAACACGTCCATTTCCCAATAAGTCTGATATGGACCGTGGGCCTGGCTTTTTCGGCCGTAATAGTTTTAATGCTGGATCGAGTTGGTGCATACCGGCGAGGCAACAGTTTGTTGCGTGTCCGTGAGACGGAGCAGGTATTGCGCGTGTCCGCGGAAGCACTGGTGGCCGTTCTTTTGGTTAGCTTCTTTGCCCATATTCTCGTGCCACGCTGGCTTTTGGTGCTTTGTCTCACCATTGTGCCGTTGTTTCTTTTTATTGAAAAGACGCTGCTGTATTTACTAGTGCACGCCTTGCACTCGCGGGGATACGGCAACGAGCGTGTGCTCATTTACGGGGCCGGTTGCACGGGAAGGCGTGTTTTCTCAGTGCTGAGAGGATCCCCGAAGCTGGGTCTCGTGCCAGTGGCTGTAGTCGACGATGATCCAAATAAGGCCGGCACTACGCTCTTTGAAATGGCATATGAACGCCGTCGGTCAGCGCGCGTCATAGTCGGCCCAGTCACGCGCGACATATTGGCCGCATATGCTGTGGACCTGGTCATTATTGCGATTCCCACCATTGACCGCGAGAGGTTTACCTGTACTGTTGAAGAGACTTTGGCTGCGAACGCGAAAGTCTCGTTTGTACCGAACCACCTTTTGTCGTCTGATTCGTGGCTCGATTACCGCGACATGGATGGAATTCTACTGGCGTCCGTAGGCAAGCCGAGCGTGCGCTTAAGCTATCAACTTGCCAAACGCGTGTTTGATTCGGTTGCGTCTTTGGCGCTAACTGTCCTGGCGGCGCCTTTGTTTGTGCTTCTGGCGGCGCTCATTAAAATTGATTCCGAAGGCCCGGTGTTTTTTCGGCAAGAGCGCATTGGGCATGATGGAAAGCCTTTCCTGATGTACAAATTTCGTACCATGCGCAGCACCGCTCTGCCTTATGAGTATTCGCCGCAACAGTCGACCGACCCAAGGATTACGAATCTAGGGAAGTTTCTTCGTCGCACTAGCCTCGACGAGCTCCCCCAACTATTCAACGTATTACAGGGCAGCATGTCGTTAGTCGGACCCCGCCCCGAAATGCCCTTCATTGTAGAGCAGTATGCGCAACACCATCGGCATCGCTTAGAAGTTAAACCCGGTGTTACTGGACTATGGCAGTTAAGTGGAGATCGCGCTTTCCTGATTCACGAAAATATTGAGTACGATTTGTATTACATACGGCATCGCAACTTTTTTATGGACCTAGCTATCTTGTTACACACCTCCATTTTTGCGATGCGAGGAATTTGACCGTGAGTTCGGTGGCAAATCGGCGGTTATGCGTCAGGAGCAAAGTGTGAGTGATACAAATACTCTGATTACCGAGTTCGAGCGCTCGTCAACAGGACGTGAGTCGGGAAACGGGCTGCACGAGTACACATCTGAACGCGTTGCCTTGTCTGCAATGCACGTTGCCGAACTGTTGTGGCGCGAGCGGCGTTATCTGCTTAGATTTACCGTCTGGGCTTTGACCATCGTTACTGTTATCGCGTTCCTGCTCCCTAATCGCTACACTGCGACGACACGCCTTATGCCGCCTGACTACGGCGGCGGTTCAACCATGGCGATGGCATTGCCAGCTCTTAGTGATCAGGGCGGTGGCGGTGGAGTTGGCATAATGGGCATGGCAAGCCGGCTGTTGGGAATGAATACCTCCGGCGAGTTGTTGATCGGCGTCATTGAAAGCCAGAGTGTGCAGGATCGCGTAATCAAGAAATTGAATTTAATGCAGGTCTATTCCGATAAATATATCGAAGACGGGAGGAAGGACTTAGCAGGTCACACGTCGCTGACCTCTGATCCAAAGACCGGGATGATCATCATTTCAGTGACCGACAGAATGCCGGCCAGGGCCTCTGAGATCGCGAATGCCTATGTTGCAGAACTGAACCAGGCGTTAGCGGAAGTGAACTCCTCCTCCGCACACCGCGAGCGGATGTTTCTCGAACAGCGCTTGCAACAAATCAAAGATCAGTCCGAGGCCGATGCCAAAGAATTTGCCTTGTTTGCCAGCCAGAATGGAGCGGTAGACATACCCGATCAAGCCAAGTCTATGGTGGCCGCTGGTGCAGAACTTCAATCGCAATTGATCGTCGCAGAGGCCGAACTCAAAGGATTGCAGCAGATTTATACGATAAATAATGCCCGGGTCAGATCGGCAAAAGCGCGGGTTGATGAGCTTCAGAGTCAGGTCAATCGGTTCGGTGGGAAAAATGTGGATCCCGCTACTGATTCTCTGCTGAGCCACGATGAGCTCTACCCATCCGTGCGGCAGTTGCCGCTCTTGGGAGTCAAATATCTTGATTTGTACCGGCGCAGCAAGGTAGACGATGCGGTTTTTGAATTGCTCACCAAGGAATACGAAATCGCAAAGATTCAGGAAGCAAGAGAAGTGCCCGCCGCTCAGGTGCTCGACCCGGCGCTAGTGCCGGGGAAGAAATCCTCTCCCCACCGCGGCCTGATTATGCTTGCTGGGCTGCTCGCAGGCTTCGCGTTAGCTTGCGCATATCTCATAATGCGGCTGGTCTGGGAGAGCGCAGAGGACAGCGACCCCAGAAAGCTATTTCTTCAAGATGTATTCTCCACCATGAAAGCCAAAATGGAAACGGTGCCACTCTTTGGCAAATTCGGCGGCGGACTTCGCCGTGTCGCGTGATCAACGTTCAAATGGAAATTGCGGCGTGAACGATTTACTAAGGCGGAGCAGGCTGATTCCTCGTGCCGCGGCGCTCAGGGGCCGCCTGTCCGAGAGTGTACTGTTTCGCAACTCGCTATGGTTTCTTGGTGGAAGTGGGGTCCGCCTCGTTCTTCAAGCTGTATATTTTCTGTTGATCGCGCGGGCTTTGGGGGTGGAGCAATACGGCGCCTTTATAGGCGCAGTTTCCTTAGCAGCTCTCGTTGCACCCTTTTCCAGCCTGGGAACTGGCTTCATTCTCATCAAGAACGTTGCTCGCGATCGTGCTAATTTCGCACACTATTGGGGCGCCGCGATGATCTTGACAGTCGTTGGCGGCGCTATTTTGGTTTGTCTGGTGCTCTTGGTCTCGCTGGGAATCTGGAGCAACTCCCTCCCTTTACGTGTTTTGCTTTTTGTGGGGGTCTCCGACATCATCTTCGTCCGCGTTCTCGAGTTATCCGCACAGGCTTTCACCGCGATAGAGGTGCTACGAAAAAATTCGGAATTATATGTCGTGCTCAGCGTTGCGCGCACCCTGGCTGCCGTTGTTGCGATCACCATGCATTCTCCTACTGCTCTGTCCTGGGCGGTACTGTATGCACTTAGTGCCTTCGTTGCGATGATCTATAGCATATTGACGGCGGTTCGCACCTTCGGCATGCCGGACCTGCGATTGCGTCTGTCCCCTTCAGAATTCAAAGAAGGTTTTTATTTTGCTGTCGGTCAAGCTTCTCAGACTGTCTATAACGACATCGACAAAACAATGCTCGTGAGGTTTAGCGGCCTCGGAGCCACCGGGATTTACGGAGCGGCGTACCGGATTGTCGACGTTTCCTTTGCTCCGGTTGGTGCTCTGGTGTATGCAGCCTATCCCCGGTTTTTTCGGCATGGTGAATATGGAATCTCAGGAAGTGCGCGCTTTGCCAGGAGACTTATTCCCTATGCCGCTGGCTACGGGGCCTTTGCAGCCTTTTGTCTGTACATCGCTTCACCGATATTGCCCATGTTCCTCGGCAAAGGGTTTGCCCCCGCTGCCCTGGCTTTGAAGTGGCTATCGCCCCTGGTCTTAATCAAATCGATTCATTATTTTCTCGCCGATTCTCTTACCGGGGCTGGTTTTCAGGGGACTCGTACATGCGTTCAATTGGGTGTCGTCGCAATTAACGTCCTCCTGAATTTGTGGCTAATTCCGGCTTACTCGTGGCGAGGAGCAGCATGGGCAAGCATAGCCTCCGACGGTGCTCTTCTGCTCGGCCTTACGGCTGCTATTACCCTGCTGCGCAGAAAACCGGTCTTACGCTGCGCCGAAGCCGAGGTGATGATGTGAAGTATGGGCTGATTAAAGGACCAGAGGGGACGCGCCAAGTTACCGGCGGCGAAAAGACATTTGTGGTTATAGTTCTGCTCTTGTCCTTGGGCGCATTCGCGAATTTAACGGTAACCGGCCCAATTCAAACCCAAAATATGGGGATGTTGGGAATGCAAGTCTTATGGTCGTCGCTTTACCTGATCATGCTGAGGCTGTACTTCCGAAATTGTAGTGAGCCACTACGCAACTTACTTCGTACTCGGCCCTTCATGATCCTGCTTGCATTCACATTTCTCTCTGCCCTTTGGTCGGACGCCCCTGGATTGACGCTACGACGTTCAATTGCGCTTGCCCTGACTTTTGTGTTCGGAGCCTATCTCGCCTCGCGGTTCACTCTGAAGCAACAATTCCGGCTGCTGGCCTGGGCCTTTGCGATTTGCATCGTGTTCAGCTTTATTTTTGAGTTGCTTGGGCTAAATCCCAGTGAAGGAATCCCCGGGTGGTACGGCGTCTTCTTTCACAAGACGGAGCTCGGACGTAATTTCGCTCTGGGCGCGCTGGTATTTCTATTCTGGAAGAGAGTTGATCCTCATCATAGGAAACTCGCTTTGCTGGGATTCACATTGTCCACAATCCTTGTTCTCCTCTCGAGAGACGTGACCTCCCTGGTCACTCTGTTTGTGCTGCTGATCGTTTTTCCCTATGTAGAGCGCGTTATGCGTTGGAATCCCGCCCGAGCTATAGCTGCAATCATCGCCCTCCTCATGTTCGGCGGATTGTCAATACTGTATGTCAGCCAACATCTTGGAGAAGTTACAGGCTTGCTGGGGAAAGATCCGCAGTTGACTGGACGCGTTCCTCTTTGGATTCTTTCCGTAGCCATGGCGCTCCGTCGCCCCTGGTTGGGTTATGGCTTTAGTGCTTTCTGGTTACCGGATTACGCCTACACTCAAAAGATTTGGCAAATTCTGGGCTGGATGCCGCCCCACGCTCACAATGGCGTGCTTGAACTATGGTTGGAACTGGGACTTATCGGCACAGGCATCTTCATGCTGATCTACATACACTATTGCCTAAGGGCGATCCGATTGTTGCGCCAAACTCGTGAATCAGTGGCTACGTGGCCGTTGGTGTTTTTGTTGTTTTTTTTCATTACGAATTTTACCGAGAGCTTTTTTGTTACGACAAATAGCATTTACTTCCTTCTCTATGTCACGAGCGCTTTTATGTGCAAAGAGAAGGAGAGCCCCAGAATAGGCGGCGCAGCGATTGTTCAGCCAAGTTATGCATAAGGTACAAAGTGCGGTGAAGCCGGCAGTTCTGGTGTATGCCGAACCCCTGCTGGCGGGTTCGATGACTTTCATTCGCACCCAGGCTGAGGCTCTGACTTCGTTCCGTCCTTATTACATCAGCCCACATCAACTCAGAAATGGATTGCCCCTCCCCGCAGAACGAGTCGTAGCTATGCGCCAGGGCGAGGGATTAGGGTCGCGGTTGTCGGAGATTCCGTTTAAGCTTTGGGGAATTGCTCCTTTATACGTTCGCCGGTTGAAGGCGCTTAAGCCGGCTTTACTGCATGCGCATTTTGGACCGGCCGCGCTGCGCGCGCTGCCGCTGGCTCGAGCCCTGAAAATTCCGATGATCGTTACCTTTCAAGGCTACGACGCTACCGTATACGATGATTTTGCCCGCAAGTCCAGTCACTACTCACATCGCGTGTACGTTCGGCGCCGAAAAATGTTGGAGTCCAATTCGGCGCTCATAATCGCGGTGTCCAACTTTATCCGGGGAGAATTGATCAGGCAAGGGTTCGCGGCTGAAAAAATCCTTACCCACTATGTCGGCGTTGATACTGCCTTATTTTGCCCTGATCCTGCAATTCAGCGCGAAGACGTGGTCCTGTTCGCAGGAAGGCTGGCCGAAAAGAAGGGTTGCGAATACCTGATCCGGGCGATGGCCAAAGTGCAATCCGCTTCGCCGAAAGCCGAGCTAGTGATCATCGGTGACGGGCCGCTGCGGGCCGATTTGGAGCGGCTGGCTTGCGAATGCCTTCACCGCTACCGCTTCCTTGGTTTTCAGCCACCCGCGGTAATCAAACAGTGGATGAACCGGGCCCGGATGTTCGGCGCGCCCAGTCTGCGCGCGCACTGTGGCGATGCCGAAGGCTACCCCAACGCTTTTGCGGAAGCTCAGGCTATGGGGCTTCCGGTGGTTAGCTTCAATGCGGATGGAGTCAGGGAAGCCGTCGCCCATGGCGAAACCGGCTGGCTCGCTCCGGAGCGTGACTGCGATGCTCTAAGCCACTATTTACAACGGCTGCTTGACAATGCCGATCTCAGTTCGCGGATGGGGGCAGCCGCTCGAGCATACGTATGCCGCGAGTTCAATCTGCGTGCGCAAACCAAAAAGCTGGAAGAGATTTATTTTCAAGTACTGGACGGACATGTGAAACCATCGTTCGCGCTGGGCGACGACGCGACCAGTGAGGTGGGCGTTGCCGCGCTGGGTTCCTCCTGACTATCGGTTAACCGCAGGAACTATCGAGCAATATTTAATCAAGACTGGCTGAATCACACAATGAACGTTTATCCATATCTAAGAAAGTATCTTCGTTCCTATCCGCAATGGCAGTTCAGCCCGCCGCGCGTACAGGCGAATCGCAGACTTAGTAAAGTTGGCTCGGACTACGGCGGGTACTTTGTCGATTTGTCGGTAATGCCCGCTGATCCGATCATTTACTCGCTTGGGGTAGGAGAAGATATCTCGTTTGATCTTTGCTTGATTGAGCAGTATGGATTTACCGTTCACGCATTCGATCCCACTCCAAAAGTAAAAACATGGATCGACTCACAATCCGTGCCGGAAAGGTTTCGCTTTCAGGCAATCGGAATCGCCGATTTTGATGGTGAAGCCCAGTTTTATTTGCCTCCCAGGCCTGATTTCATATCTCACTCGCTCATTCAGGCCCAGCAATACAGCGGAAGCTCAATCCGAGTTCCTGTCGCGAAACTATCCACGGTTATGACGAAACTGGGACATACTCGTATTGATCTGTTGAAGATGGATATCGAAGGGGCGGAGTACTCTGTTCTCGCGGACTTAGTAAAAGAAAACGTCGAGGTGCGGCAAATAGTTGTAGAGTTCCACCACCGTCTCTCGAGTATTGGTGTCCGGAAAAGCAGGGAAATCTTGTCTTCTTTGAATGATTACGGCATGAAGATTTGCTATCTCTGCCCGCGGCTGGAGGTTATGACGTTAGTTCGCGAAGGTGTGGTACACCCGAAATGAACCAGGTTCTAATCATCGAGGCGCAAATTAAACAGTACCGCCTTCCATTTTATGAACTGCTGGTAGAGCGCTTGCGTGCAAAGAGTATTGAACTTCAAGTGGTCTACAGCGATCCGACTCCCGCGGAGGCAAGCAAAAAAGATAACTGTGATCTTCCGGGCTGGTACGGGAAAAAAGTAGAAGGGTATTGGTTGCTTCGAGAAAAACTCTTGTTTCAACCCGTACTCGGTGCAGCTTTAAAAGCAGACCTTGTAATAGTGGAACAGGGAAACAAATTCCTGCTGAATCATATTTTGCTGCCATTGTCGAATGCAGGAATAAAGCGCGTAGCGTTTTGGGGGCTGGGCGAGAATCGTCAGGATGGTAGGTTGCCTGTTTCCGAGTGGTACCGCCGCCGGACGCTCAATTGGGTTTCATGGTGGTTTGCCTATACCAAGGGAACGGCAAGATACCTGATCGAAAACGGAGTTCCAGATTCCAAAATCACTGCGGTTGATAACGCCGTCGATACAACTCAATTGCGTAACCAGGTTGGGTCCATTTCGCCCGAGCAGCGGCTTGCGTTACGCGAAGCTCTAGGCATATCTTCCACCGCCTCGGTAGGGATATTCTGCGGCATGCTCGACAAAGTCAAAGGCCTTCCTTTTCTTCTTGAAGCCGCCAAAAAGATCCAGCTTCGAGTGCCGGAGTTTCATTTGATCGTGGTTGGCGGAGGGCCGGAGCAACAGTACATTCAGGCAGCTGTTCAGGGTATTTCGTGGATACATTTCATGGGCCCACGCTTTGCGGAAGAAAAATCCAGGCTTATCGCGATTTCTGATGCTTTCCTTATGCCCGGCCGGGTCGGCCTGGTGATATTGGACGCTTTCGCCGCCGGTCTGCCGCTCTTGAGCACCCGCCTAAAAATACATGGCCCGGAGATCGAATATTTGGAAGAGGGCCGCAACGGATTGTTGTCCGAACCGGAGGTCTCGGCATTCGCCGACATGGTTTCGTCCCTTTTATCGAATCGTGAGGCTCTGGCCCGATTGCAGTGTGGGGCGCGGGAATCGGGGGCAAAATACACCATTGACAATATGGCCGCGAATTTCGAGTTGGGAATACGCCAGTGCCTTGGGACTGCGGTGCGGTCCGCAGCAGTTCCTGAGGTAAAAAACTGCGAATTGGTGGACAGATGAGTCAAGCCAGCTCATTCCTGAGTGGCAAGAGGCCCCTGGGATTCTAGAAGTGTCGGTTCATTCAGATAGCCCTAATGTGGATAGTAGAAAACCTTTCCAGTTCACCACCAGCTGGGACGACGGCACCATCCACGACCTGCGGCTCGCAGAGTTGTTGAGGAAATACGACCTTCCGGCAACCTTTTACATTGCGCGAAAACATGAATACGGATACTTGCAGGAAAAAGACATTGCCGGCCTGGGGCAATATTTCGAGATTGGCGCGCATACCCTGAACCATGTTGTGCTGAGTTCCGCTAACAGCAAATTGGTCTGTGACGAGATTCAGGGATCGAAATCGTGGATCGAGCAGGTTACGGGCAGTCCTTGCCAGGTGTTTTGCTTTCCTCGAGGTAAGTTTCGCCAGCAGCAATTGGATGTGGTTAAAGATGCCGGCTTTACCGGAGCACGGACGGTGGAATTAATGTCGTTGCAGTCTCCAGCGTTCGTTGCCGGCATTCGATTAATGCCAACCACCGTTCAATGCTACCCGCACACTTACTCGGGCTATCTACGGAATATCATCTCCCGAAGAAAGCTCGAAAATATTCGTAATTATTTACAAGTCGCGAGTCTCAGGAGTTGGACTTCTCTGGCCCGTTCTCTACTGAGTCGGGCGCATCATGACGGGGGCGTGTTTCACTTGTGGGGACATGCCTGGGAGATTGAACGGCACGGACTATGGCGTCAACTCGAAGACGTCTTCCGCGTAGCAGCGGAATATCGGCCTGATGGCAAATATGTGACTAACGGGGAATTATGCAACACCGGACAGAATTGATGTCGGCCAAGCGGATAGCACCGATGACATCTGAGACCAAAGTTAACTCAATTTATCGTAGGCTACACAATTTCCTCGGAGATCTTCGTTATGGCGGGCCCTTGTATGGTTCTACGCCGTCCCGTTTTGCACATTTAGGCGCGCACTCCACAGAAAATAGTAGTTACTCATCATTAAAACTAATATTCGATGGAGCAATCGAGCCAGATGATGTGTTGGTAGACGTGGGCTGCGGCAGGGGTCGCGTCATAAACTGGTGGCTTAGTCAAGGTTTGCATAACCGCATAGTTGGTATTGAATTAGATGAGAACATTGCGAACGAAACACGCCATCGCCTGCGCCGTTTCGATAACGTGCAGGTCATAGCGGGTGATGCCATAGAACAGCTGCCGCAGGACGCTTCGCTCATTTATATGTATAACCCATTCGATGCGAGCGTAATGCGTACCTTTAAATGCCGAGTAAAAGAGACACTTTTGCGTAGCAATCGGAATGCAACCAGGCTTGTATATCTGAATTGCAAGCATCTTGACGTTTTTGAGCAAGATCCACACTGTTCGATTAAGAAGGGCGAAGCCTTGTACCCTTTTGCAGTGATCGAAATTAATGCCTCATGAAATGAACTGATCTCTTGCACACTGCCCAAGACATACAACCGGATATCCTGTTTCGAGACTGTTCTGTCTCAGAGCTGTCGCCCGAGGAACACGAAGTGGCTGCACAAACTGCCGAATCTTGGTTCGGTACGCCTGAGTTCGCGACTCTTTATGGAGCGGCGAACCGCGCGGTAATCTCATCGGATGACGTGGGGCGCAGGCGAATTAGTTTTTACAATGTCGAGCGTTGCCTTGGGCTGTTCCGCAAACTTCGGTTCGCGGGGCCAGTGCGATTGAGTGACGATGTGCTTCGAAACTTAATGGCCAAGCACAACGCCGAATTTGTGTCCATACCATTTGTAAGTCACGAGAGCCTCGATAAGGGTGATTCTGACTGCTTAACCCAAAAAGCCATTCGGCAGGGCGAAGATTTTATCGTTGATCTCCCTGCAACTATGGTCAGCTACGTTGACCTGCCCCCCAGAAACTAGTCCATTGGAAATGTGACTTTCTCCATTTAGGATGACCCGCCCAGGGTCGGAGGAGGAGTCATGCGAAAGAGTCGATTCAGCGAAGAACAGATCATCGCCGTGCTGAAGGAATCAGAAGTGGGGGTGGAGACGGGGGAACTGTGCCGACGGCACGGGATCACGCGGGCGTGTTTTTATCGGTGGAAGAGTAAGTTCGGAGGGATGGAAGTGAGCGAGGCAAAGCGACTGCGGCAGCTGGAGGAGGAAAACCGGCAGCTGAAGCACATCGTGGCCGAGCAGGCGGTGGACATTCGGGGGTTGAAGGCGGTGATCGCAAAAAAGTGGTAGGCCCGCAGATGCGACGAGAGGCGGTGCTGGTGATGCAAGTGGAAGTAGAGCTGAGCCAGCGACGCGCCTGTGGGCTGATGGAACTGTATCGTGCTACATGTCGGTATCGGAGGCGGAGAGGTGAGGATCAGCGACTGCGGGTGCGACTGCGCGAGCTAGCCGAAGCCCGGCGCCGGTTCGGCTACCGCCGTCTCCAGATCCTGCTGCAGCGCGAAGGCTGGCAGGTGAATCACAAGCGCGTCTACCGACTGTACGTCGAGGAGAAGCTGTCGCTGCGGCGCAAGCGTGGACGGAAGCGCAGCCGGGTACGCCAGCCGCTACCGGAAGCAGTGGCCGCCAACCAGGTGTGGTCGGTAGACTTCATGACCGACGCACTTAGTTCGGGGCGGAGGTTTCGCATGTTGAACATCGTGGATGACTACACGCGGGAGTGCCTGGCGATCGAAGTGGATACCTCGCTGGGGGGAGTACGAGTGGTGCGGGTGCTGGAAGAACTGAAGCAGAGACGCGGACTGCCGCGGCAGATCCGCAGCGACAACGGACCCGAGTTCGTGAGCCGCGCGGTCGATCAATGGGCCTACGAACAAGGTCTGCAGTGGCACACGATCCAACCCGGACGACCGATGGAGAATGGCTATGTAGAGAGTTTCAACGGGCGCTTCCGCGATGAGTGCCTGAACGAGAACTGGTTCCGCGATCTAGCCGACGCGCGGGAGAAGATCGTGCAGTGGAAGCAGGACTACAACGAAACGCGTCCGCACAGCAGTTTGCAGTACCGAACCCCAGTGGAGTTTGCAGCCCAGGCTGCGGGCTTCCACGGAAAGGAAGTGGGGCAAGAGGCCTCAAACGCCGGCCCCTTGCCCCACACCCCCATCCCCGCTACCAAGCGAGGTCTGCGGGGCGAACAAAAACCGGCGAAAGTCTCATTATCCCTGGACTAAAGATGGGGGGCAGGTCAACGTCGCCGCGTTAGGCCGACAAACTCGTAAGCATCTCCCCTATTATGAGCGCCGTTTGCAGCGTGAATGGGGATCTCGGAGTCGATACACTGCTCTCCTCGAAAAGGAGATCGCTTTTGAGGACTTTGAACGGCTGGTCGAGCTGAATAGGATGAGAATGAAGCATAAGGGTTCCCGATCCGCGTGGACCGAAAGAATGGTAAGGAGCCGCTGGATGCTGGCAACGAAAACTGGACTGCTGACCGGTATATACCTGGATGAACGGCTTGCCGCTGGCACCCTTTGTTATCTTTATCGCGGGGAAGCTTACCTAGTTCTTATCGGGCATGATCCAGCGCACGATTCGCTGAATCTTGGAAGTGTTTCGCTGCTCAAGACTATCGAGCGACTTATCGAAATTGGTTGTGTTCGTCTCCACTTTCTTTGGGGCCAATCTTTTTACAAGCGTCAATTTGGTGGCACTGACCTGCCGCTATTCGAGGTCACTGTGTTTGGCCCCTCGGCGTATGCGGTGCCCGTTTGGCGCGCCCAACTGGCATACCGCACCTCATTTCGGCAATTCAAACGAATTGTGAAACCGGCCCTCAAGAAACTGCGCGCGAGTTCATATACAAAATGAACTTAACTGCTAAAACGTGGCCGCATCGATCACGCCACAAGCGTGTTTCACAAGTTCCGCCCTTTCGGCCGAGTACTGCACTTTACAACGGCCTGATTAACTGAGTCCCGGTGAAAATCCTTTTACTTCATAACTACTACCAGCAGCCGGGTGGCGAAGACGTCGTCGTGCAGCAAGAGAAGGCGATGCTCGAGGCCCGCGGCCATACCGTTGATTTAATGACGGCAGACAACAGCTGTATTACTGGCATAAAGAGCCAGGCGGCGGTTGCCCTTGGTAGCATTTATTCACGACGTTCGCGTGCGCTGCTCGAGAAAAAGATCATTACCGCGAAGCCCGATATTGTGCATGTGCATAACTTCTTTCCGCAATTGTCCCCGTCTGTTTATTACGCCTGCGCGAAGGCCAAAGTGCCCGTGGTCCAAACGCTGCACAATTTTCGCTTGATCTGTCCCAACGCACTGCTGTTCAGGGAAGGCAAGCCCTGTGAGGACTGCGTCGGCCGAACGATTGCATGGCCCGGAATCAGAAACGCTTGTTATCGCGATAGCCACGTAGGTACAGCCGTTCTGGCTACGATGCTCACCACGCATCGGTTTTTGGGAACTTGGCAGGTAGTGGACGCCTATATTGCGCTGTCCGAGTTCGCTCGCCGGAAACTTATCGCCGGCGGGGTACCTTCCAGTCATTTGTTTGTTAAGCCAAATTGTCTCGCGCCCGATCCAGGTATGCGTGCGGGATCGGGTGATTATGCGTTATTTGTTGGCCGGCTTTCTCCTGAGAAGGGCATTAAGACGCTGCTTGCTGCCTGGGCCCAGCTTCCGGCGAGAAGGCTGAAAATTGTCGGAGATGGTCCCCTGCGAGATGTAGTGGAGCAGGCAGACATTTCAAATGTGGAATTTATTGGGCCGCAATCGAGCGAAGCCGTAATGGACTTAATCGGAGGCGCCGCGTTTCTTGTTGTCCCATCAGAGTGTTACGAGAACTTTCCCCGAGTAATCGTCGAAGCTTTTGCCAAGGGAGTGCCGGTCCTAGGTAGCCGAATAGGTTCCATGGAAGAACTTATCGAGGATGGCCGGACAGGCATTCTGTTTCGGGCGGGTGATGTTCGCGACCTGGCGAATAAAGCCGAGTGGTTATTCACGCATCCAGACGAGCAACAGCGCATGTCGGCTGAAGCTCGTCGTGAGTTCGAAAGCAAGTACACGGCCGAGCAAAACTATAAGCAATTGATGCAGATTTATGGTTCTGCAACGTCCGTTTCTAAAGGCAAACTCGCCTATGCCACAGCTGCGTCCTAAGCAATGTTGTTAATGGACCAACTAACTTCCTAAATCAATAAGTCCTCCGTTGTTAAAACAACCGATCGCTATTGGTTGTTTCGAGAGTTGATGTTGCTAAACCTCAAAAGTAAATTCTCTAGGAAAGGGATATAACTGAAATGAATGCACGGGTATTGGTGACGGGAGCAGGCGGCTTTATCGGACATCATCTAGTGAATCGGCTGAAAGCGGAGGGTTGCTGGGTTCGCGGAGCAGATATCAAAATGCCGGAATACGATGACAGCATGGCGGACGAGTTCGAGCTGCTCGATCTGCGTAAATACGACAACTGCCTGCAAGCCACCCGCGGAGGTATAGACCAGGTCTACAACCTGGCAGCGGATATGGGCGGTATCGGCTACATCACTGCATCGCTGGCCGATATTTCCAGGAATAACATCCTTATTAATACTCATATGTTGGAGGCCAGCCGGCTGAATGGCATAGGTCGCTTCCTTTTTTCCTCATCTGCATGTGTCTATGCTGGATATAAGCAGAAAGATCCGCACGTGGTGGCCTTGCGCGAAGAGGATGCTTACCCCGCCGATCCCGAGCCGGGCTACGGCTGGGAAAAGCTGTTTGCCGAAGAACTGTGCCGCTATTACTGGCACGACTATAGATTTGAAACCCGCATCGTCCGATTCCACAATGTTTACGGCCCTCTCGGTACCTATGAAGGAGGAAAAGAAAAGGCGCCGGCGGCGATATCCAGGAAAGTTGCCCTGACTCCGAATGGGAGTGAGATTCAGGTGTGGGGAGACGGCGAGCAGACTCGTTCATTTATGTACGTTGATGACTGTGTTGAGGGGCTACTCCGCCTGATGGCATCGAATTACCGTGAGCCGCTTAACTTAGGCAATGATCGGCTGATTTCAATCAATGAATTGGTTGATCTGGTGTCGCAAATCGCAGGAAAGCGTCTTTCCAAAAAACACGATCTCAGCAAACCTCAAGGCGTACGGGGCAGAAACAGCGACAATACACGACTATCAGAGGTACTGGGCTGGGCACCTGGGATAGCACTCGAAACAGGCTTGGACATTACATACAGGTGGATTGAAGGAGAACTCGAAAAGGCTGGCCGTATTCCCCTCAAATATGTTGCCCAAAGCGCCGATTAGGCCCGCCCGAGCCAATGTTCTCGGCGTCGGAATTCACGCGGTAAATTTACAAACCGCAATCGACTTTGTGGAGAACAGTATCCGTTCCCAATCAAGCGGGTACGTGTGCGTTACCGGCGTCCACGGTATTATGGAGGCAAACCGAGATCCGGAGTTCCGCAGAATTCTTGATTCAGCTTTGTTAGTGCTGCCTGACGGCATGCCGACCGTATGGGTCGGGCGGTGCCAGAAACATCGTGAAATGAAACGTGTATTTGGCCCTGACTTTATGAGCGAAGTGTGTTCCCGTTCCCCAAAAAACGGGTACTCGCATTTTTTGTATGGAGGCAAGCCAGGCGTTGCTGAGGATCTGCAGCGCTGTCTTGAGAAAAAATATCCGGGAATCAACATCGCCGGTACGTTTACTCCTCCATTCCGGCCGCTCAACACTCACGAACAGAACAGGTTGGTTGACACTATTGCCGCACTTAGGCCAGACATCGTCTGGGTGGGATTGAGCACACCTAAGCAAGAGCGGTTTATGGCGGAAATGGTTGGTCGCCTGGATTGCAGATTGATGATTGGGGTAGGAGCTGCATTTGATATTCACACCAACAGGATCAATGACGCGCCGGTGTGGGTAAAAAATAGTGGACTGCAGTGGATGCATCGGTTATGTCAAGAGCCCGGACGACTCTGGAAAAGATACTTAATCAATAACTCGATGTTCCTTTGGCGCCTCGGGCTTCAACTTGCGGGTCTTCGGCGTGTCCAACTGAGCGGTGAACCACCGCTCTCTTAGCGCTAACCATTTTCCCATTACCGATGTCCCTTGTTTGTAGCTGCACGCCAAAGTGCATGGGCGAGATGGCGGATTGCGCCAGTCGCCAGTTGCTCCGCAAGCCCCCGGATCTCGCGTCGATTGGCCCTTTGAGCAATAATGCCTACGGAGGTAGGGACTTATGTCTGGTAGGCATGCACTTAGACTCTTAAAACGTTGGGGCTTCATGGCAGGACTGCTGGCAGGGGCTCTCCCAGCGCTTGCGGCAAAGGACGCAAAGCCGGAGTTCGGGCCCAATGTTCTGATTTTCGATCCGTCGATGACAGCGCAGGCGATCCAGAAGCAGATCGATGCAGTGTATGCGACACAGGGGCGCAACGAGTTTAGTTCGCAGCGCAATGCACTACTGTTTTTTCCCGGGAGCTATTCGGTGGACGTTCCGGTCGGTTTCTACACCGAGGTGATGGGGCTGGGCGCGTCGCCCGACGCAACGCGAATTGCAGGCAACGTGCACGCAGATGCGAATCATGAGCACAACAACGCGACTACAACGTTCTGGCGAGCTGCGGAAGGGTTCTCGGTAGAGCCGGCGGGCGGCACGATGCAGTGGGCGGTCTCGCAGGCGGTATCGTTGCGGCGCATGCATGTGCGCGGCGACCTGGTGCTCCACCAGCATCGCGGCTGGGCGAGCGGGGGTTGGATGTCGGATTCGCTGGTGGACGGCAATGTCGATTCCGGCAGCCAGCAGCAATGGATCTCGCGCAACTGCGATTGGAAGAGTTGGACGGGATCCAACTGGAACATGGTGTTTGTCGGCGTCGTGCATCCGCCAGAAGGCGCGTGGCCGGAGCCGCCCTACACGAAGGTGGCTCAAACCCCGGTGGTGCGCGAAAAGCCGTTCCTGCAAGTGAATGCTGCGGGCGAGTTCAGCGTGCGGGTTCCAGAGTTGAGCAGTGACAGCGTCGGAATCACATGGCGCGGCGGAGAAACGTCGGGAGAGACGATTCCGATTGCACAGTTTTATATCGCACGCGCAGATGTGGATACGGCAGAGACGATCAACGCACAGCTCGCCCAAGGGAAGAACCTGATTCTTACTCCTGGGATCTACGAACTCATCAGCCCGATTCGCGTGACACGGCCCCATACAGTCGTGCTCGGTCTGGGGTTTGCGACGCTGCGCCCGGTGAAAGGCACGGCGGCGATGACGACAGCCGATGCGGACGGGATAGAGATTGCGGGGCTACTCTTCGATGCCGGGCCCAGCGAGTCTCCGGCGCTGCTCGAGGTGGGACCGGAGGGAAGTCGCGAGCGCCATGCGAAGGACCCGATCACGCTCCACGATGTTTTCTTTCGCGTGGGCGGTGCGGGAATCGGGCGAACCAAAGTGAATTTGAGAATCAACAGCAACGACACGCTCGTGGATCACACGTGGATTTGGAGGGCGGATCACGGCGAGGGAGTGGGCTGGGATCAAAATACCAGCGAGAACGGGCTAGTGGTGAATGGAAACGATGTCACGATCTATGGCCTGTTTGTAGAGCATCACCAGAAATTCCAGGTTCTGTGGAACGGCAACGGCGGGAGGACTTATTTTTATCAGTCCGAGATTCCCTACGATCCTCCGAACCAGTCAAGCTATACGAGTGCGCCAGGCGTGAATGGCTGGGCCTCGTACAAGCTGGCGGATGGAGTGACGCGTCACGAGGCATGGGGGCTCGGCATTTACAGCGTCTTCATTTATCCGAATGTGATACTGACCCGCGCGATCGAGACGCCAAAAAATCCGCAAGTGCGGTTCCACGATATCATTACCGTGGCGCTCGGCAATCATGGCGAGATCAGCCACGTGATCGACGACACGGGTCAGGCAACCGCGATGCATCCTCGCGTAACGCCGAAGGTGACAGACTTTCCGTGAGAGGCGCGACATAAGTGCGAACTTCATTTGGGATAGCCGCGCACACACAAAGCCGGACAAAATCAGCGCTGAGCAGAACCGGATTCACCACCAACAACAGCGAACGTTAACCCTTTTGGGCGTACATCTTTCGGTCAGCTTTGTCGAGTATCTCATCGAGGGTGTCTCCGTCGTGCCATTCTGCCGCTCCAATGCTCACCTTTACGCGAAAGGCCTCAAGGTGCCCTGCCTCATTCCATTCGTCAATCTTCGAATGGATGCGCTCGATTACCCTGTCGGCTCCAATGGCATTTGTGTCCGCCAGAATAATTAGAAATTCGTCTCCCCCGTATCGAACCGCTGCATCCGAGGCACGAATCGATGATTTCAAGACGGACGCGATCTCAGACAAGACGAAATCTCCGGTTAGGTGACCGAAACGGGTGTTGATCTGCTTGAAATTATCCGCGTCGACCATGAGAAAAGCCATGGTTGCTTTTCTTCGCATCGCTTGGCTGATAAACCGCCCCGCGATTTGATCCAGCGAGTGCCGATTGTAAATCTCGGTCAGCGGATCCATAATGGACTGCTGCTCAATTACCTGATTCTGGAGAGTGGTTGAGATCAGTTGCTCTCGCAAGCGACGAACCTCGAAACGTTTGCTCACCAAATAGGTATTCAGCAATCCGAGCATCACAAACAGCCCAATTGCAAGGGGCCGCGATACAGTCAACTCAAAGTGGATTCCGTCGTCTCTCAAGAAAGCAGCATGGAAGAGGATCGCCAGCAGTGTCGTGCTCACCAAGATTCCGGTGACTGAGATAATCACCCACAATTCCCAATCGCGCTTCTCCAGTTTGGAGAGCTGCTGGGTAACGCGCGACAGGTTGTTTTTGCTCTGTGTTAACATTTGCGGCCGCCCAGAACTCTTGGAAAGTTTACTGAACAAAGCCCCTACGTAAGGAGTACCGAGGTAACGATCGTCGGTGTACCGACCGCTCGAGAATTTCCCTTTCAACCCTTGTCGCGAATGTTAATTTTTGGTTCGGTATCGCTCTACCACCCCTCGCACAATATCTAGGAACTTGCCGGCGGGTTCACCCTTGTTGAGATAAACATCGACACCATCTAAGTTTTCCGGAACTGCCCCCGAAAATAAGATGATAGGAACCTGGGGCTTGATTTTTTTCATATGTCTGGCGAGCTGTGTACCTGTCGCTCCATGTAAGAGATGGTCTGCAACGGTGGCGCAGATCGGAAGCTGGCGGAGAGCTTTCACGGCTTCAAAGGCTGTGGTCACGCTGATAACTTCGTAACCGTCGCGCTCAAGTACCTTTTTTCGGAGCTCAAGGTACGTAGGGTTATCCTCCAGACAGAGGATGAGCGGTTTGGGAATGGCCGAAATGGTCGAAAGAGATTTCGGCAACCAATCTTGGGGTGGATTTTTGATTCCCCACACGTTTCCGGGTCTATCTAGCACGAGTCCGAGAATCCTGACCTTCTCATAGGGTCCAAGCAAAATGCAGTTAACTACCCGGGCAGTGATCAAACTCTCCGAGGGCAGACCTTCCAATTGCACGGCTGTCCCAACTTCCAGCGAATGGTTACACCGTACAGCGCACCCGTTCGGGTTTGCGAGTATTGCCAAACAAGGTCCGGAAAACGGATGAGCTGGATCGAGGCTGATGAGAGTCAAGGGAATCTCGCACTTAATTCTCGTGCCCTGGCGTTCCATCGAAAACGACCCTTCCCGAGCCGCCGGGTGCCAGCAAATCAAGAAAAGGGTTCTCGGGTACAAAGACTTAGACACGAAATTCCGAGGTTCCCGCGAGGCACGAGGTGCAGCCAGTCTACAAAAATGTTAGCAGAAGCCTTTGCGTGGATCGCGCTGAATGAGTGTTCGTCGGACTACCGACGACAGCATTCGCTAGTTCCCTATTCAGAGTCTCGTCCGCAGGCGTGATTAACAGTCATGTGCCTTCCGCAAGGCTCGACTGACTGCCACGAGTTTCGGCTACACGCATTTCGGACCCATACACCAATGGAGAAACGTTGGAAGGTCGGCCTCGCCATAACCAACAAAGCAATGGGAATCCGATTTGAGAAGTGTCGCTTTAAAAATCCATTTGGATTCGCTGGAAATAGAAACGGCTTTGACTATTTCTGTCTGGATACGTAGTGCGTCGGCTCATCAAGATGTGCGAGCTTTGCCCACCCCTAGGCGCTTTTCGCCGTTCCCATGGCCTGGTGAATCGCTGAAACCAGCGTTTCAAAGTCGAAGGAACCATCATGACGATGCCCGTTGATGAAGAACGTCGGCGTTCCGTTCACTCCACTTCGGGCACCGCCCTTGAAGTCGGCGCGGACACGGCCTTCGAACGTTCGCTGTTCCAACGCCTGACGCAATGCAGTGGTGGATAGCTCGAGCTTTTCAGCGAGATCCAAATAGAGTGCTTCGCCTAAGCGCTCTTGATTTTCATACAACTTATCGTGCATCTCCCAGAACTTGCCTTGGGCGCCTGCAAACTCCGCCACTTCGGCGGCAGCTTCGGCGTCAGGGTGCATTTCGCTCAAGGGAAAATTGCGAAACACCAGCCTCAAGCGTCCTCCAAAGTGCTTCTGAACCTGCTGGACAATGGGATAGGCTTGTCCGCAATACGGACACTCGTAATCGCCGTACTCCACCAGGGTCACGCCCGCGCTTTCAGGGCCTTGGGCGTGGTCTTCGGAAGTGACGGGTACCTTAAGTGTGGCCATAAAACTCCTCCTATTTCGGCAAATCCTCGAGCGCCTGCAGAATGCCGTCCGCCCCGGGATTGACAGCAACGGGTGAGCAATAGCTCCAGGCGATCATTCCACTCTTGTCGATCACAAACAGAGCGCGCTCGCAAAAGCCATCGGCAACCCGGTAGGCGCCATATTGTCGGGCAACGGCTCCCTTGGGCTCAAAATCGGCGAGCAGCGGGAAATGCAGATGACGGGCCTGCGCAAATGCGTCGTGACACCAGGCACCATCCACGGACACCCCCAGCAGTTCCGCTCCGAACTTGCGAAACTCGGGGAGGATCTCGTTGTAAAGAGCCATCTGGTCACCGCATACCGGACTCCAGTCCGCGGGATAGAATGCCAGGATCACTGGACGTCCCAGCAAATCACTCAAAGTCAGGGTTTGATCGGGCGTAACGTGCAACGTGAAATTTGGGGCCACTACCCCGGCGGTGAGGATCGCGCCGCCGTGTATCGGAGTAACATTGCTTGCACTACTCTGTGCCATTGCTTTTGTGCTCCCTTCAAACTGTATTTCAACCAACTTCTGCCCTAAGCATAACCCCGCCGTTTGGCACTGGCGAAGCGTTTGCATTTACTGGCCTGTGACTAATACCATCCGAAACCGCGCCTTCCCTGCCATCATCCGCGCATAAGCGTCAGCGGCCTGCGCGAGAGGAACTGTTCGTTTTTAGGACAGAGGTAAACGTTTCCGTCTCATGGTACCGCCATTCCGGTCGGACGACAGCCGCAAGGTGCCGATCCGTTCAACGGCTGAGCGTGTTTCTGCCTGCCTTAGGTGCAATGGGTTTACTGATACCAGCCGTCTGAATCTCTTCTTGTCTCTTCGTATCTGAGCAGCTGCCCCGCTTGAGGTCTCTCTTATCCCGCTAACTCGAAAATGATTTCCAACTCGACCGAACTACCGAGTGGGAGGCTTGGGACGCCATACACTAGCCGGCAAGGGTTCTTGTCTTTGCCGAAGACGTCTTGCAGAAGCTCTGAAGCGCCGTCAGCAGCTTTCGGCTGATCGCGGACATCTCCCGAAGTAGCCACTGCCACTCCTAGCCGGACGATCCGCTGCACTTTGTCGAGCGATTCTCTGCAGCGCAGAGATGTTCGCCTCGGCCCGGATGCGTTCGAACAGTTTTGCAACTTGGTCCTCTTTCTCTTTGTCTCGCTCAACCGTGGGTCGCCCAGCGTCAGGACGCCTCTCGGCAGCTAGTGCCTCCTGAGCCGTGGACGCCAAGAGGGCAAACACGATACCTGAAATGAGGCCAAGCCGATTCGAAAATGCATTCATTTCATAACGTAGAGTCGCGATTGTGAACCATATGACATCAGACGGTTTGGAACATGCTAGGCCTGCGGGTCACAGTTGCTGATAAATCTCTATTACACTTACGACCGCGCAATGGTTATTTGGTGAATTCGAACGTGTCCAGCACTTGTTCCAACTTGCGCTCAACTGCTTTTGGGTCCGATCATCCTTCTTGCGACTCTCTCCGATCAGCCGCACGTTGCGGGCGTGGGCCACGATCACCTCGTGTCCGACTTCACTCAGCAGACGACTCACCCACGGCGAGTGCATTCCCGTTTCCAGCGCGATCCGGCTCCGAGGCATCCCGCCGAACACCTCGCGCAGAGCCTTGGGAGTCGTGCTCACCCGCTGCTCCAGCAGCGCCCTTCCAGCTTCGTCGAGCACGCAGTACCAGCTGGAACGATCGCCCAGATCTAACCCGACGGTTAACTTCTGTTGTGAGATTTTTCTACTGGTCTTCGCTACTGCGGTGCTAACCTTCTTCATTGCCGGTCTCCTTTATCTCTTGTGCTTAAAGCACGTCGATACCTTGGGAGCGTACAGCATACCGGCCTTCTCATCCCATCTGTTCTCGTCAACCATGAAGGCCGTTCAGCTTCGGGCGTACATTATGGCTATGAGACAGCAATTCTCATTGTGCTACTCTCGACCTGATTATTCGTCCGCGCCCGAGGAAAAGTTGCCGACATCAATGATGTTTCATCGACTTCCCGAGACGGCCTTCGTGACATGCGGAAGTCTCTGAGAAGGAAGCAACAGAGTTCTGTGCCTTTTCCTGCCGCTCAAAAAGTCAGAGCTGAAGCGAACACGACTCGCGCCCTCGACAGAGCGGGACCCCGACTGTTTTCGAGCGTACGATAAAAGCGGGGGCTCCTGAATGGACCTCAGATCTACAATAGCAATGCCATCGCCGCTTGTCCCCGTGATCGCGATCAAGACGTTATCTGTGCCATCACTGACGAGGGCGTCATAGTTTTGCGATAGAGACACCGGCAGCGCAATTCGGTCTAGCAAGTTTCCGAGCCTTCCATCGAGTACGTCGATGCCGTTGGTAGAAGGTTGGAACAACAGGACACCGTCGGCGCTAAGTTTCGCGCCGTAGACGTACCCGATATTCAAGATCTCGCGATCATTGAGCGCGGAGTACGACTCGCCATTGAGATTGTAGTCATAAAGGTAGCTCGTGGCTTCTAGCGTGTTCTGATCGCCGGAAAATGTTAGGTCGTCATCTCCGTAGCAACAGCCCTCGTCAATTCTAGAAGGAATCATAGTATCCGTGGCAGTGTCGACATAAAAAACGTAGCCGTCGGCGTTATTAAACACGCGAGTGTTATCAGAACTAATCGCATTGCGCAGATAGGCGTCATTTGCCCCCAGCCCCGGGCCGTTAAAGCCATAGTCGAAAATGCTACCGGTGCTTGTACTTAGTTTGAAGAACTGGTCAGCACCCCCGCCCTGCCCCAGAACCGTCACCCAGTAATAAACATTACCTGCATCGCTAATGGAAAGTCCACAAGGGTTAACTCTAAATGGAGAGGACGAGCCAACGATGAAAGTCCGGACGGAGGTCGGACTAACTGGATCTAAAACGTAGATAGCGCCACCGCTCGCATCGGATACAGCAAGCTTGCTGCCGTCAGGGGAAAGCGCAATGCCCCACAGTCTTTGTGCCCCTCCTTTCGCTGGAGGAATGACAATCGGAGACTGCCAGGCGCCTAAAGTCCTAGAGAAGACCTGAACTTTGTTAGTATCGGTGAAGTAATACAAATCCGTATACGGATCGTAGATTCCCTGCGCGAGGGAGGAGCCGGGCAACGCAAACTGCTGTATTGCTGGAAGGTAGGTTAGTACTGAGGTTGCCGTTGCGCTCCCGCTGCTACTGGTGACTGTTATATTCGCGGAAGAGGCGCCAGGTGGAGTCGTGTAGGCCAGGGCCTGCAATGGAAACGGCGGCGACTGGCTTTGATATACGTAGGCATCGAAGCCGGTGAGGGGCACCGAATTGCCGCCTACCGTCACCTGCAGAGATGAAGGAATACCGCTGTTCGTACTTGAGGCTCTGCTGACCGCATTCGGCAAGGGCCCATCTACTCCAACCCCCGCCGGACCGAAACCATATCCGTAGATAACGCCTGTACCGCCTCCCTCACCCGTAGACATGTTGGGCGTAATCTCGATAATTGTCGGACCGTAACTGAAGCCCTCAGGAAGAAGTTGCATGCCTCCATCTGCAGTGGTCACATAGATATCGGTTGGGCCGGCAGAGCCGGGCGGAGCCGTGGCGAAAACCGAGCCGAAGTTTCCGTAAGTATTTGGCCCATTGACTCCGGATATATCGGTGGATCCCTGCGAGCCGAAGTAAATACCGCTCAACGAGCCAAACGTAACAGGTTCCGTTATCGTTACTTGGGTTCCCCCTGAGGAAGGACCCGTCCCTGGAACCGAGTATCCATCAGTAAACTGGGTTCCAATAGGGCCTGTACGCATTACCGTGGTATCGATGAATCCAACGCCCTCTTCCATAGGACCGACCAATAGTCCGCTGTTATCGGTCGCTTGCAGATTCGGATTGTCGAATGGCCCGTAAGCTCCCCCGCCACTTGTGGCCGGTACGTTAATATTCGGAAGCCAGCCCACTTGTTGACCGGTCGCCACGTCGTACGCGTAGATGATCCAGTCATTGGGGACAAAAAGTGTTTTCGAATCCGCACTAAACGCAAACCCTGAGCCGGTAGAGGTCTCCCCACTCACTACGAACTGGCGAGCGAGGGCCAATGTCGAAAGATCGTAAATTTGAGCATATGTGCTCGGAGCTAAAGTGTCGGTGTTGAATGGTACCGCCAGGTATTTCCCATCCGGACTTATTCGAAAATTTACATCCGGGAAGCCACCCGGCCCAAAAGTACTACTTTGACCAGTGGACTCGTTGAGCAAGCAGAACGGCCCGCTATCTACGCTGGACAAAATTAACTTCGTCCGGTCGGGCGTGCGCGAAAGCCCACCAGTGTTACCAATGAAGTTGCTGCAGGCAATACTTGTTATGGAGTTATCCACCGGGTTCCATAATGCAACTTGCCCAGCGCCATCCAGACCGACGCCACCCGTTCCTCCGAGCAAGGCCACCCTGCCGTCAGCCATTGCCAGCGCCGTTCCACTCGGAAACCCCGACGGTCCGATTTCGGCTCCAATATATCGGTTCGTAACCCGCATTCCGACGGGATCGACCGTGTACACATCGCCAATCACGCTGGCGATGTAAAGCGTTTTGTGGTCGGGTGTGTCGTCCACAGTGTAAGCCCCGGGCACGCTTATCTGGGCTACTTTAGTCTCAGAGGATGCATTTAAGACCATCACATGATTCGAGACGGGATCGGCAACGTAAAAATAATCTGTGATGGGGTTATAAAGGATCCAATGATCGTTCAATAGTTGGAAATATTCGGTCGTCGCGTCGGTTCGCACATATCTTGTTCGGCCGCCAGTGAAAGGGCCGCTTACACTCCCCCCGCCTCCACTTTGACCACCACCTCCTCCTCCGGTGCTGCCTCCGCCACCCGCGCCGGATCCTCCCCCGCAGGCTGTCAACGCCAGGAAAGTAACGAGGACGAAGAGTAAGGGGTGCCAGGACCAGGGGCGATACTGCAGCACGCAGCGCGAACCGCCGATGTGCTCAAGGATCATGACGTTTCCTGAGTAAGACGGGGAGTGCCTCGCAATAGGAAAACCGCGAAGATGCCGGAAGTATGTCACGCCGCGGCAGCCTAGTCAAATACAGAAATTGCTCGCCATTTGACGCTATCAGACAGTCAAGGCTGGGGGCAATGAGAGATATAGAGATTTATCGCCAGTCATCGCCGAGACTATTTGTCTGTGGACGGATGACAAGCTAGACTCAGGAAACTTGCGATCTAATTTACGAACGTACCGGAAATCAAGTACACGTTGCCTTCGGTGTCGTTTACAGCAAGTCCATTTGATCCCCAGCGGATAAAGCGGCCTATCCGCTGGATACCGTTGGATATCGTTGAAAAAGGTATTCTGGCAATCAGTACGTAGTGCGTCATGTCGAAAACCGAAATTGTGTAATCAGAGTTGCCTTGCTCAATGTAAGCATCCAGCAGGAAGACGTGACCTAGCGTCAAATCGGGCACCATCGGCCATCCGCCACCAACTTCGAATATTCCCGTCGGCAAGCCAGTAACAGGGTTGATCGCATGGTATCCGTCATCCGAATAAACTAAGCCGTTGCTGCGGTCATAGTGAATTCGGCCGGGATTCCAAAACACGCCTGGATAGTCCTGTTTTAATGCAACTCCCGACGAACTCACATCGAGCGCGTAGAAATCGAATGTATCGATTTCGGTGCAAGAAGCATAAAGCGTGCTCGCGTCAGCCCCCCACTGGAGCGAGTCATAGCTGTTCCCACTCCCCGAGCCAGGAACGCTGGTTGGGCGCGGCGTGGAGTCGTCGTAGATAGACACGCCACCTATCGTATGGGGATCCAGGTTCAGAAATCCTTTTGAAATAGCCACAGTGTGAGGTGCCCCAGGAGCCACTTGAATGTCGAGCGCCATGTAAGGACCGTCGAATGGATCGCTGCCAAGCGAATAAGTAATGTCTGGAGTCAACGAAGGCAAAGTGAAGCGCTGTACCTGATAACTACCGTCTTCGCCGACGTACAAGAACTGACTGTCGTCCGAAATCGCTAACACATTGGGATCACTGCCGGCGTCTTGGCATTTAATTGTTGCGGCGGTGGCCGGATTCAAGGAGCAGACCTGATTCCGATTGGTGCCGGCTGAGCCAGGAACTGAGAAGTAGATAACCTTGTTTATCGGATCCCAAACCATATCATTCGCAGTCTGGTTCACAATCGTGGGTTGGTACAAAATCTGAAAATCAGCTGAAGCACTGCCACCACCGGGCCCAGGGTTGATGACTGTGACTTGAGCATAGCCGGGAGTGGCAAGGTCGGAAGCACTCACTTGCACCTGCAGCTGCCCGGAGGCATAAAGAGTAGCCGGTCTCGGTATTCCATTCCATTCCACCACAGTAGACGGCGTGAAGTACGCGTAACCATTGATCTCCAAGGTTAAGCCAGAACTCCCTGCCGGAGCAGAATTCGGATACAGTGACGTGAGAATTGGGGCGTGATTGGAGGTCGAAGATAGGATTGTAAAAGTCAGGGGGTTCGAAGTTCCGCCTCCCGGACTCGGCGTCATCACAGCGACCGGAATCGAACCTGGGTTCAGCGCATCGGAGGAACTGATTTGTGCCTGGAGTTCGGTACTAGACACGAATTCTGTTGCGCGTGGGCTCCCATTCCACTCAACTGTGGACAACGATACGAAGTTGCTCCCGAACACCGTAAGCGTGAGTCCATTTAATCCGGTCATTCCCGCCGCAGCTGCATTTGGGCTTAGGGCAGTGATCGCAGGATCGGGATTAGGTATTACGGAATCAGCAGATCGTGCGACAAAGGCTGCCGCATTGGGCCTTTTCGACTGATGAATTCGAATTCCCGCCAGGGAAGAGCGCGCCGCGGGTACTCTTGGAAAGGATATGATTTTCTTAACGGGTAGCAAGTTCGCTTGTACTGCGCGTGTCCGAGAGTCTGTAGCCGCAACAAACGAACTGCTATTCACAATGTAGACATAACCAGCATCATCGTTGAATGCGAGTCCGTTCGCACCCCAACGAATCAAGCGTACGGGGATGCCCTGCACGTCAGGAATTACAATTTCTGCAAGCGGTGCGAAGGTCGTCAGGTCAAATGATGCGAGCGTGAAGGTCGTACTTCCCGCTTGAAACGCAGTTTGCCCAAGGAAATAAGCCGTTTTCGTGCTGTCATCGGGGACCATGAAACCCGACGCCGGGAAGCTGGCTATTACCTTGCCAGTGGACGGATTAACGACCGTGCCATCATCACCATAGACCAAGTTAGTGCCTGAGTCGTAATGAATGGACATGTAGAACTCAGAAAAAACGTTGGGATAGTCCTTCGTCTGAACTACTCCGCCTCCGCTTACTGAAAGAACAAAGAAATTAAAGTTGGTGTTTTCAGCGTTATTTGCGTAAAGCGTCGAGTCAGATGCCCACTGAAGTGAGTCGTAGGTCCCGCCGGGGACTGTTATTGGCCGTTGAGTCGCGTCATCATAGACTTGTACTCCACCGATCGCGGACCACGGGGAAGAAGCAAATTCAGCACGAGATACTGCCGTCGTATGCGGAAGTCCGGGCGCAACCTGAAGGTCCCATGCGAAGGTTGGTCCAAAAACCGGAATTGCTCCAAGGGAATAATTAATGTCGGGCAGCAAATTAGGTAGAGTGAAGCGTTGAACCGAAGAAGAACCGTCTACCCCGACGTACAAATACTGATCATCACCTGATATTGCAAGTTTGTCAGGCTCGCTGCCCGCGAACTGTGTCGATTGAATGTTTCCAGTTAGTGGATCCAAAGCTGTGATGGTATTGCCGTTCGAGACGGCAAGACTCGGTATCGACAAATAAATCAGCTGATGCGTATCATCCCAGATCAAATCGTAAGCCCACTGGTTTACCACTGTCGGCAGATAGTTTATTGAAAAGGGCAGCGCTGATGAAATTCCTCCACCCGGGAGCGGACTCATCACAGAGACAGCGACAAATCCGGAGACGGCCATATTCGCTGCTGAAACCTGGGCTTCGAGTTGGGTATCGGAAAGATATGAGGTAGGGAGTGCAGATCCGTTCCACTGAATCACGGATCCTGGTATGAAATTATTTCCATTGACTGTAAGCAGAAATCCAGAACTACCGGCGTCCAGAACCGAGGGGTTCATGGAAAGAAGAGCGGGCAATGGATTCGTTCCATTGATTTGAAATTCGGCCAGCCCTGAACTGCCGCCTCCCGGGGAAGGGTTCAACACGCTAACCGTAGCCGAACCGGAATTCGCAACGTCTGCTGCGCTGATCTGTACTAGTAATTGGGTGCTAGAAGAAAAAGTGGCCGACCGTGCGCTGTTGTTCCACTGCACTGTGGCGCCAGACACGAAATTCTGCCCGTTAATAGTCAAGGTAAAAGCCGACTCGCCTGCGCTACCAGAGCTAGGGCTCAGAGAAGTTATGCTTGGCACTGGACTGGATACGTTGGGCACAGGTGAGCCCGACGACCCGCTGGTATTCCCGCCGCATGATAGAGAGCAAGATACGAGTCCCAAGGCAAAAAACAAGCCGACACTAGAGAATAAGAGCTGCAGGCGGCCGGTGAGGGACGACATGATACAAGGCATTGTGTAACAGCGCCCGTTGCATTAAAGAACAACTCACGTTATAAGTCAACGTCTTTTTAGTGTGCCGTCTAGAACGGTTTGGCGTTGAATTGTTTTACTTTTCGGTGTATTGTTTCGCAAATCCAGGAACTCTGGAGTGCGCTCCAGTTTTTCCAGGAATCCAAAGGCTGAACGGGACGGCTACGTGTAGTGACTATGGTCGGCGAACGATCGGGCGCTGCCAGAAAGCGAGTAGTGACACGAGCTTCCTTCGGAGTTGGCTCTGGATGTGAGTGGGTTTATGCCGTTCGTACTTAAGCAGGGACTTACTTCGGTTATTCTCCTTGTCTTAGTAATTCCTGTGGTTGCGCAAGAACATTCCGGCGGCGCTGGTGCCCGTGGTGCGGGGACTCTCTCCGCTCCATGACTTTCGGGCCAAACCACTTGTGCGAGATCTTGGGCCCGCTGTTTATTCTCCGTCGACAAATCAGGCAAAGGTCCAATGGACCATTTCTAATCCCAACGATACCGGAAACTTTTACGCCCCCGCTCCCGAGGATTTTGCAATGCAGTATGATTTAGCGCCTCTTTACCAGGCGGGAGTGAATGGTACTGGCGAAACCATCGGCATCATCAACGTGGCGAATATTGACCTCGGTCTGGTGGCCAACTATCGGCAGCTTTTCGGCCTATCGACAAATATTCCGCAGGTAGTAATCGATGGCAACGATCCTGGTGGTGAGTTTCCTGACAACATCGAAGCATTTCTGGATGTCGAGCTTAGTGGCGCAGTCGCGCCAGACGCGACGGTCGATTTATATATTTCAGATGGCGCTACTCTCTTCGATCCTCTGACCTTTGCCGCACTTCGGGCGATTGAGGATAACCAGGCAAGCGTGCTCAGTGTAAGTTTCGGATCTTGTGAACAAGATCTTGGACAAAACGGGAACCAGCTTTTCTCTGCCTTATGGCAGCAGGCGGCTGCGCAGGGACAGACGGTCTTCGTCTCTTCGGGCGACAGTGGTTCGGCAGGATGTGATCCTTCAGGTTTTCGAAATGCGTTCGACGGCCTTGCAGTCAATGGAATTGCATCTACCCCGTGGAACCTCGCGGTCGGTGGCACGGATTTCTATTACAGCGATTATGCTTCTGGCGCACCCAGCGCGGCAAGCCATTGGGATCAAACGAATGATTCGAATAACGGCTCTCTAATCAGCCCACTTAGCGAGCAGGTCTGGAACGATGTAAATGGGCTCAACGTGAATTCGTGGGGCCTTACCAATGACATCGCAGGCGGAGGCGGAGCCAGTGCCTGCGCAGTTTATACCAATGGGTGCTCGGGTTATCCCAAGCCGAACTGGCAGTCGGGGCGAGGGGTTCCGAGTGACGGTGTTCGTGACCTTCCCGATGTGTCGCTATTTGCGGCCGATGGCCTGAATCTGAGTGCATATCCGATCTGTGTGCTGCCAGGCGATTGTATCGCGAGCAGTAAAGGACAAACTGGAATTTTCCTCGTAGGTGGTACGTCCGCCTCCTCTCCCGCAATGGCGGGGATCATGGCCTTAATCGATCAAAAATATGGAAGGCAAGGACAGGCCGGAGTGGTGCTCTATCCACTCGCGCAGGAAATACCCGATGCATTTCATGACATCAAGTTAGGCGGCAACAATGTCCCAATTACTCCCACTTCGCAGTACTATTTCGCCACGCCTGGTTACGACCAGGCGAGCGGTGTCGTATCAATAGATGCAAACGCATTGGTAACTAACTGGAATTCCGTCGAATTTCTTTCCACTACTACGACTCTTACCTTATCCAGCTCGATCATTACCCACGGCCAATCCGTAGATGTTTCCACGACTGTCAAACCCGCGTCTGGGCCAGGCACCCCCACCGGAAGTGTTGCAGTTCTTACTGACTCTCCCTTGCCGTCGAACCAATCTCAGTTCGCATTTACACTTGCGAACGGGGGCGCCTCGGGAAGTGTTAATTTCTTACCTGGCGGAACTTACCACGTCTTTGCTAACTATGGCGGAGATGATGTATTCGGCATGAGCAAGTCGTCCCCGGTGGTACTTACGGTTAAGCCCGAAAACGCCAATCTGAACTTTGCCGCACTTCAGGCTCAAAGCACTGGTGTTACTGCGGTTGCCAATGGTGGAACCGTTCCTTACGGTACACTGCTGACGTTGGGAATACAGCCAACAGGGGTGAGCGCCGCCCCCGGCACTTCGAACGGTATCGCCACCGGTACCGGACCTTCAAGGTGGATTCAACTACGCAGGTAGTCCCGCTGGATTCGACGGGATTATCGACTTGGGTGGCACCCACGCTAGCCCTCGGTCCTCACTCGGCCAGTGCGAGCTATTCAGGCGACAGCAGCTTCAATGCCAGTTCCGCCAGTCCGCTCTCGTTCACGGTCACTCAGGGGCAGCCGATCGTTTCTTTAAACGGCAGCGATTTGACCGTTGGCAATCTCCGTGCCGGCAACAATCTTACCGTCGGAATTGAAGTTCAAGCACCATTCCCGGGCATCGGCACCCCTCCTACTGGAACCGTGAATTTTACTTTGGGGAATATTTCGCAGACGGCCACGCTGACTGTGATCAATAACTATTGAGTCAGCCGCGATGGTTACAATTCAGAATGTTGGAGCCGGATGCTATGACTTTCCGGGGGCCTCGTACAGTGGCGATTCGAACTGGCTTTCGGCCGGAAACGGAATTGACGGAGCAGTTTGTGTCAGCTCCGGAGCCGACGAGACGACGACGACAACCGTGACCGCCACCCCCAGCAGCATTTCCAGCTCTCAGACTGCGAGTTTAACCGTAACGGTTGCCGGTAGCACCGGAGCGGCGCAAAGACCTACCGGGTATATAGATTTTTATGATAACGGTGCTTACCTTTTTAGCAACGTGCTTCCGCCTCCAAGCGGCGGAACAAGCAGTAGTATCACAGTGAGCGGAATCTATCCTTCGGAGTTTCTGACAAGTGGTGCGAACCAGATCACCGCGGTTTATTCCGGAGATTGCTGTTATTCTCCGTCCCTAAGCGCGCCGGCTACCATGACCGCCGCGTCTAATGTGCCTGACTTCACCCTCGCTCCTCAGCTTCCGCAGGTGCTTGTCAAAACTGGAGGCTCCGGAACTGTAGGTCTAAATTTATCTTCTTTGAACGGATTTAACGGCGCGGTGGATTTGTCTTGCTCAGCATCCTCTCCCAATGTGAGTTGCAACTTAAATCCGTCATCGGCCGCCTTGGACGGCAGTGCCACAGCTACACTCAACATCAATGTGGCGGCTGCGGCGTCGCAGGTCGATTCAAATCATAGCGTAAGATGGCTGGCCTCGACTGGGGCTTTTCTCTTTGGTTCATTCTGGTTGTGCGGGTTCAGTCGTAAGCGCAGATGGCTTCCGAACTGCGCGTTCGTTTTATTTACAGCTTTGCTCTTGACCAGTTGCGGTGGCGGAAGCTCATCCGTAAGCGCACCTCCTGCGAATGGCTCTCCCGCGGTCGCGCCTACCACGACTTACTACATTGTGTCGGTTATAGGAACGGGCAATGGAATTGTTCATGCATCCCAGGTGATTGTCGCCGTTCAGTGACCCGCTATAGAGCCAAGAGTTGGTTTTAGCAGAATGCTGGTCCCTCCGAATCGAAGTTCGCAAATCGGTTAGCGGTATTTTTCCGATATGCTTTTTCCAGTGGCTGCGGATTTCTTCGCGTCTTTGCGCCAAGGCAAATAATGCTTCTCGATGAACTGGTGGAGCGAGACTTGCGCGGAGGGGAAAAATCCTTATGGTGTTCACGGCTTCCAGCAAGGTCTCGCTCCTGCGTCGCCTTGAACACGCATTACAAGTGCGCCACCATCTAATTCGCTTGCAACCTTTATTTCGAGGAGAAGCAGTGTACGACAATAGCACATTGGGCTCGTGCACACGCGGGATCTGCAACGCGACACTCAGTCATAACAATACAACGTGAGAAGCGAATTCTGGTCAGGAAACAGAGTGCGCAATTGCAGATGAACCGCAGGTATGGAATCGGGTTAGTCGATGGCGTTAGCTACAAAGAAGCAATGAACCTGTTTACAGCAATTACTCCGGATTGGCCGGTAATCCGCCCAGCGTATAGATCGCTTTCCGCAGTTCAGAGCAATCGGCGAAGCCCATCCGGCCGTCAGCCAGTTGCTTGACCAGGTGTTGACGGAATAGAGTTCGCGATCCTGATCGATCTTTATTGAAGGGCAGATCAGTACATCAATGAATGTACGCCCCGCCCGGCAGCAAATACTGAATTGGCCACAACTCCTGTTTTTTCTCAACCAGGTCAGACCACTTCACAACCTGAGCGTCTGGCTGGGGTAAGAACCTGATATTCGGAAGAGTTTCAGCAGCCGCGCTGCTGAGTGTGTAGGCGTCGCCTGTACCGATCACTGCAAGTTCAGAATTGTGATTAATTTTCTGATCAGCAAATCGCGTGACGATTTCGACATCCTCGATCATCTGCAGCAGATACGGCCGGCCGGTAAGCACCGAGTTGTAAACATAGTCCGCCAGCACGCCGGAAATTGGGCTCACGTAAGCGCGATCAAAATCCATTTGGCCGAGCAGCGGATCGTCAGGGGATGCCGCTTTGTACGGCATTCGAGTCTCGCCAAGTCCTCGCGGATCGATGGACACGATATCGTAACCGGCATCCAGGTACTTGGTCACGGTCGGCCAATCGGATGCACTAACTTTTCCGTTTTCACCCAGCCACAACAGTACCCGGTGTTGATCGCTGGACGATTTATGAATGTGCAAAAGGGGCATCGCCAAATAGCGGCTATGATGCAGCAGATATCGGTCGATGCTCACGTCGCCTGATGTCGTAGTGCCCATATGTTCCCACAAAATCTCATCGTGCCCCGGCGCAGCGCCTTGGTATTCGGCTACGTGCCACGAACCGATCCCCGGATAAAGTTTTGAATAGTAAAGTTGTTTGAGAGTGAGTGCGGGCCGGTTCTTGTGCTCCTCAAAGTAATCGCGAATTACCTCCATCAGAGACCGGGCGTTGGGGAAATCGAGCATGACCTGCCCCGTGCGTGTACATTGCAGAGTCTGATCGTCCATTTTTTTTACTTCGGGCAAGCCTCGCCGGCGCGGCAAGCCGTTGAAGTGGTCCAGAAAGTTGATCGCAGCTTCCTGATTTTCGTCTGAAAACTGGTGCCCGTGGTATCCCTCGTGCATGCCAATGCGATCAGCGTGGCCAAAATTTTCATAAATACCTTGTACTTCGTGGACCGTCTGGTTGGTGCCCTCAATAGGAAAGAAATCCAGCACTGCGGCAGACACGAACACTGGCCGCGGATACATCAGCAGCAGCAAGCCAGGATGGTCCAATCCGTTCAAGATCATTCCATCGAGGTCCTGCTCAGGGTCACTGTCGGGATCCTGGAAGATGCGGTTGTACACACGCATCGGAAGCGCGGTGATGTAACAGGAAGGCGCGATCACCTTGATGCGGGGATCAAGTGCCGCAATCAGCGTGGTCTGAAACCCACCGCCGCTGGTTCCGATGATGTTAATGCGCTGGGGATCGACATCTTCACGGGTCAGCAGATAATCGACGGCGCGTATTCCGTCCCAAATTTCCCAGCGAGCGAGGTTCGTTCCTGCGAGATACGCGAGATTTCCCAGGACCGCGTGCTCGGCGCAAATCAGGTTGTAGCGGCTTTTGTGATTCTTTTCATCCCAGAATTGGCTGCGTTCTCCTTGCCCAAAGGCATCCCAGGAAATGACTACATACCCGCGTTGCACCAGCCGTTGGCAGAGCGCCTGGTAGTAAGCTTTCCCGTTAGTTGAGTGGCCGCTGGGCACCAATGCTGCCGGATGTTTGTCGGCGTCATCGGGGGCATACACCAGAGCGGCAACATAAATTCCAGGCAGGCTCTCGAAAACCAGTTTTTCGATATGAAATCCTTGCATCTGGATTCGGCCGGTTGTGCGAGCATTCAACGGAGTTTTTTCAGCCGGGAGCCCGCCGATCATTTCGAGCAAGCGCTTACGTAATTCGCGCTGCATTTGGAGCAAATCTTCTTCGGAGCGAATCCTCTGCCAAGAAGCCCGACGCAGATCATCTTCGTGCCACGCCATCTCGGTCTGATATTTCAGATACGGCGTGATCTCGGGTTTCTCTGCAGAGGCTGGAGGCAGTACACGAAATGCTTCGGCCGGGGGCGCGTCGGACGCCAGAGCGGACACTGACAACAGACAGAACGGTAAGACTCCGGCGATGCTTATATGAACTTTAGCCAATCAGGTTTTGTCCTCTCGAAATAGAAAAACAGCAGGGACAAATCTACTCGTCCCTGCCGCTGATTGCACATCTTGGAAAATACGTCAGTGCCTTTCCCGACTACTGCACTGTGACGGTTGCTGTAGCCGTCGTCCGCCCGAATTGGTTCGTCGTGTACAGAGTGTATGTGGTAGTGGCCGATGGATTGACCACAATGCTAGTCCCGCGCACCGGTCCCGCCTGCGGATCAATGATGTTGTACAGGCTGTTCGACACGTTCCAACTTAAAGTCACCGGCTGTCCCGCCATCACCGTGGTTGGATTTGCCGAAAAGCTGCTGATGGTTGGTGAGGGGCCAGTGGGTACGTTAGCCGGCGTGTAGATGGTTCCGGTTTGAACCACTTCGAAATCAGACGCTGTAATTTGCTTCAGGAGATTCAAATCCGTGTTGTTCCAGCGGTTGTCGGGAGCGCCGCTGATGAATATGGCGCTGCCATTGTCGGCCAGGATCAGGCCGTATTTTTTCATCGCAGTCAAAATCACCTGATCGTCGGCAGGATAGCTGGAAATATCAAAGCTCGCTTTGAGCCGAAGTCGCAGGCCCATCGGCGGCGCATTCGTATTTGTGTTGGTTGAAGCCCAGTGGGTTGCGGGAAGAACGAAGGCTTTCTGGCTGCTAGGCAGTGTAAACCGCAAAGCATGATTGATTGCACCGGCAGCGACTTCATCATATCGTGCCAAGCCGACAAATACCGGCAGTCCCGCCGCATCCGCCGAGGTCCAGGTATATGGCCTCTGTTCGTTGATGGTCATGTCCCAAATAGCGGCCGCATCGGCACTCCACTGACTCTTAGTGAGCGACGCGTTGTATAGCTCGTAGAGCCAGCATCCATCTTTTTCGAGCACCAGCACATGGCGATCGCCATTGCCGGGCTTGGGATAGCCCTCGATGAGTGCATTCGAAGGAATCGGTTCAGGGCCGGGATCGCTTTCGTCTGCATACGCATTCAGCGTTACGGTCACTTTGGGTTGCGTGCCCGCCACGATTTGGTAAGGAATACCGATGGTCTGATTGTGATAGGTGCCTGCCCCAAAATCCGGATGGAGGGTTACCGTCGAGCCGATGAAGTTGATGTAGTTCGCGGAATTGGAATCAACCGGCGCGTTGGAAATATCAGTGTTCCACAGGTTGCTGGATGGGAACGGGACAAAACCGTTAAGACTCGTTAGCTGGCCAACGGTCATTCCGCTGCAGGTTCCGGCTTGAGAAAATGCAACTCCGCTTAACAAAAGAATGGTGGCACTCGCGAGAGCGAGAGACCGATTCAATTTTCGTAGCATGACCTCTCCTTTTTGAATGCTGCCGAAGCAGCCGTTAAGGTTGATCTTTGCTTTCGTGGATGTGAGGAACAACAACGAAGCGGTGCTTCTCTCGACGCGAAGGAAATTCGTGTGTACATTGACTCGCTCTGACTATCCGGCGTTGCATTTAGCGACTGTCGTCATGAAGTGATTTGCAGCAATCGCGCCGCGTTCTGGTTGTAAACCTTGTGCAGGATCGACTCCGGCAGTTCGATGCCATAGATTCGCCACCTGCCCTGCGGCGGCACTTTGGCGGGAGCGTAGTCGAAATATTCGTCGCCGGTTTCGAGAAATCTGAAATAGATCTCGTAAAGCTTGTCGTTAAAAACCTGCTGTGGAAATTCGTCTCCGTGGGGGGTCGCGTCAGTTCCGAAGAGAATGCGGTCTTGGTACTTGTCGAAAAATCGACGCGCAGTTCGAGGCTGCCGGCCGAGTTCCCCGATGCGGGCTGCAATGTCCACGCTCATGTTGGGAAAGCGGTCGAGGTTTTCCGAAACGTTAGCAAGGTTTTCGGAGAAATTTCCCACGTGCAGCGCGATGAACTGGGTTTTGGGATGGCGGGCAAACATACGATTGCGCGCTTCCAGTAACTCCGCATTACTCGGAAAATCGTGATCGTAAAACGACCAATCCGGGTGATTGTTCAACTCTTCATAGCGTTCATTGAAGCGATCGGTGGGAGTAAAAAATGCAACCGGATCAGAGATGTGAATTGCGACCGGCATATTCAATTGCCCACAGGCGTCCCACATGGGATCAAAACGCGGATCGTCAATCTTCACCAACTTACCGGAAGTGATGTTCTCTCGCAGATAAAGCCCGAGGGTCTTCAAGATCTTCAGACCCTTGGCGCCCGCGCGGTGAGCACGCTCGATTTCTTCGGCCTGAATGCGAGGATAATCCGGTTCTAGAAATCTCGAGTAACACGGCTCAGTAAGAGTGATAAATCGGCCGGGATGCGATTTGTCATATCTCCCGATTGTCTCCACCAGCCCGGCGTCATAGCCGCCCGTAAGGTTCACCATGGTGTGAAGATTCTTTCGGTCCATAACGGCAAGCAGTTCGTCTGGGGTGCCGAGATATTTTCTGTCGGGCGAAAGCTCGACGCCATTCTCCGACTTGGCCGAAACCGTGATGTGGGTGTGTATATCGATGGCGGGAAAGCGAGCTCGCTCCACATGTGTTTCATGTACCTGAAGCATGCTCTTCGGTTCGTAATCGGCCAACGCCAGGCGCTCGCCGGGAGCGGATGTTTGCTGTGCAGGAGATTCCTGAGCAGGAGAGGGTTTCGCGCCGGCAAACGCCCGTGCCGCGCCAGCTTGAACCGATGCGCCTAGTACGAGACCCAACCCACGAAGCCACTGTCGCCTACTACTCATTTGTTATCTCCCGATAAGTACGAACGCTTAAATCAAGGCTCTGTTGTTCCTGGCCGCAGCTTGGGTGTGGCGATGTCTTCCGGCTCGTCGCGCCCGCCTAGTGACCCATGCCAAAGACTGCCACCAAATGTTGAAACGTAAATCTTGTTTCGGTCCGCCGGATCAGGAGTCACCCTGTATCCCCATTTGAAATTGAATCCCGGAATCCGCGACCAATGGTCTCCGCGATCGCTCGATCGCCATGCGGAAGATTCAAAGCCTGACGCATAAACAACATTCGCATCGTTCGGATCGAAGGTCACATCGTACACATGCCGGTCGCCATCAAAAATCTGTCGCCAGCTCTGGCCACCATTCTCAGACAAAAAAATTCCGCCGCCATCCCCGTGCGTGCCCGAAGCGCGTGCCCAGGCCGCGAGATACAACCGCTCCGGCGATTTGGGGTCGGGACTGAGCGCATTCGGGCCATTCACACCGCTCGGAAGCGAGACCGATTCCCAGTGCTCCGCTCCGTCTTTAGAACGGTAAATGGCGCCATCATAGGCAGTGCCGATACTTCCATCCTCGGAACGGCGCGCAATCACGACGTACAAAGTCCCGTCGGCAGCTTGCGACAATCGCCACGCAAACGGTTGCTTCTGTGTGATCCCCTGGTTTTTCAGCGTCCATGATCTGCCTCCGTCGCTGCTCTTGTAAACTCCGCGGCCGAATCCTGCGACGTACAACACCCGCGCATCTGTCGGACTGTTCGGATCCAGAAGAATGTGCGTCGCGGCCGTTTCTTCCATGCCTACGTTCGATCTTCGCCAGGTCTTTCCGCCGTCGTCGCTCACGCACACGCCGCCTTTAAACTTCGCAGGGTCGGTGTGCCGCCACATTTTCGGACGCGGCAAGTCGTGAGTGTAGCTATTCACACTCCACATCCGACCGCGCACCTTGGGATCAAACACAACCCAGTAGGTCGTATTCAACCATTCTCGTGGTACTCCTGCGGTCGAACTCTGCCATCCGGTCCCACCATCTTCGCTGCGGAATAAACCGATGTCTGTGTAGGTAAGGAATTGCCGGTTCGAGTCGAAAGGATCGAAGTGAATGCCGTACACGTTGGTGACATCGAGACCACTGCTCGTCCACTCTTCAGATGAAGTTTTGCGGGAATACATCGCCCACCAGCTTTTCCCGCCATCGCTGGTCTTCATGGTTCGCCCCAGATCCGTGGCATAGGCGAGGTTCGGGTCCTGATCGGCGACGGTAAGTTCCAAAGGATTTTCGCTCCATCCAGGTCCCAATCGCGCAGTGATCCATGCGTCGTGAACGTTTGGCGCAGGCGAGTCGGATTCTTTCCAGACCAGTCGCCAGGATTCACCGGCGTTCTCGGTCTTCGCCACCCCCATCCATTTCTTTCCATCAAGCGACAAATCGCTGTAAGAAACGTACGCGATATTTCCATGCTTCATGCCGGTTGCAACGGCGCGAACCTTCGCGCCGGTTCCGGGAATAGAAGACTGAAGCCAGGTTTTGCCGCCGTCCTTCGATATAAAGGCACCCTTTTCTGAAACTGCATAAACGATAGGACCAGGCGTGAATCCAACCGAAACATCAGTGAAAGTGACCGACTCAGGCACCCGGGATTTATGAATACCGGCGCTGTCCTTCAGCGCCAAAAACTTTGGTCCGGCAATATACAAGGCGCGCGAGGCAGCGGGCGAATTTGGATCGATCCATATCCGTCGCGGCGTCTCAGGCAAATCTTCCTGCTTGCTCCAGCTCTCGCCCCCATCGTGAGAAACAAATAGAGACGCGTGGCTCTTATCGCCGGCCGCAACGTAAAGCATTTTGGAATTGCCGGGATCGACGGCTAACGCGGCGATGTCGCCGAGTGGGTCGGGGTCGGCAACCAGGGTTTCATCAGAATGATCAGACCTCATCACGATCGACTTGATCGCATCGGGCTTCGGGTAGACGAGATTCCAGGTTTCCCCCGCGTCCATACTGCGCCACAAGCCGGTGGCCTGGGCATACATCACCTTCGGATCGAGCGGATCGAAAACAAAGAACCTCACCACCCCGCGCAAATTAAACATTCGCCACGACTGTCCACCGTCATGCGTGATATAGGAACCGGTCATGTCGCAGGAAATAAGAACGGTGTTCGGATCGTGTGGGCTGACGGTTGGATTGAACATAGCCCCACCGCCTCCGGGGCCGACTACGGTGAAATCGCCTGGGCGGGCGGCAAAAGCAGCCCCTGTGAAAAACAGGAAGAAAAGAAGGGGACGGGCGATGTTTCCCATTTGATACTTTCTTTTACTTTCTTTATTTTGCTTTACCACTTTCTGGCAAAGCCTCAAAATTGTCAACGACAAACTAAACCCAATAAACACGATGATTCGGGCTTAGAGGAATGGGATCTAAGGAATAACGCGTCTTTCTCCGCGACTGGGCAAATCTTGGAAGGCTCTGGTTAGTTGGCGGGCCTTGCAGAAGTAAGCAGCGCGGCGGAGTCGTTGTCGAGATATACCGTGCATCGCGGGTGAGTACGCAAAATGGAGGCGGGCGCGTTACGGCTGATCTCTCCTTCAAAACAAGCAGCCACCGCTCGCGCTTTTCTTGCGTCGGGCACAATACAAATGATTTGTTGCGATTTCAAAATCTGTCGCACGCTCATCGAGAGCGCCGTAGGAGGAACATCGGCAAGCGTCGCGAACCAGCCCTCGCCCATTTGCTGCCGTCGGCAAGCCTCATCTAAATTCACGACCAGATACGGGTCTTCAGTTTCGAAATCCGCAGGCGGATCGTTGAAGGCCAGATGGCCGTTTTCTCCGATGCCCACGAACGCCACGTCAATTGGAGCACTGGCTAACCTTGTCCCAACTTCTCGGGCAACCGAACGAGGATCGCTCTCTCCATCCAGCAAGTGATAGCGGGTTATTCCTACTTTGTTGATTAGCCGTTTGAGCAGGTAACTGCGAAAGCTGGCCGGATGTGACATCGGGAGCCCGATGTACTCATCCAGGTGAAACATCTCGACTCGCTTCCAGTCGATATCCGGTATTGCAGTGAGGGCATCAAGAAATTCAAACTGCGAAGCTCCGGTCGCGGCGATAATTCGTGCGGCGCCTTTATCGGAGATCGCTTTACGAATACTGGTTGCGGCCTGAGCAGCAGCGGCATCGGCCAGAGAAGCTTTGTCTTTGAACACTTTGAGGTTCATGAAACTTGTCGTCCAAACAGGTGACGCATACACCTCCGAGCGGAATTCGCTGAGCTGCGGAAATATTCGGGAGATCGCGAGCTCAGTGCAGCATTCATCAACACTCAGACCAAAATTACGTCAATTCCTTTTTTGCGCAGCGCATCGGTAAATTCCTCAGGCGCGTGCGTATCGGTGATCAGCCGATGGACATTCTCAATTGGTCCAATACGGAAAAGGCTGCGACGCCCAAGCTTCGTCGAATCCGCCACTACTGTTACTTCTTTTGAAACTCCCATCATTTGCCCATTGAGTTTTGCCTCGAGCACATCAGCCGTAAAAGGCCCGTTTTTAAGGTCGAGGCCATCGACCGCCAGAAACAGCCGGTCGGCATGCAGATCGGCGAGCATGGCCTCCGCCTGTGGGCCGACGAAAGAATATGAAGCCGTTCTCAGAAGACCACCGACCATGATCACGCAAATTTCCTGCGTGTCCGCTAATTCATTGGCGATGTTAAGTGCGCTGGTAATCACCGTCAGCGGCTTCAGTTTTGCTCGGATCAAGGCCTTGGCGATTTCGGCAGTTGTGGTCCCCGAATCAAGAATAATCGTCTCACCCGGCTTCACCAATTGCGCGGCGGCCTGTCCGATGCGCGCCTTTTCGGAGCGGTGAATCGTGGCTTTCACTTTCAGCGGGTAGTCTTGCGTGGGCTCATAGCGGACTGCGCCACCGTGCGAACGAAGCACCGCGCCGTTTGAAGAGAGGGCATCGAGGTCGCTTCGCGCGGTCACGGCTGAGACCGCAAACCGTTTGACCACGTCGTGAACCGTGACCTGCCCAGTCCGCTCAACCAATTCCAGAATTTTGCGACGTCGTCCCTCGGCCAGGAGCCGGGTGTGCTTGGAAGGTGGCATGAATATCCCGGAGTTTATCTAGGTACTGATTGCCGGTCAAACTGAAGCCCTTTCCCTTTTGGTAATTCACCTTACGTATCCTTTCCTATTCTTTTACTTTTGCTTGCTTTTTTGCTTGCGAGTCGTTTCTTTTTCGTGATACAAGTCCCGAGTTGCTAAATTCTGCTTAGGCGACGGAGTGGTCTATGAAGCCGCGCTCTCTCCTTCCAATTCTCCTAATATTCGCTGCGTTTGCCGTTTTCGAGACTGTCCTACTGCATGGTCAAGGAACAGATCTTGGGACTATCAGAGGTACCGTGAACGAGTCCAGCGGCGCGGTCGTTCCTAACGCCAATGTCACGATCGTTGACAACTCGACCGGGGCTACCCGTCAAACCAAAACAAATGGACAAGGGGAATATCAGGTCTTCGGATTGCGCTCTGGTACTTACAAGGTGTCGGTGAGTGCAGCAGGTTTCGCCATCCAGCAGATCGACAATGTTCCAGTGACAGGCAGCAGTGCTGTGGGAGTTAACGCTACCCTCAAAGTTTCAAGCGCTGAAGAAAAAGTTGAAGTGCGAGTTGAAGCGGCGCCGATCGATACTGAAGATTCCACCATAAGCACCACCATCGGCTCGCGATCGGTCATCGATTTACCGCGCGACTCACGTGACGTCTACTCGTTCCTGTATTTGAATCCCAATATCACTCAGGCTGACGAGCCGGGTGATTTCAAGTTCACCGGTTTTCAAAGCTATGGTGCCAGTTTCTCTTTAGACGGTCAGCGCTCCAGCGGCGGTATTTTCGGCGCGCAAACCTCGAGTGAGCCATCTTTGGAAGCCGTGGATGAAGTTAATGTCCTCTCCGATAATTTCAGCGCGGAATATGCGGGCATCGCTAACATTCGCATTACCACAAAGCGTGGAACTAATGACTTCCACGGCTCCATGTTCTATAACAACAAGAATTCAGCATTGGCTGCGTGGACGCTGCAGGACCAGTTGGGCAAAGCATCGTTTGCGCCATCCCCTTTGCAGCCTAAGTATCCGAATCCTGCATTCAATGTCAATGATCTGGGCGCATCGTTGGGCGGGCCGATTCCGAAGCTTCGGAATACATGGTTCTTCGCGGCTTACGAGCGGGATTATAACGTCAACCCGGTGTACATTCAGTCCTCGAAGTTTGCGCATCCCGACTTATATACCGGCAATTTTTCTCAACTCGATCCGAGTGTGATGCCCGATGTTCCATCGGGAGTCACGCTAACACCTCAGGAGATCGCCTCCGACACATATCAGGGATTAGGTCAGCAGTTCACACAAATTCCGTCCCGATTGTTGAACCCTACGGTGCAGAGCCTTATTACAACGTATTTCCCTAGGGTTGGAACCTCCGCTCCCATCGATCCGACCACCGGGCGAATTGCTGGCGTGTTCCAAACATCATTGCCTGGCCGTGAGACGTTGGATCTGGGAACTCTACGCCTTGATCATGATTTCAGTGAGAAAGATCACGTTTACGTCGTGTACAACGCATCCGCCGATACCTCTGCGCTGAACCCGGTTTCGACCAGCGGATATCCGGGATTGGGCTTAACGCAAAGCAACCGGCAGAACAATACAGTTGGCCTGTCGTATACGCGAGTGTTCAGCCCGAATCTGGTTGATGAAGTGCGAGGAGGATTCAACAAGCAGAATTTGTTGGTGCACAGCAATACGACCTTGCAAGGTTTTCTTTCTGGGATTGGCTTCGACGCTTCAGATGTTGCCGCCTACGGCTCAACTGTAGGTGGGTTTGCGCTCGGAACTGACGGACAACCTGCGATTAATTTCAGCGGTGCATATGCAACTTTTGACAATGGGGGAAGAAATACATTCCGACCATTAAGTCAGGCATTAACGACGTTTGGGGACACCTTGACCTGGGTACGTGGCAAGCACAATCTGAAATTTGGAGCGGACTGGGTCCGCAATTGGGCCTTGGATGGCTTCTCGCTTAATCGCGGTAACCCGCGTGGCTCCATGACGTACACGATACCGAGTACCTGCACGAGTTGCAGTGCGGCCGACACATTTGCTGACTTCCTGCTTGGCATGCCGCCAACCAGCGCCAGTTATGTTCTCAAGACACGTCCGCCCATGGACGTTCACAACTGGGAACAAGGGTACTTTGCTCAGGATGATTGGAAGGTCAATTCGCGGCTCACTTTAAATCTGGGGCTACGTTACGACCTGATCACCCCCTTTATCGAAAAGAATGACATCTTAGTGAACTTCGATCCTAACCTTACCGATCCACTGAACGGACAAAAAGGCGTTTTTGTTATTCCGTCGGACAAAACCATTCCCTATCTGGACACACGAATTGTCAGCTATGGTTACGTAACTGCCGCCCAGACGCATGAGGGCATCGGGCGAGGACTGATTCGTACCGACAAGAACAATTTCGCCCCACGTTTGGGCGTAGCCTGGGCAATCGGAGATAAGTCGGTTATTCGCGGGGGCTACGGATTCTTCTATCCAACTTCAGCGGCTCAAGGGATTCGCGATCCGATCGCAACCAACGGCTTCAACCAGGCAGTGACTTCGCGGACTACCTTGGAAGGATGGCCTGGTTTTCAAAACGGGATTAGTCCAATCACGGGAGGGACACTGAAGGGCTTTGGGAATACTCCATCCGGCGAAGCTGTTCCGGTAAATCTGCAAGATCCACGAGTTCAGCAGTGGAACGCTACTTTCGAGCGCCAAATAGGGTGGAACAGCACTCTACGGTTCTCCTATTTGGGCTCACACGCGGGCGGTTTGATTGCTGGCCATGATCTTAACGAATTGCCACCCAGCACTAACGGATTCGGGACGAGTGTCGCGGATCCAAACACAGGGATCGGTAACGGTACGACTCCGTGCACTCCAGACAACGGCGACTGCGGGCTTTCCCTAGCCGACCTGGCGCGTTATCCGTATCCGATAATCGGCGAATACCTCGTCAGCTTTGGGAATTTCGCACGCGCCAATTCGAACGCCTTCCAAACCCAATTCGAGCGGCGCTATAAGAGCGGACTGCTGCTGAATTTGTCCTATACCTACCTGGATCAGAAATCCACGGTGGGCGATACGGCAAATTCGAGCTTGGGATCCGATCCTTATAACCCATTCACTCCGAATGACGATTACGCAACCGACGGTTTCGTATCCAAGAACCGCTTCGTCGCATACGGAGTTTATGATCTGCCGCTGGGGCAGGGACGGCAATACGGGAACGGGCTTTCGAAATGGATGGACACCCTGATCGGCGGTTGGCAAACAACCTTCAATATGTTTGCCAAGTCTGGTACCGGATACACGCCATTCTGGACTTGCGATAACTGTGATCCGGTGTTTCCAGGCAACATCGGCGTGGGCTCCGTTGATGCAGTGGGAGACTTCAATTCGCCCGATTTTCGCCCAAACGTGCTCAGCAAGAATATCTACACGGGACACACCTCCAGCAATTCGACTATGTGGAATGTAACGGCTTTTGGACCTCCGCCAGTCGGCGCCGATTTCCTGAGCAACCCCGCGGTGGCGAAACGCAACATGCTGATAGGTCCGGGCATGTGGGGAGTAAATTTAGGTTTGCACAAAAATTTCAAAGTTACCGAACGGGTGTCGGCCAACATTGGTGCCGACGTGGACAATATCTTCAATCATCCGATACTTGCGCCTGATTTCAACAATGGCGGTGGCGGCGGCAGCTTCGCGAACGTGGGCGACTTTAGTCTCGATGTCTCACCGACTGTACCGCCGCCGGGCCACCAGCCGGCGTTGCTTCCAATTACCCGCTTCAACTACAACTCCAGTTTTGGCCAACTGGTACAAAGTTTTGACCAGGAGGGAGTCACTGCGAGAAGAGAAATCCGTCTCCGCTTGCGGGTCACCTTCTGAGATTCGACCGTTAAGGCGAGGATTTGGTTGACCAACTTCTTAATTCCAATGAGAAACGACTTGCTCGGGTCCTTCTCCTGCTTGCTCACTTCGGCAAGAGGGAGGCGATTGAGGATCGAACGCCAGCAAGCGTGCGCTGCGCTGAACACGCCCGCCTTGAGGTCGCTCGGATCGAGTTCAAATTCGCCCACTGCGGTTTTTGCGGATTGTCGCCCAAAAAAGCACCGGCGCGTTGTTTCCATCGAGAACGTTAACGCGCCCTCCAATTCAGAAATCACCGCATAACGGCCGTGAAAGCTGACCTGGCAAGGCCGACGCAAGTGTTGGTTTACGGTGCGCACGCATTTGCCATCAAGGTCGAAATGGCACAAGCGCCGGTTTCCGCGATCGCACACCAGGAGCAGCGGGAGATAGTAACGCAGGTCGAGGCTGAGCCCACAAGTTGAAGCGTTCCCGGCGACAGGAGCGAATCTACTCTTTCCGATTTTGCGTGCTGGCACCAACCGGTCGCGCCGTCAAAAACTAAAGCTCCAAGTGAACTTCCTGAGAGTTAAAAAATGCTTGCTTTTCTCCTGCCATGCTCGCACAACAATTAAATCACCCTCTCGGGATGGTTTGTGCAATCAGGAAAATAGCGGAACGCTTGTTATCTCACAGGACGAGTAATATCAATCGCGGAATGAGCAGTACTCTCCTGAAACCGTAAAGATCGTTATTCAAATTTTGACTTGTGCGCGTGACCCGCAGCCGAACGTCTGCGTGCGGCCGCGCAGCGCGCCCTTTGCCGCGTGGAGACGCATTTTATGAATAAAAAATGCGACCCATTATCCGGTGTAGCCGCGGTCAGAAGACTCGTTGCTGCTGGGTGCCCCATGCCTTTCGAAATTGAGCAGGAGCAGCAGCCTGATCTCATGATAGAAGTCAGCAGACCGCAGATCACAATCGCGTACGACATGAGCGCGGGTACGGAACACGTGTTCGGGCTGCGGATTACAAACCGGTCCTATTCTTTTCTCGTGCTGCAAGAACTCACGTGTCGCCTTCCATGGCCCGCCCGGTCCTTTTTCCTGTTGATCCGAGGAGTTACACGCTAGAATGTGAAACCTATCGTCTGGAGGGCGGACGGAAATTCCGGTGTGAAGATGTCCTCAATCATCGCGTTCGTGAGAACGGAGGTCTCGAGCCTGGTCAGAGCGTCGAAGGGCTACTCCTCGCTTACACAATGTTCGACCGCATTTCGCCCGAGTACCTGCATGGGGAGACGGCGATCGCCACAGTCTGGGTCGTCGATCAACATTGTCGCAAGCATCGGGCAGAACTGGAAATCTTAATTGATCGCAGCGCGACGATGTGGCCCTTAAAGCCCCGCCCGCGCGGGCAGAGCCTATTTGCGCCAAAGGAAGCAAATGAGAGCCAGTCTTCCTTGGATTCCTTCACCGTAGCAAATTCGATGAAGGCGCCGGCGCTAGCACCAGAAGTTAAGACTCCCGGGCACTAAGGCGAGTCAGCAATGCACAAACACGCAACCCCGCAAGGCCCAAGAGATATCTTGTGAATCGTAGGGGCGAACCCGGTTCCAGTGAAGACACCAGTTCAGCAAATGAACCTGAGTGACGATGGGGGAAAGGGAGCGGAGCGCATAGAGACCGTGGAAAAGGTGAACAGCTTCGAAGGTAGCTCAAAATTGCAATAATTATGGCTAAATATGCGCTGGCAATAATGTAGTTTAAAGGTATCTCATGCCACTGATTTTCGGCGCCGCTTTGCGCGACTTGTTAGAGCGATGAAACCTAAACAAAAGATTGCCACCCTGGCTGTGGTAGCACTGCTCGTTGTGACTGGCTACGGTCTATTCCGAACGAGAGCGCAACTCGATACTTCAGCGACGGCGGCAAATTTAACGAATGGCGGAACTCCCGCCGGTTCCGTCGTAGACCAAAGCACGCTGTGGACAGCGCGTTGGCTTGCGCAAATGCCAACCACGTTGGAAGAACGTGAAGTCGCAGAAGACGCGCTCCACCTTGCTGACAAAGAGATGGATCTGGCATTTGCAACCGCGGTGCGCGAGGCAGAGCAGCATCCGCCGGCAATGAGCGCTGAAGCAAAAGAGATTGAGACCAGATTGCAGAAGGCGGAGAACGCGGTGGCAGCCGATCAGGCGAAAGTCGCACAGCTCACGGCCGACGGGAAAACCGCGAAGGGAAGCAAGCAAGACCAACTGGATAACCAGCTGAATTTGGCTAAGGCGCAGCTGGAACTCGACCAGGACGAGGTCGATGACGGCAGGGAAGATTTAAATAGAGCAGGAGGCGACCAGCAGGCGCGCATTCAAGCGTTAATGCAACAGCATGAGGCGGCTTCGCAAGTCTCGGACAACACTCACGTGGCGGTGACCACGGCAAACGAGGGTCGCGGGCTGATCCGCCATATTCAGCAATGGTCTGCGCTGCACCGGAAGCAGATGCAACTGTGGCATGCCAAGGATCAAGCTGAATCCGCTGCGGCGACGTTCTCAGCTAAACACGAAGCCTTGGCCGCTAAGATCAGCGCCGAGAGGAAAGGCTCGTCGGAAGTAGCGCCAGCACCCGCGACGAAATCAGGAAATGTTTCTCCCGCGCCGAAGGATGCCTCGGCATTCAGCGCCGAGAGTTCAGCGGCGATGTTGCAACTTACAAAAAGACGCTCCCAAGATCAGAAGGAACTCGCGACTTTCGACAAGCGAGTAGATGATCAGACCCAGCTTGCCGGTGTGTACGAAAAGTGGATTGGAATTGTGGCTGGTAAGCAGCGCACCGCCCTGAATTATGCGTTGCGAGGGATAGCCATTATTTTGGTGATTGCGCTCATTGGCCTGTTCTTTGACGGATGGATCGAACGCCTCTTAGGCAAAATGTCTATGGACCGGCGCCAAGTGGAGACCTTGCGCACCGTGACGCGGGTGAGTGTTCAGATCGTTGCGGTGCTTTTCATCCTCCTGGTCATTTTTGGACCGCCCACGCAACTCGGAACGTTTTTGGGATTGGCGGGCGCAGGCCTGACCGTTGCGCTGAAAGATTTCATCGTGGGATTTCTGGGCTGGTTCGTTCTGATGGGCAAAAACGGAATTCGCCTGGGAGATTGGGTGGAAATTAACGGCGTAACCGGGGAAGTCGCGGAACTCGGAATGTTTCATACGGTGCTGCTGGAGACCGGAAACTGGACTGACTCAGGCCACCCCACCGGGCGTCGCGTAACCTTCACCAATAGTTTCGCCATCGAAGGCCACTATTTTAATTTTTCGACGTCGGGCCAATGGCTGTGGGACGAGTTGCAAGTGGTTCTGCCCATCGGGCTTGATCCGTATCCGATTGTCGACGCCATTCAGAAGAAAGTGCTGGAAGCCACCTCCGAGAGCGCGCAGCAAGCTGAACAAGAATGGAAGACTGCCGCACACTCGCGAAATGTGGGGGTCCTATCGGCGGCGCCTGCGATCAATGTGAAGCCCGTAATTGGAGGAGTGGAAATTGCAGTGCGCTACGTTGCTAGGGCAAACGAGCGTTATCAATTGCGCGCAAAGCTATATCAGGCAGCAGTGGATCTGCTGGGAACAAAAACCGCAGGCTACGTGGGCGTCCCGGTTGTACCATCGATACCGCCACAATAGATGCAGGATTAAGTTGCTCTTGGGTAGCCGCTCAAAAGAATGGCTCCTCAGGTAGGACTCGAACCTACAACCCTCCGGTTAACAGCCGGATGCTCTGCCATTGAGCTACTGAGGAGTGTGGCAATGCGGAGACTATCCAGAACATAATAGCATCGCAGTCTCCTCACGGAAACCGTCCACTTCGCGAAATGGCCTAACGAAAATCTCCCGCCAAATTCACCCCACCAAAATAGGTCAACGATTCTTGCCCGCAGTCGGCGGCGAAGTACTGGTCAAGCGCATGATCGCCGTCCGCGTGAGACAATCTCAGTTCATCGTGCGGTCAATGGCAGGAGGCCTGAATGCGAAATCTTCTCTGCAAAATCCTAGGGGCAAAAAACGCTGTCAGCTCTGCCTTGCTCGGGCTAGTAGTAATTCTTCTGGGGATCGGAATGTTTCCTTTGAGAGCGAAATCGCAGGTCAAGCTTGATGCCGAAGGCCATCAGTGGTGGCAGCACGCGGTTTTTTATGAGATCTATCCTCGTAGTTTTGCCGACACCAACAATAACGGAATTGGAGATCTTAACGGCATCACTGAGAAGCTGGATTATTTAAGAGATCTGGGAATTGACGCGATCTGGATCACGCCCTGCTATCCGTCGCCGCAGGTGGACTTTGGCTACGACGTTTCTGATTACGAAAATATCGATCCCATGTACGGAACGCTGGCGGATTTTGAGCGACTGGCCAGCGAAGCCAAAAAGCGCAACATCCGCATCATCATGGATTTTGTGATGAACCACACCTCTGACCAGCACGCCTGGTTTAAGGAGTCGCGGTCGTCGAGGGACAATCCAAAACGCGACTGGTACATCTGGCGCGATGGCAAGGGACCCAGCCAGCCGCCGAATAATTGGCTTTCAACGTTTGGCGGATCGGCTTGGAAATTCGATCCCATCACCGGACAATGGTATTACCACTTTTTTTATCCTGAACAGCCGGACTTGAACTGGCGAAATCCTGACGTCGAGAAGGCGATGTTCGACGTGACCAGCTGGTGGTATCAGCGCGGAGTGGCAGGTTTCCGGCTCGACGCGGTGGATACACTCTTTGAAGATCCCGACCTGCACAATAACCCTGTACTGCCGGGCGAGAACCAGTATGGCGATCCCAACATGCAGAACCAGTACAACACCAAGCTGCCGGAATTGCACAATGTCCTGCAGCGGCTGCGGCAGGTTGCGGACAAGTACGACGCGGTTCTAATCGGCGAAACCTGGACCAAGGACATTGATGAACTGAAGCAGTACTACGGCGAGCACAGCAATGAACTGCAGATGCCAATGGATTTTCTTTTTGCTCGCGTAGATAAACTTTCCGCTCCCGAATTCCGCACACAGATTGCTGGTGTTAACGGAGCGGGCTGGCCGGTGTACGTGCTCAGCAATCACGATATTGTTCGCGCGTATGTACGATATGGGGATGGCGTCCACAATGACGCGATTGCCAAGTTGATGGCGGGACTGTATCTCACGCTGCGCGGAACCCCGATCATGTATTACGGCGAAGAAATCGGAATGACTAATAATGATCCTAAGCGCCGCGAGGACGTTAAAGATCCCATCGGCAAACTGGGTTGGCCAAAAGAGAAAGGCCGCGACGGCGAGCGCACTCCCATGCAGTGGAATACCAGAGCGAATGCAGGCTTCAGCCAGGCTAAGCCGTGGTTGCCGGTTCCTGCGACTTATAAAACGCACAATGTCGCAACCGAGTTGAAAGAGCCGGATTCGATCCTGAATTTCTACCGGCGCGTGCTTGCGCTGCGTCATCAGGATGCGGCTCTTCGCGATGGTGAGTACGTCGCCCTGAATGAAAATGATCCGAATGTGCTCTCGTACCTGCGCCGATATAAAGATGAAGCGGTGCTAGTGGTGCTGAATATGTCATCCAGCTCGCAAAAAGTCAGCTTCGATTTGCAGACGCAAGGATTGTCCGCGTCAAAGGCGACGACCATGCTCACCACGGGAAAAGCAAATCGCGAGGCGGCTTCACTAAATTCCATCTCGCTCGAGCCGTTTTCCGTATACATCGGCAAGGTCGAAAAATAAGGCAAGAAGCTAGTACGGCCCGCCGAAGAAAGAGGGAAGTGACCTCGGTTTGACTGCAGTTTCGCTATTCAGGTGCGACTGAGGTAATCTAAGCAGGTAGATGGAGCTTTTCCTCAATAGCGTATGGTTCCTGCTGGTTGCGGCGGGGCTCTTAGCCGTGTTGCGGGCGTATCGCCATGGGTTAGATCGCCGGCGCTTTTTATTGTCGTTGGGCGCACTGCTTTGCGCTGCCGCGATTGTGTTTCCCTCCATTTCGATTACTGACGATCTCCATCTGGACGCGTTCGTGATGGAGGATTCGAATTCCACGAAGCGATTGGGTAATGCCGTAACCCATGCTGCACCGCTTGCTAAGATCGCGTGGCTCGGGTTTGTTGCTCTATCGTTCCTGCCGGTGTCCCGCCAGTGTAGTTGGTTTTTAGTAGGGGACATCCCGTCATCGTACAAAGTTCTCTTTTTGATCCGTCCTGTTTCAGGTCGTGCCCCTCCGGCAAAATTCCTGGCGTAAACGCGGCAGCTCAGAAGCTGCTGGCATTCGTTCCAAATTCATCCGAAAAACAAAAATGTCATGAAACGAGCAGCATTTTATTTATTGCTGCTGTGGTTCGGGACGGGCACGGGAGTCGCCCAAACTTCCGCGAGCCAGTCCGCGCCACAGCTTTTGAGTTGGCAGAACGTTAGGGACCGCTTTGAAGCCGCGAATCCCACACTTCTGGCAGACAAATTAAGTGTCGACGAATCGAAAGCGGAGCAGATCACGGCATACCTGCGTCCCAACCCGAGCCTCACCTTGACGGCTGATGGAACGCAGATCGCCCCCAACGACGGTGTATGGAAGCCGTTTGCAGGCACGTTTTTTTCAAGCGACATCAGCTATCTCCATGAACGAAGGCACAAGCGGGAGCTGCGGTTGGAGAGCGCCGAAAAGGGAACGTTAATAGCTCAATTTAGCCACGCTGACCTCCAGCGAACTCTGATCTTCAATTTGCGCAGCGCGTTTGTATCTACGTTGCAGGCCAAGGCGGTGTTGCAACTGGCAAAGGCCGATCTGGCTTATTGGGACCATCTGCTCAATATTAGCCGCACCCGGTTCGATGCCGGTGATATCGCGCGGGTCGATCTCGATCGGCTGGAGTTGCAGCGAGTGCAGTATGAGACAGAAGTGCAGAATGCTGAAGTGAATTTGCGTACCTCGAAAATTCAGCTGCTTACGCTGCTGAATGACCGCATGCCAATCGAGCAATTTGACGTAACCGGGCCTTACGATTTCAATGACCAGCTGGCGCCGCGGGATGAGTTTCGCAAAATCGCAATGGATGCCAGGCCCGACCTGAAAGCCGCGGCCGAATCCGTCGATAAGGCGCTAACCGATCACAAACTGGCAGTTGCGAACGGTTCCACCGATCCGACATTTTCAGCCTGGTACACCCACAACGGCTCGTACAACAACCCATTCGCTATTGACACGCTGGGTGTCAGCGTCAATTTTCCGCTCCGCATTTTTGACCGCAACCAAGGCGAGAAGTTGCGCGCGCAAATCGATATTACCCGCCAGGAGAAATTACGCGATGCGACCGAAGCGACGGTGCTGAGTGATGTTGATTCAGGCTACGCTACGCTCGAGAGCAATTTGGCCCTGCTTCGCTCTTACAAAGCGCAATATCTGCAACAGTCAACGCGAGTTCGCGACACGCTGTCTTTTTCCTATCAGCAAGGTGGGGCATCGTTACTTGATTTTCTGAGCGCGCAAAGTGATTACCGTGCAGTGCAATTGGATTACTTAAATCTTATCGGCTCGTATCTGACCGCGGCTGCGCAATTGAACATGGCTGTAGGTCGGGAGGTGGTTCCATGAGAAAAACGTTAGCTCGGCAAATTCTGTTAGCGATAAGTTGTGTTTGTGTTGGTCTGGTGCTCTCCGCTTGTAACGATGGGAAGACCAATGCAAGTGCCGAGGCTCCGCCCCAGCCGAAGGTCCAGCCGGATTTCGATCCTACTAATTTTACGGTTGATCATCCGGAGCTGTTTCCTCTAACGACTGTCGCCCAACGCAAAGCCGTGCCAGCTATGAATGCGACCGGAATTGTTCAGCCCGATATCGCGCGTGCAGTGCCAGTGGTTTCTCTCGCTTCCGGCCGGGTAGTAGAGGTCAAAGCCAAAATTGGGGATGCGGTTAAAAAAGGTCAGGTCCTGCTGCGAGTGCAGAGCAATGACGTCTCTGGTGCGTTCCAGACTTATGTGAAGGCCGAGAACGATGAACGGCTGGCGCAAGTGCAGCTAAACCGGGCGCAGACTCTCTACGATCATGGGGCTGTCTCAAAAGGCGCCCTCGAACAAGCACAGAATGGGGAAGAGGACGCGAAAGCCACTCTGAATGCGGCAATTGAGCAGTTGCGACTGCTCGGCGTGAATAAAGACCATCCATCGGGAGTTGTTGACGTTACTGCACCTATCTCGGGCGTTATTACTGACCAGCAAGTGACGAATTCTTCAGGAGTCCAGGGTTTGTCCGGGCCCAATCCGTTCACGATTTCTGATCTCTCCTATGTTTGGATCATGTGCGACATTTACGAAAATGATCTGGACGCAGTGAGAGTTGGCGAATATGCAGATGTTCGGCTCAACGCTTTTCCCAATCAAGTGGTGAAGGGCCGGATCGATAACATTCTCCCGATGCTCGATCCGACGATCAGAACTGCCAAAGTACGAGTCGAAGTGCCGAACTCTGGATCCATGCGGATTGGAATGTTCGTTACCGCAACGTTTTACGGAAAACAGTCGGTGATCCGCTCGGTCGTTCCAGCGACTGCAATCCTTCATTTGCACGATCGCGACTGGGTGTACTCATCCCTGGGTAATGGACACTTCAAGCGCCAGGAAGTAGTTTCGGGCGCCATGCTTCCAGGAAACATGCAGGAAATCACTTCCGGCGTGAAGGCGGGTGATCGAGTGGTTGCGAATGCTCTCGAGTTACAGAACACGGTGGAGCAATAGATGATCCGGCGTTTAGTCGATTTTGCGCTCAACAACCGATTGATGGTGTTAGCGCTGGCGCTGATTGTGCTCGCCGGAGGCATTGTTGCGTTTCACGATCTTCCCATCGAAGCTTACCCGGACGTGGCGGACAACTACGTCGACATCATCACTCAATGGCCGGGAATTTCTGCGGAACAGATCGAACAACAGGTAACGGTCCCAATTGAAATCGCGATGAATGGTATTCCGCAGATGGTGCATCTGCGCTCGTTTTCTTTATTCGGACTCTCTGACGTAAAGCTGATTTTCGACGATGGCTCCGACAACGCGTGGAACCGGGAACGGGTACTGGAGCGATTGAGTCAGGTGACCCTTCCCACGGGAGTCACACCGCAGATGGGTAGCGACTGGAGCCCGGTTGGGCAGATTTATTTCTTCACCCTGCACAGCACGAACCCTGCTTACGACCCGATGGAATTGAAGTCGCTTGAAGACTGGGTGGTCGAAAAGAATTTCAAGGCCGTTCCCGATGTCGTGGATGTGTCGAGCTTCGGAGGCCCAACGCGCGAATATCAGGTTCGGGTAGATCCGAACAAACTCATCGCTTACGGGCTCAGCATGGCACAGGTGGAGCAGCAATTGGCAAATAGCAATGCGAATGCCGGCGGTAGCTTTATCCAGGCGGGTCTGCAACAGATCAATGTTCGCGAAGTGGGCCTGGTAGAGCAGGTGCGCAATGTCGGGGAGACCGTGATCCTCACGAAGAATGGCACTCCGATTCGCATCAAGGATATTGCTGAGGTGAGCCAAGGCCCAAAGATCAGGCTAGGCCAGTTCGCAAGGGCTATCCACCGCGAGGACGGCAAGATCATCGACAGCGACGACGTGGTTTCAGGAATTGTGCTGCTGCGAAAGGGCGCCAATGCGGACATTGCTTTGCAGGGTATTCACCAAAAGGTGGAGGAACTTAACAATCACATCCTGCCGCCGGGCGTGAGAGTGGTTCCATTTCTCGATCGCAGCGATCTTGTTCATTACACCTCGCACACGGTGCTACACAACCTTACAGAAGGAATGATCCTGGTTTCGATCATTCTGCTCCTATTCCTCGGTAACATTCGGGGCGCGATCATTGTCGCCGCAACCATCCCATTTGCGCTGTTGTTCGCCGCCATCTGCCTCGATCTGAGTCACATCCCGGCCAACCTTCTTTCCATAGGAGCTCTGGATTTCGGCGTTGTTGTCGAAGGCGCGATTGTGTTGATCGAAAATATCGTGCGGCAATTGAGTCACAAGGGCGCCAACGGCCGATCGCCCGCGGAAAAAATCAGCGAGGCTGCACACGAAGTCCAGCGTCCGGTTTTCTACGCCATCATAATCACGATGACCGCGTTCCTGCCGATCTTCACTCTGCAACGAGTCGAAGGGCGGCTCTTTCATCCCATGGCGTGGACTGTGGTGTTCGCATTGGTGGGCGCTCTGATTTTCTCCATCGTGGTGTCGCCGGTGCTGGCGAGTTTTGCATTCCGCAAAGGCGCCAACGAGTGGCGCAATCCCGTCATGGAATGGCTGATGGAGCAATACCGGATCTCAGTCCGAAGAGCGATTCGCCACCGCTGGCTGACGGTCGGCATCGCAGCAGTTGCGGTGGTCGTGGGAAACATTCTCGCCTTCGGCGGAATTATCGGATCGGAATTTTTGCCTCACCTGGACGAAGGGGCGCTTTGGGTGCGGGGCACGCTCGCTCCCAGCACCGGCCCGGATGAAGGTATCCGAGTGGCGAATCGCGCTCGCATAATCCTGTGCTCGTTTCCTGAAGTTCCCCAGTGCACCAGCCAGACCGGTCGTCCTGACGATGGAACCGACACGACTGGTTTTTTCAACACAGAATTTTTCGTAGACCTCAAGCCGAAAGAAGAGTGGCGACCTGTATTTCATCAGAATAAAGATGAGCTGATCGCCGCCATGGGCCGCGAACTGGACAAGATTCCAGGTGTGCTCTGGGGTTTTTCGCAACCAATCGAAGACAACATGGAAGAGGCGGTGAGCGGCGTTAAGGGTGAACTCGCGACCAAAATATACGGTGACGACCTGCGGTTGCTGGAAGACAAGGCCGACGAGATCGTCAAGACTATGAAGGATATTCAGGGCATTGAGGACCTGGGAGTCTTTCGCGTCCTCGGACAGCCTAACCTGAATGTAACTGTCGACCGCGAGGCTGCAGCGCGTTACCAAATCAATGTCTCCGATGTGCAAGATGCGATTCAGACCGCAGTTGGGGGAAACGCGCTGACCCAGGTGCTGAAAGGCGAGGCGCGCTACGATTTAACGCTCCGCTATCTTCCACAATTCCGCGACACGAAAGAGGCAATCGAGAACATTCGTCTGCTTTCCCCCACCGGCGCGCGAGTGTCGCTAGGGCAGCTGTGCAATATCAAGGAAGCCGATGGTGCCTCCGAAGTTTATCGCGAGGGCAATCGCCGCTATATCGCCGTCAAGTACAGCGTTCGAGGACGCGACCTCGGCAGCGCGGTGGAAGAGGCGATGAGCAAGGTGAACGCGCGAGTCAAGTTGCCGCAGGGGTACACCATCGATTGGGAGGGAGAATATGCCAGCCAGAAGAGAGCCGATGCGCGGCTGGTCATCGTCCTGCCGATCACGATTTTGATCATCTTCATCATTCTTTACACAATGTTCAAATCTTTTAAATGGGCTGCGCTGATCATGGCGAATATTGCGGTTGCTCCAATTGGAGGTCTATTCGCGCTTCTGATGACCGGCACTAACTTCAGCGTTTCCTCGGGTGTCGGTTTCCTGGCACTGTTCGGCGTGTGCGTACAGACCGGCGTCATCATGCTCGAATACATCAATCAGCTGCGCGCGCACAGGTATTCAATCGAGGACGCAGCGGTCGAGGGTGCGGTGCTGAGACTCCGTCCCATCCTGATGACCATGCTGGTCGCGACTCTCGGATTACTGCCGGCGGCACTCTCGCACGCCATCGGTTCAGATTCGCAACGCCCATTCGCGATTGTAATTGTGGGCGGTCTTATCGCAGCGCTGGTCTTGAGCGTCTTTCTATTGCCGACTCTCTACGTATGGCTCGCAGGCGACCATGATGTGCTCCCCGCCAGGGAAGGAATTTTCGAGGAAGACGAGCACGTGGATTAAGCCGCTAACCCGGCGTTTCCTTGAGTCTTCATGGAAAACGTGGACCACACGTGTGTGCCCCAGCCATTCGAGAATAACGATTTTCTTAAGTCAACCTGTTATATACTGGTCAGCCGCACCCACTCCCCACCCCTAGCCGGAGGCTTCATGTTTCGATCCCGTCATTTGCTATTGTCATGCATCCTGCTGCTGGTTTGCTGGCTGATGGCTGCCGCGCAACAACAACCTTCAGATTCGGAAGTCGAGCAACGAGTAAATGCGCTGTTGCAAAAAATGACGCTCGAAGAAAAGGCTGGCCAGATTACGCAAATCGCCGGCATGAATCCCCACACCGCAGAGATGATCAAGCAGGGAAAGGTTGGGTCAATCCTGGGCGTGCTCGGCGCAGAAAACGTGAATGAAGCTCAGCGCGCCGCGGTCGAGAAGTCGCGGCTGAAAATTCCTTTGATTATCGGTTACGACGTCATTCATGGCTACCGGACGATTTTTCCTGTCCCGCTAGCCAGCGCCGGGAGTTTTGATCCACAAATGATTGAGCAATCCGAGCGGGTCGCGGCCAAAGAAGCTACGGCCTCAGGCGTGAAGTGGACATTCGCGCCGATGGTCGACATCGCCCGCGATCCGCGCTGGGGGCGAATCGTGGAAGGCGCCGGGGAAGATCCGTATCTCGACTCGGTTGTGGCGGTGGCGCGGGTGCGCGGTTTCCAGGGCAACAATATCGCCGACCCGAAAAGCGTTGTCGCCTGCGTCAAACACTTCGTTGCGTACGGTGCGGTCGAGGGCGGGCGGGACTATAACACCGTAGATATTTCGGAAGAGTTATTGCGGGAGGTGTATTTGCCGCCGTTTCGCGCGGCGGTTGACGCCGGAGTCGGCACATTGATGTCTGCGTTCAACGATCTGAACGGAGTACCGGCCACTGCCAATCATCACACACTGACCGACATTCTTCGCGACGAATGGAAGTTCAATGGATTCGTCGTCAGCGATTACAACTCCGTCCACGAGTTAATCGCGCACGGCGTGGCAGCGGATGACTCTCAGGCCTCGCTGGAAGCGCTGACTGCCGGCGTCGATATGGATATGGCCGATGACGACTATGAACGGCTGATTCCCGCACTGGTGAAATCCGGCAAACTGTCCGAGAGCGTCGTGGATGAGGCGGTGCGGCGCGTACTCAGAGTGAAAATCAAGGCGGGATTGTTTGAGCATCCCTATGCCGATCCAGGCCGTGAGAAGACTGACATTCTCACTCCTGAAAGTTTGCAGATCGAGCGCAAGATGGCGGAGGAGTCCATGGTCCTGCTGCAGAACAATAATGATTTGCTGCCGCTAAAGAAAGAGCAGACGGTTGCGGTGATCGGCCCGCTCGCGGACGACAAGGCTTCGCAGCTGGGCCCGTGGGCAGGCAATGGGCAGGCGATAGATGCGGTCACTCCGCTTGAGGGCATCGTTGCGAAACTGGGCAAAGGCCATGTGCTCTATGCAAAGGGAGTCGATATTCCGCCCTTTGAAAAAGGGCTCGCGGCGGGAGTGGCCGCGCCTGCTCCGGTTTCTGCAACGGGTGCTGCGGGCGTTGAAACCAGCAACAAGCCGGCCAGCATTGAAGATGCGGTGAGCGCAGCGAACAAAGCAGACACCGTGATTCTTTTCGTTGGCGAACTTGCGGGGATGACCGGAGAAGCGAGTTCACGCGCGTCGTTGGATTTGCCAGGCGATCAACTGAAGCTGATTTCCGCAGTGCTGGCGACAAAAAAGCCGGTGGTGCTGGTGCTCGAAAGCGGACGCCCCTTGAACATCAGTTGGGCTCCCGATCACGTTCAAGCAATCATGCAGGCCTGGTTCTTAGGCGTACAGTCAGGCAATGCGATTGCCGATGTTCTTTTCGGCGATGCTTCTCCCAGCGCCCATTTGCCGCTCAGCTGGCCGCGTTCGGTTGGACAAATCCCGGTTTACTACAACCACAAAAGCACCGGACGGCCCTGGTCACCGGACCGCTGGCACACGGGATATTTGGATTTGAGTAAAGAGCCGTTGTATCCCTTCGGCTACGGGCTCACTTATACGAAATTCAGATTCAGCAGCGTAAAGACTGATTCCTTGATTTCGAAGGACGGCACACTCCACGTGAGCGCCGAGATCGAGAACACCGGCAAGCGCGAGGGAACTCAAGTGGTGCAGCTGTATGTGCACGACCGGATAGCGCCAACCTCACGCCCAGTGCGCGAACTCAAAGGATTTCAACGCGTAACCCTTGCTCCCGGAGAACACAAAACCGTCGAATTCACTATTCAAGCGCACGACCTGGGATCCTACGATCCGGACATGCACTGGATCGTTCCAGCAGGAACTTATGACGTCTGGGTCGCGCCGGACGCGGTCAGCGGAGTCGCTAGTACGTTCGAGGTGCAATAGCCGCGCCGGAACTTTTCAGAAGATCAGGGCTTAGCTTCGCTCGGTTGCTGATCCGGTGATGGCTTGTCCGGAGTTCCGGCAAGGTGATTCATTTTTTCCATCGTCTCGCCCGTTTCTTTATCGGTGTTGTCGAGGTATTGGACGATCAGCGAAATACGGCGATTTGATGGATCACTAGGGTTTTTCGGCACGCGGAGCAGTTGATCGGCGAAACCGCGGACCTGTGCCACTTGTTTGACCCCGAGCCCGTCTTCCTGCATTAAGCGACGCGCAGAGTTGGCGCGATCGGTCGAAAGCTCCCAATTCCCGTAACCCTTTTTTCCGCTGAACGGCGTGGAGTCTGTATGCCCCTCGATTGAAATCTTGTTCGGCAGCTTTCCTAGTTCACCCGCCAGCATGTCGAGCAACTCGCTGCCATTCGAGTTAGGAGTGCGGTTCCCCAAGTCAAAGAAAGTTCCTGTAGCGGATTCCAGGAGTTCGATACGCAAACCCTCCGGCGTGACTTTGATTTCGATCTGATTCTTGAACTTATCGAAGTTGGGCAATCGCCGCATGGCTTTTTCAATTTCATCTTTTAATTTGCCCATGTCCTCATTGGGAACCGGAGTTGGGACGAATTTTTCGCCGGGGCCCTCGCTGCTGGTACCGAGTTTTCCCGCTGTTCCCGAAGGGTCGCGAAAATATCCGGCGATCGCTTCCTTCACGGGTTTGCTGGTATTGAGCAGCCACAGCACGATGAACAATGCCATCATCGCAGTGACGAAATCGGCGTAAGCGACCTTCCATGCCCCGCCGTGATGGCCGCCATGGGCCGCTTTCTTCTTAATGATGATAATGGGCCGCGCGCCGTCCATTTGCTATCCCCCCGCAGCAGCGCCTTCTGCCGCTGGAGCTGCCGCCCCTTCGCCGCCGCCTCGGCAGGCTTTTTCTAATTCCGCGAAAGTAGGACGAACGTGACCTGGAATCGCGCGCCGCGCGGCTTCGACCGCCATGATGGGCGCTGTTCCTTTGAGAAATGAAATCACTACAACTTTCAGAACGCCGAGATATGCGTGTTCTTCGTCTGCAGCTTTAGACATATTTGCGGCCATCGGGCCGATGAAGCCGTAACAAAGCAGAATGCCAAGAAATGTTCCCACCAGTGCGGCCGCAACCTTGTGCCCGATTTCTTCGGGCGGACCGCCCAGCGCTCCCATGGTGATCACTACGCCAAGTACCGCCGCAACAATCCCGAGTCCAGGAAGCGAATCGGCCATGGTGCTGAGCGACGCGACCGGAATACTGGCCTCGTGATGATGAACCTCCAAATCCAAGTCCATCAATTGGTCGAGCTCAAACGCTTCGACTCCGCTGATCGCCATGCGCATGCTGTCGCAAAAAAAATATCGGACTTCATGGTCTTTGAGAAACTCTTTGTCTTTAGAAAATATAGGACTCTTCTCGGGATCCTCGATATCAGTCTCCAGCGACATCAATCCCTGCTTGCGTGCTTTATTCAACAATTCATATGTCAAGCGAAGCGACTCGATATAGCGCTGCTTGGTGAATTTGGATCCTTTGAAAACCACCACCAGGCCCGAGACGATCTGCTTCAGTATGTGCAGAGGATTCGCAATTAAAACTGTGCCGGCCGCGGCGCCGCCGATGATAAGCAGTTCGGCCGGCTGGATGAGGACCTTGACGTTGCCGTGCTCCATCAGATATCCACCGAGAATGGCTCCGATAACGACGACGATGCCGATGATTGCAAACATTAAAGTTTCCCAAGCAGCGGGTGCCGGAACACACTCCAAGCGGAGGGCAGATATCAACCCTCAATGCATTCATCGGCTAAAAATAGAGACACTTGACGGCAGGGCGGCTCTCGGGTGCGGGTTCCCGCCAAATTGCCAGTCTGGCGCGGATTTGCGCCTGTGGAAGGCTTTAGCACGTTAGTGCCATTCTCAATTACCTGGTATCCAACTAACGTTGTCGGTGAGCAGTTCTGGGGGAGGGCTGCCCGGGCGTTTCTGACTCGCAAGAGTCGAAACGCCTGTTTTATTTTCCGGATCATTTTTTGATTTCTTTTGAGCGCGTGTGTCAAGCCGCTATCCCGCAAAAGAAAGTAAAAATGGAATGACACAGGCTTTACGCGTAAGTGACATTCTGCGCGCCTTCAGAGCTGTACGATTCCTTTCGAACCAGGCGAAAACCTCAGAACTTCCTGTCGGAAATATTCGTCCGTTCCAAGGAGAATCGTATGCAGCGTCGCGCGTTCGCTTTAATCGCCGCGCTTGGGCTTGTGCTGGTATTGTCTTCCAGTGCCGCCTTAGCCCAATATCAAATTACCAATCTGGTTTCCAATCAGTTCCTCCATGCACAGCATGATGATCCACTTGACGTAAATGCCTGGGGACTTGCCCGGGGTGCAACTACGCCGTGGTGGGTCAGCGATAATCTCTCGGGCTGGTCGACGCTCTACAATGCGTCGGGAGTGAAGCAGGGTCTGGAAGTCGCAATCCCGCCGGCACCCAATAGTGGTCCAATGGGTCTTCCGACCGGCGTAGTGTGGAATCCATCGCAAACCGGTGAGTTCCAGGTGCAGGGTTGGCAGACGTTTTTTATTTTCGACACTTTGGACGGCACAATTAGTGGCTGGGCCCCCGGGCTTACACTTTTTAATGCCACCATCGCGGTAGACAATTCGAAGAGCAAGGCATCGTACACCGCCTTGGCTGTCACTAATAAACCCTCAGGAAATTTCTTGTTTGCCGCGGACACTGCCAACAATCGAGTAGACATTTACGACGGCAGCTTTAATCATACGGGCACGTTTGCTGCTGACCCGGCTATTCCCAGTGGGTTCGCAGTCTTCGGCATTCGCGACATTAACGGCAAGGTCTTCGTCTCGTTCGCCGATTCGGCAGGAGGCCCCGGTGGCTTCATTGACGTCTACAAAGAGGACGGAACGTTGATCGGACTTTTCACAAAGGCTGTGCAACTGAACCAGCCTTGGGGATTCGCGGCCGCACCTGCAAATTTCGGGAGGCTGAGCAACACCCTGTTAGTGTCTAACAACACCAACAGTGGGGCCATCAATGGCTTTGACGGCAACGGAAGGTTCGTAGGAACGATGAAAGACGTTGCGGGTAAGGTTATCAGCATCGACCAGCTATGGGCGATCGATTTCGGAGGCGGCAACCCGACCAACGGTGCCACCAACAGATTGTTCTTCACAGCTGGACCGCACAACAATCTTGCCGGTACCTTCGGCTCCATTGTGGTGGTCAAATAGATCGCGAATTATCAGTTGGCGAACAATTCATGGGCAGGGACTCTGAACGCGTGTTGGAGTCCCTGTGCAATTTGGGTTTCCGCAATCACACGCCACGCGTGGGTCTCTCGGCTATCTAAAGTGATTTGCGACAATCGCCGATATTCTGACGGTGAGCGCTCCCAAGACCTCTCCTCCCTCCGCTGCCCAGGTTGCCGCCTCTGGCTTCAGTTACGTCGCTCGCCAGCCCATCCTTACGGTGGATGAAAAAGTCTACGGCTATGAATTGCTATTTCGCGATGGGATTGAAAATCATTTTCGCGAAACCGACGCCGACTCGGCTTCGCGGCGCACGCTGGACACCTCGCTCCAGATGGGCTTGGAACTGTTGTGCGATTCGAGGCGCGGATTCGTAAACTGCACTCGCGAAATCCTGCTCAAAGACTATATGACTCTTTTGCCGCCGACTTTGGCGGTGGTTGAGGTCCTCGAATCGGTTCCGGTCGATGACCTTGTAATCGCGGCATTGAAGCGGCTGAAGCAAGCCGGATACCTGGTGGCGCTGGATGACTTTGTATTCAACGATCCGCGCGAGTCTTTGACCGAGTTTGCTGACATTATCAAAGTGGACATCCAGCAAACTACGCCTGAGCACTACGCAACGATGATGACCAAGTATGGATCATGGCTTCGCCATCTCCTGGCAGAGAAAGTGGAAACCCGGGAAGAATTTACGGCTACGAAGAAGGCTGGATTTACTTATTTTCAAGGGTATTTTTTTCGCCGACCCGAGGTCATGCAGGCCAAAGAAATTCCCGCCAGCCGAGTGAACTATTTGCGCTTGCTGCGCGCGGTTTCTCAACCCGAACTCAACCAACGTGAGTTCGAGAGCATGATCAAACAAGAAGTGTCTATATGCTACCGCTTGCTGCGTTATCTGAATTCCGCCGCATTTGGTATTCAAAACGAAGTGCATTCGGTGCGCCACGCGCTTGCGCTCCTGGGCGAGCGAGAAGTTCGGCGCTGGGTGCGCCTGGTCGCCACTCTTGCGATCGGCGAGAATCGATCCAGTGAATTGGTAACCACCGCCATGGTCAGGGCGCGATTTTGCGAATTGCTGGCACCCCGCGTTCCTCATGGTGAATCGGATTTATTTCTAATGGGCATGCTCTCCATGGTCGATGCCATTCTCGAAATTCCTATGACCAGTGTGCTCGAGACAATTCCTCTCGACCACGAAACCAAGGCATTGCTGTTGGGCGCCCCCAGCAAACTGCGTCCGCTTTACGATCTGATGTTGGCGCGAGAAGCTGGGGACTGGACGACGACTGCCGAATGCTCACGCCAGCTGGGCCTGAGTGAAAGTGAAGTTGCAGAGGCTTTCTGGCAGGCGATGCAATGGGCGAAGCAGATCAGCGCCAGCTGAAGCGCCCCGACGTGCTATTCCAGAGTCAGCCTGGGTTCATGTACACTGCTCCTGCCCGACTCCATTCGTAAGGAAGTATTCCCAATGAAATTTTCGTCTAAACATGTCATCGCGGTGGTGTGTCTCGTGGCTGCAGTTTGGATCATCCCATCAGTCGCCGATGCCGGAGGTAAGACCCGCACTTACTACATAGCCGCCGATGAGATCGAATGGGACTATGCTCCTAGCGGAATCGATCAGTTGACCGGCAAGCCCTTTGATCACATGTCGATGATGTTCATTGAACAAGGAAAGAACCGCATTGGCCGGACTTATCGGAAGGCCGTCTATCGCGAATACACTGATGCCCGCTTTTCTACATTGAAGAAGCGCACTGCGGAGTGGGAACACTTGGGGCTGCTTGGACCTGTGATCCATGCCGAGGTAGGGGACACGATCCAGATTTTTTTTAAAAACAACGGCACACAGAGCTACAGCCTGCACCCGCACGGCGTTTTTTATGAGAAAGCTTCCGAAGGCGCTTACTACAACGACGGCGCGAACGATCCGACTCACAACGGCGTGATCGCTCCGGGAGGCACGCACACCTACATCTGGAAAGTGCCGGAGCGGGCGGGTCCAGGCCCAAATGATCCCAGTTCCGTTGTCTGGCTTTATCACTCTCATAATTACGAACCCCGCGACACGGATGCAGGATTGATCGGCGCGATCATCATCGCCAGGCAAGGCATGGCAAGGGCTGATGGCTCGCCGAAAGATGTTGACCGCGAATTCGTAACTGCATATTTCATGATCGACGAAAACAGCAGCTGGTATCTGACAAAAAACATTCTCAAATACACGAGTGACCCGAAAAGCGTGGACAAACTTGAAGGTAAGCCCATCGATCCGGACGGCAATTTTTCTTTGATAGGCAGCGGTTTCACCGCCGCGAACTTTCGCGCCACCATGAATGGATATCTGTTCGCAAACATGCCGGTGATGACTATGCACAAGGGAGAGCACGTGCGGTGGTATTTGCTTAGCTTGGGGAACGGCGTCAACTTTCACACCGCGCACTGGCACGGGAACGTTGTTACGGTGAATGGTTCGCGCACTGATGTAGTTCCTCTTTCGCCCGCACAAATGGTCACGGCCGACATGGTCCCAGATAATGTCGGAACCTGGATGTATCACTGCCATGTGAGTGAACACATGATGGCAGGAATGACGGCCCTCTATCGTGTGCTTCCTTAGTTTCGAAGGCTTTATTTGTTCGCAGAGATACCGTTACTTCTGTGTAAAACTGGGGTTGTTAGGACTTGCGCTGCTTTGAAGGGAGCGGTAGGATAAGGGTGTTCCCAACGGTCAAGCCCCCTGGCTGACCTTCCGCGCCTAACGGCTCCAGGCGCACAACGGACATAGACCAATTAAGAGATTCCAGCCGCAAATGGGTTTTTCCGCACGTTACGTGCATCTGCGCAACGCAAGGTTCCCAAGCGCGGTGAGAGCAGGGAAGCAAAAACCGGTTCGCCTTTCGGGCGGACTAAACAGGACATAACGAGAACAATATGAATGCAGGCCCAGGACGCCCCTCCGGTGGAGGAGGGAGAAACAGGCGACGGCGCGGACGCCGTCCCAAGAGCGGCAGCAATTCGCAAGGCCGCCCCGGTCGCGATAATCAACGTGACAGTATTTACACCGCACCCATGGACCATAGCTATCGCGCGGCGCTAGCCGGCGGGAATAATGGCTCGCGACCCCGTCACCGGCCGGGCTTTGCGCCGAATTACCCACAGCCTGAACCCGAGCCGTTGCCGATGCGCGAAGATGCCGCGTCACGCATTTTCGGCTTTGTGGATGATTTATTTTTTCAGGCAAAGATCCAAGAAACTGCGCGCAAGTTGAACGTGAAGGTCGAGTTTGTTAAGACCGAACAAGACCTGACCGAACGTATCAAGTTGAACGGGGAAGAGAAACCTTCGCTGATTATTTTTGATCTCAATCACGTCAGCGCTAAACCGCTCAGCCTGATTCCCAAGCTGAAGAGCAAACTTAAAAAAACTTCAGTGATCGGTTTCTTGTCGCATGTTCAGGGTGACCTGAAACAAAAAGCTCACGAAGTGGGATGCGACATGGTGCTGCCACGCTCGGCATTCTCCCAAAACCTGCCGCAGTTGTTGCGGCGCCACGGCGCTGCGGAAGAGCCGATTACCGGTTAGGCTTGCCATTCCTGCGCGAGGGTTAGCTCGGGAAGTGGAAGTGCACGTCCTGGCGTGAGCTGATTGCAACCCCATCTACCGACGCGGGCCTGAACCGCCAATTCTTCAGCGTTGCAATTACCTTGTCATCTATATCTGATTGCAGTGACTGGACGACCTTCGTCTGCGTCACAGTTCCGTGTTCATCGATCGTGACCTCCACGATCACGTCGCCCTGCAATCCTTTAGGCAGCTGCCACGGATAAATCGAAGGATCAGGGAAAACCAGCGGTAGTGCGGGACTGGCTTCAACGCCGGTTACAGGGCCCTGCGCGAGCGATCCTTCCGGGGAACCAGCGCGAGCGGATTCAGCCGGCTGTTGGGGCGCTTCGAGTGCCGGCTTCTGTTTGGTCTTGGGCCGGAAGTGAAGTTTTTTCGCGGTCTTGGTAGGTTCGGCGACTCGCGGAAAATAAATCAGGTTCGCCGAGTTTCCGTGTAGGCCCCAGGCCACGCTCGAAGGCTGAATAAACAGGGGCGCGCGATTCAGCCACAAGAAGACAACCACGCAATGAACAATCAGCGAGACCGCAAGCGCGGCCCGCCGTCGGCGATTGGCGGGTTGAGGAACCTGAAACATATGGTAATTCCGGCCAGAATCTATTTTATCCCTTATCGCGAGGCTGCCTACATTACCCTGGAGGCCACCTCAGGTCACGTCCGCCGATCAGGTGTACATGCAGATGAAAAACCGACTGTCCTGATTTTGGCCCGACGTTGAGAACCGTGCGGTAGCCGTCTTCGATTTTTCTGTCCTTGGCGATCTTCGCTGCAGTCAAATGGCAACGGCCGATGATCTCTGCGTCTGCCGGAGTCCCTTCTTTCAGCCCGGCAAGATGTTTCTTGGGCACGATTAGAACGTGTGTCGGCGCCTTCGGATCGATGTCTTCGAAGGCGAAGGTGTGCTCGTCTTCGTAAACCTTCTCGGCAGGAATCTTTCCTTGCACGATTTTGCAAAAAAGACAGTCGTCCATGTTGTACTAATCCAGCCTCACCAGAAAAACGCCGCCCTCAGGCGTTTTGGTGTCTCGAGTGATCTCTTCTGCACGCGCTCTTAGATCATCTTTAACGCGCACTCTCACCCACCATGCCCCGGTGGGGCTACTGAAGGTTAGTACTTTAGCGGAGTGATAGCGCCGGGTCAGATGATCAGCAATTTCGCGCGCCCGGTTCTCGCGCTCGAAGCCTCCTAACTGGACCGCCCATCGGCCGCCGGATTCAATAGGTTCAGGCGTCTTCAAGACCTCCACCCGCACCCGGCCGGTGCCTTGTCTTACCAGACCGATCTGTTTCGCCGCGGCTTGTGAAAGATCGATGATTCTGCCTTCAATGAAAGGCCCGCGATCGGTGATGCGAACCACGGCAGATTTACCCGATTCTGTATTCGTGACCCGCACGATCGATCCCAGTGGCAATGTGCGATGCGCGGCCGTCATGGCATTCATATCGTAAATTTCGCCATTCGATCCTCGGCGGTTGTGATAGGGAGCGCCGTACCAGCTGGCGATTCCAGTCTCGACGAGCACCGGCTTGCTGTCAGGAGTGACTTCCATTTCTGGACTGGGAGAATTTTCCGTCGCCTCACCTTTTTTCTTCAGCCATCGCGGGAGGGGTGCCTTCCGGTACCGGCTGCTCTGTTCCTGGTCAACCGGAGGCGCTGGCGCGACCGCTACCCGTGTAGGTTTGTGGCTGCAGGAAGACAAAAAGAAGCACAGACAGAGAAGCAAAGAAAGCTTTTTCATTTGCGGCCGAAGCCGAATGCTGCTCCATGTAGTTTGCCAGGTCGTGCATTTTTTGCGCCGCAACGCGCAAAGCTTTTGACGAATGTTGCCGCACCGCAGGAACGACTTCATCGTTCAGATATTTGATGAATTCGCTGGCTTCTTTCTCCAGCCGTTCAGTGGTTTCGCCGACTGTTTTGCCCACGCGGCTGGTTGTCTCTTCAACTTTGCGATTGAAATCGCCCATAATTTCTTGCTCCCTCGCGGAAAGATAGCGACCTGATAACAAGCCATTATTTCGCGCCCAGTACATGCGGTCAATCACCAACTGGACACGCCATAAGCATTTCGCATTACAATCCGTTCAGCCATGGAATCGCGCACGATGAATTCCCGCCGGTTGCACAATTTGCGCCGGGCATTGCTGGGATGGTACGACGAGAGCCAACGCGACTTGCCGTGGCGCAAAACCCGCGATCCTTACCGGGTTTGGGTGTCGGAAATCATGTTGCAACAAACCCGGGTTGCGGCAGTCCTGCCGCGATACGAGAAATTCCTTCAGCGCTTTCCCACGGTACACGAACTGGCTTCTGCGCGGCTCTCATCTGTTCTGGCGGAATGGAGCGGCCTGGATACTACCGGCGGGCCCGTAATTTGCACGCGGCGGCGAAAGTGATGGTGCGTGACGGCGCAGGAAATTTTCCGACACTTTCAGATCAGTGGCGCAAGTTGCCGGGAATTGGACGCTACACCGCGGCGGCGATCGCCAGCATTGTATTTAATGAGCCGGTCGCTGTGCTCGATGGGAATGTTGAGCGTGTTTTGCGCCGCCTGCTGCACGCGACATATTCCACACGCCAATCCTGGAGTGCCGCTCAAGAATTACTTGGATCGCGAACGCCCGGGCGACTTCAATCAGGCAATGATGGAATTGGGCGCAACGATTTGCTTGCCAGGCGAACCATTGTGTGGACAGTGTCCGATCAGAATTTATTGCCAAACTCACGGAAGAGGCGAATTGCAATGCCGTAAGACACCGCAGGTCAAAGCTGCGGTCTCCTATGCCTTGGCAACAAAGGGCGACTCTGTGCTGCTGGTTCGGCGTGGCGCTGGCGAGAGCTTGATGTCCGGAATGTGGGAATTGCCGATGCTCAAACACTCGTGTCATAACGAAGAAGTTTTGTTCCGTGTACGACATTCGATTACGGTGACAGATTACACTGTGAACGTGGTTGCGCGATCGGGAATGTCAGCAGAAGAAGGAGAATGGGTCAACCGGCGCAAAGCGTGCAAATTGCCGTTAACCGGGCTTACGAAAAAAATCCTTCGCAAAGCTAATGTCATCGAATAACGAGGTCCACATGTGGCCGATATTTAAGAAGTTTTTCGGAGGACACGGAATGGCAGCTCTGGAAGCGGGGAAGCAAGCTCCGCAATTTGAACTACCGGCAATGGATGGATCGAAGTTTTCTCTGCATGAAGCCCTCGCCCGAGGGCCGGTGTTGGCCGTGTTCTTCAAGAATTCGTGCCCGGTCTGCCAGTATGCCTTGCCCTACTTTGAGCGCATTTACAAAACCTACGGGAAGGGCAAATTCAGCATTTTCGGCGTTTCCGAAGACAACATAAAAGACACAGCTGAGTTCATGAAGAAGTATGGGATTACGTTCCCGATGCTCCTGGATGACACCAAGACTTTTCCGGCTTCTAACGCATACCAGTTGACCAATGTCCCGACTGCGTTCTGGATTTCGCAGGACGGAGACATCGAAATTTCGAGCGTCGGATGGTCACGCCAGGACTTCGAGGAGATTGTGAAGAAGGCCGCGTCTGTGAATGGACAGGCGCCAAGGTCGGTATTCCAGCCGAGCGAGCAGATCGCTGATTTCCGGGCTGGTTGAGGGTCTAGAAACTAGCCCGCAGGTTGCGGGCACCAATCAAATCAAAACCCAATTTGGTTACCTACGAACCGTAGTGCGCATCGACTCGTTCCTTGTGGCTTCCTGCCTTTCCGCTACAATATTCCATTCATTCTGACCTCAGGAGCCCGTCCGAATGCGAAAGACCGTTTTTCTAGTCCTACCATTATTCTTTGTCGCAGTATCACTTGCGCAAAATGCCCGCAGAACCAGCCAGAAAGAAACCGCATCCGCCCATCTTCCGCCCGCAGCAATTGGCGCCCTGCAAAAGATCGATCCCGAGCATATTCGCGCTAATGTGCGTTTCCTTTCGCATGATCTGCTTGAGGGGCGAGGCACCGGCCAGCGCGGTGGCGACATTGCCGCGGAGTACATCGCCACTCAGTTTTGGCTCGATGGACTGAAGCCGGTCGGCGATAACGGAACATTTTTTCAAAACGTACCGATGGTTGGAATTACGCCGGCGCCTGAGACTACTTTTGAACTGGTTCCCCGCCACGGGGAAATTATGCAACTGAAACCACTCGATGATTATGTGTCCTATGACCAGACGGAACACGCTACCGACGACATTGACAGCGAAATCGTTTATGTCGGGTATGGCATTGAGGCGCCTGAATACCAGTGGGACGATTACAAGGGTGTGGACGTGCGCGGCAAGGTATTGCTGATGCTGGTCAATGAGCCCTCGTCGGATGATCCCAAGTTTTTTAAAGGGCCGGCGCTGACCTATTACGGTCGCTGGACTTATAAATACGAGGAAGCCGCTCGCAAAGGTGCGGTAGGTGTGATCCTGATTCACAAGTCGGACATGGCCAGCTACCCGTGGGAAGTAGTTCGCAATTCGAACTCGGGAGAAAAAGAATTTCTGAAGAGCGATGCACCGCAACTCAAAGCCGCCAGCTGGATCCAACTGGAAATCGCGCGACAACTGGCCCAAAAGTCGGGAATGGACCTGGACAAGATGATGATGGAGGCCAATACGCGAAATTTCCGTCCAGTGTCTCTTCCGGTAAAACTCAAGGCCCACATGGTCAGCAAGATTCGGCAGATCTCGTCGCGAAATGTGCTGGCGATGCTGCCCGGTTCTGATCCGAAATTGAAGAATGAAGCTGTGATGTATTCGGCGCACTACGATCACCTAGGAATTCGTCCCGACATGCCGGGGGACAACATTTACAACGGCGCCCGCGACAACGCCACCGGCTGCGGCATTCTGCTTGAACTGGCGCGGGTGTACGCCCAAGCGCAGTCCAAACCGCGCCGCTCGGTGATTTTTGCTTCGGTCACGGCAGAGGAGCAGGGCCTACTGGGGTCAGAATATCTCGGCAAACATCCGCCGATTCCTGCCGCGAAGATTGCCCTCGACCTGAATTTCGACGACGTGCCTCCGCTAGGCGAGCCTGAAGAAGTTGAGGTTTCCGGCGCCGAGCGCACGACTTTTTATCCAACTGTCGAGGCTATGGCCAAGGAGTTTCGTCTTGCAATTCGGCCGGATTCGCATCCCGAAGCGGGCCATTATTATCGCTCGGATCATTTCAGCATGGCGCGCGTCGGCATCCCGGCCTTCTCGATTAATGAAGGGATGAAATACAAGGGCCACAACACACAATGGGGGATCGAGCAGGCCGAAGAATTTACCAACAAGCACTACCACCAGCCTAGCGACGAATACAGTCCCAGCATGGATTTCAGGGGCGACGCGACCATGGCGCGTTTTGGATTCGCCCTTGGGTGGGCCGCCGCTTCACAGCCGCAAGAGTCTGGGTGGCAAAAAGGCGACGAGTTTGAAAAGGCGAGACTGCAGAGCGAGGAAGCGGATCGCTAAAGAAAACATCGACCTGACGGAACCTAGCGCATGGGATATACGTATCGTTGATCAGGAGTTCTTTGTATGGTTGCTTTCCTTTTGTGGTGCATTTTGTTCGTCTTCTGCTGGCCGGTGGCCCTGTTGGCTCTAGTTGCGTACCCGTTCGTTTGGCTCTTCCTGCTGCCATTTCGGATTGTGGGAGTTGCGGTACACGGCGCTTTGGCACTGGTGGCCGGTCTGATAATGTTGCCATTCCGACTGCTGAACGCGCCCTTTCGCACCGCGCGACCCTAAAGAGCTCGCGTTTGATATGAGTTCAGGCCTGTGCGCGATACCACTCTAGAAACGCCCGAAAGGCAGCGCCGCGATGGCTATAGTTCGCTTTTTCCTCGGGAGTTAGTTCGGCGAAGGTTTTTTGTATCGGCGGAAAATAAAAGAACGGATCGTAGCCGAAGCCGTTCGAGCCTCGTGCCTGTTCGATGATGATCCCCTCAGCTTTGCCTCCGAACACGGCCAGGGTTTTTCCTTCCTGCGCGGCCGCAATCCAGCACACAAAACGCCCGGTACGTTTCTCGGGAGGCACGCGACGAATCTCGCGAACCAGTTTGGCGTTGTTGGCTTCGTCGTCGGTGTTCGCTTCCGCCGCGTGAGGTTCGTCTGCGGCGTAGCGGGCGGAATGCACTCCCGGTGCGCCGCCGAGCGCATCAACTTCCAGTCCAGAATCATCGGCGATGATCAAATCCCCCGCAGCGTGTCGGCTGTACGCCTCGGCTTTTTTGCGCGCGTTGGCCTCGAACGTCACTCCGTCTTCAATTACCGGAGGCAGGGAAGTGAAGTTAGGCAGTGGCGCGACTTCAAAGCCGTAGCCAGACGCAGCTCCGGCAAAATCGCGAATCTTCCCGGAATTCGAAGTGGCGATGAGTATTCTCCGCATAGCAGAGCATCAATTCTCGGTGTTTATGAGCGGCTGCGGTTTCATCCAGATCACGAACAATAAGGCGATCACGGCAAATCCGATTACCGAGAGCAGCAATCCAAGTTTGCGGTCCCAACCGTCGATGAATCTAACGAGGACGCGATTTTCCCCAGCGGCCACCGCCACGACCATCTGTCCGGTGTCAGGCGTACTCTCTGTCGCTACTTTGCGGCCGTTTACTTCGACCTTCCACAGTGGGTAATTGAAAAGTCGCAGGACCAGTTTGCCCGGTAATCCCGCATTGACATCGATCACGCGCTTCTCAGCGTTCCACTTTTGGATCGTGATATGCGCGGGCCCTTCGCCTTCGAAGCGCACCTGCGGCGCTTTTTGATCGGCATCGTAAGGATCGACTCCGACCGGAACGTATTCATCAGCTCCTTCATTGCCGGTGCCGTCCTGCTGATTGTCCAGCATCTCCTGAATGTCGCCAGCATTGTCCCACCAGGGATTTTGCACGCGCTGCCACACGGTCAACAACACTCCAAGCATCGTTACACATAGAATGATGCGCCACCACCAACGCCGCAAACTCATCCCGAGCACGAGAGCAAACGGAACGTTTAAACACAACAGCCAGCGCCAGGGCAGTTGCACGAAACGCAATTCCGGAAGATGGTTCCACAGCGGAAGCGTGGGCCTGAGCATTAGCAGAGCGCAGACGGCACTCCAGGCCAGTAGCGGTAGCCAGAGTTTATGCCGTCGCAATGACCGTGCCAAAATAAATGCGCCGGCCAGAATCGCGAATTGCCACACGGCAACAATCGAGACCAGCAGGTTAAAACGATTGTGATCAATATCTGCAGTCCTGGCGAAAAGAAAACTATCTTCCGGTCGTACTCCCGGTGCGAGCACTTGACTGATGTTTACCCAGCTCTGCTGGTGATAAGCCGGCAGCAGAAAAAATCCTGCGAGCATGGCTCCCAAAACCACAGCCGATCCGGCATACAATAGACCGGTGAATGACCGTCGCCAAATCGCCATTGTCAGCGCCAGCACGCCTAACGAATAATTCATCATTACGGCACTGGGAAGGTTGGTGAGCCATCCCGCAGCCATAATCAAGCTGAGTTGCACGACGCCGCGCCGTCCGTCTTCGTCCATTCGCAACAGGAATAGAAGCATCAGCGGAAGGTAAATTGATGCCATCAGCTCTGCCTGATCGCTGCGCCAATACACGATCACCAGGTTGTAAGGATTAGCGGCATAGAGAATTGCCGCGAAGATTGCGCCCCGGCGCGAGAGCCACTTTCTTGCCACAGCGAACATCGAACATCCCGCCAGCGTGAGCACGATCCACGTGTACGCAGCTGGAACCAATTTCCAGGGAAGGATAAGTCCAAGCACCCCTCCTAACGTCCACGAAAATGGCGGGTAAAAGATAAAGCGCGCTTCACCATATCCGTAGTGCGCCAGAGCGGCCCAATGCGGAAACACTGTGCCCTGCTTCCAATGATCGACGACCTCGATCCATGAGTTCATGTGAAACTCAAAATCGTGACCGGATGGAATTCCAAGCTTCAGGAAAGGAAGAACGACGCACAGCGCGACAGCCGCGATAAGCGCAACCGGCCCCGCATTCGATCGAAGTTTATTGCCCATTAGTTAGTTCGCCCGAGCGATAGGGAAGCGGAATAAGGTATCACATCAAGCGCGCGGCGAGAATGGGAGAAGAATTAACTTTGCTGAAGCCTGATACCCTTCAACGGAATCGAATGTAGCTTGAACCGCCAATCCTCACGATGAGCACCCAGCCGCAGGCGCGTCCCGACATCAATCCATGGCTGATCGCCATTGCGGTTATGTCCAGCACTTTCATGGAAGTGCTCGACACGACGGTGGTGAATGTTTCGCTGCCGCATATTGCAGGGAACCTTTCTTCGACGATTGATGAGGCGACTTGGACGCTGACGTCATATCTGGTAGCCAACGCAATCATCCTCCCCATGACCGGCTGGCTGGCGGGCAGGTTCGGACGAAAGCGCCTGCTCTTGGCGGCCGTGACCGGCTTCACTGCGGCTTCTTTCTTCTGCGGCCTTGCCCCCACGCTGCCAATTCTGATCATCTTCCGCGTGATACAGGGCGCTTGCGGCGGAGGACTGCAGCCACTCTCGCAGGCCATTCTGCTCGAATCTTTCCCGGCTGAAAAGCGCGGACAGGCCATGGCGTTCTGGGCCTTGGGAATCGTGGTTGCGCCGATGCTCGGTCCGGTCCTCGGCGGTTGGCTCACAGACAATTACAGTTGGCGCTGGGTGTTTTACATCAACGTGCCAATCGGAGTGCTGGCCATCCTGCTTACCCAAGCCTTCGTCTGGGACCCCCCGTATCTTCGCCGCGAGCGGACTGGTATCGACTATTGGGGAATCGGGATGCTGATAGTGGGTATGGGTTCGCTGCAAATCATGCTCGACAAAGGCCAGGAAGAAGACTGGTTTGGTTCCCATTTCATCGTGGTTCTCGCGATACTCGCGGTGATCGGACTGGTTGGCCTCATAATTCGCGAGCTGAAGGCCACGCACCCCGTCATAGATCTAAGTGTCTTCAAGTATCGATCCTATGCCGTAGGTACATTCCTGATGACCATCGTCGGGTTTGTTCTCTACGGAAGCACCGTGTTATTACCTTTGCTCATGCAGGAGTTGCTCGGCTACACCGCAACTCATGCGGGAGTTACAAACTTGCCGCGCGGCATGGCGTCATTTTTGTTCATGCCGGTGGTGGGAATTCTGGTCGGGAAAGTCGATTCGCGGAAGCTTCTTGCCGCGGGACTGCTGGCCACTGCCGGCGCTATGTTTTCGCTGTCATTTTTTAACCTTCAGGTTGGTTTTTGGAATTTCTGGTGGCCACTGATGTTGCAGGGTGCCGGACTAGGCTTGATTTTCGTGCCTTTGACCACCGTTACCAATGATCCGATTCCGCGCGAGCGCATGGGAAATGCCACCAGTATTTTTAACCTCATGCGTAACGTGGGCGCCAGCGTGGGGATATCCAGTGTGGAAACACTGCAGTTCCGGCACATGCAAACTCACATCAATTACCTGTCCCAGCACGTGAATACTGCTAACCCGCAGACGCAGCGGGCACTGGCAGGTCTTCGCCAGACCTTTATGTCCAGAGGCGCGGATTCGGTCACCGCGACTCACCAAGCCCAGGGCGCGCTCTGGGGAGCTTTGCAGCAACAAGCATCCATTCTTTCCTATAACGACGTGTTTCGCTTCCTCGGCTGGATGTTTATCCTCATGCTGCCATTGCTCTTGCTGATGGAAAAGCCCAAGGGGAAGGGACCGGCGATGGCCCACTAGTGCTTTTTCGATGCAGCCCATCCAAATTTTGAGTGCGGAAGCGGGGGCGGTAAATATTGACGAAACCTCTGCCGCTTTCTATCATCTACTAGGCAAATGACTCTATCCCGCCAAATGCAGTGCCAGTGTTGTTCATGTTGTTGTATGTGTGCCTGCACTGGCGCGGGAGAGCTCCTGACCTGAGAATTTAGTAATACCGGTACAGAAGCCCATCGCCAGTACATGCTGGCGGTGGGCTTTTTCTTTTTTGCGGCAGAAGGGACGAAATGTTTCCAATTTTCCTGAAACTCGAAGCACGACGGTGCCTGGTGGTCGGGGCAGGCACGATTGCCGAGGGCAAGATTCGCGGACTACTGCAGGCGGGTGCATCGATCGAGGTGATTGCGCCGCGGGCTGTTCCGCAAATCGAGGAATGGTTCGGGCAGGGCCTGCTTAATTGGAAGCCTCGCAACTTCGAACCGAGCGATCTGGACCATGTTTCTGTTGTGATCGCCGCAACCCCGTTACGCGAAGTGAATAGCCAAATTTTCCGGGAAGCGCGCCTGAGAAACGTTCTCTGCAATTCGGTCGATGATCCCGAAAATTGCGATTTCTACTACGGAGCCATAGTGCAGCGCGGCGATCTGCAGATTGCAATTTCCACCAATGGCCGCAGCCCGGCGCTCGCGCAAAGACTCAGGCAAGAACTCGAAGAACAATTCGGACCCGAGTACGAGGCATGGCTGCATGAGCTGGGCGCGGCACGAGATCAGATGTTCGCAGCGAAACTTGATGTTGAAACACGGCGAAAGCTGCTGCACCAATTGGCCAGCCGCGAAGCCTTCAATAACCGAAAGCATCGTGCAGCGTGGGAGGAGCAATTGAATACATCGGGAAAAGTTTTTCTGGTTGGAGCCGGACCGGGCGATCCTGAGCTGCTTACGTTGAAAGCGGCGAAGGTTTTGCGCTCGGCGGAAGTTGTGTTGCATGACGAGCTCGTTAGCCGCGAAATATTGCAGCTGGTTCCTGCCACCGCCGAGCTGGTGAACGTCGGAAAGCGAAGCGGCAAGCCCAGCCCTCGACAAGCAGATATCAATCAGCTCTTAGTGCAATACTCGCTGCTCGGATTTCAGGTTGTGAGACTCAAAGGCGGTGACCCATTCATCTTCGGTCGCGGCGGGGAAGAGATGGAAGCCCTGCGCCAGGCCGGAATTGAAGTTGAGATCGTTCCAGGAGTTACCGCAGCCCTCGGCGCGGCGGCCACGGTGCAAGTGCCGCTCACGCATCGTGAGCTGTCGTCAACGTTGATTCTCGTTACCGGCAGCAGCAAGCAATCCAACCACATTGCGAACTGGCCAGACCGCCTGCCCTCGAACGCCACCGTTGTTGTTTATATGCCGGGTGACTTAGTGCTGCTGCAGAACAGGCTGCTCGGTTCCGGGGTGTCACCTGCAACACCATGCGCGATTATTTCTGGCGCCAGCACCGAATCCGAACAAACGCACATCACGAAGGTGTCTGATCTTGCCAATTCGCCGACGCTCGCCGCGCCGAAACTCTTGGTGATTGGCGAAGTTGTCCGCCTCGCCGATCCGCGCCGCTTGCATGAGCAGTTCAGGCAATTCGCATTGTCACAAGATCTTGCCAAAGTAAGTTCCAGTAACACTTCCATTTCCCTGGAGAGTGCCGAGTGAGAGCCGATTTGGAGCGAATCAAGGTACTGGCTGAAGGTTGGCAGCCGCAAGAGGTATTAGTCTGGGCATTTTCCACCTACGGCAATGACGTTGCCCTCGCGACCGGCATGGGCGTTGAAGGTATGGCATTGCTGGACATGGCGCATCGGTTAAACCTGAACGTAAAAGTATTCACCGGCGACACCGAGTTTTTGTTCCCTGAAACCTACGACCTGATCGATCGAGTCGAAGCACGGTACACAATCAAGATCGAGCGCCTCTACTCCGAACTGACGCCGCAAGATCAAGAAGCCGCCTATGGCAAAGCCCTCTGGGAAAATGATCCCGATCAGTGCTGCAATTTGCGCAAGGTCGAGCCGCTGCGGAGAAAGCTGGTGACGCTTGATGCCTGGGTAACCGCAATTCGTCGCGACCAGACTTCCGCACGCGCCGCTATTCGGAAAATCGATTGGGACCCAAAATTTGATCTGGTAAAAATCAGCCCTTTTGCCGACTGGACGCGCGAACAAGTATGGAGCTACGTCCTTGAACATGACGTCCCATACAATCCCCTACACGACCGCAACTATCCCAGCATTGGGTGCACCCATTGCACTCGCGCGGTGTTGCCTGGCGAAGATCAGCGGGCAGGTCGATGGTCGGGGTCGGGCAAAGTAGAGTGCGGCCTGCACACTTCTAGTTCAAAGCCGACCGTGCAGCTGGTACAGCTTGCAGCAGCGGGTGCGGCGAACGACTAGATATTCCGATATTCCAAAGATCAGGTTTTCTCTGCTATCTCGAGTAGTGCTCCGCGTTCTCTACGGTTAAAAGCTTTTCTCGCGCGGTGCAAAATACGCTAAAAAGCTTTTTCAACCGAAACTCCTCTGTCCGTTATAATTCAGCGCAACCATGGACTTTGACCAACTCGTCACCTTCATGGAAGTCGCCAAGCTGGGCAGCTTCTCTCGCGCCGGGCAGAAAATCTTTCGCTCGCAATCGGCTGTCAGCGCCCAAATTCGGCAACTGGAGCAGGAATACGGCGACCGCTTGCTCGACCGCGCCGGGAAAGACGTAACTCTCACGCCCGCCGGACGCGTGCTGTTCGCTTACGCCGAACGCATGCTGCACATCCGCGACGAGTCGCTGCTCGCCGTGGCCGACCAGGGCTCGATGCCGCGTGGCACCATTACTGTTGGTGCGAATGAAGCCACTTGCCTTTACGTGCTGCCTGACGTTTTCGCCAAGTACTGCAGCCTCTATCCCAGCGTCCAGATCAATATCTATCGCAATTTCAGCTACAAGATTGTGGAGAAGTTGGAGAATGGCACCATCGACGTCGGCATAGTCACCATGCCGGTGAAGAGTCCAAGTTTAAAGTCCCACCCTATTTTTCGTGACCAGCTCATGTTGATGGTGAACCCGCAGAATCCGCTGGCAAAGCTGGACGTTGTCCCTATCGGCGAAATTGCAAAGCAGCCAATGCTCCTGCCGAAGACCGGATTCAGCCGCCGCATCATGGACAAACTTTTTCGTCCCTACGCCGACAAGCTTCAGGTGCGCATGGAACTGCCGAGCGTCGGCATGATCAAAAGCTTTGTGGCCGCCGGATTGGGCGTCTCGATTATCAGCGCCAGCTTTGCCCGTGACCAGGTGCTTGCCGGCCGTGTGAAACTCATTCCCATCAAAGGCGAGGAACTCTGGCGTGAGCTGGGTGTGGCCTACCGCCGCGATCGTACCCTCACCCGCGCAACGGATACGTTTATTAATACGGTGAGGCAGTTGGCAGCGACGTTGAAATAAAGCGCCGTGGTTCGTTCGTCGTCGTCGTTGGCCAAAACCATCCCCTGTCGTCGGTCGTCAGCCGTCGGTCTTCGGCCCGATCACATGTGGCAGGTGTCCTGACCGACGACGGAAGGCCGACGACCAAACTCGGGGTTTCAGGTCTTGGCCCACGACGAACGACGCACGACCCACGACGCTTTTCGCTAATTCATTTTCCTAATCGCGCCCATCATAATTTCCAATAACTGTTGCACCAAAAAGATTGTTAAGGTAGCTGTAGCAGCCTGAGGTTCGTGCCGGCGCTGGCGCGAGGTGAAGGTGAGTCCAATGCGCGGAGGTTCCTATGACGGAACTCGAGACCAAGTTAAACCACATTTTGGAAGAACATCAGCATGAAAGCGGACTGCACATGATCGGCGGGCAACGCCGGCTGATAGAGCGCCTGGCGCAATTTGTCGAAGAAGACGTCAAGCAAGAGCAAATAGCCGCGCAGTCCAGTTCGCGCGAACATTAACTGCCAGTTACTCTCCTGAGAAAAGCCCGCTGCGCAAGCAGTGGGCTTTTTGTTCTGGTTGACCCAGTTTCCTCTGTCTGTAATCAGCTGAAGACAATCGTTCTTCCCTCGATTAGCACTTGACACCCCCGCCCTCTTCCGTACAATTAATGAATAAGTATTCACAACGATGAATATTAATCCATGAGCAAATTGTCACGGCACAAAGCGATTCTCGAGTTGCTCGACCGCGGCCCAGTTGCCAGTCAGGAGGATCTCCAGCGCCTGCTGCGCAAGCGCGGCTTCGATGCCGGGCAGGCGACGTTGTCACGTGACATACGCGAACTGGGATTAGCGAAGACCTCATCTGGCTACTCGCTTCCAGGCGGGGAAGCCGGCGGCGAATCGGATTTGCCCTCGGTCTCAAGACTGGTGCGGGAATTCGTCACCAGCGTTCGCGCCGCTCAAAACTTGCTCGTGACCAAAACCAGCATCGGCAGCGCGCAGCCGGTGGCGGCCGCTCTGGATGGAGAGAATTGGCCGGAAGCCCTCGGCACCATCGCCGGCGATGACACAATTCTGATTGTGTGCGAAGACAAACGCTCTGCAGGGCGACTCGCCGATCGCATTCAAGGGATGCTCGCCTGATGTCCGCAAAACTCAAAGTCGCGGTGTTGGGCGCGACCGGTTATTCCGGAATGGAGTTGACGCGGCTCCTGTTGCGCCACCCGTTGGTGGAAAAGCCTGTGCTGCTGCGCAGGCCGGAGAGCCAAGATCCCCACCCTCCCCAAAAAACGAAGAAGGAGCCTGCCCTGAGCGAGCTTGGCGAGTGTGGGGCACCGTCTGAAAATGGCAATGGCGAAATCAATCTCGCGGACATTTTTCCTACTCTTTCTGGCAATGGAAAGTACCCGCTTGAGCCGCTCTCGTGGCCGTCGTTAAAGCGGAAAGGTGTGGACCTGCTTTTCCTCGCGACCCCGCATGAAGTTTCGCGGGCGCTGGTTCCGGAAGCGGTCGCGCAGGGAATGCGCGTTGTCGATCTAAGCGGCGCATGGCGATTGAAGCAGGCGCAGCACCGTGCGATTTACGGATTCAAAGATGAAGATGCAGTTACGGCTGCAGAGCTTACGAAGAAAGCGGTGTACGGCTTGCCGGAGTTGAACGGCGATCAGATTCCGAACGCGGCTATCGTCGCTAACCCGGGCTGCTACGCAACCACCGTCATTCTTGCCCTGGCGCCGCTTTTGAAAGCCGGATTGGCCGACCGCGAGAAGGGAATCGTCGCAGATTCGAAGTCTGGAGTTTCGGGGGCCGGCAAAGAGCTTTCATCGCGTACGCATTTCGTTTCGGTTGCCGACAATCTCTCCGCATACGGGGTATTCAACCATCGCCATCTGGGAGAAATCGTCGAGCAACTGCAGCTGGACACGAGCGAGATTACATTCACGCCTCATCTGCTGCCGATTCCGCGCGGAATTCTGTCGACCATCTACGTGCATTTGAAGCAGCCGATGCAGGCCGCGCAAATCGAGTCCTGTTATCGCGACTTCTACAAGGGACGCCGGTTCGTTCGGGTGTTCGCGAATCCGAAGCTGCCCGAGATCCAGTTCTCGCTGAACACGAATTACTGTGACTTGGGCTTTTGCCTGGCGCCCGACGGTCAGCGATTAGTAATTGTTTCATGCGAAGACAACCTGATCAAAGGCGCTGCGGGTCAGGCGGTGCAGAACATGAACCTGATGTATGGCTGGCGGGAAGAAGAAGGGCTTTTGTGAAGAAAGCAGGCGTGCGGTGAAGATCGTCATAAAAGTCGGCGGCGTCGCGCTCGAAGACGAAGCAATCCTCCACAAGTGCGCGCGAGCCGTAGTTGAACTGGCGAAAGATGGGCATCGCGTAGCCGTGGTTCATGGCGGCGGCACTGCACTCACTCGCACGCTCAAACTTCTCGGCAAGCAGAGCGACTTTATCAACGGCCTGCGAATCACTGACGCCGAAACTCGCGACGTCGCACTCATGGTGTTGGCGGGAATGGTGAACAAGAAAGTTGTTGCCGCGGTGGTGAAAGCTGGATTGCCGGCGGTCGGCTTTTGCGGCGGCGATGGAATGACCTTTCGCGCTCGCAAGAAAGAAACGCTAGGTTACGACCTGGGATTCGTGGGCGAGATTTGTGCCGTGGAACCGCGCTGGTTTGAGGCGATCTGGAACGAAGGCGGAGTTCCGGTGTTGTCGTCGCTAGCTTTAGGTTCCGATGGCGAGTATTACAACGTCAACGCCGATCAGATGGCCTCTGCATGTGCGATTGCCTGCAAAGCCGACACGCTGATTTTCCTCACCGACGTTCCCGGAGTTAAAGATGCGGACGGCGTCGTAATGCCATGGCTGACCACGAAGCAGGTGCCCGCGCTGATTGCAGAGGCGGTCGTCGGTGGCGGGATGCTGCCGAAACTCGAAGCCTGCGGTAATGCACTTAAGAAAGGCGTCGGCCGGGTGCGAATCCTTCCCGCCGCGCAGGCTGAAATGTTGCCGCAGTTTTATTTTCAGAAACTGGAGTACGGGACGGAGGTCATTGGCGCATGAACTTGACTTCCGTAATGCGGGACGAACAAAAACTTCTTTTGCCGACCTACGACCGGCAGAAAGTTCTCTTCACGCGTGGACGCGGAGTTTATTTGTGGGATTCGAAAGGCAAGCGCTATCTCGATTTCCTGAGCGGAATTGGCGTGAATGCGCTCGGGCACGGGCATCCTGCAATTCAGAAAGTACTCAAGCAACAGGCTGGGAAACTGATTCACACATCGAACCTCTTCTATCACGAATACCAAGCCGATCTGGCAAAGCGGCTGGTCAAGATTTCCGGCCTCGACCGCGCGTTTTTCTGTAACAGCGGGACTGAAGCCTGGGAAGGCGCGTTGAAGTTAGCACGCGCCTATGCCCGCGCCAACAATAACAACGGCCACAAAGCCAAATGGCGGTTGTTAGCGTTAGAAAATTCTTTCCACGGGCGCACCTTTGGATCGCTCGCCACCACCGGGCAGGAAAAATATCGCCACCCGTTCACACCTTTGGTCCCGGGAGTTAATTTCGTCGCATTTAATGATCTGGAAGACTTGAAGCGCCAGTTCGACGGCAGCGTCTGCGCGGTTTGCATAGAGACAATTCAAGGCGAAGGCGGAATACGGCCAGTGAGTCAGGAGTTTTTGCAATTGGCACGCGAACTGACACAAAAAACAGGCGCGCTGCTCCTGCTTGACGAAATTCAGTGCGGACTTGGGCGCACCGGAAAATATTTTGCTTATCAGCATTACGGCATCACGCCCGACATGGTAACGGTCGCGAAACCGCTCGCGGCGGGATTGCCGTTGGGCGCGTTGCTGACGACTGATCGAGTCGCGACTGGAATTCATCCTGGCTTGCACGGAACCACTTTCGGCGGTGGACCGCTGGCCTGCGCGGTTGCAATCGAATTCTTGCGCCAACTCGATCGCCTGATTCCGCACGTTACGAAGCTGGGGAAATACTTCACTTCGGAACTGAAGCAGCTTCAATCCAAGCTTCCGTCGGTGAAAGATGTGCGCGGTATGGGGCTGATGCTGGCCCTGGAACTCGACTCAAGCGAGACGGCGAAAGCTGTGGTCAACGAGCTGCTCGCAAAAGGAATTCTGATCAACCGCACTCATGAAACCGTGTTGCGGTTTCTGCCGCCGTACATCATTGAGAAGAAGCATGTGGACGAAGTGGTGCAGGCGCTGGATCTAGCACTTGTGAAATCAAGAACCACAAAGGACACAAAGGTACACGAAGGGAAACGCAAGCAGTCCGAAAGGAGCCACTAGTGAGCAGCCAGACACTTGCCGCGCCAGTAGCGCCGCAGCCGGCGATTACCACAATTCCGGGGAGAGACCTGGTCTCGATCCGCGACCTTTCTCCCATCGAGGTGGAATCGCTATTTCACCTGGCGGCGCTGATGAAATCGCGCCCGCAGGATTTCCGCAGCGCGCTCGCAGGGAAACACATTGCCATGTTCTTCGAAAAACCGTCGCTGCGTACGCGGCTCACGTTCGAGGCTGGAATTTGTGGCTTGGGTGGAACGGTCTCGTTCGTCGATCAGCGGCATGAGCGTCTGGACGCGCGTGAAACTCTGAGTGATATCGCGCATAATCTGGAGCGTTGGGTCGGGGGCATTGTGCTGCGTACATTCGCTCACGAGACGGTCGAAGGCATGGCGGAACTCGCGCGCGTGCCCGTGATCAACGCCTTAAGCGAGGTCGAACATCCATGCCAGGCATTGGCGGATTACTTTACGCTTCACGAAAAGTTCGGCAATCTGAAAAAGATTTGCCTCGCATATGTCGGCGACGGCAATAACGTCATGCACTCGCTACTGTTGACGTCGGCGCTGCTGGGATCGAAGATTCGCATAGCCACGCCCAAAGGGTATGGTCCGAATCCGCAGATTCTTTCCGATGCTCACGACATTGCAAAAAACACCGGTGCCACAATCGAACTGATGACCGACCCGCATCGCGCGGTGAAAGGCGCGGATGCGATCTACACCGATGCCTGGACCAGCATGGGTCACGAGCACGAAACCGAAGAGCGGGCGCGAATTTTCCCGCCTTACCAGGTCAACGAAAAGCTGATGTCGGAAGCGGCGCCGCATGCGGTATTTATGCATTGCCTGCCGGCGCATCGCAACGAAGAAGTAACTGATGCCGTGATAGATTCGCCGAGTTCGGTTGTGTTCGATCAGGCGGAGAATCGCATGCACGTGCAAAAAGCGATATTAATGATGCTGATCGGCGGCAAGGGCCGCCAGCCCTTAAGGAGCGCTCATGCCTGAAAAAGTTGTACTCGCCTATTCCGGAGGCCTCGATACTTCCATCATTATCCCGTGGCTTAAGGAGAACTACTCCTACGACGTGATCGCCATGGTTGCTGACGTCGGGCAGGGCGACGACATTGAAGCCGTCGTCGATAAGGCCTACAAGACCGGAGCCAGCAAGGTTGTGGTGGAAGATCTGCGTGAGGAATTCCTCACCGGTTACGTTTTTCCCGCGCTGAAGGCGGGGGCAGTTTACGAGCACAAGTATCTGCTGGGAACATCGATGGCGCGCCCGGTAATAGCCAAGCATCAGGTCGAAGTTGCTTTACGTGAAGGTGCGAGTGCCGTGTCACACGGATGCACCGGCAAGGGCAACGATCAGGTGCGTTTTGAACTGACATATCAGGCGCTGGCGCCAGAACTGAAAGTAATCGCGCCCTGGCGTGAGTGGAATTTGAAGTCTCGCGAGGATTGTCTGGATTACGCGGAAGCGCATGGGATTCAGGTTTCGGCCAGCCGCGAGAAGATTCACAGCCGCGACCGCAATCTGTGGCACATCAGTCACGAGGGCGGAGAGCTGGAAGACGCGGCCAACGCTCCATTCGCCAGCACCTGGCAGATTTCGAAATCTCCACAAGAAGCGCCGGACCGCGAAGAGAAAGTTGAGATCGAATTCGAAAAAGGTGTGCCGGTTGGGGTCAACGGGATGAGACTCGATCCGGTTTCACTGGTTGAGTTGCTCAACGAGATCGGTGGCAGGAACGCGATTGGCCGCGTGGATATCGTGGAAAACCGCTTTGTCGGAATCAAGTCGCGCGGATGCTACGAAACTCCGGGTGGGACCTTGCTGATTACGGCGCATCGCGAACTCGAAGCTCTCTGCTGCGAACGCGATGTCATGCATTTCAAGCAGCACATCGCGCTCAAATATGCCGAGCTGGTTTATTACGGGCTGTGGTTCACGCCGCTTCGCGAAGCGCTGGATGCGTTTGTCGAGAGCACGCAGAAGGAAGTGACGGGCACGGTCACGCTGTCTCTTTACAAAGGAAATGTTTCGGTCATGAGCCGGAAGTCGGAGTACTCGCTCTATCGCACCGATCTATCTTCCTTCACGATGGGCGAAAGCTACGATCAAAAAGATGCGGCTGGCTTCATTCGTATTCTCGGCTTGCCTTCACGATCGCGGGAGTTGAGCCGCCGGGAAAGGCAAAAGCCTTTAACCGCAGAGGGGGCGGAGGACTCGCAGAGAACTCAGAGAAAACAGGAAAAAGCAGAGGTCCTGCGATGAAGATGTGGTCGGGCCGATTTCGCGCGCCACTTGATCCCGCGTTTGAGCAATGGCAGCGCTCGTTCGAGTTTGACTGCCGCTTGCTCGAATGCGAGTTGGAGGCCAGCGCGGCGCATGCGCGTGCGCTTTCACGCGCGGGAATGCTTTCGCCAGAGGAGTTGGAAGCCGTCTTGGGCGGACTCGATCAGATCGGAGAGCAGGCGGCAGAATCGGCAGAATTTCTGAACGATGCCGAAGCAGAAGACGTGCATCACTTCGTTGAGAAGCAGTTAGTAGCGCTAATTGGCGATGCCGGGTACAAACTGCACAGTGGCCGCAGCCGTAATGAACAGATCGCGACCGATCTGCGGCTTTATGTGCGCGCCGGGTGTGACGAAATCAGCGAAGCGCTTGCGAAATTAATTTCTACGTTCCTCGATCGCGCGGCGCAGGCCGGACAAGCGGCGATGCCGGCGTACACACATATGCAACGGGCCGAGCCAGTCCTGGTGGCACACTGGCTGCTGGCTTATGCCGAAATGTTGTTGCGCGATCGCGACCGACTGTCCGATTGCCGGAAGCGCACCAACGTGTGCCCACTCGGGTCGGCTGCGGTTGCCGGATCGACGTTGCAGCTGGATCGCGAATTAATGTCGACTGAACTTGGATTCGATTCTCCGACCGCAAACAGTATCGACGCGACCAGCGACCGGGATTTTGCCCTCGAGTTTGTGAACTCGCTTTCATTGCTGGCGCTGCATTTGAGCCGCTGGGCCGAAGAGATGCTCCTGTTCTCCTCGCAAGAGTACGGCTTTCTGCAGTTGCCCGAGGCGTACTCAACCGGCAGCAGCGCCATGCCGCAAAAAATGAACGGCGATTTGCTGGAACTCACCCGTGCTAAGGCAGGTCGCGTCATCGGAGATGCCACAGCGCTGATGATCACGACTAAAGGCTTGCCGCTCGCCTATAACAAAGACCTGCAGGAAACCCAGGAGCCGCTCTTCCACGCCACCGAAACCACCGCTCTGCTATTGCCTTTGGTGACCGGATGGATGGCGGTGGTGGAATTCAATGTCGAGCGAATGCAGAAGGCCGCTTCGACTGGTCACATGAATGCTTTCGCCGCGGCCACTTATCTCACGCGCAAGGGCGTGCCTTTTCGCATCGCGCATGAGCAGATCGGGAAAGCGGTGCGGCTTGCGCTCGATAAACAATGCGAACTGCAGGAACTGCCGCTGGAGCAGCTACGGAATCTCGATTCTCACTTCGACGAAGATTTTGTTGAGTTCGTGAAATTGGAGAATGTCCTGGCAATCCATGATGTCGCTGGAGGCACAGCGCCAGAACGCGTTCGTGAAGCTCTTGCCGCGGCGCGCAACAAACTTGGTTCCGTTCACGAGGAGGCCCATGCACACGCGTGAAGCCCTGCTGCCTGATGCTGAACGCATTCACGACCTGATCGGGTCATACTCCACCGACGGTACGCTTTTGCCGCGGACTCTGGCCGAGATCTGCGAGAACGTTCGCGACTTCATCGTGCTTGAAGAAGCTGGAGAGATCATCGGTTGCGGAGCGCTGCACCTTTATGGCCCGCACCTTGCCGAAATCCGGTCTATCACGGTTGAGAAAAATTATCAGAAGCGGGGCGGCGGCGAGTTGCTGGTGCAATCGCTGATGTCTGAAGCCCGCAAGCATCTGGTAAGTTGCATTTGCCTTTTCACTCGCAGCCCGCAATTCTTTGCTAAGCTCGGCTTCGACGCTGCCCAACGCGAAGACCTGCCGGACAAGATCAACAAAGATTGTTGCGTTTGTCCCCGCTATCATTGTTGCGATGAGGTGGCGATGGTCAAGGGTGAATTGCCGAGGTTTGCAATCCTGCCGGAGCCTGCAAACTTCCTGGTAAAACTGCAGGTATGATCCCGTCCGGTCCGGTCTTTCTTCCCAAGGGTTTCAAGTTTTCGGCGGTGAAGGCAGGCATCAAAGCCAGCGGAAAGCCTGACCTGGCACTGATTACGGCCGAGCCCAAGACCTCCGCCGCCGCGCTCTTTACCCGAAATCTTGTATCAGCTGCGCCAGTCCAAGTAGGACGCTCATCGCTCCTTAGGAGCAAAGGCAAGGTGCAAGCCGTCATCGTCAATTCTGGGAACGCGAATTGCGCGACCGGTCAGCGCGGAATCCGCGATTGCCGAGAGATTTGTTCCGAAACCGCCCGACTGCTGAATTTGAAAGCAACGGGAGTATTCCCATCTTCGACCGGCATCATCGGAGCGCCGCTTCCCGTCGACAAGATTACTTCGCACTTGAAGTCGCTGATTTCGAATGCGGGTTCATCACTTCAATATCTTCACAAATTCTCTGAAGCGATCCTGACCACCGATTCAAAACCCAAACTCGCCAGTATTCCATTGCGCTCCGGGCGCGGCGCCATTACAGGGGTGGCTAAAGGCGCGGGCATGATTCATCCGCAACTGGCAACCATGCTGGTTTATTTGATGACTGATGTCGCCGCAAAGCCAACCGAGTTGAAAATTGCACTGCGCAAGGCTTGTGACGAAAGCTTCAACGTGATTTCGATCGACGGTGACACTTCGACTAATGACACGGTGCTGCTGCTGGCCTCGGGTGCGAGCGCGATTCAATACCAATCGGTCCGCAAGGAATTTGATCGTGGCCTGCAGGAAGTGTGCCGCTCACTCGCTGAACAGATCGTTGCCGACGGGGAGGGTGTTCAGCATGTGGTCCGATTGCGAATCGAACAGGCACGAAATCGCACCGAAGCGTTGCAAATTGCGCGGGCGATATCGCATTCACTTCTGGTCAAGACGGCATGGGCCGGGGCGGATCCGAATTGGGGCAGAATTCTGGCGGCCGTGGGAAGAAGCGGCATCCCCATTGATCCACAAAAGATCGCCATCTCGATCGGGAAACAAACCGTTTGCCGCAACGGCACGGCGTGCGTGTTCGATGAAAAGGCTGCGCACCAGGAGTTGTCGAAGTCGGAATGCGAGGTCGGCATACGCCTGGCGAGAGGCAAAGCTTCGTTGCTGTTTTTAACGACTGATCTGAGCGTCGAATATGTGAAAATCAACGCCGACTATTCCACATAAAATGGCGTGGCCCGGATTGACATCGTTCGGCTTCATCCGGGCCCATGCGAGGAAACGATAAAAACCCGCGCCGCCATTTGTGTAACGCGGCAATTAAGATGCGCATGGTCCGGCTGACGCAGCCAAACTTCCTGCGAAATCTGCTTATACCCCCCGTCTAAGCTGCCGATTTTTCCTGGTTGTATTAGTGCAGGTGATAAAGCGAGCCTAGGATCGCCCCAAAGGCGGCATGCGCGACAAAAATCGAAATCGGGGTTCGGTAACCATAATTGAGGGCCATAAAACCCGGCGGTTCGAGTTGCCGGCGCGCCGTGGGACCCTTGCGCTCGCTCGCCATCCGCGGGTGGATGCTCGGCAGCAGCGACATGCCAACCGTGAGTAGAACCAGCGCATGGGCCAGGCCGATCAGAAGCCCGAACCACCAGTTCACCAAATGCCGCGCTTCAAAAATATAAACGTAAAAAAATGAGAAAACCCACCCATTCAGCAGATGGGCAAAAAAACCATATAGCCTGGCGAGCTCACGTTTAGGAGTGATGATTGTCCCCAGCAGGTAGGGAACGTTCATGCGGGTCAAGCGAAGTCCCTGGCTCGCGGCCAGCAGCGTGGAGAGCGCGAGCGTGGCGATAAATCCCGAAAGGATCCAGCTTTCCCAGTTCATGGTTCCTGCTTTGGATGCGAAGGCTGCGGAGTCGCGCTTTCCGGCCTGTGTCCCAACTGCTGTTCGCCCTTTTCGCGTTGGATCAGCGAAAGCGCGGCGCCGATGTAACCGACGTGAGTGAAAGCCTGAGGAAAGTTGCCCAGCGCCTTACCGGTGGTTCCATCAATTTCTTCGCCGTAGAGTCCCAGATCATTGCGATATGTGGTGAGCGTCTTAATCAGGTCGCGGGTCTGCTGGGCACTGCCACCGCCGAGCGCGAGGTACTCGGCCTCCCAGAAGCTGCAGATTGCGAACGTACCCTCCGGTGGTAGATCTTCTGAGCGATAAAGCAGTCCTTCCGGTGTACTCAATCGTTCGCGCAATTTGCGATAGGTGGCGCGCATTCTGGGTCCATCGGGTTTTTCAAAGCCGTACCACGAGAGAAGCAGCAGGCTAGAATCGACTTTCTCTCCGTCCAGTACGCTTACGTAGCTCTGCAACTTTTCATTCCATGCGCGTTGCTGAATCTGCTGACGGATGGCCTCGGCCTGCTTTTTGTATTTTTCGAGGGGGATCCGTTTTAATTTCCCCTTTTCATTTAATGCGATGAGCCTGTCGAGAGCGGTCCAGCACAGTAGCCGCGAATGGGTGTGATGCCGGGGCTCGGTGCGAGGCTCCCATATTCCTTGATCTGGCGCGTCCCAATGCTTGACGACATAGTTTCCAAAGCCGACCAAAGCCTTTTGCATCTCGCTATCTAAATCACCGCCGTGAAATGCGAACTGGGCCGCGGCATCCACGACTTCGCCGTAAACATCAAGTTGCAACTGGTCACGGGCGGCATTGCCGATGCGCACGGGCTTGGAACCGCGATATCCCTGGAGAATTGTCGACTCGCGCTCCTTGGGCGGACGATTTCCGTAAAGCGAATAAAGAATTCTCAATTCTGGCTGTGTGAGTCGAGTGGCGTGCAGCATCCAGTCTAAAAAGCTGGTCGCTTCTGCCCAAAATCCAAGCTCAATTAAGGCGCGAATTGTAAGCGATGCATCCCTCAGCCAGCAGTAGCGGTAATCCCAATTAAGGTCGCCGCCAATTCGTTCGGGAAGGGAAGTAGTGGGAGCGGCAATGATCGCACCCGACGGTGTAAAAATCATCAGCTTCAGCGCAAGTACGCTGCGCATGACCTCATCGCGAAAATCCCCATCATATTGGCCTTGCGCCGTCCAGCCCTGCCACCACTTGATGCAGGTATCAATCCGCTGAGGAATTTGTTCCAGCGGGGGCAGCACCGCAGGCGCGTTTTCGGTGTAGCTGAAAGAGAAAACCAGACTCTCGCCGGCGTGCAGAGTGGCCTTTGCCCACACAGACGAATCTTTCACTCGCAGCGGAGTGGAACTGCGCAGCCAGTACACTCCGTGGCCATTCTCGATTCGTATGCCTAGTTTGCCGAAATCGCGAATTGGGGGAATCGTTTCCCCATAGTTAGCTCGCGGCACAAGGTCGATTTCGATCTCAACCTGGCCGGTAGTGCAGGCAATCTGACGAATAATCTCATGGTCCGGAACCATCGCGGACTGCGTGGTATCTCTCACCGGCATCAAGTCAATTAGAGCCACTGTGCCGGATGAGGTTTTGAACCTCGTCTGCAGAACGTTCGATCCGTTCAAGTATTCGCGTTCGATAGAAAAAGGGCCGGAGGGCGCAATTCTCCAATATCCCCCGCATTCGCGATCTAGAAGCGCTGCAAAGATTGAAGGAGAATCAAACCGTGGCCAGCAAAGCCAATCTATGTAGCCGTACCTGGAAACCAAGGCGGCGCTGCGGCAATCGCCAATAACAGCATAGTCGGCGATATCCGGATAGGAAGGGAAATCGGGCCGCGCTGAACTAGGTGCCTCGGTAGTCATGACATAGGTGCGAAACTGGAATGTTCGCCTGTTCGATATACGAAGTTTGCTTGCAAATTGATGCAAATACTAGCTTAGGCTTTGTTTATCCCAGACTGGCAACCCCGACCAAAAAATACAGTATTTACCGGATAGCCTGAATATTGGCCATTCAATTAAACATAAATCAGCCCCAACGCGAAGGAGACGGAAGGCAGGCGTTGGTCGTACCTCCCCTTTGTACCGGCGCCTGCCACCTCCCTGAGTTTTCCCTCCTCCCCCCTCTCAAACCTTAACAAAAATAACCCCCCCAAACCGCGTAAGTGTATTCGGGTGCGGGGCGAGAAGTTTGAGTTTTGGAATTCGTTGAAAGTGAAAGTTACGCGGCCACGCTAGGCTTGAGAACTACAGCCTTGAGTTGATCGAAAACCAAAGTCAGTTTCGAGGAGCATTCTCCGCACAGCCAGAAGTGCGAAAGACTACGCGAGGATCTCATGGAGGCGACGGGTTCGTTCGGCGCCTGTGGACGCACCTCAAACTGATACAGGCGACCGTCCCTTAGCAACCTGAGGGGAACCGCACAATCTGGATTCGCGCAATGAGAAGTCATAGAGCAAGCTTTCGCAAATTTATTAACTGACTCTGTGGTTATCTCATGAAATATCAGCCCGATAAAATCGGGTTAAATATGTATTACGTTTGTTAGAGATGCGGAAAATGCTGAGGGAAATTAGGCGGGAGATCCTAGGCGCGTGCCGGAGTACCCTTAGGCGGAAAGAAGGTGCCGCCGTTAAGCACGGAGCGCACCGCGTCGAGCAGGTCGCGGGCGGCTTCACTCTTTGAAACTGCTCCCCGAATCGGCCCGGTCTTAAAGCGGGCCACGATATCTTCTGAAAGATGGAGCGAAAACATGATGACGGGAATATCGGGACGGCGTTGCGCAATCTCGGAGGCAGCTTCGAAGCCGTTCATCTCGGGCATCGTAATGTCCATAATGATGATATCGGGTGAAGATTGCAGCGCCAGATCAACTGCTTCCCGCCCGGTTCCGGCTTCATCTGAGACGGTCCAGTTAGGGACCGACTCCAGCAAGTTACGGATTCCAAGGCGCATTACCTCGTGATCGTCCGCCACTAGAATTCTTACCGGATCAGATTGCGTCGCCGCGCCCGTATTAGTCATGTGTTAATTGATCGTGAACAAGATAGCATACATCGTTTTTACGCAAAATTCTGCTTAGGTCGCAACCATCGTGCGATAAACATTTCCAGGGAATGTAGGTGCATCGAGCATCTTTCCTGCTTTGGAACGATACCAACGATAGGCAATTTCCAGCCGCGATTCCTCTCTTGATCCCAAAACTGTGGATGCAGCCATTTTGCAAAATCCGAGCCGGAATACGCAGTATGCGAGCAGGTATAAGTCCAACTTCTGTGTTACATCCATGCCTGAGAGTTGCTTGAACCTTCGCAGCAGAAACTCAGCTGCTTCGGGAGAGAGGTCCCATTCCACAATGGCTCCCGCCAAGTCCCATGCTATGTCGCACGGGCCGGGGAAAAAGTGATTATCGCCGTGACTGATAGCGTCAGTCTTCAGCAACTCACCTTGTGCCGAAGCGATCCATTCAAACGGCTGCATCCGGCCGTCAACCAAGACCGGATTTGCGCTCCCGAGCAGCGCCGGATCCAATTTCAGCTCCCGTCCGAATTCCTGCTGCACATTGAACTCGAGCATGTTTACGAGCTCTGAGTTGAAAGGCGGCGAGTAACTGAAATGCGAAGCGCGAAACGCGCAGTAACGTGCGATTCGTTCCAGAGCCGAAGGGCTCACATCTTGCTTGCGCAGGGAGCGCCCATCAATGGTTTGATAGCAAAGAAATCCATCTCCTGCATCAGCAACAGCCGGAGAGAAGCCGCCCTCCGCAAGAGTGAAAGCACGCTCGCGCACTTCGCTACCCAGCGGCCCCATTCCCTCGAACTTGAAAAATTGACGGCGATCCGGTGAAAGAAACTTGAGCCGCTCCATCTGCGTCCAGCTGTCAGGCCATTCTTCCTCATCATTAAAAAAGTGCATTCTCCAGTCGCCGCCGCCAAGGTAAGGATAATTTTGAAAGCGGCTGCTGACTGATGGGGCGGTGGATACGAAACGCACACCCTGCCATCGCCTGCTGGCGTCTTCTGCGCACAGACTTTCCGGTTCGAACTCGCGGCTGCCAACAGCAGTAATGCGCTCACGCGGCACTCCCGATCGAACAAGCGCTTCCGCGACAGACAAGAACGTCGATCCGCTTCTACCCGGGCCTTCATCGACCACTAAAAAGTCTGCGGATTGCGAGAGTTGTTTTACGATCCAGGTTTCCTGCTCCGGGGAAAACTGAACGCTGCGCGCATAGGGATGCCCCGTGGGCCTCACCGTGATCCTCTTTGCGCGGTGCCCTTTGGCATTCAGAGCAGCGGTGGTCACGGCGCTGAGCGTAGTACCGATGCTGCGGACGCCAATCACCCCGAAGGCTCCTGATTGCGAGGCAATCCTGTCCACAACTCGGGCGTAGTCTGAAGGATGCAACGCATAGTAACTGAAGCCCTCAGGTGGAGAGATGCTGATCGTGTCCGGAACCTCGATGCGCCCCGCGAGCTGCTCAATATCCGCTCGATCGATCGGATTTCCGGAACACAGGGCCAGAGCTAGCGCTTCGGTGAGGGCAGCTGCGGCAGGGGCTCCAGGCGCATTCAGATCCGCCAGGGCCGCTTCCAACTCGCCCGCTTCGATCAGGGAATCAAGCAGCGCATCCTTCGAGGCAAGCCTTCGGGTCAGGTCGCGGATCATCGCGGGTGCAGACGCCTCGCGGCGTCCTTCGCGAAAGATCCAGAGATCGGATTTTGCGCGGTCGTCGGCCCGCTTCTGCGGATCTGCCGCTCTAATCGGCGAAGCCACAACGCTAGAAATTTGTGTGGAACCTGCCATCCATCGAAAATCCCCCGCTTTGATCTCGCACTACACTCACCGACCAGCGCTTGCTCAACTGGTATTCCCCTTGAACGATTTCGCTTTGCGGCTGGGTAACGTCGGTCGAAAAGGTAAACGTAAAATTCTTTGTGACCCGCTTCTGAATTCCAACTCGTGCCGAAGGGTTGGCATTGTCGCCGCCGATCAGTGGATCGATCTGCAATCCCGCAATTCCAGTCAACTTAGTCACCTGGTTCCCCACCTGGCCCAATCCCGCCGCCAGTACTTCACTCGCGCCGAAACTCGCCGGAGCTCCCTCGGTTGTAGTTTGCCCGCGCGCGATCAAATTAATAATGTCAATCGGCGGCAGCGGCGGATCAGAAACATAACTGGTCTGCAGTTTCTCGATCGGACCGCGAATGGTAATGCTCAGGTTGTACTGGTTAATAGTAGTGCTGATCAGCATATTCAGCACTGGTTCAGTCTCATTCGGATTGGCGAAGGTGATCAGTCCGCGCTCTAGGTGATATTGGTTCTTGGCGAAGAAAATATCACCCGAGGTCAGGTCGGCGCGGCCGATGACGACTGGGTTCGATGCCGTGCCGATGACTCTCAGGTTAGCGCTTCCTTCAATGCCCAGCTGAGCAGTTCCGGCGTTCAGCTGGCTGGTGGACTGGACTGCGATTTGCAGTTTCAAGTTGTCAGCCATGCTTTGTCCGGTTGGAGGTGCGCTCGTCCCGGTGAATTGCGCCATAAATGAGGAAAGGTCAAAGTCAGAGGTGAATGACAGAGAATCAATTAACACCCGCCCCTGCAAAAGCGACGCCTGCTGATTGCCGGTTAAAGTCAGATCAGCGCCGAAAACTGTCCGCATTCCCTCCGGATAGCGCAGTCGTACTGAGTTCGCAGACACTGCGAGGTTCATTTGCAACTGGGGTCGATAAATGATCGAACCGCCCAGCGTAACTGGGCCGCCGCCAAGTTTGCCCGAACCATTGATGATTTGAACGCTGGTGTCGCTCACCTGCATGGTTGCGTTCAGACCTTCGAGCCCGAGCGGCAGTTGCTCGGTTGAAAATGACGCGTTCTGCAGGCGGATTTGGCCATTTACGCCGGGATTTTTTAACGTGCCATGCGCATTCACATCGAGCGCAATACTTCCGCCGCTCTGGACATCGGGCTGCAGCAACTGAATCAATCGAAGATCGACGGAGCCGCGAGCGGAAATCGCCATCGCGCCCGGCTTGTTAATCGGAATTGTTCCCTGAAACTGCAATGATGTATCCGTCCCCTTGATAGTTGCGGGCTGTATATTCAGCACTGAGTTTGAGTAATCGACATGAATCGGCCCGGCCGCAGCGACTTGCAGCGACTGATAGCTGGCAGCAAGAACCGGCACCGTCAGATGCGCTTCCAGCTTGGTTTGGTCGGCGGCCGGTCCGCGCACTGTAAGGTGCAGCTCGGTCTCTCCACGCAGACCCGCCGGACGCGACGGCATATACATCGCCAGAAAAGGATCCACGTCGAACTTGCTGGTGTCGAGTGAGGCTTCGGTGTAGTAACCGGGGCTCAGGTGCACCGTGGCATTGCCCCGTAGCATGGCCCCGCCGACGCCAGAGTTTAATGCAAGCTTCGCCATGTGATTAGCGACGGCCAAATTCGCTTCCACGCGGCTAAAATTCGTGTCGTGCAGTTGCAGTTGATCGATCTGCACCGAAGCCTCGAGCTGCGGGTTATCCACCGTACCTGCGCCATTCGCCGAAATCGTCACTATACCCTTCAGCGGCAGATTCTTTGCTTGCACGGTATGGCTCTTGGCGAGGTCAATCTTCGAAGTCTGCAATTTGAAGTTGTAAGCTTTCGTCTTCGGAGTGAAGCTCACATTCGCGATTGCCGCTCCCGCTACCAGCGTCGAGTTTATGGTTCCCCCGGACGCTTGAAACTGTGCCGAAAGATTATTCAGCGGCTCATCAGAAACTTTTGCTTTGTTGATTTGAAGTTTTCCCTGACCTAGCGGATTAAGCTCTGAACCTCGCAGTTCAAGGTTGCCGGCGATCTCGCCTTCGACCGGGTACCGAACGTTCGCAATCTGCTCCACTTCGGCGACCCGCAGGCGTTGAATTTTGAGAGAAGCTGAAATCGGATCGGAAGGTATATATGACCAATGTTTCAGTTTCGCGTTCGCGTTCAACGTCAATTGACCTTGCTGCGCCGATACCAGCGACGCGTTCTGAATAGAAAATTGCGACGGGTTTGCGGTTAGCGCCAGTTGCAGCGAACTCCACTCGCTGTGATTCACTCGCAGATTGTTCGCTGAAATCTTGGCCACAATTTGTGGGTTCTGCAGTGTTCCGCGGACGACCGCATTGAGAGTTCCCGCACCGCGAATATCGGGGGTGCTCGTTTGCGTGGTCCCCGATTTCGGGGTAGTCGGTATCGCGGATGCCAGCAGCATCAGTTGATGCAAATCGTTACTTGATGCAGTGACCGTCAGGTTAGAGTGGTCGCCAATTTCGCCCTGCGCATGAATGGATGTGGCGGGAAGCTGAATTGTACTGGACGCGACCGATAGCAGATTTCGCGGTGCGTCGTAATTCACGTGCAAGTCCGCATTCAGCGGAAAACTCTGTGATTGTGAACCATTCGAGGCGATCAGGAAACCGCGCATCGTGATGGCTGACTTGGCCTGCAGTTTTGCTGGACTGCCGTCCCAGTTGGCATCGGCAGTAGCATTCAAAGTTCCGGTGACCGGGACCGATTGCTTCGATAAATTCCGCACCGACGCCTTCAACGCTTGCAAAGAAATGCCCGCAAGCTGCACATGGAATCGCGAACGCCGTGCCGAGTCCACGCCATCGACCGTCCCATTTGCTGTGAGTCTGCCATTGAGTAAATCGAGCGCTACACCATCGGTTTTAAAATTGCCATCGGCCAACTGATATTTGCCCGTGATCCGCTGAATTTTCACGGCCGCCTGCGGCGAAGATACCGCAAGCCCATTGCTCACAATTTCGCCCGACAGCTCGGTGTTCCTCAATGCTGACTGGCCGGGGATGTCTTTGTAACTCATGGAACCGCTTAAGGCCACATCGCCGGAGGCATTAGCGCTCGACAATCCTGCAAAATCCTGCGTGTGCAGCACAACGTCATAATGCCCGCCCGCAACCGGAGCGCTGCCGTAATCGCGAACGCTGGCTTCGATTTGCAACCGCGAGCCGCCCAGCTTCAGCAGTGACGGCCTCAGATTCAGCTCCGTCGAAGTTGCGTCAAAAGAGGCCTGCAAGCTATGCGCAAGCGGTCGTAGATGTTCGTACTGCACTAGACCATTCTGATAAGAAATAGTGCCGCTGTACTTCTTTTGAAGTTGGCTGAAACTGATCCCAGTCCTCAGGCCGCTCAGGTTCGCATTGACAGGAATCTGCCGATCAAGAGCACTGATGACGCCATCGGTCAGCAGCACGTGGCCCACCGCAAGATCGAATATGTTTGTGCTCCCGCTTTTAGCTTGCGAGGGCGGCGGCTGCGGCAGATTGCTGCGACCTTGCTTATCTACGATCAGGTTCACTGCCGGATGTTCAACCAGCAGGTCGCTGAGATCTATTTTGTGACGCAGGACAGAAATTATTTTCAGTCCGATCCTCGCGTGAGGAATTATCAGCAGCGGCTTCGCTCCCGCCGGCTCCGTCCCGTGGACCGTCAAGCCATAAATATCTGCGCTGAGGCTTTTGACATGAATCTGAAGATTTTTAATTTCGACTCTCGCGCCCGTCGATTCCTGAGCACTTTGCTCAATTTTCGCGACCAGATAGCGCTGGAAAGCCGGATTTTGCAGGATCACGACCGCCGCGATGACCACCAGCAGCACCAATGCGCCCATCACAACCGCTGTCCAGCCGACGATTTTTCTCCAATTCGCCATATTCGGGAGCTAAAACGCTTGGCCTAGTGTGATGAAGAATTGCGTCGCGCTGATGCCAGTGACCGGATTTAGATTGCGTCCCACATCAATTCTGAGCGGTCCAATGGGCGTGTTGTAACGAAGTCCGATACCAACGGTGTTCGAGTAATTATTGACGAACTCTGGAAAATTGATCCGCTGATAGACGTTTCCGCCGTCATAAAAGATCACGCCACCCAAATTGTTGATGATCGGGATCGGATAGCGCAGCTCGGAGTTCAGGATAAAGAGCTGATTGCCACCTATTGGGATCGGAATCAACGGGCAATTGGTGGTGCTGGTCCCCTGGCAAAACGGGATATATCGCACCGGTCCTGCTTCATCGGTAGGGAAGCCCCGCAAGGTCGTGCCGCCACCAGCGAAGAAACGCTCACTCGTAGGTACGTCACTGCTGGCATAAGGGGTGGCTAGCCCAAGACGCAAACTGTTTGCAAACACCAAACTACCCACCGGCTTGTAATAGGCATATTGACCAAAGAACCGGAAAAAGTCAGCGCTGGAGCCAAGGGCGCTAGGCACGATCCGGAAATCCGCCGTGCTGTACACGCCCTTATGCGCGTCCAGTGGTTTGTCACGCGTGTCCTGAATCAGCGTGCTCGAAACGAACGACAGCCGGACGTTGCGGTCGGGCGGCAGCACCAGTTGCGGAACCAGCAACTGACTCAGTTTGGTGTGATTGAAGTCATATCGAAGCTGCAGCTGCCGCGTTTTCTTACGATCTATGAACCGCTGAAATTGGAGGGAGGCATCAGCCAGGCGCGCCTGGAACAATGGGTTTTCAGTGGTACGCTCGGCGGAGATACTGGTCAGCGCCTGCCAACTCGAAAGCCGGAAGTGCGGATCGGTGTAAGTCATGATGAACCGCTGATCCAGCCGCTCCGCCAGCACCGACACCGCGATGCTCTCGCCCAATCCGCGCATATTGAGGCGCCGGTATTCAATAGAGCCCCGCGGACTGACAAAGGTCGCTTCGCTCGGCAGAACTGTAGCCCCGTGTAATCCAATGGTTGGAAGGCCGGGAACGGCGACGCTTCCAGTCGGCACATTGCCGCCGCGCCGCGAAATCTGTAAACCGAATCCGTAAACTATCGAGTTGCGCTTTGCCTCGTGGACTTTGACCAGTGCTTCTTCGTCCGTCTGATCGGTAATCTGCCTTCGCGGGCCAATACTCGACCAATCGAAAATCCCAAGGTCGTAGAGCTCGCTTTCCCCCTGCAGCAGTTTGCCCTCGCTCAACGGCTGCTCCGGGGCGAGATTGGCGCTCTTTTTAACCAATGCCAGCCGCGTGTGGTCCCATCCCATGTAAACCACGTGACTGATCCGCACCTGCTGGTTCTCGGTGATCGCATAAGCCACATCGACCACGTGCGGGTCGTCGGGGTGGCGGGTGACGACCGTCTTGACTTCAGAATTGAGAAATCCGGCGTCCAGATATTTCGCGGCGATCTGGTTACGATCGTCGGACATTCTTCGCGGAGAGAAAGGCTTGCCTTCGAGCAATTCGAACTGCCCTTTCGCGTGATGAAGCTGGTCGAAGGGAATGCTTTTATTCCCCTCCACCCGAAGCGTACCCACGGTTGTGCGGTCGCCTTCCACCACGTTGAACGTTATGCGGATCCCTTGGCTGCTTGTGACGGCCTGCGGCGTGACTTTCACCTGCTCAAAGCCGTTGTCTTTATAAAAGTTCTCGACGTTCCTGGCGCTTTGGCTGGTAAGTTTTTCGCTGTATGTCCCGTGGCTGACGAGCCATTTTCCTTTCTTTACCTCAACCTGGGCCGCCAGATCGCTGCTGCTGAGGTGATGATTCCCCGTGAAAGCGATTTCCTTCACCGAATACTTTCGTCCTTTGTCGATCTGGAAAGTGAGAATGGTTCTGTCATTCTGCTGCTGTGTGTTGGTCTTGACTTTAACTTCGAAGTAGCCTTTGCGCTCGAAATAATCCTGCAGGTTGCGCCGGCTTTCTTCGACGATGTCAGGATCAACTGACTCTTCGTCGTAAATGGAAATCAATTTTTTCTTTTCGCGGCTCGCCAGGAAGGGAATCCACGAAAGTTTGGCGCCTACGACTCGAATCTCAATTACGGGTCCAGTGTCCACGTTGATGGCCACGTCGGCCAGGTTGGTGTCCGGGTGATAATTAGGAGGGCTGACCACAATTTTGTTGGCCGGGTAGTTCTGTTGCGCCAGCTTCTTCCGCACCAGCGCAGTTGCGGCCTGAATACGCTTCGGCGAATAAGGTTTTCCCGGCTTCAGAAGGGCGCCAGTGAGCCGTGCGCGCAGCGATTGAACGGTTCTTTGTAACTGCCGATTTTCCTCGGGCTTCGCTCCCCGGACCTCTACTTTTCCGACGCGCGCGTGTTTGCCAGGTTCTACGTGAAATGTAATGTGGGCCAGTCGATTGGCGTCATCGAGCTGGACATCCGAATGTACCTTCACCAAAAAAAAGCCGTTATCGCGGAAGAATTTCGTCAGGACTGCTTCTGCAGTCGCAACCTGACTCTGCTGAAATACGCTTTGGTCGGGTAAATTCACGACCTGTAGCAATCGCGAATACGAAAAGTATTTGGTTGCGCCCGGGAATTTCAACATTCCGAGGTAATACGAAGGTTCGAGCACGAATGTCAGTTTGAGCCCACTGGGGTCCGGTTGGACTTTTAACTGGACTTTGCTGAAAGCCTCGGTGCGGTTCAGCGCGTCGAGACTTGCCTGAATTTTCTGATTCGAGTATGGCTCGCCCGCCTTTTGAACGATGAGCTCCCGGTACTGTTCGGTGTCCAGGTGAGGATTTGCCGTGAGTTCGATCGAACCCACGCGTTGTCCCTCATAGGAAGGCGGTGGGTTGCTGGATTTGGTCTGAGCGGCAACTGGAAACGAAATGAGTGCCAACAGAGACCCGAAAAGTATCCAGCGCATGATGAGGGTTTACCGGAAGCGTCGCGGAGATTTGCACGGCCGAACTGACTCTGATGCATGCTGGAAAATGCGAGATGTCCTGCTTTGTCGCGGCTTTAGCAGAAGGCGGACGGGCGAGAAACTACAAAACGTCGGACCCTACTCTGAAATACAGCTTTGTTCCTACTCATGGCATCGAAGTCTTGGTCAGCGTTCATTATAGGGTTGATTCTGTACTTCCCGATCGCCATGAAATCAATTTTGGACGTTTGCAGGGCAAACCGATGAAGCTTGTTATCTTTGGCTTGACCGTGAGCTCATCCTGGGGAAACGGCCACGCTACACTTTGGCGGGGACTGTGCAATGCGTTCGCCCGGCAGGGACATGACGTAACATTTTTCGAACGCGACGTGTCTTACTACGCCAATTATCGGGATATGGTCGGGCCTCAACCTTACAAGGTTATTTTGTATCCGTCATGGGCCGAAGTGAGCTCGGTGGCGAACTCCGCTGTTGCTGAAAGCGATGCAGCGGTGGTGACCTCATATTGTCCTGACGCCTTAACGGCCTGCACACTGGTGCTCGAGTCAAAGGCCGCGAAAGTTTTCTACGATCTGGATACCGCTGTCACCCTGCAGAACATTCGCGCTCACGGCGCAGTCGATTACATTCCTTCCACTGGTTTGGCGGATTTCGACTTGGTGCTCAGTTATGTGGGCGGCCGGGCGTTGAAAGAATTGCGGGATCTTTTAGGCGCAAGGCGAGTCGCTCCGCTTTACGGAAGCGTCGATCCGGACGTTCACAAACCCGTTGTGCCTTCCAGCCATTACTGCTCCGATCTTTCTTATCTGGGCACGTACGCCGCCGACCGGCAAAGCGCGCTGCAGTCACTCTTTTTGGATCCTGCGCATCTCCTGCCGCAGCGCAAATTCATGCTGGGCGGTGCGCAATATCCCGACGATTTTCCATGGAATGAAAATGTCTGGTTCGTGGAGCATGTTCCGCCGCCGGAACATCCTGCGTTCTACAGCTCATCAAAAGCAACGTTAAATGTGACGCGCAGCGCCATGGCTAGTTTCGGATATTGTCCTTCTGGACGGATATTTGAGGCCGCAGCCTGCGCAACTCCGGTGATCAGCGACTCATGGGAAGGGCTGAATGAATTTTTTGATCCCGGCCGCGAGATTCTGGTGGCCTCTTCGGCCGACGACGTGGTGAACGCGATCGAGCTTGGCGACGAAGAGTTGCGACGTGTCGGAAGGGCGGCGCGCGAGAAAGTGTTTAGCGCGCACACTGCCGACCACCGCAGCCGCGAATTTCTGCAGTTGGTGGAGGCAGCAGCATGAGCTTACGTTGGGGAATTATTCCGGCCGCTGGTCGCGGCACTCGCATGCAGCCGCTGGCATTTTCTAAAGAGCTGCTTCCGTTAGGGACCCGCCAAGACGGCCCCACTGAACGTCCGCGTGCCGTTACCGAATACCTGATCGAGCGCATGATTGCTGCCGGAATCAATCGCATTTGCTTCGTCATCTCGCCTGAAAAGACCGACATCGTTCGCTATTTCGGTGCGCGCATCGGCGATGCCCCCATTTGTTACGCCGTACAGCAAAATCCTAACGGCTTGTGTGACGCGTTATTCAGTGCGTTGCCTTTCGTAGCGCCGGAAGACGAAGTGTTGGTTGGATTGCCGGATACGGTGTGGTTTCCCCTCGAAGGATTTCAATTCTTGCCCGACCGTCAATTTTCGTTTTTGCTTTTTCCGGTAGCGCAGCCCGAACTCTTTGATTGCGTCGTAACGGACCACAACGGTTTGGTCGAGGAAATTCAAGTCAAGAGTCGGAAACCCGTGTCGCAATGGGTATGGGGCGCGTTCAAACTCACCGGTCAACACCTTGCCGAGCTACACCAATTGTGGATGGATCGTGGTAGCTCGGACGAATACCTCGGGACGCTGGTCAATGCCTATCTCGCGAAGGGTGGCAAGGCAATTGGCGTCAAGCGTGGCGACGTCTATGTAGATGTAGGCACATTGAATGGATATCGCGAGGCATTGCGCGTTCTTTCCTGTCAGGCCGAACAGCATGAACTTGCAAGCTGACCGACGAGAAAACTGGAATCGGTTTTCGCGACGGCTGCAGACCACGCCCTCGGACCGCTCGTTACGAATGCTTATATTGGCAGCGCATCCCGATGACGAGACGATTGGCGCGTCGCTGCTGCTCTCGCGCTTTCCTGAATCTTCGGTCGCATTTCTTACCGACGGCGCGCCACGAGACACACGATTCTGGTCTGCAGGAGTGAATGGATCTCGGGCAGCCTATGCCGAAACTCGAAGGCATGAGACATTCCAGGCGTTAGGTGATGCCGGGATTTCCCGGCAAAGAGTGTTCTGGCTGGAAGGTGTGGACCAGGAAGCCGCATTCGAAATCGGCATTCTCGCCGAGCGTTTCGCGAGATTGATCGGAGAGATGCACCCTGAAATTGTGATTACCCATGCTTACGAAGGCGGACATCCTGACCACGATTCCGCAGCGGTTGTCGCTAGAATCGCAGTTTCGTCGATCGAGCCTTCGCCTATTGTGGTTGAGATGACTTCTTATCATGCGCGAGACGACCGATGCGTAACGGGTGAATTCTTGAACTCGGACCCGACGTCGGAACTATGCTTCGAGCTGTCGAATCCCGATCGAGATCGAAAGCGACGGATGATGGATGCATATGCTTCCCAGCGGCTGGTGCTCGAGAATTTCCCGGTCGATTGCGAGCGCCTGCGACTCGCGCCCCAATACAACTTCAGCGAGCCGCCGCACGTGGGAAATCTGTGGTACGAATGCATGGGCTGGCCCATGACCGGAGCGCGTTGGCGCGAACTCGCAACATCAGCGCTGGCCGGCCTGCAGGAGCACTCATGCCGCTGACCATGCTCAGCGTGAGTTACTCGCTGGCCCATGTTTCCCGAAAAACCGCCGGCGGCGCCGAACAGGTGCTCACAACTCTCGACGAAGCTCTGGTGCGTGCTGGCCACCGGTCTCTAGTTCTCGCTCCCGCCGGTTCTCGCTGCGACGGCCTCCTCATCGCAGCGCAAATTCCAAGAGGCATTTTGGATGATGACGCAAAACATGAGGCGCGAAGAATATTCAAGCACCAGATCGATCGCGTTCTGAACGAATTCTCAATTGATGTCGTTCACATGCACGGCCTGGATTTCTACGACTACCTGCCGCAACATGAACTTCCAATCGTGGTTTCGTTACACTTGCCGCTGAGTTGGTATGCCCCCAACGCCTTCTGCCGCCTGGGACCGAACGTGACGCTCGTGGCGGTTTCAGAATCGCAGGCGCGTACTGCTCCCGCCGATGTGCGGATCAATGCCGTTATTCCGAACGGAGTTGATCTCTCGCATTTTCGCCCTCAAAAACGTAAATCAAACTACGCTCTTGCGATCGCCCGCATCTGTCCGGAAAAAGGTCTTCACCTCGCCATCGATGCCGCGGAACGTGCCGGTGTGGCGTTAATAATCGCCGGATCGGTTTTCGATTACTCCGAGCATCGCGATTATTTTGATTCGATGATTCTTCCGCGGCTCAATGATCGCATCCGTTTCGTCGGCCTGGTTGGTGGCGCCCGCAAAGCCCAACTTATGGCCGGGGCGCGCTGCCTCCTGGTGCCGAGTCTTGCCCCGGAAACCAGTTCGCTGGTCGCGATGGAAGCCATGGCTTCGGGCACTCCCGTGGTGGCGTTTCCCAGCGGGGCTCTTAGTGAGGTCGTGGCTCACCGGCGGACAGGTTTTTTAGTAAATGACGCCGAGGAAATGGCAGACGCAATCGTTGAGTGCGATTCCATTGCGCCACAGGTTTGCCGGGACGAAGCGGAACAGAAGTTTTCCTCAGCGCGAATGTTCGCCGAATATCTCGACTTATATCGCACAACTATGTGTTCGGAAGCTGAGGCGCAACTCGAATCGGTGTAAAAATGGGCCCGGAATTCAAAATACGGATTCTCACTGAGACCGCACAGCTGCGTGCCATCGCGGATGAATGGATCGGCCTGTACGAGCGCTGTCCCGGCGCGACGCCATTTCAGCATCCGGAATGGGTTATTTCCTGGGCGGAGACATTTTTGCCGGAATGTGTAACTACCATCGAGGTGCGATCGGGAAACATGCTCGTCGGCCTCGCTCCTTTGCTGATTTATCCTCGCGGCGAAGAACGCGTTCTTGCCTTTATGGCCGGCGGAATTTCCGACTATCTCGACCTGTTAGTTGATCCTGAATTCGAGAACGAGGTTGTGCGCGCGATTTTTCATGCGATCCAAGAACTAGATCTCTGGACGACGCTGGATCTCACCGACTTGCCCTTGAATTCCGTCCTGCATCGCACTACGCTGGCACAACCGGCGACTCCGCATGATCAATGCTCCAGCTTGCGGCTTCCTGCAACCCGCGATGAATTGTTGCAGCATCTCTCGAAGCGGCAGCGCGCGAATTTGCGCCAAGCTCACTCGCGAATTCAAAAAGCTGGTGCCGCCCGGGTAGAAGTGGCGAAGGCAGAAACTCTGACTGAATTTCTGGAAGACCTGTTTCGCCTTCACGCTACGCGTTGGCTTAGGGACGGACAGTCCGGGGTTTTGGCGGACGAAAAAATGAAAGCATTCCATCGCAAAGCCGCGCCGGAGTTACTTGCTAAACGTATCTTGCGTCTCTATCGTTTGCGATTACGGGAGCAGACGGTTGCCGTTATGTCCACGCTGCTCGATCGCGCAACGGTGTTCTGCTATTTGCAAGGTTACGATCCAGAGTTCGCGGCCTTGAGCCCTGGAACATACCTCATGTTTGCTGTGATGGAAGACGCCATTCTTTCCGGAATGAGCAAATTCGACCTGCTTCGTGGCGAAGAAGCTTACAAGCGGCACTGGAGAGCGCAAGGTGAAGCCACGCACCGCATGCAGTTGTCTCGAACGTCTGAAAATCGCTCCGCTCGGCTCGATTCCGCAGCAGCTTGAGGCTTGGCGGCTTCCGGCCAGATTACCTACATGGAATTCCCGACCTCCTTCTGCTCTGATTTCTACAGGATGCTACGCCAACTCATAACAGATCAAAGGGATAGCAGGGATCACCCTCGGCCGATACATTTCAAGAGGTAGGCAGTTTGCCGCGGTGTTGCGGTTGTCTCTATTCAAAGATCGGAGCTGGTGTCGATGTGACACTGACTAAACCGTCATGATGAAATTGGAATCCACAAATCGGCAGGACTGGCAAGGGTTCTCACGCATTCTGGAGGTCATGAGCTTTGTCGGCGAAATCGACACCTTTAGTCCTGAAGAGACGCGCGAAATTATGGAAAAGCTGTGTCAACTGCCCCCATGCCCGGGACAGACCATGAGCATGGAAGAGGTGGTTTTCTGGGCAGGGGTCGCAGTCGGCATGCAAGTGTCCCAGCATGCCGAACAGGGTAGGGTCGACGCCGAGACTGAGGAGAAAGTTTTGGTCTTCTCTTCAATCTTTGAGCACTCGACCAAGAACGCTATTGTGGATCTAGCGCTCGGTGAGATGGAAGCGCCAAATGCTCCGACCTACCAGAAGACTGGAAGTCGATAAGGTCAAGGTGAAACGTATCTTGAGAAAGTAGAAAGTGACAACTTGCAACCAAAAGAGCGCCGTCCCCGGCGCACAACGACAGATTCGGGTACTGTCGCGCGACCGAGGACGGTTCCACCGCACCTAGTGAAATCTTAGATGGCACCCACCGAAGGCAGGTTGGTGCGGTTTAAGCCTTTAAACTTAGAATTCTTCCTCCTCTTCTGACCTCTCCACGACTAAAGCCCACTTAGTCGTTTTACTGCTTTTTGCGGATTGGTTCCTTTGTGATGGTGAGGCCAGACTCCCCACAGGGGGAATTCCCAGCACGGAGGAAAAATGCCCCACCAAGAAACCATCAGACGGGCCCAGCAGGACGCGGAAGAAGGCAAATCACCCAGCACGCAGGCTGGGCAATTTTGTCCGCGAGGAAATCCATCACGTGCGTGAGGGCAAACACGAGGTGCGCAATTCCGAGCAGGCGATTGCGATCGGATTATCTGAAGCGAGAAAAGCCGGAGTGAAGTTGCCTGCGCCGCCGACAGGGACAGCATCGGCGAAGAAAACGAATGGGACCCTCCCCTTCTAATACATAATCCAAACAAAACAAAGTATTTTGGCGATATTTTCTACAGCAATTCGGTTTTTGAAGTACAGGCATGGCCTGATCGTCAACTTTCGAGGCTGGCGGTATGCTTTTTTACGAGGCAAGTACTTAAACGAGGCTAATAGGAGGCAGCATGCTGTATTGGGCGTTAGTATTTTTGATTGTCGCGATTATCGCCGCAATTTTCGGGTTCGGTGGTGTCGCAGTGGCTGCGGCCGGAATTGCGAAGCTCCTGTTCTTTATTTTCCTGGTGGTGTTCGCCATCACCCTAATCACAGGACTTACGCGCCGCGGGCGAGTTTAGAGCTGAGTCGAATTTCGTGACTGGAGAGTTTATTAAGACCGATTTGGATCGGGTCTTCACGACTGAAGAGCCGGTTCAAGTCGGATATTTTTTGCGAAAAAAATTAGGCCCCTGGTGGTCCGGGGCCTTTACTCTTCAAGACTGGGATTACAAGTCGAATTTACTGCGGCGGCTGGGTTGTGGAGTTGCTGCTGTTTCCGCTTCCCGTGGATGAGTGGTCCATACTTCCGGAGTGATTCTTACCGCCGCACGTGTCGGAAATCATTTTTACCTCAGTCACATTAAACGTCTTGCCTGATGCGCCGGCGTTTCCCGACGACGTAGCCGACATGCCGCTTTCCCAGGTGCCCTTCACGCTGACTTCATGTCCGACGTGCGCCGAGACGTCCTGTCCTGCCAAAGCAACGGTTTTGCCTTTTTTGGTTTCGAGCATGTACTGTCCGCCTTGGGACTGAACGCAGCCCTTCAGCTTGCGCTCTCCATATGTTGTTTTGGTGTTGATTGGCGGTGTTCTGGTCGGTTTGGGCGCCAGGCGTATTGGCATCAGGTTGATTCATCCCACCGGGCTGTTGACCCGGTTGCGACATGCTGGGGGAAGAGTTTTGCGTGCCTTGGCTTCCGCCCGGCGCCATTTGCGCAACGGCCGAAGCCACAAAAAATGCAAACGCCAAACAGACTGATAGCGATAGTTTCTTCATTTGCTAGTCTCCTGCCTTGGAATTGCGAACGATCGTTCGTTTTCGGGAATTAAGCGACCGTCCTGCGTCCCTCATCAGACGCCCGACCGACGGGCGGAGGTTGCAGGATACGAGTGGGTTTCTTCAGCAGCACACGATGAATGGTGGTGGAGAGCTGACTGCGAGATCCTGCTTTGTCGCAAAATGCGTCAATGACACGCCGCGCGCTTAACGGCACCAGTGTGCTGCCAGAGAAGAGCACGACAGGTATTCTTGGTTTGATCGCCTTTATCGCTACTGCTAAGGCTTCGCCATTCATTCCGGGCATTTCGTAGTCGGTTACGACTACATCGATCGGGTTCTCCGCTGCCAGCCTCACGCCTTGTTTCCCGGAATGGGCGGTCAAAACCCTGAAGCCCAAGCCTTCAAACATCGTGCGATAGAGCGCAAGGCCGGGTTGAAAATCATCAACCCAAAGCAACGTAGGACGACCGGAACAAACCGGGCGTTTTTTCGCCATGCTGGTTGAATGAGATCGCCACACATCGGGTCTCACCACCTTGGTGGAGGCACTCCTCGCTCTGGCAGACCGTGGCATGGTGACAATTTATGCTTATTTCCTGTGGAAAACAATTGAGCGAACGCTGTAGTCGATCTCCAGCGAACGCTGTATGCCATTTCAGATAAACACCTTACGAGCGAAAGCATAAGGAAAACGTTATCTGAAAGGTATGTACCTCAAAGGATGGGAGATGGAAGCGGACTGGTAATTATCCTCGCCGCCGCGGATTAAACAATGACCGCGGGCGGCGAGACGTTTCGAAAAGTTAACTAGGCGCGGGAAAGCTTCACAATCTTCCCATCAACAGAAGCACGATCAGGATCAACAGAATTAATCCCAACCCGCCGCTCGGGTAATAACCCCAACCTGTGCTGTACGGCCAGGTGGGCAATGCTCCGAGTACTAACAAGACCACGATAATCAGGAGAATCAATCCCATAGTTCCTCTCGTGTCGAACAGATTTTCAGGTCACACGCGCGGCAGGTTCTCCGCGCCCACGGAACAAGGTAGGCTATGGCCAGCACCTCTGGTAATCGGGTCAACTCTGTAACCGCTTACAAATCATTCTGTACCAAAGAAGATGAATTGAATGGTTGCACTCGCGCCTCGCGAAGTGACAGATTTCGCTAAGAATATTTGGCGCAAGAATAATTTCTGACTTGCCGGAAATGGCGGAATCTATATAAGGCTGAACGCGTTTTTAGTTTGCGCTGATTCAGCAGGAGTCAGGCATGCATGAAAATTCACCGCGCGTAGTGGTGGTTGGCGCCGGATTCGGCGGCCTTGAGGCGGCGCGCAACCTGGCGAAGCTGCCGGTGCGAATTACTCTGATCGATCGCAAGAACCACCACACATTTCAACCGCTTCTGTATCAGGTAGCCACTGCTGGAATTTCGCCAGGAGAAATTGCCGCGCCCATCCGCTGGATTCTTCGCAGCCGCAAAAATGTCGAAGTGATCATGGATGAAGTTGTGGGCTTCGATCTCGCTCGAAAAATTGTGAAACTTCCGGATCTCGAAATCCCATTCGACTACCTGGTCGTCGCCGCCGGCGCCCAGCACTCTTATTTTGGCCACGATGAATGGGAGCCGCTCGCGCCTGGACTCAAGACGGTAGAAGATGCTTTGGAAATTCGACGGCGCGTGTTGCTGGCTTTCGAGTTGGCAGAGAAGCAAGCGGTATCTGGTGCACCTCAGCCAATGCTGACCTTTGCAATTGTGGGCGGCGGACCGACCGGGGTGGAACTCGCCGGAACGCTGGCTGAAATTGCGCATAATGTGTTACAGGACCAGTTCCGATTGATCGATCCAAAGCACACGCGGATCGTCCTGCTCGAGGGAGGCCCGCGTATTTTGCCTGCCTACGCTCCGGACCTTTCTCAGAGCGCAGTGCGCCAGTTGCAGCATCTGGGCGTCGAGGTACGCGCTCCAGCGATGGTAACGCAGATTGATCCTGGTGCGGTTTGGATCGGAGCTGAAAGGATCCCGGCGACCGTGATCCTTTGGGCCGCGGGGGTTGCGGCATCTTCGCTTGGGAAGAAACTCGGCGCGCCCACCGATCGCGCGGGCCGCGTCATGGTGAATCCTGACCTCAGCGTCCCCAACCAGCCGAATGTCTTCGTAATTGGCGACCTTGCGACGCTGAAAGACGAGCACGGGAACCCGCTCCCAGGCGTCGCCCCGGTCGCGCTGCAAGAGGGGCGTTATGTGGCAAAGATCATCGGCGACGATCTGCGAAATATTCCCCGGAAAGACTTTAACTATTTTGATAAAGGCAGCCTCGCTACTATCGGACGAGCCGCCGCAGTCGCTCAATTTAGAAAACTGCATATCTCGGGATATGTCGCCTGGCTGGCATGGCTTTTCGTTCACATATTCTTCTTGATCGGATTCCGTAACCGCATAATCGTCCTGATCCAATGGGCCTGGTCTTACTTAACCTACGAGCGCGGCGCCAGGCTGATCACCGGAGACACCACTCTGCCGGGATGGCAAAATGCCGAGCCGGAAAGCGAAACATCCATCGCGGCGGCAAGAAGTGCGAGACAATAGGAACAACAGTTCTGCTGGAGTGTGAACATGGCTCGCCGAATTCCGTTGGCCGTCTTGCTCTCGGTCCTTCTTCTTCCCGCTTTCGCTCAGGCGAACGTCCTTAAGCTGGTGATCGACGACACCATTCAGGCCGCCACCGAAGAGCGCATCGAACGCGCTCTTGACCAGGCTGCGGCTGAAAAAGACGATGCCGTTCTCATCGAGCTCAGCACCCCCGGCGGGTTGATGGATGCCATGCGTGAGATTATGAGCAAGATTATTGCGTCGCCGGTGCCGGTAATTATTTACGTGACCCCGAGCGGGAGCCGCGCCGCCTCGGCTGGGTTTTTCATCCTCGAAAGCGCGGACATCGCGGCCATGGCCCCGGGCACTAACACCGGCGCCGCTCATCCCGTAGGGGCATTCGGCGGTGACATCAAGGGCACGATGAAAGAAAAGATTGAGCAGGACGCAACAGCTCTGATGCGCTCGGTTGTCGCCAAACGTGGCCGAAATGTTCAAGTTGCGGAAAGCGCAGTTCTGCAATCAAAATCCTTCACCGATGGCGAAGCGCTCTCACAAAAGTTGATCGATTACGTCGCGCCGACTGAGCAGGATTTATTTCGCCAGATCGCGTCCAAGCCAGTGAAGCGCTTCAACGGTCAGACGGTCACTCTCAATCTGACCGGCGAGCATGAGGTCGTAGTCGATGAAACCCTTAAAGAGCACATCCTCGCGTTTCTCATGGACCCGGACATAGCGTTCATACTTTTGGCGATTGGCGCGCTCGGAATCTATACCGAGTTCAACCATCCTGGAGCCGTCTGGCCGGGAACGGTCGGCATAGTCTTTATTCTTCTGGCGGTTTTTGCTCTACACCTTTTGCCGATTCGCTTTGCAGCGGTGGTGTTGATCTTTGCTTCATTTGTTCTGTTTGCGCTGGAAGCTAAGTTCGCCACTCATGGCGTATTGGCCATTGGCGGGATCACAATGCTGGTAATTGGAGCGCTTCTGTTGGTCGATGCGCCCATCCCTGAAATGCGGGTGAAGTTGGCTACGGCACTGGCAGTCAGCGTCCCTCTCGGAGCGATCACGGTTTTCCTTATGACGGTGGCGCTTCGCGCCCGCCGTAACAAGATTACGACTGGAATCGAAGGCTTGATCGGGGAAGTCGCGATCGCGCAAACCCCGCTTGCGCCGTCGGGCAAAGTCTTCGTGCATGGCGAAATTTGGGACGCCATAGCTACCACGAACGTGCCGGCCGGCATGCGAGTGGTCGTGCACAATGTCGATGGGCTGCAGCTTAAAGTCGATCCCGTCCACGAAACCAAAAAAACGACCGTATGACTTGTGGTTGAGAGTGAAAGGCGATAACCAAAGGGTTTTGTTTTCCTTGGCGAACCTTCGTGCCGTTCCTGGTTAATGGGTTTCCAACCAGAGACCCATTAGATGCCGATGTATCTTCCCGATAAACTCTGGTAACTCGCGTTCCTGCACTATAGGTGCAGTACAATCAGCTCACACCTGCATTTTGGGCGGGAGGTCACGATGGATTTAGGTATTGGCACGCTTGGCATTGTCATTATCGTTGTTTTGCTGTACGCCCTGAGTTCCATCAAAATTTTGGCCGAATATGAACGCGGCGTCATTTTTCGCCTGGGTAGATTGCGGCATGAAGCCAAGGGGCCCGGGGTAATTCTTGTATTCGCGCCGGTGGACCGCATGGTGCGGATTTCTCTCCGGCAAGAAGCGCTGGAAGTTCCCCCGCAAGACATCATCACCCGCGATAACGTCACATTGAAAGTTAACGCGGTAATTTTCCTGCGCGTGATCGAACCTACTCGCGCGGTGGTTGAAGTTTCGAATTACGTTTATCAGACATCGCAGTTCGCGCAGACCACCTTGCGTTCGGTGTTGGGCGAAGTTGAACTCGACGAACTTCTCGCTCACCGCGAAAAAATTAACCTCCGGCTGCAAAGCATTCTTGACCAGCACACCGCCCCCTGGGGAGTAAAAGTCGCAAACGTCGAAGTCAAGCAAGTCGACATGCCGGAATCGATGCTGCGCGCCATGGCCAAACAGGCAGAGGCAGAACGTGAGAAGCGTTCGAAGATCATTCACGCTGAAGGCGAATTTTCCGCCGCACAACGTCTCGTCGACGCAGCGAATTTATTGGCTACCGAGCCGGTCAGCATTCAATTGCGGTACTTGCAAACCCTGACCGAAATTGGTGTCGAGAAAAACACAACCGTAGTCTTCCCGGTTCCGGTGGACTTTTTCTCTGGTATGCAGAAGTTGCTAGGAAAGGAAATTGCCCCGCCGAAATAGATTGGGACCCGCGAGGACTTTATGACTCCAGTTATGGCAGCGCCGGCACGCGATCCACAGTATTCGGAAGATACTGAAATTACCCTGGGCACGGGCAAGATGCTTGCCCTGTTCTTCGGCCTGGTGATCTTGTGCGCCACCTTCTTTGGCCTAGGATATTCGATTGGCCACAGCTCGACGAAATCCAATGCCGAACTGCTTCCGTCGCCTGGCACGTCCAGACCGTCGCGCCTCTCGCCCTCATCGTCTCCGACAACGAGCGCGCCGGTGACGCAACCTCAGACCGATAGCAAACCGGCCGACACTCAGCAAGCTGCGCCGGATTCCAGCGCCGCCACCACCCCAGCCGGTTCGGCACCTGACCAAGCCGCTGCGCCGCTTACGCCGCCGCAGCCCGTCGCCAGTTATTTCGTCCAGGTTGCAGCGGTGAGCAAGCAGGAAGATGCTCAGGCGCTCGTGGAGTCGCTAAAGGGCCGCCAGTATCAGGCTTTCATCGCCGACGCTACGCCGGATAAACTCTTTCACGTGCAGGTCGGGCCGTTTACCGATGTCAAAGAAGCCGAAAGTATGCGGGCACGACTGGTGAATGACGGCTACAATCCGATCTTGAAAAAGTAACGCGGCAGGGAACTCGCGCTTACGCGGTGGTCAGCCGGTTCTTCCAGTGCGAGCGCACGAACCAGATTATTCCCGCTGCAATAATCACCACAATCACGATGTCAAACTTGTGCAGATATTTGCCCAGCTCGCGCCAGTTCTCGCCCATTTTCATTCCGAACCAGGCCAGGAAAAAGCACCACGGCCAGGATCCTAAAAATGTGTAGAGGTGAAAGCGCAGGCGCGGCATGCGCGCAATGCCCGCGGGTAGGGCAATGAAAGTTCTGACTACTGGCAGCATGCGCGCCACAAACACCGCCAAGTATCCCCAGCGCGCAAAGAAGCGGTCAGCCCAGTCGAGCTCATGTTTCCCCATGAGCACCCACTTACCATAGCGTTCCACCAGAGGCCGGCCTCCGTACGCGCCGATTTCATACGCGATCAGCGATCCGAGGTTGCAGCCGATCGCGCCCGCAGTCGCGACCCACAGCAATTTCATGGTTCCGGAAAACACCAAATACCCGGCGAAGGGCATGATCAGTTCCGACGGCAAAGGAATGCACGCCGACTCAATCGCCATGAGTATGACGATGCCGCCATACCCGGTGGCCGCGATGAGTGTTTTTATGAAGATGAATAAAGCGCCTAGAACTTTTTCAGTCATTGTGAGTGGGAGGGCGTTTTAGCTGATCTGTAAACTGCTGCAGCCTTTACAGTGTACAACTCTCAGCCGGTTGTCCCGGTTGAGTGCTCGCGGTAGAAGTGCATCAGGTCCAACAGAACGGGTTGTGCACCAAGCTGACGCAGCAATGTCGTCACTTGCCCGCGATGATAGGTCCCGTGATTCACCACATGCAGCATCGATTGCCAAACCGGGTTGGAGTACACGCCAAACTTCAGCGTCTTGTATTCCATCTTCCGATCGAGGTCCGCTTGACTCAGTCCGGCTGCGAATACCAACAGCAGTTCCTCGTGGACAGACCAGGTCTCACGCAGAGTTCGCACGTCCACGAACAGGCTGACGTTTGGCAGCGCTGATGGCGAACGCCCCTGAAAGCGCTCCAGCCAAATCCATTCGGCACCGTAGATGTGGGCAAGCGTGTCCCGGACGGACGAAAAGCTTGAACCCATGGGTTTAGTGAATTGCTCGGCGGTCAGCTTCTCGGCTGCTGCCAGGGACCGCCGGTTGGCCCAGGCGTTGTACTCGAATAACGGGTAGATTTCGTCCGGCGACATAATACAACCTTCAAAATTAGAACGAACCGTCCTGGGTGAAAGTGAAGCCGGGCAATGCCGCACCTGCGGCGGTTTTGGCAACTTTGACCCGGACCGTCGGCGCGTCCGGTGCGTTCACCTCGGCCGGGCGAAGCACGGCATACTGAGTGAACACTTCGTTGTAGAGCTTGGTCACAAGATAATCCTGGCCATTTTCGTCTTTGCGCCAAACCTGCCCAAGCTGGATGGACTTGACCGCCATGCTGAATTTCTCCAGGAATCGAAGTGCCTGTTGGTGATTCCAGAGTAACGGCAGCACTTGAAGGCGTCAATGCTCCGAAGTCGTGGTCAATATCGCATTCGCAAGTGACCCTTTGGACGAGAGCAAAAAGACCAGCCGATTGTTGTTAAGATTACATTCTGCCCAGGAGGAAAAAATGCCGCGAGGAGTGATGCCGCGAAGGCCAGGTAAGACCGGACGACATGAAGGCGCAAGGTTGAAGATGAATTCGCCAACACTGTCGAGGAAATCGGGTAAGAGCGCCCCGAAAGGCATTAACCCTTCAAAGAAACCAGCTTCGAAGGCCGGAAAGAATCGCGATTCCAAAGGCTACAACCCAACCTCGCCGGAGCGCGTGTCGCAAATTCTGAAGCGCCTGGATCAACTTTATCCCGACGTGACCTGCGCCCTTACCCACAAAGATCCATGGGAACTTTTGGTGGCGACGATTCTTTCGGCGCAATCGACCGATGTGCGCGTCAACATGGTCACGCCGGAGTTGTTCAAGAAATATCCCACGGTAGAGGACTTCGCAAAATTAGAGCCGCAACAACTCGAGGCCGATATCCGCTCCACTGGCTTTTTCCGAAACAAATCGAAATCTGTCGTCGGCGCCGCGCGCAGAGTGGTTAACGAATACGGCGGCAAGGTGCCAGACAAGATGGAAGACCTGCTCACCTTGCCCGGAGTTGCCCGTAAAACCGCCAATGTCGTCCTTGGCACATGGTTCAAGAAAGCCGAAGGTCTGGTGGTCGATACTCATGTTCACCGAATTTCGCGACGCCTGGAACTCACGAAGAACGATGATCCAAAAAAGATCGAACAGGATTTGATGGCGGTCGTTCCACGCGACAAGTGGATACTGTTCTCGCATCAGGTGATCTGGCACGGACGCAAGCTGTGCTTCGCGCGCTCTCCCAAGTGCGTTGACTGTCCTCTGGAAAATATTTGTCACGCGGAAGATAAAACCTGGAGCACGGTGGACACGCACAAAGCGGCGAGAGCTTAGAGTGGCGAATTACGTCGGCACTTTCAAAATCATGTATCCGCCCAGCAGCGCGAAAATAATGTCGGGCGACCACGCGGCCAGCGTGGGCGGCAGTTGGCTGATGTTCCCCATGGCTTCGAACAAACCTGAAATGACCGTATAAACCACGGCAATCGCGATGGCAGTGGCCACGCCGGCCATGGTTCCGCGCCTTCCGGCAGAGAGCGCGAACGGAATTGCCAATACGCCCATCACGAAGGTGATCACCGGGAACGCAATCTTCTTTTGCAATTGAACTTTCAGCTTCACCACTTCAAAGCCGCTCTGCTGCAGTTCGTGGATGTAGCGGCTGAGCTGCTCGTAGTTCATCTCCAGCGACTGCTTCACTTCTTTCTTAAAATACGGAGGTGGTTCTGAGACGGCCGCGAAGGTCGAAACGTCATAGGGATGGTAGTTCTGGATGGCTGAGCCGCGGAAAGCCCTCTCCCAGCCCTGTTCGCAGACCCATCGGTTCAGATTGTCGGCCCAGCGGGCTTGTCCGGCATAAATTCGGCGCACCATCTGAAAGGTCGTTGGGTTAAATTGAAAGACCGACAAGTTGCCGAACTGGTTCTTGTCCGAGTCAAAGAATTGGTAGTAGTAAATGGTCGAATGCTGGCCAAAGATCCACTTGCGGTAAGGATTGAGATAGGTCTGCGGAGGCCGGCCTTTGATCTGATTCAACAGCGCGTCCTGCCGCTTGTTCGCGTGAGGAAGATAAAACTGATCGGCAAGAAACAATCCCCCCGCCACCAGCGCGCCCGCCAACAACACCGGAACGATAATGCGATAGATGCTCATCCCTGTCGCTTTCAGCGCGGTGAGTTCGTTATAGCGTTGCATCAGGCCGAGCGTAATGAGGACCGTCAGCAGCACACCATATTGCGCAACGTTGTAAAGAAAATATGGAGTGACATTGAGCAGGTACTCGCCCACCGTCAACGGAGAAATCTGGTTTCGAAGAATGTCACCAAGCAACTCGAACACCGTGAAGATCAGAGACAGACCGACCAGCGCGCCGACGATCATCGCGAAATTAAAAACAAAATCGCGAAGCATATAGTCGTCGATCAGCATAGGGAAACTCGCGCTGAACACGCGTTTGCGGGTGGCGGCTCGCTCGAAAGCGTTCTCAGAGGCGGTAGTCGGCAAGAGCAGCGTCCCGCCGCGGAAACTGGTCTTGAGCGAAGCCCAGCTTCCTTTGAGCAGAGCTATTTCAAAAGGCCTCCGTTCTGAACGCCATAACAGAAACGCGCCGCCTATTAGAAATGCGACGTCGGCTAACCAAACGCCGGCCGCTGGTGAGAGCTTGCCTTGCCTCGCCAGCGAAACTCCAAACAAAGATAGGAAGTAATACGCAAAGACAAGCGCAATCGTGAGGACGAAGCCCGCCGACTTGCCGCCTTTTTTTGCTGAGAGACCGAGGGGAAATCCCACGAGTGCCAGCACTATGCAAGCAGTGGGCAGCGCGAAGCGCCTGTAGAACTCAATCCAGTACCAACGCGCAGTCAGGGGAGTTTTGCTGTTTCGCGCAAGTTTCGGTAGCTGGAATGTGGGAATCTCGGAAATCGCCGCCGGAGGCTGGTCTTTCGCCGCCCCCGCCTCCGGCAACAAGATCGGCATATCCGTTGCCGTAAAAGTGGAGATCTGATACTTGTCCGGGGTCGTCGGATCGGTTTCGTGTGAAGAGCCGTTAATTAAATGCAGATGCAGCGTGTTCTTGCCTTCGCTGACCAGAATCCCTTGTTCCGCCAGCGTGATCTTCGGAGCCGATGGATCAGTCGTGTCAGCGAGGAAGACGCCTTTCCAGATAGCCGCGCCTTTCGCGCTTTTCACATCGTGAACGTACAGCACCATCTTCGGAAAGCCTTCGTAGAACACACGCGGTTGCACTTCGAATGAAACCTGTGAGCCCCTTAGCTTTTCTTGCAGATGATTGAGCGCCTGTTGTGATCGGGGCGCAAAGTAAAGACTGTTGCCCAGCGCAAGCAGCCAGGCAGCCAGGAAAAAGATGGAGAGGATTCTCAGAAAACTTCCAATCCCCATGCCGCTGGCTTTCATTGCGGTGATCTCACTGTCGGCAGCGAGGCGGCTGAGCCCGATCAGAATTCCAATCAGCACGCCAGCGGGAAGAGTAATCGTCAGCGCTTCCGGAATGATGAGTAGAAATAATTCGATTGCGCTGGGCAGGGGCGCGCTATTGCGCACAATCAGCTCGAGAATCTGCCCCAGCTCTTTCGTGTAAATAACGAAAGTGAAGATCGCAGTCCCGATGAGAGCGTGCGAGGTGACTTCACCGAGAATATAGCGGGTGAGAATGCGCATCTGGCGAATGTAATAAGTGGAGCATAGCATTTATAGGGAAATTGTTCTTCCCGTATTGGCGAGGGTGAGAGCGTGCAAAGATTCATTATCAGGCGTATCCTGCGTTCGGCTTTGGATTCCAATTCGGTATTAGGACGGAGTCGCGTGATGATTGCAAGAGTGTTTCTCGCAGTTTTATTTGTTCTGCCAGCCGCTGCGCAAAGCGGCCCCTGCACCGAGCAATCGGTCAAGACTGAGTCTGCAAAACAGAACCTCAATTTTGCGGATGACGTGTACATCTTTTCCGGGGCGCTGGACAAGCCTGTCGTTGGCAAGGCAGCGGCAGATAGAGCCTTTGCACCCGTCGTGGCGGAACGTAAAAATGAGAATAAAGCCGCACCGGTGCCGGACCGCATTGTGGCAGCTCCGTCCGGAGAAATGGCGTATGAGTACGGCAGGGAGAAGGCCAGCTATGACGAGCGCGATACGGGAAAGCATGTTGAATTTACGGCCGCGTATCTCCGGGTCTGGAGAGCGGTGGGTGGATCATGCAAGCTGGCCGCCGAGATTTTCGAACCGGAAGAGAAATAGCGGGTCAATATCCGCTGCGCTTATTCACCAAGCCAAGCAGCGGTTGGCCCGAAACGTAGCGCCGCATATTTTCTGAAAAGAGAGCGTAATGGCGCTCCCACAGATTGTGGGCCATTCCGGCGGTATGCGGAGTGATCAGCAGATTATCCAGGCCCCACAGCGGAGAATCTGGTGGCAGCGGCTCTTGATCGAATACGTCCAGAGCAGCCCCGCCAATCTTGCGGGCGCGCAAGGCGTCGATCAATGCCGATTCGACGATCAATGGGCCCCGGCCAACATTGATCAGATAGGCTGTGTTTTTCATCCGGGAAAGCTGTGCAGTTCCGATCATGCCGCGCGTGCTCGTCGTGAGGGGAGGCGACAGAACCACGTAATCCGACCGCGCCAGCATATCTTCAAGGCGGGAGGACGGCAGCTCTTCATCCACGAACTCAGCGCGATCAGCCGCCGGGTGCTCGCGTACCACGATTACTCTCATTCCCATCGAGTGCGCGTGCCTGGCAACGTTTCGCCCAATGCTGCCGAATCCTACCAGTCCCAACGTCGCGCCGGCGACATCTAGCGGACACATTCCGCCGCTCAACAGTTTCTCCTGTCCCCAAATGTGCTTTTGCTGAAAACGCACTGACTCAGGAATTCGTTTCGCGATTGAAAGAATCAGGGCCATTACGTGTTCAGCCACGCCCGGCCCATGTACTTCGCGTGCGTTAGTCAGGACTACCTCGCTATTCACGAGGGCAGGGAACATGAATTGATGCACCGCGGCCGCCGGAGAATGAATCCAGCGAAGCTTCTTGGCTTGGACAAATTGATCGGCCGGCAGCGAATCGCCGAACATGATTTCGACTCCGGCGATTTCGTGACCGACGCTTTCCTGCGAGTTCAGCTGGCTGACTTCGAATTGCGGGAATTCGCTTCGCAGCCGTTCCGCAAACCACGGCGGCGCAATCCACAGGTCAAGGCGATGGTAGGTAAAAATGAGCAGTTTCACATCACAAGTTTACCCCGCAACCTTTATCGGTCCAGAATTCGAGGTCGACCTCAAATCCAGCCTCCCTAAATTTCGAGGCTAATGCCTGGCTGTGGAGAACTCCGCAAAGAACTAGAACGCTGTCTGCCTTGTTGAAGTTATCGATCACCCGATCGAACATGTATCGCTCACGGATTTCATCGGAGGGAAGACGGGGTATTAGCTGAATCCATCCATCCCCTACACTTTGTTCATAACCATGTCTTGTAAGTTGACAGCGTGCTTCTACACCGACATATCTTGGAATGCACCCCCGATTCCGTTGCTCTTCAGCTATACCTTCGGCTTCACGTTTTGGCATTGGCATATCGATATTGATCCACCCGTCTTCGCGAGTTTTCAGAGCCTCTGCAATCGTCTCGTGGCCGTATTGTGTCTCTTCGCCGATGAACTGAACTGCTCTCTCAGCGATTCTTCGCATAAGTAGGCTTTCAAGGGCACCCTTTGCTTCCGAACGGCCATCGTCAGATGTGCGGATTTTCTGCACTTCGTGACCAACACAATTGCCGATCACCAGTACCCTTGCGCCACTACTCATTTTGTAACCAAAAAAGTACGCAGATCACTGCCAGTCATCTCTTTAGGCTCAGGAACTTCAAGCATTCCCAAGATTGTTGGCGAAATATCGCGCAGCGAGCCACCGGACTTGAGAGTGAACTGTTTAGAATTTTCCGCCACCACTATGAACGGCACGGGATTCGTCGTGTGGTAGGTGTGCGGTCCGCCGCTGACCGGGTCAACCATCATTTCGGCGTTGCCGTGGTCGGCGGTAATCAGCATGGCGCCGCCCTTGGCGCGGACGGCTAGTTCGACGCGGCCGAGGCAGGCGTCCACGGTTTCTACGGCTTTGATGGTCGGCTCGAGCTTGCCGGAATGGCCAACCATGTCGGCGTTGGCGAAGTTGACAACGATAACATCGAAGTTGCCGCCTTCGACAGCTTTCACAACAGTGTCGGCGATTCCAGCTGCGCTCATTTCCGGTTTCAGATCGTACGTCGCTACCTTCTGCGAAGGGACGACCGTTCGCTCTTCGCCGGGGAACGGCTGCTCCACTCCTCCGTTGAAGAAGTAGGTCACGTGCGCGTATTTCTCAGTCTCCGCGACGCGCAGGTTGCGCATGTTTGTTTGGCCCATGACATTGGCAAGGATGTTGTCCAACGATTCTGGCGGGATGACGACGGGGAGTTTGAATTTTTTGTCGTACTGGGTCATGCAGACGTAATGCAAGTTCTTCGGTCCGCGATCTTTAGGGATGATCGTGTCCAGTTCTTCGGCGCCGGGAAGGTCGCGTCCAGCCTGGTCGTTGAGGCCGCTGTTGCGGGTGAGTGCGCGGGTAATCTGACGCACCCGATCGGCGCGAAAGTTGAAACAGATACAGGAGTCGTCATCGCGAATGGTCGATGTGGCGCGGGCGCCCTCGCCCGTGGTTTTTTCGGTGCACACGAACGGCACGATGAACTCGTCGGTCACACCTTTGTTGTACGACTCTTTCACGCCCTGGACCGGATCGCTGTACTTGCCGCCTTCGGCTTCGCCGAAAACCATTGCGTTGTAGGCCTTAGCAATGCGCTCCCAGCGGCGGTCGCGATCCATAGCGTAGTAGCGGCCGCTGACGGTCGCGATCTTGCCGATGTTGTACTCCCGCATCGCCTGCTGCAGTTGCTCGATGTACACCGCACCGTTGGTGGACAAAGTGTCGCGTCCGTCCATGAACGCGTGCACGAACACGCGCTCTACGTCATTTTGTTTGGCCATCTTCAACAAGGCGTGGAGATGAGTTTGATAGGAATGCACGCCACCGTCCGAGAGCAGACCGAAAAGATGAAGCTGGCGGCCGCCGGGGCGCGCGTTCTTCATTGCGCTCAGCAAGACGGGATGATGAAAAAATTCGCCGTTCTGAATCATCAGCTCGATGCGGGTCGAATCCATGTGAACAACGCGCCCGGCGCCAATATTCAAGTGCCCGACCTCGCTGTTGCCCATTTGACCCTCAGGCAAACCCACATAAGGGCCGCTTGTCTGAATCAGCGTGTTGGGATACTCGCGCAACAAGCGGTCATACACCGGCTTGCGGGCCAGCGCTATGGCATTGGCTTTGGTTTCGGCGCGGTATCCCCAGCCGTCGAGGATTACAAGAATAAGTGGTTTAGGACAGGACAATATTCTAGCTCCTGAATTTAGCCCATAGCCCTTTAGCTATGAGCTTCGAGCGGTGATCGTCATGTTATTACAAACTGAATTACCAGATTACCCGGATTGGATACTTCTTGAACATGGGATCCGACGTTATTATCGGCCAGCCTTCCTCTAAACTCTGCGCAATGAGGATGCGATCAAACGGATCGCGGTGATGTAAAGCAAGTTGCTCGTAAGCGAGCAGATGCGCAACATGGATGGGCAAAACTTCGATCCTGTTGTCAGCCAATTTGCTGATCAAGTAAGGGCCAACTGGCCTGGGAAGATTCAGTTTGCCCACTTGCACCTTAATCAACATCTCCCAAATGCTGGCGATACTCATCGACAAATTGCTTGGCCCGACGAAAAGATCTCGGGCACTTTGTGACATACGATGGTCGCCTGCTATCGCCCATAGGAACGCATGCGTATCGAGAAGCGTTCTCATTTACCCGAGACATCTTTGCGGGGAAAAAGCTCACCGTCGTAAAACAGCGCCTCGATTTCTGAGTCGGCCTCATTGAAGTCGTCCGGAACGGTGAATTCGCCCTTGGCGCTTCCGAAAATTCGGATTTTCGCCTGGTTATCAAAGGGCACAAGCTTGGCGACTGGGGTTCCTGCCTTGGCGATGATGACCTCTTCGCCTAGGGCAACACGCTCTAAGAGCTTGGAAAGATGGGTCTTCGCCTCATGGATGTTTATTTCCATGGCCCATTATAGACTAAGTCCTTAGCTAAGTCAAGCCTATGGACGTATTTCAACGGGAGTTCCGACGCGCACACTGTTCCAAATCTGATCCATTTCGGAATCACTTACGGCAATGCATCCGTCCGTCCAGTCAATGCTGCGGTGCAACTTGCCCATCCATCCCAGACCATTCTCGATGCCGTGAATCTCGACATCGCCTCCAGGATCGTAACTGCCCGCGTGCGCTCGTGCTCTATCGTCTACATCGGGATAGGAAATATGCAAAGCACGGTAGAATCTGCTGTGCTCCTTCTTGGAGTCGATTGCGTAGAGACCCTCAGGAGTTTTGTGATCGCCCTTCCGAGCTTTCGCGCCGACAGGATTCCTTCCGAGGGCCACTTTGTACGAACGGAAAATGTGCCCGGCGTTCAGCAGGTTAAGCGTGTGGGCAGATTTCAAGATTATAATCTTGTCTGCCTGTTCCAGGTCGGCAGGCGCATGCGTTTGGCCGCACCCCGTTAACAGCAACGGGAGAAAAAACGCAATGAAGATGCTTCGGATCATCACCCTTTGTAGTTCAGCGCCTTCAATCCCAAAAATCTCGCCCCACTTCCCAGCTCTTCCTCGATCCTTAGTAACTGGTTGTACTTTGCGACGCGGTCTGTCCGGGAGGCTGAGCCGGTTTTGATCTGTCCTGCGCCGGTGGCAACTGCAAGGTCGGCGATGAAGGTGTCTTCGGTTTCGCCGGAGCGGTGGGAGATGATCGAGGTATATCCATTGCGGCGGGCAAGGTCGATGGCATCGAGGGTTTCGCTGACGGTGCCGATCTGGTTGACTTTGATCAGAATGGAATTAGCGACATGCTTATCGATTCCTTCCTGCAGGAACTCGACGTTGGTCACAAAAAGGTCGTCGCCCACCAGTTGGATTTTGTCGCCGAGTTCTTTGGTCAGGTTCGCCCAGCCATCCCAGTCGTTTTCAGCGAGGCCATCTTCGAGCGAAACTATCGGATAATCATTCGCCCACTTGGCCCAGAAGCGCACCATGTCATCCGAACTCTTAGACGACTTGTCGGACTTTTTGAAGACGTATTTGCCATCCTGAAAAAATTCGCTTGCGGCGGGATCGAGCGCAATGGCAATCTCTTCTCCCGGTTTGTACCCGGCTTGCGTGATCGCTTCGAGAACGACTTCAATCCCTTCAACATTCGACTTCACCGACGGCGCGAATCCGCCTTCGTCGCCGACCGCCGTGTTGTAGCCACGTTTCTTCAGCACACCTTTCAGGGTATGAAAAACTTCAACTCCCCAACGCAGCGCTTCTGAGAACGATTCTGCGCCGACCGGCATAACCATGAATTCCTGAAAATCGACGTTGTTGTCGGCATGCGCGCCGCCGTTGAGAATATTCATCATCGGCGTAGGCAAAGTATTTGCGCCTGCTCCGCCCAGATAGCGATAAAGGGGCAACTTAAAGGAAATCGCCGCGGCTCGGGCGGCCGCCATCGAAACCGACAAAATCGCGTTCGCGCCCAGGCGACCCTTGTTGTCGGTGCCATCCAGTTCAATCATCTTCTGGTCGAGGGCGCGCTGGTCGGCGGCGTCGAATCCGCCCAGGGCGTCGGCGATTTCGCCATTCACATTTTCAACCGCCTTCAGCACGCTTTTACCAAGGTAGTTCTGCTTGTCATTGTCCCGAAGTTCGACCGCTTCATGTTCGCCGGTGGACGCGCCGCTGGGCACAATCGCCCGCCCGATCGAACCATCATCCAGCCAGACTTCCGCTTCGACCGTAGGATTCCCGCGCGAATCGAGCACCTGCCGTCCGCGAATTTGTGCAATATTGCTCATCGATTTATGCCGTTCCTTCTCAGAAGATTTTGAGTCATCGTCTATAACTATCCTGCCTGGTTGGCTGACGAAAAAGTGAGACGCCTCCCGTCAGGTATCCCACACCTGTGTAGGTTTTTGCCATGGTGGAATTGGAAACTTGCGATTATAAATGATTGCTGCGGCGGCACTGACGAAGGAGCAAAGAACAGGATGAAAAATCAGACTGAAACTCTTGCGGCCGGTTCTCCGGCCCCGTCTTTTACCTTGTCTGCAGCAAATCGCGAGGGCCAATTCTCGCTTTCCGATCTGGTTTCCAGCGGGACACTCGTCATCGAATTTTTACGCGGGACTTGGTGACCCAATTGCCGCAACCGCATGGCTCAGTTTGAGCCGCACAAAGCAGAGATCGGCAAACTTGGCGCGAGCCTTACATATGTCGCCGCTGAAAAACGAGGCGGTGTTTGGAAGCCGGCGAAGTATCTCAGCGAAAATCCGGTTTCATTTCCGTTCCTTCTGGATGAGGACCGTTCCGCCACTAGAGCTTACGGGCTCTATCACGCGTTTGGGCACGACGCCTTCCGCGTCGCGCACCCTGCAACTCTGATCATTGATCGCAGCGGGACGGTTCGATATATCTATCGCGGAGACAACCAGACCGATCGCGCGCCAATCGACGAAATACTTAATGCTCTCCGCAAGATTCGCTAGTACGCCTCGCCACTTCTATTGCGCCGCGCCGTTCCAGCTAATGCGACAGCGCCATCAATTCGTGTTCGGGCAACAGTTGCAGATCGATCCAGCCCTCGAGTGGAAGCGCATCAATAGGCAGGCGATTCTGCCAGATGCTGACTCGCAATCGAATTTTTGTTGCCGCCGGACTCGGTGAGTCCGACGTTGACTCTGGCGGTTCCGCATACAGAACTGCGAGCGGGACTTTGAACTCGAAGTTACGGGCCAGCGCCACATCCGCGCCTTCCCGGGGAACCTGGTCCCCGTTATCAGAAATATTCCAGCTTGCGATTCTGGACTCTTTCACTTGCACGTTCAGGCGCAACCCTCGTCGCGGCCGGCTGGAGCGGTCCGCCCACGATTCAAGGTTCACCACAATCTCGCAATCGCTGGAAGGAAGCTCTCCGGCGAAATCGACGCGCCCGTAAACATTGTGCTGGTCGATTCCTGCATAAATCGAATCCAGCAGGAAAACCTTGCCGTGCATGGCGCCAGCGCGGCGGTCCGCGGCGTAGTGTGCAGCTCCCATCCACTCGAAATAGCGGACCATGTCTCCCGTAATGCGAGGGTGGATGTAATTGGTTTGCGGCAGGAACGAAGGAGTAACCAGTCCGCCGATGATCGGCTGAGCTAGATGATCGGGCGGGGTTGCCCCCAAAGCCTGATAAACATTCGAAAGGTGCTTGCGATAGAGTTCGTCAAACTCACGATCGTTGGCCGAATGATGCTCAGGCCCGTACCACCAGTTCCAGTCGCTACCCTCGGCGATGAACAGTTCCTCGAGCGCCAACTTCCGTTGTTCTTCGGAAACGTGCTGCGAAGCGTGACTATAGAAATTGCGCGCGTGATAAAGATAGTCCCAGGATTTATTGTCCTCGGGTGCGCCTATCCAGACGTTAAAGTTTGCATTGATCCATGAACCTGGAACCAGCGACCGAAGAATGTTCGGATTGCGTTCGCGCTCAATCGCTTCGGAAACCGTTACCGCCTCGATCGAACTGTCTTTTTGCAGTGCATCATAAAAGCGCCGCAAGAATTCGCGGCCTGATTCGGGATAATATTCCCAGGCATTTTCCCCGTCGAGAATGATTGCAATCGTCGCCTCGCGTCCCGTGTTCAAAACTGGTTGAGCGGATTCCTTGATGTTGCGCATCAGGTGTGCGGCGGCTTCCGCTGGAGGCATCCCGGAATAGACGAATCCGATCAAATCGGAAATCGCATGATCGCGAAAGAGCATATTCATGCGGGTCGGGCCTTGCTCGTAGCGGTGAACGTTATAAAGTTTTTCGGCTGACGCATCCGGCAGACGTCCTTGGCCGTCGCGGATGAAAGACATTCCGGTGGTGCGAGATAGAACCCCTTCGTCGGTAGCCATCCAATTGACGCCGAGTTCCGCAGCAATTGCGACGGCTTCTTCCGAAACGCTTCCTTCTGACGGCCACACTCCACGGGGCCGCACGCCGAACACTTTCTCGTGCAGGTCCAGGCCGCGTTGCAGTTGCTCACGTGCGTCTTCTGGATGGCGGAAGCAATTCTGTGGAAGTGGTAAGCCTACTGTAGAAGCGGCGCCTACACTCGTGTCGCAGATCAGCGGCAGAATGGGATGGTAGAAAGGCGAAGTCGAGATTTCAATCCGACCCTGTGTCGCGGCCTTTGTATGTTCCGGCAGAACTTTCTTGATCAGCTCGCTTTGCCGGTCAATAACGAATTTCTGATCTTCCGCCGAAAAACCTCGGCCTTTGCGCACCAGCCCGGCGATCTCCGGCTCCGCCAGAAAGAACTCATCGAACCAGGCTATCTGCGAAAGGACCTGCAGGTCGGTGAAATCCTGGGCTTGAAAATACTTGTCGGCTTGTTCGGGAGACGATCCGGCCCCCTGAAAGCGTTCCCACAATTCGGCGTATCTAGGGTAGCGCCGAATCAGGTGCTCAGGATTTGCCTGAAATAGATATTGCAAAGCAAAGCGGCGCTCGTCCGGGGCAAGGTCGGATGCCGAACGGGCAGCCACTCGCAAGAATGGGTCCTGTGCGCTGCCGGCAGCATAATCCTGGATTTGGGCGATAAGCGAGGGCACCAAATTAAATGTTTGATGAACTCCGGGAAACTCCTCCAGCAGTTTCACCATCCCGTAGTAGTCTTTCAGAGCGTGCAGGCGCACCCACGGCAGACGGTACTCACCCGTGACCAAATCCTTATAGTAGGGCTGATGCTGGTGCCAGAGAACAACGACCCGAAGAGCAGGCATCGACGGCGCGATTCCTAATTAGAATGAATAGCAGTCTAGCATGTGAGAACATTCGCAAGTCAGCGCACAACTTATGACCACAAAAAACACGCTTGCCCCTCCCGTGCGTTATGACGTCAGTCTCTTCTCTCCTGATGATCTTTACCTCTTCAACGAGGGCCGGAACTATCGCGCCTACAACCAGCTGGGTGCACACCTCGCTTCATTCAACGGCGAACGCGGAACTTCATTCAGCGTCTGGGCGCCGAATGCGCGCAAGGTTTCGGTGATCGGAAATTTCAACCACTGGAACAATAATTCCCATCCTCTGGAGTCGCGCGGTGCTTCGGGTATTTGGGAAGGATTCATTCCCAGCATCGGCAAAGGTGAAATCTACAAATTTCATATCGTTTCGCAAAATCACGACTTCGTTACCGAAAAAGCCGATCCCTTCGGCACTTACCATGAAGAGCCGCCGCGTACTGCGTCGGTGGTGTGGGATTTGGATTACCAGTGGTCTGACCAGGAATGGATGAGTTCGCGAGCAAGCCGCCAGACTTTGCAGTCGCCAATTTCAATCTATGAGCTTCACCTCGGTTCATGGATGCGCGTCCCCGAGGAAGGGGACCGCTCGCTCACGTATTGCGAGATGGCACCGAAACTCGCCGACTACATCACGCGGATGAACTTCACTCATGTAGAGCTGCTGCCGATCATGGAGCATCCGTTTTACGCTTCGTGGGGCTACCAAACCACGGGATATTTCGCTCCCACCTCCCGTTACGGCACGCCGCAGGATTTCATGTTTTTCGTCGATTACCTGCACCAGCGCGGGATTGGCGTGATCCTAGATTGGGTGCCGTCGCACTTTCCCTCGGACGCGCACGGGCTAGCGTACTTTGATGGAACCCATCTCTTCGAGCATGCTGACTGGCGCAGCGGGTTTCATCCCGATTGGAACACTTACATCTACAACTACGGTCGTAATGAAGTGCGGAGCTTTCTCATGTCCAGCGCCATGTTCTGGCTGGATAAGTACCACGTGGACGGCTTGCGAGTGGATGCGGTCGCCTCCATGCTCTACCTCGATTACTCGCGGCGCGAGGGTGAATGGATCCCGAATAAATTCGGCGGTCGAGAGAATCTTGACGCCATCGAATTCCTGCGGCAGATGAATCTGGAAGCTTACAAAGAATATCCCGGAATTCAGACATATGCCGAAGAATCCACCGCTTGGCCAATGGTCTCGCGGCCGGTTTATCTGGGCGGGCTCGGCTTCGGCATGAAGTGGGACATGGGCTGGATGCACGACACATTGAAATATTTCGAGCACGACCCGATTCATCGCGGTTTTCATCAAGGCATGCTCACCTTCCGCATGATCTATGGATTCAGCGAAAACTTCGTGCTCCCGCTTTCCCATGATGAAGTCGTGCATGGCAAAGGCTCAATCGTCGGCAAAATGCCGGGAGATGAGTGGCAGAGGTTCGCCAACCTGCGCCTGCTTTACGGATACATGTTTGCCCAGCCCGGCAAAAAGCTGCTTTTCATGGGCGACGAATTCGGGCAGGTGCGGGAGTGGGGACACGATATGAGCCTGGAGTGGCACGTGCTGCAGTATCCAGTGCATTCGGGCGTGCAGAAGTGGGTCGAACAGCTGAACCGCGCATATCGAGCCGAACCTGCTCTCCACCAACTGGATAACGATCCAGCGGGATTTGAATGGGTCGACGCCAGTGATATCGGAGCAAGTGTGATTTCGATGCTACGAAAGGGAAAGAACCCGGAAAGAGACACAATTCTGGCGGTCTGCAACCTCACCCCGGTGCCGCGTGAGAACTACCGAATCGGCGTCCCATACGGCGGCTTCTGGAGAGAGTTGCTCAACAGTGACGCGACGGAATACGCAGGGAGCGGTGTTGGGAATCTCGGCGGCAAGCAAGCGGACGAAGAGCCCACCCATGGACGTCTGTATTCGCTCGCGCTGACGCTGCCTCCGTTGGGCGTCGTCTTTTTCAAGTGGGAACCGCAGAAATAGCGGCGGGACTTACTTCGTGAACCTTCGTGCCCTTCGTGGTTTCAGCTTTTCAAGACCATTAACCGCGAAGGACCAAGGCCCACGAAGGAAAACCAGCCCTTACATTTCCATAGAATTGCTAATCTAGCTTCATGCCGACCACCGGAGAACGATTCGAACGCGCAGTTTCAATAATGGCTAAACTGCGCGGGCCCGGGGGATGTCCGTGGGACCGCGAGCAGACGTTTGACTCGATCAAGCCTTACACGCTCGAAGAGACATACGAAGTTCTTGAGGCCATCGACAATCGCGACTGGCAGGAGCTTCCCGGTGAACTAGGCGATTTGCTTCTGCAAGTGCTCTTTTATTCGGAGATGGCAGCCGAAGACAAGCGCTTTTCGATCGACGACGTTCTCGATCGCCTTTCCAACAAGCTGGTTGACCGTCATCCGCATGTGTTCGGGAATGTGACGGCCGAAACATCCGCCGAAGTCCTGCGAAATTGGGAAGCGCTAAAAGCGGTGGAAAAGAAAAAGCGCCTGAGAGCCGGTGGAGGCGAAGCTGCGAAAGAGCAGAAACCGCAGTCCGTTCTGGCGGGAGTTTCTGCTGCAATGCCAGCTTTGCTTGAAGCGCACAAGCTCAGTTCGCGGGCCGCACATGTAGGGTTCGATTGGGCCGAGATCGCCGGCCTGTTCGATAAGCTGCAAGAAGAAACCACGGAATTGAAGGAAGAACTCAAACATCTTCCCGCGCCCGTGAAGCCTGCCGCCCGTGGCATTGCCGGATCGGGCAAACCGCAAGTTTCTGAAGAACTTCGCCATCGACTCGAAGATGAGCTCGGAGATTTATTCTTTGTTCTGGTTAACATCGCGCGTTATCTTTCGCTCGACTCGGAGTCTGCGCTGAAGAAGACCAATCGTAAATTCAAGCGCCGTTTTCAGTGGATGGAGGATCAGCTCAGTGCATCCGCGCGCACTCCTCAACAGGCGACCATGGATGAGTTAGAGTCGTTGTGGCGGCGGGCTAAGCAGCAAGAGAAAAGTTCCGATCAAAAATGAAGATTGAAGCCATCACTCTGCGCGAACTTCGTATGCCGTTGAAGCATTTTTTTGAGACCAGCTTCGGCCGGACCGAAGAGCGCCGTGTCCTACTGATCACCGCCGATTGCGAAGGTGTCGAAGGCTGGGCCGAGTGCGTTGCCGGCGAGGGGCCATTCTTCAGCGATGAGTGGGTTGAGACCGCCTGGGCGACCATATGCGAATTCCTCGCTCCGTCGTTGATCGGGCGAAACATTACGCACGCTAAAGATAGTGGCGCGCTCATGTCGCGCGTACGTGGTCACAACATGGCCAAGGCCGCACTGGAGAATGCTCTCTGGGATGCTGAGGCTAAATCAACAAATCAGCCGCTGTGGAAGCTCCTTGGCGGCACTCGCAGCGAGATTGACTGCGGAGTCTCGATCGGAATTCAGGACTCGCATGAGCAGCTGCTCGAAAAAATTGAGACCGAGCTGGCGGCGGGTTACCAGCGAATCAAAGTAAAAGTTAAGCCCGGCTGGGACCTGGAAGTTCTGGCCAAAATTCGGAAGTTCTGGCCGAAAATTCTGCTCAGTTGTGATGCTAACTCTGCTTATCGTCCGTCTGATTTGGCTCATCTGAAAAAGTTCGACGACTTTGGATTGCTCATGATCGAGCAGCCGTTATGGCATGATGACATTTTCCACCACGCAAAACTTCAGCGTGAACTGAAGACAGCCCTTTGCCTCGACGAATCCATCCATCACGCGCGCGATGCTGAGACCGCGATAGAACTGAAAGCTTGCCGCATCATCAACATAAAAGTTGGACGCGTCGGGGGTCTCAGCGAAGCCATTGCCGTGCACAATATTTGCGAACGCAACAACATTCCCGTCTGGTGTGGCGGCATGCTGGAAACTGGAATCGGGCGGGCCGTCAATATCGCTCTCTCAACCTTGCCCAATTTTCAGTTACCCGGCGATGTATCCGCCTCCAAACGCTATTGGGAAGAAGACATTACCGATCCCGAAATCGAGGTCACGCCGCGCGGGACAATTACGGTAGGGAACTCTCCGGGCACAGGTTATGTGCCGAAGAAAAAGTTAATTGAGAAGTTGACGGTAAGGAAAGAAGTTCTTCGCGGCCGCCCAGCCCCAGTCTAGGGGTTGCAACAGACGGCTTGATCTTTCGCCTCAACTCGATTGCGATTTTGCGCGCTCTCTACCGACTTTCGTTCCGCTTCTACCGCTTTCGAACCCGAAAAATTTCCCGCTGCTTCCTTCTTGAGAAGTTCCACGCCTTGCGCAAAGGTAAGATTGCCGGGAACGGCATGAAAGTCGGAAAACGTGTCGTTCGAATGGATACTAATCTTTTTAAGGAATAGAACTTTGCCGGTAAACGCCAACTCCATGTGGGTCACTTCCCAATTGTGCTCGCCAACATCAGCTTGCTGCACCAGGAATCTTCCGCCAGGATCGAGATGACCCAGAATTCCCCAACCGAAATCGACTTCCTTCGACAGCGTTCCATTAATTTCCGCTATACGGTTCTGCGTGGTATCGATCAGAAGATTTCCACTCATTCCCGTCAGGACCTGCTCCACGTGAGAAGGTGGGTTGTAACTGGGATTCGGCCGGAAATTCAGCCGGACGAGTTCGTCTCCGGGCGCACCTAATCCTTCGCGGCCGGGCTCGGTTCCAGCGCGTTGATATGAGAAGGCATCCGGCAAGGCCCTCAATATCCGCTCAGTATGTTCGGTGTCCTCTTTTTCCTGTTTTTTCTTTTTACGTAGTTCCTGAGGACTTTGAACATAATTTGCCAGTCTAGCTTCCTCATCATGGCGCTGCTGGGGCGTAATCGGGTGCCCGTTCTGCATTACCAGCAGCCCTGCCGTAGCGTCGCTGGTTTCGACCATGAGTTTGGTTTGCGAAAGTTGGGGAGTGCGATTCTCATCCTTGAATCTGAAATGCATGCCCGAACTTTGGTTGGACGAGACCTCATTGTGCACAGCCCGGCGAACGATTTCGGCTAGCGCACCATTGGCAGGATCTTCGGCCAGTGCGCTCGACAGGCACATGCCAGATAACAAAGCAGCTAGAACATAAGCGACATATCGCGGGGCGGTGCGCATAGAGTTGCCCATACTTTAGAGGAGAACCATACCCCCAATGTTGTATGAGCGCAACTGTCGTTTCTACCGTCGAGTCCAGCCAATCCCTATAGGTACGGATCAGGCCCGCGAATCCGACCGTGCTCGGACGGTTCGAATGGTTTACAATCCTGTTTCGACTGATTCGCTCCGCTGAAAGGGGTAGGTGGATATGGCTGGTTCCGAGAATTTCGCACATCTGGGCAGGTCAGTATTCATCCATGGAGAGCTCTCCGGCAGCGAGGACATCTATGTAGATGGCCAGGTGGAAGGCACTATCCAACTGAGCGGGAACAGTTTAACCATTGGCCCGAATGGCCGCATTCGCGCCAATATCACCGCTAAGAACGTCACGGTGAATGGCTCTGTGGACGGCAATATTGAAGCCGGGGAGCGCACCGACATGCGAAAGAGCGCGGTGGTCAAGGGAGACGTACGCACCCGCCGGATCGCGATCGAAGAGGGCGCGTACTTCACGGGCAAGCTGGAGATTTTGGGCGATAGCAAGCCCCAAGCCGGTCCGGGTGCTGTAGCGGCGGCTGCCTCGGCGGCGCCTTCCCATTCGAAGCCCCTTGCCTCCGAGCCCGGCAAGTAATCTGGCCCCGGGGCGTGTGCCGGGTTATATTGAGCAACGGATGAGGTCCGGAGGTCGGCATTGACTCCCGGACGTCTCCACGACCTACTCTGCAAGTATGAAACTCTTTCGTAGCACGCCGGCGCCCGCGCCGGAACCGAAGCCTCAGGAGCGACTCTCCCGGCGTTCAACTGCCATGGCCGAGATCGCACGAACGCTGAAGACGGAAGAAACCCTTTGTGTGCTCGACATCGGTGCCACCTCGGCCAGTAATATCCGCTTCTTCACGGAGCGCGGTCATCGTATTTACAGCCAGGATTTGCTGGAAGCCTCAACCGATCCAGGGCTGGCCATCAGCAACGAGCAAGGTTTGCCAACCCTCGATAGCAAAAAATTCCTCGACGAGAATTTGGCGTATCCCAATACTCATTTCGATCTAGTGTTCTGCTGGAACCTCGCCGATTACATGGATGAGAGCCTGGTCAAGCCGGCGATTGGGAGATTGTGGTCAGTGATGAAACCTGGGGCAATGCTGGTAGCTTTTTTTCATACCCGTGAGGCGGGGCCCGACGCTCCCTATTACCGCTACCACATCACGGGGAACGACATGCTGGAGATGCATGCCTTGAATGCCAAGTCGGCTTCGCGAAAAGGCCGCTCCGAACAGTCGAATTTTGCTCTGCAGCGGGTGTTCAACAACCGCCACATCGAAAATCTTTTCCGCGACTTTGCCTCGATCAAGTTCTTCCTCTCGCGAGACAATGTGCGAGAAGTACTGGTCGTGCGTTAGCGGGTCAGTCTTACCATCTGCCGGCTAATAAAGTCCGTCTGCGAAATCAGTGAAAATATCGGTCTACGAATCGGCCGGGGCCAGCGCAGCCATCCGCGAAGCATGGAAGAGACTTTGAACACGCGGCCAAGCCTTTCCTTGTAGGCCTTGCTATAAAGCGCTGCCGCTTGCTGCAGCGAACATTCTTCCTTAAAAAACGATTGCAGGCATTCGGCCGCCATTGCCCCGCTCCGCAACGCCAAGGAAATACCATCGCCCACAAAGGGATCCACGAAAGCTGCCGCATCTCCTACTTGCAGCATTGTGTTCTGCACTGGCTCAGGCTTGTGAAAGACCAGCGGCGATGTGCTGACTGCTTCCATTGCTGGTTTCCAGGACTGGCTGCGCTCCCGTAAAGCAGGATGCAGTCGCAGGACATCGGGCAACGTGTTCGCGACGTCAGCCCGCATCATGGCGCATGCGTTAATTCGAGTCGCCGAACCGTTTGTGGCTGTAGCGACGGGCTGCACACCGCAATATCCGCCATCAAAGAAATACAAATCTGTCGAGGGCGGGGCAGAGGTTTCGTAAAAGTGGGCTTTGATTCCAATCCATTTTTCTTTGCTATTTCTCGCGCGCACTTCTTGGCTGGTAAAGCTTGACCATCGTCCGCTGGCATTTATAAGGGCGTGAGCTTCGAAAACGTGTTTGCCAGCCGTGATTCGAAACGGCCCGTCTCCCTCGACGGACGTCACTACGGTTTCCGCGTGAGTTTCAACCCCTTCCACGCAGCAGGTTTCCCATAGTGCGGCATCAAGATCAAATCGCGCAATGCTGGCCGCGGGAGGATCGATCCGCGCCTCTAACATTGAGCCATCGAGAAAGATGCGGCTGTTGAAAATTCGAGGCGCGCGCGTCAAGAGATGCCGGAAGTCGTTCGCCAGCAGGTCCTGCAACAATCCCAGAGACTCAGCCGAAACGAATTCGCCACAGACCTTGTGCCGTGGAAAACGGGTGCGCTCCAGCAACAGCACCCGGGCTCCTTTTCTTGCCGCGACAATTGCCGCCGCGCAACCAGCTGGCCCGCCGCCAATGATTGCCAAATTAAAAATCACGATGAAGCACCGCCAGGCGTAGCCTTCCAGGCGATTACGCCCATTCGAAATAGAAAATGCTTTTGCGTTTCCACGTTCGTCGCTCCTGCAGTGCGAAAGAAGCGGGTCATTTCTTCGATGGTGTATGCCTGCTTCACGGAGGCCGGCGCATCATTCCGGGTAATGCGGCTGCGATAAAGTGGTGCGCCCGCACAGGCAAGAGCGAAATGCAGGGGGTGACGCACCAAGTCATTGACCAGGACCGCGACCCTGGAAATCCGCAATGCTTCGCGGGCAAACTGGACTGCGCCTTCAGGCGAGAGATGGTGAACGAACAATGAGCAGGAAACCAGGTCAAATGATGAATCTGCGAAAGGCGTGCTTAGGGCATCGCCCGCAATCTTTTGGGCTGATCCGTTTTGCGGGAGATGAGTGGTTGCACGATCCAGCAGGGTGACATCTAGGCTGACGCCTTCACCTCGCAGGTCCGTGCTGGCCTGAAGCGGAACAAATCCCGTGCCGGCAGCGATCTCAAGCAGAGAGAAGTGCGTCTTGCCAGTTCGGCGAGCGACGGCATGAATCAGATCACGCGTAGTCGCAACTCCGCCTAGAAACTTATTGAAAGAACGCAAATCCCGCAGCGCGCCCTCAACCTCGTCGGGTGTGCCCGAATCCGTGTCCAGCAACTCGAGCGTGGGGCGCCTGTTCATCTTCAGAGTTTATCGAATGGGTAAGGTGATTTTTGTCACCGGGAAATCAATAATGCGGGAGGATTACGAAACTTCCGCCAGCTCTTCCTCAAGCAATTGCTTGTTGTAGAGATCGCTGTAGTAGCCGTTCCTGGCGATCAGTTCCTCGTGCGTGCCAAGCTCCACAATTCTGCCGCTGTGCAGGACGGCAATGCGGTCGGCATTTCGAACCGTAGAAACGCGGTGGGAAATGAAAATTGTAGTTCTGCCCTGCATTACCTCGCGCAGGTGATTCAGGATTTTGTCTTCGGTTTGCGTATCCACGCTGGAGAGGGCATCATCCAGCACCAGGATTCGCGGATTGCGAATCAATGCGCGGGCAATCGCAGTGCGCTGTTTCTGACCACCGGAAAGCGTGATCCCGCGCTCCCCGACAATCGTTTTGTATTGCTCCGGAAAGTCTTCAATCTCAGTCGCAATGTTGGCCGCTTCCGCCGCCCAGCGTACGTCCTGGTCAGTTGCATCGGGAACTCCGAAGGCGATGTTCTCGCGGATGGTCTCGCCAAACAGAAAAGTTTCCTGAGGGACGAATCCGATATTCCGCCGCAAAAAAGCCAGAGGATATTCGCGAACCGATTTGCCACCGATCAGTACCATGCCCGGTTCAACGTCGTAGATTCGCGGAATTAAGCTTACTAATGTGGTTTTGCCGGAGCCGGTCGGACCAACAATGGCCAGACTGCTGCCCGCTGGAATGCGCAAATTGATGTCGTGCAGGACCGGAGTTCCGTCGTAGGAGAACTGCAAATTACGGAATTCGATGTCACCGGTCAATTGCTGGTCGGAAGTGGGCGCGTGAACGTTGGGAGCATCTACGATCTCTGGCTTCTCTTCCATTAATTGACTGATTCGGCCGAGTGAGGCTGTTCCGCGCTGGAAGATGTTAATCACCCAGCCCAGCGCAATCACTGGCCAGGTAAGTTGCACCATGAATAGATTGAATTCCGTGAAATCGCCCACGGATATGTGCCCGAACAGCACTTCGCGTCCACCGAGCCAGAGCACAAGCACAATCGCCAAACCCAGCATGGTTTCAAGTGTCGGCCACAACATCCCCATCAGGCGCACCAGCTTAAGGCTGCGTGCGATGTACTCGCGATTGGCAGTCTCGAAGCTCGCAATCTCCGCTTCTTCCTGCGCGTAAGCACGAATAATGCGCACCCCGGAGAAATTTTCCTGCGCCCGCGCGGAGATCTCCGAAAACATCGCCTGAATGCGCTCGAAACGCTCGTGAATCCGCCGTCCAAAATATTGAATGAGGACACTCACCACGGGCAATGGCAGGAACGCGTAAAACGTGAGCCGGTGGCTGATGTGCAGCATGAATCCCAATGCAAACGCCGTAAATACCATAGTGTTGGCGGTGTACATGAAGCCGGGGCCAAGGAGCATTCGCACGGCGTTGAGATCGTTAGTCGCCTTGGCCATAATGTCGCCGGTGCGGGTGCGCTGATAAAAACTGTGGGAGAGGCCTTCCAGATGTTTGAACAGGTCGTTTCGAAGGTCGAATTCGATCTCTCGGGAAATTCCGATCAGACCCCAACGGATCAGGAATTGGAAGATTGCTTTGGTCTCGGATACCAAAAGGAGCAGCAGGGCTAGCGCTCCGATCTTATAAAGGGAAATTCCAGCCCGCCGCATGTCGTCGATGGCTCGGCCGATGATAGGGGCCACCAGCACCGAAGCCGCATTCATCAGTAAAATGCAGATCCCCCCCCCAAACATAGCTGCGTCGATATTTCTTTAGATAGGGAAGAAGGGGACGAAGGCTTTTGGGGAACATGGGCTGCTAAGTGCGATTTTAGCAGTATGCGCCGCGGAGTGATCCTACGCGCTAAGACGGCAGCGATTAGTGGTGCCGTGCATCAGGCTCCCGGCCCGGCGATGACGTTGTTCTTTCAGGGAAGCTGGCCGTAAACGCGATCGCCAACAGCACCAGCCAGAGAGCGAGAAATCCCCAGTTGGAATGACTTAAAAAAGAAATTGCGCTGTCGAAATTCATCACTTGCTCCAGAGACTGTCACTTAACATCTACGAAGGAGCCAGCCCGCAAGCATTATGCGCCGGAATTATGCCTGAGCACAGCGAAACGGCAATTTGCCGGTTGCTTCTTTGTATTCCCGTATAACCAGTTCGACGCCGCGAAGCTGTTGCTCTGCACTCAAACCGCGACCCACAAGTTCCTGCTCGATGCGGCTCAACCAGTAGCCCACGCCTTCGTCAATTCCAGAGATTACTTCCTGCGCGATCATGCTGACCAGATCAGACTGAGTTGACGTGCTCGCCAATGTACTCTCCTCGCCCTCGCGGCCGCAATCTCGGATTCCGAAAGTGCGGGTAAATGAGGCGGAGCCCGCGTTTCCACGAGCATCCGCCCTCGAAAACTGTTTAGCCGAAGTTATGACCTTATTGCTGCTCCGGCGGCGCTTGCTCCTTGTTCTGCATGTGCTGCTGCATCCGCTGCTGGTGTTGGGCGATGATGTCCGCCACCTTGGCTTTTTGATCGGAGCTCAACAGCTGGTAAATTTGCGACGCCATTTTGGCATGCTCGATTTCCATCTGCATGTGGATTTGTGATTCTTGCGCCGCGACGGCAGCGACCTTCGCCTGTTCGAATGTCCCGCTGGTGATCAACTGAATCATCCGCGTACGGACAGCGTGCTCCTGCTGCATCAGCGGTTTCATGGCAGGTTTTTCGGCCTGGAACATCTGTTTGATCTGCGCCTTCTGGTCGTCGGTGAGGTTGAGCTGGTGGAGTGGTAGCTCCATCCCTCCCATAAAGCCTCCACGCGAATGATGCATTGGCGCGCCGGTCCCGGCCCCGCCCTGCGCGAGTGCCATGCCCGCGAATAGCGTGAGCACGGCCGTGATTGCAGCTAGTTTTGAGTTCATGGATTTCACGTCTTCCTCCTGGTGTTCAGAAACTGTGTTCGAGACTTTGTCCCCTACGTAGAATAGGAACACGGATGGCGGGCAAATGGCGGTAAAGAGTAAGTCATTCCGAGTAAATGTTTGTAAACCAGAACTTAAGCCGTTTGACGAATCTTTACTAGGTATTGTGAGTTGAACTACTAAAATGAATAACGTGGAACGCATTCTGGTCATCGACGATGACGTTGAGCTTTGCTCTCTAGTCAGCGAATACCTGCGTCCTGAGGGCTTTCAGGTGGAGGCCGTGCATGATGGAAAAACCGGTCTCACTCGCGCGATTTCCGGCGATCATCTTTTGATCGTTCTCGATGTCATGCTTCCCGGCCTGAACGGTTTTGATGTGTTGCGCCACATCAGAGACGGATCACGCATCCCCGTGCTTCTCCTTACTGCGCGCGGGGAAGATGTCGATCGCATAGTAGGGCTTGAAATCGGCGCCGACGATTATCTTCCCAAGCCTTTCAATCCCCGTGAACTGGTGGCCCGTATCCGCGCAATTTTGCGTCGCTCACGCAAGGGCAGCGAACACGATGTGCCGGAAGTAATTCGTGTCGGAGACGTCGAACTTGATCCCGCGACTCGGTCAGTGTTGCATCGCGGAAAGCCGGTCGAATTCACTTCCGTAGAATTCGCGTTACTGCAAGTGCTGCTGCGCGAAGCCGGCCGCGTGGTTACCCGCGAGGCACTGGTTGACGAAGTTCTGGGACGGAAATTCTCTCCCTTCGATCGCAGTATCGATATGCATGTGAGCAAAGTCCGCAAGAAGTTGGGCGATACGGATACCGGAGATCACATCAAGACGGTGCGCGGTACTGGCTATATTTACGCGTTAACCCGACCAAAGGCGAAAAACGCAACGCGATGAAGAGCCTGTTTCTAAAAATATTTCTGTCATTCTGGTTGGTAGTAGCCCTGCTCGTGGTCATGGCTATTCTGATCACAGTTGCCACGCGGCCGACTCGGCAGATTTCGGCGATCGAAGCGCAACAATCGAAAATTCTGAATGAAGCCATATCGGCATATCAAGCTGGCGGGGCCGATCGCCTTCGCGACTTTCTGCACGGTGTTCGAGATTCGCAACATCTTCGCGCGGTGCTGTTCAGGGACGGTGAGAGTTTGCTCGGGCGTTCGGTTCCACCTTGGTTCCTCGAAGTTGCCAAAGGCGAGCGGCACACCACGGACACTCTGCTTGGCCGCTTGAATCCTCGCTTCCAAATGCTGCGTGTGTCAACGACCGGACCCGACGGCCACAACTATATGCTGGTGACCGAACTTCCGCCAGGCCAGGGAGCGTTGTTTGGACCCAACGGGGTGCCAGGGCTTGGAATTTTTATTGCTGTGCTGACCTCGGGGCTCGTCTGTTACTTCCTCGCACAGTTTCTTACTTCCCCGGTCATTCGTTTGCGCAAGGCGACGCAGAAATTAGCCTCTGGAGACCTTTCCGCTCGCGTGGGGGCCAGCTCTTTCCAGAACGGCGATGAAATTTCTCAGTTGCTGCGCGATTTCGACTTGATGGCCGAGCAGATTGAAAAGCTGGTTAATGCGCAATCGCGGTTGCTCAAGGATATTTCGCACGAGCTGCGGTCGCCGCTTGCCCGACTAAGTGTCGCGCTCGAGTTGGCCAGGCAGCGCACCGGGCCGGAAGGCCAAAGCGTTCTCGATCGCATCAGTCTTGAATCCAACCGGATGAATGAGTTGATCGGGAGCTTGACCACGATTGCCCGCCTCGAAAGTGGTGCCGGCAGCATTCGCAAGCAGCCGGTCCAGCTGGAAGACTTGGTCCAGGAAGTGGCCCGCGACGCTGCCTTTGAAGCTCAGGCGCGGAATATACAAGTGGAGTGTGAAATTCTTGACGAACTTCCGATTGCTGGAGATCCCGCCCTATTGCGGAGCGCGATCGAAAATGTGGTTCGAAATGCTACTCGATACACGCGACCAGGGACCGCAGTGGCGATCCGTGCGGAAAAAAGGAAGTCAGGGACTTTTGACGAAGCTTATGTCCAGGTCAGCGACTCTGGCCCTGGCGTGTCTGAAGTGGAATTACAGAAGATTTTCCAGCCTTTTTATCGAATCGACGATGCCCGCGAGCGGTCCACCGGCGGCGTGGGGCTAGGCTTGGCGATTACTGATCAGGCCATCAGGCTGCACGGAGGCTCGGTGCGCGCATCCAACTTACCTGAGGGTGGGCTTCTGGTTGAGATGCATATTCCTTTGCAGTCCGGACGCGGGTTGCAGGAACAGCGGGCGCCGGTCATTGCCAAAATTTCATAGTCCCGTGGGTTTGCTCTTTTCTCCCCATTCCTGATAAACAATTGAATACTCAAGTTATAAGCTTCAAAGCTCTTGCCGGCTACCGCGCGTACTGAATAGCTTATGTTCGAAACGCTGAGCTGACTGCCGCGAAGGCTTGTTCGCGCATGAGTGAGCTTTGCAAGATTGAAACTTTGAACCTTGAAACTTCGCAGCGTTGAAACCTTTTTTCCGAGGAAAAGCATGGGGATGAAGTCTCGTTGGGTGCTGGTGGTGTTGGCGATGGCGCCGGTATTTGTACTAAACAGCTGTAGCTCGAATAACATATCCGCCGATACCAGCTTCATGTGGGTAGCCACGCAGGGAGATCAAATGGTGCGGTCCTACACCATAAGCCAGACCAATGGCGCCATTAATCCCACAGGAAGCGATGGAAGCCCAGTCGCCACCGGCGCGCAACCGCAGGCCATGATTATCAGCCCCAGCGGTACGACCATGTTCATCGTGAACGCCGGCGGAACTGTAACCGCCTACACGGTCAACTCGGATGGCACCTTGACGGCTGCCGGTTCCCCCGTGAACGCCGGATCGGTTCCGGTCGCCTTGACCACGGATCCGGCAGGAAAATTTCTTTTCGTCGCAAATCAGGGTTCGGCCAACGACGTCACTTCCGGAACGATTTCAGTTTTCGCCATTTCTGGCACGAGCCTGACGCCTGTTGGCAATCCCGTCCCGACGGAATTGCCGGGGGATGTGAGTGGCTCCGGCCCCAGCGGTGTGGCAGTTTCACCGGTGGGCAGTTACCTTTATGTGGCCAATCAGTTCAGCAACAACGTGCAGGGTTATTCTTACGACGCTTCAGGCAATCTGGTGTTGATCAACACGTACACCGCTGGCACCAATCCCACCGGTCTCGCTTTTTCGCGCTGCGCCGGAATCACGTCAAAAACAGCTACGGTTAATTGCACCGTCGGGGATGATAACAATCTCTTCGTATCCAATTCAGGGTCGAACAATATCAGCATCTTCTCGGCTTGCATTCAGGTGTCGGCGTCGTGCGCCGCGCCGAACGGGACTCTGGCCGAAATTCCGGCCCAGTCGTCGGTTGGGGCTGGGGTCGGTCCGGCTACAATTTTCGTTGATCGTACTTCTGATTTCGTTTATGCGGTCGATCGTGGATCGAACGAGATTTCGGAATATCAATACAGTCCGGCAACCGGCGTTCTCACGCCTCTGGCAACCGGTTCAGGCGGGATCTCGGTATTCTCCGGCGGAATTACTGCCAACATCGCGAACAACACAAGTACCTTCAATTGGGTTGTTGTGACCAACAACGGTTCTTCGAATTTGTCGAGTTTTCAAGTCGCGGTGACGGGAAAGCTGATTGCTCCAGCCACCGGCCAATATGCTGTGCAAGGACAGCCCTCCGCGATCTTGCTGCGATGATATTTCCATCCTGGCACTGGCCTGCACACGCATCATGAAACCCATTCTGCGATTTGTTATCGTCATATTGATGAGCACGCTGGCAGTGTCGCAAACCCTCGCGCCCCCGCAGGCGATCACCGATCCCAAGCAGATCACAGCGAAGCCGGATGCGAATGTCGAGCAGGGCGAGGAAGGCCTCTCCCTCGATCGTCTGTATATGACCCGCCAGATAGGCGGCACAGCCTGGTCCCCGGATGGCAAGAGCATTGTCTTCGTTTCGAACATTACGGGACGAAATAATTTGTGGCTGGTTCCTGCCGAAGGTGGCTGGCCTACGCAGTTAACAGTGAGCGATCAGCGCCAGTCGAACCCAACGTGGTCGCCGAACGGCAAATGGATCGCCTATCAATCCGACTACGACGGCGACGAGCAGTGGGACATTTTTCTGGTCTCGCCCCAGACCGGACAGATAGTGAACGTCACCAAGACGCGCGAAGTATCAGAAGAGAATCCCGCCTGGTCGCCGGACGGGCGCTATCTCGCGTATATAGTGAAACCGAAAACGTCGTCGGTTTTTGAAATCGATGTGTTCGATACGCTGCTGCGCGATGTGAAGCACATCACGTCGAATACGCCAGCCGACAAGCTGAACACGAATCCCATTTGGTCGAAAGATGGGAGGCTCATCGCCTACACGCAGGAAGATGCGAAGGGAACCGACTCGAACATTCTTGTTGCCGACGTTAAGACAGGAAAGAGCACGTTAGCGACGCCGCACGATGGCGAGAAGCTCTACGCTGCGAATGATTTTTCGCCTGACGCCAAAACGCTATTGATCACAAGCAATGCCGCAAACGAGTTTCAGAACGCTGCTTTGCTCGATCTTGGAGCAAAAAAGATCAAATGGCTGACTGAAGAGAAATGGGAAATCCACGGCGGAAACTTTTCTAGCGACGGCAAAAGCGTGACATTCCGGGCCAACGTCGATGGGCATGCCGACCTCTATCTCCACAATCTTGCTTCAGAGAAAACCACTGCATTGTCTCTGCCAAAGGGTGTGAACTCGTTCGGCGGCGCGGAGTCTGCCTTCTCCCATGATGGCAAGAAGTTACTTTATTACCACAACGGCGCCAACGCTCCCGGCGACGCCTGGACATACGACATCGGCACCGAAAAATCGACCCAAGTCACGCACTCACTCATGGCCGGTGTTCCTGCCGATCATATGGTTGAGCCGTTTCTGGTGCACTATCCCAGCGGTGACGGCAAGTGGACGATTTCTGCATGGGTGTATGTGACCCGCAACATGCAGCGCAACGGACAGAACGCCGCGATTGTGTACATCCACGGCGGACCGAAATCGCAGAGCGTGGATTCATTCAACCGTTTTATTCAGCACGTTGTGAATCAGGGGTACATGGTGATTGCGCCCAACTATCGCGGATCGACCGGTTACGGCAAGGCGTTTGAAGATGCGAATCTTTTCGACATGGGTGGCGGAGATTTGCAGGACGTGCTTGCCGCCGCCGACTTCCTCAAGCAAACCGGATACCCCGATCCTAAGAAAATCGTTGCGATGGGCGGCAGTTATGGCGGATATATGACCATGATGGCAGTGACCAAGGCGCCTGATGTCTGGGCCGCAGGCGTACCAATTGTTCCGTTCGTCAACTGGTTCACGGAAATTGAAAACGAAGATCCGGTATTGCAGCAGTCGGATTTGGCGACCATGGGCGATCCCAAAAAAAATCCTGATTTCTTCCGCGATCGCTCGCCATTCTTCTTTGTCGATCAGATCAAGGCGCCGCTGCTTTTATTGGCGGGCGGGCATGATCCGCGCTGCCCGAAAGAAGAGACCATTCAGGTCGTCGATGCGATCAAGAAACACGGGGGCGTAGCCGACTACAAGATTTATGAAAACGAAGGCCACGGCTTCGCGAAAGTCGAAAATCAGATTGACGCGTATCGACGCGTAACGGATTTTCTCAAAGCGCACGTTCCACCGGCTGATTGTGGTTGCAAATTGGAGTAAAGCCTGACTTGTTGGGTTGTGCAAAGACTGTCATTCCGAACCGCTTCAGCGGTGGGAAATCTGCTTTTGATCGTCGAGGATCGCACGCGTCAACCCTGCGATTGTGTATTCCTCGGCCTCGATATGCACCGGCAATCCAAACTCCCGCAGCGTCGCCGAAGTAATTGGCCCGATTGACGCCAATCGAACTCCATCTAACAGGTTGGTCGTGTGGGGCGGGCGCCCTTTCCCGCCTAGCAGTTCAACAAAATTTCTGACGGTAGAAGAGCTGGTAAAAGTCACGACGTGCGGTCTTCGTTTCGGATATTCCATCAGGGATTGCAATTTCTTTCTGGAAGAATCGGGCATCACGGTCTGGTACGCCTCAACTACATCGATTGTCGCGCCCATTTTTCGCAGTTCGCGCGGAATCACATCGCGTGCCACGGCCGCCCGAACTAACAGGACTCGTTGTCCCTCAACCTTCCCACGCAAACTCTCCGCTACCGATTCGGCTACATATTTCGGCGGAACAACAGAAACTTTCAAACCCATCTTTTCTGTAGCGCTGCGAGTCGCCGGCCCAATGGTAGCGATCTTAAGATCTGTCAACTTCTTCGGCTCAATTGTTAGTATCTTCATTCGCGTCGCTAGCGCCTCGACTCCGTTCACGCTGGTTAGAATCAGCCAATCGTATTCAGAGATTTGCTTGAGTGCAGTATCGAGCGGCTTGTAAGAACTAGGCGGACGAATTTCGATAAAGGGAATTTCGAAGACAACAGCGCCCAAAGCATGCAGTTGCGCGGAAAGTGCGCTGGCCTGCTGGCGTGCTCGTCCAACGAGCACGCGAATCCCAGCCAGAGGCTTGCTTTTCTTTGCTGGATCTTTCATTTCGCGCCCAAGCCGCGCTTGCGCATTAACTCTGCGACGCCAGACACCGCTGGGTCCGGACTGGCCCCGAGCGCCTGAATTACATTTTCTTGCTCCATCTTGGTGCGGTTCTGGCTCAGCTTGAATTTCGTTTCGATGCGGGCCACAGCGATTTCGAACGCGACGATGTGATTCAACATGCGGCTGCGATATTGCTCATCAAAAGAGTTCCACTGTTCCAGATATGAGGAATCAAACTGCGAAATCAATTCAGCCAGCACCTGTTGCTTATCGGTATCGGCAGGCAGGATTTTCCCATTGCCATAAGCATGTACGGTCGCATAATTCCATGTGGGAACGCTTTCACGAATTTCATAGAGCGACGGCGAGATGTATGCATGGGGAGCGTGAAAGATCACGAGCGATTCCTGTTGCTCGATCATTTTCCAGTGTAGATTCGCTTTTGCCACGTGGGCCCGCACTATTACTTGTCCCCCGGCCTCGGCAACTATTACCGGAAGATGGGTGGCAAATGGAGTGCCACCGTTATTCGATACCAGGATGGCGAAAGGATTGGCGCGCATAAAAGCGACGGCGATCGCTTGATCCTCGATACGGTTGAATTCGGGGATGTACATTAGCTTTATCTGCGGATTTCACCACTACGGCTGTTCCGGTTGCGGCCCGGCATGAGCATAAACCCGCTCCAGAATAGCCCCGCCGCCTTGCTTCAACAGACGCCCAGCAACCAAACCACCGAGTGCAGTCGCGTCCTCGCCCTCGCCAGAGTCCCGCAGGATGGTTTTCCCATCCGGGCTGGCAACCACCGCTTCCAGGTACAAAGTGCCGTGATTGAATTTCGCATTAGCTCCAATAGGAACCTGGCATCCTCCGCCGAGCTTTTTCAGGAGCGTGCGTTCGCATTCGGTTTCGGATCGCGCGCCCTTATCGTCCAAAAATGTCAGTGCGCTGCGCACATCATCATCATCCGCGCGAATTTCGATTGCCAACGCCCCCTGGCCTGCTGCGGGGCACATCAACTCGATCGGCATCACCTGCCGAACCAGTTCCGTTCTGCCCAGCCGCTTCAAGCCGGAAAGCGCGAGAATGATCGCATCGTATTCGCCGGACTCGAGTTTGCGCAAACGGGTGTCGACATTTCCTCGCAGGGGATGAATTACCAGGTCCGGACGTATCGCCCGGAGCTGCGCCTCGCGCCGCAAGCTGCTGGTGCCTACCTTTGCGTGAGGAGGCAAGGTTTCAACTGATTCGTAGTCCGCCGAACACAGCGCATCGTGCGGATCTTCCCGGGCCGGAATTGCTGCGATTGTAAATTCCTCCGCCAGTTCCGTCGGTAGATCTTTCAAACTGTGCGCTGCCAGGTCGATCTGTTTTGCAGCCAGGGCCTCCTCAATCTCTTTGGTGAATATGCCTTTGGAGCCGACCTTCGACAGAGCTACGTCAAGAATCTTATCTCCAGTGGTGTGAATAATCTGAATTTCAACTTCATGCCCACGTTCGCGTAATTGTCCGGCAATGTGATTTGCCTGCCATAGAGCCAGTTGTGATCCGCGCGAGCCAATTCGCAGGAGCAATTATCGGCTCCTCGACCCGGAGCCAACCTCGGCTTTGGCGGACGGTTTTTCTTCGACCGCTTTATCTTTATCTTGCAGATTGAAAATTTTCTTGAACGCGTCAATCAGTGTAGTGACTTCGGGGCCGGCGGCGGCTGATTTCAGCCGTGTAATTGGCGTGTGCAAAATCTTGTTTACGATCCCGTGAGTAAGCGCTTCGAGAGCTTGCTCCTGCTCCGGCGACAGGTGTCCTAGCCGACCACGCACCCGATCGAGTTCCGCCTGGCGAATAGTCTCGACGTAGTCCTGAAGTGAAATGATTGCGGGCACCACATGCAACGATTGCACCCGCGCACGAAACCGTCCAACCTCGTCTTCGATGATATGTTCGGCGCGCTCCGCCTCTTTGCTTCTTTCAGCGGCGTGTGAGGCAGCGGCTTCCTGCAGATCGTCGATGTCGTAAATAAAAATGCCGTCGAGTTTATTCATCTCCTGGTCAACATCGCGCGGGACCGCGATATCAATGAAGAACATGGGACGGTTTCTGCGTCGGCTTAAGAAACGTTCGCCGTGTTCGCGCCGGAAAATGGCCACCGGCGCGCCGGTTGAAGTAATGACAATGTCCGCCTGTTCGCAGTGGTCATACAATTCGTCGAAGCGGATGGCACTGCCTCCGAAACGCTGCGCGAGCGTCTGTGCGCGTTCATAGGTTCGGTTGGCAACGAAGATGGGCCCCGCCCCTTTTGCTAGCAAATGTCGGGCTGCAATCTCGGACATTTTTCCCGCGCCCACCAGGCAAACCTGCTTGCCTTGCAAGGACCCGAAAATTCGTTCGGCTAATTCCACCGCAACCGAAGCGATCGAAACCGAGGATGATCCCACCGCCGTTTCTGTACGCACACGCTTAGCTACCGCAAACGCGCGGGTCAGAAGCAGATCGAGATAAGACTGCACAGTTCCGGCAGCACGCGCGGTTGCATAAGCCTCCTTCACCTGGCCGAGAATCTGCGGCTCGCCGACAACCAGCGAATCCAAGCTCGAGGCAACGCGAAACACATGCCTTACCGCGTCGTTTGCGCGATATTCGTACAAATGCGGCTCATAGGATGAAGGCTCAAGGCCGAAGTGGTCGCGTAAAAATAGGCGCAGGTCGGCGCTTCCGTTGGCGGTGTGGGCCAGCACTTCCACGCGGTTGCAGGTGCTCAGAATCATCGCCTCCCGCACTCCGCTGATGCTCATCAATTGCCGCAACGCTTCCGCCAGCTTTTTATCGGGGATAGCAAGCTGCTCCCGCACTTCAACCGGCGCCGTTTTGTGATTCACGCCCAGCAGCTGGAAGTTCATGGAGACAACCTGTGGACTGCGCTGAAGTAGTTTGCCGCCCATGCAACAATGGCCAACGCGAAAGTGCCCGCGGCCAAATATGCCGCACGCCGTCCCCGCCAGCCCGCGCTCCAGCGGGTGTAAAGCAGGATCAGATACACCGCCCAGGTCAGCAGCGAAAGCAGGATCTTGGGGTCGCGAAAATTCAACTGGCCGAAGCGAGCTTGCGCAATCACCATTCCCGCCACCAGGCCAGCCGTCATGAACGGGAACCCAATCAGCAGTGAACGGAACCCGATGTCATCTGTTACCTGCAACGCCGGCAGCCGCGACAAAAGGCGGGCCGGACGCTTTGCCTTCAGCATATGCTCCTGAATTAGGTAGATGAGGCTGGCGCTGAAACTGATTACAAGGGCAGCATATCCTGCGAATATTAGTGTGATGTGAGCAATCAGCCATCCCGTACGAGCCGACGAAGAGGCCAGCACAAACGATTCCATTCCGCTCAAGCCCACGAACGTCAGCAGAAAAACCATGGGGAAAACAACGATTCCAGGGGAGGTGGTCTTATAAATCAAGTACACCAGCAGAAAGACCACCATGATCAGAAATCCAAGGACGGAGGCGGCCAGTGACAGCGAGGCAAGGCTCATCTCCCCGGCATGGTGAACGGTCTCAACGATCGCTACAAAGTGAAAAATCATGCCGAGATAAGCGGCATGGAGCGCAATGCGGTTCAGGATTTCCCGGGTGCGAGTCACGGCCAAAAGGACGTAAAGCAATCCAATGCCATACAACGTCAAAGCCACCCGCAGCCAAATATTTGCCATTTGTGACGCCCGGAGAGCGAGATCGGGCTATTGCGGCCATTATATCGGCTCTGGAAGCCCTTTCCGCCGAGATCTGGTACGCGCCCCGGACAGGCAGCTGAAGATTTGTTCCAATTTCAAGCGCTGGACTTCAAACGGTCCGAGCCTCGGGTCGCACGAATAGCTTTGGAATAGCCCTTTGGTTTCTTTGTGGCTCTTTCGATGTGCCCGGTCTTAACACGCCGAGGACCGAACTCCTCTTTCAAAATGCCCGCAGGCGGAGAAATATTTGCCCGCTGTTTGATCTGGTCGAGAGCGCCAGCAGGGAATCCTTTCACTTCGAGCAACTCTTCCCAATGCGTGAAATAACCGTGGCGGTTCCGGTGATTCACAATGTGGTAGGCGAGATTTTTTGCGACTCCTGGAAGTTGAGTCAACTCCTTTGACGGTCGCGGTGTTGATACTAATGGTGGTGGTCATAAGTGACTTAGATGTGCCTCCACGGCGAGAGGTGCTTCACACCTCGAGAGCAGAACGATTATTTCGATCGGGGTTCTTCCGACGCGCTGGGCAAACGCACCAGCCATCGCGGAATCAAACCTGCAGCCAAACGTGCCCAGTTCATGGGCCGCGAGCCGAGTGAGAATGTCTTTTGTGACGACGCCAACACAATCGCGGAGACCCATCAAGCGCATTGCCGCCATCGCGCTGGTCGTGCTGCTGTGTGTCGCGGCTGCCGGCGCTGTGCTTCTGCATCATTTCTGGCCCTTTACCGAATTGTCGGTGCGCGCCAGACTCGGCGAGAGTGCTGCTGCGAACGTTAAGTTTGGTGGTTTTCACGAACAATATTTTCCGCCCGGCTGCGTTATGGAAAACGTCGTTTTCCAGCGCGACTCGTCCTCGCCGGCCTTAATTTCGATTCGCCGGCTTACCATTACCAGCAATATGGTCGGACTGCTGGAGCACCACATCAGCTTGCTACACGCAGAGGGTGTGCACGTGACGCTGGGGCGGTCAGATTTTTCGGCAACCAAATCTTCCGCGCAGCAAACGGTTGTAGTCGACACCTTCGTCGCCGACGATGCCGTCCTCGATGTTCAGCGGAAAACTCAGCCCTTGCGGTTTGTCTTTCATAAATTCCGGATGCAAAACTTGGGTGGGAGCGGCGCCATCAAATTCGCCGCAGTCTTTGATAACCCGATGCCGGCAGGTTTGATTCAGACCTCCGGGCAGTTCGGCCCCTGGAACTCTTCGGATCCGGCCGGTACGCCAGTTTCGGGCACTTACGCGCTGTCGAATGCTGATCTTGGTGTGTTCGATTCCATCGGCGGTGTGCTCTCGTCCGACGGGAACTTCAAGGGAAGTTTTAAGCAGATGGAAGTGGAAGGTTCGACCACAACACCTGAATTCGAAGTCGCCTACACTCAACACAAACTTCCATTGCAAACGCGATTCAAAGCAGCCGTAAACGCTATCAATGGCGAGACGATCCTGCACAGCGTCAAAGCCACTTTCGGCCGCGACCAGATTGACGCTCACGGGCAGATCGGCCAGCAAACGGATGGGAAACACGCCGCCGTAATTGAACTCAATTGCGATCGTGGCCGGATTGAAGACACTTTTTATCCATTCATCAAGGGATCTAAGTCGCCACTGGTTGGAAACGTGTCCTTCCAGATGCACGTGGTGATTCCATCAGGCCAGGAACGGTTTCTGAAGAAAATTGAGGTCCAAAGCGATTTCCGAATCCAGGATGCCCGATTCACCAACCCGCAAACTCAGTCGCGCCTGAGCAAAATTTCGGAGCGGCACGATCAAAAGCAGCCCGACGACAATACTTTGGCCGATTTGCGCGGCAATGTTAGGCTGCTCAACGGAATTGCGCAATTCTCCCAGTTGTCGGCCCGCGATGGAGACGCGACGGCATGGTTGCATGGGAATTACGATCTGACCAACGAGCACGTGGACTTACACGGAAAGCTCACCACTGAGGCCAGCCTCGGCAATACCACATCTGGGATTAAAGCTGTTTTCGCAAAGGCCCTGGAACCCTTGTTTAAAAAGGGCAGTCATCAGAAAGTGGTTCCTGTGAAAATCAGCGGGACCTATCACAATCCTAGCTTTGGATTGGACGGCGTTTGACCGGGTAGGCGTTCAAAAACGATTAGCGCTTCTTTGATTTCGGCTTGGGTTTCGAAGCAGCCTTCTTAGGCGGCGCTTTTTTGGGCGCAGCCTTTGGCTTTATCGACGCGACAGGCTTGGCGGGTGGCTTCTCGACTTTTGCCTTGGCCGCGGGCTTTGCTGGCGGGCCAGCTTTTTCCGTAGCTTTTGCCACGGCCGCTACGACTAGTGCTGGTTGACCTTTGCCTTTTTTCCCCGCAGCAGGTTGAGCAGCAGGCTGAGCCTGGGCCGCGGCTTTTGCTGCCCGGCCTCTTCGCGGAGGAGGTGGCGGAGGCGGCGGCGGAGGTGCCAGAGGCTTCAGGAAATTCATCCGCTCAGTCCGCGTACGCAATTTCCCGTCTAACAACAGCATGAACACTTCTTCCGCAATCTTTGGATATTCCGGCAATTGCGGTGTGATAAGCAACTCGGTCATTTCCGGCAGCGGGATCTTCTGCTGCACTTCTCGCCACTTGGTAAAGAAATTCTTGATCTTCTGCTCTACTGCTTGCTGGCGCGCAGTCACGGCGAGATACAACACCATTTCCTGCCTGGCATTTGAGAGCAGCTTCCAGGTCCGCGATGGAGTGGCCGCTTCCTTGCCGCTGAGACGCTTCGCCAGATCTTTGGCATGATCGCCAATATCGCGCCAAGCCTCCACCAGGTCCTTACGGGGAATGAGCTTGCGGATATCGGAAATTTCTTTATCGCCGAGTTTTGCGGTAAGGAACTGCAAAACCGCAGCGGCCGGATCCGGGATATAACCCAGTTCGTTCATCTGCTGGCGGGTATGAACTAGTTCTGACAGGCCATTGGTATCGACTTTGGCAGTCGTCCAATGCGCGCTCAGTACCTTGAGCCAACCTTCTTTCTCCAGCACACGAACCACATTCAGGGGGTCGTCTTCATAAGCCAACTGCTCAATCTCGTATCCGATTGCGCGGTTGGTGATGTATTCGATGTAATTGTTTTCTTTGGCTGAGTCGTAGCGCGCCTGCGTGCGCTCTTCCAGCGGCCAATGAAAGCGCGCCGAGAATCGCGAGGCCCGAATGAGCCGTGATGGATCTTCCACAAACGCGTAGTTATGGAGTACTCGAACCAGCTTCGCCTCGATATCGGCGGCGCCATTGAATGGATCCAGTAGTAGGCCACGCGATCCGGGATTCAATGAAAGCGCCATCGCGTTCACCGTGAAGTCGCGGCGGCGAAGGTCCTCTATGATTGTGGCCGGGCCAATAATCGGCGGTTTACCGGTCTTTTCGTACCGCTCGGTTCGGGCCGAGCTGATTTCCGCGCGCACCCCGCCCGGCAGGGTCAAGTACAAGATTTTCAGATCATCGTCTGAACCACCAATAACCCCTCCCGAGCGCTCAAATTCTTTCTGCAGTTTGAGGGGGTTGCCTTGTACGGCGAAGTCCAGGTCGCGGATGGGGAACCCGCTGATAATGTCTCGTACAGCGCCGCCGGTGAGGTATACGTTCATCCCGGCGTTGCGCGCGATGTCCTGGACCTGAATGACGCCCTTTTGCTGATTCGGCGTCAGCCTCAGTTCCATTGTGTAGATGTAATCAGCCATTTCAGGTCTTGGACTGCCCGACTGGCACTCAATTACGGACCAGCAACCGGACTAAGATGACACAAAGATTTCCACAACGCGGTCTGTGGAATCCTGTGGATATCTTACTAAGTACTTAAATATGAATAGGTTAGTTCCATTTCAAGAGGTTGCGTGAACTACAAAAAATAACACAACGTTATTGTTTTGGCTACTATGTAGCTGGATACCCGACCATTTTCTCGAGGAAATGAGACTATGGAAGGAACTGAATCATTGAATCATTAAGACATTGAATCATTTCGCAGCAGCGATCCACGCGGGTTGCAAATGATTCAATCGCTCAATGATTCAATGACTCAATAGCTCATGCCTTCCACACACAAAAAAGTAATTGTCCGCAAGGTTGATCGCGACACCGTGAACGGACACGTTGCTCCAGCGAACTTCGTACGGGACGGCAAGCTGGAACTCCTGAATACCTCCGGCAATGTGGTTGCGATTGAACTTGATGATATTAAGTGCGTGTTCTTCGTCCGTGAATTCGGTGATTCTGATTCGCTTTCGCGAAAAACATTCACTACCCGCCCGCGCTCGGAAGGCCTTTGGGTGCGCATCAAGTTTAAGGATGGTGAGGTCCTCGAGGGTTTAATGCCGAGCGATCTCAGCCTGACTACGGCCGAGGGATTTCTGATCAATCCTCCTGATTTGCGGTCGAATGTTCAGAAGCTCTTTGTGCCTCGCGGAGCGCTGGAATCGCTCACGGTTTTGGCTGTGATTGGCGCTGCCCGCCGGCAGCGGCGAGACCCGACGGACCTGCGGCAGGTGCCGATGTTCGGAGAATAGTTACGGTGCGGGTGACTGAGCGCTGCATGCGTCGAACCACAGAGCTCGGCATCTAATATGCTAGGCTTCTAGTGACTGGGCGTGCGCCCATTTAAGGATTCCAGATTTGATTAATACGGTTTTAGGCAAGGTCTTTGGGACCAGGAACGATCGCGAAGTCAAGCGTCTGCAGCCTCGCGTTGCAGCTATCAACGCGCTTGAACCGGAGATAAGAAAGCTCTCGGACGATCAGCTGCGCGCCAAGACCGACGAGTTCCGCAAACGCATTCAAGACCGCCTGAGCCACATTCCCGATGAACCAGACGCCGAACCCGAACGCCTGAAGGAACTAGAAAAAGAGCGCCTCGACGCTACCACCGAAATCCTCGATGAAATCCTGGAAGAGGCTTTTGCCGTAGTGCGGGAAGCCGGACGCCGAGTCCTGAACATGCGTCACTTCGACGTGCAATTGATCGGCGGCATGGTCCTGCACCAGGGAACGATCTCTGAAATGAAGACCGGCGAAGGTAAAACGCTGGTTGCCACGCTTCCGGTCTATCTGAACGCGCTCAGCGGGCGCGGCGTTCACGTGGTCACCGTGAACGATTATCTGGCCAAACGCGATTCGGAATGGATGGGCCAACTCTACAGCTTTCTCGGGCTTACCGTCGGTGTGATCGTTCATGATCTAGACGATCAGGAGCGGCGCGAAGCCTACGCCGCGGACGTGACCTACGGTACCAACAACGAATTCGGCTTCGATTACCTGCGCGACAACATGAAGTTCGACCTGAAGGATTGCGTGCAGCGGAAGCACAATTTTGCCATCGTCGACGAAGTCGATTCCATCCTGATCGACGAAGCCCGTACTCCGCTTATTATTTCCGGCGCCAGCGAAGAATCGACTGACAAATACGCGCGCGTTAATCGCATTATCCCCAAGTTGGAGAAGGGCGAATCAATTCCCGGCGCCCCAGGCGAACCAGAGGAAATGACCGGCGATTTTGTGGTCGATGAAAAACATCGCAATGCCGTCATTACAGACATTGGCTGGGAAAAAGTCGAACAGCTTTTGGGAATTAACAATATCGCGGATCCCGAAAATTGGGACCTGAAGCACCACGTAGAAACCGCGGTTAAGGCGCATTCTCTTTATCACCGCGACGTCGAGTACGTGGTTAAAGATGGCGAGGTCATCATCGTTGACGAGTTTACCGGGCGCCTGATGCCCGGACGGCGTTGGTCTGACGGTCTGCATCAGGCGGTCGAAGCCAAAGAAGGTGTGAAGATCGAGCGGGAGAACCAGACGCTTGCCACCATCACCTTCCAGAATTATTTCCGCATGTACAAAAAGCTGGCGGGCATGACGGGAACCGCGGAAACTGAAGCCACCGAATTCGGGAAGATTTACAACCTCGACGTGCTGGTCATTCCCACCAACCAGCCGTTGCGGCGAGTTGAAAATGCGGATCTGGTGTACCGGACAGAAAAAGAAAAATATTTAGCGTCGGCTGACGAGATTCAAAAGCTCAACGACGCGGGACAGCCGGTGCTGGTGGGCACGACTTCAATTGAGAAATCCGAGCGCCTCTCGGACTTGCTGAAGAAAAAAGGCATCAAGCACGTTGTCCTCAACGCCAAATTCCACGAGAAAGAGGCAGAGATTGTGGCGCAAGCCGGGCGCAAAGGCATGGTTACCATCGCCACTAACATGGCCGGTCGCGGTACCGATATTCTGCTTGGCGGCAACGCTGAATTCAAAGCCAAGCAGGAGTGCGTCCAGAAGGGAATTGCGCAACCTCTGCGCGCGGCCCAAGGTCAGATTCAAGTTGGAGTGGACAACTCGACCAGCACGGTCTGGTACTACGCTGGCAACGAGTATGTGGTCCCTACCGAACTTTGGAATGAAGCCTTGGCTCGTTACAAGCAACAAACCGATAAAGAACACGACGAGGTGATTAATCTCGGCGGTTTATTCATTCTCGGCACTGAGCGCCACGAATCCCGCCGGATTGATAACCAGCTTCGCGGACGCGCCGGTCGCCAGGGCGATCCCGGCGCTTCGCGTTTTTATCTTTCGCTCGAAGATGATCTGATGCGCATCTTCGCCAAAGAGTGGGTCTCGAAGCTGTTGGAGCGCCTTGGCATGGAAGAAGGCGTCCCTATCGAATCGAAGCTCATCAGCCGGCGAATCGAGAAGGCGCAGGAAGCCGTCGAGGCGCAGCACTTCGAATCCCGTAAGCATCTGCTCGAGTATGACGACGTAATGAATAAACAGCGCGAGGCCGTATACGGCCTGCGCCGCCAGTTGCTGGAAGGTGTCGATCAGAAGGATCTGATCCTCGAAGATTATGTCGCTGGAATTCTCAGTGACCTGCTCGACCAGCATGCCTCGGTCAAAACGCACCCTGCCGATTGGGACATTAAGGCCTTGAAGGATGCGATCTTCACCCGCTTCGGGGTGGACATTCTTGCCGAAGACATCAAGCCTGAAACCTTGAATCGCCAGGAACTGGGCGATGCGATCTTCGAAAAACTGAAGCAGCGGTACGAAGCAAAAGAAAATCTCATCGGTCTCGATGCGATGCGCTACCACGAGCGGATGATCATGTTGAGCGTGCTCGATCAGCTGTGGAAAGAGCACCTGCTGAACATGGACCACCTGAAGGAAGGCATCGGCCTCCGCGGCTACGGTCAGAAAGATCCGCTGGTTGAATATAAGCGCGAGTCTTTCGATATGTTCGAAGCCATGATGCAGCGCTTCCAGGAAGACACCAGCCGCTACTTATATCTAATGCAGATCATTTCCCGCGGCGACGCGGGTGGAGTTGGACCTGCTGGTGGCGGCCCACAAGATCTAGACCAGGGCGGCCCGAGCGGCGTGCCTGCCATCCGTTCTGGGGGCGGAACCGACGGCAACGGACATCGCCCGCCACGAGGCGTCACCACTTCCATGGATGATCTGGAAGAAGCCTTCCAGCGCCGCAAGCGGCGCGAACTTGAGCAGGCCCGCATGGCCGGCGCCGGCGATCGCCAGCCGGTGCAAAGAGTCGTGCGCACCAGCGCCAAAGTCGGCCGCAATGATCTCTGTCCTTGCGGTTCTGGTAAGAAATATAAGAAGTGCTGCGGCGCGAACGCGTAATACCTATTGCCGCGAGCCTCAATGCTGCAGCTTCAGCATGAAGGCCTTGACCACTACATTATTGGGCTGCGCGCCCGCGGGAATCATGGTGAGCAGGCCATACTCGCCCGGCTCCAGTTTTCGCGGCTTCCGTTTTTGAATCAGGGTCGCGTCCCCTGATTGCGTATCGAGGACGAGGAGATAATTCTGGCTCTGTGAGAGTGCCAGGCCGTCGGGAGCGCCGCCTACCGGCACCGAAGTAATGACCTTCCCCATATCGATGTCATAAACTGCCACCGCGTCAGATCCGAAATTACTTACATACAAACGGGAATTATCCGCGGTCACGACTCCGCGAGTCGGATGCCTGCCAATCAAATAGCTGCCGCGGACTTCGTCGGTGGTGGTTTCGATAAGCGAAATGCTGTCGGAATCGAAGTTACAAACCACAAGTTCGCCGCCGTCTGGCTTGAGCGTCAGACTCACCGGGGTCTTGCCCACGTCGAGCAGGTCCAGCAGTTTGCCGTTTTTCAAGTCAATTGAAGCCACTTGCGCGGACCCTGAACACGCGACGAACGCTTTGCTGCTGTCTGGCAGAATGGCAATGTCGGTTGGCTCATGGCATATCGGAATGGTTCCGCGCAGAGAGAGTTTGCGGGTGTCGATGAACGACGCGGAATCGCCGCCCCGATTACTGACCACAACGGTTGTTCCATCAGGAGAAACCCGAGCCAGTCCCGGAGCTGTGCCAACGCGAATATTTCCCGTGACCCGGCGCTGCTCGAGATCGATCACAGACACACTGTTCGATCCCGAGTTCGCAACGTAGCCGCGACGCCCATCCGGCGAGACGTCGATAAAGTACGGAGCGCTCTGCACTCCGATCGTAGCAGTCACTGCGTTGCGCTCAGCCTCGATCACGCTCACATTCGCCGACCCGCTGTTGACCACGTAAACTTCATTTTTTTTCGGATTGACCGCGATACCCGTCGGCCCGCTGCCGACATGCAAAGTCCGCTCCAAACGAAAAGTGCGGAGATCAATCACCGAGACCGTATTGCTTTTGCCGTTGCTGATGTAGGCGTATTCGCGATAACCCGGATCGAGATTCCCAAGGTCGCGCTGGTGAAAGTACCACCAGCCCAGCCCCGCCAGCAGAGGCACAGTAAAAATTATGAGAAGGAATTTTCGCAAGCTGTTGCAATCCAATGGCGCGAGGAACAGAAAAGAGTATCAAAACTTGCAGGCTTAGCCGCGAGTCGGCGTCATTTGAAAGCCCGACTCGGAAATGCCGGGAGTGAAAAGTTAATGACCGTCCGCTTTCAAGGGGGATCGCTACCGCAGCTCTTCCATGACCTGTTCCAAGACTTCTGGCCCTGGACGCACCGCCGACGTCGGTAGCGTTGCCAGAGGCTGGTCGGTAATGTTTAACAGATCGAGAAATGTGGGCACTTTGGTGTTCAGGTAGAGCACGCCAGTCAGCATCTCGCCCTTTTCCTTGGCCCCGTTCAGCCGAGTGATGGCATGAATTCTGTCCGTGGGATCGTAATCTTCTTCGAGCTTCCGCAGTCGCAGTTTCGATCCATCATGCATCTCGACTTCAAGCGTCGTTCCAGGATCGTAGTCCACTGAAATATTTTCAAATGCGGGAATGAAGTTGATTTCCTGCAGAGGCTCTTCGTGGTCCAGCATATATTTGTAAGACTTGGTCGAGCCCTCGTGATCGTTGAAAGTTACACAAGGCGAGATCACGTCGAGCAAAACGGTCCCGCGGTGGGCAATCGCCGCCTTCAGCATGGCGTGCAATTGCCGCTTGTCGCCGGAGAACGATCGGCCAACGAAAGTAGCGCCCAGCGAAATCGCCAGCTCGCAGGTATCAATCGGCGGCAATTCGTTTACCACGCCTGTCTTGAGCTTTGAACCCAGATCCGCGGTTGCGGAAAACTGTCCTTTGGTCAGGCCGTAAACCCCGTTGTCCTCGATGATGTAAATCAGCGGCAGATTGCGGCGCATCAGGTGCACAAACTGACCGATGCCGATCGAGGCTGTATCTCCATCACCGCTGACACCGAGCGCCATCATGCTGTGATTTGCCAGGATCGCTCCGGTTGCAACTGATGGCATACGTCCATGCACCGAATTAAAGCTGTGGGCGCGGGAAAGAAAATATGCCGGGGTCTTCGAGGAGCATCCGATTCCGCTGAGCTTGGCGACGCGCTCCGGTTGAACCCCCATTTCGTACAATGCGTCGATGATGCGCTCCGAAATTGCATTGTGCCCGCATCCCGCGCACAGCGTGGTTTTGCCCCCGCGGTAATCAATCACGGAAAGCCCAAGCCGGTTAGTTTTCGGAGCTGGTGTGGTTGCCATTTACTTCTCCTCCATTGCCGCAATCTCGTCGGTCACAGAACGCGCGTCGATTGGCAGACCGTCCAGCCTCGCAACGCTACGCAGTTTCAGCAAAAGTTCGGCGTCCAGATCCATACGCAGCAGACTGAACATTTGCGCGTCCCGGTTTTGCTCCACCACATACACGCGCTTATGAGAGCGCACAAAATCCGCGACCTCATGGCTGAACGGAAATGCCCTTACGCGCAGATAATCCGTCGCGAGTTTGTATTCGTCGCCCAATTGGTCACGCGACTCGATCAGCGCCCAGTGCGTGGTGCCAAAGGCGATGATGCCAATTTCTGCATTCGGCATCTTTTCTATCACCGGCGCCGGCGCAACCGAGCGCACATTTTCGAACTTACGCCGCAGCCGTTCCATGTTGTTTTCGTAGTCGTCGGGACGCTCGCTGTAATTTGCCTGAGCGTTGTGCCCGCTGCCACGCGTGAAATATGCGGCCGCGGGATGCTGCGTGCCAGGCAGAGTTCGATAGCCAATGGCATCGCCGTCCACGTCTTTGTAACGACCGAATCCGCCCAACTTGTCGAGATCTTCTTTGCTCAAAACTTTGCCGCGATCAATCGGCTTATCGGGATACGGAAACGGATCGGACATCCAATTGTTCATGCCCAAATCAAGATCGGACATCACAAATACCGGCGTCTGAAATTTCTCCGCCAGATTGAACGCGTCCATCGCCATTTCAAAGCACTCGTGCGGAGAAGTGGGGAAGAGCATGATGTGCTTGGTGTCCCCGTGCGAGAGCAGCGCGGTTGAAAGAATGTCACCTTGCGAAGTGCGCGTGGGCAGTCCGGTAGACGGGCCGACGCGCTGAATGTCCCAAACTACTGCCGGAATCTCGGCGTAATACGCAAGGCCTGCGAACTCTGACATCAACGAAATTCCTGGGCCGGATGTGGTTGTCATGGCGCGCGCTCCAGCCCAGCTGGCGCCCAACACCATTCCGATCGCCGCGAGTTCGTCTTCGGCTTGGATTACGGCAAAAGTTGCTTTACCATCGGGGCCGATACGGAAGCGCTTCAGGTAGTCGATCATGTTTTCGGCCAGAGATGACGAAGGCGTGATCGGATACCAGCTCAACACGGTACATCCTGCGAACACGCAGCCCAACGCCGACGCCGCGTTCCCGTCAATGATGATCTTGCCGTGATTCTTGTCCATTCGCTCGATTCGGAAGGGGTCGCATTTGGTCAAGCTGGCCCCGGCGTAGTCAAAGCCGGCGTTGACCGCTGCCAGGTTCAAATTTGCAGCTTTCACTTTTTTCGCGAACTGCTTGCGCAGCGCTTTGTCTACTTCCGCCATGTCGAGATCGAGCAATTTGGCTACGACGCCGACGTAAATCATGTTTTTGACCAGCTTGCGCAGCTTGGCCTCGGGACAGACCGTCGCAACAATTTTGTCGAAAGGCACAGAATAAAAAATCAGATCATCGCGCATCGACTTCAGGTTCAGGGGCTCGTCATAAAGCACCGCAGCCCCCGGCGCCAGCGACTTCACGTCGTCCCGCGCGGTTTCCTGGTTCATCGCCACCAGGAAATCAATTTCCTTCTTGCGTGCGACGTAGCCATGCTTGTTGGCACGAATGGTGTACCAGGTGGGCAGGCCGGCAATGTTCGAAGGAAAAAGGTTCTTCCCTGACACGGGAACGCCCATCTGAAAGATGGTTCGGAGCAGTACAGTGTTGGAACTTTGCGAGCCGCTGCCGTTCACGGTCGCGACCTGAATGCTCATGTTGTTGACAATCGGTACCGCCGCGGGCCGCCCAGCGGACGCGTGCAGCCCAACATCAGTTGTAGCCATTAACTAAGGGGTCCTTCCTGCCATGAAAACTTACTATCCGCCCGCACCGACCATGAGATGTGGGGGAACACTTAAATTATACGGTACTGATTTGATGTGAGTAACTGGCCGCGGGGTGCGTGATTACTGAGTGGGAACTAGGGATCCTGCCATAGCTGTTCCATCTTCAGCCAGCGAATAGCATCTTCCGACCAACTGTGATCTGACTGCGACCAACCTCCAGCAACTGGATTTGCAAAGTCGGGAAAGTTAGTCCGGCAATATCCGAACTGCATCGACAAACGCCTCAGGTTTATGGGTCGGGTCGACAGCGTAAAAATGCCCTGTTTCGCCCTCGTCTTCGAAGAACGCGCTGTATCGCCCCCGGGAGAGTCTTTCTGAAGGATGAACTTCCTCCCCGCACCGCAGTCGACGGTCCGGAATTCGTTTTCTCTGCGACCTTTGCGTTCGACTCTGCGATCTCTGCGGTTCAAGGCTTGTAGGATAGCTACTCCGGAATCGCCACCGGCTGCCTCTTCATCAATTCCGCAAAGCGGGCGTCTTTGCGGAGATCCGCAAACTCTGGGTCAGTGTAAACGTCTTTGACGTTTTTGTAGCCCTCTTCCATCGATTTGCGCAGAAACTCGAGCGAGTGGTCGTGGTCGCCAATCTTGGCATAGAGTTTGGCGAGCACGAAATCATAGTGTGCCCGGTCCTCCGGAGACGCCATCTGCGCTGAGATGCCGGTGTGCGAGGTGCGCTCGAAAATCGCTGGATCGAGCTGCACGGCTTTCGAATAAGCCTCGGTCGCATGTTCAAATTCCTTGCGAGCGAAGTAGGCGGCTCCCAAGTTGGAGTAAAAAGACGCCGAGTCTGGTTCGATGGTCAAAGCCTTCTTGTATTGTTTAATGGACGGACCGTACCTGTGCCGCTCATAGTCGATCACGCCCAAATTGTTGTATGCTTCCGGGAAGCTACGGTTCGCTTTGATTGCGAGTTGAAATTCTTTTCCCGCCTCTTTGAAGCGTTGCAGCATCAGCTCGGCAATTCCCAGCTTGTTGCAGATGGCTGCGTTCTGGGGCGCTTTCGTCAGCGCGGCATGGTAGTAGTCGATGGCGTCCATGTATTGCTTTCTAGAGCGGAGGTCATCGCCCTGTTTCTCCAGCTCCGCGGCTGATGCGCTGCCTGAAGGCGGCGCGATCTGCCTCATGGGAGGCGCGATCTGTATTTGATCTAATGACGGGTTTTGCGCGGACGCAAATGGAGTAAGGAAACCGAGAAGCGCCAATGGTAGCGCTTGGCGGAAGGACGCCTTAAACATATCACCCCTCCTGAGCAGGAACTCCCATTTAACAGACACCGTGCGAGCCCCTCAAGTTCCCATCAAGGCTCTCGCTGTCGCCGAGGGTAACTCAATGAGGAGTGGCGGTCGCATCCGGCGGCTTGGGCGGAGGATCCGGCTTCTTGTCATCTTTAAACATACCAGCGATTTTGCCCAAGAATCCCTTTTTCTTTTCGCCCGACTGGTCGGCTGCTTCGGCCGGGGGAGGCTCGGGTTGGGGGTTCCCCAGGCCCAAAATCTTTGACAGGATTCCGTGAATACCGTTGCCCTGATCGCAAGTGCTGGTGGGCTCCGTCCCCACGATAAATGCAGCACTATAAGTTTGCGGGCATGAAGGCGTGGCCAGCAAATTCGTGATCCGGTCGAGCTGCACGTCAACCACACCGGTTGGCTGCGAGAAAGGCTTCATGTCAGAATAGCGCGGCAACTCGGCCGCCTTCTTCATCAACTCGGTCCAGATCGGCGCCGCGGTCTGCGCGCCGCTCAGCCGCAGATCGCTGTAATCATCGAATCCGACCCAGACAATGCACAACAGATTGCTGGTGTAGCCTGCGAACCACCCGTCATGTGAGCTGCCGGTTTTTCCGGCCGCCGGCTGCTGGAATCCATGGGCCCGAACAGCCGAAAAACCCAGGCCGTTGTTGATTACGCCTTCCAGCATGTCCGTCATGACATAGGCCACGCGAGGGTCGAGCACTTGGCGCGTCTCTGGATTAAAGCTCATCACCGGATCGCCCTCTGCCGTGCGCACCGATTTGACCAATACCGGCGAGAGCCTCATTCCGTTGTTCGAAAACACCGTATAAGCCGCAGCCATTTCGAGCGGCGTCGCGTCGTACGCACCCAAAGCCATGGCCGGAGTCGCTTTCACCGAAGTGATCCCAGCCGCTTTTGCCAGGTCAACCACTTTGTCGTATCCCACCTCTTCAGCCATCTTGACCGTAGCGTTGTTCAATGACATGGCCAGCGCATAACGTGCGGTCACATCGCCGTGGTATTCCTCTTTGTAATTCCGCGGCTCATAAATCTGATCGCCATAAGAGAACGTGCTCGGCTCGTCAGGCAGAATCGACGCGGGAGTGTAAACCGGATTGCTGCCATCAATCGCCGTGTTCATCGCGGCTGCGTAAACAAACGGCTTAAAGATCGATCCCGTGGGCCGTTTAGCGACCGCATGATCGAGCTGGCTTAAGCCATAATTGCGTCCGCCCACCAGCGCCAACACCTCGCCGGTATGAGGATCCATCGCGATCAGCGCGACTTGCGCTTGCGGTCCGGGTGAGACCTGGGTTTCGTACTTCCCTTTGCCGATCTTCACTCGCTTGGTGCGGTGCTTGAGTACCTGATCATCGACCAACTTAATGCCGCTCTCGACCGCCTGCGCTGCCGCGCGTTGCAGGTCGGGATCGAGCGTTGTATAGATCCGGTACGCCTGCTCGTTCATTTCGCGCTCAGGGATTTTGGGAATCAGCGATTCTCGCACCAGGTCGACAAAATACGGCGCCTGACTGGCTTCGACGTTAGGCGGGGCAAGTTTCAGGGGCGCGGCTTTGGCCTTATCTGCTTGTTCGCGAGTGATGGCATGGGTTTCGACCATGCTGTCGAGAACCAGATTCCGGCGCTCCTGTGCGCGTTCTGGATGTCGATACGGCGAAAGATAACTTGGCCGTTGGATGATCCCGGCCAGCAACGCGGCTTCCGGCAGGGTAATGTCCTTAAGGTCCTTGTTGAAGTAAGCGTGCGCGGCTTCCGCGAAACCGCTGATCTCAAACGAACCGCGCTGTCCAAGGTCTACCCAGTTCCCATAAAACTCGAATATCTCCTGCTTGCTGAATCGTTGCTCGAGCTCCATGGCGATGAGCATTTCGGTCAGCTTACGCTTGATCGTCTTCTCCGGGGTCAGGAAGAAGCCGCGGGCCAGCTGCATGGTGAGCGTTGATCCGCCTTGCTCGTGACGCTGCCGTGTGAAGTCAATCCACGCGGCCTCGGCGAAGCGCAGAAAATTGACGCCATTATGCTGGAAAAACCGCCGGTCTTCGATCGCCAACACCGCATCGACCAGGGTCTTAGGCATTTCGTTGTAGCGCACCACTTCGCGTTTCGAACGCTGGTCGCCAAATAACGAAGTGATCATCTCCGGCTCTAACTCGTATGCCTCCAGCTGGCTTCCCCCATTGCCGGTGATGCTGGCCACTTCTCCGTCGCGCACGCGTATGGTCGCGGGTTCAGGGCTGTGATAGGAGTTCGGTCCGGGCTCGATCTGTATGCTGCCCGCGGTTAGGTGATAGCTGCCCATCGACGACTGCCCGCTCTTTTCCGTGTAGCCGGTGTGTCTTAAGGCGGTCGCAATTTCTTTAACGTCCGCCTTCTCCCCTATGCCAATCGAAACCGGCCGGGCATAGATCTTGGCCGAATTGGCGAATACCGAACCCTCAAAGCGTTGAGCAATGATGCGTTCATAATGGACGTAGTAGTAGGAGAAGAAAACCGCGAATACAACAGCAAGAATGAGGAACGCTCCCAGCGCAAAGCGCAGCACGGGATCGCGACCGGGTTTTCCCGACCGGTTCCTTCGACGCGGAATTCTGATTTTTATGGCCACTTGTTGGCGCAGTAACCCCAGGGTTCAAACCAAATCATGTCACTGCTGGTGAGATGCGCGGCGCGAGCAATCATTACCAGAGCATGCCCGGCCGTGGGCCGGAGTAGTTCCCATTCTAATAGATTTCGGGGGTAAATCGATCACAACGGTGGGTGAACGTACCTCTAGAGTACGCCCCGGTTTTCCGTGGATGCGTCGAAGTGCAGGTCCATGGGATATCCCGGAAGGTCGACATGGACTACATACGGCGCGCGAATGATGATCAGACCGCTGCCTTGCATCCCCTGGCGCTGCACGTGAATCTGTTCTTCCGTGATCGGGATGTCGAGGTCCTGCGCCTTGCGAAAAACAGCCGTGCGAATATCCGTCTCGTTCTTACTGCTGTAGGTGTCCAGGGTGGCTTCGTTCTTGACCGCATCCTGGAATTGGTAATTTTCGAAATACGGAGGAATAATCTTCGCCCCCACGTAAACTGCGCCGCCAATCAGGAACAACGACAAAAACATTTTAATCGTGCTCATCTGCCCGCTCCCCAAGGAGGCAAGCACATTGGCACTACTTGTGCGCTTGCTCCAGAACTTCCTGAAAATACTCGACTATGCCCGCGATGCTAACATCCTGAGATTGGCGGGTCGAGCGTTGAACCACTTCCACCCTATCTTCGGTAACTTTTTTCCCCACATTAACGCGAAAGGGAATGCCCACTAGGTCAGCATCCTTGAACTTAACCCCTGGCCTTTCGTCCCTGTCGTCTAGTAACACGTCGAATCCGGCTGATTCCAGGCGATTTGCGATGCTTTCGGCAGTGGTCTTCAGCTTCTCGTCGGAGACATTCGTTGGCGTAATAACGATGTCAAAAGGCGCAATCGACCGCGGCAACCAGAAGCCGTTTTCGTCGTTGCTCTGTTCGATGGCAGCCGTAAGGATGCGTTCTATTCCAATGCCGTAGCAGCCCATGATCGGCATGACTTCCTTGCCGTTTTTATCTAGCACTCGCGCGCCCATAGACTCCGAATACTTGTAGCCCAACTTAAAAATGTGTCCGATCTCGACAGCGGTATCCATGCGTAGAGGCGAGCCGCAGTTCGGGCAGGCATCGCCGGTCGCGACTGCCCGCAGATCGACATAGGCCGTTGGTTCAAAATTTTTCCCGGGGGTGATGTTCTTGATGTGATAGTCCTGCTTGTTCGCCCCGGCGATTAAATTCGTCCGGCCTTCGAGCGCTTTATCGACGAGCAAAATCGGGCCATTGGTGTCGGCGAGATTTTTCGCCCACTCGATTCCGAGCGGCCCCAGAAATCCTGCTGGCGACTTGAAGAGCTCTTGGATTTCTCCTTCTTCCATCGGCCGAGTTTCTTTGCCGGCCAGCGCCGTCGAAAGCTTGGCTTCATTCAGTTGATGATCGCCACGCACCAGAACAACTACCGGCCGGGAGCCGATGTGGTTCCTCGATCCACCTGGGCTTTTGGGGGCACGGGCGTCCCCGCCCGTGCTTGAATCAATCATCAATGCCAGCGTTTTGATCTTGTTCTTCGGTGAAACGCCCAAAAACCGTGCAACCTCCTCAATCGTCTTCATCCCCGGAGTGTGCACTTCCAGGGGTTTACCGTCACCTTCGGGCCAAAGATCAGTTACTAAATCAAGCTTCGATGTCGCTTTTTCCAGGTTTGCCGCGTACTTGCAATTCGCGCAGCTCACCACCTGATCTTCTCCCGCCGGCGTGTACACCATGAACTCTTCTGATTGCGAGCCGCCCATCGCTCCCGAATGCGCGTCGATGATTAAATAATTCAACCCGCAACGGTCGAATATTCGCTGGTAAGTCGCGCGATGTTTCTGGTACGAAACGTCCACCCCTGCCGCATCGATATCAAACGAATACGAATCCTTCATCAGGAATTGCCGGACCCGCAGCAGCCCCGCCTTTGGCCGCGGCTCATCGCGAAACTTGGTTTGGATCTGATACCAGATCTGCGGAAGCTGTTTGTAGCTGCGCAGTTCCTTGCGCGCGATTTCGGTCATGTTTTCCTCGTGGGTCATGGCCAGGCAGAGTTCCGCTCCCTTGCGATCTTTGAGCCGGAAGAGGTTCTCGCCCATCACTGACCAGCGCCCGCTTACCTCCCACAATTCCCGGGGATGCAGCGCCGGCAAATAAAATTCCTGGCCGATGCGGTCCATCTCCTCGCGCACGATGGCGGTAATTTTGTTAAATGATCTCTGCCCGAGAAACAGATATGAGTAAATTCCCGCCGCCAATTGCCGAACATATCCCGCGCGGACAAGAAATTTGTGGCTGGCGACCTCGGCATCCGCCGGCGCCTCGCGCAGTGTGGGAATAAAAAGCTGTGACCAGCGATGCATGGGATCATTGCTCCTCAATGACAAGGGAATCGGTATTGTAATCGATGCTTATAAACGTGAAAATCCGCCGCCAAGGACCGCTCAAGCCTTGGAAAACGTGCATGATTAATAAAATGTATGTAATGTTAATTTATGTACGAAACAGTTGACAATTCGTAATAACCATGTAACAATCGTTTTAGAAATGGAGACCAGCCGATGACCACTGCAATAAATACACGGGTGAAGTTAGCGGACGAGGTCTGGGTTGCAACGGCGCTGTTACATCGCAAGCATCAGGACCGCTTTGATTTCAGCATTGAGGAAATCATGGAGAGCGCTAGACAGATGTGGCGCGAGTCCATCGGACCGCTTCGTCCCGGGTTTTACGTCCACGTGGTTCAGCATTGCGTCGCGAACCGCGCGCCCAATCCTGGTCGCCACCGAATACTTGTTGAAACTGGCCCCGGTCGACGACGCCTGTTTCGTCGGGGTGATTATTATCACCCGGAGCGTGAAGGTGCTAAGACAACTCCGAAGAGGGAAGGCTTGCCCCATGGCTACAACGGCTTATTGGGCTGGTATCGCGATTGGTGTACGGCGGCAGCTAATACGGCGCACGAACGTGATCCGTTACTCGCACTACGGGGTTCGGGTAAGGATCTTTGGGCGGATGAGCACGCTGATGAATATGTCCGTCGCATACGCGAGGGGTGGGAATGAGCCGTATATTTTGGGATACCAATATTTTCATCTACTTGTTCGAAGACTATGGAAAGTTTTCCCAAAAGGCAGCGGAGTTGCGCGAGAAAATGCTCAGAAGGGGTGACCAGTTGCTGACATCCACGCTGACCCTCGGAGAGGTTCTTGTGAAGCCGATGCAGGCTGATGACCAGGAGCTCTGTCAGAAATACGAAACATCCATCAGCAACACCGCAATTGTGCTCCCGTTCGATTTGCAAGCTGCTCGGCTCTACGCCTCCCTCAGAACTGATAAGACTTTGCGTGCGCCGGACGTCGTGCAACTCTCATGTGCGAGCGTCGGGGGGGCAGACTTGTTTGTCACTAATGACAATCGTTTGCATGGAAAAGACGTTCCCGGAATCCAATTCATCGTCCCGCTTGATCGGGTACCAATCTGATCTGCCCCTCCGATCAACTCCTCCCCCGTGATCGGGGGGGGACGCCTTTGTTGAGTCCAGAAACAACAAATTGCTCGGTGGCCCAGGTCACGTTCTTCTCAGTCTCGCCAGCCCCACTCCCGCTCCAATCAGCAACGAGCCCGCAATTCGATTCGTCAACTTTTCAAATCGCGGACTGCGCGCTGTGTTCAACGCTCGTCCGGCAAGCTGTCCATACACAAACAAAATCACAAACTCCACCAGGATCGAACTAATCCCCAGCACCAGAATCTGAAACGCAACGTTGTGGTGAGCATCGATGAATTGCGGAAGAATTGCGGTAAAGAATAAAATCGCTTTCGGGTTTGCCGCCTGCAGAAAAAACCCATCGCGCAGAATGCGAGGGCCACTGCGGAGATCACCAGTTGATTCGGGAAGCGACAGTACCGAGCTCTTCGCAAAAAAACTCCGCAGACCCAAATACACGAGATAACCCGCACCCAGCCACTTGATCAGAAAAAATAATTTGTATGAAGCCACGATGACCGCGCCCAGGCTGGTCGCCGAAAGCGTGAAGTAAAGGGCGTTTGCGCTAAGAATTCCCCAGCTTGCCCAGACAGATTTTCCCGCTCCACGCCGGATCGCCTGTGACAAAACGTAAAGCACCGCGGGGCCCGGGGTCACGCTGAGCACGGCTTCGGTCATCACGAACAGCAGCCAGACTTGCCAGGTCATAATCCGCCGTCGGTCGTCGATCTTCGGTCGTCAGAATCAGTTTCGATGTACATCGGCGGTTAATCGTAATTCCAAATCTACAAGCTGCTTTCTGGCTTCTGACTTCTGCCTTACTACACCATCTCCGTTCCCCAAAGATCATGCAGGTGAACAATGCCCTCGAGCTTCATGCTTTCGTCGACCACGGCCAGCGAAGTGATCTTGCGCTCTTCCATGATTGCCAGAGCGGTTGCGGCAAACTCTTCGCCGGACACTGTCTTTGGATCGCGGGTCATACACTCCTCGGCGCACATATCGAGAACGTCTTTCCCTTTGCGCTCGAGCAACCGCCGCAAATCGCCATCGCTGATGATCCCTACCAGCCGTTCGCCTTCAACCACTGCGGTCACGCCCAGCTTCTTGCGCGACATTTCGTAGATCACATCCGGCATTTTGGTTTGCCGCGAAACTAGCGGCACCGCGTCGCCAGTGTGCATCAATGTCTCAACGCGCGCGAGTCGCTTGCCTAACTTCCCGCCAGGATGCAGTCGCGCGAAGTCTTCTTCTTTGAATCCTTTTTTCTCAGCTACCGCGACTGCCAGCGCATCGCCCAGAGCGAGCATGGCCGTGGTCGATGCCGTCGGCGCTAGTCCCATCGTGCATCCTTCTTCTGCCACCGCGCAGCTCAGGAACACTTCTGCCGCGGAAGCTAGCGTGGATTGCGTCGCGCCTGTTTTCCTTCGGGCATCACTCTCGATTTCGTCGCACGTGACCGCAATCAGCGGCAGCCGGAGGCGCTTTATCGTCGCCAGCAGTTGCAGAATTTCATCCGTCTCGCCGCTGGCGGAAAGCGCGATGACTACGTCTCCGTGCGCCAGCATCCCCAGATCACCATGCAATGCCTCTACTGGGTGCATGAATAATGCCGGCGTTCCCGTCGAACTTAACGTGGCGGCCACCTTGCGTGCGATCAGCCCGCTCTTGCCCATCCCACTCACCACTACCCGGCCGGGGCAGCAGAACAGCAGTTCCACCCCGCGGTTGAACGCGTCCGCCATGGGCCCGGCGATCCGATCCGCCAGATCAGATAAGGCTTGCGCCTCAATGCGCACCACATTTTCGCCAATGTGATTCATGGTCAGAGCAGGGAAGCAAGGATGTTAGCAAAAAGCAGTGGTCAGTGGTCAGTGGCTAGAGATCAGGCTTAAGCACCGGCGGACACTCCAACTTCATTCATACTGAGAATTTTTTAAAAACACACTGTGACGACCTTTTAATTACTTTATAGCGCGTACTGTCACCCCCAGCACCAGCGCAATCCAAAGTAGTCCGATAATTCTCACCACCGACCGCTTTGGCGGCAAAATCGTTCGGCGGTGAAACCACTCGTAAAATCTGATGACGCTATTTGGGAGCAGCACCCACCAGAGCCCGAATCCTACAAATACAATAAGTCCGATGTAGTCGTCAGGTTTCATCTCTGCACTAACCACTAGCTGCTCTACTAGCCACTGACAACTGCTCTACCACACCCTGCAGGCGTTCTGGCTGACCATGGCATCTCCGGCTTTGCAGCTGAACGCATGCTCAAAGTCATCCACGTTCTGGACCACGCCATCCACCCTCCACTTTCCCGGGGAATGCGGGTTGGTGGTGACCATTGCGCGCGACAACTCAGGCCGCCGCAGTTCGCACCAGATGCGTGCGTAACCTAGATAAAACCGCTGCTCGGGAGTGTAGCCGTCAATGGTTTGTGAGACCTTTCCACCCTTGTTATCCGCCATGTAATGATGCAGCGCCGCCAGCGCAATGCGCGCGCCGCCATTATCTGCGGTGTTCTCACCCAGCGTCAGCCGGCCGTTCAACTTCAGGTCGTCGATCGCAGTAAACCCGCTGTACTCGTTGGCTACACAGCTGACGCGTTCTTCGAATTTCTTTCCATCTTCCGGCGTCCACCAGTCGCGCAAATTTCCCTGCGGATCGTACTTGCGCCCCTGATCGTCGAAACCATGCGTGAGCTCGTGACCGATGACCACTCCAATGCTCCCAAAGTTTGTCGCATCATCCGCGTCCTTGTCGAAAAACGGAGGCTGCAGAATTCCGGCCGGGAACACAATCTCGTTGCGCGGCGGCGAATAGTAGGCGTTTACCGTCGGCGGGGTCATGCCCCATTCGTTGCGGTCGAGCGGTTTGCCGATCTTGTTGACATCGCGCCGGGCTTCGAATTCATTGGCCCGCAGAAAATTTCCGAGCAGATCGCCGCGCATAATCTGAACCGAACTATAGTTGCGCCATACGTCGGGATAGCCAATTTTGTTACGGATCGCGCTCAACTTTACCTGTGCCTGCTTCTTGGTTTCATCCGACATCCACGACAGGTTCTGAATGTCTTCCGACAGCGATTTCTCCAGGGCTTCTACCATCTTCAACATGCGCTGCTTGCCTTCGGCTCCAAACGTCAGTTCAACGTAACGCTGGCCGAGGGCCTCGCCCAGTTCGTCGTCCACCGAAGCCACACAGCGCTTCCATCGCGGCTTGATCTCTGATTGCCCGGTCAGTGCCTGTTGCATTTTGAAGTTAGCGTCCACGAACGGCTTCGAAAGCCACGGCGCGGTTCCATCCAGCAGATGCCAGCTCACATACGTCTTCCACGCATCCAGCGACTCTGTTTCAAGCAGCTGATTTACCTGTTTGAAAAATTCTGGATTACTCACGTTCAACTCGGAAACCTTGGGCGCCTTCACGTCGGCGAAGAATCTCGCCAGCTGGAAATTCGCCGCCAACTGGGATGCCTCGTCGCTGCTCATTTTGTGGTCGCGAGTCTTCGGATCGCGTCGCGCCGTGCGGTCCATTGCGGCCTTGGCCAGCGCCGTTTCAATTCGCAGCACGGTCTTTGCCGACTCCGCAGCCTGTTCTGGCGTCTGCCCCGCTAACGTGAATATCTGGATCACATATTCCACATATTGGCCACGGATCTTGGTCATGTGAGCATCGGTTTTAAGGTAATAATCGCGATCGGGAAGCGACAGGCCGCCCTGGTCGATGTAGGCGATGACCATGTCCGCATTGTGCAAGTCAGGCTGGCTGTAAAAATTAAACAAAGGATTCGGCCCGATCATGTGCACTCGCGCGACCGCGTCGATGAGGCTTTGTTTGTCCTTCACGCCGGAGATGCGGTCGAGTTCAGGTTTCAGCGGCTCCAGACCTTTGGCGTCCACCGACTCCTCGTCCATGCACGATTCGTAATAGTCGCCGATCTTCTGGTCGATGGAATCGCGCTGCGGATTGTCGGCGGCGGCTTTCTCCAGGATCCCCTTCATGATCGTTTGATTGCGTTCCAACAACTCGGGGAATGTGCCCCATGAGGCTTGGTCTGGAGGGATCTTCGCCGCCTTGATCCAGTTCCCGCATGAGTATTGATAAAAATCGGCGCAAGGGTTGGCGGTTTTATCCACTGCGCTGAATGGTGCGGTCGATTCCGGTTGCGAACTGTTTGATTGGGCGAAGGTAAGGGGTGAAGCAATTAAGAGCGAGAAGAACAAAATTAAATGTCGGCGCACGATTGACCTCAAGTATGAACTTGGCGAACTGGCGATTTTAGGCCCAGGAGCGTTGGACGGGCAAGCGCAGGGAAGGTTAGGTTAGTCAGTAGTTCTGAGTTTCACGTCGCGCCGCGATGAGCGGCAAGAAATACATCACCGAAAGCAGAACTAAGAACAGACCAGCAACCCGAAAGATCACTTTCATGATTCTGGTATTTCGAACCCTCCATTCTGGCGTTGGCGGCGGGTTGAAATTAGGATGACGCTCGCGCAGTTGAGTGGTCCAGGCATTGTAGCGGACGGACAACGGCCCAGCCCAGAGGACGAAAAACAGGCCGATGGCGATGTATCCGAGTGCGAAAAACCAATTCATACCGTACTGTCAATCCTTGTCTCTAGTCATCAAGTAACTATCCCAAAATCGACCTTGCAACCTCAGTTCTTCAGGAAGCCTTAAGCAGCAACTCGGTGAAACCATACCTACTGGCTCCCCGGGCTCCTCTCCCCAATATATTGCTCCACAACCTTCTTCCACTTACCCTGAGCTTTCAGAATGAACTCAATCACATCCCGCAGAGCGCCGTCGCCGCCGCTGTGTTTCGTGACGTAATGCGCGTCCCGTTTTACTTCTTCACGCGCATTGGCAACGGCGACTGCGAATCCGCAATTCCACATCACCGGCAAATCGATGACGTCGTCGCCTACATAACACGCCTCGGCCGCGGTCATCTTCTCCTGCTGCAAAATTTCTTTAAACACGCCGAGCTTGTCGTTGATTCCCTGGTGCACATGGTCGAGCTTTAAATCGCGTGCGCGCAGGGCCACCGTCTCAGAAATTCTTTTCGTGATCAGCCCGGTCTTCATTCCGCCCAGCCGCGCCATCGATATTCCCGCGCCGTCATGCGCGTTATATCCTTTGGCTTCGATGAAGCTTTCGCTGTGCAGTCCAAAGCCGCCCTGGCCGCCGTGTTTGGCCGCCTGATCCCGAATGCTTTGCTGTGCTCCGGCGGGAGCCGGGAAGAAATACAGTTTCCCGTCGGTCAGAACTCCGTCCACGTCAAAGAGCAAAAGTTTGATTTTTTTGGCGCGCGCCTTGCTGTCTGGCATGACGCGGATTTTAGCAGAGCACGGATTCGTTCCGGCTTGTGTGCCTGATTTAAAATGAGCCCAGGCCGGGATGGCGGAATTGGCAGACGCGCTGGACTTAGGATCCAGTGCCGTAAAAGGCGTGCAGGTTCAAGTCCTGTTCCCGGCACCACTCGAAATCCCTCTGTGGCTTTCCTCTGTGTGACTCTGCGCCCTCTGTGGTTAAATTCAAAAGCCTGAACCACAGAGAACACAGAGGGAGAACGCAGTTACACTGCGTACTCAGAATAGATTGGGTCATGGGGCGACGGGCGTCCTCGCCCGTCCACGATCAGCTCACTGGTCAAGCGGCCCTCATTCCGCGTTGAGTCCGGGCTTTAGATGCTGGGGTGCCGCCGGCCTCCACACCGCACTCACCGCCGCCTCCATCGCAATCCTCGGCAGGCTGTCACACACCCGCTGGCGCAAATCTGAATATTCTTGCGCCCCAGAAAACAAATCCCGCATGATCTCGCGAAAGCGCGCGCTGCGCTGCGTCAGTTGAATCATCCTCTCAACCACCGGCCCACCCATCCATTCACCGACATAGAAACGGTCTGCGATCCGGGCCGCGTTCTCAAGCTCCGGCAGAAAATCTTTTTTCACCAGCGCAGAATATTTTTCTGGCGCCCCCGCCAGCAGCGCCTCACTCAGCAACTCCGCCGAGCGCAGTGCGTAATAAAGTCCTTCGCCGGTGATCGCATCCACGAACCCGGCCGCATCGCCGATCATCGCCCATCCGTTTCCGGCAAATGAACTATTGCGCAATGCATCCGGGGTGAGCGACGGAATAATGTGCGCATAGAAACTCGCTCCCTCCAGGCTCAACCCAAATTCGGGGAGGGAAGATTCGAGTATCCGCCGCAGCTCTGCCGTGCTTTTTCCCTGCATGCGTCCGCAAATACCTGCCGAGAAATGATCGGCCCGGGGAAAAATCCAGATGTATCCGTGAAGGTCTTTCAGGAATTTGATTTGAACCGTGTGGTGATTGCCGGGAATGTAATACCCCGCCGCAACCATAAAGTTTTCTGGCCCCAGAGCGGCAGTAAATCGAGTACGCAGTGAATTGCGAGCGCCGGCGGCGAGAACGACAAAATCCGCAGAATAACCGCCCGCGGCCGTCCGAATCGACCATCCGCCACCGTTTTCATCGATCCCAAGCACTCGCTCGCGCAGAAGTTTCGATCCGGCATCGCGCGCGCGATCCAGCAGCAACCCATTCAGCGTCAATCGGGAAAAAATTGCAATCTGTCGTTCGAGAGGAAACCGCGCCCGCAGTCCAGATGGAGCGATCAGTTCGCAGTCGCTGACCCAGTTGCGCGCGACCCGCGCATCGCGAAGAAACGGCCATTGCGCCAGGGCCTTGTCTGTCAGCCCGCCGCCGCAAGGTTTTTCCCAAGCCAGTTTTTCGTCGAAGAGAAGAACTTCACGTCCTGCGCGTGCAAGCTCCGCTGCAGCCAAGGCTCCCGCTGGACCGCCGCCGATTACCGCTATACGCTGAAAAATGGGCATGAGTCAGACACAACCATTGCGTTTTGTGTCTGATGCTACCGGAGCGATTCGGAACACACAACCGCCTCAGCGTTGTTCCGTGCTACCACGGGCGGCGACCTACTGCGCCGCTTGCTCCAGTATTTTCTGGTAAAGCGCGACTCCCGCTATGGTAAGGATCAGCACCGCCGAAGCTGTGCCGAGGACCTTCACGAACGGGGCGAGTTTATTCACCCGATTCATAATTTCCATTTGTTCCCGAGCCATGTGGGATTCGGATTCACCGAGGAAAAGCTGGTCATCCTCTTGCATTGTGAGAGTGCCGCGATAGATCAGCAAAGCAATCAGTGCAGCTGTGAGCACTCCCCATACGATCAGAAGCTCGAACAGAGTCGACATACAACACCTCAATACGGGCGAGCTGTTCTGGCCTCCGTCAAGGGCCGTTGACCTGGATTCAACCGGAGAGGTTGAGTTGGTTCAGCTCCGGGCAGAGTTGTTATGGACGATTATAGTCCCGGATGGTTAGCGCACAACGTGATTTTCGAGAGAAGAACCAGCTTTTCGCGGGCGATATCCAGGCCACGGGTACTCTGCTTTCGTCCAAACGTGCCTGTCTCTGTGTTCTCTGCGCCCCTCTGTAGTTGAGAGCTTTTGATATTCAATGGATGGACAATGATGCCTGCGGAATCACCGCACCAGCGGCGCCGTTGCCGTGACCACAATTCCGACGACACCGAGCACCATGCCCGCCTGCCAAAATATTCGTCGTCCGGATAATAGCGTGATTGAAGTCACCACCAGCCCGATCTCCAGAAACACTTCCGCCAGGTCGTAACGGTCGGCGCGGCGGCGCTCCAGCTTGGTTTCGTCTTCAAGTTTTCGCGCCTCCGCGTCGATATCTTTCTGTTGATCGCGAAAGGTGTTTGCCTCGGCTTGATATTTCTCTTTAAGTTGTGCCGCTTTTGCGGCATCGGAGGTGGATATCACCGACGCGAAATCAGCGAACAACTCATCTGTATGCCGGCGAATGTTCTTTGCCTGGTAGTAGGCCCACTGGTCGGTGGATTTATTTTGCAGAATCACTTCTTCCGTATGCGCGCGATGACCCAGCAGGGAAGCCACCGCGACCAGCACTGCCAGAATCGCCATGGTCAGCGAGACCGGCGCCATCGAGCGATCATGCGCCGCGTGTTCGGCGTGTTCTTGTAATTCTTGAAGTTCGTCAGCGCTCATAGTTTCTGTGGAATATAGCGGCTTCCGGATTGGCAAGGCAAGTGATCAGTGGTTAGTGGCGAGTCATGCTCGATTAACGATTCGGAAAATCGACGACTTCGGATCGACCTCTAACCACTAACCACTAACACCTTGTGTTACTCCCCCATCACTTTGACGATCACGCGTTTATCTCTCTGCCCATCAAACTCTGCGTAGAAAATCTGTTGCCACGGGCCAAAATCCAGCCGCCCGGCAGTAATCGGCACGATCACCTCGTGATGAATCAGCAGCGCCTTCAGGTGGGAGTCACCATTCGTTTCGCCGGTGCCGTGATGCTGGTAATCTTCGCGAAATGGAGCCAACTCTTCCAGCCAATTGTCTATGTCTTCGATCAGCCCGGATTCGTTGTCGTTGACATAAACTCCGGCAGTAATGTGCATCGCCGAGACCAGTACCATGCCTTCCTTGATGCCGCTCGTCTTCACGATCGCTTCAATCTGCGGCGTGATGTGTATGTACTCGCGGTGTTTGCGAGTGTGAAATTGCAGATAGTCGGTGTGGAATTTCATGATGACAGTTGATCTTCGGTATCGTCGTCAAAATTCACCTTACTGGATGCTTGTGTCAACCATTCCAGAAGGCATTGATCTTCGGCTGATTCCGAAGGCGACAGTGATTCGCAATACGCGGTTGTGGCTCTCCGAAGTCGCTGCCGATTTTCTTTTCGCCGATTTGTTTCCGCGTTGACTTGTTCACCGTTGTTCGTCATGATCACTCCTCTTTTCCGGCCGCAGCAGCGGGAACAAAATCACATCGCGAATGGATTGTGAATTGGTCAGCAGCATGGTCAGCCGGTCAACCCCCACGCCCACCCCGCCAGCTGGAGGCATGCCGTACGAAAGCGCACGGATGTAATCTTCGTCCATCTGGTGGGCTTCTTCGTCTCCGCGCTCGCGCGCTTGCAGTTGCTGCTCAAAGCGTCGCCGCTGGTCTTCAGGATCGTTCAATTCGCTGAAGCCGTTTGAAATCTCCATCTGCCCGATATAGATTTCCCAGCGCTCGGTCCAGTCCGGCTCGTCGGCCTTCTGCTTCGATAGCGGCGAGACCGCGGTAGGGAACTCATAAATGATCGTCGGCTGCGTCAAATGCTCTTCCGCAACCGCTTCGAACAGACCCGCAATCGTCTTTCCTGCAGGCTCGTTCGGATCGTAGGCCATGTGCGAATGCGTTGAGTTGAATCTCGCAACCAGGGCTTTCACCGAATCGTGCGACGCGAAGTCGGCAAGTTCAGGTTTCGCTCCCGCGCCCTCCGGCCAATACTCGATGATCGCCTCGCGCATAGTCATGCGCCGCCAGTCTGACCAGTCGATCTCCTGCTCTCCCCATTTCGTTCTGGTGCCGCCGGTCACATCTTGCGCGGCCTGAGTGATCAGTGCCTGCGTCAGATCCATAACGCCGCGGTAATCCGTGTACGCCTGATAAAACTCCAGCATAGTGAATTCGGGATTGTGCCGCGTGGAAATGCCTTCATTGCGGAAGTTGCGATTGATCTCATACACGCGGTCGAATCCGCCCACGGTCAGCCGCTTCAAATAAAGCTCGGGCGCAATGCGCAGAAAAAGATCGACGTCCAGCGTGTTGTGATGAGTGATGAAGGGCTTGGCCACGGCGCCGCCCGCGATCGGCTGCATCATTGGGGTCTCGACTTCCACAAATCCCCTGGCGTCGAGAAAATTCCGCATCGACTGCACCAGCTTGGCGCGCTTCAAAAAAACTTCGCGCACCTCGGGATTCATGAACAGGTCCACATAACGCTGGCGGTAGCGCAACTCTACGTCGGTCAATCCATGCCATTTCTCCGGCAGCGGCAGCAGGTCTTTCGAAAGGAAAGTGATCTCCTCCACGTGCACGGACAATTCGCCGGTGCGCGTGCGGAAAAGGTATCCGCTCACGCCGACGTGGTCACCGAGATCGAGCAGCTTGTAAAGTTCAAAGCCTTTTTCGCCGACCGCATCTTTCTTCACATAAATCTGCAGCTGCTGCCCGGCCTGTTGCAGATGAGCGAATCCCGCCTTGCCCATCAGCCGGATGGCCATAATTCGTGCGGCAACGCGAACGTTTACGCGCGAAGCTTCCAGCTGCTCGGCAGTTTTAGGCGAGTACTCCGCCAGAATTTGCGGAATTGTATGGGTGAACTCGTACTTCGTCGGATAAACGCGCTGGCCCAGAGCTTCAATCTGCTTGAGCTTTTCGAGGCGCAATTGGTAAATATTTTCGTCGAGAGCCAATAGGTGTCCTGAGTCGAAAAGTGAAAGCCGATTATAACCAACACTTAACTGCGGCATCAGGGCGACTTGTTCGGACAACTGGTACCGTGGTACCATGGTACCGATGACGGAACAGCAAGGGTTCCTGGTCGAGCGCGTGCAAACCGGCGTGCGCATGGAGAAACGCCTGCTTAAAGTGCTTAAAGCCTTCGCCGAATTCCACGACATGACACTCGGCGATCTGCTGGAGGGAATTGTGCTGCATGCCTTCGACGGCAAGCCGCCGTTTTCTCCTGCGTCTCTGGCCCGGATACAGGAACTGAAGAACTTCTACGGGCTTGATCTCGACTCCGCCGCCAGCCATCGCCTGAAAGAAATTCGTGGCAAGGGCACTCGCGGCAAACGAGGTACATAGATTATGACGGCTCATGACGGAGAAGGCCGCATGCGGCTGGCCTCGACCGGGTTGCGATGGTGTCTAGGCATCGTGATTCTGATTGAGGCCGCCCTCTTTCTTTTCCACCCCGGCTCGCCGCATCAGTTGCCATCCACCCACACGCCGAACGCAATCCGCCCGGTATTGGGATGGGGTGAAGTGATTGGGTGCTTTTGATTCCGCATACTGCGGCGCAAGGGGCGTGGCTTCTGCTGTTTACCTTCCTGCTCGCGTTGGTGATTCATCTTCTACATGGAATGCCGAACGTCGGTTTTCTTGTCGTCTATTCCGCCGCGGCCTGGGCAATCGCTTGGGGCAAAGAATCAAAGCGGCAACGCATGAAAGCACGGCGAAGGTTCATCGGGTGACAGATAAGGAACTAATTAACAGGTTCGAATCCGGAGCGGTGTCCACCAGCGATTTTCACCACGCCGATCATGTCCGCCTGGCATTCGCCTACTTGCGCGAATTTTCCACGCTCGAAGCGTTGCAAAGATTTTCTGCCGCCCTAAAGCATTTCGCTGCTTGCCATGGCAAAGACCAGCTTTATAACGAAACCATTACCTGGGCCTATATTTTTTTCATCGCCGAACGCATTGCGCGATCTGGCGCAGAACAACTAGATTGGACTCAGTTCGCGGAAAAGAATCCGGACTTGCTGGTTTGGAAGGGTGGAATTCTCACTCGCTACTATGAAGATGCCACTTTAAAATCAGACCTTGCCCGCCGGACCTTTATCTTCCCCGACAAGCGCGGATAATCTCCCTTGTTCGACGATTCAGCAGTGAAGTACGATGATCGAGCCGCGACTACTCAATTTTGAGAGGAAAGCATGTCTACCATTGCGGCATCAACCGGCGAGATTTTCACCGCCAGCCGCTGGACCCGCGGCAACGTGTTTTTTCCGATACGGATTGTCGTAACCCCGCTGCACGTCAGTCGCGTCAAGCGACACCTTTTCGGCAGCACTGAAGAGAGCATTGCCATCTCGCAAGTGGCCTCGGTAGAGATTTCAACGGGCATCATCTGGTCACAGATTACGATTGGATCAACCGGCGGCGCGGATCCGATCACCAGCCACGGTCATCGCAAGCGCGACGCCGTCCGCATTCGGGAGTTGATCGAGACTTATCAAGCCGGCCGTGGCGCTCCTGCTATTCCCCGAAGCTGACTTTCACTGTTTCGGTGGTTTCCCTCGGCCCCACCTCGTAACGCCACCGCATGATCGCTGCCGCAGCCGCTTCCGCCAGCACTGGATGGCCGCCAATTACTTTTACTTGTTTCACCGTTCCGTCGGCCCTTACGATAGCTTGCAATTGCACAGCCCCCGCAAGATTCAGCGACATCGCCAGTCTCGGATACTCTGGCACGACACGGAAAGCTATGGAGCGGGAACTCTCCGGCTGCACTTCTGGAGTCTGTTCATCGGCCGTCGCCACAGCCGAACTCGTATCGCCGTAATGTAGGCCGGCACGTTCGAAGGCCGCAGTATTGACTTTGTAGGTGATCTTCCCACCGGTGAGCGTCAGGTTGATCATTCCGCCGTCATTTAAAAAGTCTTTGTTTTCCCCAACCAGCAAGACATTTGATTTGCCGAGTTCGGTAATTATGGCCCGATTGGTCCGTTCCGCGACCCGGGAAAATACCAGGTGGCAAAATTTCACCTCTTCCGGAGATCGAAGATAACGGATCTCTATGGTATGACCGTTGATATCTTTGCCTGCTAGGACGTCACGCAGTACCTTTACGAAGTCTTCGTCGCCCCCCAGGACCCCGATAATCAAACCTGCATGATCTGGCAGGACCTCCGCCGGCCACCTCGCCGTTTTGGCAAAGTTGTACAAGTAGGCAGCCTCGACTTGATATTCGCGAGCAGTTTGCTGCGCCCGCGCAGACCAGCAACAAGCCGGAACCATAGCACACAGAAGTAGGACTGCAATTGCCGCCTGTTGCCAAGGATTGGTTCCTCGAGAATGTCGACGCGCACACATACTTTCATTTCGACTCGGTACCGGACTGCCACATAAGCTTGAACGAAACCGAACGTGGAATCTCGGCCGGAGCTCCACCGAAAAAATCTTTCACGAATTCAACATGCTGATCGGATTGCAAATTGCGTCCCCACACGCTAAATGTCCATTGTGATTTCGGACGCCAGGACAAGCCAACATCCACGCGGTTAAAAGTGGGGACTCCGGGAGTCGGAGGCGATCCTACGATCGGACCTGCGCTCGGCGCGAGCGCATTGTAGTGATAAAGTCCGGCATTCAGGTAAATCGTGCGCGTCGCATCAATGCGCGATTGCACTCCGAATAGGTGTTTAGGCACGGACGCAATGGCATTTGCGCTGCCCCTGGTTTCGGTAAAAGTAGGAGAAATCATCCATCTCGGCAGCGGCTTCCAGTTAGCGGTGAATTCGGCTCCGTGGGTCTGCGCAGTCCCCCCTCCCGCTGCTGTTTCGTTGGTCGCTACGGTTACAATTTCCAGAGGGGGTTGAATCGCAGCAGGCGCGAACACAATTAAGTTGTCATAGCTGTTGTAGTAGGTCGCAAGATCCAGAGAGACTGTCGGGCTGGGCTGGAAACGATATCCCAGTTCGTATGCCTCGACATTCTCGGATTGCAAGTTTGGATTTCCGAAGGCATGTAGGGTTATAAGTCCACCCGGAGAAGGAACAAAACCTGCGATGGCGTCGAGATTGACCTCGGAATGCGAGGGATCGCGGACCGCTCGTGAGAAGCTGCCCCATATCGAATGCGCCTTATGCACTGTCCACACCGCGCGCACCTGCGGCTGATATTCGAAGCCCGAGAACGGATTATCTTCGAACTTCGATCCGGCTAAAAGTCGGAGCCGCTCCGGGATGACCTCGTACTCATATTGGAAAAACCCGCTCTCTTGTTCGAATCGGCGATATTCGGGCTGAAGGTCCACTGAGAAATCGCCCGTGGTCACCAAAGATCCGCCCCAGATCAGCGAGTGACGCGCATTGAAAGCAAAATCATGCTGGAATTCCATGGAGCAGGTATTCTGCTTTTCCTCGGGAAAGCCCCCATATGAATACCAGTCGCAATAGGCAAAGACATCGGCGCTCGAACGATTGGAAATCGCATGTTTCCAGCGGACGCCAACATTCGTATCCTTGAGCAACTCTCCCTCGATTACCGGGTCCTTGAGCTGTGTGAATCCCTGATAGCGGCCATCTACTTCAGCGGCCTCGAACGTGATCGTATCTTTTTGCGAAGCGGCCCAATCCGCTCGCATCCCTCCTTGAGGCAAAGCGAAGCTGTTATCGAGGCCCGATCCGTTCGGCAAAGTCAGGGGTGTCCAGTAAGACGCTTTGCCATAGATCCGATAATTCAGGCTATTGCCAACGCCTCCTCCGTATTGGACAAACCCGGTATAACCGGTGTCTGCATCGACGGATGTCGAAACCGTGACTCCCTGAGTGCGGTCTGCACTCTTAGTCACAATATTGATCACGCCATTCACGGCATTCGCTCCCCATAGCGTTCCTCCCGGCCCGCGGATTACCTCAATCCGATCGATATTTTCCAGTGGGATATCTTCGAGGTCCCAGAAGACACCCCCGAAGTTAGGCGAGTACACGCTGCGCCCGTCGACCAGAACCAGCATTTTTCGGTTGTCAATTCCAGAAAAGCCGCGCGTGCTTACCTGCCACGAATGCGAATTGGTTTGCACTACGTAAAGCCCCGGGACCGTTCGCAGTGCCTCGGGCAAGGTTGTAAACCCGCCTTCGCGTATCGCGTCTCCAGTCAAAACGTAAATGGCTGCCGGCGCCTCTGACAGGCTCTCAGCCTTTTTCGAGGCCGAGGTCACTTGAATCTTGGCCAGGTCATCCACGCTAAGCTGAGTTAAGTCTGCAGCTTGTTGTGCTAACCCTGGCGTGCAAAGAAGAACCAGCCACACGGACAGACGAGTATGCATAGGCAGGAGTCCTGGTACAGTGTTCTTCGGCTGAATTTGGCGGTTTCTTTAGCTATGGCGACCGATCCGCAAGAACCGGACAAGAAAAACTCCTGGGTGCAAATGGCTAACTACGCCCAGCTGGCGGTCATCTTTCCCGCGGCCACAGTGGTCGGATGGCTTATCGGCGTGGCGCTCGATCGCTGGCTGCACACCACCTGGCTGTACATCGTGGGATTGCTATTGGGCATTGTCGCCGGGTTTGTGGAACTGATTCGGACCGCCAGCAAAAACAGTTCTTAAAGTGACCTCCCAGCGCCAGCCCGTCAGCGAAGATTTCTATGCTCGCTCTCTGGAGCGAATCCAAACTTTTATGCTGGTGCTCGGTATCGCCGCACTTGTCACGACGGGCATTTTTTTCGGATGGCGCATCGGTATTGGCTTTGCTCTGGGCGCGAGCATCGCCTATCTGAATTTTCACTGGCTCAAAAAAGTTGTGACGGGGCTGGCCGAGCTCACCATCGGGTCAGGAACGCCGGCTTCGAGTCGTGGCGTGGTCCATCGTTTCCTGCTGCGCTACTTTTTGATGGCCATCGTCGCGTTTGTTATACTTACCGTTTCCCGCGAGAGCCTTTATGGATTGTTTGCGGGCTTGTTTCTGCCCGTAGCGGCGATCTTGTGCGAAGCTGCCTACGAGGCGTATGCAGCGGTGATACGAAGGATTTGACGACCGCAGTTAGCTTTTAGCTCTTAGTCGTGGCGTGGTTTAGCTGAGAGCTGATGGCTGAAGGCTGACGGCTTATTTCATGCCCGAACAACTTCTCTTTACCAGACTTTTGAACCATTGGTTCGCCGCCCCGGTTACTGCGCTGCTGACCGCGCTGCACGTCCATCCGGAATATCCCCAGGCGCCAATAACCAACGCTTTCGCGATGGAAGTGCTGGTAGTTGGATTCCTTCTCATCATCTTCATCATGGTGCGCTCTAGCCTGTCGGTGGAGAGCCCAGGTGGTTTGCAGCACATGTTTGAAGGCATCAACGGATTCGTTGAAGGCCAGAGCCGTGACGTGATCGGCCACCACGGCGAACGGTTTACGCCATTTCTGGTGACTCTGGGCCTGTTCATTCTGATCGCCAACCTGTTCGGTGTTGTTCCGGGACTCGAATCGCCGACCGCGTCGCCAGTGGTTCCACTTGGGTGCGCTATTTGCGCATTTGTTTACTACCAAGTACAGGGTTTCAGAACCAGCGGCGTCGGATATCTGAAACATTTCCTTGGCCCCATGTGGTGGCTTTCGCCGTTGATGTTGCCGCTTGAAATCATCAGTCATCTCGCGCGTTTAATGTCGCTGACCATCCGTCTTTACGCCAACATGTTTGCCGGGGACATGGTCACATTGGTCTTTTTCTCGCTTATTCCGCTTGCGGTTCCTGTGGTTTTTCTCGGTCTTCATATTGGTGTCGCGCTCTTGCAGGCCTACATTTTTGTTCTTTTGACCACGGTTTATCTGGCAGGAGCAGTCGCGACCGAACATTAAATTTCGAGGTTCAAGTTTCCGGTTCACTTGTTCTGAGACCCGAATCTTGAAACCCGAACTGGGTTTCTCGCCGTTCAGCGTGAGGGCGTTTGTACGGTAACGTCAACCACCCACTGGCGGCATTTCATAGGAGAAAACAATGCGTAACCTGATGCGAGTTTTGAGCAATGTGTTTATGGCGCTGTCGGCGCTCTGCTTTGCGGTGCCGGCGTTCGCGCAAGGCGGTACTTCGAATGCAACTAACTGGGTCGCGATTTCCGCCGGATTTTCCATGGCGATTGCGTCTGCCGGATGCGGCATCGGCCAGGGCCGCGCTACAGCTTCAGCGACCGAAGCCTTGGCGAGAAATCCCGCAGCCCGCGCTGGAATTCAGTTCGCGCTGATTCTTGGCCTAGCGCTGATTGAGTCTTTGGCGCTTTATACCCTGGTTATTATTTTCGCGAAAGTAAAGTAAGTTTCTCTCTGTGTAACCTCCGTGCCCTCTGTGGTTAAGTTTTTTTGACCGCAGGGGGCGCAGCTGTATCCTTTGAGCATGTCCTTTGCCCTTGACCATCTCGGCATCGCCGTAAGGTCGCTCGCAGATGCAAAGGCCATCTACGAAAAACTGGGCCTTGCGCTTTCCCCGGAAGAAGTCGTCGCCGGCGAAAACGTTCGGGTGGTGATGGTTCCAGTCGGGGAAACCCGGCTGGAACTTCTCGAACCCACCTCCGAGGATTCGGTGATCGCCAAATTCATTGCCAATCGGGGCGAGGGTTTGCACCATATTTCCATTCGCGTGCCTGACCTGAGTGCAGCGGTACAAAAATTGAAGTCCGGTGGGACGCGCCTTGTCTCTAACGAAATCAAAATCGGCGCCGGCGGCCATCGCTATATTTTTCTTCATCCCTCCAGTACTGCCGGCGTGCTGATTGAACTGGTTGAAGCCAGCCATTAGTCTTGCTCTCTTATGCTGATCCTGGGAGTGGACACCTCCGGAAAAGATGGCAGTATCGCGCTCGTGAAATTTGAGCAGGGAAGTGCGCGAATGCTCGAAGTGGTGCCGCTCGAAGGCGGAACTTTCTCCGCACAGTTGGTGCCCCAGATTTCCGACACGCTTAATCGCCACGGTCTCACCAAACGAAACATTGACGGCTTCGCGGTCGTATCCGGCCCGGGTTCATTTACGGGTCTGCGTGTGGGACTTGCCGCCATCAAAGCCCTCGCCGAAGTTCTGCAGAAGCCGATCGCTGCCATTTCGCTGCTGGGAGCTGTAGCGCGCGCCTCTGAAGCCCAAGGCGATGTTGTCGCCGCACTCGACGCCGGCCGCGGCGAAGTTTACGCAGCCAACATTCAGATATCAGGATCGCAAACGACCATCCGCAATGAGGAACTTCTCGCGCTCGCGGAATTTGTTGCTGCGAACGAAAGGCGCCAAATCATCACGCCGGACGCGAAGATCGCAGATTTCGTTCGCGAAAATAGTTTGCGGGTTATTCAGATCGATCGCCCGCGCGCCGACGTGATCGCCCGCCTCGGTTTTGAAAAAATTCAATCAGGCGAAATAGTTTCACCCGAGGGGCTCGATGCCAACTACATTCGCCGCAGCGACGCCGAGGCGAAGAAACCCGGGCCCCCGATGTAGAGACGTAGCTGGCTACGTCTTCCTGCATCGTCACGCGGTTGCGCGAGACGTTGCAAGCAACGTCTCTACAAAGAATATATGCCTATTGGACTCACTCAAATCGAACTCCAGTCAACCTTCGTTATCATCTGGGAGTTCCGCGTCGATCCACGCAAACGTCGCGCCTTTGAGCGAGCGTACGGACCCGAGGGCGACTGGGCGATATTTTTTCGTGGAGCAAAAGGCTATTTCGGCACCGAACTGATTCACGATGCGCAACAACAGACCCGCTATCTGACGATGGATTATTGGAAATCTCGGACGAGCTACGAAACCTTCAAGAAGCAGAATCGCAAGATGTACGAAATCATCGACCAGAGATGCGAGGCCTTGACGATGAAAGAATTGGAGATCGGCAAGTTCGCCCGTCGAATAGTCAGCACCGCGAGCCGCAAGTCGAAGACTGAGAGCTGAGAAAGGAATCACTCACGCCCCCTCGCCTGGCCACTGCCGCCGACTTACCTTCGATCGTCGCACTCGAACGAAGTGTTCCCGGCCTCGTCCACTGGTCCGAGCAGACTTATCAGGCCGTGTTTAAACCCGGGGCCGCGGAGCGAATTCTTTGGGTCCTCGAAGACGACAGCAAGCTGCAGGCTTTTCTCGTCGCTCGATTCAGTGCCGAGGAGTGTGAGCTCGAAAATCTGGTGGTTGCAGAGACACAGCGGCGGCGCGGTCTGGCCTCAGAGTTATTACTCGCCTTGATTGCATCCGCCCGCGAACACAACTTGGAACGCATTCTGCTCGAGGTCCGCGAATCAAATGAAGGTGCGCGTGCGCTCTACGAGAAGTTCGGTTTTCGGGAAAACGGCAAACGTAACGCGTATTACCGCCAGCCCCCGGAAGATGCGATCCTCCTCGCGTTGACTCTTAATTGCACTTCCACAGGTGCACCCAATCGTTAATGTGAGGTCACTAGGAGATCAATTTTTGTTTAAAATCTTCGTTGAACCAGCACTGGTCCTGTGCTAGTTTGAAGACACAATTCAACGTAGGAGGTCTGCAGGATGCTAGCCTCTAGAGATCACCTCCTGGCCACGCACGAGCAGTTTCGCAGGTTGGCCCAGGAGCATTCGCAGTACGAGCAACGCCTCTCATCCCTCACCCACAAACGCTACCTCACCGACGACGAAAAGGTCGAGGAAGTCCGCTTAAAAAAACTAAAGCTCCGGCTCAAAGACCAGATGGAGTCGATCGAGCGCCAGTATCGTGAGCACGTCTCGCGCGGCCAAGTAGCTTAAGATTTGTCCAATTGAGCTGCCGTCTCAAGCGGCACAGGACAAATATATCCCGCGGTAGCGCGAACATTTTTCGCACATCATTTTCAATTCGTATTAACCGGAATCCGTGTTCCCCGGTGCAATATAATCCCTTGCAATGGTTCGTGATGGCTATTATTACGGGGCGGTGCTCATTGCAGCGGCGGTGCTGGTAGCATGGCTTACCCGGCCGTCGTGGGCGATCATTCCCCTTATCCTGGCTGCATTTTTTCTATGGTTTTTCCGCGATCCAGAGCGCGTCATTCCCTCTGAGGCCGGCGCGGTGGTGTCGCCGGCAGATGGTAAGGTCACCAGCGTTGCGACCGTCAAAGTGAATGGCGAGACATTCAAGAGCATCAGCATTTTCCTTAATGTGTTTAACGTTCACGTGAATCGCTCTCCGGTTACTGGCATTGTCCGCGGTGCGCGTTATGAACATGGCAAGTACCTGAACGCTATGAATCCCGCCAGCGCCGAACAAAATGAGCGGAATACGGTTACGATTGAAGGCGAAGGCCATCGCGTGATCTTTAAACAGATTGCGGGATTACTGGCCCGGCGGATCGTCTTCACTAAACAAGTGGGAGACAGCGTGCGCCGCGGCGAACGCGTGGGCCTGATCAAATTTGGATCGAGGACCGATGTGCTGCTTGATCCGTCGGCTGAAGTTGCAGTGAAGGTTGGCGACAACGTGAAGGGCGGCTCCAGCATACTGGCTTTCCTCAAGCAGGAAAAAGAACTCGCTGGAACCACTGCTGCGCGCGAGCGACAGAGGAACTCCTGATGGACGAACAGCTATCCCATCCACTGCGCAGAAAAGAAGACCAGCGTCCACGGCGCTTTCGCAAGGGTCTTTACATTCTGCCTTCGCTGTTCACCGCCGCAAACGTGCTGCTTGGCTACTACGCCATCCTTCAGGTAATTCATGGTGCAGTCTCGTACGCGGTCGCGCACGCCATGCAGGTTCCGGTTACGGTTCAGCGGTCATGGCATTTCGACAATGCCGCCAAAGCTATCGGCTTCGCGGTTCTTTTTGATGGCCTCGACGGACGCATTGCGCGAATGACCAAGACTACCAGCGACTTCGGCCGCGAGCTCGATTCTCTAGCTGACGTCATCACCTTCGGCATTGCGCCCGCTCTGCTCGCATGGGCGTGGGGATTTCACCAGGTTTCGGCGGAAATCTCACGGCCTGACATGGCAAGCCTTCTGCCTCGGCTCGGCGCCATCGCCAGTTTTCTTTTTCTGATTGCAGGAGCCAGCCGTCTGGCGCGGTTCAACATCGCGGTCAATCCGCAGCCATTAAATCCCGGACGTCCGGGCAAGAAGTATTTCGTCGGCATGCCGATTCCAGCGGGAGCCGGCGTGGTTGCGGCGGTGGTGCATTTCTCGCACGGGGATCCCTTGCTGTGGTGGGGATCGGCGCTGACCTGGCTGATCGTAGTCGTGCTGGCCGGTTACCTGATGGTGAGCACCTGGCGTTTCTACAGCTTCAAAGATATCAACATGCACGCCCGTCAGCCATTTCGGCTGGTGGTTATTTTTGGATTGCTGCTGGCCGGCATATTTCTGTTTTCCGGCCCCGTGCTTTTTGTCATCGCCCTTACCTATATGTTCTCAGGAATTTTCTGGCGGCTGAATTGGCTGTTCCGGCGCAAGAAAAACAATCCGCCCCCAACTTACACCCAGGCGTCGCAACCTTCATGAATTCGAATATCAAATCCGCCGGCGTTGCTAACCTCGAAGCCGTACCCGGTTTTTATCGGGTGGCGATTGTCGGTGCGGGATCGCTGAAGGGTAAGGATGTCGCGGAAGTTCTGGAGCAGCGCAATTTTCCATCCTCTGAAATCAAACTACTCGATGATGACGAGGCGACGGGCAAGCTCGAAGCCGTCAAAGATGAAATGACTTTCATCCAGAGCGTCCGCAGCGAGCAATTCGATAAAGTTGATTTCACCTTCTTCGCCTCTGAAGCTGATTCCACGCGCCGGAATTGGAAGCAGGTTTCGAAGGCCGGCAGTTCGATTGTTGATCTCTCGTACGCGCTGGAAAGCGAACCCGGCTCCGTGGTTCGCGCCCCTTGGATCGAGCGCCAGTTGGGCCAAACCATCACACCGGAACTCGCACCCGTCCCAGTGGTCGCAGCTGATCCCGTTGCGGTCGCTCTCGCTCTACTAATACTTCGAGTGAACGCCACGGTGCCTGTGAAGCGCGCGGTGGCAACGATTTTTCTTCCAGTCTCCGAATTCGGCCAAAAGGGCATGGACGAGCTGCACGAGCAGACGGTCAATCTGCTCTCCTTCCAGCAGCTGCCGAAAGATATCTTCGACGTGCAGGTCGCATTCAATCTGGTCTCGCGCTATGGCGAGAAGGCTGTCTCCACCTTGTCCTCCGTCAGCGACCGTATTGTGCGTCACTACAAGAAAATTACTGCGGGTCAGGCGACAGTTCCATCGGTGCAGATTCTGCAGCCGCCCATTTTTCATGGGAATGCGGTTTCACTCAACCTGCAATTGGAAGGCGCCGCCGACATAGCGCAGATCTCCGGCGCCCTCGCCGGTGAACATATTTCTGTGATGCCATCCTCCGAAGAGGCGCCCAGCAACGTCAACGCGGCCGGTCATGGGGACATTCTGGTTGCGTTGACTCCCGACACTGTTGATCCAAACAGTGTTTGGCTCTGGGCGACATCTGACAACCTGCGGGTTGCGGCCTCCATAGGGGTCGAGCTGGCTGAGAGTATGGCTGCGGCACGACCAAGAGGAAAAATTCAGTGATTCGCGTTGCCAGTCTTCTCGCATTGCTATGTGCCTTCAGCACTGGATGCGGTTACCATACCGCAGGCCGCGCCAACCTGTTGCCTTCTGATCTGCGCGTGCTCGCGGTTCCGGCCTTCGTTAACCAGACGCAGACCTATAAAATCGAACAGATGCTGACCGCCGCGGTAGTCCAGGAGTTCACCACACGCACCAACTACCACGTCATTTCTGATCCGCACTCTGCCGACGCAACGTTGCGGGGAACCGTTACCGCCGCCGCCACTACGCCGCTTACTTATGACTCGACCACCGGCCGCGCCTCTACCGTATTGGTGATTGTCAGCATGAGTGTGGCCCTCACCGACGGGAAGGGAAGAATTCTCTATCAGAACCCTTCGTATGTCTTTCGCGAGCAGTACCAGGTCTCGCAGGAGTTGAGCACGTTCTTCGAAGAAGACTCGCCAGCATTCCGGCGCCTATCATCCGAGTTTGCCCGCACCCTGGTTTCCAATATCCTGGAGGCGTTCTAGTGCGCGCCTTCGCTCAAGCCGAGCGTTTCGTTTCTGAAGTCGAGGGCAAGAAGCTGCGTCCGGCGTACATTTTTGTGGGGGACGAAGTGTTCTTTCGCAAAAAGTGCCGCGACGCGATTCTGCAGCACCTGGTCCCACCCGATCTGCGGGAGTTCGGTTTTTTCGAGTTTGATCTGGCAGAAACCGATCTGGCGGAAGTTCTTGACCGTGCGCGCACGCCCTCGTTAATGGCGCCTTTTCAAATCTTTTTTGTGCGCGGCGTCAAAACTCTTTTCGGACGCGGTTCGAATGAAGAGAAACTTAACGCCATCGAGCAATACTGCAGCGACCCGAATCCTGACGCGGTGCTGATCTTTGTCGCCGACCATATCAGCATCCCCGTCGATGCCCGTCGCATGGATCTCACCGACAAAGAACGCTACGAGCGCATTCGCGAGACTCTCGGGCGCTATTGCGCAATCGTGGAACTAGGCCGCGTGGAAGAAGGCGACGCCGTCCGCTGGATCCAGGAATATTGTGTTACTCGCGACGTGAAGATCGATCTTGACGCCGCCCGTGAACTCGTCGATTCCCTTGGCGGCGACATGATGATGATTTCGAATGAGCTCGAAAAACTCATCCTCTACGTCGGCGAAAAAAAGCGCGTCACCCCCGGCGATGTTGAGACCATGGTGCTTGCCGCCAAACAACGCTCTCTGTATGAATTGACCGACGCAATCTCCGCCCGCGATCGCACCCGTGCGCTAGAAATGCTCGACGCCATTCTTTCGAGCGGCGACGGCGAAGACGCGTCAATCGGACATCTTTACATGCTGGCCAAAACTTTCCGCCAGATGCTGGTGATCCTCGAACGTAATGTTCGCGATCAGCGCATGTTGTGGGCCGCATTGTGGCAGGGATTTCGCGTTCCCCCGTTCGCCGCCGATGACATCATTCGCCAGGCCCGGCGTTATAAATCCAAACGCGAACTCACTCGTGCGATTCGCCTGGTTGCGAAATCCGATCTGGCCTTACGTTCCAATCCTCCCAGCAAGCGCCTGGTACTTGAAAAACTGGTGCTAGATCTCACCGCCGAACCCAAGCCCGAGCCGGAATGGCTGCAGGAAGAATTGGGCGTCTGATCGTGTGGGCGGACGCCCTCGCCCGCAAAACCTTCATTTATTGGCCGACTCATGCCTCCGCGAGTCCTATTATAAGGGTACAAATGCTTATATGTGTACTCTTATAAGAGTACATAATTGAAAGTATGTCCTGCTATAATAGGACAGAAAGGTGGTTTCGCGTGGACCCTGAATTCAGAAATTTACGCCTACATCAGCTGCAGCGTGCCCTTGCTCCGTTTCTCGCCGCTCAGAATGTTCCCCGTCCTAACAGGGGATGGATTCGTGCCATGCGCGAGGCTACGGGGATCACTGTGCGGGAAATGGCGAAGAGGCTTCGCAAAGCCCCGTCAGTCGCAGCACGTCTGGAGGGCTCTGAGGCCGAATATCGCATCACGCTAGGGAAACTACGCGAAGCAGCCGACGCCCTAGGCTGCCAGCTGGTCTACGCTTTAGTGCCAAAGAACGGAAGTACTCACGATCTTGCGCAGGAACATATTAGAAACCAGGCGGCGGCGAATGTTCGCGCGGTCGAACACAGCATGGAGTTGGAAGATCAAGCCGTTGGCGGCGTCGAGCACAAGATTGAAGAAGAAACCCGGCGACTGCTGAAGCGCAGCGATCCGAAATGACCACACTAGCAGCAACCGGCGATGGACAGACTCCCCTCTCGCCGGAGGAACTTGCAGACCTCATTCCGAATCTTGCGACGAAGGAAGAACTAAACGAATGGGAACGAGAGAACATACTGCGCGGCAGGGAGTGGGTTCTGTCCGATCGCAGCAACCCAGTTGACGTGTGTTCGGACCAATACCTCAGGAAACTCCACCGGAAGATGTTCGACAAAACCTGGAAGTGGGCGGGGCACTACAGGCTTGCCGAGAAAAATAGCGGAGTACCAGCCCATCAAATCCGAGAGATGCTGTTCGGGTTACTTGGTGACGCACGCTATTGGATTCAGAACCGCACCTACTCTCCAGATGAAATAGCCGTTCGATTCCATCATCGGCTCGTATTTATTCATCCCTTTCCGAACGGCAACGGTCGACATGCCCGTCTTATAGGTGACGCGCTCATAATGAAACTTGGCCGTCCAGAATTCACTTGGGGCTCCGCCAGCCTCGTCGAGCAAGGTGAAGCACGCAAGCGATACGTGGAAGCAGTCAAAGTGGCCGATAGGGGCGACATCCAACCGCTTCTCATCTTCGCGCGATCATGAATCCTGGTATGTAGCAGTCAGTTCATCGTAATTACTACTCTGAACCTCGCCTTCCCGCTCATCATCCGTTCATATCCTTCCGCCGCTTTCGCCAGAGGGAATGTTTCAATCATGGGACGCACGCCAGTCAGCGCGCTGAACTGCATGGTGTCTTCTGAATCTTTCGCTGTTCCCGAGGGCCAGCCCGCCACTGTGCGCCGCTTTCCTATCAACTGGAGTGGGGTAACCGATAACGAATCCTGAGTTGCGCCAATCACCAGCAACTTGCCACCCGGCCCCAACCCATCCACCAGTGCGGAAATGGATTTCGAATCCGGCGCGGTGGCGACAATCACGTCTGCTCCGCCTAACTTCTGCAAAGCATCGGCCGGAGCGCCCGCACCGGTATCGATGTATTCATGCGCCCCGAGTTTCTGCGCAAGCGCTTTTTTGTCTGCTCCGCGACCAATTGCCACGGTGCGAAATCCCATCTGCTTCGCATACTGAATGCCCAAATGCCCGAGCCCTCCAATTCCCTGAACCGCGACTAACTGTCCCGCCGTGGCGCCGGAGTGCCGCAGTGAATTGAAAGTCGTGATGCCGGCGCACAGCAGCGGCGCAGCCTCCTCCGCTTTCAACCCATCGGGAATTGCCGCCACTGCTTCCGTCGGGGCGATCATGTATTCCGCATAGCCGCCGTCGAAGGTGATGGCTGTGATCTTCTCAACCTGGCACTGAACAAAATCACCGCGTCGGCAGGGATCGCATTGAAAACAATGTCCGCCATGCCAACCTACGCCCACTCTTTGTCCCTGCTTCCATTGCGTCACACCCTCGCCGACCGCATCAATCCGGCCGGCGATCTCGTGTCCCGGAACCCGAGGGTACTGAATCCCCGGCCAGTAGCCTTCCTTTACCAGCACATCGCTGTGGCAGATTCCGCACGCTTCGACCTTAATACGCACCTGCCCCCGGCCGGGTTGTGGGGTTGGACGCTCGACGGTTTCGAAATTCCCGCGAGCTTTGTTAACTTGAACCACTTTCATGAGGACGCTCCTATTCCCTGAATGAAGATTCGCATTTCCCTGAAGTCGTTCAGATTAAAGAAGCACCGGTTTGGTCGCAGAGATTCGGCCGTCAGCCGGCAAAAGGCAAACCAGCAGCCGCCGAGGCGCTCCCTCCATGCGAAACAGGGTCCGCAAATGGGTACTTAGTCTCCTTACCATAAAACCACAGTTGAAAAAGGAGGCACTTACCCCTTACTCTACAAAGGAAGTAGTGTTAAGCCCGTTCGTGCACTTTGAACGTGCCAGCAGATTGCTCATCGGACACTGGGTACACAAGGAGATCGGCAAATGGAAACCAAGCCGGCGACGCAGAACATTCAGGACACCTTCCTCAACACCGCGCGCAAAGAGCGCAGCAGTATCACTATTTATCTGATGAGCGGGGTAAAACTGACGGGCCGAATTCGCTCGTTTGATAAATACTCGGTCGTCCTTGAGACCAACAACCAGGAGCAACTGATTTTCAAGCACGCGATTTCGACGGTTGCGGTCGCCAAGGGCCACGGTTTCTCCGACCGCCCCCGGGTCGTCCCATCGCCTGCGGTCAGCAGTGATGCCGATCAAGCTCCCCCCGCGTCCGGCACCGAAGGATAAGGCTGTTTGAGCTTGCGTAGTACGGAATCCAGAACATCGCGTCGCAGCGGGCATTCCGCCCCGCAAAATCTTCCTCCCGGAATGCGCAAGGAGCGCGCATTTCTGGTTGGCCTCGACTATCGCACCCGCAAGCGTTCTCCGTCCCCAGGCCTGACCAGCGGAGCACAAGCTGCTCGCGACACCGCGACCGCGGCGAAATCCAGGCCCGTTTCCGATCCGCAATTTAGCGCCGAAGAATCGCTCGCCGAACTGCGTGATCTCGCGACCAGCGCAGGCGCTGAAATCGTCGGCGAAATTCTGCAGCGCCGCGACCGTCCTGATCCCGCGACCCTGATTGGCCGCGGCAAACTGGAAGAAATCGCTGGAGCCGCAGCGTCGGTCTCCGCTGACTTGCTATTGTTCGATCATGACCTTACCGCATCACAGCAGCGCAACATCGAGAATGTCGTGCACGCGCGCGTGATAGATCGCACTCAACTTATCCTCGATATTTTTGCCACCCATGCCCGCACTCGCGAAGGTCAGCTTCAAGTGGAAATGGCCCAATTGGATTACCTGCTGCCGCGGCTGACTGGGCGCGGCGCCGAAATGTCCCAGCTCGGCGGCGGGATCGGCACTCGCGGCCCAGGCGAAACCCAGCTCGAAACCGATCGCCGCAAAATCTATCGCCGTATCCGTCACGTCAAAGAGCAGATTGAAAATGTTCGTCGCATCCGTGCCCAGCAACGCCAACGGCGCGAGTCGGTTCCGGTCGCGACCGTCGCGCTGGTCGGCTATACCAACGCCGGCAAATCAACGTTGTTCAATGCGCTGACCCATGCTACCGTGCTCGAATCCCCGCGCATGTTCGCAACGCTCGATCCAACGCTGCGCTCGGTTAGTCTGCCGTCGAAGCGAAAAATCCTGCTCTCCGATACAGTCGGCTTTATTCGCAACTTGCCGCACGCCTTGGTCTCATCGTTTCGAGCGACGCTCGAAGAAGTGCAGCGCGCGGCTCTGATTCTTCACATATCCGACGCCAGCAGCCCGCTTTCTGCCGAGCAAGACGCACAAGTCGATAAGGTGCTCACCGAACTGGAAGCCGGCCAGAAGCCCGCATTGCACGTAAAAAACAAAATTGATCTGCTCCCTCCCAAGCAGCGCGACAGCCTGCGCGACGACACCCGCACAGTCCACGTTTCTGCCGGCAAGGGAATTGGTTTGACTACGCTGCTTGACCGCATCGATCAATTGCTTTCTGAAGATTCACTCAGCCGCGTGCGCTTGCGCATCCCGCAAAAAGAGGGCAAGGCCCTGGCGATGCTCGAAGCCCGCTCTCGAATCTATTCCCGGAAATACAAAGACGGCGCAGTCGAATTCGAGGCCGAAGTTCCAGAATCCCTGGCCCGAAAATTAAAAGAGTGGGTTGTAGATTAGCTGACCGCTGACGGCTGATAGCTAAATTAAACGGGCCGACTACCAAGAAGCGGTGACTTTCCTTGGCTGCCGGCCCATTCGATCCTGAATTGGATCGGAGGTGATATATCCATGCTAGACCCCTCACCGAGGATGTCAAGCTTCAATTCAGTGCAGCTGAATTAATTTCGTCAGCCTCTTTTCTCGACGTGACACAGCTCCGCAGTGACACTCAAAAACTGAATCTCTCACTCATAAGTCGGTAACTGAAGTAATACCTAATTTATTTGTCATCAATAAGTTACAACTGCCTGCGACTCTGCTCCCATCTGAGTGTTTAGAACAGGAAGGGAACCAGATGAACCCGAACTGCAACACGCATTTGCAAAATCCGCCCGTTTCCCAGGTAGCTCCACAAGACGCCGACATAGACTTGTGGGAACCGCAGTTTGAACGCTGGCTGCGGCTGGCTGACTCAGTGCTCGGCAATGTGTCACCCGTCCGTCCCAGCGCTCCTCGAAAAAATTGAGTTTGCGACGAAGTCGCGGGAATTTTCCCGGGACTTCGATCCCCGCCGGGAGAATTCTCCTCACCTGCTGAATTCCGTGCTGCTGGCCCGTTACCACCGTAACTCTCTGTGTCTTGCTATTACACAAGTATTACAGCCGGACTCAAGCTCCACGGTTAGTCTACCGATAGGGCCATTAATAGCGAACCCCGGGAGAACTAACTTGGAAATCGAAGCTCTTGAACGCAACCGCCAGGACGACAAAATCAATTGGGTTACCGCCATATTCATGGGGGCCTTTCACGTAGGCGCAATTGCAGCGTTGTTCTTCTTTACCTGGAAGGCATTTTTCGTCGCCTGCTTCCTGTGGTGGGTTTCCGGCAGCCTCGGCATCGGCATGGGCTACCATCGCCTGCTCACTCATCGGGGGTACAAAACTCCGAAGTGGGTGGAATATTTCCTAACCGTCTGCGCAACTCTCGCCCTCGAAGGCGGGCCAATTTTCTGGGTTGCGACGCATCGCATACATCATCAGTTCTCGGACAAAGAAGGCGATCCGCACACCCCGCTCGATGGCAAATGGTGGGCCCACATGGGATGGATTCTGATGGGCAAGAGTCTCCATCAAGACACGAGCACTTTGTCGCGGTACGTTCCCGATCTCACCAAGTCCAAGTTTCATATCTGGATTACCAAATACCACTACGTTCCCGTGATTCTCTCCGGAGTTCTGCTTTTCGCGATTGGCGGTCTTCCGTTCCTGATGTGGGGACTTTTCATGCGCACGGTGGTTGGCCTGCACTCTACCTGGCTGGTTAATTCCGCGACTCACACATGGGGCTCGCGCCGCTTCCGCACCCGCGACATGTCCACCAACAACTGGTTCGTGGCGCTGCTCACCTTCGGCGAAGGCTGGCACAACAATCACCATGCTCATCCGGTCTCAGCCCGTCATGGCCTCAAGTGGTACGAAGTTGATGTCAACTGGTACGGAATTTGGGCGCTCAAAAAGCTCGGCCTGGCGCGGCACATCTATCGCGTAAAGCTCGATGAATTGCGCGAGGACGAAAACAAGCTGGTGAAGGAATCGCACCCGGAGCTGGTTTCGGTCTAGAGGCTTTGCTTGATCGATTCTTTGTAATGTGACCCAAGGGCGCAGGCATTTTCTCTGCGCCTTTGTTCTTCCTCCGCACGAAGCTTTGGCGGAAACATGGACTTGGGCATGTGCTGAATTTCTCTGCGAGCTCTGCCGTTCCTCTGCGCTCTCTGCGGTTAAAATCTTTTTCGATCCGGTGGCATACTACGGGAGCTGCGCCGGCTTCTCGAACCTGCTCTCCGGGATTGCAACATTCGCCTGCGCGCTTTCCAGCTGAATCGTAAAGCGTCCCGTTGGGGTCGCCGACGCCCAATGAAACGGCAGTTTCACCCCCGCCACATCCCGATAGTCGGAATAATCAATCTGGGTGGGATTCCGTCCCAGCGGCGATTGCGCGTACCGCACCATTCGGATCAGCAATCCGCTCTGCTGGTCGAAATACACTTCTACCGGCGCTAATCCGGGACGTTGTCCAGAAATCATCACTGCGTCCTGGTTGCCAACTTTTCCCTCTTTCTCTACCCGCAATTCGCTAAATATTTTGCTGACATCCGTCGCAAAGTGCAGGTCGGCATCCATCCGCGCAGCGTCCACGTCAGCAGGTGACATCGGGCGCTGCGGGCGTCCGGGGAATGTGATCCATCCCGCGTGCCCGTCGAATGTAGTGCTGCTGTCGCCGTTCGGCCAATGAGTGACCACCGCAATTTGGTCAGGCGATTGCACGAATATCTCGACCGGAAACTGCCGTCCTCCCGCTTCGAAAGTTCCTTTTTCTTCGAGGCTTTTAAGTTTTGCGATAGCTGTTTCTCCGCCGATCGCCGCCGCATATTTTGCAACGATCTCCTTCGCGTCCGGCAAGTTCGGAGGATTAGGCTGGCTGGGCGGCTCTGCTTCAGATAACAAATGCGGCTGCGATTCCGGAATCATTGGAATCGCCAGCGGCCTAGGACTTCCTCGATGGCAGGTGTTGCATGTCACCATCTGCTTGCCTTCGAAGTTAGTGGCGTCAATATCCAGCATCATGCGCATCATTTTTCGCGCCGTCACCTTGGTCTTCTTGTCATCTTTATCGAACGCATTTTCCACATGGCAATAGGAGCATTGCACGCCTAAAGAAGAAGTGACGAACTGCATCGCGGGAATTAGCTGATCAGAGGGCACGTCCTTCAGAACTTGCACGTTCTTGAAAACCTCGCCCGCCTTTTTATCGGGACTGGGTACCGCATGCTCCGGCGGCGTTTGGCTGAATAAGACGACCGGGAATAGAAGCATCACGAAAAGAATTGCCCAAGTGTGATCACGGCTAATCTTGAATAACATTGATTCCTCTTTCCTCAATCGGGGAACGATGTCGGATCATGCACCACTCGAATCCGGTGGTCCGTAAAAGCCGTCCGCATTTTTGGAATTTCATATCGCGGCATGTGGCAACTCGCGCAATTGCTGGTTGCCACCGGACACGCTGCTCCCGGGTGGTCGGCCAGCTTTTTTGACGCAGACGTCACATGGCAGCTTAAGCATTTTCCGTCATAAGCGGCAAGATCTTTTACCAGCGGCTGGTGCGGGTCATGACATGCGAAGCAAGTCAGCCGTGCATCTCCTTTACCCCAACAGCGGCTGCCTTCCAGCCGATATGCTGGGAACCGCGCATTGTTAACTCCGCGATATGAAAGTTGATTGATGTCCCACCACGTGCGGTGACACGAGCCGCAGAAATCTACCGCAGTGCTGGGATCCAGATTGCGCGGGTTGATGATCATCCCTGGGTTCCCGCCGACGCCGGCGCTGGCCACCGCCACGTGCGCCGCACCTGGGCCATGGCAGCCCTCACACGAAATCCCCGGCATGGAATGCGCCGGATCGAAGTGATTGCTAACGTTGGCAGCCGTCGTATGACAACCGAAACAGGCCGGCGCTTCTTCCTTGGGAATTTCGCGGCCCAGAGCACTTTCCATCGAATCCGGAATTCCAGACGGATGGTCCGGGGTTATGGCAATGCCCAGATTGCGAAAAAAACTTATACGGGCTTCCTCGAAGGTTCCCTTGTGTTCAAACAGAAAACTTTGTCCACGACTGCCGCTTCCAAATACCCAAGTTATCGGCGCCGAAAAGGTTTCGCCGTTTCCCGTGACCGCATAGGTCATCGCACTCTCTTGCTTCGTCAGACTGTAATGGAATGGGCCAATGTCGTATGAAGCTTTTCCGCCCGGAAGCTCCGCTTTTGAGGCGGGAATCGCGGTGTGCGCCATTGCGTGCTGTTGCTGGCCGGCCGCTAGCGCTGCATGGCACTGCGCGCAGACCCCCGCGCCTACATAGTCGCTTCGGGAAGCATCGCCTTTGCGCGGCCACCAACCAGGTTTAGCGAGATGTTCGTCGCTACTGAACTGCTCCCCTATGGTCGCCGGCACCTGTGCCGCGGCCACAGAGACTAGAAGAGATACCAGAAGCAATTCGCAAACATATCGCACAATGCAAGCCAGACGTGAGGTTGGTGACAATAGTATGAGGCTGCTTCTAGCAAGTGTAAAGAACTCATCCCACCGCTGTTCAATCTCAGGTTCTTTCTGCCTTGTCCTTTCCCGCGCTAGAATCTCTGCATGCGCGTTAGCCGGCGCGGCAAAATCGTATTCTTTCTCACCTTCGGAGTCGTTCTGGCCTCGATCGCGGTTGCGGTCGGCTTTGGCTGGATCATCCTCAACTGGCGGGAGGGAATTCGTGTTCTTCTTGGTATCATCTTCTTCGGCGCGATCGCCACCGGCCTGATTCTCAACACCAGTTTTCTGGTCCGCGAAATTCGCCGCAACGAGCAGCACGACAGCTTCATCAACGCCGTTACTCACGAACTGAAAACCCCTATCGCTTCCATCCGCCTTCACCTCCAAACCCTCGAGCGTCAAACCCATATCGACGAGGCGCAGCGCAGTGGCTTTTATCGCCTCATGCTGGAAGATACTGATCGCTTGATGGGCACTGTTGAGAAAGTATTGAAAGCAGGGGTCGCTGGTAGGAAGGGGCAAAACGTCACCGTGGATTTTGCCCAACTGGTTGAAGAATGCGTGCAAAGCGCACGCACCAGCCATCATCTTGAGCCTAGCGCACTTCGTTACCAGTCTGCGCTGAACGGCAGTAGTTCTGAGGTCAGCGGCGATCCCGAAGATTTGCGCACTGCAGTGTCGAACATTCTCGATAACGCGGTGAAGTATTCGCGCAACAATGTTGATATATCCGTCCAGCTCGCAATAGAAGAGCAGAAGCGGCTGGTTTTGCGGGTGCAGGATCGCGGCGTCGGCATTCCTCGCTCTGAGTTGAAGACTATCTTCAAACGTTTTTATCGCGTTCCCAGCCGCGCTCTCGGACAAATTCGCGGCACCGGCCTCGGCCTTTTCCTGGTGCGCACCATCGCCAAACGCCACGGTGGCAGAGTCCTCGCTGAGAGTGCCGGCGAAGGCAAAGGCGCTACTGTCATCTTCGAATTGCCGCGGAGAGTCTCATGAGCCGCGTGCTGATCGTTGAAGATGAAGCCCATATCGCCACCGGTCTGCAATTTAATTTGCAAGCCGAAGGTCACTCCGCGAGCATTGCCGGCGATGGCGAGACCGCGCTCGATCTGCTCCTTGCCCGGCACGAAGACTTCGACGCCTTGGTGCTCGACATCATGCTCCCCGGCAAAGACGGCTTCGAGGTCGCGAACCAATTACGCGCCGCTCGTAATTTCATTCCCATTCTTATGCTGACCGCCCGCGCCCGTCCCGAAGACGTGCTCAAAGGATTTGCTTCCGGCGCCGACGATTACGTGGCCAAACCCTTCGAGTTGCCGATTTTTATTGCGCGCTTGCAAGGCCTGTTGCGCCGCCGCGCATGGATGCAGCAAACTCCAGCAAGCCACTCACCGCCAGCTTCCGATCAAAGCGCGGACGGCAGCAGTCAGGAATTCGGCACTTTCTCGTTCAATGGCAGGACGATCGACTTCGGCAATCTCGAGCTTCGCAACGACGGCGCGACCACCCACCTGACGGTTATGGAAGCCGAGTTGTTGCGATATTTAATTCGCCACCGCGGCCAGGTCGTCTCCCGCAAATCAATTCTCGAGGATGTTTGGGACCTTCGTGAAGATACCGACACCCGCGCCATCGACAATTTCATCGTGCGCTTGCGCCGCTACATTGAAGACGATCCCGAGCATCCCCAGCACGTGCTTACCGTGCGCGGCGTGGGTTACCGCTTTGAAGCCGAACCGGATTGATGAGGGCATCGATTGACCAAGCGCTCAGAATAAGGGCCTGACAGAGAATGGGCGTACGTCGCCGGTCACATGGTTGTAAAATAGAAGCAGGCGTCCCCGCGCCCGTTCTTCGCACTCGCGCACAGGTACCCTAAAGGATTCAAACATGTCTCAACACAATGGCAATTCCACCAGCCTCCGCTTAAAGACCGGCCTGGCCGAAATGCTCAAGGGCGGCGTCATTATGGACGTCACCAACGCCGAGCAAGCCGTGATCGCTGAAAATGCAGGCGCCGTCTCCGTGATGGCGCTGGAGCGCGTGCCCGCGCAAATTCGCGCCGAAGGCGGTGTGGCCCGCATGGCCTCGCCCAGAAAGATTCGCGAGATTATGGCCGCAGTTTCCATCCCGGTGATGGCGAAGTGCCGCATCGGCCATTTCGCTGAGGCGCAAATTCTCCAAGAGCTCGGTGTGGATTACATCGATGAATCCGAAGTGCTGACGCCGGCGGACGAAGCGCATCATGTCGACAAGCACGCTTTCAACGTTCCATTTGTGTGCGGCGCGCGCAATCTGGGAGAGGCACTGCGGCGGATCGCTGAAGGCGCAGCCATGATCCGCACCAAGGGGGAAGCTGGCACCGGCGACGTGGTTCACGCCGTCAAGCACATTCGCCAGATCGTGCAGGAGATGAAGATTCTCACCGTGCTCAGCGAAGAAGAGCTCTACGCCAAAGCCAAAGAGCACCAGGCGCCCTACGAGTTGGTAAAGATGGTCGCGAAAACCGGCAAGCTGCCGGTCCCGAATTTCTCCGCCGGAGGAATCGCCACTCCCGCTGATGCGTCACTGGTAATGCAGCTCGGTGCCGAAGCTGTCTTCGTCGGTTCCGGAATTTTCATGAACGACTCCAAGAGCTTCGCCGATCCCGAAGAAGCCGAGAAGCGCGCCCGCGCCATCGTGAAAGCCGCCACCCACTTCAACGACCCTAAAGTATTACTTGAAGTCAGTGAGGACCTGGTCGGCGCCATGAAGGGCTTGGCCGTGGCCTCGATGGACGAGGCCAGCATGATGCAAACCAGGGGCTGGTAGGTTACCTTCCCGGGCGTCATCCCGAAGACCTCGCGCTTTCACCAGCGGGGCGAGGGATCCGGCGTGGACCAGCACAGGCTTTGCGACAGCGCATGCGCCAACGGGATGTTCATCCGTCACATACACGAAACGAAAATAGTGTTCTTATGATCCACGCAAGATCCCTCGCTCGGCTGAAGAACGCCGAGCCTCGGGATGACGCATTCTTAGGGCAGACTGTTTTAGAAGAAGATTTTAGCGACCTTTTGAAACAAAGGGCGGAAGGGTAGAACTCACTGGGTTTGGGCTACCCCCCTTAAAAATGGCGTCATCCCGAAGTCCCCGCGTTCTCTCCAGCGGGGCGAGGGATCTGGCGTGGACCAGCACAGGCACCTCTTTGCCACGGCGCATTTGCAAACGGAATGTTCATTCGTCACATACACGAAACGAAAATAGTGTTCTTATGATCCACGAAAGAGCCCTCGCCCGGCTGAAAAGCGCCGAGCTCGGGATGACGCATTCCGGAAGGATCATGACGCGTCGCGAGGCGGAGTATGAGAAAGCCGAAACGATTTCACGTTTACATCATGACGAATCGGCCGCGTGCGCATGTGCTGTATACGGGTATCACAGGGAATTTGGGCCGTCGCGTCTTCGAGCACAAGAACAAGCTCGTGCCTGGGTTCACCAGCCGGTATAACCTCACGCGTTTGGTCTATCACGAGTGCTTCGTTTATCCCGACGCGGCAATCGCCCGGGAAAAAGAAATCAAGGGATGGCGGCGAAGCAAAAAGATTCGCCTGATCGAATCCATGAATCCCTATTGGCACGACCTAGCTGAGTCATGGGCGGATGTGAATAAGCCGCCGGGTCTCCAGGGTGATACACGCCAGATGCCTCGCCCCGCTGGAGAGAACGCGGGGACTTCGGGATGACGCATTCGAAAATTTTTCTTTATATTCCCAGTTCAGGTTGCGCTAGCGGCAGCTTACTAGGGTCATCGACACGCCCCTTCACAACCCGCCCGCAGGGTTTTCTCATCGTATCGAACTCATGCGCAAACCCACATTCCCCTTGCTGATTTTCCTGCTTCTGTTATCCCCTTGTTTGTTTGCCCAGAAGCGCGCCGAAGCCGGCGTCTTCCTCGATTACCTCGACGTTTCGCAGACCAGCACCAACAACTTTGGACTCGGAGCCCGCTTCGGCTACCGCGTCCATCACAACGTGTTGCTGGAAGGCGAGCTGGCCTATGACTATGGCATCAACTTTGGCGAGACCTATCACAACATTGTGAACGGAAATATTGCTGCGATCGAAAATACATCGGTGGGTGTGACGCATGGATTGTTCGGGCCGAAGCTGCAGCCGGCGGGCGGAGGATTTCGTCCCTTCGTTACGCTTAAAGGCGGCTTCATGGATTTTCGGCTCAGTCCCGGCCTGCTGCCCTTGAGCAACGCGGTGAGCACCCTTCTTGGATTGCGAACTTCGAACTTGAATGCGGCGATCTACCCGGCCGCGGGCGCCGAGGCAGCCATCGGACCCGTAGGTTTGCGTTTTGAAGTTGGTGACGAGCTTTATTTCAACAACGGCGCGCACAATAATCTGCGACTCACGTTTGGGCCAATCATCCGGTTCTGAATCGGACCAGCGCCGCGCGAGAAAGAAAATCACGAAAAGCAAAAAAACGAAAACAAAAGTTAGAATCCCCACCCCTTTCGACCGCGCTCAGGGCAGGCTCTCTCGCAAAAAACGCGAGAAGGGTGGGGTACCCGGCGCATAGATGGGACACCTAGCTTTGACGCGAGCTGAATTTCTTTCGCAACGTTTGCGTTATAGCCGCATCCTACCTGTGGAATAGAATCCCGGAATCCAAAATCTTAGGAGACATACTATGGCTGATACGGCAAAGCTCGCGCTTTTCGCACGTCTGGAAGCAAAGCCCGGCAAAGAAGCTGAAGTCGAGAAATTCTTAAAGGGAGGGTTGGAACTGGTCCAGCAGGAACCCGGCACCACTCTGTGGTTCGGGTTGCGGTTGTCTGCGACCACGTTTGGAATTTTCGATACTTTTGCCAACGAAGCGGGACGGCAAGCTCATCTGTCCGGAGAAGTTGCCAAGGCGCTGATGGCGAAGGCGCCGGATTTGTTCGCGCAGCCTCCAAGCATTGAGAAAGCGGAAATACTCGCGGCGAAATTGCCGGGCAGCGTGAACAAAGCAGCGTAACCGGAATTCAGGGAGCCGCAGGCCTGAGGCGATGCGGCTCCAAAAATCCAACCGCGCTTACACGCGAGCGGAAGATCAGGCGGCTTCAAGCACCGACAGAATATTTCCCGCAGGATCTTTGAACCAGGCGATGGTTGGTCCGTTGCCGCGAGAAATTCCGCGGGCGTCGGTCTTCAAATTCGGTTCGTTGTAAATCTCAAATCGCACCCCGCGCCGGCTGAGTTCGTCTACAGCCTTCTCGACATTCTCGACCGGAAAATTGAGGACCGTGAGAGTCGCAGGCTGGTGATTGGGTTTCGGGTACATTAACGCTTTCGTGGTGCCGGCGCCGCCGAGTACCAGTGTGCCTTCCGGCCCGGGAGCAACTTCAATGCCCAGCGTCTTGCCGTAAAATTCCTTCGCCTTCTGAATGTCGTTGACCGAGTAGCTGCTAAATGCTTTGTTTGGGTTTAGCATGGTGCACTCCTGAATGTTGTCATTTTCAATTTCGATTGCGGAATTGGAGTTCGGGTGGCCTGTTCGGTCGTTAAGATTCGCAAAACCGTGGTGATGTAAGAAGTGCCTAAACTGGCAGGAGGGCATTATGGTCCCAGAACGCGCGCTAAAAGTGGTGCTGGTCTTGGTGGGATTGCTGTTCACGGCGGGGATTGTTCCCCTAGTGATGTTTTTTTCGCGAGATCCCGCGGTGGCGATGATCATGAGTGTCTACGTCACGCTTGGGATTTTCTTGGTGCTGGCAGCGCGGAACCCGGCGGCGAACCGGAGCTTGATCGTCTTCGCTGGATGGGCGAATGTTGCTCACGCCGGGGTCATGGCGGTGCAGGAATTCCGGCATGTCATCCAACGCCAGGAGCTGCTGGGAGTGATCCTGTTCGGAGTGGTCGGTGTAGCGTTGATCGCGCTTGCGCCGCGAAATAAATCGAGCGAGCGGGTATCCGCAGCGAGTGTGTAGGCTCTATTTGCGCTTGGCGACTTTACTGGCCTGCTTCCCCAGAGCTGTGCGAGTTGATTTCTGCAGATGAGCGATGGTTCTTTTCTTCTTGGCTGCAGCCGCTGCCTTCTTAATATTTTTCCTCGCGGCACCTTGTTGTTTTTTGCAGGGCATGAGGCCTCCATTTTTGGTTTGGATTGCCGGAGGATTGGATGGGTCAAATTTCAGCCGGTTGGTCGGTGCCGTGCCGGCGACCCTTCTTAAGGCACCCGGGGTGCGCCGTCGAAACTTCTCTTGCCACGGCCGTTATTTAGTATTAAAAGGTGAACAATGAACAAGGGAAAAACAGTGCTCCCGAATCTTGGTTCGGCCAGATCGCCAATCGATTTTGGCCAGGGGAGCGTCGCGTACCGTCGCAATGGGCGCTGGCGTTACCGCAATGCGGAAACTGTACGGCGGTTCGGACGCAAGTTTGTCGATGCTACGGACTTTGATCTGATCCGCGAACTTGAATTGCGCGGATACCAGATTCTTTATCCCGCGCACGAGTGTGTGGATCGGCCCCACCTGCCGTGCCCGGCGTGCGACCGAATAGCGTTGCGCGCGATCCGCAGGAAGTAACGGAATAGACGGTTCTCCCTATCCCGGCGAAAATACAGGACATCTATCTACCCATCGCGCCCTCGAAATCTCTTGACAATTCTTTACGCGTAACTCCCATAGCCTCAGCGCCTTGGCGCAACTTTCGCTGGCATAGCGTGTTTCCACTTATGTAGGTCGGAGGTGATGAAAATGAAGAAAACAAGCTTATTGATGGTATTGGGATTAGCGCTGGTTCTGGCTTCAGCGGCTGCTCCGAAAGCCAGTGCGGGTGTGGTACTTGGAGTCGGAGTGGGCGTTCCTGCTTATCCTGTGCGCGCTTATGGATATGTCGGGCCACGATATTATGCTCCCGGTTATTACGCACCGGGCTATGTCGCCGGTCCCTATGTAGCACCATATGTTGGTTATGGCTACGGCCCCGCTTATGGCCGATACTCCGCGCCGTATCGTTATAGCCGTGACTACGACCGCCACTATGACCGGCGCTCTGAAGGACGTCGCGATTTTCGCGGCGAGCGTCGGTAACACAAAGTTGAGTTAGTAGGACGGGCTGTTCGTGGCGCGGAACCAGGCTGCGAACGGCCTTGCTGTCTCAGGTGAGAGCTGGAACGGGATTAGGTCTTAAGGAAGGTTGAATATGAAATTAAGAACGTTAGTTATAACGATGGGAATGATAGCGTCTACTCTTTCGTTTGCTACGCAAAGCGCAATGGCCTCACTGCGGAGCACGGAAGCAATCGAGAAACAAGTCAGACATGAACTGAACATGCTGCCTTATGTGAACGTGTTCGATTACATGACCTTCACGGTCGATGCCAATGGTAATGTCACCCTGAATGGCCAAGTCACAAACCCGGTCCTGCGGAGCGATGCCAACAATGTGGTGAAGCGGATCGCCGGCGTCGAGCACTTGGATAACCAGATCCAGGTGCTGCCGCTTTCTCCGATGGACGACGGCTTGCGCGTCCGTTTATTCCGCACGATCTATGGATATCCGGCTTTGCAGAAATACGAGCTGGGATTGAATAAGTCGATCCGCATTATTGTGGCTAACGGGCACGTCACCCTTATGGGCGTGGTCGACAGCGAAATGGACAAGAACCTCGCGGGTATGCGCGCCAATGGCGTCCCGGGAATTTTCTCCGTCGATAACCAGTTGAAAGTCGTGAAAAGCTAATATGAAAATCCCGTCCAGGCGAAAGCTTGGACGGGACATTTTTTTCTCACAATTCCCTCGCTTTTGCGGTGTGCACATTCGGGGCCCCTTCTCTATTTATGCGCCGGACTAATGCGCCAGCCCGAAATCGTAGACACGGTCTGCTATCCTCCAGGTCGGACTGACCTCGGATGAAACGCCCTTCCATAGCCATTGTCGGTGCAGGCCGGTTGGGAGCAGCACTCGCACAGCGGCTGTCCCAAGCGAAGTATGTGACGCAGATTGTGTCTGGTCGCGAGCGGCCGAAAACATTGCGGGCAGATATTATTTGGTTCTGCGTTCCTGACGCGGAGATTGCTAGCGCCGCCGATTATTTTTCGGCAGGTAAATGGAAAGGCAAATACGCAGTGCATTCCAGCGGTGTTCTTTCAAGTGACGCTTTAACTTCCCTGCGGTATGCAGGAGCGTATGTCGCGTCAGTGCATCCCTTGATGACATTCGTCAAAGGCTCGGTGCCGGACTTGACCGGCGTCCCGTTCGCGATTGAAGGTGATGCTTCGGCGGCTCGCGTGGCGCGGGTGATCGTCCGCGATTTGGGCGGACAGGCAGTCGCGATTAAAAAGCAAGACAAAGTTGCTTATCACGCCTTTGCTACCATGATCTGTCCGCTGTTGGTTGCGCTGCTGGCTGCTTCGGAGAAAACTGCGGCGCTTGCCGGAATTTCAGTTGCAGATGCGCGCCGCCGCATGCTGCCGATCATTCGCCAGACGTTGCGTAATTACGAGAAGCTCGGCGCAGCGAATGCATTCAGCGGGCCGATCGTGCGCGGCGATGTGGAAACAATTCGCGCGCACCTGAATGTGTTGACGAAGTCGCCTTCAGTGAAGAAAGCATACGCAGCACTTGCCCGGGCCGCGCTGGGTTTACTGCCCAATCGCAATCGCCGCCAGATTGCACACTTGCTCGACTAGGATTTTCTCTGCGAACTCGGCGAAATCTCCGCGAACTCTGCGGTTAAAGGCTCTTAAGAAAACAATTCGCTGCAGTGCGATAAGCACAAGTCCGGCGTGCACGCGCTTAGCTCCTCAACACTGAATGTTCCTGAAGCGACTGCGATTATTTGCGCCCCCACTTGCTTCGCAGCTTCGACATCTGACGGCGTGTCTCCAATGAAACAAACGCGCGCGGCGGCGCCGAGTTGAGCTTTCGCATGGGCTAAAGCATTGCCAAAAATTGCGCCCCGGCTCTCGTGGTGATCGCTGAAAAATCCAAAACTAAAAAATTGTCTAAGCTTCGCAGCTTCGATCTTGTGCCAACCCACGGTCTCCAGATTCCCCGAGGCCACGCCGATCAATTTTCCATTCGCCTTGAGCGATTCCAGCAGCTGCATGATACCGGGGCAAACCTGGGGCGCGAGTTGAAGATGATTGGCCTCGACCTTACGGCGGACGACATCCAGCGCAGCCGGAAGCTTTGCTTCGAAGTCAGAATCAGAAACGCCCGCGCGCCCGACCGCCGCTCGAAGAATTGAGAGATCAGTTTTTCCGTGATAGGGAATGCCTTCGATTTTCGCATCCACACCGTAAGTCTCGATCATGGCCTGATGCAGTGCGTTCCAGTGCACCAGATCTTTGGTGTTTAGTAGTGTGCCATCGATGTCGAAGACGTATGCGTCGGCTAGCGGAAACGCAGCTTTCACTTTCGATTGCTCCGATGTGACGGGAAAAGGTTGCATTCGGATCATCGGTGGTTGCCGCGACTTCGTGTACCTTCGTGCCCTTAGTGGTTGATGCCTGCGCCGATCAGCTCAACATGATTCTTTCGATCGAACGCGCCTTGCCGCTGGCCTCGTCGCCATCAATCACCACCGCGCAGAGACGCGCATCACCGGTCGCAGCCTCGAAGCGCATCGGCATGTTGCGCAGGAAGCGCTCGATGATCATTTCTTTCTTCACCCCGATCACCCCATCGTACGGACCGGTCATGCCAACGTCGGTGATGTATGCCGTCCCGCCGGGAAGCACGCGCTCATCGGCGGTGGGAATATGGGTGTGAGTGCCGACCACTGCGGTCACGCGGCCGTCTAGATACCAACCGAACGCAACTTTTTCTGAAGTGGCCTCCGCGTGCAGATCGACAAAAATAATTTTCGCTTTAACCTGTTTCAATATCTCGTCGGCTTTGCGAAACGGGTCATCGTTCGATGTCATGAAGACGCGCCCCTGCAGATTAATCACCGCATACGGAACGTCATTCTTCTTGCCCTCGTAAACCCCCCAGCCGGGAAGATCGGGCGCATAGTTTGCCGGACGCAAAATCCGCCGCGCCGGACTGTGCAGGTCGCCGTCGGCCGCGGCGTAGTAAGCAAAAAGTTCGCGCTTGTCCCAGACGTGGTTGCCGGTGGTGATTACGTCAATGCCAAGATCGAACAAATCTTCGGCGAGCGAAGGGGTGATTCCAAAACCGGCGGCAGAATTTTCGCCATTGGCGAGCACCAGGTCGATGCGCTGCTCGCGCACCAGATTCTTAAGCCGGTCGCGCACGATGGTGCGTCCGGGACGGCCAAAGATATCGCCAATAAAAAGAATGCGCATCTGGTTTCGATGGTAACAGGAAATGAGAAGCTCGCTCGGCGGCCTCGCCGGGGTTTCTCGGCGCCCTCTGCGGTTAAAGCTCTTAACCGCAGAGATCGCTGAGAACATCTTGCGAGAACGCGGAGAAATCAAAAAGCTTGAATCACAGGGGGCACGGAGGAGCACAGAGAAAAGACACAGAGAAAGCCAGAAGATTATTTCTGTTTCTCTAATTCCGCTGTCCGCAAAAATTCGTAATTGCCGGAGGGGTTCATTTGTAAGCCGCGTACCCGCTTCGAATAAACCATCACGTTATCGAAGTACCACAGATTGATATACGGCAAGTCTTCGGCGAGGATCTGCTGGATCTCGGCATAGTCTTGCTTGCGGGCATTTTGATCAAGCTCAGTGCTGGCCTTCGCGATCAGCGCATCGACGCGTGGGTTGCTGTAATACTGGCGGTTGGCGCCATTGGGAATGATTCGCGCGCTGTCGAAGGCGTACTCAAAAATGTCCGGATCTTCGTTGCCTCCTATCCAGCGCAGAGAATAAATCTGGAATTCTCCGTGAGTAACATCAGAAAAAAAGGTGGCAAATTCAAAGCTGCGAATGTCGAGCGCGATGCCCACTTCGCGAAGCTGCTGCTGAAATACCGCGGCCATGGCGCGCGAAGCTTCTTCGGTTGAAGTCTTCATCACCAGGTGAAAGCGTATGCCGTTTTGCTCTGAATATCCGGCGTCGTCCAATAAGTGCCGGGCCTTGGCAGGATCGTAATCATATTTCTCTACCCGCGGATCGTAGGCCCAGCTTTCAGGAGGCAGAACGCTGTCCGCAGGACGAGCCTCGCCGCCGAGCAAGTAACGAATCAGCGGGCCGCGGTCGAGCGCATAAGCCATCGCCCGGCGCACCCGCACATCTTTCAAAATTGGGTCGCGCAGGTTGAACGCCATGTAGGCCAGGCGGGTGCCCGGCCCGCGCATCAACGCGAGGTGCGGCTCATGCGCTAACGCTGTTTCCATATCCGGGGTCAGCGCGTTGATCTCAAGATCGGCGCTGCCCTTGCGCAACTCGAGCGCGCGCGTGGTGGTGTCAGGGACGACTGCAAAACATACGCGAGTCAGCTTCGTTTTGTCACCCCAATAGTTGTCGTTGCGTTCGATGATGACTTCTTTATCCTGCTCGGCGCTTACGAAACGGAAAGGCCCGGAGCCTACCGGGTGCTGGCTGACTTCTGCCCCGCTGCCGTAAGGCACGATGCCCATGCCCCCGCCACCTGCCACATTCCACAAAAGAGCCGTCCAGGGCTGCTTCAGATGAAAGATCACGGTCTGATCGTCGGGCGCATCGATATGATCGACGAAGCGATAGGCGGCCGCCTTGGTGCTGCGGACTTTTCCCTGCAGCAGGGAATCGAAGCTCCATTTCACGTCGCGTGAGGTGAGCGGGCTGCCGTTCGAAAAGCGCAGGCCTTTGCGCAGATGGAATACATAGGTCTTGGGATCGGGAATTTCCCAGCGCTCGGCTAAACCCGGCTTCACGCTCAGGTGCTCGTCGCGCGACAGGAGATTGTCGAAGAGCAGTCCATCGATGCGCTCCGACTGCGCGTCCAGTCCCACTCGCGGGTCGAGGTTCGCTGGACTTGACTCGATGATCATGACCAGGGTGTCGGGTCCGGGCTTGCGGGCGCAGGAGGTAGCGGTTGAAGCAAAGACAAGTGCCAAAATAACCACAGCCCACGTGGGCACGGACGTCCACGTCCGTGCGTTCGTCCCGTTGGGACGAAATTTCGCGAAGTTCATTCTCGGCGGGCGGGCGTGGACGCCCGCCGCCACGGGTGTCGTTGGATCGGCGTAACCGCGCGTCGACGCATGGATTTTCATGCCAGTTCCATTGCCATCTGGTAAACAGTTGTCACCGTCTTCCAGTTGCGCATGGTCACCGGAAGCGAGAGCACGCGGTCGAGCGGATGCTTCCACAGGCTGCTGCCCGACACGCCGTTAGGAAAATAAAAATAAATTTCTTGTCCGCAGATATGGACGCGGTCAGGGGCGAGCGTCAGCTCCTGCAACTTTTTCAAGGCTAATGGCGCGGGTGCCAATGGCAGAAAGGCCACGTGCAGCTTCGACAGATCGATGCCGCGTTCTTTGGTGAATGGATTGTCGTCGATGATCGCTTTCATCTCCTCCCGGCTGCGCGAGATCACCTCGGCGGAGAAGCCGAAATCTTTCACGATGCACTCGCCCAGCTTTTTCGACAACGCCACCGGCGTAAGTTTCGGTGCGCGAAAAATGGCGTTGCCGCTCTGGATGTAAGTTTTCACTCCGGCGAATCCCAGCGCTTCACAGGAGGCGCGCAGCTTCTCCATCTTCATCCGCTTATGCGGACCGATGTTGATGCCGCGCAACATAGCAATGTAGGTACAGCAGCTTTTAGCCATTAGCTCTTAGCTTTTGTCCGGACCAGGTGCTGAAAAGCTAAAGGCTAAGAGCTAACAGCTAACAGCTTCTTTATGGCAGCGAAATCTTTCCCAGCACCACTGCCCGCTCGGCGCCCGTGGCCGAAGGCACGTTCGACGGCCGGCGGTTCCAGGTCTCATAAGCCATGACCGCAAAGGCCACCGCTTCTTTGGCGCTCGAAGGAATTCCGAACTCATCGGAAGATCGGAGATTCAGTCCCTGGCGGCGGACTTCTTCAGCCAGCCAGGCCACCAGCGTCGGGTTCCTCGCACCACCTCCTGAAATAATCAGCTCGCTGAAGTCGCCTTTGGGTAGGACAAAGCGCTCAATGCCCAAGGCCACCGAACGCGCGGTAAGCGCGGTAGCGGTCGCAATCACGTCGCGCTTTTCGATCGCGCTAGGCGCGGGCGCAGAAGTCTTTCCTCGTGCTTTGGCCGCACCCAGTGGCCGGCAGGCGTGCAGGAATTCGCGCGCGAACTCGCGGCCAAATTGTTCGCGGCCGGCAGTTTTTGGCGGTGGCTCGCGAAAAAAACCGTCATGCAGAAAACGCTCCAGCGCGCCTTCGATGACCCGGCCGGAGGCGGCGATGAGGCCATCGCGGTCGCAGGGCTGCCCGAACAGTTGCTCCGCCAGTGCATCGATGACCATGTTCCCCGGCCCGGTATCGAAGGCGACGATTCGATCGAGCAAGGCGGCGGCGGGGATGGCGGAGAGATTAGCAATGCCGCCAAGGTTCAGCGCAATGCGCCCAACCTTCGGATCGCGGTAGAGAAGATAGTCAAGATAGGGAACCAGCGGCGCGCCCTTACCACCCACGGCCATGTCGGCTGGACGAAAATCAGAAACCACCGGCAGCCCGCTCCGCGCCGCCACGACCGCGCCCTCGCCAGTTTGCCAGGTGACCGCCAGCTGCTTTCCGAGAAACGGAGCCGCCACACCCTGGTGATAAAGCGTCTGGCCGTGACAGCCGACCAGCTCCGCCTTCAGGCGCAGCTTTTTTTGGGCCGCGATCACCGCCTCAGCGTAGAGTTCGCCCAGCAGAAAGTTGAGCCGCGCCAGGTCGGCGACGCTCGCGCGCGGCGAGTTCATGGAGAGCAAAATTCGCCGCCGCACATCGGCCGGGTAGGGAAACTCGGCGTGGCCGAGAAACTTCATGCGGGGGACGCGTGTGGGTTTTGCTTTTCGGGTCTTCCCGGCGCGCAGGCTTTTAGCGGCAGCCGAACTCGCATCATCCATGCACACCAGCGCCACATCGATGCCATCCGCCGAGGTCCCGCTCATCACCCCGGCCACGATCAGGGTCATCGCCGCGCCCCAGCTACCGCCGCTAACGATAATGACTGCAACCGCACCTGCTCGCTGAACTCCCAGAGTTGGGTGGACAGGCGGCTGATCTTTTCGGGTGCAGGCGCAGACGGGCGGCGCTTGATCTCCTGCGATTTTTTCTTGAAGGCCGCAATTCGACGGGCCGACTCGAGCACCCGCCGCCGGAAGTGCGCATCGCGCTCGGCCTTCCGCAGCATGGTTTCGTAAGCCTGCTCGATGAGCGCCTGCTGGTGGCAGATCAGGCACAGATCGCCACCGGCGGCGATGAAGCGCGCCGCCGCCTCATCAATCGGCGCAGCCGCCAGCACCCCGCTCATCTCGAGATCGTCCGAGACGATCAAGCCGCGATAGCCGATCTTTTTTCGCAGAACATCGCTGATCCAATATTTTGAAAGCGAAGCCGGGAGCGGATCGCGGGTGATGGCGGGATAGTTGGCGTGATTGACCAGCACCATGGGCAATTCGCGCTTCATCAGCCGGTAGGGGGCGAGGTCTTCTTTCCACAGCGCGGCAAACGATTTTTTGATCACCGGCAGATCGTGATGGGAATCGAGGTTGCCTTCGCCGAGGCCGGGAAAATGTTTCCCTGAGCCGATCACCCCCGCTGATTTGAGCCCGGCAAGAAATTCACGGGCATACACAACGACTTGTTTGGGGTCGGTTGAAAATGACCGCGAGCTCATGACCTTGCGCGAAGCCTCGAACGCGAGGTCGAGCACCGGGGCGAAGTCTACGTTGAAGCCGAGCCCGGCGCAGATCTTGCCGATGAGCTGGCCGTGCTTGCGGAAGAGCTTGCGGTCGCCGGTCGCGAAAACCTCAGCCGCCGACGGCGCGGGACCGGTCACATTGCGGAAGCGGTCGACCCGCCCACCCTCGAGGTCCACGCAGGTGAAGAGCCGCTGGTGAACCCGGGCCTGGCAGTCTTTGAGCAGCTGATGGGTTTGTTGGGCATTGATGATGTTGCGGGCGAAAAGAATTACCCCTGCGGGCTGAATGCGGGCAAGCATCGCGGAGACATCGGGCGTAACTTCGGTGCCGTCGAATCCAATGACCAGCAGCTGGCCGACTGGCTCTGGTGCTGAATTTGATTTTTGTGCGGGGCTCATCCGGAATGCGATTACTGAAGCATATCAAGATTGCGGGGTGAAAGCGCCGGAGGACATGTCTACTGAACCTGTTTCTTCAACTCCGCCAGCAGATTGAGCGCGGCGAGCGGGGTGAGCGAGTCGAGATCCAGCTCGCGGATTTTTTCAACCACCGGCTGCGACAGCGGGGTGAAGATGGTGAGCTGGGCGCGGCTGGCGGATTCTCGACCGGCGATGTGGGCGGTCAGGCGCGACTCTAAGTTTTCGTGCTGGGCCAAAACTTCGCGCGCCCGCCGGATTACTTCATCGGGTAAGCCGGCCAGCTTGGCCACCTCAATGCCGTAGCTGCGGTCGGCGGGGCCGGGTAATACCTGGCGCAGAAAGACAATTCCGCCCGGAGTTTCCTTGACCGCCACGTGATAATTCTTTACCCCCGAGAGTTGCTCGGCCAATTCCGTCAGCTCGAAATAGTGGGTGGCGAAGAGGGTTTTGGCCCTAGTGCGGGCGTGTAGATACTCGATGGCCGCCCAGGCGATGGCGAGGCCGTCATAGGTGGCGGTCCCCCGGCCGACTTCGTCCAAAAGGATCAGCGAGTTTGGGGTAGCGGTATTAAGGATGGCCGCGGTCTCAGTCATCTCCACCATAAAAGTTGACCGCCCGCGGGCCAGATTATCGCTGGCGCCAATGCGGGTGAAGACCCGGTCGACCACGCCCAGTCTGGTTTTGCTTGCCGGGACAAAGCTGCCCATCTGCGCCATGATCACGATGAGCGCCGTCTGCCGCAGGTAAGTCGATTTGCCGCCCATGTTGGGGCCGGTCACCAACAGCAGGTTATGAGTGCTCGAGTTGAGGTAAAGATCGTTGGGCACGAAGCGGGAGTTGTTATGAGAGTCGCGGTCGTTTTTATAAGAGTCGTAAGCGGATAAACTCTGTCCCGATAAATCCTGCTGCTCGATCACCGGATGGCGCCCGGCCAGGATTTCGAGGTCGCCCGTTTGATCAAACTGCGGGCGGGAGTAGCCGCGCTCAGCCGCCAGCTGGGCGAAGTTCCCGAGCACATCGACTTCAGCGAGCGCGAGCGCGCTCTGGCGGATGCGGCGGGCCTCGCCCGCAATCCTCGCGCGCAGCCCAGCAAAGATGCGGCGCTCGATTTCGACGATCTTCTGTTCCGCATCGAGAATTTTTGATTCGTACTCCTTCAACTCCGGGGTCGAGAAGCGCTCGGCGTTCGCGAGCGTCTGCCGGCGCTCGTAATCGGGCGGCACCAGGTGCAGGTTGGACTTTGAGATCTCGAGGTAATAGCCGAAGACCGAGTTGAACCGGACTTTCAGCGAGCTGATGCCGGTGCGCTGCCGCTCGCGCTCTTCCATTTGGGCGAGAAACTGCTTGCCGTTGCGGCTCAGGCCGCGCAGCTCATCCAGCTCGGGGTCGATCCCGGCTGCGATGACCCCGCCGTCGTTGAGCGCGATCGGCGGCTCGGGCACCAGGGTGCGCTCGATCTCGCCGCGCAGATCGGCTAATTCATCCAAATTCTGATGCAGCGACTCCAATCGCTGTTCTGGCAGATTTGTCAGCGCCGCCCGCGCCCCCGGTATGCGGGCAAGCGAGGCCGCCAGAGCCAAGAGATCGCGCGGGTTGGCGGTCTCAAGCGTGACCCGGCTGAGCAGGCGCTCGAGATCCAAAATGCCCGCGAGCGCCCGCCGCAGCTCTTCGCGGACGATGGTGTTTTTGACCAGGGCTTCGACCGCATCGAGCCTATGGCGGATTTCGATCTCGTCAATCGAAGGCCGCAGCATCCACGCCCGCAGCAGCCGCCTGCCCATGGGGGTCGAGGTGGCATCGAGCGAGCGGAAGAGCGTGACCGCTTCGCCGCCGGCGAACAGCGGCTCCAGCAGTTCGAGATTGCGCACCGTCACCGCATCGAGTACCAGCGCGCTCTGCCGCTCATAAAACCCGATGCGGTCGACGTGGTCGAGCCCGCCGCGCTGGGTCGAGAGCACGTAGTGCAGGATGGCGCCCGCCGCCGCGGCTGCTGCAGGCTTTCCCGCCAGTCCAAAACCTTCAAGTGAAAGCACCCCAAAGTGATTTTCGAGCAACGGGATGGCGTGGTCAGGAGCGAAGGTCCAATCTTCGACCGGGGTCAGCGCCCAGGCGTTCGAGCTGCGCTCGGAGGGACGAGCGAGGGCGCCCGTCCCTCCTTGCCCCCCGGCATCGAACAAGGGAGCGGAAGTTGCATACAGCAGTTCCTTGGGGCGCAGCTGCTCGAGCTCGTCTTTAATTTTTTTCTCCGCCCCTTCGCCGGAAAATTCGGTGGCCCGGAACTCTCCGGTTGAAAGATCGAGCGCGGCAAAGCCGGCGCGGATGCGGCGGCCATCGGTGTCGCCGGTGCTTCGATTGCCTGCTGGGCCATTGCCTGCGAGGTCATGCAACGACACCGCTGCCGCGAGGAAATTGTTCTCTTCCGACCCCAGCCAGGAGTCGGCGGCGGTGCCGGGGGTGACCACCCGCCGGACCTCGCGCCGGACTAACTGCTTGGCCAGGCGCGGGTCTTCCACCTGCTCGCAGATGGCAACCCGGTATCCCCGGCGGACGAGCTTTGAAATATACCCCTCCGCCGCGTGGTAGGGCACCCCGCACATGGGGATGGCCAGCCCCTTCTCCTTGTTGCGCGAGGTGAGTGTGATCTCAAGTTCCTTGGCCGCCACCACCGCGTCTTCAAAAAACATCTCGTAGAAGTCGCCCAGGCGGAAAAACAGCAGCGCCGCAGGGTGCTCCTTTTTTATCGCGGAGTATTGCCGCATCAGCGGGGTCGAGGGCTCGGTCATGGGAAAGCTTTTAGCTTTTAGCTCACAGCTCACAGCTCACAGCTACTTTGCGCGCATTATAAAACCGCTCCTGCCTGTGCTTATCGTGGAAAACAGGTCCCCACGACCCAGCGTGCGATAATTCCGGAGCAGCAGAATTCGAAAATAAAAATGGAACTGCGCAAAGACCCCCTGACCCGCTCCTGGGTGCTCACCGGCGATGACTCGCCCGAGGGTGCTCCGCGTCCCTCGGCCGAGTGCCGGCTTTGTCCGGGCGCCAGCGAGCGCCTGCAGCAGGTTTCTAGCCGGGCGGCATTGATCGGAGCCAGCGGTCCCTGGTCGGCGCGCTCAGTCGTCCATCCTGCCGCGGTTTACCACATTGAAGGCCCGCCTGAGCGCCGCGGCGAAGGCCTCTACGACCGCATGCCGACCGTGGGAGCGCACGAGGTGCTGGTCGAAAATCCCCGCCACGACCGCCCGCTGTGGCAGGCCGACGACGCCGAGATCGAGCAGTTCCTATTGCTGGCGGCGCAACGCATCCAGGATTTGAAGGGCGATGCCCGCTTCCGCTACGTGAGCGTGTTCAAAAATTACGGGGTGGGTTCGGGCCAGGAGTTCGAGCATCCTAACTCCGAGCTGGCGGCTACGACTTTCATTCCCCGCCGCGTTTTATACGAGTTACGCGCCGGACTCGATTACTTCAAGCAGAAGGAGCGCTGCGTCTTCTGCGATATCCTGGCCCAGGAGATGCGCGGCGGGCAGCGAATCATTGAGATTCGCGGGGACTATGTCGCGCTCTGCCCCTACGCCACCCGCGTGCCCTATGAGACCTGGATCCTGCCCCGCACCCACGACTCGGCCTTTGAGCATGCCGCCCTTTCTCCCGCCGCCAAGTTGCGCGACCTCGGCGGCCTTATCCGCCGCAGCCTGCAGCGCCTGCGCACTTTAACTGAGTCTTTTCACCTGGTGCTGCACACCGCGCCCAACCACCTGCACCAGTCGGCCAGCCTGGGTTACTGGAAAACCCTCGATCAGGACTATCATTGGCACATTGAAATTCTTCCCATCCTCGCCGCCAAGGCCAAGTCCTATACCTTCAAAGAGGTTTATTACTCGCCAGTCTCGCCCGAGAGTGCGGCCCGGCGCTTGCGGGAAGTCCCGGTTGAGAATTAATGGGGCTGGGGTCGCGAGTGCCTTGCTGCTGGTGTTTTTCTGCGTGGGATACTCAGGTGGCGTCGATGCCGCTCCAACGGTGCCGAGCTTTTACAAAGACGTGCTCCCTATCCTCGAGCAGCACTGCCAGGTGTGCCACCGCCCCGGCGAGATCGCGCCCTTTTCCCTAGTCACCTACCCAGACACCAAACCCTGGGCCCAGCCAATTCTGCAGGCCATCGAGGATCACAAGATGCCGCCCTGGTTTGCCGATCCCTGCTGCGGGCAGTTCTCGAACGATCCGTCGCTTACCCCGCAACAGCTCGGAACCATTGCCGACTGGGTGAAGGCCGGAGCGCCGGCGGGCAATGAAAAAGACGGGCCTCCTCCTCCTCGCAGGACCGCGGGCTGGAACATCGCGCCGCCTGACGTGATGTTGAAGATGCCGCGCCCGGTGAAGATCCCTGCCACCGGTGATGTCGAATACACCTACGAGATCGTGCCCACAAACTTCGCGGAAGGCAAGTGGGTCGAGATGTCCGAGTTGCGCCCGTCGGCAAGAAATCACGTGCACCACGCGGTGGTTTATATCCGCCCGCCCGAATCAAATTGGCTGCGCGGCGCCCCCGTGGGCGTGCCTTTTACCGCGTCTACTCTGCGCGATCCTCACCTGATGCATGACGCGCACTCGACCACCAGCGATCTGCTTCTGGTCTATGCCCCGGGCAGCTCGCCTGAAAGTTTTCCCGACGGCATGGCGAAATTCATCCCCGCGCACTCAGACGTCATTTTCCAGATGCACTACACCAGCAATGGCCGCGCCGCCAGCGACCAGAGCAGCCTGGGGTTGGTGTTCGCAAAACACTCGCCGAAGCAGCGGGTGCTGACCCTGCAACTGGCGAATGACCACGACACCATTCCCATTCCGCCGAATGCGGATAACTACCGCGTCGAAGTATCAGGCACTCTGCCCAACGACGCCACGCTGCTCAGCTTTTTCCCGCACCTGCACTTGCGCGGCAAAAAGTTTGAATACAACATCGTGCATGGGGACGGCAGTCGCGAAACTCTGTTGCGGGTGAACTACGATTTTTACTGGCAGCTCAGTTATGTACTCGCCGAGCCGAGGCGGTTGCCTGCAGGCACCAAGCTTGAGGCCATCGCCTGGTATGACAATTCAAAAAACAACCTACATAATCCGGACCCGAATAGCGCGGTCCAGTGGGGCGACCAGACCTACAACGAAATGATGGTGGGATTCTTTGATGTGGCGGTGCCGGCGGAGATGGACAAAGAGCACTTTTTCATGCGGGTAGCGGCGCATTGAAAAATATGCACTGGGCAGCATAGCCTTTAATCCTCACTCTCATCATCCGTCTCCTCTGGATTAGGCTCTTCACTGCTATCCTCTTTGCCGGTCAGCATCAATGCCTGAATGTCATTAACAAGCTTCGCCAAGTCCCGATCTACTTTCATGCGTTGAATTTTCGGACGCGAGCTGTTGGCTGCGGTGGGCATAGCTGCGATAAGAATGGCTTCTACCTCGTCTCGGTGGGTATCATCTTCGATCTCGAATGCGGAAAAATAATTCCAGAAGTTGTACCTCCGCGCATTGGGTCTCAGAGCGTGTGTCTTGAGCCTCTTAAAGATGGTCGTCCTAGTCTTACCAATATAGTAAGGCGTGTCGTCTCGGTAGAGGACATACACGCCAGGTTGATTCAGCCTTGCCGCAAGGAGCGCCTTACCCGTATTCATGTGGAATAACGCTCGGGGAAGCATCCTAAATAGACGGGTCGTTTTCCAATTCTTGTTCATGCAGTATTTTCCTCTGCTTTACGCCCCACCCAGCCGCTCAAAGAAGAGACAGATCGATTCAATCCCGCGATAAAAATTTGGAATGTGAAATTTTTCATTCGGTGCGTGCAGGTTGTCGTCGGGCAGCCCGAAGCCCATCATCACGGATGGTGTTTTCAGCACGTCTTGAAAATCGGTAACAATGGGAATGGATCCACCGGAGCGGATGAAGACGGTTTTCTTGTGAAATACATCGTGCAGAGCTTCGGTTGCCGCTTGAATGTATTTGTTATTGGTGCCGACCACGCAGGCCGGGCCTTTGCTCCAGACTTTGATTTTGGTTTCGATCCCTTTGGGCGTGAGCTTCTTCACGTAAGCCTGGTAGCGCTTCAAGATGTCGTCGGGGTCTTGATTAGGCACCAGGCGCATGGAAACTTTAGCTGAGGCGCGCGCCGGGATCACGGTCTTGGCGCCGGCGGCGACGAAGCCTCCGGGCATGCCGTGCACCTCGAGCGTAGGCCGGGCCCAGGTGCGGTAGAGGACCGAATATCCTGGCTCGCCGGTCAGCTTCAACGATCCCACTTCGGTTTTGCGGTAGTGCTCTTCGTTGAATGGCAGGCGCTTCCAGGCTTTAAGTTCGGCCGCGGTCGGCGGTTTTACTTTGCGATAGAAGCCGGGGATCTGGATGCGTCCCTTCGCGTCTTTCAATTTGCTGATGATCTCAACCAGCGCGAACAGGGGATTTGGCGCCGCGCCGCCGTACATGCCGGAGTGCAAGTCGGTCTTCGCGCCGACGGCTTCAATTTCCGTATAGACCAGGCCGCGAAGTCCCACGCATAAAGTCGGCAAGTCGGCGGCGAATAGTTCGGTGTCGCATACCAGCGCGAAGTCAGCTTTTAATTTTGCCTTCTGCTTGCGCACGTAATCGGCAATTGATTCGCCGCCAACTTCTTCTTCGCCTTCGATGATGACCTTAACGTTGATCGGCAGCTTGCCTCCGTGTCCGCGCATCAGCGCCTCGAGGGCCTTGACTTCCATCCAGAGCTGGCCTTTGTCGTCGACCGCGCCGCGCGCGTAAAGATTGTTGTTGCGTTCGGCTGGTTCAAAGGGAGGCGAAATCCATTCGTTCAAGGGATCCGGGGGCTGTACGTCATAATGCGCATAGCACAGCGCGGTCGGCTTGCCCGCGGCGTGCAGCCAGTCGGCATAAATCAGCGGATGGCCTTTAGTGGGGATGACCTCAACGTTCTCCATGCCGATGCGGCGCAGTTCATTGGCCACGTAATCTGCCGCCTTCTGCACGTCGGATTTGTGTTCGGGCGCGGTGCTGACGCTGGGAATGCGCAGCAGGGCTTTCAGTTCGTTCAAAAATCTTTGCTGGTTCTGGCGGGCGTAGGCGACAGCTGGAGAAGCCATGAAGAAATCCTTTCGGCGAAAACGTTTCAGTATAGCGAAAAACTATTTCACCACGGAGACACGGAGGCACGGAGTATTCAGTATTCAGAAGTCAGAAGTAGTTGCCTCGATAGAGAGGTTCTGAATTCTGCCTTCTTACTTCTGACTCGACGTTTTTTTAGATCTCTAGATTTCTCCGTGGCTCCGTGGTCCGTGGTGAAGAGGTGTTACGCAAATCGTGCTGGCGAGAATGATGAGAGATCAAACGCAGAAGGCTTGCCTAGAATTAATTCTGTCATGACCTGCGCGGTGATTGGCGCGAGTAAAATCCCATCGCGATAGTGTCCGCTGGCGACGAAGTATCCGTGGATAGAAGTCTCGCCTAGTATCGGCAAATTATCCGAAGTTCCTGGCCTCAGCCCTGCCCAGTCTTCGTGTATTCTGGCGTTGGCCAGCGCTGGCAGCAACTGGCGCGCTGCGTTGAGCAATCGCTGAATCGTGTCTACGTTGGTCTGCTTGTTGTACCCGGCATCTTCGAGCGTCGATCCGATGACGATCTGTCCGTCACTGCGAGGAACCAAATAAACTTCATCAGCGCGAATGACGTGCCGTAGCGAAGGGCCATCCACGACCGCCAGCATCTGTCCTTTCACCGGACGTATTGGAAATTGTTGCGGTGCAATCCATCCCGCCCACGCACCAGCGCAGTTGACCACTATTTCGGCTGAGTAAGTCGTCTTATCCGTTTGAACTCCGCTTGCATGATTGCCAGAGACGATTAGTGCCTGCACTTCGCTTCCCGAAGAAACATCGACCCCGCGATGCCGCGCGGCTTTTAGCGCTGCGGCAACCAGTGCCCGTGGATCGACAGAGCGCTCGGGCAGATATGCTGCCTGATATGGATTCTGATTGTGGAGCGGCGGGCGTCCTCGCCCGCCGGGCTTCGGCTCTGAACTCCCGAACGACACCACTTCTGGCTCAAGCGAACGCAGTTCGTCCGATGATAGGATCTCCGCCCCGGCAGGAAAATCGCCGCTCGCAGAAATCAGAATTGTCCCCTGCTCGCGCAAGTCAATTTTCAATCCCGACTCGTCTTCGAGTTCATGGGCAAATTCCGGATACATCCGTGCGCTCGCGGCGGCCAATACCTTCAAAGGCGATGGAAGTTCCGTGCCTGACCCAACCAGCATCCCCGCAGCCGCGGATGAGGCCTCCCGTCCGGGTTCCCCGCGTTCGACCACCAGCACCCGCAGGCCCTGTTTACGCAGCGAAATCGCCAGTGACAGTCCGATGATTCCCGCGCCAATGATGATTACGTCCCAACTCTTCACCCTTGCATTGTACGTTCCGCTCATTCACTCATCGAGCATAAGAAGCGCTGCCTCAGCGTCCTCTATTTACTCCATCCAATTCCTTCCGTCCGCCACCCTTCACCCCGAACTTCAGTAATTATTGCGCGCCGCCATATTTTCGACGACACTACTACTCAGCCCGACTGATGATCTTCGGCTTCAATACCGACATTAAGCACGACGACGTCGTGTACCACGTGCAGAGCGAAGCGCGTGAGGGCGAGACCCTGCTGCAGACCCAGGTATTCGTGAAGGGACGCTGCATCGGCAAGCACGCGACTTCTTACGCCGAACAAGCTTCGAGCCAGGGCTTCACTGATCAGCAGAAAGAGCAAATGCTGCGCGAACAACACCGCCAGGTGCTGGACGCGATCCGCGAAGGCCGGCTGGAAGAAGTCTTTGATAAGCGTGAAAACCCGGATGCATTGGTCGCGATCAAAGAACTCGATATTCAATGGGTAAATTCACATTCGATTCATGCCGAAGAACAGCTTTCGATGAAACTCCGCGCCACCGAATCCGGCCAGCCAGTTTCGGGCGCTCGCCTCACCGTTCGTTTCGCGCGCACGAATGCGGCGCCGTTTTACGCACAGATGGTCACCGACGACGCCGGTGAGGCTGTGCTGGTGCTGGCAGTTGAGGAAGGCTCGCTTTCCGACTCGTCAGTGCTGGTGCAAATGAGTGCGCAAGGCCGCACTGCCACCAGGAAGTTCCAGCTAAGGCGAGCGCAGTCCTAGTCGCGCAGCCTTCTGGTGCCGAATGAAGTTCCCACCCCTCAAGCCGCTTCATACCGAAACCTCGTTGGTGCAATCGAAGCTGGAATATTTCAAACTTCAATCCAGCCAGGGTATAGAACACACTCTGCAACCGGGACAAAAAGACTCCCTCAAGACACGACCTGACGGAACGATCCTCGACGGTCATCATCGGATCGCAATTCTGCGGTTGAGGGGTGTCAATGTCGACGTTTTACCGCGTGAGATAATTGCGAAAGAGCAGGAATGATCGAATGAATCAGTTCAATCCCAAGCTGTATTGGATAGAAACACCCGCAGATGGGCGCCTGGCAATTTCAGCTCGTCCCCGAGGCGGCGATTGGCTGGAGGATGAAATCGAGGGTTGGCGCAAGCAGGGGGTCGACGTGGTCGTGTCCCTTCTAACCCCGACCGAGAACGAAGAACTGGAATTGAAGGATGAAGGCCGATTCTCTAAAGCCAAGGGCGTGCGCTTTGTTTCTTTCCCGATTGAAGATCGCAGTATTCCGGCGTCCACAGCCAAACTACAAGAGTTGGTTGTTCAGCTGGGTTCAGAGATCCAGCGAGGTAAGAACATCGCTGTACATTGCCGGCAGGGAATTGGCCGTTCTTCATTGGTCTCGGCTGCAGTGCTTCTTTTGGCCGGAGAAGATCTAGATCAAGCGCTCGCGTCAATTCGAAATGCCAGAGGCTTGGAAGTTCCCGAGACAATTGAACAACGAAGGTGGTTGGAGCAATTTGCCAAGACCCACGAATCCGAAATTCTGGCTCGCCGTAAATGAACCTCATCATTAACGGCGAAGATCGCCAGTTCGATTCCGCGTTAACCATAGCCACACTGCTTGAGCGACTCGGCATGAAGCCGGACCGCGTCGCCGTTGAACTGAATCGCGAACTGGTGCCGCGCGAGCGCTGGACTGCAACGCAGCTTGCTGATGACGACAAGCTGGAGATTGTGCATTTTGTCGGCGGCGGTATTTGAATTCGAACTCCGTCCAACTCTAAAAGTTTCGATTAGCCAATCCTCTGGTCTCCTCGCAGAGCTAAGGTAACTCCGTTAGTTACTCTCTTTTCTACTATTTCCACGCCGAACTTTGCGTATTCATGCCTACAATGTTTCAAACATTTTCGAAGTAGAACGTTTGAAACATTTGCCAATCGATATGCAGGATTCATTTACATCGCACGACGTGATACGCCTGACCGGCATCACCGCTCGCCAGCTGCAGTGGTGGGACGAGCGCGGCATCGTGGTGCCCGACCGGCAGGGGCACCGGCGGGTTTACTCGTTCGAAGATTTAACTGAGGTCGCGGTCATTTGCGAACTCCGCCGCAAGGGCTTTTCGCTGCAGAGAGTGCGCAAAGTCGTGCGCTTTCTGCAGAGGGAATTCAGCAAGCGCCTGGCTGAGACGGTGAGTGGTTCATCCAATTATCACCTGCTGACCGACGGCCATTCGTTATATCTCGAAACCTCGCCCCAACAGATTGTGGACATACTGAAAAATTCGCGGCAGCCGATGTTGGCCATATGCCTGAGTGATACCGTCCGGCAGGTGAAGGCGATTGTCAGCGGTCGCAAGCGTCCCGGGCGCTGTGCTCCGGAAAAATCTCGTTCCATGCGCAAAGCGAAATTGGGTTCTTAGCAGGTTTGCCCTCAGGAGGGAAAATGGTTGCAGAACTCGAAGTCCTCAACGAATGGATCCCGGAGCAAATGCAGCCCGGCACAATTTTTGTGCTGGAAAACGCCGGACGAATCGGCGAAAAAGAAGATCCCTATTGGGCTGTGCTCTCCTGCCCGAAGTGCGGAATTCTGGGTCTGATCACGCGCAAGCAAATTGCTGGATTAATCGCGGTGATCTGCGGATCAGGAAAATGCTCCGCGCAATTCTTCATTCGCGACAATGACCTCGAAATCCGCAAGCCGTTTTGAAGCAGTGGCAAATAGGAAGTAATACGTAAGACTGACCACTGACAGACACTATTCAATGAGTTTTTCGCGCCAGCGACACCGGCACCTGATCCACAATCTCAATATCAAATCCTTCAAGCGCTGCCACCTTGCGTGGGTGGTTGGTGAGCAGACGTATGCGATGCAGATTGAGGTCGGACAAAATCTGCGCTCCAATGCCGATTTCCCGCTGCGTCTTGCGTTGGTTTTCGCGCGAAGATTGCGGCGTACGCTCGTGATGAAACGCAATTGCCGTCTTGTCGCCCACCCGCTCAACCGAAAATCCCTTGGACGATTGGTGAAGATAGATCAGAGCCCCGCGACCTTCGTTAGCAATGGCCGCTAACGAACCGTCAAGAGTGTCACCGCAATCGCAACCCTGTGAACCGAAAACGTCGCCGATCAAACAATGCGCGTGCATTCTCACCAGCACCGGCTCGCCGGATTCAATATTGCCGCGCACCATTGCCAGGTGCGAATCGCCGCCATCGACTTCGCTTTCATACGCGATCACCCGAAATTCACCGTACTGCGTATTAACCAGAGCCTCGCCAACACGATGCACATAACGCTCGTGTTGCATGCGATAGCGGATCAGTTCGGCGACCGTGAGCATCTTCATCCCGTGTGTGTTGCAGAACTCGATCAGGTCGGGCACGCGCGCCATGGTGCCATCTTCACGCATGATCTCGCAGATAATGCCGGCGGGAACCATGCCAGCCATTCGCGCCAGGTCGACGGATGCCTCGGTCTGCCCGGCACGCACCAGCACCCCACCTTTGCGTGCGCGCAATGGAAAAACGTGTCCCGGTCGAGCCAAGTCTGATGGTCTAGTCGTAGGATCGATGGCAACGCGAATTGTGCGGGCGCGGTCGAAAGCCGAGATTCCCGTGGTCACGCCCTCGCGTGCGTCGATGGCTTCACAAAAAGCGGTGCCGTAGTTCGAAGTATTCTCCGCACTCATTGGGCCAATGCGGAGATGTTCCAGGCGCTCCTCAGTCAAGGTAAGGCAAACCAGGCCGCGACCAAACTTGGCCATAAAGTTAATCGCCTCAGGCGTAACTTTTTCCGCCGCCAACATCAGGTCGCCTTCGTTCTCGCGGTCTTCGTCGTCCACAATCACAATCATCCGGCCGGCGCGAATTTCTTCGATCGCGGCGGAGACATCGGTGAATGGGGATTTTTCGGCCATATTCAAATTGTAGCAAGAATGGTGCAATTTTTATGCCTAGTCAGAGTCTTGAATCTCTGTCGCTGGAACAGCGCGCCGCCTTCGATAGATGCTCACACAAAGGGCAATTCCACCTACAAAGCCGATAAGGTAGGAAGCGGAATGAGTCCACCAGTCCGCGATAAAACGCGAATGTTTCGCAGCTGGGATCGCGCTTGCAAGCCACCCGTGCAGAGATACTAATCCAACCCTTGAAAAATAAAACCCAGCGACGCCCGCAACAAAAGCTCCTGCGGCCATGCAGAGCAGCAATTTAATTAGCGGACGGATCGTGTCTCGCATGGATATTTTCTTGCGTGGCCCCAACCGGGCGGCGAAGGCGAGCAAAATTCCTAGAAACGCTCCTACCCACCAAGTTGCCAAGACACCCCACTCCAATGCGAGCAAAGTAGGTGAGGTGAGTGGCAAGATCATGGGATGCGCAATCGAAAAGTATTCCACACACAGATGTGCCGTCACCTGATCGTGCAAGATGCCATAGGTCACGGCAGCCAGAATGCTTAAAAACCAGATTTTCAAAAATTCCATACGCTAATCGCCTATAGGCCTCGCCATTAGCTTGCGCCCCAACTCCGCCTTCACTCCCGTCCACTCTGTATCCAGGATGCTGAAGTAGACCGAATCGCGCTGGCGGCCGTTCCAGGTAAGCATGTGTTTGCGCAGAGTGCCTTCTTCTTTGGCGCCGAGTCGAAGAATGGCCTGCCTGGAACGCTGGTTCATCGAGTCTGTCTTAAGCTCCACCCGCAGGCACTTCCAGGTTTCAAATGCGTGGCGCAGCATCAGGTACTTGGCTTCGGTGTTGATCACGGTCCTTTGCCATGGCGGCGCGATCCACGTCGATCCGATCTCCACCTTGTGGTTGGCGAGGTCCATGTTCATGTAGCGCGTAGTCCCGACGACGTTGCCCGAAGTGCGTTCGATCGTCGCGAATGGGATAGAAAGGCCGCGCTCTTGTTCTTCGAGGACCTGGCGGTTGAAGACCTCGAAATCCTGCAACGATTGCAGTCGATAGGGAATCCAGCGAAACATATCATCCAAATGCTCTTTCACGATCTCCCAAAGCAAAGGTGCGTGTTCGGCGCGAAGTGGCTCCAGTCGTACGTGCGTGCCCTCAAGCGAAAAGGGCGCAATAAAAGAATGTGTGTTCAAGCAGCAACTCCCCCGCGAGTAATACGTCTATATACTTTGAAAGAGTATCTTTGCATCTGGTCGACGGTTTCGTCATCTGATCGGAAGAGCGCAGGAGAGTTTGCGCTGCTTTCGGGCTCTGACGCGCTAAGCTGATAAACGCTCTGATATCTGCCCCATGAAATCGCATTGTTTCCCATTTCGCCAGGTTCCGCATAGCAGCAAGCTGTTCCTTGATTATCTGGACTTTTCTCCTTCGGTGCAGCCGTTCTATTCGCGGTCGCCGAGTTTCCTAGAGTGGGCAGACGACGAACGCGGCCGCATTCAGTATCCATCGGAACGCAGAAGCCAGGTTGCGGCAATTCTCGACCGGCAGAACCGCAATTGGGGAGCCTCCGCAATCACGCTTCAGAACATCGACCGACTCCGTTCGGGCGCATGCGCGATTGTCACCGGCCAGCAGGTCGGACTTTTTGGCGGGCCAGTCTTCTCCATCTACAAAGCTTTGAGCGCAGTCAAGCTCACAGAAGAAGCGCGGAAATTGGGAATCGACGCAATTCCGATTTTTTGGCTTGCCACCGAAGACCACGACTTCGAAGAGGTGAACCAGATCCAAATGCCGGGCGCCGACGGCAAACTGGAGACTCTTTTCAGCGGCGCGCAAACAAAGCCTGATGCGCCGGTGGGAACCATCAGCTTTGGACCCGAGATCGAGCAAGTAGTGGCGCGCGCTGCGGAACTGCTGGGCGACTCCGATGTGGCAAAGTTGCTCGGCGAGTGTTACCGGGCGGGCGAAAATTTCGGGTCGGCATTCGCCAAACTCTTCACCCGCCTTTTTGCGGATTTCGGGGTCATTCTGCTGGATGGATCGGACCCCGAGCTCGATCGTATCGCGGCCCCACTTTATTCCGTCGCCATCGAAAGTGCTCCGGAGATCACGCAGGCTTTACTCGACCGCGATGCGAAGCTGCATGCCGCTGGATATCACCAGCAGGTCAAGGTTACGGCTTCATCCACATTGTTATTCGCGATGCGCGATGGCGCTCGAATCCCGATTCACCAGGCGAAAATGGGAGAATTTCAGGTTGGCGAAGAAAAAATTTCGCGCCAACAACTTCTAGATTTAGCGTCGAAGTCCCCGCAGTCATTCAGCCCCAATGTTTTGCTTCGCCCTGTTGTCCAGGACTGCCTGCTGCCGACCCTGACTTATGTCGGCGGAGCAGCCGAGGTGGCTTACTTCGCGCAGGTCGGGGCAGTCTATGCCAATTTGACAGAGCGGGTCACACCAGTCGTTTCGCGCTTTTCTGCAACCCTAATCGAGCCAAAACTTAAAGCATTACTTGAGAAATACAATTTGACGATTCCAGAGATATTCGAAGGCCCTGAAGTACTGCGCGAAATCATCGGTGCCCGCCGGCTTCCGTCGCACCTTCAGAATTCATTCGAGAAGGCCACCGCCGCGGTTGAGAATTCCATGAAGGCGGTTCGCGAGTCGCTGGCCGAACTCGACAAGACGCTGATCGAATCGGCAGAGAATGCGGAGTCCAAAATGCTCTACCAGATCAATAATCTTCGCGCCCGAGCCGCCCGCTCCGAGTTGCGGCATAGCGAAGTGATCCAGCGCCATGCTGAATTGATCAGCAATTCTCTTTACCCCGGGAAAGAGCTTCAGGAGCGCAGCTTCGCGGGCATTTATTTTCTGGCGAAGCATGGCAGGGAATTAATGAGTGGCCTGCTGGATGCCATGCATCCTGACTGCCTCGATCACCAGATCGTGGAGCTATAGCCTCAGGTCAGGGTGACCGCGGACGCACGTTATGAACGGAACCGTTGCACCACATCGCGGACGATGCCGAGGAAAAACGCTGTTGGCTCGCCCTTATTAACGTAAACATCTACATCGTTTAGGTGTTGCGGAGTGGTGCCGGAAAACAAAATGATGGGGACATGCGGTTTGATTTTCTTCATTTCTTGAGCGAGTTCTGTGCCCGTGGTTCCCCGGAGCATGTGGTCGGCAATTACGGCGCACACCGGAGCTTCAGAGAGGGTCTTCAATGCATCAGCTGCCGTAGTAGCTCCGATCACTTCGTAGCCGTCCCGCTCAAGCACCTTTTTACGCAATGTGAGATGAATAGGTTCGTCTTCAATACAAAGTATCAAGAGCCTCGAAAAGTCCGCTCGCAATGCGTTTAATGGCACCTTCGACAAAGTGACGCCCCCTGGCCAGAGGAGTAAAGCAGACGAAGATGACGCGCGAGTTCCGCTCCCGAGCTTCATTTTCACCCGCTTTCAGCTGCAAGGTAAATACAGGAAAAACTGTACGACATCGAACAAAGGCTAATGGCCTTGTGGAAGCCCCTCCCGCTAGTGGGGCGGAAAACCCTTCGGTTTCTTACGTAAGGATTTCCTGCGGGGTGCGGTCATGCTATCGACTGGAAGATAACGCTGGCTGCTGTTGCGTCATGCAGTGGATCGCGCCGAATCCCCAGATCAAATCCCCGCAGTAAATTCCTACAACTTCGCGATCGGGAAAAATATCAGCAAGAATGTCGAGCGCAATCCGGTCATTAGGATCGTTGAAGACCGGGACCAGCACAGTGCGATTTGCGATGTAGAAATTCGCATAGCTTGCGGGCAAGCGGCGGCCTTCGAAATAAACTGGCGCCGGCATGGGGAGATCAATCGTGGCCAGTGGTTTGCCATCTTCGACGGTCGCATCGCGCAACCGCCGCACATTTTCCCGGAGAGCCTCGTAGTTTTCGCTGGAGGGGTCGGCGTCCACACAGGTCAGAACTGTGTCGGGCGAAACGAAGCGCGTGATGTCGTCCACGTGGCCGTGGGTATCGTCGCCAACAACGCCCGAACCAAGCCAGATGACGTTTGACGCGCCCAGGTATTCGGAAAAAATCCTTTCGTAATCCCGCTTCTTCATTCCCGGATTACGTTGCTGCACCCGGCTGAGCAGGCATTCCTCGGTAGTGATGAGCGTCCCTTGACCATTGACGTCGATGGATCCGCCTTCCAGCACCACTCGTTTTTCCCCAAAGATTGCCTGAATTTCATTCGCGCCTGTCGCTTCCGCCATCAGGCTGCCGATTTTTTCGTCGCGCTTCCAGTTGGGATATTTAGCCCAGGCATTGAATCGCCATTTGATCGCAGTCAATTGGGCAGCACGGGCGCGGACGGCCGTGCCCCCACGAGAGGGTGGTGGAGGCACGGGCGTCCCCGCCCGTGCAGACTCAGCCTCAAACACGAACGCACAGCCAGAATCCCGCGTCCATATTCGGTCGGTGGGCCAGCGATGAAATCGGACGTTGTCGTTCAAAGCATGCGCCAGCAGCAACGTCTTACGGGCTGTTTTTTCCGCTGGAGCATCTTTGACTATGACTTCGACCCGCTCATCCCGGCTCAAGTAGCGAATGATTTCGGCGAAGACCCATGGAATGGGCTCAAACTTCCCTGGCCAATCGAGTTTGTAATGCGGCCATGCCAGCCAGGTGGCTGCATGAGGCTCCCACTCGGCGGGCATACGATATCGGTTTTTAGCGGATGAGCGCGTCATGCAAACTTGCCCCAGTCAATATAGCAATGCTCGCAATTGCGGTTGATGTTTCAAAGAGGGATAAGGGCCGAAAGCCCCCGAAATTTGCCCTTGCCTCCATAACTTTCCTGCGGTAAGTTGCATCGTACTTTCAATAGCCGTTCTTTGGTTTGCTGAAGGAGGTGCGCCGTGCGCATTCTGCTTACCCTGATGTTTCTTTCCGCTTTCGCCTTGGCGCAAGACAGCGTCCAACCGGAGATAACGCCGCAGGCGCAACCGAAGAATAGTTCCGCCCCCACTCTCACTCAGGGCCCGCACCGGAGCGCCAGCGAACTCATCATTCCATCGGGCACCCGTATTCCTATTGCCTTGAAGAATACGATTTCCACCAAAGCCAATCACGAAGGCGATCCCATTTACGCGCAGTCGACATTCCCGGTTGCGGTGAACGATCGCATCATCGTTCCTGCGGGAACCTATGTTCAAGGGAAGATTATTTCCATCAAGCCTGCGGGGCACATTAAAGGCCGCGCCGAGGTGCTCATTCACTTTACGAGCTTGATCTACCCGAGCGGATATACGGTCATGCTGCCGGGATCGATTGAAAATGCGCCGGGAGTGGACAACGCTAAGGTCAAAGATCAAGAGGGCACAATTCAAGGTGACAGCAACAAAGGCAAGACTGCGGCGACCATTGCCGGACCTGCAGCTGACGGCGCTTTGATCGGTGCGGTGGCTCGCGGCGGCGAAGGTGCTTTAATCGGAGGGGGAATAGGCGGCGCTATCGGCACCACCATCGCGGCTCTGACTCACGGCAACGAGGTAAAGATGGGGCCTGGCACGACACTGGAAGTCGTTTTACAACGCGATGTGCCCGTGGATGGCTCTCGCATCTCGCGATCATTCGCCGAACGCTATTAACATCGGTTCCAAGCCTGCTTCTACGAGTCTGGATTTCCGAGCCGTCCCAGTTCACTCCGCAGTCGTCGGCTCGATGATGGCGGCGACTTCAGAAATCTTATTCGCCGGGAACCCGCCTTGTTGCGCGTGTTCGCGGATCATCGCTTCATTGGGCGCACGATAGACACAGTAGATTTTGTCAGCTGTGACGTAGCTGTGAATCCACTGAATCTCAGGCCCTAATTTGTTCAGTACACTGCACGACTTCTGGGAAACGCCGCGAAGTTGATCAGGCGAGAGCTTTCCGGCGCCGGGAAGCTCTCGCTCAATGACATATTTCGGCATGACAGGGCTCCAAAGGAGAATAGTAGCCGCAGAAGCCTATCAGGAGCGATGGAATCGCTGCAAGTCCTAAACCTTGGCAGCCGTCGAGTACGAAACCGGGTAAATCTGGGTGTCGATGTCTTTGCGAAGATCGGCCCAGATGTTTTCCGGCATGCTGACAAACACTTTCACCATTTCAGGATCAAACTGGCGGCCCGACCACTGGACAATCTCATCCCGCGCCACTGAATGCGGCAACCGCGCGCGGTAAGGGCGGTCCGAGGTCATCGCGTCCAAGGTGTCAGCGATCGAGAAGATGCGCGCCCCCAGCGGAATCTCATCGCCCTTAAGCCCGCGAGGGTAGCCGGTCCCGTCATACTTCTCCTGATGGGCGTAAACGATTTCGGCGGCTTCCGAAAGAAATGGAATTCGGCGCACAATCTGGTAGCCGCGATAGCAATGCTCGCGCATGATGGCGGTTTCTTCGGGATCGAGCTTTCCTGGTTTTTTTAGAATCTGGTCTGGAATGGCCATCTTGCCAATGTCATGCAAGAAGGCGCCGCGTGCAATGATTCGGATCTGGTCAGAGCTCAGACCCATGGCCCGGGCGATCGCAATGGTGTAGGCGGTCACGCGCTTTGAATGGCCTTCGGTCTCTGCGTCTTTCAAATCGAGCGCGTTGCCCAGGGCCTCAAGCGTGATGTCGTAAGACTTCTCAAGTGTCGTAACCGCTTGACGTAATTGCTCGGTCCGAGCCGTAACCAGAGCTTCCAGGTTGGTCTGGTACTCGCGGTTTTCCATCTTCAGCCGGCGATTTTCCATGGCTCGCCGGACTGTCGCCAGCAGCTGGTCCCGCTCGAACGGCTTAAGCAGATAATCGTAGGCGCCATTCCGTATTGCTCCCAGAGCAACTGAAACGTCAGTGACCGCGGTGACCATGATCACCGGCATGTCCGGAAATCGCTCTTTGGCGGCTTCAAGCAACGCAATGCCATCCATGCCCGGCATCATCAGGTCGGAAAGCATCAGCTCGAATTGTTCGCCGGAATTGAGCAAACTCAATGCTTCTTTTCCGGACTCTGTCGGCGTGCACACGTAGTTCGCAGAAGCGAGCATGGCGGCTACAAGATCGCGGATCGGTTCTTCGTCGTCGACTATGAGGATTCGCTCTGCTGGCATAAGGAGGGGCCCTTGGCTGCTAAGTGTATTGCAAATTGTACCCTTAGGCGTGAGGTATCCAAAGTAACCAAAGGTCACCCGAAATCCGAATAGTTACTATCTTGCCCATGCTAAAACTGAGACGGCTAACTACGGTCAAACCACATGAGCACCATTGCCTGGCGGGCCTGGGAGATTCTCGGGGGACTGGCCGCACCCAAATTCGTGACTCGCGAGACCGCTGTGCTGCTGATTCTCGCCGCCAGTCTGCTGGTCTTTCGCACCCTGCGCGAGCGCTGTTTGATGGTTTGGATCGTAGGCTGGCTGGCTTATTTCTGGTCCCACCATGCTTTGATTTCAGCCTCAGGCCAAGCCAATCCATTTGCGACACCCGTGGGGCACGCTGAATTCGTTTTAGCCGTCGCTCTGTTTACCGCAGGCGCGTTCATTTACGCCGGAGCTGCTGAGTTCCTCGTTCCGCTGCTCATCGTGAGCCTTGGGCTCATCGCATTCGCGCTTTTGCAAGGGATTTATTGGCCGACCTCGGTTACATTGCGTTTCACCCTGGAACTATCCTACCGGCTTCTTGCCCTGGCGGCCGTTTCCCAAGTACTGCGTTTTCAGCGCGCCCGAAAGGAAATCGGCACCTGGTTCCTTGCCGCCGGCCTCTTGCTGTTGCATCTGGACTGGCCGCCCCTGACCGCTCATTTGCCGCCGGACGCTGGGGTCATATTCGACATGCTGCTCGGGCTGGGCATGCTTTTGGTGGTCTTCGACGAGTCGCGCATACACACGCGCCGCCTGGCCACGCTGAATGCGCTTACCACCAGCATCGCTCGCGCCGGCGAACACGGCCCCATGACCGCGACAGCTTTGGAGAAGCTGAAGGACCTCATGGACGCCGACGCAGCCTGGTTCCGTCTGGCCGATGGCCGCCGCTTGACGATATTCCAGCATATCGGCCTGTCGCCGGAATTCTTGCGTAATCGAACCTCGATTCCGGTGGGCGATCCCCTGGAGCCGATACCGAACGAGCATCACCCAGTGGTGCTGACGGCCAAAAAATTAGACGCGCCTTCCGGCGCTGTTCTCAAACATGAGAGGCTGAAGCAGGTTGTAATCACCGCGGTTCCGGGCAAGAAAGCCGTGGTCGGCAATTTGATTTTGGCCAGCCGGAAGTCAAGATCCTACGCGCCTGATGAATTTGATTTCCTGGCAACATGTGGCCAGCAGCTTGGTTTGGCGCTTGAAAATCTGCACCTGGTGGAAGAAATATTGCGCTCTCACCGGCAGTGGAGCAATACATTCGAATCTATCCAGGACCTGGTCTTGCTACACGACGCCGATTTTCACATTCTGAAAGCTAATCCGGCGCTTCTCGAAAAACTTGAAAAATCGCAGTCCGACGTTGTCGGCCAGTTTTGCGAAGCGGTCCTGCCGAAAGGGACGCTGCAATGGACGAAGTGTCCTTATTGCCGGGGCCAGGAGGACGGGTTCTTCGAGGGCCCGGACCCCTTCGGCGGATTCTCAGTTGCTTCTACCTCCACCTACCAGGACCAGGGCACGAAACAGAAGGGCACCATTCACGTCGTTCGCGATATCACCGAGCGCCGCGCTGCCGAGCAAAAATATCGCTCGTTGTTTGAACAGGTGCAGGAAGGCGCGTTCGTGGCCAGTCCCACCGGCACGCTGCTGGATTGCAATGACGCCTTTGTTCGCATGCTGGGTTATTCCTCGCGTGAAGAACTGATGGGGCGCAACGTCGATGCCGAGTTCTACGCGTCCCCTGAACAACGCAGCAATTTTCGCCGCGAAGTCGAGGCCCATAATTTCGTGCGCAATTTCGAAGTCAACCTGCGCCGCAAGGACGGCAGGCTGCTGACTGCCCTCGAGAGTAGCTTCGCCACTCGTGATGACAAGGGACAAATCGATTGCTACCAGGGCTTTCTGCTGGACATCACCGAAAAGAAGCACGCCGAAGATGAGATTCGCCGCCGCAACCGCGAACTGAACGCGTTGAATGCCATGGCGGTGATTGCGACCCAAAGCTTCGATCTGGATGAAATTCTGAATCTCACGCTGCGCCAGGTGATCTCGGTTTTAGGAGCGGAGTCGGGTTCCGTATATCTCGCCGAATCGCAAAGTAGTTTTAGGCGGCGCGCTAACTGGGGCCAACGCCTTACCGACCGCAAGCGGCTGGCTGAAGTCAATTTTTCCAACGGTCTGGGCGATCTGGTCATGCGCTCGCGCGCCGAAGTGCTGACTTCGGAATACTTGCCGCATCTTCCGCAGGCCGTCACTGATTTTGTACGCGCTGCTAATTTCGGTTCGACCATCTGGGTGGTGCTCTGGGGGAAAGATGCTCCGCTCGGCTTAATGGGAATCAGCCGCGGCGAGGGATCTGAGTACACGCCCGAGGATGAGAACCTTCTGGTGGCTATTGGGCGTCAGTTATCCACTACGGTCGAAAAGGTGCGGCTCTACGAAGAAACCTGCAAGGCTTATGAGGACCTTCGTCGCGCGCAGGAGCAACTGCTGCAGAGCGAGAAGATGTCGGCCATCGGTCAGCTTATTGCTGGCGTGGCGCACGAACTGAACAATCCGTTGACCGCGATTCTGGGTTATGCGCAGTTGTTGGAGACCGAAACTCTTGAAGCTCGCGCCAAAGAATATGCTGGGAAAATTTTCAAACAGGCGCAACGCACCCATCGCGTGGTGCAAAACTTGCTGTCATTTGCCCGCCAGCGCAAACCGGAAAAACATCAGTTCGACGTGGTCAAAGTCCTGGAAGAGTCCCTGCTGCTCCGCGACTACGACATGAAAGTGGGCAGCATTAAACTGGAGCGCGAGATTGGGCCTGCTATTCCGGCAGTCACCGGAGATCCGCACCAGCTTGAGCAAGTCTTCCTTAACATCGTCAACAACGCCGTCGATGCAATGATCGAAGAAGGGAAAGCAGATTCGGAGCGCCGCCTTAGGGTCACGGTAACGGCGCAAGACAATTTCGTAAACATTGTGTTCCAGGATTCCGGCCCCGGACTCAAAGAGCCTCACCGCATCTTCGAACCCTTTTACACCACCAAGAGCGTGGGTAAGGGAACCGGCCTCGGGCTCAGCATTTGTTACGGTTTAATCAAAGAACACGGCGGAGAAATTTCCGCACGGAATGCGGAGGAGGGTGGCGCAATCATTGAGGTGAAGTTGCCGTCAGCCGGCCACGCCGCGGTGGCGGTGCAACCACCCACCCCGCGTCCACAGAAGCGCGAAAGCGCCCTGGATGGAAGAATTTTAGTGGTGGAGGACGAAGAGTCGGTTCTAGAATTCGAGCGCGACGTGCTTCAGGGAGCGGGCGCCAAAGTGGTGGCCGTTACTTCGTTCGACAAGATGAAATCCGCGCTGGAGAACGAAACCGTCGATGCTGTGATCATGAATGGCAATCTGCCAGGCGCGCAGGAAATTCAAGAAATATGTCATTGGGTTTTGGAAAAGCACCCGCAGCTTTCACGTCACTTTTTGTTCACATTCGCCAGCCTTGCCAAGCCTGAAGTTCGAAGCTATCTGGAAGAAAAAAATGTCCCGTTTTTGGTAAAGCCTTTCGAAGTCAGTGACCTCATCGCCAATACCCGCAAACTGCTGGTAAAGACCCAAGCCGCGACCGCTCGCTAGATCGGAACGTCGTACGAACTTTCTCTGATTCGAAATCCCGCTTTCCATGCTCATGTTATGTTCAAGGGCGAGTGATCCTGATTCTCATGGGCGTCGTCGGAGCAGGCAAGACCACGGTGGGCAGCTTGCTCGCGCAGAAACTCGGTTGGAGGTTCGCCGATGCCGATGATTTCCATCCCGCCGCGAACGTCGAGAAGATACGCCGCGGCATTCCGCTCGACGACTCGGATCGTGCGCCATGGCTGGCAGCCCTGCGCGATGCTATCCTGCGCTGGAATGCTGAGCGTCAAGATGCAGTTCTGGCCTGTTCGGCACTCAAGCGCAAATATCGGGATGAACTCAGCGTCGAGGGCGTTCGCTTCGTTTACCTAAAGGGCGACTACCATCTGATTGAACAACGATTGCAGGCCCGCCGCGGGCACTTTGCGTCCGACTCGATTTTGAGAAGCCAATTCGAAGATCTGGAAAAGCCGGACGATGCGATTACGGTCGAAATCAACAAAAGTCCCGCGGCTATCGTATCTGAAATTATTGCCAAGCTGAAATCATCGCCGGTCGCGTATTCTGATCCCGCACAGAAATGACCGCAACCGTTCCCGTCTCCGAGCTGGAATCCAGCACCATTCGAAAACTCTTCCTGCGTCTACTGCCATTTCTGTTTCTGCTCTACATCGTGGCTTATCTCGACCGCATTAACGTAGGCTTTGCCGCCTTGCAAATGCGCGGACAGCTGCACCTGACCGACCGCATGTACGGCCGCGCCGCGGGAATGTTTTTCGCCGGATATTTCTTCTTTCAGCTTCCCAGCAACCTGGTGCTCGAACGCTTCGGCGTGCGCAAATGGATTTCAGGTCTCATGGTGGTATGGGGCGTGGTTTCCTGCTGCACCATCTTCGTTCGCGGGCCGGTTAGTTTTTACGTTTTGCGTTTTCTGCTGGGCGCCGCCGAGGCCGGGTTTTTCCCGGGAATGATTCTCTATATGAAGAGCTGGTTCCCGGCCAGTTCACGGGCACGTGCCGTGGCCTGGTTCATGACCGCCAATCCGCTGGCAGGTGTTTTCGGCAGTCCGATCTCAGGAGCTTTGCTTGGATTGCACGGCTTCGGACTGCAGGGTTGGCAATGGCTATTCGTGATGGAAGCCGTGCCCGCAGTGGCGCTTGGTATTACCGTCTATTGGATACTGCCCGAGAACCCGCAGGGCGCGAAGTGGCTGACCGGCGCCGAACGCGTCCACCTGGCCAGCATGCTTGAACAGGAACATTCAGGAGACCACGGCTTGAACAAACGCGATCTCTTGGCGGTGATCTTCAGTCCCAGCGTGTGGGTGTTGGCGCTCATCTATTTTGCTTTGCCGGCTTGTATGTACGGCGTGACTCTGTGGCTTCCCATCGCCATTCGCAGCTTGTCGGGCCTCAGTTTTTTCGCCACAGGTGCAGTTGCCACCATTCCGTTCATTCTCACCGCCGTTGCTATGGTTCTGGTGGGAATGCGATCCGATCGGGCTAATGAGCGCCGCTGGCATATTGCCATTCCGGCATTCGTGGGTGCAATTGCCCTGGCCGCCGCTTCTCATAGCCGACTTCCTTTGTTGGTGGTTGGCGGGATGACTGTGGGGATGATGGGCGCCGAGTCCATGACCGGCCCCTTCTGGGCGATGGCCACCGTGCAGGTCGGCGCCAACGCAGCCGCCGCCATCGCAGTTATTAATTCCATCGCTAATCTAGGCGGCTATTTCGGCCCCGACATCATCGGTCTGCTTCGCTCCGGCAACGGGCAGTTCCGTGGACTGCTGGCGATCGGTGTAACTCTCGCGATCAGCGGAGCTTTGAGTTTGGTGGCGGGAGCCAAGCCGAAGAAGCCTGTAGCTGCCGACATCGGAAGCGGGTGAGTTCGCAGAAGCCATCAATGAGAGTTCGGCCCTACTTCGCCGGCGCGAGAACGAGATCCAAAAGGTCAGATGTCGACCCTATTCGCTCCAGGTGCGGATAGCGAAGTCCGCTGTGGTAATCCAACATCACGGTGATGAAGTCTTTGTCCCGCTTCAGCAGAAGCTTAATCGGCGCGTTGCTATTCTCGGCGCTAACAATCGCGTCGTGCAAGTTTGCAATGCTGAAAGCCTGGTCGTTCACAGCCTGCAGTCGCATCCCGGGAGTGATCCCCGCCTTAAAGGCGGGACCATCCCACAGCACCGCGGTGATAGTGCCAGACGGACCTGCGTCGTTATCATCATCGCCGCCGCTTATCACCGAAAACCCGACCGAAGTATCGAAGCGCATCGGACGAGATTTGTCCATGTGCTTAATCCAGTCCGGTTCAGTGTCGTTGTACACCAGCCGATAACCACCTCGCGTAATGCCATTCTCGGGCACTTTGGGTGCAATCTCGTAAACCCGCGTTCGGAAGAATTCCTTCCAGTCGTACGGTTGAACCGTATTCATCGCCTTGAGGAGATCTTCAAAGCTATAGGCGACCGTAATGTAGCTTCCATTATTGGTTCCGAAAAACAGTTTCGCAAAATCGTCGAGTGATTTTTGTCCCTTGCTAAGCTCCCGGATTTTGGTATCGGCATCGAGCCAGATGAGGTCCGATTCCGAATAATAATCATACGAACGCTGCCAACTCGGCCAGGCTTCTGGCTGGGTGAAGTGAGATGAAATGATAGGCTGATTGGTGGTGTCTTGTAACGAGCGCCAGGTGCGTCCAGGGCTGATTTCGAAATTTGCAGCTATTTGAGCGATCTCATCGCGCGCCTGCTCCGGCGTGCGCATCCCTGAACGGGCTGTTAAGACATTGCCGTAGTAATTCGTTAAGCCTTCATAAACCCACAGCAAATCGTTTTGCATCGGTACGTTGAAGTTCGGCGTCCAGAGGTCAGCCGGCCGGCGAAATTTGCCATTCCACGAATGCGTATATTCGTGCGGAAGAAGAGCGCGCCCAGATACCCCCGCTGCCCAATCGGTAAAATAGTTGGCGCGGGTCCCGTCTTCACTGGACTGGTGGTGCTCCAGTCCCTTGCCTCCCACCGTGTCGCTGAGCGAGAACAGAAAATCATAGTGTTCGTAGTGACGCGAGTGGAAAAGCTTCTCCGCCTGAATTACTAAATTCTTGTGGTATTGCAGTTCGTCCGGCGTGATCTCCAACTGCTCAGGCTTGTCCGCGAAAACATCCAGGTAAACCGGATTGTCCGGCCCCGTCGAAAGGTCTACCCGCTTATAGTTGATGCCCGCATATAACGGCGAATCAACCAGTGTATTCAGCGGAGCGTCTTTAAAGGTGACCAGGTTTCCATTCAGTGACTTCACGTCCAGCGCAGTCGCGAATTTCCAGCCATCAGGCAATTTCAACTCGGGAGCAAAATAAATGCGACGCGCGAAATGTCCTGCCGGATAAAGCAGCACGCTGTTCCAGGTCAGGTCTGCGATCTTGTTCGAAATGCGTCCTTGCTGCGGTTTGACGGGAGCCAGATACTGAAACCTGAGTTCGAGCATGCTGGCGCCCGGCGGCACATTGATGTGGAACGCCCACATGTCCACGCGATCGCGCGTCCACGGAACACGGTTACCGTTCGCAGTGATGACAAGCCCGGCCAGGTTGCCGACTGGATTCGATGGCGAGTGTGTTCCAGGAAGCCACTGCGGATAAAGCAGCGTTATGTCGCCGGGTTTTACGGGAATGGTCTCACGCACATTCAGCACGCGATCGTTGACGTTCGTCAGATCGACACTGAGAGATATTGTGCCGCCGTAAGGCTGGTCAACCGGCGCGGGGACCGCTGAAGGCACCGGCACGGGTTGCGGGCCCGCTGCATTCTGCGCCCACATCGTGTGGTTCAGCAAGACGGAAAGAAGGACCAAGAAGAGTCTGCAGAACCGGCGTAACATATGGTTTCTCTCCTTACCTCAAGTGTTGACAGTATTGCATGGCAGTTCAATGCGCTGATTGCCCACATTCCAGTTAGTGAGCTAGGGCGATCGTCTATGGTATATACATCCTTCAGCAAGCCCGGATTGTATATCAGCAAAATGGCAACTTCGTAACATGCAGAACCCCGGCGCTCGAATGTTTCTGTTGAACGACCGCATCAACCAGATGCTCATCGAACGTCTTGATTCTGCTGTATGGAAAGCAAAGACGCCGACAAGGGAACACTCGCGCAAAGCCGGTACGCGGACCATTGCCGCGGTCTTCACCCACATGCACAACGTCCGCTGCAAGTGGATAAGGCTCACAGCACCACACTTGAAGGTTCCACGGCAACTCAATCGCGCAAACTGTACGCCGAAGCAGGCGGGCGCAGCATTGGCCGAGAGTGCCGCTCGCTGTGCGGAGATGCTCGGGGAAGCGCTCAGCAGCAATGGTCGCATCAAGCACTTTCGCAGAGACGGCTGGGCGCGGCCATGGCCGGTTGGCGTCGAGATGCTGTGCTACATGCTTTCTCACGAAGCCCATCATCGTGGGCAGGTTTGCATGCTCGCGCATCAGCTCGGGTTTCCGTTACCGAATAAGGTAACGTCCGAAATGTGGAATTGGGAGAGGTTATGGAAGGAGACTCCCGCGGTTCCCGGCTATGGTTCTTAACCAGGCTCAACCCGGCATAACCGAAACATTTCTCTGATTTCACCTAATCTTTTACAATAGAGAGCTTTGCAGCGCCTCTGGCTCACACCTGAGGCAGTCTTACCCGCTGCAACGGATCCGACAATTGCGACAATCTGAGCCAAAAACTCCGGGCCGATACCTGTACTGGCGCGTCGAGGGCAGCCTGCTGGAGCTGACCACCGTGCGCCCGGTGGCGTTCTTTACCTGGAATGCGCAGAAATTCACCGAGCGCTGGCTTCGCCGCGGCACTGTCCTGCTGATGGCCCTGCTGCGGCCATTTCTCTACGTGCTGAACCGCACTTTCGCCACGCGGGTGGTTTACTCGATTCTGCGGGGCATTAGCCGAGACCGCTTGGACCTGCTGGGCAACGAATATTTTGAGTACAAGCTTAAGCCGCAGTTGAAGCCCGAGGGCGTCGAAGAGCTGAAGAAGTCCATAGCTTCGGGCGCCGAAGTTGTCCTGGTAAGCCAGGGACTGGAATACGTGATGCGGCCTCTGGCGCAGCATCTGGGCGTGAAATGGATCGTTGCCAATCGCCTGGACTTTCGCGACGGCATTGCTACCGGACGCCTGCTAGGTCCGGTGATTCGGCCACGCGGGATTTTTGCTCGCGTCTCATCGGCCGGCCCGGACGGTACTCGTTCAGCCGAGCGCCTCGCGCATGATCTGGGCGTTCGTCCTGAGCTGATCGAGCGGGCGGTGGTCTCGGCGCAGCGGACCAATCCAGCGGTTGAGCGGCCCATCGTGCAATTCGAACGCGACCGCCCTGAGGCTCCGTTGTCAGTTCGCGCGGCTTTCCGCGGCAAGCATGTCATGCTTATCGGAGTCACCGGATTCATCGGCAAAGTCTGGTTGGCTAATACGCTGATGGACTTGCCGGATGTCGGACAGATTTACCTGCTCATCCGGCGCCAGAAATCCAATACCGCCCGAAGCCGCTTCGAGAAACTCATTGACGAGTCCCCGGTGTTCGATCCGCTCTATGCTCGTTATGGTCACAACCTTTTGCAATTCATCAATGAACGGGTGCAGGTGATCGAAGGCGACGTCTCGCAGCCTGCCTTCGGAGTTGATCCCGCTGTCGCTGCCGAGTTGCGGGGCAAGTTGGACCTGATCATCAACAGCAGCGGCCTCACTGACTTCAATCCTGATCTGCGCGAGGCAGTTACTTCCAACGTCGATGCGGTCATGAACATTCTGCAATTTGTGCGCGAGTCGGACCATGCCGGCCTGGTGCATCTCTCCACGTGTTATGCCGCGGGAAGATGCGATGGCCGCGTTGACGAAAACCCTCGTCCGGATTACACGCCGATTGGCTTGCCAGGCTTCGACGCCGAACAGGAATGGAAGTCGCTGCATCGCCAGATCGATACAATCCAAGCCAGCGCAGAAGGTCCCATAGTTACGGAAGAACTGCGCCGTCAGGCTGTGGGGAAGGAACACGCCGCAAAAGACCTTCACGGCGCGGCGCTGGAAAATCAGATTCGCAAGAACCGCGTGCGCTGGCTGCGCAATGAACTCACCGAGGCAGGGAAGCGGCGCGCCCATGAGCTGGGCTGGCCCAACACTTACACCTTCACCAAAAGTCTTGCCGAATCGCTGTTGACTAAATACGGACCGGACCTTCCGGTTGCGATTGTGCGCCCTGCGATTGTCGAAAGCTCGATCACTCAACCGTTCCGCGGATGGAATGAAGGAATCAATACTTCGGCAGCGTTATCGTATCTGCTGGGAACGTTTTTCCGTCAGCTACCGACCAATGAACGTAAGCGCCTCGACGTGATCCCGGTTGATTCCGTTTGCCGCGGCATGACCTTGATCGCAGCAGCGGTGATGGAGCGCCGGCACGATCACGTTTACCAGCTTGCGACTTCCGTCACTAATCCATGTGACATGCGCCGCTCGATCGAGCTCACGTCATTGGCCCATCGCAAACACTATCGCGCGCTGGAAGGAATGGAATACTGGCTGCGCTTACGTTTTGACGCGATCCCGGTTTCCAAAGAACGCTACAACCGCATGTCGGCACCGGCGCAACGGGCGATTATCAAATCTATTCAACGAGTGGCTGCGCCGTTTCCCTTCAAAAAGACCCCGCTGGCCAAAGCTGATCGCAACTTGGAGAAAGTCGAAAAGCTCATCGAGTTGTTCGAGCCCTTCATTCTTCTCAACGAGCACGATTTCGTTGCCGAAAACGTCGAACAACTTTCTTTCGCGCTGGTGCCGGAAGAAAAACAGATCTTCGGCTATGACACCAGCTCCATTGACTGGTGGGACTACTGGATCAATATTCACATTCCCGCACTGCGCAAGTGGACGTATCCTTTGATCGAAGGGCGGCCGCTTGAGGCCCGCCCGGCGCGCAACCTGCAGGCCGCAAATGAAGCAGCGGCCGAAACCGTAAGAACGGGGACCAACGGAGCAACGTGGCGATATTCCTGACCGGATCCACCGGCTACATCGGCGCATACATCGCCGCTAATTTGGTGCACGATCACGGCGCGTCACTGAACCTGCTGGTGCGGGCGCGCGATCCACATGAGACTGAGGACCGCCTCTGGCGCGCGCTTCAGCTGCATTTCGATTTCAAAGCTTTCTACGAACTCTTGCAGACTCGCATTCGGGTTTTTCGCGGCGATCTGACGGACGAGCGATTCGGCTTGTCGCGCGATGATTATGACCGTCTTGTCCATACCACGGATTCCATCATTCATTGCGCTGCGTCGCTGAACCGCAAGTCCGAAAAGAGCTGTTTGAATGTGAACCTGCGGGGCACGCTTGAGGTCGTGAAGCTCGGAATGCAAGTTGATCACTACCATGGCCTGCGCCGCTTCAGTCACGTGAGCACGGTAGCGGTGGCAGGCAAGCGGCAGGACGAGGTTGTCACCGAAGACAAGTCGGTCGATTGGAACCGCTCCGACTATGATCCTTACGCGCGCACCAAAAAATTCAGCGAGCACATGATTCGCGAGCTTCTTCCCGATGTACCTAAGACCATTTTTCGCCCCAGCATTGTGCTCGGAGACAGCCGCCGCGCGGAGACCACGCAGTTCGACATGGTGCGGGCTTTTGTTTTTCTAGCTGGACTGCCGGCGTTGCCATTGAAGGCGCGGGATCGCGTAGATATCGTCAACGTAGATTTTGTGGCGGATGCGATTGCCTCTCTGCACGTGAAAGAGCAGACGCAATACGATACCTATCATCTGTCTTCCGGGCGCGAGTCGCAAACCTTCCGCCAGATCACCGAATCACTGGCGGCGGCGCAGAACAAGCGTGGTCCGGTTTATCTGCCGTTTTTGCAAGGACCGTTCACTTCGTCGCTTGATCTGGCGGCACATCGCAAAAGCCCGATCGGCCACATCGCCTCGCTGATGAAAGTGTTTATGCCGTATCTGACCTTCAACACCGTCTTCGACAATTCGCGGGTCACATCTGAACTGGGCCGCAAGCCGGTCCCATTCTCGCAGTACAGTTATCCGCTGCTGAAGTTCAGCCGCGATACAAATTTCACTTATCCCTATCAGCCCTGGCCGGCAAAAGTGGGAGGGTCTGCCGCATGATGGATTATGTTCTCGAAGCCTGGGTCAGCGGCAACATCGAGCGCGCCAAAGCCGCATGGATCCTGGGCGGAGGCGAACGCTGGCATCCCGGCAAAAAACTTAAGCTGCTGCTGGCTGGATACAACGGCACGCGCAACACCGGCTCTGATGTGCGCCCGCAAGAGACAGTGCGGCAGCTGCGCCACATCCTCGGCGAAGAGAATGTCGAGTTCAGCGTGATGAGCCAGAACTTTGACTTGACCCGTGGATATTTTGAAGGGGCGCATCAGGTTCATTTGCCTGATATTTTTCCGCCATTTCTGGCCCGCGAAATCCCCAGGCACCATGGCGTAATCGTAGTCGAGGGTTCGGCATTCAAAAGCAAATTCGCGAATGCGCTGACCACAATGATCATCGGCTCGCTCGGGACCGCGACCGCGCAGAACAAACTCGCCGTCGGTTACGGATCTGAAGCCGGATACATGGATCCGTCAATTGCGAAAATGTGCGGACGCTATTGCAGAGAGGCACTGGTCATCACCCGCAACGAGGAGTCGCGCACCATACTTCGCAAACTAGGTGTTCCCACAGAACTGGGCACCGACACCGCCTGGACATTCGAGCCGCTTCCCCCCGAGTACGGCCGCAAAACCCTGCAGGGCGCGGGTTGGGACGGTCAGATTCCGGTGCTGATCGTGTGCCCGATAAATCCTTTCTGGTGGCCGGTGAAACCGTCGTTGATAAAATATGCCGCGCACGCAACCCGAGGCGCGTACAAAGATAGCCACTATCGCACCGTGTACTTTCACAAAGACGGCGCTGAGGTCGAGGCCGCATTCGAACGCTATCTGACCGCGATCGCCAATGCTGTTGATGCGTTCCGGCAACGCCATCGCGTATTCATTGCCTTGTGCGCGACCGAACAGCTCGATACCCGCGCCTGCCGCCGGGTTGCAGAAAAGCTGGGCGGAGCTGCGGTCTTCAGCTCAGAAAACTACGACATGTTTCAGATGGTGAGCATTCTTCGCGCCGGCCACCTGATGGCGTCGTCTCGTTTTCACGGCATCGTGACCTCCATGCCCGCGCTCGTGCCGTCGGCCGGCATTACTATGGACGAACGTATCCGTAATTTAGTGCGCGAGCGCGGTCATGAAGATTTGCTGATGAACGTGGACGATCCGGATCTGGAACCGAAATTACTCGTGGCGCTTGAGAAGTTGGCAACTGACGGCGAAAGAATCGCGGATGGAATCGGCCGCACCGTAGTCAGAAATTTGAAGACTATGGCGCGCATGGGCGTGTACTTCGAAGAAGAATTACGCCGCCGCTATCCCGAATTTCCCACCCGCAAAGGCGAGTGGAGCTGGGAAGACTATTTGCCTCCACTCGATGAAGGTTTGAGACGGCTGATCGGGATGTACCAGGACAGCAAAATGTCCGCGTGAGATTAACTCCGAAAAGAACCTAACTTGTCCTTCCTTGATCAAATCTTCGCGCGGCTGGAATCTTCCGCCGACCAAACGCTGCTTACCGAACTGCGCGAATCCGGTTCGCTGCCCGTAACGGGGCGCGAACTGCTCAGCATGATCGCCCAGGCCCGTGCTTTCCTCGCTTCTCACCGGCTGAAAAAAGGCGACCGTTGCGCTTTGCTGGCGGCGAATAGCATTCACTGGATCGCGATGGACCTCGCCATCATGGCTGAAGGCCTGGTCGTAGTGCCGCTTTATTCGCGTCAGGCTCCTGCGGAACTAGTCGCGATGATGAAGGACTGCTCGCCATCGCTGATTTGCTGCGGCGACGCGCCGCTGCGGGATTCCATTGTGCAGAATTGGCCAGAGGCCCCGCCACAAGCCTTGTCTGAGGAAATCTTAGCGCCCGCAAATGAAGCTGAATCGCGGGCGGGGGCGCCCGAGCCGCACACGCTTGCCGATTCCGACATTGTCGCAATCATCTACACCTCGGGCACCTCAGGCGAAGCCAAAGGCGTGATGCTCACCGCAGGCAATGTCGCGCACATTTTGCAATGCACGTCCGGCCAGCTCGACATCCTGATGAAACACCGTCCCGGCCAGGATTGCGTCTACCAATGGGCGCCGTTGAATTTTGCCGCGGCCTGGATCACTACCCTTACCAACCTCTTACGTGGCAGTTCGGTTTTCATGAATACCGATCTGACTAAACTGGCTGGAGAACTTCGCACCGTTGCGCCGGACTATTTCGTGAACGTGCCCGCGCTCCTCGAACGCGTTCGCAAAGCCGTCGACGAGCAACTTTGGAAAACCGCCGGGGTCGTGCGCACGATCTACCTCAAGGCCAAGGCCGCTTACATGCGCAAGCAGGAAGGCAACGCAACCTTTTCAGATTCCATTTGGCTGGCGATGGCGAACGCGGGGGTATTCCCGACCATTCGCAAAAAGATGATCGGCGCGAATTTGAAAGCCCTCATCTGCGGCTCCGCACCGCTCAGCGTTGAAACTCAACTGTTCTTCATGATGCTTGGCATTCCCGTGCTGCAGGTTTACGGGCTGACAGAAACCACCGGAATTTGCACCATGGATGATCCTCGCCATGTCGAACCCGGATGCGTAGGTCCCGCCATCAGTGGAATTGAGATGAAGGTGGCGGAGAACCACGAAATCGTCGTCCGCGGGCCAAACATCTTTCCTGGATACTGGAACCGTCCTGACGAAACTGCGAAAGTTTTGCGCGACGGCTGGTTTCATACCGGCGATCAGGGCGAGGTGAACGCCTCCGGTAATTGGAAAATTGTTGGCCGCATCAAGAACCTCATCATCCTCAACTCTGGCCACAACATTGCGCCTGAGCCCATTGAAGACGAAATTCTTGCGCATCTCCCAGCCGCCCAATTCGCGGTCGTCACAGGCAATGGCCGGAGCTTTCTCACCCTGCTCATGACTGGCGATGTGACCATCGAACAAGTGCGGTCTGCTCTTGATGCGGTCAATACAACGCTGCCGCATTACAAGCAGGTGCGGGCGCTCCGGATCATCTCCGAGCCGTTCACTATAGAAAACGGCTTGCTCACCGCCAATGGCAAGCTCAAGCGGGACCTGATCGCCCAGCGATTCCAGCCGGAGATCGAAGAGATGTACACCGTGAAGCAGAGCAGTTCCGCGTAAAGCCAGTCCCGCGCTTGCCCACACCTGGAGTTCCTGCACTCTGGTTACTTGCGGCCGGACCTTTCTCACGATGGAATGTAGCTTCGAGGAGTTTCTATGGGGCGCATTCTCGGTTTTGCCGGCGTGCTTATCTCCGCGGCCATCGTTTTTTATCTTTACACCAAGCAGGCTCAGAGCGTGGCTTCAATCGGCGGTGGCACCACCATCCAGGCCGCCGAAAACATGACCGGCGTGAAAGGCGATCTGCTCGGCATTGCCAATGCGGAACGGGTTTTCAACGCGACTGAAGGGCATTACGGTTCGCTTGACGATCTCGTGACCGGCCACTACATGCCCCAGAAGGGCGACCGTCCTCCGTTTTCTTATGACGTCCAAACCACCGCGAGCGGTTTCCGCGTGACTGCCACGCGCTCGGGCCCGGGATCTCCCAGTGAAATGTGGATCGACGAGACCATGGAGATTCAAAGCTCTAACTAGCTTCGCTCGAATCGTAGCCACCGTGTCACTCATCATTTACATGTGACTTCATCCGCTCGTCCGGCCGCCTGGAAACTTCTGCTGGCGTTTGCCATCATTTATCTCGTCTGGGGATCGACGTATCTTGCCATTCGCATCGGTGTGCGCGAAATTCCGCCGTTCCTGATGGCGGGATTGCGCTTTACCGTCGCCGGCCTGGTCATGTGGGCCTGGATGCGCGTTGCCGGTACGCCCTCGCCAACTCTGCGCGAATGGCGCGACGCAACTGTCCTGGGAACATTAATGTTCCTTATCGACTACGCGTGTCTGTTTTGGGCGGAGCAGCGCGTTCCCTCGGGCATTTCCGCTGTGATCCTGGCCATGATTCCGGTCTGCATCACTTTGCTCGAAATCACGTTTCTGCGCACCCAGCGGCTCACGTTGCGACTCGCTATTGGTCTGGCAATCGGGATTTTTGGAGTGGTGGTACTCATGAACCCTTCGGCGTCGCTTGGAGAAGCGCCGCTCGACCATCGCGGAGTGATTGCGCTGCTGGTTTCCTGTTGTGGATGGTCGGTCGGAACCATCGTTACCAAGCGTCTTACGTTGCCCGCGTCGAAGCCGATGAGCGCAGCTGCGCAAATGCTCTCTGGTGGAGTGCAATTGTTGGCGCTGGCCGCTATAGCGGGTGAGTTCACCAATTTCCGCGCGCAGGACATCTCTTCCGGCGCGTGGCTATCGCTGGTTTATCTCATCATCGCTGGCTCGATCATTGGGTTCACCGCTTACGTGTGGCTGCTGCATTACGAATCGCCGACCAAAGTTGGAACTTACGCTTACGTCAATCCCGTAGTCGCGGTGATTTTGGGAGCCACGCTGGGCGGCGAAACCGTGGGCCGGAGAACGATTATGGGAGCCGTGCTGATCATGATCAGCGTGATCGCGATCACTACCATCAAGCGAAAGCAGTTGACCCCCGCAAATGCCATAGTAAGAAGCGCCGCGGGACTGGAAGCCGTTGCTGACGATTAAGGACGAGCTCGCCTGGCTCTGATAGTGGCGACCGCGCTGAGCGCCACTTCGATGCAGATCAGTCCTAGAGAAGTAAGACAAACAATGCACCACACCCCCAGCACAAACTTCTCAACGTAAGCCAGATAAAGCGCAAAACCCAGCCCAGCGGTGGAAGCGGCGAGAAGCAGGGCCGGGGTCTGAACCTGATTGCGATAAACCGTCGCCAATGTTGCCACCAGCAAATACCCAACGATTCCAATCAGCGCTACCGGCACGCCTAGCACAGTTGAGTAAGCGCTGCGGTTTACCACATCGCAATTGAATGAGTCGCTGAAATTACAAAATGAAGTCGTGGATATAGCGAAATGCTCATAAAGCGAAACCGAAGAAACCGCTATACCGGCAACTGCGACGAGCGCGATGCCGGTCATAATAGTCGCCCCCGCGGCGCGGGGTTCGGGTATGCTACGGGATTCACTCACGGCAGTTTGCATCCAGTTTTTTCGGCAAGGGCCCGCAGATGCAAAGTACCCTCCTCGCGAGTGCCGTCGGAAAATTGCCAGGTGGGAAAGTTTTTGACGCCCGCCTGCTTGCAAGCGTCGTTTTCTGTGCGCTGGCCTGGCGCGCTGCACTCAACATAGTTGACGTATTGGAAGGCGTAGCCGAAGAGATCTTTTTGATCCTGGCAGTGGGGGCACCACCACGCTCCGTACATTTTCGCGCCGCTTTTGTTTACACATTTTGCGAAGCCGTCGAGCGTGCTGACCGGCTTGCGATAGTAGGCAGAATAATAAATCGTCCATGCGATGACTGCGAAAGCGACAGCAATCCCAAGCCAAATTAGTCGCGGTGCCTTCGGGGCAGCAGTCGGTTGTTTTTCGTTCAGATCAGACATCGTGAATTCTTATACCACGACATTGAGGGCGCTAGGCACCACATCAATGCTTTCGCAGTGCACCGTGATGACCTCACCATCGATCATCACATCGACTGGGCCGTCCAGGTAAAAATCCACCCGACGGACCTTGCGCACTTCGGCCAGCGGATGCCGCGCGTGCGTGCCGTCGTAAAGCGTAGGCAGGTTGCGAATCAAACCGACGCGGCCGATTGGACCCCAGCGGACATACTCGATGAGGCCGTCTTCGGTTGAAGCATCGGGCGCGATCATCATGGTCCCGCCGGTGAATTTGCTGTTGTTGAAAGTAAGAAAAAGGCATGGCCGGCGGTCAATGTTCGGTTCGCTATCGACGCTCAGCGGAAACGGGCGGCGGCGAAATCGCGCTAAACAGATAAAAATGGAAGTTTGATATCCGGCTTCGCCCCAACCGCTAAAGCTGCGCGAACGCATAGTCGCCACATCGGCGGTGAAACCCACGCTGAGAAGATTGATGTAGTGCAGAATGCCCTCACGGTGGCGCAAACGCAACACGTCGCATTTGCGCGAGCGTCCAGCGATCAGCGACTCGATCGCGTATTCCACGCCCTTATCGCTGAAATCGCGTAGGAACGAATTCCCCGTTCCCACCGGAAGAAAGCCTAAAGTCGGAGTTTCCGCGCCATCGGGCAAGGGAAATAATCCGTTCACAATTTCATACGAAGTTCCGTCGCCGCCGACGGAAATAAATCTCCGGTATCCTTGCAACCAGCCTTCACGCGCGATTTCGGTGGCATGCCCAAGCGCCGAGGTCTCACGAACATCGACCTGAATGTTCGCGGTCCGCAAACGTTCCAGCGCAGCCGGAAGAAGTTGGCGCGAGCGTCCGCCACCCGCCGCCGGATTCACAATGGCGAGATATTTATTTGTTTCGGTCAAAGTTCTTTGACAGCAGACCGTTCTAGTGAAGTTCTGATCTCTTCGGCCAGTTCGTTGCGTTTGATCTTCAACGACGCCGTGCGCGGAAAATCTTTTCCCCAGGCCACATAGCCCGCGACCCGTTTGAAATCCGGCAAACGCCGGTTGCGGATGACTATTTCATCTTTTAACGAATCGGTGAACTCCTGGTTCTCCAATCGCACGATCAGAACGAGCATTTCTGCGCCAAGTTCTTTCTTCGGCCACACATAGTTCGCCGCAAACACGCAATATTCCTTCACCGGAAGTCCATCAAATGCGTTCTCAATGTCCTCAGGATAAATATTCTTGCCGCCCGCAGTGACGATCATGTTCTTCTTGCGGCCCAGCAACTGCAGATGCCCGGAAGTTTCCAGGCGCCCCAGGTCTCCCGTGAGAAGCCAGCCATCGACAATGGTCTGAGCTGTTGGTTCGGGATCGTCCAGGTAATGGGACATGACGGTCTGGCTGTGGGCCGCGACTTCGCCGACTCCTTCCGCGTCCGGGTTCAGAATGCGAAGATCTACCCCCGGTAACGGCTTGCCGACAGTATCGGCGCGAAACGGCTTCAGATCGTTCAAGCTGAGCACGGTGCAGGCTTCGGTTAGGCCATAACCGTTGGCGACCGGAATTCCCAGCTCATAAAAAAATTGCAGAGTCTGCGGATCGATGAACGCTCCCCCGGTAAACATCGCCAGCAGTTGCCCTCCGAACGCTTTGTGCACCTGGCCTAGAAGCTTGCGGCTCAGTTCCACGTTGGGACGTTTTCGCGTCAGCGCCTTATTGATCGAGATCATCAGGTTGAGCACAAACCGCTTGAACGACGGCAGTCCCTCGAAATTCGATCTGATCCCGCGTTCCAGATTTTTAAGCACCATCGGTACCAGGCTGACGTACGTAATGCGATAGCGAACAAATGCATCGCGCACAAACTCCGGTCGCAGGGTGCGAAGGTGCACGACGCACGCCCCGCAAACGAACGGGCCAACAAATCCGACCATGAAATCGATGGCATGATTGGTGGGAAGAATGCTCAGGTAGCGCACCCCCGGCCAGAACGGATACCACGCCGTGAGCGACTTGCACTGCTCAAGATAATTTTCATGGGTAAGGACGCAGCCTTTTGGACGCCCGCCGGTTCCCGACGAGTAAACGATGCAGGCGGCGTCATCCCGCTTGCGTGCGATCAGCGTTGGCTCACCTTTGCGACGGAACTCCTCCCATCGATACCCGCCGCGTAAATCCGCGCTAGGCGGGGCTTCCGTGACGAGGACAATCTTTACCTTGTGGTTCTTGAATTCCGGGTCCTGCGTGATCGCGCGCCACAGGTGATATTCGATCACTATGAACTGCGTCTTCGAATGCGCCAACAATTGCAGATGCTCGGCTGCGGTCAGTTTGTAGTCCAGCGGTACCAGCACGCCACCGCTTTGCAGGATCGCGTACGCCGAAATCAGCCACTTCGACTGGTTGGTCATGATGATCGCAGCACGATCTCCCGCTCGTAATTCGGCGTCCTGCAAGGCACGCGCCAGCGGCGATGCCAACAGTTTGAAATCCGAATAAGTAAGGCGAGTGCGTTCCCGTTCGCGGTCGGCCTCGATCAGGCAAGTCTCATTCGGCCAGCGGTCTAATGCATCGCTGAGCGCCGCTCCAAGAGATGAGTATCGATCCAGATCGAGCATGAAGGTCTATTTCACCACGGACACACGGCGACGCATAGAGAAAGTACCCGCTTTTCGCATTTCTTGCTTGTGATTCAATGTGTGCAGTGAATGGTTATGCTCTCTTTGATTCGTGATGCAGGGTGGATCTAAAGCCTGGATTGGATCCGCTCCGCTAACGTCCTGAAATCCGAGACACCCTGCATTTCGTAATCCGGCAGTTCTATGTTGAAGTGCTGTTCCAATCGTGTAAGTAAACTGAGCGCCTGCAGGCTGTCGATACCAAGCTTTTTAAAGAAGTCATCATCCGGTGACAGGCTTTGCCGCGGAACTTTGAACTGCGCGGCTGCCAGCTCCAGAACCTCATCCAAAGTTTTTTGTTGCGTCTGCACTATCATCTCCTCGGGTGTCCCGTCGGACCCAAGCTCGCGAGTTTACGGAAGATAAGGCTGAGCGTTGGTGTTCTCCACAAATTTCTTCAGTCCAGCTTCAACTGCGGGTTGTGCGAACAAATCACAGAAAATTTCAATCTCCTGCCTCAACTCATCGTACGGTATCGGCTTGATAAATTTCTTTGCCGCTGCAGCGGTACCCCGATCAAATTTGGCCATTTGTGCAGCTGTGACCCGTGCCACCCGCACAGATTCGCCTTCGCCTACCACCTGGCTGACCAATCCGATCTGCTGGGCCTTATTCGCGTTGAAGCTGCGGCCGGTGAGCAGTAAGTCGCGGACTACCGCATTCCCCAAGTCCCGCTTCAACCGTGGGATTCCACCAAACCCAGGAATCAACCCAAGCCGCAGTTCGGGGAAACAAAAGCGCGCGGTTTTGTCGGCGATGATCAGGTCACAAGTCAGCGCCAGCTCCAGGCCGCCTCCGAAAACAATTCCGTGCACTGCCGCGATAGTCGGCAGCGGGGAAGCATCCAGCGTATTCATTACATGATGGATGCGCTCCAAAAAGTCTCGCACGCCGGCTATCGCATCCTTCTTTTGCATCTCCTGCAAGCGTTGATACAGTTCTCGCAAATCAGCCCCGGCACAAAATCCGCACGCCAGATTGCTATACAGAATCAGCGAGTGCGCGCTTTGCTCCAGTTCCGGAAGCGCTAAGGTGAATTGCTCCAGCTCTTCCAGGCATAAAGAGCCGATCTCATTGCATGGCTCGCGGTGCAATACGAGTTCAATGACCCCGTCTTTTACCGCCCACGATAAGGCTTGTCCGCGAAATTGCTTCATGCCGTAGAAACGACAGCATACTAGAAACATCGCTTATCTGCGCGGGTTCCAAGCCTTTGGATTCTCCGTCAACCTCACGCTTTGCACTAAACTAGATTCAATGGATCTGTTCATATCCCATCTGCGGCGTTGGTTCGTCGTGGCGGCGGTTGTACTCTGCCTGGTTGTGCTTGCGGTCTACTTCCATGCCCGGCACACAATACAAAACGCGTTGACTCAGGTCCCCGATAAGTTGGGCATTCAGATCCAGCAAAGCGCTCAGGATTTCACTATTTCCAAGTCGGACCACGGCCGGACGATCTTCAAATTGCAGGCCAACAAAGCTGTGCAGTTTAAGGATGGGGGGCAAGCCGACCTGCATGACGTCACTATTACGATTTACGGCCGAGACTCAGCCCGCTTCGATCAGGTTTACGGAAAAAACTTCGTATACGATCCGCGGTCTGGCGATGTGACCAGCAAAGGTGAGGTCTCGATCGACCTGCAGGCCAACCCAAAGGGTGCGGCCAGTCCCGATCAGACTGCACCCATGGAGCTCAAGAACCCGCTCCACGTAAAAACCACAAACCTGGTTTTTAATCAGAAGACGGGCGATGCATGGACTCCGTCCCTAGTTGAGTTTTACGTCCCGCAGACCAGCGGCTCGGCGGTAGGAGCAAAATATTCCGCACAAGACAATCTGCTTACCCTGCAGTCACAGGTTCGAATGACTGTGGGCGAGGCGGCTCCTTTGAAAATATTGGCGCAGCATGCCGTCCTGGGTAAGGTCCCACGCCAGATCGTGATGCAGCATCCGCAGACGGAGTCGCGTCAGTGGAAAGGCCAATCCGATGAGGCGACGCTCTTTCTGCGCGAAGACAACACCCTCGATCATGCAATTGCGGTTGGCGATGTGATGATCGACTCGGTTGAGCCGCAGTCCTCGAATGATCAGCGATCTTCTGCGAAGTCCAGCTCTCACCCGAATTCTTCGCCTGCACCTTCCCACGTAACCGCTCAGAAATTAGAAGTCGCGATGGGGTTGCGCAACCAGATGAAGAATGCAGTTTTTTCTGGCGACGTCCGCCTGAAGACCGAAGGCCCGCAGCCCACTGACAGTACCGCCGGGCGAGCTGCGCTTACTTTTAAAGCACGCAATATCCTGACGAAGGTTCACGCGGATCAGCAGGTCAAGCTAATGCAGCATCAAGGTTCCGCGGCAAACGTGCAAGATGTCGCTGTGGCTGCCCCGACCATCGACATGTTTGTTGTGGACGGGAACCGGCTGACTCGCGCCGAAACCATCGGCCCTCCTGAAATCACTTTGCTTCCTCCTGACGGCAAATCGGGAGCACGAACCCATGTCACTGCCGACAAGTTTGTCGCGCAATTCGATTCCATGGGTCAGATCTCGCATGTGCATGGCGAAGCGCGAGCACATGTGGTTACAACCGAACCTCCGCAAAATAACGTTCCGCAGCCGGAACGGGTGAGCACCAGCGATAGCATCGACGGATATTTTCGTCCGGGTACGGGAATTGAGACCCTCCTGCAGACCGGACACTTCACTTATCAGGCTGGAACTCAGCAGGCATTTGCCGAGCGGGCACGCTACACGCCCGCGGACCAGATCCTGCTCCTCACCGGCGCTCCCCGCGTCCTCGACTCCGGCATGGCTACCACGGCGCGCACCGTGAAGCTCAATCGCGCGACCGGCGACGGATTCGCCGAGGGCGGTGTCAAGACCACATACAGCGACCTTAAAGCTCAACCTAACGGGGCGCTTCTGGCTTCGTCCGATCCGATTCATGTCACGTCGGAGAGCATGACAGCGCACAATTCGCCCTCTACTGCGACGTACAAAGGAAAGGCTCGTCTTTGGCAGGATGCGAACATGGTCGAGGCGCCGACTATTCAATTCCAAAAGGACCAGCGGATCATCGTGGCTGATTCCAGTTCCCAACAAAAGGTTTCGACGGCGCTTACCTCGACCGATAAGAGCGGTAAATCGACGCCGGTCCATGTTACGTCAGACCATCTGGTCTATCACGACTCAGAAAGGAAGGCACATTATGAGGGCGACGTACTGGCGCGAGATCCCGACTTTACCGCGACCTCCGACCAGATGGATGTGTTTTTCGCCCCTGCAACTCAATCTTTAGACTCACGGTCTTCGCCCTCCGCGATCTCCCCTCGGGCACAGCCAACCGTCAGCTCAACTGAACAGATGCCCGCAGCTTCACAAACATCTCCTCCACCCGCAAAACTGGAGAAAATAATTGCCTCAGGCTCGGTGGTAGTAACCCAGCCGACGCGCCACGCAACGGGTGACAAACTCACCTATACCTCTGAAGATGATAGGTTTATCCTCACCGGCGGTCCGCCTAGCATTTTTGATGCCGAACGAGGCAAGATTACCGGCGTTTCGTTGACTTTGTTTAGACGCGATGATAGGGTCATCGTTGATGGCAATAGCAGTTTGCCTGCCGTTACAAACACTCGAGTGGTACGGTAAATGCAAACCCTGGCCGCCGACGAGATATGCAAGTCCTATCGTGGTCGCCGGGTTGTAAGTGGTGTCAGTCTTAGCGTTCAGCAGGGCGAAGTTGTTGGTTTACTTGGGCCTAACGGCGCTGGCAAGACCACTAGCTTTTACATGATCGTCGGCCTGATACCCCCAGACACAGGCCGCATCCTCGTAGACGAGGAAGAGATCACCGAGGCGCCCATGTATCGCAGGGCGCGGCAGTTCGGGATCAGTTATCTCCCCCAAGAAGCGTCGGTTTTCCGGAAGCTTACGGTTGAGGAGAACATTCTGGCCGTGCTGGAGGCGCAGCCGGTTTCCTGGCATGAGCGCCGGGAAACGATGGAAAGGCTGATTGACCAGTTGGGATTGGAACATATAAGACTGAACCGTGGTTACGCGCTTTCTGGCGGAGAACGGCGTAGGGTTGAGATAGCAAGGGCGCTTTCGATCAAGCCGAAGTTCATCCTGCTGGATGAGCCTTTTTCGGGAATCGATCCCATTGCCGTACTCGATCTGCAGAAAATCATCAGCAATATGAAGTCTGCTGGGATTGGCGTTCTGATTACGGACCACAATGTACGCGAGACCCTTTCGGTGACTGATCGCGCGTACATCATTAACGACGGCAAGATATTCCGTCACGGTTCGCCCGAAGAGTTGGGAAGCGATCCGGAAGTGCGAAGAGTGTATTTGGGAGAGAGTTTTAGTTTGGTATGACAAGCGTCGTTGGTCATTCGTCGTTGCTCGTTGGCAAAACCAGCGGCCGAGACGAAAACATCACGGTGTCGAGCAGAACACGGTGGATTGCCGCCGCGACTGGGTGCGTTGCGGCGCTTATTGGCATACCCGTTTTGAGTTTGCTATCTCCGATCCTATCCAGTCTCTTGGTTCTAGGTGCCATGCTGGCGGGACGTTTTCCTCGGTACGGCAGAGACTTGATGTGGTTCGGAGCGGCGATAACAACCCTGTGGGGTGGGACCGTTGGCGCCTACATTTTGCACTTTGCTTTCAATCCCGGTAGCGACAAGCGAATAATGTTGGCCGTACCGGTGTCCCTCCTACTTTTGGTTTGGTGCGATGTTGCTCTTATCAAAGAGGGGTTTGGCCAACGACGAACGACGACCGACCAACGACAGACATACGACGAAAGACGCACGACGCACGACTAGTTTTTTATGGTGCTTCTCCAGCCAAGGCTACATTTAAAAGTTTCGCAGAGGCAGATTCTCACCCCTGGCCTCGTGCAGATGGTCAGCGTTCTCGCGCTCAACAAGCTTGAGCTGAAGGACATGATCACTGCCGAGATGGTTGAGAACCCTGTGCTCGAGGAACTTGAAGACGCAGTGCCGCTCATCGACGACGTAGGCCGTCGCGAAGAAGAGCGCGAACGCGCTTCGGCTGCAGAAGAAGCCGCACCCACCCCGGATAAAAAAGACCCGTTCGAAGAGATTGATTTCGGTTCGTTCTTTAAGGATTATCTTGATCCCGGTTTCCGCAGTCCGGGGGATTTCGAAGAAATCGAGCGTCCTTCTTTTGAGAATTTCCTCTCCAAGCCCAGCACGCTGACTGATCATTTAGTCTGGCAACTTGGTTCTATTCCTATGCGACCCGCGGTTCGCGAGGCTGCGGACGTGGTGATCGGCAACCTGAATGAGGATGGTTATCTCATCGCCAGCGATGAAGAATTGCTGGGAACAGCGCCCGCAGCTCCGCCGGAGGTCGATGCCGCGAAGTCTGAGATCATGGTGAAGGAAGCTGCGGCTTTAGGCTTGGCTGCACTGGCAGGCCAGGCCATTGAAGAAGCCGAGTCGGCGGCAAATACTTGGAACGCACCTGCTAATCCGGCTAATGACGATGCTTTGCTTCCGTCGTCAATTCGAACTTCGAATGGCTCTTCTGCCGCCGCGACCGCGCCTGCAGTTGACCTGAACACGACCGTGCCGCCCACAAAGAACGGATCGCGACCGGCCCCAAAGGTAAATTTCAATCAGGAAGACCTGAAGGAAGCAATCGACATCGTTCGCCAGTTGGATCCGCCCGGGGTGGCCTGCCGCGATCTTCGAGAATGCCTGCTCTCCCAGTTGCGTTATCACCAAATGCAACTCGGCAAGAACGGCAACGGCACCGCCCAGGTACTCGCAGACGCCTTAGCTCTTGTCGACCAGAATTTGCGCGCGCTGCAGAACAAGCAATACAAAGAAATTTCCCGCGCCATTGGACGGCCGCTCGAGGCGGTGCAAGCCGCGTTCGATTACCTTCGCACTCTGGATCCGCGCCCGGGTCTGCGCTACAACATTGTGCAGCCGCGTCTGATTGAGCCTGATGTCGCGTTGGTCAAACACGGCGATGAGTGGCTGGTCATGATGAATGACGATGACGTGCCCACGCTGCGGCTCAACCCTGCGTACCGCAAACTATTGACCCGTGACGGCAACGATCGTGACACTCGCAATTACGTCAAAGAGCGCTTCAAAAGCGCCATTCAGCTCATCAAAAATATTGAGCAACGCAAGCAGACGATCCTGAAGGTCTGCTATTCGATCGTTGACCGTCAGCGCGAGTTCCTCGAAAGAGGCATCGACGAACTCAAGCCGATGATGATTAAAGAAGTCGCGGAAGAAATCGGCGTTCACCCTTCTACCGTCAGTCGCGCCGTTGCTAACAAATATGCGCACACACCGCAGGGCGTTTTTGAACTGCGTTATTTCTTCAGCGAGAGCGTCAACGGACCGGAAGGTGGAAACACGTCGCTGCTGATCCTGAAGCGCCGCGTTAAAAAACTGATCGAAGACGAAGACACCAGTAAGCCGCTTACCGACGAACAGATCACTCGTATTTTGCAGTCTCAGGGCATTCAGGTAACTCGCCGCACCGTTGCCAAGTACCGTGAAGACATGAAAATTCCCAGCACCCACCAGAGAAGAGTGAAGAAATAACCGCAGCCGTTAGCACTTGGCTCTTAGGCAATTAGCTCCCCCGAAGTTTCCAAGCTAAGAGCTAGAGGCTAAGAGCTGAGGTTCCAATTCTGGTCGTACTACCCGGAGGCTTATCCATGAATGTGGAGTACACCGGCAGGCACTACGAAGTGACCGCCGCTGACCGCAAGGAAATCGAATCCGGCCTTAGCAAGATCAAGAAAATTCTGCGCGGCAGCTTTGAGAGCAAGGTGGTTCTCGCGGTTGAGAAACACCGCCATAAAGCCGAAATCGCCATCAATTCGCGCGTCGGCGATCTAGTAGCGCTTTCCCAGGCGAAAGATATGAGAGCGGCGATTGGCAATGCGCTGGAGCATCTGGAAAAACAGGCGCTCAAAAATAAGACCCGGATCATCGCAAAGAAACGACGCAATCATATAGACAAAAACCGGAACGGCGAAGTTGCGGTGCGGTCTTCTCCGGCCCAGCAATCTGCCGCGACCGACCGTTCTTCCACGGTGTCGATGGTGGTCCACAAATTCCCGGCGTTTGCGAAATCCACTGATGTTCACCTGGTCCGCTCTGAGGACGCCGTCGCCCTTCGCCCCATGACTCTTGAAGAAGCCATCAAAGAGGCCCACTTCCGTGATCGCGATGTGTTCGTCTTTCGCGACCCCAAGGGCAAGCTGATGATCCTTCACCGCACCCGAGACGGCAAAATGGAGCTGATCGAGGCACCGTAGAATTGCGATGTTTAATCAAAGAGTTCCGGCTTACCTTCACAATATGGCGAAGCCATCGCGCTCTGCGATAGTCTGAACCAGTGGAATCCGCAATTCCTCACGCAAGAGATACTGCGCAAAACAGCTTTCGCCAGTCCTCGCGCACGCGGCCTTTTCGGCAGTCTATTTTTTTTATTGTCGCTGTCGCCTTTGCTTTGCGGCTTGCCGTGATTGTTATCGGTCACACCTATCGCATTAATCCGCTGCGCGACCATTTTCAGTTTAGTTGGGAGATGGGACGAATCGCACGATCCATCCTTCACGGCGAAGGATTCAGCTCTCCCACCGATTTGGACACCGGCCCCACCGCCTGGGCGGCGCCGGTTTATCCCTACGTCATCGCGGCCGCGTTCAAGGTGTTCGGTCTCTACACACGAGCCGCGGCGTTCGCCATGCTCGCATTCAACAGCCTTTTTGCATCCCTCACTTGTTGGACCATCTACTTGATCGGCACTCGCGTTTATAACGAACAAGTGGGCCGGGCCTCGGCGTGGACCTGGGCAGTTTTTCCGTATGTCGTTTACTGGCCGGTGCGAATCATCTGGGAAGTCAGCTTCTCGACATTCCTGCTCAGCCTAGCGCTTTGGCTCACGATCCGCATGGCTGATAGCGCGCGCCGCCGTGATTGGATCATCTATGGCTTGCTCTGGGGATTGATTCTCCTGACCAACACGACTCTTGTGATCCTGCTGCCGTTTTTTCTGACGTGGATTCTTTGTCGCGCGCCACAATTGTCGCGTCAATACTCTGGCGCGGCTCTCGCCCTGTTGCTCGCAGTTCTTTGCATCACGCCCTGGACGATTCGCAATTACCAGGTTTTTGGCCGCTTCATATTCATTCGTGACAATCTTCCACTGGAGCTGCACGAATCCAACAACAACGATTCGTCAGGCCTTTGGACGCGCAATGAACATCCCGGCAATGATCCGGTTGCAATGCGCCGCTTTCAGGATCTGGGCGAAATTCGTTTCATGGATGCGGAAAAAGTGCAGGTGCACGAATTCATCCGGCAGAATCCGTGGATGTTTCTGAAGTTCACTTTGAAGCGCATCTGGTATTTTTGGGCCGCGCCGCCGCAAACCGTGATCGTCGCAGGCTATGAAATGTGGGTCGCTCGCCACGTGGAGTTTCTGCTGGAAGCCTTGTTCGCCTTTGCCGGACTCATTCTCACATTATGGCGACGGAATCCCTATGGCTGGCTCCTGGCGCCGTTTTTGCTCATCTACCCGCTCCCGTATTACTTGGTGAATCCGTTCCAGCGCTACAAGCACCCAATTGAATCAGTAATGCTGATTCTGATCGTGTATGCGCTGTGGGAAGCGCGAGCGGTAAAAATCGATTGGCGACTCAAACGTCCTGCATAATCGTTCGCTCCCGAATTTGCACGACTTAATTCTTCCACAGCACAAAACAGAGTTTTATGGTTCCCAGCGTTCAATCTCTCACTTAAAGTAACTTATGCGTTCGATTCTGCAGAAGAAGGGCCTGCGCTTCATCTTCGCCGCCAATGTCATCTCCATGATTGGCAGTGGGATGAACTCTGCCGCCGTGGCCTGGTACATTCTGCAGGCTACGCACTCGGAAATTGCGCTGGGCACGTTTGCCGTGGTGCAAACCTTGCCGGCAATTCTTCTGCTGCCATTCACGGGGGTAATTATTGATCGCGAGGATCGCCGCCGTCTGGTGATGGCGCTCGACGTGATTCGCGCAGTGGTTATCGCGGTTGTCGCCGCACTCGCCTTCGAAGGCAAAGCCAAAGTCTGGGAACTTTACGCCATGAACATGCTGGTGGCAGCTGGTTTCTGGATGTTCTGGCCAACCATCACTGCGCTCATTCAGGAAATGACGCCGGGCGACGAATTCGTTCACGCCAATACTTTTCTGCTGGCCGGTGTGCAAGGCGGCTGGCTGATTGCCGGCGCGCTCGTCGGTTTTGTGTACAACAAAATCGGCCTCGGTGGCGTGTTGGTGCTCGACGTCAGCAGTTATGTGCTCTCGTTTCTGTGTTATTTCGCCGTGCGCAAAGGCCGGCATGTGGTGCCGCGTCCGGCCGAGTTGCACAATGACATCGTCGCCGCGGAAAGCGCCGTGCAGAAATTCTTCCGCGAGTTGCGCGACGGCATTCAATTCCTTCGCGGACATCGCGAGATTGTTCTCCTGGGAATCAGCTGGGCGCTATTTCTCTCCGCCATGATGACTGGAGTTGTAGTCACTCCGCCGCTCAGCGACAACGTCTACCACAAGGGCGCCGTCGGATACGGCTGGCTCAACGGCGGCTGGGGCGTCGGCGCGTTTCTCAGCGCGTTTTATGCGCCACAGTTCATCAAGAAATTCGGAGCCCGGCGGTCGATCGCGATTTCACTCGGGGTTCTGGCCGTGCTGATGACGTCGGCCCCGACTATGCCGGTCCTTGCGCTCGCGGTTATGGTGTATGCATTCATGGGCTCTGGACGCGGCATTACCGGCGTGGCCATGAACACCAGCATGATGGAGCAGATTCCCCAGCATTTCATGGGACGGGTGCAGAACACCTTTTATTTTCTAGGGACGCTGCTGCAGGTGCTGCAATCGTACTTAGTCGGAGCGGTGGCACAAAGAAATTTGATCGCCGGCTTTTCAGTGATCGGCTTCGTCTATGCGATTGGATTCGTTACCGCGACCTGGCCGGTGCGTATCAATCGAGGACTCGCAGCAACTCAGGCAAACTGAAAGTGCCCACTCCGCGAAGGTGCGTTAAGAGACCGGAAGCGAATGCAAGAACCTTTGCTCAGCCCGCTCTCGCAGAGGAGCTAAGCGGTTTTGCTCAAGGTCGTCGCGATAAAAAAGATTGTAGGTGTCGAAGGGGATCAGCCGCCCATCGCGATGAACAATGTGCACGCAGGTTTTCTTCACGCTGCGCACGTCGAATGAGTGCGCGTCGATGAACTGCATGATGATCACTCGGAACACATTCTCATAAGTGATGTCCTTCGGCGCGAAAACTTTCGGCAGACAACACAGCAGTTCGCGCAGGCTGCCCGCCCCGCTACGCGGCGAGTGATTCGTCGCAAAGAGCTTGAACAGGTTGTCGCGCACCGCTGACTCCTGCTCGTAGAGAATTGTGTTGCCGGCCGCGTTGATCAATATCTCCGGAGGGATCATTGAAGTCAGCGGCTTTACCTTGTCGCCTAGCTTCAGCGCATACGCCATCGCAATCGAATCCGGATGGCAGGGGACGGGAATCACGTCTTCTGGGCGAAAAACCGATGTCTGTTCCAGTATTTTTCGCCTGACCTCGGTCAAAGTCAGGCGATCGGTAGATGGATCGAAATTCTCCAGCCGTCCGGCATCCTGAATTGGCTGGAACGTCACTCCACGAACGCAGGGCTGGGTCAGCGCGTAGTCGATAATCCTGCCGACTTCGTGATCGTTGAGTCCCTTCTTCAGTGTGACCACCAGGTTGGTTGAAATTTCGTAACGATTCAGTCTCTCCAGAGCATCACTGCGGACCCGCCGGAGATCGGCACCACGAAGTTCCATCAGCGGGCCACGCTCGAAAGAGTCAAACTGCAGGTACACTTCGAAGTCCTCTTTGTATTCGGCGAGGCGGAGCACGAAGTCCTCTTCCCGAGCGATCCGTACTCCGTTCGTATTGACCATCAGGTGACGGATCGGACGCGCTTTCGCCATCTCCAAGATGCGAAAGAATTCCGGATGCATCGTAGGCTCGCCGCCGGAGATCTGAACCACATCGGGGTGCCCCTCGTTACGTACCACCGCATCAAGCATTTGTTCGATGTGTTCCAGGCTGCGGAATTGTTGCCGGTCCGGCCCGCTGGCCGCGTAGCAAACCGGACAGCGCAGATTGCAGTAGTCGCAAATTTCCACCAGTGTTAGGCACGAGTGCTGCTCATGGTCAGAGCACAATCCGCAGTCATACGGGCAGCCCCATTTGACAGGCGTGTTGTAGACCAGCGGCATCTCCGGAGGTTTTATAAAAACTTCACGGCAGCGGCGATAGTACTCCACGTCATCCGCGATCAGGACCCGCTCGCTCCCGTGCGCAGGGCAGCGCTTGAGCATGAAGACTTTTCCATCCTGAAAAACCGTCTTGGCTTCGATCTTCTGGTAACAGATTGAGCAGATGGAGACGACAACGTCGTAGAAAAGATATGGACGTGTTTTATGGGACGCATTCATTAAGTCCTACGGCTCACGATGGATCTTGGCAATCAATAAACTTCCGCCGATCATCGCTCCTAAGCAGCACAGAGCAAAAATACCGCCGATAATCCGGCTGCTTGGATTCAAGCCGCCACTCACCGCACAAAGGGATGAAGCGATAAATAAGAGCGCCGCGACGATTACGACAAGGGCGAGAAAGATCGTGGCAATAGTGTTCATGTTCTGTCGGCTATGTCAGGATGCGCCGAGCGAATCTCTAGACATGCTTCCAACGTACCCGCGCTGTGTGCCAGCTAACCAGCCAGCGAGCAGCATCTCTGGAATAGTACAGCAGGACCAGAAGACAGGCCCACTGAATTCCTCCGAGTCCCAGAAAGATTCTTGGATATGGCTTGATGAAATCGCAAAGCAGGCGAAAGGTCATGTAGGCGACCATGAATAGTTTGAATACATCGCCATCTACAAAGACTCTTCGTACGCTGCGGTCGTTCCATTTTGAAATCGACCACATCACAAAATAAAGAACCGGAACAAGCGCGACCAGGAAGAGGGTTTCGTAAAGCTGCGTAGGGTGTCGTGGTACTCCATCGCCGAAATCGACGGACCATGGCAGAGACGTCCGCTTTCCATAAGTGTTATCGCTCAGACCGGTCAGGAAACATCCGATTCGGCCAACCGCAATTCCAAGACATAAAGGAATGGCATACAGATCACCGGTTGATCGATTGAGTCCGATATATTTCTTAAAGAGCTCGACAAATAGCAATCCGAAAGCAAGCGCACCTACGATTGTTTTTCCCCCCGTCAGGTACGCGGGATTGTGGAGATTGCGAATCGTGAGCTGCGGGTCTTCGAACAAAAATAGAAGTTTCGCCCCGATTGCACCTCCGGCAACTGCGCCGGCAACCACCGCCCATCGAGTGGGCGCCGCGATGTTGTCCCCAAAACGGCGACTCAAAATGAGGTAAGTTCCAAGAGCAATGACATAACCGAGAGATTCAAAGAACAAATGCGGACTGACCTGCTTGCCCCAGAGATTCACGTAATGGGGGAACACTGCTGCGAATTGGGTCTGGCAGACGATGACGAATTATAAAGAACGCACCGCCCAGTATGCGCCTGTCCGTCAATCAATGCCGCGTATAATTAAGGCTCCAAGAAAATTCAGAGGAATTGCTCATGCCTACTCGCAATGGCAACAATGGTAATGGTCACAACGGAAACGGACATACGGCTGACGGCGGGGCCAAAATACGCGCAGAGTGGATCGCGAAACGCAAATCAGAGAACACGGACGGCAATTTCTCGCAAATGCGCTATGCGCGACAGGGTGTTGTAACCGAGGAGATGCATTACGTTGCCCAGCGCGAGAAGATTGCGCGAGAGTTGGTTCGCGATGAAGTTGCCCGCGGGCGCATGATCATCCCTGCGAACATCAATCATCCGGAACTTGAGCCGATGGCCATTGGCGTGGAGTCGCTTTGCAAGATCAATGCCAATATCGGCAACAGCGCGGTGACCTCGGAAATTGGCGAGGAGTTGAAAAAGCTGCATACGGCTGTCCACTACGGCGCTGACACCGTCATGGACCTCTCAACCGGCGGCGACATTCACCAGATCCGTGAAGCCATTCTGCGCCACTCTCCGGTTCCCATCGGCACCGTGCCGATTTACGAAGCGGTCTCGCGGGTGAAGCGGATTGAAGATCTGAACGCTAATGTAATGCTTGAAGTAATAGAGGAACAAGCCGAGCAGGGCGTGGATTACATGACCATTCATGCTGGCGTGCTGGTGCAGTATTTGCCGCTGATCTCGAAGCGCATTACTGGGATCGTGAGCCGTGGCGGCGCTATTCTCGCGCAGTGGATGGCGCACCATCACAAGCAGAATTTTCTGTACGAGTGTTTTGACGACATCTGCAAAATTTTCGCCAAGCACGACGTTTCGTTTTCGCTGGGCGACGGTCTGCGTCCTGGATGTATTGCCGACGCGAGTGACGCGGCCCAGTTTGCCGAACTCAAAACTCTGGGCGAGCTGACGAAAAAAGCCTGGGAGTACGACGTGCAGGTGATGATCGAGGGCCCCGGCCACGTTCCGCTCGACAAGATAAAGGAGCAGGTCGATAAAGAAAAGGAGCTCTGCTACGAAGCCCCGTTTTATACCCTCGGCCCGCTGGTCACCGATATTGCGCCCGGCTATGATCACATCACTTCGGCCATCGGCGCGGCCATGATCGGATGGCACGGCGCGGCCATGCTCTGCTACGTCACACCCAAAGAGCACCTTGGCCTGCCCAACGAAAAGGATGTGAAGGATGGAATCATCGCTTACAAGATTGCAGCCCATGCTGCCGACCTGGCGCGGCACCGTCCCGGCGTGCAGGACCGCGATGACGCCCTCAGCTACGCGCGTTACAAATTCGATTGGGAGAAGCAGTTCGCGCTCTCGCTCGATCCTGAGACCGCGCGTTCCATGCACGACGAAACGCTGCCTGACGATTACTACAAAGAAGCCGCGTTCTGCTCAATGTGCGGTCCGAAGTTCTGCTCGATGAACTATTCGTCGAAGGTAGACGATTACAACCGCGAGGTCCACGGTTTGGAAAAGAAGGATTATTCAGAGCTGGTGGACCGGCTGGTTCCCCTGAAGTAACCGCTCAACGTTAGCGCGGGGCTTTCGATCCAGTTCCGTAATACTTGTAAGTATTTGGCGCGACGTAGTCATCTTGAGCAACATGCTTCGGTCTCGGATTCGTCGCTTCCTTCGCCGAATCGGCCTTCACCAAATTGGTTTTTGCGGCCGTGGTCTGTGTGCTGGTAGCCGTCGCGGTCTTTCGCACGGGCGTAACCGTCTTTTGGACCGGCGCTGGCGCCGGAGCAACAACATTCGCGTCCACCGACGGGTTCGTGTTCAGAATCCGGCTGGGAAGTGACTTAGTCGCGTAATGCGGAACGACTGAAACGATCATTAGAGCGATGACTGCCGCGACTGCGGACATGGTCATCGAAGCCCAGAAGCGCGAATCAATTGCCACTCTTTCTCGCCGGAGTCTCCACGCCGACAATTGCTGCGCAGCAACGATCCTAGCTTGCAAAGCTGAAGCCGCCAAAGCCAATCGGGCTCGTGAAGGGACGGAAGGTCGTGTGTTGGCGGGTCGCATCACGTCACCGCTTGATGTCGTAGAGGCCGTTTGAAGTCGAGCAGACATTTGTTGCGCACGTAAAACCCCGGCGCGTGAAAAAGCGCCCAGTGCGCTGCCAGCGGTACGAGCATACTGACTGGTTTTCGCGATGCCGCCGCGCATCAACTTCTGGCCCTGCTTGCCGACGCGGGTGAATCCTTCGCCGAGTTCCAGAGATTGAACGGTTTGCCGCCCTCGTTGAACGGCCTTGCCACCGACCGAACCCAAGCTCAACCACGCGGTCTTGCCAGCCGAGCGAAGCCGCGAGAAAGCTAGTACAAGCGCCTCCGTAATTTCGCTGGACTTAGGAACCAGCCGGTCTTCGAACTGCGGCTTAGGAGTTGGATTGTAAAATTTCGGCCCGGAAACCGGCGACACCTCGACCTGAGCCGACCTCGCCATTGACCCCTCCACCTGCAGAGTTGAAGCTTCCAGAACCTGGAGGGAAGGCGGGACTGAGGTCGCAGTCGAAATGGCCTGAATCGGCTGGGGGGCAGGCGGCACCACGGCAGGGAGAACATCAACTGGCTGAACCGGCACTGGCCGAATCTGCGTAAGCTGGATTCGAGACGGACGCGGCGGTTCAACGGTAGGTTCAATTGGAGTAGGAACGTAGGCGGACAGCGGCATCGGTGCAATCCTGGATATCGGGCGCTCGACCGCGGCCTCAGGCTGCTCCATTCGCCACCAGGGAACTACTGCAGGCTTTATGGGAGGCGCTTGCGAAGCAACATCTGCCGCATCCTCAATGGGCCGCTGCGCAGATTGCTCGCGTCGCACCCGCTCAATCTCCTGAGCGTAGTTGACTGTATAGCCCAACGCTTCTTCGCTTTTCGCAGCTTCTTCAGGGGTGGGTTCCGCGGTTGCGTGCCAAATTAGCCCGTGCGGAACTAGAGACTCGTTCTCGTCTTGCAGCTTACGCTTACGATTCCCGAACATGACGATCCTTTGATGCTGATTTTCCGAGCCTACGTTAGCTCGCAAAAATTTGCATATGTGCCGATGTCGTGGGCGCCATTTTTGGCCCTTAATTCACCCGCTGCAACCGGTTGACAAGCTTTTGCGCGAGGTTTTCTTCCGATTCCGACCACAACAATCGAGTCTTGGCGCCTGAATTCTTCTCCACCAGGGCGGTGAAGTCAACCAGTTTCTGCACATTGCTGCGCACTTTTGACTCTAGTTCTTCAGAAAGCTGCAGCTCTTCGTACAGAAAAGGCGCGTCCAATCCAAAATCAACCTGTAACTGTCCTTGAGTGTCGGATTCGGCGTCTTCGAATTCATCGCCGCGCACGATAAATCGCACAGGCGATGGCCGCAGGGTCCATTCCCCCTGAGGGATCAACGGCGACCACAGGTCCCAATTGGCCTCAAAGACATACGCGTAATCCTCGTGCGGCAACCCGGCCGCAATTGTGACCGCTTCCTCGGGCGAAATACCCGGGCGGAAATTTTCTTCCAGGATCGTGGGCTCGCTCCAGGAGATAGGATGAACAGCAACTCCGGAAACCCCCGGAAACTGCGCGGAGAAAGGCAGTTGCTGAATGACCGCCGCAGCATGGGCGAAAGTTTCTACCAGTTCAGAGTCGCTGAACCAAAGATTCAGATAAAGATTGTCGGGCATGCAGGTTATTAGATTGATACGAGCAACACTTTGATGCCCATTATCGCCGGGGGCGATACAAATCCGTGCTGGTTCCGAAAAATACTTCGGCCGACTGCATCACCGTCTCTGAAAGCGTGGGGTGAGGGTGGATGGTGAGTGCAATATCCTTCGCCAATGCCGCCATTTCAATCGCCAGCGTGCCTTCTGCAATCAGCTCACCGGCTCCGACTCCAACGATTCCCACTCCCAGCACACGTTCGTTTGCTGGATCAAGAATCAGCTTCGTCAACCCTTCGGTGCGGTCCACAGTCAGGGCGCGACCCGAGGCGCCCCAGGGAAATTTCGCGACCTTAATCTCACGGCCCTCTTTTTCGGCCTGAGTCTCGGTGAGTCCGGTCCAGGCGATTTCAGGATCGGTGAAAACCACTGCCGGAATGGCGTTTGGTTCGAAAGCAACCTTGTGTCCAGCGATGTGCTCGACCGCGGTGCGTCCCTCGTGAGACGCCTTGTGCGCCAGCATGGGTTCGCCTACAACGTCACCTATCGCGTAAATCGCGGGATCGTCGGTTTGCAGGTGCTTGTTGACCTGAATGAATCCCCGTTCACTGACTCGGACCTGCGTACGATCGAGTCCAGGTATTTGGGAATTAGGTTTGCGTCCGACCGAGACCAGAACTTTATCGAAGACCTTTTCGCGCTCCTTCACGTCTTTGCCGTCGAAGCACACTCGAATTCCGCTGGCTTCTTCTTTCACTGCGGTCACGGTAGTGTTAAGCAGAATGGCGTCGAACATCTTCTCCAGACGTTTATGCAGTGGGAGCACGAGATCGCGATCAGCGCCGGGGAGCAGGCCACCGGTCATTTCAACGACCGACACTTTCGATCCCAGTGCCGCGTAAACCGTTCCGAGTTCCAGCCCGATATATCCGCCACCGATCACCAGCAGAGTACCTGGAACATCTTTCAAATCGAGCGCCGAAGTTGAATCCAACATGCGCGAGCTGTCGAGCTTCAAAGTCGGAACCACCGCTGGCCGCGAGCCGTGGCGATCACAATCCGGTCGAAGCTGAGAGTCTCTTCAGCGCCGTCGATCTTTTTTACTCTGACGGTATTTGAGTTCTCGAAGCTCGCATCTCCACGGACGTATTGAACTTTTCTTGCCTTCGCAATTTGGCCTAAACCGCCGGTGAGTTTGTTGACCACGCCTTCTTTGAACGATCGCAAACGCGCAACGTCAATCCGCGGTTCGCCGAACTCAATACCCCAATTCTTCGCGTGCCGCGACTCGCCGATCAGTTTCGCCACATGCAGCAAGGCTTTTGAGGGAATGCATCCTCGATAAAGACAAACACCGCCCGGGTTCTGCTCCCGATCAATCAGCGTGACCTTCATGCCAAGGTCGGCAGCGAGGAAAGCAGCCGCGTAGCCGCCGGGGCCGCCGCCGATGACTGCCAGGTTCAGATTGGAGTTTTCAGACATTGTCAGGGATTTAACGGCAACGCTGCCGAAGTTTCACTCTCGGATATCCATGCGCTGGATCACACCATTGAGTATGAGATAAACATGCTTAACGTCGCGATCCAGAAGGACCTTCCCATTGAGATCTCGAACCACCTGGTGGACGTCAACCACGATTGCGCCTTCGGCATTCGTTTCAAACCGAACCGGCACTACATGCGGATCGAGCATGCCCCACTGCCGGATCCAATAGGCGCGAACCGCCTCACGCCCGCGAACCCAACCACCTTCCATGCCATTCGGCCACTCTACTTCCGGATGCATCAGCGCAAGAATCGGGTCGAGGTCACGGCGATTGAAAGCTTCGTACACGAAGGTCAGAAGCTCGCGTTCTTTGCTGATGTACTGGGCGGCCGATTCGATCATCCCTGCACCGATAACAGGAACGGCTGCTCGAAGGCCTCCGCAATCCAGCGCAGAAACCGCGCCGCATCTGCGCCATCAATCAACCGGTGATCGTAGGAAAGTGAGAGCGGCAGCACCATGCGCGGCTCAAATTTGTTTTCCATCCAAACCGGCTCCATGCTCGATCGAGAGAGGCCGAGAATCGCGACCTCGGGGTAATTTACGATCGGCGAAAAGCCAGTTCCGCCGATCCCGCCTAGGTTGGTGATTGTAAACGTCCCGCCTTCCATATCTGCTGGGCTGAGTTTTTTGTCGCGCGCTTTCTTCGAAAGTCCCGTCAACTCCGCCGCCAGCTCCACAATATTTTTCTTGTCCACTTCGCGGATCACCGGCACCAGCAGTCCCCGATCGGTGTCCACGGCAACGCCGATGTTGATGAACTGCTTATAAACAATCTCTTCCTTCTCCATATCGATGGAGGCATTGAACTGCGGAAAAATTTTCAGCGCGGAAGCGCAGACCTTTAACGCGATTGCCGTCACCGTCATTTTGCCGCCGGCCTCGGCTGCCTTCGGTCCAAATTTAGTCCGTAACTGTTCGAGTTCCGTAATGTCAGCTTTATCCTGCTGCGTGACGTGAGGGATGGCACTCCAGGCTTCCCACATGTGCTCAGCGGTCTTGCGGCGAACGCCCCGCATGGGAACGCGCTCAATCTTGCCCCACTTGGCGAAATCAGGCAGAGCCGGCTGCTTCACATGGGTCGATGCGGTTCCAGCGCCGGCCGCGGTGAGCATACTTTTCGCATAAAGCTTGACGTCACTTTCGCTAATGCGGCCACCGGGGCCGTTTCCCGGCACATTATGAATATCGATTCCTAGTTCGCGCGCTAGCCGGCGCACGTGCGGTGCCGCCGGCACTGGGCCGCGATGTTCAACTCCTGCCGCCCGATCCAGATGTAACGGCATGCTAAATGTGGCTACCGGCGCGGCTTGCGGCTGGTCGGGAGGCAACGCCTGTTCCTCGGTCTTGCCTTCCGATTGGATCGCCGCCTGAAATGCCGCGCGCGCATGGTCGTGTACATCTTCGGCACGGGAGGGCTTCTGCGAAGTGGATTGCGAAGTTGCGCCCGGCTCAAGCGTAAATATCACTTGCCCGACTTTAATCGTGTCTCCCTGAGAAACCTGAACATCTTTTACGATCCCGGTTAGCGATGAAGGAACCTCGACCACAGCTTTATCGGTTTCAAGTTCCATCACCGGCTGGCCTTCAGAAACCTGAGCGCCGGGAGAAATCATGAGGCGAACCAGATCGCCTTGATGAATATTTTCGCCAAGTTCGGGCAGCTTGAATTCAGCCGCCTCGTTGGTTTCAGAGGGGACAACCGGCGCAGTAAGGGTCGCTACCGGTGCTGCCGATGCTGCTGGCTTTGCTGGTGAAGTTTCTTTTTCTGATGCTGGCCCGGTGGACTTCGGTTCGGATTTTGGCGTGGCTGCGGGAGCGCTCGATACCTTAGTATCCGCACGCTTTCCGCCAGCGCCATTCTCCACCGTAAAGATCACCTGACCGACCTTGATCTTTTCGCCCTGCTTTACCAGAACGTCCTTTATAGTGCCGCTTACAGACGACGGCACTTCGACAACCGCTTTGTCGGTCTCGAGCTCCATCACCGCCTGGCCTTCGGCAACGGTCGCACCGGGTGCAATCATCAACCGCACCAGGTCCCCCTGATGTACGTTTTCCCCAAGTTCTGGAAGCTTAAATTCGGTCACTCAATTCTCCGTGGCTTTTCCTCTGTGAACTCTGTGTCCTCTGTGGTTAAGGTTTTACCGGCTAATCAGAGGGCACAACCTATGCAGCGAGACCTAACTTATTGCTGGGTTCGCTTTCTCGGGATTGACTCCCAGCTCTTTGATGGCCTGGCTAACGGTTTTCGCGTCAATCTTTTTCTCTCGCGCCAAGGCATGCAATGTTGCCAGCACAATGTGTTTGGCATCGACTTCAAAGAAATCACGCAGGGCCTCGCGGCCTTCGCTGCGTCCAAAGCCGTCGGTGCCAAGAGATAGCAGCGGCCGCGGCATCCATTGCGAAATCGATTCCGGCAGGACCTTCATGTAGTCAGATGCCGCTACCAGCACGCCTTGAGTGTTCTTCAGTTGTTGCATCACGAACGGCATTTTGGGAGTGTCTCCTGGATGCAGCATGTTCCAGCGCTCGCAATCGTTCGCATCGCGATACAGTTCTTTGTAACTGGTGACGCTCCACACATCCGCGGCCACGCCGTATTTCTCCAGCAATGTCTGCGCCTTTAGAACTTCAAACATGATCGCGCCGCTGCCAAACAGTTGTGCCTTCAATTGGGCGTCTTTCTTTTGCGCAGGCTTGAAGAGATACAAGCCTTTGAGAATCCCTTCGCGAACCCCCGCGCCCTCTGGCATTGCCGGCATCGGAAGCGGCTCGTTTCCGACGGTCAGGTAATAAAAGATGGATTCCTGGTTCACGTACATGCGGCGGATTCCATCCTGAATGATCACGCCAATCTCAAACGCAAACGCCGGATCATATGCGAGCAGATTGGGAACGCTCAGCGCCAGCACATGACTGTGTCCGTCCTGATGCTGCAAGCCTTCGCCTGCGAGCGTTGTTCTGCCCGCCGTTCCACCCAGCAGGAAGCCACGAACTCGCATGTCGGCCGCGGCCCAGATCAGATCTCCAATGCGCTGGAAGCCGAACATTGAGTAGTAAATAAAAAATGGGATGGTATTGATCCCGTGATTTGAATAAGAGGTTCCCGCTGCGATAAATGAGCTGATCGATCCGGCTTCGGTGATGCCTTCTTCGAGAATCTGCCCGTCTTTTGCCTCTTTGTAATACAGCAGCGTATCCATATCGACCGGCTCGTAGAGCTGACCGACGCTGGAATAAATTCCCACCTGACGAAATAGCGCTTCCATACCAAAGGTGCGTGCTTCATCGGGAATAATGGGAACGATGAGCTTTCCGATCTCCGGATCGCGCAGCAATTTCGCCAGCAGCCGCACGAAGACCATGGTGGTGGAAACTTCGCGACCTTCGGTACCTTTGTAAAATTCCTCGAAGTGAGATTCGTTGACCGGCTTGATTGGCTTGGAGCGCACTTTGCGCTCCGGCATGTAGCCGCCCAGTTGTTTCCGCCGTTCCTGCATGTAGCGGATTTCAGCGCTGTCGTCGGGCGGACGATAAAACGGCGCGTTATGCAATTCCTCGTCGGGAACGGGAATCCCAAAGCGCGAGCGGAACATACGCAGCTCATCTTCGTTAAGCTTTTTCTGCTGGTGAGTGATGTTCTTGCCTTCACCGGCTTCGCCGAGCCCGTAGCCTTTGATGGTTTTGGCCAGTATGACCGTCGGAGCGCCCTTGTGCTCGACGGCTGATCGATATGCGGCATGCACTTTGATCGGATCATGACCGCCCAGGCGCATGCGCGACATTTGTTCGTCCGAAAGATGCTCGACCATGCGCAGCAAGCGTGGATCGGTGCCGAACAAGTTCTGGCGGAAGTATGCTCCACTCTCGACAAAAAATTTCTGGTACTGGCCGTCGGTGATTTCGCCTAAACGCCGCACCAGCAGGCCATCTCGATCGTTTGCAATCAGACTGTCCCAGTCGCTGCCCCAAATGACTTTGATCACGTTCCACCCGGCGCCGCGGAAAATAGCTTCGAGTTCCTGAATGATTTTTCCGTTGCCGCGGACCGGGCCGTCGAGGCGCTGCAAGTTGCAGTTGATGACCCAAATCAAATTGTCAAGCTTTTCGCGCGAGGCGAGGGTGATTGAACCTAAAGATTCAGGTTCGTCCATTTCGCCGTCGCCTAGGAATGCCCAAACTTTGCCGCCGGTCGAAGTTTTCAGTCCCCGATTTTCCAGATACTTAATAAATCGAGCGTGATAAATGGACTGGATCGGTCCTAGTCCCATGCTGACGGTGGGAAATTCCCAGAAATCCGGCATGAGCCAGGGATGCGGGTAGGAAGAAAGTCCGCCGCCCGGCTTCAGCTCGCGACGGAAGTTTTCAAGTTTTTCTTTCGGCAGTCTGCCTTCGAGAAAGGCTCGCGAGTACATCCCCGGAGCAGCATGGCCCTGGAAATAAACGATGTCGCGGTCGCCGTTCTCCGTGCGTGCGTGCAAAAAGTGATTGAACGCGACCTCGTACAAAGTGGCGGCAGAGGCGAAAGTCGAGATGTGCCCACCGATCCCACTTTCCATCCTATTGGCCCGGACGACCATCGCCATCGCATTCCAACGCACCAGACTCTTGATCCGGCGCTCCATCTCTTGGCTACCCGGGAAAGGCGCTTGTTGGCGGACCGAAATCGTATTCTGATAAGGAGTTGTGGCGGTGAAGGGAAGATTTACGCCTGCCGCCCGCCGGGCGTGAAGCTGCAGCTGCTGTAGAAGACGGCCCGCCCGCTCCGGTCCACCCGTCGCCAGCACATAATCGAGGGAATCCAGCCACTCGCGGGTTTCGAGCACCTCTAAGCCATCATTGTTATTATTATTCCGCGACGCGGTCGGGGGTTGCTGCGGTCCTGCCAATACCGGAGTCTGTGCCAACTCTGACTTCTCCACGTTGTGAATGAGAACACTCCATGATAGAAGATTCCGTAAAATTTTGCTGCCGAGCGCTTCCGCGTCATCTCATTCCGTTCCCGGAAACTTTGTTGTGCCAAAGTGGCGAATCCAACATCTAACGCCAGTAAAAGGAGACATATAAATATGGCAAAGAAGAGTCCGTCTGGAAGTCGTCCGAGTGCAGAGCCCCGAGTTCATCAACGTGGCCGCGAAATTCAACCGTTCGGAACCGTTACACATGCCTTCAATCTTGAATTGGAAGAACCCGTCCGGCTGGAAATGACTGAACAGCTGAATCAGATGCTGGCGGATTCCATGACCCTTCGCGATCTCTACAAGAAGTCGCATTGGCAAGTCGCGGGGCCGACTTTTTACCAACTCCATCTTTTATTCGATAAGCACTTCGACGAGCAGGTCGAAATCGTCGACGGCATTGCCGAGCGCATCCAGCTTCTCGGAGGATTGGCCATCGCCATGGCGCACGACGTTGCCGAAACTACTCGCATCGAGCGTCCACCCAAGGGCAGGGAAGAAGTACCAGTGCAGATTTCCAGGTTGCTGGATGCGCATCTCATCATCATTCGTCACTGCCGCGAACTCAGTGAACGCGCTGACAAGCTCGGCGACCAGGGCACAAATGACTTGGTAGTCAGTGACGTGCTCCGGACCAACGAACTACAGTCGTGGTTCTTGAGTGAGCACTTGGTTAACGAACCGCTGGTTCACGCCGACCAGGACACATCGAAAGCTGCTGACTAGTAGATCCAGGTTTTCAGATTGGATTTAGGGGCAATTTGCTGACGAATTGCTCCTAAACCGAGCTGAGATTTGGCTTTATTCAGATATACCCCTTGTTGGATCGGGCATCCAAGTAAACGATCGCAAACGCTTCAGGAAGGGTGAAGATGGCACATCAGAGCAGCACGATTCCGATTAGAAACACCAGGCCAAATTCCGAGGAGACCATGCCCCGAGTTCTTCCCGCTCCGAAGCCTGCGACCACAAAAGATATTTATCAGTCGTCTTTCGCTGCCGCCGAAAGCTCTTTCCGCGCCGCTCAACGCAAGGCTTCCAGTGCTGCTGCCTCGCTGACCCGTACGGTTCGCCGTTTCGCCGACGAGCGCCCTTTGCATTTTGTCGGTGTAGTTGCTGGTATTGCTCTGGTGGCTGGAGCGGCTCTTCGTATTTGGAGGACCAAGCGACATGCCTAACCTGAGAGTTGATAGCAACGGAAGAAGTCTGGGCGCGATCCTTGCCGACATCGTTGAGGAACTGCAGGAATTCGTGAACACCCGCATACAGATGGTTAAATCTGAACTGCACGAAACCATCTCGGCGGTGAGCGTCGCAGTGCCTCTCGGATTGCTGGCACTGATTCTGGCAGCGACGGGTTTTCTACTGCTTACGGCTGCGGTTGTGGTTCTGGTAGCCTCGGCGTTTGCCGGGAGTGCCTACGCCTGGTTGTATGCATTTCTCATCGTTGGCGTCATATGGATCGCGTTCGCTGGCACAGCAGCTTTTTTTGCCTATAACGAATTTCGCGCAAAAGCCAAATTTCCCAAGCACACCGTCGAAGTCTTAAAGGCCGATAAAGTTTGGATCGAATCAGAAGCGAGGACAAGATATGACCGAGTTGCCTAGCTATGATCTGGAATTAAAAGCTGCCGAGGAACGCCGCCGGCTGCACGGTACTCTAGCGGAGTTACGTTCACGGGTCCACGAAGAACTCGATATTAATAAGCGAGTTCGCGAGCACTTAGGGACTGCCTGTGCGGTCGCCGCCCTCTTAAGTTTGGGCGTGGGCTACTCGGTTGCCGGTTTATTTGTCCGCAACTAAGCGCAATTGAATCAACCAGCTTTGGTGCACCCGCGGGGGGTGTCAAGCTGATCTCTAAGTCCCTTTGTAGTTTTGTACGATTTTTGCAGTGAGTTGTTTTCAGTTAGTCCCTCTCGATTTTGTTACAAATTCAGAACAAATTCAGCTACACTGGCGCGGATGTTTTAGTTCGGCATCTTGACTAGTAGGATCGGTTTCTAGAACGCGCTGTTCTCGTCGGGCCACTTTGAAGATTCGCCGGACGACGTTTTATGATTGATTTAGGCACGAGAGGTTACCGCCCATGGTGACAGCAGGCTCAACTCTGCGCAGTTTGCGGGAGAAGCTAGGCCTCACGATGCGCGACGTGGAAACCGCAAGCGAAAAGCTTGCCCGCAAGCGCGGCAACGTCGGTTATTTTGTGCCCATCAGCCGGCTTTCCGATGTCGAAACCAAGGGAATAACTCCCAGCATTTACCGCCTGTACGCTCTCGCTATTATTTATCACAGTAATTTTCGGCATATGCTGCGCTTGTATGGCGTTGAGTTGGATCTGGAAGCTTCCGATCTGGAGATCAGCTCTCCGCCAAAATCCCATTTTTCGCAAGCGCTTTCCACGGTCGAGTTGGTGCATGTGCCCGTACGCATGGATCCCAGCTTCGATCCACGCAAGACCCTGAATTTCGGCCGCATGATCGAGCAGTGGGGAACTGTTCCGCTCAAATATCTCGAGCAACTGGCGAAGACCAAGTTTACCTATGGTTATGTCGGCAGCGAGGATCTGACCATGTATCCCATTCTGCCTCCCGGCAGCTTCATTCAGGTGGACGAATCGAAGAACCGGGTGTCAGAAGGCGGATGGAATTCCGAATACGAGCGTCCCATTTATTTCGTTGAAACCCGTGATAGTCACATCTGCTGCTGGTGCACAGTTACCGGCGATAGCATTATTCTTCAACCTCACCCTTTGTCTCCGGTGGCTCCGCGGATCCACCAGTATCCTCAGGATGCTGAAGTGATTGGCCAAGTGGTGGGTGTGGCGATGAGACTCGGGGAGTGGCGTTCAACTTCCGATTTCGCTCCAGGCCCAAAAGAGCGTGCAGCACTGAATTAAGATGACGCGCCGACCCCGCCCCGGGGTCTTCCGGAAGCAACTCCGCTTTTCCCAGCTTCTCCAGATACCCTTCAGGATCAACTCCGGCATTGTTGCTGCTTGACTCGGCATTTTCGAGCAGCGTACGCAAGGGAGTACTCAGTACTTCGGAAACAGCTGCGCGATGCGCGTCATGAAATGCCTTCTTGGCCGCAGCTTCACCATGCACTTTACTGAAGCCCCAATGCCAGTACCCACCCCGCAACTTACGCAATCCTCCTAAATACTCGAGCCGTTTCAAACAGTCGCCCAGAGCTCCCAAAGTTGTTTCCGATAAGTCTTCAAATGCGGATTTGAGCGTCATTTTGTTCGGCTTTTCGTAAATGTGAATAAATCGCGCGGTCTGATCAGGAGCCTGCTTAACGGCACATTATCACGACGAAATTCCCACTTCAACTAAGGAGTTCGTCGTGAAAAAAACACTATTGCTTCTCGCTGCTGTTTTACTCGCCATGTGCGTAACCGTGCCCCCAGCTGCGGCCGGCGGTAACCCGCTGTGCCCGCCAGGAACGGTTTGTGACTAAGAAGACTTCATAGTAAACATTCTTGTGGGCTACCGCCGAAAGAGCTAGTATCTCCGGTAGCCCATGTTTTTTGCCAGTTACTATCTGTGGATAGCGCCCCATATCTTGTTGGGTATTTTTCTATTTTGCCTGTTGCGTCGCAAATCGCAACGGGAGCTTCCCATTTTTATAAGCTACGTTGTTTTTGAATTAGTGCAATTCATTGTTCTGTTCACAATTTTCCTCCATTCTCCATTTCCGGCCGCCATTTACAAGTGGACTCTGATTGTTGGGACGGGGGTCAGTTCCATTTTGGAACTTGGAGTTATCTACGAATTGGCGAATGAATTGCTATTATCCCGTTCATCGCTGAGTTCGATACTGCGTCCGGTTTTGCAGGTAATTCTGGCGCTGCTTGTCTTGGGCGCCGCTATCGGCTCTGGGGCATTCTCCGGAATCAGTGCTCGGAGGGTTACGAACATCTTTGAAATGATTGACTTCTCTTCGAATCTGGTTGAAGCGGGTTTGGTGCTTGCTCTTTTTGTCTTTGCGCGTGCGTTGCGCTTTTCGTGGCATAGTTGGGCCGCGGGTGTGGCACTGGGCTTTGGAATTTCGGCATCGATTGACCTTGTTAGTGTTGCTTTGCGGGCAGAATGGGGGAAACGCGCTTTCATGGCCGCCGACTTGACCCAAATGGGCGCGTTTCATGTATGTGTGGTTATCTGGCTTGTATCACTATTCCTGGCTGATCGCACCCCACCTTTTCCAGACGAGAAGTTGAAGATTTCTGATCTGGAACCGTGGGACCAGGAGTTGCAAAGGATGGTTTAGCGATGACCATCGCCATAATATTCATTTTTATTGGCCTGCTGGCCTTGGTACTGATTACTTATCTGGCCAAGGGCCATCTCAGCAAGGCCGGCGATTTGCGAAAACTTGCTACCCAGTTGCGCCCGGTCGATGTAGGCGCATTCTGCAATTTGATTTCTGCAAGTGAACAGCAATACCTGCGGGAGAATCTGCCACGCGAATTTCGAGGCCTCCATCGCGAACGTATGCGCGCAGCGGTCGAGTATGTGCGTTGCGCGGCCCACAACGCCTCCATCTTGATGCGATTGGGAGAGGCGGCCCGGCAACATTCGGATCCTTCGGTGCAAGAGGCTGGAGCGAAATTGCTGGAGAATGGTCTGCGCTTGCGACTGTATGCGATTCAAGTGGTCCCGCGGCTTTACCTGTCAATGGCCTTTCCCAAGGCAGGGCCGTTCCCTGACACTCTGGCGGATACCTATGACAACATGAGCCGTCAGGTTGTGACCCTGAGCTGTCTGCAATTTCCTACTCACGGGATGTCCTCGGCGCTTTGAGCATGCGAACGAAACCACGTCTCATAACCATAGGTCTGTGTTGTGTCGTTGGATTGCTGACAGCAGCCGCGAGCGCGCAAACTCAAGCGGCTCCAACTCAAGCTAAAACTTCGATGAAGCGTTCGGACCTTTTTCGTCCGCTTCCACTCACGAAGTTCTACGATACGCCTGATCCGCTGCCGCCCGGCAAGCCTGGAGGTTTGATCCGCTCAACCCAGTTTGATGAATATGATTTGCCTGCGGAAGTGAACGCACTCCGCTTTATTTACCATTCACAGACTGCGGCTGGCGCAGATGTCGCGGTCTCTGGCGTGATCTTGTTTCCGGACGCCAAGCCGCCCGCCGGAGGTTGGCCAATCATTGCGTGGGCGCACAGTTGGACTGGCGTTGCGCGTTCATGCGCTCCTTCGCTGGCCAGAAATCTGCAGCACGGCCCATTCCTTGCGATGTACGTGCATCTTGGTTATGCCGTGGTTGCCACCGACTACGCCGGCCTTGGCACGGCTTCTAGAAGCGCGTTTGCGGACATATCGTCCAATGCGTCGGACGTAATTTACTCGGTTGCGGCCGCGCGTCACGCTTTGCCGCAACTCGGTTCTCGCTGGATTGCTATGGGCACCGGCGAAGGCGGAATGGCGGTAGTGGGAGTGGCCGAGTTGGAGAGCGGGCTTCACGATCCCAATTATCTCGGCAGTGTTGCCATCTCACGTTTAGGCGACATGCAGAATCTGTACGCTTCCGAAAGCGCTCTTACTTACAAAATGCCGCTTTTTCTGGCCTACGGCATCAAGACTGTCTTTCCGCAATTCAATGTGATTGACATGCTGACGCCAGAAGCAACCTCGCTTTATCAGAAGATCAGTCAAAGCTGCGATGAAAGCGGAAACGAATCAGACGCTTCTGCGAGCAGCATGCTCAAGCCTGGATGGAAAACCAATTCCTTCGTTCAAAAATATTTTGAGCGCAACCGCCTCGGCGTGCAGCCTGCCAGCGCTCCGTTGCTGGTGATAGCCAGCGAAGATGACCCGACGGTCAACGAAACCGCGAACATAGTCACTCGTTTCTGCAAAGAACGAGATAGAGTCCAATTCGAAAAAATCTCCGAATCAGACCTCGGCCGCGTAATTGGGGATTCAGCGCGCGATCAAATGGCTTGGGTTCAGTCCAGGTTTGCCAATGCCACGCCGCAGGACAACTGTCCAGCGCAACATTGATTACGGCGGAGGGTGGTCAGTGCTTGTAAACGATCATTATCGCGAGCACAACCGGCAGGTAGAGAACAGAAGCATGGAGCAGTCGGCTAGCCAGCACGGTTGAAGCCGACCGGGTCAACTTCATCACGTGGAAAAGCAGGAAGGCTCCCGCCAACCCCATGGCGATCAGGTACCCAGGCCTGCTGGCCAGGGGCAGAATAGTTGTTGCCACCAGTACGATCGCGAAACCGAAAATCTCTGCGCGGGTGAAACGGGATTCGATATCAAAACTTGGCAGCATATGGTAGCCGGCGCGCGCGTAATCGTCGCGATACATCAGCGCGATCGCCAGAAAATGCGGGAACTGCCACAGGAAGAGAATCGCAAACAGGAACCAGGCTTGAGGGTCGATCTTTCCGGAACCCCCAGCCCAGCCAATCAACGTCGGCATCGCGCCAGGAATTGCGCCCAGCAATGTGCACAACGCCGTCTTGCGTTTGAGCGGCGTGTAGATCAAAAGATAAGAAAGCAGAGTCGAGACCGCCAGCAGGGAAGCCAGCAAATTCACCGTGGCCGCGAGATAAACCCCGCCGACGACGCTGAGTAAAATCCCAAACTGAAATGCCTCACGTCCGCTCATTCTGCCCGAAGGCAAAGGCCGAGTCGCGGTACGCCGCATCTGCCCGTCATAAACCCGTTCCATCCACTGATTAAGCGTGGCAGTTCCGCTGGCGACCAGTAGAGTTCCCACCAGTGTGTTGATAAGGCCAAATATCCGCATAGGACCATGAGAGCCGAGATAATAGCCGGCTGACGTGGTCATCAGAATGAGAAGGTTCACCTCAGGCTTGGTGAGAGTGTAGTAGTCCCGCAGCTTGGACCTGAGGTTCTGCACGGGAGTCAGGCTGCCTGTCTGGTCTGCGGTCGCGATATTACCACTTGTTGCCAGAGTCTACCCCCTGCGCGCCGCGCCTAACCTGATTGCGTTTTTGATAAACCACAAAAACCATTCCGATAGATCCCAGCGTGGGCGGCAGCACCAGGATCAAAATCCCGCTCTTCAGCGCCGCGATCATTCTGGCGCCCGAGGAAGCCGCCTGCGTGTAACACAAGGCACAGCTTTGCGAGAAAGCCGGCAGCGGCAAAGCGAAGATGCACAAACCTATCAAGGCAGTGACCGCCAACAGGAGCGGTCTCTCGACTCTGAATCCTGCCCGTAACATCTTTAAGCTCCGCATCGCCTTCAGCATCAATTCTCCCCAACTGCAATTTCTATCGTGAAAATGGCGCGCCCGTGACCATGCGGAAGCTGTCAGTCCATCCGTATTGCATGCCCAGCAGAACTGCGACCGTGAGGATGGTAACCACCAGCATGAACGCTCGCTTCTCGGACCACAGGTGCATAAAAAACAATTGCGCGAGCCCAGCCTCGATGCAGGCCACGATCAACATCCGGGTGAGCATTTGTGAAGCATCAATGTTCTGATAGGCGATGAAGAATTGCAAGCCAGCTAGAGCGAGAAGACAAACATAAACCACTAAGTCCCGCCCCACTCCGTGGGTCAACTGCTTCTGTGCCGCTGGTGTCGTCATAGCTTTTGCTCCGAGATTGCCGATTCAGTGCGCGAGATTTAACAGATAGACCAACGGTACTACGAACATCCAAACCAGATCCACGAAGTGCCAGTAAAGCCCCAAAACCTCGATGTCATCCGAGTTGTAACGCCCACCCTTGTAGCGTAGGCCAACCGCGATCAGAGCAATGACGCCACAGGTCACGTGGGTCAGGTGCAGGCCGGTAATACTGAAGAATGACGCACCGAACAATGGGTCGCCCCAGGGATTCTTGAACAAGCGCATGCCTTCGCCGATCAATCCCATCCATTCACGAATGTGCAGGAGGGCGAAGACAATTCCTAGCAGCGCGGTGATCATGATCCAAGTAAAGGCGCGCGCCTTGTCTCCCTTTTGAGCAGCGCGCAGTCCAATCAGCATGGTCAAGCTACTGGTCAAAAGCACGAAGGTCATGATCGCGACATTGGTAATGCTGTGAAATGGCCGCGGCCAGGTAGCGGAGCCATTGCGCACGAATCCGTATGCCACCAGGCAAGCCGCAAAGGTCATGGTGTCGGCGATGATGAACAGCCACATCGCCAGCTTTTTTGTGGGAATCGCAAATACCGGTCCTGCCGAAAGAGCCGGTGCGTGCCCTTGAACTGTCAAATCTGCTTGGCTCACTGACGCCCCCAATATTGTGGAGTTACACTTTTACCCAAAGCAATACCAGCAGGTACACCCAAAGAAGTCCCATAAAATGCCAGTAACGGGCCGTCGAAACCAACTGGTCGCGCCGCAGCACTGACTTGCGCAGCTTGCTGATCACGTACAACAGCCCGCCCAGCCCGCCGAGCACATGCAAAGCATGCGTGACGGTCAGTAAATAAAAGAAAGAACTACTGGGATTAGTTGCGAGGTAAAGACCCTCAGCCCGCAGCTGCGACCAGGCGACGTACTGACCGGCGACAAACAGCAAACCCAGACCCAGAGTGACGTACAGCCAGCGGGCCGGAGTTTGTACTTGACCCTTCAGCCCGCCCATGAAAATCGCTACACGGCGGCGGGCAAGTTCCAGAGTGATACTGCTGGCGACCAGCAAAAGCGTATTGAAATAAAGAATGGGAGGCAGCCGGAAACTCTGCCAGTCGATTGCCCCACCCTTGCGGACCACCAGCGCGCTGGTAAAGGCCGCAAACATCATGGTAATGGCAAACAGTACTACCCAGATCGCGGTCGAAGATGGGGGAGGGGAATAGTCGAGCGTCACATGCCGATCGCCGTCCGCCGGAACTAAGTTCTTCCACCCGCCATTGCCAGATCCTCGATCAGTTAGGCGGCGGGAGTCTATCTTCGGCGGCTCGGGTAACGTGGTTGCCATGACTGCTCAATATCCTTTCACTGCTCAACTGAATTAAAAACCATAAAGCCTGTACTGCGATACCTGTATACGGAGATTACTTTTCATCGCGTGTGGTTGCAACCTGCTCTGGCGAAGTCTGCATTACGTAATCGCCAGTCGAGCTTTGTACTCCGTACTGGTAAGGATCGTGATAGACCACCGGGTGCTTTCCGCCGAAGTTGTCGAAAGGCGGCGGGGAGGTGGTGCTCCATTCCAGCGAAGTCCCTTCCCACGGATTATCAGGCGCCGGCTTTCCCCAAAAACGGCTGTGGATCAGGTTGTAAACAAAAATAATCTGCGCTGCGCCGGTGATAAGAGCGGCGACGGTAATAAATCGATGGACCGGGATCAACGGCTGCATGAAATCATCCACAAAGCTCGCGTAGCGGCGCACGTTGCCGACCATGCCGAGATAATGGAAGGGCATGAATATGCAGTAGGCCCCCACGAAGGTGAGGATGAAATGAAGTTTGCCCAACTTCTCGTTCATCATTCGGCCCGCCATCTTGGGAAACCAGAAGTAGGTTCCGGCGAAGATGCCGAACATGGCCGCAACGGCCATCACCAGGTGGAAGTGGCCGACCACAAAGTAAGTCGCATGCAGCATGATGTCAATGGACGGCTGCGCCAGGAAGAATCCGCTGACCCCGCCGCTCACGAACATCGAAATGAACCCGAGAGCGAACAGTGATGCGGAATTAATTCGCAGCTTGGAACCATAGAGACTGAATGTCCAGATCAGCACCACGATGGTCGCAGGAATGGTGATGATGAGGGTAGGGAAGGAGAATGCCAGCGAGGAGTACGGATTCATGCCGCTAACGAACATGTGGTGCCCGTAGACCATGTAGCTCAGAATAGCCAGTGCGCTCATGCAGTAGATCAGCACTCTCTGGCTCAACATCTGCTTGCGCATGTTGGTGATGAGAATATGAGAGACAATGCCGAGGCCAGGAACAATTGCGATGTAAACCTCGGGATGTCCGAAAAACCAGAACAGGTGCTGCCAAAGCAGAGTCGATCCACCGGAGTGCGGCTGCAGCTGATCACTAATCACCAGATTCGATGGAACAAAAAAGCTCGTTCCTGCCACATGATCGAGAATGACCAGGATGCAGGCCGGCATCAGAACGGCAAATGCAGTCAGTCCCATGGACGAGGTGATGAACCACGCCCAGGCGCTCAAGGGCAAGCGCATAAAGCTCATGCCCTTGGTGCGAAGATCCAGAGTGGTTGTGATGAAGTTCAGTGATCCTAGCAATTGGCCGACGCAGAACAGTGCAATGGAAACCATCCACAGGATCACGCCCATGCCCTGGCCCGGTCCCGAAATCGAACCCACGGCGTTGAGTGGAGCATACTGAGTCCAGCCGCCCAGAGTTGGCCCGTCGCTGACAAAGAACGACGACATCAGCACCACGAAGGAAACAAACGTCACCCAAAACGACATCATATTAAAGCGGGGGAAGGGCATATCCTCCGCGCCCACTTGAATGGGCAGAAAGAAATTGCCGAACGCCGCGAATGGAGCAGTGGTCAATACGAAGAAGACCATGATGGTGCCGTGCATGGTCATTAACTGGAGATAGAATTCCGGCGTCATCACGCCGCCCGGAGCGCCGTTCTTAGAGAGCAATTCCAGCCCCGGAATGGCGACATTGTTCCAGCCCAGATGGAAGCGCATCAACCAGGAGAGAATCATTCCGCAAACTGCCGCGACCAGGGCCAGCCCGTAATATTGCTTCCCAATTACTTTGTGGTCCAGGCTGAAGATGTGCTTCCGAATAAATCCTGTCGGAGCATGGTGCTGCATGCTATGCGCTGTTATGTCGTGCATTTGATTACCTCGAAAGAGATAACTTCATCTACTCCAGCGGGACGGCCGCCGGGAGACCTACTGCATTGCCGCTTCCTTTTTGAGCCAATCATCGAAGTCCTGCTGCGACATTACTTCGAGGTATGCCTTCATGTTGTAATGGCCGAGGCCGCACAGCTGAGTGCAGACGATTTCGTACTTGCCAACCTTGGTTGCTGTGAAATGCAGCGAAACATCTAATCCGGGGACAAAATCCTGCTGCACTCGTAGCTCGCGCACAAAAAAGGAGTGGCCTAAGTCTTTTGAGTGCATGAGCAGATGAATTTCTTTATTCACCGGAATGGCCATTTCGGCGGTCACTATGTCATCTTTGGAATCTGGATCGTGTGTCGGATCCAAGCCAAAGAAATTCTGGTTGGCTTCGCTGATCTGGTCGGGATGAAGCGGGCCAAACTTCCCATCCGGCCCGGGATAGCGGAAATAAAAAGCAAACTGTCCGGCTTGAACTTGGATGGGCATGGCATCGGCCGCGGGTGGTCTTAAATACTGATCGGCCCAAGCCTTGACGCCGAAAACTCCTAACGCCAATACTTCCGCGCCCACTACCAGGAAGCCGGCCAGCACCAAGCCTTTGGCGCCAATAGGGAAGTTTTTGATCTTCTCCCCGGCGCCGCGGTTGGCGGATTTCCAGATAAAAAAGGCCAGGAAGAACTGGGCCGCAAGAAATGCGATTCCAGCCTCAGCCATGGTTTCCGACATCTGGTCGTCGATCAGATGTCCGTGAGTTGAAATGTCGGCAGGCGCCACCCAAGTGTGCGCCAGGATCGGAATCGCAGACAGAATTGCGATCACGACAATGCAAATTGCGAACAGCTTCGCCATATTTCCTCGCCTTGAGGCCGGTTCTCTATCCTCCGGCCCCTTAAGCCGCCACGCTGCCGCGTCACTGCTTACATCCGGGCCGCTTACTTCGACTTGAAAGTGAAGTCAGCCTTCGCCGGCGCGCCAGCGGCGACTGTCACTTTCGCAGTCTGAGTACCCAACTCCTCCTGCCACGCCGTTACTGTGTAACTTCCCGGCGGCACGCCGTGAATGGTATAGGAGCCGTTCGCGTCAGTTGTCGCATAGGGCCCTTTTACAACCACGAACCAGCCATGCATCCAGGGATGAATATTGCACTTCACCGGTATCGCGACTTCCTCGGCCTTCCAACTCTGAACGATGGGCGGCGCTCCTGGCGGCTGCGAACGATTCCATGGAATGTTCCCAGTCATGGGATTCGGTTCCGGGTGAATGTTATGCGCGGTCTGGTCGCTGGTAATTACTTTGTATTCCTGGCCCGCATCCATCGCTAACACGTGCGGAGTATACATGCAACCCTTCTGGTCGAATACCGGTTCGTTCGAAGGCTTCTGTGCGGCTTCGCTTCCACTCAAGCCTTGCGAAATATAAAGGACGACATTCTGCAATCCCTGGTCCGAGCCGACAATCACCGTCTCCATTTTGGCCGGGTCGCTCGCGTGCGCTTTCGAGCAATACGGATCTTTCGACATATCGATTCCCCGCATGTGTGGCGCAGTGCCGGTCAGTTTCACGGTTCCGGTGACGGAACCTTCTGCGGCAGCGCTGACCTTCTTGTTCAGGCTGAGGGTACCGACGCCAACCAGAACTAGCATCGTTAGTATTGCTGCAAACATCGAATATCGTTTCGTCATTACTTTCTCCTCTATAAAACTTGGCCGGCTCGATTATTGCTGGCTGACCGGCTTCAAATTCAGCTGTTTCGCAATCTGTTTCTCTTTTGCGTTGAAGGGGTTCTTCGGCTGCAAGGTGCGCAGATAGAAGACCAAGTCCCAAGCCTCGTCCGGCTTAATGTTGTCTGAGAACGACGGCATGGGTGTGCCATCAAGGCCGGTCATAAATATGCGGTAAATATCGCGATCGGTGCTTCCGCAAATCGGGCGCGCACCCTCGGTGAAGTTATACGGCAAAATCGGCGCGCCTAGATCGTCCGTGAGAGTAGAGGCTGAGGGCCCATTAGCCATGCCCTGGACGCCGTGGCACTTCCAGCACTGCACCTTCCCGAATATTTCCCGCCCGGCCTGAACGCGGTCGGCAGTAACTTCGGGCTCTGCCGGGATCTGAATGGGAGTGCCAGCTTTTTCGTTTTGCCAGCGTGGAGAGTAGTGCTTGATCCAGGCAACAAGATTTGCTCGCTCCTGCCCGCTGAGGGCATTCCACGAAGGCATATTGGACCGATCCAAACCGCGGCCGATAGTATCAAATAAATCTTCATCGGTCGGCAAGGTTCCAGTCGGAGTAGAGCGGCACTTGAATGTGGCCAGTTGGAAATTACGCGGCTTGGGTGTAAGCCATGGCGCGTTCTCCCCATTACCATCTCCCAAGGGTCCGTGACATCCAACGCAGTAGCGGCGATAGTCGCCCGCTGCGGCTTTCGCGTCGCCAGTGAACTTACCGACGTGGCTGCTCGCTGCAGGAGAGTTTAACCAGTCCTGCTCTTGATAGGTGGTGAGTTGTGCGAAGGAGATGCCGGCGAAAGCCAGCACTGCCATTGCGCACGCGGCGAATTTTAACTTTTGTGTACGCATATGCTCCTCCTTAAAAATCGAAGTCAAAGCCTGACATCAAGCTGCTGCTGGTTACATTGGTGAAAGTAACTGGTGAAGTCCCGTCCTGCCGCAACCACGAATACTCGTTATGCCAGGCGAAACCTGCACGGCTGGTCATGATTGGCATATAGCGGAAGCCGAAGGTGTACATGTCGATGTTTCCCAGGTTGGACGGCGAGAGCGGATTGGCTTGTTGTGACATACGCTCCCACTCTGAACGTTGAATGAAGATCAGTTGTGGACTGTAAACATAATGGGTTTCAACTAAATACCCATTCCAGCTCGGCGCCCTATAGCCTGCGGGAAGAAAAGTACCCGGTGTGTTGTTTCCGGCCGGAGCTGCACCGTCGGGGAAGTCACCGTAACCAGCGCCAAACCACGCGCTGTCCCACCCATGTTGCGTCACCACCTGGACATCCAACTTACCAAAGTAGAATTGGCCAACAAAGCCTTCGCGGTTAAATGGCCTGTTGACTCGGCCTGAGCCAGGGATCGTCGCCGCCGGGTTTTGCGGCCCGCCGTTAGTTAAATATCCCGTGGGTGCCTCACCAACCATGGCATAGAACCCAACCCGATCGGTCCCGAGCTTGCCCACGTCAAATGCCTGGCTAGCAGTAAAGAAACCTGAATACGCATTACCGTACGGCAGATTCACGCTGCCATCGTTCGAACTGATCAGGGCCGCTGAATAGCGGGTTCGGTCGTTCAGAGAGTGCCCCATGAGTTCCATTCCGAGCTGGTTGTCGCCGATCTGCCCGAAGATGTTACCGTCGCCGACCGGTATGAAGTGGTACGTCTCATACACGCCGGAGATTGGCGTCAGCGTCAATATCCGTTTCTCCGAGAGCAGGTTGTCAAGTTCGAACTTGCCCAGCTTGAAGTTCAGCCAGGAACTGCCAAGAAGATTGTCGAGCCGGCCCATCACCGTCTCAAAATGGAAGGCGCCAGTAGGATCAGAGGACGGCAGCGCGTAAAACGAAATATTTTTGTCGAGGGTGCCGCCGGTGTGAAAATCCAGGCCGCTCAGATCGAAACCATTAGTAGTGACCTGAGCTTCGCCTGCGCCGATTCCGGCGGGGGTATCCACCTGCACCTTGTTGTTGCTTTCTCGATGCCAGTAAGGAATGATGCGGAAGGTTACCGGCCAATAAGACGGGTTCTGCCAGATGGGAGCGTCCCGGTCGTTCATCAGCTGGTAGCCGTTGTCTTTGAACTTTTGTCCAAAGTAATTCAACATCGGCCACGCTTCATGGCAAGCCGAACATCGCAAACCATATTTTCTGGCAAATGCGGGAAGCGCGTAGGCGCTGCTGGAAAAGGTAAGGGAACACGCTACGAACAACAAGACGCCCGTAACAGCTTTACGGGAAGAAGCCATTGGGATCCTCCTATTGACCACTATCATCCCACTGCAGACTTCTGTATCAAGCTACAAGTTAAAAGTTACCGCTGCTGTTTGTAACACTCCCATTACGACGATGTCAAGAATATGTAAAAATTCTGTCATGAAACTGTATGGGCGAGGGCATGCGTGGAAGATCGTTCGTTTATTGCTTGAATTGACTTTCACCCTGATTCCACGATATTAAAATCATAAAGCTGTGTCTTGCCAACAACTATCGTTTCACGATGTAAAATTTTGTAACCGCCGGCGCCGAGTTTCCCGAAGGTTTATAACTCTGGTGCTGGTGGCGGTGATTTATGGCGCCGGGCCGCTTGCGGCTAAATCCAAAGAGGCTCAGGAATATGGGGCCGGCCTGAGCGTCCAGGTGCCAGTTCCCGAGCAGCAGCTGGTACAGGCGGTTCAAGACGTCGTGGCTGATGGCATCATTCAGGGCAGCAAGGAATACAACAAAGACGAATACATCTCCGGGGCCGAAGCCGTCGACTCGACCCGCGTTTTTCCCAAGTGGACTGGAACGGGACAGGTTTTTTACAAAATCAAGAAGGGCGCTCTCGACCCGCGGAATTTCAAAGACACGAACGATGCCGGGACCCTTGCCGTCAGGTATATCGTCCAGCCTGCTGACGCAGGAAACAGCCTGCTCAAGATCGATGCAATATTCACGGACGACTTTCACCATAGAGATCACCTTTCGAACGGCTCAGTCGAAGGCGCCGAGTATAAGGATATTCAGGACCACATTGCTGCTATCGAGCTCAAGAAAAAAGAAGCAACTGAGGAGGAGCAACGCCATCAACAACAGTTGGTCGCAAAGGAACTCGAGCGCAAACAAGAGCAGCAGCAGATTGAGCAGACTATTGCGCGCGGCCCTGATGAAACTCTGCAACAGCACGTTGACCGGTTGCGGCACAATGTCGAGCGCCAGGTGAAAGCTCCCGGAAGCCAGTTGAAGTCCGCGCCATTTAAGAGCGCTTCAAGTCTGCAGTCTCTACCGGCAGGTACACACGTAGCCATCTTGATTTCCACTCCCTACTGGTATGGCGTCGAAACCCAAAATGGACAGCATGGCTGGATCCATCGCAGCCAATTGGAGCAGTTGCCTTGAGCGCTCGCGGCGGCTGGGCGATCGCTATTCTGGTTGCATCCATGGCGTGCTGGGCGCAGAATTCACCGCAACAGAAAGTCTTTTCTGCGCCGGTGTCGAAGGTCCAGGCAGCGCTGAAAAATCTTCCCGGAGGAACTTCGGGTTCATTGCCCGTCCTCGACGGCTTTGTGGTTGGCGGCGCGCGAAAGCTGGACGCATACCGTCGCCCCTACTATCAGTGTTCCGTAAAGGTCACGCCTGCTCCGTCGGGAGGTTCGCTAGTCGTGGTTATGGCGAAGATCACCGCATGGAACAGTGATCCTGCGCACTCCGGCTACGAAGTCCTGCAATCGAATGGTCGCTTGGAATCTGATCTGCTCGATCGCCTGCAGGACCGCTTGTTATCGGCTTCGGAAGTGAATACCATAGCTGCCGCAAGTTCTTCGCCCGCGAATTCCAAGACGACTCACGCCGCAGCCTCGCCGGCTCCCGAGATCTCCGCTCCTATGCCGCAACTTCCCGGATCGTCGACGATGAGCGCACCTTCGAATTCGCGCGACAAAGAGAGTACAGACGCCGGACTTGAGCAGGAGGCGCGAGGCCTGGAACAGCTCGTCCAAAACCAATCGCATCCCACAAATCTGATCGCGGTTAAGCAAGACCAGACACCCATATTGCAGGACCCAAGCTCAGATGCGAAAGTGCTGTTCCTGGCCAGCGCGGAAGATGAGTTTGAAGTCCTCGACATCAATCCGGAGTGGGTGCACGTGCGAATTTCCGGTCTTTCACGCGGCTGGCTGCGCCGGGCGAGTGTTGAAATGCTGGACGGTTCTGACAGCCTTGCTCAGGCACAGAAAGTTGCGGCAGTTCCAGAGCCGCAATCCACCAATCCACCATCACTATCTTCAGCGATGTTTTCCGTAAGCGGCGAGGAAGATGGAAGTTTTCCCGGCGACTGGGGACCTTTAAAAGGCAAGAGCGTAAAAATAATTTCTATTCAGCAGGCAGTTGGCACCGGGCGCATCACCAGCCCGCAGGACAAAATGCGTTTTGCGGAGGACCTTTTTAAGAGAGAAGCCGCCAGCAAATCCTCCGCAGGCATGGTGCTGATTTTCGACGCGGAAGATGGCGGGATGGTGGCGGCCACGCAAGCGGTTCTCGATCAATGGAAGAACGGCTCACTTACCGAGCAGGCATTGTGGAAGCAGTGCTACCTGGACCCGCCGGAAATTCTCGGCACGAACAATTAATGCTTCCAGTTCCAGACTGGATTGCCCTTTTGGTCGCGCAACACCAGTGTGTCCGTTCCCTTGACTACTTCTCGCGCCAGGATCATCTCCGCATCCCCCTGCTTCACCTTTGACCCGGTAAATGCGATCTCATCTCCCTTGGCAAAAATCACACCCATGTCGTCAATAAAAGACTTCGGGCATAGATAGATTTCGAAGGTGTCGGTGCCGCTCTTTATGGTGAGGTAGGCGATCTGTTTTTCGCTGCCCTTCGGCGGCAGTTTCAGATCTTCAATTGTGCCCTTGAATTTCGCTTCGGTGGCAGGATCGTACTTCGGCCCAGCTTGTGCGATCGCAAAAGCGCTGCACAAAAGTACGCCGAGCGATGTGAGAAGAATTGCGCGAACCACGCTATTCAGATTCATGACCTGACCTCCTCGCACGAAGAGCGGAAGTCAGTCGCAGGAGCTGCAGACGACACAGTCCGTTCTCCCTGCCGGTTTTCCAGGAGATTAGAAAACCGACTTCATGATACTCCTGCTGCTCCGGCGAAAGTAGTGGAAACTGCTGGCTGACACCGGTATGCAACTGGCGGATAATGCAGGACATCTGAGCTTCGAAAGGTCGGGATCGAACCATGGCTAAAAATAAAGGCGCAATTGCCGCTCCCAACGTTCTCAAGCCGTTTGACAAAGACGATAAATCCAGCGTTCAGGTCGTGATCGAGACCCCCAAAGGATGCAGAAACAAATACGAGTTCGATCCAAAACTCAGGTCCTTCACGCTAAGCCGGGTGCTGCCCGACGGGATGGTATTCCCCTATGATTTTGGTTTCGTGCCCTCAACCATGGCTGAAGATGGCGATCCCATCGATGTGTTGCTACTCATGGATGCGCCGGCATTTCCTGGTTGCGTGATCGAGAGCCGATTGATTGGCGTCATTGAAGGCGAGCAGAACAAAGACGGAAAAAAGGAACGCAATGACCGCCTGATGGCGGTCGCCAGCCACAATCACGCGCATTCGGACTTAAAAAACATTTCGGACATGAACCAAAAGCTGCTCGAAGAACTGGCGGAGTTCTTCGTGAACTATCACCGGCAAGACGACGTGAAGTACAAATTTTTAGGGACCAGAGGGCCAAAGGAAGCCGCGCGTCTTCTTGATCAGGCCGTGAAGCGAGGCAAAGCTGCCTAGCTTGGAGGGAGCCTAACTTGAACGACATCATTGTCCGCTTTTCATCGGCGGTCTCTAATTTTTAAGTCTTGGAAGCAACATTTTGTGCGGCGCCTCAATTCTGCATCCTAAAGTGAACACAAACGCGCCATTCGTATTCGCAAAGGGCGGCCCTATGAAAGCGGTCGAAAACGTTCTCGCACGTTCTTACGCTTGAGGAATGGAATGAACAAGAAAGAAATCGAGTCTCCTAAGCTAACCGCCAATTTCCTGGTCTGGATAGGACTATTCGTCCTGCTGATGGTGTTGGTCGCCCACTATGTGTTGAAACTTTTCTAGGCTGGCTCTAAAAATTTTGGAGGCGGAATCGAACTTCAGGCGTTTAGGCGGCCCATTCTACAAGTTCCCTTTGCTCACTTGCTCAGGGCAGGCTGAGAGCCACATGCCGAAATCCCGAGCGCAGCAGATGGACCTGAAGAATTATGGAGGCGCGGGTCGGAATCGAACCGACGCATAAAGGTTTTGCAGACCTCTCCCTTACCACTTGGGTACCGCGCCCCATCTCGAATATTAAAGTAGCGTTCCAGGCTGAAAAAGTCCACTGGCGGGATGAAGATGAAAAGGAAATCTGGAGCGGGAGACGGGATTTGAACCCGCGACTTCGACCTTGGCAAGGTCGCACTCTACCACTGAGTTACTCCCGCTCAAACACTGGCTGTTCTACACCGGTTCAGTGATTATAAACAACGTAAAAATTCGCAGCAACGGCAGGCTTATATTGCTTGAATCGAGGGCGTATTTGGTCCACAGGAGGACGGGATGAAGATCGGAATCGCGTTCGTGCTTCTAGCAGGTTCGGCATTTGCGCAAGACAGCGCGGCCGCAATGAAATTAAAATCTGCAGCCTGCGGACAACCGGCTACGGCATTCACTGTCAAGGTTGACGCATCACGTCCAACTGCGCAGGTCGAGAGCGGCAAAGCTTTGGTCTATGTGATCGAAGATCAGCGATACAAAGTCGTGAAAGACGTAAGCTTGCGAGTCGGCATGGATGGCAAATGGATGGGAGCGACACGCGGCGAGTCCTACATCGTCTTTGCAAGTGATCCAGGCGATCATCACCTATGCGCCGACTGGATTTCGGACTTCGTCCCGGGCGGTCGTTTAGTTTCCCTGGCAAAACTGTCGGTGCAGGCCGGAGAGACTTACTGCTTCCGGGCCCGGACCAGCGGTTCCCCCTCCAGCGACCGGAGTAGCAGCCGGATGCTACCAACCCTGGATTTGAATTTGGTCGATGCTGATGAAGGCCAACTGCTGGTTGCCGGCGCCGCATTCAGCGACAGTCATCCTAAAAAATAATTCAAAGCGCGGGAAGCAGGCTTCGGATTGCAGCTATCTATCGGGCCGACCACTGCGGGTCCTTTTCCGCGGTGACAATCTCTCCGTCCCGCATATGAATAATGCGGTCACCATAAGCCGCCGCCGCGGGATTATGCGTGATCATCAGCACCGTCTGGCCCAATTCCTGGTTCGAATGGCGCAACATGTTCAGGACAATTTCCGAATTGTTCGAGTCCAGGTTGCCGGTGGGTTCGTCGGCCAGCACGATCGCGGGGCGATTGATCAGCGCCCGCGCCAGCGCCACTCTCTGCTGCTCGCCGCCCGAAAGCTCTGAGGGCCGGTGATCGAGGCGCTTCTTGACTCCCAGCAGATCGACTATCTTGTCGAAGTATGCGGGATCTCGGTCGCCATTTTTCCCGGCTATATCGATCGCGACTTCGATGTTCGATCGCGCAGTGAGCGTCGGCAGCAGGTTAAATTTCTGAAACACAAATCCGATTTTCGACTTGCGCATGCGGGTGCGTGCCGAGTCGGAGAGCTTAGTGAAATTGACTCCGTCAATAATCACGTCGCCAGTATCGGTTCCCGCCAGTCCACCTAAGACGTAAAATAGCGTCGACTTGCCGCTGCCGGACGGTCCAACGATGCTGACGAACTCTCCCCTTGGAACAGCTAAGGAAATTCCGCGCAAGGCTGGCACTTCAATCTTGCCGATGTGATAAGTCTTGCGGAGATCAACTGCTTCGATAATCGGAGGCATTCAAACCATTGATCTTACATCAAGAGCTGTGATCAATCGCATTCTCGCAAAAAAGCAGCGACCGATTACACAGATTGTCACAGATCAATAGCGAAAGCCTCGATCCGTGAAATCTGTGGCTGATATTTTAGGAATATCAAGCGGACGCAACGTGGTGGGTCGGACCTTCGACGTGCACCCGGGGATGAGCTCGTTTCGGGCCGCGCTTGCGCACCAGCAACAGGCGAATGCGCTCCAGCAGTTCTACTGGCGCGTACATTCCTTTCGCCAGGAAAACGTCGGCGCCAGTTTCGCGCTCGTAAATTTTTACTTTGCCGGAGAGAAGGATCGCCGGAGTTTCAGGCGAGATGTCTTTGACGCCTTCGATCAATTTGGAGCCATCAAGGCCAGGCATGATCAGATCGGTGAGCACCAGATCTACTCCGCCCTGAGCGAACCGTTGCAGCGCCTGCTGCGCGTCGGTGTAGGCCAGCACGCGGTAGCCGCGGGTTTCCAGCATTACTTTTCGGATGGAGAGGGACTGTTCGTTATCGTCAACACAGAGGATTGTACGTTTTGGTTTCATGGACCTTTCCAGAGAGCGCGGGAAAAACTGTCCCGCGAAAAATTTAAGAATTGTTGATGAAGATTTCGACTAGAGCGGAATGAATCCTATCGTTGGGAGAGACGCGTGTAAAGTAACGCCGACGCCAATGCGAAATTTTCAGCTTGAAAGAAAAGCGCGCATGTGCCGGGATAGATTTTTCGCGGGATTCTTGACCTGTGAATTCAAAAAGAAAGCTCGCCGCGTAAAACTTCAACAACATTTCCACCGACCCGTACATTAACCACTCTGTCATTGTTGCGCGAGGCACGAACAAAAATCCTGCTCGGACGTTTCATTTCCACGCCCTGCTCGATCAGTACGCGCTCGTCCGACTTCGCGATTCCGTGCTGCACCATCCACGCTGCGGCGCAGCCGGAAGCTGAGCCCGTGGCCGGATCTTCGCCGTTGTAGAACAACATGCGGGCGTGCAAACGGGCCGCCGGATCGACGGTTTCGCGGCTCACACAAAAAAAGAATTTCGCACCGGACGCGCTGAGGTACTCCGACGAACGCGACTGATTGATCTCCAGCCGGCGAATCTGTTCCAGCCCACGCAGCGGAAGAACGGTGAATGGAACCCCGGTCGAAACCGTCTGCACGGGAAATTCGGAATCAATATCGGCGGCCGGAATCCCAGTTACCTCGGCAATCTTCTTGACGTCGTGAATCTGTCCGAACACCGGATCATTCTGCCGCATCTCCCCGAAAGCCGGCTGCCCAGGCTTCTCTTCGAAACTCACGGGAATAGTTCCCACATTCAATTCCAGTTTGATCTCCGCCGCTCCGCTGTTTCCACGCAACGCGAAAGCCGTGCCCAACGTGGGATGTCCGGCAAACGGCAACTCTTCCTGGACGGTAAAAATGCGCACCCGTACGCCGCGCTCTTTTTCAGTTGCGGCGTCGCGCGGCAGAATGTAGGTGGTCTCCGAAAGATTCATCTCCTTCGCGACAGCCTGCATCTCGTCATCGCTCAAACCTCGGCCGTCAGGAAACACGGCCAATGGATTGCCCTCAAGGGCGCGCGAGGTGAACACATCAACCTGAGTGAAGGGAAGCCTTCGCAGGGAAGTCATAAGCATTGGACTGAGATCATGACGCTTGTGTCGCAAATTTTTCGTATCTTCGTCTCCTGGGTGTTTGCAGATCCGCGTTTGACGCTGAGTTTCACGCTGCGTATGCTACTTTCATGCGAATCAACCCGCCATCGGCCTGCATCTGTTGTTGTATAAGGCCGCCGGGGTGCGTTTAGCGCAGCAAGCTTGCGAACCCATCCGGCGAAGCGGATGGGTTTTGTTTTTTAGCCCGGCTCGCATTTGCATAAGCTTCGTCTGACCAAGGGCTCAGCCCAGCAGACCAGATTACTTACCAGGAGGAACCATGAGCACCGCAACATTACCCCCAGTCACATCCAGCGTTCCCCGTATTAATGACACCGCTCCCGACTTCACCGCCGACACCACGCAGGGCACAATTCACTTTCATGATTGGATCGGCAATGGTTGGGCGGTCCTGTTCTCGCACCCGAAAGATTTCACCCCTGTTTGCACCACTGAACTCGGCGCCATGGCTAAGCTGCAACCTGAGTTTGCCAAGCGCAACACGAAGATTCTGGCGCTAAGCGTCGATCCGGTCAGCGATCACCAGAAGTGGCAGGCGGATATCGAAGAGGTGCAAGGCGCGAAGGTGAATTACCCGATGATCGGCGACCCGCAACTGAAGATTGCGAAACTTTACGGCATGCTGCCGGCCGCCGCCGGCGATAGCTCACAAGGCCGCACTCCCAATGACAATGCCACCGTGCGCACACTTTTCGTGATCGGCCCCGATAAGAAGATCAAGATGCAGCTCAGCTATCCCATGAGCACCGGGCGCAACTTTGACGAAATCCTGCGCGTAATCGACTCGTTGCAGCTCACCGCCAAACATCAGGTCGCGACCCCAGCCAATTGGAAGCAGGGCGACGACGTCATCATCAGTGGCGCGGTAACAAACGAGCAGGCAAAAGAGAAATACCCCGAGGGTTGGAAGACGCCGAAGCCGTACATGCGGGTCGTGCGCCAGCCGAAATAGCAGCAGCGGAACTGAATCGAAGCCCTGCTCAGTCAAAAAAATCGGGAAGGCTCGCACGCCACGTGCTAAAACCTTCCCGATATTTATTTCCTGCACTCCTTTGAAATCAATTCACTGCGATGCCGCTGATCTTAGGCTGATCATGGGCACCGACCGTGAACTGCACCACAATCTGTCCCGCGGGATTTGCTGTTGCCTGGAACTGCTCGGCAATCGCTTTGTTCTCCGACCCGGTTGTGCCGACGATATCAAAATTCGTCAGCACCTGCGAGCCATTAATCAGAACATTGAATTGCCGTTGTCCTGGCTGGCTCCAGTAGATCTCGTTGAAGTAAAGCGTGACCGTATGCGCGCTTCCAGGCGTAAAGCCGCCGATAGTGTAAGTGCTTGGCGCCCAGCGCTCGCTTTGGAAAACGGCCTGCGGCGGAACCGGCGCAGAGATGAGCGACGTATCGACCGCGGCAAAGCTGCTCGCTTGATTGCCTCCGGAATAATTAGTGTCGGCGATGAAAGTTCCAACGTCGCCACCGCCTGAGTCGATATTGACCGCGCCACTCGTTGGTTCGTTATCCGTAGTTTGCGAAACTACGACGCCACTGATGAGCGGTTCACCCGTCCCGCGGGGCGTCAACTGGACAGCGATATTTCCATATTGATCGGCATTGGCCTTGAAGTTGCCTTCGACCGCTTTGTTCTTGCCTCCCGCGGCGGCAAAAATGTCAAAGCGATTCAGGACCGTCTGGCCGTTGATGGTCACATTGAATAGCCGCTCTCCCGGCCCGTTCACCTGGGTTTCGGCGAAGTGTAGCTGTACGGCATATGGCGCATAGGGGACCAAACCTGTCGCCGTGTAGGTGGCCTCGCCTTGGCGCGCAGTCTGGTAAACCGCTTGCGGAGGCACTGGCGCCGGAATCAGCGATGTATCGATGGCATCATTCGTCGACACCGGTTTAGCGCCGCCAGCAAAGTTCGTATCTGCGAAAAAGCTGCCCGCAGAATTTCCGCCAGCATTGATCGCCACTGGCCCGGAAACTGGCGTATTCGGTGCCCGATAAACCCGCACGTAGTCCACAGTCATGACCGATGGGTTCGCGGTAGTGCTGTCTGTGTAACCGGGGAAATAGCCGCCCATCGCCAGGTTCATGATGATGAAGAACGGATGATTGAAAACCCAATCGCCGGGAATGTCAGTCGTATTCTGAATGGTGAAGTAAGGATTGTTCGGATCATCGCGATAGAACTGCGCCTGGTTCGGAGACCAGGTCACGCCATAAGTATGGAAATCACTGATGGTGCCTCCGTTAGGAAACACATACGCTGAGCCAACGCCGTTTCCCCCAGAGAACGGTCCGTGAATCGTCGATGAAGTCTTGGAGGCGCCGAATTGCGGCACCGATTCCATGATGTCCATTTCGCCGCAGAGCGGCCAGCTGGCGGTATTAATGTTTGACCCGAGCACCCAGAATGCCGGCCAAATACCCGCTCCCATCGGCAGCTTCATTCGAGCTTCAATGCGCCCGTACTGCAGGTTTTCGACGCCCTGGGTTTTCATGCGTGCTGAAGTCCAGGTGCTGCCGTTATAAATCGCCGAAACCACCAGGTTGCCATTGCCATCGAGGGCGGCATTCGGTGTCGCGCTGTTGCAAGGGTAGGAGTTCGAGCCGGCCATGCAGTAATACTCTTCTTCGTTGTTGCCCCATCCCCCGCCTCCCACGTCGTATGTCCATTTATTCGCATCGGGAAGGGAACCCGCGGCTCCATTGAATTCGTCCGACCATACCAGTTGCCAGTTGCTGTTGTTTTGGGTTGTTTGCGCCACGCTCAGGGTCGCAACCAGAGAGAACAAAATGAGCGACGCAGGCACAGCGATGCAGCGAATTTTTACGGTTTGAAATGACATACACAGCTCCATTCCAACGGAATGTGACGGAGAATAACGTTTTGGCGGAGCTGCTGGAAATACAGGAAATCCTGTATTCAGGGCTTAGAGTGGATTTTGACGAGCGGGACCTTGAATCGTCATTCGCCCCGCTAAAAGGGCGCGGACAGTGATCACGACGGGCGCCATGGCAAGTCCCGTTAGGTTTTGGGAGAAGTTGCCTCCGGCTCGGCTTCGACTGTCACCTGCACTTCAGCGCCTGGCTTAAGCCTGACTTCGCGACCGTTCTCGTCGGTCAACGTGTTCTCAATGCGAATCTCTCGATACAGATGGTCTGCGCCTTCCACCGCAATTTGCGCTTTCTCGGACGCACCGTATGGTGACTTGATGATTTTTTCTACGACGGCGGGCATGGTCGCGCTCGGATTCTCAGCCATACTTCTCCTTATTTTCAGGGGCAGGTGAACAGCTGACCTCAATTTAGCAGGAACACCGGTTGTTTCCAAGCCCTGCTGCGGGCGGCTTTGCGGATATTCTGAGACCGGCTTGGGGGCAGACGCCCCTTCGACAAGGTCAGGGCAGGCTCTCCGCTGTCCGCTCTTGGCTTTTCTCTGCGCCCTCCGCGTAAGCTCTGCGATCTCTGCGGTTAAAAGTTTCGAAGCGGCGATCCTCAGTGCACCGGATTCAGAATCAGCTTCTGCACCCGCCAGTTCAGTAACTCAGCAACATAGAGTTCGTTTTCTGACGGGCACGCGATTTCGTGGATCCAGCCAAACTGCTTGAGTTGCTTGCCCGATTCGCCCAGTACGCCCAGTATCTTTCCATCCAGCGTCATTTTGTAAATCCTGCCGGGATACGCGTCGGCGGCATACAAAACTTGTCTCGGCCCGGGCGTAATGCAGATTGCCCACGGAGCTCCCGGCGCCATCAGCTGGTTGCCGGTGACCGGCAGCTTGGGCTTGTTGCCGACCGGCGGCTGCGCATTAGGATCGAACGGAACATCGATCGTGATCTGCCGCAGAAATTTGCCGTCGCCGTCAAACACCTGTATCCGTCGATTGCCGCGATCCGCGACATAGACGTGGTCCGCCGCATCCACCGCAATGCTGTGCGGCTGCAGAAACTGACCCGGCTGGTTTCCCGGCTCGCCCCACGACTTTACCCAGTTGCCGTTTTTATCGTACTTGGCCACCCGCGCGTTGATGTAGCCATCGCTGACATAACTGTTGCCGGCCGAATCCCACGCAATGTCGGTAACCTGGCGAAACATTCCATCGACAGGAGGCAGCGGTGGATGCGGGTGCTTCAATGGCCCAGTCTCTTCGTCCGATGCCTCCTGCTTGCGCCCGAACACCATGGCCACCCGGCCGTCGTGGTCGAACTTCACCACCACATCCGAGCCTTTGTCGGCGACCCAGATGTTGTCGTTCCGATCGATTTTTACCGAGTGCGCATACGACCAACCATAGAGATTGTGTCCGATCTCGCGAACATACGTTCCATTCGGCAGAAATTCCAGCAATTGCGCCGCCGCCGCGCCATAAGCCGGCCCGGTGGTGTTTCCGCGGGAGAAGACAAAAATATGTTTATGCGAATTGACCGCCACGCCCGCGACCTCGCCGAAACTCATGTCAGGCGGTAAATGAAAAAAACCGGGCACCGAGCTGAATTCAATCTTTGGGACGGGCGTCTCTTGCGCGAAGGCGCAGCTAGCCAGCAACAGCATGAACGCGGCACAAAGTTTCATGGATTCTCCCTGGGCGTTGATTTTTTGGTTCTCGCTGACACTACCACGATGAGGGTGTCCCATCCCTTCGACTGCGCTCAGGGCAGGCTTTTCGCGGTTTTTGCGAAAGGTCGGAACCACAGCGGCCTGGGCAGCCTTCAGGTGTCAGGCTGCTGGCCTAGTCCCGTCGAGGTTCGTGATGGCCAACGCTTCGAATTCAGGAGTACGAGGGTTGTGACGGGGCTCTTCCGAAGAGGGAGGATCCAAGACCCAGCGGCGTTGCGGGGAAGGAAATACCAAACGTGGAGGAACTTCCCGGAAATCCTCCACATTTGGGGGGAGGGCTACCTCTTCTAGACGCTACTCTCAATCCCAAAATCTGACTGAGCAATATTGCTCACCTTTCTGCCTACCCGCCTGCGAAAGCACAAGATGAAGCAAGCCAGCAGCAACTGGCGCCGTGTAGCTCAAACTGCTTTCTGGGAAACGAGATTAATGTATACGCTTGCTGGACTGCTCGCGTTCCAGCAGTCGATTCAGCTCAACCGCAAGTTCCAACATTTTGTTCGAATCTTTTTCAATACAGATTTGCTCTGCGACATATCGCCAATCACTAGGTTGTGGGGTCATGAGAAACCGCCCTTCTAATTTCTGATTGTTTTTAGGCTACTCTGGATTGAAAACCAAGTCTGAGCAATTCTGCTCACGCGATCGAAATTAAAATCAGATCTGATTTCGCGTCTCAACTCGTGAATGCGCGTCTATTGCGCTGCCGTGAGGTCGCAAAATACAGATTCTGGATTTCCGGTAATCTGATAAGGCTGGAAGCGCAAGGGGTCCGGTGACTCTCGCGGTCTTCAAAACCGTAGATCGTTATCTCTGATGGCGATGGTGGGTTCGACTCCCACTCGCTTCCGCCATGTAATCTTTCTTCCCGCCCGCCAGGTCGATCATTCCTCGCTCCTGACAAGCTTTCGAAGTGATCGATGACACTCGCACCCAAATCCCAGATTCTTTTTTAACTGCCCCCGCAAACGGCATATTCTCCTCAGGTGCCATCGGCGGCATCTAAGAGCCGGAAAGAAGGTGAAAGATGTCAATTCTTGCATGGATCATACTGGGTCTGCTTGCCGGCTTTATCGGAAGCAAGATCGTGAACAAGTCGGGGGAAGGCATTATCGTCGACATCCTTTTGGGGATTGTCGGGGCAGTTTTTGGCGGGTGGTTGTTTAACCGCTTCGGCGCAGCGGGAGTGACTGGACTCAACCTGTACAGCTTGCTGGTCGCCGTGATCGGTTCAGTGGTGTTCCTGGTTATCTATCACGCAATCCGCCGAATCTAGGCGATGGCAGCTCACATTCGTTACTGATTAAAAATGGTCGCAGCCGTTGTTGATAGCGCTGCAAAGGTGGGTTGGTTCGCGTGTTTATCGCCGGGCGGGAACTTCTTCGATTCCCGGGCTCCGTCTTCGCAGAATCGCAAAAATCACAATCTGCGCTACCAGAGCCGCGCTGCTATCCAGGACCACGTCGCGGAATGTCCCCGTCCGTGAGGGCAAGAAAGTCTGATGAAACTCGTCTAGCGCCGCCACCAGCGCCGTGCATGCAAATGCCAGCGTTGCCCATTGCATGCACCATCGAGTGCTCAGGCGAGGAAACGTACCGCGCCACGAGCGAAATAGAAGAATGCTCAAGGTCGCATAGCCGACAAAGTGCCCGGTCTTGCGAATGACCACGTGCCACACCTCAAACCGCTGCGGATTCACTCCGAACAGGTAATGCAGAATTGGATAGAGAATGCGCTGAGTGTGTTCTGACGAGCCGAGGTTGCTGGATTCTGCAACGATGATCGCCAGCCAGATGACTGACGGCAGCCACACCTTCAAAATTCGCTTGGCAGAGGAAGTCAATCGCGAAACTGTATTCTACCGCGTGTGTCTGTCGTCGCGATCAAGTGACGCATAAAATGTCCGATGTATTCCTCGGTAGGCTCCACGTTTTGTCTGTTAGAAATATAGCTGGCATGGGGAGGCACAATGGATTGCACGACGGTGGCAGCTTGACGAATTTCGCTTGCCGGATCCTTTTGCTTGCCACTCTGCTGCCGGTGGCCGCGATGTATTCGCAGTCCGCACAGGACAGCGATTCCGCGCGCGTCCTGGCGCTTGAAACCCTCTGGAACCAAGCCGAAGTAGCGAAAGATGCTGCCGCGCTCGATCATCTGTTGGCCGACGACTTCACCTATGTCGATATCGACGGCAGCATGCAGAACAAGGCCGAGTTTCTTGATGGCATCAAGCATCCAGTCGAACACATTGAGATCATAGGCAACGATTCGCTGAAGACCCGCGTTTACCGCGATACCGTGATCGTTAATGGCACTTACCACGAAAAGGGAACGCTCAACGGTAAGGCCTACATCCACCGCGGCCGGTTCACCGATACCTGGGTCAGGCAGGGCAGCAGTTGGATGTGCGTGGCCAGCCACTCAACCTTGATGCAGCGTTAGCGGGTTGTCGGCCAGTAGATCGTCCAGCCTTTCTCTTGCGCCAGCTTTTCCAGATCAGGATTCGGGTTCACTGCAAACGCATTCTTGGCGAGCGCGAGCATGTCTGCATCCCAACGCGAGTTGCCAAAGGCGGCGTCCGGGACTTGTTTTATCACTTCAAGTATTGCTTTAGGTTTTCCAGGGCCGGACGGCAGACGTGTGAGGTTACCGGTAATAATTCCGTCACGGACTTCAGCCGACGCGGCGAGTATTTTTTCTGGCGCGATGCCAACGTGCAGCATGGCTTCACGAATCACCCACTCGTTGGTGGACGAAACCGCCCACACATCGGTTCCCGCGTTTTGCAGGCGCGCGATCAATTCACGCATCTCGGGGAAAATCCGGCGGACAAAATTTTCTTCGAAGAACTGGCGTCCCAGGGCAAGCACGTCGCTTTCTTTCAAACCCTGATGCAGGGTCACCATCTCGCCGCACATTTCGTCTTCGCTGACTTTACCGGCGCGATAATCGGCATATCGCGCTCGCGCCCAGCGGACGATTTCATCCGAGACCACGCCGCGCTTGAGCTCCCAGTCGAAGAAGCCCTCACCGGCGTCGCCCGACCATAGGGTCCCATCGCAATCAAAAACCGCCAGCCGCGGCTTCAGGCTGAGGACGGAGTCGATAAATAAAGAAGCTTGTGCTGGTGAAGCTGGTTTCATTGCGACTTTCTGCTGCACTTTATTTCGAGTTCCGAAAGGACGAAATTGGGATAGCCCGGCACGTGAGTGCCGGGTGCGTACAAGTGTAGACGGGAGTCGCGCAGGGACGGCACAGAATCATATCTGGAAAGACGATCCCACTCCCGCGTAATCCTCGGGCGTATTGATGTTCATCGTCACCCTCGAATCATCTACCGAAAAATAAGAAATGTGCTTTTGGTTCGCGTGCTCAACGTCGCGAGCGTTCGCGGTCGCGGTAGATCTGAGAAAAAGTTCCATCATCTCTCTTCCGATCAGAATAGGATGGCCATGCTTACCTTCAAATTCTGGAACCACAGCCCAGGTGTTTCGGTTGCGAGTCTCAAACGCTTCGAGCAACTTTGCAAACGTCGCCGCTTTGGCCGGAGGTCGATCCACCAGGGTAATCATCGCTGCGTCCCGTCCGCGGTTCATCACCTCGTGGAGTCCGGCTTGGAGCGAACTGAACTGGCCTCGTTCGGGATCGGGATTGCGTGCGAAAAAAGCGCCGCACGAGTAGGCGACTGGGCGCACCATGGCTTCGTTATTTCCCCCGACTACGATCACCATGTCGCAATAGCGGCCGAGGGCTTCGATGGCCGCAGAGAGCAGGGTGCCGGATGTAAGCAACCCAGCTTGCGCTAGGATGCGGGCAGATTCTGGTGGCCAAGGCAGCAAAGCCTTGTCCCGGCCCATGCGCGAGGATTCCCCCGCCGCGAGAATGACTCCCCCTAGCCCCATTTGTTATTCCGGCACGTCGCCGTCTAACAACTTTCCCAGCCGATCGGCCATGCAGCGCACGCCAATATAAAAGTGGCCGAACTGCGCGTAGACGGCGCTCACTTCGTCGAAGCGCATTTCGTAAATAAGTTTTTTGAACACTAGCGGATCTTCAGCGAATAAATCGACGCCCCACTCCCAGTCGTCGAATCCGATCGACCCGGTAATGATCTGCTTCACCTCGCCCGCATAGCGGCGCCCAACGAGTCCGTGTTCATTCATCTGGCGCGCACGCTCTTCCATGGGCAAGGTATACCAATTCTTTTCCTCGCCCCGCCGCCGGTCCATGGGATAAAAGCTGATGTAACGCGCTTTCGGGATCTCCGGAAATAGACGTGGCCGCATGGCTTCGCGCTGGCGGTCCAGCGTCTCATTGATTGCGTGCTTCCACTCGTCTGAATGCGGCTCAATGCCTTGCTCAACCAGTTCGCGATAGGTTTTCAAGCTCGACTCATACAACCCGAGCTCAATCACAGATAAATAGGACGTCGTGGGCTCCAGGTAATCGCTCAAACGCAGTTGTGCCAGCTGCATTTCAACACGATTCAAATCGTCGAACGAGTTGCGGAAGTGCACCAGCATCAGATCGCCCTTGTGCCCAAGGAGCGAATACACCGCCGATTGCCCCGATTTTCCTTGTTCCCACTGGCCGAGAAGATCACTTGCTTCCTGCGCGATTTCTCGTTTCTCGGCCGGACCAAGTTGCCTCCAGGCTGACCAGCGGAACCGCATCATCTGATGCAGCACGCTGTAGCCTTCGATAGTCAGCGGTACCGGGGGCATTTCAGCGGATGCGGCCTGCGGCCGGGCTGTGCGGGTGGCGGTCATGAAAGTTTCGGATTAACTGAAAACATATCACGTTGGCGTGGGGGATGCCGAACGTTGGCGCGGCTGACCCGGTCCTTCAGAGAAAGGAATGCCGCCCTTCGGAGGTATTCGTGGGATCTCCGAGGGCGGCTGTCGGGGCTTACTTGAATCGAATTTTAGATCGCAGCAATGTAATCGGCGGCCTAGAAGTGTGAAGAATTGTGAACCTTTGTATTCCAGCTATACTCGGCTGCACGGCGGTGTCAGGGTCGATCCGGTCCAAACGCACATTAAAAGGAACTTTCCGCGAGAAATGATTGACAACATTTCCACTCTCGGCCCATGCTCACAATATGAGCACGATCGCGCTTACGGAACTGCTCGGCGCTCCGGTGCTGGATTCGTCGGGAACCCATGGCGGACGTGTGCGCGAGGTGGCTCTCACTCCTGCAGAAGATTCGGCCCTGGTTTCCACGCTGATCGTCCGCACCAAGCAAGGTGACCGGCTGCTGCCATTTTCGGCTGTGTCGTCGATCAATGGCGGTATTCGAACTGCTTCTGTGGCCTCCAAATGGGCTTCCGTTGAGGGTGAAGGGCTTTTTCTTCTCGAACGCGATCTTCTGGATCAACAGATTATCGACGTGCACGGCCGCAAAGTAGTTCGCGTAAATGACGTAGACCTGCACACCGAGACCACCGACGGGCTCGTCATCCTGAAAGTCGCCTCAGTAGATGTGGGGCTTCGCGGCGCGGTCCGACGGCTGCTCAAAGGGATCGTGCCCATGGCTGCGCTGAAGCCGATTCTTCACAAGCTTCCGCCGCGGCTGATTCCCTGGGAATTTGTGGACCTGATCGAGACCGATCCCGCCCGCCGGGTAAAGCTCAAAATTTCCCACGAGCGGTTGGCTAAGCTCCATCCGGCAGATATCGCCGACATTATTGAAGAACTCACGCCCAGTGAGCGGCAGGCGGTGTTTCAGTCCTTGGACGAGGAAGTGGCGGCCGGAGCTCTCGAGGAAGTTCGCCCGAAAGTTCAAAAGTCTATTGTCGAGTCGCTCGATTCTGAACGCGCCGCCGACATTGTTGAGGAGATGAATCCAGACGCTGCGGCCGATCTCCTGGCCGACCTGCCGGAAGAGCGCACCTCGCAAATTCTGCAGGAAATGGAACCGGCTGGGCGGGATGAGATGACCGAGTTGCTGGAATTCCGTGAAAATACCGCAGCCGGCCGCATGAACACGGAATATCTGGCGCTCAATGCAAAGGCCACGGTCAGCGATGCAATCGAGACCCTGCGCAATTTCGAGGGCGGGATCGAAACGGTTCACACCATCTATCTGGTTGACGATGAGGGGAAGCTGGTGGGCGCCGTGCCCCTCGCTAAATTGGTACTGGCCAAGCACGACGACAAACTGCTGTCCCTGGCTGTGGAGCCGCTGATTTCGGTTCACGCCGGCGCGCGGGAGACGAAAGTCACGGAATTATTCGACAAGTACAACCTCGTGATTCTTCCAGTTTTGGATGATAAGGGCGTGCTCACTGGGGTAATCACTTCCGACGATGTGATCAGCCTGTTGCGCGCGAAGCTGTAAATCCGGATGGTTGTAGCGCTTCCGGTCCGTCACTCAGCGAAAATTAATTCTCGACCGGCACTTTCACCTGTTCAAATTCCACCGTATGCGTTTATCCTGATTTCGCGGTGAGCTCATTGTTTATGGCTGCAAAGGGTATACAAGCAATTCCTGGGAAGCTGGAAGACTTGGAGCCTGACCCCGGTTCCGGGTGCCACCAGTCGCGAAATGAATCCGATGGTTACGACGAACGCAATCTCGCGAACTCCCACCGCAAAAAAACGCCGTCGTATGCCTTTTTTGCGCTCGATGCAATTTCGTCTACTGGCGTTTCTGGCCATCTTCGGCCCCGGTTTTATCACCGCCAACGTTGATAACGATCCCGGCGGGATCCTCACATATTCACAGGCGGGCGCAAAGTTCGGCTACGCGCTGCTGTGGACTCTTATCCCGATCACGATTGCGCTGATCATCGTTCAGGAAATGGCCGCCCGCATGGGTGCCGTCACCGGCAAAGGGCTGTCGGATCTGATCCGCGAGGAGTTCGGTTTTCGGGCCACCTTCTTCACCATGTTTATTCTCGGCCTGGCAGATTTTGGCAACATCATGAGCGAGTTCGCCGGGGTTGCCGCCGGCATGGGACTTTTCGGGGTCAGCAAATACATTGCGGTACCCGCAGCCGCCGGCCTCGTTTGGTTCATGGTGGTCAAGAACTCGTACAAGCCTTTCGAAAGAATTCTTATCATTTTTTCGATGCTCTATTTTTCCTATGTCATCTCCGCTTTCTTTGCTCACCCCGACTGGAAGGCGGCGCTCCACGACACCGTCGTCCCGACAGTAAGTAGGAGCTCCGAATACGTGGTGATGGTGATCGGGCTCATTGGTACTACCATCACCCCGTGGATGCAGTTCTATTTGCAGGCCTCGATTGTTGAGAAAGGAATTGGTAAGAAACAATATGGGCTCAGCCGCTGGGACGTGATACTAGGGTGCATCATCACCGACGTGATCGCATTTTTTATCGTCTTGGCGTGCGCAGCGACCTTGTACGTCTCCGGAATTCACAATATCAGCGACGCCGCCGATGCCGCTGCCGCGCTAAAGCCTCTCGCCGGTCAATGGGCATTCCTGCTCTTCGCCATCGGACTCGTGAACGCCTCACTTCTATCTGCAGCCATTCTTCCGCTGGCAACCGCTTACAACATTTGCGAAGGGCTGGGATTCGAGTCGGGCGTCAATAAAAACTTTTCCGAAGCTCCGGCTTTTTACTGGCTCTATACTCTGCTGATCGCTTTTGGCGCGGGCGTGGTTCTGTTGCCGGGAATTCCTCTGCTGAAGATCATCCTCTATTCTCAGGTCGTGAACGGACTTCTGCTGCCGTTTCTTTTGATCTTTATGTTGATCCTGATCAACAAAAAAGAACTGATGGGTGAGTATCGCAATTCCAGGATCGTTAACGTAATGGCCTGGTCCACCAGCGGAATTCTGATTGTTTTGTCGCTGGCGTGGTTCTGGACCACTATTACTGGTCAATAATTGCGGAAGTTTCGCAGGTGAACGCGAAGATCAGAATGCCATTAGCACCACGCCTGCAGCTACAAATAGCGCAGCCGCCCAGCGCTTGCGATCGACGCGTTCGTGAAGAAACATTTTTGCTGCGAATGCATTGGCCACAAAAGTAAGCGAGGCCGCGGCTGGCCCGATCAGGCTGACCTCGTTCCACGACAGCCCAAACAGCAGGCTATAGAAGGAAATGGCCATGCACGCTACTCCGATCAAAAAGTAGCGGTTTCGCAAAATTTGCACCACTACAAAATTAAAACCGTGCGTTCGTCGTACCTCGCCTAGATCGCCGATCTGCTTCATTCCTCGAGAGAGCAGCACATCTCCGGCGCTCGATGAGATAACGATGGCCAGAATCGCCAGCCAGCCATTCAAATTGCTGATGGCGTGCCGGATCACGAATGCTCCGCAGCCACGCTGCCGCCAGTGGAGAGATGCGGCGGTGGCCTGTGGGTCACTTCCGGTCCGCTGGTCACGAAACCAACTCCGCCCGAAACCAAAGCGATTCCCAGCCATCGCATCAGGCTGATTTGTTCGTGCAGGGCGAATCGCGCGATCAGGGCAAGCAATACATAGCCGAGTGAACTGGCGGGAAGGACATAGGTCAAATCCGCCCAGGAGAGAGCAGTCATGTAGGAAGCGAAGAATCCCAGCAGGAGAACAATTCCCAGACCCACCCAAGGATTGGCAATGGCGAGCAGAAGGTCTGGAATATTCTTCAGAGAAATATTCCCCACCTGCTTCATACCATACGAAAGCAGGGAATCACCGACCGGCGCAAAGACACTCACACCGGCCAGCACTAGATACTTGCGGAAGTTCACGGGTCTTTAGACCTGAACGGTTTCCGGCGGTGGCGGAGCAGCGGCCTGCGGCTTGCCATTAGCGGCGTCCTTGGCGTTGTCTTTCACCAGCTTGTTCCGCATCGACCGCACCTTCAAGAAAGTCTTGGCCTCTTTGTACAAGCGTTTGCGATCTGCGGAGTGAAACGCAGCTTTCCGCAAAATTCGGAACACGGCTTTCGGCCGGAAATAATACTCGTCATAGAACTGATGTACTGAATGCAGAATTTCATCCGCGGGCAATCCCGGATATTCGATATGTGCCAATTGATGTCCGCCGGCGTCCACCATGCTGCCCTTTACGATGAAGTTGTTCTTGGTGGCGAAATCGTACAACTCCGTGCCCGGATAGGCATGAGCGACCGAGACCTGAATGGTCTCGACATCCAACTCCTTCGCAAATGCGATGGTGTTCTTGATGGTTTCACGAGTCTCTCCCGGCAGGCCGAGAATGAAATCCCCGTGAATCACTAAACCCAACTTGTGGGCATCTTTGGTGAACTGCCGCGCGCGCTCAAGAGTCGCGCCTTTCTTGATGTTCTTGAGGATCTGCGCATCGCCGGATTCGTATCCCACAATCAACAGCCGGCAACCCGCTTCGCGCATGGCTTTCAAGGTTTCGTAGTCGGTTGTGACCCGCGAGGTGCAGGACCAAGTTAGCTTCAGCGGTTTGAGTTTGGCGCACAACTCGACCGTCCGCGCCTTCTGAATATTGAAGGTATCGTCATCGAAGAAAAACTCTCGCACATACGGCCAATACTCTTTGGCCTTAGCCATCTCCAGCGCCACGTCATCACCGGACCGTTTGCGCCAAGCGTGGCCGCTGGTGGTCTGCGGCCACAAGCAGAAGGTGCACTGCGCCGGGCATCCGCGTGTGGTGTAAAGCGAAACATATGGGTAAAGAAGAAACGGCACGTTGTAGCGCCGCACATCCAGGTCGCGATGATAGATGTCGGTAACATGCGGAAGGGAATCGAGGTCTTGCAATTGCGGCCGGTCGGCATTGTGCGCGATCGATCCATTTTTGCGATACGAAGCTCCCAGAATCTCATCGACCGGCTTGCCCTCGGCGAACTCTTTCACCGCGTAATCGAATTCTTTGCGCACTACAAAATCAATGGCTGGTCCTTCGTGCAGTGATTGCTCCGGCAACACCGTCACATGCGGGCCAACGAATGCAATTTTGATCTTGGGATTCACTTCTTTAATTCGCTCGGCTAGGCGGATGTCTCCCGGGAACCCTGGAGTGCTGGTATACAGCACCAGGAATTCGTATTGCTTGGCAGTGTTGATGGTTTCTTCCGCGGAAATATGATGCGGTGGCGCATCGATCAGCTTGGCGCCTTCAATCATGCCAGTCGGGTAAGCCAGCCACACTGGATACCAGTAAGACTCAATTTCGCGAGTAGCCGGCCAACGTGAACCAGCTCCTCCATCAAAGTTTTCAAAAGAGGGAGGGTTCAAGAACAGTGTTTTTAAGGGCATAAGTGTATTTATTTATAATAACATTCGCGCCTGGAAATCAGGGGCTCGCGTATCCAATAGAACACCTGTGGCCGGCTGGAGTTGCAGCTTGGGGTCTTCTCTTGGATCTTTTCAGGCTAATGGCTGGCCCGTCGGCATGCAATCGCTTGACCCTGAACGGCGTGTGGGAGCACCGAACAGCGCAAAAAGCTCGTTCGCCAGAGCTGTCCTACTTACCTTGATCTACCCAGGATTGCAGTTCTCCCGTGGCTCGCAACAGACCAATGCGGGCCCGAACCAGTTCAAAGTTGGCGTCCTGTAGTGCATTGTATTTTGCGGACAAGTCCGCCCGGGCCTGGTCGCCCTCATTCAAAGTTGCTGTTCCAGACTTTATTTTGATCTGCATAGCTTCCACATTCGACTGCGCGATCTCATATTCCAACTGTGAAACTTCTTGCGCCGCCTGCAACTGCTCGACTGAACGGCGCAGTTTCAACGTCTGCTGGGACACTTGATTTTTGGTTGATTCCACTTCTTTATTTGCGCGCAATGCTTCTGCATCCGCGGCGTCGGCGTGAGCCCGTTGCGAAGGACTGAAGAAGGGGAAGCGGATTACTACTCCGAGCGTGGCATTGTTTCTTTCAAACACATTGTTGGGGAAAAACTGCGTCCAGTTATTGAATTTCGCGAGCACCGCGTATTGGCTGGCGAAATCCACTGAGGGCCAAAGCGACCGGTGCTCTCCGCGCGCTCGAAACTGTTGTGCGATGGCATGCTGTTGCGCGAACAGGACTGCTGGATTTGATTCTGATTCTTTCGCAGTGTCGGTGTCCTCGTGTTTTATCTCAGGCAGAGCGGGGACCGACTCCGGAGCGATACGCAACGAATTGACTGGCACGCCGGTAAGCTGTGACAAATTTGTCCGCAACACATCGACCGCACCTTCGGCCTGGGTTATTCGCAGATGCGCGCGCGCCGTGGCCAGCCGGGCCTCTTTGCCCGCCTGTTGGCTGTCCACGCCAGCTTGCACGCGTTGGTCTTCGATCTCTTGCGCCTTGGCGGCGTTGTCGTGTTCCTGCCGCAACTGGTCCATCTGTTGCTCCCACTTTGCCAGCTCCATGTAAGTGAGCACGGTGTCTTGCGCAATCTGATCGCGACGGTCTTTGCTCCCTTCCTCTACAGCTTTGTACTCCAGATTCGCCGCATGAATAAAATCCCGCAACGCGGGATTGAACAGCGTCGATTGCGCGGTGATATTCACCAGCGATGGCGCCGATCCTTCCAGGCTCAACGGATATCCCCAGGAGTCTCCGAGGCCCGAGCCCACAATCAGTTGCGGCAGGTATTGGTCTTTCGCCTCCCGATATGAGGCGAATGCCCGCTGGTTGTCCGCGCTCGCTTGTGCTGCCGCCGAACTATGTGCCAGCGCCAGCTCGACGGCGCGCTTCAACGATAGCGTCTGCTCCGGCTCCACAGAAAACGCGGCGCCCGTCATCAGCAGAGTAATCGTCAACACATACAGGCACAGCCGAACCATTCCCCGAGCAGGTTTCATAGCATCCACCTTCGGTGTGAAATAGAAATTAATTTTACTGAGATGTGGCTTTTGAAACAGCATTCGCGCAAAACTACTGACTCACGCGTTGCAATGCTTGCTGGGCCGGACGAAATTCCCGAGCCATGGACAATGCCGTCCGGTATTCAGAGACCGCGTCTTTTTTGCGGCCCAGTTCCTCGTTGGCCGCGCCGAGAAGGAAGTGAACTTTAAATGCCGGCGCTTGCTCCACTTTGGCATTCGACGACAGATAAGCGCGCAGCAATTGGGTGGCTTCCGGCAGGTTTCTTTGAGTGTGGATCAAGATTTCCGCAGCATCTACCAGCGCCTCCGGCCGGTCCAGCGGCGCAGAGCGAACGTATTGCAACGCCTTTTCCATCTGGTCGAATTGCTGCCGGTGCTTGTAAAAAAGTCCCAGGTTAAGCCATGCGCTGGCGCTCCCGTGACTGGCATTGATCGCGGCACGGAGTTCCTGTTCCGCAGCGGGGAAGTCTTTACGCTTCTCCGCGATGCGGGCTTTCACGGCGTAAGCGGTGATTGGGGCAATGGTAGCCAGAGAGCTCGCTTGAGCTTCGGCTTTGTCTCGACCTCCGCCGATAACCCCCGGCGCTTCCAGGTAGAACTCAGCCAGGTCGCTGCGTGCGTCGACGTTGCCAGGATTCAGCCGAACCGCAGTTTCGAACTCGCTACGGACTCTGCGCGCTAGTCCGGTTGCCGTAACGAAACTTGATCCATCTGCCTTCTCGCCGTAAATTCTTCCCAGCCACAAGTGAAACTGGCTGTTCCCCGGTGCCAGGGCAACAGCCTTCTCGCAGTCGGAAATTCCGCTGTCCCAGTCGCCCAGGCTGAAATAGGCGCGGCACAAAAGGTTATGAGCCTGCGCGTCGTTGGGCGAGGCACTGATTTGCCCATGCAGGCTCGCAATCGCCTCATCCACCCGGCCGTTCGCGATTAGGGAAGGGGCAGTTTCATCCGCCCCAGCAGTGGCGATTGAAACGCTGAACAAAAAAATAGCTGCAATTGACAGCAGACAACGCATTTCTATTGCATCACTTTCACTGAGAGATGGTCGTGCAAAGGCTTGGAATTCATTGAGCTCAGCGCTACCCGCGCCCCGTCTGATAATCCACCGCTAATTTCGGCTCGCGTCAAGTCTGAGATGACCGTTTCTACGGTGCGATGCTCTAACTGGTTATTGGCGACCAGATATACGTACGGCTTGCCGCCTTCCATATGAAGAGCTTCGCGCGGGATGGTGAGCACATGGTCGTCTTCGGCGGTCACGATCGTGACCCCGACATTGATATTCGGGAGGAGTTTGAAATCTTCATTAGAGACAGTGCAGGTTGTCTCGCCGACGTTGCGCGTGCCGTGGAGCTTAACCGAAGCTGGGATGGTGCTTACCGATCCCGTCCAAATGCGGCCTGGTATGGCATCCCAGGACACTTCTATTTTTTCCCCACGGGTCAGACGGGCAACATCGGGCTCGTCGACGTAGGCGCGCACCAGAACGCTCGATAAATCCGCTTCCTGCAAAATCAGATCTCCGGGACTGACATACGTCCCTTGCTTCACCGGCAGCGAATAAACCACACCTGAAAATGGCGCCCGAATTAAAAGCTGGCGGAGCACATCTTCGGCGGCGGAGTAGGCGCTGTGGGCCTCCGACTGCCTGGCCTGAACGCTTGAGATCTCCGGCGCGGAGTAGCGTCCATTTTGTTTCGCCTGAAACAACTTCACCTGTGCCTCAGCGGTCGCGAGCTGTGCCTGTGCTGCCCGCACTTCACCCGGAGATGCTGCGCCAGTCTGCTGCAAATGCTCCAGTGCGTCCAGATTCCGTTGTGCGGCATCGCGATCAGCGGTGGCCTTCACCAATTGTGCCTGCAGGGTGAGCAGTTCTTCCTGCGTCCCGCCATGTTGAATGGCATTCATATCGGCTTCGGAGGACCGGATCTGGGCGAGCGCCTGCGCCGATTGACTTTCCGCGGTAGCCGCATCTAGCTGTACCAGCAACTGTCCTTTTTTAACGTGATCGCCTTCCTTCACCAGGACTCTTTTGACCACGGTGCCGGCAGGCGCATGTGCCTCAAAGTTATTGATCGGCTCAATTTTTCCGTTGGTTGAAATCAGGCTTCGAATGTTGCTGCGCGTGACCGTCGCGGTCACGATTGGAACCGAGTCATCGCGGGATGCAAACGACGCCAGCAGAATGACGGCGGCTACAGCTCCGGCGGTCCACAAGATCCACCGTCGCTGGGCGAAAAAGCCCGATTTTCGGCCATTTTGAGCCATTAGATGATTAGAGATAAATGTAACACTTGCCGACATCGGCCCGGTCCAGCCGTACTTAACCGTTTAGATGCATCGCGTTCCGCAAAAGACCAAGAAAAAGCTGGTGCCAGCTTTCATGCCGGCTGACAACGCTTGGTTACAATAAATCGTTATGCCGAAGCAGCCACGCTACACCTCAGAACACGCCCAAGCCGGACTCGACGCGAAATTCCCGGAGATCGAAACTTGGGCGAACCAGTTTCCGGGATATGAAATCGTCATCGACGATCCCGAGTTCACCTCCGTTTGCCCCAAGACTGGCCTGCCTGATTTCGGCGTGATCGTCCTGCGTTACATGCCGGACAAACGCTGCCTCGAGTTGAAATCGTACAAAGAATATTTGCAGTCCTATCGCAATCTTGGAATTTTCCAGGAGAACATCGTCAATCAGGTTCTCGAAGATGTGGTGCGCTGGGCAAAGCCGGTGTGGGCCGAAGTGAAGGGTGATTTCCGTCCCCGTGGCGGAATTTCCACACTTGTGATCGCGCGCTGGCCGCGTCCAAAGAAATAATTAATGAAGCAGTGATAGGCAAGATTCCGGCGACATCGGGTTCCGCCTCTGCATGATATATTCCTCGCCAAGTGAACCAGGGCGACCTTCATCCCAAGACTGCGCTGCTGTTACTGACGGCGCTCAATCTGCTCAATTATGCGGACCGCAATGTGCTCTTTGCGGTGCAGCCGATGGTGCAGAGTGAGTTTCACATCAACAAAGCGCAAATAGGATTTCTTACCAGCGCCTTTCTGCTTTGTTACATGTGTGCGGCGCCGTTCGTGGGCCCGTTGGCAGACCGCTATTCGAGGAAAGTCATTATTTCCGTCGGAGCTATTTTCTGGAGCGGCCTGACGCTTCTCACCGCGATAACCCACAACTACACGGAGCTGCTGATTCGCCACACGCTTGTGGGAATCGGCGAAGCCACATTCGTCACCATTGCTCCAACTTTTGTGGCTGACCTTTTTTCTGAAAACAAACGCGGGCGCATTTTGGGTGTCTTCTATCTGGCAATTCCCGTCGGCTCGGCCGCAGGTTATCTGCTCGGATCAGCCCTGGCGCCGTCGCACGGCTGGCGCTTTCCGTTCTACATCGCGGCTGCGCCAGGATTTGTGCTCGCCATTGCAATTCTTTTTCTGAAGGAGCCGGAACGCGGACAAAATGATTCACTTCACCAGACGCCACAAAGCGGCACTATCCTAGGGCTCGCCCGGAATCCCGCCTTCCTGACTGCAACCCTAGGGATGGCGATGATGACGTATTCGCTGGGTGGTATTCAGGTGTGGATGCCGCAATTTCTTATCACCGAGCGCCATTACTCTCTTGCCGTGGCGAATTTCGACTTCGGAATAATCGTGGTCGTCGACGGCATCTTTGCGTCGCTAATCGGTGGCTGGCTGGGTGATTTTCTTCTCCCCCGCACAAAAAGTTCCTACTACCTGGTGTCGGCGATCACCATGGCGCTCGGCATTCCGCCTCTGATTGTCGCCCTGTTCGTCCCTGGCCGTCTGATGATGCCGGCCATCGCAGCGGCTGCATTTTTCCTACTCTTCAACACCTCTCCCTTAAATGCGGCGGTCATCAATTCGGTCGGAGCCCACATTCGTGCGACTGCGATAGCGGTGAATATTTTCATCATTCACCTGTTGGGCGATGTGCCTTCGCCCACGATGATCGGATGGGTCGCAGACCGTCACTCATTGCAATTTGCATTCATCTTGCCGGTGATAGCGATGGCTTTGTCCGCCATTATTCTTTTTTACGGGATGCGCTTTGCCCCGGTGGTTGCACCGGAGAGCCACGCCAAGCCGGCACAGGTTTCGGCCGGATGATTTATTTCCATTGGATCGCCGGCACTCTGCTGGCGATAATCTGGCTGTCGCGCGTGATCGACACCTCGCTGGGCGTACGCAGTCTGGTGAACATTACTCGCCCTGAATGGGACCGCAATCCTGCCACTTCGGCGGGAAATCCGCGCGTGACCATCGTTGTTCCCGCGCGAAACGAAGAGGCGTCTATCCGCCAGGCCCTTTCTCAGTTGCTCGCGCTCGATTACGACAACTATGAAGTGATCGCGGTTGACGATCGTTCTACCGACCGAACGGGCGAAATTATGGACGATCTCGCCACATGGGGCGACGGGCCTCCCCGCCCTTCGAATGCGAGCCTTCGTGTGGTGCATATCAACGAGCTTCCTCCCCGCTGGATGGGCAAGGCCCACGCCATGTGGAGCGCCGCAAAGGAGTCCACCGCTGACTGGATTCTATTCACCGACGCGGACGTGATGTTTCGCCCCGATTGCCTTCGCCGCGCGATTGCTTACACCGAGGCGGAACGCGCCGATCACCTGGTTATTTTTCCGCGGACAATCATGAAGCATCCCGGCGAAAAAATGATGCTCGCGTTTTTTCAGTTGATGTTTGTCTTCGGACATCGCCCCTGGAAAGTTGCCGACCCCAAAGCTAAAGACCACATCGGCGTCGGCGCATTCAACCTGGTTCGCCGACATGTCTACGAAGCCATCGGAACCTATGAAGCGCTTCGCTTCGAAGTTGTCGATGACATGAAACTCGGCAAAGTGATTAAGAATGCAAACTTCCGCCAGCGCAATGTTCTCGGAGAAGATCTGCTTGAACTTCACTGGGCCCAGGGCGCGCTCGGCGTTGTCCGCAACCTCACCAAAAATTTCTTCGCCGTTATGTCGTTTCAGGCGTGGCGTGCGATCGGCTTCTGCGTGGCCGCGGCCTTCATCAACATCATGCCCTTCGCCGGAATATTTCTCGCCCATGGTTGGGCGCGGCTCTCCTATGCGATCGCGCTGGCATGTCTGTTTGTTCTTTATTTTGGAATGTCACTCTTCTCCGATGTACGTCCCTGGTACTTGCTCCTGCACCCCGTCGCCACATTGCTTTTCATTTACACCATGCTCAGGTCGATGTTTTTTGCGCTACACAATCGCGGCGTGGAGTGGCGCGGCACAATGTATCCCTTAGATGAACTCAGGCGCGGGCTGGTTTAATCCGACTCTGCATCAGAAACTTCGGCGGGCAGAGTCGGAACTCCCTTCTTCTTCGAAGTGCTTCGTTTGCTTGGAGGCCGTGATGTTCCCGCGCTGTAATGGCCCCGCTGTTCAACATCAAAGGATTTTGGTAGAGGTGCAAGCCGCATCAGTCCGTTGCTCAGTTGCTTGGAACTTTCCAGGACAATTTCGGCGCGATCGTCGTAGTCTTTTATCTCGCCCTTGATCTCAACCACTTTGCCGGCCAGTTGCCGTATATCTCCGATCTTTTGCAGGTCCTGCTGAAACACCACCACGGTAAATGAACAGAGGCGGTAGTCCTCACAAAAGTCGAGATAGTGCACGCCTCGTTCGCCCTCCTGAACGTGGATCACTTTTCCGGTTACACACTGAGTTTCATCCAGATGGTTGCGGGCCTGATCAAAAGGAATGCAGGCAGCCAGGGAAAGAGAAGGCAGTAGCAGGGAAATCAGAAGTTGCAGTGCCTGATGCACAGGCACATTCTATTTGTGAGGACAAGAAACAGAGGGGAAGAGATACAAATAAGTTCGGTTTTTTCCCGAAATGAAATTGGATTTGGAGGGGCGGGCGTCTCGCCCGCCCACGGGCAAGAAGGCCCGCGTCTCCATCCAAAGGTTTATCTAAAAGATTTTACCGCTGCAGCCTCATCATCCTTCACCTCGAAGACGGTATACAGCTTGGTGATCTGCAGCAGGTCATGTACTTTCTTGGTCAGCTTGAGCAGCTTCAGTTCGCCGCCCTGGTTCTTAACCGTGGTGTAGGCGCTGACCAGTTCGCCGATCCCGGAGCTGTCGATGTAGTTGACGTCGCCAAGGTTCAGCAAAATCTTCTTGTGCCCCTTGCTGAGCAGGTCTTTCACCGTATCGCGAAGCACAACGCTGCCTTCGCCGAGGGTTATCCGTCCGCTGCAATCGACAATGCTGACTCCGTCCACCTGGCGCGTGCTTACTTTCAAATTCACTGGGAAGCCTCCTTGCCGCCCTCGGCCGTGCCGTGGACGTGCTTGATTAGTTTGATTTCTGTTCCCGTACTTGACGGGTGAATCTCTACATCATCCATAAACGAACGAATTAAAAAAATTCCCCGGCCGGAAGTCTTCAAGAGATTTTCCGGTGCCAGCGGATCAGGAATTCTGGCCATATCCATCCCTTTGCCCTGATCGCGAATCGTGATCACCAGGTCGCGGGTCGTCCGCTCAAATTCTAATGCAACTTTTTTCTCCGGATCGTAAGCATTGCCGTGCAGCACCGCATTTACCGCTGCTTCACGCACCGCCATGGCAATCTGCATGACCTCGTCTTCGTCGAACCCATTTTCGCTGGCAATGCGGCTGGCGGTCTGCTCCGCTCGATCCACGGTCTCCAGCGTCGAATCCAGATTGTAGGAGAACCGGTCACCGGCCATAAGCAAAAGTTTCAAATGAATTCGCGTCAACGGCGGGTACCGCTTAATTTGCCTGCTCGCGGGCGAAACCACCTCGCCTGTCAGAGTTGGTAGTTTGAACCTTCCCCTGTGGAAATGTCAACGTGCGAGCCATCTTCCTCGAAATCACAACCCCGTCCCGGTCTTTCGCAAAAAGCGTGAAAGACAAGGACGGGCACCCGGCTATCTCTTTTTTCTTTTCATCCTGGCCCAGCCTTCTTTAACCACCTGCTTTGCTCGTCCCAACGCGAGTGAATCTGGCGGAACATTTTCGGTGATGCACGAAGCCGCCGCGACATATGCGCCCTTGCCGACTTTCACAGGCGCAACCAGCGTCGCATCGCTGCCGACGAATGCGCCATCTTCGATTATTGTTTTGTGTTTATTCACGCCATCGTAGTTGCAAGTGATAGTCCCCGCGCCAATGTTTACGCCCTCGCCGATCTCGGCGTCGCCAAGGTATGTGAGGTGGTTGGCCTTCGATCTTTTCCCCAGGCGGATTTTCTTGGTCTCGACAAAATTGCCCACGTGCGCCCCTTCGCCAATTTCGCTGCCCGGACGCAAATGAGAAAACGGGCCGAGAACCGCGCTATTCGCGACCACAGCTTCGTCTAGCACGCAACCAGGCTTGATGAGCACTTCGTCACCAATTTGCGAATTGTGAATTACAGAATAAGAACGGATGCGGCAATCACTGCCGATGCGGGTTTTGCCCAGCAACTGCACGAACGGTTCGATGGTCGTGTCCGCGCCCACTTCCACATCCCAATCGATCATGCATGTATCCGGATAGAAGATCGTCACCCCTTCGGACATCAGTTTCATGCACTTCTCAAGCCGCATCTTCCGGTCCAGATCGACCATTTCGGCGCGAGTATTGCTCCCCAAAATTTCCGACGGATTTTCGGTTTCGATAACAGCTACCCGCTGCTTTGCTCTTCGTAATACCGCCGCCATGTCAGTCAGATAATACTCGCCGTGAGGATTATCGGTTTTCAGCCGCTCAATATTTTCAAACAGTGGCTTGGAAGAAAAGGCATAAAAACCAGAATTGATCTCGCCAATTTTTCTCTGCGCCGGCGTGGCCGATTTTTCTTCCACCACTGCTTTCACATCGGCGCTACGTCCACCCTCGCGAATGATTCTCCCGTAGCCGGTGGGATTTTCCAGCCGCGCGCTCAGAATGGTCATTGCGGCCTTTTTTTGTTGATGAAAGTCCCGCAGCTTCGAAATGGTCTCCGATGTAATCAGCGGCGCATCGCCGGACAGCACCATCACCTGACCGTACTGCTTAAGCGCTGGTACCGCGCACAAAAGCGCATGGCCGGTTCCGCGCTGCGGTTCCTGCACCACGAATTGCACTCCCGTTTGCTGCACGGACTCGCGCACTTTGTCTGCTTCATGACCGACGATCACAAAAATATCTTTTGCCGGGACCACCCGTTGCGCGGCTGCAATCACATGCGCCAGAAGCGATTTGCCGCCGACCTGATGCAGAACTTTGGGGTGTTTCGACTTCAGTCGCGTGCCTTTGCCCGCCGCCATAATCGCAATCGCGGTTCGTAAGTCTTGAGCGGTGAGGTTCGGCGAAGATTTCATCGAGTTCCAATATAACCCGCGGCAAATGAAAGTAGCTCAAAGGTGCCATGCCGGAGTCGAATATTCACAGCCACCTAGCGCGCCTAAGTTGCTGGATTTAATGTTACTTGCGTTTCATGCAGTCCGCATCAGAACCTCAAATATCAACAGATTATTGGTGTGCAATACTTTTCCTACTCTGCTAGCATCCCCCAAAATAGCAGTACTTACTCTAACCATTTCATACATTTAGGCGGTTGCGTTTGGGGCGCACTGGCACCGCGATTGCAGTGACATCCTCAATTGCAGTTGCCCTCGAATCGCGTAGGGAGATGATTTGAATTACTTGCAACGCCCGGCTAGCGGGGAGCTAGTCAGGAAGAAAGCGAATATCGCCGCATTAATTTTCCGCGTCACCGCATTTCTTGCACTGGTTGCCTTGTGCGTGGGCGGCATCCGCGTGGTTTCGAATCGGCAGCGTGTTTCTCGAGAAGAAGGGAAGGCGGCGCCATCCGCCGCTTCGAACACCGCTTACCTTGGAGAATTTCAACGGGCTCCGCAAATTCAGGTGCGCAGCCGTCGCTTGGTCTACCCATACTCTATAGTTCCAGGAGGCGTGTCGTCGGCCGATGAGTTGCGCCAAGCCGCCGCTCATGATTCCGTCATAGCCAGTCATTACGCGGGCTTCAGTTATCGCCGCGCGCGCCTGGTTCAGGTGAAGCAGGCGCAGAAGGTTTACCTCTCTTACCGGCTTCACAACAAGGTCTATTGGACGGTTCGGCAAGCCAGTTTGCATCCCGGTGAAAAGCTGCTCACTGACGGTAACCTGACCGCGCGCGCACGCTGCGGAAATCAGGTTTCGGTTCTGCCGCACGTCGCTACCTCGCCCGAAGAACCCACTCTGGCGGAACTCGATCGCCCGGACGCGATTGCCAGCGGTATTGCGGGTTTGCCTGCGGCGCCTGAGTCCAGGTTGCTTGCCGTCGACCCCTCGCTGCCGTTCGGTCCTTCACATACTGGCCCAACCGGGATTGCCGGCGGCGGAGGCCCCCCGGGTGTTTTTGTGCCCCCTCCAATCGGCGGTGGGGGCGCAGGGCCCGGCAGTGGCGGCAACGGCGGTGGAGGAGGAGGCGGCGCTGGTGGTGGCACCGGCGGAGGTGGTGGTGGCGGAGGCCACCCACCTGAGACTCCCGAGCCGGGAACCATCGTCTTGGTGCTTTCCGGAGCCGGAATTATTTTCGCTCGTTACCGCAAACGCTGATTTCGGCGCGCCCTTAACTGCAGATCGCAGATTACGCAAAAATCGTAAAGAGATTCTCTCTGCGATCTCACCGTTCTGATCTCGGCGTCCTCTGCGGTTAAAAACTTTAACTCCAAATAAGCGGCGATTACCTGCGCGGTGCTAGTACCTCAGTGCAAATTAGCGGGCCTTGAGGGCTGTTAGAATTTGCCGAGGATCATGCGATTCCCGCACAAACTGAGGCTGATTTCGGCGTTGATATTGCTGACTCTTCCTGCATATTCGCAAGCGCCGCGGGCCAAGGTACAGAAAATATCCGTCAGCCCGCAGGGTCCAATCCGGTTACAAGTTCAAACCAGTGTTCCAGTTGTTCCCCAGGCACAGGTAATTTCAGATCCTGAGCGACTGATAGTTGATCTTCCGGGCGCGGTGCCGGGATCAGCTCTGCGCGGTCTTTCTGTGAATCGGAATGAAGTGAAGCGCATTCGGGTGGGACTTTTTTCCACTGTGCCGCCGATCACACGAATCGTTCTTGATCTCAAGTCACCCTTGACCTATCGCATCACCCCGATGTCTTCAGGATTCACGGTAACGATCCTCTCAGGGCCGACCAATAGAGCGCAGGTAAATTCTGCGCCGGCAAATCAACCCGAGGCCAATCCATCTGACGACTCCGATTCTCAGCCGACAATTGGTTGGGTCAAATCGGCCGTTGCCACTACGCGGAGTGGTGGCCGCACCAGTCCGCCCATAGTCAAGACAATTGCCGCGAACGCGCCGGCTTTGGTCAAAGGTGTTCGTGTGCGGTTTGCGAATGGCCAGCTAGAAATTCACGCCCACGATTCAACCCTGTCAGAAGTGCTGTTCCAAATCCAGAAGCAGACCGGCGCGGAGATTGCCATCCCGGCTGGGACCGAGCAAGAGCGCGTATTCGTTGACGCCGGCCCGGCGCCAGCCAGTGAAGTTCTCGCCGAGCTGTTGAACGGCTCGAGTTTGAATTTTGTCGTGGTTGGATCGGAGTCCGATCCGAACGTTCTCCGCAGCGTGATTCTGAGCCGCAGAAACGGTTTTGCCGACTTCGTACCCAGCTATACGCCACCTCCTACAGCTAGGAACTTTGCCCCCAACGTCAATGTTCCCGCAGAGGAGAATCCGCCGGACATGGCTCAACCGCCGGATGAAAACGTTCCGCCGCCTGAAGAGCCCGCGCCGCAGCCCCAGCCCAATTAATCCGACAAGCTAAAACGCTGTCCAACGCTGTGCGGCAACATAGAGCAGAGTTGCAATTGCCGCCGCAATTCCAAAGGGAACTTTCTCGGCTTCGGAGTTGTCGATGCTGAGTTCTGCCCCTGGAGCGCGAAACTTGAACATCGCAACGGTGATTCGTCCCAGGTTGCGAGCTGTTTGCCCAACGCGCTTCTTCCGCAAGACCAGTGCCAGGGCCATGATGCCGTTGATCATCAGAGTGAGGATTAATACTGGCAGCAGCCTTCGCGGCTCGAAAAACGCACCCAGCGCGCCCACCAGCTTCCAATCGCCGCCGCCTAAACCACCGAGCAGGACAAATGGCAACAGAACAACCAGACCAACCGCCGCTCCAGCAAGCGAAAACAGCGCCGCGTGACCGCCGGCAATGATCCAATGAAGAAGAATGGCGATGGGGATCGCAGGGTAAGTTAGCCAATTGGGAATCTTCCGGTAGCGGAAGTCGGTAATTCCAGCCGTCAACGCGAAGGCGGCGGCCAATATCCAGAGAGTTTTAACCAAGGCGGTTCTGGAATTCTACAGCCGGCGGGCAGGCAAAACAAAAAGCCTTTAACCGCAGAGTTCGCCGAGAAAGGCGCAGAGATCGCGGACAAATTCAACAACGAATGTTCTCTCAGTGCTTATTGATTTTCTCTGCGTGCTTTGCATTTTCTCTTGCGTTCTCTGCGGTTAAAAGCTTTTGATTTTGCACCTAAAACAAAAACGGCCTGCTTTGACGCAGGCCGTTTCGTTTCACGAAAGTAATTACCGGTTCAAACTGCCGCTATTTCGTTCCGCGATGACCTTCCTGGCATTTTCCGCCAGAGCCCGCGCCTGCGGTAGCAGATCGAGTCCCTTGAGCACCTCAGGGTCGGTTTCCGCTTTTACCTTCAGGCCTTCTTCCTGGCCGAAAGCATCCACGAAAATCTCGCTCTTCAAGTTTGACTTGACCCACTCGTCATTCTGAAGCAGATCAGCTTCCGTGTACGGCACCTTGTCCGCGTCGAGCGATTTCCGGAATTCCTGCATGACCGCATCATCCACTTGGAAGCTCTTGGTGATATGGTGGGCCACGATATAGTGTTTCGCGAAGTTGAAGAATGCGTAGTGCTGCAGCAGCGTGTCCTGGAAGTGATTGCTCTTGATGGGATCAACTTTCACATCCGGTGTGATTCCGCCGCCGCCATACACCGTCCGACCGCTGTCGGTGAGCTTCACTTCTTTGTTGGTGGTGTCGCCAACGCTGTCGCGATCGAAATAATAATCGTAAAGCGACACATTGCTGTAATCGCGCTGAATCAGCCGCCCGCTCGGCGTGTAATACTTCGCCGTGGTCAAGGCCAGGCCGGTATCGTTCGATAGTGGATAAACCGTCTGCACCAGACCCTTGCCGAAGGTGATCTCACCAACTACGAGCCCGCGATCGTGGTCCTGAATCGCTCCCGCGACGATTTCTGCCGCCGAAGCCGTTCCGCGGTTTACCAGAACAACCAACGGATAATCTCTTCCGCCGTCACCATGCATTGCCGTGTAGCGGCGCTCTGGTGAAGAGCGGCCATGGTGCGAAACAATCAACTGCCCCTTGTGCAGGAACTTGTCAGCAACTCCCACGCCTTCGTTCAGCAAGCCTCCCGGATTCTGCCGGAGATCAAGAATTAGTCCCTTCATCTCGCCGGATTGCGAAAAGCTGTCGAGCGCCTCCTGCACTTCTTTGTCTGTGGTTTCGTTGAACTGCGCAATGTGCATGTAGCCTATGCCAGGACGAATCAGGAAGTGGAGATCGACGCTGTAGCGCGGAATCTCATCGCGCACGACCGCGAATTCAAGCGGCTTTTCGGCGCCTTCACGCAGAACCGTAATGTGAACGGTCGTTCCCTTGGGCCCCTTCAACAAGTCAGCCACGTCGCTGGTGTTCATGTTGTCGGTGGGCTTGCCATCGACTGCGGCGATAATGTCGCCGGGATGAATGCCGGCCCTGTATGCGGGCGTTCCGGCAAAGGGCGCAATCACGATCACTTTGTTGTTGCGCGGGCCAACCGTCATTCCCACGCCGTAATACTTGCCGCGTTGATCTTCGCGCAGCAGCGAGTACGATTTTGGATCAAAGAAGTTCGAGTGCGGATCGAGCACGTGCAGCATGCCCGGAATCGCACCGTTGTAGATGGCTTTGTCGGGATTCACCGGCTCGGCATAATTCTGCTCGACGATGTCATAGACCTCGGTGAATTGCTTGAGGCTCTGATTTACATCGGAGTCGCTGTCATGCGTGGTGACGGGACTCTTCTGGGCGGAAACCATTCCCAGGAGGCCGCAAACCGCCAAAAATAAAACTACGAGAAAGGATGCGCGGTGAGAACTACGGGCCATCTTGTGTCGTCCTTGCGCCCGGACGGGAAGCCGCCCAAGCAGGCTGATTTGGTGCAGTATAACACGCGCAAAAAAGGAACTTAGATGTCTGCGGTACCGCAGGTCACCTTACCGGCACCTTAATCTTAAGATGCGGAAAGCTGAAGAAATGATGCGTTTTTGTCCCCACGTGGGATGAATAGACAATCGATGTCTGGCCCGTGCAAAGGGTCTAACTAGCTAGTTTCTTCAGAAACTCTTGTTCATCCAGCCGGTATTTGAACGCCTTGCGACCGTCGATGAAAACCACCGGTACCTCGTCAGTGAACTGGCGCTTGAGGTGGTCGTCGGTTTCGACGTCAACTTCGCGCCAGTGAAAGCCGCCCCGCCGCTCCAGCTTCGAGAGCTTTTCCTTCACGATCTCGCAAAGGTGGCATCCCTTGCGGGAGTACACAATGACTTCGCGCAGGCTGGACATCGCGCCGAGTCTAGCAAACCGGGAAACAGTTTTCCAGTAAAAGTCGTGTCACTTTCCCCTAGTTGTACCAATGGGTAATTCGTCTTCCCCGGTCGCTAGACCGACTAAGACGGTACAATCCTGCCATGACGATTGCCAAGCCTCTATCGGGAAAAGTCGCGCTGGTTACAGGTGGAGCTAAACGCTTGGGCAGGGCGGCGGCTGTGATATTGGCGCAGGCCGGGGCTGATGTCGCGATTACCTATCTCGGCTCTGAGAAAGAAGTCCAAAGTACCAGCAAAGATCTGCAGAAGATCGGCGCCCGGGTTTTGGCGATCCGCTGCGATGTCACCGACGCAAAAAGCGTAGGTGCTGCTGTCGAAAAAAGCGTTGCCGAACTAGGCGGTCTGGATATCCTGGTTAACAACGCAGGCACGTATGAGACCGTGTCCTTCGATGAACTAACTCTCCAGCAGTGGGATTCGATTTTCGGAACCAACGTCCGCGGCCCGTTTCTGGTGTCGCAGACGGCGCAGCCCCACTTGCGCCAGAGGAAGGGCAGGATCATCAATCTAGGGTCCCTCGGCGGCCTGCGTGCCTGGTCGAGCCATGTCCATTACTGTTCGTCCAAAGCCGCTCTGCATATGCTTACCAAGGCGATGGCTAAAGCGCTGGCGCCTGAAATTGCCGTAAACTGTGTGGCCCCGGGCATGATCGATCTCGGAGAAAAATCCGCAGCTGCATTCATGGGCCGCATGGCGGAGCAGACTCCCATGCAGCGTAATGGGACTGGCGACGACGTGGCGGCTGCGATATTGTTCTTTGCGACTGCTCCCAGCTTTATCACCGGGCAGGTGCTCTACGTGGATGGAGGCTTAGGGCTTTGATGGACTGCCGCAGGCGACCTCAGCAAACCTCTTGCCGAGGGCTTTCGTGAGGATTGCAACGATTTTTCTGGTCCTGCTTTTTTTTGCTCTGCCGTCTTTCACGCAGCAGGAAAAGCCGCCTGCGCAGCCGGCTAATGCGGAGGCGCAGGCGGAAAATCCGCAGCCGGCGGCACCCCCGCGCAACCTTTTCGCCGAACCTCGATCCTTCCCGCTCTGGGAACACAAAGTCCCCGGTGCTCTGGGCAACCGCGACGACGACAACCCGACGCTCACGCTCTACCCGTCGGTCAATCCGCGATCTTCTGGTACGGCGGTTATCGTCGCGCCGGGCGGGGGCTATGTGGTGCTGGCCACCAATCACGAGGGTCGGCAAGTTGCGAATTGGCTGAATTCACTGGGTGTAACCGCATTCGTCCTCAAATACCGTCTCAGCCCTAAATATCACCACCCGATTGAACTCGGCGACGCGCAACGCGCCATACGACTCGTCCGATCGCGTGCCAAAGAGTTCGGCATTCGGCCTGATCGCATCGGGATGATGGGCTTCTCGGCTGGCGGTCATCTGGCGGCAACTGTGGGAACTCATTACGACCATGGTGACCGCGCTGCGGTCGATCCTATCGACCGGATAAGTTGCCGCCCCGATTTTCTGGTTCTGGCCTACCCGGTAATCTCGTTTGTTGCGCCTTACTCGCATTCTGCGTCAGAGCGCCATTTACTTGGCGATAATCCGGACATGAAGGTACGCGAAGAGCTTTCGAACGAACTGCACGTTACGCCGGACACTCCTCCAACATTTCTTTTCAGCACCAGCACCGACAAAGTTGTTCCGCCCGAAAACTCGGTTGCTTTCTATCTCGCGCTGCACACTGCCGGCGTGCCTGCTGAACTCCATATCTTCCAAAAAGGCCCTCACGGCGTTGGTCTCGATTCAGCCGATCCCGTGCTCGGGGTTTGGCCGACCCTGCTGGCGAACTGGATGCGCGGGCGAGGCCTGCTCGCGAAATGAGCGCTTCGTTGTCGTATTCAAAAGTTAGCCGCGCGGTGATTCGAAGAAGTTCAGGTATAGCTTTGTTGGCGGCGACTCTGTTGTGCGCGGGAAGCGCGTTCGCACAAGTCGGGCCCGAGCAGGGCGGAAGTGAAATTCAAGTGTGGACGGCGGGCGGCCATTCAGTTTCCGGCGGTCGCGGCAATACCGGAATCTTCGACATTGGGTTGAGGTATGGCTGGGTCTTACTGGGCAGCCACGGACCTGGTTTCCTGAAAGGCCGGTTCGAATACGCGATCGATGCCGTGCCGACGTATCTGATCTTTCAGCCCACCAATACCGCCTATGGCGTAGGACTGAACCCTTTAAACTTGAAATGGAATTTTGAACGGCACAGAAGGGTTGTGCCTTATACGGAACTTAGTGGCGGAGTACTGTTCACCACCCATGATGTGCCTGCCAATACCTCAAGCATTAATTTCGCGCCTGCGGCAGCATTTGGCTTCCACTACCTTGGCGATAAATTCGCCTGGACCATCGAAGGCCGCTATCTGCACATCTCCGATGCAGGGCTGAGCCGCTTGAATCCAGGGGTTAATACGTTCGAGGTGAGGGTTGGGGTAGGGAAGTTCAGGAAGTGAAGATCGGTTCTAACTGCGATAGAAAGCGCGACGGCCGCTCAATCAGTCTTCGTTAACCCATTCTGAAGGGTCTCCACAGTTTTCTGCGCCAACTCGGGTCGGAATGGCTTGAGTGCAACGACAAGTTCGTCGATGATCGTCACTGCTGCTCTCAACTGCTCGGTTCGAGCGTGAACCAATGCTTCGAGATTCTCCAAGTACTGCTTATCGACCAGCTTCTCATTCATTTCTTGTCTCCCGCACGACGGAACATTCGAGCTCAGTCGTAATACTCCAGCCCCAAATGCGTGATCAATTCTTCGCCCTTTAAATGTCGCAAGGTGTTTTTCAATTTCATCAGCTGAATAAATAAATCGTGCTCCGGATACAAACCCGGGACTGTCATTGGCGATTTGAAATAGAAGCTGAGCCACTCCTGGATTCCAATCCCGCGCAACTCAGAAGTCCGCTTTGCCAAGTCCATGAACAGCACCAGGTCGAGGACGATCGGCGCCGCCAGAATCGAATCGCGGCAGAGGAAATCGACTTTGATCTGCATGGGATATCCCAGCCAGCCAAAAATATCGATGTTGTCCCAACCCTCTTTGTTATCGCCGCGGGGCGGATAGTAATTGATGCGGACGACGTGACTCATTTTGCCGTAAAGCTCCGGATACAAATCCGGCTGCAGAATGTGCTCCAGCACCGATAGCTTCGACTCTTCCTTGGTCTTGAACGACCCCGGGTCGTCCAGCACTTCGCCATCGCGATTGCCCAAAATATTGGTTGAGAACCAGCCGTTCAGACCCAGCAGGCGGGCTTTGAATCCCGGAGCGAGAATGGTTTTCATGAGCGTCTGGCCGGTCTTGAAATCCTTGCCGCAAATCGGCGCTTCGTTTTTGCGCGAAAGCTCCAGCATGACCGGAAGATCGACCGTCAAATTTGGGGCCCCATTGGCAAACGGAACACCTTCCATTAACGACGCATAAGCGTAAATCATCGACGGAGCGATAGCTTCGTCATTCGCCTGCATTGCCTTTTCAAAGGCTTTCACCGACTGGTGTGCGGCTGTGGCCTTAAGAAAGATTTCCGTCGATCCGCACCAGATGGTGATCAGCCGGGCTGCGCCCGAAGTTTTCTTAAAGTCGCGGATGTCGGCCCGAACCTGCTCGGCCAAATCCATCTTGTTCTTACCCTTCTTCACGTGGTGCCCATCCAGCTTCTTTACATAATTACGATCAAATACCGCAGGACGCGGCTTGATCGAACTCAAGAAAGGCTTCACCTTGTCCAGCAGGTCGCGCTCGAGCACCCCGGCTTTGCGCGCCGCGGTGTACATATCATCATCAAACGGGTCCCACCCGGTAAAAACGAGATCGGGAAGGGAAGCCAGGGGCATGAATTCCTTGACCAAAGGCGACCGGGCGTCGGTGCGCTTGCCCAGGCGAATGGTCCCCATTTGCGTGAGTGACCCGATAGGGCTAGCCAAACCCTTGCGGATGGCCTCAACCCCGGCGACAAAGGTCGTCGCCACGGCTCCCATACCGGGGATCATTACCCCGAGTTTGCCCTTGGCGGGCTGGATTTCAGAGGCATTAGTGTTGTTCGGAACGGACTTTGGGCGTGCAGCCATTGAGGGCATCTTCCTTATGACATTAAGTGATTGTGGGCAAACGGGTATGTTCTCGTATTGGGCCAGCTTTTGCAACTTGCCAGGGCTGAACGGCAAAGCTGAACGGTGAAAGTGTCACATCTGACAGCAGGCGGGTAACTTTGCACGGAGAAGCTGCGTCCAACCTATTAGCGAATTTGGGGGTTTTCTGCCTACCCGATTCCTGCGCACCCGGGGCTATAATTACGACTAAGAGTTAGCCTGGGCGAATCCGGAGATGCTTATGAAAAACTTGCTGTCACTCACCGCGGCTTTCGTAGTAGCGGTTTGCCTGTCCTCGCCGTCATTCGCGGCCGACAACAATGCAGACCAATCATCGTCAACAACGACTACCAAACCCGCGCCCACACCGGCTGAGCCATCCGCAACCAAGGTTGTGCACGACGGGGGCATTAATGACATCGACGCTATCGGCAATCGCAATGTCGGTTGCGCCCGCGGCATGGGCAACTGGTACAGCCTTGAGCGCCAGATCGCTCTCGGCAAACAGGTCTCAATGCAGGTAGAGACCCAATCGAAGATCATCAATGACCCAGTGGTTTCCGAATACATTAACCGGTTAGGGCAGAACATTGTCCGCAATTCGGATTCGCAGGTGCCATTCACCATCAAGGTCATTGACTCTGACGACATCAATGCCTTCGCTCTTCCAGGTGGATTTTTCTATGTAAATTCAGGTCTGATTCTTGCCGCCGACGAAGAAGCGGAGCTCGCCGGGGTAATGGCTCACGAGATCGGACACGTTGCTGCCTGCCACGCTGCCCGCGAAAACACTCGCGCGAATCTCATGCAGATGATGACCATCCCGCTGATCTTCATGGGCGGACCGATTGGTTACGCGGCTTATGAAGGCGCCGGTCTTGCAGTGCCGTTGACCTTCCTGAAGTTCTCTCGCGGTTTCGAAGCTCAGGCCGACTACCTCGGCGTGGAGTACATGTACAAGGCCGGCTACGATCCACAGGCTTTCATATCATTCTTTGAGAAAGTGCAGGCGCAGGAAAAGAAAAAGCCGGGCACAATTTCGAAAGCCTTCGAAACCCATCCGCAGACGCCCGCTCGCATTCAAGCTTCTCAGGAGGAAATTGCCAAGATACTTCCCGCGAAATCGGAATACGTGGTCACGACCTCGGAGTTCGATGATGTTAAGTCGCGGCTCGCGTCGATCGAGAACCGTCACAAGCTGAATGATGAAAAAGATGGGAAGAAGCCCTCGTTGCGGCGCGCCTCATCTACCGATAAGAACGGGACTGATGACAAAACTTCAGATGATGGCCGTCCAACTCTGAAGCGCCGTCCCGATGACAACAACTAGGGTTTCAAGTCAGCATAAACAAGAAAAACGGCGGGCCCCGAAGCCCGCCGTTTTCATTGCAGCAGCAGGAGACTTTATGCTGCTTCTTTTGCCGCCAATGACCTGACCGGAGACCGGTCAGGCTGGGCGCTGACAACCTTCATCTGCTTCCAGTCGTAAGGAAGCTCTTTCCCGCACTCCAGGCACACTACATAAGTCCCAGTAGCAAAAGCGGCGCGACTACGCGGGCCTTTCTTGATGGTAATAGGAAAACTATAACGGTGGTGCCAGCAGCCGAAGAGCGCATCAACGACGCGACCAAACATCCTTCTACCCCCCACAGAATGCCGCAAAGGCTGGGAAGCCCGACGAAGTGGCATTCAGCTACTTAGATTCAGCTTCGCTGGAAAGGGTTCGTCGAAGACAGGTCAAAATTACGTTTTGTGCAACTCTGGGAATTGAAAGGATTTAGCGCGCTGTACCTTCCGGCCCGGTTTTCTTATGGGATTTGCAACGGCTGGCTATGGCCGACCGGAGCTTGGTTTCGAGGTCTTCAGGGAGTTCGTAAAGCTTGGAATCGCGGTAAATTTCGATGGTCTTCTTGGTTGTATCGCAGACTACATAGCAGTTGTGGCACCAAGCCAGGTGCTCGTCTAATTCAGCCTTTGTGCTGGCGTCGATCACGCCATCCAGGTAGTCGGTCAGTTCGTGGAGAAACTCAGAGCATTTCACTGTGTTTCATCTCCACTGCTTGGTTTTGACTGCGATCCATTCGACCTATCTCGCTTCTTGAAATATTTGTTCAGCCGTTCGCGCAACTGCAATCTTGCCCGCAGTAACCTTGATTTCACCGCCGGCACGCTCAAATCCAGTGCTTCGGCCGTCTCTTCCGTCGAAAGACCTTCAACATCCCGCAGCACGAAAACCGTACGGAAGGTGGCCGGCAATCCGTGGATCGTCCGGTCTAAAATGTCCCGTAACTCAGCTTGCGTGTATTGCTGCTCCGGATTCGGCGACCAGTCCGCTACTTCGCGCGGAACCGAATCGTCTTCCGTCTTTACTTCCTCATCCAGCGAAATCGTGCGCTCTGGACGACGGCGCCGTAACTTCATCAGCGCTTCGTTGACCGCAATCCGCACCAGCCAGGTGTAAAACTTCGACTGCCCTTGGAACTGCGCCAGATTGTTGTACGCCTTTAAAAAAGCGTCCTGAACGACGTCTTCCGCGTCCTCCCGGTTCTGCGTGATGTGCTGAGCGATGCGGAAGACGTTCCGGTCATACCGCCGGACCAATTCCTCAAACGCGCTGACGTCGCCGCCTTTCGCGCGTTGCACCAGAATCAGTTCATCACTGACCGGCTCACTTACCTTTGGTTGGATTGCACCCATTCGTCATTCGATGCAGGATTTTTCACATTAAATTGCAGGGACCTGGATCGCTTTTTCATTCTAATGTGTATGACCTAGTTTGGCTAACGGCGAGGGGGAGGAAAAGCCTTTAACCGCAGAGTTCGCTGAGAACGGACCCCGAGAACGCAGAGAAGTTCAACTGCGAAAGACGGTCTCTTCGCGTGGAATCGCAGGAGAGATAACGAAGTTGATTTTCTCTGTGTGCTCGACGAATTTTCTGCGTTCTCTGCGGTTAAAAGCTTTTCGCTTTGGGCGGCAGGGATATCGACCACGAACGTAGAGTGCATTCCCGTCCCGCAACGGCAACCTCGCCGTTACGTTAGTTATCTTTCACCTGATTACCACGGCAAGTCACAATGTGCCACCGATGTTACGCTGGCCGCACACTACTGCTTTTGCTGTGGATGATTTCCGCCGCGTGCCTGCTCCATGCCAAGCAGTTGGCTGTTGTCACCGATACTGCAAATCAAACAACGAACCTTACCGCCGCCGAACTGATCAAACTTTTTAACGCGCACGTTCATAACTGGGCTGACGGCAAGCCGGTGGTCATCGTAGTTCGCGATCCTGCTTCGGCCGACATGGAATTGGTACTGCGCAAGATCTTCAATATGACTCCGGCCCAGGCGCGTTCATTCATTGAAGCTCACAAACCTTCAATCATTGTGGCGGGATCGGACGATGCCGTTCTTCGCTTCGTCTCCACCAATCGAGGAGCGGTAGGAATTGTCGACCTGTATTCACTGACCAAAGATGTGAATGTGGTCAAGATTGATGGAAAGCTGCCTGTCGAGCAGGGCTACTTGCTGCGAGGAAACTAGTAATGAAATCTGTCCCGAGTGTTCATCGCTGCCAGCCTGGCTGTTTTCGCTGATTGCATCCGGTCAGACGATCCCGCGCGCCAGCGAAATGCCGCTAAGCGCGAAATCTGCGCATGTTTTTCGGCTGCTGGATCAGGCTTGGATTCTGGATTCCGACCAGGTCGAACAGGCCAAAGCAATCGACGTCATGCGAGAGGTGGTCAAGGTAGAGCCTGATTTCGCCATGGGTCACGAAATTCTGTCGCGGATCAGCCTCGACCCTTCGGAGCAGATCAGCGAGCAGAAGCAAGCTTTCGCCAATCGCGGACACGCCAATGCCGCCGAGCAGATCGTCATTCAGTGGTTCCAGGATGCAGCCGATCACAAGCTGATTCCCGCCATCACCAACATGAACGACGCGCTTCACAAATATCCGCATGATCGCTGGCTGGTGTTTCTCGCCAATTCGTGGCTTATGGAGCAGACGCAATACGAACGCGCCGCAGCGGTTTATGAGAACTCCGGAATCACTGATTCACCCGGCCTGATCAACAATGCCGCCTACACCTATGCCGACATGCGCCAATTCAGCAAGGCGTTTTCGCTGATGGACAAGTACGTCGCCCTAATGCCCAAGGACCCGAATCCCCAGGATTCCTACGGGGAAATACTCCGCATGGCAGGTCACTATGTGATCGCCATCGATCATTACCGGGTCGCGCTTACCATCGATCCGAAGTTCTACTCATCACAATTTGGTATCGCAGACACGTACATGCTGATGGGCGATGAAACTCGGGCCCGTCAGGAGTATGACGCAGCCTTCAAAAATTTTCCTTCTTTACCGGAACTCGATCGCATCCGCTGGATGACGCGGCAGGCGACTACCTACATCTATGGAACCGATATAGCTGGAGCAGATAAGGCTTTCCAGTCACTCGCCGATTATGCGCATGGCAAGCATTTGAGTCAGGTGGAAGCCGAAACCTACCGTCAAATGGCTATGTACCAAACGCAGAGTGACCGGGCGCTGGCGTTACTGAGCAAAGCTGAAGGCGCGGTCCGCGAAGGCAACAACGTCTCCCCAATTAACGCTCAGCAGGAGGCCGCTCAGATTTTGCGCACTCGCGTTGAAGTGGCAATCAAGGCCGGCGATTCCTTAGCCGCAGATTCGGCCGTAGCGAAACTTGCTCAGCTCGCGCTAAATTCCGACGACAAAGTCATTGACTCTGCTTTTAACGGTGCATTGGGCGCGCACTTATCCTATGAACAAAAATACAAACAGGCCATTCCGCACCTGGAAGAGGACGGCAACAGCCCGCTTTCTCTGGAGCGGCTGGCAACTGCTTACCGCATGACTGGATATTTTTCTGGGGCGCGTCATACCGAGCAAGTGCTCGCCAAGCTTAACGATCCTACGGTGGAGCAGGCCTTGGTTGTGCCCGCTTTCCGCCAATGTCTGCAAAACCCTACCTGCAACGTCAGGGTGAAGGACGCTGCGATGGATACTAAGCATTAGTCCCGTTCTTGCGGAGAACGCAGGGAGTGAATTTAATTTGTTTCTCTGCGTATTCGGCGCGGCCTCTGCGATCGCTGCGGTTAAAGGTTTTGCAGCGGCGTGCCGGGATCGTGCAACTGGACTTTGCTGTAACTTCCAGCCCCATCGTCGTCTATAATTCCTCGTTTCCCAAAATCAAGTTTTTTTACACGAGGATTTCATGAGACTCGTTCGCCGTCCCGTCGCGTTGATATGGTGTTTCTTCGTAGTCGCTGCGTTGTGCAGCGTGTCCTTGGCTCAGTCCGCACAACCTCAATACCCGGACTATCCCAGCGAAACTCCAGAGCACTTCCAGCCCAATTCATCTACCTGGGATTACACTCGCCGCGTCGTGATGATTCCCATGCGTGACGGCGTCAAGTTGCACACGGTCATCCTGGTGCCCAAAGGCGCAAATCATGCGCCCATTCTGCTGACCCGCACGCCCTACGATGCGGATGCCCTCACCAGCCACAGCGCCAGCTCCCATCTGGGGCCGGAGCTTTGGGGTTATGACAATGCAACCGAAGTCATCATCAAAGGCGGCTACATCCGCGTGGTGCAGGACGTGCGCGGCAAGTACAACTCCGAGGGCGATTACGTGATGAACCGCCCGCTGCACGGGCCACTCAATCCCACACCCGTGGATCACGCGACCGATACTTACGACACCATCGACTGGCTGGTGAAGAATATTCCCGAAAGCAATGGCAAGGTCGGCATTCTGGGCATTTCCTATGATGGATTTCTGCCTCTGATGGCATTGATCAATCCTCATCCCGCGCTAAAAGTTTCGGTTCCGATGAATCCCATGGTCGATGGCTGGATGGGCGATGATTGGTTCCACAACGGAGCATTCCGCCAACAGAACATGCCCTACATTTTGGAACAGGAAGCCACGCGCAAGAATGATGCGAAGTGGTGGACCGATCACTTCGACGACTACGACCTATATATGGAAGGCTCGGCGGGCGAAATCGGCAAAACTCACGGGCTGGACCAGGTCGGATTTTGGAGAAAACTGATCGCGCACCCTGCCTACGACTCGTTCTGGCAAGACCAGGCAATGGACAAGATACTGGCCGAACAGCCGCTGAAAGTGCCGGTCATGCTTGTGGATAGCCTTTGGGACCAGGAGGATATCTACGGCGCGCCCGCGGTTTACAAAGCCATCAAGCCAAAGGATGTCAACAACGACAAAGTTTTTTTAGTGCTTGGTCCGTGGCACCACGGTCAGGAGATCGAAGATGGCAGCACGCTCGGAGCGCTAAGGTTCAACAGCGACACCGGGCTCTACTTCCGAATGAATATTCTGCTACCGTTCCTCGATCATTTCCTTAAAGACGATGCTCCCAAACTCGACGTTGCTCCCGTGACCGCATTTGAGACCGGAACCAACGTCTGGCGACGATTGCCATCCTGGCCGGCAGGGTGCGAAAGCGGTTGTGCTCCGAAAGCCACGCCTCTCTATCTGAATGGCAATCTGACGCTGAGCTTTTCCGAACCCAAGCGCGGCGATTCTGCCTATGACGAATACGTCTCCGATCCCGCGAAGCCTGTCCCTTATCGCGCCCGACCTAGCCAGCCCGTCGGATATAGCGGCCGCCTGACCTGGCCGGAATGGCTGGTTGACGATCAGCGCGAAGCTTCCGGCAGGCCAGATGTTGTCGTATTTACCTCGAATGTTTTGACTGATCCGGTCAAGATCAGCGGCCAGCCTATGGCTAATCTGGTTGCTTCAACCAGCGGCACTGACTCCGATTGGGTGGTGAAGCTGATCGATGTTTATCCTGACGAAGTCGCCAGTGACGAAGAAATGGGCGGCTACCAACTGATGGTCTCCGCCGATATCTTCCGTGGGCGCTACCGCGAGAGCCTGGAAACGGCCAAAGCGATTACTCCGGACAAGCCCCTGCTCTACCGGTTTGCCCTGCCCACTGCAGACCATGTATTCCTGCCTGGACACCGGATTATGGTGCAGGTGCAATCGAGCTGGTTCCCGCTCTACGACCGGAACCCCCAGACCTTCGTGCCCTCAATCTTTTGGGCCAAGCCGGAGAACTACAAGAAAGCCACGCAGCGGGTCTATCACGCGCCCGGCCAGGAAAGCTTTATAGAGCTCCCGCTCGTAAAGGAATAATGCAGGCGTTCCTTCGTGAACCTTCGTGCCCTTAGTGGTTAATGCTTTTGAATTGCGGAGGTCAATAACCAGGATGGACACGAAGTTCCACGAAGGACATCAAAAGCCGCCGCAAGTGACTAAAGTGACCTGCTGCCAGCGCCCTACCTCGCCCTATAATCGAGATACGAATCCGCCCTGATTTAGCGAATCTATGCCCGAAAAGTCCGCTGAAGAGATCGTCCGCACCGCCGTCGCCCAGGCGCTCGAGCGCCAACTCGCCTCATTCCGCGAAAGTGTTGTTCAAGAGGTTCTGCGAGAGGTCGGACCCGCACTCAGCGCCAAACCGGCGCAAGGCGGAAGCAATGCTGCAGGTTTGCAAAAAGCGGTTGCGCGAATCCAGGCCGGAACCACGCAAAAAGAAATTCTGCGCGCGCTGCTCGACAACACGGTCCTCTATTCCGGCCGAGCGGCACTATTCGTAGTGAAGAACGGCACCGCGACCGGTTGGCAGGGAACAGCCTTTTCTAACAACGACGCCATCAAGGATTTCGCGCTGGAGATGAGCTCAGGAATTGCGGGGCGAGCGATGCAATCGCGCACAGCGCAAAACGGCCAGGCCTCCGACTTTGATCAAAACTTTACTTCAAAATTCGGATCTCCCGCAGACGGCAAGGTCGCTCTGTTGCCGCTGCTTTTGAAAGATAAAATTTCCGCCTTGATCTATGCCGATGGCGGTTCGCAAGCTGGGGCCCTTGACGCTGCCGCGCTTGACGTATTGGTGCGCGCCACCGGCACGTGGCTGGAAGTGATTTCCCAGCGCAAGCAAGCGCAGAAAGATGGTCCGCCGGAGCCCGAGATGCATGCGGCAGCGCCGGCCAACGATCCTTTTGCCTCGCACGTGCCTTTGCACAGCGCCAAGGCTCAGCCTTTGCCGGAAAGCGAGCCCGCGATCGCAATGTCGGCCGCAGCAGCTTCCGGCGGACCTTCTGCCACGGGGCCGTCCCTCAGCGCCGAAGACGCCGAGGTCCACCGCAAGGCGCAGCGTTTCGCCCGTCTGCTCATGGATGAGATCAAACTCTACAATCAAGCTAAAGTTGCCGAAGGACGTAAGCACAAAGATCTTTATGATCGCCTGCAGGAAGACATCGAAAAGAGCCGCGCGACGTACCTAAAACGCTATGGAAATACAGCGGCTGCAAGTGGAGACTATTTCAATCAGGAACTGATTCGCAGTCTGGCCGAAGATGATGTTTCTCTGCTTGGAAAGAACTTTCAACGGTAGCCTTTAGGGTCAACTTTTCAACTTGAATAATCAACGCTGACGCATGTCATCAGCATCTTACTAAGCGATAATCATAGAGACGTGTTGGGGAATTATTCTAAGTTACTTTTTCTTGCCGCAATCTTGTTCGGTGTTGTGTGCCCAATTGCGTCTCCGCAATCCACCGATCCGCAAGCCACCCCCAAATCCACCGACTCGAAAGCTTCTCCTGCCAATGTAGGCCCGGACGCCCACGGCCGGCCAGCCCAGGCTGAATCAACCAAGCCTGCGCCAAAGAAAAAATCGCGTAAAGCCAAATCTCGGAAGCCGCGTCCTTCGGTCAGATCACGTCGCGATACCATTCGCTTCCGCAAAATGCGTCAGGCTTTTGTCGGCTCGGCGACGCTGAAACCCATGGCGGTTCAACTTCTACAAAATCGCGTTCCCGCAGCCTATACCGGTGTCGAGGCTTTCGCCCGCCGCCACAATGCTGAAGACGCGGGATCGCTGGCCTGGCTGGCCGTCGGCTATGCGTACTTTCTAGATCACCAATACGCAAGATCGATCGAGTCACTCGATCATGCCAGAGCCCACGCCGGCGAGATCGGCGATTACGTCGCTTTTTACCTGGCTAGCTCGCAGCTGCAAAGCGGGCGTTCAGCCGAAGCGCTGGCATCGCTCAGCAAGTTTGACGACAATTTTCCCGAGTCTCTGCTCATTCGCGATGCCCACTTGCTTTATGCCGACGCGCTGATCTCCGCCAATCGTGCGAAAGAAGCTGCCGATCTGCTGGAAAAGGACCGCGAGCCGATCCGTGCTGATGTTGAACTCACCCTGGGTCGCGCTTACCAAGCGTCTGGCGATCCCGCAAAGGCTTATGCCGTCCTGAAGCATCTGTATTCCGGATTGCCTCTCAGCTTCGAAGCCACGGTTGCTGAACAGGAGTTGCAGAAATTATCGTCGACGCCCGGAATCACGCCGCTCACTTTCGGCGAGCAGAAGAGCCGCGCCGATGCCCTGGCACACGCCAAGCGTTTTACCGAAGCGGCAGACGAGTACCGTGACCTGCTGCGTACGGCAAGCGCTGCCGACAAGCCTGAAATTCAACTCGCATTTGCCGAAGCCCTCCATCACTCCGGACAAGACCGCGAGGTTAAAGCGCTGCTGAATTCGGTGGATACCACGTCACCAGAAATTGCGGCCCGCAGGTTCTGGGACATCGGAGAACTCCAGCGCGCGGCCAACGACGATGATGCATTTCTGCGCACGGTTGATCAGATGCGGCAGGCCGCTCCTGCCAGTCCATGGCTTGAGCAGGCGTTACTCTACGTCGGGAATATTTATCTCCTTCGCAAGGACTATGACAAAGCCATCGACGCCTACCGCGAAATAGAAACGCGGTTTCCCGGTGGCGCCCGCACTCCGTACTCCCATTGGAAAGCAGCATGGCTCAGCTTGAGGCAAGGACGCGACGCTGACGCCAAGATAGGATTCGAGAAGCAGATCGAAACTTATCCTGACTCGACCGAAATTCCCGCGGCGCTGTACTGGCGCGGACGTCTGGCAGAAGAAGAAGGCGATGCCGCCATGGCCAGCGCGTACTACCAGAAGGTTTCAGATCGCTTTCGTAATTATTATTACGGGCCGCTGGCGCGCGAGCGCCTGAGCAAGTTGAAGGTCAGCGATCCGCCGCACTATGCGATCCTCGATCGCGTTCCGCCAATCAACGGAATTGAAGCGATTGCCGACGATCCGCCGCCCGAAGATGACCTGCGGGTCGAAAAGGCGCACCTGCTTGAGAACGGCGGCTTGCTGGATTTTGCCATTCGCGAACTGAAGGCTGCCGCCGAAGAGGACAAAGGCACCTGGCTGCCTGCAGAAACCGCGCGCATGTATCAGGACGCCGGCCGTTACGACATCGCCGTCGAGACTCTGAAGCGCGCTGTGCCTAACTATTTTGCCGTCGATCTCAGCACCCTGCCTCGGTCTTATTGGGAAGCGCTTTTTCCAAAGCCCTATTGGCCGGATTTGAAACGCTATGCCGATGCAAATGGCCTTGATCCTTACCTGGTCGCGTCCCTGGTGCGCCAGGAGTCGGAGTTTAATCCTAACGCGGTGTCCAATAAGAATGCTCTCGGCCTGATGCAGCTTTTGCCGCGAGTAGGAAAAGGCGTGGCCAAGCAAGTGAAGCTGAAACATTTTTCCGCGCCCCAGCTGTTCACCCCCGCTATCAATCTGCAGCTCGGCACGCGATACTTCCGCTCCATGGTCGATCAATTCGGCGGATTCGAATATGCGCTCGCCGCCTACAACGCCGGTGACGATCGCGTGAAAGACTGGCAGTCAGCAGGGAAGTATCGTGACATCCAGGAATTTGTGGAGTCCATTCCATTCACCGAAACCCGCGAATACGTGCAGGCGATCATGCGCAACGCCAACGTGTACCGCCAACTGTACGGCACGCCGTAAGCACCTCGAACCGTATGGGTCGGACACTCTTGTCCGACAATCCCCTACTGTGATCATGGAGCCCCGGGCGTCCACGCCGGGGGTTGGGCGCGCGTGGACGGCCCGCCCTACACGTGAATTTTCGGTAGCTTGAGCCCGCGAAGCAGGCGGAATTTAATTAGCCCACCGCGTAAGCGGCGGGTAACAAGCGGGAGCGACCGAGTCCCGGAGGGACGGCACCCATTATCATGATCCTCTATGTTTTCCCGCCGCACAGAGTGGAACCTCGAACCTAATCGCCTCACGCTCGCTCATCAGGAATCTCTGTCGTCGGGTAAAAAAATAATCGATCTGACCATTTCTAATCCCACGCGCGCGAAAATTAAATATGACGAAACGACGATTCTCAATGCGTTCAGCAATCCGCAATCACTCGACTACGATCCCCATCCCAAAGGCTTGCGCAGCGCCAGAGAAGCCGTGGCCGCTTATTACGCTCCACACATTGATCCAGAGTCTCTCATCCTCACTACCAGCACCAGCGAAGGATATTCGTTCGTCTTTCGCCTGTTGTGTAATCCCGGCGACGAAATCCCTGTTCCCAAACCAAGCTATCCGCTGTTCGATTTTTTGGCTGAGTTGCAGGACGTGACGCTTGTCCCCTATTCATTGATCTACGATCACGGCTGGCAGATCGATTTTCATTCGCTGGAAAAGGCGCTCACTCCCAAATCACGTGCCGTTGTTCTAGTCCATCCCAACAATCCGACCGGATCTTACGTCAGCGCCCAAGAACGCCGGCATCTGAATGAATTATGCGTTCGCCACAAACTTGCGCTGATCGTTGACGAAGTCTTTCTCGACTATGCGCACGGAAAAGCGCAGCCGACCTTCGCGGCGAACCCCGACACTCTCACTTTCACTCTCAGCGGGATTTCGAAAATTTCTGGCTTGCCACAAATGAAGCTGGCATGGATCGCGGTAAGCGGGCCTTCAAGAGACGCTGCCTCAGCGATGCAACGGCTGGAAGTGATCGGCGACACTTATTTGTCGCTGAACGCTCCAGTCCAGCTCGCGGCAGCCATTCTTCTCGACCAGAGGAAAACTATTCAGCCGCAACTCATGGATCGCGTGCAAGCGAATTTGTCTGAGCTCGATCGCCAGCTCGCCCTTCAGCAATCGTGCTCTCGTCTTGCAATTCAAGGGGGGTGGTATGCGGTCCTGCGAATCCCAGTCACCCGTTCAGACGAAGATTTTGCAATCGATTTACTGCAGCGCTCAGGCGTCCTCGTCCATCCCGGCCATTTTTACGATTTCCCTGGCGACGGTCATTTGATCTTGAGCCTGATCGCAATCGAAAAAGAATTTCGCAGTGGCATTTCAGGGGTGCTGCAATTCGCCAATTCGCTTTAAGCAGACAAGCTCTCCCGCCTCGCAGTAAAATGCACTGCGGCAAATTAATTTGATCTGAGGCCCTTGAATGTCAGACAAGGCAAGCGTTACCGCTTCCAGCACCAACATCGATTCCGTTCTGCAGGAACAGCGAAAGTTCGAACCCTCGCACGAATTCCGCCGGACCGCGCACATCAAAAGCGCCGAAGAGTACGAGCGCATTTATCGCGAATCGGTTGAACAGCCGGAGAAGTTTTGGGGCCGTATTGCCAGCGAACTGCACTGGTTCAAACCGTGGGACAAGGTGCTCGAATGGAAAAATCCCTGGGCGAAGTGGTTCGTCGGCGGCCAGATCAATCTTTCCTATAACTGCCTCGACCGCCACGTGCAGACTTCCCGCAAACATAAAATCGCGATCATCTGGGAAAGCGAACCCGGAGAAGTGCGAACGCTCACCTATCAGCAACTCCATCGTGAAGTGCAGAAATTCGCCAACGTGATGAAGTCTCTGGGCGTGAAGATGGGCGATCGCATAGCAATCTACATGGGCATGACTCCTGAGTTGCCCATTGCCATGCTGGCCTGCGCGCGCATCGGCGCTCCACACACAGTTATCTTCGGCGGATTCGCGGCGAACGCTCTCGTCGATCGCATTCACGATTCCCAGGCCACGATGGTAATCACGCAGGACGGTTCCTTCCGTCGCGGAAGTGAAGTCAAACTGTTCCCGGCGGTGGAAGAAGCGTTGAAGTCCTGTCCCACGGTGAAGAATATTGTCGTGTACAAGCGCACCGGAACCGCAATCAACATGCAATCCGGCCGAGATCACTGGTGGCACGAGTTGATGGCCAAAGCTTCTGACGATTGCCCCGCCGAGCCTCTCGACGCCGAGCATCCGCTGTATATTCTCTACACCTCGGGCACCACGGGAAAACCTAAAGGTGTTGTGCACACCACCGGCGGCTATTCCGTCGGCACCTACATCACCACTAAGTGGGTCTTCGATCTGCACGAGGAAGACATCTACTGGTGCACGGCTGACATCGGCTGGGTCACTGGCCACAGCTACATCGTTTATGGCCCGCTGCAAAATGGTGCCACAACTCTGATGTACGAAGGCGCGCCCAACTTTCCTGAGCCGGATCGCTTTTGGAGCATCATCGATCGCCACAAAGTAAATATTTTCTACACCGCGCCCACCGCAATCCGAACCTTTCTTCGTTGGGGAGATCAGTGGCCAAAGAAGCACAAACTCGATAGTTTGCGCCTCCTCGGCACAGTGGGTGAGCCGATCAATCCCGAGGCATGGATGTGGTATCGCGAAGTGATCGGCCACAATCGCTGTCCGATCGTCGATACCTGGTGGCAAACCGAAACCGGCCACATCATGATCTCTCCCATACCCGGCGCCATCGCAACCAAACCTGGCTCGGGAACCAAGCCGTTTCCCGGCGTCGTGCCCGAAGTCGTCACTATGGAAGGCGAACCGGTCCCGGCTGGCTCCGGCGGATTTCTCGTCTTGAAGCAGCCCTGGCCCGGGATGCTGCGTACCATCTACGGAGATCCCGACCGCTACGTGAAGCAGTATTGGTCGCAGATTCCCGGCATGTATTTCACCGGCGATGGCGCCCGCAAAGACAAAGACGGTTACTTCTGGATCATGGGCCGGGTGGATGATGTCATCAATGTCTCCGGCCACCGCCTGAGCACCATGGAAGTGGAATCAGCTCTGGTTGCGCACGCATGGGTTGCCGAAGCTGCCGTAGTTGCGCGCCCGGATGAAGTAAAGGGTCAGGCGATTTCGGCATTTGTGACTCTTGAAGGCGGCCGTACGCCTACACCGGACCTAAAAGAAGAACTCCGTAAATGGGTGGCCAAGGAGATCGGGTCCCTGGCCAAGCCCGACGATATCCGCTTCACTGACTCACTTCCCAAAACCCGTAGCGGCAAGATCATGCGCCGGCTGTTGCGCGAACTGGCTACGAACGGTGACGTAAAGGGCGACACCACCACCCTCGAAGACTTCACGGTGATCGCAAAGTTAAAAGAGCAGGAAGAAGCCTAGGAACTTTCCTAATTCCCAGTAATCCCTCGTTGAACGTTTATCATCAAAAACCTACGCTTGGCTTTAAATGCAAGAGGAGGTTTCTGATGAAAGCTAAACTGTTCGTGTTTGCAGCCGTACTGCTGCTCGCTTCGGCCGCTTGGGGACAAGCCAGCCAGACCCCGGTTCCGGCTCAAGCCGAAGAACGTCTTGTAAAAGAGGTGCGCCACCAGTTATTGCTGCTGCCACGTTTGAGCGTTTTCGATAACCTGGCGTACAAGGTGGATGGCTACACCGTAACTTTGATCGGACAAGTGACCCAACCGGTCGAAAAATCGGACGCGGAAAACGCCGTCAAGCACGTTGAAGGCGTCGAAAAAGTTGATAACCAGATCGAGGTTCTTCCGCTTTCGCCCATGGACAACGGTCTGAGACGCAACCTTTATGTCGCGATTTACGGCTACCCGTCGCTTCAGAAATACGATATGCCGGTGGTTAAACCTATCCGGATCATCGTCAAGAATGGCCACGTTACCCTGGAAGGCGTGGTCGATAGCGAGAACGATAAGAACACGGCTGAAATCCGCGCCAAGAGCGTCTCCGGAGTTTTCTCGGTCACCGATAATTTGCAGGTTGTAAAGGACTAGGGTTCGCGACGAGCGGCTGCGGACTCTTTCCTCGAAGCTCGGTTCACAGCCGCGGGTTTCGCCTCACAGGTGCGGATGTCAGAGCTTTGGTTCTGTCGCTGCAGATCCCATGTGTCCGCAACGCGCCCGCATGCCGGCGCGAAATTTTTCGCGCTCTTCCGGACTCATCTTCTCCCACCATCCTCGCATGTAGCGGCCACGGCCCATGTGCGGCCTCATCCATCCCCTTTGTCCGCCAAACAAGATCCAGCACAGGCCCAATAGTCCCACCGCCTGCCAGTAGGTGATTTGGTGAAGCCCGAAGAGCCCCGGCATCAGCCAGTTCCACAAGTGCAGCACGGCCTCGCCGAACCCTATCGCAAAAATCGAAATAAAAATCACGCCGATAACCAGAAATTTAACAAATCGCACTGCTCTGTTACCCGCCATATGCCTCTCCTTTTAACTCAGAAATTCTTCGTACACCGATTGCAGTCTTTGCCGCAGGTGCAGCACTGCATATCTTTTTCTAGACAGAAGCGTATTGATACTCACTCCGGTTTCTGCCGCCAATTCTTTGAAACTTCGGCCTTCGATCTCATGCGCGATAAATACTTGACGCTGATCTCCGGGCAATTCCTCCAGCGCAGCTTCAAGCTCCTCAATCAGCACAGCCCTGATGTAAGCCGCTTCCGGCCCGGCATCGGGAGAAGGCAGAAATTCCTCGATCGAAAGCATTCCGCCTTCCTCAGATTCCACGCTCAAGTCCGGCAGTGGCTCGGGCTTCTTCTTGCGAAACCGATCGATGATCCGGTTCCGAGCTACCTGGAACAGCCACGCCCCCACCATCTCGACCGGCTTCATAAGCCGGTATGCCTCGACCAGTTCGAAGAAAACTTCCTGCAGAATGTCTTCAACGTCGCTGGGATCAGCGACCCGCCGGCTGATGAAACTTCGCAGCCGAGACCGCTGTTGCTCGACCGCTTCAGAGATCTGCCGATCCTGTTCGCGCGTCATGTCGATGGCCAGCGCCTTCATCTATAAGCGAAGACGATTGAATCGCGAGAATATTGTAGAGAATCACAAGCCGAAGGAAACAAGCAGCTTGCCGGGGTTAAACGGAGGCGAATCAGCGCGATTCAACGGAGTGGTTTCGCCAATCTTTGAACGCGGGCCCGTTTTTCAAATGTTCGGGAAAGTGTTTTTCGTAAGGTCCCAGCCGCGGGCAGACCAACCGATGGAAGCCGAATTTCTCCATCTCTTTGCGAGCTTCCTCCGGTGTCCACTGCTCAACCGCCATACGATAGGCGGCGATCATCATCCCCGTACGGTCATCGCCATAGCGGCAATGGACGAAGATTTTCTTGTCAGGGTTTTCGCGCAGCAGCTCCAGGAATTTCGCGAAAACTTCGTCGTGCGGAAACAGGCAGTGCCATTTGAGATAAACGAACTTCATGCCGGCCTTGGTCACGTCTTTCTTTTCGTTGTCTTCGCCGCTCAGCCGGAAATCAACCACTATGTCGATCCCCATCTGCTTGAGGTGGTCATAGCCCGCCAGTTTCGGTTGTCCGCCACGAAAGAGATGAGGGGTCACCTCGCCAAAGTTCGACACACCGATTACCGTGATTTTCCGCGCCGGAACCCGGCTGGCCGCGGCATGTGGAGTGACTGCGGGTTGGTCGGACGCGGTGGCAATGCACGCGGCAAAAAGAAATATTACGGCGCACTTATGACGCCAGAACATGGTCAAGAAAAGTCTATCCCGATCTGTTGTTAGTTGAGAGAAGCCGGAGTATTTCGGGAGCATTGACTCAGATAATTTGTAGTTATTGGCCGCGGTTTGTGGCCAGTTGCTTTTCTTGCGGCGTCATCTGCCGCCACAAAACCTGCAGGTCCGCGGAGATGCGCGTGTTCTGTGGCTCCTCGTGCAGCGCTCGCGCAAACCATCGATACGCTGAAGGCAGATCGCGCCCGACGCAGTGTCCGGTGGCATACATGGTGCCAAGCACGGTTTCAGCTTTGGAATTTCCATGCATCGCCGCGGTGCGCAAACTGCTCTCAGCTCGTGCGCAATTCTGCAGCACACCATTTCCATAGAGATATTTTTCGCCGGCAAGTTCAAGATCAGCGTCAGGCGCAGTGCCTGCCGCCGCGGCCCCTGCCGGACGTGAAGGCGTAGGCTTGGGTTCACGAGCTCGCGCTGGTTCTTTGGCCACTCGCGAAGCCTTGGCCACGCCTGGAGGCGGGGTTGCATTCGCCTCTTCGGTTGCATTCTGATCTGCGGGAGCGGCGTTCTGCTTCTCGGCGGAGTCGTCATTCTTGGCGGGCGCTGCTGCTGCATTCGGCTGCGGCTCCTGATTCTGTTGCGGCGAACTACTCTGCGCAGCCGCGCCGTTCGCCGGCGGAATATCAGTTTCCGTCGGCTTGACCGGGGTTTGATTTTGCGCGTTCTGGTCCGGTTGCGTTGGCAGCACGTCTCCCGCGCCGGTCATGGGCTTATCAATGTGCGTCTGCTGGTCAGAGTTCGAAGCTGGCGCAACTTCCGATGGCGAAGCCGACGCCTGCTGTCCGCTGCCCATGCGATTAAAAGGGAACCCGTTGTGCTTCCACTGCCATCCCAGGTAACCCGCAGCTCCCAATGCAATGAAAAGCATCAGGATCAAACCCGCGTGGCTCTTCGGCTGCTCGTCTTCGTAGAGATAATGAAATTCAACTTTAGGATCGGCGGCATCGTCTGCCAGTCCCAGGAACGACGGCCCATTCACGGGTTCAGAGCGCCCGTTGTCTTTCCTGGGCGCGGGCCGCGCCTCTTTCGCAGGCGTCGCCTCAGCCGCGGGTGGATGCGCCAATGAAGCCCCGCACATCCCGCAGAAGCGGTATTCAGGGCTATTGTCGTACCCGCAATGGGTACATCTCACGTACATGGTCTCAAGCATACCGTAATACTGTGATGGCAGAAAGTGCTCTGCTGTTGGAAGCTGCTGAAGTCGGGAGTACAGGCGGCTAACCTCATGAAATACTTGAGGGCTGGCCCGCTCTTCTTTGGGCATGGGGTCGATCGGTTTATGAACATTCGCTCTCTTCGCATGGCTGCAGCGTTGCTTGTCTTCGTCACTATGTGGGGAACAAAGATGTGGGCGCAGGGACCGCCCTATCAGACTGACGATCCCGTCCCCGTCGACCTGCATCATTACGAGTTCTACGTATTTGGGGCCGCGGACGGAACCCCGGTTGAAATGGACTCCACCGGTCCGGCTTTTGAGTTTAACTGGGGCGCATTGCCTCGTGTTCAGCTCCACGCGATTCTCCCGTTTGGAGTGGTTGCGCCGCTTAATAATCCTGCATATGCGCCCAGCGGGATCGGACCGACTGAGTTCGGACTAACCGACATGGAGCTCGGCGCCAAAATCGCCTTCATCAAAGAGACTAAATACATCCCTCAGATCGGCTCCTTTACCATGTTTGAAATTCCAACCGGCAACGCAAACAAAGGCCTGGGCGTGGGCAAAGTTTGGTACAAGCTTCCGATCTGGCTGCAAAAAAACGAGGGCAAATGGACGTTTGACGGCGGTGCCGGCTATCAGGTGGTGCCGCAAACCGGATACCGCAACTTTCTCTACACCGGCTGGCTGGTGAAGAAAGAACTCAGCAAGCGCCTCGAACTGGGTGCAGAGCTCTTCGCACATGGCCGCGAGGGAAGCGCCGCCGCGCAAACCGGATCCTCGACCCTGATCGACGTGGGCGGCTACTACCATTTCAAGCAACATCCCGGTGAGCAGTTCTTATTCTGCTACGGTCACTCAGTAGGCGGACAGACCGAAAACTACGCTTACATCGGCATGTACTGGACCTGGGGCAAAGACAAAGACAAAGACGCCAAGGACAAGAAAGAAGGATGGCGCGAAGAATCATTCCCGGATCAGTCTGCCTTCGCGGGGCGGTAAGGCTGAATTAAGTTATCAAAATTATCACGGACGAAGGTGCCCCTCTCAAAGTCGGGTGCCCCACTCAAGCTCCGCTTGGGTGGGGATTTTCGGTTGACCGCACTCGTACGGTTGGAAAGCTTCCGGCTCTCTCCCTGATCCGCGCCGTCCAGTGAGACTCAATCTCGATGGGCCCACGATCACCCCTCAGATAATGATTGAAGCTGCTCCAACTCCAATCTTCGGCACGCTCAACCAATCCCCGCCGCACCGGATTGCGATGAATGTACTTCAATTTCTCGACGAACTTCCGTTCAGACCAGACATTGAAGTCGTAATAGCGTGCCTGCCAGAAGGAGTCTTTCTCCCGCAGCGCCAGCCTTCGCGCGACTCCCTGTTTCAATGACTGAATGGCTTGCGCCAGCGTGCCGCGTTCTGGTTCGCTGATCAACAGATGGACATGTTCGGGCATAACTACGTATCCGTACACCCGCATCTGGTACTGCTCCCGAACACGTTCGAGCGCCGACTGAAAGGTGCAGCGAGACTCGGCTGTTCCAAGCTTCGGTCTGCGCCGGTAACAACTAAAGGTGATGAAGTGAGAATCGCGAGTTTCTTGAAAACGTTTCAATCCCCAGGGCACAGGGAGAATGTAGTTTCTTGCCCAGGACGAAGTCTGTGACGGATGAACATCCATCCTGAGGAAATCAACGAACGAAATTGACAAGTGTGCCCACTCAAGCTCTGCTTGGGTGGGGTATTCCAATCCATCACCTCGTAATTGAGTAGGTCCGCCCCCGTTTCCAACCGGGAACCTCTAACCAGGACACCAGGATTTAAGCAGGACACCAGGACTCAAAACCCCCGCCCAAGCGAAGCTTGGACGGGGCACCCGATTGACTATGGGCCACCCGTCGTGCCCCACTCAAGCTCGGATAACCTCACTCAATCTCGGGTGCCCCACTCAAGCTCCGCTTGGGTGGGGTATTCCAATCCATCGCCTCGTAATTGAGTAGGTCCGCTCCCGTTTCCAATTGGCCTCTAACCAGGACACCAGGATTTAAGCAGGACACCAGGACTCAAAACCCCCGCCCAAGCGAAGCTTGGACGGGCCACCCGATTGAGTTGCATGGGCCACCCGTCCAGTATCAGGACGGGCAGGGGAACAACTATGTCGCTGGCATTGGGCGTTCGCCGCTCAAGACGGATGCGAAAATCATCTTCATCGCTGCGTGCGACCTCAGCGCCAATAATCTTGAACAGTTTATTGGTATCACGCCGCAGACAAGGCATAGGGCGGCAGTGGTTCCAATCGGTGTTCAAGACATAATACGCAGCATGGGTGAATTCGCGTGGCTGCACATCGCACAACGACTGGTACAGGGTAATAACCTACAGGAAGCCGTTACTTTGGCAAATCAGGAGTTGGATAATGATCCCGGAGGCTGGGTTAATGAACACGGAAATCCGGTTCCGATACTGCACTGGAAGGTAATAGGAGATGAAGTATTAGTTTTTTCTAAGGAGGCACACGGTCAATGAGAATTATTTTGTTACAGAGGTGTTGTTGGTGGGTAGTTTTCATTGTTGCGGTGAGCACAATGTCGATCGCGGACGTGAGTAAAGGATCATGCGGAGCACTCGACAATGTTGTGACCTCCGTTCGATTAGTCAAATTACTTTATCCGCAGCTTAAAGATGAAGATCTTAGTATTGGGTTTTCGGGTGCTCTTGCAATAAACAAACCTGTCGATAAGCCAATTGTTACTCCAATTGAGGCCGGAATTATAAATATCGGAATTTATCCAGTAGAGCGCCCTCTTTCCGGCGCGATTAAGCAGGGAACTGAGACTCACGATGGGCCTGGTGAACTCGGCGATTTCAAACTGCCGCTTTATCTCGGCTTTGATTTTATCGATTACTCCCAACACGTGGTCTCGTGCCGCCCCAGTTTCAGTCAACAAGGCGGCGGCACAACTGGAGTGGGAAAGGCTGCTTTTGATTTACTCAACTCCCATCCGGAATGGTCCGACGCAGAAATGGTGGCTGCCGTCAATCAGAAGTGGCCCATGCGATTCGGGCCTGGGAGGAAGACGGAACTCCTGGAATCATTGCCGTTGCGGAAGCTTGCTGAATTCTACGGCCCATTGCAGGTCACATCTGCCATTTTTCGCGTTACGAATGTTGACGAGCGGGACCGAGGACGGCTCACAACCCCAGGCGACACTATAGCTGAGTTGGTATGGTACGTTATGACGAAAGAAGTTGGCACCACTCGCGAATTGCAGATTAGGGTTGAGCCGTTCGTAGGAAATATTGTCTCAGTCAGCGAAGCTGATGAGCGGACGGGTGGCCCATCCTTTCCGTGCCGATATCACTACAACTGAGAGTGCCCCACTCTTTGCGCTTTTCAAAGGGTGGGCACCTCGAACGCTTGCGCGATGAGATGTTTTCAGTGTCGGCATTTTCGATTTCAAGGTTGACGGGGCACCCTTTCTTACGCGTCCAAACGTTTCCGAGCCGCGCGGCGAAATCCCGAGCGAAGCCGAGGGACCCAGAACTGCCGAACCGTGGAAATCTTGTCAAGCCCCCTAAACGCACTATTTCCCTCTAACCCACTGAATCAAAGCACAAAATAAAAATTAAAACTTGGCACAATTTCCCTTTCAATTTGCTATTCTGAAAATAGGACATAGAAAAGGCGCGGATTCCCTCCGCGCCTTTTTCTTTTTCAGCTCATGTAGGGGCGAACCCTCCCAGAGCCCCCGTCGCGCAGCTTTTCTGTCCACCAGCCACTAATCACAACCACGGTATACCCAACTTGAAAAAACGAAAAGACTACCTGCCGACGGGACACCTCGGCACCAAACGTATGGGTGAGCTCGCCGAACTTGCGTTTATGTATCGGGCAGCAAGCGAAGGCATTGGGGTCGCGAGACCCTACGGCGACAGCCATGCCTACGACTTTCTCGTCCAGCACGGCCGGCATTTGGCGCGAGTGCAAGTGAAATCCTGCTACACCAGACGCGACCGCCGTCAAACCGGATTCTCGATTCTGGCTCGCCATCGGATGAGCAGGGGCGGCCTCGCATATTCATTGGAAGAGATTGATTTCATAGCCGCATACGTCGCGCCATGTCAGACGTGGTACGTGATTCCTATAGAAGCGCTTAAAAGCATCTCCATTCGTCTTCATCCGGGACTCTGCCCCGGAGGGAAAACCAAGCGAGCTGGCGCATTCTACGAGACTTACCGCGAAGCCTGGCACCTGCTGAAGGAACCGCAAGCGACTGAAACGCCGGGACACAATAAACCAGATGCAGCTGACTAAGATATTGCGCGCCTCCAACTTGCCGCCACTCCCGTCACCGTGTTAGCCTGATTACGACAACTAAACGTTGACAATCTAGAAGGAGTGCATCAGGTTAGTGCTAGCCAGAGAGCAAAAGAAATCAGTCATTGATCAGTACGGTACGCATGCTACCGATACCGGCAGCCCGGAAGTTCAAGTCGCTCTGTTGAGCGAGCGCATTGGTCAATTGACGGACCACTTCAAAATGCACCAGAAAGATCATGGCTCACGCCGCGGTCTTCTCATGCTGGTCAGCAAGCGTCGCCGTTTGCTTGACTACCTCAAAAAATACGATTCCGAGCGCTACAAGACGGTTGTTCAAAGACTCGGCCTCCGCAAGTAGGAGGCTGTTTTTGTTTGAACGTTCGTTCCTATATCTCCGGAACCGCGCCGTATCTCGTCCGGCGGCATGAGGTTGAAGGTTACGTTCCATTCTCTCGACTCAGCTCTTAGCTTTTAGCTCTTAGCTTTTAGTCAAATCAAAAAAAGCTTCGAGACCGATGCCAGCCGTTGGCGCGAACGGTTTAGCTAAGAGCCAAGAGCTAAAAGCTAATGGCTGTTTTCCGACGCCCTCCTCAAAGGACAAATCATGAAACAAGAAATTTCTGTTGACCTCACCGGCGGTAAACGAATCTCATTTGAAACCGGAAAATTGGCCAAGCAGGCCCACGGTTCCGTCGTAGTAAGAGTGGGCGACAACGTCGTTCTCGCCACCGCCACCTCGAATCCTGAACCGCGCGAAGGCATCGACTTCTTCCCCCTCACTGTTGACTACCGCGAATACACCTACGCCGGCGGACGCATCCCCGGCGGCTTCATCAAGCGCGAAGGCCGGCCTAGCGAGCGCGAGATTCTCACCAGCCGCCAGATCGATCGCCCGGTGCGGCCGCTGTTCCAGGAAGGCTTCCGTTGTGAAACTCAGGTGATTGCCTTCGTGCTCTCCGCCGACACCGAAAATGACCCTGACGTCCTGGGCATCAATGGCGCCTCCGCGGCGCTCACCATTTCAGACATTCCGTTCCTCGGCCCGATTGGCGCAGTGCGCGTCGGCCTGGTGGACGGCCAGTTCATCATCAATCCCACTTACGCCGAGATGCGCGACAGCCTGCTGAACATCATGGTGGTCGGAACTGCCGAAGGCATCGTGATGATTGAATCCGGCGCCAAAGAAGTGAAGGAAGAAACGGTGGTTGACGCGATTGAGTTCGCTCACACCGAGATTAAAAAGATTTGCGCCGCCATCAACCAGCTGCGCGAAAAAGCCGGCAAACCGAAGAGGGCAGTCACCCCGCCGGAATTCGATCAGAAGTATTACGACAGCTTGAAGTCAAAAATCGGCGCCGATCTCACCGACCGCCTCGACACCGAGAAGCATCCCAAGGCCGAAAGCTACAACCTGGTCCGCGAACTGAAAAAAGAATTGCAGGCCGCGCTTCCCGAAGACGACGAAGAAGCCAAAGCCAAGTTGAAAACTTATTACGAGACCCTGCGCGAACGGATTTTCCGCGAGGCGGTGATCAAACAAAAACGCCGTCCCGATGGCCGCGCCTTCGATCAGATTCGCGACATCTGGATCGAAGTCGGCGTCTTACCGCGCACCCACGGATCAGCCATCTTCACCCGCGGCGAAACCCAAGCCCTAGTCACCACAACTCTCGGCACTTCGGATGATATGCAGAGACTTGAGGTCTTCGAAGGCGAAGCCAAGAAGCGCTTCATGCTTCACTATAACTTTCCGCCGTTTTCTGTTGGTGAGGTTGCATTTCTGCGCGGCGCTGGACGCCGCGAAATCGGTCATGGCGCGCTCGCCGAGCGGGCAGTTTCAGCCGTTCTGCCCAGCGAAGATAAGTGGCCTTATGCCATGCGCGTCGTCTCGGACATTCTCGAGTCTAACGGCTCGTCTTCAATGGCCACGGTTTGCGGCGCAGCGCTTTCGTTGATGGACGCAGGCGTTCCGCTCAAAGCCCCAGTCGCAGGCGTTGCCATGGGTCTGGTGAAGGAAGGCGACGATTACGCAATTCTGACCGACATTGCGGGCGCAGAAGACCACTACGGCGACATGGACTTCAAAGTCGCCGGAACAAAAGACGGCATTACCGCGCTGCAGATGGACATCAAGGTCGGCGGCATCACCGCGCAGATCATGCGTGAGGCTCTTGCTCAGGCGCAACGCGGCCGCATGTTCATTCTCGGCAAGATGGATGAAGTCATTTCCACCCATCGCGAGAAAGTTTCCAGCTTTGCTCCGCGAATCTATACCTTGCAGATTCCAGTCGATAAGATTCGCGACGTGATTGGGCCCGGCGGCAAAATGATTCGCTCTATCATCGAGCAAACCGGAGTAAAGATCGACGTCGAAGACACCGGCAAAATCAACGTGGCTTCGAACGACGAATCTTCCGCGAACAAAGCTCTGCAGATTATTCGCGACCTGACTGCGACCGCCGAAGTAGGGAAGACCTATCTCGGCAAAGTCACGCGGCTGGCGGATTTCGGCGCATTCGTCGAAATCATTCCCGGAACCGAAGGCCTGCTCCACATCAGCGAAGTCGCCGAGCATCGCATTAAAGATGTTCGCGACGAGTTGAAAGAAGGCGATCAGGTGCTGGTGAAAGTGCTGGCGGTTGAAGGCAATCGCATTCGCCTTTCACGCAAAGCTATCCTGAAAGAGCAGCGCGCAAAAATGGGAGGCGCTCCTCCGCCGGATGGCGACGGCGGCGAGGAAAGAGCTCCAGTCGAGGCCGTTGCAGTCGCGGCGCCGGTAACCGGTGGCCTGACTCTCGAAGGTGGCGCTGAATTCGAAGAAGGCGACGAGCCCAACTTTAATCGTGTTGATGCTCCTCAACCCTCCAGCACCGGCGATCGCGGCGGAGATCGTCCGCGCAGCGGCGGTGGCCGTCCGGGCGGAGGCGGTGGAGGCGGCGGTCGTCGTCGTGGTCGGCGTGACGGTGGTCGAGGCGGCCGTGGTGGACACAGTGGCGGCGGTCACGGCGGGCATGGCGGAGGCGGCGGGCGCCACTAAAAGCAGTTCGCATAAATTTCAAAGGCCTCGACGAGAGTCGAGGCCTTTTGTTGTTCCATCTTCGCCCTGATTGTTAAACTTTTTGAGCGGTTTTCTCGGCGCACTCGGCGTCCTCTCTGCGGTAAAAACTTTTTCTAAGCAGCACCCGATCCCCGTCGCTTCGGCAATATTTCCCCAATGCGCCGAATCTGCGCTCCTACCCCGCGCAGCTTCTCTTCAATATTTTCATAGCCGCGGTCGATGTGATACACGCGGTCGATGATCGTCTCGCCGTCAGCCACCAACGCGGCCAGCACCAGCGAAGCCGAAGCTCGCAAATCAGAAGCCAGGACTGCCGCGCCGCTCAAGGGTGTCTTGCCACGCACTACGGCCCGTCGGCCTTCGATCTTGATGTTCGCTCCCATGCGCAGCATTTCTTGCGCATGCATGAATCGGTTCTCGAAAATATTTTCTGTGATGACCGATGTGCCCTCAGCCTGCGTGGCCAATGCCATGTATTGAGCCTGCAGGTCCGTCGGGAATCCCGGGTACTCTTCGGTGGTTACGTCCGCGGCTTTGAGGTTCGCACTGCCCTCGACCCGCACCGAATCCGGCGTGTGCCGCGTCTTTACTCCAGCCTCCTGCAATTTCTGCAACAGCGATCCAAGGTGAGCGGGATCGCATCCCGTGATATTCAAATCGCCGTCGGTAAGCGCGCCAGCAATGATGAACGTCGCGGCCTCAATACGGTCAGGGATGATGCGGTGTTTCGCGCCGCGAAGTTTATTTACTCCGCGCACGCGAATGGTTTCTGTGCCCGCGCCTTCGATCTTGGCTCCCATTTTGTTCAGCAAATCGGCAAGATCGGCAACTTCAGGTTCGCGCGCGCAATTCCGCATCACGGTCTCGCCTTCCGCCAGGGTCGCTGCCATCAGCAGGTCTTCAGTCCCCGTCACCGTGATCTTGTCGAAAACAATCTCGCCTCCGCGCAAGCGTTCGGCGGTCGCTTCCACGTATCCATGCTCCTGAATGATTTTCGCGCCCAGCCGCTCGAGACCTTTAATATGCAAGTCGATTGGACGCGCGCCAATCGCGCAGCCGCCTGGCAATGAAACCCGCGCCCGTCCGCAGCGTGCCACCAGTGGCCCCAGCACCAGCGTCGAAGCGCGCATGGTTTTCACCAGCTCGTACGAAGCTTCCGGCGAATTTAGCTTGCGGCAACAAATCGTGGTGCGATGCTGCGCCCGTCCGTAACCCAGTTCAACTTCGGCGCCCATCGCTGTCAGCAGCTTGCGCGTAGTCTCGATGTCACGTACCTGCGGAATGTTTTCGAGAATGACCGGTTCTTCCGTCAGCAGGGCAGCAGCCATCGCCGGCAATGCCGCATTTTTAGCGCCGCTGACTCGAATCGTGCCCAGCAGCGGATTGCCGCCGCGAATTACAAATTTGTCCATCGAAGAAGATCCTAAGTAGATCGAATAATTGCGGGTGTACTTTCAGATTCTAGCCGGAAGTTAAAAAATGCGAAGGTTACCTCTGTGCATCCCTGTGTACCGAAGCTGCCTTGAGCGAAGTCGAACGTGGCCCTCTGGCTCAAGGTTTTCTAGCAACCTGGGCAGCGGCAATAGCTCTTCGAACGTGCCCTCTTGCAGCCTTCAAATATTTCTCAGCGCTCGCCCGCGAAACCCCAGCCTTAGCCATGACAATCGCAATCGGCACGTCTCGACCCGCCCGTTGCAGCGCCACACGCCCCTTATCACGATCAGTCCCCAGAGCCCGCGCAACAATAGTGACCGCTCTCTCCGTGAGCTTGGTATTTTTCTGGTGGAGATTCACCATCAGGTTGCCATATACATAACCCAGCTTGACCATAGCGCCGGTCGAGAGCATGTTCAACACTAACTTTTCGGCAGTGCCCGCCTTCATTCGAGTAGAACCCGACACGACCTCAGACCCTGTTTCCACAACGATGGCCAGCTCTGCGGCCTTCTCCAGTGGCGAATCAGGATTGCACGTCAGCGCGATGGTTTTCGCTCCAGCCTTGCGCGCGTATTCGACTGCGGCAACCGTGAACGGCGTTCGTCCGCTGGCTGCGATTCCTACCACCACATCTTTCTTGCCAGGTTTTCTCTTGCGGATCTCCCGCACACCGAGCTCCCGCGAATCTTCGTCTGCTTCGACCGCCCGGCTCAGTGCGCGCACGCCTCCCGCCATGACAAACTGCACTGTGCTGGGCGGAACATTGAACGTCGGCGGACATTCGGAAGCGTCCAGCGCGGCAATCCTGCCACTGGTGCCGGTTCCCACGTAAATCAGCCGGCCGCCGCTGGCGAGTGCATCGGCAATCCAATCAATCCCCCGCGCAATCTGCGGCAATACTTGTGCCACCACTCCCGCGACAGTCGCGTCTTCACCGTTGATGATTCGCGCAATCTCGAGCGACGACTTCAGGTCCAACTCAGCTGAAGCTGAATTCAGTTGCTCTGTCGGAAGTTCTTCGAGCTTCGGTGCGCGGAATTTTTTCACGCAGCAACTCCGAGTGCTTCTATGACCGCGTCGTGAAACGCCGGCCGGACCTGTTTGATCCCCCAATTCGAGCAGTGCGGCCAAGTGCGATTGGTAAGCAGTGTTACTGAGATTTGCTGCTCCGGATCAATCCACAACGATGTCCCGGTGAAGCCGAGGTGTCCGAAAGCTGTTGGAGAAAAATATTTGCCGGATTGCGACGGACTCGAAGGAGTGTCCCAACCCAAGGCTCGCGAAGTTCCAGCAGGCGACTGTTCCCGACGGGTGAAGAAAGACAACGTTTCCCTCCGCAAAATCGGGACGCCGCCATTCAGCATTGCTTGTGCAAAGCGCGCAACATCCGACGTGGTTGCGAACAATCCGGCATGCGGAGCGACTCCGCCCATCACGCTTGCGTTCTCGTCTTGCACCTCACCCTGAATAATCCGTTTGCGAAACGTCCGGTCGTCTGCCGTCGGCGGAATCTTCGATCTCGATAGGGCGGGAGGATTGTAGCTGGTATGAGGCATTCCCAGTGGACCAAATATTTCGCGCTGACACCATCGGTCGAGCGGCTCACCTGCAATTCGCTCGAGTGCAACTCCCAGCAGAATAAATCCGACATCGCTGTATTCCGCACGGGCTTCGGGATTGTGTTTCAACGGAACCGAAAACGCCTGGTGCAGAAGCTCATCTTTAGAGTTAGCCCGCAGAAAAAGTCGTTCGTAAGCCGGAAGTCCCGAACTGTGCGCCATCAATTGCCGAAAAGTAATTTCCCTCCGCCTTGAATCTCCACTTTGAAATTCCGGCAAGACTCCGACAACCGGCATCTCCAGATCAAGCAACCCGCGCTCGTAGAGAACCATGGCCATGGTGGTCGTGGCCACAACCTTGGTCAACGATGCCAAATCAAAAGTACTTTCTGTCTCAACCGGCGGCGAGGTTTCGTCATAAGTGAATCGCCCCAATGCTTTCAGCGCGACTAGTTTTCCGCCATGCGTTACCGCAACCGACGCTCCCGGGAATGCTTTTTGCTCAACCGCGTCCGCGAGAATCTTGAAAGCACGGGAAAAAATCCTGTCCTGATTCTTATACTGCGGAGCAGGAGTTCGCGCCTCGGATGTTGAAGTGGTATTCAGTGGGTTCTTCAAAAATTGGAATCTATCGCGGTTATAGCAGACGCAACTTCCGTGGTAAAGCCGGAGTAGCACCGACGGCACCCCGTCTGCGGTAACTTGATCGCTTCACACAGCGATAAGATAAATTCAGAGATGCCGTCTGAAAATAAAACTAGCCTGATGCCCCACAAAATGGCCTGCAAACATATCAACATCGCTCTGCTGCTGTGGATCGCCTGCTGCGCGCCTGCTTTCGCACAGGAAGGCGCCGCCCCCAACCTGAATGTTCTCGATTCCATTGTTCAGACGTCCATTCAAAACCACGAGATGCCTGGAGCAGTTTTGCTCGTGGGCCATGACGGTCACGTGATCTATCGCAAGGCGTTCGGCAACCGCTCGCTGGAACCCAAGGTCGAGCCCATGACGGTTGACACAATTTTCGACATGGCATCGTTAACCAAGGTCATCGCTACCACAACCGCCGTGATGCAACTGGAGGAGCAGGGAAGAATCCGGATGAACGACCCGGTGGTGAAGTACATTCCGGAATTTGGCCAGAACGGCAAGGGCGATATTACAGTTCGCGATCTTCTCACTCACTACTCGGGGTTCGCGCCGGATATCGATCTCACTCCCGATTTCAACAGCCGCGAGGCGGCGTACAGCATGGCGTTCGCCGCTACTCCAGTCGCTCCGCCTGAAACTCAATTTATTTATAGCGACACAAATTTCATTGTGCTAGCCGCGCTGGTTGAACGAATCACCGGAACGACGCTTGACGCATACTGCGCGCAAAATATTTTCACTCCTCTGGGTATGACGCACACCCGCTTCCTGCCGCCCAACGACTGGATCCCGCAAATCGCCCCGACGCAGTATGACGAGCACAACCAGATGCTGCGGGGAGTAGTTCACGATCCGCGTTCACGCCGCATGGGAGGAGTTGCCGGCCACGCGGGATTATTCTCAACCGCCGACGACCTTGCGAAATTCGCCCAGGTCCTGCTCGACGGCAGCCCGGCTCTCTCGCAATTAGCCATTCGCAAAATGACCAGCCCCGAGCAGCCTGCCAACTTACCTGCAATTCGCGGCTTTGGCTGGGACATCGACTCGCCCTTTTCCACGAATCGCGGCGAACTTTTACCGGTTGGTTCATTTGGTCACACCGGGTTCACTGGAACTTCCATCTGGATTGACCCAACCACGCGCACCTACATCATTCTTCTAACCAACTCGGTCCACCCGCGTGGTCAGGGGAACGTAATCTCTCTGCGGACAAGAGTTGCGACGGCGGTGGCAGCGGCAATTCCGCTCACTACAGACGAGCAGGAAGCCATGCGCTTGAAAACGCTCACCGGATACAACGAGTCGATGACCGCGCAACACCACATCGACGATCGTAATGGATCAGTGCTGACTGGCATCGACGTTCTTGAATCGCAGGATTTCGAGTTGCTGAAAGGCAAGCGCATCGGCCTTCTCACCAATCAGACTGGCGTCGATTCATCCGGACGGCGCACCATCGACGTGCTGGCGCATGCACCCGGAGTGCAACTCACAGCCATCTTCAGTCCTGAACACGGCGTCACCGGCGAACTCGACACTACGCACGTTGGCAACTCGCGCGATGCCGCGACTGGAATTACGGTTTACAGCGTTTACGGCGGCAAGGACGCGGCTCGTCGTCCGCCGCTCGACGTTCTCAAGCAACTCGACGCAGTAGTTTTTGATCTGCAGGACGCAGGCGTTCGTTTTTATACCTACGAGACGACGCTCGGATATTGTTTGGAAGAGGCAGCGAAAGCGGGAATTCCGTTAATCGTTCTCGATCGTCCCAATCCTATAAGCGGCGTGCTCATTCAAGGTCCCGTCTCTGAACCCGGCCGTGAAAACTTCACCAATTATGGTCTGGTCCCGGTTCGCAATGGGATGACCCTGGGCGAGTTGGCGCAAATGTTCAACTCCGAGCACAATATTCACGCCAGGCTGACGGTGGTTGCAATGCAAGGCTGGATGCGCGGTGATTGGCTGGATTCCACCGGCGTTGAATGGATCAATACATCCCCCAATCTTCGCAGCCTGAGCGAAGCTGAGGTATACCCGGGCGTTGGTCTGATTGAAGGAACAAACATTTCTGTCGGTCGCGGAACTGAAACTCCCTTCGAACTTGTGGGCGCACCGTGGATCAACGCTCATGAGTTCGCTGCCTACCTCAATGCTCGCCAGATTCCCGGAGTGCGCTTTGTTCCTATCACGTTCACGCCGGCTTCAAGCATTTACTCCGGCCAGCCGTGCCATGGCGTGAATATCGTTTTGACGAACCGCGAATTCCTTGACGCTCCGGAATTTGGAATGGAATTGGCCTCGGCCCTGCTCAAGCTATATCCCCAGCAGTATCACGTGGAAAAGATCCTCGATATTCTGGCGAGCAAAGTTGTGTATGACGAGCTTGTCCGAGGCGAAGATCCCCACCGCATTGATCTCGACTGGCAAGGCGACCTGCTGAATTTTCAAAAAATACGGGAAAAATATTTAATCTACAAATAATGCCTCTGTGGTTTTCACGGTGAACCTCAGTGTCCTCTGTGGTTGAGCTTTGTTTTATGCTGAGGAACTCCTCAAATTTGGCAGGCGCATGCGGAAAAAACCTGAACCACAGAGGACACAAAGGCGCACAGAGAAAAGCCACAGAGAAATTATTTGGCGGAATGATCAGGAATAAACAAGATCAATCGATCAGCCGGCTGGTAATCTGCCCATAGCTGTCAATCCGACGATCCCGCAGGAACGGCCAATTACGCCGGGTTTCTTCGAGCAACCGCAAATCAACTTCGCCAATCAGGATTTCTTCTTTGTCGTGCGAAGCCTGCACTACCACCCGTCCAAATGGATCCGAAAGGAACGACCCGCCCCAGAACTCCAGTCCTTTTCCGGCGGTTGCTTTATTGCCGCGAACGTCGCCCTGCTCAAATCCGACGCGGTTCACCGCTGCCACGTAAACTCCATTCGAAATTGCATGCGCCAGGTGCATTACGTGCCACGCGTTGTGCTGCGCCTCGCCATACTGTTGCTTCTCATCCGGATGCCAGCCGATCGCTGTCGGATAAAACAGCACCTGCGCACCCTGCAACGCCGTCAGCCGCGCGCCTTCGGGATACCACTGGTCCCAGCAAACCAGCGTGCCAATCTTGCCGACTTGGGTATCAAAAGCTTTGAATCCGAGATCGCCGGGCGTAAAGTAATACTTTTCGTAATAGAGGGGATCATCCGGAATGTGCATCTTGCGATAAATGCCGCGCAGGCTGCCGTCGGCGTCGATCATGACCGCAGTGTTGTGATAAACCCCGGGCGCGCGCTTCTCGAACAGCGATCCGATCAGAACGATTTTCAATTGCTTCGCTAGTTCCGCCAACTTCTTCGTCGTCGGACCCGGTATCGGTTCCGCCAGATCAAAAAGCACCGCGTCTTCGCGCTGGCAAAAATATTGCGTCTGGAAAAGTTCCGGCAGGCAGACGATCTGCGCGCCTTTTTTCGCCGCTTCCTGCACTTTGTCGAGCGCGCGTTGTAAATTTTTCTCCGGATCCGGTGTCGCCGACATCTGAACCAGGCCTACGCGAAAATTGTCCGGCAAATTTCCTCCTTACGAGCCACTAGCATAACAAGATGGAATAGATGCGGCCACCCGGCTGTTGCGTCTAAACTGCCGCGACCGCTTGGCTAAAGAAAAATTCCAACCACAGAGAGCACTGAGTCCACTGAGAACCACCACAGAGGCTTCATTCTAAGTTTATTATCTCTGTGGAATTTCTCTGTGTAACTCTGTGTACTCTGTGGTTTTGGCTTTCTGCATTCCCATCATCACGCAGAATAGTAGCGAGAACCAAGCGCTTCTATTAAAGTAGTCGTTCGCATAAAAACTTTGGGGGAAGAATGAAGCACACGACCGACGGCACCGGGATCGACCGCAAACTGCACAGCCCAATTGAAGACCGCCTGGTTCCGTTAGAGCCGCTCGATCTTGGCAAAGTCCATTCCATCGATGATCTCGTCCGCGCGATGGCCAAGACTGCCTTCACCGGACGCCAGCTCGGTGAAGCTGCCGATGTGCTCGAAGCCATGGCCCGCGATAAAGACTGCTTCGTGATCATGACTCTCGCCGGCGCCATGACCGTTGCCAAGCAGGGGCTCATCATCTCTGAGTTGATCGACCGCGGCATCGTCAACGCCATCGTCTCAACCGGCGCGCTCATGGCCCATGGCCTGGTCGAGGCCACCGGCCGCTCGCATTATCAATACAACCCTGACGTGCCCGACACTGAACTTTACGAGCAAGGCTACAACCGGGTTTATGACACGCTCGAGCCTGAACAAAACCTCGACGACGTTGAACGCGTAATGGCTGCAGTCCTCGCCGACTGGGATCACTCGGAAGTTATGTGTTCCTACAAACTCAACCACGCCATCGGCGCGCATTTGGCGAAGCGTGCCAAAGGCCAGCGCGGGATTCTGAAATCCGCGTATGAAAAAGGCGTGCCGGTTTTCGTGCCTGCATTCACTGACTCCGAACTCGGATTAGATGTAGCGCTCAACAACCGCGTGCGCGAAGGCTCCGGCCGCCACAAAATTCGCTTCGATCCGTTTGAAGACCTTGAGCACTTCGCTTCGACCCTCCTGCGCCAAAAACGCCTGGGGATTTTCACCATCGGCGGCGGCGTCCCGCGCAACTGGTCGCAGCAATTCGGGCCGTTCATTGAGCTGCGCCATCGCCGTCTGGGCGAGAATTTGCCCTTGAAGCGCTACCACTACGGCGTTCGCATCTGCCCCGAGCCGGTCTATTGGGGAGGCCTCTCAGGCAGTCCCTACAGCGAGGCAATTTCCTGGGGCAAGTTCGTGCCGCCCGCAGAAGGCGGCCGCTTCGGCGAAGTCTTCGTGGACGCCACGGTTGGCCTGCCGCTGATTGTGGCGGCGGTGCTGGAGAGGTTGGGGAAGGCAAAATCTCTAAATGACAAAGCGAAAAAAGAGAAGGCCAGTGGTCGTAAGTAAAACGACGGGACCTGGGCGTTTGGCGCTGGATAAACGGGTCGCACAAATTTCACCCGAGAATCGATATCCAGAGTTTCCTAGCGGGGCGGCACGCAGCAAGGAAATCGTGGGTGGTTCCTGACCAGAGACGCCCGCCATGACTGACCACTGGGTATCGTACTTCTACAATGTGAACGGGAAGCTTGCGTCCATTTTCTTGGACATCCACCTTCGTAATATCGCACCCGACTCCGCTAGACCGTGGTTATTGTGGCTCTGGGTTCATTTGAAACAGCCCCGCCCAGATGGATTGTCGAGCAGCGAAGAATTCCCGACACTTCGCGCTATCGAAGACAGGGTCAACAATGCCATCAGCCAAGGCTGCCAAGCCGTGTGGATTGGGAGAATTACAACGGATGGCAGGCGAGAGTTTTATTACTACGCCCCAAACTCCGGCACGTTCGATGCGACAGTTGCGGATATCATGAACAGCTTCCCTGGTTATGAGTTTGACCATGGAAGCCAACAGGATCCGGCTTGGAACCAATGTCTGAGCGTCCTCTTCCCCCCTGAAGATGATCTGCAGAAGATTCTCAATCGCGAGGTGCTGGACGTAATGGAGAATAACGGTGACCAGCCCGAGATCCCTCGTGAGGTATTGCACTGGGCTTATTTTCCGACAGAGGTCAACCGATCGGATTTCGAGGCTGCCGTTCAAACGAAGCAGTACACGCTGCTTTCCAAGAGTCACCAGCATGAGGGCGAAAATCCCTATGGCGTCTGTTTCGGGAAGATTCAACAGTGCACAAGCGACGCAATCGACAAAAGCGTTCTCGAGCTCAGAAAATTAGCCCTGCGCTTCCAAGGAGAATATGACGGATGGGAAGCCCAGGTGATGCCTGCGGCGAAAGCCGAAGAATCTTTCGGCAAGCCGAATTGAAGCTGGTCAGCTAGTCAAAAATAAAAATCGCCGCAGCAATCACCGTAGTCCACAACCCACGCTTATCCCCCACCGCCGACTGTGTGACGTTTGCCGTGCGCACGATCTTGTTCGAGATCCGGTAGATTTCTTTTTTCTCGTCCCACGAGCGGTCTGGATCGAACTCTACGTTCAAAGTTGTGGCCAGCATTTCGGCTGCGAGTTCTTCGGCATAGTCTCCGGCAGCGTCTTCGGTTTCGCCGAAGGAGTGGTGCTCGCTCAAATAGCCATAAGTATTTCGGTCCGCGGGAATCGCCACGCCGATACTTGCGGCCAGCAAACGGTGCGGTTCATGCGTTGAATTTTCCGCCACCACCGAAAACACCACTTCGCCGGGATTCAGATAAGGCAACCCCTGGGCTCGCGAGATCAACTTGCATTGTGGTGGGAAGATGGAAGAAACCCGGACGAGGTTTTGGGCCGCGATTCCGGCATCGCGCAGCGCCAGTTCGAATGACGTCAGGCGCTCTTTGTGTTTACCGACCCCCTTGGTGAAGAAGATCCGCTTGGGGACCATGTCTTTGGACAATTCAGAAACCCTCCGGGTTTTGAAGTCAATGAATCGTCAAACATAACACAGCATGTCGGCGCGCAACATGAAAACTGCGAGAAAAATTCTTGCCCTTTGTTCAAGCTGGAACTTAGCTGCCGAATGGGGTATTTTTTCTCCGCTCTTCGCAGTTAACCGACAAACGTCCTCGGCGCTTATTTTGAAGCCGCAACCTTGGTCACGTCGATGGCGTCGCCGTTCGCAGTTCCAGTCACTTTGGCCTGTGCGCCGGCCAAAGTATTCAATTGGTCAAGGGCGGCTTTGTCGGTGGTGTTAAGCGTATAAACCTTGTCGCCGACCACCAGCGCGTAGTTCGATCCTTTGCTGACGCAGGCCCGGGTGCACTCCGCTTTGTTGTCCATCATGTGCTTGGCGCCGCACATGGAGTCAGAGACTTCGCCGGTGAAGGTTTGAGGTTTGGCAGCCGCCACCAAAACCATCGCGGCCGCAAACAAAAAAGCTGTAAGGCTGAATTTCCGTGATCTCATCAGAAGACCCTCCAGGATTTTCGTAAGCTTTGTCACGTATATTGCTTTAACTGCAAACAATCCCATTCCAACTTCACACCGGCAGCCAAGTCAACTCAGCTTTTTGGCAAAAAGTGCAAAGCCACATTGACCACTTTCTGCTGCCGATCGATGGCTTCCTTGGGAACGACATCATACGATCCATGCAGCCCAAAATCGCGATACATGATGCTGAAAAAGCGTTGCGGATAACTGCTGTCGTAAGGGTCGCCCTTCTTCATCTGCCACTGCGCCAGCATCTTTTTCGAGTTTTCCGGTGGAATGCCATCGATGTTCAACTCGCCCATGCGGTACATTTCGTCTTCAGTCACGTTGAGCTGATACGCAACGGTCGCCGCCGCGTCATCCATGCTGGGCACGGCATTCACATGGGCGAACAAATAACCCTGGGTTCCGTATAGCTTGTGTATTTCCTGCAGATCGTCTGCGAGCTTCACCGAATTTGCCGGCTCGCCAGTTTTCAAGTGAATCAGCTCTCGCAATTTCTCCGCAGGGAGGACGCTGTTGCCGGCAAATTTCACATCGGTCAGTTTGTACTTAACCCCCGGAGTGACTGGAAAGCTGACATCCACCAGCGTCTGCGCCCCATCCTGCGCCACTTTGGCCTGGGCTTCGGCGAATTCTGCTTTCAGATAGCCGCGCGCATGGTAGACGGGCAGGAAATTAAATTTTTCCTGTACTTGCATTTTCGTCCGCAAATAATCTTGGCCCGCAAGTGATTTGGCCGCCGCCTGCAGCAAGGGAGTTTCCGGTTCTGCCGCGCCAGGAAAATCAACATTACGAATTACGATGGCATGCATGCTCAGTTTGTAGTCGTACGACTCGATTCCCCCGTTGAGCGGACCCGACGCCATGTATTCGACCCGCCCAGCAATTTTGTGCTCTGCCAAAATCGACCCTAACGTGTCCGCAATCTGGTCGGTGAGGTGACCGCCTCCAGGCACTCGTCCGTCGAACAATGGCACTCGATCACGCAGCATGCGCATCAGTTCATCATCGGAAAACCAAACGAAATTGTCGAAGACGATCGGCACCAGGTGGTCGTTCTCCGCTACCTGCAGTTCCAGGTCGCATCCTTCAGTGGAATACTTGTAGCTGTAATTTAACTGCGTAAACAACCCGGTCTCGCCGAGTTTTTGCGCTGCCTGCTTGAACTCTTCTTCGCCCGCGAACTGCCCAAGCCTCAGCCCCGACGCAGAGATAACCTGGCTTTCAGTGAAGCGCGTCAGACCTTTGACGTGGACGGACAGCAGTTTGTAGTTGAGTTGGGCTTTTCCAGCGGTCTGTGCCATTGCCACGGCCGACCACAGCAGAAGAGGAAGAAAACGGCGGTACCGACAACTCACGGGCGAATTGTACAACAGCGTACCTGGGTGATTTCCGGTGAACCGCCGAATGGTTGTGCAAAAGCGGGCCGCGGTCACAACCCATCGCGCACTCCTAATCGCAACTGCGCCTGCTTGCGGTATCGCCGACTTAAACGAAGCTTGATCCCGTGGCTCAACACCACCTCGTATTCGCCCTCTGGGTTCAGCTTTAGGCCCTCAACCCGAGCAATATTGACAATGCTCGACCGGTGTATGCGGCAGAACACCGCAGGGTCCAACTCCTGTTCGAGTTCAGACATGCTTCGTCGCAGCAGGTGCGTCTTCGTTCCAACATGCAGACAGGTGTAGTAGTCGGCCGCTTCAATCCAATCAATATCAGAGATTTTCACGAATGACACTTGGCCGGTTCCCTTGGTCACGATGTGATCCACCGCCCTCGTGGGGTTCTTGCGATGAGCGAGTTGTTCTTTGGCGCGATCGAGCGCACGGCAGAATCGGGCATCGTCGAACGGCTTTAATAGATAGTCGAGTGCGCCCGCCTCGAATGCTCGTAAAGCGAATTGATCGTAAGCGGTCACGAAAATTACTGCTGGCGGCAGAGCTGCTCCCAACATCTCGAGAACATCGAATCCGTCGCACTCCGGCATTTGGACATCAAGGAAAAGCAGATCAGGATTTTTATCGCGGATTACCGCCAGCGCTTCCGTTCCCGAACTGCACTCGCCGATGATCTCAATCTCGGAATCATCCCGTAGTAATACTCTGAGGTTGCTGCGCGCCAGCGGTTCGTCATCGACAACTATCGCGCGTATCTTTGCGGAGCGGTCGTTAGAGGGGACGGCTGAAGCCAAATCATTTCTCCCTGAACGGCACGGAAACCGCGGCCTCCACGCCGTGCTGGCCGTGGTTCTGTAGGCTCAACTCGAATGACTCACCATACAGGCTTTGCAGCCGGGTTCGCGTATTCGAGATACCAATACCCGAACGCCCATTTTCACGATCAACCACCAAGCTAGGGCCGTCGTTATAGACCGTGAGCTTAAGCATCCCATTGGAACGGGTGGCGCTCACCCGGATCTCTCCGCCCTGCGCGCGCTTTGCTATGCCATGCTTAATGGCATTTTCCACCATAGGTTGCAGGATCAGGCTGGGGACCTGCGATTGCAAAAGCTCGGCGGGAACCTGAACCTTCACTGCCAGACGGTCAGCAAATCGCACTTTTTGAATTTCTAAATATTTTTCTAGATATTCGATTTCCTCGCTGAGGCGTACCTCTTGCCGGTTTGAATCCTCCAGCACGCGCCTGAGAAAATCGCTCAATCCCGCAATTGTGGTTACGGCTGCTTCACTCCTGCCTTCGCGCACCAAACCGGCAATGGCATTCAAACTATTAAACAGAAAGTGAGGTTCGACTTGACGCCGTAGCGAATCCAGTTGCGCGCGCGAGAGTTGCTCGCTCAAAAGTGCTGTCTCGGTCTGCTGACGTGCTAACCGGTCCCGCGATTCGAGCGCGTATCCGACCCCGAGAATCGCAACGTACAGAATCAAATACGAAATTAGCCCGCTGAAAAATCTGAACCAAAGCAAATGAAAAAACAGTCCTGGACCAGAAGGATCTGCCCATGGATTCAGTATCCTTTCGAAACCGGCCGTCCAGGCTGCGGAGACCATGCAGATCGCGCAGCACGCGGCTAGATGAACCAGCCAGGCTGAGAATGCCCACGGTCGTATTGGGGGATATCGCCGTCCCAACCTCAAAATGATTGGCGTCGCCAGGGCGAGTGGAGCCCAAGCGAAGAGCAAAGTAACGAACAGCCGAATCCAGGCGTGGTGCATGCCCTCGGCGCGCATAGTGAAAACCGTTTGAGTAGCGTCAAACAGTCCAACCCCAAACCAGATTGCTGCAATCCATATCCCGCGTGATGATGACGCGCCGGTGGTTGTATTACTGTCCATGTCGAAAATCGTATTCCACTTTGCTTCAGAAAATCCAACAATGCAGCCAATCACCTTAACTGTGCAGGGAACGGAATAGCGTCTCGGGATAAGCGGTGCAATACTGCCCGCATGTTCACAAAAATCAACTTATTGGTCGTGGCTACGCTTCTTCTCACTGCGGTCGCCGGTAGTCAGTCAGCGTCCAGCGCCGGCCCGGAGTATACCGGAGACGGCCAGCTCAAGCTTCCCGAGAACTACCGCGAATGGATCTATCTGACGTCGGGCTTCGATATGAGCTATAGCCCTGGCGCCGCGGTGGCCGACCATCACATGTTCGACAACGTGTTCGTGAACCCCGAGTCTTACAAGGCCTTTCTCGAAACCGGCACTTGGCCCGACAAGACTATGCTCGTCCTCGAAGTTCGCGGAGCCGAAGGCAAAGGCTCAATCAATCAGAAGGGAAATTACCAAGGTACCGACCGCATGGGGCTTGAAGTACACGTGAAAGATGAAAAGCGGTTCCAGGGGAAATGGGCTTTCTTTGGTTTTGACGACGTGAAGACCGCGAAGATGGTTCCGCTAGAGGCGAGTTGCTATAGCTGCCACGCGGCGCACGCAGCTGTGGATACCACGTTTGTCCAGTTCTATCCGACATTGTTGCCGATTGCGAAAAGCAAAGGCACGCTGTCAGACGGTTACAAGAAAGAATCCGGCGCCGCCAAAAGTAGTGGGACGATTTAGATCTTCTCCGGCTATGTGGGACAGCCACTGTCGGCCGCGGCGGGTCCACGTGGGAACAGCCGCCCTCGGCTGTCCTGATCTTCTGAGCCTATCTTTTGCCCGATGCTGCCGTCTCGGCGGTCTTGATCTTGACCGCGATCTCGATAAACGCCAGCGCGGCCCGGCTGAGAGCTTTGTCTTTGCGAAATACCAAGGCGAGATCACGTCGAATCTGTACATCGGCGGACTCAATGGTCACCAGAACGTGAGCCTTCACGTCCTCTTGCACATTCGATCTCGAGATGAAACCTACGCCTACGTCTGCCGCGACGAAGCGTTTGAGCAATTCGCTCGAATCCAGTTCCATGGCATAACGCGGTTTCAATTTTTGGCGGTGAAAAAGATCATCGAGGGCGTCGCGAGTGTGGCCGACTTTTGGCACCACCAGCGGATACTGCGCGATATCCGCCGCGCTCGCAGACTTGAGTTTCGCCAAAGGATGTTTCGGCGGCGCAATCACCACCAACTCATCTTTGTGAATCGGGACTGCTGTCAGCCGAGTATCGGTGATTGGCAACGACACCACGCCAAAATCCACAGAATTGTCGGTGACGGATTCGAGAACCTTGGAGTAATCCGAGCGGTTTATGCTGATTGAGACATCGGGGTATTGCTTCTTGAAGTGGGCGAAGACCTCGGGCAGAACATGCAGACAAGTGCCTTCATTGGCCCCGACCACGATTTCGCCACGCGGCACTCGCTCCGTCTCAGCGATGGCAGTCACCGCCGCCTTGCGGGCGTCGATGGAATCTTCAGCGAATTTCAAAAACAATTTCCCCGATGCCGTCAGCGAGACTTTTCCACCGGAGCGGTCAAGCAGCTTGGCGCCCACTTCTTCTTCCAGGGAGCGGATCTGTGAGGAAATTGCCGGCTGCGTGCGGAAGCGCTTCTCCGCCGCTCGCGAAAAGCTCGACAACCGGGCGACCTCGATGAACGTTTCTAACTGGTCGAAATCCATAAGAAGCTGTTAGCACTTAGCCTTTAGCATTTAGCCCTAGCATTTTGTCGTCCAGATTGAATTAGGGAGCGCAAAAAGCGCCGGCAACCAAATGCCACGTGCTAATTGCCAACTGCGAATTGCCAACTGGCAGATAACCGCCGGTTATCCAGCCCATAAAAACAATCAATTTCCGGGAGCGTTCTGACACATCTAGACTGTGCATAACCTGCAACGTTGAACGATTGTAGCAGGTGTACAATTCTCCAAATTCCCAGCCAGTCTCATAAAGCGCGCGTAGCTGAAGTAGTGTGTCTCAATCAATTTTCCCGGGGTGTCGTCCGACTTCTTAAAGGAGCTTTCCCATGGCAGATGCAAAGACCGTCCTGGAGTTCGCGAAGAAAAACGGAGCCAAGTTGCTCGATCTCCGCTTCACGGATCTGCCAGGCTTGTGGCAGCACGTTTCTTATCCCATCAACCAGTTAAGCGCTGATTCTTTCGAAGAAGGTTTCGGCATGGACGGTTCGTCGATTCGCGGCTGGGCGGCAATCAATGAAAGCGACATGCTTCTCATCCCCGATCCCAGTACCCACATGATGGATCCTTTTACCGAGGTCCCCACGTTGGTCATGATCTGCGATGTGATCGATCCGGTCACGAAGCAGCGCTACGATCGTGATCCGCGCTACATCGCCAAGAAGGCTGAGCTCTATCTGGCTTCAACAGGCATGGCTGACACCGCGTACTTCGGCGCCGAAGCCGAGTTCTTTATCTTCGATAACATTCGTTTCGATCAGCGCGAGCAGCATGGCTTCTATTTCATTGACGCCGAAGAAGGCCGCTGGAACTCCGGCCGGGAAGCCAACAATTTGGGCTACCGTCCACGCTATAAGGAAGGCTATTTTCCGGTTCCTCCCATGGACCACTATCAGGACCTGCGCAGCGAGATGGTGATGACCATGGAAAAGTGCGGCCTGGAAGTCGAATGCCATCACCACGAAGTGGCGACCGGCGGCCAGACCGAGATCGATCTTAAGTACGATTCGCTGGTCAACTCCGCCGACCACATGCTCTTTTACAAATACGTGGTCAAGAACGTCGCCAACCAATACGGCAAGACTGTGACCTTTATGCCCAAGCCCATCTTCCAGGACAATGGCAGCGGCATGCACACTCACCAGTCGCTGTGGAAAGATGGCAAACCGCTCTTTGCGGGTGACGGGTACGCCGGGCTCTCGCAGATGGCGCTGTGGTATATCGGTGGATTGATCAAGCACGGCCCCGCGCTGGCTGCGATCATCGCCCCCACCACCAACTCTTACAAGCGGCTGGTTCCCGGATTCGAGGCTCCCGTAAACCTTGCGTACTCGCGCCGCAACCGCTCGGCTGCCTGCCGTATTCCGATGTACTCTGCGTCTCCAAAAGCCAAACGTGTCGAATTCCGTCCACCTGACCCGAGTTGCAATCCGTATCTTGCCTTCGCGGCCATGTTGATGGCAGGACTCGACGGCGTCGAGAACAAAATCGATCCCGGCCAACCGCTCGACAAGGACATTTACGATCTCGGTCCGGAGGAACTGGCAAAAGTTCCATCGATGCCGGGCTCGCTTGAAGACGCGTTGGACGCCCTTGAAAAAGACCACGCCTTCCTGCTTAAAGGCGACGTTTTCACCGAGGAACTGATCAGCACCTACATTGACTACAAGCGCTCAAAGGAAGTGGACGCGATTCGCCTGCGCCCGCATCCCTATGAATTTGCTTTGTATTACGACATTTAATGGCCTTAGCCTTTAGTAGTTAGGAGGCCCGGTGCAAAGCCGGGCCTTTTATTTATCATCGCAAGGTATTGATACTACAATACATACCTGCGACGATGCCGTATTCTAAACATGACCAACTTGGTCACCTTGCTATAATCGTTCCTATGAAGACAGTCAACATCGGCGACCTTAAAGCTCGGCTGAGTGCACACATTAAACTCGTGCGGGCTGGCGAAGAGGTGCTGGTTTGCGACCGTGATAAGCCCGTCGCGCGTATCATTCCATGCAATCTGGATGAACATTCTGATCAGGAGCAACTTCTGATCGCTCAAGGCGCGTTGATTCCGCCGAGAAAAAGTAAAGCTGAGGTCCAGTGGCCCGAACCAGCTGGGAATGTATCCGATGAGGCTGTGAAAGAAATATGGCGGCAGGAACGCGAAGGCCGCTGAATAAAGCTTCCGCCTTCTGGGATACGAGCGCGTTAGTCCCGTTGTTCGTCCGTCAGAGCAACAGTTCCGGGATAATTGAGTTGTACAAAGAGCATGACGTGGTTGTTTGGTGGGCAACGCCGATTGAGATCATCAGCGCTCTTGCCCGCCTCCTCCGCGTCAGTCAAATCAGCACCGCCGACTTTATCAAGGCGCGCAAGTCAGCCAATGGTTTGTTCCCTTCATGGTCAGTGATTGTTCCGTCGGACGCTCTTCGACAGATAGCGATCGGGCTCGTGGAAAAGTATGATCTTCGCGCAGCCGATTCCTTGCAATTGGCTGCAGCCTTGAAGTGGTGTGGAAATGCGCCCTCGAACAGATTGTTTCTGACGGGAGATCGAAGATTGCAGGACGCGGCGCTGCTTGCGGGTTTCGATGCGACGCTAGTTTAGCTGCCGCTAGACTGACGCCTTCATCCGCTCGCTGGTAGGAGCGGGCATCGTGTGCAAACGAGGCACGGTCTCGGTCCGAACCGCCGGATGCGCCTCGAAATCCTGAAGTTCAGTCAGGCCGCCGGAAATCGCTGCCAAGGTGGCGTTCGATTTGGACAGAACCGACAACAGGTGCTTGCGGGCGATGGGCCGATCTGCGGGATGAATATGTTTCCACCAGCGCTTTACAGATTCCTGCACATCGTCGCGGTTCTTGTCATCTTCGACCAGGCTATCAATAAGTCTATAAACCTTGCTTTTTACTGCCTGATACGAAACTGAAATCTCCTGGCCCATTGTTCCGGTGCTCCTTGAATCTTCTTCAGAGCAAGACCGTCGCCAAACCGACGCTTTGATTTGGCGGCAGTTAGCTTTAACGGTTCTTTAATATCCTCCAACTTGTTGGAGAACTCACGATCTGGACTATGGTTTTTCGTAGAGCGGGCCTCTGAATCCACGAAAACTCAACGATGTACAATTCGGACTCCGAACTTGGGGCCTGTCCATTCCAGGTTCGCACCGTTCAATTTTCACTCGCGTTGGAGGCTAAGTGAAATCCTTTTACCTTTTGGTTGTAATAGTTGGGTTATCGGTCGGGTCCTGGGCACAGATTGATACGCCAAGAAACGAACGAATGTTTTTCCCATCCGATACATTCTGGGGATGGGCTCAGTTCGATATTGCACCTCCTCATAACGAAATTGATCCCAACATTTGCGCCTCTGACGCCGGCAAGTTTGGTGGGGTGAATGCCCCCTGCAATGCCTTTGCCCGCTACATGATTTCCGGCGTGCTTGAGGTGCGTCCATTCGGGCGCGGCCAGCTCCGCCGCTTCATGCTCTTCGGCGAGCCCTCGTTTCTTTTTGGCAGGAACGTTCCGCAAACTCTTTACACTTGGTCCTTTGACGCTATCGGAGTCGAACATTCCTGGGGCGCCGCAATTTATCTGGGCAAAGGATTCGAAGCCCGGGTGACGCAACACTTCCTGTTTGATCGCTTGGGCGTTCGCAACACCAATCTCGGCGCCGCCGATCTTGGCCCCAATGGCCCGTGGGGACGTTACAACGCCATAGGAGTTCGCAAATATTTCGGCTCGCGCAGATGGTAGCACCCGGCAGTCGTCGGTCATCGGTCGTCAGCCATCGGCCGCTGGAGACCACAAGAACGATTTTCTCCGCGATCTTTGCGTGCTCTCGGCGTTCTCTGCGGTTAAATGCTTTGATCAGAGGCCGCCACTAGGATGTAATCTGGCACACCGGTTTTCCTGACGGCTGAAGCTGAGAGCTGACGGCTATCATGCTATTCTGATTTGCCAGCCCACCGTGCTCTAGCGGATCTCCATTCAGCGAGATGCAATCTAAGGAACAGCCCGGAGAGCTCCCAGATGCGCTCGACATTATTCCGTTTCACAATCCGGCAGCTGCCCGAGAACATTTCGGTCCGGTTTACAAACGCTTATCTCCTTCGCTGGCCAACGCACTTCCAGGTCTATTGGCGGATTGCCCTGACCCCGATCAGGCCCTTTTGCTGTTCGATCGGCTGATGATCGAAGGTTCGTCGGAAACCCTGCGTCTGATCGAGTCACATCCCTTTCTTGCCCATTATGCGATCGCCGTATTCGGGAACAGCCGCTACATCGGCGAAACCCTGGTCCGGAATCCTGATTTACTGCAAACATTCCTGCGCGAAAAGAAGCTCGACCAAAGTTTTTCGCATGATGAATTCTCCGAAGCTCTTGCCCGCTTTCGCTCCCGTTCGTTCGAGCGCGAGGTTTCGCTGCTCCTCAGCCGCTTCAAACGCCGCGAGTATGTCCGCATTATGCTTCGCGACGTCCTTCGCATCGCTCCTCTAGCTGAAACCACTGCTGAGATTTCCGCGGTCACTGACGTGTTGATTCAGGACGCCTTGCGGGAAGCCGAGAGTGCGATGGAGCATCGTTTCGGCCTCCCGCAGTATGTCGATGGCGAGGGCCGCGCGTTGACCACGCCCTTCGCCGTGCTCGCGCTCGGGAAACTTGGCGGCAGCGAACTGAACTACAGTTCCGATATCGATCTTCTTTATCTGCATGGCGACGGCGCCGAGCCCGCGACAGCGCAAATTTCCAATCGTGAATACTTTATAAAGCTGGCCCAGCAGCTCACCGAGATCCTTTCGCGTCCCACCGCCGAAGGCGCGGTCTTCCGCATTGACCTTCGATTGCGCCCACAGGGAAACGAAGGCGAACTGGCAATCAGCGTATCCAACGCCTTGCGCTACTACTCAGAAACCGCCCACGACTGGGAACGTCAGGCCCTGATTAAAATCCGCCACTGTGCCGGAAATGTCGCCCTGGCGCGCAAATTCATTCGTGGCGTTCAGTCACAGGTGTACAGCGAAAAAATTAACTTCGCGGCGATCAAAACCGCGCTGGTGGGCCGCGAAAAAATCGACCGCAAGCGCCGCAAGCAAATCGCGGCTGAAGGCCATGAGTCAATCAACGTCAAGGTCGACCGCGGAGGGATTCGCGACATCGAGTTCCTCGTCCAATGCCTGCAGCGGGTTTATGGAGGGGCCGAGCCCTGGCTGCGCTCCGGGGGAACGCTTTTCTCACTGCAGAAATTGCACGACAAGCGTCATATCAGCGGCCACGATTTCCACGAACTGACCTCGGCTTATTCTTTTTTGCGGCATCTCGAACATCGCCTGCAGCTTCGCGAAGGCCAGCAGGTGCACCGGTTGCCGCGCTCTGAACACGATTTGCAAATCCTGCAGCGCTCGATGTCAGGACTGACCCCTGGCTACAATCTTTCGGACCTCACCATTTCTGTGCGGCAACGAATGGCGGCCGTCGCTGAAATTTACCAGCGTGTCATTTACCAGCAGCAGGCAGTAGCGCCCTATCCGGAAAATGACAACCAATTCCAACTCCGCACGCCGGGAATCGCAACTGCGGATCAGTCGAACCAGCGACTGCTCGAGCAACTTGCGGTTGACGCGTTTGAACTTTTTCGGACCATTTCTGAACTCAGCCCGGCGGGACGCAAGAACCTGCTCCGCTTTCTCAGTTCGGCCTATGCCAGCTCTGAACGATATGCCGCGGTCGTACGTGATCAGCATGCGATTGCGGAAGCCTCTTCACTATTCGAACTCAGCGATTATTTGTCGGAGTTTCTGGCGCGCTACCCGGAAGAAGTAAGCTCTCTGGCCGAAATCAATTCTGCCGCCCCCGAATTTCTGGGCACGAACCTTTTCGATATCTCACCCGGAGTATTTCGTGAGTCCTCATTCGAGAGCCGGGACTCTACCTTCGATTACATCGCTAACTCGACGACTGGACATGCAGAAAAGATGGCGCTCTTGCGCCGCCACTTCCGCCATCTCATCTTCACCGCTGGCGCGCGTGACATCGCTGAGAAGCGTTCTGTCTATTCCTCTTTGACTGAAACGACCACGGCCGCCGAGCACGCAATTTCAGCCGCGTTCCAGATCGCAGGCTCGCCGCGAGGCCTGTCGATATTGGCGCTGGGAAGACTCGGCACCCGCGAGTTCGATCTTCTTTCCGACGCTGATTTGCTATTTGTTTGCGACGGATCTGAAAATCGCGAAGCGTTGACCAAGTCCGCTGAACAGATCATGCAATCTCTTGCTGCCTACACTCAGGAAGGCATGGTCTTTGCCGTCGACGCACGCTTGCGTCCGCGTGGCGCGGAGGGGGATTTGGTAGTTACGCCGGCGCATCTCGAAGCTTATTTCGCATCAGAAGCTCAGCCGTGGGAAGCTCTGACTTATACCAAGCTCCGCCTCATCGCCGGGAACGCAGAGCTGGGGCGGCAATCGTTGCACATCTCAGAATCGCTGTTCAAAAGATTTGCAATCGATCGTGATTTTCCGCAGGCGGTCCGCGAAATGCGCACCAAACTGCAAGACGCCACCGCTCCTGCCAAAAGCATCCGCACCTCGGCCGGCGGACTTTACGACATCGACTTTCTTTCCAGCTTTTTGTTGGTGAAGAATGATATTCGTCCGAAAACCGGAAGCTTGCGCGATCGCCTCTGGCGATGCTCGGCAAAAGGCGCTTTAGACACACGAGATGCCGCACTGCTCGATCACGCCGCCGAACTTTGCCGCACCGTCGAACACGTTCTTCGTCTGGTGACCGGTAGAAACGGCCGCTGGCTGCCCTCAGCGGAGCACGCCCGCTACGCCGTAGAAAAACTTGCCGCGCAAATTCTTCGCCGCGAATTTCCCGAAGGCCTGGAGCAAGAACTGCTGCGCACTTTCTCGGAAGTGCGAGAGATTTACGAGCGCGTGGTGAAATAAAAGGGTAAACAAAGACGGGAACAGCACGGCCTCAGCCATGCCGCGACGCAAGGTCTCACCCAACCCTGTCATCCTGAGCGAAGTGAGTGGATTCGCTTGCGAATCCACTCACGCAGTCGAAGGACCCCGTGCCTGTGAGCGGTGGCACAGACCCGAAAGGGAATTTTCTAGAAGCTCCAACCCCATCAACTCCATCGCTCTTGGCTTCCCACCATTTATAATTCTGAGTTCCCATTCATCGGAGGAGTTGATGGCAGATTCGTACAACGGCGTGCCCGTCCCGCGTGACGGCGGCCGCATCGCTTACCAAAATGGCAAAATCCGCGTCCCCGATAATCCCATCATTCCATTCATTGAGGGCGACGGCACCGGTCGCGACATCTGGAAAGCGTCGGTGCGCGTATTCGATGGCGCCGTGCAAAAGGCTTACAACGGGAAACGCCGCGTGGTCTGGTATGAAATCTTTGCCGGAGAAAAGGCTAAAGCCAAATTCAACGACTGGCTTCCACAAGAGTCGGTCGATGCCATTCGCGAATTTCGCGTCGCCATCAAAGGCCCGCTCACAACTCCAGTCGGCGGCGGCATTCGCTCGTTGAACGTGACTCTGCGCCAGGTGCTCGACCTCTACGCCTGTATTCGCCCCGTGAAGTATTACAAAGGCACGCCGTCGCCGGTAAAAAATCCCGAGCGTATGAACGTCGTGATCTTCCGCGAAAATACCGAAGACGTTTACGCCGGCATCGAGTGGGAGCAGGGAACTCCTGAAGCCGCGAAGTTGATCGAGTTCCTCAATAAAAACATGCTCAAAGGCGGCAAGAAACAGGTGCGCACTGATTCTGGCATTGGCATCAAGCCCATTTCAATTTTCGCCACCAAGCGCTTGGTGCGCATGGCCATCCAGCACGCGCTTGAGGACGGATTGAAGACCGTCACCCTTGTCCACAAGGGAAATATTCAGAAGTTCACCGAGGGCGCCTTCCGCAAATGGGGATACGAACTCGCGACCGAAGAATTCCGTGACAAGGTCGTAACCGAACGCGAAAGCTGGATTATCGACAACAAAGATAAAAATCCGAATCTTTCCGCCGAAGAAAACGCCGCGCTGGTTGAGCCCGGCCTGGAGTACGCTCCGCCGGAATTTGGTAAATCAGTCGCCGAAGAAGTTGGCAGCGTGCTCAACAGCATCTACGCAACTCACGGCCACGGCGCATGGAAAAAGAAGTTAATGATTAACGACCGCATCGCCGATTCGATCTTCCAGCAGGTGGTCACGCGCGCCGATGAATATTCCGTGCTTGCCACCCCCAATCTCAACGGCGATTACATTTCTGACGCCTGTGCCGCGCAGGTCGGCGGTCTGGGTATCGCCCCCGGCGCCAACATCGGCGACGGATATGCGATCTTTGAAGCCACTCACGGCACCGCGCCGAAATATGCGGACAAAGACGTAATCAATCCCGGCTCAGTCATGCTCTCCGGGGTGATGATGTTCCGCTACATGGGATGGAACGAAGCCGCCGACCTGATCGAAAGCGGCCTCGAACGCACCATCGAACAGAAAAAAGTCACCTATGATTTCGAGCGCCTGATGCCAGGCGCAACCAAAGTCAGCACCAGCAAATTTGCCGACAGCATTATCGACAATATGGCAGCAGTTTTAACTACAGCGTAAGAGCTTTTAACCGCAAAGACCGCAGAGGTTTCGCCGAGAACGCAAAGAAGATCAATCTCGTCTTTATTGGACTTTCTCTGCGATCTTTGCGCAATCTCTGCGTTCTTTGCGGTTAAAAGCTTTTGATTTTTATTCAAAGGAAAAATATGCGCAAGAAAGTCAGCATAGTAGGTTCCGGCAACGTCGGCGCGACCGCCGCCCATTGGATCGCCTCCAAAGAACTGGCCGACGTCGTTCTCATCGACATCATCGAAGGCGTGCCGCAGGGAAAAGCCCTCGACCTGCTCGAAGCCATGCCGATCGAGAAACGCGATTCCTACATCCTCGGCACCAACGACTACGCCGACACCGCCAACTCCGATATCGTCGTCATCACCGCCGGAATCCCGCGCAAGCCGGGCATGAGTCGCGACGACCTGCTCAACACCAATTACTCCATCATGAAAGACGTGGTCAGCAAGGTCGTGCAGCATTCTCCCAACTGCATTCTGATCATCGTTTCGAACCCGCTCGACGCCATGGCCCAGGCGGCATACAAGTTGAGCCGATTCCCGCGCGAACGAGTCATCGGCATGGCCGGCGTTCTCGACTCCGCTCGCTTCCGCGCCTTCATCGCCAACGAACTGAAGGTCAGCGTCGAAAACGTGACCGCATTCGTCCTCGGCGGTCACGGCGACACTATGGTTCCTTTGCCGCGTTATTCGACCGTCGCCGGTATTCCGATCACCGAACTGATTGCCCCCGACCGCCTCGCGCAACTCGTCCAGCGCACTCGCGACGGCGGCGCCGAGATCGTGAAGTATCTTAAGACCGGCAGCGCATATTACGCGCCATCTTCAGCCACGACTGAAATGGTCGAGGCCATCCTCAAAGACAAAAAGAAGATTCTGCCCTGCGCGGCTTACCTCGAAGGCGAATACGGAATCAAGGGCCTCTACGTTGGCGTACCCGCGAAGTTAGGATCAAAAGGAATCGAGCAGATCATCCAGATCAAACTCACAGCAGAAGAACAATCCGCACTCAACAAAAGCGCCGACGCAGTGAAAGAGTTGGTGGGCGTGATCGGGGTGTGACGTCGTGAGGGCATCGACCTTCCCTTCGTTTCTGGTTCTTGTCTGCTTCGCCAGCTCGTTAGGGTGCGAAAAGAAAACGGAACCCCCGCCAGACCACCCTCGCCTCACTGCGAACGTCCGGATGCAGGATGTCACATTCCACAGTCCGGCTCTTGGGCGCGACATGCCCTACCGCGTCCTGCTACCGGCGAATATTCCAGCACAAAAGAAACTTCCAGTGCTCTACCTGCTACACGGGGGCGGAGGTGGCTACCGGGACTGGTCAAATTATTCCGATGTCGAGCAATTTGCTGAGCACGGATTAGTTCTGGTCATGCCCGAAGGCGAGGCTTCCTATTATGTCAATGCAGTGGATCGTCCGGCAGACCGATTCGAAGACTACATAACAAAAGACCTCATCGCTGATGTTGAAGCGAGATTTCCTGTCGCGTCTGGACGCGAAAACCGTGCCGTTGCTGGTATTTCTATGGGAGGATTTGGAGCTGTTGTGCTGTCATTGAAGCATCCTGAACTGTTCGCATTCACCGGAGCTCTCAGCCCGGCGCTCGACGTTCCAAGCCGCCCATTTTCTATTAAGCGCATCGGCCAGTACCGTCAGCACCGTGCGATCTTTGGTCCTTGGGGAAGCCCGACCCGCCATGCCAATGATCCTTACATTCTCGCTCGCTCGTCGGATCCAGCGACGGTGCCATATCTGTTTCTCTCATGTGGAGAACAAGAAGGCTTGCTTCCGGCCAACAAACGATTTGCGACCATATTGCAGCAACGTGGATTCAGATACGAATTTCATCCCGGCCCGGGAGGCCATGATTGGAACCAATGGAACCGTCGGCTGCCGGATTTATTCGAAAGCCTGCGCATTTCCCTGGGCTCAAATTACCAGTAGGGCTGACTTGCTCGTCCGACCGGTTGACCATGGTCATTGACCATAGTACGATGATTGGATGAAAGAAGTTGCCATCTCCGAGTTCAAAGCCAAGTGCCTCGGCATTCTCGAACAGGTTCGCAAAACTCGTAGACCAATTCGTGTAACCAAATTTGGAGAGCCCGTCGCCGAGGTTATTCCTCCTTCGCCCGGAAAAGCCACCGGAAGACAATTGGGATGCATGGCCGGTACCGGTGAAATTCTAGGTGACATTGTCGGTCCTACGGGCAGCTGGGATGATTGGGAAGCTTCCCGGTGAAGCTGCTTCTCGACACGCACATTTGGCTGTGGAGCGTCCTCGAACCCAGTCGCCTAACCCGCCGCGTAGAAAAAGCTTTAAAAGATCCCGCAAACGAACTATGGCTGTCGCCGGTCAGCGTCGCAGAGTTAATTGTGCTTCTCCGCAAAGGGCGTCTGAAATTGCCGCACGATGTTGCTTCCTGGGTCGCTCGAACCATCGAGCAGTTGCAAATTAATGAAGCGCCGTTGACTGTCGACGTTGCTCTTGCTCTCTTGTCGCTGGACTTTCGCCACGGAGATCCCGCTGATCAGTTCATCGCCGCTACCGCGACAGCTCTCGATCTCACCCTCGTAACCGCAGATGAGCGCTTGTTAGAGCTGCCACGAATTCGCGTGTTGGCAAATCGCTAGAGCCCGCGCCTTTGTTGAGAGGGGAGCAGATTGCAACCGCATATGGCCAAGATCATCGCCACTCAAATGATAAAATCTTTCCATCCCCGAGTGGGGCTATAGCTCAGCTGGGAGAGCGCATCGTTCGCAACGATGAGGTCGTCGGTTCGATCCCGACTAGCTCCACCAATTCCAAACCCCAGGAAATACGCGGGTTTTGAGGCGGTTTGCGCGAATCGTACAATAATCGTACAGTGCCCTCGGCCTAGCGTCCTATGCAACGCCCGGTTTGGAGGCACATGCTGAGCGTTTACACCCGCCATTATCCGCCTTGCACTCAGGCGGACAGCAACTACCGCAGATGCCGTTGTCCGAAGTGGATTAACGGTACGCTCCCCGCGGGCATGTTTATTCGCGAATCCGCCAAGACCCGCAGCTGGGAAAAGGCGGAGAGAAAAGCCCGCATGATGGAAGGTTATCCTGATCCGCACGGGAAAGCCGCACTGGATCCGGTCTTAAGAGTCACGATCAAGGAGGCAGTCAGCGATTTTTTGCGTGATGAAGAGGCGCGCCAACTCGCGAAGACGTCAACCTGCCAAAGTAAGACTCTGTTCAGAAAACAGCTCCTGGAGTGGGCCCAGGCAGCCTCCTTGATGTTCCTCGATGAATTGACGACCCCGAAACTCCGGGACTTCCGGGCGTGGTGGAAGAACGGCGCCCTGACAACGCAGAGAAAACATCACCGACTGAACGGCTTTTTCGACTTCTGCATCGAGAACGATTGGATCCACAAAAACCCGTCCAAGAAAATGAAATCCGTGCAAGTGTCTACTGACCCCACGGATTACTTTACGCCGGCTGAATTTGAGAAAATTGTCGACGCTACCTACGCCTATGGAGAGTGGAAGGGCGGCCGTGATTTCCAGCATCGCGCGCTGCGTTTGCGTGCCTTGATTCTGTTGATGCGCTGGTCAGGGCTGTCTATTCTCGATGCCGTGACATTGGAACGCCGGCGGCTGGAAGGCTATCGATTACTGCTATATCGCCACAAAACCAAGGTGCCTGTTTTCGTACCGTTGCCCCCGGATGTCATGGCGTTGTTGCACAACCTGCCGAACTCTAATTCGCGCTATTTCTTCTGGAGCGGGAACGGAGATCCCCATACGGCCAAAAAAGGATGGCAACGGTCGCTCCGCTCCTTATTCAAGAACCTGAATCTGAAGACTGAAGACGATCATCCCAAGCATTGCCATCCCCATATGTTTCGCGACACATTCGCAGTGGAGTTGTTGTTGGCGGGCGTACCGCTCGACCAGGTTTCGTTGCTGTTGGGTCACAGCAGCATAAAGGTGACCGAGAAACACTACGCGCCTTTTGTCAAGGCGAGGCAGCAGCAGCTTGAGGCCAGTGCCCGAATGGCCTGGCGCATCGCGGAGCCAGCGCAGATTCATACAGAACGCGTAATGTGACTGTTTAGCCCGTTGACTGAAGCTGCCGATGAACGCGCATTACGACTGTCTCGGGAATGCGAAGGGTTGTGTACTGGCGTCTAAAGCGGGCCTCTCGGCTGCCCCATTTCAACACCCCCGGTTCATTTTCAAAAATTCGCCGTATTGTGCTGTTGCTCAGATTCCACAATTCAGCCAATTCTGAAACTGAGTAGTGTTTCTCCGCACAAATTACCCGCCTCTGGTTCGGGATCGCTTCCAATGTTGTCTGTGCTGGCTTCCTGGCAACTCTCATGGCAGCTGGTTCTCCATTTCGGGCTTTTCTACTCCAGATCAGGATTTCGGTCAAAACATGCCGATTGCAGGGAGGTTTGACCGAAATTTCCTTCGGCATTAGCTTCAGGACGCTCGAAGCCGGAAACCTGCGTTTCCGGCGAAGGAGGCACTGGTGTTTTCATCGCTTGAAGAGGTCACAGATGGATTGCGGGGGACAGGCTATATGGCCGATTCCGTAGCTGTAACCACCGTATTTCTGGCGGCGTCGTTGCATCGGCCCGTGCTTTCCGAAGGGCCGGCCGGCAGCGGAAAAACGCAATTGGCGTATGCAGTTGCAGAAGCGGGCAGGACTTCTGTTGAACGCCTGCAGTGTTATGAAGGCATAACAGACGAGAAGGCCATCGGTAAATTCGACGAGTCTCTGCAGCGGCTTTGCGTTGAACTGAAGTCAAAGGCGGGCGGTGTTGATTGGGAATCATTGCAGCAAGAGCTGCACAGCCAGCAGTTCTTTAGTGCCGGCCCCCTACTACGCGCATTGCAGTATGAAAAACCCTGTGTCCTCTTGATCGATGAGGTGGACAAGGTAGGCCAGGAATTTGAGGCACAAGCCTTTAAGCGTGCCCTGTCTTGTTTTGGACTGGGGCGGTATTTGTACGACATGGATGGAGAATGGATCGAACTGGACCAGAACGGCGTGCCAAAGAAAATCCCCAAACTGCCACGATGGGCGACGCCGAAGGGATGGCTCGCGGGACTCCGGCCGAAGCCGCGAAGAAACCGCCGCGCCTTAGTTCGTGCCAACGGACACTCCCGCAACGCTGAGTTTCGAAGTCACGAGGTTGATGGCAACGGTAATGGCAGGAGCCAAACTCTTGTCGCTGAGATCGAAGCGATGGAAAAGAAGATCGGCCATCGGCTGTATCGCGGTTTGCTAAAGCGAGTCGCGAGGGCGTGGAGCCCGCAACAGATTCGAAAGAGCGCCGTGCTCGAGCAGGTGCTGGCTCAGATGCAAGGTGCGGAGCGAGGCGTGATGCGCCTGGAGGTCGCCCAGTCAAGGCTCGCGCCGGAAGTCGTCCAGAAAGTGATTGTGTCATTAAATGTACCGCCAGCAAAAGTGGAAGATCTGCAAACTCTGCACAGCTTGGTAGTCGCACTTGAGAAAGAAGTCGAAGTATTGCAGACGCAAGGGTAGTTCCCTCGGGAGCCTTCCTTGGCAAAATTCGCTGAATACTGATCCGGGGAACGTTCTCCTTCGTGAGTTCCGCTCCGCGTTCTCCAACGCGGTGCGTGCGTCTGCCTCCATTCCACGAACTAACGAGGTACTTGATTATGACAACGACAATAGCGCCAACGATGTTTGCCCCTACGCATCCTCGCTCATCTGACAGTTCGACATTTCTGAATTTACTTATCGTGGATGACGACCGCGTGGTCCGAGAAGCCTGCTGCGAAGCTGCGATCACTCTCGGATACCACACCACCACATCTCAGTCCGCCGAACAGGCGTTTTGGTTCATCGACTCCCAAATCATCGATGTTGTCCTTCTTGATTTGAAGCTCCGTGGATCGCAAAGCCTCGACATTCTGCGCGACATTAAGTGGCGACGTCCAGATATCGAGGTCATTGTCGTCACCGCTAATGCCACCGTCGACTCGGCGGTAGAGGCCATGAAGAACGGCGCCTCCGATTACCTGGCCAAGCCTTTTGGCATGCGGGAACTGAAGCTCCTTTTGGAAAGAGCAGAAGCCCGCCTCAAGCAAAAGACGGAAAAGCGCAGATTGAACGAGAGGATCAAGTCCGATCAAGGTTTTGGCAATATCATCGGACGCGCGCCGCAGATGGATAGGCTCTACCGCCTCATTGGTAAGGCGGCGCAGAGTTCTCACCCGGTGTTGATTCTGGGCGAGAGCGGAACCGGCAAAGAGATGGTCGCCCGAGCCATCCATTATTCAGGACCCCTACGTGACAAACCGTTCGTCCCCGTGGACTGCGGTTCTCTGGTTCCCACGCTGATCGAGAGTGAACTGTTCGGATATGTGAAGGGCGCGTTTACCGGGGCCATGCAATCGAAAGAAGGACTGCTCGCGCTCGCCGAAGGAGGCACGGTTTTTCTGGATGAGGTAGGCGAACTGCCCGTCGATCTTCAAGCGAAACTGCTGCGGGCCCTTCAGGAAAAAGAGATTCGGCCAGTCGGCAGCACGAAACAGGTTCCCATTAACGGGCGCATTCTGGCGGCCACGAATCGCGATTTGGAGAAGGCAGTCGACCAGGGCCTATTTCGGCTCGACTTGTACTTCCGCCTGAACGTCTTGAGTCTGCGAATTCCTCCGTTGCGTGAGCGGCGTGAGGATATCCCGCTCCTGGCTCAAACATTCCTGGCGCGTATTTCGCGGGTTTGCGGACAGAAGCACGAACTGAGTGATCACGCGATGAATGCACTGCTCGCCTACGATTGGCCAGGGAACGTGCGCGAACTGGAAAACTGCGTTGAGCGGTGCTGCGCCATCAATTCCGGACCAATGATCGGCACGGGCGATTTGCCCAACTCCATTAAGGACGTGTCAGAGCAGGGAAGTAACGGTGAACCAGACGGGAAGATTGCGCGAATATCCGATCTGGAGAAGCAGGCTATCCTAGCGGCCATCGCGGAGTTACACGGCGACAAGCTTTTGGCGGCGAAGTTACTCGGTATTGGCAAGACCACTCTCTATCGCAAGCTGAAAGCATACGGGGAGAGCGCAGTAGCCATTCAACAATAGGCAAGATGTCCGCCCACAGAACACGATACTCAGCAGTCTTACGCCAGCTGTTCTCAACTACCCACCGGTTCAGCAAACACACGACGTCGAGTGACAGCAAAGGAGGTGCCTGTGAATACTTGCATCTCCGCAACTCAGCACATTCGCGCCCTTCGCGGCGGGGCCCAATCTCATTTGTTGCGAGCCACAGATGGAAATTGTTATGTGACCAAGTTTCAGAACAACCCTCAACACCTCCGGGTGCTGGCGAACGAAATGTTCGCGACCAGGCTTGGTCTCGAGCTTGGTCTGCCGATGCCGCAAGTTAAGGTTATCGAAGTATCTGACTGGCTGATCGAGCACTCTCCGGAATTGCGGCTGCAACTGGCAGGCTGCAAATAGCATGCAAGAGCGGCAAGCAACTGGGGTCACTTTATGTTGGCCATCATAGCCTGGGTTTGACGTTCGACTATCTGCCAAACGAAATGCTGAAAGCGGTGCGCAATCTCGCTGACTTTGCCCGCGTTCTGGTGCTCGACAAGTGGACGAGCAACAGCGACGGACGGCAGGCGGTTTTCTGTCGCAGGAGTGTAAGGTGCCGGCGGTACACAGCTACTTTCATCGACCAAGGCTATTGCTTCAGCGCCAGCGAGTGGACATTTTTGGATTATCCGTTAAGAGGGGTTTACCCGAGCAACTGCGTATACGAAGACGTGAGCGGATGGAACACGTTTGAGCCGGCGTTGACGCGCGCCGAATCGATGGACACTGAAAGCATTTGGCGATGCGCGGCTGATATTCCCGAGGAGTGGCACGAAGGAGGCGGGCAGAGGCTGGAACGCCTCGTGGAAGGCCTTTCAAAGCGTCGTCAGGTCATCAGAAATCTCATCGGCGACTTTCGGCGGTCGACTAGAAATCCGTTCCCAAATTGGAGAGACTACGCAGGCCGGGCGCTTCCAGGTTTCGTGAAACGCGGCGAAGCAGTTGCCATTCGTTAGGTTACCTCTATACAACGCTCTGTCATTGCGAATCGTAGCGAGGAGTCTTACTGGGAACAGAGATTTTATACTACAGCTAGTCCGAAGCATTGATTTTACAGATACATTTCCTCGCTTTTGCCGACAAGAAATATCTTCCCCTGACTATAATTAGCAAAAGGCGCAGTGCAGAATTCTGCCTTTACCAGTGAGAGTGAGCTTTGAGCGCGAATAGGACAATTCGCCGGGTCACAGACCCCGAACAGCAGCAAACAGAAACGTACCGGTATTGGCAAAGCCTGCCGATTGGGGCACGTCTCTCTGCGGTGTGGGACGTCAGCGCAGCCGCGTATGAGTTTGCCACTGCCTTCAAGAAAGGTTCGCTCCATGATGCCAGACGACCTCAGAGAACTATTACGCGCATTCAACGATCACGCGGTTAAATACCTGATCGTGGGCGGCTATGCTTTCGGCGTTCATGCAGAACCACGGGCGACGAAGGATCTCGATATTTTTATCCGGTCGGATGAAGAAAACAGTAAAGCGGTATTCCGCGCTCTCGCTCAATACGGCGCCCCTTTGGGTGACTTAACCGTCGCCAATTTTATGGATGGCTCAACTTTCCAGATTGGCCAGCCCCCCGCACGGATCGACATTTTGCAACAGATCGATGGCATCACTTTCGATGAAGCCTGGGCGAACCGTATCGAAGGAGTGATCGATGACCAAATCCAAGCTGCGGTCCTGTCCAGAGACGATCTCATCCAAAATAAGCTCGCGGCGGGACGAGAACAAGACTTACTAGATGTCAAGAAGCTACGCGCTTCCACCCAGAAATAATCGTCAGTGATTGTCTGGCGCGGAGTCAATTCCCATTCATTGGTTCTCGAACCAATTAGCTTTCTGAAACGAGCGAAATCCTGGGTTGAAGTTCGCGGCTGTGCGCACTCCTGATGGAGGTCTTTGTGCGCCCTCATAGCAAAATTAGGTTAGGGTTTTTCCCACTTCCAATCCCGGAAGCTGCGCGGCTCAGGACTTACCTGATGTTTCCCTCAGAATTTTCAGCTGCTAAGCAAAGCGGAGGAGCTGGAGCCAGACGCCATCTGGCGGTGTGCGGCCGAAATTCCGGAAGAGTGGTACAAGGGGGCCGAGACGGTATACATCGCTTGGTTGAAGTGCTCTACAACCGCCGCCTGATTCGCAGGCTCATCAGCATATTTCGTGAATCCATCCGGAACCCGTTTCCGAATTGGAGAGACGTGGACAACAGTACCTACACTGCGCTGGTTAAGCGCTACGGTCGCCCATGAGCAAGCCCTCAATAGACGTTTTGCGGTTACCGATCGAGAAGCGGGTGGAAATTGCCTTTAAGGTCGCAGTCGCTAGAGCGATTGACGAGCGTGCGCGATTAGGCCTACCCGTCTACATCTGGCGCAACAACAGGGTCGTGAAATTGTTCCCGAACAAGACACGCAATTCAAAACGACGAAAATAGCAGCTTGCCCTCCGCCTTGCGCGCGGTGACTAAGAGCCTTTAACGATTACGGTTCACTGTGCACTGCGCCTGAACTGCTTCGCCCTCCGTCGCGTTCATCCATTTACCTCCCGATCTAAGCATTCCCTGGCTGAACGACTGCGCCTTCAGCTAGACCCCCCTTACACGGTCCAATCTCAAGCGAATGGTAAATGACGATGTCCATGAGAATTCGTGTGATCACCACAGCCGACTTGTTTGAAAAACGAAAACAACAACACATCGAACGCGGCTACCGAATAGAAGATGAACGCCCAATCCCAGTGAACGGTTTCTGCTCGTTCGTCGCCGTGAGCGAGACGCCCGATTCAGATGGAATGGGTGACCTGGTGGCCCAGGCACTCGATGGAGTGTCGCGATGAGACCCCATGGAAAAACCAAGCTGGGGTTTTTCCCGTTGCCGCCGACCGAAGCCGAGCGCCTGAAGAATTGTCTGGTCAGCGTGGCAGAATTCTCTGCGCTTGACCCATGCGCGGGTGATGGCGTGGCGTTCAAGCACTTGCTTGAGGGAACACACGCGCGGTGCTACGGAATTGAAGTCGACGCGTACCGAGCCGAACAAGCAAGCAGGCTGGGCATCGACACTTTGCATGCGAATACCATGGATGTGCGCTGCCCGGCAGAAGCGTTGTCGCTCGTCTACCTGAATCCTCCTTATGACTTTGAAACCGGCCAGACCAACAACCAACGGCTCGAGTTGGTGTTCTTGGAACATACCTATCGTTGGCTAAAGTCTGGCGGCGTGCTGTTGCTTGTGATTCCCCAACCGCAGTTGCGAGTCTGCGCGCGGATCTTGAGCGAGTACTTTGCCAATCTGTCCGTGTACAGGCTTACGGACCCTCAGAGCGTGCAATACAGGCAAGTTGCGGTTTTCGGTGTCCGGCGCAAGCAATATCAGCGTGACTCCGCGCTGCTTGACTCCGTGCGATGGCTAGAGATGCTGGCCAATAGGACCGATCTTGAAACTCTGGGGGTTTCGCCCGCAGTCCGGTACGAGATTCCCGGCTCCGCACCCGTAGTGCTTACTAATACAGGTATTCCTTTGGACGAGGTGGACGACTTGTTGCTTGATTCGGCGGCATATCGTCAGGCCAGCAGGAATCTCTTGCCCAAGCAGCGAGACATTCGTGGCCGGCCACTTACGCCTTTGCATGGCGGACACGTTGGCCTGCTTTGCACGGCGGGTATGCTCAATGGCGTGTTCGGGGAAGGAGAGGATCGTCACATCGCGCACTGGCGATCGGTTAAATTCACCGACCATTGGGAAGAAGAGGAAGAAGATGGTACCAAGTTCTTGCATGACCGGGAACGGTTCTCGCACGAACTGACGCTGGTCTTCGCCAACGGAAAGACTCAGGTGCTCACCCATGAAAAGAAGGAGGCTGGAGAATGAAAAACGCCCACCTTCGTTTCGGTTGGCTCTCTTATGTAAAGAGCACGGAAAAAACAACGACCAGCATCAAGCTTCATCTCGACCGTTTCATTGGGGAGGTCTTGCCGGATCCTCCACGACAAGCCAAAGCGCACTTGATCTCAGTGATTGGGGGCGATACGCAGATCTCTGCGGTGAGCGCGGCCATTTCAATGGGAGACCGGTTCATGGTGGAGGGGCCGGATGTGCCGCCAACCCGAGTATGCCTGGAGAGAAATGCGCAGTGCTTCAAGGGCTCCATACAACTTGCCGGGCGAAAGAAGCCGCTGCGTCATCTGATTGGACTGTCGGAAGAGTTCGCCTCAGGAAACGTCTCTTCCAGTTCTGGCAAGACTCTTTTGGCAAGCTCGGACAAGCGATTTGTCTGGGCTTCGATTGCACATATCTACGGCATTCCCGGAATGCCGGAATGGGCCAATTGGTTTCGCGATGAACTGAATACGCATCGCGCCATTACCCCTGCTCTCGGCATTGGGTGTGATCCGGTGATTGTCAAAGGCGGAAAAGAACAATTCCTCGACTGGCTAAGCTGGGGGTTGAGAGAGGAGCGATTTGGTTCCCGACTGAAACCGGATCGATCCGCTGGCCCAGCATGAAGCTGGGAGATATCTTCAAGCGAGTTGAATAGCCCCTCCGCAGAATTGAGCAGGTGGCGAGATGACCCGAGCCTAATGGAGTTCTTGCGGAGGTTCTGAAATCCGAGCTTAGATCACTCGGTCATGGAGCGACCACTAACGTCGCCCTCCTAATTCGAAGTAGTCGCCGGCTGCGCTCATGTAGTTTCCGAGTCGCCGACTAACCGCCCTGCAAAGGGCAAAAATGCGGCTCGATATCCGTCTTGGACGCGGAAGCCCTTGGTTCGCCGACTGTTCCTCCCTGCTGTTTCCATTTGCTCTTTTGGCGACCAGTTGTTCGCTGTCAAAGCCAACCCCGTGATCGCCTTCCTCTATCCCTAGAAAGATTTGGCCCCCACCAAACTTTTCCCATCCAACTTCGTCTATACGGAAGCATCCGCACAGAACAGCAGGGGCTCAGGCTGTCCACCCGGAGATGTTGGAGGATTCTTAAAATGTTCCGATCCATTGCTCGCGTCGTGGTTCCTGTTGGCATAGTATCTGTTTCCGTCTTGGCGTCCTTGGCCAACGCCCAAGATCTCGCCGAACCTGCCCAATCCGACCACGGCGCCGAATCCGCTGACGACGACGATATCCATTTTTCGTAGCAATATGCAGGACAAGATCATGAAGTCGGCGGACGCGATGCCAGAGTCCAAGTACAGCTACCGGCCGACGAAGGACGTTCGCTCGTTTGCCGAGATCCTGAATCATGTGGCGGATATATCCTACATTTTGTGTTCAAACGTCAAGGGTGAAGCGACCCCCGCCACGGCTACCGCGAAGGGTTCGAAGACCGAGATCATGGCCTACCTCAAAGGCGCGTTCGACTACTGCGATGGCGTGTACTCCGGGTTCACCGATGCGCACCTCAATGACCCGGCGGACTTCTTTGGCGTCAAGACGAACAAGATGTTCATCTTGACGCAAGTCGGAAATCATGACGCCTTGCATTACGGCAATCTCGTCACGTATCTGCGCATCAATGGCCTCGAGCCATCCGGGGGCTGGTTTTGATGGCGCAGCGGCGCGCGCGCCGCCACGCAGGTCAGCAAAAAGTGGGCTCTGAGCGAAGTCATGAGAGTGAAAATCTGGGGAGCCGCGAAGGCGTTGGTGGTTGCTGTCACATTGTGCGTAAGCATGATCCCGGCTACGGCACATAAGGAGGCGCAATCCACTGCGCAGACCGTTGCAGCGACGAAAGATGGCCGCGCTGAAATTGATGCGCATGTGGCGGAATGGTTGAAAGAGAGCGATGTGCCAAGCGTAGCGGTGGCATATATCCAAGATCGAAAAGTGGCGTGGACTGAAGTGTATGGAGAGCAGAGTCCGGGAGTCGCGGCGACTGAAAAAACGCTGTACAACGTTGCGTCGCTGACAAAGCCAATAACGGCGGAGACAATACTGCGACTCGCGTCTGCAAGAAAACTCTCGTTGGATGAATCGATGTCGCCATTCTGGGTCGACCCGGATATAAAGGATGATCCTTACAGCAAATTGTTGACTCCCCGGTTGTGCTTGTCACACCAGACTGGATTTGCGAACTGGCGGCGAATGACCGGGGGAGTGCTGAAGATCAGATGGAAACCCGGAACACAAACCGGATATTCCGGCGAAGGATACAACTATGTTGGCCGGTTTGCCGAAAAGAAGTTGGCAAAGCCTTTGATGCGCTGGCGCAGGAGATGGTACTCGATCCGATCGGAATGAAGGAGACCTCGTACACAGCGAAGGATTGGTATGCGGGGCGTTTGGCGGTGCCCCACGGGCCGAAGGCGAGAAAAACCTATGACACGGTCGCGACAACATGGAATGGCGCCGACCTGCTGCGGACCACGATTGGCGACTATGCCAAGTTCGTGGTGAGCGTGATGCGCGACGAGGGCCTGACGGCGGCAATTGCTGCAGAACGAGCAACCATCACACGAGATATGGTGAAGCCAGAAGATTTGGAAAAAGCATGCAGGGAAGCTGGAGAAGTGGGTCACTGCACGGTGACGGCCGGCATGGGTTTGGGATGGGAGGTCGAAATCGTGAATGGAGTAAAGATTCTGAATCATGACGGCTCCGATTGGGGAGTGAAAACTTTCGGCCATGTTGGTGCCGTCACAAGGAATCGGAGTAATCGTTTTTACCAATGGAGAGAACGGGACGGAGGTCATCAGAAAAGTCGTGGAAGCCCTCTACCCGAACCAGCTATTCGTGGCGACGATATGAGGAGTACTGAGAGAGTGATTTGCGAAACGGGGCATCCTCGATCTTGGTTCGAACGTTATTAGAACGTCCATTATGGAACTTGCCGCTGGCGAATTGGCGCTTGTGGGCAGTGATTCTTCGCGCTTGGCATCGTTCCAGTTGGTATTGCGTGCTGGATGAGGGAGGCTCCATTGTCCTGGAGCGGGATTCGCTCGTCGCGACTTGCTAGACCGGGGTCCGCTTCGCCAGCAACTCAACCGAAATTCTGTAGCTGTTGCAATCGGCGTTTACACTCATCACAGAAGCACGATATTCAGCGTCGCGGAGGGATGCGAAGTTCCGAAAAACCGTGCGGAACGACGTGGTAGGGCCTAAATCTTCTCAGATTGTGGGGACGCCAAAAAGAGTCGATGGGCACGGAGATATTGAACAGGGCGCAAGCGTTGGCTACAACTACGTAAAGTGCCAGAAGCACGGCCCAGCGCACTCTTTCTAGGAGCGTAATCATTTTTCAGGTGTCGTACACCACCCGCCTGATCGAATCTTACTCCGATTTCTCACGGCATGGTTGATATAAATAGGCGTGGGTGTTGAAAAAGTCACGTCGATTAGCAGGATGAGATTCAGCAGAAGCATGTTAGAAGAAAGCATCTGCCCATGCTGTGTTGGATTCTCATCGTCGGAGGCCTGCTGATCATGATGGGGCAACACGACCGCTCTGAAGCGTTGTTCTACTATTTCCGGCTGGAAGATCATGTTCCTGAGACCCACCTGCTGCGGCTGATCGAAAAGCATATCAGCTTTGCCTTTGTGCGGGAGAAGCTGAAAGGGAGTTACAGCGATACCGGCCGTCCTTCCATTGATCCCGAGCTTCTGCTGCGCATCCTGTTGATCGGCTATTTGTACGGCATCACCAGTGAGCGGAAGCTGGTGGAGGAACTGCGCATGCATCTGGCGTGGCGCTGGTTCACCGGTCTGGGTTTCGACCAGGAGATTCCGCACCACTCCACGTTCTCCAAGAACCGGCACGGAAGATTTCAGGAATCGAAGTTATTCGAGCAGCTATTCGAACGGATCGTGAAGCAGTGCGTGGAAGTGGGGCTGGTGCGAGGGAAGATGTTTTCAGATTTACTAGAATCGGACGGCTGGAGAGTAGCTTATATCGGGCCGAAATGCCCTATTACAGATGTACTCCAACATGTCAGAGCTTACTCTACCGATTTGGTTGCAATCTCAGTCGCCACTCCGCTTAATCTAGGCAAGACGAAGGACTTAATCACGCGGATCAAATCACTCGAACATCCTCCCTCGATCCTCATTGGCGGAGCAGCAGTAAATTCAAACCCTGAACTCTGGAAACATTTGGCGGCCGATGGAGCGGCTGCCGATGTCTCAGATGGAGTTGACATGGCGAACCGTCTTGTCGCTCGAAGAAAGTCAGACACGACCCGCAAATAGCAGGATGATTTTCGATCCGGCACGGGGTGGCATCAGTAAAGCAACTATTGATACCAGGCGATAGTACTCAAAACCCCCCTCGCAGGGTCAATGAGCGTAATCGCGATTTGTCGCCGACTGGGACCGCACGGTTAGTTCAAGTCTCAGCGCAACTTTGCCCCTTTCGGTGAGCACAAGATTGCTTCTGTCTTTCCGCACCAAATCGAGCGTGACCAGACCATTGACCTGCGCGTTGAAGTCATCTTGATCTGGAAAAAATCGCACAACTTTTTGCTACCGCGATTACATCAATCTCGACAAGAACGTCCTTTGGCAACCGCGCAACTTCAACTGTGGACCGCGCTGGGACAGTCGCACCGAAATATTTTGCACAGACATCGTCCATTGCGGCAAAGTCGTCCATGTCTTTCAGGAAAACTGTCGAGCGGACGACCCTTTCAAGACAGCTTCCGGCTTGCTTGAGGATGGCGCAAAGATTCCTCATGATTCGCTCGGTCTGCGTGGCGGCATTGCCTGCAATTACCTGGTGGGTTGCCGGATCAATCGCGACTTGGCCGGAGACGAAAATGAATCCGTTTGCACTGATCGCCTGCGAATAATGGCCGATGGACCGGGGTGCGTCAGCTGTTGAGATTACGTCGAGCATATCTTTCCTCCCGTGAGAAGTGCCGTCACGCGAAAGAGACTCTCGTCATTCGATTCTACGCGCTGATCCTCAGCCGTCACACCGTCACAACATTTATGTTTAGCGTAAAGTACGCGACGACCTTCTCGGAGGGATTTTACCGCACGGAAGACGGTTGTGCGCGAGGCTATGACGGCGCGCAATTGAGACAGGGAAGCGCCGGTAGTGAAGTTCTCAACTGGCGAAATCAGATGGGATGAGAAGGCCGGTCTCCGGACGGGATGCGGTGCACGTTCCCAAGTTATCGACGTGCTCGAAGCACAAGAGATAACGGAGACGGGCAATGAATAAGGTTAGCACCGTAGCGGCGAAGCGAAGCAGAAAAATCTCAGAGCAGAAGTTAACCGTGGGGCTCGATCTGGGCGATCGCTCCAGCTGGTACTGCGTGCCGGATGAATCAGGTGGCGTACTGCTGGAACAGAGCGTGGCCACGAGCGCCAAAGCGCTGGCGCGAGGCGTTCGGCAGAATGCCGCACAGCCGCATCGCGCTGGAGACCGGGACGCACTCTCCGTGGGTGAGCCGAGTCACGGGCAACTCGAAAATTAAGAACATGGCTAGGCGTACCTGATTGCTTGTCCTGAAACGACCTCGAGCCGTGCTCGGCTAACGGGACCACCTTTGGTCCTTCACCCCCTCGTACTTGCCCCCTCTCTCCCATTTTCCAATTTCTTGGTAGCTCAGGATTTGTATGCCCGAACTTTTCACGATCTACGACTACATGCGTACCTACGCTGTGCTTTTGGGAGAGCGCATTCTTGAGGAGTATCCGGCGTTTCATCGATTCGACGATGCAGTTTCACCTCGGATTGAAGGACTGCTGCGAACGCCTTCCCCCGCGCAAACCATCGCCATCATGGGAATTGCGAAGCGCTGGCGGGAGGCTCGGACCGGCATGGTAGTTGCCGAATGCGGCACCGGCAAGACACTGATCTCTCTGGGAGCAATCCATGTCCACAGTGAAGGAAAACCGTTTACCGCCTTAGCCATGGCGCCTCCTCATCTGGTCGAAAAGTGGGCACGGGAAGCGTTTCTCACCCTGCCGGGAGTGCGCGTGTTCCTGATCGACGATCTACGGAACGGCGGCGACGAGAACAAGTTCCACGGAGTGAACGAGGTGCGGTTCAACCAGGGTCATATGGTGCGCGAGGGATTCCGCACAACCCTGAGCGAACTGCGGATGCGCAAGGACTCGCCGAGTTCCCGGAGACGCTGGTTATCGCTTTGCGGACGACCATCATTTATTGTCGGACGTGAGCGAGCGAAGCTCGGCTATTTCTGGCGCCATGCTTATCAGATACCTCGCTCGGGTCCTTACAGGGGCTGCGTCGTGAATTCCGACACCGGCAAACCGGTATTTGTCGATGAGTGTCGATTGACGGTTGGGCAGTTTGAAAAAATCAAGATCGCCGAGACCATCGAAGCCAGAGGCGAGAAATCCAGCCGTTCACTGCATAGTCCGCTGTGGCAGGCGGACTCAGACAAGATCCGCCGCATGGCGCCGATCGAATTCATCGGCCGCTACATGCCGGGATGGTTCGACTACGCCATTTGCGACGAGATTCATCAATTGGCCGGCGACACCGCGCAAGGCAACGCCCTCGGAACCCTCGCGTCTTGTACAGACCGGATTGTGGGGCTGACGGGAACGCTTCTCGGTGGTTATGCGGACGATGTTTTCAACACCCTGTTCCGGCTCGAAGCCGGAAGGATGAAGGAACACGGATACGAGTGGGGCACGACGGGACGGAGTTCGTTCACCCAGGACTATGGAGTTCTCGAAACCATTACGAAGGTCGAGCCCTCCGATAATCGTTGCTCTAAAGGGAAGACCACGAGTACGGTTCGCCGGAAGCCGGGGGCTTCTCCTTTGCTCTTCGGCGAGTTTCTGATGCAGTTATGCGCCTTCGTTTTTCTAGAGGACATCTCGGCGAACTTCCGCCGTACGAAGAAAGCTATGTGAGTGTCCCGATGGACCCGATGATGCTAGCGGCATACCGGGAACTGGAAGAGGCCATTCGGAAGGCGTTGAAAGAGCACCGAGGCAATCGCTCGGTGTTGAGCACGATGCTCAACACTCTGTTGCTTTATCCAGACCATCCGTACGGGCTGGGAACGCTCTATGGCAAGGAGTTTGACCAGGAATTGAAACGCAATATTTCATTCACCATTGCAGAGACGAGGACCTGCCTAAAGTCTCTACTCGAAAGAACGAAAGCTGATCGAGGAGATCAAAGAGAGCTTGCCGAAGGCCGCCGCTGCCAGGTGTTTGCGGTATACACGCAGAAGCACGATGTCACCGCGCGGCTCCAAAGAATTCTAAGCAACGAGGAATTCGCACGGCAGTCTTGCGCGCGATCGTCGATACCTCCAAACGCGAAGCCTGGTATGCACGGCAAGTCAAGGAAGGGGTCCAGGTCGTAATTTCTCATCCCAAGCTGGTGGAAACTGGACTGGACCTTCTGGATTTTCCGACCATCCTGTTTTACGAATCGGGGTACTCGCTACACACTTTGCGACAAGCTAGCCGCCGATCCTGGCGCATCGGGCAGAGACGGCCAGTGCGGGTGAAGTTTCTTTGCTACGAAGGAACGATGCAGACCGCATGTCTGCGCCTGATGGGAAAGAAACCGTCTGGTGGCCCTCACCATGGAGGGCAAGTTCGCTGGCGAGGGGTTGCAGAACATCGACGAAGACGACGACATGCTCTCGGCAATGGCACGCGAGTTGGTCGAGAGAAACGGCGTCGGGGAGAGTGCCGACGCGGTTTGGAAAGTCGCTCAATGCGGAGCACCAGAAACTGTTTCCCGCAATCTCTCGATTGAATGGAGATGTCCAACTGATCGACGCGTCACCGATCCTTGTTGGAAACGGAGCTTAATCCGGCCACCTCCGGTCGAAGAAGCCATCGACCACGACCAAAGATCGCTCCTGATCTTCGGCCAACGACCTGGCTTGCCCGCAGCCAGAAGGCAGCGCGGGAGGCGGGCTCGTACCGGAGCAAGCGTCGCTGTTCGGATGACGGTCAGCTGAAGCAGTCATTCACACTTCCATTCACACTTCCGCTTTTCCTCACCTTTACCTTTCAGAAATCGCAGTTCAACTCACAGTTCAACTCAAGAAGCAAGAAGGAGGACGTAGTATGTCAGAAACAAGTACGCTCATTGGCTACAGCGGCCGGACGATTGGCCGCGAAGAACTGGCGCTAGTGCCTACACCGCCAGCAACCGAAACCCACTGCCCAGTGCCGCATCACGAGATCGTGCAGGCCCTGATCGAGACACTCGGATTTCGCCACATCGGCGTGGTCCATGACGAGTATGCGGTCTCACCGGACGGCATGAAAGCATTCGGCGTGCTCGATCTCGCAACCGAGATGGAAGGATGCCGCTTTTCCATCGGCTTGCGGAACTCCCATGACAAGAGCATGCGTCTGGCGATGACCTGCGGCTATCGCGTGTTCGTGTGCTCGAACATGGCGTTCGCAGGGGACTTTACACCTGTGCTTGCGAAGCACTCGAAGTCGTTCTCGCTGATCGACTGCATCTCGGTGGGCGTTGACCGGATGCAGCGCAACTTCGAGCCGATGCGAAAGCAGGTCGAAGCCTGGCAGAGAAGCGAGCTGACAGACGTCACCGCTAAGGTAGTCATCTACGAAGCGTTCGTCGAGGGCAGACTCGAAGCACCCAAACACCTTGCTCGAACCGTGCATGATTTGTACTTCGAACCGAAGTACGAGGAATTCGGGCCGCGGACGATTTGGAGCCTTTCGAACGCGTTCACATCGGCATTCAAGGAACTGGACCCGATTCCACAATTTAAGGCAACAGCGAAATTGGGCGAGTTTCTGGAGGCTCAGTTCTCGCAGTCGTTCTAAACTGCATTTGGCGGTACCGGCCGGCCGCCACTCTTCATTACTCGATTGACGGGGGAGTATTGCGCGGAAGCCACCGACTTCCTGAGACGATTGATTTCCCACAAGCCGGTTTCTGGATAACTTCCTGTTTGCCGACCATCCGGAAATTGAGCAACACAAGCGCTTGTCGTTACCTATCGAGGGATAGCTTCCGGTTTGCCCTTGATCCGATTCGGAATCGTCACGATTCTGGGCCTATTCATTTCGCCTGTCAGAACTTCGGTCGAAGTCATCAGGCATCCTTTGAATAGGAAGGCTCTTGCGCCATTGCAATTGAACGCTGCTCCAGGAACCGCTCCACTTCGTCCCCGGTTGGCATCGAAGGTTGAGCTCCGGGCCGCGTAACCGAAATTGCGGCGACAGCAGAAGCAAAAACCGCACTTCGCGCAACTGTGAGGCCGCGCATCAACCCCACTGCGAATCCAGCATTGAATGCGTCTCCGGCGGCGGTCGTGTCTATAGCGTTCACAGTAAACGCAGGGACATGCTCTTTCGTCAGATTTCGCTGGGCGATGACACAACCGCGCGACCCCAACTTCAGCAAGACATTCTTTACGCCGCAAGCCAGGAGGCGCTCCGCCGCAGCATCGTAGCCTTGGTCGCCATTGTCAATGTCAGTTTTGAGTAGTTCCTCGGTTTCAGTTTCGTTCGGCGTAATCCAAGACACCGCACGAAGCAGGGGTCCTGAAAGCTCGCACGCAGGCGCCGGGTCGAGTATAAGCGGGATGTCATGCCGCTCCGCGAACTGGGCTAGGGAGTCAACTGTCTCTAATGGAATCTCAAGCTGCACCAGAATAATTCCGGCCCGTTCGAGAACGGGCGTCGCTTTTTCCAGCAGTTCCGGAGTGAGGAGGCCATTTGCGCCCGGCACGACCACGATGTTGTTCTCACCACGTCGTGCGGTCGTAATCAACGCGACGCCGGAGGCTCCTTCCACCTTATTCACGTAGGTTGTATCCACGCCAGCGTTTTCCATCCCATTGAGCAACTGCGCTCCGAAAGCGTCGTTGCCGACGTTTCCTACCATCGAAACGGGGTGGCCGAGTTTTGCGGCTGCGACTGCCTGGTTCGCCCCTTTTCCGCCGTAAAAAGTGTTAAAGCTATTGCCAATGATCGTCTCCCCAACTTGGGGAATACGGTCCGCGCCCACTACCAAGTCGAGATTGATGCTGCCGACGACAACAATTGGTTTCTGCATACCGATTCGATTTCGACTACTTCAGCATGGGTGCAATCGCGATCGACCCCAGCCCTAATAGAAAAAAAATGAACATGGCGGGAATAAGTTTTCGTGAGGACGGCGGCGCGTTCGCGAACTCTTTCCAGATGAAGACGCCCCAGATGGCCGACACCATCGTCGCACCTTGGCCGATGGCATATGAGACCGCCGGTCCGATTATTTGTGCGTGCGATGCAACGAAGTTGAACACGGTTCCGGTGCACCAGATGAGTCCGCCGACAACTCCCCACAAATGCCACGCCGCTTTCGCCTGGAAGTATTTCGACATGTTGACTGGGGGAGTGCCGGTGAGAGGCTTTTTCATGAACAGGTAGTTCACCGGGATTGCGCAAAGGACTACTCCCAAAGCAAAGAAAAAGGCTACGGAGTATGGCCCCAAGGAATGCTCTCCGGTAACAGCCTTGGTCACCAGCGGATAAAAGACACCCATCAGTACGCCGCAAGCAACGCTAATCCAGATTCCACGCACGCTGACCGAGCGGCGCTCGTTCTCTCTGCGGCGATACGCGAGTGCGTCGAAAATAATTGCCAGAACAACGAGCGCCATGCCCCCGAAGAGCAGCCCGGGATGGCCCTTCGGAGAGATTGCGTAATTCAAAAGAACGCCCACTACCAGTGCCAGGCCGATTCCAATCGGAAAGGCGACCGCCAGGCCAGCGATGTCAATGGCTGCTACCAAGAGAAGGTTGGCCACATTGAAGACAGCCCCACCGGCAATCGCGAAAAGCATATGCCGCGAGTCGGCCTGGCTGATATTGCTGAGAAAAGAGAGATCTCCTCCGCCCCAATTTCCCAGGGTGAAACCCCAACCCAGACTACCCAGAACAATGCCGATCACGTAATCCCAGTAAAAAAGCTGGAAGGAATATCCTGCAGTGAGCTTCATGGTGTTTGCCCACGACCCCCAGCACAGCATACTGATGATCATGAACAGTAATGCAAGTCCGTACGCCTCTGGTTGATACACTTTGAATCATGCCTCCGTACGAGCGCTGTCTGGCATTCGACGATACTTGGGATCGTCAGCGTGCCGTGGCGCAAGGTACTGTCTGTCTAGAACGCTATCTTCGCTGCAAGTTGGATAATGCGCCCTTCGCGGCTGCCGGTAACTTGTCCAAACGGACCCGTGAACCCGTTTAACTGGGTGCTCACAGCGTTCCACTGCGTGTGATTGAAGGCGTTGTACATGTCCGCGCGAATCTCGGAGTGAAGACGTTCGAAGAAATTAATATTCTTGCCGAACGAGATATCCCAATTGTTCTGCCCGGGGCCCCGAATGACGCCCGGGGACGCAGTGCCTTGAACGTTGTTGGGCGGCACGACGAACGCGCTGGTGTTGAAGTACTCTGTAAAACTGCGGTTGCCGTGCGAGAAATTAGGATTCGCCACCATGTTGAGGTTTCCCAATCCGTTATAGGCGGCAAAATCGTTCGCTTGGTTACCAGCTCCATTAAAAGCAGTCAGAGCATCGCCCGATTCGAAGGTGGCGATGGCCGAAATGTGCCAGCCGGCGAGGGGACCCCGAAGGTAGCCCGGTAAATGCTGCCCGTACACCGGCGCGTAGTTGGTTTGGAACAAGAGGCGATGCCGGTGCGAGAAGGTTTCTTCGCCGTACGACCGGATGACGTTTTGTGGATAGTTATAACCCGTGTCTTGCGTGCCCTGTCCGGTGATGCCTCGATCCCCGAGGGTTTTCGAATAGGTGTAGTGGGTCAGAATCTGCAGCCCATGGGACATTTGGCGCGTGAATTTCACAATGCCGGCGTTGTAGTTGCTGTTCAGGCCAGCCCGCTGCAGGTAAATGTCACCAAACCTTCCGGAGTTAAATGGCCGGGCAGCATTATAGGCGTCACTGGAAGCCCATCCCGTCTGGTAGGGGGCGGCGTTTTGGTCATAAAAGTACCAACCGTTTCTCCCTTCCGCCCCGATGTAGGAAAGGGTGATCGCAGAATTGCGGGTGATTTCCTTCTGGATATCCAGCAGATAACGGTGGATATAAGGTGTGCGAAACGATTGATTCCGGTCGGCGTAAAAGAGGGTTTGAAAAGCATCGGGCCCGTAATAACCCTGCCCCGGGCCGGTAGAGGAGGGAAAGGTTCCCAGAGCCACTTGCGGCGACGGTTGGAAGACTTTCGACGCGGCCGCTTGCTGCGGAGTGGAGTTGTCGATTTCATCGCCGACGAAGCCGCCGGGCACCCCTCCGTAAAGCGCTCCAGTCAAGAGATTCGATATCTGGCTGGCGCCAGAGTTGTAGTAAAGGCCGTATCCCGCGCGAACCACGAGCTGGGGGCGAACCTGCCACGCCAGGCTGAGCCGGGGAGCGAAGTCGTGCTTGGGAGCCGAGGCATAGTGCTGCGGCAAACCGGGCGTGATTCCGGGTATAGAGATCGTATCCGTGGACGGCTCGTAAATGCCACAGCAAGTGCTGTTGGTGGCAAAGATAGGAATGGGCAGTTCGTAGCGGAGTCCGAAGGAGGCCGTCAACTTCTGCGTGACCTTCATCTTATCGTTGAAGTAACCAGCGTAGTAAGGGACGACCACATTAATTTCTGGAGCGAACGGCCCACCTGAGGAGTAGCTGAAGCGCTGATGGATCACCGAAGGTAAGCCCAGTAAGACTTCGGCGAAAGCGTCGCCGCCGACGCCCTGGTTGGCGGTAAACAGCTGAGGTCCGTTGCCGCAGTATGCGCCCGGGGCAGGTGCGCAGCCATACGCAACATAGCGCACGCTGTCGAAGTCCTCTTCCCCTTTGCGGAGGTAGGTAAACCCGAAAGTGAAGGTGTGACGGCCGCGAATCCAGCTCAGGTTGTCGGAAAATTGTCGCGTGTTATTGGAAGCGAGAAAGTATTCGTCATAGCCCACGGTTGGCTGGCTAAAAAGTACACCGTAGTTGAAGATATTCAATCCGAGGATGCCAGTGTTGCCCCCGCTCGCCGTGCCCGTATTCTGAAAGATCGAGTTAAAGGGATTGGAGGAGCTATTGACGGTTGAGATTTCCGATGGGCTCAACGTGATCAAAGCACCGCTTCCTATGGCAAAGATGAACTCGTTGGTCAAATGCGAGTTGAAAACGTGAGCTTCATCGACCGTCACGACGTGGGATTTGTCGCTTACGTCCGAGATACTCAGGTTTGGGACGAGGCCACCGCTATTGTTCGGTATGCCGCTGTATTGGGACCAGGCGACAAACACGCTATCTTTCGAGGAGATACGGAAGTCGAAGCGGCTGTCCCAGTGATAGGGGTCGACTTCCTGCCGCGACGGAAACTGGTAATTAGCGCCGGAATTGGCCAGGGTCGGCGCCACATTGGCATGGGGAAAGAGGTTAACGATGCCCGTGATTTGTTGGCTCGCCGTCGCCGGATTGTAAAGCCCAGCGGTGACCAGGTTATTGAAGGCGATGGCGTTGCCGGTATATGGGTTGTAAAGCTGCCCCGCCGGGTTGGAACAGACTCCGGCGCCGTTGAAGTTGCCCGCATTGATCGGGCCGGTACAATCGATTCCAAAATCTCCCGCCCGTTGCGCGTCGCTAGGAACGACGGCGAGGTTATTCCCTCCGGCGAGGGAATGCGGATTGCGTTCGTAGTTGACGAAGAAAAAGGCGCGGTCTTTCAGATTGAGAACCTTCGGGATGTAGACAGGGCCTCCCAGACCGCCGCCGAAGAGGTTAAAACGGTAGGCGCTTTTGGTAAACAGCCCCTGCGCCCGATTGATGGGAACCAGCGCATTCAAAGCATCGTTTTCGAAGAAGTCGTAAACTTCCCCATGGAAAGTGTTGGTCCCCGCTTTGGTAGTCGCGTTGAGGTTGGTAAAATCGCGGCCATACTCAGCGGAGAAATCCGCCACTCCGACTTTTACTTCGCCGATGGCTTCCGCAGATGGCTGGAAGCTGGCGCCGCTTTCATAATTCTCGTTCGCATTTACGCCATTGACGTAGTATCCGTTGTCGCGGGAACCCTCCGCGTTGCCGCCGGCCGTGTAATCCGCGCCGCCGGATGTGTACGATGCTCCGACTTCGAAGGTGCCACCCAGATTGATATTCACGCGCGGAGACGTGCTGACTCCGGGGGTCAACTCCGTCAGCGCGGTCCAGTTGCGGCCGTTCATCGGCACGCTGGCAATTTCTTCCTGGCTGATGTTTTGATCGTAATCGGCAGATTCAGTTTCGAGCAGCGGCGCCGCGGTGCTCACCTCCACCTGCTCCGAGACCGAGCCCACCTGGAGTTGGAAGTCATACCGGACAACCGACTGAGGCGAGACCGGCAGGGACTCGGAGATTGACTTCTTGAATCCCGGAGATTCGACGGAGACCTGATAGGTTCCAGGCAGAAGCTGGGAAAATTCATAGTGCCCGCTCGCATCCGTAGTCCCGGAAGAAGTTTGATTGCGTTGTATGTCGAGCAGCTTCACCGAGGCGTTCGCCACCACTGCACCGGACGCTTCGGTGACCACACCGCCGATGCTGCCCCGTTGGGAGAATTGAGCGAACACGGAAAGGGACAAGACGAATAGCGTGGACAGCAGAATCAAAAACCGCGACAAGGGGGTTCGCATGCTGTGTCTCCTAGAACGGGGCAGGCTCCACAATAATTGCGTGACGCCTGCTTCTATTTGAAACGTTTCAAATATCGACTCGGAAAAAGTTACTCCCACCAGTTTGCAATTGTCAACCCAAAATAAGAACCTAACTTGGAAGATCTCAGGCCATTACTGGCGGCGGCCACGGCGTTTGCCTGCACTTATTCGTCGCCCGGAGTCATCCTGAACAGAGGTATGCGGCGGTCCAACAGAATTGCGTTTATTCAACTCAGTGGGAAGAAGTACCTTTTTCGGCGCGGACCGTAGGCCGTCGATTCTCTGCATCAGAAGACGGGCGGCGGTGGCGCCCAGCTGGTATCCCGGTTGGTAAACCGACGTCAAGGAAGGATCTGTAAACTTGGTGAACTCAAGACTATCAAAACCGGCGATCGACAAATCTTCGGGACATCGTAGATTAAGCTCGCGAGCAGCCTGGAGTACACCAAAAGCCATGAGGTCGTTACAGGCAAAAACCGCAGTCGGTCGCGGAAGCATTCGAAGGAGCCGAAGAGCCGCTTGGTAACCGCTCGCCGTATCGAAACGCGCTTCCTGGACAAATTCCGGCTCGATTTCAATGTGAGCTTCGTTTAATGCGCGCGTGAAACCTTTCAAACGTTCCGCTGCGTTTGTCAACCCCAGCGGTCCGGCGATCACTGCCAAACGCTCATGCCCCATCTGAATCAAGTGGCGAGTAGCCAAATAAGCACCTTCTGCATTAGCCACCAGGACGGCATCGCCCTTCCACCCATCCGGGACCCGGTCAATACAAACCACGGGGACCGAGGCCGACGCATACGCTCGGAGGTGACCTGCGATGTCGGCGCCCGCGGCCGGAATGATCAGTAGGCCAGCAATTCGATAGGAGCGGAGCTCGCGAACGTACGACGCTTCCTTGGAAGGATCGTTATCGGCATTGCAGAGGATTAAGCGCAACGAGCGCTTGTAGGCAACGTCCTCCACGCCGCGAACCACGCCCGGGAAGAATGGGTTCGTAATATCCGGAATCACCATTCCGAGCATGTTCGTCCGATTTTTCCGCAGTCCCTGCGCTAAGGCGCTCGGCTGATAACCCATGCCGCGAATGGCATCGAGCACACGCTCTCGCAGCTTCGGTCGGACCGCCGCAGTTTCATTGATGACGTGCGAAACGGTGCCGATCGACACTTTGGCCCGTTCAGCAATTTGACGCATTGTTACAGGAGGATTCATCAGGCGGTACGACAGGTTAGCAGATCGTCCGTGGTGAAATTGTAAGGACCACTTTCAGCTAACATACTTCGAGACTAATCGATTTCCGCCTTTCTACTCCGTGTCTTGAACGCAGCGAAAACCCAGGGCTCCTGAACGATCCTTGCTTGGGGCCATCATTAACAGCTTGCCATGCTCGTCAAGCTTATACGCTTGCGGAAAATACCATATAGATCCCTGCGGCTGGTAATAACTGCCGCCCCGCAAAATGCCTCCTCGCGTGTGCTCATCTTGAAATTCTTCGGTCCACTGCCAGACATTTCCTGCCATGTCCATCACCGCAAATGGGCTTGCTCCCAGAGGATGCGCGTCGACCGCGTCCGGTCCCCGCATGGTTCGTCCTTTATCCGCCAGGGGAACGGCCTCAGCATTCCACGTGTTTCCCCAGGGATACATGCGTCCATCAGTGCCCTGCGCCGCGTACTGCCATTCCCATTCGTGGGGCAGACGTTTTCCCGCCCACGAGGCATACGCTCGCGCATCTTCAAGGGCCACCCACGTCACTGGCTTGTTGTCCCAACCCGCCGGATACGTGCCATTCTTCCAGTCCCGGAGGAAGTTCAGATCATCTTGCGGATGGTAATGAGTCGCATCGATAAACTTCTTGAATTGTGCGTTGGTCACTGGATACTTGTCGATCCAGAACGATTTCACGTGCATGGGATGATCGTGAAAGCGTCGCGGGGAATCCTCCCATGGATACTGCACGTCGACCCCGACGTCATTGAAACCTTCGATCTCGATTCCGGACACGCGAAAATCGAACTCGGCTTCAGGGATCTTCACCATATCGGCCGGCGATCCCGAGAGCGGCTGGGTTGAGGGAATGGGTACGATCTGCTGAGGTAAAACTTTCCACTCATGGGAGAAAGTAGAAAGCGGGGTCGAGCTTAAATCTTTCATCTTAGACATCAATTTCCGAATTGCGGGATCAGGGTCGGCAGGAGAAGCCAGAATGGCGCCGTAACCGTGCGCCTCCATGCGGAAGCTCAGCACATTTCGGCCAACTTGGTTTTGCCCGGGCGTGAGTTCGACACCGTGATAAAGGTCGAAATAGCGGATGCCCTCCTCCGGGGCCAGTGCGATCTGCACACCGCGTACGTCATAATCGTTCCGGTTCACAATCGTCCAGACAGTTTGTTGACCTAGTGGCCAACGGCTGGCGAAGACGCCGTAGCGCAGTACCGGCACCATCGGTTCCCACTCCGCGCTTACAAGGAAAGGCGCGACTGCGCGTTCGATGGTAGCGACACGGCGTGTGGCTTCAGCATCACGCGGCGTGATCCCGTTCCAGATACCCCAGACATTTTCCCAGCTTTCCCAACCCACGCCGTTAAAAAAAGCGAACTGCAGATTGTCGGTCTTGTCGCGCCTCCAGCGATCTGAAATGTTCACCATGTGGCGCGGCTCCAGCCATTTGTACTTGTCAATCATAGGTACAAACGGATACTGATATTGGCCCCAGGTCATGACATTCCAGGCAAGTGCCTCGTCGGATGGGCCACCCTCCGGCTCAAAGACAAGGGGATGACCGATCTTGTCGGCAGCCATTGAAAAAGCGAGCGGCACACCGTCTTGGGTGTCGCCGTTAATTCCGTCTGCGCCGATTTCCGCCATCAAGCTGGCAATCGCATCCGGCCACGACATCCCCGGATCCCGCGTGCCTTGATCCCACATCATCATTGGAAAAAATACGCGTACTCCATGACGGTGGAAGTCCGAAACCATCTGCCGCACCCCCGGAATGCCTCCCGGCATCGAACGGATCATGTCGTGCTGGTTGCGGTTGTCGATGCCCATGTTTGGGTATGTGGGCCAGATGAGGACAGCGTCAATTCCGCCGTATCTTTTCTCGAGATCAGCGATATAACGATCGACCGTGTAGCGGTGAGCGACTGGATCGTAGAAATAGCGGTCCTCCACCATCATCTGCGGTTGGAAAAAGCTGGCTTGCGTCCACTTGAACTCCGAAGCGTCGTATCGCGACCCGTTGTAGCCTATTCGAATCTTCCGTTCCTCGCGCCAGTGGCGAATGTCCGCCAGCCAGGAGTCATGCTCGTTCTGAGCGCAAGGTGCGGATCCTCCCTCCCACGCTCCTTTCATGTTGAGGCAGCCGGGAGCAGGAATCTGCTGACGATCCGGACGAAAGCGGGTGTCTTGTGCTGAAACGGTGTAGGCGACGGACAGAAGAGCCAATGTGACAAAAAGCACAGAGACAAATTTCATAAGTGCACTCCGGTCTAAAGTAGTGTCTTGCCGCGAGCGAATATTAAAACGTTTCAAATTTTAAGTCCATCGTTGATTTGTCGTTAGCGGAAAGAGCTATGTACAACAGGACACCCGATCTGACCACCGCGATTGGATCAAGGGAAATGAACATCCTTCTAGCTGGAGCAACAAGAGTAATGTCCATTTTCTGAATGGTGATGCCGGGCTCACCGCGATTGGTAATGCGAAAGTCGGCTTGTAGGGATTGATCGCAATTGCTCCTGGTTGACGGGCAACCCGGAAGTTATGCGCGAGGGCGCACTCTCAACGACTCTGGCCAGAAGTCCTCTTTTAGGAAGTTTCACCAGATAGGTAACGATAAACGCGCTTGTGTTGATTGAACCGATCAACTCCCGGGTCATCAGCCAACCGGAAAGTAGTCGCCGACAGACACATCTCCTGCTTTCCCAGTGACGTTCGTACTGTTATTTCCGCAGCAAAGCGATAACTAATATTTTATCCACGCGATATTGCTGAGTCCCCACGCCCATAATGTCCGACAATCTGTGCCTGGATTGTGCCTACAAGAACAATCCGACCTTCAAGGTGTACTGCCGGAATGGCATGGAAAGGACACTCAATGCAACAAGGAAGCATCATTCACGCAGAGCGCAGAAGTGGACCAGACGTTTGGGAATTCAGATGGCGAGAGCCTGGTCCCGATGGCAAACGTAAACATCGCAGAATGGTTATCGGCCGCATTGACCAACTTGTGGACGAATCAGCAGCACGTGGAAGGATTGCTGCTCTCCATCTTGACATCAATTTCTGGGATGCACGACTCAAGGGTAAGCCGCTCACGATAGCGGAGCTGGCAGAGCACTATCGGCAACGGGAGCTCAAACCCGATACCGTTTGGAAGACTTACTCCACGAAGCTGACCTACGAAGGCTACTTGACCAAATGGATCTTGCCTCGCTGGGGAAATTACCTACTCACGCGCATCAACGCAGGAGAAGTTGAATTGTGGTTGCGGTCGCTGCCTCTTGCTCGTTCGAGCTGCGCCAAAGTCAGAAATCTCATGAGTGTTCTTTTCAACCACGGAATCCGACACGACATCTGCGGCCGCAATCCAATTCGGCTGGTGCGACAGAGTTCCAAACGGAGGAGGATTCCTGCAGTACTGAGCGTCACGGACATTCAAAAGTTGCTTCCCGCGCTTCCCTTCCGAGAACGAACGCTGGTGCTACTCGACGTTGGAACTGGTTTGCGGATGAGCGAACTGCTTGCCTTAAAGTGGCGAGACGTTAATTTTCGCGCGCGTGAAATAAGCGTCACACCATCCATCGTCTTCCAAGTAGTGGGTCCGTGCAAAACCGAGGCATCACAGAAGCCGATTCCGCTTGATTCTTACTTGGCAAAAGCACTGCGAGCCTGGCGCAAGCATACGAAGTACCGAAGACCAGATGACTGGATTTTCGCCAGCCCAGCTAGCTGCGGTCGACGGCCGTACTGGGCGCAGTCCATCATGCGTAACCTGATCCGTCCCGCCGCCGTGGAACTTGGCATCACGGAGCGCATCGGTTGGCACACGTTCCGCCACACCTATTCATCACTGTTACGTGCGACCGGAGCGGACATCAAGGTAATGCAAGAGCTACTTCGGCATGCGTCGAGCCGAGTCACATTGGACACGTACACCCAGGCAGTCACGCTTCACAAACGCAAAGCTCAAAGTGATGTCGTTCGACTGTTCCGTACTTCAGCTTCGTGTGCCAGCTGAACCTCTTTCGCCGCTGTTGTGCCTTTTTGTGCCTTTGAAAACAAGGCATACATGCGCGAAAAATCACTGTTTCCAAAAGAGTAGCTCAACTTTTGGTCTAAATATTGTGCCTTTTTGTGCCTGCGAGAAAACGAGCCATCGCGCATAAGCTGCTGAAAAGACTTGGCGTCCCCGACGGGATTTGAACCCGTGTTACCGCCGTGAAAGTAGATAGTAACAGTTCGTGGATCATGAATGGATCAAGATTCAGTCTGATCTTGGAAATCAATGTGCCTTCTGCCGTGACAGAAACGCGGTTAATCGTAACTAACTGAAACTTACGCGACACGGGTGGGCTCCGGAAAGGACGTTTCAGAACACTGAGAAAGAATCACTGGACCATAATTGGACCATAATTTCGGCAGTGCTTTCGCAAGGCAATCATCGCGGCATTCATCAATTCGAGCCGAAAGCTGGCGTTCAATGTCCGGTTTGCCGACTACACACCCAGAATCGTCAACTGATAGCCGACAGCGTCAGCGGCCCGCCGAATAAAGAGGCAAGAAATCACTTGCTTTGTTGCGGCTTGGGATCGTACTTGGCCTCGAAGTAGTGCGTATCGGTTGGACCATTTACGGTTCGTTTGCTGCGATTTCACACGATGTGAATAAGCCGCTCAGCGAAGCAATTCAGACGCGCCTTGGGAATCTGTTCTCGTCCACTTCGATCGCCATCCTGCAACCGAGGACGGCAGTCGCATGGCAGATCGAACCAAAAACGCTCCTCAGAACTGGCTTCGGGTTGTTCAGCGATCTTCTGCCGGGCGATGTTGCCGATATTATCGGGACGAACCCGCCCTACGTGCAGACCTTCGAGGGTGGTCTCCTCGGCACAGTAGGCGGAACGGCGATCGCGCCAGTAGTTCCAAACAGCGCAGTCGATTCCACTATTGGCGCCAATCAGAAGTTCACGTCCGGCTTTGCGCAAGGCCAACTCTCGTGTGCATCTCAATTTTCTGATCCCGCAACCTGCCTGCCGCCGATTGCGATTACTGCTGTCCCAGATGGCGAACTGCATCCGCCCTACTTCATGCAGTGGAGCTTCGGAATCGAGCATCAATTCGGAACGGGCGCCAGCCTGAGGACCCAATACGTAGGCACCCGCGCCGTAAACCAGCCTTACCTCGCACAAGTTAATGGATACCAAACCATATGCCCAGGATGTTTCGCGCCTTTCCCTTATGGACAGCCGACCGATCCTCGTTTTGGTGCGGTCACGCAGTTCTCAACCGGAGCGAACAGTCATTATCACGGTCTGCAACTCACCGCGATGAAGCGCCTGAGTCACGGACTACAGGGGAAAGTCAATTACACATGGAGCCATTGCCTGGACACGGTCTCAAACGGAGGTTTTCTGCAGTTTTCGGCCGGCGGAATTCTCTCGCCCTTGGCGGGCGATTACGGCAATTGCGACTACGATATTCGACATAACTTGACGGCACAGTATGTGTACCAAGTTCCGCTGAAGCTGCGAAATCACTCTCTCGGGTATGCGGTAAATGGTTGGCAGGTTTCAGGGACGATGTTCTGGCATAGCGGGGTTCCATTCTCTGTTCTGAGCACGCCCTTTTCTGCCAATGGAGATGGAATCGTTCAAGGCAGCGGACCGCAATTCGCAAGCATTGTTCCGGGGGTTGATCCTTACTGTCGACACTGCGAAATTCCCGCTGTGACCCAGCCGGGAACCATCCAATGGTTGAACCCTAATGCATTTGTGTCGGCGGTGGATCCGAGTACAGGCGCCTGCGATGGCGGTGACACTCCCGCGAACTGCCAGTTCGGAGATAGTCGAAGAAACCAGTTTCGCGGGCCGGATTTCTTCTGGAACGACTTCTATCTCACCAAATGGTTTCCCGTGGCCGAACATGTGAAATTGCGCTTTGACGCGCAATTCTTCAATTTGTTCAATCACGCTAACTTTGGACTGCCAAGCATGCTGTCAGCAGGAATTCCCGGCAAACCTGCGACGCAGACAGGCTTCGGAGCGCTCACCTACGGCACTTCGCCTCCGACGGGCTTGCTCGGAGTCGGACTGGGCGGGGACAGCAGCCCGCGGATGATTGCGTTCCAAGCCCGGCTCGAGTTTTGAACCAACGTTGACATTCCTGCCCCACAGTGGAGGGATAACGAGCCACACGGAAACCGAGACGAGCGGAAGTCAAATTCAGGATTGCCGACTCTCCACTAGACAGTGCTATTCACCAAGCTGGCCAGGAAACCCTGGAACAGAGAACTACTTTGTGAACTATCATGGCTAAATTGATGCGAGGCGTACCGCTATGCCAATGAGGAGGATACCTCCTAGTGCGGCTGCCGAAACACCAAATCCAGGCGAACGGCGATGAGCGTCTGAGTCGTCTCCGGGGGTTCAATCGGATGGTACTTCTGATTAAATTGGTGATATTGCCCCACCCGTTTCATTCTGTCGTTTAGCTCCGGGTAAGAGCCGGGCAGAATTCAAAATGAAGGTAAGCTCCGAAGCCACATGGATAAAGGCGGCTAACAGCGGATTCAATATGCCGAACGCGGCCAGGCCCACGCCAACACTGTCCACTGCCAGAGTTCCCCCAAAGTTCTGCATGATGATGCGACGGCAGCGCCGGGAAATCTTGATAGTGTCCACCAAGCGCAGCAGATCATTGCCAATCAACATGATGTTCGCGCTTTCGCGTGCGACTTCAGTACCTGATCCCATCGCGATGCCAACCGTTGCCTGCATCAGTGCTGGCGCGTCGTTGATTCCATCGCCGACCATCGCAACTTTGTTCCCATCGGCGACCAACTGCTTGATTACGGCGTTCTTCTCATCTGGTAGAACGCCCGCATGCACCACGTCGATGCCAACTTCTTGGGCAATAGCTTCGGCAACCGCTTTGACGTCACCCGTCAACAAGGCAGTTCGCAATCCCATAGCGTGGAGGGCACGAACTGCCTCGCAAGCCTCCGCTCGCAGCGTATCCGCGATCCGGATGGTTCCCACATACTCGCCGTTGGAGGCAACCAGAATTTCTGATGAGTGTTCGGCTCCGGTGCCTTGTCCGTCGAGGTGGATTTGTTTCTGCTGCAGGAAGGCTCTGCTTCCCACGAGTATCTCCCGGTGGTCGAGGGAGCAAGAAATGCCTGCTCCGGGAATGTACTCGAAGCGCTCCGGTGGGTCTACCGTCAGGCCGGCCTCAGCTGCTTTGCCGACAATGGCCTTGCCCAAGGGATGTTCGGACCTCTGCTCCGCAATCGCGGCAAGCTGCAAAACATCGTGATCGGTCCGCCCTGGCGCAGCAACAATGGATGTGACCACAGGATTCCCAACAGTGAGGGTTCCGGTTTTGTCGAAGACAACGGTGTCTACTGAACTTAGCAGTTCCAAATACAATCCACCCTTGACGATGGCGCCTTCGCGGGCTGCCCGCCCAATCCCTCCCAGAATAGCGAGCGGAGTTCCAGCCGCAATTCCGCAGGCACCAGCAACAATTATCACTGAGATGGTCGATATGAGATTACGAGTGATGATAAAAGTCAGAACCGCGAAGCCGAGGGCAAACCAGACCAAATAGCCAGCAAGCCGATCTGCCGTTTTCTGGATGGGTGCGCGGGAGCGTTCCGCTTCCTCAACCGCATTCAAAATGCGACCGAAAGCCGTATCGCGCCCAATTCTCGTGATTCGAATTTCCAGTGCGCCAGACTGGTTGACTGCCCCTGCAAAAACGGAGGTGCCCGCTACTTTCTCGACGGGAAGAGATTCTCCGGTTATAGCCGACTGATCGACAAAGGAATTGCCGCCGACCACGTCCCCATCGACGGGTATACGCGCTCCTGGATTGACCTCGATCAACTCTCCTATATTGATGTTGGCCGTGCTGCGCCGCTCGGTCTTGCCATTTCGCCGAACCATCACTTCACTGGGCAGTAGATTGAGAAGATCGCGAATAGCGGTCCGGCCACGTCGGACAGTAAGACCTTCCAAGACCTCCGATATAAGCACAAACAGCACGATCACCAGTGCCGTGAAGAACTGCCCGATTGCCAATGCGGCCAAGATGGCGATGGTCATCGACAACTCCATCGTCATCCGGCGCTCCATCACGTTCTCGGCTGCCTCTTTGAGAATGGGATAAATTCCAATAAGAGTGCCTACGATACCAATGACACTGACGTGCGGAAAGGGCTCCCATGCCTTCGCCCAGACCAGCGCGGCTGCAACCGCGACTAGGGCTATTCGGATTCCATCCTGCAACTCGAATCCATGGTCGTGGCGTTCGTGTTCGGGATCATGACCTTCAGCGCGATGAGCGTTGGAGGGAGGCGCGCCTATTTCTGCGCCGAAGGGCGGCAAACCTTCTTGAACGTCCGGCATGGTTTCCCCTACTTCAAATAAGATTTGGCAACGCTGATCACTTCTTCAACGGCATTGCCCTTGTGTGCCTTGTGGTTCTCCCGTCGTTCGACCAGATGGAAACGGATATGCCCCTCCAGGACTTCAGACATCAAGGCGTTAATTGAGCCTCTGCACGCTGCAATCTGCTGAAGAATTTCGGAACATTCGCTTTCGTTCTCCAGCAGGCGCTCTACTGCTTCCACTTGGCCGCGGACTCGGCGGACGCGATTCAATAGCTTCTTCTTGTTTCTGATCGTGTGAGCCATGTCTCTAATGTATACTGGGGGATAGTATATGCGCAATGCCTCGCAATGATCTTGCGCGAGCAGATTGGATTGGCAGTGTTGACCACCAAACGGAAGGTAATCGCGCAGGTGTTCGTCTGTCAGGGCTGTTGTTGTGGTCAGGTTGAACGTGGAAGACCCGAAGTCCCTGCACAATGGCTAAAAGAAGAGTGGAGAAGGCGGGTTTACTCAAGCGCATTCAGCTGACGATTAGCGGATGTCTCGGCCCCTGCGATGTACCGAACGTTGTTGCGATCGTTGCCCAGCAGAAAACAGTGTGGCTGGGAAATATCTCTCGGCGAGATCAATATCAGTCGCTGCTGGATTGGGCTTCCCGAAGCAAAGACTTGGGGCGCACCGCGGAAATGCCCAAAGAGTTGCTACTTCACTTACTAGAAGATCCAATCTCAGTGTGACATTCGCCACGCATTGGCAACTCGCAGCGTGGAATCGGACCCTTACATCTCACTGGCGTGTTCCCAGGGAGTGCGACCCATGAAGAATGGATAACGGGCCACACCGAACCGAGACAAGCGGAAGTCAAGTTCAGGATTGCCGACAACCCATCCGTCGATTTTCGTTTAACGGGTCTGCACGAATGTAACCTGCCATTGGCCTGCCGACGACATTCGGTGTACATTGAAAAGAACATTTGATAGGGTTGGGATCGTGCGGTCTTTCTCAAAACCCGTAGCATGGTTTTGCCTGCTGCTGATGTTTGGGTCGGCGTGGGTAGTGGCTGTCCATAATCACGCCGATGAAGCTAAGGCCGCTTCGTGTCAAGTTTGTATCGCCGCTCACTCCGCAACGCCGGCGACTGCTTTACCTACCGCTAAGCCAATATTTTGGCGACTCTTTGCCGTTGTCCTAGAGATTTCCGACGCGAAGCAACGGCTTCTAGCGTTTGCTCTCGTCATCCGCCCACCTCCTCTCGCCTAAGAAGTCACATCATGTCCGAGTTTGGTTCACGGCTGTTGTGCCGCGAATCGCGATTTGTTTCTTAGGACAACAATTTCGGAGGACTTCATGCAGGTTTTTTACGCGAGAATGCGCGCGACTTTGCTCATCATTTCTTTGCTGGCTAGTGGCGTGTCGGCATTTGCTCAATCAGCCAATTCAACCTCGGTAACCGGGACTGTGCTTGACCCGTCCGGCGCAGTGGTACCGAATGCTATCGTAGAAATTCGCAATCCGGTCAGCCAGTTTGATCGGACTGCGACCACCAACTCGACAGGTGGTTTTTCCATCCCTAACGTCCCCTTCAATCCCTATCACATGCTGGTGACGAGCAAGGGATTTGCACCTCTGGTTCGAGACATAGACGTACGCTCGGTTGTTCCTAACAACCTCACCATCAACCTGAAACTGCAGAGCTCCGAGGTCGTAACCGTCGAAAGCGGAGCAGAGGACTTGCTCGAAAATGACTCCACCTTTCATACCGATGTCGACAGAAACTTGTTTGATAAGGTGCCTCTGGAGAGCGCGTCCTCATCGCTGAGTTCGCTGGTAACGTTAGCCACGCCGGGAATCGCCGCTGACTCCAACGGTCTCTTCCACGGACTGGGCGATCACGCGGAAAACTCGTTCTCGCTTGACGGGCAGCCCATAACAGATCAGCAGAGCAAGGTTTTCTCGAACCAGATTCCGCTGGATGCCGTGCAGTCAACCGAAGTCATTTCCGGCGCCCGCAGAGTACGGCGACAAGACCAGCGTCGTCATTGACGTAACAACCCGCTCCGGCCAGGGCATGACCACGCCACATGGCAGCGTCACCACTTCTTACGGAAGTTTCGGCACGTCAAACGTCGACTTCAACCTGGGGTATGGCGGACAAAAATGGGGCAATTTCATTGCAGCCAATGCAATGAATAGCGGCCGGTTTCTCGATCCGCCGGAATTCGTGGTCAATCACGATAAAGGCAACGAGGAAAATATTTTCGACCGGGTCGACTATCAGTTCTCGAGCGCCGATTCCGTTCACATTAATGGCGGTTTCACGCGTTCATGGTTTCAAACCCCGAATACCTTCGACTCTCAGCTCGCCACGCCCTGGAATGGCGTGGTTGTCAGCACTGGTGGGCTTGACCCCTATGGCAATCCGGTCGGGGTGACAGACCAGCGCTCGCAAATCAAGACCTTCAATATTGCCCCGTCTTGGACGCGCTTGCTGAATAACACTTCGGTGTTCACGCTGGGTGCCTTCGTGCGGCGCGATCACTTCGACTACTATCCTAGCGGCGATCCATTCGCCGATCTCGGCCCGACCAACTTACAGAGGGAGAGCGTTTCGCAAGACCGAACGCTGACCAACGCCGGCCTGCGCGCCGACTATTCCTATGTCAAGGGAATTCACAACCTGAAAATCGGCGCGACGTACATGCAGACTTTTCTGGATGAAAACGACAGCCTCGGCATCGTCGATCCGACTCTTAATCCAATTTGCGTAAATGGCGCAGGCGGGCCAATCATCAATCCCAGCATCACCAGCACAAGCCAGTGCGCAGGTGTGGGCGCGGCCCCAAATCCGGCGCTTGACCCCAATCTAGTGCCCTTCGATTTAACTCACGACGGCAGCACGCTGTTCAACTTCAATGGTCACACCGACGTAAAAGAACTCGCTTTATACGTTCAGGACACCATCACCAAAGGAAACTGGAACCTAAACCTCGGAGTGCGCGGAGATTTCTACAACGGCCTGACCACGCACAAAGAGGGCGAGCCGCGGCTCGGTATTGCCTACAACATCAAGCGAACCAATACTGTACTTCGTGTCTCTTATGCCCGAACCATGGAGAGTCCTTTTAATGAAAACCTGGTGCTCTCCAACAACGGATGCGCCAACCCCGTGTTGAATCCGCTTCTTGGCTGTACGGTTTCGGGTATAACGCCATTCGAGACCGGCTGGCGCAACGAATTCCATGCAGGTCTGCAACAGGCGTTCGGAAGATATGTTGTTTTCTCTGGCGAGTACATCTGGAAGTACACGCATAACGCTTATGACTTCAGCGTGCTCGGCAATACGCCGATCACATTCCCCATCGAGTGGGACCGATCGAAGATTCCGGGATTTGCCGGACGCGTGAGCGTTCCCAATTATCACGGATTTTCCGCGCTGATGGTTTTCTCAAGCGTGGCAGCCCGCTTCTTTACGCCGCAACTTGGCGGAGCCGGCGCGGTGCCCGCGGTGGCCGTGGGTTCAACCGCGTCGACTCCATTCCGCATTGATCACGACGAGAAGTTCAATCAGACAACCCACTTCCAGTATCAGCTGCCAAAGCGAGGCCCATGGATCGGCTTCAACTGGCGTTATGACAGCGGTCTGGTAGCCGGTCAGACTCCATGCTACGGCGGCAATTGTACGCAGACGACTACTTTAAATGGACAGTCTGCGATTGCGATCACTGACTCGTTCGGTACTCCTCTGACTCCAGATCAGCAGTTCGAGTCCGGCCTGTTCTGCGGAAGCGTGCACGCGACTCCGTTTGTGGGAATTCCAAACCCCTGCCCGGTTTCGCAGTTCGGCTCTACCCTTCTCAATGTGCCTGCTCCGGGCACTGAAAATGACGACAAGAACCCACCTCGTATTGCTTCCCGCAGTCTCTTTGATCTGGCGATCGGCCACGACAACCTGCTGCACGGCGATAAATATAAGATCAGCGCACGGCTCACGATCATTAACCTGACCAACAAGTATGCGCTGTACAACTTTCTCTCGACTTTCAGTGGCACGCACTATGTGACGCCGAGGGCCATAACCGCCCAACTGGGATTTAACTTCTAGACACCTCAGGTCGCGGCATCAGCTTTCTTTCCTGGTGCCGCGCTCTTTATAAGGTGAAAGGGTCAATCCTAGGCGAGCGCTATGCAATACTTTTCGATTGCGAAGGGTCGAAAGAAAAAAGTTGCGAAATTCACGGCACGACAAGGCCTTTGGATAATTGGGGCCATGATGCTCTTAGGCATGGTGCTCATAGTCCTGCTCGTTTACGGACTACTCAACGTCGATGCAGATTAATCAGGTGGCTTCGGTGTTGGAATCTCGATGGCGATGCGTGCGGTCATTGCGGCTTTGGTGCGCTGAAAAATCCGCAAGCAAGAGAGCAGAGTGAGAACATACGCGTTAGTGCTGCTCATACCGTTCTTGCCTTGCTACTCCGCTTCATCGTTGGCTCAGTCGGCAGAAAAGGAGCCTGCGGCAACGCTTGAACTCGGGGGGGGGGCTGCTAGCCGGAGCCTCACGGAGAGCCAGTCGAGCTTCGGGCCTGCGGTGGCAGTTGAGGTTACGCCGATAGAGAATTGGTTGGAACTGGAAGCTGGGGTAACGCCACTGTTTCGGCGTCACTCGACGGAATGGAGTGCTGACCTTCTGTTTAAAAAGCCTTGGAGGTTATCGGACAGGAAGGAATTCATGATTGGGATTGGCCCGGAGTGGATTCACTCGAACGCATACGGAATAAGAATGAGCTCGGTTGCGGGTGAAATCGTCCCAGACTTTATGTTCTGGTCGTCGCAAAAACATAGATTCGGCTGGTATCTGGAACCGAGCTACGAATACAAGTTCGGACCGGGACACGAGCACTCGCTCGCCCTAAGCGGAGGCCTTCTCATCGGTATCCCTTAGCCCAGGCTGAAAGAATGGAGGTGGTTTTTGCAATCGGCCCTGAGAGGCGAGCGGGTCTTCATCACCGACGATGCCTTTTCAAAGCTTCTGCGGTCCGTCCACAATCATTTGGCGAATAACGGGCTACCCGGAAGTTATGCTCCGGAACAAGCCCTGAACGACGGGGGCCAGAAGTCGGCTTCGAGGAAATTGGCGCTGATATCCTCCAAGCCCGTTTCTTGACCGTGTCGCGATTCGTTGGTGGAAGGTAAGTGTAAGAGCAAATACATGGTGACACATTGAATCCGCAGCCAGCGTGACCTCGCCACTTGATCAGCAAATTCTCAGGCGGCAAGTCTTCGTTCCTTCGTCCACGGCGGATTACTGCCGGTTAGCTCGTAATCCACGAAAAGCCCCCGGTTTTGATTGGCGCATGGGAGAGCAAAGCTGGACCAATCCCCTAGCGTCGGGTCAGTCCCCGGTAACTCACTCCATACCCGCGCTCGCTAGTATGTCGAGAAAGCTGGGATACGCGCGAAGACGGGCACTGTAAGGCCAGTACTTCGAGAACCACAATGGAAAGAAGGGATCACGGATCTCGATGGTCTCTCGGGCGTGACAAATGGCCTCCTCCTCAATTCCGGCCGCGGCAGCAGCGATAGCAAGTGTAACGGGTTGCATGTAGCCTCGTCGTGATCGCGCCTTCAATTCCGCATAGAGCGCCTCAGCATCCGCAAGTTTGCCCCAGTCTCTGAACGTAGCGGCGAGACTCATGACCGCCCAAGGGTGGCGGCCGGAGATCGTCAAGACCGATTCGCCAACCGAGACGGCCTCCTCGAAGCGCCCACCATTATAAAGTGCAAGGTGCAGACACCAGCGCGCGAGAAATGACTCCGGGTCCAGTTCCACTGCGCGTTGGCACGCCTTGACGGACTCCAGGTGCTTACCGGCACCAAAACAAGTGAAACCAACGATGGTGTGAGCATAACTAGAGAGGGGATCACATTCGAGCGCGAGCTTCGCTTGGGCGACGGCTTCCTCCAAACGGCCAACCGTGCACTGGAGGAAGAAAAGGGCATACCAGTCGCGTGCCTGTACAGATCTCGGATTCAGTTCGAGCGCGCGCAGAAATTCACGCTCGGCTTCCGCTTTATCCCAAGAATCCAGTAGACAAGCACATGCCAGAGCGTTGTGCGCTTCGGCGAGGGACGGATCAATAGCAACCGCACGACGCGCGGCCTCCGTTCCTTTCGCCATACATTCCTCCGGGCGTACGAATCCGCAATAACCCAGGACTGTGTACGCGTCTGCGAGGCCGGCCCAAGCTTGTGCATATTCGGGATCGAGCGTCACCGCCTGCTGGAAGCATTCCACCGCACGCGGCACAGCCAAACCTCGTCGAGGCAGCAGAATGCGTGCGAAAACGCTATCGCGCGCTTGTTTTGCGGAAAAGCACGGGACCGTCGGTATTCCGACCGTTGGAGACCAGCCGCTCACACGTACAGAATCGGTGCTAAGATTCATTCCATTTTTCTAAACGCCGACTATAGAAGGGGTGTAGCCAAGAACAAAAAGGAGAACCTATTCAAAAATGGTGCCCCCGTCTGCGTCCTTTGTCCCGATGGGCGGCAACGCCTGTGACTTTTGCAACACGTGCCCCGCGCTCAAATTTTACCCCTGTAATAATTTTGCGCTAAACAGCCTGCCGGTCTTCAGAAGCGGGGACGGCGCATGGGCTGCTTGCCAGAAATGTTTCCTGTTTGTGGAGACTGCTCGATTGTCGAGTTTAGCCGAGCGCTCGTTCCATAATTTATGAATCACCACGCGGCGCCCCGGCATAGAGCCATTGCGGTGAGGATTCAATTCTCTGACTTAGTGCGCTTGTTCGCGACGCAGAAGCAGACTGGGGAGTCGAGTTCCTTATCGAGAAATTGTCCTTACCTTGATCAGGAAAAATGATCGTCTCTCCGGCCTCGCCTTCTAATTGTGACGGCCATCTTGCTGGATCAATCTCCCAGCACCAGCCGCCATGCCCAATGCCATCAGAAATCCTGATTTAGTGAGAGGTAACGAGTCGGCTGTTGATATTCTGAGTTCGACGTAGTAACAATTCAGCAAATCGTTCGCCGCATGTCTCGGAGGAAAACAAGATGTTGTCACTAAAACTGCTCGTCGTCGAAGACGATCCGGCGAGCCTGGAACTAATGACTGAGGTTCTTCGTTCTCTTGAAGCAGAGGTTCGCCCTCTTAGTGATAGTCAGGAAGCGGCGGTTCTGGTAAACCAAGAGAAGTTTGATGGAATCTTCCTTGATTTGGAGATGCCAAATCTAAACGGGTTCGCGCTCGCGCAAGAAGTTCGCACCTCCTCTTGGAACAGGTTAACGCCAATCGTCATTGTCACTGGACGGGATGAGCGAGACACAATGCACCAGGCCTTTGCGACTGGAGCCACGTTCTTTCTTCAAAAGCCGATAGACAAACGCAAGTTGGCCATCCTGTTTCGAGCGGTCCGCGGAACTATGGTAGAGAACCGACGCCGATATGCTCGCGTGCCGTTGCAAACGGAAGTAACCTGCAAAGTGGGGGCCAAAGTCAGCCAAGGCAGAACTTGGAACCTCAGTCAGGGCGGGATTCAAGTGGAAGCCGGACACCTCTCACCCGGCGATAAGGTCCGCGTATCGTTCCGATTGCCCAGTTCCGGCGTGGTGATTGATGCGCACGGCACGGTCAAATGGGGGAATGAGACCCGGCAAGGAATCGAGTTCGCTAAATTGACCAATGAAGCCCATGAGGCAATCCGGAAATTCATCAGTCAAGTAGAAAATCCGTAGCTGCCAGCTGATTAAAATCCCACCCGTAAACTTCCGTAATCTATCAACCCCACTTTGGTTGTGCGACGCTGCTTCACCGACACGAAATGAGAAGGTGAAGTTGTGTTGTCCCATTCAAATCATCCAGTTACTGGAACCATTCTCGTCGCTGATGATCAAGCGTCAAATCGGGAACTGTTTAGTGAGCTTCTTACTGCCCAAGGCTTAAAGGTCATCACCGCAGCGGACGGAGCGGCGGCCCTCGACCAGTTAAGCCGCGTCGCAACAGACTTGGTGCTTCTTGACGTAATGATGCCTCAACTGAACGGTTTCGAGGTATGCGAGAAGATCAAAGCCCATCCTGAGACCTACCTGATACCCGTTATCCTCGTCACGGGTCTTTCCGATAAAGAAAGCCGCATAGAGGGTATTCGAGTCGGGGCGGATGATTTCCTCACCCGCCCGGTTGATCGCACCGAACTGCTGGCGCGCGTTAGGTCGCTCTTAAAGCTCAAACAGCGTACTGACGAGTTGGAGTGTGCCGAGGCTGTTCTGTTCAGTCTGGCCCGCAGTATCGAAGGTAAGGATCCCTATACCCACGGTCATTGCGAGCGTTTGGCGGAGTATTCAGCCTCCTTGGGAGAACATCTCAGCCTTCCAGAAGATCAGACTACCGCTCTACGGCGCGCCGGTGTGGTCCACGACATAGGAAAGATCGCCATACCCGACTCCATCATTTTGAAGCCCAGCGGCCTAACGGCTGACGAATGGAAACTCATGAAAGAGCACCCCGTAGTCGGTGAACGTATCTGTGCGCCATTGAAATCGTTTCGCTCGGTACTGCCCATCATTCGCCACCATCATGAAAAGTGTGACGGCTCAGGATATCCGGATGGCCTTGCGGGCGAAGCCATACCGATTACAGCCCGAGTTTTGCAGGTGGTGGATGTGTACGACGCGCTCACCACGGTAAGACCATATAAACCTGCCTTCTCTAGTACCGATGCACTGCAAACCATGAAACAGGAAGTGGCCAAGGGATGGTGGGACCGGCACATCTTCGATCAGTTCGAAGGCCTAGTTAAGAGCGGTAATGCGCATTTTTTATCTCGCAGCGCGGCTGCAGGTGCGAACAGCTGAGGAAAGAATCCCGTCGGGACTCGTTCCAGAACATGAGATCAGACATGACCAAGCAGATATGCCCGGGCACTAGCGTGAGAAAGGACGCTGCTGAACCTTCTACTGCAGGTGGATGGTCTGCGGCGAGAACTCTGCAGCACGCTGCTGTGATCGTGTTATTAGTACTCCTCGGATTAGTGAACTGTAGCTTCGCGGATCCGCCACAAGATGAAGCGACCACTCTCAAGCAACTCAGCCTCGCAGATCTCGCTAATGTCGAGGTGACAAGCGCATCCAAAGAGCCCGAAGAAATTTGGAGGACACCAGCAGCAGTTGACGTTCTAACTCAGGAAGACATTCGCCGGTCCGGCGCCACGAGTATTCCGGAAGCACTGCGTCTGGTACCGGGAGTGCAAGTAGCACGAATCAATTCCAATCAGTGGTCTGTGAACATTCGTGGGCTGGGAAGTGGTTTCTCAAAATCAGTGTTGGTATTGATTGACGGCCGGAGCGTATATACACCGCTTTACGCGGGCGTTTACTGGGACGTACAGAATGTTTTGCTTGACGATGTTGAGCGTATCGAAGTAATTCGAGGTCCAGGGGGAACCATCTGGGGATCGAACGCGGTCAATGGCGTCATCAATATTATTACCAAGAGCGCTCAGCATACCCATGGAATCGACGCATCGGCCGGTAGTGGCAGCATCGATCAAAGCAGGGATGCGGTTCGCTACGGCGGCAGCGTTAAAAGTGTCGATTATCGTGCATACGGGATGGGGTTCGGCCGCACGCCAGAATTCCACTCCGACAGTAATAACTACGATGCTTGGCAACTGGGGCAAGCGGGTTTCCGAACGGATTCAACGCTGACGGATCGCGACACGCTGACGGTTCAGGGCGACATCTATAAGGGTCGGATCGGACAGCAGGTGGACATCGGTTATTACTCGCCCCCCGCTGAACTCGCCGTAGACGGAACGCAGGATGTATCTGGGGGAAACTTCTTAGGGCGTTGGCGGCGTCAACTCAGCAATACGTCTGACCTTCAAGTCCAAGCGTATTATGACCGGACTTACCGTCTCGGGCCGCTACTTGGAGAAACTCGCAACACCTTTGACATTGATTTGATCCATCACTTCGTCTTCAAGCAACGAAATGAAGTTATCTGGGGGCTTGGAGCTCGATGGAATCCTAGCGATTTTATCCAGACTGTCGCTACCCTGAACTTTCTGCCGCATCATCAAGACGATAATATTTACAGCGCGTTCGTGCAGGACCAGATTGCGATTTTGCCGAACAAACTCTGGCTGACATTGGGTTCGAAGTTTGAGCACAACGTATACACAGGGTGGGAAACCGAACCCGGAGCGCGGCTTTTGTGGACGCCGACTTCTCATCAGACGTTCTGGGCCGCTGTTACACGCGCGGTACGCACGCCTTCCCGTATTGACGAAGACATGCAATTGACCGGGGTGGCGTCGGCGAACCCTCCGGTGTTTTTTTGTATTTGCGACAACGGAAAATTCGTGTCGGAAACGCTGCTCGGCTACGAAGCCGGATACCGCAAACTCGTGACTCGTAACTTTTATGTCGATATAGCAACGTTTCATAACAAATATAACGACCTCGCGAGTTATGGCGACGTTTCCATCTCGACTGTGTCCTCGCCTCCTCCACCGTACACTCTCTATTCACTACGGGCCCTCAACGGCATCATGGGATCGAGCAACGGGGGTGAAATCTCACCGGACTGGAAAGCGACCCGGTGGATGGATCTTAAGGCCACATATTCCTATGTGAGCCTGAATCTGGAAGACAAACCCACTAAGTCGAAAACCAGTTATGTTTCTTCGTACGAGGAATCAAGCCCACACAATTTGGCAACTGCCCAGATTCTGTTCAGTCTTCCCAAGGGGTTTGAGTTTGATCCTACTTACCGTTACGTTGGGGCGTTGCCGGCGCTGTCTGTAAAGGCTTATCAAACGGCAGATGCCCGGCTGGGTTGGCATTTTGCCAAGAAGTTTGATTTGTCAGTAACTGGACAAAACTTGTTCCAATCTCGTCATGCCGAGTTCGGTCCTGTGCTCGTCGAAAGGAGTGCCTACGCGGAAATAACGTGGCGGCGAGCTGCGGATTGATACTCATGGAAAAATTTTATGGCGTAGACGCTCACCGTCTCACTCCGCAACTTCACGCGATTTGGCCTGCCCTTTGCCTTCGTCCCTGGTTCACAGTCGTAGTTTTAGCATGGGGACTGCTTAGCGTTCCGGCTTTGTACGCGCAAAACGCGAAACCGACTGACTACGACGTTAAAGCTGCCTACCTTTATAACTTTGGCCGATTCGTCGAGTGGCCCGCTCAGATCACGACAGCACCCAAAAGCGGCCATTTTACTGTCTGCGTACTCGGGCAAGATCCTTTTGGTCCAAGCCTCGATACCACGCTTGTGGGAGAGACGATAGGCGGCAAAAGCATAGTCGCCAAGCGAATCTCGAATCCGCAGGAGTCAGATGATTGCCAGATTCTGTTTCTAAGTCCTACAGATAGCGGTCATGCCAAAAAGATTGTCGCCGAATTAGACAAAAAGGCGGTTTTGACCGTAAGCGATATGCCCCAGTTCGCCCAACTTGGCGGCATGATTCAGTTTGTCCTGGAGGGGAAAAGAGTTCGGTTCGAAGTCAATCTGGCGGCGACCCAACGCGCTGGCCTAACGCTAAGTTCGGAATTGCTTAAGGTGGCGACGACGGTCCGGAAGAATTCCGCGTCCGGAGATTGAACGATGCTCAAATTCCAACACTATTCGATCTCCAAGAAACTCACCGGCATGAACATGCTGGTGAGTGGGGCCGCCTTGCTGTTGGCGTGCATCGCCTTTTTTGCATACGACCTCTACACGTTTCGAGCCGGCATCGTTGACAATTTGTCTACTGAGGCCCAGATCCTAGGATCGAACACGGTTTCAGCCCTCGTATTTAACGATCCACGTGCTGCCGGAAACACATTATCTGCGCTGAATGCGTCTCCACACATTATCTACGGCGCGATTTATACGCCAGACGGCCAGATTTTCGCCGGCTACTGGCGGGAAAGCAGTGGAAAAGCTTTGCCAATTCCAGCCGTTCCTGTCGGGCAGACGCAAGCTCGCTGGTTCGAGAAGGGACGGATTGTATTAGCCCAGGCAATCATCTTCCAAGGCAAATTGACGGGCTTTGTCTATATTGTGTCCGATCTGCAAGCGATCGATGATCGCCTCAAAAGTTATGCGTTGATCGCTATCGCCGTATTGGTTCTCTCGCTCATCGTTGCATTACTGATCTCAAGAATATCTCAGCGGGTTATTTCCGTACCGGTGGTGCAGTTGGCGGAGACTGTACGCGTCGTCTCCCATGACAAAGACTATTCGATCCGAGCGTCGGCAACCGGAAATCGTGATGAAGTGTCGACCCTGATTGAATCGTTCAACGAGATGTTGGGACAGATTCAAGAACGTGACACTGCGCTGCGCCAAGCTCGCGATGAATTAGAACAGCGGGTTCTGGAACGCACGACTCAGCTCGCCGTTGCCAACCAAGAACTCGACCTTCGCAATCGCGAAGTGGAACGCGCAACCCAACTGAAAAGCAAGTTTTTGGCTAGCATGAGCCATGAGCTGCGGACACCCCTGAACGCCATTGTGGGTTTTTCGGACCTCTTGGCAGAACAAACCGCGGGTCCACTCAATGATAAGCAGAATCGCTTCGTCCACCATATAAAACAAGGCTCGGCTCATCTGTTGCAGTTAATCAATGACATTCTGGATCTCTCAAAGATCGAAGCCGGCCAGCTTGAATTTCATTGTGAAGCTTTCGAAATCGGGGAGGCTCTGCCTGAGGTCCTTTCCACCATTCGGCCATTGGCGATGGCAAAACACATTACGGTCCAGGAGAAGATCGAGAGCGAGCTTGGCGTGTTTGCGGATCGTGTGCGATTTAAGCAGATTCTTTACAACCTGCTCAGTAATGCTGTGAAATTCACGCCCAAAGACGGTCGAATCGATATCGAGTGCTCTGAGAAGGCGGACTCAGTCTGCGTCTCTGTCGCCGACACGGGTATCGGGATTCGACCGGAGGATCAGAAGCTCGTTTTCGAGGAATTCCGGCAAGTTGAGGTAAGTAACGCTAATACTCAAGAAGGAACTGGCCTGGGGCTTGCCATTACCAAGCGCCTTGTCGAGCAACAGGGAGGAAAAATCTCGCTGGAAAGCGAGCTAGGAAAGGGCAGTCGATTTACCGTCACTCTTCCCTTGGCAAAGACTAGTCCCAAGGTGCAGATCCCGAATATCCCAACAGTTAGTGCAATCGCCACCATTGGAGCGCAAAGCAGTCCACTTATTTTAGTCGTCGACGACGAGCTTCCCGCTCGTGAGCTCCTGACCAGCTACCTGACTCCTTTGTATCGGTTAGTCGTGGCCGAGTCCGGTGCGGAGGCTTTGGAGAAGGCAAAACAGTTACGTCCCGACGCGATTATCCTGGATGTGCTAATGGCGAACGGCAATGGTTTTGAAACCCTGGTTGCGTTGAGGAAGCAGCCTGAGACGGCCAGCATTCCGATCATTATTCTTTCCATCATCGACCAGAAACAGGTGGGCTTCGCCCTGGGCGCGACGGACTATTTGGTTAAACCGATTCGCAAGCCTTTGCTTCTAGAAACTGTTTGCAAGTATGTGCCACGACATACGGATGATGACTCTGCCATTCTGCTCGTGGATGATGATGTCAGGACTCTGGAGATGTTGGCGGAGACACTCCGGTCGGTCGGATATGAAACTCAGAGCGTCCAAACCGGAGAGAGGGCTCTGGAGATACTCTCCTCAAAGTTGGTCGGCGCAGTTCTGCTTGACCTGCTAATGCCGGAAATGGACGGTTTTCAGGTTATTCGTCACATACGTGAAAGAGATGCCCTGCGTGACCTGCCTATTTTTGTTATGACAGGAAAGACCCTCGACTCCGAGGAAGTCGCCCTTCTCAGTCGCGAAACTCAGGCTTTTTTCCCGAAGAATGGTCCCTGGCAAGAGCAACTTATTGCTGAAATCAACAAAGTTCTCAAAGCCGGCAAGCAGGCGAAGGCAGCAGGACAAAAATGAAGAAGGCTCTTATAGCGGAAGACAACGCGGTCAATCGTGAGCTCCTCCGTGAGCTGCTCGAAATTCGTGGCTATGCTGTGATGGAAGCGTGCAATGGCGAGGAAGCCCTGGATCAAATCGCGAAGATACAGCCCGACATTTTACTGCTAGACCTTAGCATGCCGGTATTAGATGGATTTGGGACAATAGCGAGGATTCGAAAGGATCCAAGCTTCAGGTCGTTGCCCGTGTTGGCCGTTACTGCGTATGCCATGCAGGGCGACAGGGAGAAGATTCTGACCTCGGGTTTTGACGGTTATCTGTCGAAGCCCATTAACCCGGCGGCGCTCCAGCAGGAGCTTGAACGTGTTCTGAGTAAGGAGAAGGTGAAAGACGTCCCCGGGAGTCGGGCTGACGTGGCACGGAGCAGCTAGCCGTGAGCATTGAAAGCGCATTGTCTCTTGGCGAGCACACTACGATTAAGCGAGTTGAACGGTAATGTTGTCAGTAAAATCCGTTATCCAGCAAATCGAGTGCTCACATTACTTCAGTCGTGGCGTTTCTCCACTACTACGCCGTAAATGACGGCCGTATGAACTCTAAACACCAAAAGCATCTCATGTTGGAGCAAAGTGAGGCTGCTCTAGCACGCGTTAGCCAACAACTCTCAGGGCTGGAGAAGCGTGATTGGGAGCTTTGGGCTATCATTTCGCTCGCCGGCATTCTGGTGAGCACAGGGCTGTTCGCCATTCTTTTCCGTGCGGCGTTTAGTGAAGACACGGTCCATTTCGAAATTACTGTTTCGCGTCCACTTGTCATTGGACTGTTTGTACTGCTCGCGCTCTTGAATACGTATTTGGTGACCAAGCGTTTTGAAGTTCGCCGTTTGCGAGAGCAGCTTATCTCAAGCACTTTGCAAAAGCAGGTGATCGAGCAGCAATCGTTCACCGATCCACTCACCGAGATATATAACCGCCGTGGCTTGGATGAGATCGCGGGCCGATTCATCAATCAGGCAAGTCGTCAAAAGGCTGCGCTGAGCTTTCTGATGATCGACACAGACAACTTTAAGAAGATCAACACCCGCTTCGGCCATCTCACGGGCGACTTCGTGCTGGCGGAGATTGCCGGAATTCTGAAAGCTTCGATCCGAGGCTCTGACGCCGTGGTTCGCTATGGCGGAGACGAGTTCCTGATTCTTCTTTCGGATTCGACCGCAGCCGGAGCGCAAAAAGTGATTCAACGGATCAACGCCAGATTAGCGGACTGGAACGAAGCCGGTAATCTTAAGAATTTTCGGATTACCGTGAGCATTGGCGTTGCGGAATGGCAAGAAGGGGACACACTCGACGAGATGCTGGATGGGGCAGATCGCAAAATGTACGAACAGAAAAAGTCATGAAGCATTTGAGAGTCATTTGTCTTATGGACTACGCATTGCTATTAACGATCGCGTGAGTAGAAGTGCCTCGGGACTGGTCCAATTCGGGGGACGCTCTAAGAGCTATCAGTTCTATCTTCCCCAAAACACATCAATTGCCGGCTAAGATATCCAGCGGCCGCGTTGCGCCTGGTTCTCCTCTAAACGCAGGTGCAAATCCTGCCCGCGCAACCAAACTCTCTGAGTCATTAACTTCCTGATGTGGTGAGTCGTCTCGTTCCGGTGCCAAGAAATGTGAGCGTCTGCGG
>CAVPCD010000018.1:0-11909 GCA_963702345.1 uncultured Acidobacteriota bacterium | reverse complement strand
ATTGTTCCATGTCACTGCTACCCTGCCGCGAGAACTGGACCAACCGTTTCCAATCCATCTCTCGTTCCTCCATCCAAGGGAAACGCTGTAACGATGCCCGATGTCAGCCTGACGTGAGGCCGGTGCTCTGTCCGACCTCGATAAAGTAACCGTCAGGATCGCGGACGTAGCGGCGAATCCCGCCGTACTTATTGGATCCGTGATGACTCGGCTAATCGACTTTCCCAGTTTCTCTCCGGGTGTCTCCGATTCTTATGCCGCTGAAAGCGACTTCTTCTTCGCCTCGAGCGCTGGTAGAAGAAGGTTTAGCAGGGCTTGATCAGAGAACGGGTTCTGACCTGAGATCAGCTCGCGATCTTGCAGGACGTAGCTCCCCCAAGGCGCAACTACACTTACGTCCCCTCCCGCCGTTTGCAGGGCGAAATCCGGGTAGAACCGAACCTTGCCCTCGATCTCAAGCGGCTCCCGCTGCTGTTCTTCCGCGGTCGAAAAAATAGTTATCTTATATCCGGCATAGATCCAGCCTTGAGCCTTTGCGCGTGCCCCAGCGGTATCGCCCGCCGCCAGCGCGGCGACAAACTCCTTCGAATTCGGGAGCGCCGATAGGAGCGAAATCGGGCCATGGCAGAGCACGGCCGTAGGCTTGGATGTTTCATGAAAGTGCCTAAACACGGTGCCAGCGTCGGGATCATCGAGAAGATCGATCATCGGGCCATGGCCGCCGGGGACAAAAACAGCGTCATATTGATCCAGGCCTGACGCGATGACATCCGCGATGCGGCTTGGATCTCTGAGCCCCTTCAGGCCGTCGCGGAATAGCATGTAGTCCTGAAGCTTGGCCGCGTCCCCACCGAAGAAATCGGCGACCTCTGAGTGCACATCCACTTGGGGCGCGTTGCCTTTGGGGTTGGCGAAGGTGATTTCGTAGCCCTCCTTCATCAGGGCGCGAACGGGCACCGTGAGTTCGTTGAGATAGTAGCCAGCGCCCGCATAAACCTTGCCATCTTTTAAGGGCAAGCCACGACCGCTCGAGACTAGTACCAGGACTTTTCCTTTGGTTGTCATTGTTGTTCTCCTTTTTGAAATCGAGTCTGCTCTCCCGAAATATGGAACTAAAACTTGGGACTGACAGGACATTCACTAATTTCCATCGTCGAAAAATGGAAAACGTCTCGTCTGCCCCCGGAGTTTCCACGCCTACATATTCACCTCTTGAGGAATGCCAGCAGGTCGGCGTTGATTCTCTCGGCCTGCGTAGTGGGCATGCCATGCGGAAAATCCTTGTACGTAATTAGCGTCCCGTTCTTCAGCAACTTTGCCGACTTGGGACCCGCCGCCACATACGGAACGATCTGGTCGTCCTCGCTGTGCATCACCAACACCGGAATCGTGATCTTCTTCAGGTCCTCCGTAAAGTCCGTCTGCGAGAAGGCCACAATCCCGTCATAGTGCGCCTTGGCGCCGCCCATCATCCCCTGCCGCCACCAATTTGCAATGGTGGCTTCAACGGATTTAACCCCGGGCCGGTTAAATCCGTAGAAAGGCCCCTCCGGCAGGTCGCGATAGAACTTCGAGCGATTCGCCGCAAGCTGCGCCTGCAGATCGTCGAACACTGACTTCGGCAGGCCCTCCGGATTGGCATTCGTCTTCAACATCAGCGGCGGCACCGCGCTAATGATCGCAGCTTTGTACACGTCCTGTTGCCCACGCCGAGCCAGGTAGTGCACTACCTCACCGCCGCCGGTCGAGTGCCCAACATGGATCGCACTTTTCAAATCCAGATGCGCCGTAAGTGCCGCCAGGTCGTCGGCATAATGGTCCATATCATGCCCATCGGCCACCTGCGTCGAGTGCCCATGCCCACGCCGGTCATGCGCGATCACACGATACCCCTTGCCCAAGAAGAACATCATCTGGTTATCCCAGTCATCCGCCGAAAGCGGCCAGCCATGGCTGAACACGATCGGCTGGCCCGAACCCCAGTCCTTGTAAAAGATCTCAACGCCGTCCTTGGTGGTAATAGTTGGCATACAGACTCCTTTTCAGTTGGATAAATGCCCGCAAAGTTCCGGAGTTTCCTCGAGTTCCCTTGCGCCCAGCTTCCTGCTGAGTCATAGCTACTTTGAGACGGTTGATGCAGGTTATGGCTGCGGGAATCCGAACATCAGCCACGACTGATTGGCTACCCAATGCGGGTAAAGCTCCGTCATCTGATCGAACAGTTCCTCGTCGGACGTCGCCGTTTTCTGCAGCCGATCGAAGTCTTCGAGGTAACGCTTGGTGTCGTGGATCGTCGAGGGGGAGTCGGGCGCGCCAGTCTTCTTGTGACCGGCAACAACCGTCGTTGGATTTAGCGCCGCTAACCGGTCGAGCGCGGCGATCCAATTCTTTCGGCTCTCGGGAGTGGTGTCGCCGACGTACATGCGGCATTGGTTGTAGACAACGTCGCCAGCGACGATCAGTCCGATCGACGGAACGTAGAGAGATGTCGAATCGGGGCTATCAGTGCGGCCCTGTTCGATGATGCGCAATTCGTGGCCCTCGAGAGTGAACGTCGCGTGCTCATAGGGCCCAGGTGGAACCAACTTGGTGGGCACTTGGCCAGGAAACATGCTGCGGGCCAGCCGCTCCACCGTGGGAGTAAAAGACATCTGCATGGCGGCCAGCGCCTTGGGCGTTGTTATTGCCCGAGCGCTCGGGAAGCGGTCGAGCAGAATGCCTAGGCCGTAGAAGTGGTCGAAGTGGGCGTGAGTTATATAGATGGTCTTCAGGTTACGGTTGTGCAGGGCAACCCAATCCGCGAGCGCCTCGGCCTCAGCCACTGTCCCCATAGCGTCCACCAGCACCGCGTCGTACTCGCCGAAGATCAAAGTCGACGTGATCGGGTCAAAGCCGAACGCTTCGCCGAAGGGCTTTGGCCGCTCGCCGACCATAGTCTTTCCCGGGGCCGTAAAAACATTCACACTAAGCGTGTTCGACCCGACAGGGGCGGTCACGCGCGAGGTCTCTTCCAGTTCGTTTATGACGGCCATCTGGTACTCCTTTCGATCTCAGAGCAAGTGACTGTTCAAAGCAAAAATTGGCAGAAGCGCAACGATGAGGCGCAGAGTCGGCATCCCATCCAGCACGAGTGTTAACCGTAGGTGAGGGTAGTGCTCTGTCCGACCTCGATAATGTAGCCATCAGGATCGCGGATGTAGCAGCGTATCTCGCCGTACTTGGGGATCGGCGGCGTGATGAACTCGGCTCCTCGACTTTTCCATAACTCGTAGCACGCTTGAATATCTGCAACGCGGAAATTCATAAAGCTGTTGATATGATTCGGGTCGGGAACGCTGAGCGTTACCGTCGGCTTATCCGGGGTCGGCCCGCCCCCGACGTTGAGAATCATCCAGATATTCGCCAGCTGAAGGTACGGGGGCGCGTTGCCATCACCCATACTCAGAATGCGAGCGCCGAAGATCTTTTCGTAGTAGCGAGCCGATCGCTCGACGTCGGCGACGGTGAGAAAATGTGCGACGCTGATCCCCTCGCGCGGGGGCATCTCATAGCTCTTCTGTTCGATTTGCACGGGGTTCATGGATGGCTCCTTTCGATACGGTGCTCATTACAAATACGGCGTTCGAAGTTCCACTCCCTAGCGCGGGATTTGTCCCAGGTAGTATCCGAGTCGATTTTCGACATCCCCGGGTTTGTGGAAGCCGCGCTCCATCAGCCCTTTGATTCCATTTTGTGCGGCAGGTCGCCCGAGCGAAGCGATGCACGCATCCCACCCGGCGCCGAGCTCGACATCCGGCGGCAGGCTGCTGTTGACGAGGCGCTTGGTTTGGGCGATCGCCCATTTGTCGAACTTTGCGATCCGCGTCGCGAGCGCGTCTACGAACGCATCCAGCTCGGCGTCAGGCAGAGCGCGATTGATGTAGCCGTAGGCCTCGGCCTGATCCGCTCTGATGTCTTCCGAGCTGAGGAGCACTTCGAGCGCCCGGTTTCGACCGATGAGTTGGGGAAGCCGAGCCATGGGGCCGCCTCCGGCGACCATTCCCACACCCACCTCCCATTGCGAAATGATGGCCTTCTCGCGGCTGGCAAAACTCATGTCGCACGCCAGTGTGATCTCGCTGCCGTTGCCGGTCGCACGGCCGCGGATGAGGGCGATGGACGCAACCGGCAAGCGGGTCAGACGCGCAAGAAAGTCCGGCCAAGGCGGCAAGCCCGAGGTGCCCTCCGGCAGCGAGGTCAGGTCTTCAATCCTGGCCGTGAAATCCGAGTGATTCAGGAAGTAGTCGTCGACCGCGCTGTCGAAGACCACGACCCTGACTTGCTCATCGGTCTCCAGAGCGCTGATGATTGCCTGGAACTGCTTGACCATTTCCGGGCCCATGACGTTGATCGGCGGGTTGTCGATCGTGACTCGCCAATAGGCGGGCGACCGGCGAGCCAGGCGAATCTGTGCGGTAGGTGCGTTCATCTGTGGGAGTTTGATAGCTGCGCTCATAGTCGCCATGGGATCTTCCTCCGTCATCATTCAGCCAGAACAAAACGGGCCGCGCAATTGGACGATGGTATTGCCCATACTTTCGTATCGACTGCCGTGTGTTCATACCCGAGGCATACGGCTTTTCTCCAGTACGGCTAGCCCGAAAATCGATCAAAGCGAAGGAAGTCTCCTCCAGCACGGTCGACACCAAGGTATGGGCGATACCAAGGTCTAATTGTTTTACCCCCTCGCGTCTGGCCTAATCGCAATCGCTCGAGTTGCACGTTGAGCGAACTAGAAAACCTTTGTGCAGGAGGACGCACCGTGTCTGAACTTGTGACGGAATCTGTATCCCAGGAACAGAGGATAGAAACACGCACCACCCTGAAGCGTATCGGCCCGTTTACCATCGTTGCGACAGCCGTTGCAATGCTAGCCGTCCTCGGCGTCGTAGTCCTTCACGCGCAGAGCCAAGATAAAGACAAGTACTCGCTGGTATCGCCGGGCGGAATTGCGTTCTCCGACTTCAGGGGATACGAGGACTGGGCTGACGTCTCCTCCGCCCGAACCACCGAAATACTCAAGGTGATCGTCGCGAATCCCACGATGATCAACGCGTATAAGGCCGGTGTCCCCGTTAACGGCCAGCCTTTCCCCGAGGGGTCCATGATCGTCAAGCTCCAGTGGAAGTTGAAGAAGAGCACGGAGGCCCCCTTCGCCGTGGAAGTGCCAGACGTCTTTTCCCAGGCTTTCGTGATGGAAAAGGACAGCAAAAGATTTTCGAAAAGCGGCGGATGGGGATACGCGGTCTTCAACTACGACCCCGCATCCGATAAGTTCACGGCCGATGCCAAAAGCCCATCAGACTGCGGATACGCTTGCCATACGCCGGTGAAGGCGAAGGACTACATCTTTCACCCGTACCAGAAGCGCTGAACCAGTCGATACGTTCATCCAAGTATTTCGCCTGCACGCTTTCGGTCTAATCGCAAATGTGCATCACGACTGAACCAGGAGGGGGTTATATGTCAAACGACGGAACAGCCACCATGACGAGACCACAACAAAGTGTGGTTGCAGCGCATCAGCCGGGCCAAGACGTTTTCAGAGTGGTCTTGTCAGAAGACATCAACTGGAAGCCTTTCCCGGCGTTCCCACCTTCGGTCCGCCTGGCTGTCATCGTGGGTGCGCCCTCGGAACCTGGCCCCTACACGATCAGGGTCCGAGTACCCCACGGCGTTAAACTGATGCCTCACCGACACCCGGAGGATCGAGTCTACACAGTGATTTCAGGCGTTTTCTACATCGGTCTGGGCGATCAGTTCAATGCGGAAAAGCTGGAGGCATATCCGCCTGGAAGCGTCGTCGTTCTGCCGGGCAATACGTCTCATTTTCACTGGGCGAAATCCAGTGAGTACGTAACCCAAGTGACGGCGATTGGGCCACTAGGACTTGAATACGTCAGTGCGAACGACGATCCAAGAAGCCACAATCCTTAGGAGGCATCTGCGCGATTTCCGCGACGGAGGATAGGTAGAGGCCCGAAGTCCCGATGAAGCCCGACCCGACCAACATACCCGATGGGGCAGGTAGGTCGCCTGCCCTCGCGCAGGCAGTGGCTGCGCCTCTCACGCGCGCCGCGATCTTCCTGGTCGCGAAGCTCAATCCCGGCCCGGGAAATCGCGCCACCCTGCGCTCGTTCTGCAGAGACCTCGCTGCTTTGGTGCGCGCCGTGGAATTTCGCGACCTGGAAGGAGGACTTTCCTGCGTCATCGGATTTGGATCCGACGCGTGGGACCGGCTCTTCGGGCAGCCGCGGCCGGCAGAACTACATCCGTTCCGGGAGATCCGTGCGGGAGCGCGGCATGCAGTTTCAACCCCGGGCGACCTGCTATTCCACATTCGCGCCAAGCGCATGGACCTGTCTTTTGAACTGATGACGCAGATCATGGCTCGTATCGGAAGTGCCGTTTCCGCGGTGGACGAGGTGCAGGGCTTCCGTTATTTCGACGAACGCGATCTACTGGGCTTTGTCGACGGGACGGAGAATCCGAGGGGCGCGGCGGCAGCCGAAGCAGTGCTGATCGGAGATGAGGACGCTACGTTTGGGGGCGGCAGCTATGTCATCGTGCAGAAATATCTCCACGATCTTGGCGCATGGAACGCGCTCTCCACTGAAGCACAGGAACGCATCATCGGCCGCACCAAGCTTTCCGATATCGAATTGGACGACTCGGTCAAGCCGACGTCGGCGCACAGCGCGCTCACCACAATCGTCGAGAACGGCAAAGAGATCAAGATCCTTCGTGACAACATGCCCTTCGGCCGGCCGGGTTACGGTGAATTTGGCACTTATTTTATCGGCTACAGCCGTTCGCCTCGCACCATCGAACAGATGCTCGAGAACATGTTCATCGGCCGCCCTCCCGGCAACTACGACCGGCTACTGGACTTCAGCCGCGCCGTGACCGGAAACTTGTTCTTTGTGCCGTCGGCGACATTTCTGGAGAACGTGACCGGAGACCCAAGCCCGCCAGCGGTTGCGGAATCCCCTGCGGCGCCTGCGGCTGTCGAACCTTCTCTATCCATCCCATCTGTACCCAAGGGTTCGCTCCGCATCGGATCTCTCAAAGGAGACGTACCAGATGAATAATCTCCATCGTGAACTTGCCCCCATTTCCGATTCGGCATGGGCCCAAATCGAAGAGGAAACATCACGGACGCTCAAGCGCTATCTCGCCGGACGGCGCGTTGTCGACCTGAAAGGCCCGGCCGGTAGTGCGCTTTCTGCGATCGGTACCGGCCACCTGAAGACAATCGCCGCACCGGCGAAAGGCATCGTCGCGAGCCAACGAGAGGTGAAAGCGTTAGTCGAGCTACGTGTTCCGTTCGAACTGGATCGCAAAGCGATCGACGATGTCGACCGTGGAGCGAACGATTCGGACTGGCAACCCGCGAAGGACGCCGCGCGACAGATCGCCTTTGCCGAGGACGCCGCCATGTTCGACGGGTATGCCGCCGCAGGCATTGGGGGCATCCGTCAGGGCACCAGCAATCCCATCAAGACGCTTCCCGCCGACGTTCGCGAGTACCCCGATGCCATCGCTCAAAGCTTGAGCCAGTTGCGTCTCGTCGGGGTCAATGGCCCCTACTCGGTCCTCCTCGGCGCCGACGCCTACACCGCACTCGCCGAAACTAGCGACCACGGATACCCTGTGTTGGAGCACGTCAAGCGGCTGGTCAAAGATCAAATCATCTGGGCGCCCGCCATCGCCGGCGCTTTCGTGGTAACCACTCGTGGTGGTGATTTCGAACTACACATCGGGCAGGACGTCTCCATCGGCTACCTCAACCACAACGATGCCGCTGTCCGTCTGTACCTACAGGAGACATTCACTTTCCTTCTGCTCACGACCGAGGCCGCTGTCGCTCTGGTGCCTCCCGCGAAAGCGAAAAAGGTTTAACACAATGGAGACCATTCCGCGAGATGCACGTTGATCGAGCTAAGAAAACTCTCTTTGTGAAGGAGTAGACACTATGAGCAAGCACCTCGAGTCGCTGTACCAGAATCTTCTCAATGGCAAGCTACCGCATAACCTAAGTTGGAGCGAGGCTGTCGAACTCGTCGAGCATCTGGGCGAGGTCCAACCGCATGGTGGCGATGAACTTGTGTTCCGCGTCGGCACCCAACGCGTCTTTTTCAAGAAGCCGCAAGCCCATGATCTTGGCGTGAAGGAGGTTTCCCGGCTGCGTAAATTATTGAAGGACGCCGGACCGATTGCGCAACTAGAAGAAGAACCGGCCCAGCCTGGCCGGATGATTGTCGTCATCGACCACCACGCCGCCCATGTCTACCACGATGTCGGTGGAAGTCGTCCAACAGACGAACGCAAGTTGCGACCTTATGATCCTTACAATTTCCATCATCATTTGATTCATCGAAAGGAAGCGCACTACCGTGGCGAGCGCGTACCCGAAGAGGATTCGTTTTATGAGGAGATCGCGAAAGATATCACTCCAGCGAATGAGATCGTCCTCATCGGTCACGCGACTGGAAAGAGCAACGCCGCCGACTTCTTGAAGGAATACTTGAAGACCCATCATCCCGACATTTCTCGACGGGTCATTGCTACCGAAAGCGCAGACCTCTCGGCGGTGACCGAGCCGGAAATTGAGGTTCTAGCAAAGCGGCACATGAACCCAATCGTCGAACGGCGTGCTTCGTGACCGCAATCATCCCCCCAAAAAATCGCGTGTCCCCGCGGGCCGTATTTTGCCGTGACGGACGCACCCGATCAGGTTCGAGTACTCCTCGGGGAATTTCGAAGCTTTCCGAACCCACTCCCGCTTCTGATCGCTCTAAGCAATCGGAGAACATAACAGTTTGCAATTTCCACTTTGGTTAGACCAATGTTGCGACAAGGCAGAGGTCCCTTCGCTAGGCAGAAGCTTTCGAGCCAGAGAGCGGGGGCAAAACTTCGGAAGAGGTTCGCGTTTCCTTATCGAGCGATTCCGAACCCACGCCGTCGAGGGCGTCTGTAAGTGTTTAAAAACGTATGGCGGGGACGACGGGACTCGAACCCCCGCGGCTTCATGCGTGACAGGCAGGCGTTCTATTTTGAGTAAAGCAGCCCGCGCGAATGTAAGAGAGAATTGATGAGCTGAAGGCGTGGTCCGACCGGAAACAGCGGAGAGCCGATCGATTTTGTGTCGGAATCCAGTGACAGGGCAGCGTTCTAACAGACTCGTCTATCGGCCAAGTCAGAGCCTGCGCCAGCGAGCGTTTCGGTTTTCTTCCGTGATCCATTTGATCCTCTTTGGGCCATACCCAGGAGATGAATTCCTGTCTCACCGAGCGGCCAGAAGCCAAGCCGAGACCAGTACGCCCTCAGCTTGCAAACGGCTTCATCCCGTCCACCGCCGGGTGCTTTTAATCTTTTCAATGCCTTCAGATCACGGGCGAAGGCAGGAGTAAATTGCAGCGGCCAAGGTTTGCACGCTACTAAGCCGCAACCAGCACCGAAAATGTCGATAGTCCTGTCGACGGCAGCTGGGCCGACTCCCATTCCCCGCCATTTCGGACATATCTCCATGCAGTCGATGATTAGCAGGTCAGATGCGGAAGCCTCGTATTCATCTTGTATTTCTTCTCTCCAGTAGCCGGTTTCCAAGTCGAACAGGAGTTCCCAGTATTCCGCAATGCTTCCCTCGATGCCATCTCCTAGCCTCTCCGCGTTAATGCCATGGTCCATGGCTCCACCAAACTGCACCAACGACGCCTTTATGTAACCGGCGGCCTCCTCGTCTCCAGAGTCCTCAGACTTGGCGAAAACCCTGCCCAAGATGGAATGGACGAAGTCTGAGTCAACGTATTCTTCGGGCAACGAGGCGCGGACCGCGAACTCGACGCTCGCAACTATATTCGTCTTCGCTTCGTCCGTTTTCCGCGAAACGGCAGCTTCTTTTTCAGTCTTCATTTCGCACCTCATGCCGCTGTTTACCGTAATAATCGGAATTCGTCAAACGGAGTAGATCAAAACATCTGAGTCCGGGGGAGTTTTCAACTGAGAACGCTACGGGTGGTGACTCGATCGGCCTCTGCGATAGCGGTTCCAGCTGTTGGTGTGCTTACCTCGTTTAACTAACGTGGTTCAAGGTGGTTATGAGTAGCACCGGGTACCTGCATGAACCTCCCGCTCACTGTTTAACCGAACGGAGTGTGACCCAAGCAAAGTGACGGCGACAGCTGTTGACTCAAAGCGCTAAACGATGAGGCCGCAAGAGGTTACTCAAGGCGAATCACACGCTTCAAGAAAACAGAAGGACAACAGCGAGCAAGCCCGTTTGACCAATATCTGCTTTCCGCTTAAATAGAAACTCGCGGAGGCACCACTGCAGTCGGTGGCTTTTCTGGCCGGGTCACTGGGCAGTGCGAACTCCGCCAGAATGAGGACCCAATGTCGACCCAGCCCGGTCCCGCCAATCCGACCATTTCCTTTTCAACGCCACCAGAACCGTACGTCGACGTCAAGCGAGCAGCTTCCTATTTGTCCGTCGCGGTCAAGACGCTCAACGAATGGGCTCGCCTTGAGAAGATTCCTGCCTACCCGTGGGGCGACGGCAGCAGGAAGACCTGGCGCTTCAAACTCAGCGAACTGGACGAGTGGATGCAGGGGAGGATAAACTCCGTTCGTCGTCCGCCTCTTTCGGAAAGGACGGTAAAACGTGAGAAAGAGGCACACTAGTACAGGATTTCCAAGTGTAGTTAAACGCAAGAACGGAAAGAAAGTAGTGATCTGGCGATGGTACGAGACGGGCCAGGACGGCAAGTCTCGCGAACGTTGGAAGACCCTTGGTTTGGCCAGTCGGTTCAAGTCTGACGCTGCGGCACAGCAGGAAGCAGAGCGTCTCGGCCTAGGCCGACCGATTGAAGAGGGGCCACGGACTCTGAAGGAACTCGTCGATCACTGGCTGGATACAGAATGCCCAGCGACTGATGAGGACCCGAACGAGCGTCGGGCCTTCTCCACTCGGGACAACTACCGCGGTTATCTCCGAAAGTGGGTCAAACCGCGATGGGGGGACCAAGCCTTGGACGAAGTAAAGGCCGTGGCCGTAGAGAGTTGGCTGTCAACTTTGAAAAAAGATGATGGCATAGCCCTAGCCGATGGTTCGAAAAAGAAAATCAGGGACCTGATGCATCTTCTATACGAGCACGCAATCCGCTATGAATGGACAGACCGTAATCCGATAACGTCTGTTCGGCAAAGCGGCGTGCGACAGGGCACACCCATCCGCCTCAGCGTTGACCAGCTTTCCCAACTCATCTATGGTGAGCTGAAACAACGAGAACGACTGATGGTGTTACTGGATTTCGGAACCGGACTGCGGAGGGGCGAACTTAGCGGCGTTCGCTGGGAAGACATCTGCTTCGAGGACAAGGTCCTGACCCCCAAGCGCTCAATCGTGAAGCAGCGCATCGGTAAGGTCAAGACGGAAGCTTCGAAAAAGAGCATCCCGCTGGATGATGTGCTGATCGAAGAATTACAGGCTTGGCGTCAGGAGACTCCTTACGCCCAAGACAGCGACTACGTTTTCGCCAGCACGAAGATGAGAGGCAAGCAGCCGTACTGGATGAGTCGGATCATGCAACATCACATCAAGCCAGTCGCAGCGAAAACCGGGATCGACATTAAGGGATGGCACACATTACGCCACTCCTACACGACCCTGCTGCGCCAAAACAACAACAACCCCAAAGTAGTGCAAGGCCTTTTGCGACACGCCTCGTACGCAATCACGATGAACGTCTACGACGAAGCAATGTCGGAAGAGAAGCGCAACGCTCATCGTGGAGTGATTCAGCAGCTAAACCGTAGCGTAACCCGTAGTGCGCCAAAACAGGCGTTTCCGCAAATTGTTGATAAGGTTG
>CAVPCD010000017.1:0-11365 GCA_963702345.1 uncultured Acidobacteriota bacterium | reverse complement strand
GGCAATGGTTTACCAACAACTAAGGAGACAGTGATTTTATCAGTCCCGGCATTTGGTTATACGATTTGGTGCACATCTGAAACTGGTTCGGCAGTCGCAATCATATCGACTGCGTGGCGTTGTGCCTCCTGTCGGATATGCCCATATCTTCCGCCATGCGGACCGCAGTCGTTTCCGACCAGCCCAGGATCGCGCCACTGTCGCATATGGTACCCCATTCTCCAGCATTTTGGTCGCCGCGCTGTGCCGTAAGTCATGAAACGGAGGGTCACCGGCGGACTCCTGATCTCGCGCAAGTCACGCACGGCGATCTTCATTGCGGCAGTTTTCGGCGGGAGGTTGCGATTTCAACACGCGACATTCGATGGCGCGCGTGAGGCTCGCCAAGCGGTACGCCAGTTCGAGATCAGCTGAAGGACATCGATCGTTTCGTTTGCGCACGCCGGGACGCGAAGTGCCCCGGACGCCGATCCGGAGATGTTGATGCCCAGATTTCAAGTGCGGCCCCGCGGTCGTTGAGCGGGATGTAGCGGCCGCTGCCGGGGGTTTTGTTTTCGGCGACCCGGAGCGATGTCTCGGAAGATCGAGCTATTGCCACCGCAGTCGCCTGATCTCGGAGTGGCGCATTCCGGTATTCAGCGCCAACTGCACCACGGTGTAGACCGGGCTCCAATGTCCTTGGTTGTGACCGATGTTCCCGGTTCGCGAGGCTCTCGCCAGTAGCGACATCTCCTGCTCCGGGCCGACGCCATTCCCACCTCCAGTTCTTCCAGCGCCTGGACTTCATAATGACCGCCGCCCAGTTGACAAATTACAAGATGAGGCCACGCAGACTACCTCTTTATTGATCGGTGGCGGCCGCTGCCCCCGAGGCACGCCGGGATCTTGGTAACGGCCAATCAGGGCAGCGTCGATGTCACAGATCAGATAAGTGCCGAAAAAGCGTCGCAGATGATTTAGGGAGGCCGAGTAAGTCTCTATCGTGTTCGCTGCCAAGCGTATTTTGCGGTCTTCCAGCCAATTCCTCGCAGCGGCGCTGAAGGTGGGCGGCAGCGCGCGCTTTTCAAGCTTGTTCCATTTGCATTCGAGTTCCCGGCGGCGCTGCCTTTCCGCATCACGGGCAAGCGTCTTACGGGCGGTTCGAGTGGACTCATGGATTATTAAACCGCCGAACCGAAACCGGTACCAGTAGGTCTTATTCTTGCCACGTTGATAAATCATTTCTTTGCGCCTCCTTCTCGACGCCGCGCTTCGCGCCTTTTCCTGAGTTCCGGCTCTTTGTTGCGGTCCCACCAGCGCTGTTTCGACTGCCTTTGCTGCTCATTCGCCGTACAATAAAAGCGGTCCTTGCGGGGCGGATAGAAAAGCTTGTTGTGATTTGGGCAGATACGCCACCCGACCCCGAGTTGAGTGTCGCGGGCGAACAGGTACCACAGCGCCGACCACAAATTGTCCGGAACAAGGATGAGTTCAAAGCTTGGCCTGACGGGCCCGGTTCTCGGTCGCCAACGAGCAAGATCGCCAAGATGCCCATGCAATTCACCTGTGACCAGCTCGACGGCGTCAAGGCGCAAGCGCTCGGGATTTTGATTGTCTAGCCAATTTCTGACCCGCTCCGCCGGCAACGTCCGCAGTTCCTGGAATAACGTCAGCTCAAGTTCTACGTGTCCCGATTCATCCCTCTTGGGAATGCTGCCCACCGGGAACTCATCAGCAACATCGATCTGCCCCAACCGCGCGTGAAGTTCGATCCAACTCTCTCTTAGAGCAGCAACGTGCTCAAGGTTTATCCAAAGCTTCGTGACCGCGTGGAAGCGACGCTGTTTATTCCAGAAGTCGCCAAGATCGAGCAAGGAATACTGGCCGGCGCCGTTCAGCTCCAATGTCAACTTACCGAAAGGGCCAAAATTCTTTAGGAATCTAGCAGCGAGATCAAAATTCTCGTACGGCAAACCCCAGAACCAGCCATGGGCCGTAGCCACAGCGGTATGCAATTTCCTCGCTCCATGGTAGAGCTTCAGCAGGTCATAGTCCTCTCCCACCCGAAGAAACATCCATACAGTTCTCCGCCCGTCTTCGTGGCGAAACGACACGTAGCCGTTCTGTAGTGCCTCCGTGAGATCAATCTCGCCAAACGCCGGCGTCCGGGCTTTCACTGTGTTCGAGAATTCCGCGGGATTCCTCCGCCAAGCTGCCAATGCGGCCGGCGTCGCTTCGGCAGTGAACCACCGGGCCACTGTGCCGTGTCTAGAAAGTTCTGCCGTTGATTTACGCAAAACTGGCCTCAATGCCACGCGGTCATTATATTACTAGAAAGTTTATAAAGCAATGTTCTAGACAGAGGAGGCGTGGACATGACGGAAGAGCAGCTAAAAACCGTTCGGCAGGTGGCCGGGGAGCTCAGCATGGCTCCGGTCACAATTAGAACCTGGATGGCTCAGCGAAAGCTTCGGTACGTTCGACTTGGCAGGGCGGTGCGAATTCCGGCCGCTGAAGTACAGCGACTCATTGAGAGCGGCACCGTGCCGAACTTGGAGCGTGGCAAATGAAAACACGTTCCCTTCGAGCGCGTGCAGCACAAGCAGTGATGGTGTCGTCAAGTAAGGACCACTCAGGACAGCGGTGCGCGCCTACATTCGCGCTGGCTATTCGCCAATACCGGTTCCAGCTGGCGCGAAAGCTCCGACGCGCAAAGGCTGGACGAAGCTGAAAATCAGTAAGGATCGAATCGCCCAGTACTTCGGGGCAACCGGAAATGTTGGAATCCTGCTGGGCAAACCAAGTCGAGGACTGATCGACATCGATCTCGACGCACCAGAAGCCGCAGCGACGGCGGACTCTTTCTTGCCGCCTACTGAGATGATCCATGGCCGCAAGAGCAAGGCTTCATCGCACCATTGGTATCGCGTCGAAAATCCTCCCGCGCCCAAGAAGTTCCTCGATGTTGACGGCTCATGTCTATTGGAGGTTCGCAGCAACGGGCAACAAACTCTAGCGCCGCCCAGCATCCATCCATCCGATGAGAGGTTCCAGTGGGAAAAACAAGGCCCTCCAAAAAAGCTGAAGAGTGAGAAGCTAGTCCGCGGCGCAAAGCGGCTTGCGGCATGTGCCCTTTTGGCGCGCCATTGGCCGGAGATCGGCACGCGACACGAGGCGGCTATGGCCATAGCCGGCATGTTCTTGCAGTCCGGCTGGTCAGTGGAGGACGTAACTAAGTTCGTCAAAATCACCGCGCGCGCAGCTCGCGACGAAGAGTGGAGGTTGCGTGGACAAGATGTCACCTCCACTGCCTCAAAGATCGGAGATCACCAACCGGTGACCGGCGCTATTCGTCTTAAGGAATTGGTGGGCGATGAAGTTGTGGTCCGTGTCCAGGAGTGGCTTGAGTTGGGAGCCGATCAGAGGTCTGAAACTGAGCACCTTACCGATCTTGGCAATGCCCGGCGATTCGTGGCGCAGCACGGTAAAGACCTTCGCTATTGTCACATCTGGCGGAAGTGGCTGGTTTGGGACGGAACCGCTGGTGCCCTGACGAAAACGGCGAAGTGGAGCGGCGTGCAAAAAACACTGTCCGGCAGCTGTACGCAGAAGCCAGCCGCGTGAACGATGACGATCTGCGGGCAGAATTGGCCAAGTGGGCGAGATCGTCGGAATCACGAGGGCGGATTCAGGCCATGATCGAGCTGGCTAAGTCCGAAGCGGCGATCCCAGTCAGCCCTACGCAGTTGGATGCCGATGCGTGGCTGCTGAATTGCGCAAACGGAACCATTGACTTGCGCATTGCCAAATTGTCTCCCCACCGTCGCGAGGATCTCAATACGAAGATTGTGCCGGTCGAGTATGACCCCGAAGCGCGATGTCCACTCTTTAAAGAATTCCTGCGGCAAATCCTCAAGAACAACTCCGAACTCATTAATTTTTTGCAGCGCTCCATAGGTTACGCACTGACCGGAAGCACGGTGGAGCAAGTCCTGTTTATCCTTTGGGGCGGTGGCGCGAACGGCAAAAGTACATTCTTGGAAGTCATCCGCGCTGTCCTCTGCGAGTACGGACGCACCGCCGATGCCGCCTTGCTGATGCATAAAAACCACGATGGTGTACGGAATGACGTGGCGAGACTGGCTGGTGCCCGGTTCGTGTCCACATCTGAGACTGAGGCTGGCCGCCACCTGGCGGAAGTCTTGGTGAAGCAATTGACCGGCGGCGATAAAGTGGCAGCAAGGTTTTTATACTCGGAATTCTTTGAGTTTGATGCGCAATTCAAGCTGTTCCTCACCACGAACCACAAACCTGTTATCCGGGGAACGGACAATGCCATCTGGCGGCGCATTCGCTTGGTTCCATTCGAAGTAACAATTCCACAGGAAAAGCAGGACAGGGAATTGCCGCTCAAACTGCGTGCGGAGCTTCAGGGAATTCTGGCTTGGGCCGTGCGCGGATGTTTGCGCTGGCAAAAGTCGGGTCTGGGGCAACCAGAAAAAGTTTCAACCGCGACCGCGGCCTATCGCGAAGAAATGGATGTCATCGGCACATTCCTGAAGGATTGCTGCGCAGTCAAGAAAGACGCCCGCGTGGCGCCCGCGAACTTATATGCCGCCTACAAAAAGTGGTGTGAGGCGTCGGGAGAACGACCACTAACTCAGCAAAAACTGGGAACCGCACTGGAGGACAGAGGCTTTCGCGCCGGGCGCACCGGGAAGATGCGTTTCCGATGCGGTCTGGCGCTTCGTGACACGAGTGACGACAGTGACGCGACTTTCCCGTAACTCTCTGGCAAGTCCCGCCAAGGGAATAGTTTCTGAAATTTGGCGTCACCTGCGTCACGCCGTCACCTATAGTGGCTGACCCGTGGCTGTCGCGAGTGCCAGTGTATAGACCGAAAGTACAATCGCAACTTGGCAAGACAAAAAAAACGTTACCGTTGTTGGTGAGGACTAATGGGAAATGGGGCTCTCCATTCCCGTTAAGGAACACTGGGGAGTAGACGTAGCTTACGTAGATGAACCCTATCACGCCGGCTGGTGTTTGGTGAATGAGGTCGGACGAATCGTCGCCGGGGTTCGCATCTTCAAGCAGAAACAGACGGGTTATGGCCTCACTTTCGATATTCGCAAAATAGCCGACGTTATGCCATTTGTGTCGGCGAGCGGCAAACCACTTATTTTGGTAACACGCTGTCCCCCATGGCCTCCAGTATGTGGTCTGGAAACCTGGCCCAGCAGAATTCCATCGCTACAAACCAGAGGAGCACGAGCAAACACCATATGACTTCTACTGGGACGCGGTAATTCCTTGGGAGCGCCTGGAGGGTCTCGTATCGGAGACCCTCGACCAAGCAGTTGGAACGAAGTTGCCAGGGCAGCGACGACGGCGAGGAAGTCCATTCCGTTCAATAGCTGATTTCGCGCCAAAGGGGACCACATAGAAATCGACCGTCGGGTCGAATTTCAAAGATCCGCGAAAGCCTACGACTTAGCTGGCACAGGATGCCGTTGAAGTAGTCCTCTTGCAACCCGAGGAAACGCGATGAGATATCCACCGCAGAACTGTGCGAGTGTTACGGCTTGCCAAACATGGGATTGGCCTCAACATTTCAACGTGCTGGTGATCGCTGCCAAGAACGTAGAGCCCTCGGACGTGATTTCCTTACGCCAGAACATCGACACAACGCTGACCGCAGGCAGGCTGACGTTCCAAATCCTAGGTGCCGTCGCTGAGTTTGAAGAGAAATGCTGCGGGAACGGTCCTGTCAGGAATGGCGCAGGCGCGTAGTGATCCCGCCACTCCTCTGGCAGCAGAACCGTGATCACGCGGGCGGTCTGACCCTGCGCGAAAAGCCGTGCCTTCCATACTTCAGGTGGAACGGCTGGTCAGGGATTGGACGGCTTATTGCTCGCTTGCAATATCCGCTGATAAGCTAACGAGCGGATATTGCGCATGGAGGCAGATCGTTTGGAACAGACCTTTGGAACAATTGTGAGAGAGGCGCGGGTTAAGGCGGGTAAGACGCAGCGTCAGTTGGCGGAACACGTAAAGAAAGAGGACGGCGCGGCGATTACGCCGCAGTATTTGAATGACATTGAGTTTGATCGGAGGACCCCGTCGGAGTTCGTGACGCGGCAAATCGCGAAGGCGCTAGATCTGGATGCTGATCGCTTGATGTTTATCGGGGGGTCGATCCCGCGGGACATTGTGAAGGAAATCATAAAGAGAGGAATCTCTAACGAGGAAGCAAAGCAGATTAGCGAGCTATTCAGGAGGAAACCGACTAAATGAGAGTCAAATGGGTTCCTGACCCTACGGGCCGCTTTCCCAGACGACCGCATTATGAACCCGGTGTGCTCGATGACGAGTGCGAGCGGGTGGCGGAAGAACTCTTGCTACAGCGGAGGGGCGTCGTCGCATATCCGATCTCAACCGATGACCTTCTCTTTGCCCTTGACCAGCAGGCGAACGTCGATCACTACGCCGATCTAGATTCGGATTCCTCAGGGGAGGTTTGGGGAGTCACAAAGTTTTTAAGGGACGGAAAGCCTGAAGTCCGAATCAGTCGGCGCCTCTCCGAGAATCCGCGTTTAGAGAATCCCTATCGAACGACCATAACTCACGAATCCGCCCATGTCCGTTTTCATGGCTTTCTCTTCGCGATGATTGAACAAACGCCGCGCCTATTTGAAGACGATAGTCGAAGTAGCCAGACCTGCAACCGGCAACAAGTAGAATCTTCGGCACCGTATGACTGGATTGAATGGCAAGCATCGTACTGTTCTGGGGCGCTTCTGATGCCTGCGGGCGCGGTGCGTAAATTAGTCACGAGGTTTCTGCGGGACCGATCGGTGCCAGTCGCGAAACTCCGCGTTTCTAGCCGCTATGGAGAGGGCCTCGTGGAGGAGGTTATGGCTCAATTTAGGGTTTCGTCTTTGGCGGCGAAAGTTCGGCTCACTAAACTTAGCTTTCTTACCGATTCGGAAGTCGTCCAACCGAGCCTCTTGACATAGAAAATTTTTTGCTGTTAAACTACGCTTGCAAGCTTATCGGCTTGCAGGTAAAACGCCTAGCAAGAGAAGGAGAATGAAATGAGCGTAAGAGCAGCGATATACGTAGTCGCCCTAGTGGCGACGACGACGGCAATTCCCTGGGCACAGGACCGAGCTGTCGTCGGAATGGAGAAGTCGGGACCATTCAAACCGGGCAACCCCATTGTGTTCCACGTCAGGCTCAACGAGCCTCTACCAAAGGGGGCGCACTTCGATTTTCGGATTTCGCCGATTTCCGGTGACGAGGAGATTGCACTTGGCTCCGGCGAAGCGATTGAGGCATCCCAAAGAGTTTTCCTGGTCTCAGGCACATTGCCAGAGGGTGCTTTACCGGGCACCTGGCACATAACTGTGATTTGGCTATTTCTCCCCGGCAGTGGCTGGACTCACACCACGATTGCTCCGAATGATCTGAGGTTTGAGGTCGAAGGCAAGCCCTATCCCATCCCTACGAAGGCTGAAGTCACGGTTGGGCATTGAGACCCAAAGGAGATCAGGTGAGGAAAAGCGAGAGTAGGTTCCTGCTGGGGTAGTTCGCGGTCGGAGCAACCCTTTTCTTGATGTCCGATCCGCGTTGTGGGGCTGGATGCAAGACCGTTCTCCAACATTTGCTCGGTCATGAGTTGGACTCGTTGTTATAGGAGTGATTCGATGGAAAAGGACTGCGACACTGGCCTAGATCAACGCTGTCGCTACCAAGACGGCACCATTCGAAGAAAGCGATCCGACACTCACGTTGCAACTCTGCGTGGAGAGTATGGCGAAGACTTCGCGGCTGGCATTCGGAGCGATGCAATGCTTGGCACCGTTCTTGAAAGGGCAACTATACCGAACTCCATTCGTCCTGATTGGTCAATATTTGATTTGGGGCAGCTTTGTCTATAGCGGTTGGGAGAAGCGGCGAACACTTTATGCACTCTCCAATTGTCGCGCACTAATAGTTAAGAATGGCCTGAAGGGACGCACAGTATCCAGCGCGTATTTCGACTCAATGACATTCATTGACAAGCACGTGCGGTCCGACGGCATTGGCGCGATAAGTTTCGGAGGCTCCGTATCAGGCGAGTGGAGGTGGGGTAAGAACAATCCGCCTCGCCCACCCACGTTCGATGACGTGGATGATGTCGATTCTGTGTACCAGATCGCGGCTCAATTACATCAGCAGGCAAACAGACAAGCTGTCGAATCGCGTTAGCCTTCTTCTAGTCAAATGACTGTTGCAAAATCTCTATTACACTCATCGATCCGGTAGCACCGCTCCCCGCAACTGTGGCTTTGCATCGATCGAATTGCCGAAATCAAAATACTCGCGCCAAGAGGCGATCCTGCCGCCGACCAAGTCCACGATGATTGCATCGTGCGTGACAGCCCGCGCTCCATCTCTTCGCCGGGTCACATCCCAGTCCCACTCGATGGCCGCCTTAGCTCCGTCAGTCGAAATGAAGACATTCTTTACCGTGACTCGCAAATCGCGGAACTGCTTGAAATAACCGGCCATCGCTGTTTGCATTTCCTTAGCGGGCACATGCCCCCCGGCGAAATCAATTCCCCGCTTGGGAGCCAGTCAGGGGCGGCAATTCCAAAATCATGCTTCTCCCACGCTTGTACCTGGCGGTCCACGAGTTCCCTGATCTTCATCGTGTTATCGTGTTGCGTCATCGATTTGTTCTGTTTCCGCAAGGGATTGCGAGCGCTATGGGAAGACATTGCGTCGCGGGGTGAGAAACGTGGCCCGGCCTGCCAACCGTTCGCCTTCGGTCGAACCTAGGACAGCAGAAACGGTAAAAACCTGTGCCGTCCCTCATCCCGAGACTGAGGGAAAGCTTAGACCCGCCAGTAGCCGAGTTCAAGAGCCCCTGAGCGCCAGCGCCGCATACCTGTTGTAACAATCGCCATATCACTCATTGACCCCAATTTTGGCGAATAAAAAGCGCACACTTGTGATAACGCATGATTATTTACTTGACAAAAGCTACTCACTCATTTAATAATGCCTCACATGGAAGCAACTGGTTATTTCTTCTTAGGTTTAGCAGAGCGGGAAGCGTGCATTGCCTTCCTTAAGTCCCGCTTGATGCTGGCCAGCAACTTCCTAGTCGGTACTCGCTTCAATTGCTCCCGTTTTTCTTTTGCGTCCATGAGGCCTCTATGACTCTAGTTGACGTTATAAATCTGTTCGACACCGATGAGAGATGCCGCGAGTTGCTTGTGCGCTTGCGATGGCCGAACAGCCCTGAGTGTCTGCGTTGCAAAGGTGCTGTCGTCGAACTGGCAACCGCGAAGCAATTGTTCTACTGCAAAGATTGTGACTATCAATTCACTGTCACTGCTGCCACGATCTTCAACGATTCCCATTTGCCACTTACTAAGTGGTTCCTTGCTACGCTGTTGCTCTGCGAAGCCAAAAAGGGGATGAGCGCAAATCAGATTAAGCGGACGCTCGGAGTCAGCTACAAAACCGCGTGGTATCTCTGCCACCGCATTCGTGCTGCCATGAAGGAAGTAGAGAAGCCCATGCTGGACGGCACCGTCGAAGTAGATGAGACTTGGGTAGGCGGACGCGAGCGCAAAGGCAGAGGCTGGAATCGTCCCGACAACAACAAGGAAGTTGTGGTTGGCATTAGGCAACGTGGCGGGGAGTTGCGTTTCTTCCACGCCAGCGACGTAAAAGCTGGCACACTGGCGCAGTACATCAAGGAAAATGTCAGCACCGACGTAGATGTGATAGTGACTGATGAATACCCCGCGTATCCTAAGGCAATGATCGCCGCCGGAATCAAAGGCGGACAGCACGAAACAATTAGGCACAAAGATCGCGTCTATGTCCGTGGGGATGTGCATACGAATACTGTTGAATCCGCCTTTAGCTTGCTGAAACGCGGAATTGTCGGAAGCTGGCATAAGATCAGCGCGAAACATCTGGCTGCTTACTTGGACGAAGTGACCTTCCGTTTCAATCGCCGGAAGTCTTCGACTCTGTTCTTGGACACCTTGCGTCATATGGTTACGGCTCCGGTGCTGACTTTTGAGAAACTGACTGCATAGGCAATTCTTCAAACTCAAAAAGCACCCGGAATCCCAGCGTTTTTTCAATCTCTGGATTCCGCATGTTAGCCACTGCTTGCACTAACCGGAAGAATGTAGGTTGCCGAGCCATGCCCATGTCTACTGCCATTGGCACACGATCAACTTGAGCCATAGCGTTACGCCACGGTTGTTTGCACTGAAAACAAAAATCGCCCGCATCCAGTGCTGCGTCAGGCGAGAAACTTACTCGCGCCCCACATTTCTTGCACTCATAGGAAATCAGCTTAATATCTCTCAGCGAAACAATTATTCTTCGTTCGGATGTCATGGCAGTTGCTCCCTAACTCTTACGTTTGAGAAGTTGACGGCGTAGGCTCCAAAGAGGAAAACAGTTCCTGTTTGGACAACTGTCCAGCAACAAAAACTATGTGATCGCGAATAAGATTTGCACTTTTTTCTCTTTCGTCGTCGGAGGGCAGCATCATCAGGTATTGCATGACCCCATCAATGCAGGAATCAATACTGAATACCATCTCCTCCGTTACAAGCATGTCCATTTGATTCGCCCATTTCACGGGCCCAACTTCTGGGATAAATAACCCATCGAAGCCGCTTCCGATCATTGCGGTCTCTTGCGCGGCACGTTTTGCCATATATACGAGAAACATCATGGAAGCGCGGGGTAAAAATTTCTGCCCTTCAGGTATTAGTCGATCTAAAATCGGCTGTGCTACGCGCGCGCCAGACCCTACTGAATAGGAGTGTTTTTGCAGCACAGTTCTCGGCGGCTCTACGACATATTGCTCCTGATTGTTGAAAGCAGAAATGACCAGAAGATAGGACAACCCTGGAGCTGTGCCAGCGGTATAGGCACCATGCCATTCTTGCATCCGTTTTCTTACGATCTCTACTATCCCCGCGATTGTTCCATATTGAATGGTCAGACTCGCCAAATCTGCAAAAATTTCATCTGCGAGACTCTCCGCAGCCAGCCCATCTTCCGTGGAACTCGCTAATGTAACCGTTCCGAACTGGAAGGGCCGAGAGTAGATTTTTGCCCCAACAGTCTTTGACCCATCGGTAAGCGTGATTTCTTTGTCCGCGATAAGAACTACACCGCCTATACATTTAGCAGCAATTGCGACAGTCACGACTTTCCTCCTAGCTGAAAGCCGCTGCAACACAGGCCGTTGGAGAAGCTCCAAAAACGGCCTAACGACCCTCAATTGGCACCACCGATCCGGTGCCTACGGCCACACTGCGCCGTAGCTCCACTTTTGTCAAGTGAATAATCTTGTGCT
>CAVPCD010000016.1:0-47464 GCA_963702345.1 uncultured Acidobacteriota bacterium | reverse complement strand
GGTCGATCCCGACTTGGACAGTTTACGCAGTCAACCGCGGTTTCAATATCTACAGCGCCGGATGCACTTGCCCGCCTAATTTTTCGCTACGGACTTTTCATGCCTTTGCGGAACCCGCAGTCGGCTCAACGAATGAGCCGCGGGCGCGTCTTGAGACCTGCCGGAACAGCAATATCGAAGAAACCCGCCGACGGCTCATCACCGTAGTTGTCTCCTAAGTAGACGGGAATATCAGGTGTCGGATTGCGGAGGTTATTCGGAGAGTTGTCGTACCAGGCGACGGCCCGTAATGTTGTGCCTGCTTTCAGTATGCATGGCTCCACCAGCGTGTAGCTGTTTTGCCAACGCGAATCGAAATTGACACGGAGCAACACTTCATCCCCTGCGCACAGTCCATTCTTGTTGTTATCGTTCGACGATTAGGCCGTACTGAAAACGTTTTCCTAGCCGGTGCATGTCGGGGAAAAAGCCTAGGAGCATGGCGTCTATTGTGAAGGTTGCGTGAGTTTCGACGCGGTACTCACTAGTTCCTCAGGAATGCCGAATTATTTTTTGAGTTCTAAGGTGATGACGCGTAGAGGTGGTCGTTGTTTTCTGAATGTCAGGCCGACACCGCTCTGATCGGCTCCGGTCTTGTACCTGGACATATTGCAAGCGGAAAACTAAATCTGCACCCGCGGAATCAGTTTTGCCATTGAATCGGGCCACTTCGTGGTGCGCTTCCTGCGGCGTAGACGACGAGCATGTCCACGCCTTCGGATCATTCGGCTCCCCTTGGCGAACTTTGTTGCGGCGAAGGGTGCCTACAGGAGCGTGGCGGAGCCACTTCGAATTACGAGACCGTATGAAGATCACCGCTTGGCGGACGTTCTTAGGTTGACCGGAGAAATATTTTGCCACTCTGGACCCAGCGATCTGCCTCTGAAATGGGTTGGAACAATTTCATAGGCGTAATCACTGGTGCCGATAGAGGAAAAGGAAATCGGCGCTGGCAGTTTCACTACCACCTCAGGTGTGACGGAGCCCGGTCCCCTGAACGAAGTAGCCGCGTCACCAGGATTACCTGGCGGGGCCTTTGCGTTAGCCCATGCGGCGATAGTGGAAATTTCTTCGGGATTAGTGAAAGGTCTTCCCGAACCCGTCCGGCTTCAGGGATGGCAAAAGGCGGAGGCATCGCTTTTCCTGTGTCACGTTGCGAATGACATTCGCGTAGCCCCGAACTTGGTCATAGGTTTCGAATGGCATGGGTGCTATTCCGGAGGCATTGTGGCAACGCTGGCAGTGTCTCTCCAGGATCGGGAAAACATCCCGGTAGAAAGTTGGAGCGGAGCAGGCAAGTTCGGGCTTTACGGACGTTTGGCCCGCGATTTGGTTTAATTCAAGCCGGCTCGCGCGAACTCCGTGTCCAGCGAAAAGAAAAAACAATACAACCCAGACAAATACGCCGAAGTTATTTGTTTGATCGGTGCAATGCATGGGGGGTTAGCGACATGATTCATCTTAACTCGCCGCCATACGCGGGCAGAGATGCGAACGTCCGCTTAGTCAGATGAAATGTCGACGCCGGCTTACTTATCATCAGGTGCAGTCGCGATTGCAATTCGCTTGGGGACTTTGCCGACCTTTACTTTTGCGACCTGGACCTTCGCCCTCGCGTCAAAAATAGATACGTCATCGCTATCCGTATTGCTGACGGCAACGTATTTTCCGTCTGGAGAAAAGACTACCCAATTTGGACCGTCGCCAGTCATAAGACGTCCGGTGACTTTACGTTCCTTTAGGTTATAGATGTACACGCAATCATCCAGCAAGCTCGTAACCCACACCTCAGTCCCATCGGGAGTTAGCGCCAATCCGTGCGTATACGTGTCGGGAGTTTCGAATTGACGACTTTTTCCTGGCGCTGGATGTTCTGAGGGTATCTCAACCTTTTCCAACACTTTCTTGTCCGCCACATCTACGATGTTGAACCCGTGTAGGTAACTGACCGCCACGTACATGGTCTTACCGTCAGGAGTAAGCACGAACGGACGGGGCCTGCCACCGACCGGAATTACTGCGGAGTACGACATCGTTTCAAAATCCACCACATTGATTTCATGCGAACCCATTGAGCTTACGAAGGTATAGCGATTGCTGCCAATGTTCACGGCGTTGTGAGGCTCTTTGATGGGTAAAACTTTGACTATTTTCTGCTGAGTAACATCGACAATGTTGATGCTATCGCCGTCCCGAATGGGTACAACGACATATCGCCCATCGGGAGTTACGGCACACTGGTTGGGTTTTCCGGTGAGCTTAATGACAGCAGTGACCTTGAGAGTTGAAGTGTCAACAATCCGCAGAGTGTGGTCAGCTTCCGAGGTAGTAAACAGCACACGACCGTCCGGTTGAAGGGCTACTGCATGAACGCGATCAGCGCCAACCTTAATTTCGTCGACCACCTTGAATGAGTTCAGGTCGATGATTGAAATGGTGTCGGCTCTACTGTTATCAACGTAAAGCCTAAGATTTTCTGCCTGGAGTTGGGTTTGTCCCCACAAGCCGAAAACCACGGCTGAAATGACTGACATCAATACGCCGAACTTTAACCTCATTGGCAGACCCCTCCTCGACACCATCAAAACCGACGATAAAATGGCCCCTACTCCGAGTCAACGAACGATACCCTTAAGATTTAGTAAGAGAGTTGTAAGAATAGTCGGCTACACTCCCCCAGGATGACGGAATTCAAAGAGCGATGGTCGATTCACTCCAACTGCGGGGAAGCTACCGTCAATTTGTGAGACGCGTTACCCTGCCCCGCTCCCACCGCCAGCATAAGCACGCCGGAGATGAAAAGGCTCCCCGCCAAGTAGAGTAGCCCGGCGGCGAATATATGGGTTTTATGAACCAGATAGCCCATAACCATGGGTCCCATAAAGCCTCCAAGATTTCCAACTGAGTTGATCAATCCTATGGAGGCCGCTGCCGCCGATTCGCTCAGGAACGCTGTTGGGACTGCCCAGAAGCAAGGATGATATGCAAAGTAGCAAGCCCCCAACACGGCAAACAATGCCACTGACAACGTCGTCTTCGCCGCAAGGATGACTGCCAGACATAGGGAAATTGCACCGATGAAAAGAGGGACCGCGGCATGCCATCGTCGTTCACCGCTCCGGTCGGAATGCCAACCATTGAATTGCTGGGTCACGAATCCTGCTAAATAAGGCACGGCCGCGAGTAGGGTCACTTTGAGGTCGCTCTGCCCAGAAAGTCGCTTAAGAATTGTTGGAAGCCAGAAAGATATGCCGTACCCCCCGGTCAGCGCGAAGAAATAACCCAGAGTAACAAAATGACATCGCGCTGCCGCAAAGCTTGCCAGACGCTGTACGAGCGGATGCCCCGTTTGGCTTCTTTTTCTTTTCTAAGCTGCTCGGTAATCCAGTCGCGCTCATTTGGACTCAGCCACTTCGCATCCCTGGGCCAGTCAACCAAATAGTAAATAGTCATCACTCCCAAAACGACCGCAGGAATCCCTTCGAGGATGAACAGCCATCGCCAGCCTTTTAAGTGGAGCCAGGTGAGCCCAAGGAGCACACCGGCAATTGGCGAACCGATTACATAAGAAAGTGGGTTCGCAGCATAAAACCAGGCGACGGCCTTTGCCCGATCCTGATAACGAAACCAGTGAGTTAGATATACGATTACGGCAGGGAAGAAGCCGGCTTCAGCAGCACCGACCAAAAAACGCACCCAATAAAATTGCTGAGCGGTATGAATGAAGGCCATCAGCACAGTGATGGCACCCCAGGAAATCATGATGCGCGCTATCCACCGGCGCGCGCTCCACCGCTCCGCAATCAAAGCGCCGGGCACCTCCAGCAGAAAATACCCGAGAAAAAAGATCCTGCGCCCAGTCCCACCACACGTCGCTGAAGCCGAGGTCCCGGGGCATCTGGAGAGCAGCGGCCCCAATATTCATGCGATCCAAGAAAGCAACAATGTATAGGAGAAAAAGAAAGGGCAGGACGCGAAATGCGATCCGGCGTCTGGTCTGTTGAGCAACATCCGGGGAAGTTGCCGCAGAATGCATTAAGCTTCCTCTCATCGCCTCGGCAATTGCAGGACAGGCGCCGTTGTGTTTTTACGGAAGTCAAGATTGCGGCCTGGAAAACCGCGAGCAGCAATGATCTACGCTTGCTTATAACCTCAATGCCACTCCTTAACACACGAACGAATTTATTCTTTCGAAATTCTAGACTTACGCGATCTTCCGAATCTGAAGACTTCCTTATCGTTTCCTTACGGTCTTGTCATGTTGGTGTCTCGCGAAAAAGTTCTACAATGTGGGGACTTGCGTAATGGTGTCTGAGATGAAGATTTTGGTCGTTGAAGATGAGCCGAAGGTCGGGAAGGCCCTCCTGGAGGGCTTGAAAGTTGATGGCTATGAAGTAACACTCGCGCAAACCGGCGAAGATGGTTTTTTTATCGCTAACTCTCGTTCTTTCGATCTCATAGTAATGGATGTCATGCTGCCGAGAAGAAGCGGGCTTGAGGTAGTTACAACGCTGCGCCGTCAGGGCTTACGCACTCCGGTTTTATTGTTAACCGCGAAAGATGGTGTAGACGACCGTGTCCTGGGACTAGATTCGGGCGCTGATGACTATCTCGTAAAACCATTTGCATTTCCTGAGCTGCGCGCTCGCATCCGCGCTCTGCTGCGGCGCGGCAAGATCGAGCCTATTGTCAGATTAAAGATCGGAACACTTGAGATGGATCTGATAACGCGATCTGTCACTCGCGACAATAAGCCGATCCAACTGACTCTTCGCGAATTCGAATTGTTGGAATTTCTGATGCGCAACAAGGGTAAGGTTGTCTCACGCGAGATGCTGGCTCGCGATGTATGGAAAGAGACAAGTCGCGCGACGCCTCTCGACAATGTCATTGATGTTCATATTGCCCGTTTACGGCGCAAAATCGACGACGAGTTTGATTCTCAGGTAGTTCGAACGGTTCGTGGAGTGGGATTCATGTTGTCTGAGAGTGAGCGGTAATGCCTTTCTTCCGCACACCATGCGGGCACGATTGACCTTGCTGTACGTAGGGCTCCTTTCCTTGGTCCTGCTTTTGTATGGCGGTTTTGTTTCTATTTCGCTATGGCACACTTTGATCCGCGAACTTGATGCCAGCCTGGATCGTGATGGCGAGACGGTCGAAAACGTAATTGCAATTACTCCTGACGGCCGGGTTCATGTGGACCTCGGTGATCGCGCAGGCAACCTTCTTCTTGAAGTCTGGTCTAAAGATGGAGAGTTGCAATATCGCAGTAAGGAACTTGGTATTCAGACCCTGGGTCCTCCCGTTACGCCGAACGATCCGACCCATCCTCCCAATCAAACCATCCGCTTAAACCCCAAGACGCTAGTCCGGGTGATAACCAAGCCACACCGAATTGGCAATCGTCATCTCGTACTGCGCCTCGGAGTTAGCGAAGCCTTTCTTCGCGAAGAATATGGCGAGATGTTAAGGGCACTGGTTTTTGGTTTGCCCGTGGCACTGCTGATCGTGGGGATCACCGGCTATTCGGTCGCACGACGAACCCTGCGACCGCTTGATGCGATGGCGCGACGCGCGAAGCAAATCAATGCGGAGCATCTGAATGAACGTTTGATCATTGAAAACCCTGACGACGAGCTAGGTAACTTTGCAAGTGCCTTTAATGAGACTTTGACCAGACTGCAGCAGTCTTTCGGGCAACTGGAGAGATTCACAGCAGATGCTTCGCATGAATTACGAACGCCATTGACTGCCATGCGTACTGTCGGCGAGGTCGCGCTGCAATCCGGTGGGAACATTCACGATCACGCCGAGGTCATTGGCAGCATGCTGGAAGAAGTATACCGGCTAACAGGCCTCATTGATACGTTGCTATTGCTCTCCAGAGCTGACTCCGGACACCTCCCGCTTAATAGTTCTCCGGTTGCACTTTGGATCTTGCCGCCGAATCCGCTGGGTTGCTTGAAATTTTGGCTGAGGAAAAGAAACAGTCACTCGAGATTGAAGGCGACCGTGCCCTGACGTTCACCGGTGATCGATTTATTTTGCGACAGGCTTTTGTCGCGCTAATACATAACGCAGTTAAATATTCGCCACCCGAAGCCACCATCAATGTACGGGTAAAAACAAAAAATGGAGACCCCGTGGTTGAGGTCCATGATAATGGACCTGGAATTCCCCCTGAACATCGCGACAAGATTTTTGATCGCTTTTATCGAGTGGACAAAGCCAGGAGCCGAGACGAGGGCGGAGTTGGCTTGGGACTATCGATTGCCGAATGGGCGGTCAGGTCGCACGGCGGAAAAATCGAATTGGAATGCGAACCGGGGCCGGGATGCACTTTCCTGGTTTGCTTACCCAAAAACGGCTCAAGTTAATTAAACATTCGCGCAGCCTACGCGCGTTTGCTAGCTTCGTATCGGGCCTTGGTGTCTGCATTCGGCGGGTAGAGGCCAGGCAACGGCATGCCTTTTGCCAACTCTTGCAACACCCAGGCCTCGAATCGTTCCTGTTCAGGCGCCGCATCGACGACCGCGTCCAATAGGTTTGCCGGAATCACCACAGCCCCGTCGTCATCAGAGACAATTATGTCACCCGGGAAAACCGCCACTCCGCCACAGCCGATGGGTTCTTCCCAGTTGACGAATGTCAGCCCCGCGATCGAAGGAGGCGCGGCAACGCCTTGGCACCACACCGGCAACCCTGTCGCCAACACTCCCGCACCATCACGAACCACTCCATCAGTAACCATGGCTGTGACCCCGCGCTGCTTCATGCGTGTGCAGAGAATGTCACCGTAAACGCCAGCATCCGACACGCCCATGGCATCGAGGACCGCTATACACCCTTCAGGCATCGCTTCAATAGCAGCTCTGGTCGAATAAGGAGATGCCCAGGATGCTGTTGTCGATGAATCCTCGCGTGCCGGAATAAAGCGCATCGTGAAGGCGGGACCCACCATTCGCGGCCACTCTGTCTGCAGCGGACGCACCCTCCGCATCCAGAGGTTACGCAGACCTTTGTTCAGCAACACCGTAGTGATCGTCGCCGTAGAGACTGCCGACAGCGTTTCGGCGATCTTAGGGTCGAACGGCATATGGGTTTCCTTAAATGCTGGCGACGAGGCCGCCATCGACACGGATAATCGAACCCGTGATGTAGGAGGCGCGGCTGCTGGCGAAAAAGGTCACAGCATTCGCGAATTCTTCAGGAGTGCCGTAACGCCCCATGGGTATGGACGCGGCGCTTTCTTCAGATACGGATTCCACCGACCTCCCTTCGCGTTTCGCCCTGGCTTCGTCGAGAGCGCGAGTGCGATTGGTCGCGATGCGCCCCGGCATCACGATATTGGCTGTGATCCGTCCTTGCGACTTCGCGGGCTAATGTTTTGGACCATCCGACTAAAGACAGACGAAGTGCGTTAGAAATGCCAAGATTTGCGATTGGAGCCACCACGCCGGACGAAGTGCTAGTGATCACTCGTCCCCAGCCTTGCGATTTCATTCCCGGCAGGACGCGATCGGTTAGCGCGATCACCGATAACACCATCGCCTGAAACTGCTTGCGCCATAAGTCAGGGGGTTGGCCCGAGGCTGGGGTCGCCGGCGGACCCCCAGTCATATTGATCAAAACTTGCACCGGGCCGAGGACGGCTTCTATTGCAGCAACATTAATCTAATCAGTCCCAGATCAGCGAGGTCCCAAACAGCGGAAGAGCGACGGCCCCCTGCCCTTGAGTTCTAGTGCCGTCCGATTTACCGCTTCCTCATCTACGTCTGCGAGTGCGATTTTCGCGCCCTCGGACGCTAGGGCATTGGCAATCGCTCTTCCTAGACCACCGCCGCCAGCCAACACCAGAACTGTTTTACCTGCTAAATCAAAATCCATATGTGGATCCTTTCAACTAAGCACGGAAACATTGCCTAACGGCTCGGCGTTGCTCTCGGTCCTGAATCTGCGAAGTCAGTGTGAGCCGCCGTTTCCGTCGGGAGTGCGGCTCTTTGATCGACACGCGCAATGCGTGAAAGCAGGAAATCGATCTCCGCTTTGGCAACTGGGGAGAGGATTGAAGCTGGTTTACGCTGGGCATCGGAAGCGAGTATGCCGCGCCGCATCAGTACATATTTCCGAACCGCGAGTCCTAACCCTGGCTGTTGTTCGTAGCGGATCAAAGGGAGATGCGCATCGAAGAGTTCGTGCGCTGCCTCCCTGTGGCCGACTGCTGAAAGGCGAACTACATCCACCAGCATGTCTGGAAAGCAATATCCGGTCATTGCCCCATCAGCGCCTCGCTCCGCCTCGAAATCGAGGAACAACCCGCCGTTTCCACACAAGATCGAGATGTGTCGCATCGAACCATCCTGTTCGAACTTGCGTAAGGTTGAGATCTTTTCCAGGCCCGGCCAATCCTCGTGTTTGAGCACCGTGCACGAGGGATTCTCCCCGACGATGCGGCGGATCACCGCGGGCGTCATCACCACGCTAAATGTGAGCGGGTAGTCCTGAATTACGAAAGGCACTTCAGGACCGATCGCTTCCGACGCCATCCGGTAGTAAGTGACAATCTGCTCGTCTGTTCTGAGGGTAACCGGTGGGGCGATCATTACTCCCGCAGCTCCTGCATCCATAACCGCGTTCGACAGGGAGCGCATAGCGGCAAACCCGGGGCGGAGATGCCAACGATAACCGGCACTTGGGAACGCTGAATCATGCGACGGGCTAAGCCAATGGATTCCTGCTCATCCAGCTTTGGCGCTTCTCCCATTTGACCAAGCACGGTGATGCCAGTTACTCCAGACTCCAGGAAAAAGTCGATCATTCGGTTCGTCGAGCGCTCATCGATGCTGCCATCAACCAGGAAGGGCGTAGACGCGATTGTGTAGACCCCGCGGGCTTCTTTGCTGAGATTCGTCATGCCTTGCTTCCTGGGATTACTACCCATCCTTCCGGGCGATTCGAGAAGTACTTCTTTACCGCTTGCTCGTCAAATTCAAAACCTAGTCCAGGTGATTGCGGCAAACACAAATCGCCATCTTTCACTTCCAACTGTCGATTAATCAGATTGCGGAAGTTTGAGCACTTGATTGTCAGGAAAGAACTCCACGTAGCGTCCGTTCGGTGCTGATGCGACGAGATGGGCGTGCAAATCGTGAAACCAATGCGGAGAGATGGTGACGCCATAACTGCTGGCGGTGTGAGCGATGCGGCGCCATTCGGAAATTCCACCGCAGACTGCTGCGTCAGTTTGTAAAATCATCGCGGCCTTTTTGTCGAGGAGGTCTTTGAAACGCCAGCGTCCAGCTTCGATCTCGCCGGTTGCAACCGGAATACTCATCAGCGAAGCAAGCCGGAGTGGTTTTCAATGTCATCGGGACTAAAGGGCTCTTCGTATCCAATAAGGATCGTATTTTTGATAGCGCTTACAATAGAGAAGAGCAGTCAGGGAGATCGCTCCACGCATTGTTGGCATCGAGCATCAAATGCACATCTGGACCGATGGCTTCACGAGCGGCGCGAATACGATCCTCTTCCACTGAAGGACTTAACCTGCCAACTTTCATCTTCACCGCTTTAAAGCCCAGCCGGACATAAGAAGAAAGTTCCTCGCCAAGTTGTTTTGGCGTTTTGCCTTCCAGGTAATAACCGCCACTTGCGTATGCCGGCACTCGGTCCTTCGCCCAATGGCCCAGATAACGATATAACGGGAGATCAACCGCGCGGGCGTTCAAATCCCACATGGCGATGTCGAGAATACTAATTGCGCGCATCACGCTGCCGGCCCGTCCTTGCAGTATGGCCTCGCGATACATTTCTTCCCACAACCCTTCAACCCGAGTGGAATCCTGGCCAATCAACATTGGCGCCAATAATTGCTCTACGGTAACTCGTGCGATCTCTGCCTGCCGCGCTCCCCACGTAGCAAAAGCCGATACCTACAACACCATCGGTAGACCTTATTTTTACCAAGCAATATTCGCGGGCCTTGACAGTGCGAGTTGAAAAAGAGGTTGGGCGATCGAGTGGCACTCGAACACTGCATACCGAGACTGAAGCAACGCGGGGCATCATTCGTTTTAAGTACTGCAGCTGAAAAGTAAAAGACACTTGAGGCACTGTAGATAGCCGACAACTTACTCTACACAGTAAAACCAGACTGCACCGCATTCTTTAAAGCGCAATCCGATTGTGGTCGCCTTTGCGACGCTCTCAGCCGGACTGCTTTCATTCCGCACGAGCCTATACCGCTACCGACATGGGCCAACTTAAGTTTTGCTGACAAAATCTTCAGGCGACTGCGTATTGACAAGCGTCGAACGCTCCGTTAAATGTGCATGTGAGGCACATCACAAACCGCAAATGCGGAGACGACAATTGAAGAAATCACTCGCAGCGCTCTTGTTCTGTACTGCTCTCTCTCTGTTAGCAACCAATTCGGATGGCCAAGTGCCACAGCCATTGAAGCTAGATCAAACCATCACCCTTCCTGGTCTCAAAGACGGCGACTTTGACCACTCCACGGTGGACGTCGCCAGTCAGCGGCTATTCGTTGCAGCGGAGGACAATTCGGCGGTCGCGGTGGTCGACTTGCGCACTAATACGATGATTCACACCATCACCGGGACAAAGGCGCCGCATTCGCTTGCTTACGACCCAGACTCAAAAAAGCTATTTGTCGTGGATGATGGAGGTCCAAATCAAGTTGAGATTTTCGATGGCACTTCGTACAAACTTCTCGGGACTATTCCGATGGAAGCGCATGCTGACGCAAGTATCTATGACTCTGCCAATAAGCTGATGTATGTCGGTAATGGAGGCAAACAAGCTAAAGAAGACTATTGCCTGATCAGTGTTATTGACACTACAAACGGGAAGAAACTCGCCGATATCAAAGTGGATAGCAACCGGGTCGAGGCAATGGCCCTTGAGAAATCGGGCTCGCGATTGTTTGTAAATTTATATGCAAAGAGTGCGATAGCAGTCATCGACCGCAGCAAACGTGAAGTGATCGCGACTTGGTCGGTCGCGCGAGAGGGCAAGAATAATGGACCAATGGCATTCGACGAGAAGGACCATCGTTTGTTCGTTCTCGATCGCGATCCCGGCAAAGTGGTTGTTCTGGATTCTGATTCAGGGAAGATCATCACGACGCTGCCCTGCGTCGGAAATTACGATGACGCGGTTTACGATGCTGAATCTGAACGCCTATACCTGATCGGAGTTCCTTTTCTCAAGGTATTTCAGAAGGTCGAAGGAGACCGCTACGACACGCTGGGGCAGATTCCGACTGCCTTTCACGCCGAAACCGGGATTTTCTTGCCTGACAAGAATCAGCTTTACTTAGTAGTTCCCCATCACGGGGAAACGGAAGCGGTTGTCCAAGTGTACGCAGTCGTTCCGTAATCCAAACAGTCGTTTTCCGAGAGAGAATGTTGTTGCAGGCGAATTCATCGACGACACTTAGGAGGCTTACGTGAACTATTCAATTCTTCGTCATCTGGCGCGAACGTGGTGCTTGTTACTGCTGGCTGCTTCTGCTCTTGCAGCGCCACCATCGAGCGGGTACCAACTGCTTAAGAAAATCCCTCTGGGCGCCGCTCCCGGAGGCGGAGAGTATTTTGACTATATTTACATCGATGCCCCCGGCCATCGCGTTTATGCGACACATGGAACCGAGATAAAAGTTCTCGATTCCGAAACCGGTTCTGTAGCAGGAGCGGTTACTGGATTTAAGCGCTGTCACGGGGTCGCCATCGTAAGCGCGCTTGGGAAGGGATTCGTCACCGATGGTGCATCCGGTGAAGTGATCATTTTCGATATTGCCAGCTTAAAGGTCACCGGCAAAGTGAAGGCCGCACCGGACGCAGACTATATCCTCTATGATCCGGCGACGAAGAATATTTTCGCTTTCGCCGGAGACAGCAAAAACGTCACTGTCATCGATCCGGAAAAAGAAACTGTCGTGGGCACCATCCCGCTGGGAGCGGGTCCGGAGCAAGCTGTGGCTGATGGAAAAGGAACGATTTACGACAGCCTTGAGGAAGCGAACGAAGTAGTGGCCATCGATTCGCGCACACTGAAGATCAAGGCTAAATGGCCCATCGCTCCCTCCGGACACCCCGTGTCTATTGCAATGGACCGGGAGCATGGGCTGCTGTTTGTTGGCGGCCGCGATCCTAAAATTCTCGTCGTGATGGACGCCAACACGGGAAAAGTTCTGCAATCATTTCCAATCGGCGACCGCGTGGACAGTAGCATTTATGATCCCGCGACCGGCCTAGTGGCGAGTTCTACCCGAGAAGGTACGATCCATTTGTTCCATGAAGATTCGCCAGACAAGTTCAGTACAGTTGAGACGATTAAGACAGAGTTCGGCGCCAAGACAATGGCTTTGGATCCGAACACCCATAATCTTTATGTGGACACGTCTGACTTCGCCACTGGGGCGACCACCGATCCGCACCCGAAGGCGACTCCGGGCACCTTTCATTTGTTGATTTATGGACGATGAGATGAGCAGGTTTGGGACGCCACAATTGGAGAACTTGAAGAGGATCAATGAGAGGGGTTCCGAGTCATCCAGTCACATGCAAAATATGCGGAAGACCGCGAGGCGCTCCGAAAGACGAACTTTGCCATGGCTGTCGGATCAAGCACCGGGCCAATTCGAAGAAGAAATATTTTTGGACCGCGGAGCTCGATCTGTCCCTCACTCGGGCATATCGGTTTGCGCGAGACCGGGCAGAACTGACCCAACTGCTGAATCATTTGCAGAGATCGATTAGCTTTCCCCGCTTTGCGATTTTGGCACGGGCGGCCGAGTTGGGCCTTGCCTTTCAAGTCCGGCGCCGCTGGACGGCCCCGGAGGTGGAAGCTATGCGGGAGCTCCTGGGTACTTGTTCAATCAAAACCGTTGCCCTGAAGCTCGGCCGATCCTACCAGTCCGTGAAACGCAAGGTTGCCGTAATGCAATTGTCCTCACGTATTTGCGAGGGCTATTCCTTGAAAGATATCCAGGAGCTTATAGGCGTGAACTCTCGCAAGGTTTACGGCTGGATTTGCAAAGGCTGGCTCCGCCTTGATAACGGACGAGCCTCGGATGTGGAGATGAGAAGGTTCTTAAGACTGCACCCCGAGGAGTACCCTCTGCGCCGAGTGGATGAAGCTTGGTTCAAAGATATTATGTTCTCCAAAGGGAACAATTCCTGGATCCAAGGCGGCGAGGCAAGCACTCGAATCGGTGACTCGCGTGATCAAATGCAAGCGTAAGCGATGTTCGCAACGCCAAGGCGAATGGTGAGCGGCGTTTTTGGTTCTGCTCATTGCCATCTAACCACACGTCGGCGCCCCGGCATGCAACCGGATGATCATTTAAGAAATGGGTGGGGACAGCCCGCCGCCCAAGGCCGATTCACGTGAAATGGCTCTTCCTAATCCTGATTTTCACTTCGACTGCGATTCTCCAGCCCTTATATTCAATTGCGCAGGTTGTGACTTCTAATGCGCGGGTGATGAGTGGTGTTGTTCTCGATCCCTCTGGCGCTGCCATTGCGGGAGCGCAAGCAATTTTGATAAAGCCGGATGGAAGTCAGGTAGATCAGTCCTTGACTGACAACGCCGGGGTATTTCGTTTTGACAGCGTAGCCGCGGGCGACTATACCGTCGACGTCCAAGCGGCAGGCTTTAGTGAGACAAAAAGCAACGCAGTTGTCGGAGTCGACCAACCTGTCAATATACGTGTGGTGATGCCAATTGCAGTGGAGAACGAGACGGTGAATGTGAGAGCAGGAGGTGCGCCCCAGGTGAGTACCGACGTTGCGGAAAATCAGAATGCCAATACGATCGACCGCAGCGCTCTTGATCGTGTGCCAGTGTTTGATCAGGATTACATCACCACTATGTCTCGCTTCCTCGACGACAGCGCCACTGGCACAAACGGAGTGACCCTTGTGGTCAACGGTATTGAATCAAACGGGCCGGGGGTGACGGCGTCAGCTGTGCAAGAGGTGAAAATAAACCAGAATCCTTATTCGGCGAGGTTTAGCCGGCCGGGCCGCGCGAGGTTAGAGATAATCACCAAGAGCGGAACACCCAATTATCACGGCTCGCTTAATTTTATGTTTCGCGATTCGATCTTCGATGCCAGCAACGCCTTCGCTGCGAGCAAGCCTCCGGAGCAGCGGCGGTACTTCGACGGCTCCCTTACCGGTCCGCTCGGGCACAGCAAGCATACGAGTTTTTTGCTTTCGGTCGACGATGACCAACAGGACCAGCAGGCCTTTACCGTCGCCGAAGTGCAGCCCGGAGCCCGGCTCAATGAAAATGTCGCCAATCCCACGCGGCACTTCTTTGGGTCGGGGCGTGTTTTTCACGACCTAGCCAATGGCGATCAATTCTGGATGGGCTATTCGTACGAGCGGCGAACCGTGCAGAACCAGGGAGTAGGCGGAGCCGTATTACCCAGCGCTGCCACTGACCTGAAATTCCAGGAGCATCAGGTCGATGTAAGCTACAGGCACAGTTTCTCGTCTCGCTGGGTCAACCAGCTGCGATTTCTGGTAGGCCATTTGGATTCTCCAGTGACCAGTGTGACCAGAGCGCCGGCGATCGTCGTGTCTGGAGCCTTTACTGCAGGTGGAGCGCAAGCCGATTCGCGGCGCACTGAATACCACTTCGATGGCACTGATTTTACCAGTTACGTTGGCGGGAAACATGAGCTGAGTTTTGGGGTGGACATCCCCGATATCAGCCGCCGCGGATTGGATGACTTTACGAATCGGCTGGGAACCTACACGTACGGCAGTCTCGACGCCTATGCTGCGGGACATGCGACCACCTATTTAGTGCAGCAAGGAAATGGTCACACCGTATTTCTCGAGAGGGTGTTAGGGGCTTTCATAGAAGACAACATTCGCCTGAGGCCAAACTTCTCTGTCTATGTCGGGATACGCTACTACTTTCAGAATTACTTTCACGATGATTCCAACAACCTCGCGCCGCGTTTCGCTTTTGCCTACGCTCCCACAAAGCAAAGCAGGACCGTTATACGCGGTGGAGCAGGGGTCTTCTATGACCGCACCGGCTCGGCGCCGATTGGAGATTTGTTCCACTTCAACGGTGTCAATCTGCTCCGCTTTATTGTCAACAATCCGATGATTCAGGATCCGAGTAATCCGACACCGCCGCCGATCCACGTCCCAACAAGCGTTGTGATACTGGATCCAAGGGCGCGGATTCCATACTCGCTGCAGTATAGCGTGGGAGTGGAGCGCCAAGTGACGGAGAAGAGCACTCTTAGCGCAACCTTCGTGGGATCACGCAGCATGGATGCGTTTCGTTCGATTGATGCGAACGCTCCTCTTCCCCCCAATTACCTGTCCCCGCCCAACCCAAACTTGGGCCAGGTGCGCGAGCTTCAATCCGAGGGCTACCAGAAGAGCGCCGCACTGGAACTGACCTTTCGCGGAAAGCCGAGCAAATGGTTCTCCGGACAGGTGCAATACACTTTCGGTAAAACTTACAACAACACCAGCGGGATTACATACTTTCCGGGAAATAGTTACGATCCGTCAGGAGACTGGGCGCGTTCGGATAATGATCGCCGGCACAAGTTCGACTTGTTGGCGTCGTCGCAACCGACACGGTATTTCACAGCTGGAGCGGCGCTCTCGGTTTATTCTGGCAAGCCAGTAAATATCACGACCGGAGCCGACAACAATCAGGATGGCATCGTCAACGACCGTCCGGCCGGCGTGTTTCGCAATACTATGCCGGGGCCAGGAATGATCGAACTCGACCTAAATCTTGCACATGACTTTGCCCTTTCGAAATCTCGAAAAGAAGGGCGGACATTGACCGTGGCTCTGAATTCCTTCAATGTGGTCAATCATGTCAATGACATGACTTACATCGGGATCGTTACCTCGCCATTTTTTGGACACGCGGTAGCGGCGCTACCTCCTCGCCGAATGCAGATCGATCTGCAGTTCAAATTCTAGGCATGCAAACGGTAGCCACGGGTTCGTGAAATGCAATCAGGACCGAATTGACCCGGGCTCCGAAAGGAAACAATTCTCACGAGTGCAGAGCCGCCTGTCAAAACTCAGAAGGACAATCTGCGAATCACCTCTTTAGCTGCCTAGCTACCACGAGTCTTCAATCGCGTGAGAGTTCAGCGGAAACGGGCAGCCCTCGCCAGGACCGTTTCCGCGGCCCTTTCTTTGAACGCTTAGCGAACCTTATGCGGCTGTGAGTGCAGTTCTTTCGCATCCAGCATCCGGGTTATTTCTTCGATAAGAGCCATCAGCTGTTTAGGGTCTCGCTCAACTGCGGCCTGTGCGCAAAGCTGTTTCCAGTGTTCCTTGTTTTCACCTTTCACCGGCGACAAGGTCTCCCTCTGTTGCTGTTCAGAGGGCTGTCGATCCGCACCGGCTGGCTTTTTGATAGGAATTAGTTCATGAAGTCTGATTGCTTCTTGTACTCGCCACAGTTCTTTGCAAGTTTGGCAGTTCGGGTCGAAGCAATATGGCAGTCCGTGGGGATGTTGCAACGTGCCTGGCGACATGAGGAGACCTCGGAGCTGATCGTGCGGTCACCTAACGCAAGAATATATGCGTCTATGCGCAATCTTGTCCGTGACTCCGATCACGCTAGGGCATGACCCCGATCACAACCACTAGGTCGTCAATCAGGTAGCTCATTGATCTTGTTCCAAGCGAGCTTGCGATGGCCGGGCATTGCGCGAGTCTACCAAGGAAGGACGCTCCTCCCGCGCGGTTGAATCTGAGCAGGAAACGGCCCTCCTGATCTCCCTTAAGCTACTCTGGATTGTGAATCGGAATCTGAGCAATATTGCTCTTGAGTAAATGAGTGATACATGCCGTCCCTGGTGCTAGACTTTAGTAGTCGCTTTACACATCCTTCCGTCATAACCCCTCAGGCGTCGGTCTCTTGTGCAATCTGATTCGCATCGGAGGTCAGTCTGCTGATAACCAGTGTGGGTGTTGTCGCCAGGTCACAATATTTAGAAGAGTCTGCCCTGTTGGGCCACAAAATCGACGAACTCAATACGAATGCTGTGACTTTGATTACGCGAGCTGAGGGGACGGAACTTTACCTTGTGATGCCCATTCGCGAATGGGACGGGAAGTAGCGATGTCGAGAAGGCCAAAATGAGAAAAGTACCCAACGCTGCAGCTCCTCGGGAGGGTGGTCGTTCTTGCTCATGCGCCAACAAGGCTTTGATCGCCCGGTCGGGCGACGAGCAGGAAATCAAGCGAGTGCACAAGCAATTAATCGACGCCGAAGACAAGCACGACCTGGCCGCCGTGCGAGCACTGGTTTGGGACTTCTCCTTCCGCGCTCTTCGTCGCGAAAGCTCCTGTGGATTCGCGCGGCTATTGGGGCATTTCCAGCAGGGTCGTCTCGGCGTAGGCCTGCCCAAATTGTAGTTGCACAGCGACGCGGCTGACTTCGATGAGGTTCTGGCCGGATCGTCGGCAATCCAGAAACAACAGGTCACTTCCCATAAGAAAAACTGGAAAGAAATTATAGAGCGCGACATTATTCATCAGGTTGACCACATTTATTTTTCGGAGTAGCGGTCAAGACCAACTCAGGACGTGCTATGAGACAAATTCCAGAAAGAAGCCATATGCTCTCTCAGTTTGAGGAATATATTAGGCAAACGGGACACAGCTCGGCTGTGCTGCGGCCGGCTTCGTGATGTTCTGAGTTTGGCGCAGTGACAATTCAGCAAATCAAGTTTGTCGAACTCTCGGAGGAAACAAATGTTGTCACTAAAACTCCTGGTCGTCGAAGACGATCCGGCGAGTCTGGAACTAATGACTGAGGTTCTTCGATCGCTTGAAGCAGAGGTTTGCCCTGTCAGTGACAGTCAGAAAGCAGCCATTCTGGTTAACCAGGAAAAGTTTGATGGGATCTTCCTGGACCTGGAGATGCCGAATCTAAACGGGTTCGCCCTCGCGCAAGAAATTCGCACTTCCTCTTGGAACAGGTTGACGCCAATCGTGATTGTCACTGGACGGGATGAGCGCGACACAATGCACCAGGCCTTTGCGACCGGAGCCACGTTCTATCTTCAAAAGCCGATAGACAAACGCAAGTTGGCCATCTTATTCCGCGCTGTCCGCGGAACGATGGTAGAGAACCGACGCCGATACGCTCGCGTGCCGTTGCAAACGGAAGTAACGTGCAAAGTGGGGGCGAAAGTCAGCCGGGGCAGAACCTGGAACCTCAGCCAGGGCGGGCTCCAGGTGGAGGCCGGAGACTTCAAACCTGGCGAGACGATCCGCGTATCCTTTCGATTGCCCAGTTCCGGCGTGGTGATTGACGCCCAGGGTACAGTCAAATGGGGAAATGAGACCCGGCAAGGAGTCCAGTTCCTCAAATTGACCAATGAAGCCCACGAGGCAATCCGCAAATTCATCAGTCAAGTAGAGAATCCGTAGCGCCAGCTGACTAAAATCCCCACTCGTAACTTCCGTAATCTATTAACCCTACTTTGGTTATGGCACGCTGCATCACTGCATAGAAACGAACAGGCGAAGTGTTGTCACATTCAAATCACGCAGTTACCGGAACCATTCTCGTCGCTGACGATCAAGTGTCAAATCGGGAACTGTTTAGTGAGCTTTCTTACTGCCCAGGACTTCAAAGTCATCACCGCAGCCGACGGAGCCGAGACCCTCAACCAGCTAAGCCGAGTGCCTACAGATTTGGTGCTCCTTGACGTAATGATGCCTCACATGAACGGATTTGAGGTGTGCAGAAAAATCAAGAGCAATACAGAAACGTGTTTGATCCCCGTCATTTTAATTACAGCGCTCTCCGGCAAGCAGGACCGGATCGAAGGCATCAAAGCCGGCGCCGATGACTTCCTAACTCGCCCCGTAGATCGAATCGAACTGCTGGCCCGCGTGCAATCGCTGTTGAAACTCAAACTGCGAACCGACGAGCTGGAACGAGCCGAGTCGGTCCTTTTTTCCTTGGCGCGAAGCATCGAAAGCAAAGATCCTTACACCCATGGACATTGTGAACGTCTATCCGAGTATTCCTCACGTTTAGGGGCAGAACTAGGGTTGCCGGAAGATCACATTACGGCTCTCAGGCGCGCGGGAGTTGTCCATGACGTTGGCAAAGTTGCCGTGCCTGATGCAATTCTCTTAAAACCGGGTCGCCTGACCGAAGAGGAATGGAAGATCATGAGGGAGCATCCGGCAGTGGGTGAGCGAATCTGTGCGCCTTTGAAGTCATTTCGTTTGGTAACACCGGTCATCCGGCATCATCACGAAAAATTTGACGGCTCCGGCTATCCCGACGGACTTCGAGGAGACGCAATCCCGATTAGCGCCCGGGTGCTGCAAGTCGTCGATGTGTACGACGCCCTGACTACAGAGAGGCCGTACAAGAAAGCCTTCTCCAGCAACGAGGCCTTGCAAACAATGAAAGAAGAAGTAGCCAAGGGCTGGTGGGATCCAAATATATTTGGGGAATTCGCGCGTCTGATTCGGAGCGGCGCGGATATCTTATCTCGAGGCGTGTCGGCAGGGAGCTAAGCGAAGTCAGATCAGTTCCTGAACGCCAATTGAGGAGTTGGTATGAAGCGGTCGATTGAAAGAAAAGACCGGGGCTGGGCTGGCGGTTGCCGGGCCTAACTCTGTTGCTGGTTGCCGGCTTGTCTTATCGGAATGCGCGCAGTTTCATCGAAGCCAGCCAATGGGTATCGCACACGCACGACGTTCTGGCGGAGCTCGAAGCCACTGCTTCCGCTGTGGCCGACGCGCAGACCGCAACCCGCGGTTACGTTATCACGGGACAGGAAGTTTTTCTGGAACCCTATCGAGACTGCGGCTCCTGAAGTTCGGGTCCACCTCGAGCGGCTCAAGTCGCTAACCTCGGATAACCCGGCCCAGCAGCGCCGCCTCGCCATGCTGGAGACCGCCATTACCGAAAAGCTCGATTCGCTCCAACAAAACATCGACTTGCGGAGACATGAAGGATTTGAAGCCGCGCGCCAACGCGTGGCGACCGGCATCGGCACCAGGCAGATGAACAGTGTCCGGACCATGTTTCCGAGATGAAGCAGGAAGAGGAGGGACTGCTAAAACATCGCAGCCGGGATTTTGAATCGAGTACTCGGAAAACGACCTAACGTTTTCGTCCGTGATCTTCCTGGGATTCTTGCTCCTGGGCGGCGTCTATTACTTGCTTCGGAGAGACATCATGGAGCGGAAGCGAACGGAAGAAGCAACATTGAGGTTCAACTCCCGGCTGACAGCCATGAACGAGCAGTTGGAAGTTCGCAACCGCGAAGTGGAACGCGCAACCCAGCTGAAGAGCAAGTTTCTCGCCAGCATGAGCCATGAGTTGCGAACTCCGCTCAATGCCATTGTGGGCTTTTCAGAACTGCTGGGCGAGCAAACTGCAGGCCAGCTCAATGATAAGCAGAAGCGCTTCGTGGATCACATTAAACACGGCTCAACGCACTTGTTGCAGTTAATCAACGACATTCTGGACCTTTCCAAGATCGAAGCCGGACAACTCGAACTCCGATGCGAGGATTTTCAGGTTGAAGATGCTTTACCCGAGGTCCTCTCCACCATCCGTTCGCTGGCGATGGCAAAAAATATCCAGATCCAGCACCAGGCCGGGACGGTTCGGCCCGTCTATGCTGATCGGGTGCGTTTCAAACAGATCCTTTACAACCTGCTGAGCAATGCAGTCAAGTTCACGCCAAAGGGAGGCCGGATCGACATCGACTGTGCTGAAAATGAGAACGCCGTTCGTATATCGGTGACGGATACTGGCATTGGTATCCGCCCCGAGGACCAAGAGGTCGTTTTCGAGGAATTCCGGCAGGTTGAGGTAAACACTGACGCCGCCAGCGAAGGCACGGGATTGGGGCTCGCGATTACGAAGCGTCTCGTCGAACAACAAGGCGGAAAAATCTCATTGGAAAGCGAACTGGGGAAAGGCAGCCGATTTACTTTTACTCTGCCTGCAGGATCCAGAACGACCGCACCGGTTCTGCCAGCTAAAGAAATTTCGAATGCCGGTGCCGTGATGGCCGCGAGCCGCCAGAAGCCACTTATTTTGGTCATAGACGACGAGGTCCCCGCTCGTGAGCTGCTCGCCAGCTACCTGGATTCGGAGTACCAGGTTGCTATGGCTGATTCGGGAGCTGACGCTCTTCATAAAGCTCAGCAACTACGCCCAGACGCGATCACACTGGATGTATTGATGCCCGGTGGCAACGGTTTCGAGACCCTGCTCGCGCTCAGAAGAGCGCCTGAGACTGCGAAGATTCCAGTCATCATCGTTTCAATCGTGGATCAGAAACAGGTGGGCTTTGCATTGGGAGCCGCAGATTATCTGATCAAGCCGATCCGCAAGCCCGAGCTTCTGGAAAGCATCCGCAAGCATGTGCTTCCGCACGCCGACGATGATTCATCCATTCTGCTGGTGGATGATGACCCCAAAGCTCTGGAGCTGTTGTCGGAAATCCTGAGATCAGCCGGATACGAGACTCAGAGCGTTGGAAGCGGCGCCAGAGCTCTTGAAGTACTCACCGCCAAGCTTGTAGGCGCAGTTCTGCTCGATTTGCTGATGCCGAGCATGGACGGTTTTCAGGTCATCCGTCATATACGACAAGAGCCGAAGTTGAAGGAACTTCCAATTCTAGTTATGACGGCCAAGAACCTCACCCCCGATGAGATTTCCATTCTCAGTCGAGACACCCAGGCGCTGTTCCAAAAGAGTGGCCCCTGGCAGCAACAGCTCGTTGTCGAGGTCGCACGAGCGCTTCAGAAACCGGGGCGGGCGAAATCAGCGAGGCAATCATGATTAAAGTTCTAATTGCTGAGGACAATGCCGTTAACCGCGAATTACTTCGCGAGTTGCTGGAGGCCCGCGGATATGCCGTCGTCGAGGCATGCGACGGCGAAGAGGCGCTCCATGCCATTGAGCAGATGCAACCAGACATACTGCTGCTCGATATCGGCATGCCAAAACTGGATGGTCTTGCTGTCATGAGCAAAATTCGGGATAACCCTCGCCTGGCCCTGATTGCCGGTACTCGCGGTTACAGCCTATGCGATGCAAGGTGACCGGGAGAAAATCCTGAATGCAGGATTTGATGGTTACATATCGAAACCCGTCAATTCGCGTTCGCTTGGCGAAGAGATTGATCGACTGCTGAATAAGAAATGTGGCGGAAGCGCCGCTCCGAATCGGTTAGACGGGAATGAGAAGGCACGAGCAGCTTCCAATCGCGACTAGCGAAGGTTGGCATTTCTAACTTCCCGCTTTGCGTTTCGCCCATTCGATCCACAAAACGCCCGAATAAACCCCAAACGATCCTCCATGAGGGGTCGAGGTGCCTGTTGTCCAAATACGCGAACGGGGCGAATGTAGAAGTCTAACTAGCTGGCCCTGGTCGGTTTGTCGGCCAACCGGAAGTTATCCAGAAACGGGCTTGGAGGAGATCAACTGCGATCTCCGTGAAGACGACTTCTGGTCTGCGTCGTTGAAAATTTATTCTGGGGCATAACTTCCGGGTAGTCCGTCAACTAGAAATAATCGCGATCACTTCCGATAAGCCGACTTCTCAATACTAATCTATTGGTCGCAGGACCGGACTGCTATCGATTAACGAGGTCCGCCATTCCGTAGTATTTACCATTGGCTTCGTTGCCCATGACGGCGAAGTCGCACTTTGACGCCTCCAGCGGATCGGTCTTAAAGGTAACATCGATCGAGGGCACGCGGACCACGGCTTCAATCTGCGCGCTCGCCTTGAAGCCTTCGAACCGATACTGCCGCGTCGCGTCTTCGTACTTGATCGGCTCATCATTCGCGCTGAAGACCAGTTTGAAATCCAGAAATGCCGGAGTCGTTTCCGCATCCATCGCCGGCCAACGTGGCTGATCAATGATGGGCACGTTGGTCATCTGGAGCGAGGACGTCTTACTACCCGCACTGAACGTAAGAATGGTGGATGGCACCGGCGTGACTCAATACAGGCCCTCGGGCGAGATGGGAGAATGGAAATCATAAGCGTCGCTTAGCGGTACTAATCCGGCAGACGAATCGATGACCTACGGCGTATCTATTATCTGGACCAAATCTGTGGGAGACGCCGATAACGCGTTCTCCGTGACCTTTCAAATGGCGGTGCGCCCGCCGTCGACGGAGAGATTCGCACCGTAGACGAAACTGGAACGGTCTGTTGCCAAGAAGACAATGGCTTCGGCAATCTCGTCCGCGGTAGCCGGACGGCCCGCCGGCGCTTGTGCGGCTAGCTGATCGAGAGCCTCGCCCATTGCGTCGGTGCCTTCGGTACGCGTAGGTCCAGGGGTCACTGTATTGACGCGGACCCCGCTCGGGCCATATTCAGCCGCCCAAGTTTTAGTCAGCAGATTAATCGCGGCTTTGCTCGAGCCATAAAGGCTCATCCCAGACACTCCGTAATCGGAAACCATTGTCGATACATTGACGATTGCACCTTTACCTCTCTTGTCCATCAACGGGGCAAGTTCCGCGACGAGGAAATACGGAGCCTTGACGTTGAGCGAATACACGCTGTCAAACAGTTCTTCCGTCATCTCGTGCGTGGGCCCGAACGGAAAGATCCCCGCATTGTTGATCAGAATATCTACATGGCCATTTCCGAGTTCGATTGCCCTTCGCGCCACTTCGCGCGCACTAGACGCGTCTCGAAGGTCAGAAGAAATAAAATCCGCCTTACTGCCCGAAGAGCTGATTTCGGCAACCGTCTTCTTGCCGCGCTCCGCATTGCGGCCTACGACCAGGACATGAATGCCAAGCTGGGCCAGTTGATTGGCTGCCGCGCGGCCAATACCGCTCGTTCCTCCTGTAATGAGTGCTGTCGAAGCAGTGATAGTCATCGCAATTCTCCATTGACACTCTACGCAGCGGCTTGTCCCTCCTGTTCTTTCTCCCGAGACGGTGTAGTGCGGGCGGTTGATCGAGCCGGAACCGCATCGAACAAGACGGTTAAGCCCTCGGCCATTGTCGGGTGCGCCAAGATTGCATCACGAAGAGGTGTGTATGGCAGCTTCGCGAGCATGGCGGTCTGTACTACCGACATAATCTCGCCAGCTTCTGCTCCGAAAGCGGTCAATCCCAAGATTTCGTTAGTCTCAGCACTGATTAGAGCCTTCAGGAACCCGCGTGTTTCGGAAAGCGCAACAGATTCCGGCGTTACCAACTGCTGCAAGATGCTCCCTGGCGTTCCATAGCTGTTGCGGTTCAAGCCCTGGCTTTATCGATCATCTCCTCCCAAATTCCTTTGGATTTCAAAATGAGCTCAACCATCTCGCGGATAGCGCCATGCCCCGCCAACGCTTTCGTAGTGTAGTGCGCAACACGTTTGACCTCCGGCACCGCGTTTCCAACTGCGACAGCAAGGCCAGCCCTGCGCATTATTGGAAGATCGGGAAGATCATCGCCGATGTAGGCGACAGCTGAGTCGGGGACTCCTGTCCTCTTCAGGATTTCTTCGTAGGCCGGCATTTTAAGCGCTTGCTTCATGTAGATAAATTCCATGTTCATTTCGTGGGCGCGTCGAAGCAGCGCGGAGCTTTGACGGCCGGTAATGCAGCCAGTGCGAAGCCCTGCAGTGTGCGCGAGTGTCAATCCCTGGCCGTCATGCGCGTCGAAGGTTTTGATTTCGAGAGCAGTCTCTTCCGTCTCCGAGAGCAGGGTGACTCCGCCTGCTGTCATGGTGCCGTCCACATCCATGAGAAGCACTTTGATTGCAGCAGCCCGCTTTTTGAGGGCTGCAGACGCTTTCAAAGAACTGACCAAGCTGATCCTCCCATCCGGAATTACATTTGTCGAAAATCTTCCGAGATCACTCTGACCACTCAAACCAGCGATAGAATGCCGATTACAAATTGAAAATCAGATTGCTTTCTTTAAAGCTGGCTTTTCGGCTTCGCGCGTCTTCCCCTCACCTCGTGGAGTTACCGCTGGCCAATCTGCCTTCCACGCTTCTGGACCCGTGGCATTGGCGTACCGAATGCGCACCGGCATTGCTGCAATTCTGTCCGACAGTCTGGCTTCATTGCGAATCGGCCACCAATCGTATAAGAACACCTCAAGCGGACGCCACATCGAGACCCATCCGCCAATGGTCAGGCTTTCGCGAAGGATCTCGCCGATACGGCTGTCCTTCAATAAAGTGGCGAGAAAGTCGCCCAGTGCAATGGCAGCTGCCAAAGCTAGCAAACCGATCACCAGGCTGGTCCTGCCCAAGCGGAACAGTTCGCGCAGACGTCGTCGATAAGTCTCGGCGCGATGCGTGAAGAACTCGTGAATCGCATCACGCAGGACGGCAGCCTCATCGGCCAAACCTGCTTCCCGATCAAGATCGACTACCAGCGCAAGCGATGAGTCGCGAGGCAGGTCTTTCGCCCAACCGACGATGAACTCTTCCGCTTTGGGATCCAGGTCTCTATCGCGAAACGGCGAAGGGTCGATGGCATCAAACAACTGCTTCAATTCGCCTACATGCACCTCAATGACAGCGCACTTTGGAGGAATCGGATCGCCGGCAGAGTTTTTGTTTTTGGTGGCAGAGATGTTGGTCATTTTAATTAGGCAGCATTTTCAGTGCTGTCTCCGGGAACGTTTCGATCGAACAAGCGCCGCTCAATGCGGACTGATCTTTACTTCTGTTCTCAGATCTTTTCGAAAATGTGCCGATTTTCTTATGGTGCTCTCGGTGGTATTTCGGTGGCACAGCGATCAATACAGTTGATCGTCAGCCGCGAGACGCTGGCCATCCGCAGCACAATTGTTGAAATATCGCGGTTACACTCACAATTGGATTCTGAGTGTAAACACCGGTTTCAACATTTAACTTCCGGTTAGCCCATCAACCGGGAATAATCGCGATCACTTCCGATAACCCGACTTCTCAATACTAATCTGTTGGTCGCAGGACCGGACTGCTATCGATTGACGAGGTCCGCCGTTCCGTAGTATTTACTATTGGCTTCGTTGCCCATGACGGCGAAGTCGCACTTCGACGCCTCCAGCGGATCGGTCTTAAAGGTAAAGGGGTTCCCCGGTATTCGGATTGAGGTCAAAACGAGGGAAATTGCTGCTGGAGATGTCGACTCGGATTCGGTGGCCTTTCTGATCGATTTGGAAGGCGTTATCACTCGTTGACCTGAGGACGGCACCTTCACTTCGCGCGATTCACCACGCTCGTCACGTATGAGGCGTCTACCGCAATCTTCACCGTCGTGCCGGGTTGGTGATCAACTAGCCTTAGTAGGCCTTCGGCGAACCACAATGCCTCCGGCTTGCCTTCTAGTTCTACCGCGATTGCGTAGTCGTCGACAGTGTCCCCGATCACCTTTACCCCGGTTTGTGAAAGTGAGGTGAACCCATGGACTACTCCAGTTTGGCCTAGGATTCCGAGAGCCTTGGTGCAGTCGGTTGCGACGATTGCGACCTTGTCTCCGAAACTGATACGCGACGTACGCATGCTGCGGTTGATTCTAGCTCGATTGTTGATAGCCGGCGTTTAGCACTCATTGACCCAACGAAGGCCAGCGCACCTCAGTGAGCGCTAGCGCGATTTAACGCCAACTGAGGAATCACGGAACAAATCGAGCAGGCCAATTCGGGTCGTCGGGGTCGTTCTTTCTCGCGGCCCAGAGTATGAGCAAATAAAAGCCAGTTCCGAAAAGAGAACCGCACTGATAGTTGCTTCCAGAACGGAGCGCTTTTCTAACAGCGCCCAACCGAAATCAAAGAGGGCACCTATCGAGAACACAAGCAAAACGACTGTGCCGGTATCCCTACCCGTGGTTGTTCGCTTCCACGTCGGCAGCTTCGGACTGGTCTGTGGCCCGCTGGTGGGATCAATGAAATCGTGGGTCGAAGCGTGCCGCCGCAGGTCCTAAGCCAATGGCTCAAGTGCACTTGAGTAGTGGCCCGCGTCGGCTTACTCTTGTTTTTTCTGGCGGGCGAGCTGTTTGATCTCGTCGCCGATTTCGGCGTAGACGCCGCGCCTCGGCATCTATACCGTTTCCGGCGTCTGGGATATCGTTTAGTGCCGCTATTTCCTGCAATAATATGAGCGTTCGTTCAGATTCTTCCGTCACAAGGGTCATCCCTCCGCGGGGGTGGAATATGCACTTGTTTCGGTGCGTTGGATGCAGGTTCTTTGAATAAGTTTTCCAACAGAGCCTCAGAGAATCTGTTTGTCCGCTCATTTCTTAATATCACTTTCTACATATTGTCTAACTGCATCCTGATCGGGTGTGGGCATTTCCATAAACTGGATTCCGTTTCCGACCTGAAGGTCTCGCGAGACAACAATGGCTTTTGCTTGAACCGCGCGACCAACCTGAAGCGTCACATCCAGTCTTGTACCGATGGGAAATGTAAACAGCATTTCTAAATAGCAACCGCCTAGGCTAAGATCGGCGGTCGCGGTGCGAAGTATCTTGCTGCCCTCAGCATAAAATTCAATTGGTACTCGAATCTTGAATCGCTCATGTTTCCGACGATCTTGATTGGGAAGTGACATTATTGTAGTTTCCGTTTTTGTACAGATTATGAATTTGTACGCTCTTTTGATGTTTTGCAGCAACTAGATGCTCCGACATCTGCTCATTACAATTTCTGACATCGGCACCTGGAAGAGAGTTTGTGAAATCAGAACAAACCTCAACGCGCCTTAGCGCATCAATTTCAGTTCGATGAAAATTTAACAAGCGAGAAGAACGGCCTCGGGGGACGAGAAATACCGCAATGAAAATCCTCCTGATCGAAGACAGCAGGTTTCAGCGGGCCGCGACTGAACGGCGACTCGGGTGCTCAGTGGGGAGTGTCGAGCACTTTCGTCCTACAATTCGCCCGAGTTGACGGTGGCAGTAAAATAACCGTGGTGCGACCATGACGATTTTGATGCTTGGGAGGCAACTGGAACTCGGTCACTATCGCGCCGAGTTTCTACAGTCTTACGGCATTCACGTTGTTTTTCCCGAAAGCAAGCGAGAGGCAATTTCCGCCGTCCGCGCCGGTGGATACGACGCCATACTTCTAAGCTATACGCTCAGCAAAGAAACCACCCGAGAACTGATGAACATAATTGAGCGGTACCGCGCCGATTGCCCGATCATCGGCATCGTGCAACAAGGCAACGAGCTTATGTTCAAGCCCGAAGAAACCCTCCTCGACACTGAGCCGCCAAAGATGCTGCTGGAGGCCATCAAGCGGGTTCAAATTCGGCTACTTCAAAAAGAGCAATCCCAGTCCCGGATGACGGCGTGAAAGCCTCCCGATGCTTGGTCGCGAAACAACTACCGAATGTTCTCTCATATTTTGATTCTTGACTCTGCGTCAAACACCCTGGTTTACCCGGTTTTCAAGCCTTAATTGACCAGGTTTGATTCAAGTTGTTTTGAGTCAATCTAGCGTGGCACGCGACCTCACCTCAATGAGTTCTATAAAAAGGGATGTCAATAAAAAAACTCCGCCTTGACCGGAGTGGAGATTGTTTCTCGAGATCCAGCCCACTGTAGTTTCACTTCTCGGGAGAGGTTTGGCTTGTTGTCCATTCTCGTGAGTTTCTCCGCCCTGGTGACGATGCTATCGAGTTTGAGAGAGCGGCAAGCGAGACTGGTTGCTTCAGAGGCAACCATGGTTCTATCCGAGGCTCGTGGCCTATGGCTATTTCTGGTTATCCGAGGGGGCATAACGTGTAATGGGTGACTCGGTGCCAAAGCACGCGGGGCCGATCTCATTGACTGATACTCACCCTCGAACCGAGCATCTCCAGAACCCGACCGACCACCACCAGAGAGAGTCCCGGGGATGGAAAACCTTCTTCACCGGAGATGCTCAAGCTGCTTGCCGAGGCAACTTTTGTGGATCGAAACTCACTCCTTTCTTCCTAGGAGTACACGGTTTAAACTTCCTGAAGACCAACCACGCCAGTAGCCCAACACACACCAGCATTGTCATTAACCTAAGCGGCATGAAGCGTAGCATTTAGATATGAGCAGAATGAATCCAGAATGCCCCGATTCAGACACTCTTGATCGGTCGATAGCTGCCGATGTCCTGCTGCGAGAAGCGCCGGATGAAGAGGAAGAGGAAGAGGAAGAGGAAGACGAGGGCAATGGCAAAAAAGATGATGATGGTGACCCGAAAACGACGCCGGCTACTCGGAGTAAATCGGCGTTCCTAGCTAGGAGTACGTTGGTGGGGGTCGGTTTTCGAGGGCCGTGACCCGCGCCGATAGCTTTTCCGATTCTTGGATTAACCTCTCAGCTCGCGCAATCAAAGTGACAGCATTCGTCTTCAGTTCGTCGATCTTGTGGCGCAGCACGGCAGACTCTTCTAAATATTGCGACCTGGCGACAACGCCCACGCTGGTGATGAGCAGACTGGCCTCCAATGAATCAGATTGCACAAGAGACCGACGCCTGAGAAGAGGTAGGACGGAGGGATGTGTAAAGCGACTTCTAGAGTCTAGCACCAGGGACGGTATCGACAGCAAATTCCCCTGTGCATAATACTTCCGTAGCCTGCCCTTCCTCCCGGGTACGCACGCATGCCGTTCGTGAACCTCAACTCGCCGTGGGTTCGTTGCTATTCAAAGGCAAAGCTCGAAAGCAATCCTGATGCGCTCCGCATTATGTGAAGCTTGCGCTGGACGCGATTAACGAAGCACTTAATCAGCCGGATTTAGACGATGGTGAGCGGAAAGCCACTTTGGTCGCAGTCGAAAAATTTGCACCGTGTGGAACGTGAGGAACGGTCCGACGCTGCCCCTGGCCCTGCACCCTTGCCGGTTCGTTCAGCTAACTAGACAATAAATCTTCAGCCGTTAGGCGTCGGTCCCGATGCGGCGAGATGCGAGGTTGACCGCTTGTAAGTTCACAGTTCTCTCCCGGAGCGGCTCCGCAAGTCGGGGGGACAGTGAGTACCTGTTTCGGGCTGAGTGTTTTTCTCATCATTCACAAATCTCATGTAACAGTGCTGGTCAATCAGACTAACTTCCGTTAAAGCGAAGGCTACGTCTCCGTAATGACGGACATGGGCCGACTTTGCAGAAAGGCGATGATAAGTGCGCTATTTATTTGCAAGCCGCCGTTGTAGCTGACGAAGCCCTTCTTCTTGAATGCAACCATAAATTTACTGACTCTTGCGCGGGTGGTGCCAACCATCTCCGCCAAGGTTGCTTGGCTCACTTTGAGGGGATGCTCCGGCTTTGACTCCTTCATTATTTGCCCAAACAGCAAAAGAACCCGCGCCAATCTCTTTTCGCTGAAATTAAAGAATTGATCTACCAAGTCTTCCTCGACTCGAATAACGCGGGAAAGAAGATATGCCATAAACAGCCTTGCAAACTGCGGATCTCGCTTGAGAATTTGAATCGTGCTCTCCTTTTGCAGACGAGTGATATTGGATTGTCCAATTGATCTCGCAGTGTAAACCCGCTGAGTTTGTCCCCCTAGACAGCCTTCCCCAAAAAAGCTACCCCGCAGCAGGGCAGCGATTATCGCTTTCTTGCGACGTGTCGCAGACACAGTGAGCTTCACCGTGCCGCTCTGGATGTAGAACATCGCATCGGCATCATCCCCTTGCGAAAAAATGATTTCGTTGTCTTGGTAGCTCCGCGCACTCATCCCATCGCGGAATTTTTTGCGGAAAACTGCGGAACTGAAACCGGCACCTTTGCTCGCCATCTGTCTCCTGACACGATTCAGCGTGTCTAGAAAAAGAGGCTAAATCATACGGCTCTGGAATCTAGCTTGGCTGGTCAATATAGGTCATGCACAATTGCACACAGTACCTACGTGGTAATCTCCGGGCAAACTGCTCTCGAAGCGGCGGTTTCAGATTTCCCGAAGCCGGTTCCAACACTCGATATTGAGACTCAAAATGGTTTTTGATTGGGTGGGAAAATTGCACGGAACTACGAGGAAAGAGCTTCTCCGCCTTTGACCCGGGGGTACTCGGCGCAAGCGTGGGATGAAAACTCTTCGGAGAGTTGCGCCTGGGAACTTCGCATCGTCTAGTGATTTGCTGGAGATGGCGCCAGAAAAGTTAAAGAGCCACGCGCATTCAGAGCAACCGACCCCGCGAAGGTCTGCCCTTCGACCCATACGAGTTTGCGGGACGAACTTTCTTTGCCCTTATGGGGGATTCTGCCCTCACAAGCGGACACCCGGATAGTACTCTCTAGAACCTTATAGATGCCTGAATTAGGAACATCTTGCCCTGGCTTGAACTCATCGCTGATTCTAACCATTCGCGGAACCCCTTATCTATTGGAAGGCCACCATTCGGTGCCAGGCAACTCGAGGATTCGCGCCAAAGCAGAGCAAGGATTTGCTCCTTACTTTAAGCGATTAGGAGGCTTGGTGATCCCATCGCTGGTCCAACCTCGCCATCGCATCCATCATGAGCCGTTTTTCGACGTGTGAGCCGTGATCGTTGCCGATCTGCCGTGCTCTCCTGCGCATGAGATCAAGTGCTGTTTCGATTAAGCTGGGTTGTCGGCGAAGATCTATCTCGCCCATTGCTGCCCGGTAGACAGCAAACCATTCCGTTCGTAATTCAGACACAAAAACCGCCCGGCCCAAATGGGGATCAAAGGCCAACGGATCGAAGATATTTTTTTGAATCGCCGAGCCTTAGCTCTTTGCCTTGGGTCTAACTTGAGACTACGCTTCGTCCTACTCTGGTTCAACACGAGAATGTATGGAGCTGATTTTCCGTATCCGCTGTTCACTTCGGGCACGCACGCAACGAATGCGTCAAAACCCGAACCTTCCCCACGCCTTTAAGCGGGCTCGGAGTGGCGTCGGGGACTTGAATCCCAATCCAGCCGACCCTTTGAATGCCAGCCTTCAGACCGTTCTCTTTCGCATCACCCCAGAGCGAGGGCAGATACGGGTTGGCTGTCAGTACAGGATCAGCGTTGAAACATTTTTCACGCGTTAAGCGACGCGCTTTTGCGGCGAGTCCGTGTCAGCCTCATCTCTCCAATATCGGTTGTGTTCCCCCCTTGGCTGTGTCGAGGAAACTTGCGCTCGATTCAATGAAACACTCCTTGTCCCGGCGCGTGCGAAAATTCAGTCCGCGGCAGGTGAGGAGTTAGCTGAGACATGACTCTTATTCAGTAGGCACCGATATTCTGGAATTTTGGCTTCAATGGCGGCGTCCACAATTGCATTACTACGGTGATTAGAGCCTGCACCTGGCGCTCTCGTCATGCACGACCGCGAGTGTGGTCTGCCTTAGATCTTCCGATACGTGCCGGCACACGTACTCCTCCCTCGCCGAAAGGGGCAGAGTCGCCGTTACAGCGAGCTTCCATGTCTCACAAATCGCAATCCAGTAAACGTGGATTTGAGTCTAAAACGATAGCTTATTCAGCATACGACTTAAGATGCCAGAGGCTACGCCGCCAAGAATGCAAGGGGCCAAAAATCGAGAACTGCCGCATGCAAAGTGGCGGCTCGCGGGATGTGCGGGTAAATTCGGCCAGACGGGGAGGGGCGAATCACGTATTCGCTTTTAGGTATCCCCCAACAACGTTTCGTGGGCTGAAGTTTTCGCAACGCTTGTCTAAGAGAGTGCAAACATAGACGGCCAATCGAATATTTGCCGAAAGGTTATTTTCACAGCGGAAGCGGGTGTGAAGCTCGGGCAGATAGCCGGTTATCGCTGCGAAGGCGCTCCACCGCGTCACCCAGGTACGGCGGGCTTACGTTTTCACAGTAGCTTGCGCTCTCTCGACCGGGAGCAAAAGAGCGCTATTTTGGTTGACAAATTTTTGATTTATTCTGATTCTCGTAAGATTTACGTTCTGGGTTATTGGTCGCATAGGCCGAAAACAAATGCGATCGCAGGCATCAAGTCCTCCGAGGAAAACGAAGCGATCAAGTTCGCTAAATGAATCCTTCTGCAGACCGAAAGACTCTTCCTGCCGACTGAAATTTTACAGTCCGCTCACTCCCGGTTAACGATCCATTCACTTCGTACTCACTAGAATCCGACAATAGCAATAATCGTCGTGTTCGGCATTTCGATGGAGGAACTATCTTTTCCCGGATCAGGAGACTTATGCGTCCAACTTGCTCATCGGCCGCAACCTCATGCTTGGTTCTGTCTCAGGCTTTTCTTCTGGCCTTCTTCCTAACCGTTGCCTATGTAGGCGCATCCGGTCAAATTGACCGGGCGGTGCTCGAAGGCACGGTCGCGGATGCAACGGGAGCGGTCATCGGGGGAGCGAGCGTACAAGTTGTGGCCGCCGATACCGGCATCCACCAAGAGCAGTTGACCAATTCGAATGGCTACTACCGCTTCCCCGGCTTAGCGGTTGGCCAGTATAGCGTGAGCGCCACGAACCCGAAATTTACAACCAAGGTTATCGAGAACGTTGTACTGCAGGTTGGTCAGACGCGCACCTTGAATATCCGCCTTGAAGTTGGCGCGGTGGCTGAAAAAGTGGAAGTCGAGGCGTCCGCCGAACCCGCCGACCGCAGCTCTGCCGAGGCATCCACGGTCATCAACGCGGAGCAGATCGCCAATTTGCCCAACAACGGGCGCGACTGGGCGAGTTTCACGCTTCTGGCTCCCTTTGCGCAGGATGATGGCGGAGGCGACCAGCGCACCATCCGTTTTGCTGGCCGGGCAAGGGATGACAACAATTTTAGCTTCGATGGCGTGGACGCAGGAGGCATTCAGGAACAAGCTCAAAAATCTCAAACCCGCTTGCAAATTTCCCAGGATGCCGTCGAGGAATACCGTGTCAGCAGCGCGCTCTACGACGCGGAGTATGGCACTCAAGCGGGTGGCCAAGTCGATGTGGTCACCAAATCCGGCACGAACGACTTCCATGGTTCAGCTTTCGGCTATCTGAGGAATTCCGTTTTCGACGCGCGGAACTTCAATGACTTCGATCTAAACGGCAACCCAGCTGTTCCGCCCTTCCGCATGGGGCAGTACGGCCTGACCGTCGGTGGCCCAATTCAGAAAAACAAAACCTTCTTCTTCCTCAGCTATGAAGGACTACGCCAGTTGCAATCGACCACCCAGCAATTCACCGTGCCATCGGGGATTGCGCTCCCGGGGGGGTCGTCCTTCCAACAACAGGTACTGAATCAATCCCCGGAGATGTGCGAAATCATGCAGGCGTATCCCTGGCGGGCGTCAGTAGGAACTATCAATGGGTGTGCGCCGCGCTTTACTTATCCGGACAGCGCGTTCCAACAAACGTCAGGCGATCCCAACGCCGATCTGCTCACGGCCGCAACTCCAACGGTCGTCCATGAGGACACTTGGCTGGTTCGCATTGACCACAGGTTCAACGACCAGACGCTGCTTTACGCTCGTGCCCAACGTGACATCAGTCTGGTGGACGCACCCAATGGCTCCAGCCTTCCGGGCGACAAATTACAAGTCATCAATCACCCCGCGAATTACATGGTGGCACTGGAGCACACCTTTAGTGCCAATCTCTTTAACGAGGTCAAGGGATACATCAACCGATCGCCCTACCACAACCCACAGGCGAGCGCACTTCCCTTTTCAGTTGACACCAGCAGCAACTTCGTCACGCTCAACGACAACACCGCCGATATAGAGATTGGATCCACATTTGGAGTGATTGAGAATTTGAGTTGGACGCACGGCAAACACGCTTTCAAAACGGGAATGGAAATACGCCGGGTGCGGCTTAATCAAGGTCAAACCGCTGATAACGTTCTTACCTTCGCCAGCGAATCGGATATGGTGAATGCGACAGTGGGCAAAATCGATTTTATTGCTCCCTGGTGCTGTCATGGTTTACGCCGCATGTTCTATATGCCTTACTTTCAGGACGAGTGGAAGGCCACGCCAACCTTAACGTTCACCGCAGGTCTGCGCTGGGAATACTACGGGGTTGCTCACGAAGCGACCAACCGGACAACGGTATTCGACATCAATCAATTCCACGGAGTCTGCCTTGGACAGGGATCATTCAACGTCGCGCCCAGCCCAGGTCCCATTAACACTCCACCTTGCCCCACAAACCCGGCTCTGTACAATCCAGACTATCGAAACTTTGATCCAAGATTGGCACTGGCTTGGGCCCCTAGCGCCCTGGATGGAAAGACCGTCTTTCGCGCGGGTTTTGGTATTTACCACGGTGCGGCCCAGAATGACGATCTCAACGCCGGGCTCGAAAGCGACACTTTCCGCGTACTTGTTAACTCTACCACCCCCCTAAACCCGACTTTCGAGCAGACAACGCCGGATTTATCGGGCTTGTCCACTCAAAAGCAAGCCCAACATCCTCGCGCTTTGCAGCGAGAGGACCGTCGAGATCTGTATGCAGAGGAATGGGGACTGACGGTGGAGCACGAGTTGCCGGTCAGCTTCCTGGTCTCTGCGCAATACCTCGGGAGTCGCGGCGTCCGGCTGTTCTCCCGCGGTGCTGTGAACCTATGCAGTGAGCCCGTTAGGTTCAATCCGGTAGATGGGGATTGTGTTCGTCCGTTGGACCAGTTTTACCCCGGTGGAAATCCGTTCGGTTCGGTCGACTACAAGCACGATGTCGGGTCAAGCACTTACAACGGACTTAACCTCTCTCTCGAACGGCGAATGAAGAACGGCTTTTCCTTCGAGTCGCGCTATACGTGGTCGCATTCTATTAACGATGGTTCTGTCGGCGGAGGCGAGTCAAATGGACCGGAAAATGTCAACTGTCTCTCATGCGACAAGGGACCTAGTATCTTCGACGTTCGCCACAATTTTACTCTGGATGCCGTTTATGAGCTCCCCTTCGGCCCTGGCAAGACTTTTTTAAATGATTCAGGGGTCTTCGGCAAAATCGTTGGAGGTTGGCAGTTGAGCAGCATCGGCCTGTGGCATACCGGCCATCCTCTGACCGTTGCTATGGATCTCAGCAACAACATCCAGAATCCTAACAACCCTTTCTTTTCCGCCGGTCTCGCCGATACCTATCTTCTTCCCAACGGCGACGATCAAGACTCTCAGCGACCTGACGTTACTCCGGGTGTACCATTGACTCTGCCGGGGGGTGGACACAATGGAGTACCGCTGATTAATTCTGCGGCGTTCACCGCGCCACCTGTGGATGCAAACGGCAACTTTACTCGTTTTGGTGACGCTCCCAACGGTCTCATCCGTGCTCTGAATAGTTGGCAGATCGATCTGGCGCTCATAAAAGAGACGAAACTTACAGAGCGCGCCACCATGGAGTTTGGCGTTCAGATATTCAACATCTTGAACCACGTACAACTCGGCGATCCAGGCAACCTTACCTTGTCCTACGACACCACCGTTCCTGCCACACACTTATCTGTCCCTGGAAGCTTCGGTGTGATCACGAGCACAAACAATTTCAACAACAATAACGACAACGCCGCGTCACCGAACACCGGCACCGGCCTGCCGCGTCAGATTCAATTAATGCTTCGCTTGGCGTTTTAGCGCCGCCAGAAGACAGTGGCCCGTGCCCAAGCAAATCCTCTGGCCGCACGTTGGTGGTAGTCGCAATCCGGGCATAGTTGTCTATATCTTTCCCTGGGAGGAGCTCTTTGAACAAGTTAGCTGTCCTCGCTTTGACATTGTCTTTAACCTTTTGTGCCACGTTAGCTGAGGCCGCTCCGGGCTATCACGTAATAAAGAAACTTCCCATCCCCGGCGAAGGCAGTTGGGACTACCTCACAATTGATGAAGTTGGCCGGCGACTTTACGTTTCTCATGGAACCCAAGTCGAAGTGCTCGACGTCGATTCGGGCGCGATCGTGGGGAAAATCCCCAATACTCTCGGCGTTCATGGCGTCGCCATTGCTCCAGAGCTGGGACGGGGTTTTGTCAGTGACGGCAAGGCGTCAACTGTCACCATCTTCGACTTGAACACTCTCAAGGTGATCGGCCAGGTGCCGACCGGCAAAGGACCCGATGCCATCATTTACGATCCGGCAACGTCGCGAGTGTTCGCATTCAACGGGGACAGTAATAGCACGACCGCGATCGAGGCGTCGACTGGAAAAGTGGCCACCACAATCGATCTCGGCGGCGGGCCGGAGTTTGCTGCGGCAGACGGCGCTGGATACGTCTTCGATAATCTCGAAGATCAGAGTATGGTCGTCAAGATCGACTCGCGCAACCTGAAGGTTGAACAGCACTGGCCAACCGCGCCTTGCGAATCGCCTTCCAGCATGGCCATCGACCGACCGCATCACCGATTGTTTATCGGCTGCCGAAGCAAAGTGATGGCGGTGATGGATGCCGACACTGGGAAGATAATCACTTCGCTGCCGATTGGCGATCACGTGGACGCAACTGCCTTTGATGCGGAAAGGAAATTGATCTTCAACTCCAACGGCGAAGGCACGATCACGGTGATTCGTCAGGAGACTCCCGATAAGTATTCAGTGGTCGAGAGCGTGAAGACCGCTCCACGGGCGAAAACCATGGCGCTCGATCCGAAGACGCACCAGCTATTTCTGTCCACGATGGAGGCAGGTCAGTTCGAGGTGTTAGTCGTCGACGAAGTTCAAAAAGCGGCCGGCGATCCGGTACTCGTGGGCGCAGGAGATATCGCGAGCTGTGACAATCTTACTGGAGCGTACGCAACCGCAAAGCTCATCGAGAAGATTCCCGGCACCGTTTTTGCTGTCGGAGATTTAGCTTATCCAGACGGCAGTGACGAACAGTTCGCAGATTGCTACGGCAAAACTTGGGGGCAATTCAAGGACCGGACCAGACCCGCTCCGGGAAATCACGAATATCACAATCAGGGCGCCTCCGGGTATTCACGTTATTGGGGCGCAGTCGCGGGTGATCCGACCAAGGCCTATTACAGTTACGATCTTGGGCAGTGGCACATTATTTCCTTGAACAGCGAGTGCGCCCAAGTCGGCGGATGCGGCGCGGCATCGGAACAGGGCAAATGGTTGCAGAAAGATCTTGCCGACCACCCGGCAGGATGCACGCTAGCATATTTTCACAAGCCATTGTTCAGTTCCGGTCTGGCGCACGGGGACGATCCGGAGCTGAAGCCTATCTGGGAGATTCTCTACCATGCCGGCGCTGACGTGGTGATCAATGGGCACGACCACGATTATGAGCGCTTCGCACCGCAGGACCCCGATGGCAAGAATGATGACAAGCACGGGATTCGTGAATTCGTCGTTGGCAGCGGAGGCAAAAATTCACATCGCGTCTTTGGGCTTCCTCAACCCAACAGCGAAGTGCGCAATGCAGATATCTTTGGAGTGCTGAAGCTCACGCTTCACTCCAAAACCTATGACTGGCAATTCGTTCCGGAGGAAGGAAAAACTTTCTCTGACTCGGGAAGCGGAAGTTGCCATTAAGCTCTGCCGCGATTCTCTCCACAATTCCGGAGTCACCTGGAAAAGTTAAACCCTAGTTACGTGCACCTCGCCGATGCTGCTAGTTTCATTATTGTGGCACCCCAAAGCGTGGACACCTGACCTGCAGGCATGACTCCTGGCAAAGGTTCTTCGCAGCGACGGCAAAATAAGGGCTTGTCTAAACCTCTCATGGCAGCGCGGACATTCTAGGTGCTCTATATCTACGTGAAGTCTTTGTTCCGGCAATTGCCGACGTTAGGATAGGCTGGCCAGCCGAATTGAAAGTGAAGTTCAAGCCCCGGTGCGCACGCACATTGTGCCATTTGTTCCGTTTTCGTAACAAAACTAAACAAGGAAAAAAGGTGGTCCGCCGGAATGTTATATTTCTCTCCCACGAAACCGAGGGCGAAGGCCGGGACGTCCAGATTTCTTGAAACTCCTTGACCGCATACCCGCTCTTTTCACTGGACGAGACGGAGTGTCCAACACTTCACCATCCCGCGTACTTGATGCTAACCTCCTTCATTGCCGGTCTCCAGATGGGATGAGAAGGTCCGTCTCCAGACGGGATGCTGTACGCTCCCAAGTTATCGACGTGCTTTAAGCACAAGAGATAAGTGGGTGGTTAACAACAGTTAATTTCCGAGTTGCCCGTCATCCCGGGAGCAATCGCGAAGAGGCGAATGTACAGTCAGTCATTCCGGAAGCAAGTCGGCGAATACGAATCCATCGCGTTCGACCACTTCTCCCATCTGCACTCCGATTGGGCGAGAGAACACTGGCGCGTCATTCACGAAGGTGTGAAATTCCCCGTTCTCGCCACACGGGTCGATTTCGGGGGGCAAATCCTGCAGCAGGCACAGGTCGTAATTACGACCAGCAAAGGATTTCGCGAGTTTTGATGGGTCCACGCACGTAATCTTGGCTTTCACACCCGCTGCGATCATATCCTGGGCCAGTCGTTGCGTGGGAATTTGCCAGATCGGAAACAGCGGTTCGATCCCGCTCCCCTCTAGTTGCCGCACCCGATAGTCGCGAATTTCCGTAAGAAAAAGGTCTCCGAATGCGATAGCGGTGATTCCCTCGGCGGTCGCGCGTTGGCATATGGCGCGCATCCGCTCTTCGTAGTCCAGATTCGAGCACGGCCATGGCAGTTCCACCGCCCAGAGGAGGAGTCCGGTTTGCTCGGCCTGGCTTTCGACCAACGCACGCCGTACCGCATGCATTGCAACTCGGTTCGCTTCGGAATTAAAGGTCGTGACTAGCGCGGCTATCTGGATGTCCGTTCGTTGCCGCAGCAGGTGCAGCGTCCAGGCGCTGTCTTTACCACTGCTCCACGATAAGAGAATCTTCCTCAAGTCCGGCCCACCATCATCCGCGGCGCATCGCTCGCCGCCTGCGCTTCGATCCAGCGCCAATGTACTCCTGCGGATCCAGCGAATGAGACGCCATGCAGGATTTCGGCGATGATCTCTGCGGTTTGGGAGATCGTCATCCCGGAACGGTTGAAGAATAGATTGCCGTCCGCAAACGCGACCTTGCCTTTGCGTACCGCTTGCAGTTCCCGCCACCACGGATACTGCTCCAGCACTGTTCGTTCCTCTAAGCTCCGCCCCAAGTTGAATCCGCAGGGCGCGACAATTAGGTACTCCGGATCGGCATCACGAAGCTGCTCGCCTGGAACGGCGGCAGAGTACTCTCCTTTTCGTCCAAGTAGAAGGTTGCCGTTCGCGATTTCCACCAGTTCCGCACCCCAGTTTCCCATTGCAAATACGGGATCCGTCCACTCCAGCATGACCAGGGTTGGCGGGCTGAAGCGCGTAGCCTTTTCCCTGACGGCGTCCAATCGCTGTCGTTCGCGACGGACAAGGGCCTCGCCTTGCTCGTCCAGACCCAGCGCTTGCGAGATCTGTCGAACACTTTGGAAGATTTCTTCCAGAGATGAAGCGGACAACGCTATTTGCTGCGCTGTGAGTGCACAAGCACCACTGCGCTGCACGTCACCGGGAGTAACGGCGCACACGTCGCAGTGCGCTTGAGTGATCAGCAGATCGGGACGAAACTCGCGAATCAATTCCCCGTGGACGTGATACAGGGGTTCGCCTGACCGAAGTCTGCGCCGCACCTCCGTATCAATTTCCCTGCTCGAAACGGACACATCAAAGGCGGGTTCGCTGCAGGGAGGAAGCCGCCGCACCCAGTCCGGGTTGTCGCACTCATGCGACCGCCCAACCAGCATTTCACCAGCGCCTAAAGCGCAGACGATTTCGGTGGCGCTCGCCAGGAGAGAAACTACGCGCATGCTATGCAGCCAGCCGGTTGGCATCCCCGTCGCTATTGTAATTCCCCTCGCAGCCTTCGCGCCTGATCCTACTATTTGCCAGCAAGGTCGCAAGATCAGCATAATGCTGCAGTGGAGATACTCTGCTCTCAATGCAAAGCACCCATGTCCTGTAAGCGGGAGGCTGGCTGTTGGTGTACTGACCTCCCGCACGGTTTGCCGGTTCCTGATAGCAAAATTGAAGGGTGCCTTTGCCGCGGCTGCTTGACAAAGAGGCTAGAGTTGCGGGTGACTTCGCCTACGTCATTTCCTGTTAAACGTTCCTTCTAGAGTGACGTGTACATCGACACTTAGGTCACCGTGCGATAACTCCTGGATGGTCAGCAAACAGGAAGTTGTTCGCGAACTTCTATCCGGCAGGCAGTCTCGTCAATTGGCGTAACATCCGCCCGATCTCTGCGAGAAACGATGTGCTCGTTTTCAAGACCGAGCCTCTTGGCAAAGATGTTGAAGTCACGGGGCCCGTCCGACACCGACATATTTCCTGCTCTCGAGTTACTGCCGTAACTCGCGCCTTCCCATATTGCTCATCTTGTCCTGATTTAGCAGGCAAACTTAAGGCAAGTTCCCATTTGTCAGGCCTGATCGATTCGATTGAATTATGCGCAAGCAGTCTGTTCTGAGTTGGAGTGTGTTGCCCCTCTTGTTCGCGTCGCTGTGCGCCGGGCAAGTGCCTTCTTCCGCATGGCAGCAGCAAGTTCGCAACTATGTGGAAAAGCAGGATTGGGACTCGGCGATGCGCGTCGTCGAGGAAGAAATCTCCCGCTACCCGCAGGACACGGATGTCCAATCGTGGCGGGCGCGAATACTCAGCTGGTCCGGGCGGCTTGACGAAGCCGAGCATGAGTACCTCCAGATTCTGGCTGTAGTTCCAAATGATCCTGATAATTGGGCCGGTTTGGGTTCCGTGTATTTGCGGCAAGGCCGAACCCAGGACGCCTTGCATGCTTTAGATCGAGCCGTTGCACTGGATGGAAAGCGTGCCGACTTGCATCTCGCACGGGCACGCGTTCTTCGTATGCTCGATCAACGCCATGCAGCCGAGGCGGAATTTGAGTCCGCTCTGGTTTTGGAACCTGGTAATCCCGAGGCCCGCAATGGGATCGCGTCGCTCAAATCACCGCCTAAACAGCAGTTAATTTTCGGCACCGACAACGACCTCTTCAGTTACGCCGACGCTGAGCAGCAGGGGTTCATCGATCTGATTTCCCGTTGGACCAGCCGCTGGGAAACATCGGTCGGAGGAAGTTTTTATCGCTGGGAAGGAATTGATGCGCAGAAGCTGAACCTGGCTCTCACCGGCAAGTCCACCCGATGGGGATCTCTCGCGATCGGTGGAGCGGCTGCCCGCGATGGCGGGATCATCCCAAGAAACGAAATTTTCTTCGCCCATGACCGGGGATGGCGGCTGCCCCATGCCGGACTGCTCCGTGGCCTGGAAACGAATTTTGAGCAGCATTGGTATTGGTATTCCGCAGCTCGAGTTCTTACTTTCAGTGGGACCGGCACCGCCTATTTCCCTCGCGATTGGATGTGGTCACTGCGCCTGATCGGAGCCAGAAGCCAGTTTCCTGGTACGGCGACGGAGTGGCGTCCAGCGGGCCTGAGCAGACTAACTTTTCCCCTCCAGACCTTTGAAAGTCGGCGCGTCGCAGGCAACATTTTCTTCGCTACTGGTACGGAAGATTACGCGCAGGTGAATCAGATCGGACACTTCTCCTCCCATACGTACGGTGGCGGTCTGCACTTTCCAATGCAGGCGCAGCAGGACATAGGTGGTTTTGCGGGATATGAAACGCGAACCCAAGGCTTGAACCAAATTACCTTCGGACTTACATATGGCATTCGCTTTTGAAAAATTTCATAAGTTCGGTCCCGCAGCTTTCGTACTGAAAGCAATTATTGCAGCGGTGATTGCCGACGTCCTTCTGCTCAGCTTCATTCTGTTGCGCCGCGGCTACCAGCGCTGGTACTTCGCCAAACGCGATGCGCGAGTGATCGAGATTCGCAGGCAATGGGACGCTTTAGTCCGCGGCGACGTGCCTTTCGAGCAGTGGCGACAGAATCCGCGCGACTGCCAGATCGTCGAAAGCATGGCGCTCGATGCCTTCGAACTAGCGAACAGCGTCGAGTCAGCAAAACTCTTGAAGTTCCTGCGGGCCAGCGGGCTCATCGCGAAGTGCACCTTCGAAGCCCGCAGATATAAAGGATGGCGTCGTCGAGAAGCGCTGGTCGCTCTGGGACGCACACGCGCGCCCGAGGCCATTCCAGTCCTCACGGAAGCATTGAGAGATCGTGATCCGCAGACTCGCATGTCGGCTTTACGAGGCCTGGAGCGCATGGCATGCCCTGAGTCGGCAAAAGGAATCTTGAGCTGGATATCCGAAACCGGACTTACGGTTCCGGCTTTGCCAGTGCAAAGTGCGCTGCTACAGTGCTGCGCCGAACAACCGCAACTTTTAATCCCTCACTTGCGACATTCCGACGCAGCGGTGCGTGAAGTGCTGGCCCGCGTGCTCGGCGAAGTCGCTACCCCGGCCATCGCAAATGATTTAGTCCAATTCGTAGATGATGAGTTGTCCGAGCTCAGGGCGGCAGCAGCACGCGCCCTCTCGCAATCCAAGCCCCGCACGGCTCTTGGCCCACTCACTCAGCTCGCCCAGGACCCGGTGTGGTTTGTGCGGCTCCGGGCAATCGTGAGTTTGGGCGAGCTTCGCAATCAATCTGCTATTCCGATCTTGTTGCGCGGCCTTACTGACTCCAAGCGCCTGGTAAGAGTGCGAGCCGCAGAAGCGCTTCTGAAGTTGGATTCCGATCAGGTTGCTATTTTCGAAAGTGTTGTTTCCACGAAAGACCGTTACGGAATCGACGCCTATCTGACCGGACTCGATAATTGCGGAACAGCTGCCGCTCTCAAAAACCGCCTCATGCAACTCCCCACCACCCCGGCGCGGAATGCATTGCTGGAGATGCTGAACGAGAGATTGCTGCCCACCGCCATCTCCGTGCCCCAAGAGACAGCTTCCGCAGCGGCTGCAGGCATATGAGCCAGTTTCTGGAAATTTCGAATCTCGCTCTTTTTTATTATTACCTGTGTTGCAACACCGCGTACATGATCATGCTGATGGTGGCCCTCCACACCAGCATCCGGCACCAGCAGCGACTTAATAGTCTGCACGCCAACTGGTCGAAGCCTTCGCGCCTCACGCCGCCGATTACGCTTCTCATGCCGGCCCGCAACGAAGAAAAATCAGTTTGTGTGGCCGTCAGGAATCTGCTTGATCTGGATTATCCCGCGCTCGAGATGATCGTGATCAATGATGGTTCCACGGACAGCACCCTTGAACTTCTGAAGAAAGAGTTTCAGCTTCGTCCAGTCAAAGCCGTTTATGTGGCCGAGACCATCACCGCTCCCGTGCGGCAGCTTTATCGCAGCCCGCTAGCGCCAAACCTGCTGGTCATCGACAAAGATTCGGGTGGCAGCAAGGCTGACGCGGTGAACGCGGGATTGAACGCCGCAACCTCGCCCTACATTTGTGTAGTTGACGCCGACTCCGTCCTCGAACGCGATTCCTTGCTGCGCATCATGACTCCGGTGCTGGCGGACCCGAAACGGGTTGTTGCGGTCGGCGGAATCGTTCGCGTGCTTAACGGCTCCGAGATCAAGGACGGTCGCATCGGACGTATCCGTCTGCCTCGCAAGAGTATTGAAGTGTTACAAGTCATTGAGTACTTGCGTGCTTTCCTTATTGGCCGGGAAGCATGGGGGCGGCAAAACATGCTGATGATTATTTCAGGCGCCTTCGGAGTTTTCAGGACCGATCTGGTGCGCGCGATCGGTGGATATCGCGCCCACGCCATCGGCGAAGACATCGATTTAGTCACCCGCTTGCATCGTCACCTGCGCGATCGCAGGGAGGATTACGAAATTCAGTTCGTTCCAGACCCGGTCTGCTGGACCGAGGCTCCCTCGGATCTCGAGTCTCTGCGCTCGCAGCGGGCCCGCTGGCAAAAAGGCCTCCTCGATGTTTTATGGCCGCAACGCAGCATGCTTTTCAGATTTCGCTACGGACGCGTCGGCTGGGTGGCGCTCCCTTATTTGTGGCTGTTTGAACTGCTGGCGCCTGTCATCGAAGTTGCTGGAATGCTTACCATCCTGCTGGCGGTTTGCACCAGCTCGCTGAGCAGGGAGTTCTTCGCCGAGTTCCTGATCTTCGGCTACGCCTTTGCGACCGTGATCTCGATCGGCTCGGTGCTGTTAGAAGAGTTGACCTATAAACGCTACAACGATTGGCAGGACGTAATTCGGCTTGTTACGTACTGCTTTGTCGAGCATTTTCCTTATCGCCAGATGCAAATGGTATGGCGTCTTCAGGGTATGTGGCAGTACCTGCGTGGCGACATCGCGTGGGGAGTACTGCAGCGCGGGGGTCTTCAATCAGCCGTGGCTTCCGAGTAGCTTCTGACTTTTCGATCATCTCGCCCGATAGGTCGGCTTGGGTCTTGCAATAGAATGACCCAACCCAACTTCACAGGCTGTGAGGACCTTCAATGCGTCTTTTCGCGATCGGCATCATTCTTGGAATCTGCTGCTCCCAAAACACTGCAGCCCACTTGACCAGGTTCTCAAGAAAGCTGGCGAAAGACTGGAGCGCCACGACACCTCCGGCCCGAGCAACGACAAAATCATCGCGGGACGTGCGGCTCTGTTTAGTATCACGGCCGCTCCGTTCTAATTTCGTAAACAAGGTTTGGGAACCCACCTCTGAGTGATACTCGGCCGCTGACCTGTTTTCGCCCGTCAGTATTGGTGTGTCTGCTTGCGGGACTTGTCTTCGCGTTCCAGTAGTCGATCCAGCTCGGTAGCAAGTGCCATCATCTGTCTGAAGCTTTTTCATTACAGAGATTGCCTGGCTTATTACGCTCCACCCGGCACACAAAATTTAGCTGAAGGTAACAGGTGATCGAAAACCAGCGTAAGTTCGCGGTTACGACAGGCATCTACTGTAGAGGCGCGGTGATCGTCGAATATTACAAGTGCCCAAGGAGGAGAAGCCATTGGTCGTCCGCACTCTGGTGGTCGATGATTTCCAACCATTCCGTCAATTTATCCGCCGGACATTGGCAAAACGTCCTCACCTGCAAGTCATCGGTGAGGTTTCTGACGGCTTAGAAGCTGTCCGCAAAGCCGAAGAACTACAACCGGACTTGATTCTCCTCGACGTGAGACTTCCAACACTGAATGGGCTAGATGCGGCCCGACGGATTCTTAAACTTTCTCCGAAATCCACAATAATCTTTATCAGCCAAGAGTCATCCCCTGAAGTCATACAAGAAGCACTGCACTTGGGGGCGCGAGGATATGTTCTGAAGGCCTTTGCTGGGGGCGATGTATTGGCTGCAGTAGACTCGGTTCTTGAGGGCGGGCAGTTCGTCAGCGGTCAGCATTTGAACTAAGGTAGGTCTCCGGACTGTGTCTATGAAGCAGCCAGACGGTGCCGTCCCTCCCCTTGACCTCCGCGACTGGCTTCAGTAATGGCAAAATCCAAAAAGCCGTAATCCAGGCACATTAAGTCTAAAAGGATGCCTCAACTTTTTTGTGCGTACATTCTTTGGTCGGCTCTATCCAGCACTTCATCCAAGCTATCTCCTTCGTGCCATTCGACCGCACCGATGCTAACGTGTACGCGGAAGTCCTCAAGATGGCCTGCGTCGTTCCAATCGTCAAATTTCCTGTGAATCCGCTCCGTGACTTTGCCCGCTCCGATTTCTGTCGTGTCGGCAAGAATAATTAAGAACTCGTCTCCCCCATAGCGGATTACCGCGTCAGAGGCTCGAATACACGATTTCAAGACGGACGCAATCTCGGCCAAAACGAAATCACCCGTGAGGTGGCCAAAGCGCGTGTTGACCTGCTTAAAATTGTCGGCGTCGACCATCAGGATCACCTTCGGGCCAGCCGGCCTCCTACTAGCCTGCTCGAAGACTAGAGCTCCAATCAGCTCGCAGAAACGAGAGACCAGGGATTCGAATCATCGGAAGCAAGCGGTAGGTTGTCCCAGGTGACTTTCGGTGGCGACAACATCAAATCTAGAAAATCCTTGGCTTGCTGATCGCCCTGAGTCGCTTTATCGAGCAGCAAGATCTTGGCCTTTTCTGAAGCCAGATTGTTCAATTTCGGGGCCGTGTATCGCTTCTTTCCAGTTGTTGCTATTTCGGGATTCATATTGTTCTATAAGTAACAGAGAATTCGATAAGCTGACCATAGAAAATCTTTTAGACCATTGGAAGTTAATAATTCGTCGGTTCATCGACGATTGCAGATTTAACGCTTGACTCGCCTAGCTATCTGATATGTGTCGTGGCGAACGCTAAAAAGCGTGGCATGACTGTATGTTATGCCCGGTTCAGGGTCTGCCCCCGGTGCCATCTCGTTCCCCGTTTTACCGGCCCATCATGCGAACATTAGGAATTAGGCCGCGGATGAAGCTTTTAAGGAGTTCGTCGACAATCTGCACCTTCCCGGCCTTCCCCTCGTTGCGCTTGGGTGTTTATCGGAATATAGCATTCAGCCCGAAGTGCGCCTTAACCCGTTCGGTTTTGTCAGAGCACACACCCTCAAGTCCGATAGGCCCTCGAACCGGGCTTGGAGGAGATCAATCGCGATCTCCCC
>CAVPCD010000015.1:0-75649 GCA_963702345.1 uncultured Acidobacteriota bacterium | reverse complement strand
TCCCCAGGATTCTGCAAACCTCCATTCTCCGTGTCACGCCGGGGTAACAGAAGATATTCATCAACAACGCGTCTGAACTCAGTGAAGAATCGAGTTCGCGCCACAACCCTTCCCTCGCGGGCAGCGAACGTCGGCCCTGGGTGTGTACTTTCTGCAATCGTCTTCGCCACTCTGGCCTTCTTAAAATCGCTGTGTAGCTGGCCGAAATGAAATTCCCATGATGCCGCCCGCATTCCGATTCCCGATAGACCACCACCGGCAGTTCGCCATAGCTGGTCACGTGCGGCAATAGATTCACTGAGGCATACGAGCGGTTTCGCGCGATCAGTTCCTGCCGAAGGAGAGAGACGTAGCAGCTGCCACCGCTAGGCACGTTTTCCTTCACCGTCGTAGCCTCGATTGGATCATCTCCGCTAACCGGATGCTGTCTGCGATCTTCGAGTGAACGCTCGGCGAAGACCTGATCTCCTCCCTGTTCAGTCGCACCGCCGCGATGAGCGACGCCGCAATCAGGAGGACTGCATTCGGCTTTTCTCCTCCTTATTATTAGGACACCCCTGACGGTAACAATTGCTGCTCGGACCCGGTGGCCCCTTGAAGACTTCAGCCGTGCTGTACCTGTAGGCAGCCCAACAGCATGAACAGGTTACGATGACAGTGTCTTGAGGAGGGGGCTCAGCTTTGTCCGGCTCTGCATGCTCGATGTGCGGGTCGATAGCGCGGCAATTGATCGTGCAACCGCACTTCTTACATTTCACGACCCAGGCCGAGGGCAGCCCTAAATTCAGACCGGTCATATCCGCAATCATAGGCGAACAAAAAGAGAAAGTCATCTCTCATGAGCACACCCCAGTCGTCGACTTTTCTGCCCGCGTCTCACGCGATGGGTTTCGTGCCTCTGATAAACTGAAGCTCCGTGTGCGGCCGCTACCGCCTGTCGGCGAAGCAACGTTATATTCGAGACCACCTTGGTCTCGACGAAGATCCTCCCTGGATCTTTGGCTAGATCCAGGCATTACAGATTCCAAACGCGTCGTGGATTATCTGAAGCCTCTCGATTCCACCCTCATGAAGAAATATCCTGTGAGCACGCGCGTGAACCGCCCTGAGAACGACGATCAAGAGTGCGCGAGAGAAATTACGATCGCGGCCCCTGCTCCCCGACTCTTCTGAACTTCCAGTAGCGGGGCTGCCCGCAAATTAGTAAATTTCTTGGACATTCCTGGGAGTCCTAATGGCACGAAAATCTCTGGCTGGCGGCTCTGTTTCAAAACACCTCTTCGTTGTCCTTGTCGCCGCGCGTAATCCGCTCAACATTGGTGCGGCGGCGCGAGCCATGAGCAACTTCGGATTTCGGTATTTAAGGGTGGTAAATCCCTACGAGCTGGCCTTCCGCGAGGCACGATCTGCTGTGGGCGCATCAGCTCTGCTCAAGAACGCTAGGGAATACAAGAGCGTTGCCGAAGCTGTGGCCGACTGCTCTCTTGTCGTGGGAACCACGGCTGCCAGCAAACGACATCTCGAACACGAGCTTCGGCCGCTGCTCGAAGGGGCGCTGCTGATTCGCAAGAATCAGTCTTGCAGGGTTGCCCTCCTGTTCGGCTCCGAAAAGCGCGGCCTTTCGAACGAAGATTTAAGTTACTGCCATTGGCTGATGCGTATTCCAACAGTTCGAGAGCACCCATCGATGAACCTAGGGCAAGCGGTTGCCGTGTGTCTTCACGAGTTAGTGCGGGAAGCGAATGGTCCCCTGCAAGCCGAAAAGCAGCCATCCGCAACAGCGGCCGAACTTGATCGGCTGACCGCCATGTTGATGGATGCTTTGCGCGCTAGCGGCTACGTGAAACCAACCATCGGGGGCCCGGCGGAGGAGAAGATTCGCCGCCTTATCCGTCGGCTCAGTCTATCCGCCGAAGATGCCCGGGTTTCGCTAGGTATGCTGCGGCAGATACTTTGGAAAATGCGGTCCAAAGACTGATGCAGTCGGTTTGCGCCGGTAGATTGAGGATCAAGCACATGGTTGCGATACTTCTTACGAGGGATACGTACTCTGCGCTTGCAACATCCGTCCTCGTACTACATGCGCTCTTCATCTTATGGGTGATCTTCGGCGCATTCCTGGCGCGCTCCCTTCCGATGCTTCGCTGGCTGTATGTTGCTTCACTAGTCTGGGGAATTCTTACGGAACTTCTCCTCTGGCCATGTCCGTTGACTTGGCTGGAAGGATGGCTCGAAAGCAGAGCCGGAACCGAACCGTATCAGGGCGGGTTTCTGCTCCACTATCTAGACAAAGTCATCTATCCGGATATTTCGGCGATAACTCTTACGATCACGGCGGTAATAATTTGCAGCCTGAACCTCGTTATCTATGCCAGCAAATATGGGCCCTCGTTGTTCGTGAGCACCCTCGTGAATAGAGGTGCACTTTGCTATCCATGACGTTTGCGATGTACCGACCACCGCTCACAAACCCATAACTTTATTGTCCTCGCGTGCGAGCTTAGCCCAACGAGAATTTGTATTCGGGTTTATTCCCGGCACACAGCTGGCACACAGCATATTAGTAAGGATAAGGTTCTATGCGGCTCGTCCCTTCCCGCCGGCTGACCGGCCGTAAGCCATTGCTTATTTTTGTCAGCCGATCTCAGGCACTGCACATTTTCCATTCTCTAAGTCCGGTCTAGCGTTGCGGAACTCCGACGAGACGAGTGCAAGTCAATTGCATCAGACGACCTTGTTCCGTTTTCGTAACGAACATGGTTATTGTGTGCTGGACCGAGATCGCCTGTGCCATAATTCGCGACACTTTCGCAAGACTCCGGAATTGCGGTGAGAGTTGAATATCTAATTATGTCGGTTCGAACTCTTTACTGTTCCAGGAAGATTAATGGTGAAGTCAACACGGCCGTCAGCAATGAGCGGATTGAACCAGCTGTCCGGGGCCGCCTGATCGGCAAAAGCGTCTAGCTCTGGTCGAGCATCCTGCAGCGTTCTTGTATCGTCGGTATTCCGACCGCGCAATTCAACTGCGTCATTTAGGCCGGGTCAGGGTTATGCTCTTCGGCCAACCAATGGTCCAACGGGGACCTGCCTTAATGCTGGTTGCCCGCTGTAGTGCGAGTGCCTTATTAATCGGCTGGAGCAGGCACTCGCAAAGGCAGCCATGTCACAGCACTTAACGGTATCAAGGCGCACTTGCGACAGGAGGCCCATGACAGACAACGCAAATCCCGGCTCTTCGCCGCCCGCACCGGCCGCCCAGCCTGCTTCAACAGTCGCTGCGAATTCTCCGCCCGATGACTACCGTCAGGAAATTCGGTTCGCCGTCGTCATGTACGGCGGAGTTTCGCTCGCCGTTTATATTCATGGAGTTGCTCAAGAGCTGCTGAGGTTGGTGCGCGCAACTTCCGGAGCGGACTTGGGCAAAGATAAAGATGAAGTCGCCGCAATCTACCGCAAGATAAGCCGTCTGGTCCGGAATCAGGACCCGCTGCACTGCAAAGAACGCTGTCCAACTCGTTTTGTCATCGACATCCTCTCAGGTACCTCGGCCGGCGGTATTAACGCAATTTTTTTGGCAAAGGCGATTGCGATCAGATCGCGCAACCTGGAATACCTGCGCAGAACCTGGCTGGAGGTCGCCGATATGGACAAACTGCTGAACACCGGCGCCCCATTTGAGCCGAAGCGCTCCCTGTTAAGGGGCGATTGGATGTATCAGCAGCTAAAACAAGCGTTCCAGGCGATGAACAGTGCCGATCTCACAGATCCGGAAATGTGCTACCGGCCCGAAAAGCTCGATTTGTTTGTCACCACAACCGACCTGAACGGCGCCACCGTTCCCATCCGTCTCGCGGACATGGACGTCTCCGAGAAAGTTCACAAGGGCTGCTTTAATTTCCGCCTCGACAACATTCCTCTCAAATCCAAGGACCCTGTAGATAAGCAGCTTAGCAATTTGACTCACGACGATTTTCAGCCGGATCTGGATCCAATGCTGGCCTTTGCTGCGCGCTGCACTTCGTCATTCCCAGTCGCCTTTGCACCCATGAAACTGGTTGACATCAAACCTGAGATGGGCGAAGAGGCCTACGACCAACAAAAGAAGAATTATGAAGAGTTTTTTCGTTGGGTACCCAGAGGCCCGTCTTTTCCACAGCCTTGTGCGGACCCTACTACTCGCGAACTTGCTGACGGAGGATATCTCGACAACAAGCCGTTCAGTCATGCCATCGACGCCATGACCTTTCGCGCCTCCCGGCTGCCTCATGTGCGAAAGCTGTTTTATGTGGATCCATTCCCAGAAGTCACAGAAGACGAAACTTGCCGGGCGCATTTCAATTTCGTCGAAAACGGTCTGGCAGCCGCCACCGTCCTGCCTCGCTACCAGACCATTCGCGAGGAGATTGATCGCATCGAGTTTTCCAACATCACACAAGAGCGACTGCACCGCTTGCGGAAAACGGTGCACCAGAACATCGACGACAGCCAGGGAAGTAAAGACCGAGGCGAGAATTTCAGAAAGACTTTTAATGCGATGTTCGTGCCTCCTCCGGACCAGAAAGTCGCCACGTTTCAGACCACAAGCGTCAGCCATTTGGTCGCACGATACGGAGCTCTCTATGCCACCTACCACGAAGTGCGCCTTTTGGATGTCACCGACGATCTTTCCCGCACGGTTTCCGCTACTCATGAAACAGCCCAGTCGCGCGATTTCTTTCTCGCGCTCCGCTATTTAGTTCGAGTTTGGAGAAAGGAGAACTACGCGCCCAATGCGGAAAACGGTAAGCAGCTGGAAAACCAATTTTTCACCGAGTACGACTACAGCTTTCGTTTGCGCAGGGCGGTCCGGCTCCTCGAGTGGGCGCAAGGTGAAGAAATTGCTGAGGTTTGCGACTCCTTAATTCAGCAGTTGACGCGCCTGCTGCGCACGCGTGAACGCCTGTCCATTCCGCAGGAAACTGTAAATCCCATCTGGAAACTGATCGGCAATCTCGGGCGAGACCTGGGGTGGAACGAGATCAAAGCCATTTTGGAACCGGGGACCGACGACGCACGATATGAGAAGGCGAAGACAATTTATGAGAAGCACAGGCCAGCTCTCGACACCATAGCAAAGGCAATAAAGGAGCAGTGGGAAGCGGTCTTCGTGTTGAATCGCAACCAACTGGGGCCGCTTCTCAACGAATATGATCTGTTGAAAACGGAATACCAACTCTTCGATTTTGACGACATGGTTTCGCTCGCATTTCTCGAGGCATCAAACGTCAGTGAGCACACCGAAACCAAAATCTACCGCATCAGCCCCCTCGATGGGATCCAGCGGGATTTGAATAACAAGCTGGCTGGCTACGTACTGGGAAATTTTGGCGCATTCCTCGAGAAAGACTGGCGGCAGAACGACATGTTTTGGGGCCGCCTCGATGCTTCTGAGCGCATCGTCTCGGCGCTGCTAACCGATCCTGACGATCAGGCGTGCAAAGATGGATTTATAAAAAGCGTCCGGGAAGCCATCGTCAAGCAAGAAGCTGCGCGGTGGGACAAGCTCGAGCCGGCGCTCCAGGCGATTGAGGAGGGCACCCTGACGCAATATCTGACGGACAAATACAAATTGCCGGATCCCCCGATTCCGGCGAAATCCGCCAGCCAGATGGCGAAGGCTGCCGACATTCTCGGCCGCATGGTCGAAGAAGATGTTGGCGTCAAAAACAGCATGACGGCAAAACTTCGCTTCCTGGGCAGAGCTGGCGTAAGAGTTATCGCCCTGATCGTACCCGGTAGCCTCGGACGGGTGTTCTTTAACTACTGGCTGGAATTGTTGGGTGTCATGTCCGCGCTGATGGCGCTGGGAGGTTACCTGGCGAGAAAAACTGAAGTCGAACACTTTGGGCTTTATAGCCTTGCCAGCATTATTGTGCTGGCGCTTATTGCCTTGGCGATCGGAGATTTTCTAACCCAAGAATCAACCAGCGACAATATGAACTGGCGGGCCGGCATTGTGCGTTTCATCCGGTGGATTCCCGCCATGGTTCTGACATTCCTGGTGATAATTGGCTGCATACATTTCGTAGAAGATTCACACGCCGTGTGGGACCGAATCTATGGAATTCTCGTTCGTCTACGACACTTTGTATCAGCGCTTTGGTAACCTGACTTGCTGTTCGGCGAGCTGTTTTAGTCGGTCTGGCCCTGCAACACGTCGCCTCAATTTTGCCTACGATACATATTTCGACAGCTACAAGATCTGCCCGCGGTCCATAACTACATTGATCCCCATGCCAACCACCGCTCGCCCCACATGGTCTGTTGATACGGAGAAATAGTTTAGCCTCCTGAAACCGGCACACTCTTTGTACTGCCTTCTTCTACGCTTCACTCCTGGCCGACTGATCGTCCATCATCCTTGTCCATTGCGGTTTTAAGTTTCGGTGGACCTGCCGGGTTTCGGCATATTGCGGTCGCTTCCAGGTGGGCTCGCAAGGATGCAACGAATGCAAGTTCCTCAGGATGGAGGAGAGCCAGCGTCGGGTTTATCGTGAGGGATCTGCGGTCGATCAGGCGGTTCCATACCCCTCGGGTCCGGCTTATGCTCTCTTTCCTTGGGCTGACAACTCAAATCGGTATCTTGCACACGATCATCTGACTTAATGGCAATCTGGTCGCCTGCACACGTCACAAATGCGTCGCCAACTTTGTTACCAAGCAACGTAGTACCGTCAGGATGAACTAGCTGCTTTTCGCCAGCCGCGAGTTGCGTAACTAATAACAAAAACCCTAGCGCGGTTCTTCCCATTAAATTCATGGCGGCTCCTCTACAGAATAATTCTCTTTATCTGCAAGAGATCAGATTTCGAGAGATCGTACACCATTAGAAGGGGGATTGACTTTCCGATTTTTGGCGGCTGATAAAACAAAATGATTCTGTCTTTTGTCTCTGTTAACAAGCGTAATCGATTTGCATCGTTGTTAGACCTCAGATCAACCAAGTTAGAGTTCTCAGCGCCTTGCTTGAATGTGAGTATCACGCGTTCATGATCATTAGTCGAAAACCGCTGGTCATAGGCAGAGTTGATTCCTTCGCGTCTCGCAACATAGAAGTCCCCAACAAAGAGTACAAGGAAACATAATGCGAGAGCCACCGGTCTTTGGGAAAGCCCGGCAGCAGCTGCCCCCGTCATAGCGATAAAAATAAAACCGAGTACTGTGTAGAAAACTGAAAACGAATACGCAATGAAATAATAAGCCGGAATGTCAAGGCTATATAATCGCACTCCAAAACTCGAATAGAAGTAGTATGCGTATATCCACCCGCCGAAATAAGCATAAACCGCCAGGGGAGCAATAATGTCTTTCAATGCCGATAATGACGACACACCGATTTTTCTGGGTGCAGTTTCCATCTTTTCTCCCGGTAACTTATCATCGAAATAGATGCTGTCCTCTTCTGTACAGAAGCGCGGCTCACCAACCTTGCCCAGGACTTCGATTCCGAAACGGTCGTCGACAGCGCGGTTCGTCGCACAATTGCATCGATCAGGGATAACAATCTGCCTGAGAGATGCAGTATGCACTCCTTACGCAAGTACGCTTCAGGTTTCGGCGTTTCCCGCAGATTTCGAAGGGAAATTATGTTACTAACATGCTTGTCGTCGGTATTCCGACCGTCGAAACTTAATTGCTCCATTGACGCTTGCATATGCTAAGTTCGGAGGCCGGCCTGAACTACGCGTCGATCTCGTCACTTCTCGGAGCACGGTAACTCGTCCGGAGGGGCTCCGGTCCGTTCCGAACTCGTAACAGAACACGGAATTTGTGTAGCAACCCGCTCTTTAATGCTACAAGCGCTTCTTTAAGGCGCAGCGCTGTTTTCGATCCCGTACAGCATCAACGCATCTGAGCTCAGAGGGAACCGGGCGTGAAGAAGATTAGCCTAGCTGTCGGAGCCGTGACGGTCATGCTCCTCGCCGGCGGCAAGTATGTGTATGACAACTTCACGGTCGAAGTGCCGGACTATCAGCCAATCCAGCAAACCGTCTGGCTGCCGCAGAATTGGACTGTGGAGCAACGGGACTGGTTCCACCACGCCGATCAAGGTACGCAAACTTTTGGCATCCCCTATGAATGGTTTCTCGCTCTTGAGCAACCGCCGCTTTCATCCACGGATTCCGGCCTCCTAAGTGATCCACTATACCTTGATCGTTACGGATTCATTCCCGACAGTACCGACGCTGGCAAGCCAGGACTGCCAGTCGGCTTCGCCCACGGCGGTGCGATCCTCGATGTTAAAGGCGCTCCATTGCGAAATCCCCAGACGAATGCGGGGATGACCTCACTGGGATTCACCTGTGCCGCCTGCCACACGGGCCGCTTTACCTATCAAAAACCACTTTCTTAGTCGATGGTGGTCCCGCTCTCACGAATGTCCAGAAGTTCCAGAAAGCCGTTGGGCTTTCAATCGTGTACACGTACCTCCTGCCATGGCGGTTTGCTCACTTCGCGGACCGCGTCCTTGGCCAAGGTGCCACGGACGACGCGAAATCAAGTCTCCGCAAGCAGTTGGCCGCCGTCTATAAGCAGGTCAAAGAAGTCGACGCCCTGGAAAAATCGGTCAAATCTGTTGACGAAGGCTTTGCCCGTCTCGACGCCCTCAGCCGCATCGGCAATACCGTTTTCGCGCTGGATATCGACCATCACGAAAACTTTGTCGCGAAGTCCGCGCCGGTACATTTCCCCCGTATCTGGGATGCCTCGTGGTTTGAATGGGTTCAGTACAACGGCTCAATACAGCAGCCTATGACCCGCAACGCCGGTGAAGCTCTCGGCGTACGCGCGACCGTAAGTTTTACAACCGAAAAAGACCAACTCCCTATCTCGAGCGTACAAGTCAATACCATTTTCCAACTCGAACAACTGCTTGCTGGAGACAAGCCTCCGACGGCCGAGAATCGGTTCGCCGGCCTCACTTCGCCAAGGTGGCCAGACGAAATCCTGCCTCCTATTAACACCAAGCTCGCCACTGAAGGCGCGACCTTATATCGGGCGCACTGCAGGGGCTGTCACCTACCCGCCACTTCCGATCCCGACTTCTGGACAGTTCCGCAATGGTCGCCGGCCAATGCCGCTGGCGAGCGATATCTAAACCTGAACATGATCGACATCGCACACGTCGGCACCGACCCGGCTCAAGCCGAAGACATGAAAAAGCGCACTGTCGCCGTTCCCACTAGCCTCGGCATCACCGACGCAGCGGGAAAAATTGTCACCAGCGATGATTTCGGCGACGCACTTCGCCAGCTGGTCAACGCAGTCGTGCGCCGCTGGTATGACACCCAGGTCCCGCCTGTTCCGCCCGCAATGCGGTACAAAATGAACGGTTTCCGTAATGACGGTATTCGCGCTCCGCTACAGTACAAAGCTCGCCCTCTCGACGGCATCTGGGCCTCGCCGCCATACTTGCATAACGGCTCCGTTCCGAGTCTCTACGCGCTGCTCTCTCCCGTGGCGGAACGTCCAAGAGTTTTCTACCTCGGTAATCGTGAATACGATCCGCTCGATGTCGGCTATCACACCGAGAAACTCCGTGGTGGCTTTAGGTTCGATACCTCCATTAGAGGCAACAGTAACTCCGGCCATGAGTTCAATAACGGTTCAGGTAAGGGGATCATCGGCCCGCTGCTCACGCCCAACGAGCGCCACGCCATTATCGAATATTTGAAAAGCTTGTAAGTTGTTCCGCTGATCACCAAGGTGCTGGGGGCCAGGTGGGTTTCAAAGTTCTTGCACTTCGACGCCAGGAGAGACAGATGAATGCATCCGTGCTAGTTGCTTCGCGTTTTCTAAGGATAGCGATCCTCGGAGTTTTTCTGGTAAGCGTGGCGTGCCACAAAAAAGTATCCACCATTAATAATGGCTCCGTAAGGTCGTTTGGCGTCACCCCGTCCGCGCCCATTTCGCCACTCTCGGCGAATGACGTTTCCTGGCTCTTTCCCGCGCCAACTCGGGCTGCAGACTTAGACAATCTCATTGCCGTTCGCGACGTAACCACACCAAATCGGCAGGACCCCAGCAAGCGCGATCCGGTTTGGTCGGATTCGGTTTTCCAACAATTCCTCGCCATCGTCGACGGCACCCCCGCCAAGGTAGCCGGCACGAACGCGCAAATTAGCCTGCCGCCCGAGGCGCGCTCCATTGATGCTTGGTTCATCGCCGGCATCCGCATCGATGCGGGTGCGCCTGGTCTCTCCAGTGACATTCGCACCCAATATGGCCAACTCCCAGAAATTCGCCTGATTATTCAGCCCATCATTAAGAACCCTGATGGCACCCCGAAGGTTTTGGACATCGCCGGTCATCTCATTTTCGACTTCATAATTCTTCCGCCAGATCCTCCGTTGTCCGCCGATTGTTTTCCCCGTTTTCAACCCGACATGAAGGCCTTCTTCCCTGTTGTCGCCGACATCGCCGCCTTGCGAACGAAACTTAGCGACGGCGAGTTAGGTCCTCACGCGATATCAACTATCGGGGTTCCGCTGGGAGTTCATCCTGGGTTGCAAGACCTTGGCGCAGCCAAGAACGTACGAAACGAAATGCTGGCGTTCCTCGAAAGACACATCTCCGCCGAGCGCTTAGGCTCGATGGCCATCGCCGGACTGCCAGCGAATGCCCCGGCGCCGTGGATATTCCTATCCATTCTGGGGGATCGGGCTGGCCACTTTGGCGCCGCGCACGGAGCGACACTCGACGGCAACCAAGAATTTGCGCAAATGCTAAATCCCGCCAAAACCACCCCGCGCGTGGTCCCCGAACCACACACTAACAATCTCAACCCCGTTACGTGTAAGAACGCCGCCGTCACTCCCACGAGTCTCCCAATAGCGGAACGCCGGGGAGTCTCCACCTCTGATGTGTTTGCTACGCCATTGTCCGCAGATCGAACCAAAGAAATACTGGATATAATCGCTGATCCAGCGAGAAGTTTTTTCTTCAACACCGACTGTGTCAGCTGCCACACCGAAACTCGCCGCGCTATGGACCTTCTGAACGTTACGGAGATCCCCGGCATGAGTACCGCCGCACTCCCACACGGGCAGTGGGACGTTCGCAATTTCGGATGGTCCCCAACCCAAACGGGGCCGGCTCAAGCGACAGTTACTCGGCGAACCGCCGCCGAAACGGCTGCGGTCGTAACTTTCATCAATTCGGAGGTACTCGCCAGGCCGGAGCACTAGGTTGACAATCACTTCGGGACATGTCCGGAATTTTGGAACACGTGGCCGGCAACGAGCACTTAATCGTTCGATCAATCTAGTAATCGCACGATACGTCTGGGGGTGGGGAGTGCGGCTTTTTGGCGATCGGTGTACTTTTTATGTCGTTAAAATTGGCTCCTTTTATATTGTCGGTGTGAGTTGACGAGAAATAAACGTCGTTGCTGCGCACTTGATCCATTTTACTGACAACGTGGTCTTTTTAAGCAGAGGGCTTATGTCAAGCGCTTACAGGCCCAGAAGGACTAATAACAATATTTTCTTTGGCTTAATTTGCCCTACTAATTACGGTTCCGTCCTCTCGACGTTCGCCCGCGTAAGAAATTCTTTCCTTCGGAGATCGACAATGAAGACACTCCTTTGCTCCTTGGTTCTATCTCTGCTCTGCGTTGTCGCTGCTGCTCAGACGGCAGTGGTAACGCGCAATGTAAATTTGCGTCCTGACGCTTCTACAAACAAGGGCCCTATTGAAACACTGACTCCCGGGGCTCAGTTAACGCTCATTGACTCGACTCCGACCACGGGTTACTACCACGTGGAGGCACAGGACGGTCAGCGTGGATTTGTATGGGGAGGGAACGTAAGGATTCAGCCTGCCGCTGCTACCCCGATGTCGACGAGCGGTAGCGTTGCAGAGTCTCCAAGTCCGCTCATTGAGAAAGGGCATCCGGTCGATTGGTGGTTTGCTTTCAAATTCAATTCCGCATCATTTCCACAATGCAGTGCCGGGGCTGTCCGAACATGCCTGTTCGGGGGACATGTGCAGTCCTCCTGGACATCTTTCAGCCAGCAGTACGCTGTTGCCAGCAGTGATTCTAAGACTCTTCACGCGGGAAGCGGATGTGCTGGGGATACCACAGACGACCCGGTCGGCGCAACCTTTGATGAAATATATAACGGCTCCTTCAACTATGTAGTTTGGAATGATCAGTTCTACCAGGACCCCAAGCTTACCGCCTGCGGTGCCAACAATAGCTGCAGCTCACCGTGGGGACATTCAAAGGGGATGATCGCCTGGAACGACGCGGGCGATGGCATCGTGTTGCAAGTGACAACTCCCGATTGGCCAGGAGCAGGCAGCGCAGCCCACCCCCGCTCGGAGGAAGGTAACACGCTCGGTTGCACAGAGCGTGACAATGACGTGTTGGTTAGCCAGCACTTCTTCGCCCTTAAACTGAACAAAGATGATGTAGTCAAAGTGCTGACGGCTCTTCACAACGCAAGCGTGGTTACCGATACCAATACTATTCAAATCGTCAAAAACGGTGGCCCGGCAGATGCCAGTGCCGCCGTAGCGAAACTCGGCGTCAAGTCGACGAGCACCACGTTTACTCATGACACACTTTCGGCCGGCGTCCAGTTAATTTCAAAACCTTCGGCTTTACATGTGCCGCCGTGGCAGATGGTATCTTCGGTGCTTGATGGCGTCTCTCTGAGGGCAGCAACCTGGTGGGCGAGCCCGCCCCCGCCGATACCCAGCACAACCTCGTCAACCACCATTGAGTGTTGGGATCCGTCGCTCAGTAAGCCTGGGGCGGTCGAAATTGCGACATCAGGACATTTTGCAGGCAAGATATTTGGGCTGAAGGGCATCGCGGCACCCAATGGTAATCACGCCAAAATTGGTGTATCAACTTCTGGAACTCATCACTACGCGATTTTTGGTGACATGAATCAACAAGGCGCGATTTCTGGGAATTGTAAAAGCAGTCAGAACGGGCGTGGCGGTTTGTTCTTCGTTATTGACGATGCCGAACTTTATACCAGCGTGAAAGACCTCATCAGCGGTGATTCAGCGCCTACAGGACCGTGACAGCGCAAGAAGATCGAACATGAGAACAGCTGGATTGATCTTGACCGAAAGGTTCATCAAGCAGCTAGACGCATATGATAGGCCTGAACGGTGGAGGGCCGAGCGGTGCCCCACAGAAGTATTCGAAACGGAAGCAGAAGCGGATGTCCTAGCGGTTGTGGCCGCCGCGCCAACGTGGAGATGCTGACAGCGGCACCTTGACGCAGGTGACCAGAGTCAGTTCGCTGGAGGTCGCTGTTTCAAAGCAGGGCTAGGACACGATTGGAAGAAAGCTAATGCCAAAGAATATCGTGATCTGTTGTGACGGGACTGCCAATGAATTCACGGCCCACAATACCAATGTACTGAAACTCTTCTATACGTTGGATCAGGATGCCCAACAGCAAGTAACGTACTATCACCCTGGCTTGGGCACAATGGAGCCGGCCGGCGCACTTACACCGCCAACACGAAAAATCACAAAAGGTTTGGGCATGGCTCTTGGTTATGGCCTCGCAGATGACATTACGCGACGTACAGCTTTCTAATGGAGGAGTATTCCGAAGGAGACAGACTCTTCTTGTTCGGGTTCAGCCGCGGAGCATATACCGTGCGCGCGGTGTGTTCGCTGCTGCACATGTATGGTCTAATCCGCCCCCTAAATGAATCTCTTGTTCCTTATGCCATCCGCATGATGCTGGCGATTGACCGGGCGAGACCAGGCAATAGCAAAGACGATGAGGCGATACGGCAATATTTTGACCTTGGAGACTCGTTTAAGAAAACTATGTCGCGCAGCAGTTGTAATCCGCGGTTCGTGGGTGTCTGGGATACGGTGAGTTCGATCGGTTGGATTGCCAATCCTCTTAAGCTCCCCTTTGTAACCAACAATCCCGAAATAGAAATCGGCAGGCATGCGGTAGCAATAGACGAGCGTCGCGCATTCTTCCGGAATCATCTTTGGAGATTACCCGATAGTCCAGGAGCCCGCGATGGTCCCAAGGACCTGAAGCAGGTCTGGTTTGCGGGCGTGCACAGTGACGTTGGCGGTGGGTATTCAGAAAGTGAAAGCGCCCTGTCGAAGATCCCGCTCAATTGGATCATGCAGGAAGCGAAGGCAAGCGGCCTTCGTGTCGATTCAACGCGGGAGTTGGAAGTACTGGGAAGGAGTGCTGGCAGTAAATATGTTGCGCCCGACCCCAACGGTATATCTCACGAGTCGCTGACAGGACTCTGGAACCTGGCGGAATTTATCCCAAAGCAACACTACGATTGGACAACGGAGAAAACGGCGTATCGTATGAACCTATATCGACGCCGAACCATTCCGCCGCACTCGCTGGTGCACGATTCTGTCTTTGCGCGAAGCGGAGACTATTCCAAGAGGGTTCCTCCTGACGCTATTCCGGTAAGCACGCGTGGCTAGTCGCGATAAGTAGTTGTGCGCAGGACACCCCAACCACGCTTGTGGTGCGATCCTGTACCTCGGATTTGGTTTACATGGGCAATCTGACCCGCCCGGCAATTTCGATTGCGAAAAGAAACTCACGCGAAGATCTAATCGTATTTCCGACCGCCAACATCTTTCAATGCGGCACACCATTCGCACACTACTTACTCCACAAAGCTGATTTGATGAGGGTCGCCGGCTGATCGACCATCAACCTTCAATGTCTGTTCGCTAGCGAACACTCCCGTGTAGCCGAGCGACGGTCGGAAAAGCGACCGGCAGGCGAATAGCCTCAATGGCGTCGTCGGAATACCGACTGGCCAGTTAGTCAGAAAGGCACCAGTTGCTTTTGTTGTTGATTTCCACAAGCAGAGCTGCTTATAGTCCGTTCCCATATTGACAGTTAGATTAAATAAAAGATTAGAAGACGAATCTAACTGCACTTCCCCGATTGTGATCTGTACTGGTTTTAACTTAGAAGCAGCGGTGTGCACAGACTACTACAGTGTGTGCCGGGATCAGTTTTGTGACTGGTCAAGGTTGGGGCTAGCGCGTTTACATCATCGGTACCCACTGCCAGCCTCACCGGTAGCCAAGCTGGCCTCAGTGCCTGGATGACAGTGACAACCACATTGCGTGCGTACTTAAGTCCAATCTATAAGTTCTCGTGTTTCAACGAATGGTTATTGGGTCTGACGACTTCGTTGACATCGCGGCAGCGGTGTCCGGCGCTAAGACCTCCCAAACTGCACGTTGACGGAGCGAAGGTGGCACGAATGGCGATCAAATGCGTACTGTCGGCCGTTATATGGCTAAGTTTCTGCGGGTCTCTTTTTGCCGCAGCACCTTCCATCAGTAGCCTGTCTCCAACGTCAGGCACCGTCGGCACTTCAGTCACGATTTCCGGGAGCAGCTTCGGCTCGACTCAAGGCTCAAGCACCGTCAAATTTAACGGCACTACCGCCACGCCAACTAGTTGGAGTGCGACCAAAATCGTTGCGCCCGTTCCGAGCGCAGCGACCACAGGAAACGTGGTTGTCACCGTCGGAGGGTCCGCGAGTAATGGCAAAAGTTTCACGGTCACGCCTACCGTCAGCAGTGTGTCCCCAAACTCAGGTGCTATAGGTGCATCAATTACCATCGCCGGCACTGGTTTTGGCTCGATTCAAGGAACGAGCACGATAAAGTTCAATGGAACTGCGGCAACTCCGACGAGTTGGAGCTCCACGTCCATTGTGGCGCCCGTCCCGACCGGAGCAACCACGGGTAATGTCGTAATCACGGTAAACAGCGTCGCAAGCAGCGGCGTGTCGTTTACTGTGGTTTCCGCTCCGAGTATTACTGGCCTCTCTCCCACATCGGCCGCGGTCGGTGCGTCAATCACGATCACTGGCAGCAACTTTGGATCCGCTCAGGGGTCGAGTACCGTCAGTTTTAATGGTACCGTGGGTACGCCAGCGAGCTGGAGCGCAACATCGATTTCGATTCCGGTGCCGACGGGCGCTACTACCGGCAATGTGCTAGTCCACGCCAGCGGAGTGAATAGCAATGCTGTGTCCTTCACCGTTGTCCCGGCGCCTGCAATCACTAGCTTGTCTCCGACTTCTGGGCCAGTTGGTTCCTCGGTCACCATAACTGGCACGGCGTTCGGTTCAACCCAGGGCACAGTGACATTCGGTGGGGTAGTAGCAACGCCAGCCAGTTGGAGTGCAACTTCGATCGTGGTACCGGTGCCACCCGGAGCAGGTACGGGCTCAGTGGTGGTCTATGCGAGCGGCGTCTCAAGTAACAGCATGTCGTTCACGATTACTCCGCCGCCTTCCATCACGTCCCTCTCGCCTGCTTCGGGTGCAATAGGGCAACCGGTGACGATCGCAGGCAGGAATTTCGGCTCTACGCAAGGCACGAGCACTGTCACATTTAATGGGATAACAGCGACGCCAGTGCCGGGGAGTTGGAGTGACACCTCGATTGGGGTTTCGGTACCCAGCGGCGCGACGACGGGCAACGTCGTAGTCGCGCGCGGCGGATCTGCGAGCAATGGCGTGTTATTCACGATCGTGGTTCCACCCCATATTACGGGCTTTTCGCCTACTTCAGGCATAGTAGGGACATCAGTCACCATTACTGGCACCAACTTCGGCTCTACCCAAGGGACGAGCACAGTAACATTTAACGGGACGGCTGCTACGCCAACGAACTGGAGTGACACTTCGATTGTGGTTCCGGTACCCGTTGGAGCAACGACGGGGAACGTCCTAGTCACCGTCGGTATATATTCCAACAATGGCGGGTCTTTCACGGTTATTCCTCCGCCATCGATCAGCAGCCTGTCACCGACTTCAGGAGTAGTAGGCACCTCCGTGACGATCACTGGGACGAACTTCGGGTCTAACCAGGGCACGAGCACGGTGACCTTCAATGGCACTGCGGCGACGCCGACAAGCTGGAGCGGAACGTCTATTGTTGTGCCGGTTCCGAGCGGTGCAAGTACTGGCAACGTCGTCGTGACCGTAAGCGGGCAGGTGAGCAACGGAGTGTCGTTCACGGTGATTCCCCCACCTTCCATCACCGGCCTATCGCCGACTTCCGGAGTAGTGGGGACGTCGGTCACGATCACGGGCACGAACTTCGGGTCTACCCAGGGCACGAGCGCGGTCAAATTTAATGGGACGACAGCGACTCCAACGAGTTGGAGTGCAACCTCAGTCATAGTTCCGGTGCCAAGCGGTGCGAGCACAGGCAACCTGGTGGTTACGGTCAGTGGGCAGGCGAGTAACGGGGTATCGTTCACAGTGATTATGCCGCCCTCGGTCACTACTCTTTCACCCGCTTCAGGCATAGTCGGCACTTCGGTGACCATCACAGGTACGAACTTCGGTTCAAGCCAAGGCACGAGCACAGTAACTTTCAATGGAGCCACCGCCACGCCAACGAGCTGGAGCGCAACCGCGATCGTGGTTCCCGTGCCGAGTGGTGCGAGTACGGGCAACGTGGTGGTAACAGTCAGCGGGCAGGCGAGCAATGGAGTTTCCTTCACAGTGGTCCCGCCGCCATCAATCAGCAGCCTGTCCCCGACTTCAGGAGTAGTAGGCACCTCGGTGACGATCACTGGCACGAACTTCGGGTCTACCCAGGGCACGAGCACGGTGACCTTCAATGGCTCGGCAGCGACTCCCACGAGTTGGAGCGCAGCTTCGATTGTGGTTCCGGTGCCCACCGGTGGAACTACTGGCAACGTTGTCGCCACCGTCAGCGGACAGGCGAGCAATGGCGTATCGTTCACGGTCATTCCTGCGCCCTCGATCACCAGCCTTTCGCCGACTTCGGGACTGATAGGGACATCGGTGACCATTACCGGCACCAACTTTGGCTCTACACAGGGCGCAAGTACCGTCACTTTTAACGGCACGGCAGGAACGCCAACCAGTTGGAGTGCAACTTCGATTGTGGTTCCGGTGCCGAGTGGAGCAACGACGGGCGATGTCGTCGTTACGGTGAGTGGTCAAGCCAGCACTGGCGTGTCCTTCACGGTAATTCCTTCGCCCTCGATCACGAGCCTTTCACCAACCTCGGGAATAGTTGGCACGACGGTAACGATCGCGGGAGCGAACTTCGGCTCGACACAAGGTGCGAGCACCGTTACATTCAATGGGACGACAGCGACCCCAGCGAGCTGGAGCGCGACTTCGATTGTGGTTCCGGTGCCGAGTGGAGCAACGACGGGCAATGTCATGATTACGGTCAGTGGACAAGCCAGCACTGGCGTGTCATTCACGGTAATTTCTCCGCCCTCGATCACGAGCCTTTCACCAACCTCAGGAGTAATTGGCACGTCGGTAACGATCGCGGGGACGAACTTCGGCTCGACACAAGGCGCGAGCACCGCAACATTCAATGGGACGACAGCGACCCCAGCGAGCTGGAGCGCAACTTCGATTGTGGTTCCGGTTCCAAGTGGCGCGACGACAGGAAATGTGGTAGTGAATGCCGCCGGGGTGTCCAGCAATAGCGTGATTTTTACCGTCAACCAGGGGCCCCAGCTTAATACCAGTCGGTATCTGCACAGCGCGACGATGCTGGACAACGGTACCGTCTTGGTTGCGGGCGGCATTAACTGCCCCTCCGCTGGTTCTTGCACATTTTTGAATAGCGCAGAGATTTACGATCCAAGCTCAGGGCATTTTACGAATACCGGGAGCATGCTCGCGGCCCGGTCCGCTCCAGCGATCTTGCTCGGTAACGGGAAAGTTCTTATCGCTGGAGGTTACAGTTGCGATTCAAGCGGCAACTGCGCTTCTCTCAATAGTGCGGAAATTTACGATCCAGTCGCTGGCACTTTCAGCAATGCCGGAACCATGACTGTCGATCGCTACGCTCACACCATGACCTTACTCAACAACGGGAAGGTCCTGATTGCGGGCGGCGAAAGTTGCACTTCGTCCACAACGTGCTCGGCCCTCCAAACGGCGGAAATATACGATCCAGCTAGTGGGACCTTCTCTGCCTCCGGATCTCTTAACGCGGCGCGGTTCAATGCGGCTGCCGTTGCACTGACTTCGGGGCAGGTATTAATTGCGGGAGGTTTCGACGGCACGAATTTCCCAGCGAATGCCGAACTATTCGATCCGATTGCGGGCACGTTTACGGCAACGGTCGCCCTTAACACTCCTCGCGCGTCTGCGACCGCGACCCTTCTAGATAACGGGTCTGTTGTGATCGCTGGCGGATCGACCTGCAGCTCGACCAACTGCCCTACCGCGACCGCTGAACTGTATGCGAGCGGCGCCTTTTCAACTATCAGCAATTTGACCGTGTCGCGTGTGGATCAGACAGCAACCTTGCTTACTAACGGACAGTTACTGATTGCAGGCGGCTACACTGCCTGCAGTTCATCGTGTGTGTCCGATTCCACCACCGAGCTATTCGATCCTCAAGCCAGCAGCTTCACCGCTGGCCAGGGTCTCAGTGCCGCTCGCTCCCAGCACACAGCGACGTTGCTGAACGACGGCACCGTATTGCTGGTAGGGGGTATCAACAACGGGCAGAGCCTGTCTGGTACGGATGTTTACCATCCGTCTAGCCTCGCTCTTCCAGAATTAGCTTCGATTACGATCACGCCCGCAAATCCCTCGATTGCTCCAGGTGCGATTCAACCGCTCACGGCGATGGGATTCGACAGCGGTGCGAATTTGCTGGGTGCACTTCAGGCGGTTATCTGGAGCTCATCGGCGCCGTCTGTCGCGACTGTCACCAACGCCGCCGGCAGCGCCGGAGTCGTCAATTCCTTGACTCCCGGAACTACCACGATCACCGCTACGGTGGGTGGCGTCACCGGTTCGACCCAAGTGACCGTGCCAGCACCACCTTCATTGGTGTCGCTTGCAATCACTCCCTCAAATCCATCTATAACTCTCGACTTGTCGTCGCCAATTCAGTTAGACGTCAAAGGCACTTACTCCGATGGGAGTACGCAGGATCTCACCACATCCGCGACTTGGACCACGTCAAACAGTTCCATAGCGCAAATCTTGGCGGATCCCAACGCGCCGGGCATTGTTTATGGAGTCGCGGCAGGAACAACCAACGTTGCTGCTGCATATGACGGCATCAACACGAGTAACCCCATCACTATTCTTCCCACACCCGCAACTCCTAATCCAACGATCGCAAGTATCTCGCCAACGAGCGGGGTCCCTGGAACTCAGGTAGTGATCAACGGCTCGGGCTTTGGAGCGAGCCAGTCAAATGCTTATATCTTGCTCGGAAGTACCCCAGGCGTCATCTCCAGTTGGAGCGATACGCAGATTGTCGCTGTGGTCGCGAATGGTTCCACCTCAGGCACGGCTCAGATCCAAGAGGGTGAAGTGACCTCGAACTCGTTGCCCTTCACGATCAATACGGCCACAATTTCAGCCGTGAGCCCGAGTAGCGGCGTTGCCGGCACGCAAGTCGTAATTACTGGCTCAGGCTTCGGGTCAACGCAGGGCAACGGCCTGGTTTGGCTGGGAAATGCGGTCGGAGTCGTCACTAATTGGACCGACACGGAAGTGGACGCCTCCGTGTCGCCTGGTGCGCTTTCTGGCAATGCTCAAGTTTTGCAGAATGGTGAATGGAGCAACGCGGTTCCATTTACTGTACCGGGTAATCCTCTGATCAGCAGCATTTCGCCCAACTCGGGGCCGACTGGCACTACCGTTACCATTAGCGGAAGTGGGTTTGGTTCCTCGCAGGGCAGCGGCGCGGTTTCCATTGGCGCAGCTTCGGCGCCAGTTCTTTCCTGGAGTGATACTCAAATTCAGGCCACTGTCTCCGGCAGTGCAGTGACCGGCGTCGCAAAAATTCAAGAAAATAATACGTGGAGTAACGCAAAAGCATTCACAGTTACTGGTAACTTCGGGTCGAATCCTGCCGCGACCCTGGTGCCCGACGTCGTGAGCATGAGCGTAGGTGACACGCGGACGATTCAGGCACTCGATTCAAATAACCAACCACTTACAGGGCTTACGTGGTCGTCCAGTGACACGACTATCGCATCTCTGTCCGCGGATGATCCGCCAATTATCACTGCGCTCGCTGCGGGTAACGTAACTATTACCGCTGGTACTGGATCAGCGGATATAACCGTGTATGCTGGGGCATTGCCTCTCGGCACTACAATTTGGTCGAACCCGGGGAACGCTTCCGGTGTCCAACAGATTGTGCCCGCAGTTCCAAGCTCAACCGGAATCGCCGATGTTTTCGCACTGCAAAACGACTGCAGTGTTCAGGCAATTGCCAGCGATGGCAGTCCCGGGTGGACGGCGAATATCGGGAGTCAATCGACCCAAAACTTCGGTGGAGGCTGCAAGAAAATTATCCCTGATTTTCAAGGCGGATTGCTGTCGATAGATCCGGGTGGCATCCTCCCGGGACATCCTGGTGCTGTGCAGAAGTTCGACGGAATGACGGGACAGCCCTATCCGAGTTACTCATTCACGACTCCCGCATCATCTTTTCCACCTGTCGTCGCACATACGGACGGAACGATTTTCACCATCGATGGTGATTCCGTGGTCGCAATCGATCCAACCACTGGCACTCCAAAATTCAAAGCTAAAATGGAGCACTCAACCTACGTCCATTACACGGATTCTCAGTGCGATACAACAAGTGTCGATCAGTTACCGCAGATACATTCAAACCTAATCATCGCCGGCGATGGTTACGCATACGTGCTTTACAGTTATGGCATTGACTCCCTGACGTGTGCCGGGATTCACCTTGAAAATCATGCGCGAGTGTTACGCGTGGGAACCGGAGGGGACTCTTCTGAGATTGTTATCGGCGATTCGACGGAGGATATAATCGGACCATATCAATCCAATCAACTTACGGGCTATGGGGGTCAAATAATTACGAATGCGGATCAGGGGGTGCTAATCGCTTTATATGTTTCGACACCTAACTGGTGCGCGTACAACGCTACCGATCCGATTACCGGCGCTAATCTGAGCAGCGGTTGTGTTCCTTTCGTATCTAACTATCAATTGATTACAACATCCGGCAGCAGCATCAGCTCACGAGTTACTTTGCCGAGTACGATTGATTATCTTGTCCCGATTCTTCAAGCGCAGGACGGGACGTTTTATGGGATTGTGGATTACACGGGCGGCGAGTTCGACAATTTGGCCAAATTCGACCAGTCCGGCAACATACAATGGAGCAAACAACACTACTACGCCCTTATGGCTACTTCGGACGGTGGGGTAATCGCGCAGACCGCATATCCGTACAACCCAGGTTTCATTGGAGTGCCTTACTACTCCGGCCCAGCCATAACTTTCGACGCCAACGGCAATCAGACCGGGCAGCTCAGAGCTTGGGAACGCAATCTTGGACTACGAATGATTACGCGCTCGACCCGTCCGGCTCTCTGATGTTAGTCAGGAGCATTTACGTGCAACCAGATGGAAGCTTTTGGCCTTTTCCATCAGCAAATCAATCCGGCAGTAGTACTGGAAAGCAGCAGATTTCGGCAATCCTCAGCCAGCGACATTTCAATGGTCAGACGGTATCTCCGGATGATGCGGCGCTGGGTGAGTACCAGACGTATGAGGGTACTACCCAGTTGGGGGCCATCATTGGCACTGGCCACGAAGGTCCGGGATGTTTCTTAGGTAACGAGATTGTGGGTAAGATATCGCCAAGTAATTACAAGGGCCAGGTCATATTGCACCGATGGATAATCAACGACGCAAGCTATGCGAATAATACACCTAGCTTAATAACGTTCAACGCGGACGATACGTCTGAGCCTCCGTTTAGAGATGATGACCCGCAGTCTGGCAACTCGGGCGGAAAAGTGTACGACCTTGACGCCCCCGGATTACCATCGGAGCCTGTCGACGGCAATGTCTATCGATATCGCGCTAATTTCTATGCCTATGCCGCTCTGCCTGATGGTACCCGGATATCTCCCTACTATAACTATTATGTTAGAGTCTCGTGCACAGACACCTCTACTGGATTGCAGTTTGTTAACGACATTCCCGGTGACAATCAAATTGGTAACGACAGTACATTTACAACTTGGAACCTGAATCCTTGATCTTGGAAATATAAGTGGACACATGGAGCATTATCTATGAGGAAAAGTATTGGAGCTATTGTGATTGTCGTGCTGTGCTTTGCCGCGCTCTCGGATGCTGTATCCCAGGAGTGCAAGGCTCTGCAAAACTCAAGCATGGATGAGCTTGTTTCATTTCTCGATAATACGATTCCAGATCAGGCGAACGCTGAATGCGTTACCTTCGCAATTAAGAGTATCGGGAATCACCGTTATGAGCCCGCCGTGGGTGTACTCACAAAATTGCTAGATTTTCGGCGTCCGCCTAATATTCATGAAAAACATCACGTCTTGTTACATCCTCAAATCACGGAGGAGATGTACCCCGCTACTGGCGCGTTGGAGGAAATTGGTGAGAGTGCTTCTCCTGCCGTCTTAGATAAAATCAAGAACTTGTCGTCGTCACCGAGTACGCGGGAGAAAGCTTTAACTGTGTGGATGGAAATCCACAAGTACAATGCCACCCAGGCGGTCGTGTTGTTGAAGGAAGAAGCAATCAAAGCCGACGATCGTGCTGTCAAGGACAATTTAACCTGGGCTCTCTCGAAAGCCCCAAGCATGTGCGATCCAAAAAACAGAGCTCGGTGCAGGGCTGCAGCCGTAATTCCTGCGCGCTAATTCGGCTTATAAGACTGCCCGACCCACTGTTCGGAGAAAAGGCACGACCAAGTCAACAGCTTCTCTCCTTCCGAGCGTCGTCATCTGCGGGGTGGACTGGTGACCTCGATGGCTTTCGTGCTGATGGGCGGGTAGCCCCCTTGCATCATTTCCAACCGAGGGTACCCTATCCTATCGCATTTTGCGAAATGTGGGTACCGCAAGCCTAGATGTTAGGAGGCCGGGTTTCGCGTCAAATGGCCCTTCAGCAGTAGTCCGTGCGGCGGGAGTTAATTCTGAAACATTGATTTTTATCACTGGTGAGTGATTGTTCCTGAAACCCTCAGTCAGTCATGGCTTTTGGTTGTGAAATGGGCAGCGGCAGCTCCATCTGTTTTGTACCCATTCTCGCCGGGGCCTTCTTGCGAAGAAATGTTCTTGCAAATTCCTGCATAATTCGCGAGTCATTATCCAGCTGCATAACTACTGGATTCGGCAAGAAGAAACCTATCGGGGCGGGTGGCTGTGATCTATCAAGACGTTGTACCCGCGGGAGCGCGGCTGATGGGCGGAGCGTAACCGAGACTACCATGGGGGCGATGGAAGTTGTAATGATCGAGCCAGGGCGAGAGCTGCTGATCGCGTTCCTCGGAGTTGAGGTAATGGCGAACGTAGGCCCATTCGCGCAGAGCGGTTTGGATGAAGCGTTCGGCTTTGCCATTGGTGCGGGGCGTGTAAGGGCGGGTGAAGCGGTGTTGGATGCCGAGTTGGAGGCAGGCGGCGCGGAAGTGTCGGGAGCGATAGCAGGAGCCATTGTCGGTGAGCAGGCGGCGGATGGGAATGCGGTGCTGGGCGTAGAAGGCGACGGCGGCGCGCAGGAAGGCGATGGCGGTTTGGCTTTGCTGGTTGGGCAGCATGCGGGAGAAGGCGAGGCGGGAGTGATCATCGATGGCGACGTGCAGAGCTTGCCAGCCGGCGAACTGGCGGCGGCCACGACGACGACCATCACCACGGATGGAGACCTGCTGATAGCGGGTCATGCCCTTGATGTCGAGATGCAGTAGATCGCCGGGAGCGGGATGCTCGTAGCGTACAACCGGCGGCGCGGGATGCAGATGACGCCAGCGGTTCAACTGAGCGCGCTGTAGGATGCGACTGACGGTGGCGGGACTAAGACTGCTGGCTTTGGCGATGTGATAGGAGGGGAGTAACTGGCGACGCAGAGCGATGACCAGAGCGATCAGCTCCGACGAGGTTTGGCGCGGGCTACGCCGGGGCCGCGAGGAACGATCCCGCAAGCCGGGCAATCCCAGAGTGCGATAGCGGTGGACCCACTTGGCGGCAGTTTTTCGGCTGACCCTGAACGCGGCTGCAGCCGCGTTCAAGGTCAGCTTCTCGATCATGACCTGGTTGGCTAAAGTCTCTCGACTACGAAACGTAAGTCGGGCATTCTGGTGAAGGTCCATTCGGTCGACTCCTTCGAAGCGGATTGGTCAGCACCATCAGCTTCTCCGGTGTTGCCCGGATGGACTATTCACTTCTTGGGAACAACGTGTTGAAAGATCACAGGTGGCCCACCTTTCTCCAAAATAACTGAGGGCGCCCCATCCTTTCGCGCTTGTTGCGAAAGGGTGGGTATCAAGGACCTCGACGTTAATCGACGTTACTAAGAGCGGGTTCAGGTCACAATTGGCCGCTTCGGCGCTGCTTTCGGAGCGGCAGTTAGTTCTGAAACATCGTTCTTTTCGCTCACTGGTGACTGTTCCAGAACGTCCGCGAGTGGATCCCTTGGGCTATCAAGCGGACAGCGGTAGCTCCATCTGTTTTGTACCGATTCTCGCTCCGCAATAACTCCAGTGAGAATTGAGTCGTTGACCGCACACCGTTGGCACACTGGATGTTCCAAATAGATCAGTTCATACGGGCCGGAACCGGCAGCCGGCTGACCCGAAGTCAGTTGTAAAAAGCGCACCACGGACGTTTGCTGACGCAAATCTGGCCGTTATTCAAGTGAAGAGCGCCTGGGTCGTCGATCCTTTCTGCGGCACCGGCGGCTTCTCGAACGCCGGCGGCAATACCGGCACCTCGACCGGAAGCAATTTGTATTCCTGGTACGCACGCCGCGAAATGATGTTGTGGCCGTATTCCTTGAGCGAGACATTAATCGCGGATTCCATCTTTCCCTCCATTACTTATTAACAAATGCAATACCACGGCCGCACGTCAAGCCGTTAATTCCAGCCTAATAAAAGACGCTTGAATAATTAAGGATAAGAATTTATGCGGGTGTTCCCTGCCCTGAGAACTGACCCGCCATCACTCGTCCATTCTTCTGGATCCTTTTTCTTCGTTGCACCACCAATGTGCTGCCTGGACGTTTTCTGGGTGGTCGTCTCTCCAAGCTCCTCCCATTCCTTTGGGATTCTTGTGATCGGGGACAACGTCGTTGTAATCCGTGAAGTCTTCGTGGCAGAGGGCGCATATCCCGCCCTGCTCCCGAATCTTGCGGTTCAGAAGTTTGCGCATCTCGGCCGGTGATCGCAACTCCCGATATCCTCGCGGGTGGTGCGGGTCTTCGACCCTCTGAACTCCCAGTCTTATCGACCTCGGCCTAGGGACGAACTCCCGACCGCAACAGGAAAGCGACTTGTGAATTGGGCAGAATTCATTGCTACGAAGTCTCATGGGGCTCCTCTCGATGGGCTGCATTGAATCGGTGGTAGGGCTGGTGGTCAGCAGGTAGGGAGAACGAGCGCCGAAGGGCTGCTACAATTCCTGCCCTGGGAGAATCAATGTCGAACCTGGCTAACGTGGTCCAGCAGTTGAGGAAAAAACGAGATCAAGCGCAACACACAGTCGAACAACTGGACGCGGCTTTGAAGGTACTGAGCGGGGTCGGTGCGCTCCGCACAACTACCAGAAGAAACGACCGTGCTCAGGCGTCTGGCGCGAAACGAAGGACCATGTCAGTGACGGTGCGCAAACGAATTGCGGCAGCCCAGCGCGCGCGATGGGCGAAGTGGAAAGCGGCACAGAAGAAAAAATAGGCTAACCTTATGTGCGGTCGCTATCGGCTCACGGCGAAGGAGCGCTACCTGCGCGACCATTTCGGCCTCGACGAAGATCTTCGTTGGCAACCACGCTGGAACATCGCTCCCACTCAGCAGGTCTCCACAATACGCCAGCACCCCTCGGAACCGAGACGGATCTCCGGTCTAATGCGATGGGGGCTCATTCCCTACTGGGCAAAAGATCAATCGTTTGGCTTGAAAACCATAAACGCCATGTCTGAAACCGCCGCGGAGAAACCCGCCTTCCGCGACGCACTCAGGCGGCATCGGTGTCTTATTCCTGCGGACGGCTTTTACGAATGGTCGCGACACGAAGCTGCATGTGTGATTGTCCGGCGAGCATCACTCGACCGGACCTGCCATCCCATTGGCAGTACCCTACGAGGTATGGCGATTCGGTAACGACTCGTCTAGAAGCCCTCGGACAATGTATCCCACCGTCGCAAGACGGGTATCGAAACCGCGAGGGGACGATATTTCTGCCAGCATCGAGGCGGATCGGGGCTAGGGTGAGTGGTAGGGTCAGCAGATGCGAACCTCTGTAAGTATCGTCAAGAATGAAGGGGTCAAAGATGCTGTTAGGCTCCGAGGTTGCGGCTGGAACGGGTGCTCCATTCTCACCCGTCGTGGGCGAAAAGGCCGTCGGTATAGTAGGAGGGACCTAACCCATTCTGTCACGCATGTGGAACGTGGTAAGCCCGCATTGCTCCCTTCGGGGTAGCCAGGCCGCAAGGCCATGCAACGGTGATGCGGGTAGAGGACAGAGGAAAAAGCGAACGTCCGACTGTAATGGTCGGAATACGGATTGCGACATTATCCGACGCGCAAGCGGGCAGACTTCCTCTTGGTTTCCGATCACGAGAGAACTTGACAAATCGGCCCAATAGGATCGGCAGATGACGGCGCAAGCTGGTGCAATCCTAAATACGAGTTCAGCATGGGACGCTGTTGACTGGCGAACCATCGAGGACAATGTTCGCCGACTCCAAGCCCGTATCGTGAAGGCGGTGCAGCAAAAGAAATGGAACAAGGTGAAAGCCTTGCAACATCTTCTTACGCACTCGGCCCGCGGCAAGTTACTTGCCGTGCGCCGGGTAACAGTGAACGACGGTAGAAAAACGCCTGGAGTGGATGGCGAACTCTGGGACACACAACATAAGAAGCTTCAAGGTGTGATTTCGCTGACGGCACGGGGTTACCGCCCCATGCCTCTGCGGCGGATCTACATCCCGAAGGCCAATGGGAAGCTCCGACCGTTAGGAATCCCAACGATGCGGGATCGAGCCATGCAAGCCTTGTATCTGCTGTCGCTCGATCCGGTCGCGGAAACCACTGCGGATCAGAATTCCTACGGCTTCCGGCAGGGGAGAAGTTGTGCGGACGCGATTGAACAATGTTTCACTTCGCTCTGCCACAAAAACCCAAGCTGGGTGCTCGAAGGCGACATCAAAGGCTGCTTCGACAACATCAGTCATCAGTGGCTGCTCGACAATGTTCCCCTGAACAAAGCGATCCTCCACAAGTGGCTAAAGTCGGGCTACCTAGAAAAACAAGTATTCTACGATACGATCTCTGGCACACCGCAGGGCGGAATCATATCGCCTGCGCTTTCAAACATCACTCTCGACGGCCTCGAACGACGGCTCCGGGAAGTTTTCCCGGTACGCGGAAAAGGCTCCGAGCGCGGACGCGCAGCGCAAGTACATTTGATCCGTTATGCGGACGACTTCATCATCACCGGACACTCCGAGGAGTTGCTGAGAATGACGGTGAAGCCGCTGGTCGAATCCTTCCTGACTGAACGTGGTTTGGTCCTCTCTTCGGAAAAGACCTTGATCACGCACATAGAAAAAGGCTTCGACTTCCTTGGGCAGAACATTCGGCGCTATCCGCACGGCAAGTTGTTTATCAAGCCAGCTCGGAAGAGTGTTGTGTCTGTTCTCGCCAAAGTGAAGCAGATCGTCCGAGAGTACCTGGGTAGTACCGCTCATCTTCTTATTAACCGATTAAATCCGATTGTAAGGGGATGGGCCAACTACCACCGCCATGTCGTCTCCAAGCGCGTTTTCGCACGACTCGATGCTGCGATATTCAGGATGCTCTGGGGATGGGCGCACGCCCGTCACCGCCGAAAAGGAGCTGGTTGGATAAAGCAGAAGTATTTCGACCGTGTGGGAACACGTGACTGGTGGTTCTTCGGTGACACTGTGGACGCGCAGGGCTCGCCTCTTCGTGTTCGCTTGTTTCATGCAGCTTCCGTGCGAATCGTAAGGCATGTGAAGGTTCGGTCCGGCCTGAATCCTTACGACCCGAGTTGGACTCCGTATCTGTCCAGACGCTACGCCGTCGCTCCACATCGTGCGCGTTCATGATCTGAGCGTTCCCGGAAACTTGAGCCGTGTGAGCTGGAAACTCTCACGCACGGTTCTTAGAGGGGGGACCAACAGCAACGTTGGCCCCCTACTCGGCAAAGAAAATCGGGCTTAAAGGGAAACAAGCGTATAACTTTGGTCTGGCGTCCGGTTCGGTATTCGCGTTTGCGGGATTGTGGGACCGGTGGCGCGACGAGAAAAACAATATCCTCGAAACCTGCACGATCCTTACGACCAGGCCGAATCCTCTCGTCGCCGACGTGCACGATCGTATGCCCGCTATTCTGGATCCCGACGATTACGAGCGCTGGCTAGACCCTGGTATCACCAATTCTGAGATCGTTGTGGATTGCCTAAAGCCTTTTGATGCCGGCCTCATGAGGAAATATCCGGTGAGTCCGCGCGTGAATCGTCCCGAAAATGATGACGAGGAGTGCGTCGCGAAGTGCCCATCATTGAAACCGCTCTGACGCTGTTCTAAAGGTTCGGCACGTGCGCGTCGCATATTTTTTATTAATCATGGGTTGCTCCTACTGGGAGTCGCATGGCGTGCATCAGCCGAGATTTTACGCTAGCGGCGTATCATGTCGGTAAGTCCGGCAAAAACGTGGGTTCCCTCCATGGATCAAGCCGACCATCCCCGCTCTAAACCGGCTCGTGCAAAAACCGAGCGCCGAGAGTGGAAAATTGCCTCCATCAGTCTGGTTGTTGCCTCCGCCGTTCTTCTGATTGCAGTCTTGATCGCTAATCTTCAATCGCCGCGTGTAGCCCTGGCGCTGCTGATTTCCTTGATAAGCGCCACCCTAGTCTTCGCGCTCTTGTTGGCTGACGTGATCCGCCAGATGCACAGTACCGAACGGAAGGCCAAGACTGTCTTTGAGGACAGCGAGCGGGAGTTTCACCACATGGCCGACAACATCCAGGAAATATTCTGGGTGATCGACGCCGAGACGAAGAAAGCCACCTTCGTCAATCCGGCGTACGAAACCATCACTGGGCGCTCCTGCCGGTCGTTGCTCGAGAACCCTTCTTCCTACGGAGAGGCCATCCACCCAGAAGATCGGGCTCACGTCCTTGCCAGGCTCAATGAAGCAGCCCGCTCGGGGAGCTTCGATGAAAGGTTCCGCATTGTTAAGCCGGGCGGCGAGGTTCGCTGGGTCTGGGTGCGCGGCTTTCCGCATAAGGACCCTAACGGCAAAATCACGCGCGTGGGTGGAACCGCATTGGATGTTACGGCGCTGAAGCACGCCGAAGATCAAGTCCAGGCGAATCTCGCAAAAGCGAACTCCGCGTGGGCAGAAGCAGAAGCCCTGCGCAAGGCGACGCTTGCGCTTACCCAAGACTTGCACATGGATTCCGTTCTGGATGCATTACTCCGCTCTCTGGCGGAGTTGGTTCCCTATACCTGCGCTCGGGTGCTGGTTCCAGAGGGCGGTCCTCATTGGTTGGCCTTGGGCGAAAAATCCTTTCTCGAGACCGCAAAAAAATCTCCTCGCTGTCCGTTGACATTCGTGGCCGATGAGTCTCCGTTCTTTCAGCGCATATGGTCAGAACGACAACGCATCTTGATACCGGACACTGGAAGACAAGCAGGATGGCAAACATTCACCGGACACCAGCAATTTCGTTCTTGGCTTTGCGTTCCTCTTGTGGCCTCTGAGGAGTTTTTGGGATTTCTTTCCGTCGGCCACGTGGAACCCGATCACTTTACTGAGGACCATCTTCGGCGTGCCGAACTGCTTGCCATACCGGCAGCGGTCGCGATTCAAAACGCCCGCCTTTATTCCACTGCCGAAATCTATGGTTCTGAACTGGAAAAGCGGCTGACAGATCTCCAGACGGCCGAGCAAGCCCTTAATCAATCGGAAGCAGGCCGCCGTGTTTCCGAGGAGAAATTCCAGAAGATCTTCCACTCCAGCCCGATTGCCTTTTCAATTACAACGTTGGAAGAAGGCCGCTTCTTGGAAGTCAACGCCGCATTTGAGGCACGTTATGGTTACTCCCGCCAGGAGGTCCTCGGACGCACGGTGCATCAGCTGAGGATTTGGGATGATCCTGCCGACCGAAGATTACTGGTGACACAGCTTCAGCGAGGAGGTCCGATTCGAAATGTAATTACCCGCCTCCGGGCAAAATCGGGCGAAATTAAGCTTACGGCCTATTCCGCCGACCGGATCGAATTCGACGGGCAAAAGTGCATACTGGCACTTTCGGAGGACGTGGTAACCCATGATCCCAAAGCCAGCAACTGAGAACTCTGCCTTCGAGGGTGTTCCAGACATCCAAGACACATTAATTTCAGACCTTCCGAACCTCGGGACAAGCGCGAGTCGTCGCTAGTTGAACATCGCATACGGCTCCAAAAACAATTCCCCAATTCCGCATTCCAATAATCCGGAAACAGTCCATTCGGTGACCGCAAGCGCGTTTTGTCTGTACTGATCCGCCAGACGAACCGACAACTTCCGGTTGGCCCGTGACTCGGGATCGATGGGGAGCACAGTTTTGACCTCGATCCCCAGCGTGGTTGGGCGACTGTCGACTTCGCGTGAAACGGAGGCGACGAGCTGCTACCCACGGTGCTTGTTCTTGTACGCGTGAACGCACGGACCTACTCGGTCGTGTGTTTCACCTCCAGATCGAACGAAGCTGCCAGCGGTCACCCCGTACTGAAACTACCTTCCCGCTTGAAGAGAAGAGTGCAACCTTGCTGTTTCGTGAAGCGGGGAAAATCAAGTCCGTCATAGCAATCGTGCCGTTCTGTGCGTAAGCCTCCATGGATGAGCGATCAATGATGAGTTTGAAGTCGTAGGGGCGGCTTGCGATCAGCGGAGCCGTTGTCCTCGCCGGGAAGTCCGGTGTAATAGCCGCACCCGACTTTGTGCGATCGATGTAGAACTCTCGCTTCGGCTGATCAAACCCGATCTCTGTCCAATGCTGCTCGTCGGTGTAGATGCGTATGCCAAAGACTTGTTCAGATGGTCGGCCAAACTGCAAGTCTAACTCGAAGGGGGCCTGCATGTTACCGGAGACACTGCCGCCCTTTGTCGTAGAGATGTCGGAATGATCTGCACGGAGAGGAGCGATAACGGGGTCCTGCACTACTGCCAATCCTGCAGCGTCCCTCAGTAGCGAGAGGCGTCTTGGAACACTCATCTGCCCGCGCCAGGGAGAGGTCGGCAGTTGCGACGCGTACTGCCAGTTGCTCATCCAGCCGATCAGAATCGGCTTCGCGTCCTTCGGCAGCCCGTTAAAGCTGATGGCGCAGTAGTCATCCTTGCCATAGTTCGTCCATCCGTGCGAACCAGGCTCGCTGGACGCCGTAAACCGCTTCCCGTTAAAGTTGCCCAGGAAATACTGCTCGCCGGAACCGCCTTGCGGCGCGCCCGGGTTGAGACCAATTTTCAGGGCCCACATGTCACCCGTTCCATTCTCGCCGGGGATACGCAGGAGGTCTGGGCATTCCCAGGTTCCATCGACGTCGCCAGCGGGTCCGAAGTCGCTCAGTTGCGTCCACTCCTTTAGGTTCGGTGACGTATAGAAACGAATCTTGTGCTCCATGGCCAAGGAAACCGCCATCAACCAACGGTTTTCCTTCTCATCCCACGACACGCTGGGGTCACGGAAGTCGGCCATGTGCAGATCGATTACGGGGTTGGCGGCATATCGGGTCCAGGTCCGTCCGTCGTCGCGGCTGTATGCAAGGTTCTGTGTCTGTCGTGTTCCTTCGCTCGTGCTGCGGGAACCGGTGTATACCGCAACCAGGCACTCTGCTCCGGGCGCGCAGAAGCCACTGGTGTTCTCGTGGTCCACGACGACGCTGCCCGTGAACGCCATTTCGCTGTCCTTCTCTGGGATTGCGACCGGAAGCTCCTGCCAATCCAAGAGGTTCGTGCTAACGGCGTGCCCCCAACTCATGTGGCCCCATTCATCACCGAACGGATTGAACTGATAGAAGAGGTGATACTCCTTGTGAAAGTAAACGAGGCCGTTAGGATCGTTCGTCCAATGCTCGCGAGGAGAGAAGTGTACCTGTGGACGGTAGGGCTCGTCGTAGCGGATGACTTGGGCCCCCGCAATCGATGTAGAGAACGCAAGTGCGCACGCGAGTAAAGTGTCGATCAGCTTTGATGAAGGCATCCTCATTGTCACATCATCTCGCATCTGCCGCTCGCAGCGACAGAGGACATTCCTTCATTTTGCTTAAAGACGATGGGGACCAAGGTCGCTCAAGAGCCGAGCGCCGCTTGCTCCCGAATAGTCGGCCAACCGGAAGTTAGCCAGAAACGGGCTTGGAGGAGATCAACGGCGATCTCCGCGAAGCCGACTTATTGGGACCCTTCCTCGCCATACGCTTGACAATAAAGTTCATAGAGCATGTTCCGCCTGGAACGCGAAGGGGCGGGACTTAGCCGTTCGCGAGGTAGGCTACACTTACACTTCATGAAGACTCTTCCCGTGGTTTCGATCACTCTCATCGCTGCGAGCCTCGCTGGTTGCGGTGCTCGACCGAATCAAACCTTGTCGGAAAACAAAGCGGTCGTCCTCCGTTCCGAGGCCGAGCTGTGGAGCGAGGGCAATCTCGGCGCGGCGGACGAATTGTATGGGGCTGACTTTATCTGCCACTTTATAGGGGGAACAGAGTGGAAAGGAATTCAGGGCCTCAAAAGTGAGGTAGCAAGCCATCGAGCCGCGTTCCCGGACTGGAACGAAAAGGTAGACGACATCATTGCCGAGGGCGACCGAGTCGTCATTCGGTTTACATCAAGCGGAACTCAGCGAGGCGAGTTTGCGGGAATGGCACCGCACGGTGAGAAGGTGACCATCCATGAGGCTGCCATCTACAGAGTTGTTGCTGGAAAGATCGTTGAGCAGTGGGGTTTTCCGGACAGTCAGAGCCTCATGCAGCAGTTGATGGCGCCCGCACCTGGTAAGCAGTAAACGCCAGAAGAAGCAACCCACCCACTGAGGTCATTTGACTGACTTGTATCGAACAGCGCCCTCTCGTCAGTAATGATTCTCGATGAGTGCGAAATCGCCGAATCACTCACCGAACGATCGAGGTGCCAGCATAACGAGCCAACTTTCCCTAATCGGTAGAAGAAGTTGGCGACGAACTTTCCTGAGATGCACCCAGGTTCCGAAAGACCCAGTTTTTAAAGCATTGACGAAAGATGGCGGGGATGCCGGGACTCGAATCCGCAGCCTCTGCCGTGTTCGCAGAGCACCAAGGCTAAGCTTCATGGGAATCCGCGAATGGCCCCGTTTGTTTTTCGCTAACCGCCCATCCGGTGCGCCGGCCTTCGTAGACTCGCCGAATCTCTTTACGGACGGAGGGGAGGTCGAGGTGAGAGCGTTCGATCATCCAGGGGCGGCGTCGTTCGAGAAGTCGTTCAGCGATACCGTTCATGAACGCCGAGGAAGAGGCCGAAATAAATAAAACAACTGCCCGTCAGAACACAAAATTGAGTGTGAGCCGTCTGGCTCGTGTTGATTATCGTTCCGGCTTGTGCTTAGAATTGCCGCACCGAGCCAAAACTCGCTCCGACCCCAACCCTAATACTCGGCTTTGATGTATGTCAGCCATCAATTGTGTCATTACGCTCGTTGACCGGGTGAGTTGTCGGCAATGCGGAAACTATCCAGAAACGGGCTTCGAGATCATAAGTTTGAAAGACCATACTGAGCGCGCGGCTAGGGGGCCGCCAGTATGGCGCATCGGAAGACATCGAAACGCTCCAAGATAAGAAGTATGCTTCGACTAGCCGATTTGGAGCAGTCGAAGAATGCGGTTCTTCACTCGCTCGGCGCGGCCAGTTCGCAAGAATCATACGGTCACGCCATCGACGAATTTATCGGGTGGTACTGTTCCGAACCACGTCTGGCATTTAATAGGACGGTCGTCCTCCGGTACCGGTTCTTTCTCGAACAGAAGAACCTCGCGCCCTCCACGATCAATGTGCGATTGGCCGCTGTCAGGCGCCTGGCTTATGAAGCCTCCGATACCGGCCTTCTGAGCCCTGACCTGGCCGCAGGGATTCGTCGCGTCAAAGGCGCAAAGCGTCTAGGCGCACGGATCGGCAACTGGTTGACCGCCGATCAATCCAGAACCCTGCTCGGCGAACCGCCTTCAGGCAGCCTTCGAGGCAAACGTGATCGGGCGATCCTGGCGCTGCTCATCGGATGCGGACTGCGACGGGCGGAACTTGTTGGACTGGGAACGGAAGACTTTCAAATCCGTGAGGAGCGCTGCGTGATAGCCGACCTGGTTGGCAAAGGAAAGCACATTCGGACCGTTCCTGTTCCACTCTGGGCGAAACGCGCCGTCGATGAGTGGATCGCGGCGGCGGGCATCAACGGCGGGGCGATCTTTCGTCGAGTAAGTCGACTAGATAGGATCTGGGGCGATGGAATCGCGCCGAAGGCCATTTGGCACGTGGTGAAAGCGGCTGCCAAATGTGCTGACATCAAGAATCTGGCTCCTCACGACTTGCGTCGCACCTGTGCTCGGCTCTGCCATCTCGCAGGCGGAGAACTTGAGCAAATTTAGTTTCTACTTGGACATGCATCGGTTCAAACAACCGAGAGGTATCTCGGCTGCAAGCAGAAACTCGGCCAAGCCGTGAACGACAACCTCGGACTGGAAGTCACCTGATATGCGGCAACGGCCCCGAAGCCGACTTCGGGCCAGCGTCGAAGTCCGCAATCAAGTGTCGCATCCGCTCCGCCGTGACTCAGGCAGAAGCAGCAATCGCCACCTCTCTCCATCGGTAAACACTAGCCGACTTGTCGTTACCTATTGAGACTCATCTCTCAACAAAATCGGAACCGGATGCATCAGGTCGAAAGTTTCGTCCAACTGCCATTGGGCTTCTATACGATGCGCGTGGATCGCAATCATCTAGGACGTGATCGTGAGGTCACTTGGCCCTCGGAGGAGATACTTTTTGCGCGGGACGAAACGTTATGCTCATAAAGTGTTTCGGAACGTCATTCTCTGCTGGGGTTCTCTCGAGGAATGCTTTCGCCGAAGCATCATCTTTCAGGAAGCCATCCAGGAAGTTCAGAGTATAGATCGCAACCCAGGCGTAACTCGTATTCGCGTCCTCCCGTCCGTAATCGGCTACCTGATTTTCCGCAAAGCGCTGAGCGCTCTCCCTGCGTTGAAACATCGAACTGAACTCTGGGTGTGCCATGCCCAGCATATTCACGGTGAGGAGATCGCCGTGTATCCAGGCATTCAGAACGTTTGGGCCCACTGTGTCCGCCGCGGGACCATCATGATATTTATCCCGATCTTCAAGAAAGTTCGGATCTTCTGCAGTGAAGAAAAGAAGCGGTATGGTCATCCGCGCTGGATTGACATCGGCCGCCATCTTCACGAGGCCCGGGTAATAGCGCATGCTGCCGTCCATGGATACCAGGGCATCGATGCGGGAATCTCGCGCCGCCGCAAACAGGCTCGAAATTCCGCCCCAGCTCCAGCTCACCACAGCGACGCTGGCTAAATCCGCATCCGGAAGCGTTTTGGCATAAGTGATAAGAAACGAGATGTCGCGAGCCTGCGTGTTGATCCCGTCCAAATTATCCGTCATGTCGCGTGTCAACATCCCCATCGACGGACTCGCAAGAACGACGTAGCCATGACTGGCAAGGTACTCACACAGATCAGCATTCTCCCACGAAACGGAAGAATCACTGGGGGCATAAATCAGAACGGGGTAATGCCCTTTCGCCGGCTTCGCATCCCGCACCGCCCACAATGGAATGTCGAACGAAGCCTTCAACAGCGAACGCCAGCGATTCTGTTCGGGGTGGGGCGCGTCGAAGCGTATCTCCGTGTCGGCCAGTTGGGTGTAGTCGCCAACCGTCATCGCCTTGCCTGTGCTTCTCAGCGATGGGTACCAGATCAATGTTTGCAGGGGACGGGCATCACCGCCCACAGAGGACTTTAACAAGTTCTTGGAAGAAGCGGCGTAGGCACGGGAGGGATCATGCTGATCGACCACCTTCAACCCTACCGGATACGGTCCGGGCTTTTGCAGAAATTGAAATGAGGATGTTTGTGAAACCGCGAATACTGAATCAAAGCAAATACATAATAAAAAACAAGCGATCAAGATTCGCGTTTTCAATCTTGCGTTCCTTCCGAGCCTCATATACGGCTCGCGAAGCTAAGAGGTTCCGAAAGGCAAACAACAGTCCGCACCGATTGCCTATATTAGTCCTCAGAAACGCGCAAGTGTAGATAAATCCAATCAACTCCTGGATAAGTCGGGAAACGAGAAGCTATCCAGAAACGGGCTTGTGGCTAACGAACTGTGAACGTGTGTTGATTGGCCAGAAACGGGCTTCTGGGAACTGCTGCAAGGGATGGATTTCTCTCCAAGGGCGGCAAAGAGGCACACTAATCCGCACACCGCTGCGGCTCACAAAGCCGTGTCCGCAATAGCGCGCTCTTCACCGAAGTTCGGCAGAGTGACGATAATGCCGTCAATCCGGTCGCGATTCTCTGGATTGAGGTTGACTGCCTGACGGCCGATCAGCAATCCCTTGACCGACAAACCGACGAATATACGTTGAACAGCTCGGCGCAGCGCCTGGATTCCTCGCGGGTCTCGACTGCCCCGTACTTGCTTTCCTCGGGAGTGAGCGCCACCACGTCCATGCCAGCGGCCACAAGCGCACGGATCATTGCGTCTTGCTGACCTCCGGGTTCCGGTGCTGATTCAGGCGACTCCCGACGATCCCAAGAAAATGACCATTGTCTTCCGCCGTGACAGTTTCTGCGGCAAGATGTCGGCGTGCAACAACCTGCGGCAGTACGGCATTCCTTATTCGATAACAACTCTTCACACCGAAGCGCCAGATTCACCGGAATTCACAAAAGACCTGCAGTGGTTCGCCGCGGTTTGCCGCATCGTAAACGGATTTCGCAATCTGCGCGTAGGAGCGATTGGCGCCCGTCCGGCCGCCTTCAACACCGTCCGCTACAGCGAGAAAATTCTCGAAGCGAATGGCATTTCAATCGAAACGCTCGACCTTTCTGAAGTCCTCGGCCGCATCGATCGGATGAAAGACACCGACGATCTTGCGCAAGGCAAATTGGCGTCGATTAAGAAGTACGTGGACTCGAAGGATGTGCCGGCCACTGCACTGATGAAGATGGCGAAGCTCGGCGCCGTGATTGACCAGTGGATGGCGGCGACCGAAGTGGGCATTAGCGCGGTGCAGTGCTGGACGTCACTGGAAGAGAACTTCGGCGTCGTGCCCTGTACCGTAATGAGCATGATGAGCGAGCAACTGCTTTCGAGTGCTTGCGAGGTCGACATAGCCGGCGTTCTCGGCATGCACGCTCTGCAACTCGCATCGGGCATGCCCTCTGCGCTGCTCGATTGGAATAATAATTATGGCACTGAACCAAATAAAGCCGTCTGCTTCCACTGCGCGAATCTTCCCAGGCATTTTTTCCGTTCCTTCAAAATGGATTTTCAGGAAATCATTGCCGGAACGGTGGGCAAAGAGAATACTTACGGCACGGTCGTTGGGCTGATCAAGCCCGAAAAGATGAGTTTCGCGCGCTTTTCAACCAACGATACTGCCGGCAAAATGCGCGGTTATGTTGGGGAAGGCCGCTTTACCGATGATCCGCTTAATACCTTCGGCGGCGCGGGTGTGGTAGAGATTCCGAAGATGCAGAAGCTTTTGCATTACATCTGTGAAAACGGCTTCGAGCATCATGTGGCGGCGAATCTTTCTTCCGTTGCTCCCGCGCTTCACGAAGCAGCCACTCGCTATCTCGGCTGGGAGACCTACTGGCACGAACGTCCTGACGGAGCTTGCTGATGGCGGTTGTTGCCGGCGTTGACTTCGGCACTCTCAGCGTTCGCGTCTCGATCGTCGATAGCAACCGCGGAATGATCGCTTCTGCCGTTTCCGAATACCCTCTGCATCGCAAACGCGAAGATCCCGAATACGCGACTCAATCGCATGACGATCACATGCGCGCCTTGGCCGCCGCCACTCGAGAGGCTGTAAAGCAAGCAGGCATTTCCGGCGAACAGGTCGAAGCGATCGCCCTCGACACCACTGGCTCGTCGGTCATTCCGGTCGGCAAGGATCTTCAGCCCCTCGGCGAATACTACCTATGGTGCGATCATCGTGCCAAAGCAGAATCCGAAGAGATCACCGCAGCCGCACACCGCCAAAAACTGGAAGCGATTGAGTGGTGCGGTGGAGTCTATTCCTCGGAATGGGGCTTCTCGAAGCTGCTTCACTGGCTACGCCACAATCCCGAAAAGCACAAAGATTTTGTTTCTGCATTCGAGCACTGCGACATGGTTGCGGCGACGCTGTGCGGCATCACCGATCCGAAAAAGGTGAAGCGCAGCATTTGCGCCATGGGCCACAAATGGCTGTGGAACGCGAAACTCGGCGGACTTCCGCCGGAAGATTTTCTGACCAAAGTTGATCCTTTACTCTCGGACGTTCGGGAAAAACTGCAAGGTGAGTACTTGACATCAGATCAAATTGCCGGAAGGTTGTCGCCATTCTGGGCTGACAAACTCGGACTCAAACCCGGTATCCCGATTCCCGTCGGCGCCTTCGATGCACACTGGGACGCCATCGGCGCCGGATGCCGCACGGATGACATGGTCAATGTCGTCGGCACTTCGACGTGCATCATCGGAATCACGCCTTCGCCGAATCTGGTTCCTGGCGTCTGCGGAGTGGTGCAGGGAAGCGTTCATCCGCAGCGTATCGGCATTGAGGCCGGTCTCTCAGCGGTCGGCGACATCTTCAATGCTATCGCTGCGCGGGCTGGCACGGATGTCGCATCACTGAGCAAAGGCTTGGAAAATTATCGGGCCGGACAAACCGGGCTGCTGCGGATGACCTGGGACAACGGCGACCGCACAGTCCTGGTTAATCCCGATTTGCGTGGAATAACGCTAGGTTGGAATTTGCAGAGCACAGCACAAGACGAGCTCTTTGCAGCCATCGAAGGCACGGCTCTTCACACGCGCGTAATTTTCGATCGTATGGAGAGCAAGGGTGTCCGGGTTCAGCGCGTCATCAACGCCGGCGGCATTCCGCAGAAGAATGAAGTATTGAATCGGGTGTACGCAAATGTCCTCGGCCGTCCGGTTTTGGTGCCTACCAAAAGCGTCACCAGCTTAGGTTCTGCAATCTTCGCATTTCTCGCGGCAGGCGCTTTCAAAACTATCGAAGAAGCGCAGGATAGGATTTGTCCCCCGCACCGCGTCTTCGAGCCCGACCCTTCCCAGCGCCGCATCTATGACGATCTTTATCGCTTATTCAGCCGGATATACTTCGCACTTGGCGAGAAACGAGCTGAGATGGGAGATGTGCTGCCGGCGCTGATTCGAATTTCGGAATCCCGATCACTGTCCGGGTCAACTATCAAAATGGTCTGAGTTTCCCCTGCGCCGTAGTTCCCTACTTTCTTTCCTCGAAAAAAACCAGTTCGGAACTTTGCGGGTTCGGCAATGTGACCGTTAGGCCGCTTGTAAGCAGCTCGCGACCAGTGACACTGCGATCGTGCGAACTGTGATCATGAAAATGCAGCAGGTACGCCGCAGTCGCCGCGAGTCCCTTAAGCGCAAAACTGTGTGTTGATTCCGATTTTGTGGATGCGCGAAAAACATATACGGCACCACGTGAGGTTTTGGGATCGAAATACTCGATCGCGTCCCAATGTACTCCATCGGGGCGCGAAGAGATGTGATATAGATCAGCGTCGCGAATCAGAGGCCGCAACTCCTTTTTATACAGTTGAAATTCATCTTTAGCGAGTGCATGCTGTTCGGAAGTCCAAGATGTCGTATCCATCATGACTGTTAGCCAGCCCATCATCCCACTGCGCAACATATAGAGAAAATTCTCCGGCCGCGGCACCGGCCACTTCTCGACGTAATTCTCCAGCATCACGCTAGGCAGGACGTGGCTGGCGTCGTAGAAAGCCCGCCGGTTAGATAACGGATCGTAAGTGTCGGTGATTGAAAAATAGTCCGCATGCGCGGCGCTGCCAAAGTCCACCATGCGGCCACCGTCGTCGCAAACTTCCAACAGAAGCCCGGGATGATCTTTTTTCAATTTGGAATAAATATCGTAATAAGCACGGACCGCGTGATAGCTGACGTCGGTCGAATTTGAACTGTCAACCCAATAGGAACCCCATGCTTTGTAGATGCACTTGTTCCAGTTATTTGGCGGCGCATGAGGATGGTCGGTCCGGTCGCAGCCTTGAGCGACCACGTAGCCGTCATGTTCCAGCATGTCGAGGTGATAGTCACCGACGATACGCTCGACTTCGCGCTGCGCCCATTCCTTGGCTGCGGGTACTCCAAGATCGATGGTTTGACCTTTGAAGTCCTCCGGTTTCCAATCCGGCGGAAGGTCGGTCACCATCCAGTCACGCACTTTTGGATCGCGGGCATTCAACGCTCCCGGTTCGGTATCAAATGCAGCCTGCGTCCAGTCTACCCATAAACCAAACTTCATTCCGTGCTGATGAGCGTCGTCAGCAATGACCGCGAGTCCATTAGGGAATTTCTTGGGATTAGGGTACCAGTCGCCTACACCGCGGAACCAGCCCGCGTCCATGTGGAACATCTCGAGGCCGAGCTCTGACGCGTCGCGGATCATGCCGCGTGCGATAGCGTCATTCACGCTCATCCCGCCGCCCCAACTGTTATTCGTGAGCAGTGGATATCGAGGATCGTCCCAAGTCAGCGGATTTCCAAGCACCGTCCGAACCCAGCGCCGAAGCAAGTTGCCGGTCGCATCGGATCCCCCTTTGGCCGCCCCCAGAAAAACAACCGGGGTATCGAAGCTCTCGCCGGGCTCCAGGCGAGTGCGAAAAGGTCCGGGGTCGGCGTTCAATCCAGCGCTTCCCTTCAGTGATTCGCGTGATCGCTCGATGCTCAATTGGGTCCGGCCGCTAAACTCGATCCCGATATACCACCCGTCTTTCGAACCCCCGCTTTCCTCGAGAAGAAACCAAGGAATGATTTCGCGAGGTTCGTCTGCTTTGGGATGCGCATATGTGCTCGATGTTCCCTGCCATTTGTAACCCGCGGGCACTGCCACCAGATGAGTACCCACATCCGAGGGAGTATTTGCACCTTTTTCTACGTATAGCTGTTCCAGATCGATGTGCGGTTTAAGGAGCCAATTGAATTGAATGCTGTCCTGAAGTGGGAGCCACAATTCGCGATCGCTGAGGTTCTCGATATGAATCTGATGCTCAATAGGACCGAAAGCCGCTCGCGATTGCCACTCCCAAGTCAGCCGGAGATGGGGTGATCCACTTTCATAGACGAACGCAACTCGATGGGTTTCGATGCGACTGGCGCCTTGATTGAATTGCCAATTAACGGGAGTCTCCCGGCCATCTATTTCGACCGAGTTCATAAGTCGTTCCGCCGAGCCGTTATGCCAAGCCGGACGCAGGGGAGAAGCAATTGTCAGGAGCCGTGGCGCGCTTGATCCCGCCTGCAGCTGGATTGTTGTATCAGCAGTCTGCAGATGTGCGGTTGTCTGTGCCGCCAGCAGCTTTGCACTGCACAACAGCCAAACAACGCAGCACCGCGCGAAGGGACGACGCATAAGCTCCTCTGTGTAAGTCGGCAACTGGACCGTTTTCGGGAAATTTTAGCAAACGTATTCTGGCTGTGCTAGTATGCAAGCCGTTAGCAGAGATTCCTAATGGACATTCGGGAGATCGCCAGGCGAGCCAAGGTCTCGACCGCCACAGTCTCACGCGCCATCAATCGCGTTCCCACAGTGGATCCCCAACTCGCCAAGCGAGTTTGGAAAGTCGTCGATGAACTTGGCTATTATCCCAACACTCAGGCTCGCGCTCTGGTATCGGGAAAGAGCCGTATTTTTGGCCTTGTGGTGTCGGAGATTACGAATCCATTTTTTCCGGAAATCGTTCAGACTTTCGAGGAACTGGCAGTGCAGAATGACTACGAAATCCTTGTCACCTCGACTGTTCATGACACCAAGAGAATGAAATCATCGGTGCGGCGAATGATCGAGCGGCGAGTGGACGGGGTGGCCATCCTGACTTTCGGAATGGAAGAGTCTCTGCTCGATGACCTTCGGCTTCGTAAGGTCCCCTTGGTGTTCGTTGACGTCGGACCCGATGTTCCGCATGTCAGCAATATTAAGATCGATTACCAGCACGGAATTCGGCAGGCGGTCCAGCATTTGGCCGCGCTGCGTCATGTCAACATTGCTTTTGTAGCCGGACCATCACATCTCAAATCGGGTGTCGCCAGAAGAGAAGCCTTCCAGAAATCGATGAGCGAGATCGGGCTGGAAGTTGCGTCGGAGATGGTGGTTGCAGGCGATCACACGATGGAAGGAGGCATGCGCGCGCTAGGAGAACTTATGCGACTACGCAAACCGCCAACTGCCGTTCTTTGTTCGAATGATGTAACCGCGATCGGTGTTATGCGCCAAGCCTACGATCTCGGTATCAATGTTCCGCGCGATCTTTCAATCGTGGGCTTTGATGACATCCGGCTCTCTGAGTTCATCACCCCGCCACTGACTACAGTGCAAATGTCTCAAACCGAACTGGCGCGAATTGCTTTTCAAGCCCTGATGAACGATGTCGCTGAGGAAGCATTCAGCGAAGGACGGAAAGAGTACCCCCTGAGCACCAATCTGATCCTGCGGCGCTCGACTGCTCTGGCAATTTCCGATCCTGGTCAGAGGAGAACTCCGGGAACCTAGCCGCTCCCATCACCGTTAGGCAACCTATCTGACGCAATCGTTTTCCACAAATGCTTCGAAAAAGGCCCAAACCAAAAAAAAGTCTTGACAATTAAGCCCCAAATTTGAGAAAACGTGTACTCACATATCCGAGCCCGTGTTTTTCCCTAAACGGCGGGGCCCGTGTCGGCTGATTTAAAACGGTCGTTCGGAGGAGTTATGAAACAGGCGAGGTTCGCAGTCGCATTCGCCGCAGTCGTGCTGTTCATCATAATGTCGTCACATAGCCTGCCCGCGCAAGGACTGTTCGGGACCATCAGTGGACTGGTCACTGATCCGAGTGGTGCCTTTGTCCCGGGTGCGACGGTGAGGGTGATCAATGTCGCGACAAATGTCACGACCGTTTGGAAGACGAATGGAGCAGGCGTATACGTAGCCACCAGCCTTAATCCCGGAACCTACAGAGTGCAGGCCGAGGCAAAAGGATTTCGAACTGCCGAGGTGAGCAACGTTCTGCTCGAAGTCAATTCCAGTCCGAAAGTCGATCTGCGACTGACAGTGGGGCAGAGTAGTGAAGTGGTAGAAGTCACCGCGGCAAATACTCCATTACTACAGACTCAGGAGTCGGATCTGGGGCAGACTGTCGACGAGCAGCAACTGGAGCAGTTGCCGACGCAAAGCTCGAGCGGGCGCAACATCTACAGCTTGATCCCGTTGGCGCAGGGCGTGACTGAGCAAGTTGGCCAGGGCGGCTATGGCAATGACAATTTGCGTATTAACGGCGACCGGCCGCGTGATCAGGATTATCAGTTGGATGGAACCACGATTGAAGCTCCAGTGTTCGGCGGGCAGACGCTCAGCCCTTCGGTCGACTCCATTCAGGAATTCCGAATTGAAGAGAACTCGATGTCGGCGGAATACGGCAAGACTGGAGGCGGGCTGCTTATTGCTGTCACCAAGAGCGGCACCAACCATTTTCATGGCTCAGCGTACGAGTACAACCGCAATGAAAATTTCGATGCCCGCGACTACTTCTTACAGTCGGGCGTAAAACAGAACCCTTATAACTACAACGAATTCGGGGGCACAATTGGCGGGCCGATTATAAAAGGCAAGCTGTTCTTCTTTACCGACTACCAGGGAATTCGTTCGCACGGGAGCAGTTCAGCGGCGGAGGCTTTTGTGCCGGATGCGGCGTTCCGGACTGGAGATTTGTCAGCCCTGTGCATGTCAGGGTTCACCGCCGGAGTATGCAACGATCGCAATACCCTGGGAGCTGTAATCGATCAGATTTATTATCCCGGCACCACGACGCCCGTTCCGAATAACCAGATTACTTCCATTAACCCGGTTTCGCAGAAGCTGCTTGCCCTGTTTCCGGCTCCAAATGCGCCTGGCTCAGGAATTGGAACCGCGGGCGTAAATTACAGTTCGCCATTCAACAATTCCCTGAACCGATTCAATCCGCGCATTGATTACAACGTCTCTCAGACGGATCGAATCTTTGGTGTGTTCCACCGGGAGAGCGGCCCTGGGATTGCCTACGATTTAATAATCGGTCCAGCGGGTGAGCAGATCAGTCAGACCAGTGATAATTCCGTCACGGCCGGGTGGACGCATACTTTCAACTCCAGCATGCTCAATGACTTTCGGTTCGGCTACATGCATCGCATCGGCGATCGGGCCACATATGGGCAGGGCTTTACATCACCCTCAGATTTCGGACTAAGTGGCATTCCCAACTGCCTGTCTAGTGTTCCGAACACCAGCGGCGGCACCAAGTGCGGAACCCCAGGTGTGGGTATCACCGGCTTCAACGGATTCTCGACCGGCGAAACCCTGTATGAGCCTGCGTCGACGCTTGAGTTCAGTGACGCGATTTCGAAGACGCTGAGCCGCCATAGCATCAAGGTGGGCGCCGAGTTCCGTCACTATACCATTGACAATTACCAGCCCAACGGCGTGGTCGGTAACTTCAGCTTCAAAGGGGCGGAAACCAATGGAGGGCTCGCAGGTGACGGAAGTGGCTTCGCCGACTTCCTGTTCGGAGCCTTGAGCAGCGGCAGTTCGGTCCAAGTACAAAACGCGTTCGTTTCCTCACGGGCATGGGCGTTCGCCTATTTCTTTCAGGACAACTACAAAGCCACCCCTACCCTGACACTCAACTTAGGGCTGCGATATCAACTCGATGATTCGTTTCACGAGTTGCATAATGGCGATGCCTTTTTTAACCCTTATACGGCTAAGTGGGAACAGTTCGGGGTAAATGCTCCGGCGACTCCCTTTGATCGATCGCTAAAGGAATTTGGACCACGCGTGGGTTTCGCCTGGAATCCACGGGGTGGATTTGTGATTCGTGGTGGCTACGGAATTATGTTCCCCGGAACCACCGGCCATGGCCGCGCAGGAGACGGTCAACCCGGACCTAATCTTCTGGCCACGACTCCGATCAACGCCGGCACTGACTGGGCGAGCCTGCCCACGATCACCAGCCCGAGCCCCACAGCGATCACGGCTCCGATCCAGGTAAACGGCGATGTTTCATTCTCCTACTGGGCGCCGCGCGATCAGGCTCCCACCTATGTGCAGCTTTGGAATTTCACTCTAGAGCAGCAAATTGGGCGCAATACTGTCGCCCAACTGGGATACGTCGGTAGCCATGGCACGCATCTACCGATCAACTATGCTTACAACATTTGCCAGCAAACCCCGCAGAGTTCGGCGCAGCTTGGATATAGCGCGACGACCAGCCCATATTGTCCGAATGCTGCTCAAGCGGTATTGGCAAACGGTGGAAACCTCTATGACTTGGTGGTAAATCCGGGTTGGTGGGGACTTTCCAGTTCCGTCTATAACTCTCTGCAGGCAAAAGTGGACCATCGGTTCTCGCACGGGTTCTCATTGCTGGCAAACTTTACCTGGAGTAAGTTGTTGGACGATTCTTCCTCCGATTGGGGCGGGTTCGGGTCGCTCGATGTACTTGGCCAGGACTTTTATAATCGTGCGGCCGAGCGCTCGGTTAGTGCCGGTGATTTGCCACTGCGATTTACGGTTGCTCCTATTGTCGAGTTACCGTTCGGACCAGGAAAACGATTCCTGAACAATGGTGTTGCAGGTGATGTGCTCGGCGGCTGGCGTTTGAGCGCCATTTACACCATCAGCAGCGGTTCTCCGTTTGGCATCACGGACAACTCATACGGATATTGCAACCCCGCTCACCTTTTAGAAGACCGTCCCAATATCATCGGCAATGTAATGCCTTCCGGTTTTAACCAAACACTCCAGAGCTGGTTTAACACAAGTGCACTCGATTTCTCTGGAACTTGTCCCACCGCCGGACTTGTGGATCTGACCGGTCCTGGAGACCCGACTAAAGCCTTTGGCAATAGTCCCCGCTATTTCGCCAATATTCGAAATCCACATTACAACGATATAGACTTCTCCATACAGAAGGACTTTAAGCTTCCTTTGGGAGAACAAAGTAGGTTGACCCTCCAGGCGGACGCGTTCGACCTTTTTAATCATCCTGAGTTCTCTCCTCCTAATTCGGATCCAACTGCGCCGAACTTCGGGGCAGTGGTTTCGACGATCTCGGTAAACGGAGAAGTGGGAACCCGTGTTCTACAGCTCGGATTGCACCTCTACTTCTGAGTTAAACCATTTAGCGGAGCGCTCGATGGGGGCGCTCCCGCTGCCCTGAATGCGATGAAAAAAACTACGACCACAGCTCCCACCTTCCAAATATTTCGCGGTAAACGTTTGCTGCGAGTAAGGATCGACCTTAGCGCTGTTGGCTGTTCACCCTTGAATACCGGCCTGCTTCGTACTTCACTTATAGGAGAGTCCCCCATGCCATCAGTCGCGATTCGAAAACTGACCGAAGCAACGGGCTTCTTATTGTTGGCCTTCGCTCTAACCCTAATCACCAGTTATGCGTTCGCAGGAAGCGGCACGCTCACGGTTTCTGGGACGCAGTGGGGAGTAACCTCACAATATCTCGGCGCCAACGAGGGAAGTTCGCAGTTCAACATCAACGACCTTGTGGATCTTGGAATCAACAGCTACAGGCTCTACGGAGGAATGTCGCGGTGGGAGCCGACCAATGCTGAGTCGACCTATGGTTCACCCAGCATCGCGCAGATAGAAGCCAATCCCGCCGTGATCAACTGGTCCTACTTCGACAATATTTTTACCAACCCTCCCGGAGGAAGCGACTACAGCTGGAGCGCCAGCACGGGCATTCCGCCAGTGAACGCTGCCACGATCATTTCAGATCTAAATGCTCACAACATTACCCCAATTGTTGTGCTGCGAAATGTGGACAACAATGGAAACCCCTCTTGGGCACCAAATCCGCCGACCACTGCCAACGATTGGAACGTCTGGTTTGAGCACGTTTTCGCGACCGTCTACTGGTTCAATGTTCGGAACAGCTATGTAGTGGACAATTGGGAAGTCCACAACGAACCGAACAATACAAGCCAGGGCTGGGCGGGTACAGAAGCCCAGTACATGGATTTTATTAATTACACCGCCCAGGCAATTCATTGGATTTACAGCAATTATTTGCCCGGACGCACCCCGCATATTTATGCACCAGTCACGTCGAACTGCTGCAGCTGGGCGCTTTCCGCCATGCAAACCGAGGGTCCGAGCGTCTTTGATTCGCTCGATTTCCACGATTACCAAAGCAATACGTCAGAAATCGCCACGCTGCGGGCGGACATGAACTCCAACGGATATTCAGGCGCTCCCGCTTGGATCACAGAGATGGGGTCGTACAAGCAGAACAGCTATGACACGGCGAGCGCCGCGAATAGCAAGATTATCTCCTGGTGGACCCAAGCCTCACAGCCCGGCAATAATTATGTTACTGGCGTGGATCTATTCTCGCTCTACGACTGGGGCAGCGGCTACACTTCCGGCATAGTTCACGGAAGCTATCCCGCGGCGGAATCGTATCAACCAGGCTACTACGCGATGAGACTCGCATCGCGTGGCTTGTGCTGCGGCCGCACGACCTATCAGACAACCAGCACGATCAGCAACCTAGTGTCGGTGGTCACTAAGGATTCGGCAGGGCATTATTATCTGGTGGCCTGCAATAGTGGCAGCCCAGCGGCGACCGTGACGGCCAATCTGTCAGCGCTAATCACTAGTGGAACCGGAACTCAATGGGAATTCAGCGCAGCCAACAATGACGTCATAGTTGGCAGTCCCACTCTCTCGAACGGGAAGGTCACGTTTACCGTTCCTGCAAACGGGACTGAGTTGTTGAAGTTTTAAGTAGATCGCGGCAAGCTATACGGACTGAACGCCAGTCGCATAGGCTGGCGTTCGAACTTTCAAAGGAAGCACGGATGACAAACCTTCCACAGTCAGTCAACTCTTTTGCGTTAGTTCTATTCCTTCTGCTGGGCACGGCCGCCTCGTCGCAGAAAACGCCGGCGTTTGCACCGGACACCATGGACAGTGTTCTGTACGGTGTCGCTTACTACCCTGAATACATGCCATATGACCGTCTGGATAAAGATGTAGACCTAATGCAGAAAGCGGGAATAACCGTAGTGCGGGTCGGCGAATCCACGTGGAGCAGTTGGGAGCCGCGGGATGGAGATTTTCAGTTCGCATGGATGCAGCGCGTGCTCGACCGTCTGAATCGGGCAGGCATTAAAGCCATACTTGGTACGCCTACGTATTCAGTTCCGACCTGGCTTTATAAGGAGCACCCGGAAATACTGGTAACTCACGCTGGCACGGCACCTCCTCTGGGCGATCCTTACGACCCAACATATCCCACGGAACTCACACCCGGATACTACGGCATACGCCAGAACTATGATTTTCTGAATCCGTATTTTCGGCAGCATGCGGAGCGCGTAATTCGCGAAGTCGTAAGCCATTTCAAAGATCATCCCGCGGTGATCGGCTACCAAGTTGACAATGAGACTTTTCCCACAGGCCAGCCGACGTCCTACATGAATGCTGCTTTTCTAGCGCGCCTGAAACAGAAATACAAAACGCCACAAACAGTAAATAAGATCTGGGGATTGGTCTACTGGGGCCAGTTAGTGGACAAGTGGGAAGACCTGCCACCTCGCGACGGGATTCTGAATCCTGGTTACAAGCTCGAATGGGAAAACTTCCAGCATGACGTCGTGACCGACTATCTCTCGTGGCAGGCGAAGATCGTATCTGAATACAAACGGCCGGATCAGTTCATCACACAAGACTTCAGCGGCGGAGTTCACAGCAACCTGGATCAATGGGCAATTGCGCGTTCGCTCGATGTTGTGGCGGAGAATCCATATTTCGAAACCCAGGCGCGACTGGATGGCAGGACAATTTGGATGTCCGACGACTTGGGACGTTCGCTAAAGCGCTCAAATTTTCTGGTAACTGAGACAAATGCGCAAACCATCGGATGGGACTCGCGCACGCAGTATCCGCAATACCCCGGGCAATTGCGCCTGGTCGTTTATACGCATCTCGCTGCAGGTGCAAACATGGTCGAGTACTGGCACTGGCACTCACTGCACTATGGCCAGGAGACGTATTGGAAAGGTGTTCTTTCGCACGATCTCGAGCCTAACCGTACTTATGCTGAAGTGTCGCAAGTTGCAGGGGAATTGAAGCGACTGGGACCGCAACTCGTCGACCTTAAGAAAGATAACCAGGTTGCGATCTTAGTCAGCACTGACTCGGCTAACGCGCTTAGCTACATGCCGGTCAGTGACAAGGTCGGTTACATGACTGTGCTCAGGCAGATGTATGACGCACTGTACGAAATGAATGTAGAGCCGGACTTTGTTCAGGCTGGAGATCTGGGGCTCTCTCGTTACAAGCTGCTTCTAGTGCCTCCTCTGTACAGCGCTTCTGACGTGGTGCTGCAGCAAATATCGGATTACGTCAAGAACGGCGGCCAGGTGGTGATGTCCTTTAAGAGCGGCTTCACTGATGAGCACTCAACTGTGCGGGACGTAATGGCGCCCGGGCCTCTACGTGCAGCCTGCGGTTTTCACTATCAGGAATTCACGAATTTGCCCGCGCCTGAACGCCTTACACCGGATCCGTATGGAGTTGGCGAGCAGAATACAGGCTCGGTCTGGGAGGAATTCCTGGTGCCGGATGCTGCCGAGGTAGTTGCCTCCTTTGATGATCCGTATTGGCATTTCCCGGCAATCACCCGTAACAAGTATGGAAGCGGCACCCTGACTTATGAAGGAACGTTCTTGAGCGATAAGTTACAGGGTGCAGTGATAGGTGACAACCTTAAACGAGCAGGACTCAACGACTCCGACGCGAAGCTGCCGGATGCAGTTAAAGTGCGGCACGGACGTAACCGCCAGGGCAAGCTTCTTCGTTATTATTTCAACTATTCCGGGCAGGAGAAGTCGGTCCTTTACTCGCACGGCAGCGGTTCAGATCTGCTGACCGGCACTTCTATCGCACAAGGGCAGATCCTAAGACTAAAACCCTGGGATCTCGTAATTGTCAGCGAGCAATAGAACGAGACGAACAATGCCAGAGTCTTTATTGAAGCCGTATTGGTATGCGCGGTTTTTCGCTGTAGCGTTAGTCGTGTGCGGGCTGTACCTCCGTCATGTGCGCGCGCAGAGTTCCGACGTAAATTCCGGCTCCCCAGAGAGTGCTTGGCGAGTTCCGGTAAGCCAGAATCAGATGCCTCATTTTGAGGAGACACACGGGCGTAAGGTGCTCTACGTTGACGGACAGCCGTTTACTGTTCTTGCAGTCGAAATTCCATGGTGGGCCCTGATCTACGGTAAATACAGGGAGACAGAGACTGCCTACGACAGTCTTTATCCGGCCGCTTCCAAGCTGGGATTAAATGCTCTGAAAGTGCCAATCAAATGGTCAATGGTTGAACCGGAGGAGGGCGTCTACGACTTCTCCTACGTTGATCACGCGAAGAGCATGGCGGAAAAGAACCACCTCAAACTCATTTTGAATTGGTTCGGGCATTACGCAAGCGCCGACGGTACGATCTATGGAAACCTCACGGGCGAACTGTACGCGCCGATGTACATTGTCTCCGACGAGAAGACCTACCCGCGGGCGGTTGATGCCGATGGTATCCCACACCACAATGCGATTTCGTATGATTACGAACCAGTTCTCAATCGGGAGATTGCTGCTTTCCGCGCATTCATGCGACACATTAAGGAAGCCGATTCCGAGGCCCACACCATTCTGATGATTCAGGTCGAGAATGAAATTGCGGTTTTCGGCGCGGACCGCCACAACCGAAAGCTGTGGCGTGATCACTCCCCGGCTTCGAACCAGCGGTTCACCGAGAATCACTTCACCGACGATCTTAAGTACAGTGCCTGGGACCTGAGTTACAACTGGATTCGCCGCATCACCGACGCGGGCGCGGGAGAATATCCCTTGCCCTTCTTTCACAATTACGTCGGAGGCAAAGTTGCGGATTGGATGGTGGGCGGCGCGCCCGGCGAAGATGTCGAGACAAATCTGAAGAATTGTCCGCACCTGTCCTTTATTGGCGTGAACTCGTATTTCTGTGCAGAATGGCGTCCGGACAACAGTTGCGGGCAAGAATCGCAAGCTACTATTGACCAACTCCGTGAGCCCTTAATTCGCTATCGCGTAGGGCGGAATCTCCCCGCAATTACCGAGATTAATAGCGGCATGACTCCAGTTACCTCCCGGCTGGCGTATGTCGCCGTCGGCGAGTTTGGCGCCCCGATATATGCGCCTTGGGCATTAACTGAATCCTACCCGGAACCTTATGAGCCCTACGTTTTGCCGGATGGGCATGAGGCAAATGGCGCGCCGGCATTGCGCGAAACATATTCTTCGTTGACCAAGGCTTTGCCGCAAATTTCGTACTATGCCGGTACAGACAAGTTAAACGTGTTCATGGCCCAAATGCCCGGACAGAGATTCTCGCAAACGGAGAATGTTAATGGATTCAAGGTGACGGTCAGCGGTGAAAAGAATGGTCAGGCAATTGTGATTCATCCGTCGGATCACGAGTTCCTGATAGTCGGTTTCCGCTCAAGGATGTCATTGAATGATCCCGTGTTTCAATGGCGAGCAGTGAAGAACGTTCGCGTAAGGCGAGTTCGCTGGACCTCACAACATTGGGAAAACGACGGCGAACCTTCATACGGCATAGACCAAAGCAACAAATCTCTCTCTATCGATCTTGGTACGCCGCAAGCTGTTCTGGTTAACTGGTGATGTTCTGCTGATAACAGGCGATTTTAATTATAAAAAAGATTACTGACGAAATGGCGATTCACCGCCAACAATCCCCGGCCCGACCAGCGCTTCGATTTTCGAATGGTGCTGGACTTCTAGTAGTCGCTTTACACATCCCTCCGTCGTACCTCCTCTTCGGCATCGGTCTCTGTGCAATCTGATTCATTGGAGGCCAGTCTGCTGATAACCAGCGTGGGCGTTGTCGCCAGGTCGCAATATTTAGAAGAGTCTGCCCTGTTGCGCCACAAGATCGACGAACTGAAAACGGATAGCGTCATGTTGATTGCGCGAGCTGAGAGGTTAATCCAAGAATCGGAAAAGCTATCGGCGCAGGTGAAGGCCCTCGAAAACCGGCCCCCACCAACGTACTCCTAGGACACTCAGCTCCCGAGCTGCCATGCGTCTTCAATCGCGGCGTCCGTGCGTCCCTGCATATTCCGAATCCGCGAGGTTAGATCTGGCACACAATTCGCACCCCGAAATGAATGAGAATGGTAACCTCATCGGATCCACCTCCTAGACAGGGGCATACATTGCCCTGGAGCGTCGCAACAACGATCAGGCGTGACGCCCTAAGAAGTACACCCGATCGGTCCAATCCCATGTCCCGGTTTCTTTAAACAACTGGAACAATGCCCGAACGAGACCGCCGATGTCCGCCGGAGAGATTGTCTTCTCATCGACAAAGATCACTCCCCCGTGTCGCCGCCCTTCTTCTGCCCAGGTCTTGAGCAATGGCGGAATCGTCCTCCGATTGTAAGTGACCAGGGTCAAGCCCTGCTCGGCGGCCTCCAGCAGACAAGCAGAATCGTCTTTCCCGAGAAAGCCGCCACCCTCCCATTCCGCCATCCAATAGATGACTAGCAACCGATGACGACGTCGCAGGCCGTCCGCCACCCCCGGGGAAATGTGCTCGTCCAGAAGTAGCTTGAGCATGTCAACCCCGCTTGGTCTTCCGGGAAGCAAACGCGACCACCTGGGGCAGCATGCGCTTTAGCGTTTTGAAATCTGCTGAGTCATTCTCTGTCCTCGCCTCATTGATCTCCTCAGGGAAAGCTTCCGCATAGTTAACAGCCGTTCGAACCTTGGCTTCTGGCCATCTGAGGTGTTTGGCGACGGCCGCGACATTTCCCTTGTAGCTGCGGAGCAGGAACATCACCTCCCATATAGCGAGCGTGCTCCCTTGCACATAGGCTTGTCGGCCTGCAGGTGAATCGCGAAAGTCGAGGAAAGCGAATTCTGACCGCCTTAAACCCTCTTCCACTAAACGCGCACTCGCGTCGCTAGGCGTCCATCCATGCCGGCTGGCGATGCGCTTTAGACGTCTTCCACTTTCCACTGACAGGCGCATGCTAAGAACCATCGAACGAGCTGGCTTCACCGGAACCTCCTTTGTAACTATTGTAAGTATTGTAACACCTCACGGCTGGGAGCTGCCACTCAGGTCCCGTTCGCTGTGCTTCTGTGGATGGGCTGCCAGGGACACACTGCGGAGCATCTCATCCCGACTGATCGGCCGTGAGATAGAATTTTGTGGCGCTGTGAGTGTCATCGCCATTCTGGCCATCTGGCGCACCGTCCGCACACAAACCCACCTCCCGTTGGTTGTCAGGACCGACGTCAGAACGTCGAACCCGGCCGACTGGTTGGGGTAGTGATACGGTGGGGTCTTTATCGAGAACGTGAGCGTCGCTTAGCCAGTGCCTTTTGCTTACGGGAGGCAGACGCTTTGGGTATGAAGACATCAGCGGGAAGTTTGAAGCGATCGCCCAATTTTCGTACTTGTTCTAAGGTGAGGTTCCGCTGTCCGGACAGGAACATTGAAACCGCACTCTCCGAACCAAATTCCATAATCAAGTCACGCTGGGCGAGATTCTGCCGTTCAAGAAGAAGCCGCACAACTGAAACTGAGTCGGCTTCAGTGATGGGATAACGCTCTTGCTCGTATCGCTCGACAAGCAACGTTAAAAGTTCAATCGCTTCAACTTCGGAACGAGAAGGATTTTCCAGAGACGTGAGTTGGAAGAGAGCCTCCGTGTATGCTTCAAGTTCCGCATCATTGTGTATAACGTGCGGAGCGCCATGGGCTATCATTTCGGCGGGATTGGCGATAACTGTGCTCATTTTTTTCCGTACCTCTTATCCCAGTTAGTGCGGTTGGTCGGAACCAGATGCTTAAAGGTTCCATCGTCAAATCTACTCCATCCCTTACCTTTGGCGTCCGTGAAACTACGCTGATAGCAACCAGGAACGAAATGGTTGCCACGTCGCAAGGGGGCAGTTGTAGGCGGGATGCGCACATTCCAAACATACAGTCGATATGCACGGCATATGCCAATGAGCTTCACGGAAGTCTATCTTGGTCAAGTTGCAATCGCGGACTTCCGTCGTAATCCACGCGGCGAACTGGGAACGTGAACGGCGACACTGAACCGGGATTTATGAAATTAGGAGTTTTCCCGACAGACTGTGTTTTGGATTCAGAGTACATTCGTCTTGTGCTTGTGTTTCCTCCTGCAAACATCTCATAATCGTGTCCGCTATTTTTAAGTCGCCTTGGTATCGGTGTTATTCCAGAGCAGTTCGCACAAACGACCTCCGTCTTCGTCGCATATACGTGGACGAAGCCCTCAATCTGATCAATGAGACACTGAGTCATGGAGGTCTCCAGAGCAATGAGCTGTTGGCTATTTCCGCCGCAGCACGCGAGTTGCACCGATTGGAACGGAAGAGATTGCGGGGCAAGTAGGGAGATCGATCTTATGGAAGGTATTTCAAACACTCACCCTCACAAAAAACAAACCTCGGACGGTTGGTGGGACATCATCTATGTCGCCATGGTTGTAATTTCAATCATGGGGCTGGCCTACATACTGCTTAACACGTAAATTGTTCGCAGATGTCCGCACTGAGCGTGATCGCTTCAAACAGAGCCTTCACGTAGGAAAGGAGCTCTAACCAGATGTGAAAAGGCCGAGTAGCTTAGCGCAGCGTATCCGTTAACTTCTGAGAGTCAGCGATTCATCACAAGCCGGTGAATCGTCTGTAGGAGTTCTGGGACATCCGTTGGTTTCTGAAATCCAGCATCGGCTCCCTCGGCTTGCCATTTATCAAGCAACTCAGGGAAGCCGCTTAGCACAAGTGTCGCTGGCTTTTTTGACTGAGTTCGGGCGGCACGAACTACGTCGTAACCGGCAGTCGGGCTTTCCATACTGAGATCGGTAAGCACTACGTCAAACGAGTTCTGAAACAGTGCAGCTTTCGCTGCTTTGCCAGAGGAAGCAGTCTCCACATCGAAGCCTTCGGATTTCAAAATCAGGCGCATCATAGCCAAGATGCTAGGCTCATCGTCAACCAGCAAGAGTTTAAATCCTAGGGTTCGACCTTCCATCTGAGCGGAAACCACTTTACCATCAACTCACATTCGACCTATGTACGATGTCGTACGGTTTTCGCTGTATTTACAGGCGCAGCTACAAGCGATGAAAATGAAGGCTCGGGAGCGGAATCTCCGCCCACTTCGTCTGTTTTTTCCTCCGGCCGGGAGTCACTTTGTCGAAGCTGTCCCCCAGCGCTTTGCAGGTCATCCGCGAGAAGCCCCTGATTCTCTGTATTGAAGACGATCCCATTCACCTGATCCTGCGAAAGAAGGTTCTCGAACGAGACGGATACAACGTCATCGGCGTGACCAGGAAGCATGAGCCGCTGAACACTCTGCGGGGAAGCCCCGATGTGCGCCACAATAGCGGATCACATGCTGCGAGGAACAACCGGCACAGAGCTTGCCAAGGAGATGAAAAAGGTGATGCCTGAAGTTCCGATCATTCTGTTTTCAGGGACTGTTCGAGAGCATTTCGATTACGTCGATGTTTTCGTCAATAAGGGCTAACCCACGGTAGAGTTCCTCGCAGTCATCAGAGGCGTGGTGGAACGCATCTTTTCATAGCTCAAGCCAATCGTCAGGGTGCACCGTTGTTCACTGCAAAGCGAGAACAATCACCTACCGCACCTTCTGCAACCAGCAATTCAAAGCTCCCATGACTGCGCTCAGTAAGACCAAAGATGCTCAAGCAAACCTGCAACAACAGTTCGACTCGCACCAGTGCAGGCGGGAACTCCAAGCCCTTCCGCTGGCGTCGCAAAAAAGTGCTGAACGCGACAAAGGGCCAGCGTATGAAAGCTCCGGCCTTATGTCGTTTTTGGGGTGTTGGGGATTGCTTGAAACGTAGCACACATCCACTAAATCGGCGGATTAATGTTTCGACGGTCGGCTTGCCGACTCCCGGCCCGACCTAATGAGTACGACATTTAGGGTTTCCCCCGACAGACAGCGCTCCCGCTTCGGACTACATTCAGTTTGCATCACCAGAAAAGAGGCATTCCGTTGCACTCAAACGATGAATGGCGGGTTCTTGCAGAGAAAGCCGCTCAAGAAGAAGATCCCCAAAAATTAGTGGAAACTGTTATCGCGCTGAATTGCGCACTAGCAGAGCGAGAAAAACAGGAATCGAACGGCCTAACAAAATCCGCGAAGAACTAACATCACTTTGACCCGCGCAACCAGTCGGGCGTCGGGCTCCGACCAGGTGGCTTATGGCTCGGCCATGAACCGCAAACGGCGGCGCGGGCATTCGAGGTGCTCCCACGGGCGACGCACGCTGAAGAGTAAGCGGGCCGCTCCCGTCCCCTGGAAGCGAGAGCAGCCCTAGCCAGGTCGCCTCGTCCGAGGCGAAATGGCTAACAACGAAAGTAACACCATGCCCCGGCCTGCCAAATGACCTGAACGGTTCGGTATTGAACGGACACTCCACCAACTCTCTGCTACAGTCCCTGTGTTTTTTCGCTGGCCTTGGGAGTACTTCAAACCATGCCCAAAAGCACACCTCCTCCGAAACGTCCTGTTTGCGCGAATGGAGTATGACAAGAGACGACGAACCGCTCCAGAAATCAACAGACAACTCAGTCGTTCCTGAGCGAGAACGCTGCCCCGTCTGCAATGGAACCGGGGTGCGCGAGCGAGTAACCCAAGGCAGTCCAGCCGTTCGGTATTGCCTCGAATGCCAAGGAAGCGGACGACGCAAGAAGTGAGAAAACGCTGGTTGGATTGCAAAAGAGCCCAACATAGATTTAGGATTTTTCCCGACAGCATCCGGGGAAATGTCCATGCTACGGTTCTGCAAATGCAGTTTCGTGCGGTATCGCCAACTGTAACCCTCTCGCCTGAAGAGTGGCTCTACCTGCGAGATGTCCAATGCCCGGTCTGTTACGCGCTGTTCCGGCTTTGGGCACCGATTATTTGGACAGAACAAACCGATGTCGCAATTCATACGGATTGGCTGACCCAGCATCTCATGAATACTTGTCCAAATCATGCCGAGGACATTCGGACGCCCCATCCAAGCGCGGAAAAGTACCGAACGTACTGGCTTGAAGAAGCGCGTGCCCAGGCTATCAAGGAAGCTGAAGATGCGGGACTCCGAGGGCCGGAGCGGGAAGCGTTCGTGCAGGAGCGCACGGACATTTATTACGCGGACCTATTGCTAAAAAGAGTTGGCTGAGCACCAGCCGATGCCATCGTAGCTTCCTCTCCACCGATTTGCAGACGGCGAAGAGCCGAGGGATGCAGTCCCCACTTCAAGGAGTTCTTTCGCTGCACCGCCCCGGCTTCCCCTCGATCTTCGTGTTTGGGGCTAGGTTTTACGAATGTGCCACGAAAACTGGAGTACGGCAGAGATCGTCTGAATTTGTTACAAAATCGGAACAAGAGCACTTCGGTACGTCGTCGCACAATGTACTGTTTCCGAACGTACCGACAACGTCCCGGTGCGTGGTAACATCTGCAACCGCAGGCTTTAAACCTTTTTCCCCAGCTGAAAGAAAGGTTCGCGGAAACGGGTGGACTCGGGGGAGGGCTACCCGTTCCGCTGAAATTACTTCGCTCGAATAGTATCGCGTTCTTCTCGGGATATTCGCGTAAAGAATTGTCAAGCCGCGTGACGGCTAGTCTTTCGAAAGTCTCGTGATGGCGTTACAGAGCGTCTTTGAAAGCTCGTCCAGTTCCGCCAGCTCCGGGGCAGCAACCACTTCTGCCAGGCTGATCTCATTAGGCTCGCCGTGTTGCTCAACGAGTTCCTTCATGCGCTTCTCTAGAGCTGTATCGGCTTCACGAAGCGCTTCTTGACGTGACTCCATTCTTCTGATTTTGTCGGCATTGCTCACGCTACCCAATATAAAAGTGAGGTTGTTAGGCCAGCGAGTCACGGAGGTCATCCGCGTCTTAGACATCCCTGCGCCGTGCCCTGATTGGGCGAAGTGTCCGACGGACAGGACGCCAATCCAGCCCTGAAAAGGCTGGCGTCGGGGGTTCAACTCCCTCACTCGCCACCATATCCTTATTATGTGCTAGCCGTTGCAGTAATCGCTGGCGATGCGCGGACCCGAGTTCCCAGCCGGATCGGTTTTCTAATCGTCCTCTTTAGCGTGGATCACGATCGCCCACACGGTTGGCACACAGCCCGCCACCTGCGGTCAAATAATCCAGGGATTAACGACCGGCACCGAGAGATCCTCAAAATGAACCAAGTTGCGGGTTGCCAAGGTGGCATGACGCGCGAGCACGATGCCAGCAATCATTGTATCCCGCAGCTCAACCGGTCGGCCCTTGAGTTTGCGAGAGGCCATCAGGTTCGCTGCCTGGGTGGCGGCATCATCATCAAAGGGAGCGATTCGGTGACCCATCTTATCAAGGAGGCTGTCAAAGGACTGTAATAAGGAAGATCTGCGTTTGCCTGTGGCCATGATTTGAAGTCCAAAACGGATCTCCAACACGGTGATCGACGTGGTCCAAATCGAAGTTCGAGACTGCTGGTCTAACCAGTTGACCACCTTCGCATCGGGTTCTTGCCGCATTATTGCGGAGAGGATGTTGGTATCTAGTACGATCATGACTCAAACTTTGCCGGCGCGATCGCGTGACCGTGAAGTTCGCCAACATCCGAAGATAGACCAGCTTTCATAAATAATCGCGAGATGTCTGTCCCGAGCCCTCCGCTCGGAGCCTCCTCCCCGCTAACCGCGCTGCGAAGAATGTCGCGCACCTCCTCCTCCATGCTTCGGCCATGGCGCCTGGCGCGACGCTGCAAGCGCGTCTTTACGGTATTCTCAATGTTCCTAACCACGAGTTGGCCCACGATTCACCTCCTTGCTGAACGTTGATATCATGCTATCATTTCTAGAGGGCTGATGGCAAGAAATTTTGTAAGAACGCCACCACTCAGCAGAAAAGTCGGGTATCGCAAGCTTCGTCCGGCTGAGCGGCCGTCACTCCCCCATTCTGCTTGATCCCTTTTCTTGGTTACACCACCGATGTGCTGCCTGGACGTTGTCGGGATGGTCATCCCTCCACCCTCCTCCCCGTTCCTTTGGGATTCTTTGTGGTCCGGGAAGACATCGTTGTAATCCGTGAAGTCTTCGCGGCAGATGGCGCATATCCCGCCCTGCTCCCGAACCTTGCGGTTCAGAAGTTTGCGCATCTCGGCCGGTGATCGCAACTCCCGATATCCTCGCGGATGATGCGGGTCTTCAACCCTCTGAGCTCCCAGTCTTATCGACCTCGGCCTAGGGACGAACTCCCGGCCGCAACAGGAAAGCGATTTGTGAATTGGGCAGAATTCATTGCTACGAAGTCTCCTGGGACTCCTCTCGATGACTGAATGAATGGTTGTAGGCTGGCAGGTAAGCAGGGCTGGAGAAGGGTCAACCGAAACACCGGGCTGCTACAATTCCTGCCCTGGGAGTCTCAAATGTCGAACCTAGCTAACGTGGTCCAGCAGTTGAGGAAGGAACGGGATCAAGCGCAGAGGACAGTCGAGCAACTGGACGCGGCTTTGAAAGTGTTGAGTGGAGTCGGTGCGTTGCATGCGACTACCACCAGACACGGCGGTGCTCAGGTGTCGGGCGCGAAGCGAAGGACGATATCGGCTGCGTCTCGCACACGAATTGCGGCAGCCCAGCGCGCGCGTTGGGCAAAGTGGAAAGCAGCACAGAAGAAAAAGTAGGCTAACCTTATGTGCGGTCGCTATCGGCTCACGGCGAAGGAGCGCTACCTGCGGGACCATTTCGGCCTCGAAGAAGATCCTCCTTGGCAGCCACGCCGAAACATCGTCCCCACTCAACCGACCGCTACCATACGCCAGCATCCCTCGGAACCGAGACCGACCTTCGGCATCATGCGATGGGGACTTGTTCCCTACTGGGCAAAGGATCAATCGTTTGGCTTGAAAACCATAAACGCCATGTCTGAAACCGCCGCGGAGAAACCCGCCTTCCGCGGCGCACCAGGCGGCATCGCTGTCTCATTCCTGCGGACGGCTTTTACGAATGGAAGAAAACCGGGCCTAAGGGAAACAGGCGTACAACTTCAGTCTGGTGACCGGCTCGGTATTCGCGTTTGCGGGACTCTGGGACCGGTGGCGCGACGAGAAAAACAATATCCTCGAAACCTGCACGATCCTTACCAGCACGCCGAATCCCCTCGTCGCCGACGTGCACGATCGTATGCCGGCGATTCTCGATCCCGACGTTTACGAGCGCTGGCTAGACCCTGGTATCACCAATCCTGAGATCGTTCTGGATTGCCTAAAGCCTTTTGGTGCGCGCCGGATGAGGAAATGTCCGGTGAGTCCTCGCGTGAATCGCCCCGAAAATGATGATGAAGTGCCCATCATTGAAACCGCTCTGACGCTGTTCTGAAGGTTCCGTACGTGCGCGTCTCATATTTTTATCAATTATGTTTTTGTCCATCATGGGTTGCTTCTACTGCACGTCCGATTGCGTGCATCAGCCGAAATTTTACGCTAGCGGCGTATCATGTCGGTAAGTCCGGCAAAAACGTGGGTTCCCTCCATGAATCAAGCCGACCAGCCCCGCTCTAAACCAGGTCGCGCAAGGCTTCAGCGACGAGAGTGGACAATTGCTTCCTTCAGTCTCGTTCTCGCTTCGGCCGTTCTCTTCATCGCCGTCCTCGTAGCCAATCTTCAATCTCCCCGTGTGGCGCTTGCACTCCTCATTTCCTTGATAAGTGCTGCGCTTGTCTTCGCCCTTTTGTTGGCTGACGCTATCCGCCACATGCACAGCACCGAACGGCAGGCTAAGACCGTCTTTGCCGACAGCGAGCGGGAATTTCAGCAGATGGCCGACACCATCCAAGAAGTCTTCTGGGTCATCGACGCAGAGAATAGGAGGGCAACCTACGTCAATCCGGCCTACGAAACCATTACCGGTCGCTCCTGTCGCTCCCTGATCGAGGAACCTTCTTCCTACCAGAAGGCCATTCATCCCGATGATCGAGTTCAGGTTCTGGCAAAGCTCGAGGACGCGGTCCAAAACGGACACTTCGACGAGAGATTTCGCATCGTCAGGCCAGACGGTGAGGTTCGCTGGGTGTGGGTGCGCGGCTTTCCGCATAAGGACCCTAACGGTAAAATCACCCGCGTGGGCGGGACTGCGCTGGATGTCACGGCGCTGAAGCACGCCGAAGATCAGGTCGCGGCCAATCTCGCGAAAGCGAACTCCGCGTGGGCGGAAGCAGAGGCGCTGCGCAAGGCGACGCTTGCCCTTACCCAAGACTTGCACATGGATTCCGTTCTTGACGCATTACTCCGCTCTCTGGCGGAGTTGGTTCCCTATACCTGCGCTCGGGTGCTGGTTCCAGAGGGTGGTCCTCATTGGTTGGCCTTGGGCGAAAAATCCTTTCTCGAGTCCGCAAAACAATCTCCTCGCTGTCCGTTGACATTCGTGGCCGATGAGTCTCCGTTCTTTCAGCGCATATGGTCAGAACGAGAACGCATCTTGATACCCGACACTGGAAGACAAGAAGGATGGCAAACATTCACCGGACACCAGCGATTCCGTTCCTGGCTTTGCGTCCCTCTTGTAGCCTCCGAGGAGTTCTTAGGCTTTCTTTCCGTCGGCCACATGGAACCGAATCACTTTACGGACGATCATCTGCGGCGCGCCGAGTTGCTTGCCATACCGGCAGCTGTGGCCATTCAAAACGCCCGCCTTTATTCCACCGCAGAGATCTATGGTTCCGAACTGGAAAAACGGCTGGCAGATCTCCAGACAGCCGAGCAAGCCCTTAATCAATCCGAGGCAGGCCGCCGTGTTTCCGAGGAGAAATTCCAGAAGATCTTCCACTCCAGCCCGATTGCCTTTTCAATTACAACGTTAGAAGATGGCCGCTTCTTGGAAGTCAACGCCGCATTTGAGGCACGTTATGGTTACTCCCGCCAGGAGGTATTGGGACGCACGGCGAACGAACTAAGGATATGGGATGATCCTGCCGACCGCAGATTACTGCTAACCCAGCTTCAGCGAGGAGGCCCGCTTCGAAATGTAATTACCAGGCTTCGGGCAAAATCGGGCGAAATTAAGCTTACGGCCTATTCCGCCGACCGGATCGAATTCGACGGGCAAAAGTGCATATTGGCAGTCTCGGAAGATGTGGTAACCCATGATCCCAAAGGCAGCAACTGAGAACAGCGTGTCTTCGTGCAAATCCTGCTAAATTCTAGTTCGTCGGTATTCCGACCCCTCGATTAGCCGCTAATCCACGCAAAGGCTTGTGGTAGCATTTTTGTCACACCGGCGCCTTCTTGTGCCTCGCAGGAATCTCGGGATTTCGTTCGAAACCCTTTTCTTGATTTTCTGGCACTCGGCGGACGGGAAAGTTTGTGTTCGATGGGACGCCACGGGGCCAGAATAAAATGCGAAATTCCCTTGACTCTCATCAGTCTCGATCCAGCTCATCCCTTTTCCGGACCTTGTTTGGCAATACTCGCGAACCCGCACGGGTGCGCTGTACGGTGTAATCATTCGCTGGAAGTTGGGACGGTCGTGCGATTGGAAGGTCTGCCCTCGGAAAGTGCGATCACTGCCCGGGTAGTTAACTGCATTTCGCTTGGACCGTATGAGAAGGTCAGGATTCTCGGACTCGTGCTGGATAGGCCTGGAAACGTGTGGGGCATCAAAAATCCACCCGAAGATTGGTTGCCGAAACCTCTTTCAACCATTTCGGCCATTCCCAAACCGCTCATCCTCTGTCTGGAGGATAACCCTACGTACCTTGCGCTCCGAAAAAAGGTCCTTGAGCACGACGGCTACGAAGTTATCAGCGTGACGACAGCTGGCGAGGCCGTGAAAGCTCTCCGCGAGTTCCCGATCTGCGCCACCGTTGCAGACCATCTCCTGCAAGGAACGACGGGTACACCGCTCGCCAGAGATATGAAAAAAATCAAGCCCCAGGTTCCTATCATCTTATTTTCGGGCGATATTCCGGAAAACTTAGATAGTGTCGATGTTTATCTCAACAAGGCCGAGCCCGCAGCCAAGTTCCTGGATATTGTGCGCGCTGTGGTAGAACGTCAACGTCCATATTCTCAAAACAATTGAGCGATCTCATACGCGCCTCGCTCCAGCCCCACGCGATACTCTTGCGGTGAGCTCCGGTGGGAGTGGTTGGTGACAGGGGATTAGACTGCGAATAGAAAAGATAATCGAGGTATCGTCGCGCTGAGTCGCGCCCATAAAACTTGTTCTGTATTCGTAACAAATACATATGATTGCTGTGGGTGGCACTGTTGCGTGGCAAACTGCTGCTAATCCCCAAACACAAAATCGAGGGGAGGGCCGGGACGCGCAGTTTTCCTTGAGAACTCCTTTGAAGCCGCTCCCCGGCCCTTCAGATTTTTGCCGAGCGCACTGGCTCTTTGTTGTTTCACCGACGACTCGCTCGAATTTGCGTGATAACGTCTAAAAGGTCGGGCAACGCTGCCAGAGCTACTCCTAGTTCGAACCACTCGGTTCCTTTCCAAACGCCCATAGACTTTCCTTTGAAATTGAGCTTTCGGAAACCTCTCATATCCTCAATAAATTTGTTGTCTTCATTGAAGAACGCATCAAGCCCGTCTTGCGGTATCGCAGTAAGGAGCGGTACCTCCTGCTTGCTTGCACTTCCTCTAGTTCATGAGGGAACTGTTCAAGGAGCTTACCCAACAGATTGCGTGGTATCACCAGTGCCCGCTGACGCAGACTAGCTTAGTTGCACGCGTCTGGCGCACTGTACGGGGCGAGGCGATTCGTCTCGCTGCTCACTCTCCGCCGACCTCTGCTGATCGTTGAAGCTCTCAACATTCGTGGCACCTCCCAGGCAGGAAAGGCCGAGAGAGAGCTGCTGCCATCAAGGCGACTACGTTTCTAGTCATGACGCAAGTCTATTTCCGTAGCGGGACGATCAGGAAGAGTCCGGCGAGCTTGGAGAGTATGCGCCTTCCCGATCCTCCTCCACTCTGTCCAGAATTCCGACCGCCAAAAATAAATTTCACCACCTGTGAACGGAAATAGGTCACCATGGTGATCATCGTTTCCGCGAGAGAATGTTGTGGAGACCAGCCGTCGAGTAGTTCGGAAACAGATCGTTCGGCCAGCCAGACCGCGAAGGCCAGGCACGCCGCACGGCAAGTGTTTCCGAAGTCCTCAGAAATGCCGCACTTCCCTTCCCGCTGGCGCGGACTCGCGCGGTGTTCGTCGATTCAAATCAAACAAACTTAGGCAGTCCCATGCGGAATTAGAACAATGCTCAAGTTCGCATAACCTTATGTTCAGCGCTAAAAAACATTCACAAGCAGTGCTCCATCCCGGCAATTTGTACGGTTTCCCGACCGCCGCCAGAGGCACCTGCGAAAACCAGTCCGTGCCTAAATCGAAGTATTTCTTGCCTGCGCGATCTCGCATGCCCCGAGCACTTCCTCTTGCCCGTAGAGCGATCCCTTAGGAAATCTGACTTCCTCCTCGTACCTGAACACCTCCGTCTGGCTGGAGGAAATCTTAACATTCGTCGTGAATCACGTTTCGTCGTGAAGCATCAGTGGTGCCGTGATGGCATGTGCAGGTAGAACACTTCTTTGGTGGGACCGTGAGGTCGATCCGGCAGGACGGCCTATAAGAGAGGATGTGCGGCAAGCAGGCCATGAGATTTGGGCACAGGCATGTCAACGGACGCGGTTTCTTCTCGGCGACGCTGGCCCTGCCGCCGAGCTTATGGAGAATTCGGTCGCACAAGTCTCCCGTTATTTGGATCGCATCGGCGCGACCGAATCTTCGGGAGCGAGGCACGGGTTGCTGATGGTTGCTTTCTGCCGGGGCTTGCGGCGGCATGCGGCCAAACTAAGTCGGCTTGAATTGGTTGGAGGATCAGGCGAACTTGCAATACGCGCAATCGATGATGGCTCGATGCGCCGATTAAACGCCTGCCTGGACCTCGAGAGCATTGTTCAACGACTCAGCCGCACGAACAGCGCTGTCCTGATGCTGCGGGCGGCTGGCTTCGAGTGGAAGGAGATCGCAGAGCTATTCGGGACTTCAATCGCCACGGCTCGTAATCGTTTCTGGCGCGAGATAGACAAAATCAGAAAGTAAAATTTCCAGTCCTGGAATCAGCTTTGTTTTTGCTTTGTTGCGGCCGCAATTTCCGTGAGCGGTTTGCGTTGCTCGATGTTCGCGTAGCCACGTTCGAGCAAATCCGGAGACACGCTGTACGGTTTCATCGTTCTCGTCCGAAAGTAAATCACTTCAGGACACGGTGAGATGCAACTTACCCGGTATTCACCGCGAGCTTGATCGTAACGAATACGGCCGGATTTCCGGGCAGAAGGGACGAAATGCACCGTTCTGCATCTCTCACAAGCGATCCCCATGCACACCGGCATGGCTGATTATCGCACCCGGGATCGGCCTATCTGCGGGGACGCGTTCCCAGCCAGTAGAGGTTCAGGACGTCTTCATGGGACTCACGCAACCAGGCTGCTATTTCATGGGGCTCGAAAGGCAATTCACCCGCACCAAGATCGTGATTGACCAATTCAGCAATTGCTTCCGCCGTGCTTGGCCTTCGGATCTTATTCAGCGCCCGGTGCACATGTTCTTCAAGGCGGCGGTTTGTCCTGGGGACCTGTCGAAAGTCCGACTCTCGGGTTTGAGGGTGAGTTTGATGGGTGCTGCTCATACGGTGCGAAATGTGGTACGAAAGTGTAAAAGGAGCGCCAGAGCCTCAGGGCTCATAATGGCGGTTTAAGGGCGCCGAATATCCGCGGCACTCGGCACAAAATACGAAAGGCTGCGATATTGGTTATGCTCTAGCCATCAGCTCCTGCGAGGAAGCTAACAGCATGGAGGCATGTACCATCGCAGCCCTTGATGTAATCACTGCTTTCGCAGTTCCAAACCCCAACTGCTCCTTCGCAGAGTCGGTCGGTTTTTTCAGGTCTGGTCGCTCTCCGAGTTACCCCATCAAGCGGATCACCCAGCTTACTTCGGACTGACAAATTTTATTAAGCCAACCCTTTCAGCCGTCGACAGTTGTGAAGTTAAACAGTTCCGTGAAGGATGTCAACGCAGTTTTCGCTCGAATTAGGAGATTTCTGTGAATGCTTTTGTGGAAAACGCGGAATACCCGTCTGATTTCTTTTGTTTTTCTTCTGTTCGACTGTTCACTCTGCACTCGCGTCTGGTGGGATAACGATGATGGCAAGCGGAGTCTGCGCGATCGCAGACTATGCTGTAGCTTCCAGTTCCTCCTCCATCTCGGACTCCATCTCTGAACCCGCATCTTTCCTCATTTGTGCCTCATAGGCGGCCTGTTCCTTTTTGGCTTCTCTTACCGGCAGAAGCTCCATATGACTGGGAGGAAAGACGAACGTCTGCACAAAGTTGAGCCGGTCGGAATTTAATCTTCGCCCTACAACTTCCTTTCGGTGCTGCTTACAAAACTGGCAAAAATCTTCCGCGTCGATGACCTCGCTTCTCAGCCCGTCGGTTCCCACCGTCCGGGCCTTCAGCCAACCTCGGTCAATCCATTTTTGTATCTCTTCTACACGAATATGCAACGCTCTCGCCAGGGTGTATTTCGTGAACCAGTCTTCCCCCATGCGAGCATTCGCACCCAGCCGGTGCAACATGGCGCGGACCGAAGTCGGCGAACGGCGCAGTAGTGTAGTGACTTCGACCAGGGCGTGGGAAGCAATCAGGTCGAGCAGCTTCTGCTGCTCCGCTGTCGTCCACTGCCGATAGCTGCGCTTAGAACTTGGTCCCGACTGGCGTACAAATCTCCAGCAGGCGCTCCTTGGGTTTCCCGAAACCGCTGCAACATTCGTGATAAGAGCTCTTAACGCTTTATAACCATCCCGCGTGCCCGCTTGAGCACCTGCGCCAGTCAGATAAACTCGAACCATCTGTCGCGCGGAGCCGGGCCAACGAAAGGTGCGGCGACGTTGGTTAGTCTGCCCTTCGCTGACTTCAACTTTGGCGGCAACGCTCACTTCCGCTCCTACCTATATATGGCGACAGGAAAGGAATGTGTCTCAATCTTGCGCAGCATTTTGTTTCGCGGGATTGCGGTCGAGCGTGATGCACATAAAGATTGGTCTCGACATCGATGATCGATCGTGGGATTCTGCTACCGGCCCGGTCAAGGATTGTGGTTCGTTTAGAGGACGAGGCGCGCGATGGATTGGGAAACAGAATTGATTAATTCCTTTGAAACCATCGTGCATCGGGACTTCCCCAATCCTCAGCGTATGGGTTGTCCAGGACGCGATTCACTCATGGGTCTGGCCGCCTGCCTCGGGGATGCTCAATCCGCCATGGTCCTCGCTCATATATGGCAGTGCGCCCCTTGCTTCGATGAACTCAGGGAACTCCGGAGAAAAACAAAGCCATGACCGCGTCGCCCAGCGGAGAGCAAAGGCGCCGTGCACTGGGCGCAGGATTATGCGCTGGCCAACCGAGACCTGATGATGCGCAACCTGATTCACGGCGATCCAAGCCTCGGGAGCGTTCGAAGCCAATGTGGAAGTCGTGAGCTGCCATCACAACTACGTGACCTGGGAGCACCACTACGGCGAGAACGTGCTCATCACCCGCAAGGGCGCAGTACGTGCGCGCGAAGGTGACATGGGAATTATTCCCGGCAGCATGGGCGCGCGCTCGTACATCGTGCGCGGCAAGGGCAATCCGGAAAGCTTCATGAGCTGTAGCCATGGAGCCGGACGAGCCATGTCGCGTACGGAGGCCAAGCGCCGCTTCGCGCTGGATGACCACGCCAAAGCGACATCCGGCGTCGAGTGCCGTAAGGACGCAGACGTCATCGACGAAACACCGATGGCTTACAAGTCCATCGACGCCGTGATGGAAGCGCAGTGCGACTTGGTGGACGTGGTACACACGTTGCGCCAGGCGGTGTGCGTGAAAGGCTAAAACGGGAGAGAGATGAAAGGCTCTCTCCTAAATATCCGGGTGTGGGGTAGCGGTCACCCAGATGTCTTGGGCACATGTCCACGCAGGTTCAACTCCTGCCACCCGGACCAATTTTCAGAAGTTGTGGCGCGGTAGTAGCGTAGGACAATACGAGGTTCATAACCTTGAGACGCAGGTGCCTGGCGAGGATTTGGTGGCTCTTGCTCGTTGCCTCGATATAAGTTATCTGCCTGTCGAAATGTCGGGTTCCCGTACGTCATACGTTCAGATACACGGTAGAACGAGGGTCCATTAAGTCAGCAGAGATCCACAGCGCTTGATCGTCTCCTCGCGTTACGAGCCTTCAGTATCCCGACTTCGCTGGGTGTCTTGGATTACACCGAACGAGACTGAAACCTACGACCTGCTCAAGACTGCACATTGGCAATGACGACCGAAGCTATGGTGCTGCGGCAATTAGCGAATTAAATTGTTTTTCGCTGGTTTCCGCCCACTCCCGGCTTTGTTTCACGATGCCGTCTCTCGATATTGAGTCGATGCGTTCTCGCCCAAATGCGATTGCGATATTTGTCCCATGACGCAACTGTTGATAACCGTTCCAACTCACTACGTGACCGTCTCAGCGCTGGAGCAGCGGGCGCAGTTCTCGAAGATCCCTTACTGTCTCGATGTTCAACACTTTATCAACGAGGATTTTACAAGCCCCCGCGCCGATCACAGGAGCAATCAATTCCTGCGATTTTGCCATTACGTCCTCGCGCGTCATAGGGTTTTCAGCTGAGCCTCGCACCGCCTCGACATGCTCGCTGAGGTGCCTTCCATCGGTGAGAGTTATTTCGACGATCGCCTCCCGACGGGGCAAACGTTTTTGAAGTTCCTCGCTGGGGACTAATTTCACTTTCTGGCGTTGACGCAGAACTTCCGGGTCCTGCATTCGCACCTTGTCATGACTGGATCGAAAAGAGACGGTCCTGTCAATGAGCATGACTGCAATCATGTGCTCGAGACAAATATCCGGCATGGTCCGGTTGGTAACGATCGCCATCTCCAAACTTGGTCCACGCACGACTACTTGCTGCACTTGCTCGGCCTCGAAGTGATACTTGTTTAGCAAGGTTTCAATAGCATCAAGCGGAGCCTGGATGGGTGACCCCACAGTCCATTTCTTCAAGCCGGTTCTGTTTATCTCATAACTCCTACCCAACTTATCGATGAGGCTAGCTGCGTTGGCTTGAGGCTCGGTCGCGAGCAAGAAGTTGTTTGGTCCGGACAGGACATCGTCGAGGCCAGTCCAGCCGGACTGAACCACAAGGGCCGCGGTAGCTCCGTCTCGAGCGGGCATACCAGCGAAGACGAAAGCTTTCTCGATGTGATCTGTATCGCGCTGCCATGCGTAGATCCCGGAATATTGCTGGGAAGCGTAGTCTAGTAGCCAGCGCATCTGCTGAGTATTCAGACTAGCGGCGCAGCCACACGCTGCGGCGGAGCCGAAGCCTTCGGTGAGATTATGCGCGTCGCGATGGGTCTTAACCTCAAAATCGAGCCCGCCTACGGTCATGCCGAACCGGGTTCCGATATCGTAGCCTAGGACGACTGCACGGAGAAAATGGGCGCCATTTATTTCGAATTGTTCCCCAATGGCAAAGGCGGCAGGGACGATCGCACATCCAGGGTGCGATTCGGATGGGGCGTGTGAATCGTCAGTCTCGTCAGAATGAGCGAGCATTCCATTCGTCAACGCCGCCTCGATCGGGTTGCAAACGAAATGAGAAGCGACTACGGTAGCAATCTGGTCTCCTCCATAAAGACGTGCAAACTGAATGGCTGCCCGCCCCGGAGGCAACTCTGAGCCAGAAATCATAGCCGCAAACGTATCCAGCGTGTGCAGCTTAGCCACTTCCATTACTTCGTCGGGCAACGGTCGATCTTTGGCCTCGGCCATGTATGTACTGAGTTCACTCATAACGGAGTGCTGAACTTCAGACGCACGCAAAGTCAGCCCTGGAAGGAACGCAGCAGCCGCAATTGTCCGGCTTCCCTGTTGCATCAATTTCCGACGCGTGAGACTCACGCCTTTTTCCATCTGTAACCTACTCTGGGGATCTCATCGGACTTCATTTATATCGGGCAACTGCCGCAAGAAGTTGAAGTCACAACCGAGTTCAGGACCGAGAACCGACTGAGCGTACAACTTTGCATAACCGCGCTCGGGCGATGGGCAAGGCTGAACGCCGCGGCGCCTTTTCTCCATGTCCTGGTGGGAAAGCAACACATCGATACGTCGGGCGCTTACATTTAGGCGAATCTTATCCCCGGTTTGGAGAAGACCTAAGGGGCCTCCGATGGCGGATTCCGGCGACGCATGGAGAATTATTGTCCCGAATGCGGTGCCGCTCATGCGTGCATCTGACATGCGCACCATGTCTTTGACTCCTGCGCGAGCGAGCTTCGCCGGAATGGGCAAACACCCGGCCTCAGGCATACCGGCTCCCACGGGCCCCGCATTTTGCAGAACCAGAACACTGTCAGCGTTCACGTCCAACTCAGGATTGTCTATGCGCGCCTGAAGGTCGCCCAGGTCTTTGAACACTACCGCACTTCCAGTGTGCTCGAACAAACGTCCGTCGGCTGCTGCAGCCTTAAGCAAGGAACCGTTGGGCGCTATATTGCCAAACAATGCCAGTAAACCGCCACTTGGAGAAACGGGGGCACCGATCGAGTGAATTACGTCGCGACCGACAAACTTCCTAACCCGGCTCAATTGTTCTCCGAGGGTCTCACCAGTCACCGTTCTGCACTTCAGATGCAGAACAGGCTTTAACTCCTTCAGGACTGCAGGAATGCCTCCGGCCGCATGAAAATCCTCCATGTAATACTGTCCCACGGGCTTGAGGTTTACCAAGACGGGTGTCGTCTCGCTGATCTTATTCAAGTGTCGAAGATCAAAGTCGACGCCTAGTCTTCCAGCGATCGCAGCCAAGTGGATTACCGCGTTTGTAGATCCCCCAATCGCGATCAGGACTCGCAAGGCATTTTCAATCGATTCGCGAGTAATAGTGTCTTTGGGCGTGGTTCCACATTCCGCAAGCCGAACGGCTTGCATGCCAGTGGCCTCCCCATGTCTGAGCCGGTCGGCGTAAACAGCAGGAGTGGCCGCGGTCCCAGGCAGGCTCATTCCCAGGGCTTCCGCAATGCACGCCATCGTGCTTGCTGTTCCCATCACGGCGCAGGTTCCGGCGGTTGTTGCCAAGTTATTTTCGATTTCGGCGATTTCCGATTTGCTGGTTTCACCGGAACGATATCGTGCCCAATACTTTCTACAGTCTGTACATGCGCCAAGTCGCTCACCTTGATAACGACCCGTGAGCATGGGGCCGGCCACGAGCTGGATGGCTGGCAACCCAGCCGAGATCGCGCCCATGAGTTGAGCAGGTACGGTCTTGTCGCATCCGCCCACTAAAACCACCGCGCTCATCGGCTGCGACCGGATCATCTCTTCCACATCCATTGACATCAAATTGCGAAACATCATGCTGGTCGGATGCAGGAACACTTCACCTAGCGAAATCGTGGGAAATTCAATAGGAAGGCCCCCGGCAGCGAGCACGCCTCGCTTGACAGACTCAACCAGATCGGGCATTAGGCGATGGCAATTATTAAATCCGCTGGCAGATGTGGCGATTCCTATAATTGGCCGCCGAAGCATTTCATCTGAATAGCCCATCGACTTGGCGAAAGACCGACGCAAGTAGCTGGCAAATTCTGAATCGCCATAGTTCGTCAAACCTTTATCAAGATCACTGGTCTTGCTCATGTCACCCCATGACATTGGTCGATTTCAATTCGGTTTGCCATCTTTCATGGTTGAAGCGGGGGAAGCGCTTTTGATGAATCTCTTTAGTTCTCTGAAGGCGGCGCGGCCGCGTCGAAATAAATGGTCAAATCAAAGCAGCCGCTTCGGGTCTGACCATTACCACCCGACTTTCACGCCCAGTTGAATCTGACGCGAGGTTGTTGCGGTTGAACCGAGCACGCCGAATCCACCGACACCGAAAACGTTGTTGCCGATGTCGAAGTTAGGCGCTTGAAAATTCGTGTGATTAAACAGATTGAAAACTTCCGCGCGAAATTGAACGTTAAAGGCCTCCGAGATTTTGGCAACTGGGAAGTTTTTGAATGCCGAGAAGTCGACGTCAGTAAGTTTGGGTCCGTACAGCTGATTACGTCCGGAGTTCCCGAGGACAGGACCTCCGCCCGGCCCGGGAGCTGGCACTGAAAAGCAGCTTGGGTTCAAGTAGCTAGGAGTAGCATTGTGCTGGAAGTTGGTGTTGTAGGGATTGCAGGTGCGCGACCGATCGGGGTAATCATAAGGATCAGTATTATTTTCGCCAAGCGGGTCGCCGGGTAGGACTACTGTGAATGGAATCCCGGTGCTCGCATTGATGATGCCGCCCAACTGCCATCCGCCGGCGATCCAATTCAAGGAAGGATGAGATTTCGGACTGGGCAGTGAATATAGATAACTGATCACAAGGTTTTGCCTGATGTCGAAGTCGCACGCTCCGTGTCTACTCTGGGGGTCGAAAAAGATAAGAGTAGAAACTGAGTTCAGGAAAGGATCTCCAAGCTGCGCACCATCCCCGGTGGAAAGGCACTTACCATAGGTGTAGGAGAGTTGCATTTGCATGCTTCGCGAGGTCAAGTATTTGACCTGGGTTTGCAGGCCGTTGTAGCTCGAGGTGCCATTAAAATCAGTACGACGAATAAACCCGACATTTGGATTTGCTATAGTCCCTGAACCAACAGGCGAGGGCCAGACGTATTGTCCGTTGATCAGGGTTGGGATCACCATGTTGCTGTCATCGGTCGAGAAGGGTTCATGAATGGTATGTGAACCAACGTATCCGATCACCGCGAACAACTTCGAGGTAATTTGGCGCTGAATGTTCATATTCCAATTCGTCGAGTACCCGCGGTGCGGATTCTGATCGACATATCTGGAAGCGGCGGAGTTGCTAAAGTTTATGCTGCTAAGGTTGTTCGGAAAAGATCCTTGCGGCAAAGGATTTGCCGTACTGCCCGCATTCAGCGCAAGGGTGAACGGAAGCGTGTTCGCATCGCCGATTGTGTACACGTATGGAAGCGGCAACACATCGAAAATTCCGAATCCCGCGCGGACGGCTGTCTTTCCCGACCCGGTGGGGTCCCAGGAGAATCCTACCCGCGGATCGAAATCACGTAGAGTTGGATTCGTCTTCCACATCGTGTGGACTGGCGTGGTGGTGCTCATATAGAAGTTTGGTAGAACCCCAAAGCCATTCTGGGCTTCCGTAGGCAATGTCAGCATCTCGTAACGCAGGCCCAGATTCAAAGTCAGGTTCGGTTTCGCGCGCCAGTCATCCTGAATGTATCCGCCAAACAAACTGTCTCTGCTGCCTACTTCCTTGCGAACCGCCGGGGACAACAGAATCACTGAGGCTGGTTGATTGGTCAGCAAGTCCTCGATTGCCGAAACTCCCGGTGTCGCATCCAGAGTCTTGAAACTGAATTCTCCGTTCTGACGAGTCCTCGCAAGCAGGTCGTATTGCATTCTTTCAAATGCAAAGCCAAATTTAAGCGAGTGCTTGCCTTTGGTGAGGAAGAGGTCATCGTAAGCTTGGTAAGAGTTCCAGTGATGGGTGTACTCAGATAGATATCCCAAGCCGCCTACGCTGGTGAGCCCGGTGACGTCCACCCGGGGCGCATCCAGTCCCGGAAGTGCGCCAAGGGCAGTATTGCCAGCTGCGGGATTTATTGCTTGAACGGGAGTGTTGACGAGGCCCACGACGCGACTGAAACCCACACGGAAGAAATTCGCGAGTTGAGGGTTGAATATGTGGTTCTCGGTGAGGCCGACCATCTGTCGCTGGGTGGCTACTTCGTGGATCGTGTTGTCTACGCTGTCTGGGTTCAATTGCGGTGCTTTGTCGAAGAAATAACTGGCATTCAATGCGTCGGCAGTTGAAATTTTGTGGTCGGCCCTGATTGTGAAGTAGTTCTCATCCAGAGATTTGATTCCGCCGGTATTTAAAAATGCGACATCGCCGTCAGTTCCGGGGACGATACCTCCGTTGGCCTTCGGCCACAGAGCTAGAAATGGCGCGACTTTTGGGTTGATCGCAACCTGGTGTGGGTTACCCGGCCCTGG
>CAVPCD010000014.1:0-23582 GCA_963702345.1 uncultured Acidobacteriota bacterium | reverse complement strand
GAGGTTGTGTATAAGCTGGCGTCGCGTCCGCATTGCTGCCCTGTTGCCCTGCTACTGGAAGAATACTCCACTAACTGCTGCATTTGATTCAGTATTATTGTTGATCACATTTACCAAAACGTTCCCAGAGACGTTCCATACTGCCCAAATGCCGTTACCAAAATATGTAAGCTTCTCAGTATCTAATACAGTACCGCTCGCTGCATCTACCAGCTGAAACGTCTCGGCGCGGCCGCCACCGAAACCGTCCCAATCCTCAGCATAGATGGCCACCTGATGAACCGCACCATCGGTTAGGTTGATATCTATGGTAAAGGTCGTTGCCCCATACCGGCAGTTCAATTCGTCCGCTGCCACCAGGAAACTGAAGATCACGCGTCTGAGTAGTCCCGGTGGCCCAAGTATAGGACTGCTCACCAGAAACCGACAAAGTAACCCAGCTCGGTAGGCTTTGAACAGAATTGGCTATTGAGTAGCCTGCACCACCATAAACGCCTTGCCAACTACCTTGTGTAGGAGGTGGAGACGGGACTGGGTCGAACTTTACGAAAGCGGCAGTCGTAGTCGCAGCTCCGGTGCTGCCGCTGCCGCCGCCAAAAAAGATGCCACTTAGCACAGCGTCACGCCCCTGCGGTGCGTGTCACGGTGATCGTTACATGCCCGCTGATATTCCAGGAGAGGTAAACGCCATTAACAAAGTTCGTAAGGGTCTGAGTGTCTGGCCGTGCGCCAGTACCATAATCAGTTATCTGAATCGTCTCGCCACGCGTACCCCCATGTTGATCCCAGTCGAGTGCATAGAGTGCTACCTCACGGGTACCGCCGGTAATGTTTACGTCCAGGCTGAATGACGTTCCATACCAACACGAAGCTATACCGGTACCAGCATCCAGTAACGCTCGCGGATCAGTCGAGCTTGCTGCCCAGGTATAATTCGTCTGGCCACTAACCGCAAACGTAGCATAAGAAGGCAAGACTTGGCCACCGTTGGCAATGGAATAACCATCAATTCCGTACAACGAAGCCCATTTCCCTTGCGTCGTCGTGTCCTGAGCAAGGAAAGCAGCGGTGGCAGTCGGCGTCCCACCAGTCACCATGACAGAAGCTTCGTTAGAGGTTATCGACTCAACTCCATTTAGTATGGAGCGTACGATGTAGTAATATGTCCCAAACAGCAATCCAGAATCGGTATAAGTCAATGTGCTCACGCCTTGACCGGCCGCTATAGCAGTATAAGGCCCGCCAGAAACGGTTGAACGGTATACATCATAAGCAACGCCAGCAGTTGTTGAAGCAGCCCAAGAGAGTGCTACCGCTGTACCTGTAGAACTGGGCACCGCAGTCAATGCTGATGCCGGATTTGGAAGTGTTGTCGAAGTCGCAGGTACGCTCACAATAAATGTTCCGAACGCCGGTGCAGTGTGCGGCGGTGTGGTCGTGCCAAGGATAGCGGCCTTCGTCAGCCCGGTCATCGGTATCGAAACCAAGCCGCCAGAGTAAGTGCCCTGCGCTACCGGAGGTCCGTAATAGTTCTGCGTGTCGGTAACGATGTACTGATCCCCAGCTGTCAAGACTCTCGAAAGGTCTGCGGAGATGGTCGGAAGGTTTTGCCAGTTGTAAATGATGATGTTGGCGCGCTTAGCTTCATACCTGTTTGGCAAGACAAAAATCTGGTTCGCTTCCGGGTAACCATGCTGATAAGTCGAGTTCGTATCAAAGCCAGTTAAGCTTTGCCAGTTCGAGAAAGCATAATTGCCACTATCCTGTGCAATGTAAAAGCCATATCCAGAATTGTCATAATAAGTATTCTGGTTCCAAGTGTAAGTTGACTCAGTTTGGCCTGCATCAAGCCCGAAGTTAACTAGACGTAAACTCCCGGCACCGGACACAATCGTGTTACCAGTCACACTCACCGGACCAGCTTGGTCATTCACCTCGAGTGTGGTGTATCCACCAACAAACACGTTTCCAGTTATCGAAGCATCCTGCCCATCCGTATATCCACCGATAGACAGATATCCGGTCGTAACGGCAGATGAAACTGGAAAATAGGACATATTGTTTGTAACTACAATCCCGGAGCGCGTCGCTCCGCCCGCCACAATGATGTTGTACTGATAATTATTCGGATACGGCCAAGAGTCAGTGTTGTACCAGGCATTGCCGTCAAGTGTGATGTTCACAAGGTCCGCGCTGCCTGAACCGTAGACCTGAATCCCCTTCAAAACCATTGTCTCCAGTAATGTTATCCTGGATCAACTTTGTTCCAGTGTCGTTCTGAATATAAAACCCGTGACCATAGTTTCTATCCGATCCGATGTATCCGTTGTAGTAGACCACGTTGCCGTAATATTCAGAATCCGGCGAAGCGTTATAAGCTGAGAATCCTTCGCTCGTGTCGTGTACGATGCAGTTGATGAATTTGTTGCCAGGTCCTCCGTAGACACCAATACCGAAAGCCTTGCAAACACCAGGCCCGGTCGAAAGACGAGGGCCAACTGAATCTAACACCTCTAATCCCCAAAACCAGGTATAGGTTCCGTTCGCAGAGAGCACCAGTGCACCACAACCAGTTCCATCCAACGTAGCCCGCTGCCCCATATAGTTACGTACAATGATCGGAGCTGAAGCGGTGCCGTTCAATGATGCGGTGAAGTTGCCGCTATACGTGCCACCCAGTAACCAGATCGTATCACCAGGCTGGATCAACGAGGACGATAGGGCTGTCTGTAGCGCAAAAGGCGAAGCCAGCGTTCCATTACCAGTGCCGGTCGGCGAGGTATACCAGTTCGCTGCGGAACAAGTGGTTAGAGCTAGGGTAAAAAACATAAACATCAAGCCCAGGAGTTTCTTCATCTTATCCCTCTGAATCCTAGAATTCTAATCTGGTTCCTTGTTGGATGGAGGTCACATAGTTTGCCATGCGCAAGTATTACCGCTATCGACGCATTGAACCCAAACTTTAATCGGCGACGATGTCGAATTCAAAACCCATTCTATTACGACAAAAAACATCGTGACCGGCTTCTGCGTGCAAAATGTTTGGCGGAGGAAAAAGCTGGCTGCCAATGAGCGAACCTGCCTCCCTTTGAAGTTCTTGAAAAGTTCCACCGGTGCGAGAGCCATATCCTGCGAAATCTTCAACGGACCCAAAGAGCACTCGAACAACTTCGGGCAAGACGCCGAGATCTGACCGGATTCGACCAATCGGCCGAGCGATTATTATGAAAAAGGGCGAAACGAACTCTATTAAATCGTGGAATTCATTTGTTTAGTTCACAAGGTGAGGGCCAAACAGTAACATCTGAAGCTGTTCTTGGACGCAGATCTTATCTTACAAGGTAAATCTGGATATGTTTCCTGAGCACAATGCGGCGTCTCCAAGGGCGTCGATGGATTTGTTCTTCTCAGGTAATTTGGGAGAAGGGGGATTGGTGGCATCAACAATTGGGCCCCCGCAAGAAAGAAACAGGATTCTGATGTTCGCCAAAACCTCCAGGTTCAAGCATGTATAGAACGTGGCGTACGATTAAATAAGAACGGATTAGATAGTGCCCACAATTGTGTGGATAATCACACACGACTGACCTGCCCCTCAGTTCCGCGCGAGTCATACTACGACATCCGACTTGCTGACCGGTACAGCGCGCAAGCGGAATTCACGTGTATGGTCGCAGCGTGGGGCACGGCGGAATGCCGGTCGAAAGGGGACGAATGGAAAAGGGGTCAGCGGCAAGGATAATCCCATTGTTTCCCCGCTACTTTCCCTCGCGCGTTTTCAGTTCTCTACCGTCGGCGAATACCAGTTTCGTGAGATATCCTATTGGAGAGCCGTTCTTTGCCGCGGAAAGCGTGATGGCCACCTGGTCGCCTGGTTTGACGCTGTTTTTGTCCCAGCCCATGTGCGTCATTCTTTCGGGGCTAAGGCTCTCAACAGTCCAGTGCGTGATTGTGCCGTCGCTTTCTTTAGAATCCAAATCGATATAGATGTGCGGATTGGTCCAATCGAATTTGGTGACTACCCCTTTGATTTTTACGGGCGTCGTTTCGTCATATGCCGAGTTTCCGTGGTGCGCCGACAGAGTACTCGCAGCCGTGCAAAAACTAAGAATGACAATCACGAATTTAACGCAGTTAATCTGGACCGACCTGGCCTCCCGGAACGAGGTCTGTGGCGACTCTCTCACTTGCAGTCCTTATATTGTGATGCGAGGCAGCGTCTTGCCATTTCCTGCGCCTGGGTGAGTTGTTGCGCCGTCATGCGCCCGGCAATACGCGCAAGACTTTTGCTCGCGTCTTCCTGGACACTCTTGCTGGTAGTCGCCAGCGTGTACCACATGTGTGCGCGAACCAGCTCCTGTGCAACGCCGACACCATCCTCGTACATGCCTGCAAGCTCATTTTGCGCATCCGCATCACCTCCCTCAGCGGCCTTTGTGCACCAATTAAAAGCTTCGCTGTTGTCCTGTGCTACACCTTGTCCTTCTTCGTACATGATCGCGAGGTTGTACTCCGCTGCTGGAATGTCTTGATCCGCAGCTTTCATGTACCACTTCGCCGCTTCCTTGAAGTCCAGCGGGACGCCCAGTCCCCTTAGGTACATTCCCGCAAGGTTGTATTGCGCCTGAGCATCACCCTTCTGGGCCGCTTGGTATACCACTTCACAGCTTCGGAAGAATCTTCAGGTACGCCCCGACCGTTTTCATACATGGCGCCGAGATTGTTTTGTGCGCCCGCGGAACCTTGCTCTGCGGCTTTCGTGTACCACTCTAGCGCCCGCTGGTAATTGCCTGGTACGCCCTCACCTTTTTCGTAAATCAGCCCGAGGTTGTATTGGGCCCGCAAATCGCCGCGATCAGCCGCTTTGGTATACCACTTGATGGCTTCGTTGTAATTTCGGATGATGCCTTCGCCATTGGCATACATCAAGCCAAGATTAAATTGCGCATCCGGATCGCCTCGCATGGCTGCTTCGGCAAACCAATGCATTGCGAGCCTGTAGTTCCTGAGGCACACCTTCCCCGTTGTGGTAGATGAGTCCAAGGGTGAATTGGGCGGAGGGATCATTCTGTTCAGCGGCCTTAGTAAACCATTCGACTGCTTTTTTGTAACTTTGCGGAACGCCGAGCCCGTCTTCATACATGGCGCCAAGGTTGAATTGCGCTTTCCACAAATTTTGTTCAGAAGCCTTGATGTACCATTTTGCAGCTTCGTTGTAGTCCTGCTGAACGCCTTCCCCCTTGTAGTAGAGTCCCGCGAGAGTGAATTCGGCTTCCGCGTCACCCTTCTCCGCCGCGACACGCAATTCGTCAAGCGATCGCATGCCGGCATGTGTAGATGCTGGTGAAACGTTGGTTTTGGGTCTGGATTGCTGCCCCCCGGCACGCAATCCAGCTGTGAGCGGAGCAATCAGCAGCAGCACGCAGATAAGAGCGATTGGACGCATCGAATTGTTTTGCTGTTATTTGCGGGACATTGTACCAAGGTCAGTCTCAGGCTGTCTTCGATTCAGGCGAAAGAACCCCCAAAACCGCTGCATATCATTTCGTCACTCTCATTATTTCTTAAGGAAGCTATTAGAAATGCGGTTAAAGCAGATGTTACTTGACAAGCCCTTTTACTCGGGACAGTATGCGCCCACGTTCTGGCCGTAAGGGGATCCGGCTCACTTTCGTCGAATCAGCAAAGAAACGGTTCACGCAGTCGAGAGACTTCGTGCGACAACTCGTAGGTTGATGGGGGCGGAAAATGAAAAAGCGTCAGCGGCTGTGTGTGCGCGCGTTCCGGGGAAGTTTAGCAGTTTTGTTCGCTGCATTCTTGGCGGTCGTCGCGGCGACCGCGCAACTTCCGACAGGCACGATCTTAGGAACTGTCAAAGATTCGTCAGGCGCCATAGTCCCCGGCGCGACAGTGACCATCCGAAACACAGATACGAACGCTGCCCGCACACTAACCAGCGGCACTGACGGATCCTATAGAGGGAATGAACTGCCGGTCGGAAAGTACTCCATCACAGTCGAGAAAGCGGGTTTCGGCACGCAAACAGAACAGAACATCACCTTGAACGTAGCGGATCAGGATGTGATTAATTTTACGCTCGCCGTAGGCACGGCATCCCAATCTGTGGTGGTCACTGGTGAAGCCCCGGTGGTAAATACCACGAACGGCGCGCTGGGAGGTTTGGTAAACGAGCAACAAATGGCGGACCTGCCGCTGAATGGGCGCAATTATCTCGACCTCAGCCTGTTGCAGCCTGGCGTTACGCAGGACAAAAACTTCGGCAACGGAGGCGGGCAGCAAGGCACTTCTTACAGCGCTAACGGGGCAACTGTGCGCTCCAACAATTTCACCCTCGATGGCGCGCCGATAGGAACGATCTATGGACGCAACCCGGCGACCCAGAGCGGCGACACGATGGGAGTGGACGGAATCAAGGAATACAAAGTCATCACCAACAGTTTCGCCGCCGAATATGGCATGACCATGGGCAGCCAGTTGGTCATGGTCAGCAAGGGTGGAACGAACGCTATACATGGCGACGCGTTCGAGTACATTCGAAACAGTGCGTTGGATGCCCGCAATTATTTCGACCTTCCTCCTTCGATTCTAGGGGCAAGGCTTCCAGAATTTCAGCGCAACAACTTTGGCGGTTCGGTTGGCGGCCCGATTCGGAAAGACAAGACATTCTTTTATGCGGTCTACGAAGGGTTGAGACAAAATCAAGGACAAACGAATAGTTCCGTCGTCCTCCCCAGGAGTTGTATAGGTGGGGCAGGAGCGACGATCACGTCCGCGGCATGTCCTGGGCTGACTTTGGCAGCAACTCCGCCAGCGGGCTGTACCGCGAGCGTTGCTGGTGGTTCAACGGGTAGCTGCACAGTTTATGGCCCAAGCGCTGCGCTCATGGCCAACCCGGTCCTGTTCCCACAAGCGAATTTTCAGACCCCCAGCGATATCGCAAGTGGTGCGACATGCCCTCTGTCTTGCACCGGCTTCGGATGGCCCGGGGCAAACAGAGATAGCGAGAACTATGGGCAGATTCGCCTCGATGAGAACTTTTCTGACAAGGACACTGCCTTTGTCCGCTACACCATTGAGAATGGTTTCGTAAACGATACAGCCGGAAACTGCTGCCAATCCACGCAACCCAGCCGGAACCAATTTCTCTCGCTGGTGGAGAACCACATATTTTCACCATCCGTGCTGAACACAGCGCGCGCGTCCTTCAGCAGGACCGTTTTCAATGAGCTGACCGTGCTAGGTGGCAGTGTGCCGTCGTCGCTCGACATGCTTCCGGGAATAGCTCCCGGTGCAATTGCCATCCCAGGCTTCGCCGGCATAGTGGGCGCAACTTCAGGAGTACCCGCCTATGGCAAACAGGATATCTATACGCTGAGTGACGACGTTTCCTATACGCGCGGCAAGCATTCCTACAAGTTTGGAACGCTGATGAATCGTTACGAGATGGGCATACAGCAAAATATGGCCGTAAATGGCCGGTTAAACTTCGGCAGCCTCACGAACTTCATCGTAGGCATACCCAGCCTTTTCGAATATGAAGCGGCCGGAGCCAGCGAGAACCGGGATTTCACTTGGGATACCTTCGGGTTCTATGCGCAGGATGACTATCGGGTAGCGTCACGACTCACCATTAACATGGGCTTGCGCTATGAATTCATGACCACGGCAAACGAGAAGTTAGGCCGGCAATCGGCTTTCAGAGACTGGCTTACCTCTACTGCCGTAACCCTCGGCCCGGACATGAGGGACAGGACGCACCTGAATTTCAGCCCCCGCCTCGGTTTTGCCTGGGACGTCTTTGGGAATGGAACTACATCGATCCGCGGCGGCGCCGGTGTCTATTACGACCTGGCCAACATCGGCATGGATCTGGAACAGTCTGCGCTCTCCATGCCACCATTTTCCGCGCAGGTCGACCAACCCAACAAGACTCAAAAATTCACCCTCCCGCTTAGCAACCTCCTCACTGTAGACCAAGCGTTCGCGCAGGGAGGTCTGGCTGCCCAGGGCGTCGACTACAATGCCTATCGGCCGAATTTGTGGGTGTACAACTTGACTGTCGAGCGCCAACTTCCCGGCAGCACCTCATTATCGGTAGGTTACGCCGGCTCCCGCGGGGCTCATCTGTGGGACATTACGGATGCCGAGCCGGCTATGCCGATCGTCGTAGGTGGAACGCGATACTGGAGTGAAATCAGTCCAGTCCCAAATCCTGCCATCGGCAGCACCACCACAAATGCCACCAACGCAGCCTCGTGGTACAACTCTTTGCAGGTCGTCGTCAGCAAACGCTTAACCCGGGGACTGCAATTCCAGGGCGCATATACGTATGCGCTGCTGGAGGATGAAACGCAGGGCCAGGAAGACGTTTCTGACTGCACCGCCGCGCCGCCACCAGGCCTAGAAGGCGTAGATCCGGCTCATCCGCTTACGGACAAAGGACCGGCTTGCTTCGATGTAAAGAACAACATGCGGTTTAGCCTGATCTATCATTTTCCAAACATGAAGTCGAATGGCTTTCTGTCGAAGCTGGCCAATGGTTGGTGGACAGGCAGTATCGTGGCGGTCCAGTCCGGATACCCATTCACTCCAGTCGAAAACGATAACCGCTCAAACTCGAATGTGCTGCAAGGGCAATTCGAATGGCTCGACTACAACAAGTTCACCGTCGCCCCGGGAGCAAAGGACCCGAACGGCAATATGAACAATACCCCTTTCACTTTTGTCCCGTTTAACAAGAACACCGTCATAACAGGGAACCCGAACGAGTGGTTCAATCCCCTGATGTTTGACTTGCAGCCCACGTATTACCAGGGAACGACCGTTCCCGGCGTTGGTACGTTCCCAGCTATCCCAGGATGTACGACAGGCAATGGTGGCTGCTACTGGGGACCTCTAGGCAATACCGGGCGGGACATCTTACGGGGGCCCGGTTTTGGAGACTGGGACTTCTCTCTCGTAAAGGACACGGCTATTCGCGCGCTCGGCGAAGCGGGGAATTTGGAATTTCGCGTCGAGACTTTCAACCTGCTGAACCGCGCGAATTTTGCCATGCCGGATCCGCGCGCTTTTGTAGGCAATCCCGTCGACACGACGCCCTACTCGGAAGTACCAAACCCGAACGTCGGAAAGATCACTTCGACGGGGACAGCTTACTGCGCGTCAAATTCAGTTCGCGCTGAAACTAATATTCTGACTCGCTCATAAGCAAGAATGCAAGGCGGTGATGGCGGGAGGCAAAGCTGGCTGATACGAGAGAAATGGCGGGTGGATTTAGCTTCTGGTCATTCACAACAACTCTCGTTGACGAGGTGTCTGCAAGATCCTGATTGGCACTGCCCGTCGAACGCGGGTTCTCTCGTCCGTACCCGCCGTCTCTACCACGAGCGTGTAATCGTCCACCCATCATTGGTATCGGCGGGCATTACACTTCGAATCCCGTTGCTGGGCTTGTGACTGTTCAATGTCTGCTGCCCCAACGGTGTGTAGGGCAAACGATGTTCCGGCTTGCCGTCTTCGGGCATTGCCTTCGCGCCAAGTTGCTGAATTCCTTCGCCGGGACCAGCCGCCCATGACATGAGGCGCACTGGTTCGTGGTGCTCGACACGTTGGCTCCCGCCGAGCGTTTGGCCTTCGTGCTCCACGATATGTTGGGTCTGCCGTTCGAGGAAATTGCCACGATCTTGGATCGCTCACCCGAAGCGACGCAGCAAATTGCCAGCCGCGCGTACCGCCGCGTGCAGGGTCGGGCGACAACGTCCGACACCGACATAGCCGCCAGAAGGAAGTGATCGAAGGTTTTCTATCGGCTTTGCGCCGTGGCGATTTTGAAGCTCCGGTTGTGCTCCTCGATCCTGAGGTGTTCGTACGAGCCGATCGCGCCGCAGGGTTCTCCGATGCCGAAAGAGAAGTGCGGAGAGCCGAGGCTTGGGCCAAGCGTGCCATCGCCTTTGCCCGAGGGGCACGGTTTGCGCGCACGGCGCTGGTCAATGGCGATGTTGGGGTCATCGTTGCTCCACGCGGGCACCTATCCCGTGCGTTGCGCTTTACGTTTAACAACGGAAAGATCGCCGAGATTGATGTGGTCGCCGATGCCGAGCGTCTGGCGCGGCTGGACCTTGCGGTTCTCTAGAGGAGATTTCCGGCAACACTCGATGACTAGCAGGTGCCCGCAACCGGGAATCACTTCTATTTCGGACTGCGGGACAAGTTCATACGTCTTCTCACCCTGCGCAAGCGAAAAAATCTGATCTTTGGCCCCCACACGATCAAAACAGGCATGCGCAACTGGGGCAACGAAGTGTTGTGTACCGATTTTTGCGGTGGTTCCGAAAATAAGACTTGATTTGCCACTTCCGTTTGATTTACTGTAGGCGAAGATAAGGCGAAAATGAGAATGGGAGGATCAAACACGGAGCACCGAAACGGCAGGGAATTTGAGGCACCAGAAATTCTCTATCTACCTGTGCACTAGGTTGCACAAGAGCATGGCTCGAAGAAGCGAGGGTAGTTCGGTCTTGTCATCGGATGCACAGCGATGTGAGTGTGCAGACTGGTTGCACACGGGGTGCGACACAGTCTGAGTCAAGAGAATGACCTCGCTCGGCGGATTTGTGCACCCAGGGTGCACAATCGAACTATTCCACAAGTTCGACAAGCCAATCAAGGTCACTCGCTCCTGGACGCCGGATTAGGTTTGTCTCGCTCAATTGCGGGTTGTTCAGGCACAGCCCTACGTGGAAGAGAATGGTTTCAAATTTCATAGAAAAGATTCTCAAAGCCGAAATCCAAAAAGCAGGTCGTCTCCGCACTAGCTCCGCAAGCGTCCCGTGGTGCTTACGGTAAAGGGGAAGGCCGCGGCGATTGTGCAGGACGCGGAAGCCTATCAATGCTTGCTTGATATTGCAGCCAGTGCCAACGTGGTGGAAGACATCCGACAGGGGCTCGATGATGTAGCCACCGACCTACTCGCTTGACCAAAGACGTTTTTAACGACATTCGCCGCGAACATGACATAGTGCGTTGAATTTGCTGCTCGAGTGTCCCGCGACCTTCAAATCCTCTATGTGGAAAAGAAGGCTGCGGGGTCACAGGTTGCCGCTCGCTGGTAAAACGGACTGGAGCGATTCCCCGTCCTCAGACAATCTCAGCACATTGTTTCCTAGCTTTCGAATCGCCATCTAAGCCAAATCTCGCTATTTTTCCCATGCGAGTTGCACTCTGTCACAGGATATGTTTCAGTTTCGATACTGAACATCATCTGTCAAGGGAGCGCCGTGAGCAGCGCAGCCACCGCAAGGGCGGTCGTCGGACAAACCGCCATTCTGCCGGGGATGAGAAACCCCAAGGAAACCTTCCGTCATATCAGGAATTACCTCGCCGGTCAGGTCGTCGGCGCGACTCGCGACGACGCTCTTCTCGATGAGGTCTTAAAATGTCTCTTCTGCAAGCTCTACGTCGAAACGTCGGCGGCTAGTCCGTTCCCCTCCGGGCTCGACCTGTTCGAGAAGAGCCGTCGTGTGCGCACGATATTCAGCCAAGTCCGCGCAGATTTTCCGGACATTTACGAACGAGACGCTGAGATTCTGATTGATCCGCAGGCAATGAGCATGGTCCTCGATGAGTGCGACTTCTCGTTGCTGGATGCGAGCAGCGATCCGATTGGGGATGCCTTCGAAGTCTTTGTTGGGTCGGAATCCCGGAGCCGTGCTGGACAATTCTTCACGCCCCGGTCTGTAACCGATCTTCTAGTCAAGGCAGTAGCCCCGAAATCAGGGGAAATGGTGATTGATCCAGCCTGCGGCGCAGGTGGGTTCCTTACGGCTGTCGCACGGCATTACGTTGAGATGGGTATGTCGGTCAAAGAGCTGGGCCTTGAGGCGGCTAAGACTCTTTATGGGATAGACAAGGACGACTACCTGGTCAAACTCGCCAAACTGCATGTTTCGCTGATCACGAAGGGGCACCCGAAAGTCATTTGCGCGGATAGCATCGCTCTTCAAAACGGGGAGGGGCCGCTCAAGAATCACCTGCCCAAGGATGGATTTGACGTTCTCCTTACTAATCCGCCTTTTGGCATGCGCATCGTTGCGGCACTACCCGAAATTCTCAGGACGTTCGAGCTGGCGAGAAAATGGAAGCACGATCTTAAATGTGATAAATGGCTTCCGACAAATATTCTGCAGCGCCAGGTTCCGCCCCAAGTCTTGTTCGTTGAGCGATGCCTTTCGTTGCTTAAAGACGGCGGCCGTCTTGGAATTGTGCTGCCAGAAAGCATCCTATCTAATAAATCCTACCGGTACGTCATGGAGTATCTGACTCACCATAGCGATGTGCAGGCCGTCATTGGGATGCCAGAATCTCTGTTCAAGACCTCTGGAAAGGGCGGGACACATACTAAGACCTGCTTGGTTGTTGCGGAAAAACGGGCCACACAAAAATCGCAGCGCGTTTTCATGGCCGAAGCAAAGTGGTGTGGGCATGACTCTCGTGCCCGCTCAATCCCTCATAACGACTTGCCGACGATTGCGGAGAACTTTGCTCGTTATCAGGAGAAGAAGAAATTTCCGGCGTCGAACCTGGGATTTGTCCTCGAAAAGCCAGCCCTTCGCTCCAATGTACTCTGTCCCCGCTACTACGATCCACAAATCATGGTCGATCTGGAAAGTCTGGCCGAATCGCATACACTCGTAGAATTCCGTGACCTTATATCCCAGAATGTTCTTTCGGTAACCACCGGCGACGAATTGGGAAAACTCGCTTATGGTACGGGCAGCATACCGTTTATAAGAACGTCGGACATAAGCAATTGGGAGCTGAAGGCCGATCACAAGCATGGGGTTGAGCGTAAGCTCTACGAGGGCCTAAAGCACAAGCAAGATGTTAAAGCGGGTGACATCTTAATGGTCAAGGATGGCACCTACCTGATTGGAATTTGCGCGATTATCTCCGAGGCGGACACGGAGATCCTCTACCAGAGCCATATTTTCAAGATCCGGACGCACCCGAACGAAATCGGTCTTGACCCTTACCTGTTGCTCGCAATTCTCAGTTCCCCAGTCGTCCAGCGCCAGGTGAAAGCAAAGCAATTCACCCAAGACATCATTGACAGCCTGGGTGAGCGCCTGTACGAACTGGTGCTACCGGTTCCTAAAGCGCCTGAAGCGCGTGAACGCGTTTCCCGCATGGTGAAAAGGGCCGTCAAGTTGCGCATTGAGGCTCCGCGAGTTGGCGAAAGAGGCCCGCGCCTCGGTGGGCAGAGGCAACGGCGCGTCAGACGATCTTTAGCTCATCGTAATTCGCAGAGATCCGTCTGAGGAGCTGTCTCACATTGGTGAGGCTGAGCGGACCCTGGATTCGATTGCCGTCTTCAGAGATCCAACTGATATTGTCGGCCGTGTGACCTACCACGTCGGTTCCCGGCTCATCCAATTTAAGTGGATTTAGATGTCCGATTTGGAATTCGGACTTTCCATGCTGGGGGCCTAGCAGAGCTTCACGGAACGGCGGGAACGACAACGGCTCCCGCGTTACCAGGCACCGAAACACTTCCAACTTTTCGGGCAGAATATGCTGCGCCTGCAACAGCTCGCGTGATTGCGGCGGAAACCCTTCAAAAGCACAGAGCTGCGTGACGAGCTTATACTCGATTTCCAAGCAGGACCGTCGCGTTGCAAATTGCACGGAATGTGGATGCGTTTCCCAGCGCTTCTCTCGGTTGGTCTTGTAAGGTCCGGTCAACGCTCGATCCGTCAGATAAGTCTTAATCTTGATTTTGTCGTCGAGAACCCTTCTGAAAAACTCGGCATCGGGGCTGGTCTCTGCGGCGCGTAAGAACATTCTGAGTTTTACGGTGCGGAGCATTAAGTCGTCGTAAAACCAGCTTATATTGCCCATACGATGTATCCGCGTGACTGCATCGGCGGGTCCTGGCCGTTCCCGGTAGTCGAGGGGGGCATCGTAAGGAAGGATACTCTCATCGAATACCAGCCTGATTAACTCTTCGTGTCGCGCATCCTGTAGCCAGGTATTCAGGTCTGTCAAAAGCTGTGCCGCGATTGCCAGGCACTCGTCAAAGGAACATTCACGCGAGTCACCGGCCAGTTGCTCGTGCCAGCGAACGCGCACTTTTGTGGACTCGATCGTTGGCACCTTAACAAGTTCAATTAGAAAGACATTTCTCAGGATTACGCTACAGAGGCCTTTATAGTGATCACCCAACTTATCCTTGAGCACTTGCTGCTGCGCGCGCGTTTGTGGATGCGCCTCCACGAGCGGCCAGGCAGCCTCGCACAAGGCCCCCATGTCGAAGCGCTCGACGTTTACCAGACTTTCTATTACCTCCTGCACGCTTACCGCTCGCTGGCGCTGAGCGCCGGGTGAAGTTTGTTTACAAATTCAGGGAATGGAATCTTGAGGCCTCGGCAGAACGCCCGAAGCTCAACTACATCACTAAACGGCGTTCTCCGCGTTCGACCTTGCTAATGAATGACTGGGTCTCTCCCAGCCGCTTCGCGAGCTCTGCCTGCGATAGGCCGGCTTCCTCTCGCGCCTCAGGTGACACTGGGCGGAGACAAGAATTATGACACGCGAGAGTTGGTGCGAGACCTATGAGAAATGAAGGTCACGGCGCACGTGGCGCAGAACAATACAAACCGCCGCAGCGCCATCAATGGGTTTAATGCTCCCAACTTAGAGCAGGACGGCTATTTGGGTAAAATCAGGACCCTCAAGTGCACGCGCAGATCGAACCCCGAAGTAGCGGCCGATCGTACAGGAAGCGATTAAGCGTTCAACTCGAACGACGTCGTCGCCGTGGTATCGCTGCGCTACCGACACCCGCGATGCGGAGCGACTGCGCCGCATCGTACTGTCTCCCTCTAACCTGCGGCTGATTCGCTAGTTCGTAATACAGAAATCGCTTCCTTAACCATGGTTAGATATGGTTCGCCTGTGATTTGATGGAAAACGCAAGTCTTCAAGTTTTCCGACTTTCAAGTTCCTATATGCGAGTCTGCATTTCCTGTTCAGTAAGATTTCGGCATGAAAGGCAGGTTCGCGAATTCAGGGCTCATCGTCGCTGCGAATTCAAGCGAACGGCAGGGCACCTTAAAAAAAGGAAGACCATGAGTGATAAGCATACGAAAAAAGAACTTTCATCACGAAAGCTCGAAGCAAATCGTCAGAATGCCCAGCGGTCGACAGGACCGACATCCTCCGAAGGCAAGCGGCGCTCCTCCGCAAACTCATTCAAACATGGGGTTTTTGCCGACCGCCTTTTCGGCAATCCCAGCCAACCTGCTCTCGATCGTGAGCAATACGAGCGGTTATACGCTGGATTTAAGGAACACTATGATCCGATCGGTTTCGTCGAGAATTTGCTGGTCGAGAAGATAGCCACTGAATCACTCCGGCAAACTCGTTTGCTGGGATATGAGCAGATTGTGCTGGCATATAGCGCTGCTTTCGAAACGAAGTCGATAGGCAATTTGATCCGCTATGACTCAACCCTCGGGCGGAAGCTGGAAAAAGCGATTGAGCGATTGGAAAAGCTGCAGGCACAGCGTGTGGCCCGGTCGAATGAGTTGGAAGTCGATTGTGAACCGGAAATTGATGTTCCGGACACCGCTGATGCCCATGAGGGGTCAGAAGACCAGGTAACTGGCGAGCAGACGAATGAATTGACCCCTGAGCCTTGCCAGCCAATGGTAAGCGTCCCTTCTGAAGGAAATGATTGTGAGAAGGCGATCGCAATGAACCTCGAACCGATTGCGATCTCGACAGATGTCAACGAAGGTGAAGATCCGAATGAGTCCGTCATAACGTTCAGTGGCCACGGTCTGGAGCATGAAGAATTGTCGTACCGAAATTACGAAACGAACCCAACTGGCCCGATTCGTTTGGCTGGCACTGTGGAAGGGACGGAACACTGCTAATACGAGAGAAATGGCAGTTGATTCAGCTTCCGCTCATTCACAACGACTCTCGTTGACGAAGTGTCTGCAAGATCCTGAGCTGCACTGCGCGTCGAATGCGGATTAGGTGGAGACTTAATGGAACGCTACCAGCGTTTAGACCAGGACACCCTGAAGCTCAACTTTACAATCGATGAACCAGAAGCCTACCCGCAGCCCTGGGTCGGCGATACCAAGAGCTGTTCATTTGTCGCCAGCAGGCAAGGGACCGATCTAAGAAGTTTTCGGGCATCGGATGAGGAAGACTCGTTCACCAACAGAATTCGAATGCCTGCTGTTCCCAAGCCCAACAATTAGGGCTTAATCGCCGCGGTCGCGAAGGAGTATTGGTATGCCGACTTTTGCGCGTTCGGTAGAGGAGGTGCTCCTTGAAGTGGGCTGGCAAGCCAATATCTCTGATCTTGGAAGGTCTCTTCTTCAACGTGCTCTTTGCCAAGCGTAAAGAAATAAGAGCGAAGCCCTAACTTCACGCCGGGTCGATGTCTCATTTCATTTAGAATTCGCATCGGTCCGCCAACGGACGTCAGATCGGCGTGTCACTTGAGCTTATGCCTCGCGGTAGGCTCAGGAGGACCCAAGAAAGGGAAGCTTCTTGTCAGCCGCGGGTGAGACGACGGTTCGGCGCGCCACCCGATACCAAAGTATCGTCGATACCATGGTCCAATTGTTTCCTCCCCGGAATGTTGATTTGATTACCTGGTCACAACGTATTCGATCGATCTCATTGAACAGGAGAGTCTTGAGGTACGCCATGGTCCGGGCAATGAAGGGTGAGAAATGCCAAATACGCAGAAAACAGTAATCGTGACCGGCGGCTCGCATGGTATCGGAGCCGGCGTGATCAAAGCGTTTCTGGATCGCGGTTACAACGTGGCGGCGAATTCGCGAAACATCACCAAATCAGGAGAGTTCGAGGAATCGGATAAGCTCGCGCTAGTTGACGGAAGCATCGCCGAAGCGGCCACCGCGGCGAGGATCGCCGAAGTTGCAAAGAACAAATTCAAATCGATCGATGCGCTGGTTAACAACGCCGGCCTCTATTTAGCGAAACAATTCACGAATTACACGGTTGATGATCTTCGCGCTCTCGCATCGGTCAACCTCGAAGGTTTTCTCCTGATCACCCAGCTAGCGGTCAAGCAGATGTTGGCTCAGAACACTGGCGGAAGCATCGTCAATGTCAGCGCAGCCCAGGTGAATCATCCAATCGCGGGGATCAATTCGTCCGTTGCGATGATGACCAAGGGAGGCTTGGAAGCCGTCACGCGAAGCTTGGCGATGGAATATGCCAAGCAAGGCATACGCGTCAACGCCGTCGCGCCGGGGGTCGTCGATACGCCCATGCATGAGGGGCAGCCGAAGGATTTCCTCAAGACGCGGCAACCGATGGGTCAGATTTCCCAAGTGAAAGACATCGTCGACGCGATCGTTTATCTGACGGAAGCGGGTCAAGTGACCGGGGAGGTGCTGCACGTGGATGGCGGTGCGCATGTAGGCAAATGGTAATCGATCACCGCGGCCAAGGCGATCTCGCCGCCTTGGGCGCGAAGGTCCAAAGCCAGAGCGAGCTGCGGTCTATTTTCGGTAGCAATTTGGACCGCGACGATTGAAGGAGGAACGTATGTCAAATGAGAAAACAGGAAGCGCCGCCAGTGCGAGTCGAGCGCTGCAGCCCAGGGAAACAAATCCTCTCGATTTTGTGCCCGACAAAATTCCTTTCGACACTCCGTATGGCCCACCGATATCGCTAGACCGGGCCCAGGCGGTTATTCACGCGGCGGTGGCAGAGGCGAAGAAGCGGAATTGGAAGATGAACGTAGCGGTGGTCGATTCCGGCGGCAACCTCGTCGCCTTCCAACGAATGGACGGCGCGATGCTTGCCTCCATTCAGATTGCCGAACACAAGGCGCGAGCAGCCGCGACCTTCCGGCGCGAAACGAAGTCTTCGAGGACGGTGTCCAGCTTATGCATCTCAACTATCTGCTCGCGTTCGATGGAATCATTGCGTCTCGAGGCGGCATCCCACTGATCGAACAGGGCGTGATTATCGGCGCAATCGGTTGTTCGGGAGGCACGGATTCCCAGGACGAGATCGTCAGCAAGGCAGGCGCGGCAGTAATCAACCAACTGCCGGCAAGGAACAAATGATCCAAATCTCGAGAAAGCGTTGGGGACAATCAACCGGTTTCCGAGACCAACAAATAGACAGGAGAATGCCATGACAACTGCAAGCGCACTTGCGAAGCCCGCACAGATTCGCGTGGCCCGGCGGTCGCCCGCCTATTGGCGTGTCACGATCGACAACCCGCCGATCAACGTGATGGGCCCGGAAATGGTCCAGCAGTTTCAGGAAGTCATCGACGCTCTCGAGGCCGACGAGCATGTCAGGGTCGTGGTCTTCGACAGCGCGGTCGACGACTACTTCCTGAATCACTCCGATTTCCTGGCCAAGCTCGAGGACCTGACCTCAATGCCGGCGGGTCCCACAGGCTTGCCGCCTTGGCCGGACTTTCTCGCGCGTCTGACCCGCTTGCCAGTCGCCTCCATCGCCCTCATCCGTGGCCGGGCGACGGGCAACGGCAGCGAGATCACGCTGGCCTGCGACATGAGTTTCGCCAGCCGCGAGAAGGCCATCATCTCGCAATGGGAGGTGGGCGTGGGGATGGTCGCCGGCGGCGGCCCCATGGCTCGGCTGCCCCAACTCATCGGCCGAAACCGCGCACTCGAGGTGCTCTTGAGCTCGGAAGACATCCGGGCAGACCAGGCCGAAGCCTACGGCTACATTAATCGCGCCCTGCCCGACGCCGAGCTAGATGCGTTCGTAGAGGCGCTCGCGACCCGGATCGCCAAGTTCGACAAATGGGCGATCGCCAACACCAAGCGCCTCGTCAACACCAGCCTGCCGCCGGACGTCGAGCTCGGCGCCGGGTGGGATGCGTGCATCGCTTCGCTCGGGCGACCCGCCGCCCAGGATGGGATCAAAGCGCTGATGGCGCGCGGCTTCCACAAGCCGGGGGATGTCGAAAATCGGCTCGGATACTACCTGGGCCAAATCGCGCGCTAGGCCGGCGCCCGACGCGGTTCTCAGCTCCGGACGTTGCGGGGACGCGTCGAAGCCAAGCTTGCTTGCCAGGACGCGGAAGGAAAATTGGAAAAGTTCCAGCCAATTGGGAATCGCTACTGCACTAGCTGGTGTCGACCGACTTTTCATGAATGGAAGCGGAACTCGGGACACCGTATTTGTGATGAGCCATATCGAAGGGAGTCATCAATGAACGGCGTACGAAAGGAGCCATCAATGAACGCGGTACAAGTCGAACAGAAGAGCTATGAGATGCCCCCGCGAGAGGGGATCAGCATCGCGCATTTTCTCACCGTCGCCGACGTCGAGCGATCGGCTCGCTACTACGAAAAGGTCTTCGGCGCTCGCATTCTGACCATGGGTGACGGCAACGCGCCTCCGTACCTTCAGCTTGCGAATATCTGGATGATTCTGAATGTCGGGGGCGGGCCGACCCCGGACAAGCCGACGGTAACGCTCAGCGTCCCCGACCCGAATCACATCAACAGCTTTATGAATTTCCGCGTTGCGGATATTCAAGCGTGCTATGAATTGTGGAAAAGTCGAGGAGCCGAGTTCCTCACGCCGCCGATTCCCAAGTACGGCGAGATTCGCTGCTACATCCGCGATCCTGACGGTTATATTATCGAGGTCGGACAGAGCACCGATCTCAAGTACGGTTAGCGCTCGGCCCGGATGGGATTCGGATGTTGCGAGCGCTTCCGCTGCATGTCGACTCTCTGGTCGACGATACGTGTCCAGGATTCGTCGTCCGTTCTGCCATTTGCAACAGTCACTCGCTCTGACATCGAAAGGAGTACCAGATGGACGGCACAAATGGACTGAAAGAGACCACGCGCGTGACCGCGCCTGTCGCGTCGAACACGCTTAGTGTGAACGTTTTTACCGCCCCGGGAAAGGCCATGGTCGGCGAGCGGCCAAAGCCCTTCGGCGAAGCGCTCGGCTTTGACCCGATCACGTCGACTTTAATCTTCGGCGAGTACGACGCGGTGCTGGTGGACGCAATGGGGACAGTGGCTGAGGCCGAGGCTCTCGCGGATTGGGTCGCTCTGCACAACCGCAACTTGGAGACCATCTATATAACGCACGCCCATTTCGACCACTTCTACGGTCTGAGCATTCTGCTCGACCGTTTCCCGGGCGCTCGGGCGATAGCAACGCCCAAGACGGTGAACGCCATGCAGATGTCTTTCACTCCCACAGTGGAGCGGTTAGCCCGCCGGCTCTTTCCTGGGCAAGTGGCCACCAAGTTGGTTCCACCTGAGCCCTATGAGCACGACACGTTCACTCTCGAGGGCCACGAATTGCGCATCATCGAGCAGGGCCGCACCGATAGTCCCGATTCGACGTCTCTATACGTTCCATCGATCGGCCTGATCGTCGCTGGCGACGTTGTGTACAACCAATGCCGCATGTACGTCGGCGACACCACCCCCGAGAGCCGAAAGAATTGGATCGCGGCGCTAGACCGGTTAGCGGCGCTGAACCCGGCGATTGTTGTCGCCGGTCACAAGAAGCCTGGCGCGCCCGACTCTCCCTCGACGATCCAGGACACCAAGCGTTACCTGCAGGACTTCGATCGGCTGCAGAAAACCGCGACATCCGACCAGGAGCTGTTCGATCAGATGACGGAGCTGTACCCGCATTGGGTAGCCAATCAGTCGTGGTTGATGTTCGGATTCCCGCAGCCATAACGCACATCAGCGCGCGGCTGGCCGAGGCTCTCGCAAATTGGGTTGCTCTGCGACAAGCTAGATCTTGGGAAACAGATTCGATTTCAAAAAGGAGAACAAAATGACAACAAAAGGAAAAGTCTTGGTGCTGGTCTCGAGCGGTCATGGCTTGCCATTGAAAGATGGCAAGGTTTATGCCGGCGCTGGCTACTATCTCAACGAACTTACGGTTCCGGTTCGCGCCTTGATGAAGGAAGGCTACGAAATCACTTTCGCCAACCCCAAAGGCAACACGCCGCAAATGGATGTCCATTCAGCTGTAGCCGATTTCTTCGGCGGGGACGAGGCCAAGCTTCAGGACTATCTAAAATTCCGCGACACCCTGACTGGGCTCAAAGATCCAACTCGCATCTCGGATGTCATCGCATCGGGCCTGGATCAATATGACGCTGTTTTCGTCCCCGGCGGCCATGGCCCGATGATGGATCTTCTCGATGATCCCGACGCTGGCACGGTGATGAGACACTTTCATGAAACATCCAAGCCTACGGCGGTGCTCTGCCATGGCCCGATTTCACTTCTCTCGGCTCTTCCGAATTCGAAGGAGGTGGTCGCAGCGCTGGCAGCGGGCGATGCCGCTGGAGCGCAGGCAAAGGCTCAAGGATGGATTTATTCTGGATATAAGATGACCATCTTTTCGACGGCGGAAGAGCAGCAGCGGGAGCCGCTTGAGATTGGTGGTAAGGTTCTCTTCTACCCGGACTTCGCCTTGCGTACGGCGGGCGGTGACGTAAGTGTGCTCGCTCCATGGAAGAGCTACGTCCTTCAAGATCGCGAGTTGATCTCAGGTCAGAACCCGTTCTCGGACGAAGCGCTTCTGAAACTTCTTCTACCGGCACTCAACGGGAGAAGAAGTGAGGGGGCTGGCGCATCCTCCGTTGGATCGAGTCTTCGCTACTAACGCAGCCATAACCTACATCAACCGCCGATGCGAATGTTTCCTCGCGCAGATGGAGGGTTGCCCCTGGTTGGAAAGGGACCGGAAATCGGGATGTCGAAGTATCGCTTCGATACCTTGTCCAATTGTTTTCTTTCCTCGTCAGGCTTAGTCGGCAGCAGGTATGACCACGGAAGAACCAGAATCAGCAGATGAGCACTGTTTATCGGAATTGAAGCCGTCAATGAGCACAGTCGTGGTGCAATAGCCTCATGCGTGCAAAGTTCGTGCACAGTCGGTGGTAAAAAGCATGGGACGGATTAGGAGTAAAGTTGGAAAGTGCTTTAGAATGAATCTCGCACTTCATGTCGGGGCGTAGCGCAGCCTGGTAGCGCGCCTGCCTTGGGCGCAGGAGGTCTCCGAGTTCAAATCCCACGCCCCGACCAAAACTCCAAACAGAATCATTGAGTTAGCGTGCTGCCCGTTTCGGTGCCTGCTGCATTGTCGTGCCAGTTGGGAACAGTTGGGAACAAAACCTCGCCCAATCTTGAGACCGCATCGCGTTCGGAAGCTGGAAACAGGGTGTGTGTAAACGTCCATTGTTGTTGCCGCGCTGGAGTGCCCCAGCAAGGTTTGCTGAACTCTTATTGGGGTCCCCAGATGCGTGGAGGAGAGTGCTGTACGTGTGGCGGAGCGTGTGCCAATCAATCCGGCGCAGCCCTGCCCGCCGACATGCAGTAGCCAGACGCTTCTTCCGCAAGTTGTCGGCTGATAGCGGTTCGTTGTCCCCTTTGGGAACACTAGCGCGTTAGCCGAAGTGTCCATACACCGCAAGCGGTGGGTATCAAGAGCCTGGACAACAACGGGTGCGAGCGGTGTCCCCCTGCGGCTGGCCTTACTTTTCGGAGTACCGAAGACCCCTTTGTAACAGGTTTCCTCGACCTCTAAGGTGCATTGGTCGAGATGAACTTACTTCTGCCCCAGCGAAGTCCAAGTATTTCTCCGATTCGTAGACCGGCCAGAGTTGCAACGATTGTGATGGTTCGTTCTGGTTCATTCATTTTAGAGAGGAGCATTCGGGCCTCCTAAATGAGAAAGAGCCTTGTGTGGACGTTTGAGTTTTCGTTCTGGCATCTTCCACGCCCAAAACAGGGTTATCTGCCAGGTACCGCCAGTCTCAGGCTGTGCCGAGCACTTTGCTGAGTAGATGTCGCATGTGGCTAGCCGTCTCCCATGCGTATCCTTGCTTCAGTTTTTCGAGAACAAACCGCTGAACCTCCGGTGTAGCTATATCCGCCATGCACTCCTCGCCAAAACGGGGTAACAAGTGTTCGAGGAGCAGGAGAGTGTAGATTTCCCGCGTGGCAAACTTCAATGTTGGAAGGACGAGAGGCCTAAACTCGTCTTCCACGAACCGCCGGAAGCTAATGTTGGACCGAGGTACCGCCCGGCCTCTATTCACCGGGCGAAGTCGGTCTTCCAATAGATTCTGAGCTTGGCGCTTTGAAAGTTCGCTCACCGTTCCCAAGACCTCGGAACGGAGAATCGTGCTCATGCTGCCTCTTGAAGTCAGCACTCGCTCTCTCCAGCGTGCAACCCAGACCTTTGGGCGTTTACCGCGAACAAACAAACATCCAATCTGATGCCTGCGACGAGCCATATTGACCTTTCCGTTGGCCCGTCCAGTCTTTCGCGCATCGCCATCTATTCTAACTTCACAGTCAAGCGTTTGTAAGCTCGACATGGCGATTCTCCTCTAACCAAACCTTGATATCCCCTAGCCGAAAGCGCCAGTATTTCCCTATCCTGAAACCTGGAATGCGGTCCGCAGATCGCCGCCTGGTGCGTTCGTAGACCCAGGAAGTCGGCACTCGCAAGATTTCGGCTACGTCTTG
>CAVPCD010000013.1:0-22137 GCA_963702345.1 uncultured Acidobacteriota bacterium | reverse complement strand
TGCTGGCGGACGGCTCACGTATTCGCATCTGGGATCATTTGATTTTGCCGATCGCCAGGTGAATGAGAGCACTGGAACAATCCGCATTGCTGCGCTGTTCCCGAACCCCAACAACATCTTGCGGCCGGCGGTTTTGCCAAAGTACGGGTATTCGTCGACGTCCAACATGACGCATTGCTTGTGCCACAACGAGCCGTTTCAGAGTTACAAGGCGGCTACCAGGTTGCCGTAGTGGATCACGACAACAAGGTAGCAATTCGACCGGTTACAGTGGGGGCACAGGTGGACAGCCGCTGGGTGATTTCGGATGGGCTCAATCCCGGGGACCGGGTCGTCGCGGAAGGAACGCAGAAGGTTCGTCCCGGAATGCGAGTCAATGCCAAGCCGTTCAGCACAGAAGCCGGGAGCAGGTGATCCCATGTCAAAGTTCTTCATCAATCGTCCCATTGTTGCGATGGTGATCTCGATCGTGCTGGTGCTGGTTGGCGCTCTCACCATCCTTAGACTGCCGGTTGCCCAGTTCCCGAAAATCGCTCCACCCGAAATCCAGATCCTCGCCACCTACGTCGGCGCCGACGCGCAAACTCTGGAACAAGCAGTGGCCACGCCTCTCGAACAGCAGATGAACGGTGTGGACAACATGAATTACATGTACTCCCTGAACGCCACGGGAAACTCGACTACGAGCTTGATCGTGGATTTCGATACAAAAACCGATCCAAATAACGACTTCATCCTGGCCCAGTCGCGTGAGACGCAGGCCGCTTCGCAGCTTCCGTCGGATGTGACCAACTACGGGATCACGGTACGAAAATCGGTGACGGCTCCCCTCATGTTGATCGCCGTTGATTCGCCGCACGGAACTTATGACGCGACTTTTCTGGGGAATTACGCCTACATCAATCTCGTTGATCCGATTCTTCGGTCGCCCGGCGTCGGCAATGTCCAGGTGTTCGGCCCTGGCCAATACGCGATGCGAATGTGGGTGAACCCCGACAAACTGGCAAAGCTGGGGATCACGGTTCCTCAAATTATTAGCGCCGTTCAAGCGCAGAACACCGTGAATCCCGCGGGGAAGGCCGGAGGCCCGCCTATCCCCAAAGGTCAGGAGCTGACTTATACCGTTTTGGCCCAGGGCCGTTTGGTGTCGCCGGAACAATTCGGTCAGATCGTGCTGCGGGAAACACCGGATGGAGGTACCGTCCGTGTTCGTGATGTCGCCCGCATTGAACTAGGGTCGCAGGATTACAGCGCTGCCAGTCGCTTCAACGGCAAACCTGCAGCAGTTATCGCTGTTTATCAACTGCCCGGATCGAACGCGGTGGATGTAGGCAACGGTGTCAAGAAGCTCATGTCTCAGATGAAGGAACGCTTCCCGGAGGATCTCGACTTCGACATCTCCCTGGACACGACCCTGTCCGTAACCCAAGGAATTAAAGAAATTGTGAAGACGCTGGTGATTGCTCTCATCCTGGTGATCCTGGTCGTCTATCTTTTTCTCCAGGGGTGGCGAGCCACCTTGATTCCGCTGCTTGCGGTGCCGGTATCTCTGATAGGCACATTTGTTCTGTTTCCGTTATTCGGTTTTTCGATCAATACGCTTTCTCTGTTCGGGCTGGTCCTGGCCATCGGTCTGGTGATCGACGACGCGATCGTTGTCGTTGAGGGCGTCCAACGCCACATCGGGGAAGGACTCTCGCCCAAAGCCGCGGCGTTGAAGGCGATGGAGGAACTCTCTGGTCCAGTCGTCGGAATTGCGCTGGTTCTGTCCGCCGTATTCGTGCCCACGGCGTTCATTCCGGGCATCACTGGACGCCTTTACCAGCAGTTTGCGGTGACGATCGCGATTTCGGTTCTCTTCTCCGCGTTCAATGCGCTTACCCTGAGCCCGGCCCTGGCTGCGCTCCTGCTTCGTCCACGGGAGGAAAGCCATGGGTTGCTACGCAGATTTTTTGACTGGTTTAACCGTGTATTCGAGCGCGCAAACGCCGGTTACGTACGTTGGAGCGGGGTACTCCTTCAGAAAACCCTTGTTATGGCAGTGTTGCTAGTCGCCTTCGGCGTGGCTGCCGGGTTCTTCGCCCATCGCGTGCCGACGAGCTTTCTTCCCGATGAAGACCAGGGCTATTCCTACGTTTCCGTTCAACTCCCCAATGCCGCTTCACTGGAACGAACGACAGCGGTCGTGGACAGCGTAGAAAAGATCATCCGGAATACGCCAGGAGTTCAAAACTCGACATGCTTCATCGGCTTCAGTCTATTGAGCTTCGTGCGTACTACGTATAACGCGACCTTCTTCGTAACCTTCAAGCCTTGGGACGATCGCACGACGCGCGCAGAACAATTTCAAACCCTGAAAGCGAATTTGAATCGTGAATTCAGCAGAGTGCCGCAGGCGGTTATATTCGGGTTTTCTCCGCCGGCCATTCCGGGGGTCGGCACAGCCGGCGGATTCACGTTTCTGCTCGAAGATCGTTCGGGCGGCGATGTTCAGTTCCTTGCGAAGAACGTCAACACGTTTCTTGAGGCTGCACGCAAACGTCCCGAAATCGGCAGCATCAATACGACATTCCTGCCGAGTGTTCCGCAGAAATTCGTCGATGTAGATCGTGACAAGGTTCTGAAGCAAGGCGTCAACCTGAGTGACGTATATCGGACGATCCAGGCGTTTATGGGCGGTTATTTCATCAACTATTTCAATCGATTCGGCCGCCAATGGCAGGTGTATATCGAGGCCGAAGGTGAAGACCGTGCCAACATCGAGAACGTCGGACGATTTTATGTTCTCAACAACAAAGGAGAAAGAGTCCCGCTGTCTACCCTAGTCAACATCAAGTCGCGCCTCGGCCCGGAATTCACTCAACGTTTCAACGAATATCGTTCGGCGCAAATCAACGGCAGTGCGGCACCAGGATACAGCGCAGATAACGCGACCGCCGCTCTTGAAGACGTTTTCAAGCAAACCATGCCGCGTGAAATGGGTTTTGATTACTCGGGCATCTCCTTCCAGGAACAACAGGCCAGGCAGGGTGTGCCGCCCTCGGTCATTTTCGTCCTATCCCTGCTGTTTGTGTTCCTGATTCTGGCGGCACTTTACGAAAGCTGGTCGCTGCCCTTCAGCGTCTTGCTTAGCACACCTGTAGCGGTGTTTGGAGCCTTTGCGGTCCTGTGGTTACGTCGCGTGGCCCTTGGCTGGTTCTTGCCGCCTTACTTGGTCCAGATTGAAAACGACGTTTATTCCCAGATCGGGTTGGTCATGCTCATTGGATTGGCAGCCAAGAACGCAATTCTGATCGTGGAGTTTGCGAAAAGTGAATTTGATAACGGCAAGCCGCTTATAGACGCGGCGCTGGAAGGCGCGAGGCTCCGCCTGCGACCAATCCTGATGACGTCCTTTGCCTTTGTCTTCGGTTGTATTCCTCTATGGACTGCGACTGGCGCTGGAGCAGTGGCGCGTCGGATTCTGGGAACTACGTTAATCGGCGGCATGGTGGCCGCCAGCGTTATCGGCATCTTCTTCGTACCGGCGATCTTTTACGCCGTGGAGAAATGGTCCAGCTCGGGTACGGAACCTGCGTCCGGCACACTACCGGCTTCTTCACCCGCCACAGGAGATTGAACATGCACTCTCGCGCCAGAATCAGAAACTTGATCGTCGCCGTGTTGTGTTCAGCCTTTCTGAGCGCTTGCATGGTGGGACCCAAGTATCATCGACCAGTTGTACAGACGCCAAACACATTTCGTGATCTCGCACAGAATCCCCAGATACGGGCTCAAACAGCGTCCTACGCCGACCTGCACTGGTGGGAGGTCTTCAAAGATCCGAAATTACGGGAACTCATCCGCACGGCGCTCAAGCAAAACTACGATTTGCAGCTTGCGACGGAACGCATCAACGCTGCGCGCGCTCAGCTCGCCGTTACGCGCTCCAGGTTGTTTCCGCAGGTGGGAGCGAATGCCAATTTCAACGGCGGCAAAGAGAATACGTTTCAATCGAAATACAATTTTCTAACCCTTGTCGGGGATGCTGCGTTTCAGCTGGATTTCTTCGGCCGTTTGCGACGCGCCACGGAGGCTTCTCGCGCCGAGTTGTTGGCGACCGACGCGGCTCGGCAGACGGTGATCCTGACTCTGGTCAGCGACGTAGCGAACGACTATTTCACCTTGCGCCAACTAGACCTGCAACTGGAAATTACACATGAAACAATCACTACGCAAACGGATTCGGTCAAGCTAACCAAACTCCGTCTTGAGCACGGTGTCGCAACGAAGCTCGATGTTCTCCAGGCCCAGCAGGTGCTTGACACTGCGAATGCCCAAATTCCTGATTTGGAGCGGCAAATCGCACAGGAGGAAAACGCGATCAGCATCCTGCTCGGCAATTACCCGGATGCCGTTCCACGCGGCCTTGCCTTGGTCGAGCAAGAACTTCCGCCGGAGGTACCGCCTGGGTTACCGTCATCGCTGCTTACGCGTCGTCCGGACATTCGCGAAGCGGAGCAGAACCTGATTGCGGCCAACGCGGAGATCGGAGTCGCCAAGGCCCAATTCTTTCCGCAGATTGCTCTCACAGGTTCGGGTGGAGGATCGTTCGGGCGCAGTTCTGCCTTCCCGGGCACGTATCCTAGTCAGATCGGGATCTGGTCTTACGGCGCGGAAGTCAGCCAGCCTATTTTCACTGGTGGTGGACTTCGTGGGAATTTACATTTCGCGGAATCGCAGCACGCACAAGCCCTCATCGCGTATCGACAAACGATTCAGCGAGCTTTCGGCGATGTTTCGGACACACTAATCGATTATGACAAGTTGCATCAGGTACGACTTCGCCAGCAGGACACGGTCGCTGACCTGCAGGAGACGGTTCACATTTCTACTCTTCGCTATCAGGGAGGAACTACGACTTACCTGGAAGTCCTGGATAGTCAGAGGTCGCTCTACACAGCCGAACTTACGCTGGCGAGCGCACGAGGCGACGAATTTCGCAGCCTGGTCCAACTGTATCGGGCACTGGGGGGAGGGTGGCAGCAGTGATCTGGTTGAGACATCATCGCTAAGGCAGAGGTCATGAGTGATTGCCTTGCAACGGCGGTGGCCTTCAAGAATTCATGAACGCTTATCGATAGGGAAGGAATTCGTGGAGTCGCAAATCATCATCGCATCGCAGAACCAGGCATGTTCCGAACCAACCTTTGTTCTCAGGGATTCGCGGCTGACGATGGTCGTGCGACAGCTGCGAATCCCGGAGCAGGGGAGGCAAGGCACCTAAAGCACAAAACCTGTAGATTCCGGTAAAGCTTCGGAAGGCGATTTGCTCGGCATTACGTCCCGCACTCCCAGCGCGGTTGGAGCCGGCGGGAATCGAGGATTGTGGTAGTGCCGTGGCCAGCTAAAGGAGCAGGGTGGCGGCGCTCGTCGCGGCCAGCTCCGACATTTGCGAGGCGATGTCCTAAATGTGCAACCATCTCCTAAACGCGCGTAAATACTGGGTCCTTGAACGAGACCGCCGACCCCGGCTTACTCAGAATGTAACGCTAGTGAACGATGTAGGAGATCCAAGAATTTGTAAGTCATTGAAAAGATGGCGTCCCCGGCCCCGAACCGGGTCCGGATGATCCATTGTTTTTCGACTCAAGCGTCGTCGTTCACGAATTTCTTAGCGATGAGTCCACTGATGAAATGCGGAAAAGTTTGTTGCAGGCTGCGGGTAATTCTGGAATAGATCCAGCCATCGTTTACGCGATGAACAAAACTGGGCGGATCGTGGCAGAAGCTAACCTAGAGTTCCTGACCGACTCGGAACTTCAGGAATGGAATGATGCTGTGAACGAGTATCGCCAGAAGATCGAAACAGGAGAGATTCAATAGGAAGTCTCTCGACTCAGGCGGACAACAACAACTCCATTTGCTTTGGTGACATGATCTGGGGCTCATACCTGCGGAGAAAGGACCGAGCAAATTCGTTTGCTAACCGTGAATCGTTGTTGCTGCTCATGATCACACACGTTTTCAGACACAATGACGTATCGGAAAGTGGCTTCACCACTACACCCTGGGCGCTAACGCCGACGACGGGTTTCGTGAGAATGGCCACGCCAACGTGTTCAGATACCAAGAGAACTGCCTGTTCGACTGTGTGAATATCGTGCGCTCGCTTCGGAGCAATTCCCTCACGTTGGGCCGCGTCCATAATTGCTTCATAGATGATTGGATGAGCTCGCCGAGCAAACAGAATCCATTCGTCTCGTGCCAAATCTTGGAGCCTGATGTCTTCCTTTTGAGCAGCTGTGTGGGTCAGCGGGAGTGCTGCATAGAAACGTGTCTGAGCAAATGCCGCAGCGGTAATCCTAGGGCTTTCCGGCGGTGCCGTCACCAATGCCAGATTCAGGTCGCCTGCCATCACGCTCCGGACCAACTCGCGTGAGAATTCGCTGATGAGCTGGATGCGGAGTTTAGGGTACATCGGAAGACGGATTGCAAGAATGGCCGAAATCCATGCTTGGTCGGCATCGGGCGAGTGCCCAACAGTCAAAATGCTATCGCTGCCCTCGCGGGCAGCATGAACGGCACGGTCTATGTGCAAGAGCGCCTGACGAGCTTCTTCGACGAAGATGTGGCCCACTTCGGTGAGTTCCACATTCCTTTTGTTCTGTCGAATGAATAACTGAAATCCATGCTGTGCTTCGACTTCATTGATTTGTTTGCTGAATCCCGATTGAGTGATGTGCAACCTGTCGGCGGCCCGAGTGAAATTCAGCTCCTCGGCCAAAACGAGGACTGCTTGCAGGTGACGTACCTCAACCCTAGGGAACACGGCTCCAAGTCCTTTTCGCCAAGCGCCAGAGATTGGTTGCTGCCCTACATCTAGTCAAGGAACGCGAAAACCAAAAAAGGTATCAAAAAGAATTATTGGTGGCACGTGGGTTGTGCTGTCGGTTGTACGAGAACGCTTGACAGTCGTGGGTTTGGGGTGGCACGCTCTTTCTCATCTGGCCATCTAATTATCAGTTGGGTTGAGGCCCTTCCAGATGTCCAGCCGCCAGTTGGGCCCAGAATGGGTTCTTTCAAGGTTTATCTCTCCCGTCGGAGCTGCCCAAGACGAGATCAGCGAATTGGTTGTGGTCGCGCAGCGACTTTGGCCGCGCATTCAGATGCATGCGCGTAGAGAGGACCCGGAGAAAAACTCTGACGAGGCGCTGGTTTTGGCGACGGAGGTCTGGGAGGGCGTGTTGCAGTCTGTCGCGAAAACAGTCCAGCGAGCAAACCGGAAGAACTGGCGAATAAAAAACACGGAAGCCTATCTTTTCGGTGCCTTCCACCACAGGTTCAATCGCGCCCTAAAAAAGGAGCGTCGGCGACGCGAGATAATACAGCATCTCCCTTCTACCGGTGATCTGGAGCGCTTACGACAGGCCCATGATTCAAAAGTCGTGCTGGACTTGGAGCGATCGATCCAGGTCAACGAAGCCGTCCGGAGAATGGATGGTTGGACTCGCAAGGTATGGGCTGCTCGGCAGTACGGATACTCGTGGAGGGAAATCGCCGTACACCTGGGCCTAACTGAGCCCCAGGCCAAACTTCGATTTCGTTATGCGATCGGTAGGCTACGTGCTCGGTTGGGCCGCGCTGCGTGAGCTTTGGTCCGCGGTGACTGGTTTACATTGATGTCTGGCGGTAAACTTGGCGTTTCTCCGTGACAACGTCAACTAAGAGGCAGGCGAATTCTGAAGGAACAGGAAGAGTTCAACGCTGAAGAAAAGCGGATATTGGATCTGCTGGATAGGGGTTTATCCCGAGATTTTCCAAATCCGCAGCGTGTCGGGTGTCCTGACTCTGGGGTACTCAGAGGCATCGCGCTTCACAAGGTGCCACTAGCAGAAGCGGATCGCTGGCTCGACCATTTCAGCTCCTGCAGCCCGTGTTTTCAAGAGTTCACACAATTTCGTAAACAGGCACTGGATGGCCGGCGGCGGACACAGATGTGGCTGGCCGCGGCTGCGATGGTGTTCCTTGTGTTAGCGGGGTGGCTGTGGGTGAAGAATCGGCCATCGGGACAAACTGCGGCGGTTGTGATTCTGGATCTGCGTGGCCGTGCGACGGTACGCGGAGAAAACCCGCCCGAGAACAGTCAGCCGCCATTGAACGTTCCTCGGAACGCAAGGCGTCTGACCTTGGAGTTGCCAATCGGAAGCAACGAGGGGGCATACGATGTGGCGCTGCTCAATCCGAGTGGTGCTGAACTTTTCCGCACGAGTGCCACAGCTAAACTTGAAAATCACATTGTGGTCTTGAGGGCTGAGGTCGATCTCGCCGGCATGTCTCCGGGTTCATATTTCCTCGGAGTCCGACAGCCAGGCCTTGAGTGGACGCGGTTTTCTATTCGGTTGCTCTGAACGCGATCCCCCATGAAGAAGAAACAGAAGCTATCCAAGAAGAGTCGGCCCACAAGAAAGCCGAGAGTTCAGAACGAACGGCTCAAGGGCTGGAACGAAATCGCCCGCTTTCTCGGTCAACCGGTTGCGGTGGCGCAACGATGGGCGAGATCAGGAATGCCTGTGGCCCGAGAAGGCAGGTTCATGTATGCCACTCGGGAGGAATTGAGCGGATACCTCGGCCGCGAAGCTGGTCTGGACGTACCTGTTCACATCGTGACAGAAAACATGGATCTCTCTGCCGATCTGAAACTTGCTCTCGCGCATGCCCGAGCTGGCAAGCACGACAAGAAAAAAAAGCTAAGCGATGAGAAACGGCGTCTGGTTTTTTCGCAGTATAATAGCCGTAATCGTGAGCCGTTCGTCGTCCCCGGAGGTTCTGCCATGCGAATTCTCGTTCCCTGGAAGCCAGTCGTTCTCGTGTGGGGATTGCTGAGCGCGATGATATTTGTTGGTTTCGTTGCATCTTCGGTACTTCAAGGAAAGGACCCCTTCGCGCCAGGTGCGACCATCACGCAGCCCGCAGCCGCGAAAACGGGTTCGGCGCAATCGGGGCAACAACCTAAGCACTCCAACAAAGCGGCCCAAACTCCGAGTCGGTGAGACCTCAGCAATCTCTTCCTGCTGATTTGTTTCTTTACCCTTTTCGTTCATGTCCTCGCGTGGTTTATCTTGCCCAATATTTTCTCCAGCTTTTGCTTCAATATGACTTCCGCGGGAGAACGTCCTTGGCGTCCCAGCCAGGAGACAAAGTCCTTCATTTTGACCTCGTGCTTGACTGGCGGCTGTTGGACAACAACAGTTACCGTCGCGAACCCCTGACCGATCTCTCCTACCCAGTTGTCCTGCTGCAAGGCGGCGAGAGCCGTGGCGATCGCTTCATAGAGAGTCTCCGCGGTAACCTCTATGGAGTGCTCAACGTCTCGAAGATCCTTTACCCTAACCGTGCAAGTTCGGAGGACCACAAGCAGAGCGTAGCATATTCGTCTTTTGTTCGCCAGCAAGCCGATCACTTCTAAAAGGCCGACCTGCGGGTACTCATCTGAAAGCCTTCCCCTCCGGTTCCTAGTTCAGGCTGCGGGGCAATGCTTGCTGGGCCGAACACTCACTGTGATGCGGAGCCTCGCACTCTGATTTATGGTCTCGCCGCCCGAGAGACCGCGAATGTGTCTTCCAACATCTGGAATCGGGTGATCTTGCCGTCGGAGATTTGAAGGATAAGCGCAAACGGAGACTCAATCATTCTCCCGGTTGCAATGACCTTTGAAGCGAGGTCCCCGAAGATAACAGCCTGGACATCATCTGCCAAGATTCCCTGGACGTCGAATCGAACCTGCTCTAAAAGACGGCGCGTGCCGCTAATAAAGTCGGCAACGGTGTTGCGCCCGGTCCCACGCCCGATCCAAGGTAGTGCTCCAATATCGCCCGGAACCTCAAATTGGACATCGCCAGTAAACAGCGCTGCAATTTCAGCGGGCTCGGCCCCCGAGCCGATCTCGGCGAGAAGTTGCTGCGCGATGCGCACGGTTTGTTCCCGGCTCATGTTCTTCCCCCTTTTTCAGGAATTGTAGGTCGAATAATGTGGTCCTGGCCTTTTCCGGTGTGTGGCGGGCGAAATAAGCAGCCGGTCCGTAAGCTGGGTGCAAACGCACCGGCCCGGTGCTGAATCATGCTGCCGCTTGTGCTCGGATTTGCTGCATGAACGCGAGCAGGTCAGCATTGATCTGGTCCGCGTGGGTTGTGGGCATTCCATGCGGGAAACCCGGATAGACCTTCAGCGTCGCACCCTTCACCAGTTTCGAGGACTGCAGGGCCGCCGCGCCGATGGGCACTATCTGGTCATCGTCGCCATGAAGAATAAGGGTGGGCACGTCGAACCTCTTAAGATCCTCGGTGAAGTCCGTCTCGGAGAACGCCTTGATGCAGTCGTAGCCCGCCTTCATACCGCCCATCATCCCCTGGAGCCACCATTTATCTCGGATGCCCTCCGATATCTTGGCTCCCGGCCGATTGTAGCCGTAGAACGGAAGGGTGATGTCCCTGTAAAACTGCGGCCGATTCTTTGCATATTGTGCCCGCAAGTCGTCGAACACCTCGATCGGCGCGCCCGCAGGATTCTTGTCCGTCTTCACCATGAGTGGCGGCACGGCGCTGATGAGCACCGCCATGGCGACGCGCTTGGAGCCGTGCCTCCCTATGTATCGGGCAACTTCTCCGCCGCCTGTGGAGTGGCCAACATGGATCGCGTTCGTGAGGTCGAGCTTTTCAGTGAGGACCGCGAGATCGTCGGCATAGGTGTCCATATCATTTCCGTCCCACGTCTGCTCGGAACGTCCGTGCCCGCGCCGATCAGCCGCGATGACTCGATAACCACGCTGACCGAAGAACAACATCTGTCCGTCCCAGTCGTCCGCCGTAAGCGGCCATCCGTGACTGAAAACGATGGGCTGGCCTTTTCCCCAGTCCTTGTAGTAAATCTCCGTACCGTCATTTGTCGTGATCGTAGGCATGTGCTCTCCTTTTTGTGAAGTTCGATTTAACGATTTCCGTTTTTTTGCCGAGTCGCGAGAGCTCCTCCCGAAGTTTTTCGTTTTCCCGCTCCAACTCATGCATCCTGTTTTCCGCAGGAGCGACCGCTTCCCGAATTTCTTCCTCCGTGTACCGAGGAACGATGTGTTGTTGGCAATTCCAATCAAAGGCTTCGATTCTGATTACGTAGACTCTTTCGGTAAATGCCTTGTACGTCGGGTCGCGAACTTTCTCAATCCACTCTCGCGCTTGTTCTCCCTCGAAAATCTCGACACGACCCAGGATCTTGAGACGTAGTTGCCTTGGATAGTCGACTAAGATGAGTGCAACCCGGTTGTCAGTCATCAGATTGCCGGTGCTGATGTATTGCTTGTTCCCGCGAAAATCGGCGAAAGCGATGGTTCTTTCGTCGATCAACTTCAGAAACCCCTTTGGGCCGCCCCGATGCTGAACATATGGCCAACCAGTTGAGCCGAGAGTCGCCATATAAAAGGTGTCGCGTTCACTGATGAACTCCGACTCCTGCGGGCCAAGCCGAGCCGGCGACGAGTCGGAGGCATCAACCTTGGCGTATTGCCGACGGCTGCCGTACTGCTCCTGCAAGGCTTTAACGGCCGGAGTGAATACTAAAGATCCAAAGCTTTGAGGCATTGTGCTTCTTTCAAGCTGCGCGATGGATTTAATTGCGGGCCGGTAATTTTGGAGTCTACGCTCCTTTTGCTACTTCTGCTGAAGAAACGTGACGCTGCGGATCGCGATATTCTTTTACGCGTCCCCAAAGGGTCGGCCAGGTGTTATCCTCGTGCTACTTCCTTAGATCGCGGCAATTTTTCAACTAATAGGAACTAAGACGTAAAGTCTCGCGGTGTTTTCAGGGACGTGATCGGATCTTCCTCGGCATCGCTCACATCGCGAGTGAGCAAGGAGCCGCTTATGGTTCTCGGAGTCACCGCCGGATTAATGGTTCCTGTTTTCTTGTGCAACTCTTTGAAACGAAGCTCTTATGCGAACCACTCGCAAGTATTTCGCTCCCAAGGCTGTCTGTATTGTGTTCGGCATGATTACATTTTTTTAAACACTCAGGCAAAGGAGAACTATGAATACCGCATCGTCGTCACCTGAAATCTCACGCCGTAAGTTCCTCGTTGCCTGCGGTATCACGGGTGCCGCGGCTTACCTTATCCCAAGGAGCCTCTTCGCCCAGACAGGCGACCTCGTGGGGGATGCGCTCAAAGAATCCGCCACAGCAAAGATCACCGCTCAGACTCTCCGCCGCAACATCAGCGTTCTTTTGGGCCCTGGTGGAAATATAGCGGTTCTGACCGGCCCGGATGGAAAGCTGCTCGTGGATGCCGAAATTATCACTGCGGGCCCGAACGTTTCTGCGGCTCTAGCGAGAATCAATGCGGACCCTATAAAACAACTGATAAACACCCACTGGCACTTCGATCATACCGGTGGCAATGAATGGGTGCACGAGGCTGGAGCCAGCATCCTTGCACAGGAAAACACGCGAAAGCATCTTTTGGTAGACACACGCGTCGAAGGCTGGAAGCACACTTTCCCAGCCGCGCCCGCGGGTGCTATTCCGTCAACCGTCTTCAAAGAGGATTACACGCTGCACGTTAACAACACCACGCTGGTGCTCAAGCACTACCTGCCGGCGCACACTGATTCCGACATCTCCGTGCATTTTGTCGAGGCCGACGTTCTTCATGTGGGAGATACGTTTTGGAACCGCGATTACCCGTTCATCGACTACTCGACGGGGGGCAGCATTGACGGCCAGATACGGGCGGCGGAAGCGAACTTGGCGATGGTGACCGACAAGATGATCGTCATTTCAGGTCACGGCGCCGTGGGCGGTAAAGCCGACCTGATCCTGTTCCGCGACGTGTTGGTTGAGATCCGCGACAAGGTCGCCACTCTCAAGAAACAGGGTAAGTCCCTACCCGAAGTTGTCGCAGCCAAGCCGGGCGCACGCTATGATGCGGAATGGGGCAACCTGTTCATGACCCCGGCTGCATTTGTCGCCCTGGTTTACCAAGGCGTTTGATAGCAACGCTTGGCCGCCGTCGCGATGGAATCATCCGGGACTCAGTCGCGTTGGTCTCTAAGCGGGTAAGCCATGAAAAAAATCAGTGAATCTATTCCGGGATAATCGTACAGAAAGACCGACGTGGCCGCCGAACGACTGGTGACCTGACGACCGGGGTTTTCGGTTCGTCCGTCGGGTTAGTACTGCTAAACCTCCAAAGCTAAGCGATTTGTGACCTTTGGCATAGAGATACTGCGATTACAGAGCTTTCGCCACGTCGATTGCGGTTCCGAGTTGGGTGTCTCTTCCTTGTTTCAATGTTTCCCGCGAGAGTTCAATAGAAAACTTCGGCACAATGCCATTGTTCTCCAGCATCCGTCCTTGCCATGTCAGGTAGGCGGCAACTGGTAAGCCAAGAATGTATCCGTGGCCAACCTTGTATGCGCTGCCACTGAGTAGACGGCCGGGCGTTTTCGTTCCCACGATGGTTGCCAGATTATTTTCCTCCGCAAACGCCGACACCATCTCGCCGGCGCTCGCCGTGTGCTCGTTTACCAACAGCACGACTCGACCGTGGAATCGTCGCTCGCCGAGTCCTTCGGTTACCACTAGGATAGATTTTTCAACGAAAGCATATCGAGCCGCTAACCATAAGAGAGTCGCTTTGTGGGACGGAATGCGTCCGAATCGAGTCAGTTCCTCACGACGATAGCCGCGCTCGCGACGTTTCCGCGTGAGGCTGTAGCCCACCTCCAGCTTTCCAGGTGTCAAATAGCTCATCAGGCGTAGCCCGCCGATTCCTCCGCCTGTGTTGCCGCGTAGATCGACAATGAGCCGACTGCATCCGTCGAGTGCTGCGATGCCTCGGTCGATGTCCTTCGCCACGTCGATACCGATGGCTCCGGGAAACATTGCGACTCTCAGCAGCCCAACTTCGTCACTGAGCCTTTCGGTGGTGACCGCCTGCGGCGCCGTGACCGGATGCTTCTGGGACTTTGGCATCGGCAATTGAACATTGACCTTCTGCACTTCGCCGTGGAGCTTTTCAATAAGAAGACTCGCGGATTCGCCAACAGAGAACGTCAGGTCATTTGGTGGCCGAACTTCTTGTCCACCGCATTCGAGCAACAGATCGCCCGGCCGTATGCCGGCTGCGAAAGCTGGTCCCCCTTGATGAACGTCTTGGAACATCCAGCGCTCACTTCCGTTCACGCCGATGCGTTGCAGAGTCGCATTGATTGCGTGGCGTGCGGGAATATTCCGCATCCCGGCATGGCGGAAGCCAGTGTGACTGGTTTTCAGTTCCGCTACCAATTTGTGAACTTCTTTCTCGAAGACCTCCGGGTCGGTACACGCCAGTATTTGATCCCTGCGACCCCGGACTAACACATTCCAATCCACGCCGTTCATTCCGGGATTGAAATGCTTTGTCTCGACTAGTCGGCAGACTTTGTCGAAAATCTTCGTGCGATCATCGAGAGTCAGATTCATTGCTGTTTTATACCAATCGGTGTCGAGGTCTCCCCTACCGCTATGAACGCCGCCCAATAGAATGGACTCACCTGGTCGCCATATTTCGCGAGCAGTTCAAGCTTCGCGTTTCGCAAAGCAGAACTGGTATCTTCACTCTGCGCCAAGTGCCGATAGAATTGTTCCATCAATGCACTAGCGAATGTGTCGTCTGCGCTCCACAGGCTCGCTACTACCGATTTCGACCCAGCGACCAGAAACGCTTCGACCAGGTTGCTGATTCCCTCTTGCCCTTGCAGTTTGCCAACCCCACTGTCACAGGCAGAAAGCGTCGTGAGTTCGGCATTCAATCGCAGTCTTATGATCTCCCGCACTTGCAGCAAACCGTCATCACCCGATTGTGGGTCGGCACCCAACACCAGCGCTGACCGTTCTGGGTACTGCGTGTCCGCGAATCCATGAACCGCCAGATGCAAGATGCGAAACTGATCAAGTGGCTGCTTCTTAAATCCGGTTTCCGTGGCATCCTTGCCAAGCAAGATTACGGCGTCCGATCCAACAATTTTACCGATTTCTTCGACCTCCGCTCGCGTCTCTGGAAGGTCGTGAAGACTTATCCCTGAGAGATCCGCAATTCCGCGCTCAATCCGGCCACGAATAGAGGCCGGAGGCGGGATTCTCCGTCCCGAGCCGCCTTGATTCTCGTACTCGACATCACCGATTGCGAGAAGGGGTTTGGGAGCCGGTTTCTGTTTCTCCGCCTGGCGAAGCGTGTTCAAGATCGTGCCGGATGGCACGTAGCTTATGACGCGTGACTTCAAGAGGTACTCGCCCTGAGCATCGCGAAGCGCCTCAAACGGAAGCAGGTTCAATACTGCATCCGGTGCGATGATGAAGCGTGTCGCTGTGGCGGCTTCCGGGATAGGCTTTACGAGGATCGCGTAGAGTCGCTTTGAAAGTTCAGCGCCAGCGCCTTTAGCGCGAATTTCGCCGACAAATTGCTGGCTTAGCCTCTCGATCTCCTTGCGTCCTGCCGGTAGGACTCGGACGTATGCCCCTTTTTGAGAAGCCACGACGCAGAAGGAAGCCGGATCATCCAGAACGTATTCCAGAAGCACTTCCTCTGGTTTCAGGACTTCTTGGACCTCCGACAGTGACGCAGGTTGCACCGGCAGGCCATGACCGGGAGCATCCTCCTTTGTCCAGGCCAGCCCAAGCCTCCGCTCATATTCGACTAATTTATCCATCAACTGCTCGCGCCTCTCAGTGCTGTTGGTTTGCATCAGTTGCACTTGGAGCCCCGCAAGGTCTGTTTCCAGCGATGCTGTCTGCCCAGACTCGGCTGTCGGAAATGCCTTCTTGTCTTCGAGGGCCCAAGCCAGCGTCCGCCCGCGTACCCGTTCCAAAACGCGGAAAGCGCCTGGCACATCGCCGCTTTTGGTGACCAGTTCAAAATGTTGCAAGTACGTTTGACTCATCGAAGCAGCAACCGAACTGTTCCAATACGGCTCATCCACGCTGATTAACATGCTCTCGATTACGTCTTCGGCCTGTTCGTAAAGAGCGTTGGCTTCGCTAACGCGACCGCGGCGCGCCTTCAGGTCGGCAAGAATGGTCAGGTTGCGAGGCACATAGTAACGATCGCCAACACGTTGGCTCGCTTCTAAGCCATCGGTAGCACGCTCCTCCGCCGTGGGGAGATCGCCGGCATCGCGGTAAAGCGCCGCCAACTCGAACATGGCGTCGGCCTCCATTCGGAAAAATTGCACTCGCTTTGAGAATTGCGCGGCACTTTCCAAATCGGCGATGGCCTGTTTCCTGTCTCCTGTTTGCGAAGCCAGCCTTCCAAGCAAGATGAACAGCTCCGCCTCATGACCTCGTTTCTGCTGTGATCGGGCTTTACTGAGTGCGTCGTCAAGCACCGCCTTTGCCTCTTGTGGTTTTCCCAAGGCGACCAGAGCTCGTGCTTTCCCCTCGTACGCCATGAACGGCAGACCAGAGTCTTTTTCCGCATCCGCAAGTTTGATTGCTCTCTCGAAAAATCTCAGGGCCTCAGTATGACGATTCACTTCTTCGAAGCCTCTGCCTATCAATTCTAGAAACCTGATCTGACCGCCTGTGTCGCCGCTGGCCATCGTCGAGAGCAGGGCGCCGCCTAGCAACCGCGCGGCTCGTCCGGGAGTTCCCTCAAGGAAGGCGACCAGCCCTAATTCGCCGGAGGCCCGAGTTGCCCATTGCTTTTCGCCCAACTCATTTGCAATCTCCTGAGCCTCCAGCCAATCTCGCTTTGTCGCTCGATAATCGATCTCGATGTCTGTGTAGCCCTTGGCGATCAGGCACCAAAGGCGCAGCCTCTTGTCGCCCTGCACGATGGGATTTTGCAGTTGTTCGTTCAATAACCGTGAGAGGTCTACAAACGACACCGTTTCGGCTTCTGATCTGAGGCGGCCCACCTTGGCGTGAAGTTCATTCCGTGCATCGCCCTGTTCCGAGAACAGCTTCTCCGCTCTGGCGTAGAGCGGCGCCGCTGCAGGTCCGTTATTTAACCAGTAGAAGTGATCGGCGGTGCCAAGTACCGCCTGGGGATTGGTGGACTGTTGTAGGACCGCGGAATCAGCGGGAGAACCAGCCGCAGTGTCTAAAGCCGTTCGGTAGTGGCGAGTGTAGGCGTAGTAAGAGCAGATTGTCAGGAACACCACGACCGGAGCGGCTACAAAACCCGCCCATCCTGGGACACGTCTGCCCATTGAGAAACCACGCAAATAAGGAATCTACAAAGTCGTAGCGACGAGTGGGCGCAAAGCAGTGGCGATGCGGATTAGAACCCAAAACCTTCCCAATAGTTTCTCATCACATAACAAAAAACAGAAGGCGGTTTTGCCCGAAACTGCGCCTCGGGCAAGCCTTTTGGCGACCGTGACCTCTCGGAGTCAATTGAGCAATTGCAGTGCCGGTCAAATCACGAACGGTTCACACCCTTGGGTGGAATTTCGGACCAGTGGCGCATCATGGCCGTGGGCACCGAAGAAAGCCATGAAAGCCTTACAATATGGGGGCAAGCTGAGGGGGTAGTGAGCCGCCCGTCGTAGCGCAGCACAGCTCCGGACGGCTCTCGGTTTTATGCTCCGAACGATCGAAGCTTGCCGCAGGTCGTTCGCGAAGACGCGCCTGAGGTCCGGTTCAGCTAGCTCTGAAAGAGCCAAGACGCTAGCGTCCGGGCCATTCTGCGTGAGGGAAGACGTGGGTTACTTTCGGATAGCCGACCAACGACCTGGTGGCGAGCCGATTCCAGGGTTGTGAGTGCTATCGAGATTTTACGACAACAACGAGAGCGTGGCCAAACCTCGGGCAGAGCAAAAAAAAGAGTGCGGAGTCCGTCGACTCCGCACAAGGTTTATCGATTTGCGCTAAGCTGCGACTACGCTGCCTTTGCCAAGTTTGACCGCAGCGATCGGAAGCCCGCGCGAACCTCTTCTGAAAGAAGTTGGGGCTGCTCAAAGGCAGCGAAGTGACCGCCTTTGTCGAGCTTGTTGTAATGGATGAGTTTGGGATACGCCCGCTCTGCCCAACTGCGCGGGCACAGATCGATCTCGTCCGGAAAGGCGCTTACCGCAACCGGGATGGAAACGCCCCTCACGTTGAAGTACCCTCCTTTACCCCAATACTCCCAATAGAGACGAGCGCCAGAAAGCGCCGTGTTCGTCAACCAGGTGATCGTGATGTTGTCGAGGACATCGTCCCGGGTGAGGCCGGCAGCTTCTCCGGAAAAGACGCGTGAGATCAGCGCGTAGCTCCAAGCATCGTGGTCCAGAAAATAGGCGGCCAGGCCGACGGGGGAGTCCGCAATTCCGTACAACGTCTGCGGGCGCAACCCCATCTGGTAGCCGTAGGCGATGCCTTTGCTGTAAACGAATGTCAGCCGCTCGAACGCGAGTTTCTCTTCGGGTGAGAGACCGTCGGGCATTGGCGCACCGGTGAATGCCGCCTTGTCAATGTCGGCCGGAACCGCGCCAGGCATATTGGTGTGAATGCCGAGCAATTCCGGAGCCGCCTGCACACCCATTTGTTCGGTGATGACCGCACCCCAATCGCCGCCTTGCGCCACAAATTTTGTGTAGCCAAGGCGCTTCATGAGCGCGACCCATGCTCGCGCGATATGCGCGGGGTCCCAGCCTGTGGCGGTCGGCTTCCCTGAAAAGCCGTATCCCGGCATTGACGGGATCACCAGATGGAACGCATCGGATGCGCTGCCGCCATGCGCCGTGGGATTGGTCAGCGGATCGATGATCTTCATCTGTTCGATGATCGAGCCGGGCCATCCGTGGGTAACGATCAGCGGCAACGCATTTTCATGTTTCGAACGGACGTGGATGAAGTGAATGTCGAGCCCATCGATCTCGGTGATGAACTGCGGCAGGGCGTTCAGTCTTGCTTCAACCTTGCGCCAATCGTAGTCTGTCGCCCAATAGCGCGCGAGTGCCTGAGTGGTCGCCAGCTGCACGCCTTGCGATGCATCCGTGACCGTCTCCCGCTCAGGCCACTTCGTTGCGTTGATGCGCCTGCGCAATTCGGTTAACTCCGCCTCCGGAAAGTTCACATGAGGAAACGGACGAATTGTGTTCTTGTCGTCTGCCTGCTTGCTGCCCTTTTTTGTTGTACTGATTTCGGTCATGGCGGCCTCCTTTTGAACAGGTTGGGATTTCTTGGTTTGAGTCATGAGCCAACAGTTCAACGTCAGCCCTGACAACCTCTGGATGGTCGTGGATTATACGCCGACATCGAAGACTGTTGTTCCCAGGCCATAGCGCTCACGAGCTGGACGGTTTCGGTTTCTGGGCAGACGACGGCAACCTGGAAGTAATTGATGGGAGTTCCGCTCCAGAATGGCAGGTCTTCATTCAAACAACAAAAAGCGGAGTGCAAATTAGCACTCCGCCACAGATCAAGAAAATGGGGCGACTCAGTCTGCCGTCTTGCGAACCTTCTGCTTGATTGCTTTCTGGTCTCGTTTCGCGGCGAACTCTTTGGCCACGGCTTTCTGGAGTTTTTCTGTGTCCACACGATAGCGTTTCGCGGCGTCTATCAGAACGTCGTCGCGGCTTGCGGTGGATCGCTGATAAGCCGAATCCAGTAGGCTGATTTCCAGAAGCAGCTTGCAGAGTTCGGACTCATCATATGTGCCTACTTGCTTGGCCAGAAGTTCCTGTGCGGACGCAGAGTCCTTCTTCGCCTCTACCTTGTGCCGCTTCGCCAGAGCCGGGACTTGGCTGTAGGAGAGATGGCCGATCAGGTAGTGGGCAACCGCCAGCAAGTCAGCCTTCTTTAACGGAGCCGATACGCGTTGGAGGATCGTGGCCAAGACACGATGGCGAGTCGTAATGGCCAGTTTCTCCTTTTCGATGCGCTTCCGTTCCTCCGCCCGCTCCCGCTCGACTTGCTGCGGAGAAGGCGTGTTGGGATGGTGGACACGGCAAGCTGGATCGGCACAAACCTTGACCACCTGTCCACGCTTGCCGCCGTCCATGACGATGGCCTCGGTCATCTTGTCACAGGGTTTCTGAACGGGTGAGAGCTTGCTGCTTGCGCCGTTCGGCTTGGCTTTCTTGATCTCCAACTCCACATACTGATTCCGTCCCAAGGGAGCGCCCTCGCGGGAATTCCATGCCGCCGAAATCTGGATTAGCTGCGGCTTGGTTTCCAGAGTCTTTTTCACGGAAGCGTCAATCTTGGCCCGGAAACAATCGGGCGACGTGCATGAATCTTTACGCACGTCCGGGAAGAGTAGTTTGTTGAATCCGGTTCGCTTCGGACAGTTGGCGCACGAACCTGCTTCGGGAACGAGTGTCTCATCCTGCTTGTCAAACGGCGCAGACGCCAGTTGTAGCAAGATGTTCGATTCAATCCACGCTGCCAACTCCCGCACTGGAATCAGGACTTGGCTGTTGCCCTCGCTTGTCCACAAGCCCCGAAAAGCAGCCGAGAATGCTTCCTGCTGTTGCGAAGCCGGGAGCTTGGCGATCAGCAAAGCGTGGCCGATGGTGATCTGGTCTTTCAGGAATGCCTCGGCCACGGGCGGTATGAGGTCAGCGAGTCGAATGCGACCGTAGACATACGCCTCGCTCTTGCCAGCGCGTGAGGCGATGGTGGCGATGGTGTAGGCAGGCTCTCCGAGTTCCAAGAGTGACTTGAAACCCAGAGCTTCCTCAAGCGGGTGGATGTCCTCGCGTTGCAGGTTCTCAACGCACTGCGCCTCGATTGCCTCGGCATCCGTCAGCTTGACTACGCGGACGGGAAGTTTTTCGAGTTCCGCCAGTTTCGCTGCTCTCAGGCGACGTGCCCCGGCGACAACCTCGTACTTGCTTTCCTCCAGTTCGCGTACCAGAAGAGGGGCCAGAATCCCTTGCGTCTTGAAGCTGGCGGCCAGTTCTTCGAGGCTCTTTGCATCAAATCGCTTGCGGGGATTGGTGGCGGACTCCGCAAGCGCGGTGATAGGAACGCTGCGATATTCGTGGTTGTTGACTGCATTTTGCGTACTCGGCATGATCTTTTCTCCTCTCATATGTGTTTGGTCATGTGTTGGTGGACTCGGCGCACACGTCGGGCCTGAAAACCAAACGGTGCAGGTGTTGGCGTGTTATGCGGCTGCTGCGAGTGCCGCTGGCTCGGGGGCAATGCCCCCGAGGATCACGGCAGCGGTTTGCTGAACGGCTTCCAAGCTCTCGCGCAGGAGATTGGCGTCTCCGTGCCAAAGCTGGATGTAGTCCTGGGATGCGGTTCCGTTCTGAAGTCCGACCGATTGGCAGACCACAAAGGCCACGGCTTCGGCCTCGGTCTCGCGGACTTGTTTGGTGGTTAGGGTGCGGCGGTCGCCACGATGCAACATTTCGTGAGCGATCTCATGCACAAGCGTCGAAAACTCCTCGGCTGGCTGCATCCCGGAAAGCAGCTTGATCTTTCCGCCATACGAGAGACCTTTTGCGGGAGCAATTCTTTCGGAGAAACTAATCTCGACGCTTTGCGCTTCCACGAACTTGAACAGGCGTTCGCGGTATCCGCTCACGTCGCCATTGACTTCGGTCAGTGTGGGAAGTTCTTTGCCTTCGGTCTGGCTGACATCGAAAACATAGACGGCCCGGAATCCGTACAGCGTCCGCTGACCCTCCGTGGTTGCGTCTTCACTCGGCTCGTCGGTCGCTATATCCTTCGTGCTTCGTCTTCCGACCATCGGGGCGAGAATGAAAATGCCTTTTTCTCCCCGTTTAACGAAGCGGCCAAGCGAGTTCCATGTACGAAGTCCGGCAACGTTGGTAGCATCGGGCTTCTGGCGTGCGATGAGCATGATGTTGCCGAAGCTGTAGGTGTGAAACTTCGCCATTGCTCCGAGGTATGCGGTGAGGACTTCACTGTGACCGGACTCCAGTGCTGCAACGAGGAAATCCACGGCCTCTTTGGTTCGTGTGTTGACTTCTTCTAATTTCATGTTTTTTCCCTTTCTGCCGTTTCCGGCTTGTTTCTTTCTTCACTTGAGCGGCAGCGGGAAGAAACAAGGCGGAACGGTGAAAGGGACAGAACGGAGGCCGAAGGAGGGTGGCAGGGCGTGAGTGAAAGCGCGGTGAGTGCCAAACGGGGTTGGGGTTAGTTTGGCGCGAAACCGGCGCAGTCCGAAACGCC
>CAVPCD010000012.1:0-139649 GCA_963702345.1 uncultured Acidobacteriota bacterium | reverse complement strand
CAAACCTCCTCTTTAGAATTTTGATTCCATACACAATTCTCGTGAAGCCATGAGCTCCGAGACCACTAGACGAAGTTATCGATTGTTGCTTTCGCATCAGCCGTGGAGACGGCGCAAGCGAAGTTAGCTTTCGTCGTCAGAACCGTTCTTACGGTGTACTCACTCAACGGTATTGCAAGTACGGCCAGCACAACCGGAAATGCCAAAGCCCGCAGTCCGGAGTGCACTTCGAGCAACCCGCCCGTCGTACAACCCGCAATGAAACCCGCGAAGGCCGGAAGAGTCATCCGAATACGGCGCCGAGCTAGGGCCATTTGTTCAGGTGAGGCATTGCCGCGCAGTAGAGTTGTAAGCTCGACTGTCAACTGGACAGTATTCGTGGTGAGTACCGCCGTCGTAGGGAAACCTGGCAGATCGAGTTTGACAAGCGCATTTTGAGTGGCCATCGCTGCAACTCCGAGCATGCCCACAGACGCTGCCACTGCGCCTCCGGGATTCGCGAAGGGACCAAGCGCAGTGGAAACCGCGAAAAATCCAGTCAGAAGTGCTGCATGTAGAATCAACAATGCTCGCAAGGTCTGATGCTTCGGCTTTTCCTCGAACGACCAAACAACTGTCCCTAAGACCGCGATGAAAACTGGAACCGCGATTAGCGGTCCGATCCTGCTAAAGCCACCGGTTATGTAATGGGCGGCAAGGATAACTATGTTTCCCGTAATGTGCGCGGTAAACAACCCTCCGAAAGCGAGGAATCCGATAAGGTCGACCGAACCCGCCGTCATGCTCAGAACGGCCACGAGTAGCCAGTCGAATGCATGCTGTGGACGTTGGTCTGGCGCAGGTTCAGTTTTTGTTGCCGTCACAGCTGCGATTAAGCCTGAAGCACGGGTGCGAATCACGCATTCCAGACGTTCTGCTAGAGGCAAAGCGATCGTGCCGGTTTCTCCCTTGTGCAGATCGCTTTGGCCCGCGTTAGGCCATCCTGCATCCCGTGCTGCTGCGCCTTCCATGACTCCCTCCTCTTCTCCCGATTCGTGGATCCCATAAGCCTGGACTTCAGTGATACTCAACGTGGAAGCCGGTCCGCGACCTTCGCCATCCCAGCCTGCGCGCAGACTTCGTCCTTGTCTCCGCCGGGAGCGCCCCCCACGCCCAGAGCGCCTACGATGACGTTCTTCGACTTGAACGCCACTGCGCCCGGAAGCGCCATAACGTTATGCATGGTTGAAAGCCGCGGCGCATAGGGACTGGTCTTCGTCATCTCGAAGAACTTGCCGGACGTATCAAAGTCGAAGATCGGCCCCAGCGTGACCACCGTATACGCCTTGTCATAACTCGATTCCGCTGTATGAATGGTGGCGCCATCACCGCGAAGGTCTACCTGCCGCACCCCATCCATGTCCACGACTGTTGCGCTCACTTGATATCCGTTTTGGGCGCATACACGAACAGCCTCGGTCGCGGCCTCAACCGCAAGATTAAGGGGCAACGCGTAGTGATACTCAGCTTGTGATGTTGTTTGTGACAGTGCAGAGGACGCGGCCCCAGTCAGTGCGGCGGCCCCACAAATAATCGCGATCGAAATCATTCTTCTCATATCAGCTCTCCCTTTCAATTGATTCGGTTAGTGTGCGATGGCGAGTTCTCGTTCGAACTTGTCTCGCTTGATGATGATTGAACCAGAGGAGCAGAGCCGAATCTATTAGACAAGGGTATGAATTGATACCTTTGCATGATTTGTGCGGAGCTCGTCACAACTTTCGATTTGCATTAGGTACGAGGGAAGTTCGAAACATCCGGATGGCACATCGCGATCACACTCGCTATCCTCTAGAGCCGCATGCCGGGAAAAGCACGTACGGAACTACAGCAAACTACTGATTGACGTTCTGCGCGGCACACTGCTATCCAAAGTCAGAACTGCAGGAATTGGAAACACCGCAAGTGCGCGCCAACCGTTTCTCTTATCCTCAAAGGCGTCGTTAGCCTCGTAAACGCTGGCCGAATGAAGATCAAGGGTTCGAGGTCCTCTCGACCGAAGACCCGTGGGCAGTAAATGCTTATGCGAGGAACCTTCCATGGAGAGATCCAGGAGCACACGTTTGCTGATACCTATAACGGATCAATACCAAAGTATGATTGACACCCCTTGTGGCAGATCCTTCCATATGGACAGGGGATTACGATCGAGAGCGAGCTTAGACGCAAAGCACTACGCCACGCCGTATGTGGGTACAGACGGGTTGGCGCTCACTTCGGGTTCCTGCGTGGAGGTGAAAACGTGACCGACTCTGTTAATTTGCAAGATGATTTTCTACTGGAAACTCCAATTCCAGGGCTTCCTTTGGAATCGATTCTTCGCACCCAGGAATTGCGGAATCGCCCATCGCGTTTACCCGACTACGAGACGGAGAACCGCGCACTTGTCGCACTAGCCAACGCGCTAGCTGACTCCCCGGGTACCATTCTGCAAACATTGGCTGATAGAGTCCTTGAGCTATTGCATGCTGATTCTGCCGGCTTAAGTCTGCTCACGAGAGACGAAAAGAGGTTCTATTGGGCAGCTATTGCCGGGGCGTGGCGGCCCCACGCCGGCTCCAATGTCCCGCGCAATTCCTGCCCATGCGGCGAAGTGCTCGAACGCAATGTTCCGATGCTATTCACCCATTGGGAACGGCGTTATCTGAATTTCAGCAGGACCATGCCCGTAACCGAAGAAGGACTCTTTGTTCCGTTTTACGCAAACGGTAAACCGGTGGGTACAATTTGGGCATTCGCACACGACAATCGTCGCAGATTCGACGCCGAGGACCTAAGGCTGCTCGAACGCACGAGCCGTTTCGCGTCAGCGGCATGTCAGGTCCTAGCGTCGATTGAGAACCTCAAATTGGAAAACGCAGCGCGCGAAAAAGCGGAAACAGCAGTCCGCGAACTGGCAAACGGGTTGGAGACGCAGGTTCGAGTTCGGACCCAGGAGTTGGAACGTAGCACACGAGAACTTGCCGAAGCCAACGAAGACCTTCGGTTCCAGGTTGACCTCCTTCAACAAATCCCTGTAGCGGCGTGGACGCTCAGGCCTGATGGGACGCCGGATTTCGTGAACCGAAACTGGCTGGAATACTCCGGTCAGGCACTCGATTACGTCCAATCAAATTCCGACGCGTGGATGACTGCGATCCATCCTGAGGATCGAGAAGCAGCGTCAAAGAGCATTTGCGACGGGATACGCTCAGGGCAGGATTTTACAATGGAAGCGAGGTTTCGCCGCGTGCAGGACGGGGCATACCGCTGGCATCTCAATCGAGCCGCGGCGTTACGTGATGCGGAGGGAAATCTCCTTCGGTTTGTGTGTACATCCACCGACATTGAGGATCAGAAACAGTCCCAAGAGAATTTACGGAGGGCTGTTGAAACAAACCGGCTGATCGTCGACACCGCGTTAGATGCGGTTATCACGATGGACGCTCAAGGGGCGATTACCGATTGGAATAAGCAAGCTGAAATTGTGTTCGGATGGAGTAATAAGGAGGTGATCGGCCAGCACATGTCGGATCTGATTATCCCGGAGCGACTACGGATGGCCCACGAGCGCGGCTTACGTCACTTCCTGGCTACCGGTGATGGCCCCATCTTGCGACGGCGTATCGAAGTCACGGCCATCCGGCGCAACGGTGTTGAGTTCCCGGCGGAGTTGGAAGTATCGCCAATGAGACTCGGCCAGAATTGGTTTTTTGGCGCCTTCATTCGGGACATTACCGACTCCAAACTAGCAGAAAAAAGACTAAGAGAGAGCGAACTCAACCTGCGCCAGATGACCGAGACCATACCGGAAATGCTATGGAGCGCCACCGCAGAAGGGACAATCGATTATTGCAATGCCCGCGTGCTCGACTACACGGGCTTCTCTGCTGACGAAATCATGGGTAGCGGTTGGACAAAACTTCTTCATCCAGACGATGTTGAACGGACAGCTCGAACGTGGAGAGCCTGTGTCACAACCGGAGCCCCGTACCGAGTCGAGATTCGCACCTTCCACGCTGCCGATCGCACCTATCGATGGTGCGTAACGAGCGCGCTTCCGCTGCTCGACCAACAAGGGCGGATTCTAAAGTGGTACGGCACAGTTGTGGATATGCACGATTGGAGGCATGCGCAGGAAGAGCTACGCAACACGCAAGCCGAACTCGCGCGCGTGGCGCGTGTGATGACGATGGGAGAGCTTACCTCATCGATCGCGCACGAAGTCAACCAGCCGCTATTTGGCATTATGACCAACACCGACACCTGTTTGTTAATGCTTTCTACCGATCCTCCCGATGTCGACGGCGCTCGGGAAACTACACAGCGCACGATGCGTGATGCAAACCGAGCCTCTGACGTGATCAAGCGATTACGCGCGCTTTATAGCAAAAAAGATCCGTCCCCCGAATTGATGGACCTGAATCAGGCCACACGGGAGGTGATTTCCCTGTCGTTGAGCGATTTGCAAAGATGGCGGGTGATCGTTCTGCAGGAACTTGCCGACAATCTCCCGCTCGTCATGGCGGACCGTGTCCAGGTTCAGCAGGTCATTATGAACCTGGTACGAAACGCCTCAGACGCGATGAGCAATGTCGATGATCGTCCGAGAGAATTATTGATCAGAACCGAAAGAGAGGAAGGCGATCGGGTGCAGCTTAGCGTGAAAGATGCAGGGGTCGGTTTCGAACCCCAGGCTGCGGACAGACTCTTCGAAGCCTTCTATACGACGAAGAATGAAGGCATGGGAATCGGCCTGTCGATCAGTCGTTCCATCATCGAGGCTCATGAGGGGCGTTTGTGGGCGACAGCGAATGATGGTCCAGGAGCCACGTTTTCATTTTCAATACCCTGCAAAGCGGCCGGTTTGGTGGCAGAGGAAACTCGCTGCAGCCGGCCGGATGGTGCGATGGATGCCGCATGATGTAAGTTCGACGCTGAATACCGATTCCAACGTTCATACCTTGGTGCGATTGACCGCCTACCTGGCAGGAGCGCATTCTTCGCTTATGGAGTCCAACCGAGATCGGGAATCCATCGAACGTCCACTTGTGACGGTCGTTGATGACGATGTATCAGTCCGCGAATCCCTCCCTAATTTGCTGAGGCAGTTCGGCTTTTCCGCCCGCGCGTTTTCGTCGGCGGAAGAGTTTCTCGGGTCCGATTGCGTGAGCCAGACCCGCTGTCTGATCCTTGACGTCGTCATGCCGGGCGTAACGGGACTCGATCTTCAACGACAATTGAAGCTTCGGGGTCCAGCGCTTCCAATCATCTTTATCACCGGTCAGAAGGACGAAGGAATTCGGAAGAGAGCGCTTGAACAAGGAGCGGTGGGATTCCTGCTCAAGCCAGTCATAAGCACAGTTCTGTTGGAGGCTGTCAATGTTGCACTTCGAGGAAACTGACAGTTCCCACCCGGCAAGCCGGGGGGATAAAACAAGCTTTGCGAGATCACTTGGTCATGCAGTGGAGTCATCGCCAGTGCCGACTGCGAGGCCTATCGTGTTCGTCGTTGACGACGATGTCTCAGTGCGTGAAGCGCTGGAGTTATTAATCCGCAAGATAGGCTGGCAGCCAGAGATTTTCGCATCGGCACAGGAATTCCTCGATCGCCCTCGTTCACTTGTTCCGAGCTGTCTTGTTCTTGACATTTCTCTCCCAGGCCTCAGCGGTCTCGAACTTCAGAAGCGTATTGCTGTTGAGCGAACGGACATGCCGATTATTTTCATCACAGGTCATGGCGACATACCGAAATCAGTCCAAGCCATGAAAGCGGGCGCCGTCGAATTCTTAACGAAACCAGTTAGTAATGAAGTGCTGTTGGGGGCCATCCGGCAGGCCCTTGAACGCAGCCGTGCCGCTCTCGGTCATACGGCGGAAATACAGGAACTCCGGAATCGTTACTCGTCAGTTTCGCCTCGCGAACGCCAAGTCATGGCGTTGGTGGTTTCGGGTTTATTGAATAAACAAATCGCTGACGAACTCGGCATCAGCGTGATTACCGTTAAAACGCACCGAGGCAAAGTGATGCAAAAGATGAAGGCTGACTCTCTCGCGGGGTTGGTGAAAATGGACGCCAAGATCCGTGCGGCATCTGGACGAAAAGACTGACCAACAGAACTTCCAGCCCCGCTCCGTATTTGTTTTTGAGCCGGGGGAACACAGAAACGGGGGTCCGGGTTTGGCGCTGTAGTCCCCTATGGGGGGAGGGAGAATGGCCCCTTCGCATAGAACACGGGGAAAAGAAGAAGGGGTGTTGCTCATTTTGCCGGGCTCTCTCAAAAAGCCTCCCCGGTGGTTGGCCCCGCGGGAATAAAGGGACCCCCTTGTAGTCGTAAGGTTAGGCTGAAAGGGGCCATCGGGCCTTTCTTGGGATTGGTAAAAATCGGAGGGAAAGGAAGGAATAAGCCCTCATCATTTTAACGTCTTTGGAAACATCAGCAAAATTTGACATCGAAATACTCCCTTTTCATATTTGGACTACAGCATGCGATCGAATTGTGGTGTGCTTCATACGTAGCACATTCGTTTTTCTAGCGGACCCCGGCAGCCTTCGCAACAACGGCGTTACTTGCTTCCTCAATCAGTTGCACGATGTCATCGGGGCGAGTTGCCACGGAAGCGTGACTCGTTGGTAACGTAATCGTTCTTCTTGCATTGATTCGCTCCGCCATCCACTTTTCCGTCTCGGTAGGAATCAACCGGTCATTGGCCGAGATCTGATACCAACTGGGCTTCACTTTCCACGCCGGTGGTCCCGACTTCTCTTCGAAGCAACGCGCCGCCGTTGGCTTCTGCGTAAGAGCCCAAACTAGCGATTCTGTTCGGTCTTCGAGATCGTGACAGAAGGTCTCGTGAAACTTCTCGACTTCGATCCATAAAAAGCCATATTTGTCCTCGCGGATATTAGCCGCCCCTTCGGGCGGTGCTCGCCGCGCCCAAAGACTCTTGAGGCTCTCTCCTTCATCGAGAGCAGGTCCTGCCAAATAGACGAGGCCGACGACATTTGGCGTGAGGCCCGCACCCGTAATGACTGCGCAACCATAAGCATGGCCGACTAATAGCGTGGGAGCATCCTGCGCAGCGGCCATTTTGACGGTTCGTTCGATATCGTCGGACAACGATGTCAGAGGGTTCTGCACTGCGAAGACCCGGTAGCCTTTTTCGTGCAGGGGAGGAATGACATGCCGCCAGTGTGAAGCGTCGCCCCAGGCGCCGTGCACTAAGAGAATGTTCGGGTTGTCCGGCATCACCGTACTCCTTTCTTTCGACTTCACTTTTTTGCCGACTGCGCTGCTGAAGATAACGGCCAGTCCTAGGGCCTGCCCATAATATGGAGGTGAGCCCAAGGAGTACCTGCCCACATGATGTAAGCACCCATTGGCTTGTGAGTCGTAGGCAGGCCCGTGGTTTTCGGATCAAAGGGCCAAAGAATCATCCAATGCGGTCCGATTCTAATGGGTGGGTCAGTTTTGTCGAACGGATCGGAATCGCTTCGCTGCGTCGCTCCCGCGAGCATGTATTCGACGCCCGGAACGGTGGTAGTCGGCTTTGCCTTGTGTTCCGCGAAATCGCGATTCCATTGCATTGCGACTTTGTCGTCACACATCGGAGGTGATCCGATGCCGTTGCGATCTCCCGGCAGGCACGTGAAATCATTGGTTCCCAGCCGGAGGACTTTCATGTGTCCTTGAGCGTCCATCTCAGCGACCGTGGCGTTTTTCGTCATATTGGGAGGGCCTGCGGAGAGGGCGCGCGCAATTTTGCTTTGTGCCGACTCGTGCAAATCGGATGATCGCGAGTCAGGTGCGTTCATTTGCGCAGAGGCACTGAGGCACGTGAGGGCAAGCATTAGAAAAGCAATCCGAGCAGACAGCAATGATCGCAGGTTTCGAAACATAAATATCTCCACTCTGTTGTCAGACATCGGTGAATCGCCGCTCCGAAAACATGCCGGTGAGACAGAGCAGATTTCCTGTCTGAACCGCTCCGACATAAATCTCGAAGGGCTCAGGTGGCGCTGGAAGCGCCGTGCCCGGTTCCGTCAAGAGCTTCTCTCCGCTCGCCGGCCTGGAGATTTCGATTGGGCTTTGTGCTTTTGACCATGTCACAGGGAGATCTCACCACGACGGCTGAACGAAGGCAATTGGACCAAGGTATGAACGCAACGCAAGTTTGGTCCGAAGGTGTTTTCGTCTCAAAACCGGCCGCGATTGCTCCCGGTTGACGGGCAAGCCGGACTGCGACCTGAAAGCTGTTGGAATGATTGTCTGACAAGGAGGAAATCGATCAGACTGTGCGTCCCATCGCACATAGCCTACGAGGTTGGAGCGGCGAGGCAACAGACCGTTCGAAGCCCTCGGACAATGGACCCACATTCGTAAGAGTGGCACCGAAACCGTGAGGCCACGGTGTATCTGCCAGCATAAGGTGGAGAGGGGCTAGGCTTGGTAGCAGGGTCAGAATACACAAATGTTCGTAAGCGTCGTTAGCCCGAAAGAGCCTAAAATGCTGCGCGGCTCTTCTCGCAGTGAGTACCGAGGCTTCCGGGTTCTCGGTCATGGGTAAAAAACGCTGCCGGCGTATAGAACGGACCTAACCTATCGTGTCATTCCCACGGAACAGGGTAAATCCACATCGCTCCCCGCGAGGGGAAAGTGCATCGCAAGATGGACCGATGGCGGTGCGGATAACAGATGAGGGAGAAAGCGAATGCCACTCTGTAATGGAGTGGATATGGGTTGCGTTAGTCACATTGACAACATCACCGGACGCGAAAGCGGGCAGACTTCCCTTTATGGTGCTTCACACGAGAGAACTTGATTAATCGGCTCAAGACTCTTCCGCAGCCATGGACAGCGGCCATGGAAGCAAGCATCTTCACCGGCTGGGTTTACGATCATCTGCTTCCGCACGCCGCACAGGTGAAGGTCGCGCATCCGGTGATGTTGCGCGCGATCGCGGCAGCCAAAAAGAAGAACGACCGCATCGATGCCGGCAAGATCGCGGACTGCCTGCGCTGTGACTTCCTGCCGGAGTGCCACATGGTTTCGACAGAGATTCGTGATCGGCGCCGCACGTTGCGCTACCGGCATCTGCTCGTGCGGCAGATGGTCCAGATGAAGAATCGAGTTTCCGGCCTGCTGCTGGAGACCGGAGTGAGCCACAACAAACAGCGGCTACACAAAGTGAAGTACTTCCCGAGAGTTGCTCGCCAGCGAACCCGAGAAGTGAGATGAAAGCATCCGGCCGCTGCTGAAGCTCAGCCGCGAGTCCATTGAGCGATTGCAGAAGACCGATTACGCTCTGGTCAGTTCGCTGCAACGAGATCCGCTATTGGCGACAAGATACAGAATCTCAGGACGGTTCCCGGAGTAGGGCCGATCACCGCACTACATGGGCTCTCGAGATCGGAGATGTATCCCGCTTCCGACTCGGTGAAGCAGGCCATCAGCTATTGCGGATTGTGTGGTGACGAAAAGAGCTCAGCAGACAAGGTGCTGCGAACGCCTCTTTCCAAACAGCGCAACAAGCATATTCAACATGTTCTGGTGGAAGCCGCCAAGCTCGCGCCCAGGCAGAGCCACGAACTCGCGTTGGTCTATGAAAAAGCCAAAGCAGAAAGGAAACGTAAATCGAGCAACGCATTGCGGTCGCCCGCAAGATGGTGACGTATATGCTTGCGGTAGATCGTGCGAAGCGGCCATTCGTGCCGGCAGAGAAACGCACTACCGCTGCGGCTTAAAGCCCGCAGAAAACGAAGATTACACAGCGCGCAGGCTGCCAGGTCCTGCAGATTGCCGACTGAGCGACGGGTTGAAACTCCTGAGGCTCCCTCCGAATTGTTTCGGGACTGGCAGCGAACACAAACTCAATCATCTGCGACGGCCGAGACGGCTCGAGGCAGCAAATGGATGTCCGGTTCTGCGAAGGCAGGGACCACCGCCGCGAGGCACACATGCGAGCTGTGGATCTGATCTATACAGTTCTTGCGCGCTCCTCCGAAGCGCGCGTCGGAGAAGTGTGTTTTTCTCTTGACTTTCGACTTACATGGATGTCGGCCACCGTTTGTCCGCTGCTGTCCTTACGTTCCGGAAGCCGACTTGTCGTTACCTATTGAGACTGATCTCTCAACGAAATCGGAGCCGGATGCATCAGGTGGAAAAAGTTTCGTACAACTGCCATTCACCCAGAAAGCCTTCTATACGATGCGCGTGGATCGCAATCATCTAGGACGTGATTGTGGGGTCACTTGGCCTTCGGAGGAGATACTTTCTGCGCAGGACGAAACGTTATGCCCATAAAGTGTTTCGGAACGCCATTCTCTGCTGGGGTTCTTTCAAGAAACGCCTTTGCCGAGGCATCGTGTTTCAGGTAGGCATTCAGGAAGTTCAACGTGTAGAGCGCAACCCAGGCATAACTCGTGTTGGCGTCATCCCGTCCGTAATCGGCTACCTGATTTTCCGCAAAGCGCTGCGCGCTCTCCCTGCGTTGAAACATCGAACTGAACTCTGGGTGTGCCATGCCCAGCATATTCACGGTGAGGAGATCGCCATGTATCCAGGCATTCAGAACGTTTGGACCCACTATGTCTGCCGGGGGACCATCATTATTTGTCACGATCTTCAAGAAAGTTCGGATCTTCTGCAGTGAAGAAAAGAAGCGGTATGGTCATCCGCTCTGGATGAACATCGCCCGGCCATTTTCACGAGGCCCGGATAATAGCGCATGCTGCCGTCCATGGAGGCCAGGGCATCGATGCGGGGGTCTCGTGCTGCCGCAAACAGGCTCGAAGCTCCGCCCCAGCTCCAGCTCACAACGGCGACCTCGGATAAATCCGTATCGGGAAGCGTTTTGGCATACGTGATGAGAAACGAGATGTCGCGAGCCTGCGCGTTGATCCCGTCCAGATCGTCCGTCATGTCGCGTGTGGATACCCCCATCGACGGGCTCGCAAGAATGACGTAGCCATGACTGGCAAGATACTCACACAGATCGGCATTCTCCCACGAAACGGAAGAATCGCTGGGCGCGTAAATCAGAACCGGATAATGCCCTTTTGCCGGCTTCGCATCCCGCACCGCCCACAACGGAATCTCGGACGAAGTCTTCAACAGCGAACGCCATCGATTCTGTTCAGGATGGGGCGCGTCGAAGTGGATCTCCGTGTCGGCCAGTTGGGTATAGTCGCCAACCGTCATCGGCTTGCCTGTGCTTCTCAGCGATGGATACCAGATCAGTGTTTGCAGGGGACGGGCATCATCGCCCACAGAGGACTTTGACAAGTTCTTGGGGGAAGCGGGGTAGGCGCGGGAATGATCATACTGATCGACGACCTTCAACCCTACCGGATACGGTCCAGGCTTTTGCAGGAATTGAAATGAGGATGTTTGTGAAACCGCGAATACTGAACCAAAGCAAATACACAATGAAAAACAAGCAATCAAGATTCGTGTTTTCAATCTTGCGCTCCTTCCGAGCTCATATACGGCTCGCGAAGCTAAGAGGTTCCGAAACGCAAACAACCATCCGCACGACTGGCTACGTTAGCCCTCAGAAACGCGCTTCTGTCCATTGAATGAAGTAGTTCCCGGAGAAATCTGGGTACAATAAAGGGACGATAAGAGGTTACATACGGTATCTTTGTGTATCAAGCAATGTCCGCCGACACCGTTTGATATCAATCAGTTACACCACATCGCTGCCCTGTCACGGCACGGTCAGATGGAACGGCAGGGAACCGGAGGACGCAAGAGGGAAGCGGGCGATATCGGAAGGCACAATAATAAGGTGTTGTATGCGGGGGCGTAGTTCAGTTGGTTAGAACGCCTGCCTGTCACGCAGGAGGCCGCGGGTTCGAGTCCCGTCGCTCCCGCCAATTTTTCGAATCGGCGCCGCATTTGTTTGTCAGAGTCAATCTGGCGTGAGAGGCGACCTCACCTATACACGATTACACGATGTCCTGTATCGAACACTCGATCAAAAACGGCATCGAATGTGTGCAAAGATTTTCAGTATGGCGGAATTTCAGAGTTAAACAGAGGTGTGATGGCGACCCCTTTAAAGAAGAGCGATCCGAAAATAGTGCAATCAGTGATGTTTGTAAAAGTAGTGCTCGGTAACACAGAAAGAACCGGAAAGGGTAAGAATTGAATTGTCTTACCCAAGAGTGCCTACTAAAACAGCCTAAATTAAATATGGATAAACCTTTGGCGGTTCATATCTCATTTTTGGAACAAAGGCTAGACGATCTCCACAAGAACTTATGGATGAGGCGCGTACCCGCGAAGAACGCAACCGCATCGAGTCAGAAGTCTTGGGAGCCGAACTGGCTCTCATTTATTACAAGAAGGCTTTGGAATTAGAACAGCAGATCACCACACGATCCTAAATAATAGGATCTTTCACAACCGTTCTAAACAACGCAACGCTAGTTGGACTACTCAAGCGCCCAAAGAGCCGGGAAGCGCCGAGCTTTGCGAAGGCTGCCAGAGTCAAGCGACAGTTCGCCCTTATTCCGGATCACACTTTGGACACACAGAGAGGGGCAGGGTCCAAGCCTTTCCATCCTCCAAGAAAAACGTGGCCTTAAGATGGCCCAGAGGGGAGCCGCATTTAGGGCACCGACAGCGCGGAGGTAGCGCCGCAAGGTTATTAAAACAATTCTCTATAGCGGAGTGTAGAGCAGTTGATTCTTTCAGACATCGCTGGGTCCAATCGAGACCTAATGTGGCCGCTTGCGGGATTTGTCTTCGTTTTCCAACAGCCGGTCAAGCTCGATGACAAGTGCCATCATTTTGACGGAGTCTTTTTCATCACGGACTTGCTCGGCGACGCGACGCCAGTCTCTAGGTTGTGGGGTCATGGAGAAACCGCCCTTCTATTTCTGATTCCACATTAGGCTACTCTGGATTGGAAATGGCTGTCTGAGCAATATTGCTCTCCATTGCCCTTCCGATTATTGAGGCCCGCGCCTCGAAGATTGAAGTTGCGCCAATGCCGGTCTCAGCTCCTTAATCCGAGTCTGAATAATTTTCTGGATGTGTGTATCCGTGGAATCATGGAGTGCCGATTCCAGCTTCGCAATCTCAACCTTGATTCTTGCTATCTCTGGAGGTGAGGGCATCACGAAATCCTCCGCGCGGTCGCCGTGGGCCGAAGCGATTTCTTGGTCTTTGCGAGATTCTAAGCACAATCCGTCTTTCAAACCTGTGAAGATTGTCGCGCATCAGTGGCCGGCGGGAATCACCGAACAAACGACCATTTATGCAAGACAGAAATGGGCATGACCGCCGAATGTTTTGCTCAAACTGAGGTGTACAGTTCACTGTGTTCGTATTGAAATGAACCGCCAGGATAAGCACAACAGAAGATAAAAAGAGTGTGGGGAACAACGGGATTCTACCGAAGTTTCAGATCGAACTCTGGCGCGATGTCTTGAGAAATGGGAGAGATAGGCAATTGGACACGGCAATTGAAATCGTGAACACATTGTGATTTCTTGTTCCGACCAACTTCCGAATTGACAATCCAGCAACTGCGCGCTCCCGGAGTACTGACGTATGGAGGGCGCGCGCGACTGATCTACTACATACGTGGTGCAGGTATCCCGTCGGGGGCAGATGCAAACACATCCGCTACTTTTCTTAGAAGATCTTCTGGCTCAAGTGGTTTCGCTAGCAGTTCGAACTCATAGCCGCGTGCTCGCGCCTCTTCCAGCATATCCGCGCTGGCAGCCTGTCCCGATAAAAGCAAGACAATACACTGCGGGTACTGAAGTCGAACGGTTATCGCAAGCTCGATACCGTTGATGCCGGGCATTAGAACGTCGCTAATGATTAGGTCAGGAGCGTGCTCGCGTGTCATGGAGAGCGCAGCTGAGCTGTCGTAAGCTGGCTTTGCAGCGTACCCGGCATCTTGCAGGATCAATGCGACCGTGTCCGCAATGTTCTTTTCATCGTCGACAATCAGAACAGAATGCTTCTCCGTCATACCGCCTTTAGAATGCTGTGTTCCATAGTGGCTGGAGTCATCGGCTGTGAATTTGCTGGCAAGAAAACGCTGAATGCAGTCCAGCTTCGTCCCGGAACAGTGCTCGTCTTCACCCGAATCCAACCATGATGTTTTTCGACAATGTTCCTGGAAATCCAAAGGCCTAGGCCAGTGCCGATGTCTTTCTTTGTAGTGAAGAACGGCTCGAACAATCTCGATCGGGCTTGCAAAGGAATGCCCGGACCGGAGTCGGCAATGGTGAGCTTAACGCCCGCCTTTCGAGTCCCGTTGAGACTGGTGCTGCCAGAGACGCGAATTCGGATTTTTCCGGCCTTTCCCACTGCGTCGATGCTGTTACTGAGGAGATTTGCGACCAGCTGGCGAATCTCACCCGGCACGGCATAGATCTCCGGGTCATGCCTAATTTCGGAACGAATCTCTATCGCCCTGTCTCGGGTTTTGTAGGAAAAAACAGAGATGAGAGAATCGAGAGTGGATCCTACAGTCACACAACGCGCGCCTTGAGTTTCCCGGTAGAAGCCGAGGGTCTGTTTTGTCAGATGAGAAATGCGCTTTAATTCTTCTTGTGCGCTTGTCAAAAATTCGCGAACATCTTCTTTGCCGGCCCTCTGTTTGGCCAGGTAAACAAGATTAGTAACTGCGGCGAGCGGGTTATTGATTTCGTGTGCTACAGTCGCAGCTAGCCGACCTACGGCGGCAAGCCTTTCAGTTGTATGCAGGGCGCGCTCAGTCTTCTTTTGTTGGGTGATGTCCCGAGCAATCTTGGCAGCTCCGACGATTTTCCCCGTTTGATCCTGAACCGGTGAAATAGTAAGGGAAACATCCAGGCGTTCGCCTCCCTTTCTGACGCGAACGGTCTCGAAATGCTCGATGCGCCCGCCACCCGCAATCGTCGCCAGAATTCGTTGTTCGTCATCCTGCAACTCTGCAGGGATAACCGTTCTGATAGAACGTCCAATCATCTCCCCCGCCGTGTACCCGAAAATCTTCTCCGCAGCAGGATTCCAACTTGTCACCATGCCATTCAGATCTTTGCTGACGATCGCGTCGTCGGAAGATTCGACAATAGCCGCCAAGCGCTGCGAGGCCATAAGCGCGTCATGAACGGCGGTGCGCGCTGTCACCTTGTCGGTAACTTCCACGGCGTGTACGAGAATACCGTCCACGACTCGCTGGGAGTTCACAACAGGCTGATAAACAAAGTCGAAATAAGCCTCTTCGGACTGCCCGGTATGAGCGCGGTTCAGCGTTGCTTTCATTTCACGCCCGAAGTAAGGCTTTCCTGTGCGATAAACATCATCCAAAATCTGAAGAAAGGGCTGACGCTCAAGCTCAGGCAAGCTCTCCCGCAAGCTCTTTCCGACAAACTCCGAGGGGCTTGTGCGGCCTGTCACGCGGACATAATTGTCGTTGACGTAAACCCACCGATGCTCGGGTCCTGTCAGCAGCCCTATGGCAGCGGGGGCCTGTGCGATCAGGTCCCGCAGACGAAAACGCTCCAAATCTGCTTCCGTTCGCAACTTAGCAGATTGGAGCGCCACGGCAGTTTGATTCGCTGCTACCGATAACAGGAGACTTTCCGCTTCGCTGGGGAATTGAGAACCCGAACAGCCTACAGCAATGAAACCGTTGTCATCGGAAATACCAATCGGTTGGACCGCAACCCTAAGCGCCGTCGGCCACTGGGACGCGGTAATCGTCTCAACCCTGAGGCTAGCGGCAGATTCCGGCCACACGCGTCTGATCTCGTCGCCGAACCGGTGATGCTGAGGGCTGCGGACCACTTCGATTGGTTCGGGTGGCTGCAAGCGAACGTACACGGCCTCAGCTCGCAAGGTATGCAGAACGATATCTGCGACACTTTCGGCAATCTGCGCTCGGTTCCGCCCCACCCACCCGGCGGGCGTCGTGGCCAAAGCCACTAGATCGCGAAGCAGGCGCCGGAGTTCCCGCATTTCGTTATGCGAATTTTCCATTTCGGACTATGCCGTGGTCGAGCGTGAACCATATGCGCCACGTTCCCGTAGTTCTGCGAGGAATTCCGCTGGTGGCACGAAGAAGGGATTCCGCTGTAGCACACCACCAAGAATTACCATCGGGTGCGTCCTGAGAATATCCATTGCTACGCCGGCGCCGAACTTAGTGCAGTCATAGGCGCATATGACCGGATCCTTGTACTTGGGCAGCATCAAATTCACGCGTGTTTCATATTCGACAAGGTCATTCACTCCCGGAAAGTCTTCCAGCGCCCATTCCATGTGTGCCACCAATCGAGTGAGAGGATAGCCTTCTTTGTGTCCCGACGAGAGGACCTCTTCGGCCAGAGTTATCATGCGGTCCTGGTCGAAATGGCCATCCCGCAGATAAGCGTCTTGCCATCGCCTCACGACCAACTGGCCTCGTCGTTCCGCAGCATCGGTGTCAACTCCGATCTCTCGTAAGCGACGGACGTAATCATCTTTGAGTTGCGGATCAACGATGTGAAAGGCCTTCTCCCCACGTTCGATTCCTTCACGGATAAATGGGGCGAGTACCCGGTACTCTTCCTCCGGCGAGTTAAAGAAAGCGCAAATGTGGCGCTCGGCTCCGAGCGTAGCGTTTGCAAAGTGGATCGGCTGTTCCCCATTAAGCATACAACCTCCTATTTTCGTTTTCTGCGCGCCTGAGATTTCGAGCAACCTACTGTCCAGCGCTTGATCGGTGTCGACAGACACTTCAAGCACAGTCACAGCAGCTTAGAATAATGACTCATAGCAAGGTCACAGCGGAATACGCAATTTACTGTATTGACTTGAAATGCCCTTGGTCCCCCCGCCGGCGTCAGCTGACCCGAAGGAGCCATGTAGCGCCCATTAACCCAGGGTGTCTGATTTGCTTGTGCATACGCTGCTACTCTCGTCCTCTACCGTGCAAGCCCTCTGGCGCTCATCCGGTGGTCAGCATAAGGCTTTGTTCGTTGCAGGACTGAGCACTTATGGCATAATTTTCCAGAGGGAGCACGAAACCATGAAAGACGATTTTGGAGCCTTCCCCCTTCGCGGCAATGATGCGGCACACATTGTCCAGTTCTATACGCAAGACGAATCCCTACTCGACGGACTTTGCCACTTCGTTCGAAGGGCATTAAACGAGCACGAGTCCGCCGTATTGGTCGTGAGCGAATCTCATCGCGACGAACTGGTAGAGCGACTCCACAAGTGCGGTAAAGATGTCCGTGCAGCAATGAAGAACGGGCGCTGCGTTATTCTCGATGCATCCGACACTCTTGCTGAATTCATGGATGGCGATGAGCCGAACGCTAAGAAGTTTCTCTCCATCATTGGGTCTGTAATAGAGAGTGCTCGCTCGAAATCTCGGGCAGGGCGAGTTGCAGTGTTCGGCGAAATGGTCGCTGTCCTCTGGGCTGAGAAAAGGCTTAATGCGGCGGTAAGGTTAGAGGAACTGTGGAACGACCTCGCAAAGAGCCATTCATTTCATCTTCGCTGCGCGTATCCCGCGAGTTCCTTCCAGGATGAAAACAGCGAGTGGTATGCGACAATTTGCAGCAAGCATTCGGGAGTTCTTCCCAATGCCGCTGCGTGAATTCGAGGCGCACTTGATCCGGTTGGTAAACCGGTCTTGCTAATGGCTCTTGTAAGCTACAGTGAAACTGGTTTGGGATATGAGGAACACGCTACCGCTATCCAAATCTGGGGACGTTAAGGGGACGATAAGAAGTGACATACGATACTTTATGGTATCAAGAGATGTCCGCCGACACCGTTTAATATCAATCAGTTACCCTGTCCCGGCACGGTCAGATGGAATGGCAGGGAATTGGAGGACACGAGAAGGAATGGGTCGATATCAGAAGGCACAATAATAAGGTGTCCCATGCGGGGGCATAGTTCAGTTGGTTAGAACGCCTGCCTGTCACGCAGGAGGCCGCGGGTTCGAGTCCCGTCGCTCCCGCCACTTTAGTTTTGCCGCTAGGACATCGCCCTTTCACGGCGCAAACGCGGGTTCAAATCCCGCTGGGGACGCCAGAAATCATATTCAGCCATCATGGCGCTAATAACGTCCTCTAGAGAACTAGGTCCGCCGCAATCTCAAATGAAAAAAGCCGCACATTAGAGGGCGGCAACTGGGTGAAACTTTGATGCGTCGGTTCACAGTATGGAAGAGCGGAACTTCACGCGAGTTACCTATGTACCATGCACGATATATCTCGTGCCGCCCAGGCCCCACGGAATACGTTTCAATTGCACTCTTGAAAAGGGCAGACGAATTAGTACTACCATCGGGGAATTCCATACCATCCGAGAATTTCATTCAATCCGAGCTGATAAATGCGTGCCAGGCTGTATAGCCGGTGAACACTAGGGACTATGTTCTTCGTCTCGATGTCATGGAGTCTGCTCGCGGGAATAGCAAAAGCGGGATTTCGAAACTTCCTCGAGAGTGAAAGGCTCTCCTGGTGGACATCTCGGAGCGTAAGGCCTAGCGCCAGACGCCGCGACCGCAAGCGTTCGCCGCAGTTATTTCGCCCCTTCGCCACTGTGCCGCTCCAGGCAAGATTAGAAAGTTTGCCAAACGACGAAGGGGTGCCATTTCTGCCGCCCGCTTCGCGAATCAAGTTTATCCGAAGACAACAGAGATCAGACTTTGGTGGAGTCAGTCCTCCGCAAGACCGGAATCATTGAGGGAGGTTTCAGAGAAGGAGGGTTTTGCAGATCGACCATCAATCGCTCGTCTTCTACGATCAATTCTGGACTGCGGTGTCTTCCGCCACTTTGGATTTCGAGAAGTCTCAATATCAATTCAGCGGCTCTTTGCATGCCTGCCTCCAAATGCTCACGATAGGTGACAGGGGAACGCGGAAACTGTTCAAAATTGCTCAAATCCAGAGACGCCGCTGAATCCCTGGTTAGCCGCTAGGCAGCACCTGCCCGGATTCGTATAGAAGGCGGGCCCTTGGGAGGCGAAGTGACAGAAAGGGAAAAATCAATGATGTACTTAACTGCGTTCGCGCAGAACAGACATGGCGTTTCGAGAACCTCGGGGTTCTGCTCCGTAGTGACATTCAGGGGAAATGACCGCAAACATTCCGTACACGTGATCACGATGTAAGGTATTCCGTTTGAGTCTTTTCCATTCCTTGGAATCCAAACCGGCGCCGTGGCGTCTTGATGCGCAGTTGCTTGTGCGGCAGAGGTCGCGATCAGTGCAGCTACGCTACTGATGAGCGTTTCAGGATGATCTTCTCCCTTAGCGTAAAATGCATCGGCAAGCACTCCGCTGGGTACAACATGGCTTGCATAGGCTCCGCTGCTGGCAATTACTGAAACGTGGGGAAATCGCCGCCTCACCACAGAGAGAAATTCAAACCCCGACATCTTGGGCATGTTGAGGTCAGAGATGATCACCGCGGGTAAAAAATGTTTCAGTTTCAGGAGCGCATCGAACCCATTTTCTGCCGTAGCTACCTCGTAACCCTCTTTTTGGAGCAACCTAACAAATAAAGCACGGATGACCGCTTCGTCATCTACCACAAGAATCCGGTGCGGTACAGGTATCGTGGACATGATCTCACCTCTTGATATTCCGCCTACCTCTTTCAAGGGGATAAGCAATTGTGGCATTCGGGAACTTACAAGTCTGATCAGAATTGACCAACTCTCATTCGAAAGCTTTCGCAAGTAAATTTAGGAGTTCTCGTTTGCGTCCCCGCTGTCCGCTGATTGTGAGCAATTGTGCTCAGACAGCATCAACTCTGGATGCGATACTTCAGGAACTCTGTACGAGAAGAGTTTTTCCCGAGTCTTTCCCAGGAGGATTTGGTATGAGCACCTTTCGCGTATTGTTGGCTGAAGACCATCCAGTCTTTCGCGTAGGCTTGTGTTCGCTGATCCGATCTCACGCAGGATGGGAGGTGTGCGGAGAAGCCGCCGATGGCCGTGAAGCCGTCGTCAAATGCATTCAGCTGAGACCAGACCTTCTGATCTTGGATATCTGCCTACCCAATCTGAATGGCCTGGATGCGGCTCGTCAGATATTGAAACGCAATGCCGACCAGAAAATTCTCATCCTCACGAACGTCGAGTCCGAGCAGGTTATCCGAGGGTGCCTGGAAGTGGGCGTGCGCGGCTGGGTGCTCAAGTCCGATTCAATCGCTGAACTAATTGCGGCTATAGAACAGATGCAGCAGAATAGGTCGAGCTTCAGCGCTCGCATCTCTAACCTCATCCTGTATGGATATCTCAAACCACACAACGAAAATCCAACGCTGACTATGCCGGCGGCGCTGTCTGGGCGGGAGCGCGAGGTAGTGCAACTAGTGAGTGAGGGTAAAACTTCCAAGGAAATTGCCCAAGTGCTTGGCGTCACCGTGAAGACCGCGGAGACTCACCGCAGTAACGTCATGCTCAAGCTCAGGCTTCATTCCACGGTGGAGTTGGTAATGTACGCGATCAGGAATGAAATCGTTCACGTGCAGCTTCCAACGAAAGCTATGCTGATTCCCGCACGAGAAAACTTCTTGGCGAGCGCTGTCGGCTTCGGTGATTAAGTAAGCGAATGTGCTCGGCTGCACACCTTCGCTGCTCGACGCAGGGGACGCGCCGTTTAATCGTGCAGAACTACATTGAGCAGCGAGCTGTGGACTTCCAGAGTGCCGTTGTAATGAATGAAACCTAATTTCCTGAAGCGGTTCATGAAAAAACTAACTCGCGACCGCGTGGTACCAACCATTTCCGCCAGTGTCTCCTGGCTTATCTTCGGAATTACGGTTTCAGGCACGCCCTCTTTTCCGAAATGAGCCAGCAAGAGCAGGACACGAGCCAATCTCTTCTCACTGGAATTGAACAAGTGGTCTACCAGGTCCTCTTCGTACCGGATATGTCGCGCTAGTAAATGAGCCACGAACATATCGGAAAACGCGTGTTCGCGGTGTAACGCCCCCACCATTGCTGCTTTCGTCACCTGCAAAATCTCACAAGTGCTCATCGCCGAGGCGGACCCCATTCGCCGAACCTGCCCGGCCAGCGCGCCCTCGCCAAAAAAATTTCCTTCACCCAGTATGGCGATCGTGGCCTCCCTGCCGGTTTTGGACAAGACTGTCAGCCTCACTTTACCTTTTTGTATATAGAAGACGGTGTCGGCTTTGTCACCTTGGGTGAAGATGGCTTGCTTGCTCAATACTTCCAAAATCTTCCTCCCTTCGCCGATAGTTGCAAGGAAGGTCGCTGGATCAAACTCTCGGAGCTTTTTAGTCGCGGCAACAGTGGCCATAATGGCAGTTCCTTTCAGTGCTTTCAACGTTCTTCAGAAACTATCCTTGGGCTTCATGCGCTTGTGAGCCGGCAATCGCGTGTTCTACTCTCGCGATCATCTCTGTTGGTCCTTCCAGTTTGTGCAGGTGGTAGTCAGGAGCCGCCACTCCAGCCGGAAGCGTCGTGCCGCCGGAAAGAACCATGATGGGTAAGAGCGGACTGAGATCCCTCAGTTTCGCGGCAAGAGCCTGGCCCGTTACGCCCTGAAGGTTGTCAGTGATTACCAAGTCGAAGCGTTGGGCCTTGAAAAGTTCCAATGCTCTAGTCGCATTTGTAGCGGTGACGACAGCATAGCCAGCGCCTTCTAAAACCATTTTGCGGAGGGAAAGTTCCAATTCCTCATTGTCAATGCACAAAATGGTCGATTGCATATGCATGATGCGGTCTCCTCGGCGAACATCAATTGCACAAGAGACCGACGCCCAGACGGGGCGCGGCGGAGGGATGTGTAAAGGACAATTTGAATCTTAACACAGCGCACACTTCGATGTACGTTGTCGCACGTAAGAAGGTTTGCTCTAAAAGAACAAAGTCGCGATTTCCCAGCCGTCCTTTAAGGTTTGAATCCGTGAGACCACAAATTGTCTTGAGGCACATTGATCGGTTTGAAATACAAAGGCTCATTTGGTCCGGTCTCAGACAGCAATCTCAGGGTTTCATCGATTACTCTTTCTTCGATTCCGAATGCGAGCAGGACTCGACGTGCTTCTTCAGCGGAAGAATAGGTCTGAACAGGGTGGGGACTCGACTGAGGTTTGGAAACGCAGATTTGAACTTTGCCGCTGTACAGGGAATTCACGCTGATGTTTACAAGCACAGAATAATTTTAGACGGCCTCGCCGTTTTTCATTGAAGTTCCTGATGCGATTTTGAGGCAGCTTTGTATGCTGTCCAGCACTGGATTGCGGACGCGGTTGTAAAATCATTGTATGTCCGATGGTCGGGCAGAAGATCGTATTCGCAAGATTGACCGCAGAGTGGCAGAACTTGATCTCCTACTGGATGAGTTTCGCAACGCCGTGACTTCAAACCGATGGAAACGGTTCGTGTTGGTCGAGGCTGCAGTTGGAGCGCAACACTCTTCTCGCGGCGTGTTACCGACTGACGAAGAAATCTGCTTGATTAGACCTGTAAAGGATAATGTCCGAACCTAAACGCAGTGGAACTCGGGTCAGTTGCGACATCTCCGCTACGTTGAGCTTTTTGAATTATCCTGACTTAGCACCCGAGCCGTGCCGCATCCTCGTCGTGAATGCTCAAGAATGTGGCATCCGATTTCATCGCCCTCTTGGACTAGGAACTCGCGTTCAATTTCACAATCTTCCTACAAATCGCAATGTGATCGCCCGAGTGGTGAACTGCATTCCGCTTCACCCTTATCAAAAGGCTTGGTTTGTTCAATTGACTCTTGATGAATCCGGAAACGTGTGGGGAATTGAAAGGCCGCCAGAAGATTGGCAGATTTGACCCGATCCATTGCCTGCTCTCGATTTAACTCTTCCTGTGAACAACAGGTAGTCGAGAAGACGCTGGATTTTGTCGTCGAGCTTGATCGCCTATTGGAGCGCGAAGAGAAGGCTCGCAAGTGTTCACACTAAAACAGTTTCCACAAAGGGCCGAGCGACAGTGAAACTCCGCACGGCCCATTTTTCTGAATACTTCGGAGTTTTTAACCGAGAAGGCGGAGCTTAACCGCCTTCTCGTGCGAAAAACAAAGAGTTCTACGCAGCTGCGGGAACGGCGATCTTATGGCAGGTCGAGCTAACCACGTCCGAGGTATGGACCTTGGGCGTTCCATCGATGAATCTTGCCATCGTCTTCAACACTTCGGGATAGGTAGTCGTGTTGTAAGCTTCGGCATCGGTCTTGTTTTCCCACAGACTGATTGCAGTCACGTCAACTCCGCCGGGACTGGCGAATGTTATTTCGTCTCTGAACCCGTTCTGCCTGCGAAGCAAAGGAAGGATGTCGTTGTCGAAAGTTCGCGTGTAATCGGAAAGCATATTGGACTTCAGGCGAATTGAGACATTGCGTGCAAACATGGGCAACCTCCTTAAGGTTGGGGTTGCTAAGAGATAGAACTTCAGATGGGCTGACTTAGTTCAGGAAACCTGAAAGAGGAGAAGGTGTTAACCACCTCAATTACAACCCTAGACTTATCTGGCGAGACTGTCAAGCAGTTCGCGAGCTGGTAAGTGACTTATCCTACCTGACGTTTCCCCCGACACCTGGTTCGGATGGCGTGCTCGGGTTTGGATGGACTCACGCTGCGGATTTCAACTTGTTGATCTCCGCATGGGCAGGTTTGGACGATTGCTGAGTTTTGTGGTGTCGTAGCTCGCCAAGCAGCAAATTGATTTCTCCGCCGAGGAGGATGGCAAACCCGGACAAATAAAACCACACATATAAGCCAATGGCAGCACCTAGCGGTCCATAGGTTTTGTCAAGAGATTCGAAGTGGCGAAAGTAAATCCCCAGCAAGTATGACAAACCAATCCACAGCGGCTACTGCAACAATTGCTCCTGTAAGGCTGTCGCGGAAGCGCTGCTTCACATTAGGCCCGAAATGGTATAGCAGTTCTAACGCGAGTACGGCAAAGGCTGCGGCTATGCCCCATCGGAGATTACGCCAAGCGGCAAGTACCTCGGGATTGAGGTCAAACTCGCCCGCAAACCACGTCCCGAGGTACGTCCCCTCAACCATCAATCCGACAGCGAGACTAACAGAGACCCCGCCAGCAGCGTCAAGTCCCAGCGCGAGCGGCCGAGTCTTCCACACCGGACGGGTCTCCCGCACCCGATAAACCAAGTCGAGGCCGTCAATTATCGCAGCGAAACCGCTAGAAGCTGTCCAAATTGTGAACACTAACCCGAGGGTAAGAAAGTGTGTGTGTTTGTGACTGACGTCAGACACGATATTGCGCACCAAGCTCATTCCGTCGCCTGGGACAAGCCTGGCCATTAGGCTTAGAAGGCCCTCAAACAAGTGTGGAATAGGTATATAGCCTAGCAGCGAGGCCATTGAAACCAGCAGCGGAAATAATGAGAGCACAAAATAATAAGACAATCCCGCGGCGAATACGAAGAGATGTTCGTCATAAATATCGTTAAAGAGTGTTATCAGCAACCATTTAACCGTCCGCCATGTTGCTTTTTTACCTGTTGCGAGCACGATCACCTCGAATTACGAACGAAAGCGTAATCACGACAGATCCACATCTTAGCAACGTTGGTATTCGACCGATCAGGCTGGGCTGAGCACCCTGCCGCACTCTAGGCAACAGACTTCGTAGCGGGGAGTGATAAGACGACAAAAGGGACACATCCGCTGCGAGGCGAAATCGCCGGCGCGTGGCGTAACGCCTGACATCTTTCTCAGCCAAGCAAGTATGAAGGTGCAAGGCCTACTCAGGCGAGCAAGCAGCGGGTGACGGAATGAATCCATAGCTAATCAGTTTTCCTCTAAACTTACGGAGGCGGCCACATTGTGATTCGAAAAGGTGCGCCAGATGATCTGAATTTGATAATGACACGTCAAATGACGGAATTCTGTGCCGGATTGCTCATCGACGGAAAATAGTTCTGCGAATGCTGCGCGGGAAACAGAGTGGGCAATTCTGATCCTTATACATCAACATCTATGTGAAGGCCGCGTTGGATGTCGGGGGTTGGGGTGTGGGTGGCCTTATTTTTGGTGATTGTTCTACAGGGCTTGAAAGTGTGAGCCGAGAACGCGAGTTCGCCCAGAATAGTGGTTTCCCGGGCCCTTGCCCTCAATGGCGCGTCGTCTGTCACGAAGTTGAACCACGCCGGGCAATTTAGCGGCATTCGCTAAGAAAATGGAACATGAGCGTTCCCTTACGTATTTAGTGCTTACCGTCATCCAGGAAATGTATGGAACGCCAAGGGATGGGGGCTAAACGTAAATCGCTTCCGATTTGCGAGAGGTCGACCGAGTGTAGCGTGCAATCTACGCTGTATACGTCGTACATGCCAGTTTGTTAGCGCAATGTGATCGCTCTTTTTGGGAATACGCTTCAGGAAGTTAGGGGTTCATTCGCTACAACGGTAAGCTCGAAGTTCACAGCTCGCTACTGAACATTGTTCTCCACGACTCGAAGTTCATCCCGATATATGCGGCCATCGTCTCGTGCAGACTTAGCCACTCTCGGCTGGGCCATTTCCTTGGTGATTTCGGCGAGCATCGCCTTGGCCGTTCGCTTTTTTGTTTTTCTTTTACTCATAGACCATGATTTCACGCCCTGCGGCCGTTTAAAGGTCAATTTGGACCACGGTACGTCTCTTACCTCCTGGTGCTATAGTAAAGAAGTGAGGTAGTTACTGCTTCTCCTCTTTCAGGTCTTCTGACCTAAGCCAGTCCATCTGAAGTCCTCCTGCCCTTAGGCTTTCCAGCAAGAGAGCGATGGATCCTATGATTTTTGAGGCCATTCTGAACGAGGTCGACCAACTCCATAGCGTCAGCACACGTCTCGAAGAACTGGCGGAGCAACATGAACCTGTGTCAAAAGCACTCGAGGCGATCGCCGAAAGTATTCGCAATACTGCCACGATATTGGCGGTATTGGTGGCGACTAGAAGTCCAAAGCTGATCTGACTGAGCGGCGGGCTGCGAGGTACTCGACGGCTAGCACGTGACTCTGGATAAAACCTGGTTCCGACCGCTGAGCATTAGTGAACAGACTTGACGTGGCCGAGTAATCGACAATGTATCCATCCTAGCTTGGGACCTGTGCTGGAAAGTACTGTGCGGCCAGGCGGAGATGCAAGTGTAAATTACCATTGATTATTACAAGGAGAAAAGTTATGAGAAGAATTTTGTCGCTAGCGGCACTTCTTCCGTTATGTGCTCTGGCGTTGCGGGCTGTTGACAACACCAAGGTTCTCGATGCTGCTACTCAAACCGTACAGAACATGACCACTGGCGGTAAGGCAATTCCATCGTCGTTGCTGGGCAGCGCAAAATGCATTGCAGTTGTTCCTAAATTGACCAAGGGCGGATTCATCGTAGGAGGTGAACATGGCAATGGCGTGGTAAGCTGCCGGACGGCGAGCGGTTGGAGTGCGCCGGCGTTCATTACCATTACTGGCGGGAGCGTAGGTCTACAGGCAGGCGGAGAGCATCAGGAAATCGTGCTGCTGATGAACAATCAGGGTAAGGAGGAACTGACAAACGGACACTGGGATCTTGGAGCGGAAGCGGTTGCCGCTGGGCCCACTGGCGACAGCGCAGGTGCAGCTCAAAGTACCGGCTGGAAAGCGCCGGTTCTCTCCTACTCGCATTCTAGCGGAGCTTATGCGGGAGCTAATCTTCAGGGCTCAAAGATTGATCTTGATCAGGACGCAAATCACAACCTGTACGGACCAAGCGCTTCGATTAAGTCGATCCTGGATGGTCAGGCGCAAGCGCCAGAGGCCGCACAGTCATTCCTGTCCGCACTTGAACACGTGGCGGGCAAATAAGGCTATCAGAGAGAAGCTTTCACGAAAGCAGGCCGGCCTCGTGCTCGCCTGCTTTCTGTTAGATCATCGCGTCAAAGGAAACGGGAGAAGATGATGATCTGACCGACTGTGACGGAGCGGAGCCCGAGGGCAATTCGCACTTTTTTCCCGCCTTCGCGCCACAGGTCGGAAGGGATAGCTCGGATCTCTTCGATCGTCAGATCATTGGTCGCTTTCCTTAGTTCCCAAATCCGATCAGTTCGTCGGTTAATTCGCTGTGCAGTTGGCTCATAAAGCTCACGAAGCCCGCCGTCCGATCGGTTGCATCACGAATCGAAACCGCTCTCTTGACGATTCAGCCGATATAGCACTTACCAGGGCAAATTGAACTGCGGATGAGCATTTAGGGCACGATGGAAAGGTCACATCTTTCAGGAGCTTAATGTCCCGAATCGGGTGTTGCGATGGGCGAGTCGGTAAACTCGCTCCTCGGAACTTGTTCATCAGTCATGAATGTGTCAACGCGTTGGTCCATGAAACAAGCATCACTCTTCCATCATTTAACTTCTGTTCAATTTTGCTCAGAGGTGTTGACAGTCGCGATGAAAGCGTCGCGGAAACGGCAAGCCGGGGATTATGGGAACCAGATGGTCTTTAAATGCCACAGGGTTAGCAGATGGGACAAAGAACTTAGGCGTATTCCCCAGAACAAAGTTCCGATGGTCTTGGCTATATTCCCGACGATCCATTTCGTTGCAATTCTAATAAAACACGCAGCCCGCGATAGAAGGTCTCCTTTTTGTAGGCGGTCTCCCAAAGATCCAACGCCGTTCTCAATTCCTTACCCGTTTTCTTTATCGTGACCAGGGCGTTCGGCCTGGTCTTCCTAAGGCGTTTCAAATCTCGAAAGATCCGCACGATCTCCGGCTCGAGCCGTTTCCGCGAAGCCCGCGCATTTTGAATCCAACGAGGTGGGATATTGGCACTGAATTTGACAAAACCTCTAACTACCGAACCTGAGCTTGCGTGGAAGAGCTTCGCTTCTCTTGGCATCTTGTGGCTCCGCTGTTAGGAGTTGTTTTCTCTTTAAGCATATAGTCAATTCGGGGCCACTGATCGAGTAATTCTGCACAATGGTTAAGTTACTCAAAATCCGAGACTCCGTTCCACACAGCTAGGCTGCGGGAAGGGCCCGGCATGTGATAGCCAACCTTGTCACTGGAACCTTGACTCAAAAAGAGCCGGGCCGCGCCAACTAGAACATATGCCTTGCAAAGAATATGAAGAGATGGAGCGCATGCAACAGCTACAGAGGAACACTTGGGCACGGTTCACTCACCCTGAAAATGCGCATCTTCGCGGCGGGGTTGGACCCGATATGGCGAAGGATCTTGCTAGACAAGCGCGAGCAAGAGTCATCGAGATCGGGAAACAAATGCACTGGCACCGAGAATATTGTCAGGAATGCAAAGTGCGAACCTAGCCCTCTTCGCGCCAGATCGTTTTTCGCCGCAACTCCTAATCCAGTTCCCTCCCGGCTGCTAAAGACGGGCCGCCGACGCGGACGAGCTAGGGTCCAACCGGAATTATCCCCTGTGGGATCGGCTGATCAACGGAGAACTCCTATGCTGTCGGAGCCTTAACTCGCCTTCAGCTCCACACCAGCGGATTCGAGTCCCGGCATCCCCGCCATCTTTCGTCAATGCTTTAAAAACTGGGTCTTTCGGAACCTGGGTGCATCTCAGGAAAGTTCGTCGCCAACTTCTTCTACCGATTAGGGAAAGTTGGCTCGTTATGCTGGCACCTCGATCGTTCGGTGAGTGATTGGGCGATTTCGCACTCATCGAGAATCATTACTGACGAGAGGGCGCTGTTCGATACAAGTCAGTCAAATGAGCTCAGTGGATGGGTTGCTTCTTCTGGCGTTTACTGCTTACCAGGTGCGGGCGCCATCAACTGCTGCATGAGGCTCTGACTGTCCGGAAAACCCCACTGCTCAACGATCTTTCCAGCAACGACTCTGTAGATGGCAGCCTCATGGATGGTCACCTTCTCACCGTGCGGTGCCATTCCCGCAAACTCGCCTCGCTGAGTTCCGCTTGATGTAAACCGAATGACGACTCGGTCGCCCTCGGCAATGATGTCGTCTACCTTTTCGTTCCAGTCCGGGAACGCGGCTCGATGGCTTGCTACCTCACTTTTGAGGCCCTGAATTCCTTTCCACTCTGTTCCCCCTATAAAGTGGCAGATAAAGTCAGCCCCATACAATTCGTCCGCCGCGCCGAGATTGCCCTCGCTCCACAGCTCGGCCTCGGAACGGAGGACGACCGCTTTGTTTTCCGACAAGGTTTGATTCGGTCGAGCACCGCAACCAGCCAGGCCGCAACGATGAGAGTGATCGAAACCACGGGAAGAGTCTTCATGAAGTGTAAGTGTAGCCTACCTCGCGAACGGCTAAGTCCCGCCCCTTCGCGTTCCAGGCGGAACATGCTCTATGAACTTTATTGTCAGGCGTCTGGCGAGGAAGGGTCCCAATTAGTCGGCTTCGCGGAGATCGCCGTTGATCTCCTCCAAGCCCGTTTCTGAATAGTTCGCATTGCCGACAAGTCGGGAGCAAAGTCACGAAACTCGCATTTCCGGGCACTAATCCAGAGCATGTATCCGTTTTTCCGTCCTACGTCGCGACACTCGCAACTTGGCACGGATCAATTTTGGCACGGATCAATCTTGAACAGATTTCTTAATGTGGGCAATAAGTCGGTAGCGATTCGCGCCTTATCGATACAACCATGAGCTCCGGCTTCGAGAGAACGAGGTAGTAGTAGGTGGGGATCGTGCTGACTAACGATAAGAATTTTAAGTCCAGGAAGTTTTCCCTCAAGAGCTTTGCGGTGTTCAAACCGTTCATTCCGGGCATGCTGATATCCAGCAGAATGAGATCGGGCAGTAGCTCGTCAGCTTTTTGAAGAGTTTCGCTTGAATTCGAGGCCTCGCCGCAAACCTCTAACTCCTCGTCACTTGATAGGAGCTTAGCTATCCCGCGTCGGAGCAGTTCATTGTCATCCGCGATCAGGACTCTCATGAGGGGACAGTATTCAGGTCTGACGCGGTTGCTTAGGGGCTCAGCCTGGCTCTGATTCTCGGGCGATGCAGCTTTTGGGAAGCGGTATAGTCGCGAAAACGCGGGTGCCTGAGCCATCCGACTCGATATTCATAGTCCCATCGAATTGACAGAGTCGTTCCCGCATCCCACTTATTCCGACGCCGGAGCGTCCCGATTGAATCTCTACTAAACGTGCTGGGGACATGCCCTTGCCTTGGTCCCGGATTTTTAAGGTGATTTGATTCGATTCACGAGCAATCCGGATCGAAGCGGTCTCGCTGTGGGAATGGCGATGGATGTTCGTCAAACATTCCTGGACGAGCCGGAAGATCACTAGTTCCATATCACGCGGCAGCCTCCCAAACTCTTTTGAAATATCAAGCCGAACTTCCAGACCGCTGCGTTCCAAAAGCCCTTCTACATACCAACTGATGGCGGAATATAGCCCGTTTTCGTCCAATAGAGGCGGATGCAATAGGTAAGAAGTTGTGCGTATCTCGCGGTGCAGTTGTTGAACTGTTTCTAGAATCTGTTCGGCCTCAGTGGCCAGTTCGGGGGCATTGCGCCCAGTTTTCTGAGCAAGCTGCGCCAGGCTGATGCCGAGCACGGTCAACGTCTGACCGGCGCTGTCGTGCAACTCGCGAGCGATATGCCGGCGTTCTTCATCCTGGCTTGTCAATAAGCGCCAGGAGAGCTCTCGAACCTGGTTGGATTGCTCCTCCAGTTCTCAATTGCGAGCCCGCACCTCTGCATCGAGCGTTCGGGCCAGCTTGCGGAAGTTTTCCTCTGCCTCCTTGCGAACAGTCACGTCGCTGGCTGCACCGAACCACTCCAGGATCTCGCCGTTTAAATCGAGGAGGGGAACCGCCCGCGAGTTCGTCCAGCCTAGGGTGCCGTCTGTTCGTCGGACACGATGTTCAAGCTCAAACACGCTTTTTGTCCGCACTGCCTCACGGATCGTCCGCAACACAAGAGGTTGGTCGTCGGCATGTATATATTCGTTCACCCAATCTTTCCTTGGCTTCCCCGTATCCGCGATGAACCCCCTGCCATCCAGCTGGCGCATTTCGCTCCAGTCGGGACTCATGCGATAAACCACATCAGAGCTCGCGTTCACGAGTGCGCGGAAACGTTCTTCACTCTTGCGCAGAAGGTCCTCCGCCTGCTTCCGTTCGGAAATGTCGGACGTAACAGCAAGATGCAGCGTAGTTTCATCGGGACTTCGCAAGGGTGCGGCGTGGGTTTCCATGTGCCGCCGTTTACCCTCCAGCCCAACGATGTCGAACTGCAGTGAACCCTGCTCGCCCCGGCAGATGCTCTCATTGAATGCTTTAAACCGGTCCCGATCCTCCGGTGCAATTAGATCGTAAACATTCTTGCCAACTACTTCGTCTGCTGAATGAGCGCCAACCATTTCGAGGCCGGGCCTATTCATGTGCAACAACGTACCATCTGCTGAAATCAGTTTGACGCACTCCGGCGTGGTCTCAACAATCGCGCGGAAACGTTCTTCGCTTTCTCGCAGTGCCACTTCAATGCGTTTTCTTTCACTGATATCCCGGGCTACGTTTGAGGCTCCGATCACCCTGCCTGCCGCGTCGCGGATGGGAGAAGTCGTGAGTGAGACATCTAGATTAGTGCTGTCTTTCCGTCTGCGCACCGTTTCGAAGTGTTCGACTCGCTCGCCTCTTGCCAAGCGCCTGAGAATGTCTTCTTCTTCGGAACGTCGTTCCCACGGGACGATGAGCGTAATATGCTGACCGACGGTTTCTTCTGACTTATACCCGAACAGTCTCTCGGCGCTCTGGTTCCAACTGGTTATGGTCCCATCGAGCTTCTTGCTGAGGATGGCGTCATCTGAAAAATCGACAATGGCGGCTAATAGGGAAGTTGTCCGTTCTGCCTGCTTTCGCTCGGTGACGTCATGGAACGTAATAAGGATCAGAGGATCCCCGACTCCCCCGAATCGGCGTGCATCAAGCACAAGCGTCCTTATTCCGGCAGGGGATTCGCGGTCGATCTCGACTGCTTGAAATTCGCGAGGACTGAAAAAATTGTTTCTACGGATTCCCAGACTTCGGATTTTTCCCATTCGTCATTCCCCACCTTGCGGGATCGAAATGCCCTGGGTCTCATCCCGCGAGACTCCAAACTTGCTATAGAAAGCGCGGTTCGCCGTCTGCACCTGCAATTTAGCGTCGAGAACAACCACAGGATCAACTACCGTGTTGAGGATCGCCTTAGTGTATTCCCGTTCGTAGATGGCTTGCTCGATACTTGCGCGAAAGGCTGTGACATTCGTGAATGTGAGTACCGCGCCCAGAATCTGACGATCGCTTCCAATGTAGGGAGCTATTCGAAGAAGAAAATGTTTATCGCCCTCGCGGGTTTCGATCCGGTGTGGTGCTCCGTCAGCGATTACTCGGCTGCAGATTCTATTGAGATCCTGCACGCCCGCAATAGTGCTGCCAAGAGAACAACCAAGATCCGAGACTTGTAAGCCGAGCACCGTCGTGGCGGCACGATTGATCTGCGCCACTTTGCACTGCCGGCTGATTACGATTATCGGAAGATCGACAGCATCAAGCACGGCGATCTCGTTGGGGGTCATTCCATCCAAAGTCGTACCGTCCCCTGGCACTGTGCTGGCTTTGCCATCCTCCTTTATGGCCATGGAGTATCTCTATCCTTTAACCAGTAGCATGATACAGCGACTGACTCCGTTGCAGCACATCATCGGCTACAAGCGGGAGAGTCTGACGCAAAGCCAAGAGCAACGCTTGCGAGCGCGGCATGTGGAACGAACCGGGATAGCGAAGACAGAAGCCGGTCCTCTAGGACACTGGACTCGTCCGGTCCCACGGCGTTTCGAAGTGCTTCAGATACCGCTCGTTCAAGCCGAGAGTAGTCTTCGACAGGAATAAGATGGGAGTGATTCTCGCTGAGTCTCGGCAGCATACGAGCGTGCACATCTCCGTTGAAGTTATCCATTAGGAACGAGCAGAAGATCGCGATGTCTTGCTCATGCGCCAGCTTGTCGAACAAATCTTCAAGGTTCATGCTGGCGGCAACGTCCCCTCGCTCCCAAAGAAGGTTCACCATCTCGCCCCACCAGCGTACCTTCGGGTAGCGGCCGTCTCCGCGAGCTTGTGAAACAACGTTTGCAGCTAAGCCCAGGAATACCGGCGAATCCGGCATTCCGTCCCGCATGAAGGTGGGCAGCAGATTGTCGGCGTCGACAATCGTTAGTTGCCCCCGCTTTTCCGCGGCCTTCACATCCACGCCCTCGCTTTCGAGGCGGGGCCGAAAAGCGTCCCAGTGGGCGACGGTCGGAACTAGAATTACCCCCTCGCCGTTGGCAATCGCCGCCGCCGCAAAGCGACAGACAGCCCGATTGAGAAATTGCTGGTCCTGATAAAGCTGGACGATGTGATCGCGCGGTGCAGCCGCGGCTAAAAGGCCGCACCAGGGCTCGCCTTGGTCCGCTCCGTTTTTTGTTTCGCCCAGAATGCTGTTGTTTTCCATTGCCACCCTTCCCATCTCCGGAATCAAATCTCGAGCTAAACCAGACTTTGTTACGAAGCCGCTTGCGTCGACGCTGCGGGCCTGTTCGCGAGCAACCGTCGCATCATTCTGAGTAACAATGACGACACTGCAATTCGGACTCTCCCGCCGAATGATTCGTGTCGCCTCTAAGCCGCCCATCCGGGGCATGTTGATGTCCATGAGTATCAGGTCAGGATGGAGTTGGCTCACCTTTTTAATGGCTTCTATTCCATCACTAGCTTCGCCACAGACGTGGTATTTCTGCTGGGATTCAATCAAGGATCGAACCATGTGCCGAAACCGTGCTTGATCATCGACGATTAAGACTTCGACGGAGCCCATACCGGTCCTCGCAGATTTCCGGGGACTATCGCCTGCCCTTCGATTACTGCCAACGCAAGTCTGACCGAGTCACAGGGATCAGTCCCCACATCGAGGCACCGACACGTTTTGTCCGCATGCCTAAGAATGCACGAAACTTCAACAGCAGCCTATACAGTGTTTAGTGTATTGACCGGAATTGGCTACGATTCCAGACGGCGAGTTGAATGCCCTAAGGCAACAATAGAGGCAATCGGATCGAGACTCCCGAATTAGGATAGGGAAGTGATTTCTGCCTTTTCGATTCTGGTCCGATACGGGCTACCCGGAAGTTACACCTCTAAAACGGACGTTCGCCCGAAGTCGGCTTCGCGGAGATCTCTATTGGTTTCCTCCAAGCCCGTTTCTGGATCGCTTCCGGTGGGCCGAAATTTGGGCGCTAGCCAGATCGTTGAATGCGGGCGCGTCTAGCGTCACCAATCTTCTCGAACGGCTTGTTTGCTCTTGATTCCAGGAAAGTAGCAGGACACAGCGATTCAGATGATCGCTCGTTACGTTCGATTGAGGCAAGGGGCTCGCAAAGAGTACCGTGGAAGGGCTGTTCTAAAAAGGAGCGAGGAAGAAGCAATCCGGCGGACCGCAGCTGCAATGGCGGCGGCATGATCTATATCCTGACTTTGCGGTTGGACAATGTGTGAGTTGCCTTCGGCGCAGTTTTTGCTGAAGTCGAGGGCCTTGCTTTCAAAGATGGCGATGAGGTTGGTGAGCCGCTCCACCATTTGCTTGCCGCTGCCGAGCTTCGAGGGTTCATTGAAGTCCGGCATGTCGGACAGCTTGTTGGCATTGGCCAAAGGTCCAATGATTTTCTTGTTGATCTGGTCGCCAATGTCAGGCTTGCCCTTCAGGGCGACCATGTCCTTGAAGCTGGAGCCGGGCGGGATGGGTGATAGGCGCGTAGGGAACGCCCGCGGATTTGTCGCTGACATACTTGATGAAAAGCAGGACAAGGACGTAGTCCTTGTATTGGCTCGCATCCATACCGCCGCGGAGTTCGTCGCAGCTTGACCAGAGAGGAGAGTAGAGTTCAGATTTCTTGAGAGCCATGCCTTACGTCATCCTGCGATGTAGTGGGGAGAAGGCGAATTATCGCACATGAGAGTAGGAATCCCTGTGTCCCTCGTCAACGCGAAGCGCGGTCAGTGGCTGGGAGTATTTGACCCACCTGTGCATTTGATTGAACTAGGTTGATGGGTCGGCTTCTTGTTTTTCGGACCCGACGCTCTGGTCTCGTTGGCTCCGGCCAGCTCTTACGCACATTGCTCGTAAGTTGTTCCTGCCTCGCCTTGACCCAGGGCGCGTAGTGCTTTTCAGTGATTTTTATGCTTTTGTGCCCGAGTAGAATGGATACCTGCTCCAGCGGTACACCAGCAAGAAGACTCTCGACGGCGAACGTATCCCGAAACATGTGCGGATGACATCTCTTTGCCGTCCCGTCCTCGTGTCGTATCTCGGCCAGCTTGAATACTCGCCGGAGGCTGCGTTGCCAGTTGCTCACCGCAGTTTTGAGCAAACCATTGCCACTCCAAAAAAAGTACCGCGGGTTTAGTTTTGGACCAGCAGGAATGTTTCGTAAACCTTCCGCTGTATCGTGAGGGAGGGGAACGTACACGGGCTGCCCAGTCTTGGCGCGGTACAGGAGCAACTCGTTATTCTCATTGAGGCGTGACCGTTCCAACCCCACAGCATCGCTGATGGCGAGACCGCTCCATCGCATCAGCCAAATCAGGGTGCGAACTCTGGTCGCTTGGTTGCGCGGTTCGGTATTCCAGGCCTTAGGGTTATAAACGTAAGTCGCATCAACGATCTTGTTGAATTCATCCTTCGGGAAATAGTCGGTAGGCTTTTCGTTGACTTTGACGCGGCCAAGCAGGATTGCTGGATTGCTCTTTATCCAGCCCATTCGCAGGCAGTAGTAGAAGAACCCGATTACTCGTTCCTGCTTTTTCTTTCGTGCAAGCGGGGCATCTTTCCATGTGGCTCGAAAGGCTTCTAGTTCTTCGCCTCCGATCCGTTCAAGTGTCTCGATGTTTTGCGCGGTAGCCCAGGTGAGGAGATGCTTTTCAAAGATTGTCGTGAGCTTTGCGATAGTCGAATCGCACAGGTTTTCCTTTTTCTTGGCTGCCAAGAATCTTGAAACGGCATGCTCCAACAGAATGACCGACTGTGGCTTTGGTTCCGCGCCCGCCCGCTTCTGCTGCTCAACCTCTTCGAAGTCCCGTTCTACGGCTCGACGAGTCTCTTCCGCGCGCTCCCACGAGCGCGTCTTTGCGCTGCGTTGAGAACGCTGTCCATTGTTGTTTATGTACAGCCATTTAGGGCATTTGCAGCGTTTCCAGTACTGATCATTTCTCCTGGGACAATCAGCGGAATGACGGGCGTAGACGGTTACAACGAGGTTGCGAATGGGCACGGTGTGGTTCCTTCTTGGGAAGGAAGATAACACATACGCATGCAAAACGCATACGATTTATTATGTCTCGATGTAAACTATTGGAAAATAACCTTTTAACTTGGTGGAGGCGGCGGGAGTCGAACCCGCGTCCGAAAATGTTACTGGTCAAGAGACTACATGCTTATTCGCGTTCATGCCCTTGGCATTACCCAAAGACGTTCGCGACCGCCGCTCAGAACGGACAAGAAACGGATGCCGCTAGCCTGAAGTCTTAACCTCCCGGCCCAGACGTAGCCGGGAAGAGCAGCCCGCTGTGTGACGTCCGCTCGCAGCCCACGGGCGAAGCTGCGGAAGACGGCAACTTAATTAATTAAGCTGCGTATGCCATCTGTTGATTGGCAATTATCATTTTGCCCACGATTACAGGTGCGAGCACCCTGGCATGCCTCTTGGCCGCAAGCATCTCCGTCGAAACCGTGACGCCCCCAATTTGGGATGGACCATTCAAAGAACTGCTTCCAATCTTAGTAGAACGAGAAGGGAAGTCAATGTACCTAAAGAATTAGATGCGGCAGGCACGCCGCTGGACGCTGGGATTACCGCTCGCGCACCGCTTCGCAATCGTCGGAACAGCTGGCCGGTAAAATGATGTCCCCGAGAATTCGCATTTTGCCGTTCATAAAGTTCAATTTGCGGCCAGGGGCGGTGGCTGCGGCGGGCCTGATCACGGCGATGGTTCGGCCGAATCGGGCTATGCGAACTGGCCGCCCGGTTTTGTGAACTTGCCTGAGGATCGCGTGCAGATGAGTGCGAAATTCAGTGATGGTCACCTTCTTCATATTCGAGGTTGATCGGCGTGAAGCGAGAAAGCTTTATTCGCCCACTCAATCCGAAGGGTCAACGATTCGCCAGCGTCGCAATGTCTCCCAAGCCGAGCAGTTTGGAGTCGGCGGTTGCCAGGGTCAGGCCAAAGACCTTGGCCGTCGCGGCAAGAAAGCGATCCGCCGGATCGCGATGCGGAAGACGAATGCGATGAGACTCGAGCACCACTTCGTGTGTCAACACCGCTTCACGAAAAATTGCAGTTGCTTCGGCGACCCATACGGCTGGATCTTCTTCCAGTTCGACACGGCCTTTTTTTTGCAGAATCAGAGCTTCCCACGTACTAATCGGAGAAAGCCAAAGCTCGTTTTCTGGATTCTTTAGTTCTCGGCGTAAGGTCCTTGCGATCCGGTCCGGATCGTAGATACTCCATAGCCATATATGCGTATCCAGAAGAATCTTCAATCCCGCAGGACCTCCCAATCATCTGGATCATTCGCTGGAGAGACAATGTCGCCGGTGATTTTCATTTTGCCTTTCATGAAGCCCATCCAATCTTTTGGGGCATCCTCTGGGGATGGAGGTACTAATTCGGCTACCGGTTTGCCGAATTTAGTAATCCGCACTCGATGTTTGGTTTTCTGAACTTCATCGACGATGGCGAGGCACTTGGCCTTGAACTCCGAGATTGAAACCTCTTTCATGGCCATTGCATATTACCATGGTCAAATATTGTGGTCAAACTCGATTTAGACGGTTAGCTGCCGAAATCACTCGCCCATCTCAATTCCCACTTCGCGGTGCCATTCCGAATCGTGTTTTGAGTGCAACAGGCGGGCGCAGCGGTTCCAGCGCAGGATGGCGTCGTCATTGCCAGTGGGACGGATTCTTTCTGCTTCTTCGTAGTGGTGCATTGCGTCTTCCAGTAACACCGTGACGGTATGAGCCGGTCGGCCGGTGCGAAGTTGGGCTTTTGCTCGACGTTCGTGTAAAAGCCCGATGTAGTAAAGCCGCTCGTAAGCCTCGGTGAGTTGCTGGAAGGCTTTTTCTGCGTCGGCGTAGCGGTCCGAAGCTTCGCCGGTAAACTGGTCAGTCAGTGCCAGGCCAAGAGTACGCAGCGCCAACTGATGACCCACTTGCACTGCAAGCACGTCTTCGCAAATCGATTCCGCTTCTTCGGCTTGATTCAGAAAGCGATAAACCTCGGCTTTGGAGAGAGCGGCATCAATGCCTTCCGGAGAGATTGTTTTCAATTTGAATTCCATACGCCCTCCTCTGTGAAACTCTGTGTCACCTCTGTGTTCTCTGTGGTCGGCTTTTGATCTTAGTCGGCGCCGCGAATCTTTCGCACCAGCCGCAGCACGGGATCATAAAACTCATCCACAACTCGTTCTTTGAGCGGAATAATGGCATTGTCGGTGATGTGAATTTCTTCTGGGCAAACCTCAGTGCAGCACTTTGTAATGTTGCAAAGGCCAAGGCCGAGTTCATTTTTCAGCAGCCCGACCCGCGATAGTCCGTCCAGAGGATGCATCTCCAGCCCCGCGACCCTCACGAAGAAACGCGGCCCGCCGAATTCATCGTGCTTATCGTGCTCGCGTAAAACGTGGCATACGTTCTGGCACAGGAAGCACTCGATGCACTTGCGAAACTCCTGCACCCGGTCCACATCTTCCTGCATGATGCGCCAGTCGGTTCCTGCGCGCGGCTTGAACGCTGGGATCTTGCGGTTCACTTTGTAGTTCCAGGAAACATCGGTGACCAGGTCTTTAATCACGGGGAATGATTTCATCGGCAGGATGGTGATGGGCTTGTCGTGGGGCAGGGAATCCATGCGGGTCTTACAAGTGAGCCGCGGCCGGCCGTTCACTTCCGCAGAGCACGATCCGCACTTGCCCGCCTTGCAGTTCCAGCGCACGGCGAGATCTGGCGCCTGGTGCTTTTGTACGTAATGCAGTGCGTCCAGCACCACCATTCCGGGCGTCAGCGGAATTTCGTAGTCGGCGGTTTTACCGCTGTCGCGATCGCCACGAAAAATTCTCAGGACCACGTTCGGCATTTAGGCTTTCGCTCCTTTTTCAGACTTCAATCAGCTTCTGCAGTTCCTGCGGAGGTTGGGCAGTGGGCCGCTGCTGCAAAACCATCTCCTCGCCGCGACGCGAAATAATGTTGTTCTGTTTTCCCCAGGTGGGATCGTAGTTCGGGAAATCTATCCGGCTGTGAGCGCCGCGGCTTTCTGTTCCTCGCCAGCGCGCAACGGGTGACCGCCTCAGATACCGTCAGCATGGACTTCAAGTCCGCGCACAAATGCCATCCGGGATTGAACATCCGCGAGCCGGTGATGCTAAGTCTCTTTGCCCGCTCGCTTAATTGCGCGAGCTTGCCCAGAGCCGATTCTAGGTCTTGCTCAGTCCGAAAAATTCCGACCAGGCCTTGCATAATCTCCTGCAGGTCGGCATGAAGCATGTATGGATTTTCGCTCAGTCTTGCGTTCAAAAGGTGCGAGCGCTTCGCGTTCGGCGTCTGCGATTTGCGCCGAATCAACTGAAGCTGCAGTTTGTGCTTTCGCGTGTTCAGCAGCTGCCTGACCCGAACGCCGGCCAAATACCAATAAGTCCGAGAGCGAATTTCCTCCCAGACGATTTGCCCCGTGCAGTCCGGCGGCAACTTCGCCCGCCGCGAACAATCCGGGAACTGTCGTGGCCGCGGTCTCGGCTTCCACTCTAACTCCGCCCATCATGTAATGACATGTCGGGCCTACCTCCATGGGTCCTTTGGTGATGTCAACATCCGCAAGTTCCAGAAACTGGTGATACATACTCGGCAGCTTGCGCTTCACGTATTCTGCGGGCTTGTGCGAAATGTCGAGATAGGCGCCGCCATGCTCGGTGCCGCGGCCTTCTTTTACTTCGGTGTAGATGGCGCGAGCTACAACGTCGCGCGTCGAGAGTTCCATGCGCTTGGGATCGTAGCTTCTCCATGAAGCGCTCGCCATTTTTGTTGCGCAGAATTCCGCCTTCGCCGCGCACTGCTTCGGTGACCAGCAATCCCTGAACTCCGGGCGGCCAGACCATGCCGGTAGGATGGAATTGAACAAACTCCATATCCATTAATTCTGCGCCGGCTTCGTAGGCAAGAGCCATGCCGTCGCCGGTATACTCCCACGAGTTCGAAGTAATCGGCCAGGCTTTGCCGATTCCGCCGGTCGCGAGCACAATCGATTTCGCCTTGAAAACCACGAAGCGTCCGTTCTCGCGCCAATAGCCGAATGCGCCGGACACGCGACCGTTATCCGTGAGCAGGCGGGTGACGGTGCACTCCATATACACGTCGATACCCATTTGCACGCCGCGGTCCTGCAAGGTGCGGATCATCTCGAGGCCGGTGCGATCACCGACGTGGCATAGGCGCTTGAAACTGTGGCCGCCGAAAGCACGCTGCAGAATGCGGCCATCATCGGTGCGATCGAAGAGAGCGCCCCATTGCTCGAGTTCGCGCACGCGATCGGGCGCTTCCTGGGCGTGAATTTGCGCCATGCGCCAGTTGTTGAGGAATTTGCCGCCGCGCATGGTGTCGCCGAAATGAGTGCGCCAGTCGTCGGCTGCATCTACGTTAGCCATCGCCGCCGCAATTCCGCCTTCGGCCATTACGGTGTGCGCTTTTCCGAGAAGCGACTTGCAAACGATTCCAACGTTTGCGCCGTGAGCCAGGGCCTCAAGCGCCGCGCGAAGGCCCGCTCCGCCGGCGCCAATGATTAAAACGTCATGCTCGTGAGTTTCGAATTTGCCGTTCGCTGGATTCGTCACAGGATTCGCAGGTCCCTGATGGCGCCGCTGGCTACCAGCCGCACATAAAAATCAGCAAGCCCGACAGAGAAGAGGCTCATCCAGGCAAACAGCATATGGTGTTCGTTCAGGAAGCTGAGATTTTTCCAGGTGGAGTGGCGAGCGCCGCCGAACTTCACACAGGAAAAACAATCAACTTTGCCGCCAAACAAATGCCGCACCGAATGGCAGGAGAAAAAATACAGCGATAGCAGAATCACGTTTGTCAGAAGCACCAGCGTGCCTACGCCAATTCCGAATCCGCTGGGGAAGAAGAAGGCGCTGATTGCGTCGTGCCAGAGAAAGGCAAGAAAAATGACTGCGATGTACATGAAATAGCGATGGATATTTTGCAGGATGAAAGGGAAGCGGGTCTCGCCGGTATAGTTGCGCTTTCGCTCGGGCACAGCGCACCCTGGCGGATCCAGAAAAAATGCGCGGTAATAGGCTTTGCGGTAGTAGTAGCAGGTGGCGCGAAAACCAAGCGGGCCGCCGAGAATCAAGAGCGCCGGCGAATAAGGCCAGTAATGATGATGCACATCAATCAGTGGTGAATAAAAAGGCGAGAGATAAGGCGCGGCCCAGAAGAATGCATTCTCAAACGCGCGCCACGTGGCGTACGCGCTGAAGCCACCGAGAACCACCCAAACCGGGATAGCCTGCGTCCACCAGGAACCCGAACCGGCTGCCTGATACGCGGTTTGCGAAGCAGAGGCCATGATCCTTCCGATCCTGAAAAAATTTAATTTCGAGTACTCAGCCCACTCGCGAACCGAGCATTATAGTTCGATTCCAGAGAGGAGAGAGCAAGATTTTGCGCCTGCGAATGATTTGCGTCCCGGCTATTGCTTGAGATTCTTATCTCCGCCGCCGTGCATAGCGCCATCAATCGGACACTTCGTCGGTGGCACCGAATTGTCGACGCGATGGCTGACGGGCGGAAGAGTTTGAAGATAAGCGAAGATCCCGGTTAGATCTTCATCCTTCATATTGCGGAAAATCCACCACGGCATTATCGGGTTGATTTCACGCGCACCCACGTAGCCGGTCCGAAGCGTTCGAATGAACAGAGCCTGGTTGTAATAAGGAATCCCGCTGGCGTCGGGGGTCAAATTGGCGCTGGCTACCTTGCCCCACGGTCCCTCAAAAATCAGTCCGCCGCCAAATCTCATGGATGTTATCGACTGACCTTTTTCATCCTCGGGGGTATGGCACTCAGCGCATCCGATTATGCTTACCAGATAAGCGCCCCGCTTCACTGGCGTCGAAAGATCCGGGGCGAGCACGGGTTCAATGATCGGGCGCGGCTTACTTTGTGTCCGGCTTTGCACGGATGCAGTTAGCTGTGTCTTCGGCAGCGGATTTCTCGCCGGAGGCAGCGAGCGCAAATAAACGACGACCGAAGCAACATCCTCATCTGACAACAGCCGAAAGAGGCGGTAGGGCATTAGTGGGTACAGGGCGCGCCCGTCATGTCCGATGCCCTCGCGGATGGCTCTCGCCAGCATGTCGTCGGTCCACTTTCCCGCGCCGGTTTCTGGATCAGGCGTCAAGTTGGGGATCACCAGATGGCCAATATCATCAGTGCCCAAATCAACGCCCGCTAGCTCCATGTTGGCGGGAATAGGCGGGTCATGCTTTGTCCAGTCAACCGGCGTGTGACAGTGGTTGCACGCCAGAACCGCTTCGACCAGGTACCTGCCTCTCTCGAGGCGGGCTGGAGTGCGCTCGAAGCTGCGATTGGTCAGGGGACGGGCCTGTGGCCCCACAACGGCCCGCGGCCCGAGCAACTTGACCGCGCCCACGGCTAGGACAGCGGCAATCACGACTACACCTACAGGCAGAATTTTCATTAAAGGTTTCATAATTGAGAGTAGAAGAGGGAGTGAAAAGATAGTTCCCAACCGAGAGGTTGTCAATCCCCAGACGTGATACGCGGGATCTCACCTAGCAACAAACAATTGAGAGCTGAAGGGTCAGCGTTGCTGGGCGTTAGCTGCTCCGTTATCATCTGAACATGAGTTTTCCGGACACCATAGTCTTGTTCATACTTGCCTTGCTCCTGTTCGGGCCAAAAAAACTGCCGCAGATCGCGCGTCAGGTCGGAAAAGCTCTGGGTGAGTTCAAGCGCGCGTCGAACGAATTTAAAGCGCAGATTGAATCTGAAATTTCGCAGCTTGAGTTTGAAGAGAAGAAGAAGGAGCAGGAACAAAGTTTGCCGAAGATCGAGCCCATATCTGGGTCGATCCCGTCCTCGCGGTTCAATTCAACGGAGAAGCGGTCCGACTCTGACGCACCTTCGCCGGACATAAATTCGCCCGCCCACAGCAGCCATGTCTGACACTGTCGCCGAACTGGAACCACAGGAATCCGAACGCGAGCCCATGAGCTCGATGAGTTTCCTGGAGCACCTTGAGGAACTCAGGACGCGGATCTTCCACTCGCTGGCCGCGCTGGCCGTCGGCATGGGCGTTTGCTGGTGGTATCACGAGGCGCTGTTCGCGTACATGCAGAAGCCGATTATCGATGTGCTGAGGCAAAACGGGCTTCCCCAGAAGTTGGTTTATCTCACGCCCGCCGAACCCTTCAACCTTTACTTGAAGATTTCTGCGCTGGCTGGTTTATTCCTTACCTCACCTTATGTCCTTTATCAAGTATGGCTCTTCATCTCGCCGGGCTTGTATCGCAAAGAAAAGAAGTACGCCATTCCCTTCATGGTATCCACGATTTTTCTGTTCGCGGCCGGTGGATATTTTGGCTATCGCATGGTGTATCCCGCGGCGCTGAAATTTTTGATCGGCATCGGCAACCAGTTCACGCCCATGATCACCATTCATGAGTACACCGATCTTTTTCTCACGGTGATTTTGGGGCTCGGCCTGGTGTTTGAAATGCCGATCCTGATCTTCTTCCTGGCGCTCATGGGTGTGGTCAGCGCGGGATGGATGTGGCGCAACATTCGTTATGGCATCCTCGTGATCTTCATTGTCGCCGGGGCCCTGGCACCCACGCCCGACATCAGCAGCATGTGTGTTTTTGCCGCCCCCATGGTGGCTTTGTACTTTCTGAGTATCGGGGTTGCCTGGTTCGTCCATCCCACCCAGCGGCAAGCGCGTGCGTCGCGAAAGAAAGCATGAAGACTTGGAAACTAGCTTTTCTGATCTTCGTTCTGACGCTGTTCGCTTGTTCTAGAGGTAAGAATGCTGCGCCTTCCAGCGCCAGTGCGGCGCAAGCTCAGCCCGTTGATGTATCCGATTTACCACGCGACAGCGGGCCGCCTCCGGCCTTCAACGCCAACCGCGCCATGCAATACGTGAAGGAAATCGTAGCCCTCGGACCGCGCCCCATCGGCAGCGCGAACCACAAAAAGGTTGAGAACTACATTTTGGCGCACCTGAAGGGCGATAACGTCGAGCAGGATTCTTTCGACGTTCATCCCAGTGAAGGGACATTTCCCGTCCGCAACATCATTGCGAAATTTCCGGGTACGCGTGATGGGATCATTGTGATCGCCAGCCACTACGATACCAACTGGCCTTTGCGGAACACGTCCTACATCGGGGCCAACGATGGGGCATCTTCCACCGCGCTCTTGCTTGAAATAGCCAATCAGGTTCGCGGCAAGAAGCTGGAAGGGTATAGCATCTGGCTGCTCTGGGATGACGCCGAAGAATCCATGAAGCTGCCGTGGGATGATCCCGAATCGCTTTACGGTGTTCGACACCTAGCGGAGAAATGGCAGAGCGATGGAACGCTTAAAAAGATCAAAGCATTCCTGCTTGAAGACATGATCGGTGACGCCGACTTGAACATCGAGCACGATGCGAATTCGACGCCATGGCTCGAAGACATGATTTTCAAGGCCGCGACTCAACTGGGATATCAATCTCATTTTTTCGCCAGAACGATGGCCGTAACTGACGATCACATGCCATTTGTGGAGGGCGGGGTGCCGTCGGCAGATTTAATTGATTTCAATTACGGCTACAACGACGTCTTCCATCACACCACCGATGACACCGTGGACAAACTCAGCCCGAAGAGTTTAGAGATTGTCGGCGCCGTAACCCTGGAGACGGTGCGCATGATCAACCAGCGATAGAAGGGGCATGAACAGGAAGGGCACGGCTTACTAAAGCCGGGCTTTAGCCCCTGAGGCAAGCTCCCGACCATGTGGGGTTGAGGAAAATCAGAGCGTCAGTTGCCATCTTTCCCTTTTTTGTAATTTCATTTCTAATCCCCACAGCCTCCATGAGCGAAACCCTGGCCTGGATTCTCTTCAATGTATTCGTCGCCGCCATGCTGGTACTCGACCTCGGCGTTATCAACCGCCGCGCGAAGACGCCTACTCTTCGCCAGGCGCTTGTGTGGAGCGGCATATGGATCGCACTGGCAGCGGCTTTTGCGGCGATTCTTTATGGCACGCAGGGCCGCACGCCTGCGCTCGAATTCTCTACCGGCTATGTGATCGAACTCTCGCTCAGCGCCGACAATCTTTTTATTTTTCTTCTTATCTTCCGCTACTTCCGTCTGCCCGACGAACAACAGCATCGCGTGCTGTTCTGGGGAATCATTGGCGCCATCATCATGCGCGCGGCTTTCATCTTTGCCGGCGTGGGTTTGATTCGCAGGTTTCACTGGATCATTTATGCCTTCGGTCTTCTGCTCGTGTATAGCGGAATCCGCCTGCTTTTTCAGCATGGCGGCGAAGTTCATCCCGAGAAGAATCCACTGCTGCGCCTGGTGCGAAAGTTCATGCCGGTGACCTCGGATTACGTCGGCAGCAAATTCTTCGTCCGCGGCGAACAGCTGTGCGCAACCCCGCTGTTGCTGGTGCTGATCGTGATCGAAACCACCGACGTGATCTTCACTGTGGATTCCATTCCCGCGGTTCTCTCGATCACCTTGAACACCTTCATCGTTTACACGTCGAACATCTTCGCGATTCTGGGATTGCGTTCGCTGTTCTTCACACTCTCTGGATTGATGGAGGTGTTCGAGTACCTGCACTATGGGATCTCCTGCGTGCTGGTCTTTGTGGGGGCGAAGATGTTGCTCTCACGCTACTACCCGATTCGCACCGATATTTCTCTGGCAGTGATCGGAGGAATTTTACTGGTGACGATTATTGCTTCAGCGCTGCACCGGGATGAGCCGAAACCGGTATGACGTGAAATAAATGACCTGAATTTCCCGGGCAGGATGGTTTCATAGCCGTATGCTTAGGAAGAACGGCTAGGCAATCCGGCAGTGCTATTGCCTGAAATCGAGATTGATTGGCTCGTCGGCTGATAGACGAACATGTTCGCCGGTAGTGGAAACCTCTGGACCGACGATCTCTATATTCGCATCGCTCAACCAGACTTCGCCTGTGCCATTCAGCAGCACGCCAAAATAGATACCGGTCGCGTCTTGGGGCACATCGAGCACAACATCATACTTGTGCCAACCGCTTGTCCCTTTAATCGGCCGATCTTGCATATTGTCGAATGCAACAGTTTTTGCTCCCTTGTCCACTCGCATCCACAATCCCGCCCAATTCTGTGCTTCGGCGGATTTTACGAATGCGCTGAAACGGATTCGCTTCCCCACATAGTGGTCTGCGCGAAAATCCTGCATGAGGGTGCCGAAACCGTCGACTGCGGAGTCTTTTGTCTTTAAGTACGCGCTCGGATGATCGTTATGTAAGGCCGAGGTGTCCACCCCGCACTGGTACGCTTCAGGCTTGCTCCCCGCGACAGACCATCCGTATGGTACGGCCGCGTATGAAGCAATCGAAAACGCTGTGAATGCAACCACGATGAATAAACCCAGGTTCCATTTCCGACGTAAGTCTTTCATAACTTCACTCCTCAATCATGAACCGCAATGGACATCTTACCCGGCTATTGAAAATGAATCTTGTCTTCGCCAACCACCGAGTGCTTCTTGAACTTCACATCGTTGTGGTCGGGATAGTCTGTGCGGTAGTGTGCGCCGCGACTTTCTTCCCGCGCCAGTGCTGAACGGGCTACCAGGGTTCCAACGATCTGCAGATTGCGTCCTTCAAACTCTCGCCGGCTATGCGGCCGCGAAACCTTCTCGCCGATCTCGCCTAATCGATTAATAGCTTCCTTCAAAGTGGCGCCCGTACGCACGATTCCAACGTTCTTCCACATCAGCTCTTGTAACTCGCTGATCGATGCGTCGACAGGAACGCTCACCGGTCCATTCGAATACGCTGCTGGCGGAAGCGTGGAAGTACGCCTGGGCGGCGCTTTGAGTTCGTCGCGCATCTTTTTTCCTGCGCGGGCCCCGAACACCAATCCCTCGAGCAGGGAATTGCTGGCCAGTCGGTTCGCACCGTGAACTCCAGTCCCAGCGGCCTCTCCGGCGGCATACAGTCCGGGCAGAGTGGCGCGGCCCTCGAGGTCAGTACGTACTCCGCCCATCGCATAATGAGCAGCTGGGCGAATCGGAACAAATTCGCTGGTGATGTCGATGTTGTACTCCATGCAGGTCGCATAAATGCGCGGAAAGCGCTTGCGAATATGGCTTTCCTCGAGATGCGTCATGTCCAGGTAAACCACTGGGTCCTTCGCCCGCACTCGTTCCAGTTCGTGCATGATCGCGCGCGCCACCACATCTCTCGGAGCTAATTCGCCCATGGGGTGGTACTTGCCCATGAAGCGCATCATTTCCATGTTGCGCAGATAAGCGCCTTCGCCCCGCAAGGCCTCGGAAAGAAGAAAACGCGGGGCCTTCTTTAAATAAAGCGCGGTGGGATGAAACTGAATAAATTCAAGATCAGTGACCTCCGCGCCCGCGCGGTATGCCATTGCCACTCCATCGCCAGTCGCTACGCTAGGGTTCGTCGTGTTGGCATACAACTGGCCCATGCCGCCAGTGGCCAGCAGCACCGCGGAAGCATGGATCGTGCTGTGAACCCCGTGGTCGTCGATTACTTTGACTCCGGAGACGCGGCCATCTTCTAAAACCAGATCGGTAGAGAACTCAAATTCGCGGACCGAGATTTCAGGAAGGGACTTTGCCTTCGCATAGAGCGCACGTTGAATTTCGCGTCCTGTGGAATCGCCGTGCGCGTGTAAGATCCGGTTGCGGCTGTGCGCGCCCTCGCGGCCGAACGTCAGCTTGGTGCCTTCGCGATCGAACTGCGTTCCCCAGGCGATCAATTCTTCGATGCGTTCGGGCGCGTCTTCCACCAAGACTTTGGCAGCCTCTGGATTGCACAAGCCATCGCCGGCGCTGAGTGTGTCCTGCAGATGCAGACTGATTTCGTCCTCGTCGCTGAGAGCTGCCGCGATTCCGCCCTGTGCAAATTGCGTGCTGGAGTCAGCAATTTCACGCTTCACCAGCACCGTGACTTTGCCAGCAGGAGCGAGCTCAATTGCTGCGCGCAGGCCGGCAATTCCGGCGCCAATGACCAGAAAATCAGTGTCAGGTGAGGCGGCTGGCATGACGAAATGGTATACCTGAAACCCGCGCCATTCTACAAGCGGCCGCACCCCTGGCAACGAACGTGTGGGGACAGCCGCCCTCGGCTGTCCGGTTGAGCATGGCTCGACAACGAAGTTGATTTTGATGCTGACGGCTGACGGCTGTCAGCTTGTTATCATGTTCGCAATGCTCCGCATCCCAGTCACCACTGCATCGCGCAACTATGAAGCTGTGATTGAGCACGGCTTGCTATCTCGATCAGGGGAAATTCTGCGTGATTTGTTAAAAGCATCCCCACCCGCGTTCGTGATTACCGTCCCTCCTGTCCGACGCCGTTGGGGCAAAGTGCTGATGAAGTCTCTTACCGCTGCTGGTTTCGCGCCCAAATTCGTCGAGATGCGCGATGGCGAGCGCTTCAAGCGGCTCGCGAGCGTCGAGAAACTCGCCGATGATCTGGTCAAACTCGGCGCCGATCGCAAGGCAATAGTGATCGCATTCGGCGGCGGCGTAGTCGGCGACGTAGCTGGAATGCTGGCGTCGGTCTACATGCGCGGAGTTCAGCTGGTCCAAATACCAACAACAGTTCAAGCGCAGCTCGACGCGGCCATCGGCGGCAAAACTGGGGTCAATCTGAAATCCGGAAAAAACCTGCTGGGCACCTTTTACCAGCCCGCGGTCGTGCTCATCGATCCGGCTACGCTTTCTACTCTGCCTGAGCGTGAATTTCGCGCCGGCATGTACGAGGCTCTTAAGTGTGGTGTGATTGGGAATCCGGAATTGTTTGCGCGGCTGGAACAGTCTTCGATCAAGTCGTTGCGTAAAGATCGAGAGCTGCTCACCTGGGCGATTGCGGAATCCGTTAAGCTCAAAGCGCAAGTCGTTTCTGCTGACGAAAAAGAAGGCGGACTGCGGCGCGTTCTGAACTTCGGACACACGCTCGGTCACGCACTTGAAACCGCAACATCCTACCGCCAATTTTTACACGGCGAAGCGGTGGCTTGGGGAATGATCGCCGCGGCCAAGATTGCCGAAGAAATGCGTTTCTCACACAACGGAACATTCGACCGTGTCCGCGACGCCAGCCTCGCGTGGGGATCGCTGCCTAACGTCAATCTGACGACTTCGAAAGCCATGTCGCTGATCCGCACTGACAAAAAGACCGAATCCGGCGTCGTGAATTTTGTGTTGCCCAAAGAAATCGGTCAAGTCGAAGTTGTGGGTAGTGTGCCAGAAACGGCGGTCGCTTCTGCGCTGGCAGAGATTCGGCGGCTTTCGCGTGAGTAGGGAAGTGACGGAAAAGGCCGAGGTCGCGAGAGAAACACTCCCGTTCGTGGCGCGACGCCTACAGGCGCTTCCGATCGCGATTCAGCCGCACGCGCCGTCCGCGAAATGTTCACCGCAATCGCGCCCCGCTACGATCTGCTTAACCATCTGTTGTCTGCCAATATCGATAAGCTCTGGTGGCGGCGCACCGCGCGAAGTTTTGCGAATGTTCTTGCTCAGCCCGGGGTCCAAGTTCTAGACCTCTGCTGCGGCACTGGCGATATGACATTGGCATTGCGGCGGCAAGGTCCGCATGCCGAGATCACCGGCGCTGACTTTTCTCACACCATGCTGGTGCTGGCGTCGAAGAAGAACTCTCGACCGCGTCCCATCAAGTGGATCGAAGCTGACGCGCTGCAACTCCCGTTTCCCGATCAGAGCTTCGACTTAGTCACTTCGGCTTTCGGGTTCCGCAATCTGGCTGATTACGACGCCGGTCTGCGCGAGATCTTTCGCGTGCTACGGCCTGGGGGCGAATGCGGCATTTTGGAATTCAGCGAGCCGCAAGGAATGATGGGCAAAATCTACGATGTATATTTCAAATCAATTCTGCCGCGAATCGGGAGTCTCATTTCTGGGAACCGTGGCGCCTACTCGTACCTTCCCGCCTCAGTTGAGCGCTTTCCGCAGCCGCCGGAAATACTCTCCCGCATGAAAGTCGCTGGCTTCCGCGATGCCTCATGGACTCCATACACGTTTGGAATCGCGGGAGTGTTTCGCGGAAGCCGCAAAAATTCTATTACTGACGTGCGGCGTTAAAACATTATCCATGACGGCTTCGGCTCGAACCATCGGTTTCCCGTCGTGCCTAAAATGGCGACTAATCGATAACCATCTTCCGCAGAGTTGTCGAAGAGAATAGCGTGATGCGCTCGGGTTATTGCGGTCGGAAGATTTGCAAAGCTGCGTTTGTATCGCCGGCGAACGTCTTGTTCAGGAACGTCATGGCCTCCCGCCAATACGCGATTTGCAATCCGAGATAGATTGATCTCAACGCTTTCCGTCCCAATGTAAATCAGTACTATTTCGAAGCCGCGATTCCTCGCTGCCAACATCATCTGCAGATAATTCTTTCCTGCCAATGTAGTCTCAATTGCGAAGCTCTCAGCCTTCTCCAGGTGTTTGCGTGATTCCCGTAGAACATGGCGAGCTGCTGCCACCGAAAAAAGTGCAGGCGTCTTAGTCTGCAGCGTGTTTGCGATTGCGTCAGGATCGAGAAGCGGAATCTCTTTGAACAGCTCAGGGTTCCAGCGAGTCAGGGTAGTCTTGCCAGAACCGTTTGCTCCGGCAATGAAAGTCAAAGTCGGGCGACTCACCGGGAGGGATGTACTGACTCCTTCTTTCGATTAGCGAGAATCTCGTTCAATCGCTTTCTCTCGATGGCAAGTCCGGCCCGAGCGGCTTCTGCAATCTTTCGTGCCATTTCTAACAGGTTAATAGCCATAATCTAAGGATACTCCAGCACGGCGCTTTTGATGTACGAATAGCGAACCGCAACTAATGACATTTAGCTTTTTGACGTTATCAACCCTGACAGAATATGCTTTATCCGGAAGCTGCGGTCTTAGACTTTTCTCCCTCCCGGAAGCAATCCGCAAACGCATCGGCAACGGAAAAACGCAGAACTGTCCCGTACTCATTGCCCAGGAACTCTGCCAGACGCGAAGTATCCATGACCGTGTCGGAGGTCATATACGGTGCCACATCGGGGGGAATGGTCGACAGTTTGATCTTCCACAAAATTCGGAGTACCAGCGCGAATAATTTCTCGGTTGGCACGCGCACCAGTTTGGCATTGGCAAGGCGAACGCATTGCTCGTAGGTCAGTGGTCCGCCACGCCCCGCCACATTCAGGATAGTCAGACGTCGCCCTTCAGGTTCGTTTTTCTTCAGTATGAACGTCACCAGCCGGGCCACGTCATCGATGTGCACGAACTGAATGCGATTCTGCAAGTATTTATCGCCTGAAGGCAGCATGCAGGGGAGACGTTTGCCCTCGCTCCGCATGCGCGCCGCTCGCTTGCTGGCGCCGCCGGGAATGCCGCGGAACGCTTCCATAAAATAATTGTCGATACTCGCACCCGCGAAAATGTGCGGCCTCAAAATGTAAACACTGCATCCGCGCAGCGCGGGCGCGCGTTGCTGCACCACGCGGTCGGCTTCCATTTTGTGGATTCCGTACACATAGGTGTGGGCCGCTAAAGGAGCTTCTTCGGTCGCGGGAGTGGAGAGATTCGGCCCATAAGCAGAAACGCTGCTCATGAAAATAAATTTCTCGACCATCGGCCACTCCCGATTGGCCTCGGTCACCGCTTCCATCACCCGCGCAGTCCCGGCAACATTGACCTGCCACATGCGGTCGCGGTCCAGAATTCCGGTGCGCACCGCATCCATTACGAATGCGAGGTGCACAACTGCAACTGGCCGCACCTCGCGCAACAAATGGATCATTTCCAGGCAAGACGATTCCAGGCTGAAATCCATTTGCACGAACTGCAATGGAGAGTCAGTTTCCGGAGGACGGAAATCGACCCCAACAACCCTGAACCCGGAAAGCATGGGCAGCAGTCGCCGCCCAAGATTTCCGGAAATTCCCGTCACCAGTACGGACGGAAGCGCGTCCGCCATTTATTTCTTTCCAGGGGGTGGAGTTGTACCTTGCGTCGCCGGAGCTTCACCAGGGTTTCGCAGCGAAGGCGCTGCTGGGGTGGCAAAATAGGTGTTATCAAACGTCGTTTTCGCGGAGTTCTGCAGCGAGTCAAACGCATTTTTCATGTTCTGTCCCTGCTGGGCGCGCGCAATCTCATCATGCACGCTTGCCAGAGGCAGGTCTTTTATCTCCGTTACCTTGTAAATCTTGTAGCCGGTAGCGTCGCTGAACACCTGCGAGACCTCGCCCGCCTTCAGATCAAAAATAGCGGCGTCGGTCGGCGGGATATTGGCCTTACGCACATTCTCAGCCTTTACGTTCGTCACTTTGGTTTTATTTCCCGCGAAGTCATTGGCTTCTTGCTGCAGCTTGGCCGGATCTTCACCAGCCGCGGCGCGGGCTCGCAATTTATCAGCTTCATCCTTCATTTCAGCTTCGGATGCGTCATTTCCCTTTGCAGTATTGAGCTCATTTGGGTGACCCGCGGTACCGGCTGGTTTCTGCTTGGGAACGAAAATTCGATCGAAGCTGATAGTCTTGTAATCACTCGCGTGCTGCTGGTAGTAATCACTGATCTGGCTATCGGACACATTCGCCGCGTCGCGCTGAATCTTGTCCCCAGCCTGGCGGGCAAGAAGCTGCAAGCGAGCAATGTACATCTGCTCGTCGAACTCAGGGGTCTTATCAAGCCCCATTTCATGCGCCTTTTCGGCCAACTGCAGTATGGTCACATAACGAGTCGCGAATGGTTTTCGGTTGGCTGCCGGCATGTTAGGCTGCACCGCGTTCACCAATTTCTCGAAATCAGCGCGAGTAATCACGGTGCTGCAATCGACAGGCGCAGCATTGCTATTCGGCGGGCGTTCGCAAAGTCCCTGGATCGTGATCACGGGTGCGTCTGGCGCAACATTCGAGCCCGGAATCAGTTCATTTGATTCAGAAGGGCGCGGCTTAAGAGTCGGAGCCGGTTTGGTAGTCTGGGTTATGGCCGTGGTCGCCAGCATTAGACAGACGACTCCGTGCAGAACACTTTTCAAAGGAAACCTCCGGAAAATTTGCAAGGGTAATAAAGAATCCTAGCACAGGCCCGAGTAGATCAACTTGCGCCTGATCACTTGGCGGAACTCTGCCGCACAGCGATAATTCTTATATGTCAGGCGTGCCAGCCACGTTCGCTTCCGAGTCGATGCGGGCAGAGAAGCGCAAAGCTGCTGGCAATTCGCTGTTGGCCGCTTTGGGTATTACTGGTCTCAAGATTTTCGTGGGGATCAGCACCGGCAGCCTGGGAATTTTGTCCGAGGCCGCACACTCTGCTCTCGATCTGGTTGGGGCCACCATAACGCTTTTGTCAGTACGGGTTTCGGACAAGCCCGCCGATGCCGATCATCAATATGGGCACGGCAAGGTCGAAAATTTCTCGGCCTTCATTGAGACCGGCCTGCTGCTGGTAACTTGCGTGGTGATTATTTACGAGGCGGTCAAACGTCTGTTCTTTCACCACGTGGAGATCGAGCCCAGCTTAGCCGCATTCCTGACGTTATTCTTTTCGATGGCCGTTGATTTCTGGCGCTCGCGGGCTCTGGGAACGATTGCCGCCAAGTACGACAGCCAGGCGCTGCAAGCCGATGCGCTTCATTTTTCAACCGATATTTGGTCCAGTGGGGTGGTCGCGCTAGGTCTGGCCTTGGTAGCGATTGGACGCCGCACCCACACCCAATGGCTAATCTCCGCCGATCCGGTGGCGGCGCTGATTGTGGCTGGCATTATCGTGCTCGTAAGCACGCGACTGGCTCGACGTACTGTCGATGCGTTGCTCGATGCCGCCCCTGTCGGAGCCCGCAACAAGATCATCAAGGCGCTTCAGAGTGTCGAAGGCCTGCTTGAGGTAGATCGAGTGCGCATTCGGCGCGCCGGCAATCGCTATTTTGCCGATGTATCTATCGGACTCGCCCGCAACGTAACCTTCCAGCGATCAGGTCAGGTCGCGGATGAAGTTACCAGCACGGTTCACCGCCTGCTCCCGAATGCCGATGTTGTCGTCCACCCTATTCCTCGGGCAGCTTCGGCGGAGAACATTTTTGACCGAGTACGCGCGGTCGCTACTCGCCATAACATGAACGTACACGACGTCAGCGTTCAGGATTTGCATGGCCGCTTGCACGTGGAACAGCACCTTGAGATGGACGAGAAGTTGCTCCTTAAGCAGGCGCACGACCAAGTCAGCAGGATGGAATCAGAGATTCGTCAGGAGATTCCGGAGATTGCTTCGATCCTCACCCACATTGAAAGCGAGCCCGCCACCATCGAAGCGGGTGAGCAGATCGAACGCGATGCGCATCTTGAGGAACGATTGAAGTCGGTCTCGGAGGAATTTCCCGACATTCTGGACACTCATGACATCGAGGTGAAGCGTGTGAATGGCCGAGTGTACATCTCCTGCCATTGCACATTTCCCGACGACATGCCGCTTTCGCGTGTGCATGATGTTTCCACGGCGCTCGAAGCTCGCTTCAAGCAGGAAGATCCAGAACTATTCCGAGTATTAATTCATCCGGAACCAAGCACTGATAATCGGAGATGAAAGATGCAAGCGACAGTAAAGTGGTCAGGCAAAATGCAGTTCACCGGGACCGGCAACGGTGGACATTCTGTGCTCTTGGATGGAGATAACAAAGCCGGCAATAGTCCTATGGAACTGGTGCTGATCGCGCTGTGCGGATGCACCGCCTTTGACGTTGTCAGCATTCTGCAAAAAAACGCGAGCCTTTCACCGCGGTTGAGGTCAGCGCTCAGGCCGAAAAGGCGGCCGATCCGCCACGCGTATTCACCGACATCAAACTGCTATACCGGGTTGCTGGAAAGGTTGCGCGCAAAGCAGTGGAGGACGCCGTCCGTTTATCCGAAGAAAAATACTGCTCCGTTGCCGCCATGCTGAACAAGACGGCGAAGATTAGATACGAAATTCATTTGGACGAAAATTAACAATGGCGCGAAGCGTCGGTGCATCCCCGCCTACGGATTCGAGAGTCTTAGCGCCGAAATCTGACACTCGCGATTCATTGCGAGGGTTTTTGTATATCGGTGTGGCCACGTTTTTCTGGGGCTTCTCTGCCACCCTCGGCCGCGCGGCCTTCACCGGGAGATTGTTCCCGAATTTAGGAATTCGCAATATCAACCCCGTAATTCTTTCGCAGTGCCGGACCGGTTTTTCGTTTCTTGCGCTTGCCCTGTGGTTGATTGCGCGACGCGGGATCAGTGCGCTACGCGTGCCCAGGCGGGATTTGGCAAAACTAGTCTTGTTGGGATTGGCCGGTCTCGCGGTGTCAAATTATTTCTATTACCTTGCCATTCAAAGGACCAACGTAGCGACGGCGATCATTGTTCAATACACTGCCCCAGTGTGGGTGCTTCTCTATATGGTGGCCCGCGGGGCTGAGCGGCTTACCGCATCAAAAATGGGGACGGTTCTGCTCGCAATTACCGGAATCGCCCTGGTGATTGGACTCTTTAGACGTGGCGGAATTCAACTGGATGTTATTGGCGTCACAGCCGCATTGGTCGCGTCGTTTTCGTTTGCCTATTACAACGTCGCCGGACACTACCTGCTCGAACGCCACGACCGGTGGGTTGTGATGCTTTATGCGACGCTTGCAGCCTCTCTATTCTGGATCATCGTAAATCCGCCCGACAAAATTATCGCGGCCCACTATTCGGGTAGCGCGTGGATGTTCCTCGCGGTTTTTTCTTTGCTGTCCATGCTGCTGCCATTCACCCTTTATTTTGCTGGCCTCAAACTTCTAGTCCCAACCAAGGCAATCATCGCCAGTTGCCTGGAGCCGGTATTTGCGATTTTGATTGCCGCCATTGCGTTGAAGGAAGCGGTTGGACTTGTGCAGGCGATCGGGATTGCTATGGTCCTGGGCGCAATTGTGCTCGCACAAAGATCTGGCGCTGATCCGCGCCCCATTACTGGCCCGGTTGACTGACCTCTCTCATGTTGACCAATTATTTACAAAAGGTCCAACCTCAAACACTTTGGTTATCTCGCATCGAGAGGTAACTTTCGACTAGCCTGATCTCCGGAGTGGAATTTATGAAAGTGACAAATTCTCGGACCGCCGTGGTGGTTCTTTTTGCGATTATGTCAGTGGCTCCGTGCTTCGCGCACCACATGGCGGTAGTAGTTTCAAAACATAATGGCGTTACTGCTTTATCTTCAGCGCAACTGCGCAGAATCTTTCGCGCCGAGACAAAGAAATGGCCCGATGGCAGCACCATTCAGCTGGTATTACACCGCGCATCGACCGGCGAGGCCATCACGCTGCAGCGCTTGAACAAAATGTCAGCGCAGCAATGGCATGGTTGGGTTGCGGAGCACAAAGACTCTCTGATTTTGGTCGGCTCTGACGAGGAGGTCTTGAATTACGTGGAGAGCGCGCCGGCCGCCGTGGGCTTGGTTGACGTTCGTTCCGTCAACGATCACGTCAATATCGTTCGCGTGGATGGCAAAGTTCCCATGGAAGACGGGTATTTGCCTCACTAACCGAGTCAGCAGCCGGCAGTCAGGGTTTTACGCCGCATCAGCCCAAAATAACGTTGCGCTCGGGCGACATCCTTTTGAATCTGCTCTCGCAGTTTCTCAACCGAGTCGAACTTTATTTCATCCCGCACCCGCAATAAAAAAGAAATTTCAATTTCAGTTTCTGCGGTTATTTCCAGCGGATGAAAGTCCAGCAGGTGGCTTTCGATGGCAAACGAATCGCTTCCGAATGTTGGCCGATTGCCGACATTGGTGACTGAATCGAAACATTCTTCGCCGACCTGCGTCTGTGTGACATAGACGCCATCGCGCGGTACCTGTTCTTCGTATTGACTTAAATTAATCGTAGGCACTGTGTACTTCGAACCGTAACCGCGCCCGCGTCCTGCAGTTGATTGAATGCAGAATGGGCGTCCCAGCAAGAATCGGGCGCGGCGAACGTCGCCTGCTTGGATCAGTTCGCGAATCCGCGTACTCGATACTGATTCGCCTCGCAGCTGGAGCTCCGGGTATTTAATTACCTCGAAACCACACTCTGCGCCAAGTTCGCTGAGCAGTATGACGTCGCCCGCGGCCTTATGTCCGAACCGGAAGTTGTAGCCTTCATGGACCTCAACGGCACGAAGTCGGTCGCAAAGAATCAGTTTCACAAACTCGCGCGGGCTCATCAGCGAGAGATCGCGGGTGAAGGGAATTAGAGCTACGGCATCGATTCCGGTGTTCTCCAGCAGGCGGATCTTCTCAGGCATGGGCGTCAACAGCTTGAGCCCCGCATCGGGCCGCAAAATCCGCATCGGGTGAGGATCGAAAGTCACTGCGACAGAGCGAACCTCTTTCTGCTTTGACTTGGTCACGATCTCATCGAGCACGCGAACATGCGCTCGGTGCACCCCGTCGAAATTCCCCACGCTGACCAGGGACGGCCCAAAGCCAGGCGGAATGTCATCGAGTTTGTAAAAAATCTCCATGCCCTATTTGTGATCTCTGGGTATTTCTCTGCGTTCTTTGCGATCGTTCTCTGCGAACTCTGCGGTTAAAAGCTTTCCTACTCAAATCTCAAACTCCAATTTCATCCCGTCATACGAAAGCTTCACATTCTCCGGCAGATTGGCATTAGTTTCCTGGTGTGGCAAGTCATGACAGATGTGCGTGAAGAAAGCGCGCCGCGGTTTCAGCCGCTCCACCGTCTGCAAAGAGTTCTCAACCGTCGAATGCGTTGGATGAGGCTTGTAGCGCAACGCGTCCAGGAAGAGGACATCCAAGTCCTGCAGTTTGGCCAGCGAGCTCTCCGGAATCTCACTGTGGTCAGTCAAATACGCCGCCGATCCAAAACGAAATCCGTAGATCTCAGCCTCGCCGTGAATCAGCACGATCGGCTCGAATCGGGCTCCGAACAACTCGACCGGTCCGTTTATTGGCTTCAACTCAACGTGGGGTAGTCCGCCGAATTTGTAACTGGCATTGAAGATGTAGCCGAACATAGTGCGGATAAATTCCGCGGCATCAGGATGCGCATACAGCGGCATTCGGCTGGGTTTGTGCAGGAAACTAAGCGGGCGCAAATCGTCAATTCCTAAAAGATGATCTGCATGAGTATGGGTGTAGAGCACCGCATCGAGCGTGCGGATGTTTTCGCGGATCGCCTGCTCGCGAAAGTCCGGCGTGGTGTCGATGATGACCGAGTGTCCGTCGTATTCAATGAGTACCGAAGGGCGCGTGCGTTTGTCCCTGGGATCGGAAGAATGGCAAACCTCGCAATCGCACCCAATCGTGGGTACGCCCATCGATGTGCCGCTGCCCAGCACGGTCAGCGTCGCCTTCATTTTGTGGCAGGAACCTGTTGCGCATTCTTAGCGATGGCATTGGTCACTTCTACATACGCCATTCGCATTTCATAAAGCGCATTCTGCAGAAAACCCTCTTCCTTGCTGGAGAGGTTGTTTTTGGTCTTGTCACGCAGCAAAGTGAGCGTGTCGATGGTCTGCCGCGCGCCCATCAAATCCACTTGCGGCGGCATCCCTTGTTCATGCATGAGTCCGAGCTGCATCATTCCGGTCATGTAGAGAGACGCCAGGAAACGCTCGAACGTGATCTCCATGTCTTTGGTGGAAATGCCACTCGCCTCAGCCTGGCGGTCCATCTCCGCCGAGGATTTCTGATAGGCCTGAGCTTGCTCATGCTGTTCGGCTGCGCTGGGGCCCTGCGGCTCCGGGCTTTCTGGGCTCGGGATCGCATCGGGTGCTTGCGGTTTGGCTACTGTTGGTTGAGTCGCGACCGGATATTCCTGCTCTTCCGGCACGTCTTTACGTAACTCTCCATCGGCAGTGAAAAGCCGGCGGTCGGTTACGGTGAATGTTTCTTGTTTTCTCTCTGCCATAAATGTGCTCGTGTGCGTCGGACACTCTTTGTCCGACCATGCTTCCTTTTAGAATAGACCGGAAAACGGAAGGGTCGCCGCTTTCACTTCGGCCTCGCCCGCAGTCAATGTTTTATCAGTCGCCAAAAATTCTCTTCGCAGATAACCGAGTGCCAGCCGCTTTCCCTTTAGCGGTTCCGCTGCAATGCTCGTAATCTCGCCCACTTCCTTGCCTTCGCTCTGGATCCTCGTCCCGGCAGCTGGAGCGGGTCCTTCTACTTCGAATCCGACGAATGCGCGATGAACCGCACCCCGTGCTCTTATGCGCTCTACAATTTCCTGCCCGATGAAGCAGCCTTTATTGAAGTTCAGCGCACGCTCCTGGCCAGTTTCCTGCGGAAGAGTTTTCTCGCGTGTGTCCTGACCAACTTTTGGAATTCCACACAGAATTCGGAATGTCTCTAACGTATGCTGGTGAACTTCAACTGCACCGGCTTGCAACAAAGCATTCCAAATTGATCCGGCCTGTTCCGTTGGAACCCACAATTCGTAATTTGGAACAGTTGGATTGTCGCCCCGCACCAGCGTGACGACGGTGTCACTCCAATTCACCTCAGCCACTTGCAGGTTGCCGAGATCTTCGCTGAAGCCCAATGCCGCCAACACGTCGCGAGACTTGGGACCTGTCAAGCTAAGAACCGCAAGTTTCTCGCTCAGGTCTTCGATCTCGACCTTATCCATGATGATGTACTTGCGAAAAATTCGCAGCAGCGTCTCCGCCTGCGCGCGATCAGTTTCCACCAGCAGGCTTTCCCCGCGATTGAAGGCGTACACGTCGGCTTGAATATGACCTTGCGGCGTTAGAACAAACGCATATACACCATGCCCGATGGCCAGATCGCGAACGTTGTTGCTGACCATGCCATTCAGCCAGCGCACGCGATCACGTCCAGTCAACGAAAGCAACGCGCGCTCCGGGCGGTAAACTCCACAGCCGCCAACCAGCGCCGTTAACTCTTGTCGGCTGTTACTCACCTCGGAAGCATGATTGTCTGCAAGAATTTGCATCTTCATATTGATTATAGCGAAGCAATGCTGGTCGCATCGGAGGCTACAAATCGGGTGGGGACAGCTGCCGTCGGCTGTGCAAACCGGTACCTGCAAACAAAGTTCAAAGAGTAGATCGAGGCTTGAGCCGGAAAAGCTTTTAAGCGCAAGGCTCGCGAAGAAAAGGCGCAAAGTTCGCAGAGGGGTTTTTGGGGTGGGAGAGAGTCTCATAAAGAGAAGCCACATGGGGCAGTGCCCTCGCTGTCCAGGCGCATGGCGAAGACTCTCATGCTTGAAGTCCCGAAGGTTTGTCAGCACGCCAATTTCTGCTATCTTCCTCCCGTGGCTTCGAAGAAAAAGATCGCGGTCATCCCCGGCGATGGAATCGGCAAAGAAGTCATTCCGGAAGCGGTGAAAGTGCTCGAAGCTACTGGCGTGCCACTCGAACTGACTTACTTCGATTGGGGCGCCGACCGGTACCTGAAAGACGGCACGACCGTTCCCGCCGACGGTTTTGCAATGCTGGGCCGCGATTTCGACGCGATCTTAGTTGGCGCTTTCGGCGATCCTCGCGTCTCGTCGAATATTCACGCCAAGGAAATTCTGCTCGGCATGCGCTTCAAGATGGATCTTTATGCCAACGTCCGCCCGGTACGCCTGCTCGATGCGTCCCTCTGTCCGCTGAAAGAGATCGAACCGAAAGACGTGGACTTTGTGGTGTTTCGCGAAAACACCGAAGGCGTTTACGGTGATGTGGGCGGCGTATTCAAGCAGGGAACTGCCGACGAAGTTGCGATTCAGGAAGACATCAACACGTGTAAGGGCGTTGAACGGATTATTCGCTATGCGTTCGAGTTTGCTGCGCACAACAAAAAAGCCCACGGCAGCCCGCGCACCCGCGTGCTCATGTGCGATAAGTCGAATGCCATGAGTCACGCGGGCGGCCTGTGGCAGCGCGTCTTCAAAACTGTCGGCGCTGAATATCCGCAAATCAAATCCGAGCATATGTACGTGGACGCCCTCTGCATGCAACTGGTCCGCGACCCGCGTCCGTTCGATGTAATCGTCACCAGCAACATGTTTGGCGACATCATCACCGACGTCGCGGCCGCGCTGCAGGGAGGCCTCGGCATGGCCGCCAGCGGCAATATTCATCCCGGCAAGACGTCGATGTTCGAGCCTGTGCATGGGTCCGCGCCGCCGCTTGCCGGCAAAAATGCCGCCAATCCTATGGGCGCAATTCTCACTGCAGCGATGATGCTGTCTCACTTGGGATTTTCCGACGCGGCTTGCAAAATCGAGAACGCGGTTCTTGAAGCGGTCCGACAAAAAAAGACTACTCAAGATGTCGGGGGCAGTTTGGGAACGAAAGAAGTGGGCGAGTGGATCGCAAAGCAGGTCGCCTAACAAACTCTGTCATCCTGAGCGCAGCAGGAAATTCGCGAAGCGAATTTCTTGCGGAGTCGAAGGACCCCATGCACTTCAGAAGTAGCAGAGGCCAATCAGGGTATTTTCAGGAGGGCCGCAACCTTCGTGAGAAGGCCTTGAAAATACTAGAGAAAAACTTGCGATGCAGGGATCCTTCGACTGCGCAACTACATTCGCGCGCGAATGCAGTTGCTTCGCTCAGGATGACAGAACAAATCTACCGCAGCCGTCCCATCTTATCCACCGGCCAATAGCCAAAAACCGCTTTGCCGTAGATATACGAAGCGTCCACCGGTCCGAAATCGCGGCTGTCATTCGACAGGCTCCGATGATCTCCCAGCACGAAATATGAGTCTGGCGGGACAATCACATCCGGATAGGACCGGTCATCCTCATACGTCCGAGGAACGTAGTCCTCGACGAGCTGTCTGCCGTTGAGATATACGCGCCCATCTTCAATGCGCACGTGGTCTCCGGCTACGCCGATTACGCGTTTGATGAAACTCTTCGCGGGATCGCGTGGATAACGGAACACGATGATGTCGCCGTGTTGGATCGGTTCAATGCGGTAAACAAACTTATTGATGAAGATGCGCTCCTGATCGTCCAGCGACGGCATCATGCTGGTGCCTTCAACTTTGACCGGCTGGTACAGAAACACGATGATGAACGCAGAAATGGCGAGCGAGATGATCAGATCGCGTACCCAGGCCGCAAACAGAGTCGCCGCACGGTTGGCCGTCGGGGCCTTCTCGCTCTTAACCTCGGGAGCAGGCTGGGAAACTTCGGGCACTTCAGATGTCGCCGCCATTTGAATCCAATTCTACTGGATTGGCGTGCGGCGAGTGTAACCTTATGGTTATTGGTAGTGTTAAACTGAAACCGGCCGCTGGAGATCACGATATGGTTGCCGGCCGTTTGTGTAATCCGTTAAGTATTGTGCTCCTGTCAGTGACCGTCACTCCTCTCCTAGCCAAGCCTTCTCAACTGCAGCCTTGCCCACCGGCTGAAAGTCTGTTAACCCCAACCAATCCGGCCTATCCCGACGCACAGGATCTGGCGCGTGTTTTGCGTGAGCACGGTTTTGTGGTCCGATGCATATTTCCATCGAAATTCGGCAGTATGTTTCAGGTCGGAGACGGTGGGGTAATGCGCAGCACGATTGAGGGGGAGGCTGTCTACATCACCAGTTTCGGAAGCATAGATGCTGTCTTCGCGACCAAGCCGCAGAACTTTTACCAATTTAACATCACCGAAACGCCACAACGATCGGGTCACATGTACCTACTGTCAGGTACACCTCATGTGGTGACGAATCAATTTGGCAGCGCTTATCCGCAATACTTTCTTAAGAATGAGAATAAACTCTTGATCGTGGACGATAAGCGTTTACGTGATCGGCTCAAGCAGATTTTCGGCTCATCTCAGAAACATTAGTTTTCACGACGCCCGACTCTGGTGTTTCGCCCAACAAAGAATTTCTGCCGTGTTTTCCACGCTTCCACTCAGCTTTCATCCCTGTTAAACTCTATAAAATCCACTCCCTGGAGAAGCAATGCAGGCTATCCTTGCGCTCGAAGACGGCCGCGTCTTCCGAGGCAAAGGCTACGGCGCCAAAGGCGAATGCTACGGCGAAGTCGTTTTTAATACTTCCATAACCGGCTACCAGGAAATTTTCACCGACCCCTCCTATGCCGGACAGATCGTCGTTCTAACCAATCCTCAAATCGGCAACTACGGCACCAACGCCGAAGACAACGAAGCCACGCGTCCTTACATTGAAGGACTGATTGTGCGCGAGTTTTCGAAGGTTAGTTCCAACTGGCGTTCGCAACAGGTGGCCGAAGAATATCTCGAGCAGTTCAAGATTCCGGTGCTTGCGGAGATCGACACGCGTGCACTCGTCCGTCATCTGCGCGACAACGGCGTGATGCGCGGCGTTATCTCGACCATGGAGACGGACGTGGAGAAGCTGGTGGCGAAGGCGCGCTCGATTCCGAAGATGGATGGCACCGACCTCGCGAAAGTAGTTACGACGAACCGGCCCTACGTCTGGGAAGTGGGCGAGCGCTCGCACGAGCCGATCGAAGTTGTCGGCGTCAAAGACCAGCCCGAGCGGTTTCATGTAGTGGCTTATGATTTCGGAATCAAGCACAACATTCTGCGTAAGTTACGCAGCGAAGGCTGCAAGGTCACGGTAGTCCCCGCGCAGACTCCCGCCGAAGATGTTCTCGCCCTCAAGCCTAATGGCGTCTTCCTCTCTAACGGTCCCGGCGATCCCGAGCCCTGCACTTACGCTGTCGACAACATTCGCCGCCTTATGGGACGCCAGCCTATCTTCGGAATCTGCCTCGGACATCAACTTACCGGCATCGCCCTCGGCGGCAAAACTTTCAAGCTCAAGTTCGGGCACCATGGCGGCAACCATCCGGTGAAGCAACTGAACACCGGCAAAATCGAGATCACCGCGCACAACCACAACTTCGCCGTCGATCCCGATTCGCTGCCGCAATCCGAAGTCGAGTTGACGCACATAGACCTCAACGACTCGACGCTCGAAGGCTTGCGCCACCGAAACCTCCCACTGTTCAGCGTCCAGTACCACCCGGAAGCTTCGCCGGGTCCGCATGATTCGCATTATTTGTTCAAAGATTTCGTGAAGATGATGGAGGAGTGGAAAGGGTGAAGAAATTTGCCTTGGGTTTCCTGACCATTTTCATGATGCTCCCAGCGGATCTTCTGTGCAACACCTGCATCGAGGCAAAATCAGTCAGGATTTCAGGGAGATTATGCGGGAGGGTTATTGACCCCACTGGCGCAATTGTTTCGGACGCCGCCTTACGGGTGATCGACAATTCCGGCAAGGTGGTCGCGGACACAAAAGCTGACTCGAAGGGCGACTTCATTGTTCCGGCAATCTTAGCAGGCCGCTACCGCCTGACCACAACTTCGGAAGGATGGCGGATTCAGTTTGGAGGATTTGAAATAACGCGCACGTCATCGAGCTGTCGGAAACCCGTTACGGTCGAGCTCGGAATCATTTCCTGCTCGGGAGGCATATCCAAGAGTAGACCCAAAAATTTTACGATGCCGCGATGAAACCGAGATTGAGAAATGAGTTTTGAATGCGTGCCGTAATTGAAATGCAAATAACCCTGTCATCCCGAGCGAAGAAGATCGTCCGCTGCGCGGACGATCTTCGCAGTCGAGGGACCTGCTGTTTGCTTGCGCCGTCTAAGCTGCCGGCAAAAAGCAGGTCCCTCCACGCGCGAATTGATCAGCAAAGCTGATCAATTCACTTGGTCGGGATGACAGAGTAGGTAGAGTGATATGAGTATGCGGCGTGAGCGTCATTACTTCGTGTACATGATCGCTAGCATCTCGCGCGTCTTGTACATCGGGATGACGAGTAACTTACATAAGCGCGTGTGGGAGCACAAGAACGGCATCTACGACGGATTCAGTAAACAATACCGATGCCATCGCTTGGTTTGGCACGAATCTTACGAAGATGTGGCGAACGCGATCGACCGCGAAAAGCAACTGAAACGCTGGAATCGAACTAAGAAAGAGTGGTTGATCGCGCAGAAAAACCCAACCTGGGAAGACTTGGCTGCGGAGTGGTATCCGGAGCATAAGCGCAAAGAGCTTGCTTCATGAGAGTGATTACTCATTCCCAAAACTGGCATCCCGAGCGAAGAAGATCGTTCGCTTCGCGAACGATCTTCGCAGTCGAGGGATCTGCTGTTTGCTTGCAGCGTCGAAGCTGCCGGCAGAAAAGCAGGTCCCTCCACGCGCGAATTGATCGCCAAAGCCGATCAATTCGCTTGGTCGGGATGACAGTTGTGGGTTGGGCCGCTTGCTTCGCCATGACTGTAGCCACGGGCACGATCGCAAGCGCCGCCGACTCTCTCTCCATCAAGCTCGCTCATCACACCCCTCGCGAAATGCAGACCGCGCAACTGCTGCAGAAGGTCGTCGCTTCGTATGACCTGAAGAAATATACCTTCACTCGCGACGTGGTAATCGAAGAACGCGCAATCAGTCATGCTTTCCCGGTTCTCACTTTGAACGCGCGCTTCGCCGATTCGCCCGACGAGCTGCTGTCTTCGTTTATTCACGAACAACTGCACTGGTATTTACGCGATCATCACATGCAAACCGAAGACGGAATTGCGCAACTGCGTCGTTTTTATCCCCGAGTTCCGGTTGGCGGAAGCGAGGGCGCCGACAGTGTGTACAGCACCTACGGTCACCTGATTGATTGCTACCTTGAAATCCAGGCCGATCGGCAATTGATGGGAGAAGATCGAACCATGGCTGTGATTCGCGACAAAGGCCACTACACCTGGATTTACGAGACGGATCTCGACGACGAAGCAAGAATTGCTGCAATCGTGCAAAATGAGCACCTGGAAATTAAGTAAATGCCCAAACGAACTGACATCTCCAAAATCCTCATCCTCGGCTCCGGCCCCATCATCATCGGCCAATCCGCCGAGTTCGACTACTCCGGCACCCAGGCCTGCAAGGCGCTCAAGGCTGAGGGATACGAAGTGGTGCTGGCCAACTCGAACCCGGCCACCATCATGACAGATCCCGAGGTCGCCGACCGCACTTACATCGAGCCGCTTACCCGCGAGTTTCTGGAAGAAATTATTCGCGTCGAGCGCGAGCTCTCGCCCGGCGCTGGATTCGCCGTTCTTCCCACCGTTGGCGGGCAGACTGCGCTCAATCTTGCCATCGAACTTTCCGACAGCGGTGTGCTCGAAAAATACAACGTCAAGCTGATCGGCGCGAACGTCGAAGCCATTAAGAAGGCCGAAGACCGGCTCTACTTCAAAGATGCGATGCAGAAGATCGGTCTCGACGTTCCGAAATCCGCGCTGGTCAACAATCTGAAAGACGGTCTGGAGTTCGCCGGCAAAATCGGCTTTCCCGTTATCGTTCGGCCGAGCTTTACTCTTGGCGGGTCCGGCGGCGGCATGGCCTATAACCGCGAAGAGCTGCTTGAAGTCTTAGCCCGCGGCCTGGATTTCTCTCCCGTCCACGAAGCTCTGATCGAAGAATCCGTTCTCGGCTGGAAAGAGTACGAGCTCGAGGTCATGCGCGACCTCAAAGACAACGTCATCATCATTTGCTCGATCGAGAATTTTGACCCGATGGGGGTGCACACCGGCGACTCCATTACCGTCGCACCCGCACAGACACTCTCCGACCGCGAGTACCAGGCCATGCGCGATGCGGCCATCGCCGTCATTCGCGAAATCGGCGTGGAAACCGGTGGATCGAATATTCAGTTCGGCGTGCATCCGCATACCGGACGGATGGTCGTGATCGAAATGAACCCGCGCGTCTCGCGGTCATCGGCGCTAGCCTCCAAGGCCACCGGATTCCCCATCGCGAAAATTGCCGCCAAGCTTGCGGTCGGTTACACGCTCGACGAAATTCCCAACGACATCACCCGCAAAACGCCGGCTTGTTTCGAGCCGACGCTCGATTACGTAGTCGTCAAAATCCCCAAGTGGCAATTCGAAAAATTTCCAGGCGCCGATGAAAGCCTTGGTCCGCAGATGAAGTCAGTCGGGGAAGTCATGGCGATTGGCCGCACATTCAAAGAAGCGCTAATGAAGGGCGTTCGCGCGCTCGATACCGGAAAGCGTATTGGCGGAGAGAAAATCGAGCCCAAGATCTTAACGCAGCGCCTGGTGACCCCGCATCCCGAGCGGCTTTCCTACATTCGATATGCCATTCGTCAGGGTCACACCGTTAAGCAGCTGGCGAAGATGACGGGCATCGATCCCTGGTTTCTCTACCAGCTGAAAGAAATTAATGACATGCAACTCGAGGTTGAAAAGCACCCGATCGAGTCCGTCCCGACGGAAGTTCTGCGCGAGGCCAAGCGCATGGGCTTCTCGGATGGCCGTCTCGCCGGGACCTGGCGGCTGAGCGGCAAAGGCGATCAAGAAAAAATTCGCCACCTGCGCAAAAAACACAAAGTGCAGCCGGTTTACAAGCGCGTTGATACCTGCGCAGCTGAATTCGAAAGCTTCACGCCCTATCTTTATTCGACTTACGAAGATGAAGACGAGGCCACGCCCACAGCCGAGAAAAAAGTCATGATCCTGGGCAGCGGGCCTAATCGCATTGGGCAGGGAATTGAGTTCGATTATTGCTGCTGCCACGCTTCGTTTGCGCTGCGCGAAGACGGCTACGAGACCATCATGGTCAACTGCAATCCTGAGACGGTTTCAACCGATTACGACACCAGCGACCGCCTATACTTCGAGCCGCTGACATTCGAAGATGTCTGGGCAATTTACGAACACGAAACTGCCGCGGGGGCAGACGTCGGAGTCATCGTCCAGTTCGGCGGACAAACTCCGCTCAACCTGGCGCTGCCGCTCAAAAACTCGGGCGTAAAAATCATCGGCACGTCGCCGGAATATATCGACCTAGCCGAAGACCGCAAACGTTTTGGCAAACTGCTCGACGAACTTGGCATTCCGCAAGCTCCCGGTGCGATGGCCGCATCGCTCGAGGACGCGGTCGCCGGGGCCGCAAAGATCGGCTACCCGGTGCTGGTTCGCCCTTCTTATGTGCTCGGCGGACGCGCCATGGTCATCGCCTACGACGAAGAAACCGTCGTCCGTTATATGAAAGAAGCAGTTGAATATTCGCAAGACCGCCCGGTGCTGATCGACCACTTCCTCGAAGACGCAATTGAAGTGGACGTGGACGCTCTCTCTGACGGCGAAGACGTAGTCATCGGCGGAATTATGCAGCACATCGAAGAAGCCGGCATCCACTCGGGCGATTCGTCATGCGTGCTGCCCGCCGTCGATATTCCTGAACACCTGCTGGAGCGCATGCGCGACTACACATTCAAGCTCGCGCGAGCCCTGAAAGTCGTGGGCCTGATGAATGTGCAGTTTGCGATCCCGCGAAGCGAGTATGGAGGCACGGGCGCCCTCGCCCATACAAAAGAAGACCATGTGGGGACGGTCGCCCCCGGCCGTCCAGGTGGAGCGCAGCTCCGCGATGACAATGCAGGCACTGTATACGTTCTCGAGGTCAACCCTCGCGCCTCCCGCACCGTGCCTTACGTCTCCAAGGCCACCGGCGTGCCCATGGCGAAGATCGCCGCCCGCCTCATGACCGGCCGCAAGCTGCGCGAATTTCTACCCGACTTCATCGACCAGCGAAGAGACCTCGACACTGGTTCCTGCTACTACGTGAAATCCCCGGTCTTCCCCTGGAATAAATTCCCCGGGGTCGACACCGTCCTCGGTCCGGAAATGAAATCTACCGGCGAAGTCATGGGTGTCGCCGATAACTTCGGCGAAGCCTTCGCAAAAGCCCAAATTGCCGCCGGTCAAAAACTGCCCACGCAAGGCACCCTCTTCATCAGCGTCACCGATCACGACAAGCCGCACGTCGCCGACGTTGCTCGCAAGTTCGTCGACATGGGATTTAAGCTGGTCGCCACTGCTGGTACGGCAGATGTGATCGAAGGCACAGGGATGGCTTGTGATCGTGTTTACAAAGTAAAAGAAGGCCGCCCCAACGTGGTCGATTTAATCAAAGGCGACCGCATCCAGTTGATCGTCAACACGCCGCAGGGCCCTGATCCGTTCTTCGACGAGAAAGCTATTCGTCGCGCGGCCGTAACAGCTCGTATCCCAACCATCACGACGTTAGCAGCAGCCCGCGCCGCCGCCGAGGGCATTGCAGCTTTGCAACGGGGTGAGGTGAACGTGAAGGCGTTGCAGCAATTGCACGCAGAACGGCCACATGCTTTTAAAGCGTAAGGTCATTTCGAAGACTGTGTTACAATTATGTCATATGAGTAATACATTAACGATCCGCCTGCCAGAGGAAATGCTGCAAAAGCTTAAGGAAACGTCGCGCCGCACCGGCGTCCCGGTGGGAAGGCTCGTTCGTCATGCTCTGGAAGCGACGCTGTCGCGGGACGGAAGTAGCCCTTTACTGGAGTTTGCTGGTCTTATCAAGGGCGGACCCAGAAATCTTTCATCCCGTAAGGGTTTCTCTCGCGGATAACATGCACGCCATCGCTGACACAGGTTATCTTGTCGCGCTGCTTCGGCGGGATGATGAACATCATGGGTGGGCGAAGGAACTCGCGGGGAAGTTAGACTTGCCCCTACTCACCTGTGAAGCTGTGCTTGCCGAAGCCGCTTTCCATCTGGATTCAAGCCTTCTGGTTTTGGAGATGTTGAAACGCGGTGTGCTCCGTATAGCATTCGATCTTCCGGGTCACCTGGAAAATTTACGCGAGCTTGCTACGCGTTATGAAGATCGCCATCCCGATCTAGCCGACCTTTGCTTAATTTGCATGAGTGAACTCTTTCCTCGTCATCTGGTGATCACCGTCGACGAGTCTGATTTTCGCGTTTACCGGCGTAATAAACGAGAAGTTATTCCTACTATTTGCCCTCCAAGTTGATAATCTATATAGACTGGTATGCTCCTGCACGGCGTCTTTCCTCCAATCACAACCCCCTTTTATCCCAACGGTGGCGTGTACCTCAAGAAGCTTGAACACAATGTCGAGCGGTACTCGAAGACGCCGATTGCCGGCATCGTGGCGCTGGGTTCGACCGGAGAAGCGATTGCGCTTTCTGACGATGAACGCCGCGAAGTCTTAAAAACAGCGCGCGCATCCTGCGCTCCGCACAAAGTCTTGATTGCGGGAACGGGCGCGGAGTCGGCATTGGAAACTCTGCGCCTGACCGAATACGCTGCCGCCCTCGGATACGACGCGGCCCTCGTGCGCACTCCTTTTTTTTACAAGCCGCAATTAAAGCCGGCGAACATTCTGGCTTTCTACCGAACCGTGGCCGACCACTCGCCTATTCCTGTTCTTATTTACAGCGTGCCCGTCTTCACGGGATATGACATGCCGCCTGAACTGGTCATCGAACTGGCTAATCATCCCAACATTATCGGGATCAAAGAATCGGGCGGCGATGCTGAGAAAATTCGCCGCATGGTGCAAGGGACAAAACATATCAAGCGCAGTGCCACCGTAACCTCCGTTTTCGCTGCTGTCACTCCGCGAATGATAAAGACCGCGCAATTGGAATCGCCCAGCGAAAGCGGTGAACTGGTTTCTATTGGCGCGCTTTCAGGGGAAGGGAAGAGTGACCACGCGAGAAAAGGTGACCATGTGGGAACGGGCGTCGACGCCCGTCCTGCGGAGCAAGGCTCCGCAAATATTTCCACATCCAGCAGCCTCAAAACCCGCCAGAAAGAAGTCGGCTTCCAGGTCCTCGCCGGCACCGCGCAGCGCCTACTTCCCGCGCTCGAAGCCGGAGCCGTAGGCGCAGTGCTCGCTTTTGCTACTCCCGCGCCGACTGCATGTTATGAAATCTTCACTGCATGGAAAGAAGGCGACGCCAAGCTGGCCCGAGAAAAGCAGGAACGTGTCTCCGCCAGCGCCATTCGGGTAGGTAGCGAACTCGGAATTCCAGCCCTGAAATATGCTCTCGATTTAAACGGCTACTTCGGAGGACCGCCGCGGTTGCCCTTATTGCCGCTCACTGGTGTTTTCAAAACGGAAGTCGAAAGGTTAATGTCCGATATTCGGAACTGACACAGCTTCATTGCGCTGTACGGTCGAGTATGGTAGATTCCCGCGCAATGAAAACATCGCCTCGCTGTCGTTTTATAGCCGTTCTGGTCGTCATTTCATCGATTGCGTTGGCGAGGGAAAAACCGGAACCAACGATAACAATGATGTGGCCGGATTCTTCTAACCCTACGCTCAAGCTGGTATTTGGAAGATTCGTCCGACAAGGCCCCGGCTATGGCGGGCAGACTAGCTTTGCTTCTGACGTTCTCGTCCAGAACGTGTCAGCAAAACGTATTCCACGCGCCTCGCTTACGGTCAGACTGTTTGACCAGAACAAGGTTCGGGTGGGCGATTCGGTACTGAACGTTAATGATTTAGGGCCAAGCGAGACCACCAAGATTGCATTCCAATTCTTTACGACTGGTATGCCGGCTTCACTTACCCTTGCTGCTCACAATGACACCAGCGGTGTCCCCACATCTCTCCGAACGATTCCGCTGAAGATTGTCTCCGTTCCTGCTGGCGCAAGATTAAAAGTCGACGAACAGGACGCGGGTACTACCCCAAGAGTGGTTGATTTACTGGTAGGAACTCACATTCTCGAATTCAGTAAAGAGGGCTACGCCACGGGAAGCACGCCCGTAGACATTGGTCCTGACGAAGCACCTGGCGGCAGCATCACATTCGAGCTCGGCGGACTGTCACGTGACACAGTTGAACTTCGCGACGGCACATCTATATTGGGGGATGTAATGTCGGTGTCCATGACTTCTGTTGTGATACGCGTAACCGGTCAAGACCAGACCTATGACAGAAATAAGGTGAAGAAGATAACCTTGGTCGAGCGGGAGGCTGTTCAGGAGCCGGCTGCAGCTCCTACTCCGCCAAATTCAAAGTAGGGCGACGATCTTGTGGGCCGGGGAGATCTGGTCTACAATTAGAACGAACGTTCGAACTATGGCTTCTTCCGCCTCCAGACAGCGCGCCCACCGATCGGTACATCAACCGTCCGAGCCGCGTTTCGATCGCCAACTAAGCAAGATCCTGGAACACGCCACTGAAGTATTTTGCGAAAAAGGATATGCCGGCGCATCCATGCGCGACCTTTCGCGCGCCACCGGCATGTCACTTGCCGGCATGTATCACTACTTCGGCTCTAAGGATCGTCTGCTGTACCTGATCCAGAAACATACTTTTTCGACCATTTTGTCCCGTTTGCGCGACCGGCTTATGCAATCCGGCGATCCTCAGCAGGGCATTCGCGCTTTCATCGACAATCATCTCGAATATTTTCTTGAGCACCAGCAGGCCATGAAAGTCCTTTCGCACGAAGATGATGTTCTCGACGGCGAATATGGACGCGAGATCGCACACATTAAACGCGAGTACTACCAGACCTGCCGTGAGTTGCTGGACCGCTACAAAAAAGAAAAGGGACTAGAATTTGACAGTCGAACGGCGGTGCTTTCACTGTTCGGCATGATGAACTGGATTTACACCTGGTACAACCCGCGCCTTGACGGCAAGGCCGATCGCCTGGCGCAGGATATGAGCAATATTTTCTTCAAAGGTATCGGCAGCAGCGATTAACAAGGGCAGCAAAACTGCCAGGAGGAACAAACGAAAATGGCGACCGTCCTGAATCCCCCCACTGAATCCACCAAGCCGCTGGTCAACTATCGCGTCGACGGCGGCATTGCGATCATCGAGATGAACGATCCGCCAGCCAATACTTATACCTACGAGATGAATCGCCAGCTTGATGAGGCGATCCTCAAAGCCCGCATGGCGAATGACGCATACGTCATCCTATTGACCGGTGCTGGTGACAAATTTTTCTCCGCCGGCGCGAACATTAAAATGCTGGCCAGCGTTGATCCTACGTTCAAGTATTACTTCTGCCTGCACGCCAATGAAATGCTGCTGCGGCTCGAGCACACGCCGAAGCTGGTGATCGCCGCAATCAATGGCCACTGCGTCGGCGGGGGGCTCGAAATCGCCATGGCGGCCGACATCCGCATTGCGCGCAAGGATGCTGGAAAGATCGGCCTACCGGAAGTGAATCTTGGCGTTCTCCCCGGAACTGGCGGAACGCAGCGATTGTCGCGGCTGGTAGGCAAGAGCAAAGCCATCGAGCTGATGGTCACCGGGAATACATTCTCATTTGAAGAAGCGCTTGAACTGGGCGTAATCAATGACATCTTCGAGCGCGAAGGCTTCATGGAAAACATCATGGAGTACGCGCGCCAGTTCTGTCCGCCAAATAAAGCGGCAAAAGCCGTAGGACGAATCAAGCGTGCGGTACAAACTGGATGGGAAATTCCCATGGAGTCAGCGTTGGCAGTTGAACGCGAGAATCAGCAACTCCTCTTCCAGAGCGAAGACGCAAAAGAAGGGCTGGCCGCGTACGTGGAGAAGAGGCCGGCGGAATTCAAAGCGAAATAACTGCAATTGGCATTTAGCAATTGGCATTTGGCTGTCGGTGACAGATTTGGCCAATTGCTAACAGCTAATTGCTAAGAGCTGAGGTCTTACTATGCCGGGTAAAGTAGCAAAAATTGGAACATTTTCTGATTGGGTTGGCCTCTTCGACGAATGGCGCAAGGAAATCGGCGTCAATCGCGACGAGATTGCCAGCTTCAAATTCGATACCCTTTTCGGCGCCATCGAAACCGAGGAAATTCAGTTCGGCCACTACAAGGGCAAGCGCAAGTGGGAGAACCTTCGCCAGATTCCCACCCAGCAAATGCGCGACGCGCTGATGAACATGATCGTCTACCAGGGTGACACCGAATTCGCCAGCTGCGAACAACAGCGGCACTTGTTTGAAACTGCACCCACTGACTGGGACCGCCGCGCCATCACTCGCGTCATGATCGAGGAAATGCGACACGGCTGGCAGATGTGCGCCTTGCTGGTCGACCACTTCGGCTCTTCCGGCAAAGTTGAAGCGCAAAAAATGCTCGAGCGTCGGGCATTTGAAAATAAACGCCTGCTCGGAGCATTCAACGTGGATGTCGACAACTGGATGGATTTTTTCACCTACACCGACTTCGTGGATCGCGACGGAAAATTTCAGTTGCAGATGTTGAAATATTCGGCGTTCGCTCCGCTCGGTCGATCTATGTCATACATGTTGCGCGAAGAGGCCTTCCACATGGGCACCGGAAACGATGGTCTGCGGCGTATCGTACAAGCCGGCGTCATCCCAGCATGGCTGATTCAGAAATATCTCAATAAGTGGTTGTCCAGTTCATACGATCTGTTCGGGACAGATCATTCCTCGTCGGCGCATTGGGCCTACGTTTGGGGAATCAAAGGACGTTACGACGAACCTAAAAACGACAAGCAGGCCGATCTCGACGATCTAAATGATTACAACCGCAATTTGTATCGCGACGAAGTTGCCGGATTGATTGCGCGCTTCAATACTGTACTGACGCCTGGCGAGCCGAAGCTCTATGCACCGGACATCAAATTCAATCGCATGATTGGCCGCTGGGCTAATCAGAAATATCATCCGGAAACCGGCGCGCGGCTCGAAGACAAAGAATACGATCAGCAGTTGCCGGACTTTCTGCCCAGTGCCGATGATAAAAAATTGCTTCTCGAAATCATCGCCAACGAGAAGAAGTGGATCGTGCCCAAAGAAGGCGCACGCGATCCCTTCGACACCATAGCCGAGCCGCGCAGGTCGGCGATTAACTTGTGAGTGGCACAGTCCAAGTGGGAACGGGCACCCTCGCCCGTTCGGTCGAGCCGGGCTCGACGAACGCATATACGCTTTCCGAACTCATGGTCTGCGTCGCTGCCCGCGAAATCAAAGATGGCGAGCTCGTTTTCGTCGGCATGCGCCTGCCGCTGATTGCGTTTGTTGTGGCGAAGAAAACTCACGCTCCCAATGCCATTGGCCTCTTCGAAAATGGGGTAATCCGTTCGACGCCTGCGGCTGAACTGATCTACACCATGGCTGATCCGCCAAACATTCTTGGCGCGACTCAATGCCTCGACATGCTCGGGGTGATGGGTCTGCTGCAATCCGGCCGCGTCGATCTCGGATTTCTGGGTGCTGCTGAAGTCGATCGCTTTGGAAATCTGAACTCCACCCATGTGCAAGGGTCGCATGGAATGATTCGATTGCCCGGATCGGGCGGCGCCTGTGACATCGCGTCGCTTGCGCATCGTTTTGTTGTTTTGCTCGAGCACAAGAAAGAGCGCCTTCCTGAGCGGGTTTCGTTTATGACGAGCCCGGGCTATGGCGAAGGAGGCGGCTGGCGGAAGAAAATTGGTCTGCCGCGCGGCGGACCCTCAGCGGTGATTACGACTAAGGCTGTTCTGCGCTTTGAAGAGAACGGCGAGGCGTATTTGGATTCTGTGCATCCAGAGATCGAGATCGAAGACGTAATCGCGAATACCGGATGGAAATTGCGGTTAACAAAAAGCGTTCAGCAAACCGTGGAGCCTTCGAACGCTGAATTGCAAGCGATCCGTGAGTACGACAAAAAAGGTTTCTGGACCAGTTGATGTGTGGCGCGGGCGCCCTCGCCCGTGAAACGATATGGCCTCACAAACTACATACGGGTTTAAGCGCCTGTTGCTTGAGAGCAGAGCGTCAGTGGCCCACATCACTCAACGTAATCCACCTCTCAACATCATCGATATCCCGATGATGGACGAATTATCGGCAGCTCTCGCCGAGATCGAATCCCGACCAGAAATCTTAGTCATAATTTTCAGCGGAGAAGGGAACTGCTTCTCCGCAGGCGTTGATGTCGCCGCTCACACGCCTGACAAAGTCGCGTCCATGCTGGAGAAGTTTCATCATGTCATCCGCAGCCTGATAGCAACACGAAAAGTTACGATTGCATCTGTCCACGGACATTGCCTGGGCGGCGGCGCCGAACTCGCCATGGTCTGCGACCTCGTTTACGCCAGTGACGACGCGCAATGGGGATTTCCAGAGATTCAGCTCGGCTGCTTTCCGCCAATCGCGGTTACAGCCCTGAGCGCTCTAGTGGGACAGAAGCGCGCATCGGATCTCATCCTGACAGGTCGCACAATCACTGGATCAAATGCCGCCACCATCGGGTTGGCCAGCGGCTCAGTCCGCGCAGATCAGCTAGAGCGCACCGTGGAGGACACTGTGCGAAAGTTGTCCGCCCTCAGCCCCACTGCTCTGGCGATCACCAAAAAAGCGATTTACGCCTGGGATTCCATGCACTTCGATAAAGGCCTGGCGCGCGCCGAAAAGATTTATCTCGATGAGCTGATGCAGACCGAAGACGCGCACGAAGGCATTCAAGCGTTCATGGAAAAACGTCCGCCGAAATGGAAGGGGCGTTGAGACAATGTCGAAACTTCGCTCCATGCGCGATGCGATCTCTGAATTCGTTCCCGACGGCTCGTCAATGGCCATGGGCCTGCAGATGGAGCAGATGATTCCGTTCGCTGCCGGTCATGAAATTATTCGTCAAAACAAACGGAATCTGACGCTGATCGGTCCTATCTCCGACATTCTCTTCGATCAACTCATCGGCGCCGGATGTGTCGAGAAAATTATCGCTGCCTGGGTTGGTAATGTCATGATGGGATCGGCCTACAACTTTCGTCGCGCCGTCGAACAGGACGCGATGAAGGTCTTCAACATGAGCAATTCGCCGTGGCTCTGGCGTTGCAGGCGGGCGCTATGGGGCTCCCATTTCTGCCCACGAAAACCGCGCTGGGAAGCGATACTGCCAAAGGCAATCATTTCTTCTACCAGATATTTTCACCATATGAGAAGAAAGAATCGCTGTGGGCGGTGCGGGCGCTGAATCCCGATGTCACCATCGTTCATGTGCAACGCGCTGACTCTGAAGGCAACGCTCACTGCTGGGGGAACTTCGGCGTCATGACCGAGGGCGTGCGCGCCGCCAAGCGAGTGATCGTCGTTGCCGAAGAAATTGTTGCGCCTGAGGTCATCGCGAGTGATCCCAATCGCACCGTGATTCCCGGCTTCCTGGTTCATGCCGTGGTCGAGTGTCCGTATGGAGCGCATCCTTCGCCGGTGCAGGGTTACTACAATCGCGACAACGATTTCTTTCACGAGTATCACGAGCAAACGAAAACTAAGCCAGAGAGCGATGCTTGGCTGGATCGCTGGGTGCGCGACGTTCGAGATCGCCAGGCGTATTTAGATCGACTCGGAAGTGATCGCGTCGAGTCGCTTGAAGTAAAGCAGCACGCGTATGCAGCACAAGCAGATTTTGGCTATTAGCACAGGCCATGTAGATGCGGGCGTCCACGCCCGCACGGTTTAAGCTAAAAGCTAAAAGCTGGAAGCTAATAGCTAAAAGCTTTTTTAATGAAAAAACAACTTCTCGAACTTCGGGTAAATGGCCGCACGCACGAGCTGGCGCTGATGCCCAATCGCCTGCTGCTCGACGCGCTCCGCCAGGATATGCAACTCACCGGCTCGAAGCGCGGCTGTGACGATTCCTCCTGCGGCGCCTGCACGGTTCTGGTTGATGGCATGCCTGCGCTCTCGTGTACCATGCTGGCTGCGAGCTGCGAAGGTCAGGAGATCACCACTGTCGAAGGCCTCAGCGAACATGGCGCTCTGGCCGCGATTCAAAAAGCCTACGGCGACTGGGGCGGCGCGCAGTGCGGCTTCTGCACTCCTGGCTTCATGATGACGGTGAAGCATCTGCTGGCGACAAATCCCAATCCCACCGATCCGGAAATTCGGGATGCGCTGAGCAGCAACTTGTGCCGCTGCACCGGGTACAGTCAGATGTATGAAGCTATCAAGGCCGCAATCCAAGCCGAGCAGAAAAATTCTGATGAATTTATGAGAGGGGCTGTAATCAGTTGAGTGAAAAGAGGCAGCCGCGTGATTAATGCTAAATCGCCTTGGAAATTGCCGGTAAGAGACTTCATTCCGCCGTATGGCTATGCGATGTCCCGCTCCGAATGGCAGACCTTGCTGAACCGGGCGAAGCAATGTGACCCCTCCGCCGAGTGGGAGGTCGCGGATCGATACGGCGATGGTGTTGCGGACAAGAAGGGAAGAATTCTGGTGTCACGCTCGTCTCGGAATGCTGCCAAATGGTTCCGGAAATCAGCGGAGCATGGATTTGCACCGGCGCAAAACAACTTGGGCAGCATACTCTCGGCCAGAAATGCTGCTCACAAGAATATCGAGGAGGCGCTTTTCTGGTTCCGAAAAGCATTCGACGCTGGCGAGACAATGTCAGCCACTAATATAGCGATAACCTACCGGGAGAACGGCAATTTCCGGAAAGCTGTTCAATGGTTCCGAGAAAGTGTCGAATCTGGCGACGATGACGCCCGCGTTCAGTTGGGAATTCATTACTACTCGGGCAAGGGCGTTAGGAAAGACCCTCTTGCGGCTGTCCGATGTTTCAGAAGAGCAATCCGGGGCAAGAACATCTGCGAGGCTGGTCGAGATGACGCTTTCTTTTATCTCGGAATTGCGTATTCCGAAGGCAAAGGCGTGAAACAATCCCTCGCCACCGCCAGGAAGCTATTCCAACGAGCAAATATCGACAATGACCATCCGGCAGCGCTTGAGATGTTGCAAAAGTTGCGCTCAAACGGGCGGCCAGGGCGCCCGTCTCCACATCAGCTATGACCACCTTCTCCATCATCGGTAAACCTGTCGCAATGGTTGACGCTGCCGGCAAGACCACCGGCGCGGGCAAATACACCGACGATCTCTCTGTCCCCGGAATGCTGACCGGCAAGATTCTGCACTCGCCGCATCCGCATGCGCGCATCAGGCGCATTGATAGCACCCGCGCGGAGAAACTTGATGGCGTTGTCGCCGTCGTTGTCGGATCTGACGCTCCCAATCCTTACGGCATTCTGCCCGTCGGACACGACGAGCACGCGCTCGCCACCGACAAAGTTCGCTACGTCGGCGACAACGTCGCCTGCGTTGCCGCCGAAGATGAAGCTACTGCCGAGCGCGCTCTCGAATTGATCGATGTCGAATACGAACTTCTGCCTGCGTACTTTGATCCCGAAGAGTCGATGAAAGCTGAGCGTGACTTAATTCACGACAACAAGCCGCACAATCTCGAAAAGGATTATCACCACGCCTTCGGTGATCCTGACAAAGGTTTTGCCGAAGCCGACCTCATCGAAGAAGCGCGCTTCATCGCCAATGAAGTTACGCATGCCGCCATGGAGCCGCACTCGACACTTGCGAGCTTTGAAATTGATTCGCAAACCGGAAAGCCAGGCCGACTCACGGTGTGGTCATCGACCCAAGTGCCGTATTACCTGCAGCACAAGCTTTCGCTTGTCCTCGAAATGCCGATGTCGCAGATTCGCGTGATCAAGCCGCTGGTCGGCGGCGGCTTTGGCGGCAAGAGCGAAGTGATTCCGCTGGAGATCATCGCAGCCGTGGCGGCGCGCAAAGCGCAGCGCCCGGTGAAAATCACTTACACGCGTGAGGAGGTTTTCTGGGCGCATCGCGGACGCCCGCGCACCATCATCGACTTGAAGACTGGCGTAAAAAATGACGGGCGCATTACTTCTGTAAAAGCACGCGTGGTGCAGGATGGCGGCGGCTACTGCTCTTATGGCGTGGTGACCATTCTTTATTCCGGCGCGCTGCTTGGCGCGCTCTACGACATTCCCAATATTCAATATGACGGCTACCGTGTGCTCACCAACAAGCCCGCTTGTGGGGCTATGCGCGGCCACGGAACGGTCAACGTGCGCTTCGCCTTCGAATCGCAACTCGATGAACTTGCCGTCAAGCTGAAAATCGATCCCGCTGAAATTCGGAGCCGCAATTTACTTCAGCCGCCTGTGCATCACGGTGAATGGATTGCGCGTGCAGAGTTATGGCCTGCCGGAGTGTATCGAAAAAGTCATCGGGCGTTCCGGATGGAAAGACCGCAAAGGCAAAATGCCCAAGGGGCGCGGACTTGGTGTCGCCTGCAGCCACTACGTGAGCGGCGCGGCCAACTCGATTATTCGGTCTGATATGCCCCACTCGACAGTGAACATCAAGATCGATCGCGATGGCGGAGTGGTTGTGTATACGGGGGCATCGGAGATCGGCCAGGGTTCCGACACCATGACCGCGCAGATCGCCGCGGAAGTGTTGGGCTGTTCGCTGGGGCGAGTCAAAATCATCGCTGCGGATACTGATCTCACACCGATTGACATTGGTTCCTATTCCAGCCGCGTGACGTTCATGGCTGGTAATGCGACGCTGCGTGCGGCCGAATCGGTCAAGAAACAAATCGCCGCCGCGGCAGCAAAAAAGATGGGATGTACTCCCGAAGAGCTGCTGTTCCGAGATGACGTGATAGTGCGAAACAGCACGCCCGCGCAAGAACCGCGCGGGCCGGACCCTTCGACTTCGCTCAGGGCAGGCTTGCGAGGGCGCCCGTCCCCACGTGATCTATCTCAGGCCACATCTGGTCTGTCTCAGAACACCGAGACTGGCTCGGCAACCGTCTCGGGCCGCGTTGAAGGTCAAATCCTGCGCGGGTCGCTGCAACAAAAACGCAAAGAAGATGACGCGCCGAAAAGCTCTATGTCTTTCGAAGAGGCCGTCGTCGCCGCTATCGACTTCCACGGCGCGCTAACCGGCACCGGATCCTACGCCCCTCCACCCGAAGCACGCGGCGGCAAGCACAAAGGCGGAGGCGTGGGCCCATCGCCTGCGTATTCCTACTCGGCGCAAGTCGCAGAAGTCAGCGTTGATGAAGACACTGGCGAGGTCACCGTCCACAAAGTCTGGGCGGCCCACGATTGCGGACGCGCACTAAATCCGGTCGCAGTCGAAGGCCAGGTGATCGGCTCCGTGTGGATGGGTATGGGCCAGGCCCTCACCGAAGAGATGATCTGGAAAGACGGCCTTCTGATGAATCCCGGACTGCTCGAATATCGCAGCCCGTCATCTGCCGAGTCGCCTGAAGTCGAAGCCATGATTGTCGAGAGCATCGATCCGGAAGGTCCATTTGGCGCGAAAGAATGCAGCGAAGGCGCGCTGGCTGCGACTATCCCCGCGATTTCAAATGCAATTTACGACGCAGTCGGAATTCGATTGCACGAGTCGCCATTTACGCCGGAGCGTGTTCTCGCAGCGTTGCGGGCAAAGAGAAATGCTAAGCCTATGAACCTGACTGAAGGCGTCGATCCGACTTCACCGAAAAAATTCCGTGAGCACGGCGGATCGCTCTGGTTCAAAGGCAAAGGGCCAGCGCGGCACAAGCTAGATCCAGCACGGACAAAAGCATGAACCACAGAGGAGCACAGAGGTCCCACAGAGAAATCCACAGAGAGGTACACGTAAAAATACACAAAGATCAAGTCGTCTCTGTGAAACCTCTGTGTAACTCCGTGGTCTCTGTGGTAAAGATTTTATGAGCCTCTCGGAATTCCAACTCGCCCGTCCGCGCACTCTTCCAGACGCCCTGGCTCATCTGAATGACCACGCTTGCGACATCCGCGTCCTTGCCGGAGGCACTGACCTGCTTCCATCTATGCGGCAGAAACTTTTCGAGCCGGAGCACGTTCTAGATCTTCGCCAGATAAAAGAAATCAAAGGCATCCGCGAAACCGAGCAGGGAATTGAAGTCGGCGCACTGACAACTCTGCACGAAATCGAACATTCCGCACTTCTACGCGAGCGGTACCCGGTTCTGGTTGAGGCGGCTAAGACCGTCGCTTCGCCCCTGATCCGCCATATGGGCACGATCGGCGGCAACATCTGTCTCGATACGCGGTGCCTCTGGTATAACCAATCTCTCACCTGGCGGAAATCCTGCGGCTTCTGCATCAAGAAGGATGGAGATCTTTGCCACGTCGCTCCTGGTGGGACCAAGTGCTGGGCGGCGTTCTCCGCAGACACTCCTCCCGCGCTGCTCTGCCTCAATGCGGAAATTGAAATCGCCAGTGCTGCCGCAAGTCGGCGAATCCCGCTGCGCGATTTTTATACCGGCGAGGGCGATACCTATCGAAAACTGGAGCCGAGCGAACTAGTCACAAAAATCATCCTTCCGCCTTCTTCGTCCGGATATCGTGGGACTTACCGCAAGCTGCGGATTCGCGGATCCATCGATTACCCGCTAGCCGGAGTAGCGGTTGCAGTGAAGCGGTCGAACGGACACATCGATGACATTCAGATCGCGCTGACCGCGGTGAATCCGGCGCCTGTGCTGGTCGCTGGTTTGAAGTCTCTACTTAGCAATGGCCGAATCGACGAGAGCGCCGCAGAACACGCAGGCGAACTCGCAGCCCGAACTGCTAAACCCCTTACAACGTCCGCTTTAACTCCGGAGTACCGGCGCGAGATAATCCGGGTATTCACGAAACGCGCACTTTTAGCTGCAATCGAGAGCTGATCGCCTTATACTTTCCGGGGGGTTCCCGGCAACCTTGGCTCGCGAAAACCTCATCTGAAAAACTCGTGCCGCGGAAGAGTACCGCATGCTCGAGCTCACTCCACTCGTCAACCCAAGGAGCAAAATGCGAATTCTAAAAATCTCAACCCCGATATTGTCCTTTGCACTAGCGTTGGCGATCAGCTTGCCGGCCGCCGCACAGTCGTCGGCGACTAATCCTTCGTCGCAGCCTGCCACGTCGCAGGCCGCGCCTGCACCGCCATCTTCCACGCAGCAGAGTGCACCGGCCACTACCAATCAGAACAGCGCGCAAGCCCCGGCCAACGAAGACAATCCGTTGAACCTGACCGACGAACAAAAAGCCAAGCTCCGCCCCATCATTGCGGACGAAAATCAGCAGATGGAAGCATTGCGCAACGACAACTCTTTGACTCAGGAACAGAAGATCGACAAGGCCAACCAGGTCCGGGCGCAGGCGTCGCCGAAGATCAAGGCGATCCTTACTCCCGAGCAGCTACAGAAGTTGGCACAAATGCAGCAGGAGCGGGTCCGGCAGCAACAGCAGGAAAGCCAGCCGGCTGCGCCGCCGAGCAACTCTCAACCTCCGCAGAAATAGCGGATTACTTGCAGGGTGGCGGCGACGTCACCCTTTGTACTTTGCCTAGTGGCACACAATCCAGCCACTTCTACCGTCACTGCTGTTTCTTGTTCTGCCCCATTTCTTCGAACCGGCGCATTGTGGGGGCAAGCTGCTGCGGATCTCGAATACAGTTACCGATGATCGTTCGGAAATCTTCTCCATTGATGCCCATGCCCCCAAAATACCTGTAGTTTTCCGGCGTTGGTGGTCCTCCCCGGGCACCAGCGGGTGGAATCTTCCCGGGCAATCGAAATGCGTACATGCTGCCTCCCGCCAGTTCCTCATGCGGGTAATCCAGAAGCCAACCGCAATTGCTGCCGTCCGCTATCAGATTGGCCGAAATTACCGCCCACTGCCCGCTGTCGGACAGAGCCGGCCGTTGGCAATCCCAGGGTTGCGACTGCGGAATATAAGCGTGAGGGTCCGAAAGGCCATACTCGTCGAGTAAGACATGCTTTAATCCGCGCTGACCGAGGAACTTTTCAACATCCGGAAGCGATTGGTTCCAATCCAGGTTCGAATCGTTCACCAGCAAATACCCTGGGCGACCCATGCTGAGCGTGTTGATGAACGGAAAGTAGTTTGGATAGGCGCGAATTGCAGTGAACACCGCGAGCGCAGTCAGAGCGATCGTGATCCACTTGGCGGCTTTGGCGCCACTCCAATTGTCGTTGCGTAAAAATTCCAGCATTCGCGGTAGAGGCGCTAGCAACAGGATCATCAATGCGAGCGGGATCGAGAAATGACGGATGCTGATGTCCAGCCGATTGAGCATGCACGCGACCGTAAAGATCACAAGCGATACCCATACGCAGCGCCAGTGCAGTTCCATTCCTGCTGGAATTGCGGAGAATTGCGTTCCTCGGCGCGTCCTAATTACCAAGGCAATTGCAATAGCCAGCGCCAGCAGCAACAGAAACGCGAGCGGCGATTTCAAAAGCGTGAGGACAGGAAAGTAAAACCAAACGCCGTGAGAGTAAGCGTGGCTAAGAATATACGTGGGCCTGCTGCTTGCGCCGAAAGCGAATCCGATCAGCCCGCGCAGGTACTTCCATATCGGCATCAGCATTCGCCGCAGAAACGGCGACACGGGAAAATGTGGAATCATGCTGAACGAATCCGTGGGTTCGTTCCATGAAAAAATCAGGTACACGAGATAAACGAACAGCGACGCCCAGAGCGTAGCTTTAGCAATGTTGCCCCAGGCGCGCCATCGCCAGGCACGGCGTTCTCTTTTTTCAGTTGGCTGATCCGGTAGCGGCCAAAATCTCATGCTCACCGCGACTGCCGGAAACACGAAGAACAGCAGCCCCGACGAAAACTTCGAGAGAAAAGCTCCCGCCATAGCGAGACCGAGATAAAGCACCTGCTTACGATTGGGTGACTTCCACATCTGGGGAAGTTGCCATATTGCCAAAATCCAAAACAAGGTCACCATGATGTCGGTGATCACCAGAGGGCCGAATGCCAGGAAGACTGGCATGGTCGCGAATACGGTTAAACACAGCAACCCTCCCCAAGAACTGCCGCCGAGCTGCGTGCCGCAGGCGTACAGAACAAATCCCAAAAGCAACATGAGCAGCAACATGGGGGCGCGCGCCCATCTTAGAGTTGATATCGGATCATTCCAGCGCATCAAAAACCAGTGGCCAAAGACCCATTCGCCCATGTACTCGTTGAACATTCTTTCGCCGCTGAAGGTCCACGAAATATCTGAATAATCTGCCCGCGCTCTTCGTAACACCAGAGGCAAAGCAGCCAGCATCTTGGCCAGCGGCGGATGCTCCTCGTTCATCCGCATGTCGAGCTTCTGCAAGTAACTGACGCCCGCCCCGGTGTGTGCCACTTCATCTACCGTCACCGATTCCCGCCACGCCGCTCCTCCCGCCAGCAGCGCCATCATGAGAAGCAGCAAGACGACCGGAACCGTGGGAGATTCCATTGCTTTCAAGTTATTTCCTCCGCTGACACGAAACCTGCGAACCGCTCAACCCAAGATCCTGCAGCACTCAGGATTACGTTCCTGCTGAATTCAAAGTTCCCATTGACTCGGCCAGATCCGGTACAAAAAAGTGAGTCATTTGAATGTACATTGAACATCGAATTACGAAAATGGCAATGCAACTACCTACGCTGCAGGAAATCGCCGAGGCGCAAAACCTCGTCTACCAGCTGATGCTGCCGACGCCGCAGATTTCGTGGCCTTTGCTCAACCAGAAACTTGAAGCCAGTGTCTGGATCAAGCACGAGAACCACACCCCAATCGGCGCCTTCAAGGCGCGGTCTGCGGTTTTTTATGCGGCGCAACTTTTTCGCGATGGGAACGGAATTATGGGGATGATCACCGCCACGCGCGGTAATCACGGCCAGTCGGTTGCTCTCGCCGGTCAACGGTTCAACGTCCCGGTCACGATTGTGGTGCCACACGGAAACAGCGTGGAAAAAAATGCGGCCATGCGCAGCCAGGGGGCGCGCCTGATTGAGTTCGGCAACGATTTTCAGGAATCGCGCGAGCATGCAGAAATGCTGGCAAAAGCGCAGAACCTGCATTTCGTCCCGCCCTTTCATCGCGACATCGTCACCGGTGTCGCGACCTATTGGATGGAGCTGTTCAGCGCCGTTCCTGATCTCGACGCGGTATATACGCCGATTGGAATGGGATCGGGCATTTGCGCCGCCTGTGCCGTGCGCAACGGCATGAAGCTGAAAACCAGGATCATCGGAGTTGCGGCCGAAGGCGCCCCGGCATACGCGCTTTCTTACGAGGGTGGACGTAACATTGCCGCGCCGGTCACAACTTTGATTGCCGACGGTATGGCGTGCCGCGTGCCCGATGACGACGCGCTTGAAATCATGCTCAAGAACGTCGATCACATGGTGCGAGTGAGCGATGAGGAAATTCGCCATGCTATGCGGATCTATTTTTCCGACACCCATAACGTGATTGAAGGTGCGGGAGCAGCGTCGCTCGCGGCTGCTCTGAAAGAAAAAAGCTTACTGAGAGGAAAGCGGATCGCACTCATCGCAACCGGCGGCAACGTGGATCGCGACGTTTTCGCGAGAGTGTTGGTGGAACCGGACTCTGTGCATGAGTCGACCGTCGGTGTCGGCTCGAAGTAGACTTGCCTCGCATTCAATGTCCACAGCCCGCCACCGGACAAATCCAGCAAAATACCAGATAATAGCGTCAGCGATTTCGCGGGCGTTGGAAGACCATTGACCACGAAGGGCACGAAGAAAAAAACAAATGCAGAGAAACTTTTACCTTCGCATTAAAGGTTTTACCTCGTGTACCCGGGCGTCCTTCGTGGTTGGCGCCTTTGCATAACTCAAACGGATCAACTTTGGAAAATCAGTCTGACACAATTCTGGTAACAGGCGGCGCTGGATTCATCGGCTCTAACTTCATTCTGCAGTGGCTAGCCAGTGAGTCTTCGAGCGTCATCAATCTCGATAAATTGACTTACGCGGGGAATCCGGCGAACCTCGCTTCCGTTGCCTCAGATCGCAGGTACAAGTTCATGCAAGGCGACATCTGCGACCGAGAGTTGGTCGCCGAGTTGTTCGTGAAGCATCGTCCGCGTGCCATCGTCCACTTCGCCGCCGAAAGCCACGTGGATCGTTCGATTCACGGCCCTGACGATTTCGTCCGCACCAACGTGAATGGAACTTTCAGTCTGCTGGAAGAGGCTCGGGCCTATTGGTCGGCAATGACCGGGGATGAAAAAAGCGCATTTCGATTCCTGCATGTTTCAACCGACGAGGTTTATGGCTCGCTCACAGCTACTGACCCGGCATTTTCCGAGGTCACGCGGTATGCGCCGAACAGCCCCTACTCCGCGTCCAAAGCGGCTTCTGACCACCTGGTGCGCGCGTACCATCACACTTACGGAATGCCGGTGCTGACCACCAATTGCTCCAACAACTACGGCCCATTCCAGTTTCCAGAGAAGCTGATTCCGCTGGTCATCTTGCATGCTCTCAGTGGAAAGCCGATTCCGGTTTATGGCGACGGCCTCAACGTCCGCGATTGGTTGTATGTAGCCGACCATTGCCAAGCCATTCGCGCAGTTCTCAAGCGCGGACGGCCGGGCGAGACCTACAACATTGGTGGCAGCAACGAAATTAAGAACCTCGATGTGGTGAACACGATCTGTTCGGTGCTCGACGACCTACGTCCCAACGATCCAGTCATTCCGCATAAGAACCTGATCACATTTGTAAAAGATCGCCCCGGGCACGACCGGCGTTACGCCATGGACGCAACGAAAATCCAAAGCGAATTGGGCTGGCGGCCGAAAGAAACTTTCGAAAGCGGTATGCGCAAGACCATTCAGTGGTATCTCGACAATGAAGCTTGGATCCAATCGGTGACCAGCGGCGCCTACCGGCAATGGATGGCCACCCAGTATTCACTTTAGATTTCGATAAGCTACAATCCGAACCGAATGTCTAATCTCCCCATTCTGCGGTCGTCAAAGTACAAGGGCATTATTCTCGCGGGCGGGTCGGGCACGCGGCTCTATCCCGTGACTCACGCCGTGGGCAAAAGCCTGCTTCCGATCTACGACAAGCCCATGGTTTATTATCCGCTCTCGACCCTCATGCTGGCCGGGATTCGGGAAATCATGCTGATTTCAACCCCCGACGATCTGCCTAAATTTCAGCATCTTCTGGGCGATGGCTCAGGGTTTGGGTTGACTCTGTCCTATGCCGCGCAGGCCAAACCCGAGGGCATTGCGCAGGCATTTCTAATCGCAAAAAAATTTATTGACGGTCGCTGCTGCGCGCTGGTGCTGGGCGACAACATCTTCCACGGTCACGATCTCGCGAAAAGTGTGAAAGACGCAGCCGAATGTGAAAAAGGCGCTCGCATCTTTGCTTACCCGGTCCATGATCCTGAACGCTATGGCGTGGTCGAGTTCGATCCTCAGGGAAAGGCGATCAGCCTGGAAGAAAAGCCTCGGGTGCCGAAGTCGCGTTACGCGGTCACCGGCCTATACTTTTATGATTCACAAGTAGTCGATATCGCCGGGGCGCTCAAGCCGTCGGCTCGAGGCGAACTTGAAATTACTGACGTCAACCGCGAATACCTTAAGCGCGGGACTCTCGAAGTGGCGGTTATGGGTCGCGGTATGGCCTGGCTCGACACCGGTACCCACGAAGCCATGCTGGAAGCTTCTCTGTTCATTCAAACCATCGAAACGCGTCAAGGCTTGATGGTGGCATGCCCCGAGGAAATTGCCTATCGCTACGGCTATATCAGCTCAGAGCAGGTTGAACGAGCGGCCGTCGCCATGAAAAATAATGGGTACGGAGCTTACCTACTGCAGATGCTGAAGGAAAAAGTCTTCTGATTACGCTATGAATGTTCTCAAAACTCCTCTTGCCGGTACCCTGGTCCTCGAGCCCAAAGTTTTTGCTGACGACCGCGGCTTCTTTCTGGAGAGTTACAACGAGAAACTATTCCACGAAATCGGCATTCCTGACAAGTTCGTTCAGGACAACCATTCATTTTCGAAGCGAGGGGTCCTGCGCGGCCTGCATTATCAGGTCGAAAAACCGCAGGGCAAGCTGGTGCGCGTGGTGAGCGGGGAAGTGCTGGACGTATTTGTCGATCTGCGGCGCAGTTCCGTCAGTTTTAAGCGCTGGCGCGCCGTGAGGCTTTCCGGCGAAAACCATCGCCTGGCTTGGATTCCGGGGGGCTTTGCGCATGGTTTCTATGTGCTCTCTGAAAGTGCGCATGTCTTATATAAATCCACTCAGTTTTATTTTCCTGAGATGGAGCGCACCATTCTCTGGAACGATCCAGACTTAAGCATTGACTGGGAAAACGGCCGAGAGCCGCTGCTTTCGGACAAAGACAAAAAGGGCAAACTATTCAAAGAGGCAGAGCTTTTTCCCTAGCAGCACTCCAATTTTCTCTGCGAGCTCTATAACTTCTCTGCGTTCTCTGCGGTTAAAAGCTTTTGGTTTTTGAGAGAGATAAGGATTCGCCGAACTGCTATTTTCCCGCGCGCGCGCCAATCGAGCGCCCGGCCTTCGACGGATGTTCTTTAATCCATCTGGCCAGCTGTTTGCGCGCCTGACTAGGCATATCACGAAAGCGAATTCCGGCGCGCTCCTTGTTGTCCTGCCAAACCAATTCCGCCGTCGCGTGAATGATCTCAGCTTGGTTGGGCAACGAGAAGTCCAAACTCACACCGCCGGAAGCCGGAAGTTGGTCTAAGTCACAGCGTATTGCCGCGCCAGTTTCGCTCAAATCAGTAATCGTAATCTGCTTGCCCGCGCCTCTGGAATGAGCTGGGCTCATCCGCGCCGGCAGAGTAATAGGAATCCGCGAGTTTCCCCGGCGGCGCTCGCGCGTCATCAGGTTGCGCACCGCGCGCAGTCCGTGCCGCACCCGATCGGGTGAAAGCGGCTTATAGAGGACGACTTGAGTGCTGGCCCGAAACACCGGATGCAACGCAACTGCGGGATCGGCCAGAACAATCCGGACCGAAGTGCTGCACGAAGGAAGTTCGATCAGCTTTTGTAGAGCCACGTGTGGCTCTTCCATCGAATCGTCAATGATGATGGCGTCATAGTGGTGCTCGATCGCCTGCGAAAGCGCACTGAAGGTTTCGCTGCAGTGATCGAGGTCCACTTCCAGGTCCTTAAATACCCGGCTGACTACGCGGACCGTATCCGGATCGTTGCTAAGTAGTAAACTGTGCAGCATACTTGCAGTAATCCTAGGCAGGTGCACAAGTTACGACAAGTTACCGAAGTCAGTTTTGGTTACTTCGATTGCGGCTTGACCCAGTTTTGCGCGTCAGTCGACGCTTCCACCGCCTCCAGGACCGCTTGGGTGCGCACTGCATCGTCAAAATTCGGGTGGAACGGCTCGCCTTTGGCAAGATTTTGCAGAAAGTCCCCTAAAGTTGCTATGAACGTGTGTTCGTATCCGATCAAATGTCCCGGCTTCCAGAAGTTCGCGGAATAAGGTTGGTCGGGTCCGGTGACCAGAATGTCTTTATAAGCCTGAAGATTCGGCGGTTCCGTGGCGTCATAGAACCGCAATCGGTTCATGCTTTCCAGGTCAAAAGCCAGGCTGCCTTTCGCGCCATACATCTCGAAGCCGTTTCCGTTTCGCCGGCCGACGCCGAAACGGCTGGCTTCGAATGTGCCCAGGCTGCCATTGGAAAAACGTGCCATCACAGCCACCGCATCGTCCACCTCGCGCCCCGGGATGAAGGAGTGCTTCATGGCCGAGAGTTCTGAAATTTCGCCATTCAGGTAAATCGCCATGTCGATGGAGTGCGAAAGCAGATCGCCGATCGCGCCCGAACCCGCTTCACCCGCGCGATATCGCCAGGTTTGCCCCTTTGCTGGATCGACGCCGGATTGATTGAAGTAATAAGAGCGGTAGTGGTAAGCCTTCCCCAACTTACCTTCCGTGATGAGCTGCCTGGCAAATGCGACTGCCGGCACCCGGCGGTAGTTGAACCACACCAGATTAGGCACGCCTTTGGCGGCAGCGGCCATCGTCTGTGCCTCCGCCAGAGATAGTGCCAGCGGTTTTTCGCAGAAGATCATCTTGCCGGCTCTTGCTGCGGCCAAAGCAATTGGCGCATGCAACGCGTTGGGGACGGCGATATCAACCACGTCAATGTCCTGGCGGCCGACGACCTCTTGCCAGTCGGCAGCCGTCTCCGCCCAGCCCCACTGGCGCGCGAATGCCTGCAGTTTCGGCTGATTGCGCCCGCAGACCACCTTCAGATTCAGCGCATAAGGAATCTCAAAAAAATGGCCGACCTGATGAAAAGCGTTCGAATGGGCGCGCGCAATCGATCCGCTTCCGATCATTGCAATATTCAGTTGTTTTGCTTCGGGCATTGGAGAGGAAAGAAGAACTAGCTTATCGCAGATTCACAGCGGTCACGACGCGCCAAGGCCTTGCAGATCTTTCTTCAATTGAGCCGGGTCACGCATCAGGACTGTCCGCATGCCGACCTTGGCGGCGCCCTCAATGTTCACCGGTCGATCGTCAATAAAACAGCACTCATCAGACGCTTTCTGGATCAGGTCGAGCGCCAGGCGATATATTTTTTCATCCGGCTTGCGCATTCCCACATAGCACGAGCTTACGAATAAGTCGAAAATCTGTGGGAGGCCAAACTGCCTGATCCGATAATCATTCATCTCACGTGATTCGTTATTGATGGTCGCCATCAGGTATTTGCCGGCGAGACTGCGAGCAAATTCCAGCACCTCCGGTTTCGGCTTCGACAGCGAAAACATATAGCTCTTGAATTCTTCCTTGCTGAAGTTTCGCGGCTGATGAAAGACTGTCCGGTCCAGATACTGATCGAGTGAGATTTTGCCTTCTTCGAATGCGGCCATCACTTCTTTGTGCCGCGCTTCGAAATCGGCTCTCTGTAAGTGAAACTTTTCAATTGCATGGTCGCGTTCTTCGTGGTCCCACGCGTTTGTAAGCAGCACGCCACCAACATCCCAGAATAAAGTTCGAATCGGTTTCAATGGAGCTCCAAAATTTCTCAGTTGGGACTAAGATGCAATGATCGCAGGTGGTAAATTGATAAGAAAGTTGCCGCTCACGCCTTTATCGGCATCTCCGCCGCTACTGCCTCGCGGAAATATTCCAGCGACATTTCAAGGCCAGAGTCGAGTCCGATCTTCGGTTCCCAGCCCAGCAATTTTCTCGCTTTCGCGATATCCGGCCGCCGCTGCTTGGGATCATCCTGTGGCAGTTTTTCAAACCGGATATTGCTCTTCGATCTCGTGACCGCGATCACTCGCTTCGCGCACTCCAGAACGGTGAACTCATTCGGATTTCCAATGTTCACTGGAAAGTGCTCGTCGGTTTTTGATAATCGCAGAAATCCATCAATCTCATCTGTCACGTAACAAAAGCTGCGGGTCTGTTTACCGTCGCCATACACCGTCAGGTCTTCGCCCCGAAGCGCCTGCTTCATAAAGTTGGGAATCACGCGGCCGTCATTCAACTGCATTCGCGGACCGTAGGTGTTAAATATCCGCACGATCCTCGTATCCACTGCGTGGTAACGGTGATACGCCATGGTCAGCGCTTCGCTGAAGCGTTTGGCCTCGTCATAGACCGCTCGCGGACCGATGGTATTCACATTTCCCCAGTAGGTTTCTTTCTGTGGATGTTCCAGCGGATCGCCGTAGCATTCTGAAGTCGAAGCAAACAGATATTTCGCGCGATTCTTGTGCGCGATATCCAGCGCATGCATGGTCCCCAGCGATCCTACCTTCAATGTCTCGATACCGTGAACTGTGTAATCCACCGGGCTGGCGGGGGAAGCGAAGTGAAAAACGTAATTGACTTCGCCGCATTCAAACGGTCGGTTTATATCCAACTGAAGAAATTCGAAATTTCCCTCGCGTCGCAGGTGCTCAATATTCGACATGCGCCCAGTCAGCAAATTGTCGACCGCAACAACTGAGTAGCCTTCAGTCAATAAGGCGTCACACAAATGCGAGCCGAGAAATCCAGCTCCGCCGGTGACCAGCGCGCGAGGTTTCATGAACGAGTGCCCTTTCTTGGCCGTGTATCCGCCGCCGGAGAGGGAGTCGGCTCCGGACTGGCCGCGGGCCGTCCCACGCTGTAATAGGTAAACCCCTCCGCGGCCATAATCTCCGGATCATACAAGTTTCTGCCATCGATAATAATGGGATACTTCAGCTCGGTCTTAAGCCTTTTCAGGTCCAGCGCGGCAAACTCCTCCCATTCGGTAAGGATCAACAACGCATCAGCGCCCCGCGCCGCTTCATATGCGTCTTCTGCCATGGTGACGCTCGAGTTGAGCGCTTCCTTCGCCCGCTCCCGCGCCGCCGGATCGTAGGCTGAAATCTGGCAGCCTTCCTGCAACAGTGACTGGATCAGTAAAATTGCCGGCGATTCGCGAATATCGTCGGTGCCCCCCTTAAATGCCAGGCCGAGCACGCCCAGTTTCTTTCCGCGCAACGTCCACAGCGCGCTGCGCACTTTGCGGATGAACCGGCTGCGCTGCTCTTCGTTGATGCGCATCACCTCGTCGAGCAGCCGGAACTCATAGCCGCATTCCCGAGCCACAGCACGAAACGCCAACAGGTCCTTGGGAAAACATGATCCGCCATATCCGACCCCGGGATTGAGAAATCGCGGTCCAATGCGGCTGTCGGTTCCTATACCCTGGCAAACTTGCTGCACATTCGCGCCCACACTTTCGCAGATCGAGGCGACTGCATTGATGAATGAAATCTTCATTGCCAGAAAAGCATTCGACGCGTGTTTAATCAGCTCCGCGCTTTTCGCGCTGGTGACGATGAGCGGCGGCGGAATTTGCGCGCGATCGGGGCGGGGAATAGCGTCCGGCTTCAGATAATAAGTTCCATCAGCCAATGGCGCGTAGATTTCGCGCAGCAGGGCGGCGCATCGCGGGGTGTCTGCACCCACCACAATACGGTCGGGATATAGAAAATCCGTGACCGCGGTGCCTTCGCGCAAAAATTCTGGATTCGATGCGATGTCGAATTCCTCTGGATCTGCGCCGTTTCGCAGAATGATCTTTCGCACCCAGTCGCTGGTGTAAACCGGTACGGTGCTTTTCTCGACCACCACCTTGTAGCTGTTGATTGCCCCCGAGATCCCGCGCGCGACTGATTCCACGTAGGAAAGGTCGGCCTCGCCGTGTTCCGTCGGCGGCGTTCCCACGGCAACAAAAATCGCGGAGCTCGCGCGCACCGCGCTCTCCAGGTCATCGGAAAATTTGAGCCGGGCGCCGCGATGGCGATGCAGCAGTTCCGGCAAAAAATTTTCATGGATCGGCACTTCACCGCGGTTCAGCGCCGTCAATTTTTTCTCATCATTATCAACGACAATGACGTCGTGCCCGAGGTCCGCAAAACACGCGCCCGCGACCAATCCCACGTATCCCGAACCGATTATTGCGATCTGCATTCAGTCTTTCTCCAAACGTAAGGAGCTCAAATAGATGCCTGGCAAGTCCGAAAAGCTTACTGTATCAGCTTAAACGTAAAGGCGGAGCGCAGGGGCGGCGAAAATAGCGCGTCATTTCCCAACTCAGCACTCAGTAGAGACGCGCTTGCTACGTCGTTGGTTGTGCCCGCAAACATTTCTTCCACGGCGCGCGGCAGGCAGACGTTGCAAGCAACGTCTCTACGCTATTAGGCTTTGAGATTATTGCAGAGACTAACTTGCTAAACTTTCTATTCGTTTCAAACTACCAATTAGAGGTCAGGCATGTATTGGCGTAAAACCATCGGACAAACAGCCGCTATGGCGGCGCTAGCATGCGCTCTCATTCCGAAGCTGCGGGCGCAGCAAACCATACCCAACAGCGGGCAGCAGATCACGCCCACCGCGCCAACCGGCGCCGCATTCGTGGCTTTGAATCCAGGCTTCGTCGACAACCCGCAATATCTCGCGGGGCAGGCCGTCACCACCGTTGTCAGTCCCGACGGCAAAATGCTGCTCGTTCTTACCAGCGGATACAACATGCTCCACGACTCTTCCGGACACGCCATTCCTGCCGATTCGACTCAGTTCGTTTTTGTTTACGACATCTCACAACACAAGCCGCTTCAGAAACAAGTCATCCAGGTGCCTAATACTTACAGCGGAATAGTGTTCGATCCGTCGGGCGAAGCCTTCTACGTCAGCGGCGGCGTTGACGACAGCGTTCACACTTATGCGCTCGCAGCAGATGGTCAGTGGGCCGAGCAGGGAAGTCCGGTAGCGCTCGGGCACAATGGCGTGGGAAACGGTATTTCCATGAAACCCCAAGCTGCTGGAATCGCCGTCACCGGCGACGGCAACAAGTTGGTGCTCGCGAATTATTACAACGATTCCATCAGCGTGCTGACTAAATCGCAGAGCGGATGGTCGGTTTCCAGTGAACTCGATCTCCGCCCAGGCAAAGAAGATCCCGCTAAATCCGGTGTCCCCGGCGGCGAGTATCCGCTCTGGGTCGCGCTCAAGGGCAATGGCACTGCATATATCTCCAGCGTTCGCGATCGCGAAATTGTGGTGGTGAATTTTTCCGCCCAGCCGAAAGTTGTGACCCGCATTCGCGTGCCGGGCCAGCCCAATCGCATGGTTCTCAACGCCAGCCAGTCGACTCTCTACGTCGCGCAGGATAACAGTGACTCCATCGGCGTGATCGACACAAACTCGGATCAACTCGTGGACAACATCCCGGTTACCGCTCCGGCAGGCCTATTGCGCCAAGCCAGGTCGAAGCTAAAGGGAAACGATACCAACAGCGTGACGCTCTCGCGCGATGAAAAGATGCTGTACGTCACCAATGGCTGGATGAACGACGTTGCCGTCATCCAGCTCAGCTCGGTTCCTAAGCAAAGCCATGTCGTGGGATTGATCCCCACCGGTTGGTATCCGAATTCTATTAGCTTCAGTGCGGATGGAAAATTCACCTACGTAGTCAACGGCAAGTCTCCCACTGGACCGAATCGTGGCTCCTGCCGCGGATTGACCAAAGAAAAAGCCGAAAAGTGCCGCGCCAATAACCAATACAATTTGCAATTAATCAAAGCCGGACTGCAGAGTTTCCCCACCCCAACATCCGGGGAACTGCAGGCGCTCACCCAACAAGTCGCGGCCAACAATAATTTCAAAGCTGCTCTGAGTTCCGCCGATGCCGCGACGCTCGCTTTCCTGCGAGCTCATATTAAGCATGTCATCTACATCGTCAAAGAAAATCGCACTTATGATCAGGTGCTGGGCGATCTGGAGGTCGGCAACGGCGACCCCAGTCTCACCGAATTTCCCGAATCCACTACGCCGAACTTTCACCAACTCGCGCGCAGCTTCGTGACCCTCGACAATTTTTATTGCACCAGCGAAGTCAGTTTCGACGGATGGTCCTGGTCGACCGCTGCGCGCGCGCCTGACCTGGTCGAGAAGGAAGCGCCGGTGAATTACTCTAACCGCGGCTTAAGTTACGAGACCGAGGGCACGAATCGCGATATCAATGTCGGGTACGGCACCCTCGCCGATCGCCTGAAGGCCAATCCCGCAACTCCAAGCGATCCCGACGATCTGCCAGGTACCGCGAACGTAGCCGCGCCCGACGGTCCTGAAGATGAAAATGGAACCGGCTATCTCTGGAATGCCGCCCTGCGCGCTCACCGTTCCGTGCGCAGCTACGGATTTTTCGTGGATCTTGCGCGTTACAGCCCGACGCCGCAATTTGCTGAATACAAAATTCCCTTGCTGCTGGATCCGGCTTCGTCAAAAACTCAGGTGGCCTATCCGACGAGTGCGGTCCTCGGGCCCTACACGGATATTTATTTTCGAGGCTTCGACAATGCCTTCCCGGACTATTACCGCTTCAAAGAATGGGAGCGGGAATTTGACACTAAATTTGCCAAAGGCGGCCTGCCCAATGTTTCACTGGTTCGCTTCATGCACGATCACACCGGCGACTTCGGCGAAGCGATCCTCGGCGTCAATACGCCCGAGCTCCAGGTTGCGGACAACGACTACGCCGTAGGACTGATCGCCGAGAAAATCGCCCACAGCGCTTACAAAAACAACACTCTGATCTTCGTGATCGAGGACGATTCCCAGGACGGCGGCGACCACGTCGATTCCCATCGTAGCGTGGCCTTCGTGATTGGTCCTTACGTTAAGCAGAAAAAGGTAGTGTCCATGCCGTACACGACGTTGAGTATTTTGCGTACGATCGAAGAGATTCTCGGCATCGGCAATCTGAGCCTGAGCGATTCTTCGGCAAAGCCGATGACAGATGTCTTCGACACCAGCCTCAAGCCTTGGACATACGCCGCCATTCCTCCGGCAATGCTGTACAACACTCAGCTTCCGTTACCTGCGCGGCCACAGGGCGATCTGCCGCGCCCCACGCACGATGCCGCCTATTGGTCTGCAGCAACCACGGGCATGGACTTTTCGGTCGAAGACCGATTGGATCCACTAGTTTTTAATCGGGTGTTGTGGCGAGGACTGATGGGATCGAAACCGTATCCCGCCGCCTCAAACGGCGCCGATCTCCGCGAAAATCGCGAACAACTGCTTGAGCAGTATCGAACTAGCGGAGAATCATCTCAGAACCCTAAGCACTGATCGCTGCTCACGAAAAAAGCCGAAGCTTTTCAGCTCCGGCTTCAGGTTGACGGTTTGCCCGGATAAAAAAATTGCTGGTGTGGGTCGGACACTCTTGTCCGACAAGCGGACATCAAAGTCAAAAGCGTCGGACAAGAGTGTCCGACCCACACGGTTTTCTAAGCTGTCCTTCGCGGCCGCATCGTCAGATCCCGCACCTGGGTCAGAATGCTCGACATCTGCATTCCATTCAGTTGCGAAATGAACGGCAGCATCTCGGCAATGAACCGATCTTTCACCAGTTCGCTGATTTCATCCTGACGGTTTCTTTCGCCGCCGCTTAACAGATCGGGCACGGTCACCTCCAGCGCCCTCGCCAGTCTCTCCAAGGACGAAAGCGTCGGCGTGGCTTTTTCGTTTTCAATTTTTGACACGTAGGTCCGCGGCACGCTCATGCGGCCGGCCAGTTGACGCTGGCTCAGCCCATTGCGCAAACGCATGGCGCGGATGGAAGATGCGAGGTTAAGGTGGCCGCGGTGCGCAGGTGGTACGAGCTGCGGCGCCGGCGCCTGTACAATTTCTGGCTCTTCTTCATCCAGCGAAATGTGGCATCGCCGACAAAGGTTATTGGATGTGCGAAATTGAACCAGAAGGCAATGGTCGCACCGTACGACCTCCCGGGAATCAACCGGGGCAAGATTAGTGGCCATTTACAGGTGGGAGTTGCCAGAGCTGACAATCACCCAGGAACTCATCGCTGAGTTCCAGCTACAACGTAATCTGCGGTATGGCGCCTGTGGATGTCAAGAGAATTCGTGAGCCGGAAAGATAAACACTAGCGCGAAGGGTGTTCCAAAGCTCGATCACCGGCCCGATGAATCGGCCCGCGGACATGATCGAGAAAAAGAAGATGAGATATTTACCAACTGTATACCCGTTCCTAACAACATAATGGTGCCTCCCCCAATGGGTGCCCGCTCAAGCCCCGCTTGGGCGGGAATTTTTTGTCCGACACCGGCTCTGGTAGGATTTGTACCCCGACAACTATGTCCGACCGCACAGCAGCTTGGACCCTTCTTACCGAGTTCACCCAGTCCGAAAGCCTGCGCAAGCATGCTTTGGCGGTCGAGGCTTGCATGCGCGCCTACGCTCGTAAGTTTTCTGCAGACGAGGAATTATGGGCCACAGTCGGCCTGCTCCACGACTTCGACTACGAAAAATATCCCACCCCGCAGGAGCATCCCTATAAGGGCAATGAAATTCTGAAAGAGCGTGGATACTCCGACGAAATCCGCCGCGCGATCATGTCTCACGCCGAATATAGCGGCGTCAGTCGGGATACGCCGATGGAAAAAGCTCTGTTTGCTTGCGATGAGCTGGCCGGATTCATGACCGCGATAGCTCTCGTTAAGCCAGGCAAATCGCTGGCCGAGGTCGAGGTGAAATCGGTCCGCAAGAAAATGAAAGATAAAGCCTTCGCCCGCAGCGTCAGCCGCGACGACATTGTGAACGGCGCTCGCGACCTCGGCGTGGATCTCGACGAGCACATCGCGTTCTGCATCGAGGCCCTAAAGGGAATTGCGAAGGAGTTGGGATTGGCTGGGCTTGATCTTCCTGCTTGAACCAGTTCTCGAAAAAGACCAATCAACGTATCTACCGCAACGCTTCCGCCACTTTCCCATCTGCGATCAATTTCGCGGTTCGAGCAAAATCCTGATACATCACCCGGTCTTTATCCATGGTCGCACACACCGTCCGGATTGCCGCATGCGCCTTCAATCCGCGCTTGCCAGTTTTGAGGGGAGCTACAAAGTCGAGGGCCAGCGCGGCCGCCATGGCTTCAATCGCGAGGACGTTGCGAGTGTTGTCGACAACACGTTTCAGCTTGGTAGCAGCCGTCATTCCCATCGAGACGTAATCTTCCTTGTTGCCGGAAGTCGTAATCGAATCGACCGACGCAGGGTGTGCCAACACTTTGTTCTCGCTAACCAGTGCCGCGGCGGTGACCTGCGGCATCATGAAACCGGAGTTCAATCCCGCTCCCGGTGCCAGAAATGGGGGCAGGCCCTCGTTCAATGCGGGATTCACCAGTCGCTCGATCCTACGCTCGGAAATTCCCGCAAGGGCGCTTAAGGCGATCGCGAGGAAATCGAGAGCGAACGCTAACGGCTCCCCATGAAAATTCCCTCCGGAAAGTACTTCGGCTGGGCTGGTTGCGGAGCCTTGCTGCGCTGGACGGGCGAGGGCGCCCGTCCCCACGTGGTTTGTGCTGATGAAGACTAGCGGATTATCAACCGCCGAATTTGCTTCGATCTCAAAAATCGAGCGGCAATGAGCCAACGTGTCGCGGACTGCGCCGTGCACCTGGGGAATGCAGCGCAACGAATACGCATCCTGCACCCGCTGGCAGTCGCGATGGGATTCACGAATCTCGCTGCCCTCAAGCATTTTGCGAAGATTGGCCGCCGACGCGATTTGTCCCGCATGCGGCCTCGCCTGGTGAATTCGCTCATCAAACGCGACATCGGTTCCGCGCAGTGCGTCGAGGGTCATGGCTCCGATTACGTCGGCGGAGTCGATTAGTGTTTCGGCGGCCAGCAAAGCCAGGGTTCCGATTCCCAGCATCGCTTGAGTTCCATTGATCAAAGAAATTGCTTCCTTGGCTTCGAGCGGCAGTGGCGTAATCTCAGCCTTCTTCAGCGCCTCTGCAGTTGGAATGCGAGCAAATTTCTCGTTTACGCATTCACCTTCCCCGATCAACGCCAGAGCCAGATGTGCGAGCGGTGCCAGATCGCCGCTGGCGCCCACACTACCTTGAGACGGCACGAATGGGGTGACGTTGCGGTTGAGCAGCTCGCAAATCGTATCGATCACAATCGCTCGGACCCCCGAGTGACCCTTGGAAAGAGAATTGGCCCGCAGCACCATCATGGCGCGCGTTTCCGCGACGGGCAAAGGATCTCCAACGCCCACCGCATGCGATCGCACCAGATTCAGTTGCAGCTCGCGAATCTGGTCGCCTGCAATGCGCACATCGCTCAGCTTGCCCACGCCGGTGGTGATAGCGTATGAAACTTGGTTTCCCTTAACGATTTCTTCGACTGCCGTTCTCGCCTGATTCACACGTTCGCGTGCGTCGGGCGCCAGCAGCACGGGGCGGCCCTCAACCGCGACCTCGCGCACCGCTTCGAGCGTCAGATCGTTTCCGTTGATGTGAAGAGCTTTCATAAAGCAGCTTCTAGCTTCTAGCTTTTAGCCATTAGCTCTTAGCCTCGAGCTTCCCCGCTCTTTCCTCTGCGCTTTCCTCTATGAAACTCTGTGTACTCTGTAGTTGCGCTTTTGGTTTTGATCTTGCATTCGCAACCTTAAGACTTGTTCATCGCCTTCCGGAAAGCTGCCGCATACTTTTCTGGGATCGCCCTCTTCTTCATATTTGCGTCAGTGACCACGTGCGTCGTCTCGCCTTCGGCCAATAGAACATTATCCTCAACTCTCACTAATTCATACCCGAAGTGCACTACCGACTCGCGCACATTTTTCAGTTGCGTGCGCACGATGACCTCATCGTCATAATGAGCCGGTGCCTTATAGCGGCATCGGACGTCCACTACGGCAATGAAGCATCCGTCCTCTTCTTCCATTTCGCGATAAGAAAATCCTAAGTGCCGCAGAAACTCAACCCGACCGACTTCGAACCAGATCAAGTGGTTCGCATGATAGACCACTCCCATCTGGTCGGTTTCCGCATAGCGCACCCGCAAACGAACCTCGCATGTACGAGGGCTCACTTGCCGCTCCACCGCGGTTTGCGCTTTTCGAGAAACGACGCGACGCCTTCACGAAAATCCGCGGTCTGCCGGATGCCAGCGTTCTCCTCGATGGCCCTTTCGATTTGGACATCGAGTTGCGCCGAAATAAATCCATTGATCAATTGTTTGGTCAAGCGCACTGAAGTCGGACTATTTTCCATAAGCTGCGTCGCCAGTTCACTGGCGCGGTTCATTAATTGCTCTGTGCCCACTATCTCATTCGCGAGGCCCAGCCGATATGCTTCCGCTGCATCGAAAATTCTTCCGGTAAGCAGCAGGTCTCGCGCTATCTTATGTCCCACCTGCCAGACCAGAATTGATGACACGATGGCCGGCACAAATCCGATTCGTACTTCGGTATATCCGAATTTGGCGTCCGGAACAGCCAGGGTGAAGTCGCACATCGTCGCGAGTCCGGTTCCTCCGGCAATCGCCGCGCCGTTCACGGCCGCGATAGTAGGCTTGGGGAATTCATACAGTCGACGAAAAATCTGCGCCATCTTTCTCGAATCGCCGACGTTTTCGGCGTGTGATTTTCCCGTCAGCGTTTTGAGTTCTTCCAGGTCCATGCCCGCACAAAACGCTTTGCCCGCACCGGTAAGAATCACTACCTGGGCCGCGGATTTCTCGACTTCATCCAGCGCCCGGGATAGCTCGTCGAGTAACTGGAAACTGAGCGCGTTGCGCTTTTCGGGTCGATTCAGGGCGAGATGCGCAACGTGATCGTGGTAGGCGAGTTCAATAGTTTGGAATTGCATGCGGGTGTGGGACAGCAGATTATACGAGATTGAATCACCAGATTTCTGGGCAGGCTACATCAACTTTCTTCTCACCATGTCCAGAGCCTGCTGTGATGCGAACCAACGAATCCGCGCGCGATCACCGGGAAAGTTTCTCTTCACGACTTCCGTTCCGTGCTCACCGGCCAGCGCGTGAAACACAAGGCCCACGGGCTTTTCCGCGGTTCCCCCGGTTGGGCCGGCAACGCCGGTCACGCCCAGCCCAAGCGTAGTGCCGCATTTCTTCCGAATACCTTCCGCCAGCGCCCGCGCCACCTGTTCGCTGACCGCGCCGTAAACATCGATCAGATCGGCGGGCACGTCGGCGAGCTCTGTCTTCAGCTCGTTCGAATACACCACTGCGCCGCCGATAAAATATCGCGAACTTCCGCTGACCGAAGTGAGCCGCTCCGCCACTAATCCTCCGGTGCACGACTCCGCTACCGCCAAAGTCGCGTCCCGCATCTGCAAAAAATAACTTACGATCTGCTCCAGCGAGTCACCGTTATCGGAATAAACGCTGTCGCCCAGTTCCTCTTCGACCAACTCCACCAGTTCATCCAGTCGCTGGTCGGCGGCTTCTTCCGATTCCCCTCGCGTGCGCAGATGCAGTTGAATTTCTCCCGGCGCGGCGAGGATCGTCGTGTCTACATCAACGAATCGCTTATAGATCGGAGCCACTCGCGCATCGCATGCCGATTCTCCCAGCCCAGTGATTTTCAGCACCCGCGCAGATATAAATTGCTTAGGCACCTTCGCCCGCAACCGCTCCAGTACTGCGCCCTCAAACAGTGCGCTCAATTCGTGCGGCGGTCCCGGTAACAACACAACGATCTTTTCTTTTCCATCTGATCTTCCGCCGATCCACTGCCCTGGGGCGGTGCCGTTCGCATTCGGCAACACCGCCGCGCCGCCGATCACGTCAGCCTGCTTGATGTTATTGGGCGACATCTTCCAACCATGCTCCGTGAACCGCCGCTCAATCGCCCGCACAATTTCAGGATCGCGCCTTAACTGCAAGCCTAGCGTCTCTGCCACTGCCTCACGAGTCAGGTCGTCTTCAGTCGGACCCAGTCCGCCGCTCAGAATCAAAATGTCCGCCCGCGCCAGCGCAGACGTGGTCACGCGGACAATGTCTTTCAGGTTGTCGCCGACGATGGTTTTGAACGCGACTTCAACTCCCAGGCTATTCAGTTTTTCGGTGAGATAAAGCGAGTTGGTGTCCTGCCGGAAAGGAGTCAGCATCTCCGAGCCCACGGCGATGATCTCGGCAATCACCTTGGCAGGTTAAACGATATGCGAGTCCTGAACATCTGACACGCTCTAACTACAACAAAAACCCCCGAAAAATACCGGCGGCGAGTGGGATATTTGGTTTAGTCCGGAAGCCGCCGATTGCCCAGCCGAAGGCGGTGGATGTTACAAGAGGTATCAGGGAAAGCTAGTCAAAGTTCGGTAACACGATTGGTGCAATCAAGGAGAAGCGGGGCGGGTTTGCACCAGTTTTTCTCCTAGCCCGCCCCGTTCTATAATTCCGCGATGGACGAAAAAGAGTATCTGCCCAACGATCCAGAGCCGCCAAAAAAGAAGCGACCGAAGGAACCAGAGGGTCGCAATCAAGGTCACAAACCCAGCAGGCGAGTACCAAGCAGACAGAAGCGAAAACGTTCACGACCTCGCGCCTAGAGCAAAATGGAAATTCTTACCCCGCGACCGATCACGAAATCAAAACCGCGTCCCACGCGGCGCTATTGGCCGCTGGCGCAGATGGAGCAGACGCGCGAGGGTTTGATGGTCGCGGCGCTCCGCAGCCTCTTAAACAAGCAGGAAACGCTCGCAACACGCGGCGCGCTGCAGTTCTGATCCACGATCTGCACCGGGAATTATTCGGCGAGAAATAAAAAAACATTTTTACGCCAGATTGTTTAAAACAAATCAGTACAGCTATGTTTGCGATGATTTGCACGCCGAGGGTTCGCAAACCTATATGCACTATGACCGACCAATGCGAAGTGGTGTCCTCACTTTTTTGGTTTTTATCCGTAAGTTATTGATTCGTAAGGGTGTTATAGACACCGCCAGAGAGGGGAAAGCCTGTGGCGACTGGTGGAAATCTCGATGTTGCGACCGGAGAAGAACACGCTATGGTGAGAGTGACTCGGAACAACTCCGAGCAAAATTCTTTCGATCATTCCCAACCCGAAGCAGTTAGTGCTCTGCGGTATACCGAGCGCTGGGTGCAGAAGCTTGCTCAATCGGCGGACTGCGTAACACGTGGTGCCGACGCGCCATTCGCCCGAAAGCGTAGCTGAAATAACAGGGAAGGTACGTTCCGGATCACTCGGTTCAGACGGGGAACGCGTTTACACTTCCGATGTGCACACGGTTTTGCAAGCACCGACAAATCAGGAAGTTAGAAAGGGCTGTCCGGAGTTTTGTCCGGACGCCGTTTCGGGTTCCTTTTTGGGCCTCAATCGTGCGCCGGATGATCTCATCAAAATCCGCGATGGTCATCGAGGATTGCAAAGCGTTCGGATTCAGATTGACCATCAGCAGTCCAAACGAGTTCCGCTTCGCTGGCCTTTTCTTGCTTGGCTTCTGCAATGCGGGTGTAGGGCTCAGCCGCAGCCGCTTGTCTGCCGAGTGCGTCAATCGCGCCGCGCAGATCACCGGTGAGGGTTGCACTGCGGGCGATTTCACCGGCACGGGTGGCGATCTCGTGGAATACGGTCGCTGCGTCCAGATCGTCACCTTCGACTTTGAGCACATGGTTGCGGGCGTGTCGCTCTATTGCATCGGGCGATATTTTCCACTCGCTGAATTCACGCGCGAGAGCCGCACAAGATTTGCCATCCCGGATATATTGATCAAGCTGCGGGCGGATTTCCTCAAGGTTACAACACACACAGGGTCTCATTGTTCAGTCTCCATTTCGTGAATCAGACTCAAAACTTCAGACGTGCAGGCGCGAATCTGCCCGCCTATTTTTGCGCTCCGCAGTTTGTGTCCCTTGATCCAGCGTCGGATCGTGGTCGCGTCGAACCCGAAGGCACTTTCAATCTGGCGCACGCTCAAGAGCGGATCACGCGAGAGTCTTTCCCAGCGGTCGATAATTGGCGATTCAGTTTTCATAAAATGTTTTTCCCGCAAAAGCAAAAAGCGCACCCCGGTCGCTGACGCTGACAGGATGCGCTTCAATCTCAACAATTAACACAGGTCGGAAGGCGGTGCAAGCGAAAGACGGCGGTGGGATCGAACTTGCGGCACCCGCTTGCAGCTTTGCCGAGGGCGAATAGCTGGCGCGGAAACCAGTTCAGATTCGCGGCGACCACGCTGATGGAACGGAACGGCACAGCAAAAAACCATGTTCCGTAACTTTATAAAGGGGTATATACCCCCCTATGTCCCGGTAATTATTATTTCCCTTAAAATAGATGTTCCAGTGTTCCAAGTGTTCCGTCTCGCATCTTAAGCGACTTGCGCGGCACAGAATTTGGAACAGCGCATCGCCTGTGCTTCTCTGATCGGTTGCACCCCGGCGCGTTTCGCGGGACCGCGATTGGTTTGGGAGACAAAATTATGACTCTTTCACGCTGTAGCTGCGAGTTTGGAGAATCATGCGGTCACCCGCCGATCTCGGATGAAGATTCGCGTTGCAATAATTTTGCGGATCAGCCTGACGGTTTCTGCGATGTGTGCCGGAAGAACAGATCAAAAGCGAAAATTGAGGATCACCAAAAAGCCGAGGAGGAGGAGAAGAAGAAAGCTGACGATCAGCAAAAATCCGAGAAGGATGGTCAGAAAAAGCCGAGGAGAAATGACGCTTGACCGGTGGCTGATGGTAGTGCTGATCTTGAGTACTCTCATTGCGCCCACCCTGGCTGAACTCATCAAGCCCCGCACAAACCAGCCTTACCCCACGCCTGAACTAAGCCAGCCAAGAATCGGCGACTGGCTGAGGCGCGTATTCCAGTCGCCGTGGTACTTCCCGCCGGTTGTGGTCGTGCTCAACATCATCTTCCTCGTTTTGGATATGCGCAAAACTGCACCGATAACTCGGATAACCATTTAAAACATTGCTATCGATGTTGCCGGTATTTGGCACGGATTTGTACTCTTTCTCCTAAACATTGCTTGGCAATCAATCACACGCCATTCTGAAAGTAATCTGAAGCTTTTTGATCTCGTTTAAAGTCTCAGCCGCTCGCAGTCTGATATTGATCGCGGGATTATCGATATCACTTAGAGTTCTCGCGAATGACTTACATACAACGGCTGAAACCATAGCCTTGATCCAGCAAGCACAACGGTTGCAGAGTGAGCTAACGGAGTCGAAGAAAGTCCCGTCGGGAAGATTGGGTAAGCTGCTGAAGGGCACCTCTAAGCCGGAGAAAGAATGAGCAAGGTCATTAGCCATACCTGGGAACCGCAACCCGCCGACAAATCAGCTTCGCTGGAAGTGAAATCGAATCCCCAGCCAGGTTCCGTGCCGGTGTCCGCGCCGACCGCACCGGCTGCGCCTGCACCTGCAACTAAGAAGCGCTCGCTCGATCCGGGCGACACAGGCTCGCTACAAACGATATCGCGAGTTTGATAGAGATTTGTCAGACGCGGATTTCGTTTAAGAAAGCGGACACCGCCAACGGCCCTTCCACACCCCGGCGAACTGGCAGCGGCAAGGTTGCCCACCAACCTTTGGCCAAGCATAGAAAATAAGAACTGGCGGCAGAAGATTCATGATGATCGCCAGAATGCTTGGCGAGGTTTCCCCACAAAAGTTGTGTAATTTGTGTAACTACACAGCCGTTACACACCTTTAAACACAGGGGTTTAACGCACTTCCCCAGCTGTTTTCTCTCGCGCGTTTTCTACCTACCATTTAGCTTCATCTGATTATGGCTTCGCCTTTCGTTTCAGTTCTGATGCAAACCTGCGATTCACTCGCCCAAGACGCAGAGCGCCTCCGGATGGCGCACACATGGTCAATCGAGTACAGCTGGGAAGCTTAACCAGCCGAAGATCAGGAAACGCTGTGGGAAGCTGCGGAGAAAGTTGATCGCTTTCGGCTGAAACTCTTACAGTTCGCGCGCAAGCCAGAAAAAGTTTGAGGAGAAAAACAGAACCGGCGCTGACAACCTACCTGTCGGGCGATTGTCAGACACCGGATGAAGGAAGCTCTATGCAGGACGAACATAGCGCGATTTTATCGCGCACGCAAGCCCACCGTGATTTTTTTGCAGAACCGGAACCAGAAATTTTCTCTCTTGAACTCGCGATTGAGCATACGCGGGCTTTCGGGCAATCGGATTTTTGCCAAGCAAATTCTGATCGTAGTTCCTGGCCACGCGATCTTTTCTTGCCCGCAGTGCAATAAGACTGTTTGCGAAGTCTGCACCCAGAATTTGAATTTTCTCTGCGACGTGTCCAACCCCGATGATCCGGAATTCCAATTCATAGCCTCTGGGCTGTTCGTTGCGAACCTGCTTCATGAGCACGTTTGTCCGGAGCAGGTGCAATGAATTTCGCGGCGATACCGGCGGAATTGCGAAGTAGTCCGCATTGGATTGCCTATGGCGCGGGCAAAATTCCTTTGATCCCCGGCACTCATGCACCGGCGTCCGTTGATGACCCCGCAACATGGCGCAGCTTCGATGCCGCAAGCGCTGGAATGAATCACTACGAGGAATGGAAGAAGGTTTTTGAAGTCACTAATGCGCTGGATGGTAAGGCCGGTAGCGACTACGAGGGTCTTGGCTGGGTCGTGACTCCACAGACCGGAATCGTGCTCATCGACATCGACGATTGCCGGAACTCAGTGACCGGGGACATCGCGATTTGGGCGCAACACATTCTTAAGCGCATCCCGAGCTACGCGGAAGTCTCACCTAGTGGCACCGGCGTTCACGTCATCTGCAAAGGCAACTTACCAGCGGGCGCTCGCAAGCGTGGGTCGGTCGAAATGTACTCGGACAAGAGGTACTTCTGCATGACCGGCAACAAATTGCCTGATGCGCCTGCCACGGTTGAAATCGTCAACATTGATTGGCTGCACCAGCTCATGACACGTGATGTTTTTAGCTTCGCGAAAACACTGAAACTCGAAAGCCTAATGAATGGCGATTGGACGCGGTATCCGAGTCAAAGCGAAGCTGATCTCGCGTTCTGTTCACTGTTGGCGCAACTCGGTTTGGCTGAAACGGATATTGATAATGCTTTTCGATTGTCCGGTCTATTCCGCGAAAAATGGGATACCCGACGCGGGGAAACAACCTACGGCGCGCAGACCATCGCGAAGGCGCTGGAAGGCCAAACGGCGGCACCGGCAACACCGGCACCAGCCGGGGTTCAACTGATTCGATCTGAATCCGGCGCGGCACGCCCGCTAGTGGGAAACGCCATTGCGATGCTGCGCGGTTCACCGGAATGGCAGGGCGTGTTGGGCTTCAATGAATTCACACAGCGCCCGCAACTGCTGAAGCCCGCACCCGGCTTTCCAGCCACTCAGTACCCGCGTGATTGGACGGACAACGATGACACCCTGACCGCATGTTGGCTGCAATCGCATGGCGTCCTGGTGAACTCGCGAGTGGCAGCGGAAGCGGTTCAAACCACGGCTTGCGAGAATCCCTTTCATCCGATCCGCGATTATCTGAGCGGTCTAGTTTGGGATGGAATCGAGCGGGCTGATCTTTGGCTGGTGGCTTATTTTGAAGCGCCCGAAACTGAATTTATAAAAGCCACCAGCGCCCGTTGGCTGATCTCTGCCGTGGCACGCATCTTCCAGCCCGGTTGCCAAGCCGATTACACGTTGCTGCTGGAAGGCGCACAGGGAATCCGAAAAAGCGCCGGTCTGCGGGCTTTGGTCGGGGATGCATGGTTTGCCGATCATTTAAGCCCGCTGGGTTCCAAAGATGCGTTCTGTGAGTTATCGGGAAAGTGGATCATCGAACTTTCCGAATTGAGCGCGATGCGGCGCAGCGAAATCGAAACCGTCAAAAGTTTTTTGACCGCGCGGATTGACCACTACCGCGCGCCCTACGCGAAACGCGCGCAAGACGTTCCCCGGCAGTGCGTCTTTTGCGCTTCAACCAACGAACAAAATCCACTCGTGGATGCATCCGGCAACCGAAGATTCTGGCCGGTGCGATGCGGCGCAATTTCCGTGGAAGCATTGGCGAGTGTGCGCGATCAGCTTTGGGCGGAAGCCGTCACGAAATACCGGCAGGGCGCGATCTGGTGGCTGGAATCCGAAGAATTAAATCGGCTGGCTGTTGAGGAACAGGAACGCCGGTACGAGCAAGGCGCATGGGACGATCTAATCCTCGCATGGGCAGCTAATCCGGTGCAGCGCCACGCGACAGACGGAATTGCTTTGCCGTGGCATGGATCAGAACCCGGCAAAGTGAATTTAAGCGACACTTTGGTTCACGCTGTGGGATTTTCCCCGCACCAGATCAAGCCCGCCGATCACCGGCAAGCGGCGCGGGCGCTTCAGCACGCAGGGATGGACGCACATTCAGGAACGCGGCGGGCCACGCCGCGGCAAGCGGTATTTCATCGCACCCGAACCACAACCAAAGATGGGGGACTACTGATGACTGACAAGCCCATGACCGTCTTTTGCGTGATGTGCCGGAACGAGATTCCCGAAAAGCGGGTGAATCGAGGTTCGCATTTTTGCGGCGAAAATTGCCACGAAGCGTACCGGCGACAAAGGCGCTCATGGCGTGCCAGCAAGAATTGTAGGCTCTGTGGCAGGGCAGCAAGGTCGCCGAAGAAATTAAAGGCTGTGCCCACTGAGCACAAGCCAATTCAAAAACTCCTGGAAGGCGAACTATGACCGACTTGACCGATGTTCTCACCACGGCGCGGGACTTGCCTTCTCAGGAATTGCCGTCTTTCCTCGGCAAGCTGGAAGAAATTCGGGTGACGGCGCTTGCGCGCTTGCAATCCCCGCCACCGGCAAAAATCACGGCGCTGGACAAACTGTTACCGACAGCCGAGGCCGCATCTCGCTTGGGCATTTCGGTTCATTACCTGCGCCGTCATCCCGAGCAGCTTCGCCATCTCGAAAGGCCCATCGGGCGAAAAATTCTGTACAGTTCGGTTGCAATCGAAAAGTTTATTTCGCAAAGACGTTAGTTAATTACATAGCTAGGAGGAAGACGCATGAAAGGAAAATCCGGCGGTAGATATTTTTTGCGCGGTCACGTTTTTTGGATCGCGTATTTCGACGGACGCGGCACAGAAATTCGCGAGTCCGCCAAAACTAAGGATCAGGGCAAAGCTGCAAAGATGCTCGAATTCCGGCTAAAGCAAATCCACAAGTCGCAACTCGATCACGCTCCGTTCACTGCGCCGAAGCTTCGGCGCTTGACCGTGGCTGAATGCTTGGATCGTCTGCAAACCGAATATAAGCTGCAAGGGAAATGGCACGATCAATTAGCCAGCAACTGGAAAGTTGTGCGGGAACGGTTCGGAACGATGGCTTGTGAGCGCATCACGAAAGAACTGATTCAAAGCTACCAACTTGAGCAAAAGCAAGAAGGCGCGGCGAATGCAACCATCAATCTGAAAGTTGGGCTGCTGTTGCGGTCGCTGAAAGTTTCAGACTTGATACCGCCACGGGTGCCAAGATTGTCAGAAGTTGCGGGCATAAGGCGGGGTTTTTTCGAGGCGCAAGAAGTTAGGCGCGTGTTGGCGAACCTACCCCCGTATATCGCTGATGCTGTGTTGTGTCTGCATCTCACTGGATGGCGACTCAGTGAAGTTGTCGGCAAGCGAGTGTTGAAGGTTTACCGACCGGGGTTGCAGTGGTCGGACAAAAACGACGATATGCTCTGTTTGCCCGGAGAACGGCATAAGAACCGCAAGCCGAAAAAAATGCCTCTAACCGGCGAACTGTCGGAACTCATTGCGCGCCGCGAACAAGCTAGAGTTGCAGGCTGTGATTTAATTTTTCATCGCGGAAACGGAAAGCCCATCGGCGATTTTAATCGCCTGTGGATCAAAGCTTGCCGACTAGCCGGATGTCCGGGAAAGTTGGTGCATGATCTGCGAAGATCGCGCGCACGCTCATGGATTAGGGCCGGGGTACCGGAGCGAGTTGCAATGGAGTTGGGAGGATGGCGAACCCGGTCGGTTTTCGACCGTTACAATATTACGAGCGAAAACGATATGATCTCGGCGCAAGAAAAAACCGAAGTCTATTTGCAAGCCGAAACGGAAAAGCAGTTGAAGCAAATTTCTACCGTGGTGCAATGACCCGGACAAAATCCGGACAATTCACCCAATTTGAGCAGCTAAGTTTATGAAAACGTTAGAGCGAAAAGCACCTTGGCAGTTTAAATGAAATCGGTGCTAAGAAAGCTCAATCAGAGGCTGGCCCTGTACATCCCAGGCGAGATGATAGATAGCGCTAGTCGTGGCTAACACCGCTGATTTACCCGGTGCGAAGGCCAATCCTACCAGGCTCGATCCTGCAACCGCGAGAGAGGCGGTGCCGTCTGGCGCAACCCTCACAATGCCGCGCTTGCCGCCGAGAGAGGCGGCGACGTACAGATTGCCCTCGCGATCAAAAGCCATGCCCTGCGGGCGCCCCAGCCCGCGGTAGTAAACCGTGACCGCGCCATGCGGATCAATACGGTACACGGAGTCGAAGCTCGAAGTAGTCGGCCCTGTCACAAACAGATCGCCGGTTGGACCGACCGCCAGGTGATAAGAGGAAACACTCGGTTCGATGGTCGCGAACACAAAGATCTGCCGGTCGCGTCCGACTTTAAAGATTGTGCCGCTGCGGTCGCCCACGTACAAATTCTGTTCGCGATCAAACGCCAATCCGGTCGCGACGCCCATGCTCTCCGCGTAGGCTGTCATGGTCCCGTTCGGCGCCACGCGGTACACAGCGCCATCAAACCGCGAAGTCACATACATCTGACCTTCGCGATCAAATGCAATCGCGGTGGCGTTCATCATTTCCGTAAGGAACGGCTTTACGTTGTAATTGGTGTCGATCTTGAAAATCGAAACTGGCACCTTCTGTCCGCGCGATCCGGAAAACGTGACATAAATATTTCCTTCCACATCCAGCGCAGGATTGGTCACCGGGTGCAGGTTCTCAGCAATCGGAGTCGCTACCTTGATTGGTTGCGCATTGCTCGAATGACCGTTAGTCGAGATGACTACCGATCCTGAACCTGCGCCATCCGGCACCCGCGCCACCACAAAATCATCGGCGCTGATGACGATTGCGCCTTCTTTCTCCCCGAATCGCACTTGCGGCCGCCGCAACTCAGGAGCGCGAAAGCCACTTCCCAGGATGCGCACTTCGCCTCCCGGCAAGGCGGCGCCTGGTGTGACCGCCTCAATGTGCGGATGGCCGTTTACGTTTTTCTTCCCCAGTATTCGATTGGAAATCGACATCGTGCCTTTAATCTCAAATCAGAAGCTATCAGGAAAGAATCCCCAAATGCAGCAAGAGTTGCATGATTGCTAGCGCATAAACTCCAGCAGCCACATCGTCCAGAACAATTCCGGTTCCCCACGGCAACTTTTCCAGTTGCCGCACCGGTGGCGGCTTCACGATATCGAAGCCCCGGAAGAGTATAAAGCCCGCCAGCAGCGTTTTCCATGCGACTGGAGCAAACAAAAGCGTGATCCACTGGCCGGCAACTTCGTCGATCACCACGAACTGTGGATCCTTCACGCCGGAGGCTTTTGCCGTCGCAGTTGCCGCAGGAATACCGATAGCGGTTGCAAGAGCCGCCATCCCCGCCAGGGTGAGGGTTTGCCATGTTGGCGGGATGAAACGGCTAAGGCCGAGCCAAACCAGCACCGCGGCCAGAGATCCCCATGTGCCCGGGCCAGGTCGCAATCGCCCAGCGCCAAAGAAGGTCGCAACCAGAGTTGCACAAAGCGGCGCTTTGTGCTCCACAACTTCGGCCGGGGATTCAGTCTTCATCGTCCGGCCCGGGGAAATTCTGCAGCTCGGCTTCGTCGGAAATATCCGTAACCGGCGACGACACAACGTACTGTCCGCTGGCCCATTTCCCCAGGTCAATCACTCGGCAGCGTTCGCTGCAGAAAGGGAAGTCCTCGCCCGCACTCTGCACCGGCTTTTTGCAAATCGGACATTTAAGCTTCGGCTTGGGTTTGACAGCCACGCTCTAATTGTAGATTGATCCGCGGAGATAATGGAGTCCGAGAAGAGGAGTTGGAACTCCTCGCTGAATATCGATTACTTCTGCATTCTGACTTCGCACTTCCGCCTTCGATCATTGCATTCCGTTCGCATTACCGCCTTTGGGCTGTTCGTAAGGCTTCTGTAGATACCGCCGCGCTTCATCCAGGGCACCTTGAGTATTGTCGTTGGTCTGCAATGCTTGCCGGTATTCATTGGTAGCGCGCTCCCGCTGCCCGGTAATATCAAAAATTTTTCCCAGCTGAATATGGCTCCAGACCTCGGTCCAGCGCGGATCGCCATCACCGTTCAGGCAATCGCGGTACGCATTCGCAGATGCCTGGTAGTTATGCTGCAGGAAGAAAACTTCGGCGATACGATAGTGCGCCAAGGAACTGTTCTTGTTGATTTCGAGCGCCTTGTTAAACTCGGAAAGCGCCCCGGCCAGGTCTCCTTGCTGCACCAGTCCAGCGCCGCGCTGAATCGATCCCCGCAACTTAATGTCCGGAGAATTCTTCAGTAAGTCGTTATTAGGATCAAGAGTGATTCGGCGCGGACGCCCGAATGTATCGATGGAGAAAGCCGAATCCGTACCCACTACGTCGATACGCTTTTCCTCGGTCTTGCCATCGGTATCGATCTTTAGCTCAACCGGCATGCGGAATAAATCCAGATCCTGGGTGATCTGCCCGACGCTGCGAAAGCCTTTGTTATTTCCCAGCCGGTAAATCGTGTACTTGCTCTTGAACTCAGGGGCGCCGGTCGAATCCAGCCATTGTGAAAAAAACCAGGTTAGCTTGTCGCCGTAGGTTTTTTCGGCGAGGTTCTTGAAGTCATCCGCAGTGACCGTCTTCCCCGCATACTGCGAAGCAAAGTCGCGCATGGTCTGGTCAAATTTCTGGTCGCCAATTACCCAGCGCAGCATGTGCAAAATCATCGCACCTTTGTCTGTCGCCAGAGACTGAAATTCCGGCGAATACAAATCCAATTTACCGGCTTGGGACATTGGAACAGTGTCGTAGGAAAGCGCTCCCACCGACATGTCCTTCACCATCTCCTGCAGTCCGGCCGATCCAGCCGCGCTCTCCACATAGCGCGCTTCCGAGTAGCGCGCGAAGCCGTCCTCCAGCCACCAGTCATCCCGCGAAGCTGGACTCACCGACACTCCCCACCACTGGTGCGCGATCGCATTTGCCAACAACCGGTAATTTGTCCGCTGAGTAATTCCGCGCGAGGCCATCGCCGCCACCTCCGGGGCCCAGGCCGAAGGCACCGTGTCGTCCGGCAGCTCCACCACGCGCAGCACATTCGAGGCCGGCGGTCCGTACAGAGTGATGAAGTAGGTAAATTCTTTGACCGCGGTTTCCGCGTATGCCGCAGCCAGATCTTTGTGCGTAGGTTTGAAGTACACATGCAGATCGATCCCCGCCTCGGTGCTGGCATAATCGCCGAAGTCGCCGGCGACGATGGTCCCAGGAAAACTGGCTTTGTCGTATTTCAGCGAATAAGTTTTGCTCTCGTCGCTGCCAGTTGAGGCGCCCTTCAAAGCCGGAGCCGTTCCCGGACTCACGCTCCCACTTCCAACCACAATCATGTGCGCGGGCACGGTTACGTTAATTGTTGAACTAAAGCGGTCAATTCCAAACGAGCTCACCGGGAACCAATCGCCCGCGTAGAGCAAATACGTAGTGTCGTCGTTGATCGAGGTCAGCTTCAATCCGGGCACAGGCGAATCGTCGGCGGAATCGAGCACGCCTTCGTATTCAAAAGTGAGCGTGGCAGAATCTCCTTTAGCCACCGTTTTGTTCAGCGATACTCGCACGCTCGAATCCTGCGGCACGCGGTCGACAGTGAGGGTCTTACCCGCCGTGTCCGTGACTTTGCTCAGCCGGAGATCGTTGTGCAGATTGAAGGTCGCGACGTTCAGTTCTTCCAGCGCAGTGATCTTTACCTTGGCGCGCGCTGTGATCTTGTGGTCGTGCGGGTTCAGCACTGCGTCAATCTGATAATCATCGACGTGAAAGCGGGCCTTTTCCGCCGCCCACGCGGGCAGGGAAGCCAGAGACAAGACAACAAGCACAAAGCCGATAAGCTCTCGACGCCGCGGCCGAGCTGAAACGTACATTTCGGGGGATCTCCTACGTGCGGTTTCGCGAATACTTCCTTATTCTATGATGAAAACTCGAATTGAAAAGATGCTGGGAGTCAATCATTTGCAGGGAATTGACCAGTTAGAGGCAAGTGTGGACGAGGGCCTCCACGCCGGTGCAGATGTCGCCCGCAACCCTCTCAGCTCGTGTGGCACGGGCGTCCTGCCCGTGTTAGCTATTAGCCGTCCGGTGAATCCGTGTCGCAAATAAATCGGCAATCGCCCTTGCCGCGTGCTCCGGCGCATCGCCTTCCACGTTCCCCCGCAGCAGTCTCTTAACCCGCTTCAATCCGTCGACCATCTTCTCTCGCGGCTTTCCGTCCAAAATGATTTGCTTAAGTTCCGCCGCAACCCTTTCAGCGGTGAAGTCCTGCTGCACCAGTTCAGGAACGACTTCTTCCCCGGCGATCAAATTCACCATGGCGAAATGCGGGACCTTCACCGTCCATCGGCCCAGCAGATAGGTCAGCGGCGTGACGCGGTAAACCATCACGAACGGCGTTTCCATCATTGCTGCTTCAACAGTTGCTGTTCCACTGGCAATTATTCCAGCGCGAGAATGCGCCAGTGCCGGGAGTGCCTCCGGAACGAGATGCAGCAGATCCTCAGCGGGTGCCCCACTTCTCGCCGTTTTTGCGAGAAGTGGGTGAGAATCCACCATACCTCGAATGAAACTCGAACCGACAGTGGGCGCTACCGGAATCAGAAAGTCATATCCCGTCCCGAGCAATGCCGCCGCTTGCAGCATTCCCGGCAAGTTCATCCGCACTTCTTTCGCCCTGCTCCCCGGCATCAGCGTGATCCATGGCTTTGCTGCGACCGAGTCCGTGCTCCGCCGACATATTGATCGACGCGAAATCGCAGGGCGGGGAAGCTCCGCCAGCGGATGCCCAACAAATTCCGCATTCACCCCGCGATCGCGATAAAATTTTTCTTCAAACGGAAAAATCACCAGCGCTTTATCGACATACTTGCGCAGTAGCCGCACCCGTCCCTGTCGCCACGCCCAGAACTGCGGGCACACGTAATAAACCACCGGAATGCCGCGCTTCTTCATCTGACGGGCGAGGCGCCAGTTGAATGCGGGAGAGTCAATAACAACAGCCAGATCAGGCCGGCGTCTCTCGGCCTCGGCAATTAATTTATGAAATAATCCCCAGATTTTCGGGAGGTGGCCCAGAATTTCTGTGATGCCCACGACTGACAGGTCTTTCGCATCGACGACAACGTCGCAACCGGCGGCCCGCATCTTTTCGCCGCCCACCCCAAAAAATTCAATATTCGATTTGGATTGCGTGGGGACAGCCGCCGCCGGCTGTCCAGAGCGGAGCGTACCGCGCAGCGCCTCGATCAGCTGCGCCCCGTACATTTCTCCTGACGCTTCCCCAGCCGAAATCAGTATTCGCACGCAAGCATTCTAAAGGCCTTTTACCCTAGAAAGACTGTGGAGCGGCGGGCGCCTCGCCCGCCACCCAGAACCCTACTGAATCTCCACCTCATCGATTTCGAACTGAAACTTCCCCGAGTCCTGGGCGTGCGCAAAGGCAATCCCAGTTACATCGTGCCCATCGGTTCTAAAGTCCGACCATGAAAAGGTGTACTGCCTCCACTCCGGGCCAGCAGCGAATGGCTGAATTACCGGCATCTGTCCGGCGCTGCTTTCCGTCACGACCGCGACCGCATAACTCCTGCCGTCGCCCTTGGCCCAGAATGAGAGCGTCTTCTTGCTGGATAAATTCACCGCTTCATCCGGCGTCGATCCCGGATGAAACGCGACTCCCGCCCAGGTGAAGGCCGCGCCCGGAACCAGTTCCCCGATCACTTGCAAGGCTCCCTTTGACCCGTTCGCGCCACTTGCAACTGGTTGCAAGGTTGCTTTCGACTTGCCGCCAATATCTGCATCCGAAGTGACTGTCCACGATCCGTATTGCGCCGTCAATTTCAGATCGTCAAAGTTGCTGACCATTCCCGTTTCCGCTCCCGCCGGCGCCGACGACAAAACGCCCAGTCCGGTCTGCCCTTCAACGCCGACTACGTTGAGCGTCACGGTTTGGGTCTGTACCGAACTCGGTCCGACCATGACGTCGAATGCTCCCGGCTCGACCACTTTGTGCATGTCGACGTCGAGAAGCGAAAGCGCGTCCGGCGTAATCGTAAATTCGACCGTCTTCTTTTCTCCCGGATTCAGGTGGATGCGGCGAAACCCTTTCAGCGCCATTACCGGTCGCGTGACCGACGCGATGCGCTGATGAACATACATTTGCGGTACCTCATCGCCTTCGCGATCTCCAGTGTTGCTCACGTCCACACTCACCTTCGCGGTGCCGCCGGTGTAAATCTGCGCTGGCTCAACGTGCAGATTTTCAAATTTGAAAGTCGTATAGCTCAGCCCATACCCAAAGGGAAACAGTGGCTGGCGCGTGGAGAATGCATAACTACGATTGGCCGATGGCTTGTGATTGTAGAAATCAGGCAGGTCGCCGACTGAGTGAGGAAAAGTGATCGGCAGTTTTCCGCCGGGATCGACATCGCCGAATAAGACATTTGCTGCCGCTGTTCCGCCTTCTTCACCCAGGTACCAGCCTTCAAGTATCGCTGGAACATGTTCCGTGATGTAATTGACAGAGAGTGGCCTGCCGTTAACAAGAAAGACCACCACCGGTTTTCCGGTTTCGACCACTCCCTTCACTAATTCGTTCTGCGCTCCCAGCAGCTCCAGAGAATCCCGATCGCCGCGATGCTTCTCTGACCATGCCTCACGGTTCGTGCTCTCGTTTTCGCCGACCACGAGAATCGCGACATCAGCGCTCTTCGCCGCCGCGACTGCCTCTTTAATTTTGTCCGATTGTGTGGCCGGATCAATCAGCTCCACGTTGTCGTCAAACCATCCATGCCAATCCTGATGCTTGTTGGTGAACCGGCAGCCCTCCGCGTAAATTACTTTGGCTTTAGATCCCACGCGGTCCCGAATCCCTTGCAGAATGCTTACCCCGTTCAGCGGGTTTCGGCTGTATCCACCGAGATGGAGTCCGTCCGCATTCGGCCCGATCACCGCAATGGTCTTTAATTTATTCAAGTCAAGCGGCAACAGCTGCTTGTCGTTCTTCAGGAGAACGATCGTTTCCTGCGCCGCTTTGAGTGCGATCTTGCGATGCTCAGGACTGTTGGTGATTCGTTCAGCCGCATCTGGATCAACGAGTGCGTCGTCGAACAATCCCAGCCGGAATTTCACGGTTAAGATTCGCGAAACTGCCCGATCCAGTTGGCTTTCGGGAACAATCCCTCGCTTCACTTGCGCCAGCAATGTGCGATAGACCGAGCCATCGGAGAGGTCGTAGTCCACACCTGCAGCAATCGCCAGCCGCGCTGCGTCCGCTTTAGTCGCTGCCACGTGGTGTGTCTGCACCAGCATTTGCAGCCCGTCTCCATCTGATGTCACAAATCCCGGGAAACCCCACTCCTGTCGCAAAACTTTATCTAGCAGCCAGTGATTGATGTGCGAAGGAATTCCATCAATTTCGTTATATGAGGCCATCACGCTCGCGACGTTGGCCTCTTTAACCGCAGCTTCAAACGGCACAAAAAAATTCTCCCGGATCACCCGCTCTGAATAATTTCCCGGCGCGGTATTTGTGCCGCCCTCGGGCTGGCTGTGGACCGCGAAATGCTTCATCGTCCCGGCCACGTGATGCGGACCGATCAAGAATTCATCGCCCTGCAATCCCGTGATCGCCGCCACTCCGAGGCGTGACACCAGAAACGGGTCTTCTCCGTAGGTCTCTTCGGTTCGTCCCCATCGCGGATCGCGCGCCAGGCCCAGCACCGGCGCGAACACCTGGTCCACTCCGGCCGAGCGCGCTTCGTCGCCCGCCGCCGCGAATACCTGCTTCACTAATCCAGGGTCCCAGGTGCTTGCCAGGCCGATCGCCTGAGGAAAGCTGGTGCTGCCATATTCCATGAAACCGTGCAGTGCTTCGCCCATGACTAGTTCCGGAATTCCCAACCGCGTCTTCTCGCGCAAATACCGCTGCAGCCCATTGCGCAGAATGGCCGCGCGCTTCGGCGGAAAATCCAGGTCCGGGTCCGACCATCGCGCCAGCGTCGCTTGCGCCGTCTCATTGGTGAATGTTCCCGTCGGATCGATGACCGATGGCGGTTTCCCGTTGGGCGCGATTTGCCCAATCTTCTCCTCGATCGTCATGCGCGATAGCAGATCATTCACCCGGTCTTCAATCGGCAGCTTCGGATTGCGATACCTGGGTGGATCGTCCTTCTCTTGCGATTTTTGCTGACCAGTTGCAACCAGGCTGATAATCAGTATCGCGACGGTAGACGTAAGCAGGTTTCGGCGAGAAACTCTCATTGGCTGCCTCTTCACGCAACGACATCAGTAGCATTCCAGAGTACGAAAGTATAGACGCTGCAGTTCAGAGACACGAGAAAGTAAATCGGCCCGTGACTCCCGCGGCGCATAATGCATCGAACTCGCATCATGAGGAAGTCCAACTGGCGAGAAAGACCTTCAAATTCGAACGAAATAGACGTGATCCCGCTGGTGAACAGTTTGAAGTCCGGATTGCTGGCCGGCCTAATGGGCGCTTTGGCGATGGAGGAGTACACAAAACTGCGGGTTGCAATTACCGGATCGTCCGTTCCGCCGCATCCGTATAGCGCGCAGGAGTGGGAAGCGACCAGCAGAATCGCTCTTACCGCGGCTGCGCGCGCCGGATGGAAACTCTCGCCCCGCCAGATGGAAACCGGCGCCGCGATTGTCCATTACACAACCGCGGCGATAGCGGGAGCTCTTTATGGGGCTCTGGTTCGACGGACAAGAAAAGCTTCGCGCTGGCGGGGAGCTGGCTTTGGGATGGTAATATGGCTCGCCGGTAATGAGTTCCTGCTCCCGGCCTCAGGCATACTTCAACATCGCGATTTCACTCTTTTTACAAGAGCGGACGCTTTAGCTGAACACATTGTCTTCGGCGTCAGTGTCGATGCACACTGCAGGAAACTCGCGTCGCCTTAGCCAGCGGCCAAACTGGCCTGAACTCGCTTAAGCAGCGCGTCGCAACACCGGCAACATGCGCTTTATTTTTCTGCGATAACCGTTTTTAGAATTAAGCGCAATGTAAACCCCTCCGCCGGCAATTGCTCCGCATGCTACAGCTGCAATCCAGTTCCGGTATCGCGCAGCCCACAGTTCATAGCTTCTTGGGTGGGAGCGATTGTCGAACGTCCCATGGGCTCCGTGATCTCCCGGTACCGGCTCCCACAAATTGTTCGGCCGGTTTGGATCTTCCGGCACATTGGTCTGTTGCGAATCGTATCCGGTGCGGCCTAGATAGTGATCGAGAAGTCCCGGTGCGATCTTATTTCCAATAATCGCTTCGACAGTAGGAAATCCGACATAGAGTTCTCTCCGATTGTTGTGAGCCGCCCAGTACACGGCGCGCGCTCCTACCTCCGGCTGAAAGATCGGAGGCACCGGCTGCGCTTTATGTTTCAGTCGGCTCTTCACCCATCCGAATTGCGTCGTATTCAGCGCCGGCATCTGCACCATCGTGATCCGCACATTACTGTGATCGTGAATCAGCTCGCAGCGAAGCGAATCGGTGAACCCCGAAATCGCATGTTTCGCTGCGCAGTACGCCGACTGCAACGGAATGCTGCGATAGGCGAGCGCCGAGCCCACCTGCACGATCGTGCCTTGGTTCCGCGGCAACATTCGTTTCAATGCGCTGAGCGTGCCGTACACCACGCCGAGATAAGTAACTTCCGTGACGCGCTTGTATTCCTCCGGCTTCATTTTCTTCACCGGAGAAAATACCGAGGCCATCGCATTATTCACCCAGATGTCAATCGGTCCAAACTCGCTCTCGACTCTCGCGGCTGCAGCTTCGACCGCATCGGCATCGGCCACGTCCGCCGGCAATACCAGTGCTGACCCTCCTGCTGCTTCAATCTCTCTCTTCGCGCCCTCGAGTCCGTCCACTCCTCGTGCCAGCAAACCCACCCTCGCGCCTTTGCTTCCAAAATGACGCGCAATCGCACGTCCCAATCCGGCAGACGCGCCAGTCACAACTACGACTTCATTCCGCATGGATACCTCCATGCAAACTTTGATGGCATCAAGATGAACTGCGCCGTCCGTCTGCGCACAAAGCTCAACCCAGCGAAATAACGTGCAAATTCAGCTGATCTCTTGCTGGCGTGCCCGTCAGGAATGTTTGACTTCATCGCTTACAACGCTAAAGTTGGTCAGCCGGGCTCTTCCGAATGAGGTTGTAATCGCACAGTCGGTGGCGTCGCGGCCGGTAGCCATCAGCACCCGGCCAATGCGTCGAACGTTATGCCGGGCGTCGAACGTCCACCAGCGATTTCCCAGGTAGACCTCAAACCATGCGCTGAAGTCCATGGGACTGGGGGCCACGATTACTCCAATATCGCCGAGGTATCCGGTTGCGTAGCGGGCAGGAATGTTCAGCGCGCGGCAAAACGTGATCGCCAAATGTTGGAAGTCCCTGCACACCCCAACCCGTTCGGTGTACACCCCCAATGCGGTGCGAATCGGACTGGAGAACTCATATCCGAAGGTGACTTTTTTGTGTACCCAGTCGCAGACCGCCAGGACCTTGCCCCAACCCGGTGGCGCCTCCCAAAACAATTCTGCTGCTGTATGCGACAGTAAATCGACTTCGCAGTACCGGCTGTTCATGAGATAGGGCAAGACGTCATATGGAAGTTGTTCGACGGGTATCTGAGGCGCGTCGAACCCTTCGATATCCGGCAGACCCGAGTCTTCAATGAGAGTGGAATTCTGGAAGCGTATCGTTCCCGGAGGTGCCAGGACGCGGCAGGCGCGATTGCCGAAGGTATCGTGGTAACTCTCGATTTTGACTAGCGGGTCGGTGCTTAATTCGTCGGCCTCGCGCAAGTCCTTTTCCCGCGACGGGTGCACGTTGAGCAACGTCACGATCGGGACCTCCCCAACCGTCTCGAATTGAATGTCGTAGCCCAGCCGAATCAGCATGTTTATATGGGTTTCTCAGGCGCCCTGCCAGCGTGCAAGCATGAGATGCAGAAACTAACACGTACACAGATTGGTGCACTACGGTTTTTTTGCTGTGACCAATCGCAAAATCCACGGGGAGTGACAGTGTATGATGCGATAGATTCACTCAGAGGACACATTGACATATTGTTTGGGAATCGCCACACGGGAAGGTTTGGTATTGGCCTCGGATTCTAGGACCAACGCTGGTTTTGACCAGGTCAACGTCTGCCGCAAGATGTTTCGCTTCGAGCAGCCGGGCGAGCGGGTATTTGTAATTTTGACCAGTGGCAGCCTCTCCATCAGCCAATCCGTCATCACGCTGCTCGGCGATGATTTTGACTCCGGGCGGGGGCTTGCCCAGGCCAACTCGCTTTATGACGCCGCCCGCATTGTCGGCGACTGCGTGCGCCGGGTCTCGGACCTAGACCGGTCGTCGCTGGAGCGCGATTCCTTCAGCTTCAACGTTCATCTGCTTTTAGGGGGTCAGGTCCGCGGCCAGGAGCCGAACTTGTACCTCATCTATCCCCAGGGAAACCCCTTGGCGGCGACAGAGGACTCGTTGTATCTGCAACTTGGCGAGTGTAAATACGGACGGCCGATCCTCGACCGCGGCATCCAAGCCTCGACTTCTCTTGAGGTTGCAGCCAAATATGCCCTGCTTTCGCTAGACGCCACCATGCGCTCGAATGTGACCGTCGGCCCTCCATTTGATCTTTTGCTCTACAGGAAAGACAGCCTTCAAATCACCCGCTATCGCAGGGTTTCAGCCGGAGACAGGGACCTTAATCTCATCCACTCCAGCTGGGAGCAGTCCTTGCGGCGCGCGGTCGAGCAATTACCGGACATAGAATTCCAGGATTTCCAGCCTTCAAGCAACGGAGCTCTCGTTGAGCGCGTCAGAGAAGTCGCGCGATCCATAGGATAGAGGCGTTGGCCCGATTCGCATCGTTTCTTCAATGACGCGAATCACAATTCCCGATGATTGATTCGGCGGCTGGTGAGCTATTCTTCCGGTATCGAGCGCCCAATCATGATTACCGAGATGGATACGTCCGATCCCAGCGGCGCGGAAGCCCTACATCGCTACGAACTGAACGGCGCCTACGACGAGATGTTCAGCGCCGTGGATCATCCTCGGAAACAATATCGTCCACTGCATAACTTGCTTCTGAATTTGGGTCCGAATGACCTGCGGCGTAGCAAGTATGAAGCCGACCAATCGTTTTTCAACCAGGGAATCACCTTCACGGTTTATGGCAGCGAGAAGGGAACTGAGCGGATTTTCCCGCACGATCTTCTGCCCAGGATTATCACCGCAGCGGAATGGGAAAAGATTGAACGCGGACTGACGCAGCGGATCACCGCCCTGAATCTTTTTCTCAAAGACGTCTATAACGAAGGCAAGATCATTGAAGACGGCGTGGTGCCCGGCAGCATTATTTACACCTGCAAACATTACCGCCGTGAAATGAGGAACGTGAAAGTTCCCCGTGATGTTTACGTCACGGTGGTCGGGACCGATCTGATCCGCAATCCTGATGGAAACTTTGTGGTGCTCGAGGATAATCTGCGCGTCCCCAGCGGCGTTTCTTACATGCTGACCAGCCGCCGGGTGATGAAGCAGATCTTTCCCAACTTATTCCAAAAGTGCCGGGTGAGGCCGATCGAGCAGTACAGCCAGGTGCTTTTATCAACCTTGCGGTCACTGGCTCCTGAGGGCCGTTCGGAGCCGACCGTGGTTTTGCTCACACCCGGTGCTTATAACTCTGCCTATTTTGAACACACCTACCTTGCTCGCGAGATGGGCATTGAACTGGTCGAGGGGCGCGATCTGGTCGTCCACGACAACATCGTTTACATGCGGACCACCTTCGGTCTGCAACGCGTGGACGTAATTTACCGCCGTATCGATGACGATTATCTCGATCCGCTGGTTTTCGAAAGCGGTTCTTCACTCGGCGCGGTGGGATTGTTTAATGCCTATCGCGCGGGCAACGTGGCCTTCGCAAATGCCCTTGGCACCGGCATCGCCGACGATAAAGCGATCTACGCCTTCGTCCCTAAGATCATCCGTTACTACCTCGACCAGGACCCGATTCTGGATGGGGTCGAGACTCTGTTGATGTCGGATCCCGGACAGCGTGACCATGTTTGCCAAAACATGCACGAGTACGTGGTGAAGGCGGTAGGCGAATCCGGCGGTTACGGAATGCTGATCGGCCCGCACAGTACCGAACAAGAGCGCGCTGACTTCAAGCAAAAGAATTTATGCGCAGCCGCGAAACTATATCGCACAGCCGACGATCAATCTTTCGACCGCGCCATGTTTTGTCGACGGAACCATCGAGCCGCGTCACGTCGATCTCCGGCCCTACGTTCTGTACGGCGAAAAAATCACGATTGTGCCCGGCGGACTGACTCGAGTTGCGTTGCGAAAAGGATCGCTGGTGGTCAATTCTTCCCAGGGCGGCGGATCAAAAGACACCTGGGTGCTGCAGAATTAACTTCGCAAATTGTGTGACCGATCTTATGCTTTCACGCGTAGCCGACAGTCTTTACTGGATGAGCCGATATTTCGAGCGGGCAGACAATGCCTCGCGCGTGCTGAAGGCGACCTATGGCCTGATTCTGAATCCCGCAAAGTTCTCTACCGAAGAGCGCTGGTATCAAGCCGTTTCGGCGCTGGCTCCGGGCGCTGCGAACAACGTTGATCCGCAGCGCGCTTTATTTCAATTGGTGGCCGCGAGGGAAGGATCTTTTTCGATCGTGAAATGCATCAGTGGAGCTCGCGAAAATGCCCGCCAGGTCCGTGAAGAGATCAGCTCGGAAATGTGGGAGCACCTCAATCGCCTTTTTCACGACGTGACCGGATTCGAACTTCAGCCCGATGACGACGCCGGCGCCATGCGCATGGTGACGCTAGTCCGCGAAGGCTCGTACAGGTTTAGTGGAATCACGTCCGCTACGTTGAATCACGACGAAGCCTGGCATTTTATTCAGTTGGGCAAGTACATCGAGCGTGCCTGTAATCTCTGCGTCATGCTGGACGCCTATTTCGTCATGGGGAAGCATCCCGATGATCTCGACTGGGTGGGCCTGCTGAGCAGTTGCGCCGCATTCGAAGCGTACTGCAAGGCATGCACGGCGGAACTCAAGCCCGAGCGGATTGCGAACTTCCTGTTGCTGAAACCCGAGTTTCCTTATTCGGTCCGTTACTCCGTGGACTGCATGCATCAAGCGCTGGCTGCCATCAGCGATCTTTCGCTGAGCCGCCGGACGCAAAACGTCGAACGGCTGATCGGGCGTTTGCAATCCATGGTGGCCCATGTCCAGATAGACGAAATCATTTCTGGACTGCACAAATATCTTGCAGCAATCATTGAGCAATGCCGCGAGTTGCATGCGGCGGTTCACGAGTTGTATATCGACTATCCAATTGAGGTTGCATTTCCAAACTGAATGTTTTACGCCATTCGCCACTTTACGAGCTATCGTTACAGCCGCGCCGTCTGGCAGAGCATGATGGAAGTTCGCATGCACCCCAGGAGCGAGGGCAACCAGCGTTGTTTCGTCTTTCAGCTTTCGGTGAATCCCCGTGCGCGAATTTTTGGCTACAGCGATTCTTACGGCAATCTTGTTCACCACTTCGATCTGCCTGCGCGTCACTCCCAACTCACCATCATCTCGGATGCCTTAGTGAATATCGAGGCGCAGGCGCCGATTCCCGACACCATCCCATACCGGGCGTGGCAGGAACTGGAAGAGCTGATTGAACGGAAAGATTATTGGGACATGCTTATGCCCAGCTATTTTGCCCGTTCCTCACCACCGCTTGAGCAGCTGGCCGAGGAGATCGGGGTCAACGAAAGAAAACAACGCAGTCCGCTCGCGTTTCTTCAGGACATAAATTCCGGCATCTACCACACCTTCAGTTATGTGAAGAAGAGCACTGCCGTCAATTCGCCGATCGAAGATGCTCTTCGTTCCCGCCAGGGGGTGTGTCAGGATTTTGCTCATATCATGATTGCGCTAGTCAGGAATGCGCGCATCCCGTGCCGATATGTCAGCGGTTATCTTTATCATGGCGCCGGAGATGGACATCCCGTAGCAGACGGCGCGACCCACGCCTGGGTGGAAGCCCTGCTGCCCGGACTGGGATGGGTCGGCTTCGATCCTACGATTAATCGGCTCGCAAGCGAGCAGCACATTCGCACTGCCACTGGACGCGATTACGCGGACGTCCCGCCAACGATGGGCGTGATGAAAGGCAAGGCGGATACGCAGTTACAAGTTCGAGTTCGAGTGACGCCATCACAAGCCGTGCTCCCGCCCGACGAGGAGTTTGCCGCCGATGAAGAGTGGTCGCAATTCCTCGATGAAACTCAACAATCTCAGTTGACCGAGGCGCAGCAACAGGAGCAACAATGATTGCTGGCGCACTTATTTCCTAAACCCGATCGGACGAAATAATCCCGTAGCTCGTTGTCCTAATTCAGTGGGAGTGCGACTCGTTAATCAACGTTTTTTCGATTCGCGGATCAGGAATCAGCCACATAACAGCCACCAGCGCATATAACGCGCAGGCAATCCGCGGCAGCCAGAAAGACAGTAGAAGCGCAATAACGTAGATCACGATTGAAATTTTGCCTTTTGTGTCGCGGCCAATGGATTCTGCCAACGGTGAATCCTTCCCGTGGTGGGCAATGAGTGTTTTTGTCAAAAGGGTGTAGGCGATCGCGGCCAGTAGCAATACCATGCCGTATAGTGCTACCGTCCAGGGTGCAAAGTGGTTTTCCCCCATCCAATCAGTCGCGAAGGGTGTCAGCGATAACCAAAACAACAAATGTAGATTCGCCCACAGGATGCCGCCGGTCACGTGCTGCGTCGCATGCAGAAGATGATGATGATTGTTCCAGTAGATGCCCACATAAACAAAGCTCATAACGTAACTTAAAAAAACCGGCAGCAGCGGCCGTAAATCACTTAAGCTGGTCCCGTGAGGCGGTTTTATTTCCAGCACCATGATGGTGATGATCACGGCAATTACCCCGTCACTGAACGCCTCCATTCGGCCTTTATTCATCGATATTTCCATCGCGCCGGACTTGAATATGCCGCAGCGATCCCTGCGGAGCTGGACCGCCAGAAGCGAAAATCGCATTGACCAATGTGCTTAGCGAACTGATGGTATACGTGCCGGGATAGCGAGCATCTCCGACGACGAGGATTTGAATCGACCGCAGCCGTCCAATGTTCGCCGTGAGATTGAAGTTCTTGAATACTTTCAAAATCTCGCCTTGAGGAAGTAATTTGTGACATTCTTTGGTACAAACGGCGTCGAGCGGATCCGATCATGACTCCACAGACGCAGGTCCGGTGAAATCCGGCTTCGGCGGCGAGCAGATTGATTCGAACCATCGGCTGATGTAGACCTGCGCATGTGCTTCACCGCAGAAGTGGCGGGCTCCCGCCGCATTCGCGGCTTCCCAATTCCATTTGAGAATACTGAGCTCGGAATCACGGCACTGAATCACAAACCAGTGGTTCGGGCTATTGGTGATCCTGCCGCAGACTTCGCATCGGAATTCCTGAAGAGATGTCACGCAGGGCACCTGGCCTCGTAAGTTTGTACAAGACTCAGAATCATATTAGCGGCGCACTCATTTCCAATCGCAGTATTCAGCATGCTGTGATATATCGGGCGATCCGGCCATTCGACGTTGAAATACTTCTTAATAAAATCGGCTCGTTCCCGGTCGACGCTATCAACGAGTTCTTCGGCTTCCTTGTCGCTTTTTCCGCGAGCTAGCAGCCGCCTGACCTTGTCTTCTCTTGGGGCATAGAGAAATACGCGCAAAGTGTCTGATCGGCTTTTAAGAAATTGTTGTGAACCCCTGCCCACAATGACGCAGTTCCCATGTTCGGCGGCACGTTCGACGACACGCCTGGTCGTCTTGAGAATAGTCTCGCTGTCTACGAGATTAAGCTTGGGTGCGTTGATGCTGCCCTCGTAACTTCCGCGCATGAAGGACTTGAAAAGTCGATAGTACAGTGGGTCGTTTCGTTCTTCGCGAGCTTCGACCACCGCCTTGCTGCAGTGAGCGAGTCTCGCGATCTCTTCAGTCAGCCGCTGGTCCCATAGCTTCCAACTGAGGCGGTCGGCTACCAGCTGAGCAATTTCGCCTCCCCCACATCCGTATTCACGCTCGATAGTAATGATGTTGATCATGCGATCTAATATCCTTTCGCAATCGATCACGTGTGAACTGCGAGAACCGCGTAGGGCGCAACTGCCGAACCCGGTCCACGGCGTCGGCCCACGCGGTTATTCGGCCGCGTGCACGGCGCCGCCTCCGGGATCGTTCTTCGCCAGAACAAAGCTCATGCAGAACATGATCCCTGCGGCAACGCAAAGGACCATGAACGTGTCAATGTATGCGAGAGATGCGGCCTGTGCTTGCACTGACTGATAAATCCGAGCATACGCGGTTGCGAGCGCTTCGCGCTTTCCCAATCCACCGCTCATAAAGTGTTGGGTTAATGCTTGCGCCGAGTTTGCAAAGTTTGGATTATCGACTCTGGCTTTTTCCACCAGCCTTAGCTGATGGAATTGCGAACGGCGAGCAATAATCGTCGTAACCAGAGAAGTCCCTACGCTGCTGCCCATATTGCGCATGAAGTTTATGATGCCAGCCACCGAGTTGTTTTTCTCCGGCGCAATGCCAACGTAGGCAACCAGCGTAATCGGAACAAAAAGGAAGCCTAACCCTATGACCTGTGCGATACGAAGCCACGTGGCAGCACTGAAGCTGATCTGCAGGTCAATGCGTTTCGTCGAGTAAAACATCGCGATCGACAAGGCCAGCCAGCCGAAAGAGATCAAACGGCGCGCTTGAATCTTTGTTGTCAACTGGCCCATGATCGGCATTTCCATCAGCAGCACGAGGCCGCCGGCAGACAGAGCGAGTCCGGCAAGCTCCGAGGTGTAGCCCAAAAGTGTCTGCAAAAATTGCGGCATCAGAACCAGGCTGCTGAACAGAAGAATGCCGAGCATGAACATCATGAGACTGGCGCTGGCAAAGTTGAAGCTCTTGAACATCCGTACATCGATGATTGGTGTTTTTGCGAACCACTCCCACACCACCAGAGAGATCAGGCAGACGGCCGAAACGATGATGAGCGTCGTGATGAAGTGCGATCCAAACCAATCGTCTTCCTGGCCCTTATCGAGCAGAACCTGCAAGGCGCCAACCCCGACGGTCAACAGCGCGATCCCCACGTAATCCAACTTCACCCCGGCTTTCCTTAGTTTCTGGAGATATGGAGGATCTTCCACGAACCTGCGTACCAGCAGCCATGTGATCACACCGACGGGAAGGTTGATAAAAAAAATCCAGCGCCAGGAGTAGTTGAAAGTGATCCATCCACCCAGAGTCGGGCCAATGGTGGGCGCCATGATGGCCGTGATTCCATACAAAGCAAACGCCAGTCCCCGTTTTTCTGGCGGAAACGTGTCCGCCAAAATGGCCTGAGCCATAGGTTGTAATCCGCCGCCACCGGCTCCTTGCAGAATCCGAAAGAGCAGAAGGAAGCCCAGACTCGGTGCCAAGCCGCACAGTAACGAACTGACGGTAAAGATAGCGAGGCAGCTCATGAAGAATCGCTTGCGGCCGATCGCTCCGGCGAGCCAGCCCGTCATGGGAAGAATGATGGCGTTAGAGACTAAATAAGAAGTCAAAACCCAGGTGCTCTGGTCATTGCTCGCGCCCAAATTTCCGGCCATGTACGGAAGCGCAACATTGGCAATGCTCGTGTCGAGAACTTCCATGAACGCGGCGAGAGCAACAACGACGGCAACCAACCACGGGTTGTACCGTGGCCGCCAGATGTCCTGGTCGAGCGTGAGCGCGGCGGTACTCATTTCAGGTATACGTCGGGGACTACATTCATGCCTGGGCGAAGCCGTCGATCTCGATTTTCGCCAGTCTCTAGAACAATTTTTACCGGTACTCGTTGCACAATCTTCACGTAATTCCCCGTGGCGTTTTCTGGGGGAAGCAGACTGAACAGCGGGCCGGTTGCGCCGGCAATGCTGTCAACGTGGCCGTGCAAAGTCCTGCCGCTCGAATCCACATGAATGTCGGCTTTCTGTCCGATCTGCATATGCCTGAGTTGCGTTTCTTTGAAATTGGCTGTCACCCAGACTTCATCAAGAGGCACAACCGTGAGTAATTGCTGCCCTGGTTCAACATTTAATCCCACGACGACCGTTTTATTCACTTCCCCGCTCACTGGGGCAATGATTTTGGTGTATTGCAGATTCAACTCCGCCTGCTGAACCAGTTCGCGTTTCTGCTGAACATCCGCAATCGCGGCCTGAACCCGTGCCTTAGTGGACGAGACTTGTTGTGGCCCGGTTTGCGCGGATGCGTGATTGGCAGTGGCTTGCGCTAATCGGCTCTGTGCTTGCTGCACAAATTGCTGCGCAGCCGACTCGCTTGCCTGTGCAGCCGCAACATTTGCGGTGCTGGACTTTGCGGAGGCAACCGCCTGATCATAAATCTGCGGTGAGACTTCGCGCTTGTTGACAAGTAGTTTGTAGCGGCGCAGGTCGTCTTGCGCCTTTACATCGTTCGCCTGCGCAGCCTCCACCTGTTCATGCGCGGCGGCAAGTTGCTTTTCAGCTGCGCTGACTGCCGCACGCGCGTCCTCGATGCCTGAGGCCGTGAACTCAAGTTGGCTGGCAGTATTCACCGACGTGATGGGCACAGTGATATTCAGGGATCGCGCCGTGGCTTCGGCATTGGTCAAATTTGCTTGCGCCTGCGCCAGCGCCACCTGGTAGTCGGTCGGATCAATTTCAACCAGAGCGTCGCCCTTGTTGACCCATTGGTTGTCGTTCACGTTCACGCGTATGACATAACCCGAAATGCGGGCGCTGACGGGATACAAGTGAACATCTGCCTGAGCGTCGTCTGTGGATTCATAACTGCTCAAGTAACGCCACAAGAGCAGGCCTGCGACAATCACCACGACCACGGCAATGGCAATAATCAGGTTTCTGCGGCGTTTCCGGCGCGCGGCGGGTGAATACTTTTTCTCTGCCGGCGGTGTTGAATACACAGAAGCGCCGGTTTCGGGAGGCGGAAGAGAATCGTTTTCGTTTGCCATCTTATTTTCCTGGAAAATATTCCTTCAGACCCTGCTCGCCGGCACCCAGGGCTCGAATGAGGGAAATCTTCGCGAAATTGTAGTTGTACAGGCTCGAAATGTATTGCTCGTGCGCGCTGGCTACCGTCTCCTGCGACTGGACAACCTCTACCGTGTCGGTAATGCCGGCGCTGAAGCGGTCTTGCGATTGCGTTAAGGTCTGATCGGCCAAATCGATATTGCTGTAGGCAACCTTCACTTGCGCTTCGAAAGACTGCAGGTTCAAGAGCGCGCTACGTACATCTGCCTCGATCTGTGCTCGTAAGTTTTCCAGTCGCTCACGGCTCTGTTCGAGCCGTGCGTCGGCTTGCTGAATGTCACCATGTACGCTGTTGCCGGTGAAGATCGGGATCGACAGGGTTCCGCGTACGTCGTACACGCCAGTGGAATCTGACGGATGAGCCCCGCCGGTTCCATAGTCTGCACCAAAAGATAGCGATGGGAAATAGCCGGCGACCGCTGCCTTTCGCGAAAACTCTGCTGCACGAACCGCGCTTTCGGCGGCACGATAATCGGACCGCGAGGCATATGCGCGTGTTAACGCCTGATCGATGGTTAGACTATTGAGCGGCTGGTATGGGGACTTGTCGGTGAGATCAAAATCCTGACTCGTGGCCACGCCGATTACGCGTGCGACAGTGATCTTCTGAATGGCAAAGTCGTTCTTCGCCTGGATCAGCTGCTGTTGCCGGGTTTGCAGTTCGACTTTGGTGCGCAATCCGTCGATATCGGCGGCTGTGCCCGCGTTGACTTGGTCCGTTGCTTGGTTAAAGAGCGCCTCTGCCGTCTCGACCTGCGCTTCATCCGTGGTAATGCGAGCTTCGTCAGCAACCGCCTGGAAGTAAACGTACCCAACTGTCAGAATAACGAGATCGCGAGCGTCAAGGAGTGTGTAGTCAGCCGACTTCACATTTTGGCTGGCGGCGCGAGCGGCATTAATGGATTTCCAGTCGAACAACTTTTGACTCAGCGCCGCGCGAGCGTCGAAGTATGAATAGGGTCCGACCGATGGAGAAATATGTAACAGTGTCGCTAGACCCGCGAAGCCGAGTTCGTCAACGTTTACCTTGGACGCTGCTACGTAAGGCCCAGCCGTCACCTGCGGCAGCAGCGCACTCAATTCTTGCCACCGTTGCCCGCGGGCTGCACGTGTGTCAGCTCGTGAAAGCAGCAATCCGAGATTGTGTTTCAGTCCGAGATCAATCGCATTTTCCAGCGACATTGGCATACGCCCCGGGACGAGCTTTGTTGGTACGCTGCCGGCAAACGGATTTGCCACCGATCCCGCAGGAATGCTTTGACCCGAGGAGCTCGGCGCAGAGGTCGAATACGATTGCGCATGACACATGATCGCCGCATATATCAAGGCTATTGCGCATAAAAGACGCAGTGAGGCTCCTGTCACAACCACAAAAACCTCCTACTCGTTGGAAGAACTCTGTAAAACAACTTTGCGTTCGAATGCTTGCGTTCTGAAGAAGGACGCACCACGTTTGGCGAACTCGGCGAACATCCCCTCGAATACGAGTCTGATTGCGTTCGGTTCGCGCAGTGCTCCTTCGGAACCAAAAAACACCGCGTCGCCTGTGTAATCTGCCATTACGGCATCTAGATCCCGTTGGGCGAAGTACTTCAGGTGACGAGAGCAGTAATATACCTCGTTCCATGACCTTGTTTCCTGCAAGCGTGGTGTGGACCGTTCCTACGCAGAGCGTCTAGCGCATAGTTTGATGGATGTCAGCCGGACCACCGGGTTCGGCGGAGGTCGTTCCAGGAACCGCCATCGGCGTAGCGGTCGGGATTCAGGATCTTCGAACGAGGGTCTTCCGCGGTGTCGAGTTGAAGAACCATCCACTTCGGATACGGAACGCCCGGATCAGACGCCGCGTCAAGGAGTCGGACGTCGTCTTCCGAGAGCTGAAGGTCTACGGCGCGGATGTTGTCCTCCAGTTGCTCAGGTTTGCGGGCAGCGATGATGACGCTGCTGACGGCCGGCCGTCCCAGCACCCAAGAGAGCGCCACACGGGCTGGGCTAGCGTTGTGCCGTGCGGCCACTTCCTTCAGCGTGTCCACGACGCGATATCCCATTTCCTTATCAAAGGGCACGAAATTGCCCGCTTCGGCGAAGCGTGTGCCGGCAGGCGCAGGGTTGGTGCGGCTGTACTTGCCTGAAAGGAAGCCGCCGGCAAGCGGGCTCCAGACCAGGATGCCGATGTTGTGATACTCAGCAAACGACTGGAACTCGTATTCAAGACTGCGGCCGACGAGACTGTAGTACATCTGCGCGGTTACGTATTTCTCTAACCCCAGGTGCTGCTGCAGCATTACCGCAGTGGCCGCCTGCCACGACATGAGGTTGGACAGCCCGATATAGCGAACTTTTCCATGGCGCACAAGATCGTCGAGCGTCCGCAGCGTCTCCTCGAGCGGCGTATTGCTGTCCCATCCATGCACCTGGTATAGATCGATGTAATCGGTCTGCAGCCGCCGCAGACTGCCCTCCACTTCTCGCATGATGTTCACGCGGGTCGCGCCGCTCCGGTTAAAATTCTCGCCCATAGGAAGCCGCACTTTGGTGGCGAGAACAATCTCTTGCCTCAAGCCCTTCAAGGCATTACCCAACAGAGTCTCGCTCTCTCCGAGACTGTACACGTCGGCCGTATCGATGAAGTTAATTCCCCTGTCCAAGGCAAGCTTCACCATGCGCGTGGTGTCCTCCTGACCGAGGTTGCCCATGTTCATCTTGCCGCCGAACTGCATCGTGCCAAGCGCCACGCTGCTCACGATGAGTCCGGTATTCCCAAGTTTTCTGTACCTCATCACCCACACTCCTTCGACAGCCCTCGTTCAATCTCGTGCTTCAGTTTGCAACGCAGTTTGATCGCCATCTGCGGGGAACGGGGATATTCACTGAGTTTCAAGCGGTTACTCCAGAGTCGCCAGCCAAGATCGTCCTCCCCCTTGTTCCTCGCCATCCACATCTTTGAGACGAAGTTCACTCTGCCGAGAGCATATCTCGACAGTGGGGTCCTTATTTCGACACATCTAGACGGCTTAGTAGCCGCAGTCGCAGATGTTTCGACCACGATCAGCGAGCCGATGGTTGCGCAAAGGCTGTACCGCCGCGCGGCCACGCTAAAAAGACTTTGGAATAGAACATGCACTGGTATTGAAAGGGGCTGGCGTAGCACGAGCATTAAAGCTGAATGTTTTAACGGCGGCATAACATGCCACTACTCAGAATCGATGTGATCGAGGGCCGCAGCGAAGCAGAGTTGAAAGCATTGCTGGATGCTATCCACGGCGCGATGCTTGCCGCGTTCAAAGTACCTAAGCGGGATCGTTATCAGATTGTGCACCAGCACCCAGCGGCAGAGATAAAAATTGAGGACACCGGGCTGGGCATACCGCGTACCGAACAGGTTGTCATGGTGCAAGTGACGACCCGACCGCGAAGCCGGCTTGAGAAGCAGAATTTCTACGAATTGCTGTGCCAGGAACTACTTCATCGCTGTGGCGTGAAGGCGTCGGACGTCTTTGTTGCGATTACGCAGAATGCTGACGAAGACTGGTCTTTCGGCTACGGCCGAGCCCAGTTCATGACCGGAGAACTTTGACGCCGGAGACGGCCTGCTCTCGCTGATTACCCTCGACTACACGGAGCTTCTTCAAGAAGTCTGGCTTTGCTTTCTTGCAAGTCGCGTGAGATCAACAAGGCGGTGAGCCACCTCCCAACCCTCTGACCAACGTCGTTGAGACATTGCCTGCTCCAACTATGACGCTTCTCATTAGTTCAAGATCGCTCGTGAACCGCACCCGTTATGAAGAGTGCTGCTTATGAATACGAAAAACTGTTTCGTTGTCCAGTTGCAGCAAATGCCGGCTAAAGTAAAATGACACAGTATTTGCGTAATTCACTCCAAATGGTGAACCGATGGAACGCGCCGAGACCAAGATATCGCGAAAGCTCCGCGGTCGACTTGGGCGCCGATGATGAAAATATTCTTGTTTGGGCTTCAAATCTGAAGGACAAGGAAGGCCCCAGATGGGGTCATCGGTGGTCTTATTCTTAACCTCACCAAAAACGCGGGCGCTATGGCCCACAAGTAAAAAAAGAATCGAGAGATCGGATGCTCACACGACGAAGGTTTCTTGCCACCGCAGCCTGTACTGTGGCTGCAGCACGTCTTCATGCGCAGGGCCAAAGCAAGGTTCGGGTTGCCCTCGTCATTCCCACCGAAGTAACTGGCCCGCAGATGCCGATCGACTTTGTCGGCCTCTCGTATGAGGTACAGCAACTCGTGGAGCCGAGTTTCTTTTCGGCAGAGAACAGCGGCCTGATTCGCGAGTTCAAAACACTCTCGCCAACCGGCGTACTGCGCCTTGGGGGCAATACTAGCGAGTTTGCTTACTGGAAATCTAAGCCTGACTCCCCCGAACCACCGCACCCTCAGGTGCGTGAGGTTGTGGGCGAGCCGAAAGTGCACTATTACGCCGTAACGCCCGAGGCAGTCAGGAACCTGGCGGAGTTTCTTCAAGCCACAGGGTGGAATTGCATCTACGGCATCGGGATGGGGACGAATACACCGGCACGCGCCGCCGAGGAAGCGGCATTTGTATCCGAGATACTGGGCGACCGCCTGCAGTATTTCCAGATCGGAAACGAGGCGGATCTATTCGATCGGCACCTGCGCGATCCAAAGACATGGTCAGCCAAGACGTATCTCGAAGAATGGCTCACGCTTGCGCGCGCCATCGCAACCCGAGTACCGGCGGCAAAGTTCGGCATGCCGGATGTTGCGAGCAACGTGTCATGGTTGACCGAGATTGCTAATCAGTGGCCTTCCATCCAGGCCTCGCCTCATGTAACCACTCTGACTCATCATTATTACTTTGGCGGGCCAGCGACGAACCCCGATGTCAACATTCCGAACCTGCTGAAATCGGCGACGATGCAAAAGGTGCAGAACACGGCGAATATCGCATCGACCGCAGCCAGCAAGATGGGTGCGCGCGTACGCATGACCGAAGGCAACACTTGCTATCGCGGAGGCAAGCCCGGCGTCTCCGATGTGTTTGCCGCTGCGCTTTGGTCTGCCGACTATTCGCTGCTGTTAGCCACTAATGATTATTCCGGCGTCAATCTCCACGGTGGCACGGGCAAATCCGTGGCCAATTCCGTTGGCGGATCTCTTCCCGGCGACGCGCTTCTCGAAGCGAAAGGCGCGACTCCCGAACAGATTGTCGCGCATCCGCATCCTTTCTATACACCGATCGCGACGTTTGGCTCGGACTATGTGTTGGAGCCGGTCGCGTATGGGCTGAAGTTTGCGGGCTCGTTCAGCGGCGGAACACTGTTGAAGAACGACTTCTCAACGAAGCTGCAGGCTACGGGAGTCAATGCAACGGCCTATGCCGCGAAACTGCGCAACGGCAAGACCTCGGTCATCATTCTGAACAAGGACGCTACCGCAGACCTTGACGTGGAACTCGACTTTGGTCGCGACGCGAGTGGAGTGGTCGAAACCGAGATATTACACGCACCGGGACTAGACAGCCGCGAGGCGCTCATCACAACGTCATCGAATAGCGACTCGCTCAAGCAAGGCAAGTGCTCCCTGACTGTTCCCCATGCGACGGGATTGCGTGTGACACTGAATTGAAGCGCCGACAGGTTCCATTTCATCGGCGGACCGGTTTGAAGTCGAAATAAGCCAGATTCATGTTGCCGTTCGTCAATATGTGTATGGTCAGAACATTTTTCCCTTTGCTGAGATGAACTTTGAAAAGTTGCGAAGCCAGATTCCAATGGTGCCATTGCCGCCAGGCAAGCGGGTCCGCGGCATCATTCGTTGAGGTGATCTGCAGAGGTCCGGTTGCGTCCTTGCCATTCACATCGAGTGATATTGTTCCGCCGCGATTCGATGTGTACAGGAAATCGGCCGCGTATGTGCCCGACTGGGTCACATCTACTGTAATGTTGAACCATTCTCCGGGCTCGGTCCAACCAACATAGGGCAGGTCGGCGGCCGGAACAATCTTGTCGAAGGGATTGTCGTCTATCGGATCAGGCTTCCGGTTGAATTTCGTGTATGAAGTATCCACTCCCTCGTGGATCCGAAATTCATTCAGATAGGTCCCATCGGCGGGATTCAACTCTCCGCTGCCGTGATTCTGGGGATCGGCGTCGTGGTAGGCGACTCCCTCGCCGCCAAGGTCATAGTAGGCGCACAAGACCTTGCCCGGTATTTTTTGTGGACCGCCGCTATAGCGGCTGTCGTGATAAGGCGACCCTTTATATTGGCTCAAGAATGATTGGGAAAACGCAATTGTCGGTGACATCAATGCGGCCACGAAGCAAAAGGAAAACACTCGACAACTCATCTTCATCTCTCCTGATGATGCTCTCAACAGACGGTGAAACCATCTGCACAAACGCGAGCAGAAGTAGAAGTAAGAAAGACAAACGATTGACTGGCTCGCAAAGAGAAAAATATACTCGCATGATCGATCAGTTAGTGAAAAATCGGTATTCCATTTCGGATCACTTGGAGCGATGGACATGAAACCAAACGACACACCTGCGGACGGCGGTAACCGGAATCGCCGGGGATTTCTTAAGACAGGGGCAGCCTCGATAGCAGCCGGTCTCTCCGCGGGAGTGATCGCTTCCCGCGCATCGGGTGAAGTGACGTCGACAGAAAATAGTCCAGCTGCGGCAAGGGCCATCCAGGACATGATGCCGACGCGCAATCTGGGTAAGACAGGATTTCGGGTCGGGATTTTTGGCCTCGGCGGCCAGGGAGCGCTGGAGAAAGCCAATAACGAAAGCTTGGCCCTGCAGATGGTCCAACGCGCTTTAGAGTTAGGGGTGAATTATTTCGATACCTCCGCCATTTACGGCGGACCTGACAGGTGGAGTGAACGTTATCTTGGAAAGGGTCTTAAGGGTAGCCGGGACCACGTTTTTATCGCAAGCAAGACCAAAGAACGGACCCGCGATGCCGCGCTAAAAAACCTTGACGTGTCTCTGAAGCTGCTGGACACCGATCACATTGACACATGGCAACTGCATGATGTTGGAATTCAGGAAGACGTTGATCAGATATTCGGCAAAGGCGGTGCGATCGAGGCCCTGGTTCAAGCGCGCGATCAGAAAATGGTGCGCCATCTGGGAGTCACCGGACGCTTCCGTCCCGAAGCCCTCATGGAATGCATACGCCGCTTTCCCTTTGACACCGTCCTGATGGGGGTCAACGCGGCCGACAAATACTATTACAGTTTTGAAAAGGACCTGCTTCCGCTGGCCGTCGAGAAACAGATGGGGATTATCGGGATGAAGGTGATGGCACGCGGCCGCATTCTTTCCAGTTGGACGCCGCCGCCCGTAGAAGAGCAAAAACACTCATGGGAAGGCCGAGGCGCCGTTACTACAATTCCGGGTACGCTGACCAAGCAGGAAACCTTCTTCTACAATCTCTCGTTGCCCATCAGCACGGCAATTATCGGGTGCGACTCGGTCGAGCAGGTTGAGGAATGCGTCGAACTTGCTCGTTCCTTCACCCCGTTAAGTCAGGCTCAGATGGCTGCCATGGAAGCAAAAGTAGAACCTGTTGCCAAGCAGGCCCTGTTTTTCCGGCTCATGCCCCGCTGAAGAGGGCCTGACTGGGCACATCAATAGTTCTAGTTTGCTGCCTGCAACTTTCCGAACAATCACAGTTCAATCACAGTACAAAGGGGAACCGGATTCCCGGTTCCCCTAAATGATTGCAAATATTGGTTGCGGGGGGTGGATTTGAACCACCGACCTTTGGGTTATGAGCCCAAAATTATTAGTAATTTCAACAACTTACAAGACGCGGGTGGCCCTCGAAAAACCTTGTAAGTGACGTTAAGGAATTGTTATTGGACAGCTAAAGGACAGGGAATGAGTGTCGGGCTTGCATTGATTGCAGAACAGGTTTAGCAGAAATCGGATCCGTCTGGGGCTGATCTGCCCGGTCGCCTCGAAGCGGATTTTCGCCAGCGTTGAGGAGTCCGCGGAAATTTGATCTTCCGACGTCGCATGCTCTCCGGCAGAAATCGCTAGTAAAACTTCCTATAAG
>CAVPCD010000011.1:0-10799 GCA_963702345.1 uncultured Acidobacteriota bacterium | reverse complement strand
TGTGGTCGATGACGACGCATCCGTCCGTTCTTCGCTCAAGTTCCTCTTAAGCACTGTCGGGCTGCAGGTTGAGAGCTTTGGCTCAGCTGACGCCTTCTTGCACAAAAAGCCATCCGATGCGCCCAGTTGTCTCGTGCTGGACGTCAGACTACCTGGGTTGAGTGGGCTCGACTTTCAACGCGAGTTGGCGGCGAGAAAAATTCATATTCCGATAGTTTTTCTCAGCGGCCACGGTGACATTCCCATGAGTGTTCGCGCCATGAAGGCTGGGGCAGTCGAATTCCTCACCAAGCCATTCCGCGATCAGGATCTGTTGGATGCTGTTCGCATCGCACTGGAGCGGGATCGTGCCAGACGTGAAAAGGAGAAAGAAGTAACGGACCTTCAACAACGCTTCGACTCATTGACTTCTCGCGAACAACAGGTGATCTCCATGCTTGTTTCAGGCATGCTCAACAAACAGATTGCCGCTGAACTCGGAACTGCGGAAAGCACCGTGAAAGTCCAGCGCAGCAGGGCAATGGAGAAGATGCACGCGGGATCTCTGATTGACCTCGTGAAAATGATCGAGAAGATTAAAGTCTGCCCGGAAAAAGCCTCGTAAGCGAAAGCTTACTCGCATCATCTTTTTTAGCACCCGGATCCACCAACGCCCAATAGATTCTTTCTTCCTCTGCGAATACCTTGGGGTCAGTGAGGAATTCAGAGTGACAGAGAATCTGATCTCGATAGTTGACGACGATGAGTCGGTTCGCAGGACCACCACACTGCTCATCGAGTCCTTTGGCTTTCGAGCGGCAGCTTTTGAATCCGCCGAAACTTTCCTGAGATCCGGTCATTTGCACGATACCTCATGTCTCATCGTTGACGTGCAGATGCCGGGCATGGGTGGATTACAGCTTCAAAGCCACCTCGCTGCCGTGGGCTGCGGCATTCCTATCATCTTCATCACCGCTTACGAGAGCAAAGATTCCCGTCAGCGAGCGATGCAAGCTGGCGCTGCTGCTTTCTTGGGCAAGCCTTTTAGCGACGAGCAGCTTCTCCAAATCATTCGTTCAGCCTTAAGGTTCTCTCAGAGGAACGATTGCTAAGAGCAAATCGGGGAGTGAGACATGAATTTAGCGCACGCACTTTGCCATGAGTTGCGAACACCACCTCTGTCGGGCATGGGACCAATCGTCTTCGTGGTCGACGATGACATCTCCGTGCGAGAATCGCTGGAATTGTTGATACGCTGCGAAGGCTGGCGGCCGGAGACTTTCTCTTCTGCGCAAGAATTCCTTGCCCGTCCACGACCTCTCGTTCCGAGCTGCCTGGTGCTGGATTGTTCTCTTCCAGGCCTCACTGGTCTCGAACTCCAGAAGCGCATCGCTGTCGAACGAACTGAACTGCCGATCATCTTCATCACGGGACACGGCGATGTGCCCATGACTGTCCAGGCCATGAAGGCGGGGGCTGTCGAGTTCTTGACGAAGCCGTTCAAGGACGACGTGCTGTTGACCGCCATCTGGGCAGCCCTTGAACGCAGCCGAGTTGCTCTCGGCCTGAAGGCGGAGATGGGGGTCCTCCGGGACCGTTACGCCTCGCTATCCCAGCGTGAGCGACAGGTAATGGCGTTGGTGGTTTCAGGCCTGCTCAATAAACAGGTCGGTGGGGAGCTCGGGATCAGCGAAATCACGGTGAAGGCGCACCGGGGCAAGGTGATGCAAAAGATGCAGGCCAATTCTCTTCCCGACCTAGTGAGGATGGCCGCGAAGCTTCTGCTCGCACCGGCAGCGATGGCTGCGGCCTAAAAAGCTGTTCAAAGCCGAAGAGAGTGTGACGGCTGTTGTTAATGTTAGAGCTTTCGAACTTCGTAACCGCGCAGATGGAGGTATGAACATGGCCGACTATGCTAAATCGCATGATGTTCCGGTGGACAGTTTAGTTCCAACCGCCTCTTTGGAATCGATCCTCTGCACAGACGAGTTGCGCCGTCGCCCATCGCGTCCGCCGGATTATGAAAAAGAGAACCACGCGCTCGTGAAATTAGTAGGCGCGTTGGCTGACTCGCCGAGTACCATCTTTCAAACACTAGCTGAAACGATCCAGGATATTACCCAGTGTGACTCCTCTGGCCTTAGCCTGTTGACGAAAGATGGCAAAACGCCGCAGGTTGACGGCCAGAGGTTCTACTGGCCAGCCATCGCCGGCATGTGGAATCCCCACGTCGGAGGTGGAACCCCGCGTAATTTCGGGCCTTGCGGGGACGTGCTCGATCAAAATCGTGCCCTCCTGTTCACCCACTTCGAACGTCGTTATCCCTATTTGATGCCAGTCAATCCGGCAGCCGAAGAGTGCCTGCTGGTCCCGTTTTACGTCGGCGGCAAGGCGGTTGGAACCATATGGGGAATCATGCACAGCGTCCGCCGCAAGTTCGATGCAGAGGATGACCGGGTCATGGCATCTCTGGGGAAATTTGCGTCTTCCGCGTATCAAGCATTGGCACACATAGAAGACCTCAAAATTCAGGTGGCCGAGCGCGAAAAGGCGGAAGGAGAAGTCCGTCAACTGGCGAGTGGGCTGGAAGCGAAAGTCCGACGCCTGGTCGAGTCCAACGTTGTGGGGATGGTTATGTTCACTCTCGAAGGGGCAATCACCGGAGCCAACGAAGCATTTCTCCGCATGGTGCAGTACGACCGTGAAGATCTTGCTTCCGGTCGTGTGAGCTGGAGGGACATCACGCCAGCCGAATGGCACGACCGGGACGAACGGGCAGTCAATGAATTGAATGCGACGAGGACTTTCCAACCGTTCGAGAAGGAGTACCTCCGGAAAGACGGCAGTCGCGTGCCGGTACTTCTCGGCGGCGCGCTCTTCGAAAGCGACGGGAACGACGGTGTCGCGTTCGTGCTCGACTTGAGCGAACAAAAGCGAGCAGAGAGGGCTTTGCGGCGCAGTGAGGCATTCCTCGCCGAAGGTCAACATCTCGGTCGAATCGGCAGTTTTTCCTGGCGCGTGTCGACAAACGAAATCACGTGGTCAACGGAGCTCTATCGCATCTATGAGCTTGAGATCGGCATGCCCGTGACGTTCGAACTGATCCGTAGCCGAGTCCATCCGGAAGACGTCAGTTTGATCGAGAAAATGAGGATGGTGGACGGGGCACGAGAGGACGGCCACGACTTTGAATGGAAGTACCGCTTGCTAATGCCGGACCGCTCGATCAAGTACATGCATGCTGTCGCTCATGCGACCCGGGACCGAGATGGTCAGTTGGAGTACATCGCCTCGGTTCAGGATGTCACGGCACGCAAACTGGCGGAAGAGGCACGCGATAAGGCTCAATCGGAACTCGCAAATGTGGCCAGGGTAGTGAGCCTCGGAGCGCTGACAGCGTCTATCGCCCACGAAGTCAACCAGCCGCTGTCCGGCATCATCACGAACGCCAGCGCCTGTTTGCGGATGCTGGCGACTGATCCTCCCCAAGTCGAGGGTGCTCGCGAAACCGCCCGGCGTACAATTCGCGATGGCAACCGTATGTCCGACGTGATCACCCGGTTGCGCGCGCTCTTTGGTAAAAAAGAACCCACGATCGAATCTGTGAACTTGAATGAGGCTGTTCTGGAGGTAATTGCCCTATCCATGGTGGAACTTCAGAAGAATCGGGTAATGCTGTGTCCCGAACTTGCCGACGAACTTCCGCTGATCCTAGGTGATCGTGTCCAGCTTCAGCAGGTCATACTGAACCTGCTCAGGAATGGCTCAGACGCCATGAGCACAGTAGAAGATCGTCCGAGACGACTCTTGATCAGAACCGAGAGGGACGAGGGTGATCAGGTGCGTCTGACGGTGCAAGATGCGGGAGTCGGTTTTGATCCTCAAGCGGCAAACCGTCTGTTCGACGCGTTCTACACGACCAAGTGCGATGGCATGGGAATCGGGCTTGCTGTCAGCCGCTCCATTATCGAGAGGCATCACGGCCGTCTGTGGGGGACTCTGAACGATGGTCCAGGAGCCTCATTTTCGTTCTCCATTCCTCGAACTCCCGAGGGCTTAGCGCACGCCGATGGCATCCGCAATCTTCAGGCGCCCGCCGTAGCGGGTCCCGTGCGGCGTGAAGGCCACGCCAATCCTCACATCGCGGCAAACCAATACCAAAGGACAATGGACGCCCTCTCCTGAAGAGGAGCATTGTGCCTATGGAGTCATGCTTCGAAAAGGAGCGCCATCGAACGCATACTTGTATCCGTAGTTGACGACGACGAATCCGTCCGTGAGTCATTACCTGACCTATTGAAGCAGTTCGGTTTTGCGGCCCGCGCGTTCTCGTCGGCGGAAGAGTTCCTCGCGTCTGATTGCGTCGACCAGACCAGGTGCCTGCTCCTTGATGTTGCTATGCCTGGAATGACCGGGCCTGATCTTCAACAGGAACTGATACAAAGGCGACAAGTGATCCCGATCATCTTCATTACGGCTGATAGAGATATGATCGTTCGCCAGCGGCTGATCGAACAGGGTGCGGTGGAATGCCTGTTCAAGCCATTCAGCGACACGACTCTGCTCGAGGCGGTTAATTCGGCACTTCACCCGAAGTGAGATTTCCGCATCGTGTTAATTGTGCGGAATAGAATGCGCCAAGTGCGGCATCGTCACAAGCACTACCGGAGACATCCAAGCGTGAGGGTGTACCAACCGCGATTGTCTTTCCATGCGCCTCTGATCGTAAAACCGACCTCTTCGAGCAGGCTACGAATGCGCCGGTCTGTAAACTTGTAACTATTTTCGGTGTGAATGGTTTCGCGTCGCATGAGGTGAACATCAAGGTCCGCGTGCTCGATGCTTACATGCTGCTCCTGCGTGCTCTCGAGGTGCATCTCGATCCGAGACTCTATAGAATTCCACAACGCGCGATGCCGGAAACAAGTGGCGTCAAAGTTGGCTCCTAGTTCTCTATTGAGGCGATGCAGGAGGTTTAAGTTGAACGCTGCGGTGATTCCATCGTTGTCGTCGTAAGCAGCAAGGAGCGTGCGTTCGTCTTTCACCATATCTGTACCGAGCAATAGCGCATCTCCGGTTTGCAATTGACTACACAGATTTCGCAAAATGAGTTCCGCTTCTTGAGGCGAGAAGTTGCCGATGCTCGTGCCGATATAGAGTGCGAGCGTAGTGCCGTCGAAGGATTCGAGCTGGAGCGGGTGGGTTACATAGTTCCGGACGATGGGCTGCAGGCGCACTTCCGGCAATAGGCATGCGATATTTTGGCACGCAACTCAAGAGCGTCGGGGCAGACATCAACTGGAACGTAGGCGACATCGTCCGAAACGCGCAAAGCAGCTTCGAGCAGAATGCAGGTCTTGGAGGCCGTGCCGGCACCCAACTCGACGAGACGCAACGGCAACGATCGGTCGCCGTGAACTGCAGCAATGATCGCATCTGCGTGTCCCGCCAGGATGGCTCTCTCTGTGCGGGTGGGGTAGTACTCGGGAAGCGTCGTAATGCGCTCGAAAAGGCGCGATCCCTCCGCATCGTAGAACATCCAGGGTGAGAGCGAGCGTGGCCGTGCGATCAAGCCGCGCCGCACTTCACGAGTCAGAGCTTCGCGCACATCCCCCGTTGCGAGATGCTCGACGTCAACTGTCTGAATGTAGGTTGCCATTTAGACGAATCCTTTCAGGTCGCCAGAGCGAATCCCGGCGCATCTGCTGAACGAATAACAACAGAGTCGTCAAAGGGAGGCAATTAGACGATGGTGTTGGGGATACGTTGGTGTCAGTTCTTGAAGTGCTGGGCAATGGTCGCTCGCGGTACTAAATAACATTGACTGATTACGACGGGCCGACGCTCCTGTCGCTACCAAGCGGCACGATCCCTAGTCGACGTCATAATCCCTCGACAGGCGGTGTGCTTACTTTATTCCAGGGGTCCTAATACCAAGGTATCGCCAATACCATCGTCCAATTGTTCCGGCGGGGCATCTAAGGTCTAATGACACTGGTAGTTAGTGAGAGGATGGCAAAGACATGCCGGAAGCAACTTGGAAACCTCACGAGAAACATGGACGGCTGACGACGCAAAGCGACTTGCCCGACAGCGTCTACGCATTTCCGAAGCAGCGTAAAGAACCACTGACCGATGCACAACATGTTCGTAATGCGGTCGCGCGTTTCGATCAAGTCATCGACGTCTCCGATCCCGATCGCGCTTTGGCGTTCGCCAACATCGAGAAAGCCGCAAGCTACTACGACGTGAACCTCGCGGAAACGTCGTGGCACGAACTGGGCATTCATCCTCAAAAGAAAGCGGTGACCCGTTGAACGCATCGTGAGGTGAGGCTCAGCTCGTTTGTGGAACGTCGCGTCACGCCGGTTCGCGTGGAAGGATGATTGTGAGAGTTATGCCGGGAGATAAATCCGTTCGATCCAGTTGGCGATGTGATAGTTGCGGGCAACTTGTGCCAGATCTGGAGGCAGGCTGGGTGGAGTGGGTTGCGGCAGAGGACACCAGGGGAAAACCAAAAGTAAGCGGTTTACGGTTAGTGCACCGTCGCAACACCAGCGCGAGATCGCCAGAGCCATTCGGATGTCGGTACAATCCGCGAGACGAATTCAGAAAAAACCGGGGCATCGTAGAGGGATTGGCTCTTGACCGGTTCGCGGGCCCCGACGGGCTTATGTTGCTGCTTTCGATGATTGCTGAACGGGAACTTCCACTGCAGGAACTGATCGAACTTGCCAAGCGTGTGCAGATCCCGGGTTACGAAGCAGCGTACGAACTGGTTGATGATGCCGTTGGCGAAGGAGTGATAGCGCCTTGCATCTCGTCAGGCTTTTACTTGCAGTGCGAGATCTGGGATGTGCTGGAGTGGGCGAAATGCCGAACTTCAGCGAAGACGAGCCCTGTTGAGCACCAGAATCGGTGCGTCGTTTCGCACTGAATTACTTCGCTGCCCCCATTCCGGGGGCTTTCCAGTTTCGAATTCCTGGCGGGCGATGGCGGCGACCAACCCCAGATTCGTTCATCTAATTGTTTGTCAGTCAGCGTTTGTCTACCGTACATAAGGAGATCAAATATGAAAGCAGTCGTTGTCTACCAATATGGCGGTCCGGAAGTGCTGAAATTCGAAGACTATCCTGACCCGATTCCGGGTCCCGGCGAGGTGCTGGTGCGGGTCGCCGCTGCGAGCGTGAATCCGATTGACTACAAGCGACGCGCCGGATTAACGAAGGATTTCTACCCCATGAAGTTCCCAGGGCTGATAGGCGTCGATATGGCTGGGACTGTCGTCAAGATTGGGCCGGGAGTGGAAGGCTTTTCCGTCGGCGACCAGGTGTTCGCGATGGCGGACAACACCTACGCCGAACTTTGTGTCGTGAAAGCAGCGGTCTTGGCGAAAGTTCCGAAGGGTCTTGATTTGATCCAGGCGGCGGCGCTGCCGCTGGTGACGACGACCGGCAACCAGCTGCTTTCCGCTACGGAAATCAAAGCCGGCCAGACGGTTTTGGTCGTAGGTGCCATAGGAAATGTCGGGCGTTCGGCGGTATTCACTGCCAAGCAACGGGGGGCGACCGTGATTGCGGGGGTGTTAGAGACCCAGATGGATCAAGCGAAGACCATCGGCGCAGATCAGGCGGTCGCAACCGACGACGACACCGCGATTGCAAGTCTTGCGACGCTCGATGCGGTGGCGGATACGGTCGGCGGAAGAACCGCGGAGAAGCTGATCGCCAAGGTCAAGCCGGGAGGAGTCTATGCATCGGTTGTAGAGTTGCCGCGAAACGCCGCGAAATACCCGTCTGTAAAAGTGGTGCACGTATTCTCGAAATTCGACAGGAAAACCCTCGAGTTCATGGCCGAAGCGGTGCGCGATGGCAAGCTGGTTATCCCAATTAGCCAGAAACTGGCACTGAGTGACGCGGCCAAGGCTCAAGCAGCGGCAGAAAAGGGCGGTATCGGGAAGATCCTGCTGGTGGCTTGACACTGTTGTGCGAATAGACGACACGAACGAAAAATGGGGAATGGGAAAGGGGCTGTGCGGAGTCAACCCTGCGTCGAAACCAAGTGGCGACGGGTGTGTGGAATGCCTAATCGGCTTTCGAGCGACTTCAAGGCGGGGAGGAATTGTCCGTGAAAGCAGTTCGGATTCATAGCTTCGGGCCGCCCGACGTCGTGGTGGTTGAGGATGTGCCAACGCCGACGCCGGGCCCAAACGAAGTTCTGGTGCGCGTGATGGCAGCGGGCGTCGCTCCCTGGGACGCGATCATCCGTGAGGGCAAGAGCAAGGTTAGCCCACAACCTCCGCTCACCCTCGGTTCGGACTTCTCCGGTGTCGTCGAGGAGGTCGGCCCCGGCGTCACGGGATTCGCGCAGGCCGACGAAGTCTATGGCGTCACCAATCCGCAGTTCTGTGGCGCCCAGGCCGAGTTCGCCGTGGCCACGTCCGGGATGGTCGGCCGCAAGCCGCAGTCGCTGAATCACGTAGAAGCAGCATCAGCTCCCGTCATTGCGGTAACCGCCTGGCAAATGCTGTTCCAGTATGCACAGGTGGTGCGCGGACAAACGGTAATGGTCGTCGGAGCCGCGGGGAACGTCGGGGCCTACGCCGTACAAATGGCCGTAGACGCCGGAATCCACGTCGTTGCCATCGCCCACCTCGCCGACGAAGACCTGCTCCGATCATTGGGTGTGAGATCCATCATCGACTCGAGCAAGCCTGCATTCGAGCAGGGACCTCCCACCGGTGGATGCAATCCTCGACACGGTCGGGGGCATTACGTTTCAACGCTGCGTCGCTGCGCTGAAACCCGGAGGCAAACTCGTCACCTCGGTCTCGACGCAGCCGCTCCCATCAGGGGCGATTTTCTTCTACGCTGAGGTGACCACCGCGCGACTGCAGACACTCACAAGATTGTTTGACGCGGGCAGAATCACAGCGCGTGTGGGCTCAATCCTGCCGCTTTCGGATGCGCGCCAGGCGCAACGCATGCTTGCGGGCGCACCACACAAGTCCGGCAAGATCGTACTGCAGATCGGGCACCAGTAGCAGAACCTAGCTGCGCGGCTAGTGTGAAACGCGGCGCACCTTGAGCGAACCGTAGAATAGATGAATCCTACGGTCGCGTTGCCTGGACCTATGAGTCGGATAAGAATCTAACTCCAGCAACAAGCGTTTCGTCGATCGATCAGCTCAGTAACTGGCTGGCGAGCCAGTAATCGACACTGAACTTTCCCGGACCAGAGCAGATCAGCCAGATAAAGAAGAGCACGTACAGGACTTCCGGAAGGTAAAGGAAATCGTCGAGCCAGTTAAGTGGCGAAAGTCCTTTAGGCAGGGTGGAAACCGCGCTCGTCAGGGTGGCGACTGTCATATCGATCAATAAAGCCACGCAGGCTGCGCTCGAAAGAAACCCCACGGTCAACAAGGACCCGCAAACGAACTCGACACCCGCGACGAAATAAGCCAGTTGCCGGGGAAACGGGGCTTTGGCCTTCACCAGCGTGTCGTAAACAGGTTTCGTACCGCCGGCGACAAACAATTTGTTAGCCCCGGAGATGGCGAAGAAGAGCCCGATTGAAACGCGTATCAGCAGGATGGCATATTGTTCCATGTCACTGCTACCCTGCAGCGAAAACTGGACCAACCGTTTCCAATCCATCTCTCGTTCCTCCATCCAAGGGAAACGCTGTAACGATACCCGATGTCAGCCTGACGTGAGGCCGGTGCTCTGTCCGGCCTCGATAAAGTAACCGTCAGGATCGCGGACGTAGCGGCGAATCCCGCCGTACTTAGGTATTGGATCCGTGATGACTCGGCTCCTCGACTTTCCCAGTTTCTTTCCGCGTGTCTCCGATTCTTATGCCGCTGAAAGCGACTTCTTCTTCGCATCGAGTGCCGGTAGAAGAAGGTTCAGAAGCGCTTGATCAGAGAACGGGTTCTGGCCTGAGATCAGCTCGCGATCTTGCAGGACGTAGCTCCCCCAAGGCGCGACCACACTCACGTCCCCTCCCGCCGTTTGCAAGGCGAAGTCCGGGTAGAACCGAACCTTGCCCTCGATCTCAAGCGGCTCCCGCTGCTGTTCTTCCGCTGTCGAAAAGATAGTCATCCTATATCCGGCATAGATCCAGCCTTGAGCCTTTGCGTGTGCTCCAGCGGCATCGCCCGCCGCCAGCGCGGCGACAAACTCCTTCGAATTCGGAAGCGCCGATAGCAGTGAAATCGGGCCATGGCAGAGCACGGCCGTAGGCTTGGATGTTTCATGAAAGTGCCTAAACACGGTGCCAGCGTCGGGATCATCGAGCAGATCGATCATCGGGCCATGGCCGCCGGGGACAAAAACAGCGTCATATTGATCCAGGCCTGACGCGATGACGTCCGCGATGCGGCTTGGATCTCTGAGCCCAGCCAGACCGTCGCGGAATAACATATAGTCCTGAAGCTTGGCCGCGTCCCCGCCGAAGAAATCGGCGACCTCTGAGTGCACATCCACTTGGGGCGCGTTGCCTTTGGGGTTGGCGAAGGTGATTTCGTAGCCCTCCTTCATCAGGGCGCGAACGGGCACCGTGAGTTCGTTGAGGTAGTAGCCAGCGCCCGCATAAATCTTGCCATCTTTTAAGGGCAAGCCACGACCGCTCGAGACTAGTACCAGGACTTTTCCTTTGGTTGTCATTGTTGTTCTCCTTTTTGAAATCGAATTCTGTGCCCTTGAATCTGAGCTAGCTCATCGTCCGCGGCTTCCCCAAAGTGCGTAAGGACCGGCTACCGCGGTTGATGTGAGTTATACCCCTGGAAATCCGAACATCAACCACGACTGATTGGCTAC
>CAVPCD010000010.1:0-24125 GCA_963702345.1 uncultured Acidobacteriota bacterium | reverse complement strand
CGGACACTCCTGTCCGCTCGGCGGCTTGTCCGGCTCAAACAGAGAAACGGTGTGGGAGCGGAATCCGTTTTCCGCAGTTCCAGCAAAGTCGTAGAAATCAATAAGCCTTCCACTTCATTCGCGTGGGGTATGGAAGTTCAAGAACGGGAAGTAGAAAAACTAAAAGGTCCGCAACCGCTGCCTTCCGGCTTTTGAAGGAGCAGACTAGATTTGGAGAGGAGAACTCACTATGTACGGAGCAAGAGTAATGCGAAACGGTAATCGCGGTATGACCTTGATTGAGAAGTGCCGTGCAAAACAGCTTACACGGCGCGAGGTCGTTGAATTTGCGCGCAGGGAAGGCTTTTCCGAACTCTTCGTCTCGCTTTGTTTCAATTTGTGCTCAACTAATAAAGTCGCGCAGTGCCGGCGTAGAAGGCAGGCATAGAAATTTCGGCAAGCAAGGACGGGTTGTGGAGGCACCTATGACTCAAAATGATTGGATGAACCTTTTGCTTTCGGCGCAAGCGCCAGCCAATGTTACCAAGCCGGACGGAATCATCTTCGATGACGTCGTTTTTACCGAGCCTGCGCCTTTCGCGTTTTTTCTTCCTCCGTTCGGCCACGCTGGCCTGTACGCGATTATAGTGCCGGACGTTAGCGCTCGCCCGCGAACCTACCGAGCCATTTACTTCGGCCAAGCGAGCAAACTGTCCGAGCGAGTACGCGAGTCACACGAAAAATATGAGGATTGGGTGAAGGAAGCAGGAGGCGCGTGGCGCTTATACGTCTCGTTTCGCACGATGTCAGCTACCGAGAATGAACGTGTCGCGACAGAGCGCAGGCTCATAGAGAAGTATCAGCCAGCATGCAATGACATGTTCAATCCGCTCCGTGCTCTATTCGGCGGTTTCGAGTGTATATAAAATGCCGAGCCGCACAGCGGCAGGATGAGAAAGCCCGGCATGGCAATGCCGGGAAAGCAACGTAATTAAAGGGAAAACCGAGTCCCGCTAGGGACGACTGAAATCAGGAGAGAGAACATGGCCGAGACCCAAACCCAAAACATTACGACCGCAACCACAGCAACCTCTTCGTCCGCGAAGAAAGCCCCCGGCCTGACTCTCCGCCGCTTTTTTACCAAGCCCGGCGTCTCTCCCTACGACGAAGTCGAATGGGAAAAGCGCCTGGCGCAGATCATCGACTCGAAGGGCGGAATCATCTTCGAGCAAAAAGATGTCGAGGTTCCGAAAGACTGGTCGATGACCGCGACCAACATCGTCGCGTCGAAATATCTGCACGGCGAAGTCGGCACGGCGCAGCGCGAAACCGGCGTCCGCCAACTCGTCGGTCGCGTCGCTGAAACCATTCGCGACTGGGGATTGTCGCAAGGCTACTTCCGCACTCCCGAAGATGGGGCAACGTTCCATGACGAGCTCGTGCACCTGCTCATTCGCCAGTACGCCGCCTTCAACTCACCCGTGTGGTTCAACGTCGGCTGCGACCGCATCGAGCCCAACTCTGACGGCAAGAACTGGCACTGGAATCCGGCTCTCGGCCGCGTCGAATTCGGCGTCACCGGATACACCAAGCCGCAGTGCTCCGCCTGCTTCATCAACTCGGTGCACGATTCGCTCGATTCGATCCTCACCCTCGCCAAGACCGAAGGCATGCTCTTCAAGTGGGGATCAGGCACCGGCACCAATCTTTCCCCGCTGCGTTCATCGAATGAAACTCTAAGCGGCGGCGGCACCGCCAGCGGTCCGCTCAGCTTCATGAAAGGTTTTGACGCCTTCGCCGGTGTCATCAAGTCGGGCGGCAAGACACGCCGCGCCGCCAAGATGGTCATCCTCAACGTCGATCATCCGGACATCGTTGAGTTCATCGAGTGCAAGCAGAAAGAAGAAGCCAAGGCGCACACCCTCGTCGCCGCCGGATACGATGGTTCATCTCCCGATGCCGAAGCCTACTCGTCCATCTTCTTCCAGAACGCCAACAACTCGGTTCGCGTGACCGATGACTTCATGTACGCCGTCCTTCGCGACACCGATTTCTCCACTCGCGCGGTGAAAGACGGCCATCCGGTCAAAACTTTCAAAGCCAAAGAGCTAATGAACAAAATTTCCGAGGCCACCTGGCACTGCGGCGATCCCGGCATGCAATACGACTCGACCGTCAATCGCTGGCACACTTCGAAGAACACCGCTCGCATCAACGCGTCGAATCCCTGCAGCGAATACATGTTCCTCGACGACTCCGCCTGCAACCTGGCCAGCATGAATCTTCTGAAGTTCGCGCCCAACGGGACATTCGACGTTGAAGCCTATCGTCACGCGGTAGACATCCTGATTACCGCGCAGGAAATTCTTGTGGACAACGCCGGCTATCCGACGGAAATGATCATGAAAAATTCGCATGATTATCGTCCGCTAGGTTTGGGTTACGCGAACCTCGGCGCGCTGCTGATGGCCTGCGGCCTGCCTTACGACTCCGACGGCGGCCGCGACTACGCCGCCTGCGTGACCGCGATCATGTGCGGCGAAGCCTATTTGCAATCCTCAAAAATTGCCGAGCTCTGCCCGCCCTTGGTTCCCGCCACCGAGCCGACAAAGAAAGGCCTGGGCGACACCAATCTTGGATCGAACGTAATGCCCGGCGGCGCCTGCCCCGGCTTCTACATCAACCGCGAGCCCTTCCTGGACGTAATCCGCATGCACCGCGCTTCCGTCAACAACATCAACAAGACCAACGTCCCCAGCGCACTCTTCGAAGGCTCAAAAGCCTGCTGGGACGAAGCCCTCGCCCACGGCGAAAAGCACGGCTATCGCAACTCCCAGGTCACCGTCCTCGCCCCCACCGGCACGATCGGGTTCTTTATGGATTGCGATACTACCGGGATCGAGCCGGACCTGGCGCTCGTGAAATACAAAAAGCTGGTCGGCGGCGGGATGATCAAGATTGTGAACAACACTGTGCCTACGGCGTTGTTCAAGTTGGGATACACACATGATCAGACTGACGCCATCGTCAGCTACATCGACGCGACCGGCACCATCGAAGGCGCGCCGCTTATCAAAGACGATCACCTCGCGGTGTTCGATTGCTCGTTCAAGCCGGCGAAGGGCACACGCTCCATCGCTTATATGGGGCATTTGAAGATGATGGCGGCGGCGCAGCCCTTCATCTCCGGCGCGATTTCGAAGACGGTCAATCTGCCCGAGCTCGCGAGCGTTGAAGACATCATGGAAGCCTACCTTCAGGCCTGGAAGCTGGGACTGAAGGCGGTCGCGGTCTATCGCGATGGATGCAAGAAGTCGCAACCACTCTCGGCCGCGGGAACGAAAACTGCAGAATCCGCGGGCAGGGGCGCCCGAGCCACACACGCCGTGATTGAAGAGCAGGACATGCACGCCCCGCCGCGCGCCATCCGCCATCGCCTCGACGACGAGCGCATGTCGATCACCCACAAGTTCAACGTCGGCGGACACGAAGGCTACATCACCGTCGGCCTCTATCGCGACGGCAGCCCGGGCGAACTCTTCATCACCATGGCGAAGGAAGGCTCCACCGTCTCCGGCCTGATGGACAGCTTTGCCTGCGCCGTCTCGCTGTCGCTGCAACACGGCGTGCCGCTCAAACTGCTGTGCGAAAAATTCGCCCACACCCGCTTCGAACCCAGCGGCTGGACCAACAACGCCGACATCGGCTTCGCCAAGTCGATCATGGACTACATCTTCCGCTGGCTGCAGTTCCGCTTCCTAACCGGCCAGCAGCAGTTGCTGTTCGACAACCTGAGGCCAAAGCTGTCAGCCGGCGATGTAGGAAGTTCTAGTGTGGGGCGGGCGCCTCTGCCCGCCGAAGGGGATTTGGGGTCTTTGCCCACGACGGACGACGCAAGACGCACGACGAATTTGCCGACGACCAAGACGCAAGACGCACGACGGGTCGCATCCACGCCGCCGACGCCCTCGCCGAACTCGTCGACCTCGGAGACGCACCCAGTTGCCACGTCTGCGGCTCGATCATGGTGCGAAACGGCAGTTGCTACAAGTGCATGAGCTGCGGCAGTACGAGTGGGTGCAGCTAGAAGAAACGTGTGGGGCGGACACTCTTGTCCGCCGAGGTTGTTTGAGATGAAGCATGCGCTATCGACTGAGGGGAAAGCGGGCGTTCCGAAGGCGAGCGAGGCACGCTTCGTCCTTTGCGTGCGCAATAAGGAATATCCGGCCTCGCTGGAGTTGCGAAAAGTTTATCAACTGTTGCCGGATAACCCCGCAGCCAAGCGCCATCAGGTACGCGTAATTGACGAATCCGGGGAAAACTACCTTTATCCTGAGGACTATTTTGTACCGATTAAGTTGCCCCCCGGTAGCAGAAAAGGCCGTGTTGGGGAGCAGTTGATGTGTGGGGCGGACGCCCTCGTCCGCCAGGGTCTTGATCGAGGGATTCGCGGACACGAGTGTCCGCGCCACACGAGAAGTGCTGAGCAACATGAGCGATTGCAGCTAGGACTTGGAGGTGAAATATGAGCAGTAATCATTGTAATGACGGACTAGATGGCCGTTGCCGAGATGCAGATGGCGAAATTCGTCACAAGCGTAGCGATACGCTGGTCAGAACTTTACGCGATGAATACGGTGACGATTTCGCATCCGGCTTCCGCAGCGATGCGAAGCTAGGAACCGTGCTGAACGAAACCGGCGCAAGGTCGCTGAGCGATTACCTCAAGAATCATCGCTAGAAATTCGGGGAAGGGCACGGCTTAGCAGTGCCGAAACAACAACGAACCTGAGCGGCTTTAGCCGCTGAGGTGACAACAGTGAACAGACCCAAGCTGTGAAGGGGGCACGGCTAACGCCGTGTCCTTTTTGCTTTTCACAAAGGAAGCGCAATGAAAATAGACATCTTTGACGTGGGCCATGGAGCATGTAGCGTAATCACGTGCTCCGATGGTCGCCGACTCATGATTGACTGCGGATCCAAAAAGGCCCCGCCGTATTGGTGGCCCTCAATTCAGTTCTACGGAGAGACATTCGGGGGCTTGATTCTCACTAATCTTGATGAGGACCACGTCTCGAATTTCGAGAGCACTCTTAAAAACGTTCAGTTCTCGAGTGTTTGTATCAACGACACGATTAACGCGACGGCGTTAGGGTCGCTTAAAAGAGATGGCATGGGTCCCGGTGTTCAGACGGTGCACAAATACCTGCAAAGCCCATCCCGTCTGAACGCCCCGTTGGACCTGCCTGAAATCTCCGTAAGCATGTTCCGGTTCCCTTACGGCGTTTTCGACGATACAAATAACCTAAGCCTCATAACGTTTGTCCGGTATGGGAGTTTTTGTATTTTGTTTCCTGGAGATCTCGAGGACGAAGGCTGGAGGAGAGCCTTATTCAACGAACAGTTCTGTGGTCTGCTCGGGCATGTGAACTTGTTCGTTACTTCACATCATGGCCGCGAGAGCGGTTGTTGTCCGAAGTTGTTCGAAAATGGACTCTGCAACCCTGACGCATTTATTGTCTCAGACAAGGAAATGCTCACGACTCTCAGGAAACAACATCGTGGTACAGGCAGCACGCCAAGGGACTGCACAAGATATTAGGAAACCCTTGGGAAGTTCCAGAGACAAGGTACGTTTTTACAACCCGCACGGACGCCTGTATCTCGATTGACGTGCCGACAGACGGGCGCTTCATCCTGTACCCGAAGAGCAACGCGCAGCAAAACTTTGAACCTAAGCTATCGCCGATTCCCGTGCCGGACTGGTCGTCGCTGATAGCGGGCATCTCGGAATCCTCTGGAATTAAACGATAGATTGATTCGACTCCGGTTGGGAGGCGGAATGAACGAATTGTTGAGCAAGCTCTCCTCATATAACCTGTTCAACTATTTGGTGCCGGGCGTTCTGTTCGCCATCATTTCGACCGAGATCACGCCCTACCACTTTCTTCAGAAGGAGATCGTGCTGGGCCTTTTTCTTTACTACTTCCTCGGAATAGTTGTTAGCAGATTTGGATCGCTGGTGATCGGGCCCGTGCTGAAGCGTCTGCGTTTCGTCAAATTCGCGGAGTATAGAGCTTTCGTCCTAGCTTCCAAGAAAGATCCTCAAATCGAGATACTTTCAGAAGTCAACAATACCTACAGGACGCTCAGCTCAATGTGTTGTCTGCTACTCTTCCTCAAGATATATGCAAGATTTGAAATGGAGTTCCCACTTGTTAAAGCATGGAGCGGGACGGCGCTCATCTTGATTCTCCTTCTCATGTTCGCATTTGCATACCGCAAGCAAACACAATTTATCGTTAAGAGAATTAAGGCAAACGAATGAGGAACGCAGCAGGCTTATGCGCGCAGCTTGCTCGCCATACTCTTCTAACAGAACTGCTCGAGGGAGGTAGTTCCATAGCTCAACGGAGTCCCTCTTCTGCTCGTTCCCGTCGTGGGTTCGTCGTTCGCTCATTCAGGGCACTTCCTCTAGAGCTCCACCCAATCCTCCGTCGTCTATGTCGCTCAGTAAATTTGTGGTTCTTCTAATTAATCCTTGTTTTGCTCATTGCCCGCTGTGGTAACTTTCCTAAAAACACTACAGACTTGAGTGCTTGCTGATTGGGTCGGTCCGAGATCGAGGCTGCTAACATGACAGTGATTGCCCGCCGACAACACGAAAGTGAAGGCGTGAGCGAACTCAGGCAACGCATGGATAAAGCGCAAGTCGGGGACATCTATTTCTCAGCCGACGTGGAGACAGACGGTCCTATTCCTGGCCCCTATTCCATGCTCTCCTTTGCGCTGGTTTATGCGGGAAGCTTTGATGGTAAAGAGTTCAGGCACCCAAAGAATTTCCAGCAAAATTTTTATCGCGAATTGAAGCCAATCTCGGAAAAGTTTCAACCCGAGGCGCTCCGCGTTAACGGCCTTGATCGCGATAAGTTGCTAAAGCACGGAGAAGCACCCGAACGGGCAATGGGTGAAGCCTACGAGTGGATAGCCGGAATTGCGGGGGGCGCAAAACCGGTTTTGGTAGCTTACCCGTTGAGCTTCGATTGGGCCTGGCTGTATTGGTATTTCGTGCAGTTTTCTTCCAAGGGATCTCCTTTTAACCACTCATTATGCTTTGATATGAAGACGGCCTACGCGGTCAAGGCATCCGTGCCGATCTCTGAGGCTGGCCGATCCAAAATCCTTCCCCAACTACTTCCCGATCGCCGACACACGCATCATGCGCTAGACGATGCAATCGAACAGGCGGAGATTTTCGGGAACCTCTTTGAATGGGAGGGAAGTCGTGGGAGAACTCCTTAACCAACGGCGAAACGATACTGACCGCCGAGTACAAAAACTCCGAAAGAAATTAGCCGAAGCCGAAACGCGCTGCGAGGCGAAAGCGTGTGTTTACGCGACAGGCTCATATGGACGAGGCGAAGCCAGTCGCCACAGCGACCTCGATTTATTCATCGTGGGTCACGGATCTGTGAAGGAGCCTGCCCTGCGTGGCCTTGACGAGATTTTAATCAAAGCGGATCTCATTGATGTCACGAGGCAGCTGCATATTCGCGACTTCTCTGGTGACGGCGAATATCTGAAGCATTACCCAATCAAGAAGCTCATTGGTCATCTGGGAACGCCGAGAGATGACGTGGAAAATACATTCACTGCTCGCCTACTACTACTTCTCGAAAGCTTTCCATTGCTCGGTGAAACGGTATATCACCAGATCACGGACGAGGTAATCAGAGCGTATTGGAAGGACTACGAACAAAATAAGAACACGTACATGCCAGCGTTCCTGGCGAATGACATACTGCGCATGTGGAGAACTTTCTGTGTCAACTACGAAGCCCGTACGCACAGCGAGCCAGCCGAGGAGATGGCGAAGAAACGATTGAAAAACTACAAACTTAAGCACAGCCGTCTACTCACTTGTTACTCGGCCCTCCTGTACCTCCTTACGGTCTTTTCGAAGAATAAGACAGTTAGCCCAATGGATGCGAAGCACATGATCTCTTTGACTCCAACCGCAAGGCTAGAGTGGTTATTGAATGAGCCGCATTGCAAGAAGGCGCATCAGGCAATCCGCAAACTGATCAAACAATACGAAGCGTTCCTGTCGAAAACCGATGTGCCCGAAAACGATTTGGTCGCCCTGTTCAAGGACAAACAAAAACGTAGCAGGTACTTCGGGTCAAAATACGCATTCGGGAACTCAGTTTCCGAGGTCCTGGTAATAATCGGCGAGGGTAGTCTTTTCTATCGTTTGCTGGTGGTCTAATCCGGCGAGTCCCGCTCAAGCCAATTCGCATTCACGAATCGGCACGCTCCGGTCGGAATGACAGAAGCAGGCACTCCGAGGCGACCTGTGGAAAATTCTTGTCAAGCCCCCTGAACAGACGCTTTTCCCCTAACCGCCTCATTCCACGCACAATATAAAGTTCCAAACCTTGGCACAATTGCCCTATCCAATCTGTCACAATGGATACAGAAGGTAAGAAAAAGCGCGGCTATCGCAGCCGCGCTTTTCTTTTTGGGGCCAATGTTGAGGCGTTTAGCGGGCGTCTGAGCCCACTGCCGAAATTGAGGCGCTACACGGCGTATAAGCCGTGTGCCGAAATCCTGAGCTCGTCGAACGGATCCCGAGCGAAGCCGAGGGGATCTCTTTTCACTAATCACCAGCAAAGGTACACCAGAATTTTGGGGCCGAATCTTGATGTCCGAAGAAAACTCATTCAATGAAACCATCAACCCAGCCAATCTCAACAACCGGCAACGAGGCCATCTCGCCGAACTTGCCTTCATGCGCAAGGCCGCAAGCCTTGGCTTGTCCGTCGCCAAGCCCTGGGGAGAGGGCGAACGCTATGACGTAATCGTCCGCGTCGAGAACGTCTGTTGGCGGGTTCAGGTGAAATCCGTTTTGTCGAAAACGCGACCCAGAAATCACTATCGCATCCACACCTCGGTCCATCGCCGATCTGGTCCTCGCGCGCTTTACACGGCGAAAGAAATTGATTTTCTCGCCGCATACATCATTCCCCAGGACATGTGGTATATCTTTCCCGCAACCCTCATTGAAGGACGAAAAGTAATATGTGTAAGTCCGGGATCGAAGAGATCTTGGCCTGAGAAATATCGCGAGGCTTGGAAGCTCATGAAACCCTCGGCAGTTGTTTCCGAAACCGACGCGCCCGCTGTGGCGAGTGCAAAGGCCGGAAGCATCTGAATCCGCGTCTCAACCTGGGACGCGAATACACACTCACGGATGTTTTCGCCACTCGTGTGTCCAGGGAAATTTGCGAGTTTGTATCAGGGCACGGTTTCAGTAGCGTTGATCAACAACTCCCGTTCCTCCGGAGAAAAGCTACGATAGCGACCAGAGTTCAGTTGTCGCTGCCGAGCGTCGGGCGGCATTGCGCGCAGAGCCTGAATCGCATTCCTCACAGCCGGGCGTATTCCCGCGGGAAGTTGCCGCGCGGTGGAATTCCTGAGGTAGGCGCTCGCGACAGGGGCGGTTACAGCGCCCAGGTTAGTTGACGCCGCATACCTATAGCCCGCTAGAGAAAACGCAGAAGTATTGCCTGGGGGATTCGTGGTCACATAATTACTCCTGGGAGAGCTTTCGGGAACATCTCTGCTCGAAGGCTTCGGAGCATTTTCGTTATTTGGTTTGCACGGATGATCATCCTCATGGCGATAATCGCAGCCGTCGCGAGGATAGCGATTATCTCGAGGGTAATCAGGAACATCCCGGTAGTAGTAGTAGGAGTCGTACGGATAGTAGTAATCGTAAGGGTTCCCCCACGGACCATATCCGTAGTAATACGGATATCCCCAATAGGGGCCGAAACCAAAGCCGAAACCGAATCCGTAACCAGGGAAACCAAATCCGCGGCCATAAAAACCGCCATAGCCTCGACCGGAAAAGCCTCCACCCCCTCGGCCGTAAAAGCCTCCGCCCCCGTGGAATCCTCCGGCTCCGCCGCGGAATCCGCCAAAACTTCCGCCACCGTGAAATCCGCTGCCTCCCCCGTGAAAGCCTCCGCCTCCGCCGTGTCCGCCGCGCTGGGCAGAAGCCAACTTCGGAATGCCGGTCAACACGAGGGATACCACGATCAGAACAAGAATTCGGGACGAAACGATCCTGATCATTTTAATTTCCTCTAATACAAATTAGATGCGATTGCCCGGTACCTTTGGTTATCTACGCTCCGGCGGCTTTAACGGGTTGAACGCTGTGATTGTAGTCCCTTTCCGCGATGGAATTTCCGGATCACGCGCCCGTAATTCCTTGAAACTCTAGGTTTGGAGCTGCCGTTCTGCTACAACCCGTCGGCACTGGGGGGAATCGAATGTCCGGGTAATCAGGAAAATTTCGACAGGAGGAACAATTATGAGAAATCTGTTTTTGTGCCTGGTACTGGCATGCATGGCTTCAGTGTGGGTGATGGCGGATGATTCGGCGGACATGAAAGGCAAGTCGGACACGCGAACCATTACCGGGTGCTTATCGCAAGGCGATAATGCCAAGGAGTTTAATTTGGCGGCGAATGATGGCAGCACATGGGAAGTGCGCAGCAGCAATGTGTCGCTGGCAAAGCATGTTGGGCATACGGTTGAGGTGACGGGAGTTGTGGCGGACGCAATGGCGCACAACATGAAAGAAGACACCAAGGACATGGCGCACGATACCGGAGCGACCAAAGAAAATAACGAACACGGGCACCTGAAGGTGACTCACTTGAAGCACCTGAGCGATACATGCTCGAAGTAGTTCGACTTGATCGAAGATAGATTAGGCGCGGCCTTAATGGCTGCGCCTTTTATTTTTGTGCGCTTGTCCTATATCTTTTCCTGATAAAAAAAGAAGATCATGTCTCTTACCAAACTCGATCCTGTCGCTGCTCTGGTTGTGATTGATTTGCAAAAAGGAATCGTTGGATTGCCAACCGTGCATGTTGCGAGCGAGATTATTGGCCGTGCAGCGCAGCTGGCGCGAGCTTTCCGCGAACGAGGTCTGCCCGTGGTCTTGGTCAATGTGACCGGCGGAGCTCCTGGGCGCACGGAAGCCGGGCCGCCGAAGATTGCGCGGCCGGCGGATTGGGCGGAACTCGTACCTGAGCTGGAGCGGCAGCCCAGCGATCACCTGGTTACAAAGCAACGATGGGGAGCGTTCCTGGGAACGGAGTTGCACGATTATTTGCGCCAGAGCAGCGCAACCCAGATTGTGTTGGCGGGCATTGCGACCAGCATCGGCGTTGAGTCAACCGCGCGCAGTGCGTACGATCTGGGATACAACGTTGTGTTGGTGGTGGATGCTATGACCGACCGCGATCCTGATGCGCACCGAAATAGTGTCGAGAAGATTTTTCCTCGATTGGGTGAGACCGCCAAAACCGACGATGTGCTGAAGATGATTCAGCAGCTCCGTTCCACCGAGAACTGATTCAGCGTGAGACTTTCCAGGGTCTCGGATAAGCCCACGTAAGGTTTCTCTCACGCACGCAAGCGCGCGTTCGGACCCGCCGTGTCCGACCGAAGCATTGGGAGATGGAAGTTTTCGGCATGGTGTGAGCTCGCAGAGATTGTCGCACAGAAGCTGTCAGCAATCAGCCATCAGGAAGGGCGAGCGGAGCCTTGCTCCGACGGCAGCCGAGGGCTTGCCCTGAGCTTGTCGAAGGGTCGGCTGTCCCCACAACATACCAGCCCACTTCTCGCAAAGCGGCGAGAAGTGGGGCACTCCGCGCGGCTGTCCCATACATATCAAAATTTTTCGGATCATGATCGCCATCATTTTTTCTCATACTGCGAGTACAATTACCGTTTCTAAATAAAAGCTTGTGACATCTCTAGTTATGTCTCTCTAAAGGAGCAGGCGTGATCGTTGGAGTGCCGAAGGAAATTTATCCAGGAGAGCGGCGGGTGGCGCTGACGCCGGTGGTGGTGCCGATGCTCGCGAAGGCCGGATTGGAAGTTCTGATTGAGGCCGGGGCGGGCGTGGCGGCGGGATATCCGGATGCGCAGTATCAGGAAAAGGGCGCGAAGGTATTGCCGGACCGCGCGAGTGTGTTTGCGCAGGCGGACATTATTGTGCAGGTGCTCGGTCACGGCGCGAACGACAAAAATGGCGAGAGCGATCTGCGACTGATGCGGCGCGGCCAGGCGCTGGTGGGATTTCTGCGGCCGTTAGGAACTCCGACAAAAGATGGAAAGACCGACGCGAGCCGAGTGCAAGAGATCGCGCAGACCGGAGTGACTTCGTTTGCCGTGGAATTGATGCCGCGCACGACGCGCGCGCAGAGCATGGACGCATTGTCATCGATGGCGTCGATCGCGGGGTACAAAGCGGTGTTGGAAGTAGCGAATTCGCTGCCGAGGATTTTCCCGATGATGACTACTGCGGCGGGGACGATTACGCCGTCGCGGGTGCTGATTATTGGTGTGGGCGTGGCTGGGTTGCAAGCGATTGCGACCGCACGACGGCTGGGCGCTGTTGTATCGGCATACGATGTAAGGCCGGCGGCGAAGGAGCAGGTGCAGAGTTTAGGCGCCCGGTTTGTGGAGTTGCCGCTGGAGACGCAGGATGCGCAGGACGCGCGCGGATATGCCAAGGCGCAGGATGAGGCGTTTTACGCGAAGCAGCGCGAATTGCTGGGACGGACCGTCGCGGAGAACGATGCGGTGATTACGACGGCGGTGGTGCCGGGGAAGAAAGCGCCGGTGCTGTTGACCGCAGAGATGGTGAAGGGAATGGTTCCGGGGTCGGTGATATTGGATCTGGCGGCGGAGCGCGGCGGGAATTGCGAGGTCACGCGCGCGGGAGAAGCCGTGGTCGTGAATGGAGTGACGGTGATTGGGCCGATCAATCTGGCGAGCGGCGTGCCGCATCATGCCAGCCAGATGTATGCGCGGAATTTGACGGCGTTTCTTGCAAATCTGGTGAAGGATGGAAAGATGCGTCCGGCGGAGAGCGATGAAATTATTCGCGATACGCTGGTGACGCAAGGCGGGGAAGTGGTGAATGCGCGGGTGAGGGAGTTGTTGGGGATGCCGGGGTTGGTGGCGAGTCAGTGATCAGTGGTTAGTGGTCAGTGGCGAGCGATTAGACCCGAACGAGAGTCAAAATCCCCACTCCCCCAAAGAACGGGAAGAGTGGGGCACCCGGAGAGTGATTTGAAGGAGGATTAATGCCGGCGGATTTTATTTCTAATCTCTACGTTTTTATTCTGGCTGGGTTTGTGGGGTTCGAACTGATTAAGCGGGTCTCGCCGCTACTGCATACGCCCCTGATGTCGCTGACCAATGCGCTGGATGCGATTGTCGTCGTGGCGGCGATCATCATTACCGGGCGTCATGAGACCAGACTCACCACGGTGCTGGGAACGATCGCCGTGGTCGCATCGTTCAGCAACATGGTGGGCGGGTTCTTCATTACCGATCGCATGCTGCGCATGTTCAAATCCGGCAAATCAAAACAATCATGAATACGCTCGCCCTGCAGCAGTATCTCGATTTCACTTACATTGCCGCGGTCGTTCTATTCATTCTGGCGATCAAGTGGCTGAGTTCGCCGGTGAGCGCACGGCGCGGCGTGCTGGCGGGCGAGATCGCGTCGGCGATGGCGATTGCGGCCACCCTATTCAATCCCGAACTCGTGCAGTACAAATGGATTGTGATCGCGCTGATTTTGGGCGCGGGCGTCGGCATTCCGCTGGGCATGGTCAAAATGACCGCGGTGCCGCAGCGGACGGCGTTAAGCCACGCATTCGGCGCGCTCTCGGCGGCGTTGATCGGAATCGCCGAATATTATGTGGGCACGACGCCGGTGAGCCGCTTTCAGATGGGAGAGATCGGGCTCGAAGTAATCATCGGATCGCTGACTTTTACCGGCAGCCTGATTGCGGCCGGCAAACTGCAGGAAATTCTTCCCCAACGACCGATTGTCTATCGCGGGCAGAACATTGTGAGCCTTTCTATGCTCGCCACCGCGCTTGGACTGGCGGTTGCGCTGGTATTTAATCCGGCGCACACGTTTTTGTTTCCCATCATGATCGTGGTGGCGTTGACCTTTGGCGTGCTGCTGGTTACGCCGATTGGCGGCGCAGACATGCCTACGGTGATTTCGCTGTTGAATTCTTACGCGGGATTTTCCGCAGCATTGCTGGGTTTTGTGCTCAACAGTAAAGTGCTGGTGGTGGCCGGGGCGCTCGATGGATCGTCGGGATTCATTCTCTCGGTCATCATGTGCAAGGCGATGAACCGGTCGTTCACCAACGTTATGTTCGGCGCCTTCGGACAAGTTGCGACTGGGCCGGCGGCCGTGCAGGAGACGCGTCCGGTAAAAAGCGCGTCGCCGGATGAAGCCGCGGAGATTTTGGGGGCGGCGAGCAAGGTTGTGATCGTACCGGGATACGGGATGGCAGTGGCGCAGGCGCAACACAAAGTGCGCGAGCTGTACGATTCGCTGACCAAGCGTGGTGTGGATGTGGAGTTCGCGATACATCCTGTCGCCGGCCGCATGCCGGGACACATGAATGTGCTCCTGGCCGAAGCGGATGTTCCATACGATCACCTGAAGGAAATGGATGACATCAATGGAGACTTCCCGCAGACGGACGTGGCGTTAATCATTGGCGCGAACGATGTGACCAATCCGGCGGCAAAGACCGATAAATCCAGCCCTATTTATGGAATGCCGGTGCTGGATGTCGAGAAGGCGCACACTGTGATGGTGATCAAGCGAAGCATGAACCCTGGATTTGCAGGAATTGATAATCCTCTTTATTACATGGATAACACGCTGATGTTGTTCGGAGATGCCAAGGCATTTGTGACGAATATTGTGAAAGAGTTGTCGAACAGCCACGGGTGATCGGGGAAACATCGGGTATACCCGCCTGCGGGTTGTCGCCGCTTCAAAAGACCTTCTTAATCAGTCCAGAAAGCTATCTGTGCTGCTTTCAGAAGCAGGTTCCTCGACTGCGCGACTGACTTGCCTTGGCTCGTCATTCGCTCCGCTCGGAATGACAAGTTTGTAGAATGTAACTCTGTTCTCTAGGTAGTACGAATGGTTAACTTTCTTTCCATCATCGCCCTGGGGTTCTTTCTGGGGATGCGGCATGCGACTGATCCCGATCACGTGATTGCGGTGAGCACGATCGTGAGCCGCGAGCGCGAGATTGGGAAATCGGCATGGATCGGCGTGTTCTGGGGAATCGGACATACGCTGACGATTTTTGCGGTCGGCGCCGCGATCATTCTTTTCGACGTAGCGATATCGCCGCGCCTGGGATTGAGCATGGAATTGGCGGTGGGATTGATGCTGATTCTGCTGGGCATCATTAACGTGGTTAGTTTCTTTCGGGACCTGCCTTCAGCAAGCGAGCGGGCGGGGACGCCCGCTGCCCCACAACCCGAATCTTGCTCACAGTTTGAATCCGTTCCGGCACAACCGGAACTGGTTCACTCTCATGCGCACAGTCATGGCGATTTTATTCATACGCATCCGCATTCTCATGGTCCCGATACCCACATGCATTCCGGACAAAATCCCGTGGCCTGGCTCGACCGCATGTTCTTACGTTTCAAACTTTATCGGCCGCTGCGTCCTTTAATGATTGGCCTGGTGCACGGAATGGCAGGATCGGCGGCCGTGGCGCTGCTGGTGCTGGCGACGATTCGCGATCCGCGCTGGGCGGTTGCGTATCTGCTGGTCTTCGGCATCGGCACTATCGCTGGGATGATGGTGATTACGATGAGCATTGCGTCGACTTTTCGCCTGGCACGTGGCAAGCAGATTTTTCTACAGAGGCTGGCCATGGCTTCTGGAGTTCTGAGCCTGGGCTTCGGGATTTTTGTTGCCTATCAAATTATTGTGGTGAATGGTCTGCTGAGCACGCATCCTCACTGGGTGCCGCGATGAGCGGCTCTGAGCGCGATGTCTAGGGCGAACCGGCGGCCAGGCATTTTTCTCGCAGCGGTGCTCGTGTGGGCTGCGCAACTGTTCGGTCAGGCCGCCATAGTTCCGGCATGGCAGGGAATTGTGCGCAAAGCTGATGGCTCGCCGGTGTCCGGCGCTATCGTTCGACTCGACGGCAGTTCTAAAGCCGAAGCCAAAACGGCGACCGATGGCCGATTCAAGGCACCGCCTCTGCCGGTTGGGAAATATCGGTTATCGATCGAGATCGATAACCTCAAGTTTAAACACGCCCCGCTGATTGATCTTGCCGCCGGCGCGCCACCGGTTGTTCTCACGCTTTTGCCGAACAACGAAATCGCAATTTCCGTTCCCAATGCGCAGTCCGGCGCGACGGGCGGCGAGGAATTATCCAGCAAGCAGGTCAGCCAGCTTCCGCTGAACAAGCGCGACTTCAGCCAACTGTTGCTATTAGCGGCGGGCACCATGACCGACGCCAACGGCGCGACGAATTTTACCCAGCAGTTCGCGATCGACGGGCAACGCGGCGTGGAAGCGACGTTCGCCATGGATGGCGCGGACATCAGCGATCCGGAGATGGGCGGGTCAACGTTTTCAAACTTCAACGTGGATGCGGTCGAGGAACTTCAATCCAGCTCGGGCTGGATGCCGGCGGAAATTGGCCGCGGCGCCTCCGGCTTCACGAACATCGTAACCCGCTCGGGCGCGGACGGATTTCACGGGTCGATCTTCGAATTTGTGCGCAACTCGGCGTTCGATGCGCGCAATTATTTTGATCATCCGACGCCCGCCTATCCGGGAAGAATCCCACCATTTCGCCGCAATGAGTTCGGCTTTACGAATGGCGGGCCGGTGCTTATTCCTGAGGTGTACGACGGAAGCAACCGGACTTTTTATTTCGTTCAATACCAGGGATTTCGGCAAGACCTTGGAACCACGCAGGTGATGCCGGTGCCTACCGCAGCAGAGCGTTCGGGATTGGATAACGTAACTTATGCCGATGGTTCGACGGATGTTTTGATGGTGCCGGTAAATCCCGGCATCGCCGCCATTCTCAAGCGCTATCCTCTGCCGAATGATCCCAGCGGGCCTTATCACGCACGCACTTATGCCACCGCCTCGAGCGTGATCACCAATGCCAATCAATTCTCTGTGCGGCTTGACCATAAGATCTCAAACCAGGACCAGCTTTTCGCGCGTTTCAATCTCGACAATTTAACCGGGCCGGTCACCAATCCTGATCAGACTGCAATTGATCCGACTTTCGGGACAACTTACATCGATCACCAGCGCAATGGGGTGATCACATACACTCGCACCCCATCGGCCCGGCTTACGCTTGAATCTTCGATCAGCGTCACTCGTTCGACTCCAGGCTTTCCGACCAGGGACTTCACCGATCCGGCGGTCAAATTCAACGACGGACTCTTCGAAGCGTTTAACGGCACCGGCGGCTCGGTCATACAGGTGTACGGGAATTTGTTCCAGGCTCGCCAGAACGTGACCTACATTCGCTCGCGCCATGCGATCAAGGCGGGCGGTGAAGTTCGACTTAATCGCGACACGACATATTTCGGCATCAGCCCTAACGGCGAATACGATTTTGGAGGCGGACCCGCGTACGCCACCGAGGCGATCCCTTCCGCAAGCGGTACTCATAATTTGCAGCCGGGCGATCTGTTGCCGGATACGCTCTTGAGTTTTCTCTCAGGCAGCCCGTTTGCTTATACGCGGGCGATTGCGCCGCCATATTTTTCCAATGGTCCGCACATCGGACCGGCCGCCATCAATCGCAGCGACGTGAATGCATATGTGCAGGACACATGGAAGGTGACGCCGCGCTTTACTCTCGACTATGGTTTGCGCTGGGAGCTTTATACACCGATCAGCGAGCGCGCGCACCGAACATCGGGCATTGTGGATGTGAATGGTGGGCAGGAGTTTGTGATAAACCCACAACCCGGCTATCGCACGGATTGGAATGGTTGGGCACCGCGAGTGCAGATGGCGTGGCAAGTGACTGACAAATTGCAGGCGCACGTTGGCGGCGGGATTACGATCATTCCGCCCAACATTTATCAGGATAATTTCCTGACCGGATCGACGCCCTTTGTGGTTTATCCGCGGCTGGTGTCAAGCGCGAATTCCCCCATCGCGTACGGCTTTCAGATTACCCCGGCGCAATTGCCGCGAGTTTACACGCCGAGCGGTCAGGACATTTTCGCGTCGGGAAATCCCAAAGCCGTGCCGCCAAACACGGTAATGGATGTAAACCGCTACGAGAAAGACGTGGCCGCATTGACGCCCAGCAGCGTGTTCAGCGCGCTTGCGTTGAGCTCGGTTGATCGATCGTTCAGCAATGCGAGGCTGTACACGTGGACGGCCGGACTGGAACGCAGGATCGGCAAACTCACCGCCGACGCGAATTATGTGGGTACGGCCGCGAACCATTTGCCGCGCGTAAGTTTTCCGAACGGATACCCAGGAGCGTCGCCGGCATTTGCGCCGTATACGCAATTTAACAGCGCGGGTGAAGTCAGCGGCGGCTTCGGCGTGGAAAACGTGGTGACCGCCACTGCGCACTCTACCTATCACGCGCTGCAGACTTCGCTCTCGGGATCCGTAGCGCATGGTGGTCCCAGCATTCAGGCCAGTTATACGTGGAGCAAATCGATCGACGATACCAGCCAGGTTTTTGGAGGCACGGGATCGACGGGCGCTGTTTCGCAGCCCAATCCTCAGGACCCTTTCGACACGCAACTCGAAAAAGGGCCGTCGTCCTTCGACATCACGCATGCATTTGGGCTGAGCCTGGCGCAGGATCTCTACGTAGACCGCGTGCCTTTCCTGGAAGGGGTGAGCAAAAAATTAACTGCGGGCTGGGAGATGCTCAGCATCTCCACCCTCAGTTCGGGGGCGCCGTTCACCGTGTACTCCGGTATTCAACAGACGGGGGCGGGATCAAGCGGCGTAGACCGACCCGACCAGATTGCTACGCCACATCTATCGACCGCGCGCAAAAATCGCGAAGATTATTTTGGGGCGGGCGGAAACAATGGGCCAGACTTTTTCAGCATTCCGGTGTTCCTGCCCGGAGGCACGGGGCCGAACCAGGGGCGCTTCGGAACATTGGGGCGAAACACTTTCCGCGGGCCGGCCTTCTATGATTATGATTTCGCGTTCATTAAAGACACTCCGTTCGGCCGCCGGCAGAGCGGAGCGGAACGCGTGAGCCTGCAATTCCGCGCGGAGTTTTTCAATATCTTCAACATCGTGAATATGGGATTGCCGGCGAACATTCTCGGTGTATCCACGGATAATCGGGGCGGCACGCCCACCGCGAGCATCAGCACGACGAATGGTTTTGGATTCATCAGCAAGACGGCGGGGAATTCGCGGCAGATTCAGCTGTCGCTGAAGTTGATTTATTAAGGGAAATTTGGCGCCGAAGCGACAGCTTTCCGGTTAATGCAATAATATTGTGAGGGAGCGGGCGCGTAGCTCAGTTGGTAGAGCAATGCCCTTTTAAGGCATGGGTCGCAGGTTCGAGTCCTGCCGCGCTCACCACGATTCCTTAAAGATTTAGTGAATTTTCAGCGCAGGGTTGAGTGTGGGCACCCCTGGCGCCCCAAGGCTTCGAAGCGAATCCCAATGATTCTGCCAGAGGAGAAGCCTACCGCTTAAAGACCAATGCGGGGCCGCTGACACGCTTTCCGGTAAGGTCGACGGTGACTTCGATCCGGTCGGCGATCGTCACGAACGGAATGCCTTTGGTCATCCCGTAGTCCTTGCGATCGAAGGCCATCGTGCCTTTGATCTCGCCCGTGCCTGTTCCCGCCCCGCTGACGGTGAGCGTCAGGGTTTCGGGTTTGGTGACGCCGCGTATTGTAAAGTCGCCGTCTACCTCAAATGTGTTGGGACCAGTTTGTACAATCTTTTTGGACAAAAACGAGATGGTCGGATTCTGCTTTACGTCGAAGAAGTCTTTGCTTTTCAGCTTGCCGTTTTTCATTCCGCTTCCCGTGTCCACGCTGTCAGCCTGAATGTTGATGTTCAAAACGCCGGTTGTGACATCCGGAGAGGTGAAGGTCAAACTGGAGTCCCATTTGTCGAATGTGCCGACCAGCTTCACCGACGCCTTCACGTAGAACTTGACTGAGCTGTCTGCCGTGGCGATGGTGAAAACAGGAGCCTGGGCTTGGCTCAACGGCACAAGCACGGCCAATGGCAGGACGCAGAGAGCTAACCGCGCGTGTCTGAGTGTGAATGCTGCAAACATAGAACAATCCTTCCGGCGGTCATTGTAAACTTCTGATGATTGGACTATGCGCTGCGTGTGTGCTGCCAGGCACTGTCAAATGTGACAGGCGTCCGTACCGGAAGGCCAATCCGTTGCAACAAGTCTTGAAAATGCGCATTGTCCCGCAAGGCATCCATGCCGGGATCGGTGTGGAGATAGAGTAGCCAGTGGAGCGTTCTTGGTGGGATTTCTCGAGGCATTCCATGGCGCGTTCGTTTTCTCCCAAGCCAATGTGGATTCCGGCGATGAAGTAGGGCGCGACATATTTCTGTGTTGCCAGTTGGTTCAGGTCATCCAGTATCAGAATGGCTTCTTTTTTGTTTCCCGCCACGCCCAAGGTATGCGCTAATGCTGCGCGCATCAGTGGACTGCCTCCTGACAATTTCACTGCCTTCTCACCCTCGGTGATGGCCAATTCGTAGCAACCCGTTTGCCTGAACGCCAGGCCAAGAATCCAATAGGTGACGCAGTAGTTGGGATCCAGTTCTACAGTTCTCAGGAGTTGCTCAATAGCTTCGTCATATTGACGGGTCAAGTAGAGGGCCCATCCGACGGCGACATTAATGATGAGCGACAGCGGATCGATCTCCGGGCGATCTCTTCATCCGGGCGATCGCTTCTTCCTGCTGACCCATTGTCATCATGTACTCGGCGTACCAGTGATTAGCGGTTGGGTAGGCGGGACAGAGTTCGAGGCTTCGCTTGAATTCTGACTGAGCTTCCTTCCACTGCCAATCATGAAGCCACAAAAGAGCAGCCAAAGATGTGTGAGCTTCAGCGAGATCGGGATCCAGCCGGAGCGCAGTCATCGCCGCCGCTTTGCCCTTCGGGAAAACTTCCGTCGGCGGCAGATAACTGTTCCAACCCAGGAGCACGTAGGAATCGGCCAACCCTGTGTACGCGAGAGCATAGCCGGGATCTTTATCGGCTGCCTGTTGAAAATATTCGATCGCTTTGTAGAATCCTTCCTCGGTCCACCGGTTCCAGTAATGACGACCTTTCAGATAAAGCCGGTAGGCCTCGGCGTTTTCTGTGTGGTGTCTGGTCAGTCGCTTCTTTTCCGCGCGGGTCAACTGCAACCGCAACTTTCCTGATATCTCGTTGGAAATTTCGTCTTGTACCGCAAAGATGTCGCCGGGCTTGCGGTCGTATTGCGCGCCCCAGAGTTGAGAACCTGTGGCCACATCGACCAATTCCGTCCCAATGCGCAGTGAGCCACCGCTTTGCATCATTCTTCCTGTCAGCACCGCGCGTACATTCAGTTCGCGACCGATGCCTTGTGGATCCATCTCCCGGTCCTTGTATCTCAGCACCGTGCTCTGCGCCATCACTCGTAGTTTAGGCACTGTCGCCAGTATGTTGATCAAGCTTCCGGTGATTCCATCGCTCAGGTATTCACGCTCAGGATCGCCGCTGGTATTTTTGAATGGCAATACGGCAAGCGAGTCAATGATCTTCGAGACTCGTTGTGAGCGGGGGCCCGGTGTCTGCACTGAAGAAGTTCGTGTCCTGGTCTTTCCGGTCGAGGACAAACGACTAGTGGCTGGTACTGGGACTCGATCTGTGTCTTCTTCCGAATCTGTTTGAGTTGATTCCATGTCTCGCTTGAGTCGTTGCAGTTCAGCCCGCATATCTGACGCGTGCTGAAAGCGCAGATTGCTGTCTTTCTCCAGAGCTCTATGAATCAGCTGTTGAAGCGCCGAAGGAATGTCTGGATTCACGCGAGTGGCAGGCAGTGGGTTGCGGTTAAGTATCGCGTCAGTAATGAGACCCGCAGTGACTCCGTGAAAGGGAAGTCTTCCGGTTGCCATCTCGTAGAGAACGATCCCGAAGGAGAAGAGATCCGTGCGGCCGTCGAATTCCTTGGCCCGCACTTGTTCAGGAGACATGTAGGCCACGGTCCCCAGAGATGTTCCTGGAATAGTGAGATGTTCATCAGCAACATAAGAAAGAGATTGTGTCGGCTGCACCGGCATTTGGCCAGAAGGCGCGTCCTGCACCGCACATTTCGCCAGGCCGAAATCGAGAATCTTCGCGTGCCCGCGCTTGGTAATAAAAATGTTGGCCGGTTTAATGTCGCGATGAATAATGCCTTCGGTGTGGGCCGCATCGAGAGCATCGGCAACTTCAATAGCAATGTCAACGATGCGTTCGGTGTCCAGTGTGCCAGCGGCGATCAGATATTTCAGCGTCACGCCATCCATGTATTCCATGGCGATGAACGAGCGGCCCTCATGGCACCCAATTTCGTACACGGTGCAGATATTGGGATGATTGAGCGCGGAGGCGCCGCGTGCTTCGCGCCGAAAGCGCTCTAAAGCGTTTGGGTCCCGGGCTGCGTCCTCGGGCAAAAACTTTAGAGCGACAAACCGGCCGAGTTCGTTGTCCTGAGCTTTATAGACCACACCCATGCCGCCGCTTCCAACTTCTTCCAGGACACAGTAGCGAGAAACGATTTGGCCGGTAACAGGGCGGGATTGGGCCACAGCTCATACTAGGACGCGAAGGCTTTAGAGAATACTGTCAGTAATAGTAGTTGGATCGAAATCGTCAGTATCTTATTCCAACTGTTGCCATCACCAGTTGCGTGTTGATGTTTCTGGTGGGCGCATAGTGATATCGCGATTCCACATAAATTCTGTAGGGTGCATCTCCGACCCGGACAGTGAAGCCAATGCCTCCGTTTGCGCCCATCGCACTGGAAGAAGCACTGGCGAGAGTTTGATTGACGGTCACGATTCCTGACGTGCATGTATACCCCCAATACAGCCAAGCCGACGTGCACGTGGTGGTGGTGCCAGTTTGAACCACCTGGGTGAGCTTCGCCCTGCGCATATACCAGCCGCCACCGCCAGATCCAACAACATCGTCATTGGACTGCCCGCCTCTACCGGAGTGCCGTCGTAGATGGGCTCGGTAACGCCTTTCCGCAAGGCTGCCGTGGTGTAATAGCCGGCGGCGGTGCCATGAATCTGGTTGGAGCCCGATTTGGTCACCAGGTTCATGTAAACTCCCCCAACGCTGACCTCAGCAGGTGCGGAATCGGTGACGACCTGCAACTCCTCCAGAGAATCGTCGTCGATGTAATAAGCCGTGTAGCCGCCGGTGGACCCAGGCCAGTTCAGGCGCAGGCCGTTGAAGCTGTAGACCTGTTCGCCCGGCATGCTGCCGTGGACCTGCATGATGGCTTGTTGGAAGCTTTGGTTTCCGCCGACGTCGAAGTCGTTCATCGTGGTGCCTGGAGCTTGTGCCACCGTGGACCATGGATCGCGTCCATTGGGAAGATTCTGGAGCAATTTGTCGTCAAACGTCGTCGAGCTGGTGACACTCTTCACATCTACGATCGATCCCCCAGCTAGTACTTCCACCGTCTCCTGACTGCCCCCCACTTCCAAATGAGGCGTGACGGTAGCGACAAAACCGGAGTTTACTTCGACATCTTTCTGTTCAAGGGTCTTGAATCCAGGAGCTTCGACTACCAGTTCGTATATTCCAATCGGAACAAAATCGAACATGTAGCTGCCATCCACTTGAGTGATGGCACTTCGAGGAGCCATCAGCGCCTGTCCCTGCAGCCTCACTTTTGCACCGGCAACAGCAGCGCCAGAGGCGTCCTCGACCATCCCTGCGACTTTTCCGCCGATGTCAACTTGTGCGCTACCGAATGTAATAAACGACGTGGACATCAACAGGACGATCCAGCAGGAATTGCTGATCGTCAGTGCTGACCTACAAAATTGCAGTACCCCCGCACGAATTGATCCAGGACCGGTCAAGGCTCCAGTTGAAACTGACAATTGCCCGGAAATACTGTCAAAATTGACAGGGGGTGGGTACTGTCAAAACTACCAGTGGCTTTGTGACGGGGCCGGCAAAAGAGTATACCGGCGGCTTCGACTCGGAACTTCGTGAATTCCGCAT
>CAVPCD010000009.1:0-335547 GCA_963702345.1 uncultured Acidobacteriota bacterium | reverse complement strand
AGATTTCGTGGACATGTTCCTCAAGGACGATGGAAAGGTAGTCCTTAACGAGGTCAATACTCTACCGGGCATGACCTCATACAGCCGTTATCCGAGAATGATGGCAGCCGCAGGGTTGCCGCTTGCCGAAGTGATCGACCGGATGGTGTCGCTGGCATTGACAGGAAAAATCCGATGAAAGATGACTTTGCCTTTGTAGACGAGTTCGTACCCGGATACGCTGGGATGCCAAGTACGCCACATGGGATAACTTTACCGGCAAACCGGTGGACGGATACCTGGCAAATCGAATTGTCGGCACGAGAGCTTTGTGCGCAGCCCTGGAAGGAGCGCGGGAAAAGGCCGCATCCCTTGGCTTTGGCTTGCTACTTTGGGATGGCTATCGCCCTCAACGCGCCGTAGATTGCTTCCTGCGCTGGTCAACACAGCCGGAGGATGGCCGCACGAAGCCTGCCGTTGGATCAGTTCCCAATTGCCTTCGCCGCGCTGCGCGTCCTGTTCCGCTTGCGTCGGGTAATAGAGAGAAAACTCGATGTCGTGGAAGGCGCGCAATTCGTCATCGTCCAAAACCGCAACGCTGTGTCCGTTGGAGGTGATGGTGAGCTTGACCGGTTTCGTCCCGCAGGTTAGGCGAGGATCGCCTTGAAGTCAGGATGCATGCCGTTCTCACCGGTGCCGAGATTCACCGAGCGCACGGGCAGGCGTTCCATCACTGCCTTCGCCTGATCGAGTGACAGACGGTCCGCGCGAGCAGGATCGCGGTAGCAAAACGCGCAGGCAAGATTACATTCGTTGGTGAGCCCGAGCCCCAGCGAAATACCGGCACCATCTGCCAACATGCCAGATGGAGACGACGAGAACTGGGCTGTGACGTTGTTCATGGATCGCGGCAAGAATTACATCAAAATGATCCCGTGTGAAACAAGTTATTATCCGCCATATGGCCTATGGTCGGTCTACGTATAATTCAGAAAAGCTGATAGCTCTGAGCTCCCATGGAAACGGAAGATAGACACGTGCAAGAAATCGCGATGGCAACTCGGGCAGAATCCCGGATTGACGAGTACCTTCGCGATCGACTGATGCCGGTTGAGGGCAGCATCCCACATCTGCCGAGAACCGATATTTACGGAAATTCCATTCCTGCGGGAAGTGTAGGCGGCGATCTCTTTGAGTACATCAACTTTCAGCAGCGCTACAACATTGACGCACGCATCGCGAATGCGCTCCGGCTGTCGAGAGAGTATTTAGAAGCGCTGCCCGAAGGTCAAACTCCGCGCAACGCGGTTGACGAACACGTGCGCCTGGCTTCGGGCTGAAGTCTGACCCGAGCGGAGTACAGGAGAGGTCGAGTACAGACGGGCGAAAAGCTCAGAACAATTCAGGGTGGCTGAGAATTTGCGCGAGCTCTACACTACCGCAGGAGTACTCCTGGTGGATGCTGAGGGGCATGGGATCATTTCAGCGAAGATAGCTTCGACTGTGCACGATACTTTTCATGCGTTTATGCTCTCAGCTCGACCGTCACGGAAACACTCACCCGGACCTATTCCAGAAACATCAATCTGCGTCTCGGCACAATCGGTGACCGCGCGCAACGCTTGGCGTGACGCGATGATGAGTCGCGTGAGATCGCGACCATGATCTACGGCGAAATTCGTCCGGACGGACAATTCCGCTTCGTAATTTTTGGCAGTCCTCCACCGTTCGTCTTTTCCGCGGAGTACGGTCGCTTCATGCCAATGAGTACGAATCAACCGGTGCAATTCCTGCGCTGGGGTCGGAAATTCCCGATGATCACCCTGATCGAAACAAATATTTTTCGGCGGCGCATAGGCACGGCAAATAAACGCCTCGAATATAGCGAAGATCACACCGATGAGCCCGGGGACATCGTTTTTCTTTATTCCGATGGCGTGTATGACGGCAGCGATGAGGAGAGCCGTCGACGCCTCAACAGGTAATTCGTGATACTAGGCACGCGGAGCCAAGGGTATTTGCAATGCCGTCCTCGCCTATGCGCTCAAGGAAAACGAACGATCTCGCCAGATTGGCGAGGATGATCGCATCGATGACAAAACCGCGCTGATCATCAAGTATGGCTACAGTTAGCCATTTGTCGGTCCATGGCTCGTACGGATCAAAGCGTCATATCGGTCCTTCTTTTCGTCGTCTAGCACACGAATTCCGCGACCAAATTCAATTTCGGTATCTGATCAATCGCGAAGCCTAGGATTCTTGCCTGCGCGAGTAGCTGAAATATCATGCCCAAACCAATCTTGCTGAGTGTCGATGATGACTCCGATGTTTTGCGCGCGATTGAGCGCGACCTTCGCTCGAAGTATGGCGCTGAATATCGAGTGATTGGAAGCGATTCTCCCGAGAGCGCACTCGATCTGCTGAAGCAACTGAAAGTCCGCAATGACAGCGTGGCCCTGCTGCTTGCCGACCAGCGCATGCCGCGCATGGATGGGGTCGAATTCTTGCAACAGGCGATGGGGCTATACCCGAGCGCGAAACGGGCGCTGCTAACCGCCTACGCTGATACCAACGCCGCAATCAGCGCGATCAATCAAGCAGGAATCAATTATTTTTTCCTGAAACCGTGGGATCCTCCGACCGAGCACTTGTATCCGCAATTAGATGATTTGCTCGACGACTGGCAAGCGTCTTTCCATCCCACATTTGATGGAATCAGGGTGCTGGGCACGCGGTGGTCGCCGCGCTCATATGAGCTGCGGGATTTTCTGGCGCGAAATCGTGTGCCCTATCAGTGGATCGATGTTGAGACTTCTGCGAATGATCCTGAACAAAACGCCTTGTGGATGCTTTGGGGCCAGAAGCTGCGAATCTTCCTGTCGTGCTTTTTCCAGATGGGACGAAACTGCTCGAGAGTGTTCCCGCGGATGTTGCGCAAAAGGTTGGATTGCGAACGCGCGCGCAGACCAGTTTCTATGACTTGGCGATTGTCGGCGGAGGCCCCGCCGGTTTGGCTGCCGCCGTTTATGGTGCTTTGGAGGGCCTGCATACCGTGATAGTCGAGCGCGAGGCACCCGGTGGCCAGGCTGGAATGAGTTCCGGCATCGAGACTATCTCGGATTTCCGACGGGGCTTAGTGGCGGAGATTTAGCGCGGCGTGCGGTAGTGCAAGCTCAGCGCTTCGGAGTCCGAATGGCTAATGCCGCGAAAAAAAGTATTTCTTACTCCGAAGCGCTGGGCTTGCACTACCGCACGCCGCGCTAAGTCTCCGCCACTCAGCCCCGAAGGAAATCCGAGATAGTTCTCAATACGGGAACTCATTCCAGCCTGGCCACCGGGTGCCTCGCGCTCGACTATCACGGTATGCAGGCCCTCCGAAGCACCATAAACGGCGGCAGGCAAAAGGGCGGGGCCTCCGCCGACAATCGCCAAGTCATAGAAACTGGTCTGCGCGCGCGTTCGCAATCCAACCTTTTGCGCAACATCCGCGGGAACACTCTCGAGCAGTTTCGTCCCATCTGGAAAAAGCACGACAGGAAGATTTGCAGCTTCTGGCCCCAAAGCATCCACAAGGCGTTTTGTCTCAGGATCATTCGCAGAAGTCTCAACATCGATCCACTGATAGGGCACGCGATTTCGCGCCAGAAAATCGCGCAGCTCATATGAGCGCGGCGACCACCGCGTGCCCAGCACCCTGATTCCATCAAATGTGGGATGGAAAGACGCTTGCCAGTCGTCGAGCAAATCATCTAATTGCGGATACAAGTGCTCGGTCGGAGGATCCCACGGTTTCAGGAAAAAATAATTGATTCCTGCTTGATTGATCGCGCTGATTGCGGCGTTGGTATCAGCGTAGGCGGTTAGCAGCGCCCGTTTCGCGCTCGGGTATAGCCCCATCGCCTGTTGCAAGAATTCGACCCCGTCCATGCGCGGCATGCGCTGGTCGGCAAGCAGCAGGGCCACGCTGTCATTGCGGACTTTCAGTTGCTTCAGCAGATCGAGTGCGCTCTCGGGAGAATCGCTTCCAATCACTCGATATTCAGCGCCATACTTCGAGCGAAGGTCGCGCTCAATCGCGCGCAAAACATCGGAGTCATCATCGACACTCAGCAAGATTGGTTTGGGCATGATATTTCAGCTACTCGCGCAGGCAAGAATCCTAGGCTCCGCGATTTCTATTAGATACCGCAAATTGAATTTGGTCGCGGAATTCGTGTGCTCAAGACACCGAATGAGGAGGACGGAATATGACGCTTTGATCCGTACGAGCCATGGACCGACAAATGGCTAACCTTTAGCCGTGCTTGATGATCAGCGCGGTTTTGTCATCAATGCGATCATCCTCGCCAATCTGGCGCCATCGTTCGTCTTCCTTGAGCGCATAGGCGAGGACGGCATTGCAAATCTCCTTCGCTCCGCGTGCCTTATTATCACGAACTACCTGTTCGAGGCGTCGACGGCTCTCCTCATCGCTGCCGTCATACACGCCATCGGAATAAAGAAAAACGATGTCACCCGGGCTCATCAGTGTGATCTTCGCTATATTCGAGGCGTTTATTTGCCGCTGCCTATGCGCCGCCGAAAAATATTTGTTTCGATCAGGGTGATCATCGGGAATTTCCAACCCCAGCGCAGGGAATTGCACCAGTTGATCCGTATTCATTGGCATGAAGCGACCGTACTCCGCGGAAAAGACCAACGGTGGAGGACTGCCAAAATTTACGAAGCGGAATTGTCCGTCCGGACGAATTTCGCCGTAGATCATGGTCGCGATCTCACGCGACTCATCATGCGCGTCACGCCCCAAAGCGTTGCGCGCGGTCACCGATTGTGCGAGACGCAGATTGATGTTTTCGAATAGTTCCGGGGTAGTCTTTCCGTGACGGTCGAGCTCCGAGAGCATAAACGCATGAAAAGTATCGTGCACAGTCGAAGCTATCTTCGCTGAAATGATCCCATGCCCCTCAGCATCCACCAGGAGTACTCCTGCGGTAGTGTAGAGCTCGCGCAAATTCTCAGCCACCCTGAATTGTTCTGAGCTTTTCGCCCGTCTGTACTCGACCTCTCGTACTCCGCTCGGGTCAGACTTCAGCCCGAGCCAGCGCACGTGTTCGTCAACCGCGTTGCGCGGAGTTTGACCTTCGGGCAGCGCTTCTAAATACTCTCTCGACAGCCGGAGCGCATTCGCGATGCGTGCGTCAATGTTGTAGCGCTGCTGAAAGTTGATGTACTCAAAGAGATCGCCGCCTACACTTCCCGCAGGAATGGAATTTCCGTAAATATCGGTTCTCGGCAGATGTGGGATGCTGCCCTCAACCGGCATCAGTCGATCGCGAAGGTACTCGTCAATCCGGGATTCTGCCCGAGTTGCCATCGCGATTTCTTGCACGTGTCTATCTTCCGTTTCCATGGGAGCTCAGAGCTATCAGCTTTTCTGAATTATACGTAGACCGACCATAGGCCATATGGCGGATAATAACTTGTTTCACACGGGATCATTTTGATGTAATTCTTGCCGCGATCCATGAACAACGTCACAGCCCAGTTCTCGTCGTCTCCATCTGGCATGTTGGCAGATGGTGCCGGTATTTCGCTGGGGCTCGGGCTCACCAACGAATGTAATCTTGCCTGCGCGTTTTGCTACCGCGATCCTGCTCGCGCGGACCGTCTGTCACTCGATCAGGTGAAGGCAGTGATGGAACGCCTGCCCGTGCGCTCGGTGAATCTCGGCACCGGTGAGAACGGCATGCATCCTGACTTCAAGGCGATCCTCGCCTACCTGCGGACGAAACCGGTCAAGCTCACCATCACCTCCAACGGACACAGCGTTGCGGTTTTGGACGATGACGAATTGCGCGCCTTCCACGACATCGAGTTTTCTCTCGATTACCCGACGCAAGCGGAACAGGACGCGCAGCGCGGCGAAGGCAATTGGGAACTGATCCAACGGCAGGCGCGACGTTGTGTGAATCTGGGCGTGCCGGTGACCATCATCGCCGTCATGATGAAGCCGAATTATTCGCGCTTGGCGGATGTTGCGCGAGTAGCCAGACAGTTTGCCGCTCCGTTGCGCGTGAATGTTTATCAGGCAGTGCGATCGGACGTTTATGCCTTGAGCTACGAAGAGTATTGGGAAGGATTCCGGCGCCTGTTTGCAGAGACCGATGTAATCGCTATCGGCGAGCCGCTGATTCGTGCGATAGCCGGACTCCCGCCGCTTCAAGGCGGTTGCGGCGTGAGCACGGTGCGAGTCACGCCGCGCGCCACGACACAGCCGTGCGTTTATTGGCCAGGATCGGGCGAGCCGCTGTCGGACTTGGTTTCGATCGGACTCGATATTCTAGATTCCGCACCCTTCGAGCAAGCCCGCACGCTTCCCGACGCATGCCAGCCCTGCGAGTTTCGCGAGTCCTGCCACGGCGGATGCGCCGGACGTCGGCGCTTGCAAGGCGCGCTACTGCAGCCTGATTCTTATTGTCCGATCATTCGCGGCGAGCGACCAAGACTCGAGATCCGCATGGCCGCAAACCGCGATCTGCCAAAGTTGAGCAGTTCGTGTACGACAGTTGTGATTGCCAGATAGTTCTAATTCGCCCCACTGAGGCTGCCCCACGCTTTGCGGTTTTCAAAGGGTGGGTACCTGACTGCACTGGGACTCCTTCGAGGCTCAGCCTCGCGTGGGAGGGGTTGCGCCAAAGATGTGGCATTGGCACCTAATAGACACGTTCGTGATAGACACGTTGGTGAATCCCACTTCGAACAACGCTAAGGGTGGGCCAGTCTCATCGGATGACGCAATCGGTAAAATCAAAGGATGGGCCAGCCTGCCCGTGTCAAAGAATGAAATCCGGAGGAGCGGATGACATCCAACCTCAATTCACCAGCGGTAGGCATCACCGTCAAGGCCGAGCAGAACGTTTTGGCAGATCGCTTTAAGGCTGCCATCAATGATTGCGAAGTTGACGACAAAACGACGTTGGCTCGGTATAGGCAAAAGTGGCTGGAGTGGATGTCATGGTATGGCTACGGCTCTCCAGAACCAAATAACATACAGACGCAGATTCACCGAATGTTCTTCAATGATCTGACCTACCGAGCGACGGTGAGTGTCAGGTCCTCCGTAGGTGCAGAGACGGACATTTCGGCTCGTTCGGCGACTCTCGCGTACTTACTAGATCAGGGGTACGTTGTCTCACAAGTCCTGGCGCTTCAAAGGCTTTTAGATGACCGAAAAGATGTCATCTCAGTGAAACGGCTTTTGAAGAACGTCGAGAAGAATCGGGCCTTGATTACGCGCGAGGTGTACGTCGCTGGGGACGGTCTTCCCTATGACCACAGCTCTTGGGTGAATGCCGTCGACAAGTCAGACCCGATGATTCAAATCTATGGCTTTGACGCCCCCGGTCTACACCGATTCGCCATTTCTAAACACCTGCACGAGACGTTTGATCTGCTATCCGGCAAGAAACCCGAGCAGCGGACGCGGTTTGATGTAATTCCGAAGTCCATTTTCCGGAAATTGGACGGCTGGATAAGTGGGCCGTCCGCAACGGAGATCGGTGGTCTCCGCAATAATTTTGTCGCCCATGCGGCAGATTCGCTACGGCTTGGATCGGCGCAATTCAATGGCGTCAGTTTTCTTCAAATCGATGAGCTTCAACGCAACATCGTGCGGGTGATTCACGCCTTAATCGACGACATCCTTTCCATTCGTATTGGACGATCCGTCATTCCCATGGCGCCCTTGGGAATTTTTCGAGGCCTTAATCTGCCATACTCGCCGTCCGACGCTGAAGCGAATATGCATCAACGCTGGAATGATTTAAGCAAGGAACGAAACGGATGGAATACCGGAGTTCTTCAACAACTGACTTCATGAAGCGTGTCTTGCATTCAGTCGTGCTGGCTGCGGCGTTTTTCCTTTGCACCGCGTTCACGTCGTTGGCGATGGGGAGGTTGGCCTGGTCCTTTGCCCTATGTAGCACCACAACTGAGGTTGCCCACCCTTCGCGCTTTTCAAAGGGTGGGTATTCCTACTGCTTGGGACGAGTTCCTCACGGCTCACGCCCGCCCGAGTTGAGCCTATCGCAGCCGAGGTGAGAAGTCAGTCAGCGCCATAAACGTCGAGTCAATTTTTTCTGTCAGTTTGCCGTTGGCTTCGGATTCTTCTTTGACGCGCTTCCACTCCGGGTCATCCTGGAATGATTTCCAGTTGGCGGTTGCCGCTTCGCGGCTGGGATGCTGAAGAATGTAGATGAGCATGTTGCTTTTCCCGGGCTCGTCCACCAGCGTCCAGTAGGCAACATTCTTCATTCCGTGCTTCTCGAAGAGTTTAGTGGTGTGGTCGCGGAAGCGTGCCAGCAGTTCTTCCAATTTTCCTGGCGCCGCGTGGTAGATCCGTAACTCATAGACCGTGGTTGGGGCTTGCTTTGCATCAACACGGTGCGAGGCTGCCAAGAGTGTTGCTGAAAGCAACGGCAAAGAGGAAAACGACTCCAGCAATAGTCGTCTGGTCACGGCAGGCATTTTAGCAAAATGGCAAACTGATGATCCCACCCAAGCCAAAGGCGCGATTGAGTGGGCCACTTTGTCCGGACGGGCGAGGGCCCCCGTCGCTCCACGTTATAACTTTCTACACACGGGACGTTATTTCGCGTCCATCCATTTATCCGAACCCGTCAGCTTGACCGCCACATCGGAAATAAAGATGTGCAGTGGCTTGCCATCGGCGAAGCCGCGGTGCTCGGTTGAGAACAGAATCGGGCCTGCCTTTTTGTATCCTGCCCACGTCGCCAGTACGCGGCTCGGCGGCTTAGCCCCGCCGCGGATGTAGACAAAATATACGACGCGGTTATCTTTACCAACGTAGAGGTCCCAGGTGTCGCCGGGCGTGTAACCGCCATCCGCGGGATACTTCACCGGGACTAACTCGGCCGTGCCAGGGCCCATGGGCAGGTTAAATTTACCCTGATCGATGGCGCTGGCGCTCTTGTCCCAATAAGCATGGAAAGGGAATAGAGTCCAATAATTGTCGTTGATGAAACTCGGATCGATCTGGGTTTTCACAACGTCGGATTGGGTGCTGAGGTCGGTGCGTGTATAGCTAACCTTGACCGGCTTGCCGTCTTTATCCGTCCCTTCAAAAGTAACCTTGCCTGTCTTGGGCTCCCACTCCCACTTGTGACCAGCTTTGAAGAGTCCGGTAATTTCTCCGTTCCAGGTATAGCGGACAGCCTCAACTTTGTCCCACGAATCGACCCCGAAAGTCTTGGCGACTTGCTCGAGAATTGGCGAGCGCTGTGGTGCTTGCGCCCAGGAGTTTGCGGAAAAGAGAAGTACTGCGAACGCCAGAACACCGATGATTGTTATGCGGTTCGCATTTGTCTTTGCGTTTGTCATGGATCGCTCCTCCACGAAATTGAAAGGGTAAGCCCTAGGATGACGCGGCGAAAGTCAAAGATACATTAATTCGTATCGGATGAAGTACAGATCACACGACCTTGTTGTTTGAGCGTTGTATTGTGGACCGCGTGATCCGGCGCAAAGCGATAATCGCAGCAGCAACTGCCATGCATCCATATTCCACCAGCATAACCCAACCTGGAAGCGCGCCCCATGGAAGCCCAAGTGTGCGCAGGTGCCACATGACGTAGGTCGGGATAATGCTGACAGTCCACACGATGATCAACATCGTCGAGGCCGACGTCAGAAACGGCAGCAGCCAGAGAAGATACCACGGGAATATGACGGGTGCACAAAAAAGAGATGCCGCCATGGGCCAGGCGAATTGAGCCGCAGAAAACTCGTGCGCTGATCTCCTTCTTAGCCAACTTGCAGTCATTAAGCCGACGAGCACTGCCAGCCCCGCCAGCAACTGCGGAGGCGCTATGCGAGAGAGCGCTGCAAACACGGGACCGTTAAACCGAAAATTCTGTACATACGTACCCAGCGAACCGAGCGGAATGCGTCCATGATTAACAAATGAACGATTCAGAAACGGCACGTACAGCAGTCCGACTAGGGCCACCGCGAGCGCCGCGTCGCGAATGCGAACCCGCTTCCAGTAGAGAGGCAAAAGTACGATCGGCAAAAATTTGACGGCGATAGCTAAACCGAGTGCGACGGCCGCGGCGGCCCGCCATCGGCGCAGTAACGCAGCGGCGGACACCACCAGCAAAAGCGCGCCCACAATATCAATGTGCCCGCTTCCCGCCACTTCAATGGCCAACAATGGGTTCCACGCGAACACCAGAATCAGATGCGCTGGCTTTTGTCCGCGACGCAGAACGTCGAACAACACGAAAACAATTGCGAGCTCGCAAAGTACAAATGCTACTTTCATCGCGAAGGTAGATTCGTGAATCGCGGTTACGGCTCGGAAGAAAAGCTGCGCTCCCGCTGGATACGGACTGGGCAGGTCCGGATTGTTCAGAGTTCGGGTTTCGGGTGTGTGCAATCCGGTGAACGCAGGATCGCTGGGAACGACAAGATAGGGGTTGTAGCCGAGCCTCTGCAGGCGGCCATCCCAAACATAACGATGGATGTCATCATCAGTGCCCGCGGGCAGCCGAAGAAATTCCACGTGCCAGACGGCAGCCAGCACAAGCCCAATGACGACGACGCGCCATGAAATGAGTCGTTCAAACTTTGGCGCGGCAAAGAACTCACGGATTGCCAACAGGTATGCGATTCCCGCAACCGTCAAAGACGCCATGAAGTACGGGCCACCTCTATCGCTGAAGTTGCGGGAGCAGATCGTTAGCGCCACGCACAATGTGGCGCCGAGTGCGTACACTCTCCACTCGGGGGTGATCTTCACAGATTCTCTCGTGTGGAGCGGGCACTCCTGCCCGCTTTGCCTGCGGGGCAAGAGCTAGCGGGCAAGAGTGCCCGCTCCACATAAGCTCTCCCACTCACGCAGCCACGCCGCCGTGCGGGGCGCCCTTTCCGGGGCCAGGCGCAACTCCGCCGCGAGGCGAATTAAATCGTCTGCGATGTCGATGTCATAAAAATGATCTGCGAAACCTACCGAGAGCTCAAGCGTCCGCGCTTGCGTTATGAGCGTCTCAAACGCACTGCTGGTGCCCATTCCGTCGCCTGCGAAAAGCATAGGATGAGAAGCCTTGGCCCCGACGAGATAGTAGCCTCCGTCGTGCGTTGGTCCGACAACCACGTCATGCGCGAACAGTGTTTTGAACGCGTCTTCGAGAACAGAAGGCGGCAGGTGTGGGCTGTCGCTGTTGAAGGCAATTACGCGACGCTGATGTTTTTCAGCGAAGTGCGCAAACACCGAAGTGAGTCCTGCGACAAGACCCTCACCTTTCTGCGCAACGACGCTCACTTCCCTGCCTGCCATTTCTGCCAACTCGTTCACGTCCGAGTCCGGGCACATGACGGCCACTTCCACATCACCCAATGACCGCGCCAGCTCTAGCGTGTCTTCGAGCAGGCAGCAATAGAAAGCAGTAACAGCCTCAGGAGAAAGGCTGGACGCCAGGCGGGTCTTCACCGCACCGGGCCTTGGTGCCTTTGCCATGATTACCAACACTCGGTCAGTACCCGACGAACGCACCGTCGTCTCGCTTGTGGACTTCATAGAATAATTTGCGAAATGTGCACTTTACGCAAACGCGTCAACGGTAATCAATAGACTCTAGGCAGGTGGGCCGAATCCAGGAATTATAAACGGCGGCGGGAGTTTGATCACGTAAGGCCCGGATATGGCCAGATCACGTAGGCTCGGACGTCCACGTCCGGGCGCAGCAATAACTTCACCTGAAGATCCGCCGGGCGGGGACGCCCGGCCTACACAATTACTTCTTCGTCGCTTTGCCTTCCATAGCCGTCATCCAGTTGGTGCCATCTTGCGACAGTTCGTATTTCATCGTGTATGACGTGGGCGAAAGTACTTTCATGGTGAATCGGCCCTTCATGGCCATGCCACCGAAATGTTCGTCGCTGAGCCACGTCCATGTATCGCCGTCGACCGTGCCGGCAGAGTTCTCGTCCTGACCCATGCTGTTGAATGCGTGGTAGGTGTAAACCTTGCGATCAGGGTCATAACCGAGGACCGCCAACTCTTTGAACTTGCCCATCGCTGCCATATTCGCATCGCTGTGCTCGACCAGAAAGAAGTTGCCATCCATCCACTCAGCGTGCGACGAAATGGAAAATTTGCCTCCCGGCATCCCGGGCCCAGGCTTCATATCACCTTCGCTGGTCCAGTCTCCGGCCATAAAGTCGAGTTTCTTCAATTCGGGCGCGGGCGCTGCCGGTCCCATTTGCGCCTGCATGGACAACGCGGCAAGCAATGTAAAAATCCCGACAGCAATTGTGGCGGATAAACGTCGCATGATCTCCTCCCCGGCAAATTACCGGCGTGCGAATGGTAGTGGCCTCGCCGGTCTTCGTCAACACGGATTTGTGCTCAATCGTTGAACAGTCAGTCTATTGGCCGCACCGGTGTGGCCTGCTCGAACTTCAACCGCCAGTCATTCCCCTGTTTCACCCACAAGTCAGAGACTTTCTGATATCTCGGCGCCATGCCGGGATCATCGCCCTCGCGCATGTCAAGAATGGCATTGTAGGTAAGCAGCGCTGCGCTCGAATCGATTTGTACAGCCTGAGGTTCGTAAAGTTTGAAGTCGCGAAGCGTCCCGTCCTGCATGTCACCCAACAATTCGTCAAGATGATGCAGCCTGCCGTCGCCGCCCACGTAGTCAAAATCGTCCGTGAGCAGCAACTTAATGCCGCTCACATCCTTTGATTTCCTCAAGCTGTGTACTTCATTCGATTTTTCCATCAGCACTTGAACAAGGGAGCCGGAGCTCTCTGTGGATTGGCCGGTTTGCGCGAGCGCACTCGTCGCGAGGAGCAGGAGCCAAAAACCTATAGACACTTGGAACAGTGGTTTCATCCTTAATCTCCTTTTTAAGTCGAGACTGTTACGGCAGGATTCGTCTTGTTAGTTCCGCCCGTGCCACGGAGACCTGTTCGCCCGTACCCAGGTTCTTAAGCGCGAACACACCCGTGCTGAGTTCATTCTCGCCTGCGATCAGCGCGTATTTCGCCCCTAGCTTGCTGGCAGTCTCTAGCGATTTTTTTAGCCGGAAATTTTCGTCTCCGAGTTCGACCACTACGTCACGCTTTCTCAGCTCCCGGGCCAGACGTGCCGCTTCCTTATTCATACCCGCTCCGAGCGGGGCAATATAAACGTCAGGCTTGCGCAGAACATCTTCCGGAGATTTGCCCAGCGACATAACCAGTCGATCTTCGCCGATGGCAAAACCAATGCCGGGAGCAGGCGGACCGCCCAGTCCCTCGGAAAGCCCGTCATATCGCCCGCCGCCGAGAATTGCATTCTGCGCTCCCAGATTTCCGTGGGTGAATTCGAACGCCGTGCGTGTGTAATAGTCGAGGCCGCGAACCAGTCTGTCGTTGAGTATGAACGGGACGCCAACCGACTTCAGAATTTCCTGTACCTGCTGAAAGTGCTGGCGGCATGGTTCATCGAGAAACTCGCTGATGCGCGGCAGCTTCTCGATGATCGGCTGGTCCTCAGGAACTTTGCAATCAAACACGCGCAGTGGATTGGTCACCGCGCGGCGCTGGCAGTCCGAGCACATTTTGTCTTTAACCGGATCGAGCGCTTTCCGCAGAGCCTCGTTGTAGGCCGCACGATCGTTCGCGCATCCAATGGAATTCAGCTGCAACTGCCATCCGGTAATCCCCAGACGATCAAGCAGTGTTGCGAGAAGCTCGAGAATTTCCGCGTCACGCGCGGGAGATTCACTCCCCGAAGTTGCGGGACCAATGACCTCAGCTCCGATCTGATAGAACTGCCGGTAGCGGCCTTTCTGCGGGCGTTCGCGGCGAAACTGCGGGCCGATGTAGAAAAGTTTATTGAGGCCACGGTCCCAGAGTTTGTGCTCGATATAGGCGCGCACAACGCCGGCTGTATTTTCCGGACGAAGAGTGAGCGATTGACCTTTATCACTCTCGGCTCGGCTCTGGTCCTTCCACGTATACATCTCCTTCGAAACGATGTCGGTCTCTTCGCCCACTCCGCGCGCGAAGAGTTGCGTGTCTTCGAAAATCGGCGTGCGAATTTCATGGAAGTTGTAAGCGCGGAAAACGTCACGCACCGCGGCTTCGACAAAGTTCCACAGCGCCGTCTCCGGCGGTAGAAGATCGCGCGTTCCTCGGACTGCTTTGATCATATGCAATTAGCACTTGGCATTTAGCGCTTGGCCGAACCCTTACCCCTGTCATCCTGAGCGCAGAAAATGCTTTCGCTTGCGAAAGCATTTTCGGAGTCGAAGGACCCCAGCAACGCCTGTCATCAGCACCGAAGTCTCAGGGAATTCTACCCGTGCGCTGAAAAAGCTGACTGCTACTCCCTCTCCGCCAGATACGCGTCTTTGTATCCCGAATAATTGTTAGCGTAGCGCATGATGCTTTCCTGATCCTTCTGCTCCAGCTTGCGGCGAAATTTACCTGGCGATCCCATCCACAGCGATCCCGGCTCAACAATAGCCCTCTCCGGGATTAAAGTCCCCGCCGCAATAATCGACCCGGCGCCGATACGCGCCCCATTCAGAATGATCGATCCCATGCCGATCAGGCAACGGTCCTCAATGGTGCAGCCGTGCAGCGTGACCGTGTGCCCCACGGTGACGTACTCTCCGAGATAGACGCCGTATTGCTCCTTCATGCCATGAAGCACGCTGCAATCCTGAATGTTCGAATATGCGCCGATACGAATCGAATGCACATCGCCGCGCAGCACCGCGTTCATCCAGACGCTGGCATGTTCGCCGAGAACGACGTCGCCAATGATCTGCGCCGAGTCATCGACGTAACACGAACTCGGAATCGTTGGAGAAATGCCTTTGTAGGAGCGGATCATGAAGAAGCACTTAGCAGTCAAGCACGTACGAGCGGTGAGCATTGAGCTATGAGCAAACCCGCCAGCTTCCATCGCGTACGCTCGTAGCTCGCTGCTCAGCGCTCGACGCTGCTCACGCGTGCTAAATGCTAACAAAGTTTCCCGTTGCGGGACGCGGACACAAATTTTCCTCACACATCACTGACTCGCGCTCGCCTTCGTGTTATATGAGATGAGTCTCCCGTCGAGGCTGGACTCACTTCGCAAGCGGAGTGAATCTATGCGGCATGTCGTCCTTTTCTTTGCGGCACTCTTTATTTTATCGTCGTTATGTTTTTCTCAAGATGGATCGACCGGCTCGTTCCGGGGGATCGTGCTCGATCCTTCAGGCGATCGAATTGCCGGCGCCACCGTCGCGCTGGTGAATATCTCGACAGCCTTTCACTACCAACAAACTTCCGATGCCGAAGGGCGATTCGCTTTCGAGCTGCTGCCCCCCGGCGACTACTCGGCTCGCGTGACCGCAGATAAAATGTCGCCTCAACTCAGCCCGTTCCTGCGTGTAAACCTTGGCGGCATAACTGAAATCGAGTTCAAGCTTCAGATCGCCGGAGCGCGCGAAAACGTTACGGTTTCAGCCGAACCGCGTGCAGTAGAAACCGAGCCGCGTGGTGTATCCGCCGTGATTGATGAACGCGCCATTCTAAATCTTCCCTTAAATGGCCGCCGCTTCACCGACCTTGCGCTGCTCACATCCCAGGCGACAACCGATCCGCGCGGACAGAATTCGACCTCCAACGGCGACCTCTCATTCGGCGGCATTCGCGGATTCCAAACCAGCTACCTGGTCGATGGCGGCGACAACAACAACGCCTTTTTTGCGCAGGCGCGTGGCCGATACCGCGCGCCTTACCAATTCTCGAATGAGGTAGTTCAGGAGTTCCGGGTCTCGCCCAATTCTACTTCCGCTGAATCCGGACGAACCGGAGGCGCGGTCGTGAACGTGGTCACTAAATCGGGAACCAACAAGCTTCACGGCACGGCTTTTTATTATCTGAGAGACAGCACCTTCGACGCACGCGATCCGGAACTGAACATCAAACCCAACGACGAGCAGCAGCAATTCGGATTCACGCTCGGTGGCCCGCTGCGGCGCAATCGCGTCTTCTTCTTCGCCGGATACGACCAGCACATTTTTCACGAGCCGACGGTGGTGCGTTTCGTGAACGGCGGGGCCAGCGTTATTCCCCAGTTGGGGGCGGGGCCCTTCACGCCAGGTGACTTTGAGGCTGACGATCAGGCCTTGGTGTTTGCAGCGGCAGGGCAGCTAACGAAACAAGCGGGACTGTATCCTTCAAAGCTCCTGGGCAACGCCGGCTTCGCCAAACTTGATATAAACATTTCGCAACACAATCAACTCGCGCTGCGGCTCAATACCTCGCGCTATTCAGGCGCAAACAACGTCTTCATGGATCCGTCCAGTCCGCTGACTACGTATGGGATTTCGGACAACGGAATCGAAAATGTCGAAACCGGGACGGCTACCGCATCTCTCACCAGCGCGCTTTCATGGAGGACAGTGAGCCATCTGCGGGCCCAATTTTCACGCGATCTTCAATGGTCACAAACCAATTCAAGCACTCCACTGACTCGTGTTCCGGGCATACTCGATGGATTCGGTCGGTCGACTATCTTGCCACGAGAAACTCACGAGAACCGCGGACACTTTGCGGAGACGGTCAGCCGGGAAGGTTCGCGGCATTCATGGAAATTTGGTGGCGATGCGCTGATTACGAAGATCTACGACTTCTTTCCGTCGAACTTTGGTGGAGAGTTTATCTTCGATCCGATTCGCGTGAATCCGTTTACGTTTCAGCCGATGTTGGGGGGATTGGAACTGACCCCGCTCCGCGCATACGCGCACGCGGTGCCTCATTATTATGTTCAGAACTTTGGATCAGCTGTCAGCCACCCGGACACGAACGAATGCGCGGCTTTTGCGCAAGATATGTTTCGAGTGACTGATCACTTCGACGTAAGCCTGGGAGTTCGCTACGACCTTCAAACCTTCAGCGCCAAATATCTAAAAACAAATCCGCTGTGGCCGGATTCCGGCAAGGTGCCGTTCAATCCTAAGGATTTTGCTCCGCGAGTGGGATTGTCATATTCCATCGGCGATCAACGGCCGTTAGTAGCACGCATCGGATATGGCTTGTTCTATCCCCGCATTCCACAGATCTACAATTCTACGATCGAGACTCAAAATGGCCTCACGCCTAATTCTATTTTTCTCAACCAGACGAATTACTACGCTCAGCAAGTGTTCCCGCAATATCCCTATTCATTGGTGAACTGCGCGCTGCTGGCAACTTCCTGCTCTGTCCCAACAAACTTGATGCAGTTTGCGCAAGATAATATTTCCGCGTTTGCGCACAACTTCCGTTCGCCCGAGGTCCATCAGGTCAGCGTCAGCCTGGAGCGTGAACTCGCCAATCGCGTGGTGGGAGAAATCTCATACTCCTTTGTCCGAGGACAAGATCTGATCCGCGCTCGCGACGTAAATCTGCCTCCTCCAACAGCCGTTGAGTACCCGGTTTATGACGCCTCCGGGGCGAACCTGCTCGGCTACGGAACGGTAGAAAGCTTTGCTACATGGCAAAACACAACTTCTTTCACTTGTCCGTACCCACCTTGCATCAACCCTCTAGCACGACCCATTCCGCAGCTTGGATCGATTGATGTATACGAGAGTGCGGCGTCGAGCTCTTACCATGGAGCGACCATCTCGGTGCGGCGCCAGATGACGCACGGCCTGTATTTCCGCTTGGGGTACACCTACGCGCACGCGATCGACGATGGGCAAGATGCACTCGTAGCTGGCGTTCCTGCCACCGTTCAAAATTCTTACGCTCCTAACTCGGAGAAGGCGAGTAGCGTTACCGATCAGCGCAACCGGTTCGTTTTTTCTTGGATGTATGAACTGCGCGCGCTGAATGGCGGCCACGGTTGGCTTGGCGGACTTACTAAAGGCTGGAAAAATTCTGGAGTGGTCACTGCGGGTAGCGGCAGGCCGGTCGACGCCACCGTTGCGGGAGACGCGAACCAGGACGGAAACTACGGCAACGACCGCTTGCCAGGGGCAAGTCGTAATTCATTCGTCGGCCCGGATTATTCAAGCACAGACATGCGGATTGCGCGCCGGATCTATTCCAAGAATGGCTGGAAACTGGAATTTACCGCCGAGTCCTTCAACCTGTTCAACCGCCTCAACAGCCGCTTTCAACTGACCAGTGACGGCGCAGTCAGCAATGCCGCGCAATTCAATTACGGAACTAAGATCATTGGAATCAGCTACTTTCCTGCCTACTATCAGGTTCCTACCAATTTTATGCACGCTACGAATGCATATGCACCCCGTCAAATTCAGTTCGCTCTACGTTTAGGGTTCTAAATTGGGAAGTTGTATCTGCTTTTTAAGAGTCGGGTTTCCAGTTGACAAATCTTGATATTTGCTTGACTTTATGCGGCCAAATTGCAATAAAGGACGAGTTCATCCTGTACCAGTCTGGGGGTGCCGCTTAGTTGCCAGAAGTTCGATTGCAGGAAGGCGAGTCGCTCGAAAACGCTCTTCGCCGGTTTAAACGCAAGGTACAGCAGGAAGACCTCATTAAAGAAGTGAAGCGTCACTCCTTTTACCTGAAGCCAGGCGAGAAGAAGCGAGTTAAGGCAGCGCTGGCCCGCAAACGCAACCGCAAGAAACAACGCAAAGAGCAGGAATAACGCTGTAGGGCCGCAACCGCCGAGTTGAGGCACGCCCAATTATTAAGACACTCTTATCGAATTATTCTCCTGCCGGGACTTTTAAGTTGTATCCCGCACACTTCCCAGTGCGGAGGGCCGAACCCAAGGGTAATAGTTAGGAACAGGGGGCACGATCACACATGGTCGCACGCCACAGCGTCGCGCCAATGGGGCTGGCCATAAGGAGCTCTCGGATGGAATTCCAGGACAGGACTCTAAAGTGTATTGACTGCGGAGCGGACTTCGTCTTCACCGCGGGCGAACAGCTTTTTTTCCACGACAAGCAATTCAAGAATGAACCCAAGCGCTGCAAGACCTGCAAGACCAAGCGGCTCACTTCAGTGGGCGCGGTTCCGGTCAGGCAGGGCTTCCCATCGCGCCCAAAAGTCGAGACCACCGCAGTCTGCTCACACTGCGGCAAGGAGACGACTGTGCCTTTCCGTCCCACTCAGGGCCGTCCGGTATTTTGCCGGGAGTGTTTCCGGGACCGTCGTCAAGCGGCGAGCGCCTGAACTTCAAAAAAGAATATCGGCTGGCCTAGGCTGGATACGAGGCTAGCCGGCCTTTTGTTGCTTCTGCGAGGACGTCGCGTCGTAGTGTGCGAGGCGCGCGCGCGATTGCTTTTCGTCCTGATGCTGCACCAGCAAAGCCTCAATCTGCCGCAGCAAATCCTGGGTGCCGATTGGTTTGACAAGTACCGATTGCGCGCTGTTTTGCTTCCCTTCCATGTTGCGCGGCGGATACGCTGTGAGCAGCGCCGTCGCGGGGTTATACCGCTGCTGCCGCGCCGCGCGAATCACGTGGAAACCCGCGTCATCAGTTTCCATACGCGAGTCGGTTATCACCATGTCATATTCGCCTGACATCAGTTTCTCAATGGCTTGAGCCGCAGACGATGCCGTCTGCACATCGAAATGATTCAGTTCGAGCACCGCTTTCAGGGTCAGCAACACGGTTGCGTCGTCGTCCACCAGCAGGATCTTGCGCTTCATGAGTACCTCGAATAAGGACTGGGAACCGCACGGTCTCTCCGCAGAATCCGGCGATCTACATACGTTAGTATAGTTGCGTGTCGAGCTTTTACGTAGAAAATTTCGGCTGCCGTGCTACGCAAGCGGACGGCGCCGCCATTGAAGAACAATTTCGGGAACACGGCCTCGATCGCGCCGATCATCCCCGAAACGCGCACTACGTGGTGCTAAACACCTGTGCTGTAACTGCATCCGCCGAGCAGGATGCGCGCGCCGCCATTCGCCGTGTGCGCCGCGAGAATCCCGGCTGCGAAGTAATAGTTACCGGGTGCTACGCTCAGCGGGTGCCACATGAAGTTGCTTCGCTGCCCGGTGTGTCGGTCGTCGTCGGCAATTCGCACAAGAATGCGTTGGCGCAGATTGCATTGCGACCACAGCCTGAGAAGGACCGCTCGCTAGAAAATTTTGTGCCTGTTTCAAACTTAACGAGCGGCCAAGGCTCATTTGGTGGTTCGATTTTTGTATCAGACATCTTTGCCCACACCGAACTGCTCGCAGCGCCGGTTTTTGATTCGGCCAATGAGCGCACTCGTCCAAATCTAAAAGTTCAAGATGGCTGTAATAACCGCTGCTCATTTTGCATTATTCCCTCAGTGAGGGGCCGCAGCCGCTCGCTGAAGTTGGATGACGTTTTGCGCGAAGTGAATCAGTTGGTCGAGTCCGGATATCGAGAAGTTGTCATCTCCGGAATCAATTTGGGCCGCTGGGGCCGCGACTTCCCTTCTCAGGTTGTAGATGACGAGTGTGTCCGCCTTTCAAATTTTAAAGATTTTTGGAGCGACGGGCGTCCCCGCCCGCCGAAATTCGAGGATCTGGTTTGCGCGATCCTGGATCACACCTCTCTCGAAAAACTCCGCATCTCTTCGGTCGAGCCCATGGACTGGAGCGATTCGTTAATCAGGTTGATGGCGGACGCTTCGCGAATCGCCAAGCACGCGCATATACCAATGCAATCCGGGAGCGACGCGGTGCTCCGCCGCATGCACCGCAAATACCGCCCCTGGCATTACCGCGAGAAGATCGAAAAAATTCGTGCCGCCATGCCAATGGCCGCCATCGGTGCCGACGTAATGGTCGGTTTTCCCGGCGAGACCGATTCTGAATTTGAAGAGACGCGCCGGCTCATTGAAGAACTCCCATTCACCTATTTGCACATCTTCACATTTTCGGCGCGCCCCGGCACGCCGGCTGCCACCCTGCCCAATCAAGTCCCGGTGCATGTGGCACGCGAACGAAATCGCATTCTGCGGGAACTCGGAGCAGCAAAAAAACGTGCCTTCATGCGCCAGTTTGTGGGCCTTAAGATTGGGGCGATCACCCTCAACGTGATTTCTGAAACTGCAGACGGCACCTGCACGGAAGCGCTGACCGATAACTACTTGAAGCTCCAGATCCAAGGAAGACACCAACCTAATCGCTGGCTGAACGCCCAAATCTCTTCCGTCGACAACAATCAGCTAGTCGGAAATAATTCCTGCGTTATCTAATTAATTAATTAATCCCCGCACTGCGCTGTGTAAATGCCAGGCACACCTCTCGATCAATCTCATGAGATCATGGGAAGCTCACCATTTCTCGATGAGGCAAATTTTGTTTCCATTTAGCCACGGCTGTCGTCCCATAGCTATGCAAACCACGAGGGTTGTATCTCTGCAAGAACGGGAGGATAAGACAAACGTCTTTCTCTCAATCCCCGTGCTGCTTGCTTGTGTTTTCCTTCTTCTCGGCACATTGTTCGCACAAACAGCAAATCCAGGTGCGAATCCGGCGTCCACTGCGGCCGCACTTGCCGACCATACCAGCGGCACTCACGGTTATCTCGATCCTCTCCCGCAAGACACCGGCACCGCCGGCCTGAAGCAAGAGCTACGCAAACTGCAAACCACCGGCCGCCTGATGATGGTCACCGCGCATCCCGACGACGAAGATGGTGGCCTCCTGACGCTGGAAGCACGCGGCAAAGGAGTGCATACGCTTTTACTGACGCTTACGCGTGGCGAGGGCGGGCAAAATAAAACCGGCGATACCTTTTCCGATGAACTCGGTATTCTACGCACGCTTGAGTTGTTGGCTGCCGATCGTTACTACGGAGTCGAGCAACGTTTCACTCGCGTCGCTGACTTTGGATACTCGAAGACGCCGGAAGAGACTTTTCAGAAATGGGGCGGCCACGACGTTCCACTGGCCGACCTGGTCCGCGTAATCCGCGAGTTCCGCCCTGATGTGCTGATCGCGCGTTTCTCCGGCACCGACCGCGACGGCCACGGACATCACCAGGCTTCAGCGATTCTGACGAAAGAAGCATTCCGTGCGGCGGGAGATCCGAACCGTTTCCCGGACCAACTCAAGCAAGGCCTGCAGCCCTGGCAACCGAAAAAACTCTACATCGGCAACGTCTGCGGCTTCGGCGCGTCTACCTGTGCTGACGAAAACTACACGGTCAAGATAAACACTGGCGAAGAAGATCCCACACTCGGCATGTCGTACTCGCAGTTTGCAATTGAAGGTTTGCGGCACCAGGAATCGCAGGGCCTGGGGGATCTGAAAATTCCTTCCGGGCCACGGTTCGCATTTTACAAACTTGTCGATTCTGTGCTGCCGAATACCAAAGACTCCAGCGGACACGAAAAAGATTTGTTTGACGGAATTGATACCACCTTGCCTGCGTTACCAGCAAAGCTCGGAGATGAAAATAAACTTCCATGGCTGAACGCAGATCTCGCGAAGCTCGCCGATCACATTAAGGATTCTGTCGGCGACCTCTCGGCGGACGTAGAGAAGTTCGGATCAATTGTCGATCGAATCAATGAAAGCAGCCTTTCGCCGGACGACAAGAGCGCATTGCTTCAATCTGTTTCTGCTAAGAAACAGCAATCTGAAACCGCTCTCAATTTGGCACTGGATTTGACCTTTGACGTGACCGTCTCTCCGCCGCAGGGCCCGGCAGCTCCGGTGCCGCCTGAATCAGAAGCGCTGACCGCCGTCTCTCCGGGTCAGAAGTTCGAAGTAATCGCCAAACTACACAATGGTTCTAAATATTGGCTGAATGTCGGCAATGCCGCGCTCAATCACAGCGATTGGGTACGCCAAACCCATGCCGATCAAACTACAATCGGCCCAGGCGAGGATTATTATGCAAACTTCCTCGTCCTGATCCCGCAAGACGCGCCGATTACCCGGCCGTACTGGCACCGCGACGATCCTCAAACTGAGTCTGTCAATAAGATCGACGACGAGGCCCATGCAACGCTCCCTTTCCCACCGGAACCGCTCCACGCAAAAGTCGATTTTGAGATTGTCGATCACAGTCGATTCCATTCCCCCGCACCGGATTTTTTGAGGAAGAAAGCCAGATCCTCGCCGCAAGGGACGATATCCGCAGATGTTGAGGTGCCATTTAAAGATCAACGCGGTGTTTTGCAGATGAGGGAGCTTGCGATAACTCCGGCGTTCTCGGTCGCGATTGAACCAAGTGAGCAGGTGATACCAGTCGCGGAAGGAAACACCACGACGGCCGGAGTGGGCGTCGCTTCAAATCTCACGGGGGTGCCAGCCGGCGCTTTGCGCCTCGAATTGCCAGCAAGATGGAGTTCCAAGCCAGAGAATCAAGAAGTAAGCCTCCCCAAACGCGGAGACAAGCGGGACTTTAAATTCACAGCGCTCTCTCAAAACCTTCAACAAAGCAAGACCCAAATACGAGCCGCGCTGAATGCTGGGGAAACCAAGTACTCCGAAGGTTACACCCTAGTCACCCGCGAAGACCTCGGCTCCTTTTATTACTTTGAACCCGCGGTGCAGCACATCAGTATTGTGGATGTGAAGGTCCCGAAGGACCTCAAAATCGGCTACATCATGGGCGCAGGCGACGATATCGCGACCGTGCTACAGCAGATCGGGATGAACGTGACGCCGGTCCCCGCAGACAAGCTGGCTACAGAAAATCTCGCGCAGTATGGAACCATCGTTCTTGGCGTGCGCGCTTATGACACGCAAAAAGAGCTGGTCGCAAATAATCAGAAGCTGCTGGATTTCGTTTCCAAGGGCGGTACTTTGATCGTGCAGAACAATAACAGCATCTCAGATTTCAATAGTGAGCACCTCACGCCCTATCCCGCCGAACTAAGCCGGGCGCGAGTTTCGGTCGAAGAGGCGCCGGTGCAGATCCTGGCGCCCGACGATCCTGTCTTTCATTATCCCAACGAGATTTCGCAAAAAGACTTTGATGGCTGGGTGCAGGAGCGAGGTCTCTACTTCATGGACAAGTGGGACGATCGTTTCAGGCCGCTGCTTTCGTGTCACGATCCGAATGAGCCGGACCAAAAGGGCGGCCTGATGATAGCGAAGTACGGCAAGGGAACTTACATCTTTACCGGGTACGCATTCTTCCGTCAGTTACCCGCGGGAGTGCCGGGGGCGATTCGGTTGTTTGTGAATTTGGTGAGCGCGGGAGACCGAGCCGAGAAACCTCAATCTGCCAAACTGAAATTTTTAATTGGAGAATCTTCGAATTGACGAAATCGAGGACTCATACTGAATTCGTAAATTCGTAAATCCACAAACTCCTAATGTCGGCGCCTCTCTCTAACGACCGTACACTCATCCGCGGCATAAGCCTGTGGAGCGCCACCGCGCTGAACATGATCGACATGATCGGCGTCGGCCCGTTCATCACCATTCCGCTGGTGGTAAGCGCAATGGGAGGCCCGCAGGCGATGCTGGGTTGGGTAATCGGCGCGCTGCTTGCAACCTGCGATGGTCTGGTCTGGGCAGAGCTCGGCGCCGCTATTCCCGGCTCGGGCGGGTCATATCAGTATCTTCGCGAAATATACGGTCCACATCGTCTCGGCAAACTGGTTTCGTTTTTGTTCATCTGGCAACTTTCCTTCAGCGCACCATTGTCGATCGCCTCGGGCGCAATCGGATTCGCCAGCTACGCTTCCTACCTGCTTCCTGGCCTCGAGCAGCAATACGCTTTTCGCAACTGGAATCTCCATCTTCCCTTTATCGGCACCTTGCAGTTTCACTGGGCCGCCGCGGGCACAACTTTCATCGCCATTGGAATCGTGCTCATCGCAGTCTTGTTGCTATATCGCCGCATTACCGATATCGGTTTTCTTTCAAAGTTTCTATGGTTCGGCGTGATGGGAACCATCGGTTGGATCATCTTCGCGGGATTCACGCACTTCAATGCTGCCCGCGCGTTAAGCTTTCCGCCCGGCGCTTTCACGCTGAGCAAAAATTTCTGGCTCGGCCTCGGCTCGGCAATGCTGATCGCCACCTACGATTACTGGGGCGCATACAACGTTTGCTTCCTCGGCGACGAGATCAAAGAGCCTGCCAAAAATATCCCGCGCGCCCTGCTGCTATCGATTTTTCTCGTGGCCTGTCTATATCTAATGATGAACATCAGCATTCTCGGGGTGGTCGATTGGCACGAGATGCTGCGTTCGCCCAATTCCAACAACAAGCTTTATGTGGTCTCAACTTTTATGGAGCGCATTTACGGGCCATGGGCTGCGAACCTGGTCACCGTGCTCGTGATGTGGACGGCCTTCGCTTCCGTGTTTTCACTGATGCTCGGCTACTCGCGCGTGCCCTACGCGGCGGCGCTCGACGGAAATTACTTCAAGGTTTTCTCGAAAATCCATCCCGTTTACCGCTTTCCGCACATCTCGCTCTTGGCTCTCGGCGGGGCCGGCCTGCTGTTTTGCTTTTTCTCGCTTGCGGACGTAATCTCGGCGCTGGTGGTCATTCGTATTCTGCTCCAATTCATCCTTCAGGCTATCGGCATTATTGTTCTGCGGGTGCGCCGGCCCGATATGCCGCGCCCGTTCCGCATGTGGCTTTATCCGGTTCCCGCGATATTGGCAATCATCGGTTTCGCATACATTCTGCTGGCGCGCAAAGATTTCCTTAAGGAGATTCGCTACGCCTTCGCGATCCTGATCGCCGGAATTCTTCTTTACATCATGCGGGCATGGCGCAATCACGATTGGCCATTCCGCGCGGCGATTCCCGCAGCCGCCGAGATCAAGGCAAACTGATGGCTGACTCCCTACAGGCGCAGCATCCCGGACTGCACGAACCCGAAAGCAATTCGGCGCTCGCGCCTTTGCGCGAACCGCTTTTCCGTTCGCTTTGGATCGCTGCCGTAATTTCTTACATCGGCAAATGGATGCAGATGGTCGGCGCGGCGTGGCTGATGACCCAGCTCACCTCATCACCATTCATGGTTGGGTTGGTGCAGGCGGCCATAATGCTTCCGGTATTTCTAGTAATCCTGCCCGCAGGCGCGCTAGCCGACATGGTCGATCGCCGCCGTTTTCTTTTAGTCACTCAGGCATGGATGGTTGCAGCTGCCGCTTCGCTCGGAATACTGACGCTGCTTGGGTACGTCACGCCGTGGCTGCTGGTGTTGTTCACATTTCTGCTGGGATTGGGAGCAGTCGTGAATGATCCCGCATGGCAAGCGATCACACCGGAGGTGACTTCTCCAAGAAATCACGCCTCGGCTGTCGCCTTGAACTCAGCCGCATTCAATGTGGCGCGCGCCGTGGGCCCTGCGCTTGGCGGATTTGTAATTGCCGCCACCAATTCAGGAGTGGCGTTCTTGATGAATGCCGCGGGATTCTTTGGAGTGATCCTCTTTCTATATAGATGGAAGCGACCGAATCTTGAGCGCGCAGAAAAAGGTCGCCTAACGGAGTCACTGCTCGCGGGCCTCCGGTACGTACGCACCGCGCCCACCGTGCATTGCGTCCTGATTCGCACCGCGGTGTTCAGCGTGGGCGCAAGTTCGGTATTAGCTCTGCTTCCGATTATTGCTCGCCCCTATGGCGCATCGGGATATGGCATGCTGCTCGGCGTGTTCGGGCTGGGCGCACTGGCTGGAGCTGGACTGCTGCCTCGACTTCGAGTGCGACTCTCGGTCGATGGTCTGGTCGCCGGAGCGATAGTTTTGTTTGCACTTGCTACTCTTGGCGCGGGACGCACTCAGAACTTTGGCTGGCTGGCAATTATTTTGTTCGCCGGTGGAATGGCATGGATCAGCATCGTTGCGTGCCTGAATGTGGCTGCACAACTCATGACGCCGAGCTGGATGCGGGCTCGCGCGATTTCCATGTACTTACTTGTCCTCCAAGGTGGAATGGCGTTGGGCAGTGCTGGTTGGGGCGCGCTGGCGACAAAATTCGGCGTGCCGACTACAATGCTTTGTTCGGCAGCAACTCTGATCGCCGGGCTGGCTACGGTGCGGCGTTTTCGCCTGACATTCGGGTCGCCGGAGATGGCGACTTCTGTAACCACTCAATAAGTTTGTTGAAGCATTACTTTCCAGGGGCAAGACAACTTTCAATCTGAGGAGAAACGTTTATGCGTTGTGTGAAGTCAATGCTGGGAATTTTTGTGTTCGTATGTTGTTCAGGATTTGCTCTGGGTCAAATGGCCATGCCAGTGGCAAAGACGCCGGGCGACGCGCTTAACGCGATCATGGCCATTGGCGAGCAGGAATTTGTCGCCACGGCCGACGCCATGCCGGAAGACAAATATTCTTTCGCTCCCACTAATGGCGAGTTTAAGGGTGTCCGCACCTTTGCGGAGCAGGTGAAGCATGTCGCGGCTGTCAATTACATTTTCGGCGCCAGCATTTTGCAGGAGAAACCGCCGGTCGACACGGGCGAAGAGAAAGGTCCTGAGTCGGTTAAGAGCAAGGCGCAAATTATGCAATTCCTGAAAGACTCTTTCGCCTATCTTCACAAGGCTCTGGGTTCGATCACGGACAAAAATCAATTGGACCAAGTAACATTCTTTGGCGACATGAAAGCAGCTCGCCTCAGCGTCGGCGCGTTCGCGTGCGCCCATCCTATGGACCATTACGGCCAGATGGTTGTTTACCTTCGCATGAACGGGATCGTTCCGCCGGCGAGCCGTCCGCAGAGCAAGTAGAAGCTGGGCCACGGATTGCGCAGGCCATCCCGGATCAAGCCGAGTGTTAATTTGAGATCCGTAAAAATCTGTGCAAATCCGTGGCTGGTTCTTGGCCTCCCGAAAGCAACCTTAGTACCATCTTTTTTGAGCCACCCCCTTGCGCAGTTGACCAAGTTTCGCCTAGCATCCCAAATGAAAGCCGGCCTGCAAGGTTGGTGATGGCGGTCACCGATTTTTGAACCAATGCTTGAATGAACGGGGCCTGACTCGTATCTGATCTGGTGTGCCATGCTCCGCCATGCGGAGAGGCCTAAAGGATCTCGGAGGGTCCCAAACGTCTACCGACGGTTCATTCTCGGCCCGTCACACGGTCAAGTGGGTCGGCTTCTCACCTTTGAATCCCGGCGACGCTGTGGATTCTCCTCGGCTTTCCCTTGATGCCGAAATTCCAGACAAGAGCGGGGCTTCAGCCCCTGAGGTAAACTGAAATTAACGACTTTCGCGAACCTGCTCGCATCTAATTGCCAGTGTTTCCCAGACTTTTTCAATTCGGTTACTTCAGCATACCCACCTACGGTGTCCTGGTCGCATTGGGCGTTTTAGTCGGCCTTTGGATCAGCGTCCGCAATTCAGCCAAGCAAGGCATCAAGCCTGAAAATGCCTGGGACTTCGGCATTGCAGTGGTGTTGGCGGGGATCGTCGGGTCCAAGCTGCTGTATCTTCTGGTGGATTGGAGTTACTACGCGCAGCATCCGCGTGAAATTTTCAGTCTTGCGACCCTCCAGGCCGGAGGTGTGTTCTCGGGTGGACTCATCGGCGCTTTCGTCGCTGCCGCATGGTTTCTGCGCAAGCATCACATGCCCGCGCTGGCCACGTGCGACGCCTTCTCGCCCGGCCTCGCCATGGGCCATTCGATCGGACGACTGGGTTGCTTCGCGGCCGGATGCTGCTACGGCAAACCTACAGACCACATATGGGGCGTGACGTTCACCAATCCGCTGGCGCAACAACTCGTCGGAACTCCGCTCGGTCACGCGCTTGAGCCTACTCAACTATTCGAATCGGCCGTAGAGTTGTGCATCTTCTTCCTTCTTACTTGGATGTTCAATCGCAAGAAATTCGACGGACAGATTTTCGGGGCATACCTTTTCCTTTACGGCATTGCGCGATTCTTTCTCGAATTTCTGCGCGACGATCCGGGCCGCGGCTCGGTGTTTGGCGGAATTTTGAGCGGAACCCAACTCATCGCGATCGGGCTCGTTCTAACCGGCGGCATTATCTGGTACTTGCGGCCAACGCCAAAAGTAGTTCTGGCAACTGCGACCCGCTAGGGGCCGCCCGTGGGGTGAGGGCGTCTCGCCCGTCCAGCAGAGCACGTAGAAGCCTGCCCAGAACCTTCAATGCAGGTTCAAAGAATTATCTTTAAGTTCGACAGCGAGGCTACGCCCCGTGGCCGTTACACTATCGTTTGGTAGATCAAACAAATAGAGTTTTCACCATTGCTGCCGAGAACAGCGGTCGCCGCCTCGATCACTTCCTGGTATCGCAAATTCCCGACAGCAGCCGTTCGCGAATCCAGCAGCTTATCACGCAGGAAAAAGTTCTGGTCGACGGAAAATCCGCCAAAGCTTCGCTGCTTCTGCGTGGGGGCGAGCAGATTGAAATTGTCGGCGAGGTCGAACGACCTCCGCTGCGTGCGATGGCCGAAGAAATTCCCCTCGACGTCATTTATGAAGATGACGACTTAGCAGTCGTAAATAAACCCGCCGGCATGATGGTCCACGCCGGTGCCGGCGCCACTGACGACGAGCGAAACCGCGGCACCCTGGTCAACGCTTTGCTTCATCGCTTCGGGGCACTCTCGGGCGTGGGAGGCGAACTGCGCCCGGGCATTGTTCATCGCTTGGATAAAGAAACCAGCGGCCTGATCGTTGTCGCAAAGAACGACCTTTCACATCGCAAGTTGTCGGCGGAGTTTTCCGGACGAAGAGTGCACAAGACGTACGTCGCCCTGGTCCACGGGTGGCTGAAGGCTGACAAAGGCACGATCTCCAGCCCGATCAGCCGCGACGCTATCCGGCGCATTCGCATGACCACGCGTCGCAGCAACGGGCGCGAGGCCATCACGAAGTATGTTGTTCAGCAACGAATCGAATCTGACTTCGGCAAATTTACGTGGCTCAAAGTCACGATTGAAACCGGACGCACCCATCAGATTCGCGTCCACATGGCGTCTCTCGGGCATCCCGTGGTGGGCGATGCGCTCTATGGAGCGCCCCGCGAGATTCGCGGCAAATCTGGCCCAACAATTTCGCTATCCAGAAATTTTCTCCACTCCGCTGAGCTTCAGTTCGCACATCCCCGCAGTGGCGAGTTGCTGAGCTTTTCGAGTCCCGTTCCGGAGCCTCTCGTGGAATTTTTGCGCCGCGTGAGCCCCAATCCATCCACAGAGAAGCGTCTATAATGAGACATCCATGGACCGTTTTAGTAGCATCTTGGTCGTCCTGATTGCTGCCTGGTTGAGCGCGCCCGTAATCGCTCAGAACGCAGGACAGGGCACGGACGATTTGCCCTCAGCGCCTTCGGCGGTCATTCAGAAAAAGGAACCGGCGCCTGCGACACCGCCGCAAGAGCAACCGGCTTCCCCGCAAAACCAAACTGATACGCCGCCTGCAGCCCAAACCGATTCTCAGACGCAGCAGACATCTCGCGAGAACCCAGCCGGAAGCAGGGGCGCCAACGATTCCGGCGAAACTTTAGAAACTGCCAACGACACGACCATCCGGCGGAATGTGAATGAGGTCCCGGTGGTGTTTACGGTCACTGACAAGCACAACCATTACGTGCGCGACCTCAGCAAGAAGGACTTCAGGGTGATGGATGATGGCCACCCGGTCATCGACATACGGAGCTTCCGGCGTGAGACCGACCTGCCTTTGCGGGTTGGGCTTTTGATCGATTCCAGCGCCTCAGTCCGTGGCCGCTTCAAATTTGAACAGGAAGCCGCGATTGAGTTCATGAACCAAACTATCCGGCCCAAGTACGACCAGGCATTCGTGCTCGGCTTTGATTCCAGCCTTGAGGTCACGCAAGAATTCACCGGCAATTCCGAGTTGCTCTCGAAGGGCATACGCAGCCTGCGCCCCGGCAACAGTACGCGGCTTTACGATGCGCTCTTCTACGCCTGTCGCGAGAGGCTGAATACAGCGGAGACTGCCTCGGTCCGCAGAGCCATCGTTTTGATCACAGACGGAGAAGACAACTCCAGCCGCTCAACCCGTGAGGAAGCCATAGAAATGGCCCTGCGCGCAAACGTGATTGTTTATACGATCAGCACCAATTTTCCGGGATACGCTGAGAGCAGCAAGTACGACAAGATTCTGCAGCGTATTGCTGACGCCACTGGTGGTCGCTGGTTTGAGCCGTTTCAGGTGACCGACGTGGCTAATGCCTTTTCCCAAATACAGGCCGATCTGCGCAGCCAGTATGCGCTGGCTTATCGCCCTGAAGATTTCCAACATGATGGCCGGTATCGCACCATCGAGATCATGGCCGAACATAAAGGATTGAAGGTTCACAGTCGGCACGGCTATTACGCGCCGACGGAGTGAAAACCGGTCGTGCGTCGTCCGTCGCCCGTCCTGCGCTGAACAATTCAGCGTGCGACACACGACGCGGGGGTCTGCGACCCCTTAGAAAGGTAAAACTTTGAGCCCAACCGAAACCACGCCCAGCACCAAACGCGAGATCGAAGTTGAAATTCCTCCCGAGGAAGTCTCCCGTGAGACCGAGGTCCTGATCCAGAAATATCAGAAGCTGGCACGCATCCCCGGTTTTCGCAAAGGACACGTGCCCGCGTCCATCATTCGCCAACGCTTCTCTCAGGACATTCAAAACGACGTTATTGATGCGCTCGTGCCCAAATACTTCCGCAAAGAAGCCGAGCGTCTGGGACTTATTCCCATTTCGCAGCCTCGCGTCACCGATCTGCATGCGCATGACGGCAAGCCGATGCACTTCAAGGCCAGCTTCGAAGTCATGCCTGAAATCAAAGTTGAGGGCTACAAAGAACTGCGCGCCGACCATCCGGAAATCTCCGTAACCAATGAAGAAGTTGAAGAGTCACTGAAGAGTCTGCAGGAGCAGAAGGCGACGTTCGCTCCGATTGAAGGCCGCACGATCGCCGAAGGCGACTACGCTCAGGTATCTCTCGACGGCACGCCGAAGAACCAGGATTCTGGAACTAAGCCGGTCCACATGGATGATGTGCTGGTCGAAATTGGCGGCAAGACCACTATGCCGGAATTCACCGAGAACCTGCGCGGAGCCAATGCGGGCGAAGAGCGCACTTTCGATGTTCTTTATCCGGAAGATTTTTCCGACGAGCGTCTTCGCGGCCAGACCTTCAGCTACAAGGTCAAGATCAACGCCATCAAACAAAAATCTCTGCCAGAGTTGAACGATGATTTCGCCAAGGAAGTCGGCGAGTTTACCACTCTCGACGAAATCCGCCAGCGTATTCGCGAAGGCATGGAACACGAACGTAAGCAAACCGCCGAGCGCGAAGCGAAAGACAAGTTGCTCGCGGAGTTGATCCGGCGCAATGAGTTCGAGGTTCCGGAAGCGCTGGTTGAGCACCAGGTTGATCTCCGGCTTGATCGAGGGCTGCGCGCATTGGCGGCTCAGGGAATGAGTGCTGAGCACATGAAGAAAATGGACCTGGGACGCCTGCGTGCCGGGCAAAAAGAGCAAGCCGTCCAGGAAGTTAAGGGCGCATTGCTGCTCGAAAAAATCGCGGAAGAAGAAAAAATTGAGGTCGGTGACGACGAAATCACAAACGAGATTGAAGCGCTTGCTAAGCAGACAAATCAGGCGCCGGATGCGATTCGCGCACGTTTGACACGTGATGGAGCGCTCGATAGAATCCGGAACAGGATCCGCAACGAAAAGGCCCTCGATTTCCTGTATCGTCAATCTGCTTAGACAGAGCGATTCAATCCCCCACATCCCGGAATTTCCGGGCAGGAGTGTGAGAAGTGAGTGAGAAAGACGCACGTATGATGCTGGTCCCCATGGTCATTGAACAAACTGGCCGGGGCGAGCGGGCTTACGACATTTACTCGCGGCTGCTGCGAGACAACATCATTTTTATCGGAACGCCAATCGACGACAACGTCGCGAACCTGGTCATCGCGCAAATGCTCTTTCTCGCGCAGGAAGATCCCGAAAAGGACATCCAGCTGTATATAAATTCTCCCGGAGGGTCGATTACTTCGGGTATGGCAATTTACGACACAATGCAGTACGTGAAGAACGACGTGACTACAATATGCATAGGTCAGGCAGCCAGCATGGCGGCTACCCTGCTTGCGGCAGGAGAACCGAAGAAGAGATTAGCGTTGCCTAATTCAAGGATTTTGATTCACCAGCCGCACATGGGTGGGCTTTCAGGCCAGGCGACCGATATTGATATTCATGCGCGGGAAATTCTGCGCATGCGGGACATTACAAATCAGTTGCTGTCGAAGCACACCGGGCAAAAGCTCGAGAAAGTGGAGAAAGACGTCGAGCGCGACTTCATCATGAATGCCCAGCAGTCAAAGGAATACGGAATCATTGACGATATCATCTACAAGACCCGCTAGGTTGTATGATCGGCCTTTCGCGGAGTGGACTGGGTCGCCAAGGCAAAAAAAAGAAGAGTCAGAAGTACCAACTAAAGTGGGGGCCGAGTGAAAAACAAGACCGGAACTGAAGAAATTCTTCGCTGCTCGTTCTGCCACAAGTCGCAGGACGCAGTTGCCAAGCTGATCTCATCTCCGAGCGACTATCCGCGGGCCTATATCTGCGACGAGTGCGTAGCAGTCTGCAATTCTATTTTGGAAGATGACCGCGCGGCGACCCCGGCAGCGACTACTCCGAACCAGCTACCCAAGCCGCAAGAGGTCAAGACCTTCCTCGACGAGTATGTGATTGGTCAGGAACAGACCAAGAAGAAGCTGGCAGTAGCCGTTTACAACCACTACAAGCGCATTTACATGAACCGCCAGCGCACCGGCGACGGCATTGAGCTCACCAAATCGAACATCATGCTGATCGGCCCGACAGGGACAGGAAAGACCCTGATGGCGCAAACTCTCGCGCGCATGCTCGACGTACCCTTCGCGATCGTCGACGCAACTACTCTCACCGAAGCGGGGTATGTCGGCGAAGACGTTGAAAATATCATTTTGAAGCTGCTGCAGGCGGCTGACGGCGACGTTGGCCGGGCGCAAACTGGAATCATCTACATCGATGAAGTAGATAAAATCGGGCGCAAAGACGAGAATCCCTCGATTACGCGCGATGTATCCGGTGAAGGCGTGCAGCAGGCGCTCCTAAAGATCCTCGAAGGCACAATCGCCAATGTGCCTCCCCAGGGTGGTCGTAAGCATCCGCACCAGGAATTCACCCCGGTCGACACTACGAACATTCTTTTTATCTGCGGGGGCGCGTTCGTCGGCCTCGACAAGATCATTGGCCGCCGTGCCGGAAGAAAGTCTCTTGGCTTCAAGGCGGAAGAGGATCAGCCCGTGCAGGACGTTGTCGCCGACCGCAAGCGCAATTTTGAGCTGATCAGCGAAATACAGCCGGAAGACCTTATCAAATTTGGACTTATCCCAGAGTTCGTTGGCCGGTTGCCTGTGGTGGGCGTGCTGGAAGACCTCGATGAAGCTGCCCTGATTGAAATCCTCACTCGGCCCAAAAACGCCATCGTCAAGCAGTACCAGCGCCTCTTCGAATTTGAGAATGTACGCCTCAAATTCAGCGAGGACGCTCTGCGCGCGATCGCCCGTCAAGCCATGGTGCGCAAGGTTGGCGCCCGCGGCTTGCGTATGATCCTGGAAGAGCTCATGCTTGATCTGATGTACCACCTGCCTAGCCAGAAGAAAGTAAAAGAATTCGAAGTCACGCGCGAAATGGTTGAAAAACGCAACGTTTCGCTTACTATGATGGAGAAGGCTGGGTAAACCAGCTCTTGGCCTTTAGCTGTTTAGCTCTTAAGCTTTCTCGTGACGGTGCCAACAGACTGATAGACTATGTTTGAGGCTAAGAGCTAAGGGCCAGTAGCCAGGAGCTTATTTTTCGTGACCACACCCAAGGAAAAGTTCGAGACCAGAAAGCTACCCATGATGCCCATTAGGGACGTGGTCATCTTTCCGCACATGATGACGCCGTTCGTGGTGGGCCGTGAATCGAGCGTTCGCGCGCTGGAAGAAGCGCTGGCCTCGGACAAGAAGATCTTTCTCGCCACGCAACATGATGCCAGCATCGACGAGCCCAAGGCGAACGAAATCTATCAGATTGGGACTGTGGTCAACATCGTTCAGAGTCTCAAGCTCCCCGATGGAAACATTAAAGTCCTGGTCGAAGGCATAGAGCGCGCCAAGGTTCTGCAAATCATCGACACCGAAGGCTTCATGCAGGCGACAGTCCGCCTGGCCCGTTATACCGTCGAAACCAACACCCAGCTCGAAGCTGCCATGCAGCGGGTTACGACGTTATTTGAGCAATACGTAAAGCTCTGCCAATCGCTCAACTACGAGACCATGATCGCCGCTGTGCGCATGGAAGATCCGGCCAAATTGACTGACACCATCGCCGCAAACCTCCAGCTTTCCATTGAAGAAAAGCAAGAGTTGCTGGAGATTTTTGATCCCGCTGAGCGCCTGACCCGAATTGCGGATGTCCTTGATATTGAAATCGAAAAACTGAACATGGATCGCACCATTCAGTCGCGCGTGAAGCGCCAAATGGAGCGTGCGCAAAAAGAGTATTACCTCAACGAAAAGATCAAGGCCATTCAGAAGGAACTGGGCCGCGGCGAGAAGAGCGAATTCGACGAACTCAAGAAGAAAATCGAAAAAGCCGGCATGTCGAAAGATGTCCGCGAAAAGGCCTTACAGGAACTCAAGAAGCTTGAGGCTATGCCGCCGATGTCAGCTGAGTCCACGGTTTCGCGCAATTACCTGGACTGGCTGCTGGCAGTTCCATGGAAGAAGCGCTCCAAAGAAATTCGCAATATCTCGCGTGCTGAAAAAGTCCTGAACGAAGATCATTACGGCCTGGAGAAAATCAAGGAGCGTATCCTTGAATTTCTCGCCGTCCGCCAGCTGGTAAAAAATCCAAAAGGTTCGATCCTCTGCTTTGTTGGCCCTCCTGGCGTGGGTAAAACCTCGCTGGGAATGTCCATTGCCAAAGCTACGGGGCGCAAGTTCGTCCGCATGTCGCTGGGTGGAGTACGTGACGAAGCCGAAATTCGCGGCCATCGCCGCACCTACATCGGCGCGCTCCCCGGGCAAATTATTCAAATGATGAAAAAGGCTGGCACCAAAAATCCGGTCTTCATGCTTGACGAAGTGGACAAAATGTCCATGGATTTTCGTGGCGACCCATCAGCCGCGCTGCTCGAAGTGCTCGATCCCGAGCAGAATTTCATGTTCGTCGATCACTATCTCGATGTTGAGTACGACCTCTCGCAGGTCTTTTTCGTAGCCACGGCAAATGTTTTGCATACCATCCCTCCCGCTCTGCAGGACCGCATGGAAGTATTGCGGCTGCACGGTTACACCGAGGCGGAGAAGGTCGAAATCGCCAAACAGTTCCTGGTCAAGAAACAGATGGAACAGGCGGGTCTGAACGAGAAAAACATCAAGGTCACGGACGAAGCGATCACCACCCTGATCCGCAACTACACTCGCGAGGCTGGCGTCCGCAACCTGGAGCGCGAGATCGGCAATATCTGCCGCAAGGTCGCCCGTAAAGTCGTCAAGGAAGGCGCGAACTACACCGTTACCGTTACTGCCGAGAGCGTGAATGATTTTCTTGGCGTGCTCAAGTTCCGCGACACCCTGGCCCACGAGAAGAGCGAAATCGGATTGGTTACCGGCCTGGCTTGGACCGAAGTCGGCGGCTCCATCCTGAGCACCGAAGCCAGCGTGGTTGACGGCAAGGGCAAGCTGACCTTGACTGGCAAGCTTGGAGACGTCATGCAGGAGTCAGCGCACGCCGCTATGTCCTACACGCGTTCGCGAGCGCAGCGCCTGGGCCTGACGCGCGAGTTCTATCGCAACTTCGACATTCACGTGCATGTGCCGGAAGGCGCGATTCCGAAAGACGGTCCGTCCGCCGGAATCACTATCGCTACCGCAATTGCCAGCGCTCTGAGCAAGATTCCTGTGCGCCGGGACATAGCTATGACCGGCGAGATTACGCTTCGCGGCAAAGTGCTTCCGATCGGTGGACTCAAAGAGAAGTTGCTGGCTGCCCACCGCGCCGGATTGTTCGAAGTGATCCTGCCTAAAGAAAACGAAAAAGATGTCGCCGAGGTCCCAGAGAATTTACGCAGCGCCATGAAGCTGCATTTTGTCGAGACCATGGATCAGGTGCTCGCGATAGCTCTGGAGCGGCCATTGCCTGAAGGCGATATACCGGCCGATGCTTCGCAGACCATCCCGCTCAGCCCGCCGGCTGAGGGCCCGTCAGCTCACCAGTAACCCATCAGTTTCGCCAGCAAAAAAAAGAAACCGAACTCACGGGAATTTGGGGGCACGGGCGTCCCCGCCCGTGCTGGCCCATTGAAGGCCGCGCGGCGCACCAGTAGATCGGCCATTCAGTCTTAAGATAAGTCAGCATCGCATCCAAGGGTCTGCGGTTTATCTGAATCCAGCTCTCGCCTGACGCCAGTTTTCGTCTCCGACCCTCTACACAAGGCTTCGCTGCCGCACTACAATTTCATTATTGTTGCGATGTTCAGCCGCACGTCAATCAACGTAAAAGGCACGACTGGGTTGGCGATTGCCGCCGTAATCATGATCGCGGTGTTGATCGGCTTTCCCGCCTATCGAGTGTTCCTCGCGATCAGTCTCGGCATTGGCATCGTTGTTGCCCTTATCCTCCACCTGCGAAATCGCTACCGTCCCATCGAGGACAAGGATGTCGAGAACAAACGTCCGCTAGGTCTGGACTGACGTCCGCGACTTGCAAGTTCCGACGGGAACCCGGAAACTGAACTGTGCGCGTCCTCTCCAGATTCATGACCTCGGCGATGGCCCCCAATCAATTTCCTGCGCCGACAGTTCCGGAAGTTGCGTTTCTCGGGCGCTCGAACGTGGGCAAGTCGAGCGTGATCAATTCCCTGCTGGGCAACAAGATCGCCAAAACCAGTTCGACACCCGGGCGCACCCGCGCAATCAATTTCTTCGAAGTACGCTGGCCGGGAAAGCCGCATCCCGAGGTCGTCTTCTCCGATCTGCCCGGTTATGGCTACGCGCGTGTGCCGCGCGAAATCGCTGACCAGTGGTCGGGATTCATCGATCCCTATTTAAAAGAACGCCGCTGCCTAGCTCTCTGCCTGGCGCTCGTGGATTTGAATGTGCCGCCGCAGGCCAGTGACCAGGAGCTTTTGGAATTTTTAAATTCCATCAACCGGCCGTTTCTGATGGTGGGGACCAAAGCCGACAAGCTTTCCGGCAATGCCCTGCGAAAATCCACGGATGCATTCACCCGCACCTTACCCGGATTGCGGGTTGTACCCTACTCCGCGCGAACTGGAACTGGCCGCGATCAGCTCTGGCAGGAAATTCGAAGAGCGACCCAGAATTTCTCCCCAGCATCGCGCGAACCCGGCTCTGATCCGGCTTTTCCAGGATGAGCTAGAACATTACTTTTGGCATCCGATCCCACCAGCTTACATTCGGTATATTGAATCGTGGCCATTTACCTGATCACTGGAATTGCCGGCTTCATCGGGTCATCACTCGCGAGAGCCGTTCTCGCCCAAGGCGATGAAGTTCGCGGCGTCGACAATTTTTCTACCGGCAAGCGTGCAAATCTTGACGAGATCCTTGGCAAAACTGATTTACGCGAAGTCGATTTGTTAGACCTGGAAGCTGTCAAAAATGCCTGCCGGGGCGTGGATTACATCTTCCACGAGGCAGCCATCCCTTCAGTTCCGAAGTCCGTGCTCGACCCATTAGGCAGCAACCGCGCAAATGTTGACGGCACGGTGCACCTGCTCATCGCGGCACGTGACGAGAAGGTAAAGCGCGTGGTTTACGCGGCATCTTCGTCGGCGTACGGCGATACCCCAACGCTCCCCAAGCACGAAGGAATGTTGCCTAATCCGAACTCGCCTTATGCCGTGGCCAAGCTGGCGGGCGAATATTACATGACGTCTTTCTATCGCTGCTACGGGCTTGAAACCGTTTCTCTCCGCTACTTCAATATTTTCGGCCCGCGCCAGGATCCGACTTCGCCCTATTCCGGGGTGCTGGCGAAGTTCATCACCCAGATGCTGAATGGAGAGGCGCCCACGATTTTCGGCGACGGCGCACAAAGCCGCGATTTCACCTACATTCAAAACGCAGTGGACGCCAACCTACTCGCAATAAAAGCTCCAGCCTCGCAAGCCGCTGGACAGATATTCAATGTGGCGACAGGCAAGCGCGCTGATCTGAATCAGGCATTTCAGCTTTTGAAAACAATCACCGGCTACACGGGCGACGTCAAGTATGCGTCCGAGCGTTCGGGCGACGTGAAGCATTCTCTGGCCGATTTGTCGCGCATTGAAAAGCACCTCGGCTACAAGCCAACCGTAGACTTTGAGGAAGGCCTGCGGAGAACTGTGGATTGGTATCGGGAACAGCAATCGGCGACTGCCGAAAAACAGAATGTTCTGCGGTAACTGATCGGCTGCCGCCCTGATTTTTATTAGTTACCTCGGGCACTTTCTCCGGTTTGATGTCGGCGATAAAGTTAACCCATGACCTCGAGCAGCGGTCCCGCTAAAGTTTATCTTTGCCTGCAATGCGAAATGACTGAGGCCAAGTGCTCTTGTGAGAAATATTGCTGCAATTGCCAGAGCCAGCTGGGCATCCGCCTCTGCGAGGATGGGCTTCTCTATTGCCCTTCCTGCCGCGAGGCTTGCGGCTATCACGCTTCTTCAGAAGAAGAATAAGAAACCAGGTCTTTCAGATCACCACTGTTTCCTGGTACTCCCCAAAAACCGTACGCATCGCGTCGGAGATTTCACCGACGGTGGCTTGTGCCTCAACCGCGTCCACAATTCTCGGCATCAGGTTCTCTTCTGAGCGTGCGGCGCTTCGAACCATCTCAATCGCGTTCTTCCACTCGGCCTGGTTCCGTTTCACGCGCAAAGCGCGCAGCCGCTCGACTTGCTTGCGCTCCAGCGACTCGTCGATACGCTGAATCGGCACCTGGCCGCGGCTCTCCTGCTCGAAGCGGTTCACTCCCACCACCGTCGCTTCCCCGCTCTCAACCGACTTCTGCTGTTCATAAGCGGCATTCTGAATCTCCTGCTGCACAAATCCGCGCTCAATAGCCTTGAGCATTCCGCCCAAGGCGTCGATTTTGTCGAGATAATCCCATGCTCGCTTCTCGATTTCGTCAGTCAGCGATTCGATAAAGTACGATCCCGCAAGCGGATCGACGGTGTTGGGCACGCCGGATTCGAATGCGACGATCTGCTGCGTCCGCAGCGCGATGCGCGCCGCCTGCTCGGTCGGCAACGACAGCGCTTCGTCGTAAGAATTCGTGTGTAGTGATTGTGTGCCGCCTAGCACCGCCGCCATCGCCTGGATCGCAGTACGCACAATATTATTCTCCGGCTGCTGAGCCGTTAGTGTGGATCCCGCGGTCTGAGTGTGGAAACGCAGCATCCACGAGCGCGGATTTTTTGCGCCAAGTTTTTCACGCATCATTCGCACCCACATCCGCCTCGCGGCGCGGAACTTCGCAACCTCTTCTAGAAAGTTATTGTGGGCGTTAAAGAAGAAAGAAAGGCGCGGTGCAAATACGTCCACGTCAAGCCCGGCTCTCTTCGCGGCCTCAACGTAAGCGCTGCCATTGCCCAGCGTGAATGCCACTTCCTGCACGGCGGTCGCTCCCGCCTCACGCATGTGGTATCCGGAGATGGAAATCGTATTCCACTCCGGCACATGCGAATTCGCCCACGCGAATAAATCCGTAACCAGCCGCATGGCTTGTGCGATCGGATAGATATAAGTTCCGCGGGCAATGTATTCCTTCAACACATCATTTTGCACCGTTCCCGAAAGCTTGCGGATATCTGCGCCCTTCTTTCGCGCAACCGCGACATACAGCGCCAGAAGAATTGGCGCGGTCGCGTTGATGGTCATGGAAGTTGAAATTTTTGCCAGATCGATTCCGTCGAAGAGTCGCTCCATGTCCTCAAGCGAATCGATGGCTACTCCTACTTTTCCAACTTCCCCAACAGCTAGCGGGTGGTCCGAATCGAGGCCGATCTGCGTGGGAAGATCAAACGCAACCGACAATCCAGTGGTTCCATGCGCGAGAAGATATTTATAGCGTTTGTTGGATTCCTCCGCGTCACCCATGCCCGCATACTGGCGCATGGTCCAGAGCCGCCCGCGATACATGGTCGGCTGAACGCCGCGTGTGTAGGGGAAATCGCCGGGGTAGCCGTCTTGCAGGTCATAGTCCCAGCTCTCTAAATCTGCAGGAGTGTAAAGCGGTCGCACCGGAATATGGGACGAGGTTTCGACCTGAGGCACGGTGCCAGTCGTTTTTGATTTTTGCGGCATTCGACTATTTCTCTCGGCGCGATCTTAAGAAAGAACTAATGCCAAACCAGGCAAACATCAAAGTGAATCCCGCGGCCGCAGCTACTCTGGATCCCGGGGCTTTACCGGCGTGATATACACCGTATTCCCTAACCGTTCCCACTAATCCAACCACCGCAAATGCAACAAAAACAAAGCCCGTGACCTCCAACCAGAGCTGACCGACAACCCCGGTGAAGTGACGAAAAGTCGTCCGCGCCCCGGTCAGGACCGCACCGTAGGTTCGAGTGCGCTTCACCTGCTGTCCTACAATGCGGGCTGCTATGCCCAACTTGCGCCCGGTCGAGATGTTTGCCATTTGCTCTCGATTTTACCAATCCCCGGGTTTAGAATACTTTCAAGGTGGGGCGCGAGCGTAAGCCCGAGGCGCGTACGGCATCTGAAAGACTGGTTTTTAGCTGAGACCGGGGGATTTCGTGGACCAGCAACTTAAGCATCTGATGAAAGAATTGGGCGAAGCGATCAATGAATCCCTAGCGGATTCTGAGCAGATCGCCGATGTGGTCTCCCGGATCAAAGACGGCGGTTACGATATTTTTCTCGTGCTCGAAGCCACCATCGGCGTCAGTCGTCCCGGCGAGAAATCTTCCGACAAGACGTCAATGGTCACTACTCTTTCCAGCAATCCCGAGTTGAAGGTCAGCGATCAAGATCTTAAGTTCCTGAAGTCCTTGCGAATCAAGATCGAAGACGACGCAGCCTAAATCTGCTCGTCGAATCATTCCGGCGCCTCACCATTCTTGTCTTATAGGGCAACGGCTCCACTTGACACGGGAATCCAAGCCCCGTCCGCCATTGAGGCCCATGTCCGACTCCAACCTAACCACTACAGAACAAATTTCCACTATTTGGAACCTCGGCGACCTCACCTTCCGTCAGCTGACAAGAAAAGTCATTGCCGGAATCGATGAGGATAACCTGACGGGCCGTGCTGCAGAATTGGCTTTCAACTTCGTGCTGGCTCTATTCCCACTGTTTATTTTCCTATTCTCATTACTGGGAGTATTTGCGGCCAGGGGAAGCGCGCTTCGCGAAAACCTGTTTAGTTATGTCTATCAAGTGCTTCCCCCAGCCGCGGCCCAGGTAGTCGGAAACACGCTGCATGAAGTCATGTCGAATGCCAGTAATGGCAAACTCACATTCGGCATTGTGCTCACCATCTGGTTTGCGTCCGGCGGCATGAGTTCTTTGATCTCCGCCCTGAATGGAGTTTACGAAGTCAAGGAGGTGCGCTCGTGGATCAAGATAAGGGCGATTTCGTTCGTTCTGACCATCGCCATTTCCATTCTCATAATCCTGGCCTTGATAGTCGTGCTCTCAGGAGGGTATTTGGCTGATACTGTCGGCGCATACTACGGCCTGAAAGACGCCGCCGTCGACACCTGGAAGGTTTTGCAATGGCCGGTGGCCATCGCATTCGTCACCCTAGCCTTTTCGATGATTTATTACTTCGCTCCTGATCTGGAGGAGCAGCACTGGTATTGGATCACGCCTGGCTCAATCTTCGGTGTGTTGCTCTGGATCGCAGCCTCCTTTGCCTTCCGTGGATACCTTCACTTTTTTAACACCTACAGCCGTACCTATGGCTCGCTCGGCGCCGTGATGATTTTGCTGATGTGGCTCTACGTTACTGGATTCTCTTTCCTATTGGGCGGCGAAATAAATGCGCAAATCGAACATGCTGCCGCCAGGCGGGGTCACCCCGAAGCAAAACTTGCGGGAGAGAAAAAAGCCGCTTGAAGAAGATTTGGTGGACCTGGTCGGGATCGAACCGACGACCTCTTCCATGCCATGGAAGCGCGCTCCCAGCTGCGCCACAGGCCCATTCGTATGGAGTGCTCATCAATTCTTACGCACGTGCCTTGGTTAGTCAAACTTCGCTCGCCCGAAAAACGATCTAACGATCGTTCCGGATCATGCCCCGACTGGCAGCATTTTGCGAAAGCTGTGAAAATGGGTATGCTGACTCGGAGAAGACCAAATATGAATCGATACCTTCTTGCCCCTGTGGCTTTGCTGATTTGCGCCGGCGTGTGCGTAGCCCAGACACCCGCCCCACCGGTTTCTTATTCATCGATTTCCGAGCTGAATCAACTGCTCGCCGGTCTGCAGGAGGCATCGCAGGCAATTCAGGATGACCTTTCGCATTTGCGGATCGAGAAGTGGAAGACCGACTCGAACACAAAAAAGCAGAGCCAGAGCGACGTGGAATCCATCCAGCGAAACCTGCAATCGGCGCTGCCGGGGATGCTCAACGATCTGAAGAATTCTCCCGAGAGCGCGCCCCTCACCTTCAAGGTCTATCGCAATCTCGACGCGCTTTATGACGTAATGAATTCAGTGGTTGAATCCACCGGCGCATTTGGAAACAAGGAAGAATTTCAATCGCTGAATAAAGACCTCGAGGCTCTTGAAGAATCGCGCCGCAGCTTCGCCGGTCGTATGGACAAGGTCGCCAATGCAAAGGAAACAGAAATCGGTCAACTGCGCGCAGCCTTGCAAACCGCCCGTGCCGAGATCCCGCCTAAGAAGACTGTAGTGGATGACACCAAGCCCACCACGGAAAAGAAGCCCGTGAAGCACAAGAAAACGACCCCGCCCAAACCTCCAAGTACCGTTCCTGCGGCCCAGACTCCGCCCCAGTAGGCCGTTAACCGAATGCAGGCCTGAGACTTAGGTTTCTTGGAACCTAAGCAAGGCCGCCGGAGTCTAACAATTCAGGACCAGGAAATTGCGCCTGGAATATAATTAGAGGAGTTGCACGCCATGGCAGGAATGGCGGGAGCGGCCAACTTGGGCGACTTTGCAGGCGCAATCGGAATCCGCGCACAAGAATCGGCTCTGATCCAGGAACTCAAGGCCGGATCAGAAGACGCATACGCGTGGCTGGTGGGTGAGTTTCATCAACCGGTCTACAGTTTGGTCTATCGCATCCTCACCGATCCGGCGGACGCCGCCGACACCACTCAGGAAGTCTTCCTCAAAGTATTCCGTGGAATGAAACATTTCCACGGCGAGTCCAGCCTCAAGACATGGATATATCGTATTGCGATCCATGAAGCATCGAACCGCCGCCGCTGGTGGTTCCGGCATAAATCAAAAGAGACCTCAGTAGAGCACACCGAGGGCGACCCGCAGTCCTACTCTTCAGCCGAGGTCAATCTGGCTCTTGTAGACCGGCACAAATCGCCGTTTGACACTGTGGCCGATCATGAGATCCAAGCGCGTGTCGAGGGCGAACTCAGGAATGTACCAGAACCCTACAGAACAGCAGTGGTTCTTCGCGACATTGAAGATCTCTCTTACGAACAGATCGCAGAGATCACGCAGGTCTCACTGGGTACGGTGAAATCGCGCATCACTCGCGGACGCGATGCGCTCAGAAAACGCCTTAACGAGTACGTTCGCGAAGTTGGGGCGGAACTGGGCTTGAAACCTGCGGACGGAATCTGTTCGCGTTCCTGCGTCAAACAAATTGAGGTTGCGTCATGACCTGCACACAATCCAAGTCGATGCTCTCCGCTTACCTTGATGGAGCGGTCACGGGCAAGCAGATGCAGGCGCTCGATCGGCATTTGCGGGAATGTTCAACCTGCGAAAGTGAGTACCAGTCGCTTCGCCGGACTCAGTCGGTGTTGGCGCGGCTCGGCCCAGCACGGGTTCCGGAAGATTTATCTCTCAAGTTGCGGCTGGCGATCTCGCATGAAGCGGCGCGGCGCCGCACTCCGTATTTCGGCAACCTGATCTTGCATGTTGAGAATACCTTGCGCGCGTTCATGGTTCCCGCTACGACCGGATTGATAGCCACCGTTCTGATTTTTGGGGTACTGATCGGCCTGCTGGCTTCGCCTCCCGCGGTACATGCGAATGCCTCAGATGTGCCTCTCATGTTTGCCACTGATCCGGAATTGCAACCCAGCAGTTTCGGATTCAGCATGGGCGTGGCCAGCGAGGATTCGCTGGTGATACAAGCGTACATTGACGCAAATGGCCGTGTGCAGGACTATCGAATCATCGCCGGTTCGCAGAATCCAAAAGATATTCATGAATTAAGGAACATGCTAATCTTGACCACCTTCCGCCCTGCCACCTGGATGGGAATGCCGCGCCCGGGCACGGCCATTCTGTCCTTTTCAAAGATCAGCGTAAGGGGCTAGCCAGCCTCGCAATACGGAAAAGCTGCTCTTGGGGTTTAGCAGGCGTGTCTAGGCCCATTCGCTGTAACAAATCCGCCGTTAACCGCATCGAACCTTGAATAAGAAGTCACAATGGTTCCGGGTTGGTATCTATTCGTGCTTTTGAACCGGAACTATAATTCAATTTCTGGGTTTAATGGGTACCAAGCAATGGGTCAAATCTCGATCAGGAGATCCTCTTGAAAAAGCTATCGGCGGTTGGTGTTTTCGCAGCAGCGCTCTTGTTTGCTCTCGGCGCGCAGGCTCAGGAATTTCACGGAGCGTTCGGCTTCGGCACGGTTAAGGCGCCCGGCGTATCCACAGACAGTTCCGGCAATGTGTTCCCGTCTCTCAGCGGAGGGTTGTATCCCAGCTTCAGCGGCTTTTTCATCCTCAAACACCACATCGGTTTCGGCGGCGAGGTTGCATGGCGAGCAAGTCAGGCCATCTACACGGAAGCAGGAAGCAACTTCCTGTTTCAAGCTCCTTATCGGCCGATTCTTTATGATTTCGACGCCGTTTACGGCAGCAAATTCGGCAAGAAGTTTGGTGGCGATGTAATGGCCGGAATTGGCGGCGAGGACCTGCGCTTCTATACGCCGTATTACACGTGCGGATTCACTTCCTGCACCAATTACCAGAGTAGTAATCACTTCGCCTTTCACGTGGGCGGCGATATCCGATATTACTTCTGGGGGAACGCATTCATTCGGCCTGAAATCCACTACTACGTCGTTCACAACAACGTAGAGTTCAACGGCGCGAACGTTTCCCGATTCGCCATCTCGATCGGTTATTCGTTCATGCCAGGATTCTGAAACGGATCGGCACCAAAATGTGTGTTGGGGCGGACGGGCGCCTCGCCGGTCGTTTGCGCAGTTAGAGAATATTGTTGTTGAGAGACGGGCGCCCTCGCCCGTCTTTTTCCAGGAAAGTTACTGCGGGAGCTTAAGTTCCATTATTGCTGAACCGCTTGCTTCAGGCTGGGCTTGATTCCTATAGCCGCAATACTCGAGGTGTCCCAACCTCCGCCTAGCGCCTTCACCAACAGGACAGAAGTCGTCATTCTCTGCCCTAGAAGTTGCGTTTCCTCACGCTCATTCGAGAGCGCCTGCTCTTCCGCTGTAATTACGTCCAGATAAGTGACCAACCCTCCGGTGTACCGTGCGTTGGCCAGCTGCAGCGCGCGCTCGGCGTCCGCCACAGCGCGTTGCTGCGATTCGTAGGCCGCAGCCAATGTGGTGAGGCCGGAGAGCGCGTCCTCGACCTGCTGGAAGGCCGTGAGCGCGGTTTCACGGTAGTTGGCGACTGCTTCCTGATATCCGCCGCGAGCGAAGTCGAGCTGGGCGCGATTGCGTCCACCTGCGATTACAGGCTCCAGAGCCGAAAGGCCTAGAGACCAGAAAAAGCTCGGCGCGTTCAGCAAAGAACCGATGGCCAGGCTGTCCAAGCCGCCGCTGCCACCCAGCGAGATACTCGGGTAAAGCGCCGCGCGGGCCACGCCAATGCGAGCGTTGGCTGCCGCAGTCTGGCGTTCCGCAGTTGCGACGTCCGGTCGCCGCTGTAGCAACTCAGAAGGCAAAATAAGCGGCAACGCCGGAGGTAGCGACTCAAGCCCCCGAACCGGAGCAATGAACTCTGCGGGAGCCAAGCCCTGCAACATGGCTAACGCGTGCTGAAATTGCATCCGCTGCTGCTGCAGCAGTGAGAGCTGCGTTATCGATGAATCCAGGACAACCTGCTGCTGAGCCACATCTAATCCCGAAGCCGCACCGCCGTTGTGCAGGTTGTTCACAAGGGTCAGTCCCTGCTGTTGATAAGCAATCGCCTTCTGAACCACCGCAATCTCTGAATCCAGCTCGCGCAGTTGAAAATAGTCAGCCGCCAGCTCTGAGCTGACCAGCAGACGCACATTTTCGAGATCTGCAGCTGAAGCCTGCAGTTGAGCATTCGCAGCTTCCACGCTGTGCCGCACCCTTCCAAAAAGATCGATTTCATAATTCAGGGTGAACGGAATCGTAAACTCGCTCTGCGTTACTGGGATAGGTGGGATTTGTGCCCCATTCACTGGCCGATTCCCCGCGAGCCTCTCCCGGGTCGCGCGAGCTCCCGCATCCAGCTCGGGATATAACCCCGCTGCCGTCACCCGCGCTGACGCCCGGGCTTCACTTAGCCTCGCCACCGCGGCCTGCAGAGTCTGGTTGCTCGCCATCGCCCGCTGCTCATATTGGTTGAGCTCCGCGTCTCCGAAGAAGGCCCACCACATGCCCTTGGGAAGCGAGTCGAGCGGCAAAGCCTGCTGCCAGGGGGCGGGAGTCTGCCAGTTTTGTGGGGTGGTTACGCTCGGCTTCTGGTACTTGGGACTCCTCGCGAACACAGGGACACAAAGCAGCAGCAGGGCAATGGCGCGGAACCTCACTGCTGTTTGCTCCCTTGGGCAATCCGCACCACTTGCCCATTTTCAAGGGAATCACTGGGGCTCACGACTACTGCGTCCGACTGTTCGAGGCCGCTGAGTATTTCGACGGTATTGCCGAAGTCTCGGCCGATGGCAACCGGCCTGAGCTCGACCTTGCTCCCCGCCCCAACTACTGCTGCCCGTGCGCCTTCGGCGCGGAACAACAGCGCATTCGATGGGACCGTAAGGCGCTGCACCTGCTGATTCAGCTTAAGATGCACTTGAGCATAGGAGCCCGGTAACAGCCTGCCCTTGGGATTAGGTACATCAATTTCCGTGTTCAAGGTGCGAGTAGCGGGATCTATCGCCTCCGCAGTGCGCACCACGCTTCCGGTGAAGTGCTCGCCCACAAGCTCGGGGACCTGAATATCCACTTGAACTCCTTTGTGGATCGACGGCGAATCCGCCTCCGGCACATTTACGTAAATACGGACGGGATCAATTTGTGCAACGATGAATAATTCCTGATTCGGGCCAGTATTTCCGGAATTCACCAAGGCTCCGACATCCGTGTTCCGGGTAGTGATCACGCCGGAGTAAGGCGCGTAAATGTGCTTAAAAGATTCGAGCTGCTCCAGCCGGCGTAGATTAGCTTGAGCAGCATTCAGACTTGCCTCGCCCTGAATATAGGAACTCGACCGCTCATCTGTTTCCTGCTGAGAAACCGCATCCATCTTCTGCAAGTTTTCCCAGCGTTTGGCTGAACTCTGCGCTAATTTGAGCTGCGCCGTAGCCTGATCACGTGCAGCTCGCGCCTGCATCAGCTCCTGATCGACTTCCGGGGTTTCAATATCTGCCAGCAGCTCGCCTTTTTTTACTCTGCTCCCGATATCTTTGTACCAGTGACCTAAATATCCCATGGTGCGAGCATAGATCGGCGACTCTATATATGCCTGCAGGGTCGACGGCAGTTCCAGCTCCGACTGCGGCGGCTCAGCGGCGGGATGAACGACTTCAACAGTTGGCACAGCGATCTCTTCAGTCTCCTTCGCCAACGCCCGCCGTTCTGACAGCCTTAAGATAATCCCTACCGCGGCGATGATGACGAAGACGAGTCCGAGAACCGCGGCCAGCAGGTAGCCTTTCCTCCGGGTGTGCCGGTGGCGCTCGTACTGCTGTTGCTCCCGTTCATCGACTTCTGTTAGTTGCTGATCCATCCAATCTCCTCGATCTGACTTTCCTCAATTAAGACGTTCGTTCCTGAGCAGAGGATGCGCGCTTCAGCCTGCGTCCGTGGAATACGCTGAATACCACCGGAACGAAAAATAGAGTCGCCACCGTGGCAAACAGCAGGCCGCCGATGACCGCACGTCCCAACGGTGCATTCTGCTCGCCGCCTTCTCCTAACCCAATGGCTAGCGGTATCATGCCAATGATCATCGCCAGGGCGGTCATAATTACCGGCCGCATGCGCGTATAACCGGCGTCTATCGCGGCTTTGATCGGATCCATACCCTCGTCCATTCTCTCGCGGGCAAAGGAAATCATCAAAATACTGTTCGCCGTCGCGACCCCAATACACATGACCGCACCGGTCAGCGCCGGCACGCTTAACGTGGTATGTGTCACAAACAACATCCACAAGATCCCCGCCAGCGCGCCCGGTAATGCGGTAATGATAATGAACGGGTCAAGCCAGGATTGGAAGTTCACCACAATCAGCAGATACACGAGAACCACCGACATCACCAACCCGAATAGCAGACCATTAAAAGAGGAATGCATGGTCTCCACTTGACCACGAACTTCAAGGTCTGTCCCGCGGGGCAACTGTTTGCGAAATGGAGCAACGACCTTCTCGATATCGTTGGCCACTCCGCCCAAGTCCCGCCCATCCACACTGGCGTAAACGTCCACAACCGGCGTCACGTTGTAGTGATTGACCACGGCCGGTGTCATCTCCGGCGTCACAGAGGCCAGGTTCGCGAGCACCTGCGGGGCGGCCGTTCCGTTACTCACCGGCGTATTCATTAAAGCCTGCATCGAATCGACGCGGTACTGCGGACTCATTACCGCGACGTTGTAGCTGACGCCCGTCTTTGGGTTTAGCCAGAATGAAGGAGTGGTCTGGAAACTTGAGCTCAATGAGACCAGCAGATTCTGGGCAACATCTCTTTCTGAAATGCCGACCTGTTGCGCTCGTACCCGGTCTACATCGAGATGCAACGTCGGCAAATCCATCATCTGCTGGACGTGAACGTCAACCGCGCCGGGGATGTGGCGCATCCGGTTCGCAATCTCCTGCGCCATGTAGTAGTTTTCCTGGTAGTCGTTGCCGACCACTTGGATGTCGACTGGAGCAGGCAAGCCGAAATTGAGGATCTGGCTCACAATGTCGGCAGGCTGGAAGAAAAATTCCACTCCTGGAAACTTGTGCGGCAGGGTTTCCCGCAATTGGTGAATATATTTTTCAGTCGGGCGATGGTCCTTGTTTAGCGAAACCAAAACCTCGGCATCCGATGTGCCGATGGTGCCGCTGTTGCTATAACTGGTGTTGATGCCGCTGTAGGGCAAGCCGATGTTATCGAGCACGGTGCTGATTTCTTTTTGCGGCAACTCCCTCCGAATCTCCTGTTCTACCTGATCGACCAATCGGGCAGTTTCTTCAATTCTCAGACCGGCGCGGCCACGAACGTGTAACCGGAATTGCCCAGCGTCCACGCTGGGGAAGAAATCGCGACCCAGAAATAGAACGAGCACTCCAGAAGCGACACAGAATCCCAGGAAGATCACAACGAACGCGGCGCGGTGGTGCATTACGGATTCCATCAGGTTCCGGTATGAGTCCCGCAAATTTTCGAACCGGTGTTCAAAACGTTCCTGAAAGTGCCCGAGCTTGCTGGTCTTCGGCTTGTCCGCGTCATGCTCATGATGTGTCATTAGGTACATTGCCATCGTGGGTACCAGCGTGCGCGAAAGCAGGTACGACGCCAGCATGGCAAAGACCACCGCCTCTGCCAGCGGGACGAACAGATATCGCGCCACGCCCGTCAGAAAGAACATCGGCACAAAGACGATGCAAATTGACAGAGTCGAAACGAAGGCCGGCACTGCAATCTGCTGCGCGCCATCGAGAATCGCCTGCTTCAGTTCTTTCCCCATGTGCAAATTGCGTTGAATGTTCTCGATCTCGACCGTCGCATCGTCCACCAGGATTCCAACCGCGAGCGCCAGTCCTCCCAGGGTCATAATGTTGAAGGTCTCACCCAGTGCGCTGAGCACAAGTACCGAAGTTAAAATCGACAGCGGAATCGACGTAGCAATGATGAGTGTGCTCCGCCAGTTACCCAGGAACAACAAGATCATCGCCGCGGTAAGACAGGCGGCAATAAGCGCTTCTCGCAATACGCCCTGGATCGCGGCCCGCACAAAAAGCGACTGATCAAACAACTGCTTGACGTTCAATCCGGCTGGCAGGGTCTGCTCCACGTGGGGCAGCATTTCCTGCACCGCTTTCACCACGCTAGTGGTCGAAGCGTTTCCATTCTTGAGAATACTCAGCAGGGTGCCGCGTGTTCCATCCTGACGAACGATGTTGGTCTGCGGGGTAAAACCGTCGCGCACGTGCGCAACATCGCGGACGTAAATAGTGGCGCCATTCACCGTCTTGATCGGAATGTCGTTCAACTCGGCAACCTTCAGTGGGCTGGCATTGAGTTCCACCTGATATTCAAGCGGCCCAATCTTTGCCGTCCCCGACGGCAAAATGAGGTTCTGTGCTGTGATCGCATTGACCACATCCACGGGGGTCAGGTGCTTGGACTGCATTGCCTGGGTGTCAAGATCGACGGAAACAACCCGCTGCTTGCCGCCATAGGGATATGGAATGGCCGCTCCCGGGACGGTGATGAGTTGGGTACGCAGAAAGTTCAGACTGAGGTCGTTGAGTTGCTGCTCAGAAAAGCTGCGGCTGCTCACACCGATCTGGAGAATCGGCACGGTGGATGCGGAATACTGAATGACCAGCGGAGGCGTGGTCCCCGGAGGTAACTGCCGGATCACGGTTTGCGAAATCGCCGTTACCTGAGCAAGTGCAGTCTGAATATTGGCGGTCGGCTGAAAAAAAATCTTCACCACGGCGATGCCATTCAGCGACTGGGACTCGATATGTTCAATATCGTTTACCAGCGTCGTAAGCCCGCGCTCTGTGACGGTGGTAATCCGGTTCGCCATGTCCTGCGGCGAAAGACCGGCGTAGTTCCAGACCACACTGATTACCGGAATATTTATATTGGGGAAAACATCAGTGGGAGTGCGATCAATGACAATTGGGCTGAGGATCAGAATCAGCAGTGCCATCACCACGAACGTATAGGGCCGGCGCAGTGCTAAGGCAACAATCCACATAGGCAGAAACTAAGCTGAATAGATGATTCCAGGCGGGATACGACTCAAAAGATCACCCGCGGCAGGACTGTTATATGTACCCGGCATGTCGTGCAGGGTACATAACAACACTTGCATCACCCGAGTCACCGGTGCTAAGGTGCCGGTATTGGAACAGGAAAATAACCGACGACCGATTCAGGGCGCCGAGGATCGAGCCCGGCTGAAGCTTGATCCATCGCAGATTTGTCCCAATTGTTCAGAGCGTCTGCTGGACCAACGCTGCAAGCTGAAATGCCCGCAGTGCGGGTATTATCTCAGCTGTTCTGATTTCTACTGATTAGCGCTCCAGCTTAGCGCTCATGGTAATTCTCGCGTTCAACACCTTCGATACCGGGCATCCCGCTTTAGCATTCTCCGCTGCCTTTTGAAATGCCGCATCGTCTGCTTTCGGGACCTTGGCCGTCACATCCAGATGAATTGCAGTGATGGCAAATCCGCCCTCAACTTTTTCTAATTTTAAATTGGCGGTTGTGTTGATGCTCTCCGGCGTAAGGTTGGCTGCGCCCAGCTGTCCCGAAAGCGCCATAGAAAAGCAGGAGGCATGCGCGGCGGCGATCAACTCCTCCGGATTCGTTCCCGGCGCATCTTCAAATCGAGTTTTAAATGAATACGGGACGTGAGAGAAAACGCCGCTAGGGGCTGAGAACTCTCCCTTGCCATCTTTCAGACCGCCCTTCCACACTGCGCTTGCCTTGCGTTCCATATGGGTCGCTTTCTCCTTGCTGAAGTCGTGGTGTCAGATAAACATTTTAGACTAGCGCATTGAGTATCGTCTTACCGGAACCCCGGTGCCGAGGACAGCATGAGCATTATTCATCGCTGAGGGAGCGCAGCAGTTTTCTGATATCACGATTAATGCGCGCGGCCTCTTCAGAAGACGACTCCAATAACTGTGCCCACCGTTTACTTTCGCCTTCCAGCCTCGCCTGACCAAGCAGATATGACGCCTGCATGATGGCCTCCAGCGAGTTGCTCAGGTCGTGAGCGAGGGCACGTAGCCGTCCGACCACTTTCTCGATTTCCTGTTGTGACTTCTGGGATTCGGCTTTCGCCTTGATGGCGGGCTTCTCAGACATCTCTTCACTGCCTCTCGTGCTCGAATTTGGGTTGGCGAGGCCTGCTTCCAAAAGCCGGCCGTGGCGACAAGTTTGACACTCAGTCCATGCCTTGTAAGAATAGATGCCGCATCATCTTCCTTCAAGGCGGCCCGGCCGCACCGCTGAGTACTCACTTGCCGAAGTGGCGGAATTGGCAGACGCGCATGGTTCAGGTCCATGTACCCGCAAGGGTGTGGGGGTTCGAGTCCCTTCTTCGGCACCACCTATTTAGGATCATAGGATTACGAGCGCGGCTACGTAAACGGCTACGCATAATTCAGCAAACAGCGATTTCTCGGTATTGGCTTTTAGGAGAAGCTGATGCCAAAAATTCCAAGTGTTTCGCTTTATCTTCGTCGCGCCAGTACCCGCCGTTATGAACGCATTCGTGTTCGCAATCCCCAGCTCTGCCAGCCGGGTGATGTGTACTGTCTTCACATCTGGCACGACCGACAGCGCAAATGGATAACCGTAGGCTCCGACCACGTTGAAGCTCTTCGGCAGAAGATGCTCAAGGAAAATGAGCTGCTACGGCTGGGCCATAGTCCCACCGACTCCTCGAAGGGGAAGAGAGAGCAGGCGGCGATCACTTTAGAGTCTCTGCGCGCACGGTTTATTACATACAAGCGCACAGCCACAAAGAAGGATGGGACTCCGCTGGATGAAGAAACCATCACGGCCTACGAACAGCAGACGCAGGAGTTCTTGTCCACCTGTGGCGTCCGCCTACCGGGGGAACTCACCGGGCAATCCCTGCGCGACTACATGGCGGCTTTGCGCAAGCGCGGGCTAACACACCGGACGGTCTGTAACAACTACACAAGCGTCGTCACATTCCTGAAATTTTGCAGCATCGATCATAAGGCGCTGCTTCCCTACTCCGAGCGGCCCGCGCCGGATGACCCACCCGTTGAACCATACGAGGTGGCGGACTTGAAGGTATTCTTTGCGGCCCTGAAAGACGAGCGGCACCGGCTGGCTTTTGAGGCATTGTTAAAATGTGGGCTGCGTGAGCGGGAAATGACGACGCTTGAGTGGCCGGATTTGAGTCTCGGTGCCACACCGACGTTGAGCGTTCAGGCGCGTAAGCCGCATTTGAATTTCCGCACGAAGACCGGCAAGGGTCGCGTGGTGCCACTGGAAAAGAACCTTGCCCTAAAACTGGCTGACTGGCGCGTGAAGAATCCCCAAACGAAACTGATCTTCGGAACCAAGTCGGATAAAGAGGACACTCACTTCTTCCGCCACGCCACAGAAGCATTTGAGCGGGCTGGGTTGCCGGTTGCCAGCCGCCCGTTACATCGTTTTCGTGACACGTTCGGGACTACTGTGGCGCGTTCGCGTGAAGTCGATCTCAGGACATTACAGTCATGGATGGGCCATGCGTCGATTACGCAGACGGAGAAATATATTTTCCCGCAGCGAGGCGCGGCTGCCCAAGTGGGCATCAACGCGACGTTCGGTTCGCTGAATTTTGAGAACGAGCGGACGACTGCGGTGCAGTAACTTGCTAAAATTGAGAGATGCTCACCTTCAAACAGTGGTGCGTCAACAAGCGCAAGATCACGCAGGAGCAACGTGCGCAGATACCCGACTTGGAAGGGGCGCAGTTTATCGTCGGCAAGATGATTTCAGATGCCCTCATGACCAACTACAACCCTGACGGCTTGTGCGAGGAAGATGTAGACAAAATCTTCAACAGCCAGCCGGTGCATTTTGATGGCTTGGGCTATGTTCCGCACTGGCTCAAAAAGGATGAGATTCGGGACTGGGGCTGGCGAATGAGTCGCTTCCGGCTACGTTTCGGGACCCCTCGTTAAGAGCATTCCTTGATGTAATCGTCTGCCCAGCGCCAGCTGATGATTTGGCTGTCGCCTTCAGCCATGAAGAACTTTGAGTCTCCCTCTTTCGTTGAGATCGTTTTCGGACTCTCTCCGGTATAGATACCCAATTCCGCAACCACGTAGACGCGGCTGATCTTTGTCACTTCACACTTGCGATTGGTGTGGATGCGCCGCACCCGGTCGCCAACCCGCACGGAACTCAAACCGTCGGCACCGCGAACGAATTTATCTCCGATGTTCATACGCGCTTCGCTTAAGATACCGCGCCTTTCCGGAAAGTAAACAAGAATCCGCTTGGAAATAACCGAGGACGAATTCCCCCTCGATTAGCTCCCCAACTACCCAGTTATCTGTATTCCTCCCGAAAGAAGAGACCTTTCGGCGCGGGAGTGTATCTGTGTAAATAGGACGCACTTACTAAGTGCCCATAGGAGAAGTCATGGAAGTTTATCGTATCGACTGGACGTTGTTTGGCCACACGTGGAAAGACACCATTGAGAAGTTAGAAGTGCTAAAGGAAGGTCCGAAAACATTTCACGTGAGAATGGCTGCTGGTTATGAGTTCCGTGTTCACAAACACGATTGCTATATGACCGAGGCCGAAGCTGAAGCAAAGATAGTTGCGGGCATTCACCGTTTCTGTGAGTTGAACCGCCAAGAACGGGAACAAATGACGCTAGGCTTGGCCTACTTTGCGGAGCGACAGGCGGTGCGCCAGTGAAAATATCCAACAACGCAGAAGCCATCGACCACTTGCGTGAGAAGCTGGCCGACCACTTACACGACGCGCCTGTGAGTATCGCGATGGGAGCAGTTATCACGTTGCTTGCGGGCGGTGCTGCAAACGCAATCGGCGAAGTCCGAGCCATTAAGTTGGGGAAGTACCTCACTGACTTGCTCTTGCCTGCTGCTATGGAGGCGGACGTGGCGGCTGGCATAGCGAAATATCGCTGACCGCAAAATCGTGGCAGCCGGTCAAGAAGGGGGCTGGGCAACCGGCCCTACTCCTGCTCTCTAAAAGCCTCTTGGATATTGGCTGCGGTTAATTGTGAATGAAGTAATCGCTAATGCGGACTAGGTTTAGGAACTACAGAAACCCGGTATAGAGAGGACGAGCCGGGCAGACGCTAATCCATCCCGGCTCGTTGAAAAGACAGCTTATGCCTAGTGGCAAAAAGTTACAATCTTCAGAAGTTAGCGACATCATTCAGGCCGTCCTTAACTGACCCATTTGCGCGGAAGTCTGGTCGGTGTTCTCGGTCACACCTAAGCTGACGCTGAAACCGCCAGTGTTGCTAGTGCCGGTATAGTTGCCGGTGAACGGAGCGATCAAAGAAGCTTCCCAAGTCCCACTATTGGAACCAACGCAACCGCCTGTCTCTGTACTCGTCCAAGTGCCACTCATACTGTTCTGATCCGCCGCGATGGTTCCCTGAAATTGAAAATTTGCAGAAGCGTGAAAGCGCGAAGTGTCCAGTTCGGTGACGGCGAATGTGATTGAATCAGTACCCGAGGCCTGCCCGCTAACGCTCAAGCTGAAGTTTCCGCAGCCATTTGAGAAAGCCAACATCGGCTTTGACGTGACTGTCGGCGGGTTGAGTTCAAAGAGCTGTCCAGCAAATTGTGCCGTGCTCCCGCAGTTCCCAGAACACAGCATATTGAATTCCCAGTTGCCTTGCGGGTCTAGAGGATTGCTACCGCTACCACCGCTCGGTTGAGTTGAAGGCTTCCCGCCACAACCCACGAGCACGACACTTACTACCATCAAGAACAGACTCAGACTTCTGCGCAGTACTTTCTTCATTGGATGTTCTCCCCTTTGTGGTGCTTGCTCTTCTTGGTAGGCGTAGGCGCGGTATGACACCCGCCATCTCGCCAAACTGCATTAGCGTTAACGCAACTATCTTTGTTGTCGATCAAGTTGGCATAGCACTCGGAAACCGAATCGCCCACGCCTAGCGTCTCTCTCGCCGTGTCGCAGAAGTTCTGACGACTCTGCCGAATCTCTTCCTTTGAATATCCGAACAGTGAGTGACGGACATCCGAGGAGCTTCCGATTGCGACAGCGAGAATTCCCGCCAGCAGCACAACTATTCCGATCAATAATCCCTTCATATGTATCTCCTGATTACTTACTACGCGGCATTCCTGCGGTTCGGGTATTTCGTCCCGCAAGGTACAGCACGACACCAATCAACAAGCCTACGATCATCGCCGTGCCCTCACCTTCTTCTACTTACATTCCAAAGCTACCGCGTTCTCTCCGAAAGTAAATAGTGTAGATAGAGTGGTTGTAAGTCGCTCACCACTATCTCTTCAGGTAACTGATCGCGTAATCACACACAAGAGCTATTTACGTCTCTCTTCTCCCACGTATGGTTAGCCGAGTCGTCACAGTAAGTGACGGCAATTAGACAAAGGGAGACTAAAAATGAAAACGAAATTCAACGAATCGCAGCTGGCGCAGATTAGTCAGATACAAGAACGCGACAACATTACCCGGAAGGCAGCTGTAAAGAAGTTCAACCGTCTACTCAAGACCCACGTTCCTGATTTCAAACAGGCGGCTGCCAACGACGATAGTCCTACCCGGCCCGTTATCCGCAGGAAGCCCAAGACCGTGAAGGACGCGCCTGTGGCGAAAGTACCGGCCCGGAACGCTTCGCTGGTTGCCAAGGGTGCCGCATACCACCAACTAGCTGGCAAGCCGACCAAACAGGCCGTGGTCGCTTGCTTCGGCAAAAGCGGATACGCGCTTTCTTGGGTTAACCGGGCCGACAGGCTGGGGATCACTCCGCAGGAACTTTGTGAGCAGTTCCGCGACAACCCGGCTCAGGTAGCAGACCGCTGGGCCGCGCTGGCAACTGAGTCCAGCAAGAAAGGCGCGGTAGCCTAATGAGCCGAACGGGTCTCATTCTCTTTTGGCCCGGTCGCATAGTGGCGACTCCCGGCTGCTTGGAAGCATTCAAGGCAGCTGACGAGTCGCCATTAGATTTTCTGCTGCGCCATCTGACCGGCGATTGGGGCGATCTCTGCGTAGCGGACAAACTGGAAAACAAGCTGTCTGTGGAAATGGGCTACCGCATCCTGAGCGCCTACGCACTCAAGACCGGCGTCCGCTTTTACGTCATTACAGAAGCAGACCGTTCTGTGACGACATTCCTTTTATGCGAGGAATATTGATCTGCTATGATGAAAAACAACCCAGCCCAACAACCTACTTCCAGAACCGTGCGCATGGCTTTCAGAGGGAAAGAATTTAGCAAAATTCAAACCGCGTTGGGCGAGGCATCTTTGCTTGACCTCCCGGAACGCCCTCGTCGCGCAGGGTGACTCGCTCAAGCATCTTGCTTCGCTACCGGATCACAGCGTCTCGCTCATCCTTACTGACCCGCCCTACCACGCGACCAAGAAAGAGAACATCTACGGAGACACCTCGTTTGAACACGACACCCATTACGTACAGTGGATGGAGAAAATCGCGAAGGAATGGCGTCGTGTTCTGAGACCCAACGGCTCCTTCTATTGCTTCTGCGCTTCTGAAATGGCGGCGCGGCTTGAAGTGATGTTCTCAAAGGACTTCAACATTCTTTCAAGCATCACGTGGACTAAGCCGAACGAACCCGGCTTCGATGGTTGGAAGGGCAAGATGAAGAAGGAATCGCTCCGTCAGTGGTATCCGCACTCGGAGCGCATCATATTCGGGGAGCCAGCCGTGGAGGGCAATCTACATCGTTCTCCGTTTGGCGATTTCCTAAGAGCAACTCGCAAGCAAGTGGGGATGAGTGCGCACGAATTAGCTGGATTGATCGGCGCGTATGGCAAGGTTAACCACGGCGGTGCGGTTTGCAACTGGGAAGCTGGGCGCAACATCCCTAGCCGCGAACAATACCGCAAAATTTGCGAGGCAATTTTGGCGACAAAGAAAGTGAAGTCTATGCCGCCATATGAGAATGCCGTTCGCCCATTCTTCATGAACGGCTCCAAAGAGTTCACCGACGTTTGGAATTTTCCGTCAGTTCGCCCTTATGGCGGCAAGCACCCCGCAGAGAAGCCCGCCTCGCTCCTAGAACACGCCATAGAGGCGTCGTCTTATGAGGGCGACATAGTTTTGGATTGCTTCGCCGGTTCTGGAAGCACGGCTCTTGCTGCCCTCAAATTAAAACGCCGCGCCGTCGCAATTGAGATTGATCCCCAGTGGGCCGCGCAGATTGCGGCGCGGGTAAAGGCGTGTGGTGCCGACGAAGCCACAGCGGAGTTAAAGGAGCACGATGACCGGGTGATTCAGCCCACTAAACTCAACCCGAAGGTGCCGCAGTACGCGCTAACGTTTGGCGGCAGCGGTGAGTGAATAGCCGTTACGCTCCAAAACCGCAAACATCCACTCAATAGTCTTCTGAATTCCCGAGTCCTTCACGACAACATTGCAGTGGTGATGTCCCCATCCGACGTTGTAGGGCAAATGATTGAACGAGCCAACGCGAAGCTCGTTGATGTGAAACAGATTCAGCGTCGTCACGGTAATGTCGGGAACGGCGCGTCCTTCAGCTTGTTCCATACGAGTGAAGAAACCTTCCGCTGAAAACTGCTCAAGGCAGAGAGGGCAAATCGTTACACCTTTCTCATTAATGATTCGCGCCTCTGCTAGTTTCTTGTAATCCAGCAGTCCCTTCTCTTTTGCGAGCTTGAGAATCTCTTCCTTTCGCTTGGCGACGTCTTCCTTGGACATGCCGTATTTGATGATCACTGCTTCGGCGTCAACGCAATGCCAGAAGATCGCCTCCAACTGTAAGCAGACCTTCTTGATGGTCTCGGCACTCGCGTATTCATAAACGCGAATGCCCGCGCCTTTGTTGTCCGTAGTCGTGAAACCCAAATTGGTCTTCCCGCCGTTTTCTCCTGTGTTGCCCGGCACACGAGCGACGTATTGGCCGCCAAGCGGATTAAGGCGGCTGGTAGCAACGGCCCACTTCATCTTTTCTGGCGGATACTTAGTCCACTGCTCCCGCGTCTCATAGAACACCAGCGTATTCGCACCAAGCTTTAGTTCTTGCGCTGCCAGTTCCTTTTCTGGATCTTTCATGGCAAAATAGTCGTCGGGCGAGATGAGAACAATGAAGCCCTTCCCGTAGGTCTTTTCGCCTTCGGGTGGCTTGGAGCAGACCTTCCAGCAGTCGTAAGGAATCAGAACTGTGCTGGCGCGTAGGACGCGGTTCTGGAAGATAACGTCATCATCCGCACCTCGCGTCTGGCCGGTTTTGTAGAGCTTGCGGTCAAGTAATTTCGGCAGAGCGGGCGGGCGCATACCAAGCAGTGTAGATGCTGGCCGGGTGTGCCGTCTAATCCGCTCAGATCAGTGGCACTATTCTGGTTTACTTCCCAATGCGACCGCGCTATCGTTCGGCTACGTTGCGGCTACGTACGAAGTCCCATTTTCAATGGAAAAACAAGCCATACCGAGAAAAATCGCTGCTAAGTCACTGATCCTAGATGGCGGCTCCGAGTCCCTTCTTCGGCACCATTATTGATCTTCATTCTTACTTCTTACCCGTGCCTCAGGTTTTCACGGTATGACCCGAGTCCAAAATCTTGAGGAATACTGAAGTCCGCGCTAAACAGGGGCGCTTTATCGGCATCATCGATCTGGCTTCCCCCCGCTCGCATGAGTTGCCAAAAGTCGATCCCATAAACAACGCAAAGAGTTATGATCTTGGCGATATGTCGCGGGAAACGGTCAGTCGCTTCGTAGTCCGATAACAGACCCAGCGGAATGCGGTATGCCGGATTTTGTAGCAATTGCGCAACCCGAACCGTTTTCTGATGCGCTGCCCGCAGGGTAAGTCCGGCACGGGCCCGGGAGCTGCGCAACAAACCCGAAATGCTCATTGTGTGACTGCCGCGAGGAATTGTGGCGAGCGTGTCGGGTTTCATCGGCCAATACATAGATCCGAACAGCTGCGCCTGGCGGGGACGAAATTCGAGATCGATCAAACCCAGAACCCGAGCCTCCCTCGTTAGTCGAAGAGGCCATGCCGATAAGGGAGATCGGCTCGGAAGCAGCACGATATGCTCGTTGTCAATTCGCTTCACATGGCAACATGCCAGACCTCCGGGATGCTCAACAAGCCAGAGCAACTCATCGACACGCTCACCGGTGCGAACTTGCGGTGAATAACACCGGTCAGCACGTACCACGCTGCCCGACAAGAGTTTGGGATACACAACATTGTCCGTGCTCCCGATTTTGACAAAAAGATAACGGTCGGACCTTTCGATTTTCGAACTTCCCGGCACGAAAGAAAAATTGTGCGGCGAAACCGTTTGGGCTGGAGTAATGAGGGCCGTACGTTCGCTGTGGACCTCGAGCTGGAGGGGCAGAATCAATCTCAGATCAAATCCACACAGGTTCATCCAGTCGGCGAATCGGGAGCCCGTGACCTGACTAAGCGAGACCAGCTGACACACATGTGGCGTAATGCCGTTCCGAATTTTGTAGAGAAAAGTGGGCGGAACGTGATACGGGGTGTCTTTCCCATATTGCATCCCAGTCAGGGCGGACGCTCTACACACCGTCAATCCAGCACATTTCAAGACTCGCTTGATTTGTCTTGCACGTCCGAGCGTGTCGCAATCGGTCGTTGCCAAAGGCAGGTAGTTTTCTGCTGGGAACGCAGAGTTCTCACAGGGCGCGCCAACCGGACCGGTCGCCGCTGCGCAAGCGCTCATCCATCAACGTGGGCCGGCAGCGGCCGAACTGGTTGGGGGAGGACAAGGCGCGGACCGGTTCATGAACCCTTTGCTCCGTGAAGCTGATCGACACTTTCGATCATTTGCTGAAACTCGGTATCGCTCATATCGGCGTGCCGCGAAAGCAGTCCCTTCGCGACTACAGGGCTCAGGCGCTGGAGGCTCGGCGCCGCATAAGGCTTGCAGACTTTTAACTTCCGGCCCGCATTCATAATTTTGTCCATATCAGTTGATTCCATCCTGAATCATCTCCCACGTTTTCTATTCCCAGCTGAGTTCGCACACGCTGATCCGGTGTCAACTTATTCCACATTCTGATCTCAGAGATTCGCTTGCAGCAGCATACCGTTCGAGAGTTGGGCCCATAACACCGGTGACGCCCGTCGCTTTTCCGACGACGCTGGCAACATTGGACAACAGCCCACAACCTCGATAAATCGGTGATCTTTGCATGCCCGGCTGCAGACTCCTGACCAACTGAATACGACATCTCTCCACCTGGTCGTCGGTTTACCGACGGCGATTCTGCGCGGAACGTCGAAGCTAGCCGGACACCAATTGCCCTATCCCCCTTCGCACCGGGCATTTTTGCGAGTAGGGAAATCGCGCGCTTTTCGAACATCTGTTCCGTTTTCGTAGAACGAACGTAGTGTTTCCCCAGCAGTAGCAACTTCACACTCGATCGAGGGGGAAACTGAAATGAAAAAGATCACACGTTTATTCGTCGCAGCCATTCTGTTAACTTTCGCAATGTCAACCGCTTCGCTGGCCGACGGGGGAAACCCTCCGCCGTTATGCTCACCTGGACATTGCCCCGGGCAGTAGACCTGTCAACACAGGATTCAGAGCACATATTCGAGTAATTCTTGTGGGCCGATCACTTTCAGAGTAATCTGCGAGGTAGGCCCATGAGCATCCCGAATTTTGTTACCAAAACTCTGTGGGCTCTTCCGCTTCTACTCCAGACCGCCATCGCCCTCAGCATGCTCAGGAGTAGACTGGTATCAAAGCTTCCCATTTTTTTCGCCTACACCGTCCAGGAACTCTTCATCGGTACAGCACTTTTATTTTTCAACACTGCCGGCAATCGTTATGCCCTGATTTACTGGTGCGATGAGGCTGTTGCCGTGTTGCTTGGATTGCTGATTATCTTTGAAGTATTGGGACATACTCTTCCCAAATCCTCCTCGCTCACCTTTGTTCAGAGGTCCGTATGGATTTTGGCGGCGATGGCCGCAATTGCCGCTCTCCTGATGTTGACTCTGGCGAAACCCGGCACTGGACAGGATCCCATGTATGACATGATCGTTCTGGGGGAACGCTCTGTCCGTTTTTTACAGGCTTTTTTGCTTATCGTGGTGATCGCCCTGATGTCTCGGCTGGGATTATCCTGGCGCGACGAATCGGTAGGAATTACCGCCGGGTTTGGCGTCTATTCGGCACTGGTCCTCGTTGACTACGAACTTGGGGCTCACTTGCACTTGATGAGTAGTACCGCGTACGTTCTACTCAACACAGCAGGTTATAATGTGGCAGCCATGATCTGGGCCTTTTATATCTTGCGCCCAGTGCGGGTGATTCCAATCGAGCACTTGCCGAAAACCGACTTGGCAGAGTGGAATAGTGCGGTAACCGATTACGTTGACCAATGGTCTCGACGCTACTAACGCTTGCGGTGGCTTTGATGGCTCTGGTTTTGGCATATGCGCTTCTGCGCCGTGCCCACACCGGAATGCGCGACGATCATGATTGGGAACAACGCAAGCATGCGATTGACGTCGGAATCTTCCGGGTACTGCTTGATCGCAATGAAGAACTCCAACTTCGCCGCTTCCTCCCTCGCAATCAATTTGTCCACTTCCAAAGAAGGCGGATTCATTTGGCGTTACAAATGCTTCGCCTGGTCGACGAGAATGCTGGAATGGCGATGGAACTGGGACGGCTCGCAAAATTGAAAGGCGACCCGGCACTCGCACCAAAGGTTGATGAAATGATCGCTACGGCATTTCAGTTGCGTTTAAACCTGCTCCTGGCAAGACTTTGCCTGTATGTTAAATGGGTCTTTCCGTCGTGGACGGTGTCCTTACCTGCCTTCGAAGTGCGTTATCAGCACTTATTGGATTCTATGCACGCGTCCAGCGGGGCCATTGCGTAAGCTTAAATGAAGCATTCTGCAGGGTTGGGTTTGATCATAATTAGTTCGCATTTCTGGAATGGAATGTCTTAAATCGAATAAGATTGTGCATTACTGGAATGATTTTTGCGCCGTCATTTAAGACTGCATGACCGCGCCGGGGGCATCGAACCAGAAATGGACGCTGGAAAATGGATCCGCGCGTTGCGCGAAGAGCGGCTGATTAAGCCAAGTGATGTCGAACGCATTACACGCACAGTTGCCGATGCAAAGCGAAATAGCGACTTTTACGTTCCTCACTCGACCCTGGCCGACATTGAATCGGGCTCCGTCCCCAGCATTCACAAGCTCTTCAGCCTCGCGATTTCATTGAAGGTTCCGCTGAATGAATTACTGCTGTTATTTGGGATTGACCCCAAAGAGATCAATGAATTTGCGCTTGTAGCTGGACCAGATCCGGCGCAAATCCAACATCGATCCGCATCGGCATTATCCAGCGAATCGCCTTTCCGCTTCGCCCTTAATTTCGACACCAACTTGGCCACCGAGGAAACGACACTTCTAAGGCTGCGTCCGCAAGACGCGGCCAACTTGCCGGCGGCGCTGATGACCAAAGTCGACCCTGTGCGGTATCGGTATGCGGTGATTGGAGCGAACGATGACAGCATGGGCGACTTGCTCCCTTCGAAATCGATCGTCCAGATCGATACCTCGCAGAATGCGGTGCGGGTATTCGCGTGGCGGAGCCTGCGCGAGCGGCCTATTTATTTGATCTGGCATACCGATGGGCATACCTGCTGCTGGTGCCAGGCCGATGGACGAGATCTTATTCTTGTGCCCCATCCCATATCCCGGCAACCAGTGCGCCGGTTCAAAATGCCGCGGGAGGCGAATGTAGTGGGTAAGGTAACGAACGCGTGGCTACCTTTTGAGTCGGCTCAATTGAAGCGCGATGTGGCGTCCTAAGGGCCTTCCTCTGCCCAGGTCCTCGAGTCTTTCACGATCGTCAAGGCCAGCTCAACGTTCAGACAGAACAATTCACAATAGAGAGCCGATGCATGCACCGGAATGGTCGAGCGGTATGCCCGCAGAGACTGCCAAGTGTCTAAAACCACACTCCTATCGGCCCTCGTATAACGAATGTATTCCTCCAACTGCAAGGCATATCCCGATGCAGGCGTATTGAGTAGGTGCCGAAAAATCTCCTGATGGCAAACGCTCAACATGTGGTCGGCTTCCTCCACTCCCACCCTCTGCGTGAGTTGAGGGTGAAGATACCGGCCGCTATTGCAGTCCCTGAGAGAAGCGAGAAACAGCATTCTGGTCAGGTCGTTGGGTAGATCATCAAGGGCCAATTCCTGACTGCACATCTCCATCGCCACAGTGGAAAGCGCGTTCGTCGGTCGAAGGGGAAGATCAGGCCCCGAGCCAAACTTAGCCTCAGATCTCACGGCGGATGCCCAGAGTTGATTTGTCATCGCTTCAAAGTCTCGAGCGGGGAAGGCAGGGACGGGAACAATAATAGCATTGAGGGCTAGACATCTTGGCCTAAATTTCTTACCAACCGCGCCTCGACTCGACGAGAATACCCGGCGCCCTTCAGATATTGAGTGCAGCCTACTCGCAAAGAAAATCTTCAGCCCATCAGACCCGCAAACCACGGGAACCACAATCAGCCCTGCCAATCGAGAGGAGTGCATAAAAACATGTACCTTCGATTATTCCCAAATCAGTTTTCTGTTTGATCTATGTGGCTGAAAACATAGAATCCTCCCAATCAAGCTGCAGCATAGCAGCAAATCAAAACCATTTTTGCTGGAGATGGGTAATGAGAGTTGGGAAGCTTTATGCCACGGTGTGCGTGTGCTTTCTCACTGCACTCCCGGCGACGGCCGGAATTTGGGTTTCGGCTCCGGGTAGTGCCAGCGTTTCAAAATCGGGAACTGCGACGGCAACGTCTCCAGTTCATTTCTTAGCCATAGCCAGTTCTCCGGCGTGTTCGAAGGGGGTTTCGCAAATCGCAATCTACACCACTTCGAATTCGCCGGCCTACTCGGTGAACGGATCAAGCCTTGATACGAACCTTTCGCTCAGTGCCGGAACCTATAACGTCGCGGTTAAGGAATCAGACAATTGCGGCTGGTCGTCTAAGGCCACTGTCCAGTTGACCGTTTCCAGCTCGGGTTCGGGCAATCCGCCACCTCAGGCCATGTCATTCTCCAACCTGCAAAACCAGAAGGGCTGGTCAGGATATGCGTTGTTGCCGCCGAGCTGGGGAATTTGCTCTTCGTGTACCGGAACCGGCGCAGAACTGAAATGGTCGTGGACCCAAAATGCCACTTCGCCTTCAATGGACGGCCTGTCTACGAAATCGGTTTACGGCGGGGGCAATTATCAGTGGGGAGATGTGCTCTGGAACAACCATATTGTCGGCGATTTTTCGTCGCAAGGCCTGCCTGACACCAAACACACTTTGAATCCCACCTTTCACAGTTTCACCTATGACGTTTACTTCTGGGTGAAAGACGCCAGCGTGTCGCAAGCCATGGAGTTTGACATTAACCAGTTCACCGGCGGGAAATCCTATATCTGGGGCCATGAATGCCGGATCGCCGGCGGCCATCAGTGGGATATCTACGACGACGTTAACCATAAGTGGCTACCGACCGGGGTTCCTTGCAACCCCATCAGTGGCGCATGGAACCATCTCGTACTCAGCGTGGAAAGGACATCGACAGACCAGTTGCTATTTAAATCCATCACGCTCAATGGCAAGACAGCGACCATCAATCATTCTGAGCCGCCAACTTCCAGATCCTGGAACGGCATCACGATCAACTACCAGTTGGATGGAAACCGCTACGGAACACCGTACGATGTCTATCTGGACAAACTGACGTTCACAATGCAGTAAGGCACAAAATAAGAGGCCGGAGTCGTCATCTCGGCCTCTTACAATCTATCCTCTTCAGGTCCTTCCTACTTCGTTCTGCCGCCTTCGACCTTCAATTTGTCACTGGCTGCAGCCTGGGCAGCCGCGAGCCGCGCCGTCAGTACTCGGAATGGCGAACAGGAAACATAGTTAAGTCCTGTCTGGTAACAGAACTCCACCGATGATGGCTCCCCTCCGTGCTCTCCGCAGATCCCTACTTTCAGGTCCTGGCGGGTCTTCCTGCCTCGCTCGGTTGCCATTTTGACCAGTTGCCCAACGCCTTCACGATCGAGCACCGCAAACGGATCCTGCTTCAGAATGCCCTCGGCAAGATAGGTTGGAAGCACCTTGTTGATATCATCTCGTGAGAAACCGAACGTCGTCTGGGTAAGGTCATTGGTTCCGAATGAGAAGAATTGAGCTTCTTTTGCGATCTCATCCGCTACCAAAGCGGCGCGCGGCAGTTCGATCATGGTTCCGACCATATATTCGACTTTCGCTCCCTTCTCTTTGAAGACCTCTTGCGCCACGCGATTCACAATCGCCGCCTGGTTCGCCATTTCTTTCAGTGTGGCCGTGAGCGGAATCATGACCTCGGGATAAACCTTCACGCCCTGCTTGGCGACTGCAACCGCAGCCTCGAAGATTGCGCGCGCTTGCATCTCAGTAATTTCGGGATACGTGATTCCCAATCGGCAACCCCGATGGCCCAGCATGGGATTGAACTCGTGCAACTCTTCCACCCGGCGCAGCAATTTGCGTAGTCCGCCTAGCTTGGGTGATTTCGGCTTCGTCGCTTCGAGAACGGCAACCTCAACCATCAAGTCTTCGCGTCGCGGCAGGAACTCGTGAAGAGGCGGATCGAGAGTGCGGATGGTAACCGGGAATCCGTCCATGGCGCGAAACACGCCTTCGAAATCTTTGCGCTGCAGTGGAAGCAATTTTTTCAATGCTGCGCGGCGGTCTTTTTCAGTATTGGCGAGAATCATAGCCCGCATGTGCGGAAGCTTCTCTTCGCCGAAGAACATGTGTTCGGTGCGGCAAAGACCGATTCCCTCAGCGCCGAATGCACGCGCCTGAATGGCGTCGCGCGGGATGTCAGCGTTGGCGCGGACTTTCATGGTGCGGAACGGCTCCGCCCATCCCATGAACTTCAGCAGTTCCGGATCGTCGGCCTTCGGAGGAATCGAATCGAGCTTTCCTTTGATCACGCGGCCGGTAGTTCCATCGAGCGAAATCCAGTCACCCGCTTTGAATGTCTGCCCCTTCGCCTGCATCTCGCGCTTCTTTTCATCCACGTGAATGTCGCCCGCGCCGGCAACGCAGCACTTGCCCATGCCACGCGTGACCACTGCCGCATGACTGGTCATGCCACCACGCGAAGTCAGAATTCCCGCCGCAACTTCCATGCCGTGAATGTCTTCGGGCGTGGTCTCGGCGCGCACCAGAATCACAGGATTCTTATTCGCCCCATGACCAGCTTTTTCGACAGCTTCGTCGGCGGTGAAAACAATCTGACCGACCGCAGCGCCAGGGGATGCGGGCAGCCCTGTGGCCAAAACTTCGACCTTCGCGTTTTTCTCGTCAAGCCGAGGAACGAGGAAGTCATAAAGCTGATTCGGCTCGACACGGAAAATCGCTTCTTCTTTGCTGATCAGCCCTTCGTCGACCATCTGCAACGCCACCCGCACTGCGGCGATGCCGGTGCGCTTCCCGTTGCGTGTCTGCAGCATGTACAGCTTGCCGTCCTGAATGGTGAACTCGAAATCCTGCATGTCGCGATAATGCTTTTCCAGACGTGTAGTGATTTCGTGAAGCTGCCGGTAAACATCCGGCATGATTTTTTCGAGCTGCGAAATATGAACCGGCGTGCGGACGCCAGAGACCACATCTTCGCCTTGCGCGTTGATCAGGAACTCGCCGTAAAACTCTTTGGTTCCGATAGCCGGATTGCGAGTAAATCCGACTCCTGTGCCGCTGGTTTCGCCCAGGTTGCCGTACACCATGGCCTGCACGTTGACTGCGGTCCCCAGCATGTCGTCAATGTTGTTAATGCGGCGATAGTGCTTGGCGCGATCGTTTTGCCATGAACGAAACACGGCATCCCGCGACATTAACAACTGCTCGTGCGGGTCTTGCGGAAAGTCGCGCCTGGCGTGCTTTTTGACGACCTTCTTGTATTCGGCAATGACTTCTTCGAGCGCCTTGGCATCAAGATCGGTATCGAGCTTGGCTTTCTTCTGTTTCTTCTTGCCATCAAAAACTTCTTCAAACGCGTGCTTCTCGATCTCCAGCACCACACTGCCAAACATCTGGATCAGTCGCCGATAGGAGTCATACGCAAATCGCGGGTTGTTGCTTCGCTTCGCCAGCGATTCCACACTCTCGTCGTTGAGCCCGAGATTCAGAATCGTGTCCATCATCCCCGGCATGGAAAACTTTGCACCGGAGCGAACGCTGACCAGCAAGGGATTTTCGCCGGTGCCAAGCTTCTGGCCTTGCAGGCTTTCCAGCTTGCGCAGGGCTTCGTCCATTTGACGATCTACTTCGGACGAGACTCCCCCCTGCTTCATATACTCGCGACAAGCCTCGGTCTGGATGGTGAAGCCCGGAGGCACCGGCAAGGCGGCATTGGTCATTTCAGCGAGACCAGCACCCTTGCCGCCGAGTTCTTCTTTCATCTTGCCGTTGCCATCGGCCTTGCCACCGCCGAATGAATATACATATTTGGTCGCGGGCTTCTGTGAACTCTTGGGAGCGCCATTACCACTGCTCCGAACTTCGTTTTCTGAAATTGTCGATGTAGCCATATGAGTGCGTCCTTTTCTGAAGTTTGGTCGATTCTGCTTTTCTTCGAAACCTTGGTCATTCCGACCGGAGAAGATCGTTCGCTAGCGAACGACCTTCGGAGTGGAGAAACCTGCTGTTTCCTTCCGCTGGCATGTGCCGTCCTGCGGGACTCGATTAATACTCGCCATACCCAACCGCTTACGCGCTGGGCTAAGTTATGACATCCTGCGGACCAGACCCATTGCTACCCAGGAACCTCGTTATTGGCTCCCGTCAGGATTGCTAAGATTTCCCTTCGGTCACAATTTCCGAGAAATCGGCGATCGTAGAGAATTCCCGCAACAACGTATGTAGCAGCGCCAGCCGGTTGGCGCGCAGCTGTTCGTCCTCGACCATTACCATTACTTTATCGAAAAATGCGTCCACGCGCTCTCTCACGCCGGAGAGAAGTAGCAGAGCGTCGTGATACTCGTGCTTGTTGCGAAGCGCCTCAACTCTGTGAGCGTTTGTCTCGATATATGCCGCTAGATCCTTCTCTTCATGAGCGGCGTCGTGCAGGTATTCGAATTTCGAACCAGATCTAATCCTCTTCTCTTCAGCTTGACGCAGAATGTTTCGTATCCGTTTGCTAGCTGCCGCGATCGCCTGGAACTCCGGCATGTGAAGGACTTTCGACACCGCCTCCGCCCGCGCCACCGCGTCCACGATATCGTCCGCGCCCGCCGCCAGCACGGCATTCACCACGTCGTATTTGTAGCTCAGCTGATCCTTCAGGTAGAACTCCAACCGCTCGCGAAAGAACGCCCGAATCGATTCCCCGTAATTGACCCCGCTTGCGAATTTTTTCTCTGCGTCACTCCCTTTGTAAGTTTCACGGGCCAGTTCAAAGAAATGACCCAGGCCGATCGGCAGTTTGTGCTCGGCAATCGTCCTCACAATTCCATTTGCCTGCCGTCGGAGTGCAAATGGATCTTTCGATCCCGTCGGCTGCAAGCCTAGCGCGAACATGCCTGCGATCGTGTCCGCTTTGTCCGCGATCGAAAGCACTGCGCCTTCAATCTTGCGCGGCACTGAATCCTCCGCCGATTGCGGTTTGTACTGGTCGTAGATGGTATTAGCGATTGCCTGGCGGGTTTCGTCAGGCATGCCATGATCGAGGTTCTGCACGCTGGCATACAATCCGCCGACGATTCCCTGTAGTTCCGTGAACTCCTTCACTAACTCAGTCGTGAGGTCGGTCTTAGCCAGGCATGCGGCTTTGTGCACCACTCCGGGTCGAACTTGCAAGCCGTTGTCGCGGAGAAGTTCACACGTCCAACTGCACAGCCGCTGCACACGCATGGTCTTTGCATGGTAGCTGCCCAAGTCCTTCTGGAAAGTTACGTTCTTAAGCGACGGCAGCCGTTCGCGCAGCGGGACCTTCTGGTCGGTCTGCCAGAAGAATCGCGCATCGTTGAACCGCGCCCGCAGCACGCGCTCGTTCCCGTGCCGAATCAAGCCTTGCGGATCGCCGTCGGTGTTCAACACCGCAAGAAAATTCGGCAGCAGCTTGCCCTTCGCGTCTTCAAGCGCCAAATATTTCTGGTGATCACGCATGACGGTGACCAGCACCTCTTCCGGAAGCTTGAGGTATTCGCGATCAAAGCCGCCAAGAATAGCCGAAGGCCACTCGGTAAGGTTGACTACCGTATCGAGCAGTGCATCGTCATCGCGCCATCGTGCTCCTGGAATGGTACGCGCCGCGGCATCAAGGGCTTTGCGAATCTGTTGTTCGCGCTCTTCCCTTCCCAGGACCTTCGCCGAGCGCAAGGTTTGAGCATATTGAGCGCCCGCCCGCGAGATCGTCACGTTCCCGCTAGACAAGATCCGATGCCCTCGCGATTCGCGACCCGCCTGAACTCCGTCGAATGCAAGCGGAATAACCTGGTCGTCGAGCATGGCCACCATCCAGCGCACCGGCCGAACAAAACGCTCGTTGGTCTTGCGCCAGTACATATTCTTCGGCCAGTAAATCGAGGAGATTTCTTTAGGCAGCATCTCCGTCAGGATCTCCGCGGCGGCCCGGCCTTTGGTCGTGATCTTCGCGGAAAGGTATTCGCCCTTGGGAGTCGTGACCCGTTCCAACTGGGAAACTTCGACGCCGGCTTTTTTGGCGAAGGCGTGCGCCGCCGGACCGGGCTGGCCATCTTTGAATGCCACGCTAACCGCCGGCCCGTTAATCTGCTCAGTCACATCCGGTTGCGCATCTGGAATTTCCGACGCCAATACGGCTAATCGGCGAGGAGTATCGAATCCGGCGAGTTTTCCAGACGCGGCAAGTCGTTCCCGCTTCAACAGATCGCCGACCCGGCGCTGCAGATCTTCCTGCGCAGCCGCGATCATGCGCGCGGGAATTTCTTCGGTTCCGATCTCCAATAAAAAATCAGGCATTCAACGCTCTAGTTAGAAAATGCTTTAACCACAAGGAACACGAAGGTTCACGAAGTAACCCTCCCTTCGTGGCTCTTGCTGTTTTATCCGACCGGCAACGGCTCGTTTTTCCTCGGCGAACCCTTGCGCACCACAGGTTCTTCCTCTTCTGGCGCAGTTGCTTCGGTTTGCGTCTGCTGATCAACCCATTCCTTCGCAATTCCCACCGCCAAAGCGCGTACTCGCGCAATCACGCCAACCCGCTCGGTCACAGAAATTGCTCCCCGCGCATCGAGAATGTTGAACAGATGCGAGCATTTCAGGCAAAGCTCGTAGGCGGCGAGTAGCGGTTGGCGCAAAGCCCGCGCACCTGCTTCTTGTCCGCCGCCCTCACCCATTGCCTCTCGGACCTCGATTAATACTGGCCCTCGTCCCCTTTGTAACGAATCTAAAGTGGCCCGAACTTTCTCGATCAAGGCGTTGCACTCGGCTTCGTACAATTCAAAATGCTTCCAGGTCTTTTCGACGTCGGCCATTTCGAAGTTGTAAACCGAAAGCTGCAACTCGTCTGCGAGCCTGACGTCCCCATAGGTGGTCAGATGCCCGGTCTCAGGATCGCGCGCCCACACGATGTCGTAAATCGAATCGACATCCTGCAAAAACGCTGCAATCCGCTCCAGGCCATAGGTTAGCTCGGCCGAAATCGGAAACAAATCCATTCCGCCGCATTGTTGAAAATATGTGAACTGCGTGATCTCCAGGCCATCAAGCATGACCTGCCAGCCGATTCCCCACGCCCCCAGCGTCGGCGACTCCCAGTTGTCCTCTTCGAACTTAATGTCATGCTGGCGCAGATCAACGCCGATCGCGCCCAGCGACTCCAGGTAAAGCTCCTGCACATTCTCCGGCGGAGGCTTCAAAATGACTTGTAGCTGTGTGTGTTTGTATAGCCGGTTAGGATTCTCGCCATAACGCCCATCCGCCGGACGCCGCGAAGGCTGCACGTAAGCCACTTTGTACGGCTTTGGCCCCAGCACCCGCAGAAAAGTTTCCGGCGCCATGGTTCCCGCCCCGACTTCCAGGTCGTAGGGCTGCTGCAACACACATCCCCGGTCTGCCCAAAACTTCTGCAGCCGCAGAATGAGTTCCTGAAAAGTCGGCGAGTTGGATTGCGCTGGCTTCATCGGCTCCGAATGAGGCTGCTCCTGGCCGCTAGCTTCTGGCCAGCTCTGAAGTTCAGACAAAAGGTAATGTCTCAGTAGCTATGCAGGCGGAGAGTTAATCCCCGATTGTAATGGAAACGCGACGAAACCGTCAGCTATCAGAGTATCTTTTATGGTACACTCAGCAAGTGGTCAAGGAGCAATCGCCGCGGAAAATTCCTCTTGTTTTCTTTCGCACCGGCAGTGGCAGTGAACCTGTACGCGAGTGGCTGAAGAAATTGGACGAGCATGATCGACGCGCAATCGGCAAAGACCTGCTCCGGGCCCAGTGGGTTGGCCTGTAGCGATGCCCTTGTGCCGGGCAATGGGCTCAGGATTGTGGGAAGTTAGGACTAATTTACCGGGCAATCGAGCCTCCCGAGTGCTTATTTGCGTTTATGAAAATCACCTGGTGGCATTGCACGGGTTTATCAAGAAGACACGCGCGACACCGGAAAACGAGTTGTCAGTGGCGAAAAAGCGCCAAAGGGAGCTAGAGCAATGAGCAAAAAACATCTTGGATCGGCAATCGACGATTTTCTCAAAGAAGAAAACATCTTCGAAGAATCGCAGGCCCAGGCGATCAAAGAGGTCGTTGCCTGGCAGCTTACTAAAGCAATGAAGCGGAAGAAAATCTCTAAGACTCGCATGGCAGCATTGCTGAGAACGAGTCGCGCTCAAGTCGACCGCATACTTGATCCTAAGCGCGATATCACTCTATCCAGTCTGCAGCGCGCTGCAGCCCTGGTCGGCCATCGAGTGTTAATCGAACTGGTATAACAAGCTTTCAATGGCGCTTTCGAAGGAACAAAGGCTTAATCAGCCACTGACCCTCTCCAGCATCCCTCGCGTCACCAGCTTCTTCTCGATATGCCGCTCAAGCGTTTGCAGCAGGAACTTCCGCAAGTCTGCCCCGGTAGAAGCTGGCAACACTGAGGCTCGCAGCTTTGACAGTGGCGCTGTCAGCATCTGCGCCGCCAGCTTACGCGATTCGGCCGACATCTCCGACGACGCCAGCCGCTTGTGCTCAGGGCAAACCAGGCCATCGGCCAGGGCGTGAAAATATGCGCGGCTTCCATTCAACGCCCGCCCACATGCGAGGCATTCGGATATTTCCGGTAAATAGCCCATCAGACGAGCCATCCACAAGTCGAAGTATGTGATCGGAAGCCAGAATTCATCCCGGGTCAGTTGGGCTAGAACAGAAACCGCGAGCCGGAACACTGCATCGTTGGCCTCACGGTCGGGCGAAAGTTCATCCAGCAGCTCGGCGACGTGCCCCAATGCCACCGCCCGCGAATAGCTCACCTCGGACGTCAGAGGCGAGCTGATCACTTCGCAGGCGTCGAGGCGCGCCAGCTCCTGACGCTCCTTGTCTTCGTAGGTGACCTTAACGTGAGTCAGCGGCTCCAGCGCCCCACCAAATCTGCGGCGTGATTTCTTGGCCGCACGAGCCACTCCCCGGACCTTCCCTTCCAGCCGGGTGAAAAGCGTGACCAGCAGGTCAGACTCGCGAAAAGGGTATGTCCGCAGAACAATCGCTTCCGATTCCTTCACCGGCATGTGAGCAGGATACAGCAGCTTGCAGCCATCAGCCGTTAGCCATCGGGAAAAAGCAAAAGCCCAATCTTTGAGGATCGCGCCAATTTCTTTCGCCAAAGCCAGGACGCCTTGACGATTCACGGTGGCGGCGGCGTGAACGGCCAAGGAAACGACCGCGGCGCAATCCTCGCTTCTATGGGCGTGGTTCTGTGCGCATTAATTATCGCTTAGGAGTGTTTGGATGGCTTTCACATCCGGCACTCACTGCGGAATCACCAAACCAGTCTTCCGGCAATTATGGCTTGCTGGACCAAATTGCGGCGTTGCAGTGGGTGCACCGGAATATCGCGAAATTTGGCAGCGATCCGGAGAACGTAACCATGTTTGGTCAGTCATCGGGCGGCGAATATGTCGGCTATCTCATGCTTTCGCCGCGTACCTCTCGGTCTCCATTCCAGTGTGCATCCACCCTTGGGGCGGCGCGAACCCTGCAGAGAAACTGGGAATTGATCTTGCGCACGAGCTCTCTGCCGGCGACGGTCCAGATAACATCAAGAAACTTCGATCGGCTTCAACTGACGATGTGTTTAAGGCTGCCCCCCGACATGGGCTTGGACGGATTTACCGAGTGGTTCACTCGTTGGGAACTGAATGTATGTCAGGCGGGAAGGACCACAGCATGCTCGGCACAAATCGTGTGATATGGTTCGCCCTGCATCCCCTTTGCGGGATAAGCGCAGTGAAGGAAAAAGAATCGCGTCTTGGCAAGTTCATTCCATAGCTGTTCCAGGCGGATTGCAGCTTCGAATTGTTTCTCCTTCCATAGGACGGCGACCATCTCCCCGAAAACCACGACGCGCCTGTTCCTAACGTCCGCAGCATTTTCTGCCGTGCGAATGATGTTCCCAAATTCGCGCAAAAATTTCTGACGGTTCGGCGATCCGTGTTCCATAAATAAATCGAGAGCTTTGCCGGCGTCCACAGCTATGAACCGACCTTGCTCGGTTGTTTCTTTCAAGTTGATGCCTTGACCTATCAGACGCTTGCGGAGCCCTTTCTCGTGGCCCTTGGTCATGACGACTACGACGGACTCGCCCGCTCTCAACGCTTTTCCAAACGACGACGCGAGGCCATCTAGCAAGACTCTAGCATCTGTATAGAACTGGACGACGTGAGCTTCATCAGGGAGGAGCTCAGAGGGGAAGGCACGCAATGCGGGAAGTCCTATGATCGGCATTATGGTTCCTATTTTGGCTTGCTGTCACGAAGTATCGCCATACCCTGAATACTGTATGCACGCCCATCTCGATCTGATGAAGCTACATGCCCTCAAAGACACAGGAATGCCGCGCCAAGTCAGCGAGACTTAGTTCGGAGGGGCTGAGTTCGGAATCGGCGTCACTGGAGGCGGACTCGACGTCCCGCCCCCCGGACCGGTGGTGGGGGCATCTTCTCCTGGGCGGCGTAAAGTCGGCGCCTTCACGGGCTTGTTTTCTTTTTGGGCAGCGCTGGCAACGGTGGGGCCGCCCAGCTCAACTTCTTTCTCAGTGCGCACGACTTTTTCGCCGTTTACTTTCATGGTTTCGACGCGCACCACTTCGTCACCTACAACGCGGACGAAATCGACATCCTGGGGTGGCTCGCCGTAGATCCAATCTTCGTATTCGGTCTCGCCGTCTTTTTCGCGAATCTTTTTCGGCGGGCGGCCTTTGGCATAAATCACCATTTCGCGGTTCATGCCTACCAGCACCTGATGGTTCTTGATGGCCTCTTTAACTTTGGGAGGAACAGACTCGAGATATGCGTCCACCGCCGACTTGGAGTCGAAATCAAACACCGGCCAAAGGATCTGTTTGACCTGCTCGACTGTGAGATCGGGAACGCGATGATCAAAAATTACGTCAACGTAGGAGCCACGCGGGTTGTTGATGGGATCTGGTGTCGAATTACCCCCCGGAGTACCGCCCACGCCATTGGCGCCGACCTGAATGTGCTGGTACCACTTTTCTTTTCTGACCGGGCCGCCATTGATCTCAAAATGCATGCGGTCGGGCTTCAGATCAAAGCGCGTGATGATAGCTCGATCGCCGGGCTTCACCGAAGGTCCCCAAATCGCGAGTAGTTCGTTCAGCTTCTGCCCATCAGGAGAAACTTTGCCATCTTTGATGGTGAGCCCTACTTTGCCCATGGGGAATTGGGTGCGGATATAAACTAAATCGGAGTTAAATGTGCGGATCAACTCCATGCGGTGTTGTTCGCTGAGTTGCGAGGAATCGTTGCCGGAAGCGCAGGACGGCGCGCTCAACGAACAGATCACGAAGAGAAGAAAGACAAGGCGCGGCCGCATACAAAACCACCCCAATTATAGTCTTGGATGGCAACAGCGGCGGCACGGCTGCCCGCCTGCGTGGTGGCACTTATTTATGTATAGAGCAGCAGGCGCCGCCCCCCGACGGCGCCCCGTCCACTATCAGTTGTGTCCGTCTGTCCTGACGCTGCGAACCACGCCATTCATGGGCGCGACCCCGAAATGGCTTTGCGCATCCCCTATGAATGTGACCTTGATATTCGAGTAGGCGACGGTGTTTCCGCCGACTATATCGATTTGCAGGGTGGAGTTTCCACCAAACGGCGGCGGAAAACTTCCGTTCCCCGTGATGGTGGCTGGGCCGGTCACCTGGATGTCGTTGGTAAGAAATGTCACTGTGCCACTGACCAATGTGATGTGGTGCGTGTGTGCGTTACGCGCGGCTGCAGAGTTCAAGTCGGGGTTACTGCTCAGGGTTACCCCGAGATCGGACCTGACCATGGTGAGGGCTGCTGAAAAATCGGCTGTACCGTCTCGCTTTAACGTCAAAGACCAGTGACCGGCAACCTGCCACGGGCCGCTGACGGTTGTCGGCGTATTTTGCGGCGTATAGTCGTTGATCGTCCCACGAAAGTGCACCTCTTTAGGCGTTTGCGCCAGCCCGCCGATGCCGGCCGCCACCACTAGCGCCCCGACCTGAAGCGCACTCCAAAAGCTTTTGCTTTTCATGAAACACTCCTTGAATTTTCTTTTTCGCGCGGCTTGGTTATCGCTCAGTGCGGCCACAGTAGCAATACAGACGGTATAAAGGAGGTATAAATTTCGGGTAACGCGCTAAGCTGTTGTTGCAGTTGCTTCTTGGCGGATCAAGGCGCATTATTTCAGCGACACAGCTTTGGGCTGGTGAGGTGGGTTCTACGTCCCAAGCCTTCCATTTCGGCGAGTTCACGCTCGACCGAAGCCGCTATCGGCTCCAACGGGGAGCGAGCCGTTTGCGTCTGGAAAAACTCCCCATGGAACTGCTGATCCTCTTGCTCCAGCGGCGTGGGGAACTGGTATCCCGGGAAGAGATCGCTGAATGCCTTTGGGGCAAAGGCGTTTTTCTGGACATTGACCACAGCATTAACACTGCTGTGCGCAAGATCCGGGTGGCGCTCAGGGATGACCCGGAGAGGCCTCGTTTCGTCGAAACTGTCATCGGGAAGGGATACCGCTTCGCTGCCCCGGTAAGTTGCAGCAATGGAGAGTCTGCATCGCAGGTCCTGCCGCTACCATTCGCGGCGCAGGCGGACCAAAAAGGCCTTTTACATTCACAAAAACGAGCCGGTGGCGTCCGGTTGTGGCGTTGGATTGGGGCAGCTTCCCTGCTAGCGATCTTCGTACTCGCATTGGCGCTGAACCATTGGCGAAGTTCGGCAGCCACGCAGCCGCAGCCCATCAGGTCCCTGGCGGTATTGCCTTTGAAAAATCTCTCCGGCGATCCGACACAGGAATATTTTGCGGACGGGATGACTGAGGCGCTTATAGGAAGCCTCTCCCGCATTCACGACCTTCGCGTCATTTCCCGCACATCAGTCATGCGCCTCAAGGACACGCGCCAAACCATCCCGGAGATCGCGCGATCGCTCCATGTGGATGCCATCCTTGAAGGCGCAGTCATACGCGAGGGCAATCAGATTCGTATCCATGCGCAGCTGATTCGCGGGGTGACGGACGAGCATATGTGGACGGGAGAATATCAGCGGGAATATGGGAGCGTTCTCTCATTGCAGGACGAGGTGGCAAGGACTATCGCTCAGAGAATCGAAATTAACCTCACACCGCAGGACCAACTGGCGGCACATTCTCGTACAGTCGATCCCGAGGCCCACGAGAATTACTTGAAGGGTCGCTTCTACTTCAATCAGCGAACTACTGACACACTCAACAAAAGTATTGGGTACTTTCGACAGGCAATCGCCATGGATCCCAGCTACGCTCTGCCATATTGCGGCCTGGCCGACGCCTATGCCGTGCTGGGTTTTCGCGGCGGTGTTCCTTCGAAGGAAGCCCTGTTGCAAGCCAAGGCAGCAGCGCTTAAAGCCATTGAACTGGACGACACCCTGTCCGAACCTCACGTGTCACTCGCATTCATCGCGGAGACTCACGAGTGGGACTGGGCAACCGCGGAGCGCGAATACAAACGCGCTCTGCAACTGAACCCGGACGACGCTCGTGCTCATCACTGGTACGCTGGCTATCTAACCTATGTCGGCAGATTCGACGAAGGCATCGCAGAAGAACAAAGAGCCCGAGAACTTGATCCTTTATCGTTGCCGATTAACAACGCCCTGGCGGGCAGACTTCTCGTAGCCGGCCGTTATGACCAGGCGCTGAGCCAATTGCGCGAAACACTGGAAATGGATTCCCATTTTGCGCCCACACACCAGACGCTCGGTTGGGCATACCTGAATAAAGGACGACACCAGGAAGCGATTCAAGAATTTCAGCAGGCTGCGCAACTTTCCGGTGACCACGATAAAGACTTCCTTGTGGATCTGGGATTTGCTTATGCGGTCACCGGCAACCGGGCGGAAGCTCAGAAAATTCTTGCGCGGCTAACGAAGCTAAACCAACAAGGCTTGGTACCCTCAGGTTCGATCGCAATTCTCTATGGATCCTTGGGCGAATTGGACGAGGCATTCGCGTGGATGAACAAAGCTTACAAAGAGCGTGACCCTGAACTTACTTACATTAAAGTGCGGGGCCGAAGGTTTGAGCCGTTACGTCACGATCCACGATTTCAAAATCTAGTGCGTCGTATGGGGTTGCCCGCATAAGCCGTTTCTCGATGCTCTTGAGACGACGAAAAAAAGCACGTCCTAAACGGACGTGCTTTTTTATTGAAGGAATCCTACTTTCACTGTGCGGTAAAGGTGAACTTATCCAAATAGACGGCATACGGGGTTTTGTAGTAATCGCTATCCATCTGATAATTGACCGTGATTCCGTACCAGTTGGTCGAAGTCGGCGTGTCATAGCGATCCAGGGTAGCGACCTTTCCATTCAGCGCGATGGTGTGGAACAGCAAGTGGCCATCAGAGGTGCGCTGCACATTGATGGTCAAGTGGTTCCACGAATTGCTCACCGGGTTGCACGAGACGCCGCTCGGAACCCACTTCTGCCCGGGATTGCTCCACGTATCCCATTCGTGTCCGCCATCGATCCGGCATTCATGGCCCCAAATATAGGACTTGTCATTGACAAACTGGTTGATGTCGAACTCGAGCGCCTGCGAGTCGCTCACGTTTCCCACCCAGAAGTAAACGTCATAGGTGAAATTATGGAGCGAGGGGGCCAACGTTTTGCTGGTATCCGGAAGTCCTTGTGAGGAGAAATCGCCGATCAAGTGATTGTTCCAGAGGATGTCAGCCCATTGAGTCGTACCGCCGCTGTAGGCGGACTTGGTGGAGATGCCGTCCATCGAGGTCGAACTGACGTTCTGGGTCCAATTCCACTTCACTTTCGAACCGCTCGGGCTGCAGCTGGAACAAATACCAAAACCGGGAGGCAGGAGAGCATAGCCCGTCCAGCCACCGTTCTTCTGCAAATTAGAAAACACTTTGCCGCTACCGGAACCACCTCCCGAACCGGATGAACCGCCAACCGTTAATGTAAGCGGCGCCGTTGCTGACCAGCCGCAGTAGTCCCACTCTTGCACGACAACGTTGTATGTTCCATTGCTCATGCTGAGATTTGTGTTCATGCTGGCGCCGTTCACCGTGTATGCCAGCTTGCCGGGTGCGGTGTAGATGCCCATTGAGGCGACCCCTTTGGAGCAAGCAGGTGAACTGGCGCTGGCGACAAAATGGACTGGCGAGCCAGAGGTGGCGCCACTGGCAGGTGAGCTGACGGAAACGCCCGCAACCGCGGGCAGGGCGAAAATTGCACAGAGGCACACTACGAGTAAGAGTTTCCCAGATTTCATTTCGAAGTCTCCAGCTTCTTTTTAAGAAATCGCCGCGAGGAGCAGCTAAATTGTTATGGATATTAGGCAGCGTACTACTTAGGTTCAACAAGAATCAGCAGAGAAAACAATAATTAGTTCATTACTGTAAGGCGAAAATCTTACATGCGGAGCGGGTTTTGGCGGACTCATAGGAGAAACAGCTTAGGATCGGATCGCACAAAATTTCGCAGGAGGCGGCAATGTTTCGACGATTCCTTGTCCATGCATATGGACGCATGGCACTCGCTTGATTAGAATCTCTCGTTTGCTGAATGGCTATTTCAGTTGTCATCCGAGGAGGAAACTTGAGCCGCTTTTGCCTGCTGCTGTGTGCTGTCGTATTGGTCCCAAATTTGAACGCGCAGATTGACAGCTCCACCAAGCAGCTTGCCCACGACATTTTCAAACAGCTGATTGAGATCAATACCACGGACTCCGTGGGCAATGTGACCACCGCATCTGAGGCAATGGCAAAACGATTTCGCGACGCCGGCTTTCCGGAGAACGACATTTACATTGGCGGCCCCAATGACCGCAAAAAGAATCTGGTCGTACGCCTGCACGGATCAGGAAAGCACAAACCGGTGTTGCTGATCGGACATCTCGATGTTGTCGAAGCTCGCCGCGAGGACTGGACGACCGATCCATTTCAGTTTGTCGAAAAAGATGGCTACTTCTACGGACGCGGCACCGAAGACATGAAAGATGGCGACGCGATCATGGCGACGACATTGATCAGGTTCAAGAAGGAAGGCTTCGTTCCCGATCGCGACATTATCCTCGCGTTGACCGCCGATGAGGAGGGCGGCAAGTCGAATGGCGTTGACTGGCTGCTGAAAAACAAGCGTGATCTGGTTGATGCGGAATTTGTGTTGAACCACGATGGCGGCGAAGTCACCACGGAAAACGGTAAGGCACTGGCCTTGTTGGTAGATGCAACTGAGAAACTGTATTCCGACTACCAGTTGGTGGTCACAAATCCCGGTGGGCATAGTTCGCTTCCGCGTCCCGACAACGCTATTTACGAACTCGCGCATGCCCTGATCAGGTTGCAAGAGCACAAGTTCCCCTTCGAACTCAACAGCGTCACCCGAGCCTATTACGAGCACATGGCCAAGGTGCAAACAGGACAACAGGCAGCTGACCTGCAAGCAATCCTGCAAACGCCACCTGATCAGGCGGCGATTGATCGGATTTCGAAAGACCCGACTGACAATTCCAAATTGCACACCACCTGCGTGGCGACGCGGCTTTCTGCCGGTCACGCCAACAATGCCTTGCCGGGACGCGCCGAAGCGATCGTGAATTGCCGGATTTTACCTGGTCATTCCAAGCAAGAGATTCGCGAGGAACTAGCGAAGGTTTTTGCCGATCCGAAAATCGAAGTTCGATATGTAACTAATGCTGGAGAAGTTCTGGACAACATTCCCGACCAGCGTTCGTTTGCGCCGCCTCCACCTCGTCCAGACGTTTTTGCCGCGATCACCAGCGTCGCGGCAAAGATGTGGCCCGGCATTCCGGTTTTTCCGACGATGGCAACTGGAGCGTCTGACGGGGTGTTCACCATGGCTGCGGGCCTGCCTACCTACGGAGTTTCTGGCGTCGAAGCCGAACGCGACGACCATCGCGAACATGGGCGAGATGAACGCGTCCCGGCGGAGGCATTTTACAAAGGCGTGGAGTTCTACTACCAGTTCATGAAGACGCTGACGTCGCCGCATTGATATTGCGGATTGGCAATATTCCGTAAATGCGCGTCGTCATCAGGCTGCCTCAGGACGATCGTGCCAAAGCGTGTCCCAACCCAAATAACGCGTGGCAGCTTCATGAACAGCGCCTGCGACCGAAGAAAGATTCGCTGCCACGTGGTGTTCGAAGCCGTTTTCGCAAATGTAATGCAGAAGCTTCTGCATCTTCGGAATCTCCACCACGCCAGCGCCGCCGAAAGTATTGAGGGGATCGTCCGTGAAGCGGCCCTCACCAACGTAGCCACGCATCTTGCCCGCCGTATCGTCGGTTGAGAAGCGCGCGAAACTCATTTTCTCCGGCTTGATGAGCCCGACCACAGTGCCGTAAGTATTTTCTTTGCCAACGGTGCCGGCAATGATCTGCTGGAAATCCATCTTGAACGAACGGAAGAAGTGCTTCGGTAAATTGGCGCAGTGGAAGCAAACGGCTTTATTGGGATCGCTCCCGTAGTTGTTGTTCCAATCGAGCAAGGCAGAAGGCGTGCCGGAAGCCAGTTGCAGAGCATGCATGCCGAGCACCCCCGCTATGTCCACTTCGCAAGCACTGGAGAGCAAGTGCTCGCTCATCATGCTCATCACGGTACAAGGCACTACGCCGAAATTCTCCTCGAGCGAAGTCCAGCACTGCACCGCGCTGATGCCCACTTCCGTCGCCGCCATCCACTGGTCAATCACCGCGCCAAGCTTCGCCATCTTCATCAACGCAATGTCGGGAACATCCTTTGAGTCGACATATTTTTTAATCGAAGCCAGCTTGGTCTGGGCGAGGTCGTCGGTGTCTTTCATCCGATCGATGCGTCCGAGAACTTCTGAAAGATCGAGGGTTTCGATCGAAATGCCGTTGGCTTCCAGAATTTTCTCGCTATAGCGAACGGTGTTGAAAGCCGCCGGGCGCGCTCCAATCGCTCCCACGCGCAGATTTCGGAAACCATTCGCAATGCGGCAAACCGCCGCGAACCATTGCAGGTCTTTGGCAAATTCTGGCGAATCCGGCGCTTCCGTGTGCAGCGTAGTAATCGAATATGGAATGCCGTATTGGCGCAGGTTATTGCAGGCTGACATCTTGCCGCAGAAGCTATCGCGCCGAAATGCGATGGTCATTTTCTTGGGATCGTCGGGCGTCGCCTGAATCAGCACCGGAACTCGAAGATCGGCCAATCGCAACGTGTCAGCAATCGCGCGCTCTTCGCCGAAGTTCGGAAGGGTGACTATGATGCCGTCGATGCGGTCGCGGTTCTTTTTGAAGAGGTCCGCGCAGCGCCGGGATTCTTCGCGCGTTTCTACGGCCCCGTATTTTGTTTCCTCTGGGGTGGGCGCCACCACGTCCATGCCCGCCGCATTGAGCACCCGAAGCATTTCTTCGCGACCCGTTTTTGCCAAGTGATCGGGGAAGAAGCCGCGGTTTCCAACGATCACACCCATCGTCATTTTTTTTGTTGCCATATAAATCAGCTCTTAGCCCTTAGCTTTTAGCTCCTGGCTAACCCTCCTGGAATGGATAAGCTAGTCAGTTGGCGGCCCTTCCTGGCCTGAAAATCCAGACATACACGCTGCCGAGAACGATCAATAATCCACCCCACCACACCGGAGCATGCGTCTCCGCCAACACCGTGTCAGGCGGGTGCGACCATTCAACCAACCCGCTGATAAAAATCATGACTCCATAAACCAGCAGGAGCACACCCACAAAAAACCAGACCGGGATTATGTGATGTTTCTCGCTCATATGGTTTCACCAGAAGATAATTTGCAAAATGACCAAGACAACCAACGCCACCACACCCCAGAACAAAGGTCGCTGGAGTAACGGAGCCTTTTCTTCGCGGGCTAAAGGAGTCAGGCTGTAAACAAGTCCGACCAGTTCGCTATCCGGCCGCGGCTTCGTCACCAGGGTCACAAGCACCGTCACCACCACGCAAGTCACGCACGACCACAGCGCCTGATACATATCCTGCGCCAAGCCTTTGGCTTGCGGTGAGAGCGCGAACACCGGCACCCAACGCTCAGGATTCAGCTTCATCAACACAAACATGCTCACTGATGAGATGGTCCCTGCAAGCAGTCCCCAGAATCCGGCAGCGCGGGTCGTGCGCTTCCAAAGCATGCCGAGCAGTACAGTGCCGAAGAGAGGCGCAATGAAAAATCCAAACAGCGCCTGAACGTAATCCATGATGCTGGCGAAGCCCATTACCAGATATGCAGTTCCAATACTGATGATGAGACCAATCATTGTGCACCAACGGCCCATAGAAACGTAATGGTGGTCGGGAGCAGTCTTATGCAGGTAGGGACGATAGATATCATATGTCCACACCGTGGCGAATGCGCTCACGTTGCCCGCCATTCCCGCCATGAATCCCGCCACCAGGGCCGTAATCCCGAGACCGAGCAGTCCAGGTCCGCAATACCGCGCCAGCATCAACGGCAACACTTCGTTATAGCTGTGCTGCCCAGCTTGCAGACCGCTGGCGGAAAACAAATGCATGGGTAAAACCGCCCGCCCAAGCAATCCCGGAAGGATCACAATGAGCGGCACAGCCATTTTGAAAAATGAGCCGATGATTGGCGCCACTTTAGCGGACCGAATGTCTTTCGCTGAGAGAACACGCTGCACCACCAGGAAGTCAGTCGTCCAGTAACCCATGGATTGCACCGCGGCTAGGCCAAATACAATTCCGATCCAGTTGATGCCCATGGGATTGCTGCTGGACGAACTAAGTGGCGCCCACATGTGCGTGAAATCCTGGCCGGGAAAATTCTGGTGAATGCGGGCGACCATGCCGCTCCAGCCACCAGTCTCGATAAGACCGAGAATCGGAATCAGCAGCGCGCCAAACCAGATCAGGAAAAACTGCAAGACCTCATTGAAGATCGCGGAAAATAATCCGCCGGCGGCGACATATACGCCCACGGTTAGCGATGAAACCCAAATGCTGAAATTGATGTTCCAGCCCAGCACAACTTTCATCACCACGGCCATGGCGTACATGTTCACGCCGGACATGAGAATAGTCATGACCGCGAACGTCACCGCGCTCAGCCCGCTCGCCGCCGCGCCATAGCGCAATTTGAGATAGCCGGGAACCGAATGGGTTTTTGAAATGTAATAGAACGGCATCATTACCAGGCCGAGAAACACCATGGCGGGGATGGCGCCGATCCAATACCAGTGCGCGGCCATAATGCCGTACTGGTAGGCCGATCCCGCCCAGCCCAGCAGTTCAAGAGATCCCAGGTTCGCCGAAACGAAGGCAAGGCCGGCGACCCATGCGGTCATCTCGCGGCCGGCCAAAAAGAAATCTTCGCCAGTGTTGGCGAAGCGCTTCAGATAAAAACCGATCACCAGTACCAGTGCAAAGTAAAAAACGATTATCGCGAGGTCCACTCCCGAAAGACGTACCAGTCGCTCGGTTACGTACATCGCGAAGAGTGGATTCATTTTGGTTCCTTGATTTGACCGTAGTAGGCCTTACTACCATGCTTGCGAAGATAGTGCCGGTCGTGCAACGGTTCGCCGATCGCGCTGGCTTCGTGATTGATCGTAACTGTGAAGAAAGCCGTCCGGGCAATGGACTCAAGCACCACCGCATTGTGCGCGGCAGATGTCACGTCCACGCCCCAAGTGAATGGACCGTGATTCGCCACCAAAACTCCTGGGACTGAACCTGCGCCGTGGTCGCGAACCCGACGCACTATTGCATCGCCAGTATTCTTTTCATACTCGCCGGCAATTTCATTCTCCGGCATCGAATCCGTGACCGGGATCGCGCCGTGGAAGTAGTCGGCATGCGTGGTCCCGAAACATGGAATCTCGCGGCGCGCCTGTGCCCAGGCGGTGGCGTATTCGGAGTGAGTATGGACAATGCCGCCAATATCAGGAAAAGCTTTGTAGAGGACTAGATGTGTCGGAAGATCGGAAGACGGGCGCAGTTTTCCTTCGAGAATTTTGCCGTCCAAATCCGACACAACCAGGTGCTCGGGCTTCATCTTGTTGTACGGAACACCGCTCGGCTTGATCACCACCAAAGCTTTTTCGCGATCAATGCCGCTGGCGTTGCCAAAGGTGTACAGCACCAGGCCGCGCCGCACCAACTCGAGGTTGGCCTCCAGCACTTCCTCGCGCAACTGCTTCAGTGAATACTTAGACAAAGTCGCGTGGTGACTCGGCAACTCCGCGGTTCTCCAAATCTTGCGAATCTCTCCAGCCCTTAGCGGGTTGAAAAGCGGAATACAGTAACCGTGTGATATCTCTGTCCCGGCTTCAATTCAGTGGTTGGAAATTTCGGATGGTTCGGCGAATCCGGAAAGTGCTGAGTTTCAAGGCACAGCGCGCCACGGCGTGGATACGCAATGCCGCCTTTCCCCTTGACCGTGCCGTCCAGAAAATTTCCGGTGTAGAACTGGACGCCCGGCTGGTCAGTCAAAACTTGCAACACTCGCCCGCTGCCGGGCTCATACACTTCGGCGGCCTCAGAAAATTTGCCGCCGCTATCGAGCACCCAATTGTGATCGTAGCCGTGGCCTTTTTTCAGTTGATCGTTGTCATCATTAATTCTTGCGCCGACAACGGTAGGTTTGCGGAAATCAAAAGGAGTTCCGGCGACGGAAGCCAATTCCCCGGCGGGAATCAATTTGTCGTTAACCGGTGTGTAGCGGCTGGCATTGATTTTTACCTGGTTCTGAAGGATGTCACCGTCGCCCTGTCCCGCCAGGTTGAAGTAAGAATGATTCGTCAAATTCAGAACTGTATCTTTGTCGGTGGTTGCCGAGTAGTCGATTTTGAGATCTTTGCCTACGAGCGTGTAGCGAACGATCGCAGTCAGCGTTCCCGGAAAACCGGAATCGCCGTCCGGACTGACATGGGTGAGTTCGACTCCGTGGGGAATTTCTTTAGCTTTCCAAACTGCCTTATCAAATCCGTTGGGGCCGCTGTGCAGCGTGTTCGTTCCATCATTTTGCGGGGTCGAATAAGTCTTGCCATCCAGCGTAAATTTGCCGTCGGCGATGCGATTGGCGTAACGCCCGATGATTGCGCCAAAAAATGCAGGGTTGGGTTTCGGGCCGCCAGTGTAACCGTCGAGTGTGTCAAATCCCAGCACCACGTCGGCAGACTTTCCGCTTTTGTCCGGCACCTTTAGCGATTGCAAAATGCCGCCGTAAGTGATGACTCGAGCTTCGATCTCACCACTTTTCAAGGTGTAGATATCGACCGGAGTTCCATCTGGAGTTTTACCAAACGGCTGTTTGCTGACCTGGCCTTGCATTTCTGCCACAATCGTTGCCAGCGCAAATACGAGAGCCAATACCCTCATTCGCGCAACCTCCGCTTAGATATTCGTAGTAATAGAACGCTGCATTATCTCTAATTGCAGACGCTTTGTACACGTTTACTTCGTTTCGCGAATTTGAATTTACACCGCGGCGGTTTTTAATTCCACATGCGCCCCGTCCGCAGATGAACAAACATAGATTTCGGGGGAAATTCCGGTCCGCTCGCGATAACGCTCGGCAATGCTTTCGCGAAATGCTTCCGAATGTTCGGTTGCAACCAGATTTATCGTGCAACCGCCAAATCCTCCGCCCGTCATTCGACCGCCATAATATCCGGGTAGCCCGTCCGCAGCTTCGACCATAGCATCCAGCTCGCCGCAACTGACTTCGTAAAGGTCACGCAAGCTCCGGTGCGAGTCCCCCATCAATCTGCCCATCTGGTCGAGAGTTCCGGAACGTAGGCAGTCAACCGCCTGCAATACTCGCCGGATCTCTTCCACGACATGGAGACAACGCTTGTAGATCACCGACGGCATAGCTTTAGCGGATGACGACAGTTGCTGCGGCGAGACATCTCTCAGCGCCTTGATTCCGGGAATCGACTTGGAAAGAATTCGTACCCCTTCTTCGCATTCCTCGCGTCGCCGGTTGTATTCGCCACCCGATAGTTCATGTTTCACCATGGTGTTGCAAATCACCAACTTTACCTGTTCGGGCACCGGCACCAGTTGGAACTGCAAGGACCGGCAATCCAGTAACAAAGCATGACCCGCTTTGCCGAGGCAGGAGACGAATTGGTCCATGATCCCGACCCGCGCGCCGACAAATTCGTTCTCTGCCCTCTGGCAGAGTTTCGCGACTTCCGGTAACGGAAGCTTTGTGCCACTCAAACTGAGTAGAGCCAGCGCTGTCGCGACCTCGATTGCAGCAGAAGAGCTGAGGCCTGCACCGATCGGCACCTGGCCATGCACCAGCAAATTTGCGCCATGCGGCAAATGTCCTGCTTGCCGCAGCATTATCGCTACTCCCACAACGTAGTCGGACCATTTACCCAAAGGTTTCTGCGGCAGATTGGTGAGGTCAAACTCAAATTGCTCCGAGAATTCCGCGGATCGCAAAACCAACTTCTGGTCGGCCCGCGGCGCGACCGCTGCCCTGGTCGAGAACTCAATTGCGCACGGCAGAACGAAGCCATCGTTATAGTCGAGATGCTCGCCGATAAGGTTTACCCGGCCCGGGGCGATGAACACGCCCGGCGGCACGCGGAATTTTTCGCGGAACTGCTCGGTCAATTCGTCAGCGTGCATTCGGGGTAACGGTATTGTAATGTGACTGCGACCTATGAGAGAACCATGAGGATCGCACAGCGAAACGTCAATCCGTGACCTGACGGACCCACTCAGAATCTGATAGTTTTCATGGGCAATGAAAGCGTTGGACCTAAGCCAACAGTCGCACCGCCGGTTTAACCCGTTGACCGCTGAGTGGGTGCTGGTCTCGCCGCATCGGACGCAGCGTCCATGGCAGGGCGCGGTCGAGAACCTTCCTGCCGTGGCCCGTCCCGCCTATGACCCCACATGCTATCTGTGCCCGGGAAACCCCCGCGCAAGCTCCGTGCACAACCCGCAGTATCGATCAACTTTCATTTTTGAAAACGATTTCGCAGCGTTGAAGAAGGATGCGCCGCCTGCGAAGATTGACGTGCAAGATAAGGGTCTGATCGTGGCCGAAAGCGAATCGGGCATCTGCCGAGTGATGTGCTTTTCCCCTCGCCATGATTTAACGCTCTCCAGCATGGAGTTGCCAGCGATTGAAGAGGTGGTCCGCAGTTGGACTTCTCAATTCGTCGAGCTCAGCACGATGGCAGGCATCAGCCACGTACAGATTTTTGAGAATCGCGGCGAGATGATGGGCGCCAGCAATCCTCATCCTCACTGCCAGATTTGGGCCACCAGTTCGATCCCAGAGGCACCCGCGCGCGAGCTTTCCGCCCAACAAAACTACTTTCAGAAACATGGAAGCTGTTTGCTCTGCGATTATTTGAAGCTTGAGGAAATCGAGAGATCCAGGATCATTTGTTCGAATGAAAGTTTCGTCGTGTTGGTACCTTTCTGGGCGGTGTGGCCATTCGAAGTGTTAGTTTGTAGCCGGCGGCACTTGGGAACTTTGCCTGAATTCAACGCGACTGAGACTGCACAACTGGCGGCCATCTTGAAACCTATCGTTTCGACCTATGATCGGGTGTTCGACGTGCCATTTCCATACTCGATGGGATTCCATCAGTCGCCATCAAACGGCAATTACCCCGAATGGCATTTTCACGCACATTTCTATCCACCGCTATTGCGCTCGGCGACAGTGCGAAAGTTTATGGTGGGGTTTGAAATGCTGGGTACGCCCCAGCGCGATATCACTCCCGAGCTCGCAGCGGAAAAATTACAGTCGCTGGTTACGAAGTAAATAACTATGGAATCAAATTATTGGCTGACCACAACCTCGATGCCGCCAGTTACTGCGGGGAATCTCCCGTCGCGCGCGGATGTAGCGATCATTGGCGCTGGATTTACCGGGCTTTCGGCGGCGCTAGCGTTGGCGAAAAAAGGCGCGACCGTTGCTGTGCTCGAAGCCAACACTATCGGTTGGGGCGCCAGCTCTCGCAATGGCGGCATGGTCCTGACCGGGCTGAAGTTGACCGCCGAAACGCTTGCGAAACGTTACGGGATGGAACTCACTCGCCGCATGTACGCGACATCTTTGGAATCAATCGACCTGGTAGAACAAATCATTCGCGAAGACAACATCGACTGTAGCTTTTCACGCTGTGGACATTTGGAAGTTGCGTGCAAGCAATCGCATTTCGATGCCTATGCCCGATCGGTTGAAGTCATCGCAAGGGAATTCCACCATGAACTTCGCATCATTCCTCGAAACCAACTCGACGGCGAAATCGGCTCCAGCATTTATTTCGGCGGCATCGTTGACGAGACCAGTGCGGGAGTCAATCCCGCGCGATACGTCTCGGGATTAGCAAGCGCGGCGCTCAGAGCTGGCGCCTCCATTTACGAAAATGCGCGAGTGCAGCACGTTCAACGCAATTCGCAAAATGGATCGGCCGGATTTGCGGTTCTTACTTCTCGCGGAAATATCCTTGCTCAAAATGTTTTAGTAGCGACCAGCGGCTACACCTCAGCGGCGACTCCTACATTGCAGAAAAAAATCATTCCCATCGGTTCGTTCATCATCGCCACCGAACGACTGCCGGAAGCCGTGGCTCGTGGGTTAAGTCCGCGCAACCGCATGATTTTCGATTCCAAACACTATCTTCATTATTACCGGCTGACGCCAGATAATCGCATGCTGTTCGGAGGCCGCGCCGCATTCTTCCCCGAAACCAAAAATACCATCCAGCGCAGCGCTGAAATTCTGCGGCGAGATATGGTCGAGGTCTATCCCCAGCTGCGCGATTCGAAGATCGAACATGCATGGGGCGGGACACTCGACTTTTGTTTTGACACTATGCCGCATGCTGGCGAAGCGGAGGGGATTTATTACGCGCTAGGCTACGCTGGACACGGCGTTGCGATGGCTACCTATCTGGGAACGAAATTAGCCGAGGTGATGAGCGGCAGCAAAAACGAGATTCCCTACGCCGCCATTCCCTTCCCCGGCGCGCCGCTTGGGCTTTACAACGGAAAGCCGTGGTTTCTACCGTTCGCCGGAGCGTATTACAAAGTGTTGGATTGGGTGAGCTGAGCTTCTGGCTTTCGACGCAGCAAAAGATACGCAAGAGGACCAAGCAGCAGGGCAACTGGTCCCCACTTCAATGCGAACTTGTCGCTGGCTATCATCGCTATACCACTCATCAGAAGCGGGGCAATAACTGCATACGCGAGCCCCTTCTTTCCCCACGGAATGCGAAATGACCGCTGTAACTCCGGGCGCTTACGGCGCAACTGCCACGCCGAGAGCACCGTCATGATCGAAGTGGCAATCCTCAGCCAGATGTAAACCGAAATGAGTTGCGACAAACTGTGCCATGCCACTAAACAATAGACGGCAGAAGAAAGCAGGATCGCGAGCCACGGAGTTCCGTACTTTGAATGAGTACGCGCCAAGGCGGGGGACAAATATCCGTCCTCCGCCATCGCAAAGGGCATGCGAGTTGTGCTCAAGACGGTGCTGTTCAGAATGGAAAGGCTCATGGTGGCCGCGGATAAGGTAACGGCGAGCCAGAGCCAGCGTCCGCCAATCAACCGGGCTGCCTCAGAAAAGTATCCGTCATGCCAATTTTGCCAATTGCCCGTGGCCGCCAGGGAACATGCCGTGGGCAACAAGTAGGTGAGCATGGAAAGCGGCACCACCCACGCTAGCGCTCGCGGATAGTTTCGTTGCGGATTCTCGACTTCCTCAGCTACCGACGATAGTTGCTCGTATCCGGCATAAAGCCAAAGGCCGAGCGCAAAGCCCACTCCAAATACTTGAAACACTGGCTTGTGCGGCGGAATCAGTGGCACGAACGGGTTGTAGTGCCACATTCGCACGCTCATTCCGCACATCACCAAGATCACAAACAGGACCACCAGTTCCATAATCGTTGCGAGTCTGCCTACCAACCGAATCCCGCGCACGTTCACATAGCCAATCACAGCGATTACCGCGAGAGAGATGCAGTAGTGCTTCCACGGAGCAAGGTGTGGCGCAACATAGTCTGCGAAGAGCACTGCATAGGCTCCGCCCAGCAGAAATGAGGCACACCAGTTCCACCATCCGGCCAGGAATCCCCAGAAGTCGCCGAAAGCTTCGCGGGTCCAACGATAGAAGCCGCCTTCCACGGGCATGGCGGTGGTCAGTTCTGCCGCAACTAAAGAAATCGGAATGCACCAGAAGAGAGGAATAAAAAGTTGATAAAGAAGCGCCATTCCTGGTCCGGATGTGCTCACCTGCTCTTCAAGACCGAACGGACCTCCGGTATTGTAGGAGTACATTACGAAAACAAGAGAGAAGAGTCCGACTTTTTTGAGGGCGTGAGCGGAGCTTGATTTTGGCTTGTCGGATTGCAGCAGCGCTTCGCTGTCGTTTTTCAATTTAGATACGCTCAATGATCATCGCAATGCCTTGCCCGACGCCGATGCACATTGTACACAGCGCGTATCGCCCACCGGTTCTTCGCAGCTGATAAGCCGCGGCCATGATCACCCGCGCTCCGCTGGCGCCTAAAGGATGACCGATCGCAATCGCGCCCCCGTTTGGATTTACATGTTCAGCGTCGTCGGGCAGACCCAGGTCGCGCAGGACAGCCAAAGATTGTGCGGCAAATGCTTCGTTCAGTTCGATCACATCCATTGCGGAAAGCTTCAGTCCAGTTTTCGCTAAAACTTTCTTCGTCGCCGGAACCGGCCCGATTCCCATGATTCGCGGTAAAACGCCGGCCGACGCCGAACTCACAACCCGCGCCAACGGAGTCAGTCCGTACTTGGCCGCCGCAGACTCCGAAGCGATAAGAAGTGCGCACGCGCCGTCATTCACGCCGGAAGCGTTTCCGGCTGTGACCGTCCCGTTCGACTTCACGATCGGCTTGAGCTTGGCGAGCGCGTCGAGCGTTGTGTCTGGACGCGGCTGTTCATCTTTGCTTACAACAACCTGATCTCCTTTCTTGGAAGGCACGTTCACCGGAATAATTTCGTCAGCAAATCGCTGAGCCTTGGCTGAAGCTGCAGTCCGTTGCTGACTTCGAAGCGCAAATGCGTCCTGGTCCGCACGTGAAATACGCCATTCTTCGGCGATGTTTTCTGCCGTTTCAGGCATCGAGTCAGTGCCATATTTTTCTTTCATCGCCGGATTGATAAAACGCCAACCAATGGTCGTGTCCTCGATCTTCGCAGCGCGGGAAAATGCGGCTTCGGATTTGCCCATCACAAACGGCGCGCGTGACATGCTTTCCACGCCGCCGGCGATTATGAGCGAAGCTTCGCCCGACTTGATAGCGCGAGCCGCGACAGAAACCGATTCCATGCTGGATCCGCATAGACGGTTTACCGTTGCGCCTGGCACCTCCTTCGGCAGACCTGCCAGCAATAGTGCCATTCGCGCGACATTGCGATTATCTTCGCCCGCCTGGTTGGCGCAGCCGAAAACCACATCATCAACATTGGTCCAGTCGACTTTCGCATTGCGCTCGATGAGCGCTCGGAGCGGAATCGCCGCCAGATCGTCGGTTCGGATTGACGAAAGCACGCCGCCATACTTCCCGAATGGCGTGCGAATCGCGTCGCAGATGAGAGCGTTTTCCATCGAACCGGTATCGCGCCAGGCAGAAACAACCCAGCGGATTACCGATGATATCGGAGTTCAAGCGGAAACGCAGAACAGTATTCTCCGACGAGCTTCAGGTCTGGTTAGCGGTCTTTTTCCTCGGTTGCGACACCAGCAGCGCAATCAGGGCCACGGCGATCCCCAGCGATACTTCAAGAAAACGATGCCAGGCGAAGACCCACGCCGGGCCGCGCGAAATCAGCACCACAATGCTGAAGGTGATGGCGGCGACGCGATACGCGCTCCATGCGCGAGAGAAGGCCGCGAGAATTCCGCAAACGAAAATCCCTATGGCGTAGACAATTGCGCTGCGGCCAATGTAGGTCGCAATCGCCGCTCCCAATACGACGCCTAGCGCCGTTCCCACGAACCGCTGCCATGCTCCCTGGAGCGGTTGAATTGCAGACTGCACGATGATGATGGTCGAAATCGGCGCCCAATAATATTCCGGAAGTTTCAGCGCCCGCGCCAAAAGTAACGACACGAGAGTGGCAACTGCGGTCCGCGCGGAATCGAGCAACGCGTGACTGTTCATGCCCAGCAGTTTCGAGATTTTCCGAGGGCTCATTTCTCAGTTGCAAATTGCCGGATAGGTTTCGACGTATCCTGAAATTTGGGTTCCATCAATCCACGCGTCCTGATGAGTGTTGAGGTTGAATATGAGTATCTCGCGTTCGAACCCAACTCCCACTCTCTTTGTTCTGGTCAGCGCCAGACCTATCTCCGCCAATAACCCGGCAGAATAAAATTGATTTTCAATTTCTGACTGGATTTTGCGCAGCATCACCGGGCCGATATTTCTCGCGCAGGTGAGAATAATTAGCGTGCCCTTCTGATCTAATCTTGTCTTAGCTTTCGGGAAGAATGGTTTCAGTTTTCGCAAGACGTCCTGCTCAACATGGGTGCGCAACTTGCTGCCGAGACCGCTTCCATCACTGTGTTGAGCGGATGCCGCTGATAGGGTAACTATCAGGCTAGCGATAAGAAGAATACGACCGTATAAAGCGGTTCTCATGGCAGTGTAGTACTCACCCTTGAATCACACCGGAGTGAGGTTGCCCCATCCCTTCGACTTCGTTCAGGAGAGGCTCTTTCGCGGAGGGAGCATTTTGCTGTCACTATATCCTGCCCCCGCTTGCTTTGACAGCGCCCAACCCCACTGCTAACATCGAAATTCTAGCCGCAGAACTGCTCGTCCTGGACGGTCTTGCAAGACAATCTTAAGATTGTCTTGCCCGGAGCAATCAGGTCCCCGTCGTCTAGCCTGGCCTAGGACATCGCCCTTTCACGGCGGTAACACGGGTTCAAATCCCGTCGGGGACGCCAAATCTTTTCATAGCGTTGCGACCAAGAGCCAATCTTTTCGTCGGCGCAAAAAGGCACAACTTTAGACAAAAATTTAGCGTCGCACTTCTGGAAGGCCGAGTTTTGGATGTATCTGACCTGTTCTTGAAGGCACAAGAGGCACAGCGCGGCGACTTTGGTTCAGCTGCCGACGGGTTATGTACTGCATTCAGTTAGTCGGGCCAAAGGGACAATGGTCTTGGCGGCCTGATTTGTCTGTAGCTCTATCTTGATAACTTCGATATTCAACGCGGCAAACCAATGCGCTGCACCAGGTCTTTGAATCTCGGATCTGACCTGAGTGGATCGAAACTGGGTCGCAAGAGCACCCCCGGGTTGAACCGATCCTGATATCCTTTTTCGAGCCAGGCAATCGCCTGCGTTTTGTGGCCAAGAGCGGTATAGACGACCGCAAGTTCCGAGGAAAATGGGTAGCCGCGCGACGAACGGCTCTTCAATTCATTTAGTAACTCGACGGCCTTGTCGCTGCTTCCCGAGGCTACGTAAGCCCGAGCCAAATTGGCGACGCAGACCGCACTTCCTCCTGAAAGTTGGACGGCCTTTTGAAGTTCGGAGATGGCCTCCACAAACATACTTTTTGCTAGATATGCCTGGCCTAATTGGTTGTGCGCAAAGGCAAAGCCGGAGTCCATTTCAATGGTCTTGCGGCTTTGTGCAATGGAGGCATCAGGGAGGCGCGAAATAAGAAGAAGCTCGGCGAGATCTGCATTAATAATGAGGGAGAGCGGGTCGAGATTCTGCGCTTTTCTCATTTCGCTGAGCGCTTCATCATTTTTCCCTAATAAAGCCAAATGCCACGAATACCAGTGGTGCCCTGTCGCATAACCGGGGTTAAGTTCGATTGCTCTCCGAAACTCCTTGTCTGCAGCCTGCCAATCCCAATTGAAACCTTCAAGACAGAACGCAAGGGAGGTGTGCGCTTCACTGAGGTTGCCATCAAGTTCGATCGCTTTTCTCGCGGCGGCTATGGCTTTTGGCAGCGCTTCTTTCGTCGTCATTACGCCATACTGCCAATCTCCTGCCAAAGCGTAGGAATCTGCGAGCCCGCTGTAGGCTGGAGCATAAGTCGGGTCCTGAGCGATTGCCTGGGTGAAATACTGAATGGCCTTTCGCAATCCGTCCGATGTCCGTTTGTTCCAGAAATATCTACCCTTGAGGTAGTTCTCGTAAGCGTCCGGTTCTACCTCTTTCAGGTTTCTCAATCCCGCTTCCTCTTGTGGAGTGAGCTCGATTCGGATCTGTTCCGCAATAGCCTGCGCTACTTTTGTTTGAACAACCAAAGTATCGCGAACGTTCCCCTCGTAGGTTTCCGCCCACAAGTTCTTGTCGGCAGGAGCCTGAATCAGCTGGGCCGTGATTCGGACACGGTCTCCGGACCGGAGAACTGTGCCCTCCACCACGGCATCGACGTTTAATTCTCGCGCGATTTGGGGAAGTGCTTTGCGTTCTCCTTTATAGGCCATCACCGAAGTACGGGAGATCACCCGCAAAGCCCTGATCTGAGCCAAATCTGTGATCAGCTGGTCAGTCATGCCGTCGGCAAAATAATCCTGCTGAGCGTCTCCAGAGAGGTTTTCAAGCGGAAGAACCGCCAGAGATCGTATCTTCGGGGGCGGAGATCGGTGTGTTCGATAGAGCCAGAACGAGAGAACTGAAGCGAAAACAACGGCCAAAGCAATGGTGATCCACCGCGCGGGCAGTAGACGCCATTTTGCTGTACTGGGTAACTTGACGGGTTGGCGCTGCGACACATCGCTGACCTGGGGTTCCGCAATCTTTCCCGGTGGAGCGCTATCGAGCGTCCTGACTTCCGCAATGAAGCGGTACCCACGTTTGGGCAAGGTTTCGATGAAACGTGGGTTATCGGCAGAGTCCCCAAGAGCACTGCGCAGCTTTCCGATAGCGATATTTACCGCCTGATCGAAATCCCCAAAACTGTCATTGGGCCAAACCCGGGTGCGCAGCTCGTCTCGGGTCACGACTTCCCCCGGGTGCTCCAGTAGTATCTCCAGGACCTTGATCGGCTGCTGCTGCACCTTGATCCGCATACCTGCTTTGCGCAGCTCGCCCGAATTCAAAGAAATTTCGTACATCCCAAAGCGTACGAGCGGTTTTTGTCGGACCGGCTCCATATGACAACCGTGTTCACCGCAGTCTAGCACCTTAGTGAGAGCCCGAACGCCGGGATAGGTTTCTTGACAAACGCCTTCGATTCAGGAGATTGGCTAGATAGGAATCAGCTACTCCGAAAAAATCCTCGGTTTATTGACGCTGAAGTCAGACGGTTGTCAGATGCCCCTGAGAGCCGAGCTTCCAATGGCGGAGATTGGCTGCTCGGGAGAGTACACATGCAACATGTTGGATTCGACCCGCAAAGAACATTTCCACTCGTACCTTCGACCCGAAGTGACGTTTCGTCCACGTTTGAGGAGTTGGCCCTTCCCCTTCTCGATTCCGCATACAACTTCGCATACTGGCTTGCTCAAAATCAGCACAACGCCGAGGACCTGGTGCAGGAAACGTATTTAAAAGCGCTGCGTGGATTCCCGTCATTTCAGCCCGGCACGAATTTTCGTGCTTGGATGTTCCAAATCCTCAAAAACACCTTCCTCAATTCGTGCTCAGACGTAAAACGCGCCAACACAATACCTCTCGAGTCAGAGGAAGCATTGCCGCTTTTGCCGACGCATTCCAACAATGCTGAATCCATGTTGCTCAATCGCTCTCGATCCGAGCTCCTTCGCCATGCAATCGAACAACTGCCCGTAGTCTTTCGGGAAGTCATTTTGCTTCGCGATGTTGAGGACGCCTCCTATCGTGAAATTTCAAAGATATTGTCGATCCCAATCGGAACGGTGATGTCACGCCTGGCTAGGGCCAGGAAGGCCGTTCGCGAGTCGCTGTCGCGTTGCGCGCTGCAAGACACGAATCAGCCTCTGAGATCGGTTGCAGCAAGGTGATTCGCTTGCCGAGACTGGAGAAAAACAAATGGCAACTGCGGTTCTGGAAAAGAGTCTTAGCGACCCGAACAACGCCCCTGTGCTGAAATCGACCCAACGAATTTTGGTGGTCGAACATGACGCCGCTCTTCGGAAAGTATTGCACCACCTTTTCTCATCGGAGGGCTATGACGTGGAGGTCCTCGCGGATGCGTTCCCTGACTTGGACGTGCTGAATAAAGTGACAGCTTCCGCGTTGATCCTCGATCTCGGCAGGGTTGAAGCATCGCGATGCGATCTGGTGCGACAAATCGCAGGATCGCGCCCCGGCCTGCCGCTCCTAGTGCTGAGTTCCAACCCAGACGTCGAGGAAAAAGTTCTCTTCCTGGAACTGGGCGCGGACGATTATTTGACCATCCCGTTTAGTCCCAGAGAATTGCTGGCCCGCGTGCGTGCGGTAATCCGCAGAGCGATTCCCTCCAAGCCAGACACCTTCTACTCGTTCGATGGTGTGATGGTTGATTTCTCAAGTATGGAGGTAACTTGCCGAGGTAAAGCTGTAGAACTCACGAACAAGGAATTCAAAACGTTGGATTACCTGATAAGAAATGCGCACAGGGTCATCCACCGGGACGAGCTCCTCAACGAAGTGTGGGGCTATCATTCCTATCCCTGCACTCGAACGGTTGACAACCACATTCTCAGGCTGCGGCAGAAGTTGGAATACGATCCTTCAAATCCTTCACACTTCCTGACCAACCATGGGGTGGGCTACAAATTTGTTCCTTGAACCAGGCCGCGGGGAATAAACACCGTGCTTTGTGAGTTTTATTCAGTAGCAGAACCGAAAACTGAGTATCAGATCTGGAGTTGATTATGTTGAAAGTGGCGCCAACCCTACCCGTTCCGGTCCCTTTGGCCGAAGATTTAGATCTTGTCTTGGCCAGCAAGGCAGGAGATGTTGCTGCATTTGAGGAGCTTGTAGCACGTTATCATCGCAAACTTCTCCGAATTGCCCAGCATATTACGCATAACCTGGAAGACGCCCAGGATGTGGTGCAGGAAACATTCCTCAAGGTTTTCCAAAACCTCGAAGCGTTCCGGGGGGATTCGAAATTCTCAACCTGGTTGTTTCGCATCGCGGTGAATCAGTCCCTCATGGGATTGCGGAAGCAGCGCACAAAGCAACGAGCAGGGGCGGAGCTACCGCTGAATGCTGACGAGGAAGGAAACCTGCCAGTCGACTTTTCTGACTGGCGTCCAAATCCTGAGGAGCTTTACAAAACCTCAGAACTCCGAGAACTGCTGACTGAGGCGTTGCAAGAGTTGAGCCCCGCGCTGAGAGTCGTTTTTGTTTTGCACGATGTAGAAGGACACTCTTTGCGAGAAACCGCAGAGGCGGTGGGCGTGACTTTACCGGCTGTCAAAACGCGGTCACTGCGGGCCAGGCTGCAGCTGCGAGAGCGATTAACCGCTCACTTCAGAAAAGAAGTTAGTTTGACAGCAAAGTATGGATCAGAACCTGTGGGCAAAGTGTGGCAACCGCTGCTTGTTCTGGCCCGTGCAACTGCGGTGATTTGAAGCTGAGTATCCGAGGCCTGTCCTCAAATATGAGCCCAACATCTGTATTCTTCCAATCGCGCCGCTGATTCGCACCATGCAATACCACAGGATCAGACGATTAGACACAAACACTACCCAATGGAATAAGACACGCACAATTGTAGTTATAGCCTATAGAACCCCAAAGGGTATCTAACAAGGAGAAACTGTGAACAAGTATTCAATATTTGCTTTGGTATTACTGGCTTCCGCCGGAACGGCTGTTGTCGCGCGCGCCCAGGAAGTGGGCAAAGTAGGTGTGAGTGTTCCGTTTGATTTTTTTGCAGGAAACAAGATGCTGCCAGCGGGGAAATACACAGTGAGCAGGTCGTCATCTGACACTAACTCGCCGCTCATCATTTACGGCAATGGCAATAGTGCATTGGTACTGCCTGTGGCGTTCGATGATGTTCCGGCTGACACCGTACGGCTCAACTTTAATCATGTCGGCGGCGCCTATCTTCTGAGCGGAGTGACAACTCAGATAGGAACATATTCCATTGGCACAAGCCGAGAAAAAGCGACGCTGACTAGACTGGCCCAGGCAAAGATGGGCGGTATGACCTCCTCTGGCACTCCGTAAATGTGCGACCCGTTCAAATGGTGGAGTGTATATCACGTTAAACCGTAAAAGAACTCACTGGCGTGCGTGCGAGGCATGGGTGCTCTCACGTGCGCCATTAACTCCTTAACGGCGCATTGCTATCTGGTTGCTTCCGTGAGCTCCGGAAATGAGTTTTTACAATTTGGAGACGAACATATTTCCGCAAACGCGAAACTTTCGTTGGCGAAAGTACTCTCATTCATCACGCGACCTGGAACAGACTCCGATTTGTGTTCAGACAATCTGCTTCCACGGACGTAATCCTAATAAATAGAGGAGTGAAAACATGCAATCAGTAAGTCGCAGCGTGCTGTTGGTGGCGTTTGCCGCGAGCGTGTTGTTTGCGGTGGGCAGCGAGGCACAGGACGAACATTCACACGGAACGGGTGCCGTATTTGTAATGAATAATTCCGTCGACCGGAACGAAATCATTTCTTTCAGGCGAGCTGCGGATGGCTCGCTGCAACCGGATGGAGCGTTTGCGACCGGCGGCCGTGGAACCGGAGGAGTGACCGACCCTTTGGAATCCCAAGGATCGCTGACATTAAGCCAGGACCACTCGCTTCTTTTTGCCGTTAACGGCGGCAGTGGGGAAGTTTCGGTGTTCCAGGTCCGAGGCGCAAATCTTTTCCTGGTCGATAAAAAGCTCTCCGGCGGCGCCGAGCCAAACGCTGTGGTGCAGCATGAAGGCCTAGTTTACGTGCTCAACGTTGGCGGCAGCAGTAACGTCGTCGGTTTTAAGCTGAATGCCATCGGGCAACTTCGGCAAATCCCCAACTCCACCCGTTTTCTTACCACCAACAATTCGGAAGCTGCGTCGTTGGCCTTCAGTCCTGATGGTCAGTTCTTGCTGGTCACTGAGCGCGCAACCAACAATATTGACGTGTTTCAGGTCAGCAATGACGGCACCCTCGGGCCTCTGGTCGCGAATCCTGATGTAGAACCAGGCGCGTTCTCGGTTTCGTTTGCTCCAGATGGAGCGGCGTTAGTATCGGAAACCGGACCTGCAGGCGGCAACAACGCTTCCACGATTTCTTCGTATTCGGTGGTTTCTGGTGGACACATATCCGGAATCACCACTGGCGTTGCGACCTTGGGAAATGCAAACTGCTGGAACGCCGTATCTCCAAATGGCCGTTGGGTTTACGTTTCTAACGCAGCTTCCTCGACGATATCGGGATTTTCGGTTGGCACGGACGGAGCATTAACGCCGATCGGCGCGACGGTATTGGGAACAAATCCCACTGGAGCCGGCAATCTTGACATAGCGGTAAGCGCAGACAGCAAGTTTCTATACTCCCTAAACTCAGGAGACGGAAGCATCGGTGTTTTCGGAATTCAGGAGGACGGGAGTCTTATTAACGACGGCGAGGTTGGAGGTCTTTCAGCAAAGTCCGGTTTCAACGGAATCGCCGCTTTCTAACTTTCATGCTGTGTGAGTTGCGGCCGTTCACCGCCGCAACTTACTTTTTCGACTCTAGCTGCAGGCGCGATTTGTCACTAAGGAGAATGAAGATGGCAGTAAAGTTATTGGTAATTTACCCCCGTCCAAAAGACGTTCAGGCCTTTGAAACCGTCTATAACCGCGACCATGTGCCAATGGCGGTAGAAAAGCTCGCCGGCAAGACAAAGATCGTCGCAACCAGAGTGCTTGGTTCTCCGCAAGGTAAACCAGCTTTCCACCGCATCGCCGAGATACATTTCCCGTCAATGGAGGCTTTAGAAGCGTGTGCAGCCTCTGAGGGAGGCAAGCAGACTCTGGCTAACGCCGTCTCGATCTCTTCTGGCGGTACCCCGATCTTCTTGGTGGCCGAGGAGGAGACCTTTTTATATTTCGGCTAGGCGAGCAGCAAGGGACAATGTTGCACATAGTGAGTGCGGTTTCTGGGCAGATGCGGAGCTGATCGTCTTGAATATTCACTGTGAGAATTGTGGGATGTTGTCCAGCGCGGGCGATAATACTTACATCGGAGCAGTAATGTGTGAGCGCGAAGCACCACAAGTTGAACACAGGTCGCGGCCTTCACTGGTCAGGCGCGGCTTCGGTAAGAGAACTCGGCGGGCCTGATATTGGATGCGTGTCTCGGCGCACGTTTGGTTGTGGCTTCTTCCGTCGTTTGTAAAGACGCATGTATTGAGCCATTTTCGCGGCGCATCGAGTACAGGTTTTCAAGCCCATACGTGCGACGTTCTTGCAACTTGGCCTCGAACATCTGTTGAATACAATGCCATCACACGCGAGACCTTCCAGGATATGGTCGATCACCCTGCCGTCATTAAGATGTTCTCGCCAGTCGGGAAACATGCGTCCGACGATCTGTTCACGTTGAAGCTCAGTCATATATATGTCACCTCGCGCTGTAGCTACGTGTCAGACCAACGTAGTTGTGTCCGAATAAGTCAGCTACATTCCGGACAGGTAAGTCATACACAGAGATAACTGCTGACGTCAGGGCTTTATTCCCGGGTTTTCGTTTGCCGGCTGAGGGTGCGATTGGGGAAGTAATCCCTGCATGTTGACGGGCGGCGGCTGCCGACATCCGGGCAGACGTAACCTGTGCACGTGCAAACCGCCAGGAAGTCCACGTCCTTCACGGTCATGGCGGCTGATTCCACGCAGTTCAAAATCGCGCGGCAGCCGGTTTTTATTGCACCGGGAGAGATAACGCTGATTCTGTTGATCAGAAGTTTCCTGAAGACTGGGACTGCCCTCAAAATGGAAGTGCCGATATTCAATATCGCTGTTAGCAAAAATCTTCCGGATGCGCTCAGTTTCATAACCGGCGGCGTGGAAGCTTTGCTCCTGGGTTAGACGAATCGGCGGATTCGCAGTCCCAACTCCCAGAATCTGTGGATAGTTCACTGATTCCCAGCTTCCTGTAGATCACCAGTGCTAAGTTGCCCTTGCAGTTCCGCCTGCAGTTGAGACTTGAAACTGCGGGTTGCGCCCTCGAACTGGGCTTTGGTTCGTGCTACATGTCCCAGAATTGTGGGCAACCACTTGGGTCCCAGCACCAGCAATCCGAGCACAAGCAAGAATACAATTTCGCTTCCCAATTCCACGACTTACTCCTTAACCAAATTCTGCCCGTTAACTGTTACCGGTGTAGCGGGCTGGGACTCCTCGGCTTTTATGGCCGACTTGAAGCCGCGAATACCTTCTCCGATTCCTTTGCCCAGTTCCGGGAGCTTCTTCGGCCCGAAGACAAGCAAGGCGATTCCGAAAATAATCAGCAGATGCATCGGTTGAAACAATCCTTCAAACATAAGTTCTCCTCAATTTCCATGACACAGAGCGTAAGTCGTTAAAAAAAACAGGTGCCGTGACTTACACCGCCACAGCACCCGCGAGTGATGCATCGGGGGGACGACCTCAAGACAGTCGATCAAAACCTCGCCTTAACAGAGACTCCTCATTAACAAAACTTAAACTGCGCGCTGTGCAGCGTCGGCCTCCTGCGCAAGATGAGTCACAAACGCAAAGAATGCTTTTGACTGGCCAACAAATACATTCATATTGACAAATCCTTGCAGAGCGGCCATCGCAGCTCCCTGAGTTGCGGTTGGCCGGATAATTGAACATGCCGGCAGATGCCGCTTCAGAAATGCAGTCGGTTCGGGCATGATCAGGTTCGACTGTAAGTCCTCCCCCACAGGCGGCACCGCGGCAGCAGTGAGATCGGGGAAGAAAACAGGTATCTTAGTAACTGGATCAACAACCGGCTGGCCATTCGGCGATGGGATTGCGTTACCCGCCTTGTCGTGCCAGGTCTGGAAATGCATGATCTCCGTTCCACCAATGCTGAGCAGAATGCGCAGCACTTCGACACTTGTCACCCTTTGCGCCAACCCTGGATACATACTTGCACCACCCACTTCGATATCAGCAAAGTGAAAGCCCGCGGTGTTGGCAATCGCCTGCAAGAAATTCGCATCGTTCAGGTCATCGTCAGTGCGTGGAATTCCCGGATGGGTCCCAACAATCAAGCTCGGAACCGCTGGCTTGAATGTGTCACCGAGATCTGGATTTCCGGTTCGGCTGCGATAGCGCGTCCACCAGGTGGTGTCAACAGTAAGTTTTCTAAGGTCGGTTAGCCTTGGAGTCCGGTTCGCGCCCGTAGCGCGGCTGCTGCTGTCCAAAGTGCGAAATCTCTCCAGGCTTACAGGATTCGCCCCCTTTGAAGCCAGGTATGCGTTGATGAACTCTTCGTGACTCAGTTCGTCCTCAGTGTTGTCGTGAATGTACTGGGCCATATCGCCATCCAACTGGGAAACCGCGTTCGTGTACGGCGCATTGCCGCCGGTGGGATTGGAGGGATATCCAGGTATCTGCTTACTGGCAATTGTTGAAACTTCATTGTCCTGGGTGCCGGCCAGCTCCTGGTACTGCAGCCAAAGGTCGGTTTCGATAATTTCCGCCGCCGCCAGCCAGCGCAGAATAGCTATGTCGCCGCGCGTGAGGCTATCGCGCGACTGAGCGAGGGCGGACGGGACACTCTCTGTAAGCATCGCGCCTGCCGTTACTGCTGCTCCGGCCACTACGCTGTTCCTTAGAAAGGATCGCCGATTGAATGCCTTCTTCTCAGAAGAAGAACTACCTTCTGCGGCACCCTGGTTTGAATTCGATGGTGTGTGATCTGGGAGGCTTCTGAGCTCCATATTAATTCACTTCCTTTTTTGATTAGGTTGGTGGAATCGTCTAGCTGACTCACCTCAGCACACCTTATGGAAACGTTGGTTCTCGGGTGTCATACTGGTGTCAGATTTAGATCAAACATTGGTAATATGTTCCTTCGGTATTGGGCCCGGTTCCGACGCGTCGCAAACGCCGATCAGTTGCGCAGCGCAGCGATATCCGCATCCTCGAGATCGTTTTTGCCTCATGAATTCACTCCACTTAAAAATCCGCCGAGATGTGCCGCCAGTCCGATCGCAGCGACCCCGAGCAGTTCGACTGGAATGCGAATAGCAGGAAGAATCAGCGATGGCGCTCTGCGCGTATTCCAGTGCACCCACCACGAAGTGACGACTAACACTGTGGCGATTGACGCAATAACAAGGTGCATCAGCAGCAGACCCTTGAGCTTTTGACCGTCGAGAGCAAAGTGCCAAGCCAGCAGGCCCGTCAAACCAGTTGGAATGATGAACGCCGCAGCAATTGAGAGGTTCCAATATGCAGCGCTCGCAAGATGAGAGTCCCGCTTTCCACGCGATAGCAGATCTAATCCAACTCCGGTAATGAATAGCGCGATCGGAAAATGAATCAGCACGACGTGCTGAGCGTGCTTCGCCAGCAGAATCGTTCGCAGATCAAAAGGGTTGACCATATGGTTATTGATCCTGTCTCTTAGCTCCAGCCGCTAAGGCCAGCTGCTGAACGTGTTTCTACTGAACAACGATCTTTCCCACCATCTTGGGGTGGATACTGCAGAAGTATGCGTAAGTGCCCGCCTTGGCGAACGTGTACGAATACTTGTCATCCGTGTCGAGGGCCTTGGACTTGAATACGCCATCCGTACTGGCAATCACGTGCGGAAGGTCATCTTTGTTGACCCAGGTTACCGTGCTGTTCACCGGCACTGTGAGGGTGTCCGGACCAAAGGTGAAGTTATCCACACGCACCTCTAAGGGCGAAGCTGCGGCCTCGCTCTTGGCTCGTGTGGGATGCAGAACTAAAACCGTAGCCAGAGCCAATGGAACCATTAGTGCCAGGCCGCTACACAATAAGTTTCTTTTCGTCATTTCATTTCTCCTTGTAATTGTCTTTTACGACTGAGTAAGGACTCGCGTTTTTACGCCAGCGACGAGTCCACGACCGCTAGAGCGTGCCGTCCCTGCACGTAATTCACATCCGTAATGCCAAGAATGCTGCGCAGTTGCTCGGCAGGCACCTTCATTGGCCCCGGGCCTTCGCCTTGGCCAGGCGCGGGTTGGGGGAAAGCTGTCGAAAACGCCGTGTGGAAAGTGATGTTGCCTTCGACTTTCTGCATGGTTTGGTGAATGTGCCCATTGAGCACCGTCACCGAACCGAACTTCTTCAGATAGGACAGTGCCTGGGCGCTATCGTCCGTTCCCCATCCCCACTGCGGATACACCGACCAGAGCGGAATGTGAGCAAAGACAACGATTGGAGTGCTCGACTTCAGGTGCTTCACATCACCTTCCATCCACTCGAGTTGCTCGCCTCCAAGTGTGCCCAGGCCGCCGGCCTTAAGGTTCATCACATTGACTAGGCCAATGAAGTGGACTCCGTTCTTGTCGAAGCTGTACCAGCCTTCGCCTTTGGAATTTTTGCCGTAGCGCTCGCGGAACATGGCTCCGTCGTCGTTCAGAACGTCGTGTTCTCCAGGCACAAAGAAGATCTCTTTGTTCGTGGCCTTCAGAATCTGGTCGACGTTGTCGAACTCTGACGGTTTCGAGAGATGACTGATGTCGCCGGTGTGCAAAATGAACTCCGGCTGTTCGGGGAGGGCATTAATTTTGTCCACCGCGGCTTGCAGGGTGGCGATTACATCCGGATTGGCCGGCTTATTGAAGCCCATGTGGCTGTCGCTGATCTGCACAAAGCTCAGCTCACCCACTTTGTGGGACTTCATCTCTGAGCCCATTTGTGAGGCAAGAGCACGCGACGTCAGTACTCCGCCTTCAATTACACACAGCGCGCCGGTGCCGGCCCAGGCCATGCACTTGAGAAAACCTCGGCGGTCGATTCCGTCATTATTGTGGTCATGCTCAATGAATCCATTGGCATTTGGGTCTAACAAATTCTTTTTCGCCATTCTTTCCTCCCATTCAGAGATGTAATGCCCCACATCAACTGGCGGCGGCGCAAACCAACGTGGGTTTAGGCCGGATATTAGTTCTGCGTCGCCTGCCAGGACGTGTTACATCTGCATAAACCAGGGCCACACGGCTTTTATTCCCCTTGCAATCGCTTTTGTGCGGTTACCGCGACAGAATTAGTTTGGGGAGTGCTGCATTGGGCGGGAATAAAATGTCAGTGGCGGCGGTTAAGTACACAGAGGACCTCGGAGACTAGTGACGTGCTAGACCCGCAGGACAGAATTCGGTTTGAGCAACTGGTGTTGCCACATTTAGACAGCGCCGCCAATCTGGCTCGGTGGATATTGCGAAATCGTGCTGATTCCGACGACGTGGTCCAGGAGGCGACGTTGCGTGCGTATCGCTTCTTCGGCCAGTTCCACGGGGGTGACGCGCGTGCTTGGCTACTCCAGATAGTTCGAAATACGTGCTACACGTGGCTGCAAAAAAATCGGCCGTCGGAACTGATGACTGAATTCGATGAAGAAGTGCATCAACGGCCGTCTGCCAATCCTGAAACCCTGGCTACGCAGGCGAATGAGAGAGAACGGCTAATGTCAGCATTGGAATCGCTGTCACCACGTTTTAGAGAGGTGCTCGTGCTCAGGGAATTAGAAGGCTGTTCCTATAAAGAAATTGGAGAGATTACCGGCATTCCCTTGGGAACCGTCATGTCAACGCTGTCTCGTGCACGCGAACGGTTGCGGCAAACTTTGATCGGCGTAACCCGGTCTACCGCGAAGGAGGTTTCATGAACTGCGAACTGGCGCAAACCACAATTCACGGCTATTTTGACGGCGAACTCGACGCCGTGCGCTCGGCTGAGTTCGAGGGCCACCTGGAGCACTGCGCGGAATGCCAGGCTGCCCTGGAAGGTATCGGGTCTCTGAGCACTCAGATTAAAGAGAGCGACTTGTATGAGCACGCCTCGCCTCAGCTGCATGATCGGATTTGTAAACAGCTTGCGCAAGCACCGGAAAATGATCGCGTCAGGCCAGAATCGTTTTGGAGAAAGTGGTTTTTTGTCCCGGCTTTCGGGAGTCTGGCCGCGGCAGCAGCATTGATCACGATCATGTTTTTCGTACTTCCGTCCCACAAGCAATCGGTGCTTACTGCCGAGCTCATCGATGCTCACGTGCGTTCGCTGCAGCCGGGACACTTGTTTGATGTTGAGTCGACCAGCCAGCACACGGTCAAGCCATGGTTTGACGGCAAGCTCGACTTCATCCCTCCGGTCGCTGACTACGCCGCGCAGGGATTCCCGCTGGTGGGCGGGCGCCTCGACGTTGTCGACGGCCACAACGTAGCGGCATTGGTTTACGCGCGCCGCAAGCATTTTATTAATGTCTTTGTCTGGCCTAACCGAGAAAACGAAACGATTGCCGGCAGCTCGGGCTCGCGCCAAGGTTACAACTGGGTTGCAGGGCAATCCGGGGACATGCAGATTTATCTGGTCTCGGATGCCGCACCTTCAGATCTCAGCGAGCTAAAAAGTCTCATACTGCAGTAATACGGGAGAACGAGGGTCCGTTAAGTCAGCAGAGGCCCACAGCGCTTGATCGTCTCCTCGCGTGCGAGCTTTCAGTCGCCCGGCTTCGCAGGGTGTCTTGGATTACGCCGAACGAGACTGAAACTAGGAACTGCTCAAGACTGACATTGGTAATGGCGACCAAGGCTACGATGCTGCGGCAGGGCGCCTTCTGGCGTAAAGAATGTCTTCCTGAAGTTGGGGACGCGCGGTTGTATCATTTGCCCAGCGAAATCTTAAGCAAGAGCATGTCCCTGCGTCTGCCATAATGCATTGGTCCCTGCTATCGATTCGGGCTCAGACCAGATTCGTCTTTACGCAGCCTGACCTGTGCTCGATGGTTGGGCTTCGCGTAGGAGAGACTCAACGTATTTCCCGAGCGCCATTTCCATCTCGGATTTTGCATGTTCAAAGCTCCCCGCTTGAACAGTGATGGAGGGTTGCTCGCAGCTGCCGTTCCAGCCGTCATCTGTGAGCCAGAACTTGCATTCAATACGTAGAAACGGCGTCACCCGAAGCTTTACGGAGTGATTTGCCATAAGTCGTCTCCCGATTTTGCGTTGGCCACATACCATGATAAACCCGGGCTTCCCCGATTGATGCCCCAACGTTAACTTCGAACTCGGCGGAGGCGCGAGAAGGATATTTTTTCTACCTAGGGTTGTTGGTAACCGGGACTGTCTGGAGCCGGAGGTTCGTAATCCATACCAAATTTATTCTTGTGGGCAGTAGAAACCATGCCGGCGGGTATCTCTAATACGCCCAGACGGGAACTGTTATCCGAAACGGTAACTTCTCGCGTTAATGCATTCAGATTTTCCGGCAAAGCGGTTTCGGCCCAGGTTTTCAGAGTGTACTGGCCCGGCGGGACTCGCGGAATTACGACCTCGCCTTTGCGGTTAGAAATGCCGTAATAGGGAGTATCCAGGGCGATCACGATGGCGTTCATCTCGGCATGAATGTTACAAAAAATGAAAGAGATTCCCGGACGGTCGAAACTGACGTTGCGAGTGGTTCCGGCTTCGTAAAGACCAAGATCAAACCTCTTGCCCTCAAAGAGGGAAAACACATTGTGAAAAAACGGATCGCGATTGGGAAATTGGACCACCGCACCCACTGGGACCACCAGCAGATGCGGCTCGAAGCTCTTATGGTGCTGCACTAGAACCAGCGGCTGTTTGGGCACGAACTTGACTGTCGATTCGCCGCCGACCGGCGTTAGCCACACCACGACATTTTCCGCGTGCAACGATTCCGAGCTAAGGTGGTTGTTAATGACTTTGACGCGAGCTGAAACCGTAATGTTTTGGGCCTGCGCACACGTGCACAGCAAACTTACGATACCGATCAATGCTTTGCTTATCACACGGCTCATTAAAACAAAACTCCCATCATCACATTTATTTGGTCGGCGCTGTAGTAATTAAGAATCTGCGAGGTCCGCAAATGGCGATACTCACCAGAAAACAGCAGATCAGAACGCGGCCGATAAATGAAATTCGCCATCGTGCTCCGATTCGCGGCCAACAGGTTGGGGTAAACGCCAACTGGGGAAGGAATAGCGTGAAGATCACGGGCAAATGGATTGTCGATTCCAAACGCCCCATTAAATTCGAGGCGCGAGGTCGCCACAAATTTAAGCTGCGACCACCCCCCGAGAGAGTTCAACGGCAGAAAATCGGGAGCGACATAGTTGGGGTTGGCGCTGATAAGAACCGACTGCCCGATCCCGCCGCCAAGCCCGCCTACGGCCCTGCCTCTATAGGCCTCGCCGGAAAATTCAAATCGCGAAGAGAGCGGAACCCGCCAGTCTCCTACTGCGGCCCAGCCATCCGCGATCCACCCCGAGCCCCAGTTTTGCCGGGAGTAATAACCGCCGGCACCCAGCGTAAGCGGCTTTCCGTTTAAGTCTTTTGTCCAAGCGGTTCGCGCGGCATACGCGGGCTGTCCTGACGCTTCTCCCGCCTGCGGCAAACGATGTGACCCGTAAGAAGGCTCCCCGGTCACATTGTCCAGAATCGCGGCTTGGACGGAAACGTTCTGATCGTCGGCCAAATTGAATTTGTGTTCCAGCCGAACTTGCGGCGTCCAGGACCAGAGATTTCCCGAGTAGCCAAAACTCGGAACCAGAATTGAAGCGAATGAGGTTGGCGAATTTGGCGAAATGAAAAGACTGTCTTGTCCCACGATTAACGAAGTGTTATCCCAATCCATGCGCATATTGGCGGTGCGCAGCCGGACGATTCCGGTGTTGACACCGTCGAGTGCGCCAGTCGGGAACCCTCCGCCAAAATCCAGCTCCACCTGGCCGCGCGTCTTTGCACCTGCCAGATCCGGCCCAAACACTTCCAACCCAAGTTCCGACTGACGCACGGTAGCGCCAAATGTCGGAGTCAAACCGTAAGTTCCGGGGGAGGACGCATATGTCGGCACATCCAGATTGTCAACCGCCCCGCGATCATGAAACAGGTTCAGCAAGACCATCCCAGAGAGCCGCACGCGATATTTCGATGCGCTTTCAACTTTTGTCTGATACAGGGTGCGCAGCTCACTTTGCGTGAGTTGGTTCGTCTCCTCCAGAACAGAAACGCGCTGTTCTGTGGAAGCACTTGATGTCACCGCCTGATTGCTTGCGTAAGAATTCTGCCCTGGTGGATTCTGCGCCTGATTTGAATTGTTCCGGAAACTCTCCAGTTCTTGGCGCAACTGTTGGTTTTCGGCGCGATACTCGGCTGCTTCTGATTTCACCTCAGACACCGCGCTGCGTAGGTCCCGTATTTGCTCCCGCAATTGACGAATTGAATCCGCTAGATCAGCTTCAGAAGAAGAAGAGCTCGCCGCCTGCTGCGCAGGTGCCGAAAAACTAGTAGCGCAGATGAGCCCCACGACAAGGTATTTCGCGGAATGGCTGAAAGAAATATTTGGCAGTTTCAAGTTCGCCTCCCGACAAACTGTTTTTCAGGTAAGGCAGCGCATTAGCGCTAGACCCGTTTTGTCGAGTTTACGCTGCCTGCGGAAACGGAGTCTTCGGCGCCGCCTGACTCACTGACTGTGACCGTGGGAACCGGGCGCGGTAATGTAACGCGGAACACTGTGCCGTCGGGCGAAGATCGCTCAACTACGACTTCGCCGCTATGATCTTGAACAATCTTCTGGACTACCGTTAGGCCGAGTCCAGTACCATTTTCTTTCCCCTGACTGATAAAGGGTTCGAACAGGGTGCCGCGGATCGCGTCCGGAATGCCGCGGCCATTGTCGGCGATCTTGATTTCAACCTCCGATGCCTTTTCTGAAATCGACACCTCGATTCGCCCTCGCCGGGTGTCAACCGATTCACAGGAGTTCAGAAAAAGATTGGAGAATGCCCTCTCAAGTTTGCGGTGATCGAACCATCCTTCGAGATTGCCGCGCTCGTGCACTGCAATGGGAACCTCGCGGAACTGCGGATTCGACCTTAACGTCTCGATCGCGGTGTCCACCGTATCTCGCAGATTTCCATATGTCGGCCGGAGTGAGGCACGAGTACGAGAGAACTCAAGTAAGGAATCGATCAGTTCGGTCATTCGCCCCACCGCAGCCCTGACCTCTTCATATAGTTCACCCCGCTGATCAGGCGCAAGCTGCTGCTCACAGAGAAACTCAGCATTCGCGACAATCGCTGCCAGGGAGTGTCGTAAGTCGTGAGAGATCGAACTGGCCATTCGACCGATGGTCGCCAAGCGCTCGGATTCCAGCAGATTCTGCTGTGTACGGGCCAGACTCTCTCGCATCCGATCGAACGCGCGTGCCAGTTCGGCGACTTCGTCTCCACCCGCGGAATCCAGCTTGTAATTGAAATCTCCGCGCTCCAATGCTGAAACTCCGGCGAGCAGGCTTGAGAGAGGCCGGGTGAAAGTGTGCGAAATAAAAAACACCAACGCGCTTCCCACCAAACCCGCCAGCAGACCTAGCGCGAGGAGCAGGCGGTTGATCTTGTGGAGGAAAGCGGTGGCCGCATCATATGATTTGAACACCGCTAAACGAACTCCGTGAGTACCCGGCGGCGACAAATCCAGCGTGGTGGCTAGAAAATGCTCCCTTCCCAGCTCTAAGGAGACCGGCCGCGAGCTTTGAGTGCCGGGCAACTTCTGCTTCATCAACTCGGCAAGATTTGCGGGGGTTAGAGTGCTGGTGACAATTGCATCGCCGTAGTAGAACGCTACCCGACTGCTCGCAACCCGACCAATTTGCGCGGCGACATGTTCATCAATTTCGCGCCCAATGACCAGAAATCCGAGTAGTCGACCCGCTGCCGCCGGGCCGAAATAAATCGGCTTCAGGAAAACTTCATAAAGGTGCTTCGCGCCGAACCACCATCGCTCCTGCCGATCCACTGCCGAAGTGAGAGAGTTCTGCGCCATCTCCCGGTTGAAACCGGGCGAGTTGGTGTGCAGGGCAACTACCTTTCCTTCGCGATCTGCCAGTACAAACAGATCGCTGCCGATGAGCTGCCAAAGCGGAGTCGAGCCATCCTGAATGGTGGCTTCGTGATTGGTAGTCATTAAAGCGCGCAGGTTTGGCAAATCAGCCAGGAGATCTGCCGAATGACTGAGAGTAATCTCTTGCTCTTGCTGGAAACTTCCGAAGGTGCTGACAGAGTTGTGGAGATCGGAAACAATTTCTTGCCTTACTTGTGATTGAACACTCTGACGAACCAGCAGAAGGCTCAATGAAGTCAATCCTGCCGAGATTAGAACCATAGACAACAGAAATTTGGTTCTAAGGCGAATTGTTACCATACGATGCCTTTGTCGCAGAGTGTATCAGGCTAGGAACTTGTAGCCTACACCGTGAGTCGTGCGAAAGTGCACCGGATTTGCGGGATCTTTCTCCAGTTTCTGACGCAGCTTGAGCATATGGTTATCCACGGTGCGGGTGGACGGATAATTATGATACCCCCAGACTTCATTGAGAAGCTCGTCGCGGGTGATAACTCGTTCCGGATTCTGCAGCATAAATTTCAACATTTTAAATTCCTGCGCAGTGAACGCAACAGGGTTGCCATCTCGGATCACTTCCATCTTTGTGAAATCCACCGAGATGTCGGCGAATGAGCACTTGTCGGTTACGACCGGGCGCACGGTCCTTCTCAAAGCGGCCCGCACCCTTGCAAGCAGCTCACGCGGACTGAAGGGCTTAGTCACGTAATCATCCGCGCCCAATTCGAGCAGGAGGACCTTATCCGAAACATCAGTGGTCGCGCTCAACACAATGATCGGCACCGCCGGAGATTGCTGTTTGAACTCGCGGCATACCTCGCTGCCGCTCCGGCCAGGCAAGCGCAAATCCAAAACAACAGCTGACGGAGCCGTCGCCTTAAAGCTCTCTACCGCAGCGTTCCCGTCAGGAGCGACCTGGACCGCATATCCTTCGGCTTCAAACAAACGCCGCAACGCTTTCTGCACCGCGTGATCATCTTCGACTACCAAAATTCGTTCAGAAGGCGTCGCATTTACCCGCTGCTGAAATTTCTGTGGGATATTCTGGAACGAAGGCGGAACTGAGCTCTCTGCAACGCGCAACATATATACTCCGTGGGTCCTCGTCTAATCCAAGAGAACTGACATCAAGATTACTACTATTTTCACCACCGCAAAGTGACTTGCTCAGCGATTGACAATCTTTTTACATGTGAAACGGAATTGTGCAAGCCTTTTCACAAATTTGAGCAAGAGCCGCAGCCAGTTCGAGCCGTGATCGTCCGACAAAAATAAGGTAACCCCGCAACATCCAGCCGTGACTGCACCTCGATCCTTAGAATCAGGAGAGTTGGTCGACAAGCACGCGCAATTTGCGGCGATTGGCCAGGAGCGCTGCATGAACCTGGACTGCAGAACCGCGCCAGTAGCACATCTGCTTTTTTCCAATTTCTTTTGCGAGCTTGCAATGTAGTTGATCGAGCGTAATTCCAGCCAGCATTGAATAACTGGTCCATGGCTGAAGAAGGAATTTTTCCTCATGAATTTTCAGCTGGATGATTCCTTTACAACAAAGTTACAGCCCCCAGACACTCACCGGTACTGGGTTTCCTACACTCGTTCTAGTTCGTAAACACATTCCTGGAGAAAAATTATGAAGCTCCTAATGATTGCCTTATTGACTGCCGCGGCTGCTGCTGGAGTTGGGTGCGGCTACTCAAGCCATGCGACTACTCCACAACAACCTGGCACCACGCCTACTATCGCCGCTTTGGTTCCACCCAGCACCGCCGCGGGCAGTTCCCAGTTCACACTGGAAGTCGACGGTTCGAATTTTGGCGGTAGCGCCGTGGTGAAGTTCAACGGCGCCGCCATGGCCACAACTTTTGCCAGCGGGACTAAAGTTATGGCCACTATTCCGGCCAGCGCAGTTTCAGCTGCCGGCACCGCAAAGGTAACCGTAACCAATCCAGGTACGCCCGGTGGCCTCTATGGCGGCGGCACCGCGCCTGCAACATCGACACCTATGGACTTCGCAATCAACTAGCGACTTCAGCCCTGTCCCGATTTAAGGAGGATTGGCGGTTTGAAAGTTTGCTGCGCGAAGAAGCGCGATCACTGCTTTCCGCCATACCTTTTGCCAGTTGGTGGTGCGAATCAAGAGTGGGCTCGTTGGTTGCATCGCCAAAATGGGCTGTCAGTGCCGTCAGTTTCAACCAGTTACAAAATTGTCGAGTCCCTTTCACGGCGGTAACACGGGTTCAAATCCGGTCGGAGACAGCCAACACAAACTCTGTCAATCGCTGCTCGGTATTGTGTTCCACCCATCGCGGATTCGCTCGTCTGGCACCTCACCGCCGGCATCCAGGGCAAAATGCGCAGCTTGGAAGATTGAAGAGCAGACTAAACGTCAGATGATCAGATAATACGAAGAAAAGAAAATGCCCGCATCCGCTTGTACTGCTGCCACATTTTTGATAGAAAAGCTTATGTGATCGGTTTCGCTTTGTCCGTTTAATAGGATTTGAGAAAAAGCTTGGACAACGGATTCGCGAACTCTCTACATCTAGAGCCGATCCATTGCAAAATCCGGCGCCCCCGGGACTTCCTCGCAGCAGTTCCGCCGGTGTAAGACTTCGAACCTCCTAGCCAATTTTTGGAGTTCGGATGCTGTGCTGTAGAAAGTTTGTTGTTAGCAAGGTGTCTCCCCACCTTAAGTTTGCCTGCGCTCTGCACCCCCCAGTTCCTGACAGTGCGGCAATTTGTCAACTTTTCGACGATTCTTAAAACCACAACCAAAATTCAAACTACCGCCGGAGGACCATATGGCGACGAATTACGTCCAGATTGAGAACGACTCGGAAATCAAACAGCGCTTAGAAGCAGAACGGATGCGCCTTCGGAAGGTTGCCGGACTTGACCAACCAAGTCATTTTCACCGTCCGATTGAGCGCGCGTTTACGGCAGAAGAGCGCAGCAAGGTAACAATTCTTTTTGGCGGTTTCACCTGGAAGCACGAGGACCTGATCCGCGCCGTATTCCAAGGCTGCGGCTATCGCTGCGAGAAACTGCCTGTGCCGGACGTGCCGGCATTCCAGATCGGCAAGGAGTACGGCAACAACGGGCAGTGCAATCCGACCTATTTCACGGTGGGAAATTTGGTGCAGTACCTCCAGTTCCTGGAGAAGGAAGGCGTTCCGCGCAAAGACATTCTGGACAACTATGTTTTCTTCACGGCGGGTTCATGCGGCCCATGCCGCTTTGGCATGTATGAAGCCGAGTATCGCTTCGCGCTGAAGAACGCCGGCTTCGATGGGTTCCGGGTGTTGCTGTTCAAAGATAGCGATGGAATCAAGGCAGCCTCGGGCGAGCCAGGGTTGAAGTTCACCGTCGATTTCGGATTCGGCATGTTAAACGCCATGCACCTGGGTGACGTATTTAACGATCTGATTTACCAGATTCGTCCATTTGAAGTGAAGAAAGGCGAAACCGATCGCGTATTCCGCGAGACGGTGGATGGTCTCTGCGACGACCTCAGGAATCGAGATTCATTCGAGATTGAACAGCTCGCGCCGAATTGGGCCAAGCCAAAATTCAAGAGCAACAAAATTCTGCGCAACACTTTCAATGTATTCGGCAAGATGCACGAGCACCTGTGGGGCAAGGACTATCTTAATGCTCTAGCCACAGCTCGCCAAAAAATGGACACCATTGAAGTGGATCGCACGAAAGTGAAGCCGGTAGTAAAAATCACCGGCGAATTCTGGGCGCAAATCACCGAGGGCGATGGCAACTTCCACATGTTCGACTTTCTTGAGAGGGAGGGTTCTCAGGTGTTAGTGGAACCGATCGCTACCTGGGTCGCCTACCTGATGTACCAGGCGAAGGCGCACGCCAAAGCTAAATGGCCGGCGAACCGTCCTCACCGGAACCCGCAGTGGTGGGAATTGAAAAAGCATCTCGCGAACGACTTGGGATTGCGCAAGAAGCTGATGGGCCTTGGCGTCGGCGAATGGATGTGGAATGGCCTGTATCACCGGACGATCAAGAATCTCGGCGGGATCACGCATCACTTGGTGCCGCAAACCGAGTTGGCGGAAATGGCCCATCCTTTTTATAACCAGTTCGCGCGTGGAGGAGAAGGCCATCTCGAAGTTGGCAAGAACGTGTACTACACCGTCCACCATCTCTGCCACATGGTGCTGGCGCTGAAACCGTTCGGCTGCATGCCCTCATCACAGTCGGACGGAGTGCAATCCGCGGTGGTCAACAAGTTCAAAGACATGATCTTCCTTCCGATCGAGACGTCGGGCGAAGGCGAGGTCAATGCGCACAGCCGCGTGCAGATGGCGCTCGGAGAGGCCAAGGTGAAGGCCAAGACGGAATTTGAGCAATGCTTGAAATCCACCGGCAAGAGCCTTGATGAAATCCGCGAATACATAGCCGAGCATCCCGAGCTCAAGCGGCCGTTCTATCACGTGCCGCACCGCGAGGGGATCGCCGGGACCGCAGCGCAGTTCATTCTGCACGTGAATGATCGCATGAATAAGGGAACCCGGATCCTGCGCCGGGTGCGGGTGCCGGGAGTAACAATGCCCAACGCCGCTTAACCGATCGACCGGCGGCTAAAAAGCTGCCGGTCTCTTACTTTGCATCGGAACCTGATCGGAGAGATTGGAATGCACGACCATCATGCTCACGAACAAAAACCGCCGCAGCTCTTGCAGATTTCACCTGCCCCATACCAAAAGCCGCACGACCATCACACCCAATTCCTGGTTGGGCTCGACGTAGGGTCCACCACCGTCAAGGCAACGGTGGTTGACGCGGAAACCGACACAATTCTTTGGCAAGACTATCAGCGCCACGAGACCAAGCAGCCGGAGAAAAGCCTGGAATTCCTGCGCCGCATGGAAAAGGAAGTGGGCATCAATCGTCACAACACCCGCATGTTCATGACCGGATCCGGCGGTGGCGGGATCGCGGAACAGATTGGCGCCAAGTTTGTACAGGAAGTTACGGCCGTTTCGCTGGCGGTCGAGAAACTTCATCCCGAAGTGTATTCGGTGATCGAGTTGGGTGGGCAGGATGCGAAGATCATCGTATTCAAGGACGACGACGAAACCGGCCGCAAAAAGAAAATTCCATCGATGAACGACAAGTGCGCGGGCGGCACGGGTGCGGTCATCGACAAAATCAATGCGAAGCTGAAGATTCCTACCGCTGAACTCGCGGAGCAAGGTTACAACGGGATTAAGTTGCACAAGGTGGCCGGCAAATGTGGAGTATTCGCCGAGACCGATATCAACGGCCTGCAAAAAGTGGGCACACCGTCCGACGAATTGATGGCCTCGCTTTTTGAGGCGATCGTGCTGCAGAACCTGAGCGTGCTGACACGCGGTCACACGCTGCGACCACACGTCTTGTTGCTGGGCGGGCCAAATAGTTTCATTAAAGGCATGCGCGAGGCGTGGCAAGCGAACATTCCGCGCATGTGGCAGGAGCGCAAAGTTGCGATTCCCGACGGTGCCAAGCCGGAAGATCTGATTAAGGTCCCGAACAACGCGCAGTACTTCGCGGCCATGGGCGCGATTGAGTTTGGCAAGAGCGAAGAGGATTGCGTCGGGTGTTACAGGGGCTACGAAAAGCTGGTGGATTACATCGAGTTTGGCCGGCAAGAGGAAAAAGCGAAATCCGGCGCAAAGGGTTTGGTTTCGAAAGATGGCGAACTCGACGGATTTAAGGAAACCTACCGCCGTAAAAAATTCACGCCCGCGGCATTCAGTAAAGGTCAGACTGTGGGCGGATTTATCGGCATCGATGGCGGCTCAACCTCCACCAAGGCAGTCCTGCTCGATGAGCAAGGAAACATTCTCTGCAAGGCTTATCAACTCTCGAATGGCAACCCGATCCAGGACACGATCGAGATGTTCGAAAATCTGCGCGGACAAGTTGAAGCGCAGAATGCCAAGCTCGAAGTCCTGGGAGTGGCTACGACGGGCTACGCCAAAGACATCCTGAAAGACGTTTTGCACGCCGACGTGGCGCTAGTCGAAACCGTGGCTCATACCGAATCCGCTCTCAAGTTTTATGAGGATCCTCGCGTCATCGTGGACGTAGGCGGTCAGGACATTAAGATCATCATTCTTCACAATGGCCGGGTGAAAGATTTTAAGCTCAACACGCAATGCTCGGCGGGCAACGGATATTTCCTGCAATCGACCGCCGAAGGATTCGGTTTAGGTGTTGAACAATATGCCGATCTGGCTTTCTCCGCCCAAGCCATGCCGGTTTTCGGTTACGGCTGCGCCGTGTTCATGCAATCTGACATCGTGAACTTTCAGCGGCAGGGTTGGCGAGCGGAGGAAATCCTGGCTGGGCTGGCGGCGGTATTGCCCAAGAACGTATTTCTATACGTCGCGAGCATTCCAAATCTAGCGGCGCTGGGCACGCGATTTGTGTTGCAAGGCGGAACGCAAAATAACATGGCGGTGGTGAAAGCCGAAGTAGATTTTATAAACAACAGCTTCCGCGCCGCCGGCAGAAAGCCTGAGATTATCGTGCACGAGTTCTGCGGTGAGTCAGGCGCGATCGGCGCAGCAGCTGAGTCTGTCCGCCTATGGCGCAATGGCCAGCAGACGACCTTCGTCGGTCTCGATGCCGTCCGAAAAATCCAATACCGAAGCACGCGCAACGAATCCACGCGCTGCAATTTCTGCAAGAACAATTGCCTGCGCACCTTCATCGATATCAGAACTGCTCCCAAGGACGAGATGAGCGTCGTTCCGGTCAAGAAGGTCACGAAAGTTCCGTTGATGCATGGCGAGCAACGGCTGATCATCGCAACCTGTGAAAAAGGTCTGGTCGAAGATGTTAACGACATGAAAGGCATCAAGGCAGGGATCGAGGGGATCAAAGAGAAATATCCTAACTTCGTGGACTTCGCGGCGCGCGAAGTCTTCCGCTCGGTTAGTCCGAAGAGCGTCGCAGACCCGATTCCGGTAACAAAATTTTGGAACAAATCTGCCAAAGAGCGCATTCCGCTCATGGAAAATCGCAAGAAGATTCGCGTGGGCATTCCCCGCGTGCTGAACATTTACACCTATGCGCCGCTCTTCAACGGATATCTCGAAAGCCTTGGCGTGCCACCGGAGAGCATCATCTACTCCGACTACACCAGTTCGGATCTCTATCGCGCGGGAGCGAGCCGGGGCGCCATTGATCCATGCTTCCCAGCGAAGATCGGCATTTCGCACGTGTATAACCTGATCCAGGAAAAACATCGGAAGAAGCCGCTCGACGTGATCTTCTTCCCGATGTACGACGTGCTGACCTCTCCGCTGGTTAAGATTGTGGGCGCGAATGCCTGCCCGACCGTGACCGCGACCCCGGAAACGGTCAAGGCTGCATTTACAAAGGAGAACGACGTTTTTGCGGAACACAATGTTACGTACTTAGATCCGGTGCTGAACTTTGCAGACCGCAAACTATTTGCTCACCAAATGCTGCAAGCATGGCAGCCGATTCTCGGGCTTTCGCAGGAGGAGAACGATCGCGCGGTTGAGGTAGGCTACAAGGCTCTCGCCGACTACGAAAGCAGCATCCGCAACCGCGCTCGCCAGGTGTTAGACCAACTGGAGCGCGAAGACCGCATCGGCATCGTCATGCTGGGTCGGCCCTACCATCATGATCCCGGACTGAATCACGAAATCATGGAAGAGTTCCAGAAGCTGGGCTATCCCATCTTTTCGCAGAACACTTTGCCGTTGGATGAGGACATGCTGGAGCGTCTGTTCGGCGAGGAAGTTCGTGCCGGCATTATCAGTCACCCGCTCGATATCACTGATGCATGGAAGAATTCATATTCCTGCAGCACCAATCACAAAGTTTGGGCAGCGAAGTTTACTGCGCGACATCCCAACCTGGTGGCGCTGGAAATATCGAGCTTCAAGTGCGGGCACGATGCGCCTATCTATGGCGTGATTGAGGGGATCATCGAGCAGTCGGGCACGCCATACTTCTGCTTCAAGGATCTTGACGAGAACAAGCCATCGGGCTCAATCAAGATCCGCGTCGAAACCATCGATTATTTCTTGCGGCGGTATCGCGAAGAAGTTATCCGGAAGCGGAAAGCGGCGGAGGAGATTGAGGCTCAACTGGCAACGTTGGAAGCGGAACTGAGAGGACCAGCGGCATCGTCGCAACCACCTCAACTTGAAACAGTGCAGGAGATGGCAGCGGACTGATCTCTCGGCCTAGTAGCGGTCAGTTGAATCAAACTGACCCGCCACCGAGCCGGTCCTGTCGCTTGACAAATGAATCACGGAAGTCTAAGACATAGTGGTTAATTCTTTGACGGTGCGGAGGTTTCTCCGATGCAGACGTCCCGCAGAGATTTCTTTAAGACAGCAGCGATCGGCGGAGCCGCCGTTACCATTTTCGGATTCGATCTCAAGCCTGCCTACGCCCAGCTCAAAGAATTAAAGATTGCGCGCGCGAATGAAACCCGATCGACTTGTCCTTATTGTGCGGTGGGTTGCGGCGTTCTGATTTATACGATTGGCGACCGCGCAAAAAACGTCACTCCGCAAGTGATCCACGTCGAAGGCGATCCCGACCATCCCACTAATCGCGGAACGCTGTGCCCGAAGGGATCTTCGCTGGAACAGGACATGCTCAACCCGCGCCGGCTCACCAAGCCGCAAGTCCGGCGCCCTGGCGCGACCGAGTGGGAGGACATCTCCTGGGATAACGCGCTGGATGAGATTGCGCGCTGGACCAAGAAGACGCGCGACGATACCTTCGTGGAGAAGGACGCGAACGGTCACACCGTGAACCGGTGTGAAGGCATTTCATTCATCGGCGGCTGCACGGATACGAATGAGTTCAATTATCTGGTCGTAAAGACCATGAGGAGTCTGGGCTTGGTGTATTTAGAAAACCAAGCCCGTGTTTGACACGGCCCCACGGTCTCAAGTTTGGGACCAACTTTCGGGCGCGGGGCCATGACCAATGGCTGGATCGACATCAAGAACACCGACATGATGTTGATCATGGGTGGGAATCCCGCCGAGAACCATCCCTGCGGATTTAAGTGGGCGATGGAAGCCAAGCGCAACCGCAACGCCAAGCTGATTTCCGTAGACCCGCGATTCACGCGCACGTCTGCGACTGCTGATCTTTTCTGCCAGATTCGCGCGGGCGCCGACATTGCGTTCCTCGGCGGAATGATCCGCTACGCGATCGAGAACAACCGCATCGCTCACGAATATCTGGTGAATTACACCAATGCAGCGTTCATCGTGAAGGAAGGTTTCAAACTTCCTGAGGACGGCCTGTATTCCGGATTTAACGCCGCGGCGGGTAAGTACGATCTGTCCACGTGGAATTATGAAGGAACAGGAGGTTCTGGCCCAGGCGGGACGACAGGTCACGCGCCCGAACCAGTGCCGGGCAAGGTCGGAGGAGCGGCGCCACCTCCCGCGCTGCCTGAAAACGTGACTTACGATCTCACGCTGCAGCATCCGCGTTGCGTGTTCCAACTGCTCAAACAGCAGTACTCCCGATATACGCCAGAAGCGGTAGAGCGAATTACCGGCATTCCGAAGGAGCAGTATCTCAAGGCCATCGACATGTTTACCTCCGTCCGCAAAGACGGCGACATGAAGAAGGTGGCGACCATCATCTACGCCGTAGGCTGGACGCAGCATACCTTCGGGACGCAAATCATCCGTACCGCAGCGATGATCCAACTGCTGCTGGGAAATGTTGGCAGAGCCGGCGGCGGCGTGAACGCGCTGCGCGGGCATTCGAATATTCAGGGCGCAACGGATATGGCGGGCCTGTTCGACTCTCTCCCGGGATATCTCAAAGCCCCCGTTCCCACCGACACGGCCTTGGACGTCTATCTGAAGCGCGTCACGCCGACGGCCTCCAAACCCACACCGTGGGCTTCCATGAACTATTACTCGAACACGCCAAAATTTTTCGTGTCGCTCTTGAAGTCGATGTACGGCGACGCTGCCACCAAGCAGAATCAGTTTGCCTACGATTACCTGCCCAAAGTTGACCGCGATTATTCCTGGACCCACATCTGGGACGATATGTACAACGACAAGGTCAAGGGCATGTTGGCGTTCGGAATGAACGGCGTGATGATCGGCCCGGATACGAATAAGAACATCAATGCGCTTAAGAAAGCGGACTGGCTGGTGGTGGGCGAAATTTATCCCGATGAGACCAGCGAATTCTGGCGGGCTCCGGGTATTACGGCCGACGAACAGAAGACGATCAAGACAACGGTTTACCGCCTGCCGTGTGCGGGCTTTGCCGAAAAAGACGGCAGCATGACCAACTCAGCTCGCTGGGTGACGTGGAAGTATGCTGCTGTCCCGCCTCCAGGACAAGCGCGCCTCGATCAGGACATCGTCGCGCAGATTTTCCTGCGAGTTCGGGATTTGTACAAGAAGGACGGCGGAAAATTTCCTGATCCAATTCTGAACCTGAACTGGGCCTATGGAGACGCGGCCCATCCTGCTCTTTCTCAAGTAGCAATGGAGCTAAACGGCAAAGCACTGGCAGAGCTGACCGATCCAGCGACAAAACAAGTGATCAAAGCCGGCCAGCAGCTCCCCGGTTTTGCCTGGTTGAAAGACGACGGCACAACCATGTGCGGCAATTGGATCTACTCCGGTATGTGGACCGAAGCTGGCGCCCAGGTGCAACGCCGCGGAACAGAGGATCCGTCCGGTTTGGGCATTTATCCCAACTGGTCGTGGTCGTGGCCTGCAAACCGTCGCGTGCTATACAACCGCGCCTCCTGCGATGCAGACGGGAAGCCGTGGGACCCGACGCGCAAGCAAGTCTGGTGGAACGAAGCGGCCAAGAAATGGGCAGGCAATGATGTGCCCGATTTCAAACCCGATTCTCCCCCGTCAGACCACATGGGGCCATTCATCATGAACCCGGAGGGCGTGGGTCGGCTTTTCGCACCCATTGGTGTACTCGCCGACGGGCCATTCCCGGAACATTACGAGCCGATTGAGAGCCCGACTAAGAACCTGTTTCATCCCGATCAGTCGAATAATCCGCTGGTCAAAAAGTTCACCACGCCTTACGACAAGTTCGGCTCTCCCGAGGAATACAGCATTGTTTGCACCACGTACCGGTTGACCGAACAATATCACTATTGGACAAAAAATAATCCGATGAACGTGCAGTTAATCCCGGAGCCATTTGTCGAAATTCCGGTTGAGCTGGCGGACGAAAAAGGAATTCGTGGAACCGATGTGATTAAAGTGATCAGCGCGCGGGGAACTTATATCGCCAAAGCCTTCGTGACACGTCGTCTGAAGCCGATGATGATCGATGGCAAAAAGGTTTATCAGATAGGACTGCCGATTCACCAGGGCTTTCGCGGGATCACCGAGGATGAAGGCAGAAACGCGCGGACGCCTGCGAATTTGCTGACGCCCGCGGTTGTCGACCCGAATGCTCATACCCCTGAATCCAAGGGCTTCCTGGTGAAGGTTGAGAAGGCGTAGGAAACGACCATGAGTCAGGCCGCAACAGAGCTAATTCGAATTTCCGGTCATGCAGGCATGGTGCCGGGCGCCGGAGTAAACCGTGAATTCCGGGTCGCCAAACTGGTGGATACAACTACGTGCATTGGCTGCAAGGCATGCGAAGTGGCGTGTCTGGAATGGAACGGTTATCCGTTCAGCGAAACCACGTTCGACAACACGTACCAGACCATGCCGGAAACGGCATGGAACTACTGGAACCTAATCAAATTCAACGAGCACGAGCGTGAAGACGGCAGCATGATGCTGCTAATGCGCAAAGATCAGTGCATGCACTGCGAAGATCCCGGTTGCCTGGCGGCGTGTCCTGCGGACGGGGCGATCGTGCAATATGCCAACGGCATCGTTGATTTCCAGGAAGCGAACTGCATCGGTTGCGGCTATTGCATGACCGGCTGCCCATTCAATATTCCGAAATTCAGTCCGAAGGCGCGTAAAGTTTTCAAGTGCACGCTCTGCAACGACCGGGTGTCGGAGGGTCTGGAGCCGGCCTGCATCAAGGCGTGCCCCACCGGTTGTTTGCATTTTGGAACGAAGACGGAAATGAAAGAGTTGGCAGAGACGCGCGCGCAGCAACTTCGCGAGCAATCCGGCTTTGCTGACGCCGGCGTTTACGATCCGCCAGGAGTCGGCGGAACGCACGTGATCTACGTCCTGCACGACGCGAAGAACCCTGAACTATATGGCGGGCTCCCGAAGGATCCCCACGTGCCGCTGTCGGTACGACTGTGGAAAGGGCCACTGAAGTGGATCGGGAATCTGGCAATGGTCGGTGGCATCGTAGGCATGGCGTTCCACTACATGCGATTCGGGCCGAAGAAGGAAGAAGAGATCAAGCCAGACGATCGGAGGCAGCAATGACCACCGACGCAGTTTCGCGCCCTAGTACCGGTCATCCGGACGAGACGATCCCGCGGTACACACTTACTGAGCGCGGGAATCATTGGATCGGCGCGCTCGCCTACATCTATCTGCTCATGACCGGCTTAGCATTTTGGTCGCCGTATCTTTACTGGCTGGCTGCGGTTGTGGGCGGTGGGCCGGTAGCGCGGGCCTGGCATCCGTGGGTGGGACTCATTTTTACGGCATCGCTCTTCTGGACGTTCAAACAGTGGTATGGCGACATGAGAATTGATGATTCCGATCGCGCCTGGGCGAAGGCAATCCCATACTACATAGAGAACGAGGACGAGAAGCTACCCCCGGTGGGTCGTTTCAACTACGGACAGAAGCTCTTTTTCTGGGCGATGATCTACAGCGTAATCCTGCTGCTGCTCTCTGGAATTGGCTTGTGGTACACACAAGCGCTTCCGTGGAGCTGGCGTTTCGTGCGCTACGCGGCAATCCTCATCCATGCGAGCGTGGCATTGATCACGATCGGTCTGTTCCTCATCCATGTGTACATGAGCACTATCCTCGAAGAGGGCAGCTTTGGATCCATGGTTCACGGTTATGTCTCGCGCGCCTGGGCCTGGACCTTCCATCGCTCCTGGTATGAGCAAGTGAGCCGCAGATCCCGACGTATGCAATGATCTCGATCCAAGGGAAGTGGGACCGTCGTATCTCTCGCGCAAATGAACTGACTTCTTCTTGTCCGTTCGCCGCGGAAGGGCTGCGCTTTTACTCACGCGTGGCAACATTCCAGAAGAGCTTTTACGTAGAAATTCAGAAAGCCCTCGCAAACTCTCCGAAGATTTCCTCCGATCGCTCTCTGCGAGACGAGTTAGATCTCTTCCTATTGCTCCCAAAGTTCCCCGCTTTTCTATCGGCAGTCGAGCAGATTGCGCCAGCGCCGCTTGCAGAGGCCGCCGCCAGTTTGGCCGCGAAGGGGCCAGCGGAATGGCAGCGGGCGATTGAAGATTTTTGGTATAGGGACGCAGAATCGGTCATAGGCGCAGACAGCGCTGAACTTCAATTAGCTGATGAAAACGCTGCAACTGATTCGGAGCGGCTGCTGGCGTGGATTTTTCTTCAGCCGTATGCTGAATATCTTGCGGACCATCGGGAAATCGAAGTTGTGAATGGGACACCCTCGACCTGTCCGCTCTGCGGTTGTAAACCTATGGTTGGCGTGTTGCGCAGCGAAGGCGATGGTGCGAAAAAATCGCTGGTGTGTATGCTCTGCGCTCATGAATGGGGCTTTCGAAGAATCTATTGTCCTGCCTGCGGAGAAGAAAGAGAACCGCAGATGGCATACTATACGGCCCCAGAAATCGCCCACGTTCGAGTGGACGTTTGCGATACATGCCACACCTATTTGAAGACTGTCGACTTGACGAAGACGGGTCTGGCTGTTGCCGTTGTAGATGAACTGGCAACTATGCCTTTGGATCTGTGGGCGCGCGAGCATGGGTACGAAAAACTGCAAATCAATCTGTTAGGAACCTGACCAGAAGCTGCCGGAAACTAGTCTTTTGATGATCCAGGTCTCCAGATTTCGAGTTGCCAACCATTCGGGAGTTGGACCTCCCGTCGGGGATGCCAAACTTCTGAATCGGCGCAAGCCCTTTGGCGTTACTGTTCCGGATAATTAAATCTAGGCGGTCTCTTCTATGCGGAACAAATCACACAGCGCATCTTTTAGCTCTTCGCGGACGTGGGTGTCGTGGATATGCGGAAGCGCGCGGATCGCCGCCTCGAGGATGCGGCTGAATTCACTGGCGGTGAGTAGCTGAGAATTAATTTCAGGAGAAAACAGATCCGGATTGCGCATTGGAAACTGCAACACTTTTTGTGCGCTCATGAGTTCACCTGCCATGCCTGCAAATCTGATTCGGACATTCTCGATATAAGACTATACCACCTTTCGTATTTTGTTCGTATTTATAATTTGGGTGCTTTTTCGCGGCAAAGGTCGCCCGGGCGCGACTCGTCAGTATCACGAAGACCCCGACTCTAGGGTGCTACGTTGAGCACGATCACCCGGTCGACTTCGCTCTTCCCTGTTGAAGGAACCGTCAGCACCACGCCATCATTTGTTTGCTTGAACTCAACTGGCGATCCGTTCCCGAATTCCCGGGCGCTCTTGATGGTCTTTTGAATTGGGGGCAGAGCCAGCAGCGGCGCTTTCCACTGCAGAACATGAACATAGATCTCGTCGGCCCGTTGAGTGGTGACACCCCAATCGGCCGGCGCAATCGGTCCCCCGCGCGTTCCATAAATAGTCTCTCCATAGCGAGACATCCATTCGCCGACGGCGTGCAGCCTGGTTACAAATTCCTCTTCTATCTCGCCATTCGGCATGGGGCCGATATTCAGCAGCAGGTTTGAATTATTCCCGGCCGCCCTAACCAGCATCTCCTCGACCTCTTCGGGAGTTTTGAATTTGTGATCGCCGATGTTGAATCCCCACGAGTCATTGAGCGTGTTGCTGCTCTCGAGCGGAAGTTGGTCGCTCACATAATTCGTGTTGAATCCAGCAGTGTTGCGGCCAGGAAGATCGCGCTCGAATGTCTGAACGTCTTCGCCGGGCTTGGGGGTCTGGTGATGATTCGGAATGATCAGGGTGGCAGGCTGCAATTGATGGATCAGCGAATAGGTCTTTTGCAGGTGCCAGTCGGCGTCAGGCTTGTCCCACATTCCGTCGAACCAGATGCCGCCGATCGGGCCATAGTTGGTGAGCAACTCGCGCAGTTGCCCGTCCATGTAGTCATCGAGATATGAATTCCAATCGCCGTGGTCGGGGCGGCCGTTGTCCCATGCGGTGGCCCCGCGCGGATAGTAATCCGGATTGTGCCAGTCGAGCTGCGAATAATAAAAGAAGAGCTTAATTCCCTGCCGGTGGCATTCGTCAGCCAGCATCTTGAGCGGATCTTTTTTGTAGGGTGTCCGCTGAACAATGTTCCAGTCCGAGACTTTCGAATCAAACATTGCGAAGCCATCATGATGGCGTGAAGTGATAGTGATGTATTTCATGCCGGCCGCTTTGGCGAGCGCGACCCAGGTCTTCGCATCGAATTTTTCAGGATCAAAAAATTTTGGTAGCCGTTCATATTCGTTGAGCTTGAGCTTGCGATCATGAAACACCCATTCGCCATCGCCCAACACGCTGTATACGCCCCAATGGATGAACATGCCAAACTTCATGTCCTGGAATTCCTGGCGCGCTTTCAGATTTTCCGGGGAAGGTTGATAGCTCGACTGTGCTTCGGCGGGCGCCTCCGCTGCTCGCGTCGAAATCGCCATGAAAACTTGAAGAATCAGAAAAAGGATCAGTGTAGAAATAAAATTCTGATTAGATTTGGTTGCGCTCATGCCATTCATCCTCAAATCGAAATGTTCAGCAGACAATCTCGTTCAGCCCAGGTCCGCTTCTACTGCCCAACAGTTTTGTTGCCGAGCGGTGCGAAATCGAATCGCAGAAGAAACTTTATAACGCAATCCATCAAAAGGCTCGCCTGCATTTGTCTTATAAAATGATAAGCTGTCTCAACTTGCCTTACCGTACTCGGCCCTCAAATTCATGACTCATCTTGCCCGTCGTCTTCGTCTGATCGATTATTTTGCCCTCGCTTTCGGGGTGATGGTTGGCACAGCGTGGCTAGTTGTCATGGACGACATCCTGCATCGGGGCGGTCCGCTTGGAGCTTTGTTAGGATTCACCGCGGGCGCGCTGATGCTGCTGCCGGTCGCCTACGTCTATGGACAACTGGTGCCTGCAGTTCCCGATGCTTCCGGCGAGGCGGCTTACATCGCACCATTCTTTCCGCCGAGCGTGAGTTTCGCAACCGGATGGATGGTCTTCCTCACCTATTTCCTAACTTGTCCCTTCGAAGGGCTGGCTGCGGGCCGGATCGCAGGATATTTATTCCCTTCGCTCAACACCCATGAACTTTACCGGCTCGGCGGATATCCGGTTTACCTTCCGCACCTTTTGCTGGGACTCGGGATTACCATCGCGCTTACCTGGGTGAACTATCGTGGCATTCGCGCCGGAGCTCGCCTCGGAAAGACGACGACCTTCACATTTCTGACGCTGGTGATAATTTTTGCTGTAGCGGGTGCGCTGCATGGAAGCCCCCAAAATTTTCATCCACTGTTTAGCCATACGCCGCTGATTTCGATCTTGCTGGTTTGGCAGGTGGTTCCCTGGCTTTTCTCAGGATTCGAATCGGTTGGCAAGTACTCGGAAGAGGCCAGCGCCGATTTTGGCGGCCGCGGATTTTTCATTGCCATCGCGCTCACACTGATGACCGGCATGGTGTTTTTCTGGATCGTCATTTCTTCTGTTGCCTACGTAGCACCCTGGCAAAGTCTGAACAGCAGTCAACAATTTCCCACCGCGCTCGCGTTCGAGCGGGCATTGCACGCGCATTGGATCGTAGGGCTAATCATGGGTTCGGCGCTGGTCGCGCTGGTGCAGGCCTTCAACGCCAATATGATCGCGTCGTCGCGTGTTCTTTTCGCCATGGCGCGTCGCAATCTGATCGCTCCCCGCCTCGACTACATTCATCCCGTGACCCAATCGCCTTCGCTGGCAATTGCCGTTGTGAGTGTGGGCACAGTGTTATTGATGTTCCTGGGCGAGGCAGGACTGGTGCCCATACTCGAAGTGGGAGCCGTTTCTTCCGCGTTGGGGTGGATGGCCGCTTGCGTGGCGTTTTATTGCATGAAGCCGCACTGGGCGGGACGATTGGCAGCGGCATTCGGGATTCTCATGACGGGATTGATGGTGTCGGCCAAGATAATGCCGTTTGTGCCGGGACACTTTACCGGCTATGAGTGGCTGGCGTTGGCCATCTGGGCAGCTTTAGGAATTTCGATCTCATCACGCCGGAATTCGCCGAAACGTATCCTGTTGCGGGAACCGCAAACTCCGCAGTTGTAGCAGAGCTTCGGCTTATTGCATGCGAGTCGCAGTATCGTCGGCTGACGCGCGCGTCGGCAAGGGACGATATCCGTTGCGGGTGCGGATGTGATATTTCTTTTCGTTCACCAGCTTTACGGTAATCGAACGCCATCCGCGATTCTGATTAGCGCGCGGGTAATAGCTCAACGAGTACAGATGATTCAAGTCGTCGCGAATGGAAGCGAACGCCTGCTTTTGCTCGTGCCAATTCTTTGCAAAGTATGCTTTGCCTCCGGTGGCCGCGGTCATTCTCTCAAAAACCGCGGTCGACACAGGTTCCAGCTGAGCTTCTCGCGTGCTTACCATGTAAATGACTACGCCGGTCGATTGCGCCAGCTCAGCAACGTCTTCCGGCGGAACTACGCTCGCGTTGTCCGGCCCATTGGAAAAAACCACAATGACTTTTCTTCCGGTGTACTGCGCGGCATCTTTCACGGTCAGAAGCAGACAGTTGTAGAGAGCTGCGTCATCTCCGGCGACCGTGGTGCGAACCGCCCGCTGGATGTCGGATCGGTTCGCCGTCAAGGACGCTGAGCGATTCAGGTCCCGGCTGTATGAGTAGAAGGAAACTCGGTTGACGTTCTCCAGCGAGCGTACGAAGTCAGCGATCGCATCCTGCGCGAACACGAAACCTCTATACATGTAATTGCTGGTGTCAAAAAGAACGAACACATTGGATCCGGCCAGGGTCGAATTGAGCGAACCGAGTGTGCCGTTACTGGGAAGATCATTGGACGAATCCGCAGGCAAATTTGCGGGTGGATCTTTGACTCTACCGGTGTTTGACGCAAGCTCTTCGACCTTACGCGCAGGGTTGTCGCCTTCCCCGAAGGTGGCGACCCTTTGCCGGACGCCATCTTCGTTGATCTCGAAATTTTCTGGACGAAGGCCGGTAACATAATTTCCCTTGTTGTCGGTAACGGCGACATTTAACTGCACCATGTTCACGGTCACGCGAAATTCGGGCTGAGGCGCTTGCGCAAAAGACGTCTTCGGCCGAAAAGCAAGAACGAGTGCCAGAATTAAACAAACGGAAAGAAAAACTCTCTTTGCCATCATGACCCTCTTAGACACAAGCACGATATGGTCAACTTCTCACTGTCATTCCTATTGCTGAGTCTGAAACTGCCGCGCCGTGGTCGTCATCTCGGGCAGAACGGAAATTTTTCCTCTACGAAATTCTTCCCCCGCCTCGCGCATAGCACGTAGCAAAGCCAGCCAATCTTCAAACTCGGTGGCGAAAATCTTCTCTACCATCCGACGGGTCAATTCCGGCGCCATGAGATTCAGCATCTCGGGTTCGTAACCCGCTTCGTCGGCCAATCGCGCCCAATAAAGATTGTTCGACTCCCAGGACTCGGCCATCAATCTGCTGGAATAGCCTGCGAAAGCCGGAAACGGTTTCACGTTCAGCAACTCCGGGGTATAAGTTAGCGCCAGCGTCCGGTGAGGCACGCCGAAATCTCTCGATAGTCGTTGCCAGTTCACTTCAGAGGGATATTGGCGGGTCAGGCGATCAAGTTCCTGCCCAGATGGCCCCCATACACTGACATCCGCCGGAAACCGCCGCCGGAACTCGACTGTGAGGTAAAAAGTATCCGCGGGAGTTATTTGCGAGAGCGCTTCCTCGGGATGACTCCAACCTAAAGACTGATCTAGCCAAGCGGTTCTTTCGGGCGACATGCGTTCGGAAAAAATGTCGAGCACCTTACTGCGCAGGGCATCGTTGGAAGCCGAAGCAGCCACCAGTTCTTCGCCTGCACGTTGATAAAGCGCGACTGCGTGGAGCTCATTGCGGCTTACATGCCACCATCGCGACATCACGGAATTGCTGAGAAGTCCGGGCACAACCTCCTTCCAGATCAGGGCCTGAACATTTTCCGGAGATATAAAGTCCTGTTCCGCATCGGACAATACGTATGCCAAATCTGCGAGAGAGCCCACGAGATGCGCGCCTCCGCCGGCAGGCGAACCTTCTCCAAATAACTCTGGCGCGCGCCAGAGCCCCTCGATACCGGTCACGCTGTCGCCGGAAAAATCGTGTGAGCGGACGAACAACGGATTAATTCTGAGAAGCTGCGCTCCCGGTGGCTCGTAGTAGGCATAATTCAGACCAACCAGTGTGTCGCGGAGAAATGGCGCAAGCTGACCGCGTGCCTCTTCCAACTTCGCGCGAGAAGCCTGCGATTTCAGGACCTTGGTCAGGTCCGTCTGCATCTGCAACTCGGTGTGACGATTGTTGTAGACTCCGGCTGCCCACTCGGTACGTTCCGACGAAGTGAAGATAGGTCGCGGCATTTCGAATTCACGAAGTTCGCCCGCAAGCGGAAGCAGCGTGCTTCCCTGCACTTCTCCCGCCTCCACTCGCTTCAACCCTTCATCCAGCGCCAGCAGAGTATCCAGGGGAACCAGTCTTTGCCCATCCATTACGGAGTGGATTCGCTTCGCAATCTCCGAGTGAACACGCTCGGTGACTCCCGGGCCTTCCGGGCCTGCCAGTAAATCAACCACTTGGTCCTGTGAGGCAGAAGAACTTGCATTCGCAGCTTGCAATACCGCAGCGAGCGATTTGCGCCCGGCCTCAAACAACTGAGTCTGAGTGGTGAACTTTTCGAAGGGTTTAATAGTCGCTTGCCATGACTGATTCAGCTTCCCGCGGGGTATCTGACTCTGGCGAGCCAGAATTTGCCACAGGCCGATGTTGGCTTGAAATATTCCCATCGCATTGCCGCGCAAGGTGTGGTTGCCAACTTCATTAATCGCGTCGGCAGCACTGACAAAGCCTGTGATGGAAGCGTCATCCAATTCCGGAAATTCACAGAAAGCCAGATACTGTTCGCTGTACTGATCAAACCTTTTTGCCAAAACACGCAGAGTATCAGCGGTCAATTGACGCCCGGGTAGACGCGTCGAATCCAATTCGCTGAATAAAAGATACATCTGCACCGGACCACCGCTGCTATCCAGGCGAGACAACGTGAACAAGGCTTCCAGCAGATCTTGAGGGCGAGACAAGTTGGCAAAGCGCTTACTGGATTCGCGCATCAGCTTGTGATCGGACTTCTGACTGAGAACCTGTTTCCAGAGATCTAGATTCCCCGGCACCATAGGTTCGCCGTTGCCGTCCCATTGCAGGCGAGTTAAAAGGAGCAATAAGCCGGGCGCCAGGCGAAAAGCAGGCCTGGCGGCGTCAGAAGAGGAATTCGTTGGGCGAAATGCCGCATAGTACGTTTTAAGGCCATGGCTTTGTGAGAATCGCTGTTGCCGCTCGGAGCCGATGCGAGCGAATGAATCGAAATAAAGTGCCAACCAGCCGTTATCCTTGGCCAGCAAATGAGTGACGAAATCCCCAGGCGAGCGAGGACTGGCGCCGACCAAATCTTTCCAATCGGATTCAGTTGCAGAACCGCCGGGAACTTCAACTCTTCCCGAACGAATACAAATCTGGCTGCCGTAGAAATCCAGATCAGCAGCCAGCGGCAGGAGCTTCTTCAGTCCAACCGATTGCTGCAGCGTGTCCCGAGTTTCCGGATCGATTCGCGAGAGGGCCCAGTACAGCCGTGCCAAGACCGGATGGTACAAAAACACTTCAACCAGATCATACGAGCGCCGCTTGTTCGGCTTAACCGCACCTCTCCAATCAGCTTCCTTGAATAGCAACGGAACTCGCGAACTCTCATACGGGTAACTGAAGGCTTGACCGTGCCGCAAAGCTTCTTCCAGCGCGGGCAATGGGAAACCGGAATCGACAGTGAGAAAGGCTCGTTCGGCTTCTGCGGTTATCACAGAGGCGTTGGCTTGGCCACATTCACCTCGTAGGCTGTAGCCAAGAATACGTAAAAGAGGAGCAGCATCCACGCAGCCCGATATGTGAATGACCTGACTCGGTCCGGCAATCGCGGCGAGTTCTTTTGCCTGGTTGACGTAGCGGCCAAGAAGGATAAGGAATTCCGTCGGCGTGCCATTGTCCTGCCATCCCACATACCCCTGCACGTACACGTTGCGGGTAAGCAGCGACAGAACCTGTTCCGGCCCAACTTTCTGACTGACTCCAGCCATACGCTCGAATGAACGCAACGGACCCGGAATAATTACCTCAGGTCCTGCCTGAAGATCGTCCGAATCGGCGGCACGCACCTCCTGCCGATCTGGGGAAGCGCCGCTCTGAGATATGGTCTGAGCGACAGAGGGAAAGCGAAAGAATGGCAGAAGAAGAACTGCCAAGAGAATGGCAAGACGAAGAGAAAACTGCATGACTGATCTCCTCTCCAAATGCTAGCGACGGGAACATCGTCGGTTCGCATATTGGAGCGTCTTTACTTCCATGTTGGGGACGAAATCACCCGATTCGCCGGTTCCAGATCGGCGAGTTGCGAACTGCTCGATGAGTCTGACCTCAAACCGGACATGAATCATACCGCTAAATGACGTCACTATTATGTAAATTTTTGACAGCTATGATGCGTGACAATACGCAACAGAGTTGCTCTTCCAGAGATGGTTTGACCTGAGGTTGGCCTTCAATCGTATGCGACCCCCTGCCAACTAGTAGTTCTAACGCAGTTTTGAATTTTGTGAATTATCTGAACCTGCGGATGAACAGCGAGTGCCGCTCCGCGCGATAAAAGCCGACTACATAAATGACGGGTTTGCCGTTCGAGGAATAAATGACCTGGCGGATCCGCATCACCGGAGCGCCGCGTTGGACCTGAAGAAATTGCGCAATGCGCAGATCCGCCGCGGTGGCATCCACTTCCTCGTCCGCGTATGTAAGCTGCACGCCAAACTCCTGTTCGAGGCGGGCGAACAGTGACCCCCGACCCAGCGCTTCCCGCACCAGGCCGGGAAATCGTTCCGCCTCCAGGTAACAGGTTTCGAGCGCAAACGGCTCTTCGGATGTGTGCCGCACGCGTTCAATCTTGACCATCTTGCTGGCGGCAGCGATCATCAACCGCGCTGCGATCTCGTCTTCCTGTTCGATGATTTTGGCTGCGACCACCCTGGATCCAGCCGCCAGTCCGCGGCTGGCCATTTGCTCGGTATAGCTCATTAATTTGTTGAAATGTATTCGAGGCGGCGCAACGAAAGTTCCGGCGCCACGCCGCCGCTCGACTATCCCCTCCCGTTCGAGACCCGCCAGCGCGTGCCGCGCCGTCATCAGGCTCACGCGATGGAGCCGGGCAAGCTCCCGCTCGGAAGCTACTGCATCTCCTGGCTTTAGATCTCCCGCGTCGATCCGCTCGCGGATCGAGCCTTGGATCTTTTGATAGGCGGGAAGAGCGCTTTGCCCGGTTACCGACATTGTGTCCTTGTCGTCAGGTCGCGAACTGAAATTTAGAATTCATCTGCTATATAGCGAAAAGAATAGGAAAAGTAAAGGAATAACGAATGCCGGTTTAGCAAAATTCCTTTGGAATAACGATTTAGTGCCGGAGAGAGATAGCAAGGCATCACTTTGCCCTCTTGAAACGCGAGTCTGGATAGCAAGCGCGGCACTGATTCATTTTTGTGACCAGACTCTTTAGAAGGCTGCTGAGGAAAAATATCGCTTTCAATGTTAATTTTTTGCTTGACCACGGTCATTCATCTGCTATATAGCATTGCGCATCCCTTTGTGGGCTGAAAAACAAGTTCTTCCCGGAGGTTCTCAGATGAGCACACGCAGATTGCTCTCGCTGGCCGTTCTCTGTTCCATATCCATCGCGTTGTTGGTCGTTAGCCAAGTTTCGTGGGCGCAGGAAGTCACCGCGTCCATCGTAGGCGCCATTACTGATCAGAGCGGGGCGGCCGTCGCCGGGGCCACGGTCAAGGCGGAATCGGTGGATCGCGGTCTCGCCTACACGGCGGTGACCAATAATGACGGCCTCTACCGCATCTCGCCGGTGCCCGCCGGCACTTACAAACTCACGGTCGAGAAGCAAGGGTTCTCGTCGGTTTCGCATGAGGCATTCGTCCTTGCGGTGAACCAAGTCGCGCGTATCGACGTTGGACTCAAGGTCGGACAGGTCAGTGAGACCGTGGAAGTGACTGGCGCCGCGCCGGTTTTGGAAACAGATGCCGCCCAGGTAGACACCGTCATAGATGCCGCGACCAACGATAATCTGCCTCTTGCCTCGCGGAATTATGTGCAATTGACTTTACTTGCGCCGGGGGCGGTTTCGACTGATCCCAGCAGCTTCAATAACGGTAACAATACTGCCGGTTACGGTGGCCGTCCCCTGATCAACGGCAATCGCGAGCAAGCCAACAATTTCTTGCTCGATGGCATGGACAACAACCAGGTTTCGGACAACTTGTTGGGTTATACGCCCGCGCCTGATGCGATCGAGGAGTTCAACCTCATCACTAACAACGCACCCGCTGAGTTCGGTAATTATGAAGGCGGGATTGTTAACGCGACCATCAAGTCGGGAACCAATAGTTACCACGGCGATGTTTGGGAATTTTTCCGCAACGACGTGCTCAATGCGAATAGCTGGTCGAATAATATGACCGACCAGCCCAAGGACAAAGTTCGCTGGAATATGTACGGCGGCACGCTGGGTGGCCCAGTAATCAAGAACAGGCTCTTCTTCTTTGCCGATTTTCAAGTCCAGCGTTTTGATATCCCGAGTTCGTCGAGTGAAAATACAATGTTTACTAGCGCTGAACGCGCGGGAAACTTTGGAGCGCTTTGCCCGGCCGGATTCAACTCGAGCGGGATGTGTACGTCAACTGCCAATGGTAACTCGCAGCTGTACAACCCTTGCGTCTCATTCACCGCCCCGTGCACTTCTAGTTCGCCCGCGGCGGCAACCCGCCAGATATTTCCGTTCAACCAAATTCCGACCGTGATGATCAGCCCGGTAGCGAGTGCCCTTTTTGCCTCCAGCCTCTACCCGAGCACCATCAATAATCAGCTACAAAACAATGCTGTGAATACGGTTGCTTCGGCCTTTAATGTGGATCAAGGCGACCTGAAAGTTGATTTTAAAGCCACACAAAAGGACAACCTTTCGCTTCGCTTTACCCAGGCTTATCAGAACAACCCATCCTCCAACTCACAAGTGCTGCCGTCGAACTCCTATGCGACCACGCCGATCTACAACACAGTAGCCGATTGGACTCGAACGCTCAGTAGTAACCTGGTGAATGACGCTCGCATCGGCTGGAGCCATATCACACTGAACAGCGGCAATAGCTGGGCGTCGAGCGTCGGGCAGTACGGCAACACGCTCGGAATCGGAAATGGTAACCCAACAGGCCTCGATGGATTGCTGGCGCTGAACTTCTCCAATTCAGCCCTTAGCAACCTGGGCGCCTCAGAGCAAACCCAAAGTTTCGATGACCACGTCTTGCAACTCGAAGATTCGGTGAGCTGGACGAAGGGACGGCATAACTTCAAATTTGGTGGTCAGTTGTGGCGCGATAACCTCAATACTTTCTACGCTGGCAACAATGGCCAACTAGGGACCCTGGATTTCGATGGGAGATTCACCGCAGTCAACTCTAGTTCGGCAGGGAACGGCACAGGTGATGGCGGTGCGGATTTTCTCCTCGGCCTGCCTTATCAATATGGCCGCGGTACAAGCACCGGCAAAACCTGGATTCAAACCAGCAACGTGATTGGCATTTACGCGCAGGATACCTGGCGCGCTACCGATCGTTTAACTTTGAACCTCGGCTTGCGCTATGACGCACACACCCCGTGGGTTGAAGCTAATAATCAACAAGCTAACTATAACTTTGCCACTGGCAATATCGACCTGGCCGGCCAAAATGGAGCCAGCCGGGCGCTCTACAACGGCTTCTATGGGGGGAGAGATTTCCAACCGCGCATAGGTTTCGCGTGGACTCCGGAAATGCTTGGCGGCCACACCGTAGTCCGCGGCGCCTTCACCGTGTCCTCTTATATGGAAGGCACTGGCACCAACCTTCGCCTCCCATTGAATCCACCCTTCACGCCTGCGGAGATCAACCAGACCTATAACAGCGTTTCTCTGCCTGGAACGGACACGACACAGGGAATTGTGGGTACGGCCACATCGGCATCCTGCGCTGCGCCTGCATATGCCTGTTACGCAGGGGATCTCCTCAGGGTATGGGATCCGAACGTGCAGCCAGCAATCGCGGATGAATGGAATTTCACTATCCAGCAGCAATTGTCGCACGACACCACCTTCCAAATTGGATACGTAGGCCAGAAGGGCACGCACTTGATGGTACCTTTCGACTACTCGCAACCTGAACTACTGCCGGGCGGAGCTACCGTTCCCAGCCCCTATTTTTCTGCGAATCCAACGCTTTTGAACGTGTTGGGCGGCGGCGGGATCGCGCAGGTTTCCGGCACCAAGTCCAACGGCAATATGGAATACAACTCGTTGCAAGCCGTGCTACAGAAGCAGATGACTCATGGGTTGCAGGGGCAGGTGTCCTACACCTACTCCAAGTGCATGTCTGATAGCACCGGATATTACGGAGCATGGAACAACGCCGCGAGCGCGTCGGCATATTGGCAGAATGTCTATGATCAAAGATCAGAGTGGGCGCCGTGCTACTACGATGCTACGCATGTCTTATCAGCCTATGCGATCTACGACCTTCCCTTTGGCCACGGCAAGCAATTTGCCGGCAATGCCAACGGCGTTGTGAACGAAGTCATTGGAGGATGGGAGATCAGCCCCATCGTCAGCTTCCGCACCGGTTGGCCCCTTCCGGTTCTAGGAGCAACGGATAATTCTGGAACCAACTCCCGCGGCCCGCGATCCAACTGCAACGCCATCCCAGCGGTTACGGACACACCGCTCCCAGGGATCGGGACTCAGTGGTTCACCAACAACGGAGACTTCACCAACCCAGCGCCTGGAACTTTCGGCAATTGCTCGCCGCAGCTCTCAGGCCTGCGCTCTCCGCATTACACGGACGTGGACATGAGCTTGCATAAGGACTTTCAACTTAGCGAGCGGTTCCGTTTGCAGTTCCGGACCGACTTCATCAATGCTTTCAACCATACCCAGCTCAATGCACCAAATATGTACCTCGGATCCACGATGGGACAGATTACAACTGCCCAGCCTCCGAGGAACATACAGCTAGCGCTGAAGCTCTACTACTGAATAGCAAGCACGTATAATCGATGATGCAGGTGGGAACTCCACCTGCATCATTTTCTTTTGTGCACCTTTTCGAGGGGACTTCGAGAGAAGAATCTTTTCAAATGTGTAGATACTCGGGGAAAAACGCCTTCTTTATTCTGTTCATCGGGTATTTGTGGCCTGTGGCCATGCTGGTTGCCCAACAGACGAAAGCTGCTGCCACGCCAGGTGCTGAGTTGTCCCCGGACAAAGCTGTCACCTTGGCGGAACAGGGACACTGCCGCGAGAACATTTCCGCGCTCAAGCGTGCGATGGCCGCCCAAGTTCCTTCGGCAACCAGAAAACAAGCGGGCGTAGTTGGGGTTCGCTGTGCATTGGCGATTGACGATCGCGATGCGTCGCTCGAGTTCATCCGGCTGCTGAACAAACAATTTGCCCGCGATCCTGACGTTCTTTTCGTCGTGGTCCATGCCTACTCCGATTTATCCACGCGAACGGCTCAGGACCTGGGCCGCACTGCGCCGCGATCCATTGCTGCTCACAAGTTGAACGCTGAAGCTCTGGAAGAACAGGGGAAGTGGGAGCCCGCGCAACTCGAGTATGAGGAGATGATCCGAAAGGATCCCAGCGCACGCGGCATTCATTTCCTGCTGGGCCGGCTGCTGCTCTCGCGACCTGATGCCGGGCCGGACGCGACGCAGCGCGCCAAGCAGGAATTCCTGAAAGAACTCCAGATCGATCCTATGAATAGCGGTGCGGAATACATTTTGGGAGAGCTTGCCCGGCGTGAAGAGAACTGGTATGAAGCCACCTCCCGATTTTCCGCTGCAGCAAAACTTGATCCCAATTTTGCGGAAGCTTACCTCGGCTGGGGAGTTAGCCTGATCGGTAACAAACAGTACCAACAAGCCATTGCTCCTTTACGTATCGCGGAGCGACTCACTCCGCAAAACCCTGACATCCACCAGGCTCTGGGTACCGCCTTGGTGAGATCTGGGCAGAAGGAAGAAGCGAACAAAGAATTTGCCATTCACCGGAGTCTTAGTTCTCCCGCGCCAAATGTCTCTAATCCGGAAAAACCAGAGTAGTTTATGCGGCGCCGGTTAAGGGGCTGACACCTAATCGAGAATTTCTGGGGATAGACTCAAGACGAAATGCCAAGTCAGATTCATCTAGCGAAATTGACCCGGCGCGCCTTCGTCGGCCGGACAATCGCAGGAGCGTTACTGCTGCCACGATGGCCAGCATTTGCCTCGATCGAATCAGCGCAATTCCCTTTCGAGCAGGTCCTTCCCGAGAAGAGCGGCATCAGCTGGACACATTCAAGCGGGAAATCACCGGAGAAATATCTCCCGGAAAGTTCCGGCGCAGGCTGCGCGTTTCTCGATTACGACAACGATGGCTGGATGGACATTTATCTGGTGAACAGCGGGAAGTGTGATTTTTTCGACCCTAAGCCGCCGCTGTGCAACGCACTGTATAAGAACAATCGCGATGGCACCTTTACCGATGTAACGGAAAAAGCCGGAGTCGGCGCCGGCGGTTACGGACAAGGCGTTGCCGTGGGTGACTACGACGGCGACGGATTTCCGGACATCTACGTCACTCAGTACGGTCGCAGCATTCTGTATCACAATAATGGCGATGGCACGTTCACGGATGTGACCGAAAAAGCCGGAGTCGCTGCCCCCGGCTGGTCTTCAAGCGCGGTCTGGTTCGATTATGACAATGATGGCCGGCTCGATCTGTTTGTCGGACGGTTCGTGGATTTCAGCAAAGAACTGAACAAACCCTGCGGAATCCACGAAGATGGCCGGCTTCACTATTGCATTCCAAAAGTTTATTCACCGATGCCGAGTTGGCTCTTTCACAATAATGGGGATGGCACCTTCACGGACGTAAGCAAGGAGTCTGGTATCGCCAGATCCCTGGGAAAAGTATGGGGCGTGGTTGCGACCGACATCAACAACGATGGACTCATGGATCTGTTCGTTGCCAATGACACGGTCCAGAATTTTCTTTTCGTGAATCGTGGAAACGGGAAGTTTGAGGAAATCGGCGAACCAGCCGGAATTGCTTATAGCGCCGAAGGCCGAACGCGATCTGGAATGGGTTTAGACTCCGCCGACTACGATCAAGATGGATTCATGGACCTGTTCGTTGCCAATCTAGACCGCGAAATGTACTCCCTCTATCGCAACAATCACGATTCGACATTCGACGACGAGGCTGGCGCTACCGGAATAGCAAGCGCCACGCGCCTGATGAGTGGATGGGGGCTGAAATTTTTTGATTTCGATAACGACGGCGATTTGGACGTGTTTCTCGCGAACGGAAACCCTGACGACTTGATTGAACAAATTCATTCTCAGGTCAAATATCAAGAGCCCCCGCTTTTGTTTCGCGGCACCGGCAAGACATTTCGGAACATAAGTGAGCAGAGTGGGCCAATTTTTTCACAACCGCTTTCAGCTCGGGGAATGGCAATCGGAGATTTTAATAATGATGGCGCCGTCGATGTCCTGATTTCAGTGAATAACGGCGCGCCGGTTCTGCTGCGAAACAACGTCGGAGCACAAAACCACTGGCTGGGCATTAAGCTGGTGGGCAGGAAGTCGAATATTGACGCGGTGGGTGCCCGCATTACCTATCAGGCGCAAGACCTGAAACAAAGCCGAATGAAAATCGGCGGAGGGAGTTATTTGTCCGACCACGATCCACGCATCGTGCTCGGCATTGGCAAGCGCACAAAGATCGATTGGCTGGAAATAAAATGGCCGTTGCCGAGCGGAGCGATCGAGCGCTTCACCGATCTCCCTATTAATCGCTACATCACGATCGTGGAGGGCCAGAGGAAATGGAAGTAAGACTGCACGCCACCATTGTGATCCAAGCAGAGAGCCGGACGTAAGAAGAAACAGGCGCGGACTTTTAGGGGTCAACGCCTGTATCTTCCGTCCGAAATCGGCCGTCGCATTCACCGGTGCTTGATGAAGGTGCCGTCCTGCAGTTCGTGCAGCGCTTCCTGCAGTTCGTTCTGAGTGTTCATCACGATCGGCCCATACCAGGCCACCGGTTCTTCAATCGGCTTGCCCGAGACCAGGAGGAAGCGAATTCCCTCCGGCCCTGCCTGCACCACGATTTCATCTCCGCGGTCGAACAGCACCAGGGAATGATTGGTGGCGTCGTACTCTGGTACAGCTTCGGGCCTGGCCACGTGTTCGGTGAGCACCGCGCGCGGGTTAGATGCGTCGCGGAAAGTTCCGGCCCCGGCGAAAACATAGGCAAACGCGTTGCGCGTGGTCTCGACCTTCAGCCGCTTCTTTTGTCCAGGCGGAACTGAAATATCGATGTAATTCGGATCTGCAGCCACACCTTCCACTGGCCCGCGCTTTCCCCAGAACTCACCGCAGACGACGCGCACTCGCGTGCCATCATCATCGGTGATCTCCGGAATGCCGCTGGCCGGAATGTCCTGGTAGCGCGGATCGGTCATCTTCAGCGATGCAGGCAGGTTCGCCCACAACTGAAAGCCATGCATGCGCCCATGCTGATCGCCTTTGGGCATTTCCTGGTGCAGAATGCCGCTGCCGGCGGTCATCCACTGCACGTCGCCCGCGGTCATCTTACCTTTGTTGCCCAGGCTGTCGCCATGTTCAACGGAGCCAGCCAACACATAAGTGATGGTCTCGATCCCGCGATGCGGATGCCAGGGAAATCCCGCCAGATAATCCTGCGGATTTTCGTTGCGGAAATCATCCAGCAAAAGAAATGGATCGAATTCCTTGGTCTTGCCGAAACCGAAGGCGCGCTGGAGTTTTACGCCAGCGCCCTCGATGGTCGGCTTGGGTTGAATAATTTGCTTTACTGGACGGAGAGACATTACTTCCTCCTTCTGGGCCGCGCATTACATCTTCGATGTATGCCTGCGGCCAACGATTCAGGCCTTCACGAACTGAACGTCGAGCGTGATGGTGACTTCATCTCCGACAAGAATGCCGCCTGTCTCAAGTGCGGCGTTCCAGGTCAGGCCAAAGTCTTTGCGGTTGATCTTGGTCGTGGCCGAGAGTCCTAGACGCGTGTTTCCCCAGGGATCCTTCGCGGGCGGAGTCGGCCCTTCAATGGCGAACTCCACATTTCGCGTCACGCCGCGGATAGTGAGGTCGCCAGACACCGATAACTCTCCGTCCCCAATCCTTTTTACCCGAGTGGATTTGAACGAAAGAGCCGGGTGCTGTTCAACATGGAAGAAATCAGCGCTCTTTAAATGTGTGTCCCGCTGGTCGTCGCGCGTGCTTAACGAAGCCGCGTCAATCGACGCTTCGACCTTGGACTTGGTTACATCCTGCTCGTCAAACTGCAGGACACCAGTAACCTTGGCGAATTGCCCTTTCACGTTTGAAATCATCATGTGTTTAACCTTGAACTCGGCCACGGAATGGGCGGCGTCCAGGTTCCAGGTGCTTACAGCAGTTTGTGGGGTAGCCAGTGTGCTCATGTTCATTCTCCTTTCGGTACAATTCATTAGATGCGTTACGACGATATTCGTTGCAACAACTGTTTTGGCAAAAAAAACTAGCTTGCCGGGCCGCGGGAATCGCGCAGCAATTCAGTCAGGGCTTTCAACCGTTCCCGTCCAAGGTGACCTAGTTGCTCCCGGTGGGCTTCCTGGACCGGCTCATCCAACCGCGCGAGTAGTTTGAGCCCCTCTGCGCTTATCCGGGTCAATACCATACGGCGGTCCTTGGTTTCCCGACAGCGGGAAATCAGCCCGCGCTTCTCCAGGCGGTCCAGCAGACGCGTAATGTCAGGATCGCGGGTAATCATGCGGCTGCCGATCTCACCGCAGGGCAGTCCCTCCGGCGCGCCGCGCAGAATCCGCAGAATGTTGTACTGGTTCGAGGACAAGTCTTCGTTCTTAAGAACGTGAGCCAGTCTGCGGGAAAGCACGTCCGACGTACGCAGCAGGTCCAGAAACACAGCTTCTTCTGGACTCGGAGCGTGCCGTGCCTTACTGCCCTTTTGCGGTCTCGAAGTCATTATTTCTGAATAATACTCGTTATAACGACTATTGTCAAGACGCCGATATTGCGCGGCAATCGGCTTATAACTTCATCACTTATTGGCTCCCCCTTCGTCATACTTACCAAACGGGATTCGCCGAAAGTGCGCGCCATGCCGACAAGGTCTTTTGATCGCACGTTATAATCATTTCAGTTCGAATTTAGGAGTATCCATGCCGCTGCAAAAGACCGACAAGATCTGGCACAAAGGAAAGCTCATCCGCTGGGACGACGCGAATATTCATGTGATGTCGCACGTCATCCACTATGGTTCCTCGGTTTTCGAGGGCGTGCGCTGCTACGCTCCGCCGTCGGGACCGGCGATTTTCCGCGCCCAGGAGCACATTCAGCGACTGCTTGATTCCGCCAAGATCTATCGCATGGATGTCGGATTTGGCCTTGAAGAGTTGGTCAACGGCATGACCGAATTGGTGCGGGCAAATGGCGTTTGGCCCTGCTACCTGCGTCCCATCGTCTTTCGCGGTTATGGCGATGCCGGGGTGACGCCAGTGAATTGCCCGGTTGAGGTGTACATTGCCAACTATCCGTGGGGAAAATACCTGACGCAGGACGATTCCGGGGTAGACGTTTGTGTTTCATCGTGGACGCGAATCGCTCCCAATACCCTGCCCGCTCTGGCGAAGGCTGGCGCGAATTATATGAACTCGCAATTAATCCGCATGGAAGCCACGATCAACGGCTACGCTGAAGGGATTGCGTTGGACGCCAACGGCTACGTCAGCGAAGGCTCGGGCGAGAACGTATTTGTCGTTCGCAATGGCGTGCTGCAAACTGCACCGCTAGGGAACTCGGTATTGCCGGGCATTACGCGTGACTCGATCATCAAGCTGGCGCGCGATCTGGGCATTCCGGTGGCAGAAGCCGGAATTCCGCGCGAAATGTTGTACATCGCCGAAGAAGCTTTCTTCACCGGCACCGCCGCCGAAGTTACGCCGATTCGCTCGGTGGATCGTATAACGGTCGGCAAAGGCAATGTTGGTCCCATCACCAAAGCTCTGCAGCGCGAATTCTTCGGGATCGTGCACGGCACGCAGCCCGACCGCTTTGGCTGGCTGACGCCGGTGCCGGTGGGAAGCAAGCAGCCGGTGGGAGTGTAAGCCAAATCGCCTGCGACAGACGCACGGCCCTGTGGTTATAATCGCGTGGCCCGCTCGTTGGGTTTCGTCGATCCGTCTTCCTGGAGGCGGTTATGGAAGAGCGAATACGTTTCGTCACTTACAAAAACACCAAGGTGTTGTTGGTCGACCTTTCGAATTGCACGGCCGATGAAGTCTCCCAACTTTGCCATCTGGTTCCCAGCTATGTGACCGCCGAGCCTCGTGGTTCCTTGCTACTTCTCGCCGATTTCAGCGGAGCCAAATTCGACAAGGCTGCTGTTGCCAGTCTTAAGGAAGGCACGGTCTACGACCGGCCGCATTTGAAGCGCTCGGCCTGGGTAGGAACTGAAACGCTGGCAAAAGTGTTCTACGAGAACATCAAGGCCTTCTCACAGCGTGATCTGCCCACCTTCGAAACGCGGGATGAGGCATTGGACTGGCTGGTTCGTGACGTTCCGGCAGCATAAAGCGGTCCTTCTAAAAACCACCCGCGTATCCGCTGGATCGCGGTTCTATCGCAGAAGTTGACCCATTTAGCCTGTCCCCCTAAAATCAGAATGCCGCCTGATTTTTCGCCTTGGTGCCCCCTCGTTCAACGGCAGGACAGCAGATTCTGGATCTGCTTATCGGGGTTCGAATCCCTGGGGGGCAACCAATAAAATCGCCTTTCTACGGCTGTCTATTTGCCGCTCGCCCCGACAAAATTCATCCATATTTAATACTCACTGGCATCTAAGAAAGATAATGATAAATCGACTGTCGCTTCTGAAGCGCATTTACGCCTATTGGATTGCCGCCTGCGAGAGCTGGAAACTTGCTGGAATGGCCATGATGCCAACTCGCGATCGGGAAAAATACGCCGAAAGGCACGTGCCACCAGGCTTAAAGCAGCAGACACTAGTCGCGGCGCGTGAGTTGAGCATTGGGCGAAGACCATATGACTCCAGCAACGCCGTCATTGATGCTGTCATCGCGTCCAGACTCCCAGAATTTCTGACTCTTGATCGAGCGTAGGAAATTCTGTTCTCGCACGCTAGGGCTCCAATAAGCAAAATCTAGCGGGACGGTGGGCGGCCTGGACCGAGCTGCAAAGTCTTATGCGAATCAGCGCCGAACTCGATCAGCGGCAGCTGTGAAGATCGTGAACGCTTAGCTTGCGGATAAGGTAGCAAGGCGACACGCGCAACAAAACGGCCACCCCGGCTGTTGGGAGCCTCGAAATGCACTTTTTGCAAGGGATCCATATTGGCGCGGCGGTGATTCCCATTTCGCTGGGTTAGCCGTTCGATTCGACTCACAGCCCGATCTACGACGCGAGCGAGTTCGCCAGCGTCTTCGCTGGTCCTGCCCTCCCGCAAATGCATTTGCGCTTCCTCAGCTGTAAACCAAGTTGGAGTTCGGTCGACCTCTTGAGGCGTTCCAAGCCGCAGCACCTCACATAGGTAGGAATCAATGGTGATCTCACTACTTTGCGAAGAGCGACGCTTGCGGAGAATATAACGAGTAAACGAAGCTCGCTCAATGCGGCCGTGGACTCCGCCTTCTTCGAATGCCTCCAAGGCAGCGGATTGCGCGCGGGTCAGACCTCCTACCACCCCGCCTTTGGGAAATGTCCACTTTCCCTTGCGCGTCCTCACTAATAGAAATTCAACCTTAAGTCTGCGTACCCGATAGCAAACGGCCGCTACCTGCTCACGTTCCCGCGATGGACCGAGAACTTGAGTCAAGGGAAGAACCGGGTTTGGACGTCTGCGCACCAACTGCAACTTTGGGACACTCACAAAGTCAGAGTGCACGAAGGAAGTGGTTCTGCCTAGAGCACAACTTGATTCTTAAACGACGCGTCAGCACTAAAGATCGGCGCGGCATCCTTCTTCATACTTGCCGCTTTTGCAATGCCGGAGCAAACTTTTCTTTCCACTTGCATCAATCGCGAGGAGCGTTTTTGGACAATCTATCGTGCCTTCGTTGCAATCGAGAAATTGAATCGGGGCAGAAATCTGTCGCCATCTACGTGTTCGCGCAAACCGTAGGCATACGGCCGCGCCAGAAGTCAGCAGCGCGAAGAATTTGTTTCTGTCCGCAGTGCTCGGTTTCTCTGGCGATGGGACCTGGACCGGAGGGAGCACTCAATCTGGCGGCGTGGGAAATGATTCGCGAAATTGTCAGCTCCGATCCAGCCCTTACCGCGGCGGCGTGGGAATCATTACGGGCGATTGACGGGATCCTCCCAGCAAACGGCAATAACGGAAATGCTCGGCAAGCGGTTGGAGGCTACCTGGAATTTTGAGCTCCATAATTTGCTTTCATCTTCGCCACAAATTCCACATTTCAAGATCGGTTAATCTGTAGGTGTGATATGGCTACATCAGCAGTTTTAGAAAAAGAGGACCGGGTTGGGCTCGCATACTGGATGGATGAAGTTCTCAAGCAGTGCGCGAAAGCAGAACACGATTTCAGCTCGGATCCGGTCCATGATCTGCGGACCTCCCTGCGGCGTTGCCGCTCTCTAGCTGATGGCATAAGAGTTTTCGACCGTGATCCTGCATGGAAGAAGATGAGGCGCGCTGCCAAAGAACTCTTCAGTAGCCTTGGGGAGCTGCGAGACACGCACGTAATGATCGAGTGGGTGGAGAAGCTCTCGCCGGACGGCGATCTAACGGGCGGCAACATCAGAAACTTCCTGACGGCTCGGGAGCAAGAATCGCAAACAAGAGCCGCCGGTGTCCTGCAGAATTTCGATCGCCGGCAATGGAAGAATTGGACCGGCAAATTACCGGGCCGGGCGATGCGAGTTCCTCCTGGCAGCGCGGCGTTGGCCCACCTTGCACTGGAGCGCTGGCACGAGGCTCACGCACTTCATCTTCGGGCGTCGCGCAATCGGACGAATGTCGCATTCCACGACCTTCGCATCGCAATAAAGCGCTTCCGCTACACAATTGAAAACTTTCTGCCTGCCCTGCATCAGTCGTGGAGCACCGACCTCAAGGCAATCCAGGACATTCTCGGAGAAATTCACGATCTTGACGTACTCTGGCAGACTGCCGTTCAAATCAAAGCTTTTCCCGATGTCGCAGCGCGAGCGCAATGGCGAACACGCCTAATACAAGAACGCGAGGAACGACTGGGTCTATATCGCGCCAAAATGACCGGGAAAAATTCACTTTGGGCGGTATGGCGAGAGAGTCTTCCAAACGAGGGCGATTGCAGAACGCTGGGGCTCGAGCGACTGAAAATCTGGGCTGCATTCCTCGATCCACAGTTGTCGCATTCGAAACACGTGGCGAAGCTGTCGTTGCAGATATACGACGACATGCCTACTCACGGAGTCCTCCGCGGGGCTAAGCATGATTCCTATCGCTGGATACTTCACGCGGCCGCAATGATGCACGACGTTGGTCGGGCCAAGACAAATTCTGGATACCACAAAGCTTCAGCACGGCTGGTAAAAAAATTAGGACCGCCATTAGGTTGGACATCGGGCGAACTGCGCATTGCAGCTTTCGTAGTGCGGTATCATCGCGGCGCTCTGCCCATGGGAACTCAGAAAGGATTCGCGGCTCTCTCGCCCTCAAAGCAGCGCGTGGTTCAATTCCTGGGAGGTATTCTGCGGCTTGCATGCGCCTGTGACTGGGAACACAACGGCCAAATAGCGGGCCTGCACGTCGAGTCTTTGGATCCAGTGATTACCGTCCGCGCCAATGGGTACGTCGAATCGACGCCACTGGCCGAACACATCGCGGCCGCTCGGCACTTGCTTGAGCTCACGTGCGGCAGGCCCGTCTTTGTTCTGGCCGCGGAAGAGATGGCAGCAGAAACGAGAGTCGGGATTCGGGTTCAGGCGGCTTAAGTGCGCGACCAGCGAACTATGTTTCGCGTACGAATCATTCTGCATAACCTGTTAGCAGGCGGACATAATGGCAAGGCCTCGATCACGCAAAACCAAGACTCCGAAGAACCAGCCTCAATCAGTCCACAACAACGAAAATGAACTGACCCAGATGGCCTTACGCGCATGTTTAATTGCCAGCGATGCCGCGTTCAACACCAAAGAGTTCCTGGGTAACTCCTCGCGCTTGGCATTGCTGGCGGTGCGGGATTGCGAGAAAGAGCTCGATCGCATCGAACAGCAAATTGATGAGCAGCTTCCCTCTGCTATTAGCGACGTAGGGGAATTGGAAGCACGCGAACTGCTAGCTTGCCTGAGGTTCAGCACCGACCTCGAACGGATCGGCGACCTGCTGTGGGGAGTGGCGCAGCGGGCGCACAATCTGGAAAATCCCCTTCCGAAATCGGACCTGCAGCAGCTGATAGAAATGCTGGATGTGCTCACCAGTATGTTGCACAAAGTGCGAGAGGGTTTCGTTGATCGCAACCTGGAACCTGCGAGCTATGTGCTCCGTGCGGACCGCGAAATCGACCAAACGTATAAATCTCTCTTCCGCAGGCATGTTCATCGCGAGGGCAAGAAAAATATCGGCCCCGGAGCGGATGCGATCCTGATGGCGCAAGCCTTGGAGCGCGCCGGTGACCACGCCACTAACCTCGCCGAAGAACTCTTTCGTTTGATTGGAGGCCGGAGTTTGCGCCACACCCCGAAAAGGCAGCTCCGAGACTAAGGGATTGTGAGAGCGCTGAGCCGGACCGCTGCTAGGTTTTCACTGACAGCATTTTTGCCGATTAACCCTACCGGCGCTTGCTTGATAATCACTTGACACATCGGCAGGCGAAGAACGCCACTCGCTTTGATCTAAGCTCGCTACGATGCCCGCTTCTGGTTGACGAGATGTAGTCGAGCACGATGTTTTTCCCTCATCTCTTCAGCCGAGATAACTTTGCGACTAAGGTTTGCCAGTCGAACAAGCTCCTGCTGGATCGCTTGCAACCTTTCGCTCCTCTGCCCATGAGCGACTTGGGCATCTGTGCCATGCGAGCCGTCAAGCCGAAACTGTTCGTTTACCTTCTGAATGCCGGCAATTTCTTCCCGTAGCTGGCTAACCTTCTCTCGAAGAGCTAATAGATGATCCATGTCAACAGAATAACTTATCTGGACACTTTCCGGGGTATGCCATTGCGGTTTTCGCTGCTCACCCTGACCAGCGTCAGCTATCGCCGCAAACTGGAATAGTTGCGCTGTGTATCACGCGGGCGTCGTCGCTGCATAAAAATAAAATCACGCGTGCGATTTCCTCCGGCTTGGGCCACTTCGCAAAGCCAGGCATGGCTTTCCGGTCGGCCGGCGTGTCGATGATACTGGGCAGAATTGAATTCACGCGCACTCCGGCTCCCTTCAGGTCTGCGGCCAGCGAATCCATCATCGCCACAGCAGCCGCCTTTGATGCGGCGTAGGCAGCAGCCCCGGCGGCAAGGTCCACCGCCGCTTTAGAGGCTACGCTGACGATGGCACGCTTCGCCGATTGAGCATCAGCGGCACGACCGCGCGATACAAACGTAACCAGAAATCAGATTCAGTTTAAGCTGCCGATCGAGAACATTGGGATCAGTCTCCCACAGCTTCACTCCGCCCGCGTAATGTCATTTTTCACTACCCGGCTTTCGACACCCAACATAATCACTGCCATTCGCAGTCGCAAGTGACAGTCAATCTAGGCCGCGGATGCTTTTCCGCTCACATTATCCGGCTCGCAATGTAGCGGCCAGCAATTCGGTCTTGTCGGAAATTATGCCGTCAACTCCGCTATTCGCCAGGCGGATCATCGATGCCTTTTTGTTGATGGTCCAACCGAATACCTTCTTCCCGGCCGCATGCACATCGGCCATTAATGCAGGAGTAATCAGCCGTTCATGCACGATGACATACTCAACCCGCAGTTCCCGCCAAGCACTCAATTGCTCGCCGGTCTCACAGATGATTCCCAGCGGAACTGACTGGCTTCGCCTTCTAAGATCGACCAACACGCCGGGAAGGAATGAGGAAACGACGTAGCCACGCTGCGGCGGAAATTTAGAGATCGCTTCAAGCACATAAGGCTCGATGCTCGGGACTTTGAGCTCGATGTCGAGGAATGCGCGGCTGGCGTATCGAGAGAGAACATCTTCGAGAAGCGGCAAAGCCCGTAGACGTTTGCAGGCAGCCCGGGCAATTGTGATTCCCGCAAACCTAGCCCCGTGACAGATCACGGCTCGATCGTCAGCGGTTAGGCGCACATCGAATTCGAACCCATCACAGCCGTGCTTAAGGGCCAGGTCGAACGCCGCAAGGGTGTTCTCTCGAATTCGAAACGACCGCGAACTCAGGCCGCGATGCCCGAGAAGAAGAGGCCTCTTCATCGCGTTTCATTTTAAAGGAGCCGCTGTTAAGAGAGATTGAAGCTAGTCAGAATCCGAGTTGCAGCCGCGCGGCTTCGGACATGCGGCTCATATCCCAGGGAGGATCGAAAACCACTTCTACGTTCACCGCTTTCACTGAAGGCAGCTTTGAAATTCTGTTCTCGACGTCGCCTTTGAGCACATTGCCCATACCACAGCCGGGCGCGGTCATCGACATCTGAATGTCAATTTTCCTGCCTTGATCATCGATGGGCGTGATCCTGCAGGAATAAATCAGCCCAAGATCGACGATGTTGACGGGAATCTCCGGGTCATAAACGGTTTTCAGGATATCCCAGACCATTTGCTCGTTGAACTCGCGAGTGTCCTGCGGAACCGGAGCTTTCTCCGCCGGGAGCTGCTGGCCGATGGCATCCGCGTCTTTGCCATCGATGCGGTACATCTGGCCGTAGTCGGTCCAAACTGTGTAGCTGTCGCCTCGCGACTGCATGATCCTAACTGGCGTGCCTTCCGTCAGCGTGCTGACGGTGCCGCTGGGAATCTCGATGACCTCGCAGGTGCGACTTAGATTGGCGTGTGTACCGGAACTCATTGCATTACTCCGTAGAAATTTTTTCTTGCTTGCCCTCGAGCGCGGCTTGCAACGTGTGCCACGCGAGGGTCGCGCACTTTACGCGAACTGGAAACTCCGACACTCCTGAAAAGACGGCAAGTTTGCCGAGATCGTCCCGGTTGCCATTGGCTTGGCCGGTGGTTACCAACTTGTGAAAAGTATCAAACAACTCTTTGGCCTCGGCCTTGCTCTTGCCTTTTACCGCCTGGGTCATCATGGATGCGGAAGCTTTTGAGATTGCGCAACCTGAGCCTTGAAAGCCGATGTCCTGAATGGAGTCGCCGTCGACATTCACGTAAACCGTGAAGTGGTCTCCGCACAGCGGATTGAAACCTTCCGCCTTCTGATTGGACTCGGCAAGAGTGTGAAAATTGCGCGGAGCTTTGCTGTGCTCCAGGATTACTTCCTGATAAAGATCGCGGAGGTCTGGCATCAGGCAAAGACCTCCTGAACCTTGATGATCCCATTCACCAGCGCATCGACTTCTTCTTTGGTGTTGTAGAAAGCGAATGAAGCGCGCGCGGTGGCCGGGATTCCGAAACGCTGCATGATCGGTTGCGCGCAATGATGCCCGGTGCGGATAGCGATACCTTCCTGATCGAGAATCGTTCCCACGTCGTGAGGATGAACATTGTCGATTACAAATGAAATCACGCCGGCACGTTCTTTCGCGGTCCCGATCAGTCGCACTCCGGTAAGCGCTGAGAGTTTCTCAGTCGCGTAAACGAGCAACTCATGTTCATATTTCGCGATGTTGTCGATACCAACGGCATTCAGATAATCAATGGCAGCTCCGAGGCCAATCGCGCCCGCAACATCTGGAGTGCCGGCTTCAAACTTGAAAGGCAGCTTGTTGTAAGTCGTCTTTTCAAACGTGACCGAGCTGATCATGTCCCCGCCACCCTGGTATGGCGGCATGGCCTCAAGCAGATGGGCCTTTCCGTATAAAACGCCAATGCCCATCGGCCCAAACATTTTGTGGCTGGAGAGCGTATAGAAATCGCAGTCGAGGGCCTGCACGTCAACCTTCATATGCGGAACGGCTTGAGCGCCATCGACCAGCACTGGAATGTTTTTCTTGTGCGCGAGTTCAATCATCTGGGCCAGCGGATTCACCGTTCCCAGCGCATTCGAAACGTGGGCCACAGCAACGATTTTTGTGCGAGGACCCAGAAGTTTGGCGAATTCGTCGAGAATGAGTTCGCCCGCGTCGTTGATCGGCGCAACCCGCAGCTTCGCGCCTTTTTCTTCGCAAAGAATTTGCCAGGGCACGATGTTGGAGTGGTGCTCCATTGCGGTAATCAGCACTTCGTCACCGCTGCCGACGTTGACCCGACCGTAAGTCTGGGCCACCAGGTTGATTGCTTCAGTGGTGCCGCGAACAAAGATAAGTTCCCTTACATCGGCGGCATTGATGAAGCCGCGCACCGCCTGACGCGCGCGATCATGCTTCGATGTGGCGAGCTCAGACAGAAAGTGCACCCCGCGATGGATGTTGGCATTTTCCTGCTCGTAGTAACGCGTGATGGCGTCTATCACGACGCGCGGCTTCTGCGAGGTAGCGGCGTTATCAAGATAGACCAGCTTTTTTCCGCGAACGTCACGCGCCAAGATCGGAAAGTCACGTCGGATCTTTTCGACGTCAAGGCTGGCAGGGTTAGAGCGGGCGTGGGCGCTGGCTTCGGCCGACGGAATTTTTGCAGCAGTGGTCACCCGATCTCCTCCACATTTCTGCCAAGGTCCTCATTCCGCGCAACCGTCGAAAGCGGTTTCACCGAATTGGCAATCTGCAAAAGATGAGCGTGGATCAACTTCTCGACGTGATCGCGCGCGACGCCTGCCGCCATACGGTCTAAACACTCATTGGCGAAAGCCAAAAGCAGCAGCTTTCGCGCGGAGATCTCATCGATTCCGCGAGAGCGCAGATAGAACAACGCATTCTCTTCCATCTGGCCTATCGTCGCGCCGTGGGTGCACTTCACGTCGTCGGCGTAGATTTCGAGTTGCGGCTTGGTGTCAATGCGAGAGTCATCCGAAAGCAACAGGTTGCGGTTGGTCTGCTTGGCATCGGTCTTCTGCGCGTCTTTATGAACGATGATGCGTCCGTGAAAAACGCCATGCGCATGATCGTCCAGAATGCCGTTATAAAACTGGCGGCTGGCGCAATGCGGGCTGGCATGCTCGACCTGCATGTAATTGTCGAGATGCTGGCGGCCGTAGCCGATGAACAGGCCGTTGATCAGGCACTCTCCGCCCTCGCCAGCCAGCACCGGGTGCACGTTGTTGCGCACCAGGCCTCCGCCGAGAAGAACCGAATGCGATGAAACATTCGCGCTTCTTCCCTGCTGGATCCGCAGCGTAGAAATATTGAACGCCTGGCGATGCTCGCGCTCCACCATGTAATGAGAAACCGTTGCGTTCTCACCGGCGATAAGTTCGGTCGCTGTATTGCTAAAGGCGGTAGTTTCACCTATTGAAACGTAATCCTCGACAATCGTGGCCTGAGCTTCGTTTTCTACAACAATCAAATTTCGCGGATGCGACATTAGCGGTTTATCGCTGGCAGTCGAAATGAAGAGAAGGTAAATGGGATCGGTGAGCGCGACGCCCCGGCGTACATGCACGTATCCGCCGTCTTCGGCGAATGCGGTATTCAGCGCAGAAAAAGAATCGCGACGAATATCAAGGTAGCGGCCGAGATGCGACTCTACGGAACTGGAGTTGGCGCTGATTTCTTCCGACAAGCTGTTTACGCTAACGCCTGCGGGCAGTTGACCGATGGATGAAAGCTCGCGCGAAAACTGCCCGTTTACGAACACCAGCTGGCAGCCGAGACCGGCAACGCCGAATTGCGCTACTTCCTCTTTCGTCACCTTGGCATCGCGCAACAATTCAAACGAAGTCTGCGCGATGGCGGAAACGTTGGTGAAGCGCCAGTCTTCGTCGTGAGTGGTAGGAAATCCAACTTCACAGAAACGCGCGAATGCGCTTTCGCGCAAATTTCGCAGCCAGGGCAAATCGCGTCCCGCTGCGCGCTTCTGGAATTCGGTGAAGCTCTCCAGATAAGTGCCGAGTTGTTCGGTTGCAGCAATCACTTTTTATGTATTCCTTTTATGCCGGAACTGCGTATCCGGTCTCTTCCAGTTCAAGCGCCAGTTCAGGGCCGCCAGATCGCACGATGCGCCCATTCACCAGAACGTGAACAAAGTCCGGTACGATGTAATTCAATAAGCGCTGGTAGTGGGTAACGACGATCATTGCCCGCTCGGGTCCGCGCAAAGTGTTCACGCCTTTGGCCACGATTCTGAGCGCATCAATGTCGAGCCCGGAATCGGTTTCGTCGAGAACGGCGAGTTTCGGCTCCAGTAGAGCCATTTGCAGGATCTCGTTGCGCTTTTTCTCTCCGCCGGAAAATCCTTCATTTACCGAACGGTTCAGCAGCTTCTCGTCCATTTCGAGCAATTTCAGTTTTTCGCGGAAAAGCGGCAGGAAATCCATCGCGTCCATCTCGTCCTGCCCGTGATATTTGCGGATCGCATTCAGCGCTGAGCGCATGAAATATGCATTGCCGATGCCGGGAATTTCGACCGGATATTGAAAAGCCAGAAAGACTCCTTCACATGCGGCGTCTTCCGCCTTCATTTCCAGCAAGTCTTTCCCGTTGTAGATAATCTTGCCTTCGGTCACGTCGTAAGCTTCGCGGCGCGCCAGCACCTGAGCCAGCGTGCTTTTGCCCGAGCCGTTCGGTCCCATGATGGAATGCACCTCGCCGGCGTTTACGGTCAAGTCGATCCCTTTGAGGATCTCGTGGTTGTCGACTTTGACGTGAAGATTTTTAATTTCCAGTAAGCTCATTCAGTTTCCTTTAAGTAATTTCCCTACTTGGGGCATCGGGCGTCTCGCCCGCCAAATTGGTGACTGCACGGGCGAGACGCCCGTGCTCCCACGGAACTTTTTCTTAGCCGACGCTGCCTTCCAGGCTGACGCTCAGCAGCTTTTGCGCTTCGACCGCAAACTCCATCGGCAATTCGCGAAACACACGCTTGCAGAAGCCGTTCACGATCATTGAAACCGCGTCTTCGGCTTTCAATCCGCGCTGACGAAGATAAAACATCTGGTCTTCGCCGATTTTTGAAGTCGAGGCTTCGTGTTCCATGCGCGCGCTCGAATTCCTTACCTCGATATATGGAAAGGTGTGCGCGCCGCACTTGTCGCCGATCAGCAGCGAATCGCACTGGGTGTAGTTTCGGGCACCCTTCGCGCCCTTCATTATCTTTACTTGTCCGCGGTAGGTATTCTGCCCATGCCCCGCCGAGATGCCTTTCGAAACAATCGTACTCCGGGTGTTCTTGCCGATGTGGATCATCTTGGTGCCGGTGTCGGCCTGCTGATAATTGTTGGTCAGCGCAACCGAATAGAACTCGCCAACGGAGTTATCGCCCTGCAGAATGCAGCTGGGATATTTCCAGGTGATTGCCGAGCCGGTTTCAACCTGCGTCCACGAGATCTTGGAATTCACACCCGCGCACTTACCACGCTTGGTCACGAAGTTGTAGATCCCGCCCTTGCCCTGCTTGTCGCCGGGATACCAGTTCTGGACAGTCGAGTACTTGATCTGCGCGTTGTCCAACGCAACCAACTCAACTACCGCGGCGTGCAACTGATTCTCATCGCGGATCGGCGCTGTGCATCCTTCGAGGTAACTGACCGAAGCGCCTTCGTCGGCAACGATCAACGTCCGCTCGAACTGCCCGGTCTCTGCGGCGTTGATGCGGAAGTAAGTCGAAAGTTCCATTGGACAACGGACGCCCTTGGGTACGTACACAAACGATCCGTCGCTGAAGACCGCCGCATTGAGCGCAGCAAAAAAGTTGTCGGTATAAGGTACCACCGAGCCCAAATATTTCTTCACCAGATCAGGATGATTAAGCACGGCCTCGGAGAACGAACAGAAAATAATTCCCAGCTCGGCGAGTTTGCCTTTGAACGTGGTCGCCACCGATACGCTGTCAAACACCGCATCGACCGCGACTCCGGCGAGCATCTTCTGCTCGGTCAGCGGAATGCCCAGCTTTTCGTAGGTGCGCAAAATCTCGGGATCCAGTTGGTCCAGACTCTCGAGCTTCACCTTCTGCTTCGGCGCCGAGTAATAAACGATGTTCTGGTAATCGATCGCGGGATAATGCACGTTCGCCCACTTGGGCTCGGCCTGCGACTTCTCGAGCGCAGCCCAATGGCGATACGCCTTCAACCGCCACTCCAGCATGAACTCCGGCTCTTGCTTCTTGGTCGAGATGAGGCGAATGACGTCTTCGCTCAGGCCCTTCGGGATCCGCTCTTCTTCAATATCGGTAATGAAGCCCCACTTGTATTCCTGCTGGGCTAGGTCACGGATTGTGTCAAGGTTTGTGCTCATTGAGTACTCCCAGAAATTCGGCTGATGCCGGGGACAAGTTTCCCGCGCTCATCTCTAATGGCGATTAATTGCAACGGATGAATCAGGTCAGCGAGGGTCAGTTTTTCGAGCGCCCCACGCACCACATGGCTGATCATTCTCTGATTCATTTTGATGGGACATGACGGCTCCAGGTCGCAAATTCCACTGACGTCGGTGGTGCATTCGGTCAGACCAATTGGACCTTCGAGAGCAGAAATAATTTCGGCGACGGAAATTTCCTGGGCGTCACGTGCCAAGGTGTACCCGCCCTTTATGCCCCGGTGCGACACCAGGAACCCGCTCTGCAAAAGCACCTTCAAAAGCTTGCTTACCGTCGGCAGAGGCAGCTTGGATTGCGCGGCCAGCCCGCGCGCGGTGTGCAGGCCCTGCTCGCCTCCCTTGGCGACATAGCTCATCAAAACCAGCCCGTAATCGGTTAATTTGCCCAGCCTGATCATTGTCTGCAAAACCCCGGAAACAAAGCTCTACTCTGGATATAGGACTAATTCGGTACAGTTTGATTATAGGGGCTTCTGAGGCTGGCTGCAAGCTGGGGATACACAAAAATCGAGAGTAGCGACTGCAATATTAGCGTCGTGCAAAGAAACTAAGTGCTTATGCCAGTGCAAAACTCCGCACAGCAGCCCTGCTCATGACGTACCTGTGACAGGTTGATCGCGTGCTGATATTGTCATACGGCTCTATGGCTTGCGACAAAGTTCCGGTCGCGAAGTCCTTTGGCAGGCTGGCTGCATCTCTAGTAAATGGAACTTCATGCGTTTGGGGCGCACCAAGCCGCACGACAAAATATGCCAACGCTGGCTCCCTGTACACAAGACGATTCATAAGACATACCTGCCGATTGTTGTCTTCAGCGTTACCGCTTTTTGCGGAACCGCATTTCCCGCCACGGCGACCAAGCCAGTCACGTCTGGCGCTGCTCCCAACTCCGCCATTGTGATCGGCTTCGTCGGCGGGTTCGTGCACCACGACGACACCCGCCATGCGGAAGTGCAGTTGGCGGAGAAACTTCGCACCGGGTACTCTGGCCGTGCGCATGTCAGTATCTTCGAAAATCACCGCGGTGAAGATGCCTACAATACCGTCATGAAGTGGCTCGACAGCGATGGCAACGGAGGCCTATCGGACTCCGAAAAGAAACAAGCTCGCATAATCCTTTATGGGCACAGCTGGGGAGCTTCCGCAGTGGTTGAACTGGCCCGCGAGTTACAAAAGCAGCGCATTCCTGTGCTGCTCACCATTCAGATCGACAGCATCACCAAACGCGGACAAGATGATCACGTCATACCCGCAAACGTGGAGCGCGCGGTCAATTTTTATCAGGCTGGCGGTATGTTGCGCGGCCTTCCTGAGATCGTTCCCGCTGATCCGATGCGGACCCAAATCCTCGGCGATTTCCGCTTTGATTACAAAAAGCAGCCTCAGCCCTGCTCGACCTACCCGTGGTTCGCGCGTCACTTTCTGCGTGGGCACATCGCCATTGAATGCGACCCTAATGTCTGGTCTCGCGTGGAAATGCTGATCGGGGAATATTTGCTTCCGGCTCAGAACCAGAATCCAACTTCACTTCCTGCCAGCTTCTGACCCAGCGCCGCTGCAGAGACATAATTAATTACGCCTTTACGGTGTAGCCCCGGGCGTCCACCCCCGGGGGCCGGCGTCAACGCGGCCCCTACATGACGTGGGTATATCGCTTGCATTTTGCAAGTCAGATTTGTTACTGTTTCCGGCTATGCCCCGGAAGGCGAGGTCAAAACGTCGCTCCGGCTGCCCGGTGAGTGTCTCGCTGGAGATGGTTGGGGACCGCTGGTCGCTGCTGATCATTCGCGATCTCATGGTCCGCGGCTTTCGAACGTTTAAAGAATTTGAGGCCGCAGGCGAAGGCGTGGCCACGAACATTTTGTCGGACCGTCTGCGCAGGTTGAAATCCACAGGAATTATCGCGATCGAGGTGGACGAAGCCGACCGCCGGCGGGTAAATTACCGACTTACGCAAAAAGGTATTGAACTCGCGCCGGTGCTCCTGGAGTTATTGATCTGGGGAGCGCGGCATGAGAAGACTGAAGCGCCTTGCGCGGTGATTGAGAAAATGGCCGAGCACCGCCAGGCATTGCTTAGCGAAGTTCGGCGGCGGTGGGAACACAATGATCCCCGGCCGCTGCAGGTAAACGGGCGCTGGATTTGGCCCTGAATTCACATCGATTTTCATTTTCATTTTGATTTCATCTGAGAGGAGCTGGTGATGAGCAAGGTACGAGTTCTGGTGGGCACGCGCAAAGGCGCATTCATTCTTAGTGCAGACGGCAAGCGCGAAAAATGGGACGTGAGCGGTCCGCACTTCGCGGGCTGGGAGATGTATCACTTGAAGGGATCGCCTGCGGACCCGAATCGCATTTATGCCTCGCAGACCAGCGGCTGGTTTGGACAGATCATTCAACGCTCTGATGACGGCGGCAAGACCTGGCATCAGCCAGGAACGCCTCCAGGACAAAAGCCGGAGCCCGGGCCACCGAAAGCCGCCAGCAATAAATTTGCGTACGACACTTCGGCCGAAACTGGCAAGCCGCTCACCACTCATCAGTGGTATGACGGGACGCAGCATCCGTGGGAGTTTAAGCGGGTGTGGCATCTTGAGCCTTCGCTCACCGATCCGAATACGGTATACGCCGGGGTAGAAGACGCGGCCTTATTTCGCTCGACCGACGGCGGAGAAAACTGGAAGGAACTCTCCGGCCTGCGCGGTCACGGCACCGGACCTAAATGGCAACCGGGCGCGGGCGGAATGTGCCTGCACACAATCGTGATCGATCCCAGCAACCCGCAGCGCATCTGGATTGCAATTTCGGCGGCTGGCGCGTTCCGCACCGACGATGGGGGCAAGAACTGGAAGCCCATCAACAAAGGCCTGCGCTCGCAATACATTCCTGATCCAAATGCCGAAATCGGGCATTGCGTGCACCACATCGCCATGAACCCGAAGCGGCCGGGCGTGCTCTTCATGCAGAAGCACTGGGACGTGATGCGCAGCGACAACGCCGGGGACGAGTGGAAGGAAGTCAGCGGCAACCTGCCGACCGACTTTGGTTTTGCGATTGATATTCACTCCCACGAGCCAGAGACGATTTATGTTGTGCCGATCAAGAGCGACTCCGAGCACTACGTGCACGAGGGCAAATTGCGTGTCTTCCGCAGTCGCACCGGAGGCAATGAATGGGAGCCGCTGACCAAAGGCCTACCGCAGAAAGATTGCTATGTTGACGTGTTGCGCGATGCCATGGCGGTCGACACGCTGGATAAATGTGGGGTTTATTTCGGCACCACCGGCGGACAGGTGTACTGTTCAGCTGATGCCGGCGATAGCTGGAGTCCTATTGTGCGCGATCTGCCGGCTGTGCTGAGCGTGGAAGTGCAAACGCTGGGGTAGCACTCGGCCCGAGATATCCGTTCTGATCACGCACCTTCTGGCATTTCTTCTGCTCTTCAGGTAGACTCCGTGCGTCTTTTTCAGGAGGTCTCAATGGGGCAGCAGAGTCCATCCGAAATTGTTCGACAAGCATCCACATTTTCAATCCTGTGGGGTGTTTTGCTGATCGTCTTAGGCGTCATGGCGATTGGATCGCCATTGGTCGCAGCCGTGGCCGTTAACGTCGTTATTGCGTGGCTGATCGTCGTGGCAGGCGCGGTCCACCTGATGCTTGCCTTTCAGGCGCACAGCGCCGGCAGCGTGATCTGGAGGCTGCTGGTCGGGGTAGCATATCTATTTTTTGGTGTGTACCTGATCATGCATCCCGCGCTGGGAGTGGCATCGCTCACTTTAGTGCTTGCGTCACTTTTTCTTGTTGAAGGCTTGCTGAACATCGTTTTGTTTTTCAAGTTGCGCTCGCTGCGAGGGGCAAGCTGGATTCTAATCGACGGGATCATTACCTTGATTTTGGGCCTGATGATTTACTCGCAATGGCCCTCGAGTTCGGCTTGGGCGATCGGCACATTGGTGGGCGTGAGCCTGATTATCAGCGGCGTTTCGCGGCTGATGCTGTCATTCGCGGTGCGCAAGGCCAGTGGCGCAGTGTCGTCATTAGCGGCCTAACGCCGCAAGAACGGCGGTCAACCAACGACACGGCGCAGCGAGCATACGCTTCGGGAGATGTGTGCTTGGAAATCGTTAGATCAAGGAGATAGCTTGGGAGGCCTGATACCATTAGGCGACGCGTCTCGGCGGCCAGTGCGCATCCCTGTCGTCACAGCCGTCATCATCGTCGTGAATGTCATTGTCTTCGTGCTTGAGCTGACGCGCGGCGATGCATTCGTGATGCAATGGTCAGCCATCCCCGCACAGATTGTTTCTGGACATCGCTGGATCACTATCCTGACCGCGATGTTCATGCACGGCAGTTGGTCTCACATCATCGGGAATATGATTTTCCTGTGGGCTTTCGCTCCTGGGATCGAAGATGCCATGGGCCGGGGGCGATATCTAATTTTTTACGTAGTTGGCGGGCTGGTTGCTATGCTTGCCCAAGTTGCGGCCGACCCTCACTCGACGGTGCCAAACCTGGGCGCGAGCGGCGCGATCGCCGCGGTAATGGGCGCATTCCTGGTCACTTATCCGAGAGATAAAATTCGCACCCTTCTGTTTATCTTCATTTTTGGGCGGATCACGTTTATCCCTGCCGCGCTTTTGATTGGCTTTTGGTTCCTCACACAACTCTTCCACGCAGGCGCGGTTGCGCAGGTTCAGTCGGGCGGGGTGGCATACCTGGCGCACGTCGGCGGCTTTATCTTCGGCGCTGTCACCGGGCGTCTGTTTGAGCGCCGGATGCAATTGGCGTGAGCGTCAGACCTGCGGCAGTAGCCGCCGTCCTTACCACCACGAATAGAGTTGACAAGAATCCTGTTCGGGGATACATTTCCCTGCGCAGAGGTGAGCTGGATTTCCGCACAGATGGAAACCGGTGACACACTCTACCGCAGACGACTTATCTGTGGTGATGCAAGCTCCCCCGATCTGGCTGTAGACCCCAGGGTAAATCCTTACTAGAAAACGCCCGGCGAATGATGGGCGAGCCGTCCCGGAGGCGAAAAATGTCCCTGCGCAAAATAGTTGACAGCGATGTTTTCTTGTCTAAGTTTTTCTGGCTTTTAGTTGCGGTTACCATTTCCGTTCCCGCGTGGGCACAAAAACCTAAACAGAATCCGGCGCCTTCTCACAGCGCTCCTAGTAAACCCGCGGCACAATCTGCTCCGCATTCCAATGCCGCCCCCGGGGGCTCTCGCGGATCCGCGCCGGGGCATGGACCCGGATCTACTTCTGGCGGAAACATGTCCCGGGGGAATAACGCTGGAGGAAACAACGCAGGCCCCAACGGGCGGGCCACGGGTAATCGCGGAAATAATCAAGCCGGCGGAATGAATTCCGGGCGCAACAACAATGCCGGCCCAAACAACGCGCGTGGTGGCACGAACAACAACGCTAACCGTGGCGGGATGAACAACAACAATCGCGGCGGGATGAACAATAACAACAACCACGGGGGGATGAGTAATAACAATGCACGCGGTAACAGTAACGTCAGGGGCGGGAGCAACAATAACGGGCGGGCGTCGACGAACGCACGTCGCGGCCCTCCAACCACGACCCGCGACATCAAGACTCGCTCTGGAGGAACGGTGCATGCCAGCTTCCGCGGTGGCCAGGTGCGCTCGATCCAGGCCCATAACATGCGGATCGATCACGGCGTTCACGGCCAACGCAGGATCGTCGCCGAACACAACGGCCGCCGGGTCGTCAGCATGGGGCCGCATCGTGGCTACTCGCAGCGCGCCTATTACTCACACGGTGGCCGGACTTATGTGCAGCGTACTTACTACGTCGGCGGACGCCGCTACGCCTACGCCTACCGCACTTACAACTACGGCGGCAGGCCATATTATGGATATGCCCCAGCCTACTACTACCATCCGGTCTATTACGGATGGGCTTACAATCCGTGGCCCGCACCGGTCTACTACCGATGGGGATATTACAACGATCCCTGGTATGCCAACTACGGCTATTACTACCAGCCCTACCCTGTGTACCCAACTGCATCGCTGTGGCTCACTGACTATCTGGTCGCCGAAAGTCTCAGGGCAGCCTACGAAGCGCAGCAGAGCGGCAATTTGACGGCGCCTGGCTTGCCGAATGACGGATCAAGCCAGGAACTGAGCGCGTCGCTGTGGTCGTCCGATCCTCTGGTGAGCGCGAATCTTCTGGGCTCTCATTTGGGCTGGCTCGAAGCAATTCCAGCGGCCGCCGCACCTGCCCAACTCAGTCCCGAAGTTAAGCAGGCAATTGCAGAAGAAGTGGAGAGTCAAATTGGCGCCGAAAAATCAGCCGCTGAAAATCAGGCTGCTTCCGGAGGAGATGATGGACCGCCTCCCGCGCTCGATCCCAAACACCGCACGTTTGTTGTTTCCAGCGAAGTGGACACTACCAACGACGACGGCGAGGATTGCTCGCTTACTGCGGGCGACGTTATTTACCGCACCGGTGACACGCCCGACGACGACAACAATGTCGCTGCGACCGTAAAAAGCAGCAAGAAGGGTGAATGCCAAGTAGGCGCCAATATTTCAGTGGACGCAGACGACTTGCAGGAGATGCACAATCACCTGCGAGAGACCCTGGATGCGGGGCTTAAAGACTTGGCCGACAAACAGGGAAAAGATGGATTGCCAGCCGCCCCTGACACCGGCACGACTGCGGGCGAGGTCCCCGCCCCGACAGCCGATACGAACGTAAACAGCGATCTCGATCAGGCACAGAAGGATGCCGATCAGACCGAGGCGGACGTGAAGAATTCCGGAGACCAACAATAACCGCGGCACGACAGCCCCGTGAGGGCGCTATCAGGAGGTTTGGCAATGCGTTATCAGCTCGGGATTCTCCTCAAAGCCATGGCGGCGCTGGCGGCGACCGCATTGAGTCCGATTGCGCTGGGCCAAGGCGCTCCTACAGTTTCCCTCGAAGATCAGCTTAAAGCCCAATATACGCTGGTGAAAATGGGTGCCGATTCAAGTGGGCCCGCCATAATTCAGGCGGGAACGCTATTGGATATTCAAAAGGGAGGAATTCTTGGCGTTCCGTACGAAAATGTCACGGTTGCCGCAAGATATCAGGATGGGGTTCTGCACCCTCCCGCTGCAGCGACCAGCAACTCGGCGACCAATGTGAGTAAGAAGGTGTGTGGCCTTTTCGGCAAGTGCAGCGGACTGAAGGATCAAGCCGCAAAACAGGCGACGAGCCGCCTGTTTCAGGTTGGCGAGAAAGTTTATGCCTCAAAGATCGAGGTCAACCCGAGCAAGGATACGGTCACGCTCGATGTCATTTCTTGCGACTCCTGCAACAATGTGAGTCCGGCGACCTACTACAAGTCTGCAGTAGTATTCCAGTTCGCAAAAGGGTCCTTGGCCACGCCAAATCCCTCTCAGATTGAAGACACTATCGCGCAAGTCTTTACCATTGATGAAGGCGGCGACAATAATCAGCAGAACGCCAGCGATAATAATCAGCAGAATGGTGGTGGCCAGGGCCAAGGGCAGGGACAGGGGCAAGGTCAAGGCGGGGGACAGGGCCAGCAGGCGCAGGCGGAGCCTCAAACAATTCAACTAGGACAAAGTATTGAAGACGTAGAAAATGCATTGGGGAAACCGGAGAAGGTCGTTAATCTGGGCACGAAGCAGATTTATGTGTACAAGGACCTCAAAATCACCTTTGTAAAAGGAAAAGTCACCGACGTTCAATAACAAAGGCGATCAGTACTTCCTCGCCCTTGGCGGAATCAGGCTTACATCCACCGGTTCGAACTCGAACTTGGGCTCGTCGGCGTCGGGAGCGAAATAGGCTTTCGTAGTCTTCAGCCAGTTCTTGTCATCGCGCTCGGGGAAATCAGGTTTGTAGTGCGCGCCGCGTGATTCATCCCGCATGCGGGCGCCCTGCGCAATCACCCGCGACAATTGCAGCATGTTATAAAGCTGGCGGGCGAAGACGAACGAGGTATTTGCCCACATTGAGCGGTCGCTCAAATTCACGTTTCGGAATCGCTCAATGAGTTCGACCAGCTTGGCATCGGTCTGTTGCAAGTTTTTGTTGTAGCGGATGACGGTGCAGTCTTTGGTCATCAATTCACCAAGTTCGCGCCATAGGCGGAAGGGATTCTCGTCGCCTTTGCCGGACTGCATCAGTCCAGCATTGATTTCTTCCTGGCGTTTGCGCTCCGAGTCGAAGTGACCATTGCTGGTGGCCGCCTTCAGATTGCGCGCATAACGCACGGCATTCGGGCCAGCACTGAATCCGCCGAAGATGCACGAGACCAGCGAATTTGCTCCCAGGCGGTTTGCGCCGTGGTATTGATACTCGCACTCACCCGCGGCAAAAATTCCCTGAATATTCGTCGACTGGTTGAAATCCACCCACAGGCCGCCCATTGTGTAATGCATGCCGGGGAAGATTTTCATCGGCGTGGTGCGCGGGTCGTCGCCGACGAACTTCTCGTAAATCTCCAGAATGCCTTCGAGCTTACGGTCGAGCGTGGCACGGTCGATGTGCGTCAGGTCGAGATAAACCATCGGCTTGCCATCGATGCCGAGGTTGTGCTCGTAGACAACTTTAAAGATGGCGCGGGTCGCGACATCGCGCGGAACCAGATTGCCGTATTTCGGATACCACTCTTCGAGGAAGTACCAACGGTCTTTCTCCGGAATTGAATTGGGATCGCGCTTGTCGCCAAGAGTCCGCGGGACCCAGACGCGTCCGCCTTCGCCACGTGCCGACTCCGACATCAGGCGCAACTTGTCTTCGCCGGGAATTGACGTGGGATGCACCTGAATGAATTCGCCGTTGGCGTAATAGCAGCCTTGCTGATAAAGCGCCGACTGCGCCGATCCCGTGCACACAACCGAATTCGTGCTTTTACCGAAAATCGCGCCAATGCCGCCGGTCGCCATGATGATCGCGTCGGCAGGAAACGTTCGCACTTCCATCGAACGCAGATCCATGGCGCAGATTCCACGGCATGTGCGCTGCGAGTCGAGCACTCCGGAAAGAAATTCCCACGACTCGTATTTCTTGACCTTGCCTTCAGATTCATACCGCCGCACTTGCTCATCGAGAGCATAGAGAAGCTGCTGACCGGTGGTGGCCCCGGCAAAAGCAGTGCGGTGATGCAACGTTCCTCCAAAGCGGCGAAAATCGAGCAGCCCCTCGGGAGTGCGATTGAAGGGCACGCCCATGCGATCAAGAAGGTCGATGATCGAAGGCGCAGCTTCGCACATGGCCTTGACCGGCGGCTGGTTGGCGAGGAAGTCGCCGCCGTAAACCGTGTCGTCGAAGTGCTGCCAGGTGGAGTCGCCTTCGCCTTTTAGGTTTTTTGCGGCGTTAATTCCCCCCTGTGCACACACAGAGTGGGAGCGCTTTACCGGGACGATGGAGAAAAGATCGACCTCGCCTCCCATTTCAGCGATCTTGATGACGGCTGCAAGGCCGGCGAGGCCGCCGCCCACGACGATAATTTTTGGATTAGCTGCCATTTTCGAGAAAGCATTTACCACGGAGGCACGGAGACACGGAGGAACCCAAATAAAGATTTAGGTGTTTTCTCCGTGTCTCAGTGCCTCCGTGGTGAATCGCTATTTTCCATTACCGCATGGTGAACGAATCCATTTCATTTCCGGTCGGCTTAAAGGGCTGTTGCCGAACCGATAAGAACGAATACATAGTGACCGCGCCCACAGCCACAAACCCGATCCCGATAAGCATGCAAACGTACCCCCAGCGCCTTTGCGCGATCGGACCTTGGGTAATTCCCCACTTCGCGGCGAAAAGCCACAGTCCATATGCAAAATGCCACGACGCACAAATAATTCCCACGGCATAAAACCCGATCGCCCACGGATGCCCGATCAGTTCGTTCTGAACTTTTCCAAACGCCGAGCCCGGATAGGTCAGCAAATGTACACCGCTGAAACGCAGGTGCCATGTGTGCCAGACCATATAGAAAAATGTGATGCCGCCGGTCCAGCGCTGCGCCGAGTACATCCAGTTCCCTGCCCACGGATACGCCACAGCATTGCTTTCGCCGCGATACCAGATATAAAAACCGTAAAGTGAGTGATAAAGAATCGGCAGCCAGATGCCGAACAATTCCAGTCCCACGACGAATGGAAAGCTGCTTAAGAATTCAACTTGTTTGCTGTACGCGCCCGGGCCCTTGGTCGCAAAAGCATTCGAGAAAAAGTGTTCAGCCAGAAATAGACCGATGGGGATGATGCCGGTGAGCGAGTGTAGTCGCCGCAGAAAAAACGAGGATCCGTGGCCTGCCCGCAATGGAGCAACGCCGCCCTTAACTGTTGCTTTGGTTGAACTCGGAGTTGATGCCAAACGATCCCTTAATTCTTAAAAGAAGATATTCGAACTTTTTATTATGTTGGCGGGAAACGGGCCAAGTCAAGGAAGGCGGTGCCTTACCCGGCCACGCGATTGGACGCAAAGAAGGTAAATCTCATTGCGCGAGTCGGATGAGAGCGTACTTCTCCGACGGAACCGGCCCGAACGCATAAGGCAAAATCGACCAGTAGGAATGATAGAAGCCGGCACCGATCTCAGGAGAAGTCGTGCTCGCGTAGCTGTGCATAGGCAGTTCAATGTTTTCTCGTGAGCCACGAAACTGGGATGTAACGTCTTCGGGCCACACTTTCGAATATGGTGTCGCCAGAAAATCCCCGCTCTTGGTCTGCGGCTGCGACCAGTCATAGGGACTAGCGCCGAGGGTTTGCATGTAATATTGAAAACCCGAATGTCCCAAAAACCAGACGTGATTATTCCCAGCCGTTTTCTGCTGGACGAGAAATGCTGCGGTTCGCGCCGAGTTTGCTGATTCGGTGTCGGCGCGGGCCAGCCAGAGCGAAACAACACCGCAGGCCAACGATCCTATAACGACGAATGCTTTGAGCTGCCGGGTCGAATTTGCGGACTGCTTCTCCAACCGCCGCGCCAGCAAAATTCCAATTGCAGGCACCATCGGCAATATGCTTCTCGCGTTGACTGTCCAGTTCAAGTAGGCGGTAAACCAGAACGTGCCCACTACCCATAGCAGCAGGAACAAAGAGTCGGCATCCCGTTCCCGTCGGCAGTCTGCGATGGCCAGGGCCAACGTGGAAATTCCGCCGGCGATGAAAAGAATGAGCTGAATGCTGATGATCGCCCAGTGTTCATTGCGTGCCGCGAATGCCTGTGAACTACCGGCTGTCAGCCCCAGGCGCATCAGGCCTCGCATAATGAAAATCCCTGCGGCCCCGCTCGCCAGCAAGACTACGGCGATTTGTTTTCTCGACCAGATAAATGGCGCCCACAACAGCGCCGGTAGGATGCTTCCTCCCATGTAACTGAGCGTGATAAGGGTCCGTGCCCCTTTGCTGGCGTGGGTCCATAAGCGATGATCTCGCGAAAACTGTGCTGCGGTAGTCAGAAGCCCGTGTCCATAGATTTTGGCGGTCACAAATTCGTATCCGACCAAAACAACAACCGGAAAGGTCAAATACCAAACCCACGAACCCACGCGCCGTTGCCGGACGAGCGTGTATGTAAAAAGCAAAGGAACCAGAGCCGCGCCAAAATATTTTGTCAGGACGCTACCGGCGATAAAAATAACCGACGCCGCAAGAAAAACTGGTTTGTCGTGATCGATACCCTCCATCCAGAAAATCGTCGCCCATATCCAGAGCGCCAGCATCATGGGATCACACATCACGCTGCACGCCGACACTAGTAACGCTGGCGTCAGAAGTGTCGCGATTGCAGCGGCTCCGGGCGAACCAGTGAATCCTTTCGCCAGACGGTAAACGCCAAGCACCAGCGCAATCGTGGGCAAAAAAAACGCGAGATGCAAGGCGCGCTCGGACCATCCAACAACTCTTGCTGCCCCAGCCATGTAATAGGAAGCCAGAGGCGGGTTCTGCGTGACCTCTGACATCGCGGCCGCGCTTTTGTTCCAATTGACTTCGAACCCATAGGGATTAAGAGGCTGTTGGACGATGTGCTGCGCCGTCCAAATGAACAGCGGATCATCGGTGGAGAAAGCACGCCCGGAGAAGGGCAACAGGCAAAGGAGAGTGGCGGCCAATAATAACGAATACGAAGACCAACCCTGCAGATACCAGGCGTCACGCGCCGGCGATATGTAGTTTTGCCGCAATGTGGAATCGCCTGGTTCAGGCTGATTTGTGGTGACTGATTTCATTTGCCTAGGGACTACCTTCGGGACCGCTGAATCTTTAATTCACGAACAATATACCGGAGCGCCCTTTCGGATTAAGATTCATCCGCCGACTTCTCCGCCACTATGAGGTAAACTGCCGACTTATGACGTCCGACGCGACGCTTGGGCAGGATAAACGGGATGCTACCTGCGTTCTCAATTCCTCGGTACCGGTTCGCGGCACGAATCAATCCACATCCGCAGAATTTTCACGCCACCCCATATTTCATCTGATCGTCTTTTTAACTGCGCTCTTGCTGATCTTCTCACGACGCCCGGACGCTGTATTGAACGCGCAATTCTTTGCCGAAGACGGCCAGCGGTGGTTTACCGACGCCTACCAACTGGGTTTGCGTTGTCTGCTGATTCCAGACCAGGCAGGTGGATATCTCCACACGGTTCCCCGGCTTGCCGCGTTGTTGTCGCTACTTTTCCCGCTTTCCCGGGCGCCGCTGGTCATGAACTTGTGCGCGATCCTGGTTCAAATACTTCCGCTCACTATTTTTGTCTCCTCCAGATTTTCGGCCATTCCTCTATGGAAACGGTTGGTTATTAGTTTCGTATATTTGGGCCTTCCAAACACATATGGCACAAATGCGAATGTTACTAATCTGCAATGGCATTTGGGATTACTGGCGTGCCTGGTTCTGCTAGCGGAGCCGCCGCCCGATCTAAGGTGGAAGATCTTTGATGGGATCGTGTTGGTTTTGATTTCGGTCGAGAGCCCGATTGGACTTCTACTGGTGCCGCTAGCCGCCGTCCTGTGGCGGATGCGCCGCGACCGTTGGACGATGGTGTCGTTTGCGCTGCTCTTACCGGGCGCTACCATTCAAGCTGGTGTCGTGTTGATGTCCCACGCAAGGCGAATATCACCGAATGGAGCGAATGTCCATGGACTGGTCAGCATTCTTGGACGGCAGGTATTTCTTGCGTCGTTGGTAGGCAAGAATACCGTCTTACATTTCGCGATTAGATACTCGGAGCATTCTGGCTTCGTGATGGACGCAATCGCTACGGTCGTGGGACTGGCGATTTTGCTGTACGCACTGCGATATTCTCCCGCCGGCCTGAAACTATTTATTCTCTTTTCTGTTTGCTTATTGGTCCTAAGCCTAACACGCCCACTGGCTGGTACTCCCGATCACCCTCAGTGGGAGTGGTTGCGATTCCCCGGCACCAGCAACCGATACTTCTTCCTGCCCATACTGGCGTTTTTGGCCGCGTTATTGTGGATTGCTGATTCTGCGAGGCATCGAGCCATGCGGTTCTGCAGCATGGTGTTGCTCTTGTGTCTGCCCGTCGGAATTCGCCGTGACTGGCGTTATCCTGCATTCACTGATATGCATTTCCATGAATACGCTCGACAATTCCAAATGGCACCATCCGGCACTAAAATGGTGATTCCAATCAACCCCACGCCGTGGACAATGGAACTTACGAAGAAATGAGCGTGTCATTGCCCCGAACGCCCAATGCCTATTAATTCCAAACTTCCTCAACCGACATTGGCCGCCGAATCCGGATCGACCTTCGCCAAGCGGATTGACTGGCTTCGCGCCAAGCTCCAAACACTCTCTTTGCTCGAAGTACCAGCAAATTACAGCGTCTTGTTTCAGCTGTCGGTGTGGTTGGTAGGGTTCGCAATTATTTTCTCTCGCCGCCCCGACGCCATACTCAACGCACAGTTTTGGGCGGAAGATGGTCAGCGCTGGTATGCCGATGCTTATCAATTTGGCATTCGATGTCTGCTGATCCCCGATGAACTCGGTGGTTACTTTCACAGCGTTTCACGGTTAAGCGCGTTGACGGCATTAATTTTTCCTTTCTCCATGGCCCCGCTGGTGATGAACCTGTTCGCTATCGCAATACAAATATTGCCAGCCAGCATATTGCTCTCTTCGCGATTTTCAAATATTGCGCTATGGAAACGATTGGCCGCCGCCTTCGTGTATTTTGCGCTGCCGAACACCTATGAGGTCAATGCAAACACCACGACGATTCAGTGGCACTTAGGACTGCTGGCGTGCATGGTGCTGTTGGCTCCTTCGACCCGCAGTTGGGCGTGGCATGTCTTTGATGGGATTATTCTGGCACTAATCTCGCTCGACAGTCCCGTTGGCGTCGTCCTTCTGCCGGTCGGGGCTGTGGTTTGGTGGATGCGCCGAACTCGCGGGTCAGCAATTTCGCTTGCGCTGCTGCTACCTGGCGCTGTGATTCAAGGCCTTACTGTGCTGTTTTCCCATGCCCGCCCGGTTGCGCAGAATGGCGCGAACTGGCATCGTCTGGTCAGAATTTTGGGCGGCCAAGTTTTTCTGTCGCCATTGTTGGGGAACATGACGCTACTCCACATGACATGGAGGCACTTTCCCAATTACGTCTTCGCGAGGGAGACCGTCGCTTTCGTAGTCGGATTGGCGATTCTGTTTTATGCCCTTCGCTATGCCCCTGCAGAAGTGAAACTTTTTATTCTGTTTGGATTTGCCGTGCTGGCACTGAGCCTGGCGCATCCCATCCCTGGACTGGCGGCTCAACCTCAGTGGGAATTATTGGCTTTCCCCGGCCATGGCAATCGTTACTATTTTTTGCCGTCAATCTCGTTTCTCGTGGCCTTGGCTTGGATTGCGAATAGCACCTCAAAAATGCCCCGCTGGATTGCTGCGGTACTCCTTTTAATGTTGCCACTCGGGATCGTTCGTGATTGGCGATATCCAGACTTTGCGGATTTACACTTTCAGGAGTATGCCGCCAAGTTTGAGGCGTCACCGGCGGGAACAAAAATAACGGTTCCACTGAATCCGGTCAATGCAGCCCATTGGACGATGGAACTTACTAAACATTGAGCCAGCGGCTGCGACTCACTGCGACATTGTCCTCAAGCGGGGACTCGCGATCAGTCGAGCTTCAGTCGCGCGCTGCACGTCTTCGAACTTCAGTCCGGGCGCGATTTCCTCGAGCACGAGCCCGGCCGAGGTCACCTCAATGTACGCCATCTCGGTGACGATGGTGTCGACAACTTTTACGCCAGTCAGCGGCAGCGTGCATTTTTTGAGAATTTTGGGCTGGCCTTCACGGGTGGTGTGCTCCATGGCTATGACGACGCGGCGTGCGCCAGCGACCAAATCCATCGCTCCGCCCATGCCCTTCACCATCTTTCCTGGGACCATCCAATTTGCCAGGCTGCCTTCTTCGTCAACTTCCATCGCACCTAACACGCTCAGGTCAATATGGCCGCCGCGAATCATGGCGAACGAATCGGCGCTCGAAAAATAGGAAGTGCCCGGCATTTCGCTGATCGTCTCTTTGCCGGCGTTAATCAGATCGGGATCTTCCTCGCCCTCGATCGGATACGGGCCGATACCCAGCATTCCGTTTTCGCTTTGCAAGACGACGTTAATTCCCGGCGGAACATGATTCGCGACCAGCGTCGGCATGCCGATGCCGAGGTTCACATAGAATCCGTCGCGCAATTCCGCAGCGACGCGTTTCACGATGCGCTCGCGCTTGTCGTCATCTTTGGCGGCTTTGGTCATATCTGATTATCGCCCGGGACAACATGCCACTCGCTCCGCTGAACTCCGAATTCCCGTTCCGCTTGGTGCAGGGCTTCTTCGACAGTTGAGTGGTAGGTGTCAGCCATGGATCCGTCAGCACAAATATGTAGCAGATAGAACCCCAGATCACTCGAATACCTGGATTGAGCAATCTTTAGTTTCACAAAGGGAGGAAACTCTCGTTCGCCGGCGCCATTGCTGATTGTGTGGCGGGTTCGCCCGGGGCGCAGGTGGTGAACGCCAAGCGAAACTTCCATCGTCGTGACAAATGCGCTCATATTCGGCGAGACTTCCGATGAGTATCCTAAGCGCTCGCTTTCCTGAGAGTTCTTTTTTCAATCCTTCTCTCATACATTTCACCCTGAAAAATTCTTTGTACATACACGCTGGGCGTATGAATGAGATCGGGACCAAGTTCTCCCACTTCGACCAAGTGCTCAACTTCGGCGATAGTTATTTTTGCCGCGGTCGCCATCATGGGATTAAAATTCCGCGCGGTTTTGCGATAGACGAGATTCCCCCATTTGTCGCCCTTCCAAGCGCGAACGAAGGCAAAGTCCGCTTTCAGCGCGCGTTCCATCACGTAGGTGCGCCCGTCGAATTCCCGAGTTTCTTTATTTTCCGCAACCAGGGTGCCGACGCCCGTGGGAGTAAAGAAGGCCGGAATTCCTGCGCCGCCGGCGCGAATGCGCTCGGAGAACGTTCCTTGCGGCACCAACTCGAGATCGATTTTCTTTTCCAATACCATCTGCTCGAGCAAACGATTTTCGCCGACATAGCTGCCGAAATGCCTGCTGATTTGTCCCGCGGCCAGAAGAAGACCCATGCCGTATCCGTCGACGCCAACGTTATTGCTGATGGTCGTAAGATTTCTGGTGCCGCGCCGGACCAGCGCTCGAATCAGATTTTCAGGAATACCGCAGAGCCCGAAGCCGCCGATCATAAGCGACGCGCCATCGGGAAGGTCCTGAATGGCTTCATCGGCATTTGCAACAACTTTGTTCATTGGGAAAATTGTAAAGCAAGATTCACCACAGAGACACGGAGGCACGGAGAAAACGATTTAAATAGTTGGACTTTGAGGGGAACCCGCCTCACCTGGACTTTCTCTTTTCCTTTTTGTTCTTCTCCGTGGCTCCGTGACTCCGTGGTAAGCTCTGCTTTTTCAGCTTATGCGCGAGTGCGAATTCATCTTCGAGTTGTCGGCTGTCGAGGTTCTCGCGAATGTGCGCCAGGCGCTGCTCCAGTTTGAGTAATGCGTCGGCTATTGATTGCTTATTCGTAAGAGCAACGTCGCGCCACATCGAGTATGGACTCCCTGAGATACGAGTCATCTCACGCAGAGCACGGCCGCCGGATTCGAGTATAGGAGCGTTCTCTCCGTATTCCTCAACCAGGCTGGCCGCAAGCGCGGTAGAAACGAATTGTGGAACATGGCTGATCCATGCGCACACCTGATCGTGCTCGGCCGGATCCATCTCGACGATTTCGGCGCCGATTTTTTTCAGCCATGAAACATAATCGCCGGCCAAACCACGGCGGACATTCTGCCCGGGCTGTGGGGTGAGGAACCAGACGGCACCGCGGAACAAATCTGCGCCGGCGAATTCAATCCCTGAATTTTCCTTCCCCGCCATGGGATGACCAGCCAGAAACCTGTCGGGAGCACGACTCCCAAACGCTTTCTGAGCACGCGACACAACTTCAGACTTGGTGCTGCCAACATCGGTCACGAGAGCGTCGGCCGGCAGATGCGGCGCCAGTCGCTCGATTAGATCGATGATCGTACCCACGGGTGTGGCCAGCACAACCACGTTACTTCCCTGGCAGGCTTTTATTGGATCGGATATTCCGTGGTCAACAGCTTTAATTTTCTTCGCGCTGCCCAGAACATCAGTCTGATCACAGCCGATGATCTTTCCCTTAAATCCTTTTTTGCGGAGCGCCAGTCCAAGTGACCCGCCGATCAGGCCGGTACCGATGATCGTGATTTGGCGAATGGGCACGGAAAAATTGAATCATTCAATCACTGAGCGATTGAGTCATTGAAAAAATCGCTCGTGTTGCTGGGGTTTCAATGACTAAATGCCTAAATGACTCAATGACTCAATACTTTTAGGCAATTTTTCTTCCCACCGCGGACGCGATCATCTTCAGCGAGTCCATCAACTCGGTGAACTGTTGCGGGTAGAGCGACTGCGCGCCGTCCGACAAAGCTTTGTCAGGATTGTGGTGCACTTCGATCAGCAGCGCGTCGGCGCCGGCGGCCACAGAAGCACGCGCCATGGGAGCAACTTTATCGCGCAAACCAGTTCCGTGCGAAGGATCGGAAGCGATCGGCAAGTGCGACAGTTTGTGGACGACCGGGATCGCGCAGATGTCGAGCGTGTTGCGAGTGTAGGTTTCAAAAGTGCGAATGCCTCGCTCACAAGTGATGATATTGTAATTTCCGCCTGCCATGATGTATTCAGCGGAGAGCAGCAATTCTTCGATAGTTGCCGCAATTCCGCGCTTCAGAAGAATCGGCGTCTTCAGTTTTCCCAATTCGCGCAGCAGGTTGAAATTCTGCATATTGCGCGCGCCGACCTGCAGTATGTCTACGTACGGAAGCATGACTTCGATCTGAGAGATCTCCATCACTTCGCTGATCACCAGGAGGTTGTACTTGTCGCCGGCCTCGCGCAGAATCTTCAGCGCCTCAAGTCCAAGTCCCTGGAACGAATAAGGCGAGCTGCGCGGCTTGAATGCGCCACCACGTAACGCCCGCGCGCCGGCCTTGGCGACCAGCTCGGCAACTGTAAACAATTGCTCGCGCGATTCGACCGAACAAGGCCCGGCCATGACGACAACATCTTTGTCGCCCACCTTCACGCCGTTGCGGAATTCAATTGTCGTGCCCTGCGGACGGAAGCTGCGGCCCGCCAGCTTATACGGCGCGCTGATGCGATGGACCTCCATCACCCCGCTGAGGACTTCCAGATTGCGAGTATCGAAGTCGGTACGCGCGCCCACGGCAGCGAGAATCGTCTGCCGCTCGCCGGTGGTGCGGTGTACAGAGAATCCCAGCTCTATCAGGTGTTCGACCACCACCTGAATCTGGTCTTCGTTTGCGGTCTCCTGCATTGCAACGATCATAGTTAGCTTTTAGCTGTTAGCTCTTGGCCTTTAGCTCGGTCGCAGTTTTTTACTAAGAGCTAAAAGCTAATGGCTAAGAGCTGCCTTTAATCATTTACTTCTGGATCGATTTCCGTGTCGCCGAGGCCGTCACCTGACGCAACCGGCTCGGGCGCAATTTCCTCTTTCTGGATCGCGCGCATGATGTCCATGATTCGCTCGTAGATGCGCTGCAAATCGCGATCAGGAAGCGGACCTTTATTCGCGTGGCGCGCATTTTCAAAAACCGCGCGTTCGCGGTCCGGCTCGTAAATGGGCATGCCGATGCCACGCTTCAGCTTTCCGATCTCATGCGCGGCGCGCGCGCGCTGGCTGATCAACTCCACCAGCTTGCGATCGATCTCGTCAATTTGCCGCCGCCAATCAGCGATGTCCATAAAACATGCTCTCAGCTATTAGCTTTCAGCTCTCAGCGATACACCGCGTCGTCAGTCTGCGTGGTTGCCCGCCGCGTCTTGTTTGAAGATTTTACTGATGGCTGCCGGCTGATAGCTGAGAGCTGTTTTATAAATTCTGCCACAGCTTCGGCTTCCGTGCCGGGATTGCTTTCGATGGTCTGCATAATAGCGCTGCCGACGACCGCGGCATCGGCAAATTTGCCCACAGCGGCGAACTGCTCGGGCGCCGAAATTCCGAAGCCGACAGCTATGGGCAGTTTTGTAAATTTGCGCAAGCGTCGCACAAGTTTTTCTGCGTCTTCCGGTAGTTCCTTCCGTGCGCCGGTAATTCCGGTCCGCGAAACTGCGTAAACGAATCCGGTCGAGAGCTGTGCGATCCGCTTCAGCCTTGCGTCGGTGCTGGTAGGAGCGGCAAGAAATACGGTCGCGAGATTGCGCTTCCGCATGTGCCGCACATATTCGTCGGATTCCTCGACCGGCAGATCAGTAATAAGCGCGCCATCGACCCCGCCTTCGGCGGCCTTAGCGGCAAACTTTTCCATGCCCATCCGCAGAATCGGATTGAGGTAGGAAAAAACGATCAGGCCGGCATCACTTTCGCGGCGGATTTCGGCAGCCACTTTCAAAACATCCGAAAGCGCAACTCCATTTTTCAATGCACGTTCGCTGGCCCGCTGGATAACTGGTCCGTCGGCGACGGGATCGCTGAAGGGTACTCCCAATTCGATGACTTCGGCTCCCGCATCAATCGCTGCCAGGGCGACTTCGCGGGTCACGCGCAGGTCAGGATCGCCACAGGTGAGATACGCAACTAAGGCGGGGCGGCTTGTGAAGTGCAAGGTCATCGCGCTTACGCCACAGATCAGCTGATTCCTCTTAATTCCTCGACAATCGCTCGCAATTGATTCTTGCGGTCTTCACTTAACTTAACCCACTCTTCTGGAACACCACCAACGGTGAGCGCTCTCGAATGGAGTTCCTTGAGATGAGGATCTCGAATGTTTTGCATCTCGAAGTCATCGACATCCCATCCAGCAAAATGACCTGCCAGCAACTGTTCGAGTTGGTCGGCTAGCGCCTGAGGTGTCGGATCTCTCGCGCTTCGACGATCCAACCAGAGAACAGCGAAGCCGATAAGAACTAAACCGAATAACCATTTCGCCCTCGGGTGCAAGATCAAGCCAAGAATTGGTCCCAGAAGAGAAACTAGACAACCCACGCCGAAGCTCAGTTTTAGGAGTTTCATCAGCGAAGAGGCGTTGAATCCAGCTTCAGGTTCTCTCGCAGAATCCCAACGTCTTTATCTCCTCGGCCGGAGATGTTCACAATCACTACTTCTGACTTTTTCATCTGTGGCGCGCGCTTGATCACTTCTGCTACCGCGTGGGCTGATTCGAGCGCGGGAATAATTCCTTCGGTGCGCGCCAGTAATTTGCAGGCATCGAGCGCCTCAGAGTCAGAGGCGGCGACGTACTCCGCGCGCTTAGAATCGGCCAGCCAGGCGTGCTCCGGGCCGATTGAGGGATAGTCCAGTCCAGCGGAAACCGAATGAGTGAGCGCGATTTGTCCGGCTTCATCTTGCAGCACGTAAGAATACGTGCCTTGCAATACGCCCGGCGATCCGCCGCGAAATCGGGCCGCGTGATCGCCCAAATTCTCGCTGCGGCCGCCGGCTTCGACTCCTACCAGCTTCACTTTTTTGTCGCGAATAAATTCGTGAAAAATGCCGATTGCATTGGAGCCGCCACCGACGCAGGCAATAATCATCGCCGGCAGCTTGCCCTCGGTTTTCATGATTTGCGCACGCGCCTCGCGCCCAATCACTTTGTGAAAATCGCGGACCATGGTTGGATAAGGATGCGCGCCGAGCACGCTGCCCAGAAGATAGTGCGTGGTGCGAACATTGGTCACCCAATCGCGCATGGCTTCGTTGATTGCGTCCTTCAAAGTGCACGACCCGGAGTCTACGCCACGGACTTCGGCGCCGAGTAGTCGCATGCGGAAAACATTCAGCTCCTGGCGGCGCATATCTTCGGTGCCCATGTAGACGACGCACTCAAAACCAAGTAGCGCGCATACCGTCGCCGTCGCGACCCCGTGCTGGCCGGCGCCGGTTTCGGCGACTACCCGATGCTTGCCCATGCGTTCGACCAGCAATCCCTGGCCAATGCAATTGTTGATTTTGTGCGCGCCGGTGTGCAGCAGGTCTTCCCGCTTGAGGTAGATTTTTGCGCCGCCGAGTTTCTCAGAGAGGTGGCGAGCGTAAAATAACGGCGTCGGCCTGCCCGCATAGGTTTTTAAAAGCTCGTTCAGCCGAGCTTTGAACCGCGGATCCTTTTTCGCCCGCTCGTATTCGCGTTCGAGTTCTTCGAGCGCGGCCATCAGCGTTTCAGGAACGTAGCGGCCTCCCCAGGGGCCGAAGCGGCCAGGTTGAACAAGCAGCGTCGGACCCTTTGTCCTGGCAGCTTTCGAGGAGTTGGCTGCCCCACCTTTCGCGCCTTTCGAAAGGTAGGAACCACGACCGGAATTCCCACTGTGCCTTTTATTGATGGATGCAGTTGCCATTAGTTTGAATTCGCCTTGTCCGCTTCGCGGACCGCTTTCACAAAAGCTCGAACCTTATCCGGATCTTTTTTCCCCGGTTTCGCCTCAACGCCGGAGGAAACATCCACACCCCAGGGCTGAAGAATCGCTATCGCTTGACCGACGTTCTCGGGCGTCAGCCCACCGGCCACGACCAAGTTCCCTAGCGTTTTGATCGTGCTCAGGGTTTTGACTGATGAGGTCCAGTCGAATGACTCGCCTGTGCCGCCCGGCTTTACTGAACTTCCGGAGTCCGCGAGGAAGGCATGTATATTCTCTGGCGTCCACATCATTGCCCATCCTTCCGGCGTTGGATGTCGCATCGGCACTCCAACCAGAATTTTGAGCTTCCGCTTCTTCACGACCAGATCTGCAACGTGCGGATCCTCATCATCGCCGTGCATTTGCACAGCCGTAAGTCCTGCGTCGTCGGCAATTGCACAAATTCGATCTTCCGTCTCATTTACCACGACTCCGACTTTCTCAATCCTGTCGGGCATCTGCGACACAATCTCTCTTACTCTCCCTGGCTCAACACTCCTCGGACTTTTCTCATAGAACACAAACCCGACCGCATCCGCGCCGGCCTCGACGGCGACGAGTGCATCTTCCAGGTTCGTGATGCCGCAAATTTTGACCCAAGTCATAAGAACTCTGTCGTCTGCCTTTGGCCTTCGGTCATCGGGAAAAAGCTCCGATGAGTTCAGCAGAACTGGTAAGGGCACGACTTTCAGTCGTGCCGATCGTCCTGCATTAGACTTTGTGGCACGGCTGTAAGCCGTGCCCTTACCGTATTCAGAAGAAAATGAGCGCATCTTTGCATTTGCGTCCGCTATCAACGGCGCAGATCATCGGGCAATTACCGACGCCGCGCTCGCCTCTACCAGCAACGATTTCAGCGCATCCCCCGGCTTCTCTGCTCTCATCAACGTTTCGCCGATCAGAAATGCGTCATAGCCTGCGGCTCGCAATCCCACTACATCTGCCGCGCTCTCAATCCCGCTTTCGGCTACCGCCAGCACATTATCGGGCATGCGTTCTGCAAGCCGGAACGCTGTGCCTAAATCGACTTTGAAGGTGCGCAGATCACGGCTGTTCACGCCGATCACATCACAGCCCGTATCAAGCGCGCGCTGCAATTCATCTCCGTCATGAACTTCGCAAAGCACGTCGAGTTCGGAATCATCAGCTTTCCGCTTGAGCGTGAACAGTTCGTTCTGCGACAGCACCGCCACTATCAACAAAATCGCATCGGCACAATTCGCGCGTGCCTCGACAATCTGAAATTCATCGACGATGAAATCCTTGCGCAAGCAAGGCAGCGCGGTTTTAGCCGATGCAACGCGCAGATTCTCTAGCGACCCTTGAAAGAATTCTTCGTCCGTCAGCACGGAGAGCGCAACCGCTCCGGCCTGTTCCAATTCCCGGGCCAACTGCGCGGGATCGAAATCAGGACGGATTAATCCTCGCGACGGCGAAGCTTTCTTTAATTCCGCAATAACGGCGACTCGCGACTCGCCTGTAGACTCCAGTGCCGCGCGAAAGCCGCGGGGGGCATGCAAACTAGCGTCCCGCTCCAACTGGCCCAGGTCCACTTTCAAGCGACACTCGCCTACTTTGCGCCGCGTGGCCGCGACTATATCAGTTAAATTTGCCATTGTGAATCTCCTGATTATATGGGAAAAAGCGGTGAAAACCGCCTCAGCCAGTCTCCGGTGCAATCCAAAGCGCCTGGTTTTTGATAGGCTACCCGTCTATGCGTTTACACTTGGTTTTCTTCTTCCTGATTGCGGCATCTGCTGCCACCTTCGCGCAAGATCTCAAGCCTGTAGCCGAGCGCCTGGCGTCGCAGAACGCACTCTTCGACGAGCAATACGAATCTGACATGCGTGCCTTTCCCGAACGAGCAACTGCCTTCGGCGATTACCGCTACAACGACAAACTGGCCGAGCGGTCGCTGGCGGCCATCATCGGACGAAACCAGACCGACGAACAATTCCTGGCGCAGCTAAAGGCGATTCCTACTACTGGTTTCTCCGACCAGGACCAACTGTCGCACGACCTGCTGATTCGGGTGCTCGAACAACGCATCGCCGATTTCGAGCTGAAAGAGTACGAGATGCCGATCAACCAGCAGAATGGCATCCATACCAGTCTTGCTGATCTGCCACTTTCGGTCCCCTTCGATTCGGTCAAACACTATGAGGACTACATCGCACGCCTTCACCAGATTCCGCTGGTGTTGAGTCAAACCACCGAAGTGCTGCGGGCCGGTATGGAAGACCAGCTGATGCCGGTTCGATTCATTGCCGAGAAACTTCCCGGACAATGTGACGGAATTGTTGCTGCAGATCCGTTTCTGCTGCCAACCAAGAAATATCCCGCCAGCATCTCCGCAGCGGACCAGAAACGGTTGACCGACGAAATTGACGCAGCGATAAATCGAGACGTACTGCCCGCCTACAAGAAATTTTCTTTATTCCTGCGTACGGAATATGCACCCAAGGGCCGCACTGCCCTCTCCGTCATCTCTTTGCCGGATGGAGAAAAGCGTTACGAAAATGACATCTACGCTCGAACCACAACGCGCATGTCGCCGGATGAAATCCACGCACTGGGCCTGAAAGAAATAGCTCGCATCGAGGAAGAAATGACGGCCATCGCAAAGAAAGAAGGGTTTTCGGATCTCGCCTCATTTCGCGCTTCGCTCAAAACCAACCAAAAATACATACCGAAGTCCGCAGAACAGATTCTTGATGACTTTCGCCGGTACATCGCGCAGATGGAGCCGAAGCTCCCCGAGCTATTCACTCTGCTTCCAAAGTCACCGGTAACGGTTGAGGCCATTCCACCGTTCCAGGCTGCCGCAGCCACGCATTACGTGACTGGCACTCCTGACGGTAAACGTCCCGGCCGTGTGGTTGTCGCGACTTCGAATTTTGCCGAGCGCACGCTGATCGACGACGAGGCCACTGCCTATCACGAAGGTATCCCCGGGCACCATATGCAGCTTTCGGTGCAACAGCAGCTCACCGGATTGCCTAAATTTCGCTTGCACAGTCTTGGCTTCAACGCTTACGTCGAGGGCTGGGCGTTGTACGCCGAACAACTTGGTAAAGAAGTTGGCTTTTATCAGGACCCAGTATCCGACTATGGCCGCCTTTCATCCGAGTTATTCCGGGCGGTACGTCTGGTCGTGGATACGGGAATTCATTCCAAAGGATGGTCGCGCGAGCAGGTGGTGGAGTTTTTTCGGAAATCTGGCGCGGTCGATGAGCCTACTATTCAGTCTGAGACTGACCGGTATATCGCGTGGCCTGCGCAAGCTCTCAGCTACAAGCTGGGGCAGCTCAAGTTCCGGGAGCTACGTGAGCAGGCCCAAAAAGAGTTGGGCCCGAAGTTCGACATTCGCGCATTCCATGACGAAATGCTCGACGGCGGAACCCTGCCATTGGATCTGCTGGAAGAGCGTACCGATAAATGGATTGCGGAGCAGAAAGCCAAATGATCATGGTCCCGCGGCGACCAGTCGGGCGGCCGAGCCGACCTTAGCTGCCCTTTTTTAGTTCCACCAACACCTGACGAGCAATTTCCTTCAGGGTCTCGAAAACGCCTTGACCTTGAAAAGCCACAGCTTCGAGCACCGGTTCGTTTTTGCGACGAAGGTCTTTGGCGAGGGCATCAACGGGGAGAATATTGGGCAGGTCGCGCTTATTGAGCTGCAAGACGTACGGAATCTTGTTGAAGTCGTAGCCGTGCTCTTTCAAGTTCGACATCAGGTTATCCAGCGCCTCAGCGTTTGCATCCATGCGCTCTTGCTGGGAATCGGCTACAAACACAATGCCATCCACGCCACGCAGAATCAGTTTGCGGCTGGCATCGTAGAAGACCTGTCCGGGAACGGTGTAGAGGTGGATTCGGGTCTTGAAGCCGCGGACTGACCCAAGATCCAGCGGAAGAAAGTCAAAAAATAGGGTGCGTTCGGTCTCGGTGGCCAACGAGATCATCTTGCCCTTTTGCTGTTCGGCGGTTTTTTGATAGATGTACTGCAGATTGGTGGTCTTGCCGCCAAGGCCCGCGCCGTAATAGACGATTTTGCAGTTGATCTCGCGGGCTGCGAAGTTGATAAAGCTCAAGACTCTCCCCAAACGGCGGACATTTTGCACCCGACTTCCATGCGCAAACTGTGCGCAGGCATAGGTTTGGCCGTCCGCTGATTTTTGGCGTGTTCTTTGGTTTTATACCATATGCGCGCCGTTACCAGCAGCGTTACCCCGGTTACCAGTTAGGCTTGCACTTTAGGAAAACTTGGCGAGCGCCGCCCGGGCCGCGTGAAAACCGCACATGCCGTGCACGCCACCCCCGGGGGGCGTGGAGGCTGAACAGAGGTAAATGGCGGCGTCTGAGGTGGCGTAGTGACGCCAAGTGGGCCTGAACAGGAACTGGTGCGCGTCCAGTGCGCCTCCGCCGACATCTCCTCCCACCAGATTGGCGTCTTTGGTTTCCAGATCCGCCGGGGAAAAAACTCTCCGTGCCAGTACGCAATCGCGGAATCCTGGGGCAAAGCGCTCAATCTGGCTTTCTAGCCTCGGCAGCATATCCACCGTGGATCCATTGGGCACGTGACAATAGGCCCAGGCTGTGTGCTTCCCGGCCGGCGCTCGGGACGGGTCAAAGAGACTCGGCTGGACAAACAGGACGAATGGACGTTCGGCATGTGAGCCGGCGCGGACAGTTCTTTCCGATTCGGCCACTTCATCGAAGGTTCCTCCGAGGTGAACGGTGGCCGCGCGGAGACATTCAGCGGCCCGCCATGGGATCGGGTTGCTCAGGGCATAGTCCACCTTGAAAGCGCCCGGGCCGTATCGAAAGCGTTCAAGTCGGTGTCTATAGCGTTCGGACAGCCGTTCTCCTGCCAGCGCCAGCAGCTGCCGCGGGGTGACGTCGAACATATGCAAATCGTAGTCGGAGAGCTGTTCGATACGTTCAAGCCGCGAAGACGTGCTGATCTTACCGCCAATCTTCGCCAGATAACCGCAAAGCGCATCGGTGAGTGATTGCGCTCCGCCGCGCGGAATCGGCCAGCCCACCGCGTGTGCCGGTATCGCCAATGACATGCCGAACGCACCGCTCAGAGCTTCGTCAAGCGCAAGGCAAGAGTGCGCGGCCAATCCTGCGAACAAAGCTCGCGTACGCTCATTTCGAAACCGGGAGGCGATGCTTCTTGCCGAGCGCAGCGCATTCATTCCAAACCGCGCCATCAGGAACGGATGTTTTGGTATCCGAGTAATCGGACCCAGCATGTCAGAAGCGAACGCCGGCCAGCGCTCGACAAAGGGCTGAACCAGATCGCTCCAGGCTTTTCCGTCTTCTCCGAGAGACGATTTCGCGTCAGCGAGGTCACGTTCGAGAACGACCGCGGTGCCGTTATCAAGCGGGTGAGCCACAGGAGCCGGCGAGTGTATCCATTGCAGGCCGAAGTCCGAGAGGGGAAGCGACGAAAGGAATGGCGAGCCAGCGCCCAGCGGGCACACGGCTGATCCAAGATCATGCCGGAATCCGGGAAGCGTCAACTCCAGTGTTCGCGCCGCTCCGCCGGCGGTCGGCTCGGCTTCAAATACGTCGACCTGCAAACCTGCTTGCGCAAGTACGATCGCGGCCGAGAGTCCATTGGGTCCGGCACCGATGACGCAAGCCCTTCGATTCATTTCATTCCGCTCATTCTGCCCGCGGCCATATGAGAATTACGCTCCACCGGCAATCTCTTAGTGATAACATGCCGCTGAATATGAGCTGCACATTTCGGATTCTGTCATTCATTCTTTTCGCCCTGGCCGCAACCGCCGCAGTTTGGAGCCAGACTTCCGCGCCTGATGTAACCGTGTTGCATGCTGCGCGACTGCTTGATATTGACAGCGGACGCGTTGTGTCGCCGGGCGAAGTATTGGTAAAAGGCGAGCGCATTGTCGAAGCCGGCACGACCGTGAAACACCCAATGGGCGCAGTTGTTATCGACCTTGGCGACCGCACTCTGCTACCCGGCCTGATTGACGCGCACATCCATCTCTTCCTTCATCCCGGAGCAGAAGACCTGCAGACAGTGCAGGAGTCGGTCCCGCAGCGGACCATTATGGCGACGCTCGCCGCGCGAGACGATCTGATGGCTGGCTTTACTGCCGAACGCGACATGGGCACCGAGGGCGCGGGCTCGGCCGACACCGCGGTTCGGGACGCCATCGACCAGGGGAAAATTCCTGGGCCGAGACTCCGAATCAGCGGCAACGCAATCAACATTCTCGGAGGACATGAGGACGCCATCGGTTTCAACCCGGCCCAGCACGTTTTGCCTAACGCTGATTTTGCCAATAATGCCGAGCAGCTGATCGAAGTAATGCGCGAGCAGTTCAAAGAGGGATCGGACTTCGCCAAAATTTATGAAACCGGAGCGGATTCCGTCCATGATGGCATTCTGTCAAGCCCGTATCAGTACACCGAAGCCGAATTGAGCGCCGCTGTGCATGAAGCTGCTCGCGTCGGCAAACGCGTTGCCGTGCACGCGACCGACGATCCGGGAGCTTTTTACGCAGCGCAAGCCGGAGTTGCGTCGGTTGATCATTCGTTTCAAATCGGCGACGAGACCATGCGCATCATGCATGAGAAACATATCTTCGCGGTGCCGACATTCGCCATTCAGGAGTACTTCGCAGCGCACCCGCTGACGCCAGGAACGGGCGCTAAGGAACAGGCCATTCTCGATTTGCATGCGCAAAATTTCCGCAAACAGCTTGCTGCGGGAGTGCCGATTGCGATGGGCTCCGACGTGGGTCCGTTTCCTCACGGAACCCAGGCGCGCGAATTGGAACTGATGGTGAAATTCGGCATGACTCCGCTCGGCGCACTGCAAGCCGACCTTATCAATGGCGCAAGACTGCTGGATTGGGAAGGGCAAATCGGCGCGCTGAAACCCGGATATTTTGCCGACATCGTCGCTGTGTCCGGCAATCCGCTCAATGACATTACCGTCTTGGAGCATGTTGAGTTTGTTATGAAGGATGGGACCATTTACAAACGGCCGTGAACCATCCGCCAAGCGGGTGCGCCGCGTTTGCCTCCACTCCCTCCCTGATGTATAAACCTGTGTTTGTCCCAAATTATGAGATCCGCTAAAGTTGTTTTGCTCGCATTCTCGCTCTCGGTCGCTACATTCAGCTTCGCTCAAAACAAGCCGAAAATAACTCTCGACGAGTTCTTTAACTCTGTCAGTTTTTCTTCGGTGAAATTGTCGCCGGACGGGAATTCGGTCGTGATCGGCACCGAGCGCGCCGATTGGGACCGGCAAATCTTCAGCAAGAATTTGTGGCTGTACCGCGGTGAAGGTGCGAACGGCTCGTTGATCCAGCTGACGCAATCGGGGCACGACACTGAACCCCAGTGGTCACCCGACGGAAAATGGATTGCGTTTCTATCCGACCGGAAATCGGATGATGCGGCCGACGCGAGCGACGACTCCGACGACGATTCTGACAAGAAAGACGAAGGCGCCGATCAGATTTATTTAATTGACCCCCGCGGCGGCGAAGCTTTCGCAGTCACTAGCGGGAGCGAGGAGGTGCATACTTTCTCCTGGTCAGCGGATTCAAGAACAATTTATTTCGCAACCCGCGATCCCTGGACCAAAGCCCAGAAAGACGACTACAGGAAAAAATGGAAAGATGTGGTGCAATATCGTACCGCGGAACGAGGCGACACGATGTTTGCGCTCGACGTTCCCGCCGCGCTGGCAAAACATCAAGCCCCGCCTACCGCCAAATCTGACGCCGACAAAGAATCGGATACGACTCCGGGAACCCATGCGTTCGCAAAATCGCCGCTTCGTGTCGACGAATTGCTAACCTCACCCGACGGCAGCAAACTGGCGTTCATGGCCAATCCCATCAACAAACGCGAGGAGAAATTCGACGACTATGAAATCTATGTAGTTGATCTGAACCGTGTGGCGCGGGCACCTTCGCCCTCGGACTCGAGAAGCGAAGATCAGCCCCGCCGCCTTACGCAGAACCAGGCCGTAGAACACGACCTGCATTGGGCCAACGACAGCCGCCACATTTTTTTCACCATTGATGTCGGCGACGTCACTGGCCCGTACCGCGACCTGCAACCGCATCTTTACTGGGTGGACAGCGGCGATGGCAAGATCGAGAAATGGGGAAAAGATTTTGGCGGCCCGGTGGACCATTACGCGGTGACCGACGACAACGTCCTCGAATCGGCACGGCTTGGGACCGAAGTGCAGATGTACTCGACCTCCAAACCCGAGCAATCGTTTCACCAGATCAGCAACTGGAAGGGTACCTACGCGTCGGTAGCGACCACTCCCCGTTCCTCGCACCTCGCATTCGCGTATTCTCAACTCGACCAGCCAGAAGAGATATATTTTGCTGACAGCCCCTCTGATCTCGCCCACGCGCGGCCAATCACGTCTTTCAACCATCTGTTCACCGAACGCGAACTGCCGCAGGGCAAGCCATATCGCTGGAAGGCCGACGACGGGACCACAGTTGAAGGCATGCTGATATACCCTCCGGGAAAGTTCGAGGCCAAGAATTTACCCATGTTCACATTTATTCACGGAGGCCCAGCCGACGCCGACGGCAATCACTTCGAAGCCGACTGGTATCAGTGGGGCATACTCGCTGCCACCAATGGTTGGCTGGTATTCGAGCCGAACTATCGCGGCTCATCCGGATACGGCGACAAATTTCTGATGCAGATCGTCCCCGTAATCGTCTCGCGTCCCGGCAAAGACATTCTGGAAGGCGTGGATGCGCTGGTAAAAGACGGCATCGCCGATCCCAATCAGCTCACCGTCGGCGGCTACAGCTACGGCGGATACATGACCAACTGGCTCATCACCCAGAGCACGCGCTGGAAGGCCGCTGTAACGGGCGCAGGCGCGGTTGAGCACGTCGGCAACTGGGGCAATGACGATACGACCTTCGACGACGCCTACTTCCTCGGCGGACGCCCCTGGGAGGTCCCGCAGCGCTATCACGACGAAGCCGCCATCTTCCAGATCGATAAAGTCCGCACGCCAACCCACATGGTGGGCGGCGCCGATGATATTCGAGTTGCGGTGCTCGAAGACTATCTGCTGGAACACGCGCTATATTCCCTCGGCATTCCCAACGCGCTGCTGATCTTCCCCGGCGAAGGCCACTCCCTCGACAAAAACCCCTGGCACGGAAAGATTAAAGTGCGCGAGGAGTTGAAGTGGCTAAAAAAATACGGAGAAGTAGGGACGGAGTAGTCGTACTAATAAAAAAAAGGGGGAGCAGACCTGCTCCCCCTTAAACCCTCAAGCCGTGAGCTCTCGTCAGTAGTAGAACTTCAGCGCAAACTGAATCAACCTCGGGCCTCGGTAGTAGGCAGTCGTGGTTGACTGGCTCGTGTCAGACGTAACCTGCCCAAACTGACCACTGAAACCCGACGCTCCTTCGGTTGAACTCGGCCCCAAGAATTGGACGTGGTTGAAGGCGTTGAAGAAGCTCGCCTGGAATTGCAGAGACTTGCTCTCGGTGAACTTGAAATCCTTCAAGAGTGAGATATCCCAGTTATTAATTCCAGGTCCCCGCAATGTATTGCGGCCCATATTGCCATGGCTGAACAGCGGAACACCGCCGGGCGTAAAAGGGGCGTTAGCACAATCGATATTGGTGGGGTCGAACCAGAAGTGGCCAGTAGTAGTACCGCTCAGGCAGCTCCCGTGTATCCCGTCCGAACTCGGGCTGAAGGTGCGGAGTTGCCGCGGGTCGCTGAATATCTGAACGGGCCCAATGATATCGGGCCGGTCCAGGAAATTATCCGATTCGCTCGAATTGTTATTCGAGAAGAGGCTGAAAGGATTTCCAGACTGGAAGCTAATAACACTGGCGACAGACCACCCTCCGGCCACCTTGCTCAGAAAAGACGTCCCCTTGGTTCCAAGTGGTATTTGCCAGATGGGGCTGAGGACGAACCGCTGCCGGGCGTCGAAGTCGGCTAGGCCGCGATCCAAAGCCGGATTCAAAGGGTCGGTATAGGTTGAGGAACGCGCTCTGAAGCCTGACGAGTCGTCGATAGTCTTTGAGAGAGTGTACGCTGCCCGGAACAGGAGCCCGTGGCTCATCCGCCTGTCAACCGTGACTTGCAGCTGGTTGCTGGATGAATTAGCGTCACTAACATTCGTCTCGATCTGCTGTGCCCCGGTGGGATTTCCATTGACATCGCAAGCCGCTAGCGGCCTTGCGCACTCAGGGTTCAGAGCATTCGGATCGCCTCCCGCTGCTGCCAGTTGCGCTTGCAATGCTGAGAGGGTTGGGAAATTAGTTTCCGTGCTCGCAATCGCCTTCCGGCTTAAGCTTCCAACGTACACCGCCTCCAGCATCGTGTCTTTTGTAAGCTGATACTGGAAGCCGTAGTTAAAGTTCATCGCATACGGCGTACGGAAATGTGGTGATACAACGTACGCAAATGGAATTGCAGGGCTGAAAAATTGTCCGGTCTTACCGGCAAACGGATATGGATTAGGGTAGCCGAAAGGCGTAAATGGGTCGCCCACGAAAGATCCTGGCTGCGTCGGTGTCACGCCGGTGTAGTCGGGAAAATTATTCGCCGCGTAGCCGTAAGGGGGCTGCCCGCCAAACTGCAAATTCAACGCGCCATCTTCGATGTCGTAGAAAATGCCATAGCCTCCGCGCATCACTAACTTCGCATTTCCCAGCATGTCCCACGCAAAACCCAGGCGGGGTGCAAAGTTGTTTTTGTCGGGATAGATCAACCCGCGATTCGGGGTGCCAGGGTCGCCGGGATACAAAAAGTCTGGGGGCGAAGCCGGGAAAACGGTCGATTGGTGGCCTGGGTACCAGCCAATAATCTGGTTGTGTGGGTCGATCTGCGGCGAGTTGTATTCATAACGCAGACCATAATCGAGGGTGAAATTACTTGTAAGTTTCCATTCATCCTGTCCAAAGAAATACAGGGAATGAGTGCGAATCCCGTAACGCGCGGTTGAGAACTGGAAGTAGTTATCGTAGAAACCACCCACGAAGTCAGCCAGGCCATTGCCCGTGAAGGATCCGAAATCGTTAAAGAAAAAGCTGCCGTTGTTGTAGAAATCAAAATTGAAGTTATTCTCAACCCAACGCAGATCGGCACCAACTTTAAACTGATGACGACCTTTCGCCCAAGTCAAGGTGTCCTGATACTGAAAAGTCGTGTCGTGCAGGGTGGTCGGCCCTTGCGGAGATGGCCCCAAACTGAAGTATCCGTTTACCACCATCGGCGGCGGCGCGGCGCCGGCCGGGTCATCTGGATGAACGGTGGTGAATCCCAACTCCTGCGGAGTTGTGTGATCGGCCGGATTCGCCTGGAAACTCGCGGCCCGATTCGTACTGAACCTGAATTCATTGACCAACTCCGGCGAAATTGTTCGGACCCAGCTCAACGATCCGGTTTGAAAGCGCTGCGCGTTGCTGAAGCCACTTCCGTTGGGAACATCGCCTCCGGTTGAAGCGCCATGCAGGATTTCGAAAGGAAAAGTCTGGGGCTGGTCGTCAAAAACATAAAACGCTGACAAAGAGTCTTTGCTGGACAGGTTGTAATCGAAGCGGAAGGCGAACTGGTCGTCGGAGAGCTGCGCATCCGGAGCGGAAATAAACCCATTGCCAGGGGTGTTGGGCAGGGGAACGTACTTGGCGATGTAGTTCGCGATTACCGGGTCAACCGGCACCTGGTTGTTCACATAGTTGCTTCCGTCGACCGGATTCACAAGTTGCGTTCCTGGCAGCAGTTCGCTGAAGTTGCCAGTTCGCTCAGCCGGACTCAAAGTCTGAAACTGCGGCGCGATTTGACCTTCGCGGCGCCGGATTCCCTGGTACGAGGCAAAGAAGAACGCCTTATCCTTCTTGATCGGAAGTCCAATGGTTCCGCCAAACGCATTGCGCTTGAAATCGGGAACATTGTGGGTAAACGAGCCGTCAGCATTCTGGGTGGTAAGAAAGTAATCGCTGGAGTCAAGAGCAGTATTGCGGAAGAACTCAAATAAGCTGCCGTGGATGTTATTAGTTCCGGATTTGATGACCTGATTAACAATACCGCCAGAGGTGCGTCCATACTCGGCTTCATAATTATTCGTAAGTATCTTAAATTCCGCGACAGCGTCAGGGTTGGGATCGACGACCATATTGTTTCCCAGGAAGTCGTTATTGTCAGATCCATCGATCAAAAACGTCATGGATTCGGAGCGCTGACCACTGACCGAAAAAGGATTGCCGGAACCGTCCTCCGCTTCCGGCACGAACACTCCTGCCTGGAGAAGTCCCATTTGCATTGTGTCGCGTTCGACCAAAGGTAAGTCTTCAATTCGCTGAGTGGTTTCAACTTTTCCGAGGGTCGCAGACTGAGTGTCGACTTGAGTGGCGTTTGCATTGACCTCGATAACTTCCGAGGGCGCACCGGCGCGTAGCGCGACATCTACTTTTGCGTTTTGATTGATCTCGAGGGTAATCCCCTTTTGCTGATAGCTCTGGAAGGATTTCTGCTTGACCGTGATCTCATACTGGCCGATCGGAACCAACGGGAAAACATATTCTCCGTCGTTGTTGGAAGTGGTCTTTCGGCTAAAGCCGGTTTGGGAGTTTTTAAGGGCGACCTCTGCCCCTACCACCACAGCGCCGGTGGTGTCCGTAATTTTCCCGCCCAGTTGAGCAGTGGCCTGCTGGGCCGATGCGTCACCGCAAGCCAGCAGCATGACGGCGAGCAGAAAGGAAACCAGTATTGCCGAAGTTGAGTATTGAACCGAACGGTCGTTCATTGGGGAGACCTCGATTAAGTTTTTCAATTCAGACGCGCGGCGCCAAAAATTGTGTGTTGTACGCCGCTCAGCGACAGTGCGACGGTGCAAAAGGAGCAGAGCGACGAGCGTGACAGTGTGGCACTTTTATCACTGCTGATTTGCGACTGTCAACCTAGTTCGACCGAGCCTGCTTGCCTAATCGTTTCTGCCAGTTGGAGCTGCGCACTAATCCATAAATTCATAAAATGGCGTTGGAGCGCGACACGCAAATCCATAAATTCATAGATTAAACGGGCATACATTGCAGGCTCGACAACACACCCGCGTCTTTCGCTCATGCATCCAGGATTGACCGCTTTTCCGTCGATTAGTAATCAGGATGCTAAAATAAAAAGATTGCATGTCATCAAAATCGTCGTCTGTAGCCAGCCCCGAAGCGCCTGAATCTTCTCCTACGAAAGTTGGATTTGTAAGCCTGGGGTGCCCCAAAAACCTTGTCGATAGCGAGGTCATGATGGGCATGCTGGCGCAAGCCGGGGCGGAATTGGTTTCGTCTGCCGAAGACGCCGAGGTCATCGTCGTAAATACCTGCTCGTTCATCGAGAGCGCGCAGCAGGAATCGGTGAACACCATCCTTGAGATGGCCCGGCTCAAGTCCGGTAAGGCTCGCAAGCTAGTTGTGGCCGGATGCCTGGTGGAGCGTTTTCGAGACGACATTCGCAAAAACATTCCGGAAGTTGACGCAGTGGTGGGAACCGGAGAACTGGAAAGCATTCTGGATGCGGCGGGGATCGCGCCGCGCGTTCCAACTGCGCCGGTTGATTCGCCATTTCGCATTCTGACTTCGCGTCCGGAGGGCGATGCACGCGCCGCCAACGGCCGGTTCTCCCGCGAAAATTGGGAAGGCGCCATCGCCGACTTGCCGAATTATTTATATGACGAAGCCACTCCGCGAGTGCTGGCGACGCCCAAATATTCTGCCTACATAAAGATTGCCGAGGGCTGTGATCATCCCTGCGGGTTCTGCATAATTCCGCAATTGCGCGGGAAATTCCGGTCGCGACGATTTGAGTCAGTGATCGCGGAAGCCGAGCGGTTGGCGCATTCCGGGGTGCGCGAGATCACGCTGATCGGCCAGGATACGACCTGCTATGGCGAAGATTTCGGACTGAAAGACGGACTGGCATTGCTACTGGAGAAACTCGCGGCCATTGACGGCCTGCGGTGGGTGCGGTTCCTGTACGCCTATCCGAACAAGATTACGCAGCGTCTGCTGGACACCATCGCCGGTCATGAAAAAATCTGTTCCTACGTGGATGTTCCCTTGCAGCACGCTTCTGCGGCGGTGCTGAAACGAATGAAGCGGGGCGGAAGCGCAGATATTTTCCTGCGAACCATCGAAAAGATGCGCAAGACGATTCTCGGAGTAACTCTACGCACATCGTTCATAGTCGGGTTTCCCGGCGAGAGCGAACAAGACTTCGAAGACCTGTGCGGCTTCGTGAAAGAAGTCGAGTTCGACTGGATGGGAACTTTTTCCTATTCTGACCAGGAAGGCGCAGCTGCGTTCTCACTGGATGAAAAAGTTTCGCCGCGAGAAATCGAACGCCGCCGCAAGCACCTGATGCAAATCCAAAAGCAGATCAGCCGGCGCAGAAAGAAACAGTTGCGGGGCCAGGAATTCGATGTTGTGCTCGAAGGCCCGTCGGAAGAGAGCGATCTTCTTCTCGAAGGGCGCGGCGCCATGCACGCTCCGGAAATTGACGGCAAGCTCTACATCGCTGACGTCCCCGAGGGTTTGGTTCCGGCCGCTGGCGAATTCTACCGTTGCCAGGTCACTGAAACCCATGATTACGATCTGGTTGCGAAAATCGTATAGTGCAATCAAGGCGCGCTCTGGCAATCGTTCCGCAAGCTCGGGTCCAACCTTCCCGATCCCGCTGTCCACACATGTTCAGTTACAAATTTCAGGAGCGGCTGGGCGCTGCTGATGTCGCCATCGCCCGAATAGAAAAACGGAATGTCACGCCGGTTGAAGGTGCTGGAAAGAACCACGTCCTGCACGCTTGAGGGTCTGTAAATTTGGAGATTCAACATTTCGCCAGACATGGGCAGCGTCATCTGCGAAGTCTTCCGATGATGGATTCCTGCGATTGCGGGCTCATTCAAGATTTGCTGCAATTGCGAAATTTCTTGAGGTGCGAATTGTCCGCCGGTGATTCTCGTTTCGACTTTTTTGCTTCCCTCTTTTTGTTCCTGCTCTTCGGCCCGATAGAAACCATTTGCGACGATGAGAACGCAGGCTTGGCGCGCCACATGCGATTTCACGCTTAATGAGGAGAGTTGCAACAAGGTTGGCACCGGCTCAGTCGTCGCAGCTGTGGAATTCGACGAACCTAGCGGCGTGGAATTCTTGCCGGCTGTGAGTGCGGGCTCGGACGGCGCTTCTTCGCTTCTTTTCTTGAGCGCAATTTTGCCAGGCGGCAGGCAATTATTTTTCCCCGCGTCTTCTGACAATTCTTTGTGTGGCACTTTATGCAGATCATTCAGCCAGCGGACAATCGGCTGCAGCGAATTACCGTACGGATCCTGGCTTTCGGCGCTGCGAAAAGTAAGCTCCTGCCAGTGATCGTCCCGCAAAACTTCCAGCCGCAGGAATTCAGATCTGCGAATCAGCGGCTCTTCGATCTGTTCCTGCGAAAGCGCTCGCAGTTCGGGATCCTGAAGATCGCTTTGAATCCGCAGAAGTCCCTCGGTGCTCAGCGTTCCCTCAAACACTTTGGTCGAATCACCACTATCGGCTTCCAAATGGAAGAAGCCTGTTTTCTGCAACAAGACGCATTGGTGGGATTCAAGGGTGGTTTGCTCCATGCGAAATAAGTATGGCTTAGGTTGTATCTGGGCGGACGCAAGCGCGGGCACAAGCGCAACCAGTAACAATTTCAGGATTGAGGAGCCGCTCACAGATTCAAGCAGACGGAATGAACGCTGCAGAACAGATTTTACGCGGTCTTCTTTAGTACGAGCGCTGAATTTTTGGATCCGAAGCCGACGCAATTGCAGATCGCGTGTTCGATCGATGCTTTGCGCCCGATGTCCTGCACGTAATCCAGGTCGCAATTCGGGTCGGGGTTTTCGAGATTGATGGTCGGCGGCACCAGCCCGTGCTCCATGGCGATCAATGTGGAGGCAACACTGGCCGAACCGCATGCCCCTTGCGCGTGACCGATCTGCGATTTAAGCCCGGACATGGGTATCTTGTAAGCGTGCTTCCCCAGAGCGAGTTTGATCGCCCGGGTTTCCACGCGGTCATTCATTTCGGTTGAGGTGCCGTGCAAACTAACGTACTGGATGTCGGCGGGTCCGATGCCGGCTTCGTCGAGAGCCAGCGAGACGGCACGGGCCGGTTCTTCCGGCGAATCGCTCATGCGCACGCGATGGTAGGCCTCGCACGTTGCGCCGTAGCCGGTAATCTCGGCGTAAATCCGAGCCCCGCGAGCCTTGGCGTGTTCGTATTCTTCGAGCACAAACATCCAGGACCCCTCAGCCAGAACAAATCCATCACGATCGGCGGAGAACGGACGCGATGCGCGCTCAGGCTGATCGTTCCACGATTGAGTCAACGCGCGAAGCAGCGAATACCCTTTGACGATGCCCGCAGTGATAGGCGAGTCCACGCCGCCGGCGACAAACAGGGGCTGTACTCCGGATTGAATGTGTTGATAGGCATAACCGAGGGCATCGGTGGATGAAGTGCACCCCGCAGTGACCACGTGGCTGTAGCCGCGAAATCCAAACCGCATGCTGATTTCACTCGGGATCGTCCCCATGGTTCCACTGGGAACACAGAAAAGGCTTACTTGTTTTTCTTTGCCGCTGTGCCACAAGCGGTATTGTTCTTCAGAAAATTCCTGCGCGCCGCCACCGGTTCCCAGCACAACCCCGATTTGCCGTTTTTCGTCCACCGACATCGAAGCCGTGTCGAGGCCGGCATCATTCACCGCCTCCGAAGTCGCGGCCAGGCAAAGCGGCACAACCCGGGAAACGTGCTTCCGCTCGCGAGGTTCCACCCACGCCAACTCATCAAACTCGGGAATTTCGCCCGCAATGTGCACCGGCAACTTAGAAGAGTCGAAGCGCGAAATGCGCTTTACTCCCGACTTTCCAGCCAGAACGGCGCGACAGAAAGCCTCTTTGCCAATTCCATTCGGGCTGACCGCGCCCATCCCAGTTATCACAACGCGAGGAACCATGAGTAAGTGTACTTTATGCTTTGCTTAAATGGCTGCAAAACCGCCCGGGTCTTGGCTTGCGGGCCTTACTTATTGCGAAAGCAATTTCTTCCTAAAACTTTCTGAAACCCAGGGACGGGACGTTAGTTGTGTCGGCCCACATCCTACACGCTGCGTGCAAGTGGGATAATCATACAGATGCCGCTGGGATTGTACATTTCCGTCCCCTTCTGCAAGACCAAGTGCAGCTATTGCAACTTCGCATCTGATGTTTTCTCGCGCGCAGTGTTCGAAAAATACGTTGCCCGGGTGTGTATCGAGATTAAGCGGGCAGTCCAAACGACCGACCAGATGCGCGGTTTGCTCGACCGCGCTGTGGACACCATCTACTTGGGCGGTGGCACCCCCACACTTCTGGATGTTACACAGCTGGAACGTATCTTTGTCACGATTCGGCAAAATTTCGAGGTGAATGCGGAAGCGGAAATCACCGTCGAATGTGCACCCGGCACTTTGACTTCGTCTGGTCTTGAGACTCTACAACGCTGCGGAGTCAATCGCGTGAGCCTCGGAGTGCAATCTTTTAACGATACAGAGTCAGCATCTGTCGGACGCATGCACAAACGCTCTACGGTTATTGACGATATCGCGCGGTTGCGATCGGCGGGAATTTTGAACATTAATATTGATTTGATCGCCGGGCTTCCGCACCAGACTCGCGAGAGTTGCGAAGCTTCGCTGAATGAATTAATTTCTTTGGACGCGCCCCATGCCAGCATCTACATGCTCGAGGTCGATGATGATTCCCGCCTGGGGCGTGAACTGATTGCCGGGGGACAAAAGTATCATGCCCACTTCGTCCCTGATGAAGACCTGACCGCCGACATATATGAGATCGCGGGTAAGCGCCTTGATGCCGCCGGAATCCGACAATACGAGATTTCAAACTTTGCTCGCGCCGGCTTCGAATCCAGACACAATCTGAAATATTGGACGCGGCAATCTTATTTGGGATTTGGAGTCGATGCGCATTCCATGCTGCGCTCGGCAGGCACAGCCGCTGCGGTGCGATTCTCAAATTCCGATTCGCTGGAAAAATATCTATCCGGCGCCGCCAAAGAACGCACAGTCGTATCGTCAGAAGACGCGTTGCAGGAAGCATTCTTTCTGGGATTGCGGATGAATAAAGGAGTTGATCTGCGGACGTTGAGGCTGGAGTTTGGCGAGAATCAAGTGAGTGCCTACAACCAGACTATTTTTGAGCTGACGGAAGCAGGCCTCCTCGGAAAAGACGCTGCCACAATTCGCCTCACCGCCAGGGGCAGAATGCTTTCGAACGAAGTATTTGAGCGCTTCATTTCGGTCGATCTCGCGGTATAATCCGGGCCGAAAGCGAGGGCACCTATGGGCCTCTACTCGCATTACGATGGCACGCACAACCACCCGGTAAACCGCGCGCTCCACCTGATTGCAATTCCGCTTGGTTTTTCATCTCTCATTGTCGTCTGGTTTCACTGGATCATTGCCCTCCTTCTGATCCCTACTGCTTTCGCGTTGGCTTGGCTCGGCCATCTCATCGAAGGCAACAAGCCGGCGTTTCTCACCAATCCGGCACACGTCTTCGTGGCGCCAGTGTGGATGGCCAAGAAAGTATTTGGCAAACGCACCGCTACCCGGACGTAACCAACCGGTCGGCATCGCAGTTTTCGTTAGTCCTGCGCCTATGTTGTAATTACTCCTTGGTCGAAGGAGTAGCCCTTGGATTTCCAGCTCAACGAAGAACAGCTGCAGCTCAAAAAAAGTGTGCGCGAATTTGCCGAGCGCGAGATTGCCCCCCATGTGCGCAAGTGGGATGAAGCCGGCGATTTTCCGCTTTCGACGATCAAAGAACTTGGCAAGCTGGGGCTGATGGGCGTAATCTTCCCTTCCGAACTGGGCGGCGCGGGCATGGGTTACGTGGAATACGTCACCGCCGTCGAGGAGCTTTCGCGCGTTGACGGCTCGGTCGGCATTATCGTTGCGGCGCACACTTCGCTCTGCTCGAATCACATTTTTCTGGCTGCGAACGAAACTCAAAGAAAGAAATATATCCCCAAGTTGGCGACCGGAGAATTCATCGGCGCGTGGGGGCTGACCGAACCGTCGTCCGGATCGGACGCCGGCAGCGCGCGCATGACCGCTGTGCGCAAAGGAAATAAATGGGTGCTGAACGGCACCAAAACTTTCTGCACCAATGGACATTATGCCGACGTGCTGGTGGTAGTCGCGGTGACCGATCGCGCTGCGCACACCCACGGTCTCTCGGCATTTATCGTCGAAAAAGGAACGCCGGGTTTTCGGCCGGGTAAAAAAGAAGACAAGCTCGGTTTGCGGGCGAGCGACACCGCCGAGTTGATCTTCGAAGACTGCGTTCTGCCGGCTGAAAATCTGCTGGGGACTGAGGGCCAGGGATTTGTTGACGCCATGCGAGTGCTCGATGGCGGCCGCGTTTCGATCGCAGCTTTATCGCTGGGAATGGCGGAGGGCGCCTACGAAGCGGCCCTGCACTATTCCCGGCAGCGCAAACAATTCGGTCGCGCCATCAGCGATTTTCAGGCAATCCAATGGAAGTTGGCCGACATGGCCACAGAGATCGAAGCTGCTAAGCTGCTTACGTTTCGCGCCGCCGCCATGAAAGACGCAGGAATGAAGACGACGCTTGAATCGTCCATGGCAAAACTCTTCGCCAGCGAAGTCGCAGTCAAATGCGCCAACGAAGGCGTGCAGATTCATGGCGGCTATGGCTTCATCAAAGACTATCCGGCAGAAAAGTTCTATCGCGACGTGAAGCTATGCACCATCGGCGAAGGCACGAGTGAGATACAACGACTGGTGATCGCGCGGCAATTGCTGAGGGACTAGAAGGGCTTCAAAGTCTCGGGCATCCCATCGCGATTCGAACCACATCGGCGATCTGACAGATACGCGAGTGAGACAGCGTACGCAATGATTGCTTCGGCTCAAGCAATGATTCTTTGCGCATCACAGTTATATCCTCACATCTCACAACCGATGGATACAATCCAGTTTCACCTGAGGGGAGCGGAATGTGAGTGACGACCTCTCGCTCCACCGACCGTGAAAGAGGGGCGACTAAAACTGTACTTGCACGTGCGTGCCGGTTGCGGGCGTCAGTCGAGACAATCACCACAGGCCGAGCCGGCTTATCGGAAGGATCGGTCGGCAACTTGACGAACCATATCTCGCCACGAAGAGGGGATCGGATCATGACTCGTCAGGAAGCTGAGTTTCGGCAAACTGGCCCCAAGAGCGATCTTCTGTCACGTCGCCCTCCGTCATCGAGTCGTAGTAGCTTGCAATCGACGCGGAAATGCGATGAGCTTCTTGACTACGGCGGTGCTGGGCGATCAGTTCGTCCAAAACCGCAGAAACCGACGCACTTTTTCGCTTCTTCCGCATCGATTCCAAAAAATGCAATGATTCCGGAGAAAGGGAAAAGGTCCGTTTTTCTTTTCGTTTTGTGTATGGCTTGGCCATTTTAGATTCATTGTATCATACCGGAGGTACACCTAATAGTAAGGCATTTATTATTACCTTCGTGTTGCCCGGAAAACGGGATGAGCGTGGCCCGCAATAGTATTTCGTCATTCTTTTCAGCTGCTTTACACTTACTGGATTGAGTCGTGTAACGCAACCTTTAATAGTTGACCTTCGCGCAGGCAACCCGCGTGCCCTCGCACGCGCAATTTCCACCGTCGAGAATCACTCCCCGGGATGGGTTGAGCTGCTCAAGGAATTATTCCCTCACACCGGCAAGGCGCGAACTATCGGTCTAACCGGGCCGCCCGGCGCCGGCAAGAGCACCCTGGTCGATCAGTTGGCGAAGCACTACCGCGAACAGAAACACACCATTGGCATTATCGCGGTAGATCCCACCAGTCCTTACACTGGCGGAGCAATCCTTGGCGATCGCATCCGCATGCAGCAGCATTTTTCCGATCCCGGCATTTACATCCGCAGCATGGCCACTCGCGGCTCGCTGGGCGGGCTGGCGCGGACGACTGCCGATGTTGCCCTGGTGCTCGACGCGGCTGGCCGCGACCTGGTCCTGATCGAAACTGTCGGGGTTGGCCAGGACGAAATCGACATCGTTCGCTTAGCCGATGTCACCGTGGTGATTCTCGTCCCCGGCATGGGTGACGACGTGCAGACCATCAAAGCCGGCATCATGGAGATCGCCGACATTTTTGTCATCAATAAAGTCGACCACGACGGCGCAGAACGAGTCGAACGGGAAATTCGCGCTATGCAATCTCTTTCAATTCGCGCCGATCAATGGACTCCTCCGATTGTGAAAACGGTCGCAACTGATGGTCGAGGAATCCAAGAGCTTGCGGACGCAATCGCAACCTACGAGACTCATCAGAAAAAACTGGGTTTGGCTTCGCAACGCAAGGTACAGAACTGGGAGGTGCGTTTGCTGGAGATGCTGCGCGACACCCTGCTGCGTCAAGCGCGTGCGGCCCTGCCGGATGATGAACTTTCTCGGTTAGCCGCGCAGGTCGCGGAACACAAACGGGATCCTTATTCCGCTATCGAGGAAATCGCGAAACGCGTACGCAGATTGTAAATTGATCGGTCAAGCAAAAGTTCCTGCTACTGCCGTTCGTAGCCCTTGCCGCCCCGGAATCCGGGGCCATGATCGAGCGATCCCATAAGCAGACGACGCAGCCGCTGGCGGCTTTCAAGGTCCATGTTCACAAACTCAAATCCAACTTCATTGACGTGGGCACGCCGCAGAACGACCTGGGCGCGAATTTTACTCATACCGACGGTCATTTGAAGATCAGCGTCAGAGCCGACCCGCAAGGTGTCCGTTTTTGTTCCCATGCCGCCGCCAAGACTCAGCTCGTGGACCGATATCTGTGATTTTCCCCACGAACTGCTGATGCTGGCCGGCACTACACGTTTGAGAGTGATGCGTTCGTAACGACGCTGCCGCACCCACGGACATGCCGGGGCCGAATCGAGCGGGCCAATGGCGAGCTCGCCAGGCTCCAGGCTGCTCTCCGCCATAACCTGCGTCGCATAACGCATGTCAATTTTCGCCAAAGCCTGTGCCGCGGCAATGCGAAGCTCACGGTGGTGCTGCCATTTGAACATCTTCTTTGCTTCAAAAAGCGTTCGCAGTACCGGAACCGCTTCCGGCTCCCGCAACCTTCCCAAAGCTTCAATTGCCTTAAGCTGCAGAAGTGGCGAACGCCCCTCTGCCTCGCCGGCCGCCGCCATCACGATCAGCGGTGGCGCAGCGCTGCGGTCACCACTCATCCCAATTTCGTCCAAGGCTTGGGGTACCACCGCGGGATCGAGCACTTCGAGGATCTCAAGCAGTGTGCGCCCGCGATTGCCCGCCGCACCGTATGCAATCTGCCGCACGATCAAATCGTGATAAAAGCGGTTGAGCTGCGTCAGTCGCGACGGAAGTAATTCGAGTAAGGCCGGTACGTCCAACCTGCTCATCAAACCAACCGAGGAAACTGCCTGCCGCTGCGGGCCGTTGCTGAGCATCTCGCGCAAATACTCGTTCGCGCCCGAGCCAAGTTCATTGACCAGTTCAACAATGCGGTCGCACTCCTCGCGTTTCATAGCGCGGAAGAAACGGTCTGCAAGGTGCTCGGCTGCAGCTCTTGAGTTCCGGCGCAAAACTCCGACCAGATCAGAATTAGATTTCGGTTGTGATAAAGCGTCCTCGATAAAATCAGGCAGCCGCCCCTCGACCCCGATGCGCGACCGCAGTTCCCTCTCGAGTGCGGGACGCCGGCTGGCGACGTACTCCATGGCTTCGCAGGCCTGGGCAACCGCCCGGTATTGTTTGCGATGTGACGCTTCCGAACTCAAGCGGACGAACGCGGCGCTCAATAACGCTTCAATCTCGGGATTCGATTCCTTCGCGATTGCGCCAGCCAGCTTCTGCGTGGTCTCGCCCAGTACGCTTCCTCCGGCGAGTGCAAAAAGATCCGCGAGCTGCGCAATACCATCCGCCACGCGAGAGCGGTATTCAGGATCTTTTGCCGTTACAGCCGAGGCGTAATTGATAAGAACAGCCGAAGCGCTTTCGCGATCGCTGCGCTGCAACAGAAGTTCGACATATTGGCGCACGTTACGGGCAGGAACACACGCGGCATCTTCGGATTGCAGCGCCTTCTTCTTACTGCTTTCAGGAAGCTCGGACCAGAAGCTGCGATCGAGAATATCGGAGTGCGATTCCACCATGATGCCGGCCTTGCTCATCTTGGCTTCGTGCATCTGCAGAATCTTTCGCAGGTTTCCCATCTGCTGGCTCATCTGCTCCAGCATGTCGTGGACCGCATTTACTTTCAGGTCGCCACTTTCAAAACGCTCCAACGCATAGCGGATCGCGAGCTGCTCGGCGGCGCGCATCAACAAGGGTTTTGCTGCCTTCGGGTCTGGGCCCGCGCTCGATAGTTCATCGAGTAAGGTAAGCACCGAGTTTTTGATCTTCTCGTCGGCGGAATCTAGTTCTGATCCAATCAGCTCCGGCTTCGGCGATTTCACCGCCGCCAGTTCACCGAAACGCGTCAACAACTGCAGGGCTTGCTGAGTTTCCTTGCTGTTTAGCAAGAAAGGCGAGTTACTCCAAGTGCCTTCCTCTCTCTTTGGACCTTTGTCCCCTGCGGATTTAGGTTTCTGCGACCCTTCAGCTGCGGCAATTACCTGCACCAGTTTGTTGGGATCATTGAGCCAATCTTTGAATTCGGGGCCTAATGACTGCGCCACGATGTGCGCGGCTGCCGTCATGTTCACCGACGCGGCATCGGAGGCCACAAACTTTATTTCGTTGATGCGAATGTTTCCCTTGTTGTCCGAGAAGGCGCTCTTAATCTGGTCGGCAAGATCCTGCGCCTTGGCTCCGTTGAAAGCGAACGCCCGCACCAGCTTTTCGAATTCCTCGGGAGTGACATCGGTAGAAAACTGGATGCTGGCAAGACCGGAGGCAGTCAGCAATTGGGCGAAGCCGCGTTCGGCTTGTCCGGTTTCAATGGCAACTCCGTCCAGCAGAAGCCGCTCGCCTGAAACCCCGAGCACAAAATTTCCTTTGCCGACGGGCATTGAATCCTTGAGTTCGGCCCAAGCCACTTCAAATTGGGTTTGCGTACGCTTATGGTCGAAGCCATAGAGCCGCACATACTTCACCAAAATATTGAGGCTATGGATGAAAGGACGCGCCGACGCCTGAGTAATCGCTCTTGTGCCGCTGCTGGAAATGGTAGCCCCCGGAACCTATTAATAGCCTAAGCCGAGAGAAAGCCCCACGCACGTTACCAATGTCATAGGACGTACGGCCATCAATGCGTAAGTTGCTCAAAATATGATTCGAGTAGGCAATCGGGTGGGTGGACGCTGGCCCGGTCACTGACCAGTACCGAAGTTAATTGACGGCGGGAAGCTAATGCCGAGATCTAGTCGCCTATTTTTCAGAAATCACAAAGTTGACTACAGCGCCGGAGTTCGGCTGGACGCTTACTTTCTTTTCCCAAGTTCTGGCTGGGGCAAAAACCGGGCGCTGGGTGCGCTTTTCGGTAAGCACGTCATACATTGCCTCCTGCCGCATGACATTCCATCCTTCATGCCAGGCGACGAGCTGGTATTCTCCCGGCGGCACGTCCGACAATTCGAATTTCCCGCTCTCGTCAGTCACTGCGTAGTAGGGATGAGGCACCACAAACATCTCGGCGTTCATCCAGGTATGGCCACCGTTGCACCGCAAACTGACCAGCCCAACGGTTGGCATTTTACGGGTGATGATCTGATTGGTGAAAGGGAATGGCAAATTGTAGGTTGCGGCGCCATCCATATGGATGGTGTGCAGCGTGGCATCGGAACTCTTCATCTGCAACTCTGACTCAGCAGGTACCACCAGAATATGCGGCTCGTAACGACAAAACCTTTGGTCGAGAAACCGTCTCTGCTGAGGCAAATCCATTGCCTTACCGCGAGAGATGTCCTTCAGAAAAACAACCGTATTCGCGACTCCAGCCTGCCGCCCGATTATCAGACGTTCCAGGTCGCGGGTCTTCTTCGAGTTTGGATCACAAATGAGCGGGTCCTTATTGATCGAAACCGGCATCAGATGCGGCATGGGACCGGCCCACTTGACGGTTCCGCTGATGGTACCGCCGTTTTCAACGGCGACTACCTGGTAATCCTGAGCGGATAGCGTGGCGGCTAGTGTAAGCACTACGACCGCAACCGAAAGACTGAAGGCCTTCAACATATCAACTCCATCTAGGCAAGAAAAGGTCGCAAGTCTAGATCGTAACGTTGAAGTTATCGTTCGCAAGTAACCGAGGTAATCAGGGTTGATTCGTTTCAGGAATGAAACTGACTAATCTGCCTGGCTGCCGGCGGGCGCGATCTGTCCATGCACTGGACGATCCTTTCGCCGCACAGCCCAGCGAATGCGGTCCATGTAAAGATAGACGACCGGAGTGGTGAAAAGCGTAAGCGCCTGGCTCAAGATCAGACCGCCGACGATGGTGATTCCCAATGGCTGCCGCAATTCGTATCCCACGCCAGTTCCCAGAGCCAGCGGCAGTGCACCGAGCAGGGCGGCCATAGTGGTCATCAGGATCGGGCGAAAGCGCAACATGCAGGCTTCGAAGATGGCGTCCTGCGGAGCTTTGCCCTCGCGGCGTTCCGCATCGAGAGCAAAGTCGATCATCATGATGGCATTCTTCTTCACGATGCCAATCAGAAGAATGATTCCGATCAGGCCCATCACATTCAGTTCGCGACCTGTGACCAGCAATGCCAGCAGCGCACCCACACCGGCCGAGGGGATGGTCGACAGAATGGTGATGGGATGGATGAAGCTTTCGTACAAAATTCCGAGCACGATGTATACCGTCAGCAGGGCGGTGAAAATGAGCACAGGTTCATTGGAGACAGACTCCTGAAACGCCGCTGCCGTCCCCTGAAAACTGCCATGAATCGTGGCAGGAAACTGGATCTCATTCTTTGCCCCCTCTATGGCCTGAGTCGCCTGCCCCAAAGAAACGTTGGGCGCAAGATTGAACGACATCGTAGTTGCTGGGAACTGCCCCTGGTGGTTGACTGCCAACGCGGTGTTCGAGGGCCCAAAATGCGCGATCGCAGAGAGCGGAATCATCGATCCGGTCGACGAACCTACATAAACTGCATCCAGTGCCGCGGGCGATTGCTGGTATTGCGGATCAACTTCCATTACCACGTGATATTGATTGAGCTGCTCATAGATGGTTGAGACTTGCCGCTGTCCAAAAGCGTCGTAGAGCGCGTTATCGATGGCTTGCGGAGAAATACCGAGGCGGGACGCGGTGTCGCGATCAATGATGATGGTTTCCTCCAGGCCTCTGTCCTGCTGGTCGGTATTAACGTCGCGCAATTCTTTTAGCGTGCGTAATTTCTGCAGCAAGCGAGGAGCCCACGAATTCAGTTCGTTCAAATCCTCTCCTTGAAGCGTGTACTGGTACTGCGCCTGGCTTTGGCGCCCACCAATGGTTAGGTCCTGCGCAGACTGCATATATAGCGTGGCCCCCGGCACCTTGGTCAGCTTTCGTCGCAGTTCGCCGATCACTTGATCAGCGGTCAGCTTTCGCTCCTTGCCTTTGGCTTTGAGCGTAATGAACATTCGGCCCTGGTTTCTGGCCGTGTTGCCGCCGGCAAATCCGACAATCGTCTGTACATTCGGATCGTGCATGACAATGTTGACAAACTGCTCCATTTTTTGCCGCATCGCGGGGAAGGAAATGTCCTGGTCCGCCTGTACCGATCCCATTACGCGCCCGGTATCTTGTTGCGGGAAGAACCCTTTGGGAACCTGTATGTAAAGGTAGACGGTAAGACATGCCGTGGCGATGGTGGCCACCAGCGTCAGCGGCTGGTGGCGCAGCACCCAGCCCAAGCTGCTCCGGTAAACCTTCAGTGTCCAATCAAAAATCGCCTGCGAGGCACGGAAGAACCGCCCGTGTTTCTCTTCCTGGATCGGCTTAAGAATCTGTGCACACATCATCGGCGTCGTGGTAAGCGAGACCAGCAGCGAAACTCCGATGGCGATGCTCAACGTGACCGCAAACTCGCGAAACAAGCGTCCGACCAGTCCTCCCATCATTAAGATGGGAATGAAAACCGCTACCAGCGAGGTGCTCATGGAGAGCACGGTAAATCCAATTTCGCGCGCGCCCTGGAAAGCTGCCGCCACCGGCGTCATCCCCTGTTCAAGATGGCGCGTGATATTTTCGAGTACAACAATCGCGTCGTCCACCACGAAGCCGGTTGAAATTGCCAGCGCCATTAAAGAAAGGTTATCCAGGCTGTAGTGCAGCAGGTACATCACGGCGAAGGTTCCAATCAGCGAGAGCGGAACGGCAATGCTGGGGATGATGGTGGCGCGGACGGTGCGCAGAAATGCGAACACAACCAGGATGACGAGAAATACCGAAATCATCAGCGTGATTTCGATGTCACGCACCGAAGCGCGAATAGTCGTTGTCCGATCCATTACAACGTCTAGATGGATGGCCGGAGAAATAGAGGCCGCGAGTTGAGGCATCAACGCATATACGCGGTCGACGGTATCGATAATGTTGGCGCCCGGCTGCCGGAAGATAATAATCAGCACCGCAGGTTTCCCCTGCGCTGACCGGTCGCTGGTGCCATGCGCGGAAAGGCCGATGACCCGCGTATCGGCAACAGAATCCGACACATTGGCAACGTCACTGAGCCTTACCGGCGCGCCATTGTTGTAGGAAACGATCAGCGACTGATATTTGTCAGCGGTCTTGATCTGGTCGTTATCCTGGATGGTCCAGGTATTGATCGCGTCGGCGACCCTCCCCTTCGCGCTGTTCGCGTTCGCTGCCCCGAGCGCAGTGCGCACCGCATCCAGTCCGATGCCAAGCTTATTCAGCGCGTTCGGGTTGACTTCCGCGCGCACCGCAGGTTGGGCAGCGCCGCCCACGAAGACCTGGCCAACTCCACTCACCTGCGCCAGCTTTTGGGCCAGCACGGAATCGGCAGCGTCATACATCTGTGGCAGGGTATAGGTATCCGACGTAAGCGAAACAATGAGGACTGGCGCGTCCGCGGGATTCACCTTGCGGTATGAGGGGTTCCCCGGCAAATACGACGGCAAATTGCTGCGGGCCGCATTAATCGCGGCCTGCACGTCGCGGCCGGCGGCGTCGATGTTGCGATTCAAATCGAATTGCAAAACAATGTTGGTCGAGCCGATCTGGCTCGTGGACGTCATTTGATTTATGCCCGCAATACGACCGAACTGGCGTTCCAGTGGAGTGGCCACCGCCGACGCCATCGTTTCGGGACTCGCGCCGGGTAACGACGCGCCTACCTGAATCACCGGAAATTCAACCTGAGGCAAGGGCGCAACCGGTAAGAACTGAAACGCAAGAATTCCTGCGAGGAGGAGCCCGATAGTCAGCAGTGACGTGCCGACCGGGCGCTTAATGAACGGAGACGAAACGCTCAAAACTAATCCCCCACAACCGGCTGTTCCTGAAAGTGACGAAACCCAAATCGCGAGAATCGCTCGGACAAACGGTCGAACCAGATGTAAACCACTGGAGTGGTGTAAAGGGTCAAGAGTTGACTGACTAGCAATCCGCCAACAATTGTGATGCCCAACGGGTGCCGCAGTTCCGAACCTGTGCCCGTGCCCAGAGCCAGCGGCAATCCGCCAAACAGCGCGGCCATGGTGGTCATCATGATGGGACGGAAGCGCAGAAGCGAAGCCTGATAGATCGCTTCTTCGGGCGGCTTATGTTCATCACGCTCCGCCTCAAGAGCGAAGTCGATCATCATGATGGCGTTTTTCTTCACGATGCCGATCAACAAAATGATTCCGATCAGGCTGACCACCCCGAGATCATTGCCGGTGATGATGAGGGCGAGCAAGGCGCCGACCCCGGCTGATGGAAGGGTTGAGAGAATCGTGATCGGGTGGATGTAGCTCTCGTATAAGACACCGAGGACTATATATACCGTGATAATCGCAGCCAGGATCAACAGCGGTTCGCTCGACAAAGAATTGCGAAACGCAGCAGCTGTCCCCTGATAACTGGTGTGAATGCTGGCCGGCATCTGGATTGCTTGCTCGGCTGCGTCGATCTCTTTGGTTGCTTCTCCCAGCGAAGCACCCGGCGCCAAGTTGAAGGACAATGTCACAACCGGGAACTGCCCCTGATGGTTGATGGCAAGGGTGGCGTTAGTGCGCTCAATGTGGCTGAATGCAGACAGCGGGACCTGTGTGCCTGTATTCGACTTCACATATATATTGTCCAGCGACTGGGGATCCTTTTGGAACTGCGGATCAACCTCAAGCACCACGTGATATTGATTCAGCTGGGTGTAGATGGTCGAGACCTGGCGCTGGCCGAAAGCGTCATACAAAGTGGCGTCAATTTGAGCCGGCAAAATTCCGAGCCGCGACGCTGAATCGCGGTCTATAACCAGGTCCGCTTGTAACCCGCCATTCTGCTGATCGCTGGCCACGTCACGCAGCGCGCTCGCTGAATGAAGTTGTTGTATAAGCTTCTGCGACCACACCGAGAGTTCCTGCGCGTCAATGTCTTCCATCGAATACTGGTATTGAGTGCGGCTCACCCGGTCCTCAACCGTCAAGTCCTGGATCGGCTGCATGTACAGCGTGATTCCTTCGATTTTTGCAAGCTGAGGTTGCAGCCGCCGAATAATGTCAGAAGCGCTTGCACTACGTTCGTTCCGCGGCTTTAGATTGATCTGGATGCGGCCGCTGTTCAGGGTCAAATTTGTTCCGTCGACACCAATAAATGACGAGAGGCTCAGCACATCAGGATCTTTCAAAATCGCGCGCGCCAGCTGCTGCTGGCGCTGGGACATCGCGCTGAAGGAAACATCTTGCGGCGATTCTGAAATGCCGAGAATGACGCCGGTATCCTGGACCGGGAAGAAGCCTTTGGGCACAACGATGTAAAGCAGCAACGTGAGTACCAGCGTCGCGGCCGTTACCAGCAGCGTGGTCGTCTGGTGCTTCAGGACAAACTTCAACGTTCGGCCGTACCCTGCGATCACGCGCTCATAGACCCGCTCCGACCACTGATAAAAGCGCCCTTCCTTTTGGTCGGCTTTCGATTTCAGCAAGCGCGCGCTCATCATGGGAGTGAGTGTCAACGAAACGAATGCCGAAACCAGGATCGTGACCGCCAACGTGACCGCAAACTCGCGGAACAGACGGCCCACAATATCGCCCATGAAAAGGAGGGGGATCAAAACCGCGATCAAAGAAACCGTCAATGAAACGATGGTGAAGCCGATTTGACCCGCGCCTTTCAATGCCGCATCCAGCGGAGACTCGCCGGCTTCGAGAAAGCGATCGATGTTCTCGATCATCACGATGGCGTCATCGACGACGAATCCGGTGGAAATCGTCAATGCCATCAGCGTCAAATTGTTCAAGCTGTACCCGAGCAGGTACATAACCGCAAAAGTTCCCACAATCGACAGCGGTACCGCGACACTAGGAATGATCGTCGCTCGCAGGTTTCGCAGAAAAAGAAAGATCACCAACACCACCAGGCCAATGGTGAGGCTGAGTTCGAATTCCACGTCCTTGACGGACGCACGAATGGTTTCGGTCCGGTCGGTAAGAATCGAAACCCGCACCGCCGCGGGAAGCGAAGCCTGCAACTGCGGCAAAAGTAGTTTGATCTTGTCCGCAACACTGATGATGTTCGCGCCCGGCTGGCGCTGAATATTCACGATGACGGCGGGAGCCAATACCGAGCCTTGGCCCATCCACGCAGACTCGTCAGTGTTCTCCACCCCATCAGTGACATGGGCTACAGCATCCAGTCGAACGGGGGCGCCGTTGCGATATGCGACCACGATCGGCTTGTACTGCGCTCCTAAGAGCAGCTGATCGTTTGCGCCGATCGTGAAAGATTGTCGTGGACCATCGAGCGTTCCCTTGGCTTGATCAACGTTGGCAGCAGCGATGGCGGTACGAACGTCTTCGAGGCTTAAACCATAAGAAGCGAGAGCGGTCGGGTTCGCCTGCACGCGGACGGCAGGCTTCTGGCCGCCGCTGATCGACACCAGGCCTACGCCTGTGACCTGGGAAATTTTCTGCGCAAGTTGCGTGTCCGCAAGATCTTCGACCTTGGATAAAGGCAACGTGTCAGAACTCACCGAAAGAGTCAGGATCGGCGAGTCCGCGGGATTGACTTTGCTATAGATGGGAGGATTCGGCAGATCGACGGGAAGGTAAGTCCCTGCGGAATTAATCGATGCTTGCACCTCCTGCTCGGCGATATCAATATTCTGATCGAGATTGAATTGCAGAGTGATGACCGAAGCGCCCAGCGAACTGGTCGAAGTCATTTGGCTTAGTCCGGGTACTTGTCCGAACTGGCGTTCCAGCGGCGCGGTCACCGATGAAGCCATCACGGTGGGATCCGCGCCCGGGTAGAACGTCATCACCTGGATGGTTGGATAGTCGACTTCCGGCAAGGCTGAAACCGGCAGTTGCCGGTAAGCCACGATACCGATCAGCAACACGCCGATCATCATGAGCGACGTAGCAACTGGGCGGAGAATAAAGAGCCGCGACGGATTCATTGGGAAGCAGTCCCGCGTTGATTACTGTTCTTGCCGCGCCGGCCGCTTTGCCCCTGGCCGGGGTTAGAATTCTGCGGCGCATTCGCGGCATTTTGATCAGAGCTGGCACCTTGCGCATTCTGAGTGCCTGACCCCTGAGTGTGCGGTTCAACGTGACTTCCCTGTTGAAGTTTGTCCTGGCCGTCAGTCACAACAAGTTCATTAGGAGAAACGCCGCTCGCGATCTCGCTCAAGTTGCCCTGCGTCACCGGAATGGTCACATTGCGAACTTCCACTGTCTTGTCCGGCTTCATCACGTAAACGTAGTTTCCCTGCGGTCCGCGTTGCACCGCGGCGGAGGGAACCACCGTCACATTCTTCTGTGTTTCCAGCAGAAGATGAATATTTACGAACTGGTTAGGCCACAGCTCGTTGGTCTTGTTTTCGAAGATGGCCTTCAGCTTGCCGGTTCCAGTGGTCTGGTCAATTTCATTGTCGATCGTCAGCAATGTTCCGGTATCAAGTTTGGTCAAGTCGTCGCGACTGTACGCGTCAACCTGCAATGTGCCCTTGTGCATATGTTGCGCTACCGTCGGCAACTCATCTTCCGGCAGAGTGAAGACGGCGGTAATAGGTTGAAGCTGGGTAATCACCAGCATAGGATTTGTGTCGGCGGCATGCACGATATTTCCAGGATCCACCAGGCGCAAACCGATGCGTCCGCTCACCGGCGCTGTAATGTGGCAATAGACGAGATTCAGTTTTGCATTCTCCACCGTCGCCTGATCATTGCGCACGGTGCCATCGAGTTGATCGACAGTCGCCTGCTGCGTGTCAACTTGCTGCTGCGACATTGCGCCGGAGTTCTGCAGCAGACCTTTGTATCGCTGATAATTTAGTCTGGCATCGCGCAACGATGCCTGATCTTTGAAAAGCTGCGCTTGCGCTTGGTCGAGTTGCACCTGGTATGGACGAGGATCGATGACCGCCAGCAGCGCGCCCTTCTTCACCGTCTCGCCTTCTTTGAATTTCACATCGATGAGTTGGCCGTCCACACGGCTCTTCACACTGACCGTGTAATAGGCTTCGATAGATCCCAGCCCGCTCAGGTAGATCGGCAGGTTCTGGCGCAAGGCGGGGGCAACGGTTACTTGGACCGTCTGTGGGGCATTGGCCCGGGCTTTCGAGGGGCTGGAACTGGATCCGGAACACGCCGTAAAAAGAGACGGCAAAAGTAGCAGAACTAAGAGGGATGCCAAACGCGCGGGTCCCGCCTTAGATTGCAGCAGATGAGAGAGCATTTGTGTAACTGGCCTCCGCCCCAAGATGCACTTATCTTAAATAAATGGACATCGTATTGCCCAGACGACGGGCACACGTCCACAAGCTTTGGATGTGCATTGAAGTCGAGGGTACTCAGATGTTTACAAAAATTTACCTGAAGCGGGCCGGAATCGCGATCTCCAGTGGTTCACAATAGCGAGAACCGGGCCGGGTTAGGTATATTGGACGGCCAAACCGCGATTTCCATGTCTGGCTCGATAACTCAATCCGCAATTACTCTCCGCGATCTCGAAACAATTTCTGACATCGAGCCCATGCTGCGACTGGAAAAGGAAGTCTGGGGCCTTGATGAAGCCGACGTCACTCCCTTGACCCTGGTTGTCGCGCTTAGAGCTGCCGGAAGCATTCTGCTGGGCGCATTCGAAGCAAGCGAGCTGGTGGGATTCGCGCTTGCCTTCCCCAGCTTCGAACACAGCAGAATCGGTCTCCACTCTCATATGCTCGCCGTGCGTGCGTCTCACCGGAAATATGGGCTGGGCTACCGTTTGAAACTGGCGCAACGGGAACGCGCCCTGGCGATGGGGATCACTGAGATGACATGGACGTTCGATCCCTTACGCAGCCTGAATGCGCATTTGAATTTCAGCAAGCTCGGCGTCATTTCAGACAACTACCGTGTCGACTTTTATGGCCCGCAGACTTCGAGCCACTTGCACACTAACGGAACCGACCGGCTATGGGTGACGTGGCACATGGCGGATTCGCGGGTTCAGCAACGGCTGAACGGCAAAAACGGATCCGCCGAAGTCCTGGACGCACTGAGACACTTGGAACCACTCATTCGTTTCAACGGTAATGGCAAGCCGGCGGAAGGTGATTTGGCTGTAGCACTCTCACGGCAACGAATCGCGATCGAAATTCCCCGCGACATGGATCGGATTGAACACGCCGATAAGCATTGGCACGCGAATGGAGGCTGGCGACGCGGCGCGCGTTCAGTCAAGCACTGGACGCAGGATTCGTGGTGAAGGAATTCTGTCGCTCGATTCGAGGCAAGCAAGGGCCGGGCGTGTACTTGCTGGAACGGCGATCCGGGTGAAGTTTGGTTTTTCGGAAAGGATTGCTCTGAGTTATCTCTTCTTTAGAAATGGATTCGTTTCGCGTTCTGTGCCAATAGAAGTGAGCGGACCGTGTCCTGGGACGACGGCGGTCTCATCCGGCAGGGACAGCAGTTTGTCGTGCAAGGAGCGCATTATTTTTTCGAATGATCCGCCAGGCAAATCGGTTCGTCCGATGCTCCCTGCAAAAAGCGTGTCCCCGGCTATCAACTTTCTCTCCGCGGGAAAGTAAAGGCAGATGCTGCCCTCGGTATGCCCCGGCGTGTGCATGACGTTCGCCGTGAGCGAACCGGCTTTCACCGTATCCTGCTCGTTGAGGCTGTGATCGATCTCAACTTTTCCCGGCGATTGCATCCCGATCCAGTCCGCCTGCAGATCGAGCATCTTCAAAAGCGTGTAATCGTTGTGATTGAGAAGGATCGGCGCACCAGTAGCGGCGCGCAGCTTCATCGCCCCGCCGACATGGTCGATGTGGGCGTGCGTGATCACGATCTGCTTCACATTGAGGTTGCGTTTTTTGATGATGGCCAGGACATCCGCAATGTCATCGCCCGGGTCGATGACCATGGCTTCGTGAGAAGTTTCATCGCCAATGATCGAGCAGTTGCACTGCAAAGGTCCAACGGGAAGGATTTCGTGGATCATGAACAGCTCTTAGCTCCTGGCCTTTAGCTGTTAGCTCGCGTACATCGCCCCATCTCATCAGGAATAAAACTCGTGGCATCGATGGGGGAGCTAACGGCTAAGCGGAATGCTGCGTTGAAATTATTTCTTCGGCGCTGGCGCATTCTGAGACGGAGCATTACCTGACTTCGCCGGGGTCGTCGGATAGTTCTGGAACACTGACTTGGGCCCAGTCTTCCGCGATGCCGCAATCGACAGCGTTATCGAGGTCAGCATAAAGATGATCGCGCACCAGGTTGTGGCTTTGGTGAGAACAGTGGCCGCGCCACGTGGGCCGAATGCAGTCTGGCTTCCCTGTCCACCGAAGGCCGCGGCGATGTCGCCGCTCTTGCCGCTTTGCAGCAGCACGACAATGATGAGAAAGAAGCAAACAAAAATGTGAATGAGGGTTACAAATGTGATCATGAATTAGGAAACCTTTGTTGAAACGAATTCTTGTGGCTAGCGCTCCGGAATATGGTGCGGAAGGGGGGATTTGAACCCCCACGCCTTTCGGCGCCACCCCCTCAAGATGGTGTGTCTGCCAATTCCACCACTTCCGCTAATCTTGAGCGCTCTCAACGTTTTATTGGGTACTTAAAACCAACTGGGTGAGGCGTTTTCCACAGAAAGTCACTCAAAGCTTACACTGACAAGCGGCGGGAGTTCAAGCCAAGCACCACAGGTACAGAGCTAACATTGTGATCACCGACTGCCACATTCATATCCAGCCGCTGCACATGTTCCGGCCGCAGGCTCTGGAACTGATGAAGAAGCGCCGATCGAATTTCGAACAGATCGCCGAATTCACCCGCTCTCCTAAATCTTTTCTCAAATATCTGGACGGCGCCGGCATTGACCGCGCAGTGCTGATCAATTATGTCGCGCCGGACGTGATCGGCTTCACTTCAGAAGTGAATCAGTTCATCGCCGACTACGTGAAGGCTGACCCGAAGCGCCTGATCCCCTGCGGCGGAATTCATCCCCGTCAGTCTCGTGACATCAGTGCCGATATCGAACAAATTCTGCGGTTGAAAATTCGCATGATCAAGATCCATCCGCCGCACCAGCTTCTCTTTCCCAACGATTACCTCAACGGGGTAAAAGAACTGGAAATTATTTATCGCGCCGCCGAAGCGAATGGCATTCCGGTCATGTTTCACACTGGAACTTCGATTTTTCCTGGTGCACGAAATCGTTACGGTGATCCAATTTTTATCGACGACGTCGCCGTCGATTTTCCCAAGCTCAAGATCATCCTCGCTCACGGCGGCCGGCCGCTGTGGATGCAAACTGCATTTTTCCTGCTGCGAAGACATCCGAATGTTTTTCTCGATATCAGCGGCATTCCACCGAAGTCGTTGCTCAAATATTTCCCCCGGCTTGATGAGATTGCGGAGAAAACGCTATTCGGCACCGACTGGCCTGGGCCCGGAGTACCCGAGGTAAAAGAAAATCTCGACGCCTTTCGCGCGCTGCCGCTCAATCACGAGATTCGGCAGCAGATTCTTTCGCAGACGGCGTTGCGAATTTGGCCGGAGTGATGTTTCTTACCTTCCGGCCAAGAAAATCACCAGCGCTGGTGAACCTGCGGACGGATCTCTTCGTCGTAGATTCGTTGAACCGCCGCCATTGTTTCCGCAGAAAGCGGCGCCAGGTCAGAGGCATGGCAATTGTCTGCAACCTGCTCCGGGCGTTTGCCACCGGGAATGGCGCAGGAGACCGCGTCGAACATCAAAATCCAGCGCAGCGCGAATTGGCTCATGGAAACGCCCAGTGGCAGAAGTCGCCTGATTTCTTCGACGGCGTCTAGCCCCACTTCATAATCCACTCCTGAAAAAGTTTCGCCCACATCAAACATCTCGCCGTGACGATTGAAGTTGCGATGATCATCAGCGGGAAAAGAAGAATCGCGTTTCAGCTTGCCGCTTAGCATTCCGCTGGCCAGCGGTACCCGTGCCAGAATTCCGACTTGCTTCCCCTTCGCCTGCTGAAAAAACGATTCCGCCGGACGCTGCCGAAAGCAATTGAAGATGATCTGCACGCTTTGAACATTGGGAAATTCAATCGCTTTCAGAGCTTCTTCCACTCGCTCTACGCTCACAGCGTAATACCGAAGCTTTCCTTCTTTCACCAGATCATCCAGCATTCCGAAAATTTCAGGATGGTAGTAAGCGTCAGTGGGCGGGCAATGGAGTTGGAGCAGATCGAGCGCATCAACTTGCAGATTGCTCAGGCTATCGTTGACCCACGCAATGAGGTTCTGACGGTTGTAGCCCTCCACCACTTGCTTCGGCAGTCGCCGTCCCGCTTTCGTGGCTACGACGATTTCATCCTTGCGCTCTTTCTTCAGGCAAGCGATCAGGCGTTCACTGCGGCCATCGCCATAAACGTCTGCCGTGTCGATGAAATTCACCCCGCTGTCGATGGCTTTGTGCAAGGTATTCATGGCGTCTTCATCGGAGACTTTGCCCCAGAATCCGCCAATCGCCCATGCCCCAAAACTTATCTCCGAAACTTCCCAACCTGTCCGCCCCAGCGCTCGATATTTCATGTCCTCGCTTCTCTCGCCGATTCACTGCAAAGGAAAAGTATAAAGGTACGGGACGGATTTCTTATCGATTACATCCTAATCTCGGGATTCGAAAACCCAGCGCAGCAGTTGCGTGCACCGGCTGATGCTGGTAGCTTCGTGTTTTCGCTTTTCCCTCACGCGCAATGGCCAAACTATCTTCTTCGCAAGTGCTCAACATCGCCGATCTTCGGCGGATAGCGAAACGACGCGTGCCCAGGGCAGTCTTCGATTATCTCGATGGCGGCGCGGACGCCGAAACTACGTTGCGCGAAAATTGCCGGGCCTTTCAAGACATAACCTTCAGGCCGCACCAAGCAATCGCAATGGAAAATTGTGATCTCGGCACCACGGTTTTGGGCAACCAGATTTCGTTCCCGGCGATGCTCGCTCCGGTCGGCTACAGCCGGCTTATGCATCCCGAGGGCGAAGTTGCCGCTGCGCGGGCCGCGGGAGAAGCCGGCACGGGATACATACTTTCGACCATTTCCGGCCACAGGCTCGAGGATGTGAAAGCGGGGACCAAGGGGTTCGCCTGGTACCAGCTTTACCTCGCGGGAGGCCGCCCCGCGGCCGAAGGCGCAATGGAACGCGCGCAGAGGGCGGGGTTCTCCGCGCTGGTGGTCACCATCGATACTGCGGTTGCAGGATTGCGAGAACGCGATTCGCGAAATGGCGTGCCACAACTCCTGGGCAAAGGAGTCTTCGCGAAAATTCCTTTTCTGCCGAATTTGCTTCTGCACCCGGGATGGCTGATGTCATTCCTGCTCGATGGCGGCGTGCCTAAACTGGAAAATGTTGTCGTACCGGGACAAGGCCCCTTGGACATGGTAAACGTGAGTGAATCGCTGTCCCGCGGCGCGGTGAGTTGGAAAGATCTAAGCTGGATTCGGGAGAGTTGGTCGGGGCCAATTGTGATTAAAGGTGTGCTCATCGCAGACGACGCACGGCGTGCCGTCGATGAAGGCGCGGCCGCGGTAGTGGTCTCGAACCACGGCGGGCGCCAATTGGATTCGGTTTCTCCTACAATACGTGCGCTTCCAGAAATTGTTTCGGCAGTGGGAAGCCAGGTCGAAGTGCTGATGGATGGAGGCGTTCGCCGTGGTAGTGACATTGTGAAAGCGCTCTGCCTGGGTGCCCGTGCAGTGCTCGTCGGCCGCGCCTACGCCTACGGTCTCGCCGCCGCTGGGCATCCCGGAGTTGAGCGCGCTATTCAGATCTTAAAAAATGATTTTCAGCGCACGATGCGTCTGCTGGGCTGCCAGTCGGTTAGCGGTTTAAACGCGTCGTATATAAACTACCCACGCGAGTGGCAGGCTTTTTTTCGCGACTAAGTTTCGACCATCGATTGTTTTTCTGCTCTTGCGATTCAGTCTAAACGCGCAGAATCATGACCTCTGTGGCCTTGATGAGTGCCGCCGCTGTCTGCCCAGCCTTTAGATTCATCTCGCGCGCTGAACGTGCGGTGATGATCGAGGTGATCTGCTGTCCGCCAATCGATAGCGTGACCTCCGCCATAAGTCCGCTAATCCGGACTTCTTCGACGCGGCCAACCAACTGATTACGTCCGCTTACCCGGCGGATAACATCCTTGCGCTCAGACGCGTTTTTGCCGCGGACCCGAAACAGCAAGCGGTCCACCTCTGATTGCGGGACGCGATGGTGCCCGCCCGGGGTGCGCACGCTTTCGAGTTTTTTCTTGTAAATCCACTGTTTAATGGTCGGGAAACTAATGCCCAGTTGGACAGCGGCATCACGTGGGGTCAGGAGCGATCCGCCGTTCGTCTTTAGCAATCTGTTGCCAGGCATGAGGTCACTCCTATCTCGCGCCTCGAAGAAAATCGGTTCTTCGAGATTGACGCGCAAACGTCACGCAGAACGACATTCAACCGTTTATATTATAGAATTCAATCCGTATTCACTATACAGATCAAACAAAATATTAAGAGAAAAAGTGCCGATTTACAGATATTCGTTAATATTACTAGCCTTTTGTGCTTTTTCCTCGCTGGCACATGCTCAGGACGGGTACTTCGCTGATTGGTTCGCGCGTGTCGATAAAACGCAGGCCGGGCAGCCGCACTGGATCACACCCCTGGCCACGACAACGCCCCGACTGGAAGAAGAACTTCGTTACGACCAACTGTGGCAAGTAAATAATGAAGGCGTGACCACCAATAACTTTGACGGCGGCAAAGGTCTGGAATTGATTCCCTTCGAAAAGGTTGAGGTGATCTTCAATGTACCGCCTTATCTTGAACACAATAGCCCCAAGACGAAAGATGGATTCGGAGATGTCGCGTTCCTGGTGAAGTACCGGCTGCTTTCGTCGGATGAGGAGCACGGAAATTACATCCTGACTGCGTTCCTGGGATGGAGTCTGCCAACTGGGCAATATACCAATGGCGCGCTGCACGCCATCATCACGCCTACGATCGCTTACGGTAAGGGCTTCCATCACTTCGACGCGCAGGGAACTTTCGGAATCGGACTGCCGGCCGCAGACACTGATTTGATCGGCCGCACCTATCTATGGAATAACGCATTTCAATATCACTGCTTCAAGAAATTCTGGCCCGAGGTGGAATTGAACACCACCTTTTTTCAGGACGGACCGCATGACGGCATGAAGCAAAATTTTGTAACTCCAGGACTGGTGATTGGGCGGTTGCATCTCACACATCGCGTCGGTCTGACGGTTGGCGGCGGATTTCAGATCGCGACTACACAATTCCACACCACAAACCACAACGGGATTCTTACGGTGCGGCTGCCGTTTTAGCAGCGCTACTTAGAGGCGAGCACTGTAGCGACCACCCGTCGCCATAAGCTTTTCGATCTCATTCACGCTGCGGATTCCGCCACGCGGGCCGTTCGCAGTGCAATTGAGAGCGGCCGCGGCACAGGCGAAATCGAGTCGGCGCTGCAGAGACCATCCTTGCAGAAGCGCATAAACAAAACCTGCGTGAAAAATATCGCCGGCCCCGGTTGTGTCCATGACCGGAACTTTATAGGCGCAGGCATGGTGAAATTGCTGTCCATCCCAGGCGAGTACACCCTCTGACCCGAGAGTCGCCGCCGTTAACCGGCATCTGAAACGGCTCTGCAATAGAGGAAGAGAATTCCTAAGATCACCCTCATCGCAAATCATGTGCGGAAAACCTCTGCTGACAATAAGATAGTCGACATTTTTCATCAGTTCTTCGATTCCGGGATAAGCTTCATCGAAGTCGGCGATCACAGGGATACGCGCGTCGCGTGCCCACTTGGCAGCGGCTGTAGCTGCGGCGGTATCACATCCATCTACCAGGAGAGCGCGAGCATTTGAGATCCATGCACGTTTGAGTTCGTCAGGCCGAAGTAGAAGCTTCTCATCCTGACGACGCACAACCGTGCGCTCGCCATTGGGGTCAACAAGAATGAACGATTGGTGGCTTGCGCATCCTTCGGCGGTGACGATCTGCATCTCCACTCCCGCGCGAGCAAATTCTTGGCGGTGGAGTGCGGCAGCGGGATCGTCTCCTAGTTTCCCCACGTATCGGGTACGCAGTCCCCATTGCGCGCAGGCAATGACGGCGCTAGCGACTTGTCCACCGGGCAACACGGTCACCGAAGCTGATTCGACTTTCGAACCGCGCTCGGGATATTTCGGCACTTTGATAAGAGTGTCGGTGGCATTGAGACCAACGCCCACCACGTCGACTCTGGATGTTTCGGCCATTTTTTTTGAAAGCACCTACCGTCGGTCGCGACTCTACTTACGATGCTTTCGGCTTGTCGATTTGCCGCCGGGTCCGCTCTTCCTGTTCTTTCATTTCCGGGGTAATGGCATCACCAAAATCGTCGGTCTCGTAAACCGGCCGAAGTTCGATCTCGGTGCCGCCGTCGAACGGAGCGCGTTTGAGCCACTCGACCGCGTCTCCCATCGAGCGAACCTGCCACAACCAAAATCCGGCGATGATTTCCTTCGACTCGGTAAACGGGCCGTCAATCACGGTACGCGTGGCGCCCGAGAATTTCACCTTTTTGCCGTTTGAAGTCGGTTTAAGACCTTCAGCCGCAAGCATTACACCCGCTTTGGCCAGTTGCTCGTTGAACTTCCCCATTTCCTCGAAGAGCTTTTTGTCAGGCAGGATACCTGCTTCGGAATTCTTATCGCCCTTGACTATGACCATGACTCGCATCGTAATCTCTCCTTATTTGTATTGAGCTTGGCTCTCGCCTTGAAATTGCTTCTGAATCCTCGCTCTATTATCACGTCGAACGAGGCTGGGGAAATCGACACAAAGGTAGGCTTTTTTATTTTCTTCCGCCAGCGATGGCACCGATCACGATGAAAGGCTCTTTGCCGGATATGACCGCCTCAGGTAACGAGGCGTCGGGTGATTCGTGGGTGAGATCTTCTTCGCAGGCGAAAAAGCGGAGGAACGCCCGGCGCTGCATGGTGTCGTGGTCGCGAATTGCGCCTCGCAACATCGGATAATGCTCCTCCAGGGCGTCAAGCACAGAGCGCTGGGTAACCGGGCCTTCGACAGGTAATGTGACTTCGCTACCGACATGCGCCAAATTACGCAGGTGGAATGGGAGTACTATGCGGATCGTGGCCATCGCGTCCCTACCCTCCTAATTGATATAGCTCCCCATTTTAATGCCGGTTATCCCCGCTGCACGGCTCCAGCGAGCCAAAGTAGAGCGATTGGGGCGCAAAAGCAATGTCTTGACATGGATACGCCTGCCGGGTAGCATATCTCTACCGACCGGACGGTCGGTCGGCATTTGCAGATCACCCCAGCGATTGAGGAGACGAATTAAATGGCCACTGTTTTTTATGAGCATGACGCTAATCCTTCCGCCCTGAAGGGCAAGACCATCGCAATTTTTGGCTACGGAAGCCAGGGCCATGCCCAAGCGCAAAACCTGCGCGACAGCGGCTACAACGTCGTAATCGGTCTCGATCCGAGCCGCGCCAGCGCCAAACAGGCGAAGGCCGACGGCTTCACCGTTCTAGCTCCTGCCGAAGCGGCGAAAAAGGCCGACTGGATTCAGATTCTGACTCCGGACGAGACCCAGGCCGAGTTCTACGAGTCAGCCATTAAGCCGGGTTTGACGAAGGGCAAAGTTCTAGGCTTCTCGCACGGCTTCAGCATCCATTTTAAAACCATCGTTCCGCCGGCCGACGTCGACGTGGTGATGATCGCGCCCAAGAGCCCGGGCCATTTATTGCGACGAGTTTATGCCGAAGGCCGCGGCGTGCCCGCTTTGATTGCGATCCAACAGGACGCGAGCGGTCGGGCTCACGAACTGGCTCTCGCTTATGGCTATGGCATCGGATCCACCCGCGCAGGCGTTTTGCAAACCACTTTTAAAGAAGAGACCGAAAGCGACCTGTTCGGCGAGCAGGCGGTGCTTTGCGGTGGCCTCACTTCTCTGATGAAGAAAGGCTTTGAAACTTTGATTGAAGCCGGCTACCAGCCCGAGATCGCATATTTCGAATGCATTCACGAAATGAAATTGATCGTGGATCTGATCTACGAAGGCGGTCTGGATCGCATGCGTTATTCGATCTCTAACACCGCCGAATACGGCGACTTGACGCGTGGACCGAAAGTCGTCGGCGATGAGACGCGTACGGCCATGAAGAAAATCCTTGCGGACATTCAAGCCGGGAACTTTGCCCGAGAATGGATTGAAGAAAACAAGTCTGGCGGGAAGAACTTTGCCGCACTGCGGGCAGCCGAAAAGAAGCACAAGGTGGAAGAAGTAGGAGCGAACCTGCGCGGCATGATGTCGTGGCTGCAAAAAGACTCCGGCAAGCAGGCGCACAAGTCTGAATCGACCGAGAAAAAGAAGGTTGTGAATGCTTAGAGGCGCGGAAATATTTTTGCAGTGCCTCCGGGCTGAGGGCGTCGACCTGGTCTTCGGCTATCCAGGCGGCGCGATTATGCCGCTTTATGATGCGCTAGACGGCAGCGGCATTCGTCACGTGCTCACGCGTCACGAGCAGGGCGCGGTTTTTGCGGCTGAAGGCCATGCGCGCGCCACAGGAAAAGTTGGCGTGGCTATTGCCACCAGCGGCCCGGGCGCGACAAACCTGGTCACCGGCATCGCCGATGCAAAAATGGATTCGGTTCCGCTGGTTTGCATTACCGGCCAAGTCCGCAGCTCGTTGATTGGTTCCGATGCTTTTCAGGAAACCGACGTTTTCGGGTTGACTCTCTCTCTAACAAAGTGGAGCAGGCTGGTGAAGACGATCGACGAAATCCCTTCAGTAATCGCTGAAGCTTTCTATTGGGCACGCGAAGGTCGTCCGGGACCGGTAGTCATAGACATCCCGACCGATTTTCTGAAAGCAAAAATGGAATTTGCCGGGCCGGTGAAGTTCACGCCGAAGCCGCGTCCGTCGGATTCGGCCCTGGAAGCGGCATTTGGCGACAAGCTGATTTCGTTGCTGCAAAAGGCCGAGCGTCCGGTGGCATTGATCGGGGCAGGCGCGAAACTTTCAGGCGCCATATCGGAATTGCGAAGTTTGCTGGATGACCTCAACATCCCTACTTTCGCCACAGTCCACGGACTGGGCGCGGTTGAACCAGAGGCTCCTTATTATCTGGGCATGGTCGGCATGCACGGCACTCGCGCCGCCAACATGGCGTTGCATGAAAACGATCTGCTGCTGGTTTTCGGCGCGCGTTTGGATGACAGGGTCACGGGCGACCCCACCCGTTTTGCGCCCCATTCCAAAATCGTACATTTTGAAATTGATCCGGCACAACTGGATCGAGTTCGCGCGTGCGAACTCCCAATCATTGGAGATCTCGCAAAAACAATTCCTGCCTTCCACGAGAAAGTGCGCGGCGCGAAGTTGCCGAGTTGGAATGAATGGAGGGCCATAGCTTGCGGGGAAGATCGGGCGGAACTCGATCCGCGCGGACTCTCGCAACCGACTATTCGCTTTCTGGACGAACTTTTCGGGCGCCTTACGCAAAACAGCGTTGTCATCGCCGACGTAGGCCAGCACCAGATGTGGGCGGCGCAGCGTTATCGCTCGGCCTCGCCGCGTGGTTTTATCACTTCCGGTGGCCTGGGTTCGATGGGCTTCGCTTTGCCGGCCGCGGTCGGAGTTCAACTTTCGAAACCGGATGCGGCCGTGCTCTGCGTATCTGGAGACGGCGGCTTCCAGATGAACATTCAGGAACTGGCCACCGTGCGCCGCCTGAATCTTCCCATCAAAATGGTAATTGTCGATAACAAATATCTGGGCATGGTCCGCCAATGGCAGCAACTTTTCTACCAGCGAAATTATGCTGAGACTGATTTGAGCGACAATCCGGATTTTGTGGAAATCGCGAAAGCTTATCGCATCAATGCAGTGCGCGTTCAGGAAGATGTGATGCGCGAATATCCGGTCACTGAAGACACGGCAGACGCGTTAGAGCGCTTTCTACGATCGCCGGAGCCGGAGTTGCTGGTGTTCGACTGTGCGCCTGAGGCAAATGTTTATCCGATGGTTCCGGCAGGGGCGGCGCTGTCGGAGATGTTGTTCGAAGAAGAATGAGGCTGGTTTGTGTGGAGACAGCCGCCCTCGGCTGTCTATCGAGCGGAGCTTGATCGAAGCTGAAGTGAGAATTTGGGAGAAGAACATGCACGCATTTCACATCCATTATCGCAATACGCAAGGCACGCTGATGCGCATTCTCACCGCGGTTTCTCGGCGCGGGCTCGAAATGTTTTACGTGCAGGCATGCGCCGACGGTCACGGCCAACGCGCGAGTCTTTTACTGGACGTCAACACCAAGCAGATCGGCCAGCTCTGCCGTGACTGGTACGCGATTGTCGATGTAATGGATGTTCGTGTGGGTGTGCCAACAGCCGAAATGCTCGATTCGGCCACCGGTTTGCCGAATGCCCATCCGCCTGCCTCTGCGAGCGCGAGCGGCACCAATGCCAACGCAGCTATGGCATAGAAATACGACTGCGCAATCGACTTACGGATTTCCGCAAGCTGTGGTCAGCAATTCACAGATGTTTCCGCTCAGGGCTTCCCGGGCCGCTTGCCCAGAATCAGCGAATGTTCCCAGCGCCCAATTCCACTGAATGAATCGCAACACCGAAACAAAATCCATCTGCTGCGACGAAATGTAGTTGGTCTTCGCCAGGGGCGAAATCATCAGGACCGGAACTCGCGCTCCCAAGCCGATGGTCCCATTCAATTGGGGCGGGGCCATATGGTCATACCATCCGCCGCTTTCGTCCCAGATCACAACAATTGCGGTATTCGGCCAGGCACTTGAGCCCTTGACCGCGTTCACGAAGTTGTCCAGCCACTCGATGCCATTCGCGATATTCCCTTGCCCGGGATGCATGCTATGTCCCGGCGAAGCCGTGACCCACATTACCGACGGCACAGTTCCTGCGGCCAGTTGCGATTGAAAATCCGAAAGCGTGAAGTTCTGTACATTAGCGGAGTTCGCAGTCGACTGAAAATACTGAAACGCATTTTCCTGTGGCACATAGTGAAGGCAGGAACCATTCTGCTCATTGGAAAAATACTCATGGAACCATGTCCAAGAAATCTTGGCTGCCGAAAGCTGGTCGCCAACGTTCTGGTAAGTCAGCGGCGGGGTGATGGTCGCGCCTATGCTCTGGTTCTGCTGATACAGGGCTGCGCTGCAGGCGTCCAACTGGGGGTAGCCGTAAGGATCACTTCCGGTGCCCACAGAGGCCGATGTCATATAGAGCATATTGCCGGGCTCGCTGGCCATGGCGGCAGCATAAAAATTATCCGCGAGGGCGTATTGTTGAGCGTAACCCCAGAGCGTATTCACGCCGAACTGCTGGCCATCACTGGCGGTCCCGATGCTGGTGTTATCGTAGTATCCCATCGATTCGTCGCCGTTCTCCCAGGCATATTTATTCATGTCTCCTGAGTCGAACGCGATCTGATAACTGGTGGCGGTGTGATGCAGGTCGTCGGGACTGAGATCAGTCAGTAATTGAGGCGTGATAGTATTCCCCGCCTGATCCAGTTGATCGTAACTGGGGAGTGAGGAATTCAGGCCGTTGGCGCCCGGATAAGTGCCGAACAAGTGGTCGAAGGAAGCGTTCTGCATTACGACAATCATCAGGTTCTTAACTCCGGAGCGCGGTATCGATGTTTGCGGAGTGGGGGGCGGCGGGGGATCAGTCTGAGTTTGGGTGCTGCCGGCGCCGCCTCCACAACTGGCGAGAACGATGCACAACAAAAACAGTGCTAATGGCTGTAAAACAAATTTCGATCCGCCTGATTGCATATCTTCTGACTTCCCCTCGAATGCTTCTGCTTCTTCGAAAAGCGTTTCTTCGATGCCTCCTGTGGAGATGTGAGTTGCTCAATTTGTAGTGCAGTAGGCAACTCGATTAGCGGCCTGGGAAGCTCCGCTCTTGAGCACATACGGCGTTAGACAGGCAATTCCCGGTAATACGCCCAGTATCTGGGCTTACCGGCCGCTTCCGATTTCTTCTCCCCTGTCGTAATCTTCTAAATCTATGGATCTGAAACACCGTAGTCGTCTTATCACTGAGGGGCGCGATCGCGCCGGCGCTCGCTCCATGTTTAAAGCGATTGGCCTTACCAGCGAAGATCTGGCTAAGCCCTTGATTGGCGTAGCCAATACCTGGATTGAAACCATGCCCTGCAACTTCCACCTGCGCCGGCTTTCGGCGAAGGTCAAAGAAGGCGTTCGCGCCGCCGGTGGCACGCCAATGGAATTCAACACCATTGCCATCAGCGACGGCGAAACCATGGGCACGGAAGGAATGCGAGCTTCCCTGGTGAGCCGCGAAGTGATCGCCGATTCCATTGAGTTGGTCTGTCGCGGCCAATTGTTCGACGCGGTGGTTTGCATTGTTGGCTGCGACAAGACGATCCCCGCCGCCGCTATGGCGCTGGCGCGCCTCGATTTACCAGGACTCATTCTGTACGGCGGCACCATCGCCCCCGGAAATTTTCGCGGCAAGGACGTCACTATTCAGGATGTTTACGAAGCAATCGGAGCGAACGCCGCCGGCAAGATGAGCGACTCCGATTTGCAGGAACTGGAAAATGTCGCGTGCCCGGGAGCCGGTTCGTGTGGAGGACAGTACACCGCGAACACAATGTCTACGGTGATGGAAATGCTTGGACTCTCACCAATGGGCTACAACAGCGTGCCGGCAATGGATCCGCACAAAGATGAAATGACCTTCCGTTGCGGCGAACTGGTGATGAACCTGTTAAAGAGGGGCCCGAAGGTAAAAGAAATCCTCACTCGGGATGCGATTGAAAATGCAATCGCGTCCGTCGCCGCCAGCGGCGGGTCGACGAATTCGGTACTTCATTTACTGGCGATCGCGCGTGAAGCGGGAGTTCCACTTGAGATCGATGACTTCCAGAAAGTCAGCGAACGCACTCCCCTGCTCTGCGACCTCAAGCCATTCGGGCGTTTCGTGGCCACTGACATGTACCGCGCAGGAGGAATTCGTCTGCTTGCGAAGCGATTGCTGCAAGGCGAAAAACTTCATGCCAATGCGATGACAGTCACCGGGAAGACTATCGGTGAAGAAGCCGCAGCCGCAGTCGAAACCCCTGACCAGGAAGTAATCGCGCCACTCGATCGGCCTCTCAAAACAAGTGGGGGCCTGGTAATCTTGCGCGGCAACCTGGCTCCGCAAGGCTGCGTGGCAAAAATTAGCGGCCACGAACGGCTGAGCCATCGCGGGCCGGCGCGGGTGTTCGAATCCGAAGAAGAAGCCATGAGCGCGGTGACCGGCAAGCGCCTGAAAGTTGGTGACGTAGTCGTGATCCGCAATGAAGGCCCGCGCGGCGGACCCGGCATGCGCGAAATGCTTGGGGTCACAGCCGCCATTGTCGGAGAGGGCCTGGGTGAATCGGTTGCGCTTCTGACCGACGGCCGGTTCAGCGGCGCGACTCGCGGCCTGATGATGGGCCATGTTTCCCCCGAGGCCGCTTTGGGTGGACCGATCGCAGCGGTTCATGAAGGAGATATGGTCAGGATTGATGTAAACGAGCGACTGCTGGAACTTGAGATCAGCGATGCCGAGATCGAGCGCCGGATGTCCCAATGGAAAGCGCCCAAGCCGCGGTTTGCGACCGGGGTGTTCGGGAAGTACGCGGCATTGGTACATTCCGCTTCGGAAGGGGCCATCACGAGGCCTAAGTAATTCACTCCTCGAAGGATCAAATTGCAGACCTGAAGCATTCCAGACCGATCGGGAGTTGACGGGCGTGGCGCCCGTCGCTCCAATTCACCCTTCGAATTGACCAAAATTTGACCTAAACATAGTTTGCAAGTCTCTCCGCATCCAAGTAACTTGGACTGAGGCGGTGACGGTTTTGGGTAGGGGTAAGTCATTTTTCCAGCTGGCGTTGATTTTAGGACTCATATCTCTGGGTGCGACTCTAGCTTTCGCGCAGAGCCCGGATCAGCTTGCGCCCACGCTCTCGAGCGCCCACCATGGATTTACGATCTTTGCGCCCCGCGGCCATCGCAACGGCGGCCCTGAAGGTTTAGTTTCATCGCGACCAACTTCTACGGGCATCGATTCCATCAGGAATTTCAATGGTGAGTTCCGTGTCCCCGGTGTCGGGCCTTCGGGGAATCCGCAACGAAACTGGCACTACACCATCGCTGGCGGCCGTCCTGAGCTGGGAGGAACAACCGCCTTCGATGCTCCCATCGTGCCGGTCTCTCTGGATCTGCTGGACTATGACGGCAGCGTCCGCGTCGTAAACGGCCACAAGCTGCATTACTCGGTCGAGCCGTTCGTGAGCGCAGTGATGGACTCTCCGATTTTTCAGCGCGCCGATTACACCAGCAGCGAAGTGCCCACGCAGTTTTCGGACGCGGTTCAGCGCGCCGAATTTAACAACCCAATGCAGTCCGATTGGCACACTCTGCTGAAGCCTTCGTTGAAGCCATCGCGGACACTTTCAGTTCCGCGCAGCGCATATTATTTCGCGTTAAATAGTGACGGCTCGTGCTGCGCCTTTGTGCTGGTTGATATCGACGTGTTTTCGAACCGCCTGTTCCCGGCGACTGCCAATGACGCTTCCACTCCAATTGGAGCGGCGGAACACGCGGGTGATATCACTACCAAAAGCATCGCCACTTTTCTCTTCCCCAACACATTTCTGTATCTCAATCGAAACCCCAATCACTGCTGCGTGCTCGGCTTTCATACCTATGATTTTGAACCCGGCGATGCCGGCAACGGCTTCCGCGAGAAGCGCTACGTGTTGAATTACTCGAGCTGGATCAGCCCCGGCCTGTTCAGCCCCGGGTTTGAAGATGTGACTGCCCTCAGTCACGAAGTCACCGAAAGCTTGAACGATCCGTTTGTGGGAAGCGATGGAATCCACGGCATCACTCCCTGGTGGCTTTCGCAAAATGGAAATTGTCAGGACGATCTAGAGGTGGGCGACGCGATTGAGGGCTTACCGGAATCCACCGTGCCCATCAAGACCGGCGGCAGGACTTACCATCCGCAGAACGAAGCCCTCTTACAGTGGTTCGAATTCCAATCGCCTTCGACCGCACTGGGCGGGGCGTACAGTTATCCCAATCAGAGCGTTTTGACTTCGCTCTCGCCAAGCGTGGGAGTGAACTGCAAGTAGTTGTCAGCTGTCAGCCGTCACCCTCAGTAACTAACTCCTTCTTCTGATATCACGAATATCAAACGTTGGCGGTTGCCGGTTTACCTGATGGCTGATAGCCGATAGCTGACGGCTTTAAAACGAGAACCTCACCTGCAAATCGATACGCCGGTTAGCCGATGCAGAAGCGAAGGGTCCGCCAGAAATGTTGATGGATTGCCCGAAGTATGGGGAACTCAGGTTTCCAACCGGCGGCCCAGGATTGAAAGTATTCAGAAGATTGCGCGCTGCGATACTGAACGTGAGACTGTAACGCCGGCTCACACCACCGCCTCGACCTCCGAAAGGATTACTCCCTCCGGCTCCGCTGAGGCCGCCTGGTCCCAACCCGCCGCCGCGGCCACCATGCGGGCCTCCGTAACCCCGATCCCCGCCGGAGGAGGCACCCTTGGTTTCCGGGCCAAAACCAATCGTCTTGCTCAAACGCAAATTCAACGTTGCATTAGACGGCCCGGTGCAGTAATTCACCGGCGCAATTCCATAAATGGTGCTGGCGCTGGAAAATGATGCCCGCGAGGTGCAGACCGCATTGGTGTTTGCGGTTGCGAACCACGGACGGTCGTTGAAGATGGAATCGCCGTTGTTGTCCTGGCCAGTTGTGAGATTGTAGGGCTCGCCAGAATTGATGACGACGAACGGGCTGAGCGAAAAAGAGTACGGCAGGGTAAAATTTCCCCCGAGGAAGACCCGATGACGAACGTCGAACGCCGCGCGTCCGTAATCGGCATTGGGATCATATTGATTGGAAAGAAAACTGGCCTCTGACGTGGTTCCACTGGAAAAGAAACCGCCCGCACTTCCTCCCGAACTGACATTGCTATTGGCGTAGTTCAAAACATAGAAGCCGAATAAAGATACCCGGCGTCCAGTATTGACTCGCACGTTTGCAATGAGCTGGTTCTGTCGAAAGATTCCGCCTGAGTCGTACTGGTAGATGTTCTGCCTGGTTCCGTTGGGAGTGATTCCTCCGGGGAGGTAGGGTGCATTAATGTTGTCGATATAGAACGCGTGTTCGCCGCGCGAGTTCAAATACGTTATGGATACCGTTGCGTTCTTTGTGACCTGGCGCTCGATACTTGCCGCGCTCTGGATCGTAATCGGGGCGCGGAGGTTCGGCGATATCTGATAAATGGTTGGCGATCCACTGGCTGACAGTTGACTGAATGGCGGTATCCCTGCGCCGCTTGCGGAAAAGAAATCAGGATTCCTGAGCACCGCCTTCTGTTGCGTAATTCCGTTCAGCAGGTCCGCCTCCTGCACCAGGTTGTATCCGAAGCGGTCGTAGAAAATGCCAAAACCCGCGCGCAGCACTGTTTTGGGCGCAGATTTTCCGGTGCTTCCCAAACCCCAGGCCACTCCGAGCCGAGGAGCAAAATCAGCGTGGTCATGAATGTCGCTTTGTGACTCGAAGCGTAGGCCATAGGTAAGCGACAGATTAGGCTTCACCCGCCATTCATCTTCCGCGTAGAGACCGGCATCGAACCAGCCCACGCTCACATTTGGAGTTCCGGTTGTGATCGAAAACTGCGATGGACAGTTTTGCGGGTTGTAGTTTGCTCCTGATAAGCAATTTCCGGCCGCCGCGTTCTGGTAGGCCTGTAGCGCGGAAAACGGGTTTCCGTCAATCGGCGAAAAAATGAATGTGCCGTTGAAGTTTGCGTCCGTAGATTCTGACGACGTAATGCCGCGCAACCTCGCTCCAAATTTGATCAGGTGGTTCCCATGAGTGACGGAAGTGTAATTCTGCAGCTCGTAATTATTCTGGGTCGTGCGCACCAAGCCTTCAGAGTTCTGGCCATTGGTGAAAAAACCCTGGACTTCGATGGTAGGACCAAAACCCAAGGGCAGCTGGTGGTTAGTTTCACGTTGGAACTGAAAGCGGGTCTCATTAACAACCGTCGGACTGAGAATTTGGGTGTCGCTGATTTGCAGCGTGTGCTCCGTCTCATTCACGTTGTATGCCTGAGCAGGCAGAGAAAATGACGTCAGGCCTGAGTTCTGCTCGCCATCGTGCGTTAACTGATAACGCATGGTTAATGTATTGCTCGAGCTCAGTTGATAATCCACGCGCGGGCTTATGCTGGTTCGGGTTCGAGGATTAGCGATCGATTCCAGCAGTGGCGGACCAAAAACGTCGTCAGGGTTCACCGGATGAATTGCGGAGTAATCGTCCATGTTCCGACGTGACGCGTCCAGAAAAAACGACGCTTTCTTATTGATAGGACCACCCAGGTTTCCGTCGAACATGTCGGAGTTATAGTCTGGCCGTGTGGGCACGTAAGGGTTTTTCGAGTTCAGCACTGCGTTGGTGTCATTAAAAAAAAACTGCCCGTGATAATGATCGCTTCCCGGCTTGGTAAAAATCTCGATCCGTCCGTAACCCAACTTGTCATACTGCGCGGAGAACGGGTTCTGATTGATGCGAATTTCGCGAATCGCCGACTTTGGTGGAAGCTGGCCGCCGGTAAATCCATCAATGTAGATTTGCCCGCCATTCGGCCCCGCCGCCGGCCCAGCCAACGCTTGCAATTCATTCTGCAGTTCGTCGGGGTCGTCGGACAAGGCGTCGAGGTCCTTACCTTTTATGATCAAAGAACTTGCGTTCGACGCTGCGCCCACGTCAAGCTGCGTTCCTTCGGCTTCGACGTTAACCTTCTCTTCCTGCACTTGAACTTGCAGAGCCAGGTTCAGAGTTTGTTTTTGCCCCGCAACCAGTTGGACGCCCGGCTTCGAAAAAGGCGCGAACCCCTTGGCGGTGGCGGCAACGCTATAGGTGCCGGGCGCCAGCGCAGGAATTTCGAATCCTCCCCCTTGGTCCGTTGTGGCCGAATGTTGCTTGCCGCCGGACGCGGTGACTGTCACGGTAGCCTGCGGAATTACTGCGCCAGTTTGATCGACAACTTTGCCGCTCAGTGTAGCTGTGGGCGCCTGCGCCCCCGCAGGTACGATAGCTGCCGCCAATAAAAAAATAAATAAAGAATTTCGCAACTGTTTCCTCTTAAAGAAATTTTACTCGCCGGAACCTTCGCCGCCTGGCGACGCTCCCAGATTCCACGGGGAAAGAATGGTTGCTGCGGCTGCCCCGCTCGGGGCTGCGGTCAGGATGGGCTCAACTCCGGTAATCAGCATAATGGTCGTCGGGGGGGACGCCGCGCTGCCCTCCGTTGCCACCACCATAACCGCGTCTCCCTTTTGCAGATCAGAAATGGCCACGCTCGGCATGTGACTCAGCATCTGCTGGAAATCAGGCGGCCCGCCTCCGCGACGGTATCCTTCGCCTCCCTGTGACGCCGGCGAAGCGCTCGTTCCGTTCTGTCCGCGCCAATTTCCCTGACCCCGCCCTTGGCCATTACCTGCACCCGCGCCGGCTCCGGCTGATGAAGACTCCCCAGCCGTGCCCGGAGGATTTCCGTTCGCAGCCGCGCCGCCTTTCAATCGCGCGGCAAGCCTCTGGGCCGCGACTGGCAACAACTTATGCATTTGCGAATCATCGCTGATCTTAAGCGTCACCGGATGTTTCGTGATCAGGTCCATTACCGTGACGCTGTGGTTTGCCGCGTCTGTCGAAATTACTGTTCCCGCTATATTCCTGAACATCCCGGAAACAATCGCTTGCGCCGTGAATTCGCTGCCGTCATCGTTTTTCGCCCCACGCGCGCGCAGCTGGTCGCCCGGCTTAACCTGATCCAACGTGCCCGGCTTTGCTTGATCAAAATTCACCGAGTCCGGTGAATAACGCCGGATGCTGGTCGACGGCGACACATGAATAACGATCGGCTTCCCGGATGAGACAAGCGCGTTCACGACCGCAATCGTCCCCGCAGTCGGATTAACTTCCTTCACTATTCCGCCCACGCCTTTGCGCCATTCTTCGCGTTCTTGTTGCTGGCGTTCCGCGATATCGCCTTGCGTCATCACGATCACAGTGGAAGCCGCGACGGAATTCCCTTCCCCACTCGGTCCCATCGCCAGCATGCGATCACCGACGTGGATGTCGGAAGCCTGAATCGGTGTAGCGCTTTTCAAATCAGTTTGTCCGGGCGAGGCCCGAAGTACGCGAGTGGAATCAGCCAGAGTGACCGTGACCTCGCCGCTGTCGGTTGTTAACACAATTGAAGTACCGCTGATCGACTTCACCGTGCCGACGGCTTTGGCAAACGCGGTTTGGGCAAATGCGAACCCCAGCGTCAGGAACAGCACACATTTCAAGACGGCCGCATGCCGCCACGGCACGGCATTTTGCCATGGGTTTTTCATGAAGGACTCTGATCATCATTGAATCACGCGACAGAATCAAGGTGGGTAAAGAATTGTCAAACTCCGGTAAACGAAAGGCGAGAGACGCTGAAACGGCGACACCCGCCACCGAAACCAGGCGACGAATTATCGGCTCGACGATTCGATTTCGAGGAGCGCTTTCTTGCGCTGCAGCCCCCAGCGATACCCGCCGAGATCGCCGTTCGAGCGCAGCACGCGGTGGCATGGGATCGCGATAGCCACGGGGTTGGTCGCGCATGCCCGCGCAACCGCACGGACCGCCGAAGGATGCCGGATGGCTTTTGCAACTTCGGTGTAAGATCGCGTTTTTCCGAAAGCAATTGATTGCAGATAAGACCAAACTCGCCGCTGAAACGCAGTTGCCTGAATGTCGAGCGGAAGCGAGGACGAAGACTCGGCGCCAGATATTCGCTGCGCGATTTGTCCAGCCAGATTCGCCATGCCGTCGTCATCGCGACGCCGCAATGCAAACGGAAACTCCTGCTTCAGTCCCTGTTCCAGTTCTTCTTCAGAATCTGCGAACTGAATACTGCAAATGCCTTTGTCGGTGGCCGCGATCAACATGCGCCCGATGGGAGAGTCTGTGAACGCGTAGCGGATCGGTGCGGCAATCGCGCCCCGGCGATATTTCGCAGGCTCCATGCCCAATTCCGCCGAGGTGCGGGAGTAGAGCCGGCTGGTCGAACTGTATCCGGCATCATGCATCGCGCGAGTGACCGAGTGGCCGGCTTTCAGCTTCTGCCGAAAACCGCGCATGCGGCATGAGTCCGCATATTCCTTGGGCGTAATCCCAAGCACCGCCTTGAACGTTCTTTGCAGATGAAACGGGCTCTGGCGAAATTCTGCGCCCAATCTTGCGAGCGTGACGGGCTCATCCAGATATTGCTCGATATAGCGGCAAACAGATTTAATCAATTCTTGCCGCGGATTCCCTGCAATCGCTTTAGGGCGGCAGCGCAGGCATTCGCGAAAACCAGCAGTTTCCGCTTCCTGCGGTCGACGAAAAAACGAAACATTCTCGCGCTTGGGGCGCTTCGAGGGGCACGACGGCCGGCAGTACACGCCGGTCGATGAGACAGCGAATACAAACTTCCCATCGCTTGCGCCGTCTCGGGCTAGGACCGCCTGCCAGCGGGAATCTTCGATGACGTTCTTCATATCCAACTGTCTGGGTTGTCCGACGCTAAGAATTGTACTGTTCATGGTCAAAGCTTACGGGGGAAGGAAAATTCGGAATATCCGCATCTTGCGGTCAAACCATTTTTTCCATGCCCACTGCGGAAGCTGAATTTCACGCCGCTGCGCGCTCGCGCAGATAGTCGGGCAGTGTGTCCTCCCAACCGCGCATTTTGATTCCGTATGCAGCGAGGCTCGCGTCAGAAAGAACGGAGTAGCTCGGCCTGGGAGCGGGACGGACAAATTTGTCGCTGGTGGTGGGACGCACTACAGTTTTCGATCCCGCCCGGCGCAGAATTTCGGCTGCAAAGTCGTACCAGGAACACACCCCGCGATTGGTGCCATGAACAACGCCCTTCGCATCCGCGCGACAAAGTTTGATAATTGCGTCCGCGAGATCAAAGGTGTAGGTGGGGCAGCCGCGCTGATCGTTCACCACTTCAATCTCCGGACGATTTGCCGCCAACTTCAGAATCGTATCTGGAAAGCACTTCCCTCCCGGACCGAATAGCCACGACGTGCGCACTATGCATGCGTCAGGCAGCAACGCGAGAATCTTCTCTTCCGCGTCCGCCTTACTCTTTCCGTAGGCGTTTATGGGGTGGCGTGGGTCATCGGCCTCGTACGGCGTATTCTTCGTGCCATCAAAAACGTAGTCGGTGCTGACAAATAAAAGCCTCGCCCGAGAGTTAGCCGCTGCTTTTGCTACATTTGCCGCTCCCTGCGTGTTTACCGCCGCCGCGAGTGTCGGATTAATTTCGCATCCGTCCACATCGGTGTAAGCCGCCGAAAGCACAATCCACTCGGGATTGCTTTCACTCACCACTTTATCGACCTCATCGGGAGAGCGAATGTCGGCTTGCGCGCTGCCGAGGCCCGTCACGTTATCCTCGGTCCACTGACGCATCAGCGCCTTGCCCAACATTCCCGTCGCTCCGAAAATCGTCACTCGCATAGATCGGCCAAAACGAATATAGCGCAACTTGCGGGCACCGGGCCTAGCCAGAGAAATCGCCCGCGGACGGTATAAAATAGACGTTACTGCAAAATCCTTTCCGAGGTGCAATCCATGGCAACCGTTGAAGCTCCGATTCGTCCGCGTACTCGCGCACAGCAAAGCCCATTTCGCAATGAGCCGATGCTGGATTTCACGAAATGGGATGTTGCCAGAGAGATGCGCGCCGCCCTGGACAAGGTCCGCGGACAATTAGGTCGCGAGTACGACCTGATCATCGGAGGCCACCGGGTGAAGACGTCGGAAAAGATACGTTCCCTCAATCCCGCGCGCCCGTCAGAAGTTGTTGGTATTCACCAGAAAGCCGGCAAGGAACACGTAGAGCCGGCCATGCAGGCGGCATTGAAAGCCTACGAGCATTGGAGCCGCACCCCGTTGGAAGAGCGCGTATCTTTGCTATTCCGCACTGCCGACATATTGCGCGAGCGCAAATTTGAACTGATGGCATGGCTGGTCTATGAAGTGAGCAAAAACTGGGGCGAGGCCGACGCCGACATCGCTGAGACCATCGACTTCTGCGAATTCTACGCACGCGAGGCGCAACGCCTTGGCCACGCAAAAGCTCCGGTGCAATTGCCGGGCGAAATCGATCATTTTTTCTATATCCCTCTCGGGGTGGGAGCTGTGATTCCGCCGTGGAACTTTCCTGCCGCAATCATGGCCGGCATGACGCTGGCATCGATCGTGTGCGGGAATACCGTAATTCTCAAACCGTCGAGCGATTCGCCTACCATCGCGGCAAAATTCATTGAGATTCTGGAAGCCGCGGGAATGCCCGAGGGCGTGGTGAACTTCTGCCCCGGCGCTGGAGCGAGTTTTGGCGACGCCGTGGTCGCGCACCCGAAAACCCGCTACATCGCGTTTACCGGATCACGTGAAGTCGGCCTGCGCATCAACAAAGTTGCCGCTGACGTCGCTCCTGGCCAGATTTGGATCAAACGCACCATCCTTGAGATGGGTGGCAAGGACGCGATCATCGTCGATGCTGACTCCGATCTTGAGACAGTAGCTAATGGCGTTGCCGCCGCTGCATTCGGGTTTCAGGGACAAAAATGTTCTGCCTGTTCCCGCGTCATCGTCGATGAACGCATCTACGGAAAATTCCTGGAGCGCTTGAAAGACAGCGTGGAGCGGCTCACCATCGGAGACCCCGCCACCAATACCAACATGGGCGCGGTCATCAACGAAGGCTCGATGAAGTCGATCATGAACTACATCGATATCGGCAAGCGCGAAGGCCGGATCATCACCGGCGGAAATCGAGCAACTGACTGCGGCGAAGGCTATTTCGTTCAACCGACCGTGATTGCAGATATTCAACCGAAATCAAAACTCGAGCAGGAAGAAATTTTCGGCCCGGTGCTGGCGGTGATTAAATCGCGCAACTTTGAGCAAGCGCTCGATATCGCTAACGACACCGAGTTTGGTCTAACTGGCGCGGTCTATACCGGATCACGCGACAAGATTGAGCTGGCCATGCGCGAGTTCCACGTCGGCAATCTCTACATCAACCGCAAGTGCACTGGAGCAATCGTCGGTGCGCATCCCTTCGGCGGCTTCAATATGTCGGGAACAGATTCCAAAGCAGGCGGGCCGGATTATTTGTTGCTTTTCTCCCAAGCGAAGTCGATTGGAGAGAAAATTATATAGCGTGTGGCGCGGGCGCCTTCGCCCGCGAGGTTTGGATGCGAACCCGAGTGTCCGCACCATCTATTTCATTTTCCCAGTACTAGCTTACCGATCGTCGCCAACTGCATGTTCGATGTGCCCTCGTAAATCTTGCCAATCTTCGCGTCACGCCAGTATTTCTCCACGGGATAGTCTTTCGTAAAACCGGCGCCCCCATAAATCTCGATCGCCAGCGAGGTCACTCGCTCGGCCACCTGCGAGCAAAACAATTTCGTCATCGCGGCCTCTTTTACAAATGGCGCACCGGCATCTTTCATGCGGGCCGCGTTATACACCATCAACCGCGCCGCTTCGATCTCGGTCGCCATTTGCGCCAGTTGAAATTGGATTCCCTGAAATTCAGCAATGCTCTTGCCAAATTGCTTGCGCTCTTGCGCATACTTCGCCGCGTATTCCCACGCTCCACGCGCGACGCCCAGCATCTGCGCGCCAATGCCGATGCGGCCTTCGTTCAACGTTTCAATGGCGATCTTGTATCCCTTGCCAGCTTCGCCTAACACATTGCTTTTAGGAACTCGGCAGTCTTCCAGAATCAATTCGCAGGTCGAGGAAGCGCGGATGCCCAACTTGTCTTCCTTCTTCCCTACAGTGAACCCAGGAAATTCCTTTTCAATAATGAAAGCGGTAATTCCCTTATATCCGGCCGAAGGATCGACCGTTGCAAACAGCACAAAGATTCCCGCCTCTTTTGCGTTGGTGATCCAAAGCTTGCGGCCGTTCAGAACGTAATCGCTGCCTTTCAAGTCTGCCCTGGTCTGCAGCGCGAACGCATCTGAGCCCGATCCGGCCTCACTCAACGCATATGCGCCGACGGTGTCTGAGGCCATGCGCGACAAATATTTCTTCTTCTGCTCGGGATTCGCCCAGCGCACCAGCGCATTATTCACCAACGTGTTCTGCACATCGACCACCACGCCAGCGGAGGCATCGGCGCGCGAAAGCTCTTCCACCGCCAGGATCGCCTCAAAAAACTTCCCTCCCGCACCGCCGAACTGCTCCGGAACTTCAATTCCCATCAGACCAAGCTGAAAGAACTGTTCGACCAGAGACTTGTCGAAAACGCCCTTCTCGTCCATTTCTTTGGCAAGCGGACGAACTTTTTCTTCCGCAAACTGACGCACGTTCTCCCGAAAAAGAATTTCGTCTTCGGAGAGGGACGTAAGCGGGGTAGCAGTCAAATTCTGCAGAGCAGCTTCCGGCATGGAAAATTCCTTTCGAGATCGTCGACTGAAATTTTACACCGGGTAAGAGAGGCAGGTATGTACGACTAACTTTCTATTTGGATCGGGGCATTTCCGCCAACAACCAGCCTGAGCGGATCAGTTTTCAGAATCCGCTTTATCTGAGTGCGTGCGTGAGTCGCCCACGGACCTGTACCATCGAGCTTCACGTAACACTGCCAGTGCTTGAGAGCTTTGCGCGGCTCACGCATCTTTTCGTAAGCCAGCGCCAGGTTATAGTGAGCATCGGCATAAGTAGGCGCCAACCGCAGCGCGGTCAAATAACTTTCCACCGCATCGGTGATACGGCCAGTTTCATCCAGCACATTGCCAAGATCGAAGTGCGCCAATGCATAGCGCGGATCAATCCGCAAAGCCTCGCGATAATGATCTTCCGCCGCGCGATAATCCTGACGGTTGTAATAAAGCGTGCCGAGGTTTATGTGCGCAGCCGCGTGCTCCGGATCAAGCTGCAAAACGCGTTCATAAGCAGCAATCGCTTGCAGCTGGCTCCGCGGGTCATCTTCCAGCGCAACGCCGCGAGCAAACAATTCCGCGACATCGGCACCCGCTGGTTCCTGAGGGGCGGCAGAACTTCTGGTTACAGGAACGCTGGCGATAACTTTTTCCCCCGGAGAAAAATCGAACATGAATTGCCCGGCGATCGGCTCCAAGAGCCGGCCTTCATGCCGAAAAGCCACCCGATGTCGCCCACTGGTCGAAGCATTGGCCTCGAGCAGCGGATTCTCCATTCCCGCCGCCTGTTGCTGCATCGCAGTCAGTGATTGGCGAATCTCGATGGGACGCACATGGCGCGCGCACAAGTCACGAACTTTCTTCACCTGCAAAAGATCAAAGAAGTTATAACTTTCGGCGCTGGCAAGCAGCCCGGCTTTTTCCCACGCAAGCAGTTGCCGCGGGCTGACCTGCAGGATTCGAATGAGATCTTCTCGGCTGTATCGATACACGCTGTCGGTGAAACTACGCGTATTATCGAAATCCTGAGCTTCTCTCCGCAATAGGAAAATAGGCCCGAGAGGAACCTTTTCCATCAACATTGCAACTCGCATGGTGCAAACCATGTGAAACTGCTGTGGAATACGCGGCCTAAATATCAGCGACAGCGATGAACCGCTGGGCGAGTAGAAAATTGCTGCCGTAATAAAGATGCCGCGAAGCCGGATCGGTGACGGTGCTCTGTAAAGCCTATGCTCAGGCGAATAATTTGCGAAACTATAATCGAAGAATTAAAATATCCTGATGTCTGCTCTCTCCTGGGCTCATCCTTTCGTCGCCGAATGGTTTACTGCTAAATTCGGCACCCCTACCGAGCCACAGGAGCTGGGCTGGCCGCATATTCTCTCGGGTCGGACCACGCTGATTTCCGCCCCAACCGGCTCCGGAAAAACTCTTGCCGCTTTCCTTGCCTGCATTGATCGCCTGGTTCGCAAGGCTCTCGCCGGCGAACTCCACGACCGCACTGAAGTTCTGTACATCTCGCCGCTGAAGGCCCTCGGCAACGACATTCAGAAGAATCTCGAAGTTCCGCTCGGGGAGATTCTCCAAATGGCTGGCGAACGCGGGCTGCTGATGCCGCAGATTCGCACCGCCGTCCGAACCGGCGATACGCTCGCCCCAGAACGCCGGGCGATGCTGAAATGCCCGCCGCATATTCTGGTCACTACGCCTGAGTCTCTTTACATCCTGCTCACGGCTGAAAAAAGCCGGGCCATTCTTCGCGACGTCGAGACGGTCATCGTCGACGAAATCCACGCCGTGGCTGACGACAAGCGCGGCGCGCACTTAGCCCTCTCACTGGAACGGCTGGAAGCGTTGACCTACCGCTCTCCCGTCCGCATCGGGCTATCGGCAACGCAGAAGCCGATCGAAGAAGTTGCGCATTTTCTTGCTGGCAATGGCCGACCCGATCCAGAAATCGTCAACATTGGCCACAAGCGCAAGCTCGATCTCGCGGTTGAAATTCCAGCAACTTTGCTCGGCCCAGTGGCCAGCAATGAGATGTGGGATGAAATTTACGACCGCATCGTGCAGCTTTCGGAGGAGCACCGCTCGACCTTGGTCTTTGTCAACACCCGCCGCCTTGTCGAGCGGGTTGCGCATAACCTGGCGGAGCGCATCGGCGAAGAAAACGTTGGCGCGCATCACGGCAGTCTCTCGCGCCGGTTGCGTCTGGAAGCCGAAAGAAAACTGAAAGAAGGAAAGATCAAGGTCTTGATCGCAACCGCCTCACTGGAGCTTGGAATCGATATTGGCACGGTTGATCTGGTAATTCAGATCAGTTCCCCGCGGGCGATTGCCGTCGCCCTTCAAAGAGTGGGACGCTCAGGCCACTGGCGCGGCGCTGTACCTAAGGGACGGTTGTTTGTTACCACCAGAGACGACTTGCTCGAATGCGCCTCGCTGGTTCGCGCCATTCGCCAGGGCGATCTGGATCGCTTGATCATCCCCGATTCTCCGCTGGATGTGATGGCGCAACAGATCGTCGCCACGTGTGCGACCAGCACTAGCCACGTGATTCGGAGACATGCTCCCGGCGGCAATGGTCGTGTGGCTCGGACACTCCTGTCCGAGAACACCGAGGGGTCATCGACAACCGAAAATGGAAGTCTATCGAGTTTAGCGTCCCAGGCAGCGTTGGAGTTATCGACTGCTGGGACAAGAGTGTCCGAGCCACAAGGTCCTTCTGAAGACGATCCGGGCTGGGATGAAGATGAGCTGTTTGCTCTGGTCAAACGGGCTTATCCCTACCACAATTTTTCGCGTGAACTCTTCGACTCCATCGTTGAAATGCTTTCCGAAGGCATTGCCGCGCGCCGAGGACGATACGGAGCATATCTTCATCACGACCGGGTGAATCGCAAACTGCGTGCACGCCGCGGAGCCCGATTGGCTGCGATCACCAGCGGTGGTGCGATTCCTGAAACTGCATTGTTTACCGTGGTTGCCGAGCCTGAGGGCGGAATCGTTGGAACTCTCGACGAAGATTTCGCGGTCGAGAGCAACGCAGGCGACATCGTGCTGCTCGGCAACACCTCGTGGCGCATTCGCCGAGTAGAAGGAAAGTCAGGCCGTGTGCTGGTGGAAGATGCGCACGGAGCGCCTCCTACGGTTCCTTTCTGGCTGGGAGAGGCGCCAGCGCGCACGCAAGAGCTGTCGCTGCATGTCGCCGAACTGCGCCGTGAAATCAGTGAGCGCTTGCCGGGAATTTCGCCGGTTGCACTTTCGCCAATGATGCCCCAAGTCGCCGAAACTATTTCATGGCTGGCTGAACAATGTGGGCTGGATGAATCCGGCGCGTCGCAAGCTATTCAATACATCCTCGAAGGTCGTGCTGTCCTTGGCGCCGTCCCCACGCAAAGCACCATCGTCGCCGAGCGCTTTTTCGATGAAGGTGGCGGCATGCAGTTGGTCATCCACGCCCCGTTTGGCGCCCGCATCAACAAAGCCTGGGGACTGGCGCTTCGCAAGCGCTTCTGCCGTAGTTTCAACTTCGAATTACAGGCGGCCGCAACCGACAACGGCCTCAACATCGCCCTAGCCGAGCAGCACAGTTTCCCCCTCGCCGATGTTTTTCATTTCCTAAATGCTGATAGCGTTCAGTCGGTGCTTGAGCAAGCCGCCCTGGCCGCGCCGGTTTTCGGGACCCGCTGGCGCTGGGACGCAAACCGGTCTCTGGCTCTGCTTCGCTTTCAGGGCGGCAAAAAAGTTCCGCCGCAAATTCAGCGCATTCGCTCCGATGATTTGCTGGCTTCGGTTTTTCCCGACGTCGCCGCTTGCCAGGAAAACATCGAGGGCGACATCAAGATTCCCGATCATCCTTTGGTGAAGGAAGTAATGAAAGACGTGCTCACCGAAGCCATGGATATCGATGGGGTGCGCGATTTGCTGCGCCGCATGGAAGATGGAAGCATTCGTTGTGTTGCCGTCGATACGCCGGTGCCGTCACAGTTCTCTCACGAGATACTCAATGCGAACCCGTACGCCTATCTCGATGACGCTCCGCTAGAAGAACGGCGCGCCCGCGCGGTTGAGATGCGGCGCATTCTTCCTGAATCAGTTTTGGAGGAAGTCGGCAAGCTCGATCCGGGCGCAATCGAGCAGGTTCGCGCGGAAGCATGGCCAGATCTGCGCGACGCCGATGAACTCCACGATGTGCTGCACACCTTGGTTGCGTTGCCAATTCCCATGCCTTCGCCAATGTGGGGACAGCCGCCCTCGACTGTCCGGTTCAGCGAAGCTGAACGAGGTTTCTCCCTGGTTGAAGCAGATCGTCGAGCGCAGCTCGACCAGACAGCCGCGGGCGGCTGTCTCCACACGTTCGCCGGCGCATCGGGCTGGGAACTTTATTTCGAGCGATTGGGTCACGCTCAGCGGGCTGTGAGCGCCCGGAGTGGTGATCAAACTTACTGGATTGCCGCTGAACGAGCCAGAGCCTTCTCGGCAATTTTTCCAAATGCAGTTTTCGAGACCGCTCCCGCTGACATTCCGCAATTAGCTCCTTCTACTGACGACGCTATCCTCGCCATGGTCACCGGCTGGATGGGGCACATCGGTCCGGTGACCCCGCACGCACTGGCAGGTTCATTAGGCGTTCCCGCACCTGAGATCGAAAAGGCATTGCTGCGGATGGAAGCCAGCGGTGCGATCCTCCGCGGAAAATTCACCGATCCCAGCATGCAGGAAACAGAGTGGTGCGATCGCCGACTGTTAGCTCGAATTCACCGCCTGACCGTCGCGACCCTGCGCAAGCAGATTCAACCGGTCAGCGCGGCACAATTCATGCGCTGGCTGTTGCGCTGGCAGCACATCGCGCCAGAATCCCAGCTTCAGGGCGAACGGGCGACATTGGAAGTGTTGCGCCAACTTGAAGGCTTTGAAGTCCCCGCGAATGCATGGGAACGACAGGTGCTCTCAAGAAGAATTGCGGATTACGATCCCAAATGGCTCGACCAGCTTTGCCTCACCGGTGCAGTTGGATGGGGAAGGCTTTCGCCGCATCCGGCCACGCTTGAATCTTCTAATGGAGATCAACCGAATCGCCGTCGAGTGATTCCCACAAGCGTAGCTCCGATCACATTTTTCGTGCGCGAAGACTCAGACTGGATGGCGCCCCATGCTTCACTGGCTGACGCGCACGGACTCAGCCCGGTGGCTAATCAGGTCTTCGAACTTCTGCGCCAGCGCGGAGCTTCGTTTTTTGCAGACATCGTGCGCGCCACCGGCAAATTGAAAGCTGAGATTGAAACCGGATTATGGGAACTGGTGGCGGCCGGGCTGGTCACAGCCGACGGGTTCGATAATCTTCGAGCTTTAATTGATCCCAAGCGCCGCTCCGGCCAAGGCAACGGTAAATCCGCTCGTCCCCGGCACAGTTCCGGTCGGTGGGCAATCCTGCACGCGGATTCTGCGGTCGAGCACGAACGCCGGGCTGAGTCAGTTTGCTGGATGTTATTGAAACGGTATGGAGTAGTTTTCCGCGATCTTCTGGTTCGCGAAAGCAATTTGCCGAAGTGGCGAGAGCTGCAGCTGGCCTTCCGGCGTCTGGAAGCACGTGGCGAAATTCGTGGCGGCAAGTTCGTCGACGGTTTCCTTGGCGAACAGTTTGCGTTGCCGGTCGCAGTTGAGTCCTTACGCGCTACGCGAAAACTTCCGCCAACAGGTGAGCTGGTGACGATTTCTGCTGCCGACCCTCTGAACCTGGTAGGGATTGTCGTTCCCGGTGAGCGCATCCCCGCGATTTCGGGACGGTACGTTTCTTACCGCGACGGGGTCGGCGGCGCCGCTGAAGTCCTGCAACAATCCAAAGTGGCCGCGCTCTAACACAAAAAGATATCGGGAACTTGTCGAGGGGGCCCTCCAAGCTCCCGATAGCTATCCGTCGGGCGAAAACTTAGCGCTTCCCCACGCTATTACCTGACGACCAGCGAAAGCAGCTTCGCATAAAACGCAAGATTCGGTATTGTAGTGTTCGTTTTTGTTACGAAATCGGAACAAGATTTCCTGGCAATTATCACCTTAACTAACAGGAATCTTTATTTTCAATAAGATAGCCGGACTTAAGTAAATTCCCTGCCATCGAACTGCAAGATGAAGATGTGGCCCTGTCGCCCTTCCTGTTCCACCGCTTAAGGCGACGGTCTCGCCAGTGTGGACTTGATCGCCCTCTTTTACCTTGAATGCGGACAAATGCAGATACAAACTCAGTAATCCCTGCCCGTGATCGATGACAACACAGTTACCCTCGAAAAACATTGGCCGGGCCAGAATTACAACTCCGCTATTAATTGCATGGACTTCTGTTCCCGGAGGGGCGGCAAAGTCCAAGCCCCGGTGCCGGCTCTGAACCTGGTCATTGAACACTCGGGCGGTCCCGAAAATATCGGACACGGGATCGGAAACCGGGGCGATGAACTGGCCCGCCCAGAGCCGATCCGGGCTTACAGTGCCAAAGACCTTTTCTTTCAAACTCTTGTCGGTGGAAATTGTGGTCAGCTGCTCTGGGTTGGGTTCGGTAAATCTTTTAGCAACTTTGACCGTGATCTTGGGATAAGGCGCATTGCTGACTCGAATTTTACGGGTTAACTCTACGCTGACACCGCTCGCAAGCATCTCAGTGACCCGCAATTCGTAGGGTCCTGCTTTTGTGGTCAATGGGATGGCTGCGAGTCCATACCATCCTTTATTCGTCGACGAGCGGAAAAAACTCACGCTCTGTCCGATCCACAGGCCGGAAACTGCGCGCACCCTGGCCGAGGCTTTTATTTCGAATAGAACTGGAGAACCATTAGTCAGAGCTTGCGGCTGCCACTGAACGTTGGGTGACCCGGCGGTGCTGGCGCAATTCGCCGCGCCGCAAGCCATGCCCACAAATAGAAGGAGTAGCCGACAACTCCGGACTGATCGTGTTGCGACGTATTGCTTTGCGGAGTCCATGTACTAGATGGTAATCAGGATAACCCTGTATGGCAAAAAGCTAGTTCGTACCAGACTATGTTATTGGATGTCTCTGCCTCGGGAGCCCGCACTGAACTTGTCTCGAATAACACCTTACCCCGACAAACCGGAGAAAAACAGGCTCTCGCAAATGGCCTCGGAGCTGATTGCCAAGAATCAGCAACTGGCCGAGGCTCGCGAGCAAAACGCTGTCACGGAGCGCGAACGGATTAGCGTGGAGCAGCAGCTTCGGGCCGCCAACGAGCAACTCGACCTGAAAATTCAGGAGCGCACCTCAGAGCTCACCCAATCTAATCAGCTGCTGCATAACGAAATTCAAAGACGTGTGCAGACGGAAGAAATGCTGCGCAAGCTTTCCGCGCGTATCTTGACTTTGCAAGACGAAGAGCGCCGTCGTCTGGGTCGCGAGCTGCACGACAGCGCAGGTCAATTGCTGGCCGCGCTGCACATCAATTTGGGAGTTATTGCGCAGCGGGCCCACAACGATCCCAGCTTGTCAGCCAGAGTCGCCGATAGCGCTGCTCTTGCCGATCAGGTCATTTCTGAAATCAGGACGCTGTCTTATTTGCTGCATCCCCCTATGCTTGATGAGACAGGCCTGGGCAGCGCCGTCGAATGGTATGCGCGGGGATTTAGCGAACGCAGCAAAATCGCCGTAGATCTGGATATAGATTCTGGCCTCCCGCGTTTTCCTACGGAAGTTGAGACGGCAATTTTCCGCATCGTGCAGGAGTCGCTGGTGAACATCCATCGCCACTCGGGCAGCCGAACTGCGTTTATTTCGCTGCAAGCGAATGTCGAAGGGGCTTCACTTACCATCCGCGACGAAGGTTGCGGGATCCCTGTTGAAATTCTAAGAAGTATGGAAGATGGCGGCGCCAACATTGGGGTTGGTATCGGGGGAATGCGCGAGCGGGCTCGCCAGTTAGGCGGCGCCATCAGCATTCGCAGGACGAATCCCGGCACCGTGGTTGAGGTCAGTCTGCCGGTGTTGAAATACGCATCCGGCGCTGCAGTTGCCGGTCGTGGGGAAGCTTCAAGATAAGCGGCTTTGGTCTTTTCTTAATCCCCTGTGCTAGTATTACCGCGCAAAAGGGGCTTCAGTAAATTTTTTTGTTCGCCGGACGCAGCTTGCTCATCCTAGCGGAGCGAGATGAAAGACACTTTAGGAGTCCTGTTGGCGGGAGGGGCCGGGGAACGGCTTTATCCCCTCACCCGCGACCGCGCCAAGCCGGCAGTCACATTCGGCGGTATCTACCGCATCATCGACATCACGCTTTCCAATTGCATTAACTCCGACCTGCGCAAGGTTTACATCCTTACCCAGTACAAGGCCCTATCTCTTAATCGGCACATCCGTGAAGGTTGGAACATTGTAGGCACCGAACTGGGAGAATTCATCGAAGTTTTGCCGCCGATGAAGCGCGTCAGCGACCAGTGGTATCAAGGCACGGCGGACGCGGTTTATCAGAACATTTATTCGATCGGATCCGAACAGCCGCGCTATGTACTGATTCTCTCTGGCGACCACATCTACAAAATGAATTACGACCTGATGCTGCAGCAGCACGTTGACTCCGCAGCGGATGTAACCATTGCCACCATCCAGATCGAACCTGAGGAGACTTATCGCTTCGGAGTCATGTCGGTCGATTCGGATAATCGCGTCACCGGCTTTGAGGAGAAGCCCAAGGTCACAAAAATTCGCGCTCCCGGCAATCCTGATCGGGTTCCTGCCTCAATGGGCGTTTACCTGTTTAACACCGACGTGCTGATTCCCGTGCTGCTGAAAGACGCCGAGGATGAAAGCTCCAGCCACGATTTCGGCAAGGACATTTTGCCGAAGATGGCGGACGACTATCGGGTGTATGGTTTCGATTTTGTAGACGAGAACAAAAAAGAAGCCCTTTACTGGCGCGATGTGGGCACCCTCGAAGCCTACTACGAAGCCAACATGGATGTGGTTTCAGTTTCGCCGGTTTTCAACTTATACGATTCGGCCTGGCCCATTCGCACCCATCAACGTCAATATCCGCCCGCGAAATTTGTTTTCGAAGAGCCGGGCCGCACCGGTCAGGCTTTGGATTCCATAGTTTCGGCGGGCTGCATTGTCTCCGGCGGTGCGGTGCGCTACAGCGTGCTCTCGCCCGATGTTCGCGTGAACTCTTATACGGAAGTTGATTCCAGCATTCTTTTTTCCCACGTGAACGTTGGACGCCATTGCCGCATTCGCCGCGCCATCATCGACCGCGACGTCCACATCCCCGAAGGCACAACGATTGGCTTTGATCCGGAAGCGGACCGTCAGAAATATTTCGTGACCGAGAGCGGCATCACCGTGGTCACACGCGACTACTCGCTGTTCGAGAATCCGGTGACCGTCGACTATTTCACCAGCGAATGAAATTTCGCGGGCGTTCAATCAAAGATTCGGTTGGCCTGGGATCAATGTTTGTTCGTCCGCAAAGTCTGTTCGACCGCAATCATTCGAAAGAGCGCGCGCGGCAATCAGCCGCTTTTCCCTTTCGGCAGCACGAAGTAGGGCGCGAACTCGTTCACGATGCGATGTTATAATCCAGTGTCGTCCTTCCTTCGATAGTCCTTCCGGGCGCGTAGCTCAATTGGCAGAGCAACTGACTCTTAATCAGTAGGTTGTAGGTTCGATTCCTACCGCGCTCACCATTTTCAACAACTTACGCATTGCTTCTCATGCCGCTGACCTTTGTGGGAACATCTGTGGGAACAACTGAGTTGAAAGAAGAGCTTGCTGCATCATTTCCTCTTGCTGCAACCAGCTTGCGCCCAATACCAGCGCGTGACGAATCTCGGACGGGTTCACCCCGTCGTACACATCATGCGCCAGCACTCCGATCTTCCCTTTGTGGCCCAACACTGCTGACCGAACTTTCAAATCCACGCCAGCCTTGCGCATCGCACTGCTGAACGTGTGCCTGAAATCATGGAATCCGCCGATGCTCACACCCGCTTTCTGTGCAGCCGGATGTAGCTTTCTCCGGCGCACATTGCCGACGTTCAACGGCTGACCATTTTTGGAACGGAAAATCCATTCATGGTTACCGCCTAGCTCACGCAAGCGTTTCACCAGTTCCGCATGTATGGGCGAGTCGAGCGGGATGTATTCTTGTTCGGCTTCTTCCAGTTCGATCACCTTGCCCTCGTACAGCACGCGCCTGATGTGCAGAATGTTCTGCTCATCAAGATCGCTCGGCTTGAGAGCAACCGCTTCTTCGATTCGCTTTGGCACTATCGACAAAAGGAGAATGAGAGTGTCGTAAGGTTCTTCGAGAGAAGCAATCATCGACATAATCTGCGACCACGCAAGTATGGTGCGCGTGACTTTTCTTCCTGCGCATTTTTTGGGGGTCTTGAGCGCAGAAGCCGGATTCGTGTCGATGAGTTTGTTGGTTGCCGCGAACGCCAAGACCAGCTTCAAGACGAGACGCATCGACTTGAGACTGCTGCGCGAGTAGGATTTCGCCTGCTCGTTCAGAAACAGTTGCAAGCCTTCGTGCGTGAATGTCCTGATGTCGATCCCGGCGAACTTTGAAAGGTAGGAGTTCGCGGCGTTGCGGTAGTGGGTCCTCGTGGTTTCCCAGAGGGTTGCACCATCGGAAGCTTCCCACCGATCAACTACCGTCTGGAAAGTAACAGGCTCATTAGATCTAACCTGCACTTGGCCAAAGATTGCTTGCTGCTCCTGTTTTTGCAGTTCGCGAATCTTGTCCTCCACCGCGTGGCGATCGGGAAACTCTTTCTTTGTTCCCAACCGTCGTATCCGCCGTTGCGTTCGCGTTCCGTCTGGCAGATCTAACCGAAAGCGAACTTCCCAAAAACCAGTCGATTTGTTGTAGTTTGTAAAACCTCGTTGATACCGTTTGAGCATTTGTGGCCCTTCCCGGTTCAACGACTTCGCTATCTCAATCCTACCCTGGATTTGCGCGACATCAACAAAAATCGCCCGCCCAACGCGGACTGTGGGCAATTGAGCCAGGTGACGGCGCACCCATGACTCTGAGCGACTGAAGTGGTCGGCGGCTTGTTTGACAGTGAGAAGCTTACTTCTACGAATCAGCACAGGAGAACTGTTTTCTGTGATGTGAAGAGGGGATGCTGCTACGGCGGGATTTGCGGACACGAACGGAATCCTTGGTTGAAACCGATTCGGGAAAAAAGGAGAAGCCGAATGCGGTGGTCAGTCGCGAGTGATTTGCTCACTTGAGCATGCAAACGGTCATCTTTTCCTCCTACCTTGCTTGATTTTTTTCTCTCGACTTTTTCGCCACTCAGTTCCGTGTTCTTCCCACCAGGTCCGTTTTGACGCCCGAAGCTCGGCCTGCACGCAATCATCCGAGCAATACCGGGCATTGCTACGGGATGCGATGAAGTAGGGAGCTGGGCAATCGGGATTGGCGCAGACCTTTGCCTTTCGCGATTCCTGCATCAGGTAATAGAGCGCCTGCTGCAATGCGGTCTGTGGGCGATATACAAACGTTCTGTGTTTCCAATCGACGCCGATGACTCCTGAGAGTGGCGAAGATTTGAACGACTGCATGAACGGAACATCGCCGCCGAGACCCAATCGTCCGGATAACAGGACCTGTTCTAGATCGCGCACGGATTGTTCGTCCGGATTGCCCGTCCAGAGTTGGCGAAGCACTCGCTGGACTATCAGGATGTGCTGCAAGCTTTCCGGAACATCTGTCGAAAGCGCTTGACCAGACTGCGACCGATGCTGAACCCTCATTCGTATTCCGGACGGCGGTTCGGGAATGGCTCCTGGGTAGCTTTCCTGGAATCGGCTGACTGCCGCCGCGTTCGCGGACAGGTTCGCGAGAGCCGTGAGCATCGCTTCGGGGTTGCGAATCGTTTGCATTGGGAACCATTATACGCTAGTTGTAATTGACTCGCAACTATTCTAGCTGTAAAATGACTCTTGCATATGGACACTTCCGTCCTCCGAAAGCACAAGCGCGGGCAAAGGTGGCATAACTTGAATTCGTGCGACAGAACAACAGAACCTCGATCAACCTGGGGCGGAAGACGCGCTGGCGCTGGCCGACCGAAAAAGCCAGGATCAGTTCGTACAATTGCCGAGTATCTGAACGAAGGCCGAGAACGGCGACACAGAATATCGAAGTCAAAGGTTTGGGAACTTTTACAAGCAGAGAAGATACATCCGCTCCTGCGTCCCTGGCTGGACGAGCTTCCCGTAGGTCGGGGCCAACGAAAATACGTCGGCAAGATGAGAGTTCCCAACAAAGGATTATCAAAGAGAACCATAATCGAGTTGTCCAAGAGAACTTATAGCCACCAGTTCCAAGCTGCTGCGCTCATGCTCTTCAACTGCCCAGCGCCTGATGTGCCGGACGAATTCAAACCGCTTTTTAATGCTGAGGACGAACTCTTGGAGTATTTGGCAGCGGAGTACGAACGCCGAAAAGCATCCTCTGAACCACCTAACTTGAATTCGTCCGACAGAACAACAGCAGCTACCGAGCAGGAGGATCAATCCTCACTTGTAGCTCCTGCCGTAGAAGTCGCCCAACAGAAAGCTGCCTAATGTCCGCCGCTACTTCGCAGAACATCCCGCTGTCACCTCCGTTGATCGGGCTTCCGATGCCGTTGGAATTCGCCGAACCCCCCGCGCTTGGTGCGCCTGTGGTCCAGAACGCTGAAGCGCCGACTCCCGCATTAACGCCGCAGAATCAAGAATCTCAAGTTTCTGTATCGCTTCCGCAATCAGTTGAGTCAGCGCCGCCTGAACCTAATCTCAAACTTGAGAAGAAAGAGATCGTCCGTTGCGTGTGCAGCAACTGCAATCGAATCATTTACGGGGCTGCTGGAAAAGCGGACCGCGTGGATTATATGCACTGTGAACCTTGTTTACGCGCGGAACGGAATGCTGAGAGCATCCGCATGGTTGATCGGATACTGAAGTGCAAGAAATGCGGAAGCACAATTATCGCGCGGCTATATGAGAACGATAAATCGACAACACTTGATCGCTGCTCACGATGCGCGACTAGGCCTCGGGTAGAAGAAGGAACCACATTCGCGCCCAAAGGGCGAGTGCTTCGCGGCGGGAAACGTGTGGGATATGCCGAAGCGGGTGGGCCTCGCAGCATGGCCGCACAAGACTTTCTGCAATACCAAGATGCGCACGAAGCTGACAACGAACTCCGTAGCCAGATCTTTTCGCCCTTGTTCGTTGAAGATGCGAAGAAGGAAATCAAGAACGTTTCGATTCGCGGTCTACAGAAGCAATTCGGCATAACCTATGAGTCAGCGAGGCAGGGCAAGATCGGAGTGCTGCGACTCCAGATAGAGCGCGAAACTCTCCCGCAGGCACCGCCGCCTCCCAAATCCGTCAAACGTAAGCCGCGCAAGTGCCCTCACGGAGTATGGAAGCATTGCAATGACCGCCAGAAGTCTCGGCATTGCTCAGCCTGCTATCCGAATATCCACGCGGATCTCGTCAACTGGAAAAGTAGTAACGATGATGCAGCGATCAAAAGCCTTTATCTGGCGGGCAGGGGTGATAGGCAGGCCATTAAGGAATTGGCGGAGCGTTTCAGAATGAGCCAGCACAAAATTCGCCAGGCTCTGAATCGATCCGGAATCGCACTTGAGTCGGACGGTCGAGAATCAAAGAAGCCAAAGAAGTATGCTGCAAACAAGGATTCAGTGGCTCGGTTACCGAAAAGATTCGTGAGCACGGAGCTATGTTCCTTCTGCCCGATGACTCCGCGCAGCTCGATGAAAGTGTTGTTTTCCCATGTCAACTGTCCCCAAGCATCATTGAATCGCTTGACTTGGATTGGACCTGCTCTTAGGCTTTGCCATTTCTGCATTCATCCTCCTTGTGTTCGAAATCTTGTTGTAGTACCTAGGACCGCGTGCGCTCGGGCTAGTCGGCTTTAGATCAATTTCAGTTCGCTCAACCTTCCTGGCTTGCGGTAATCGTCTGTCATGTGCGCCGTACCCCAGCTCATGAACCACGCCCGCCCGTCTATCTTGTCCGCAATCTGCAGGGGCTTCATCCACATCGGCCAGCGCCGTCGCGTGAGTCGGATACGGTCCGGCCATTAACCAGAAGTTCGCATCATCCCGGCAGCTCACGTAGTAACCACCATCTGGCGGACAAGTCTCACGCTTACATCCGTGCTCGCAGTTTCGTTCCATGCTGTACCTCCGTGTTAGCCGAACAGCTTGCCAGTTCGGGTCTCTTCAATCTCATCGCCGTTCTCATCCAGGGTCACCATTCCAGTGGCATCGAACGTTTCCGTGGACGCTTCGCCCCACTTTATGTCGTCGTCGTTGTACGCATCCTGCGCGGCAGATTCCGCGCTGTCTGCTTCAATCTCGGCTTCGTGAATAACGTATGCGTCTTGATAACGTCGAACTGTGAACTGGGGCATTCGGCCCTCCAGTTGGTCTCATCAGTGTCCGCATAATCGGACAGACGGCGCTGGGAGAATCGCCGTTTCGACCTGTGCTCATGCGGCCATCAGCTCAAGCTCCAAGCCCATAAGAGCGTCGCGAATGTTGTTAGTCGAATCTTTGACGATCCGAGCAAAGTTGGGTTTTTCAGCAGTATTGCCCGTCTCGCGATCCCAGATACTGGACAGCATCCCCGCAAGTTCTTGGGCTAAGCCGTAACTTGAGAATTCAATCGTCCTTACTCTGCTCATAAACCGTTTCTCTAGGTTGTCAGTCGCGTTGCAAGTGAAGACGAAGATCGTGTTCGGGGGAAATGCAGTCGCATCAAGCTTGGACAAGAATGCAAGTTGCGCCGGATACGACATCTGGTCCGCTTCGTCTACGAGCACGAGATGAAACTTGACGGGTTTCCAGTTATCGGGCTGTCTTGGCGAGTAGTGACACTGCCTGCAAACACTCTCGACTGTTTCGAGAGTGCATTGCTTCGCCGGAACATGATGCAGCTCGGCAGGCAGCTCATTCGCGAGTGCAAGGCCCATGCAAGTCTTGCCCGTTCCGCTTGGACCAACAAACAGCCAAGCGCTTGGATACGGATTGTTTGCAAACTTGGACAGGATTTTCTTGGCCTTATCCAAGCCGATGAATTCCGCGATCTTGGTCGGCATGTAACGCTCGGCCAAGGGTTGAGGAAAGTCGAAGGTAGGTTGAGTTGCCATGTGTTAGAGAGCCTCCAATCGGTAATGCTCGGGCTTTATTGCTTTACATTGTCCGAATCCCCCTGGCACGTACTCGGAGATGTACCAGAGGCCAAACGTTAAAACTGCCCATACCGGGATCGCGACTAAATACCAGGTCATAACGCCTCAGCGTTTCTGACAGCCATTCTTGCTGCCGTTCTAGGCTTTACTCCGCGTGAGTACAGGTCGGCATAGGCGATGTCCGGAAGATCGTCTGCTGAACATTCGGCGATCGTGTACACAATCGCGTCTACCAGTCGCATCCACGACTGAAATGTTCGGTTCATTGTGCCTCGCGTTTCCAGCAAGGCGTCGCGTGTCGGAAGTAGTCATGCTGAAGCTTCCACTTCCAGATGCTCACTTGGTCTTGCGCTGTGTCGGTGTGTTTGCTTGTGTTGTTCATGATTCGACTGTAAACGGACCTAGTGGGTAATAGCACTTCGTGGCACTATCAACTATCACAGAACAATCGAAATAAAATTCTTGACAAGCTTCTCGCGTGTTACTGCTCGCATGAGTGTGCATTAATCAGAAGCAAGCGCCCGCGCCTAAGTGCGTAATTGCTGACTAACAATCGCTCGCAGAATGCGCATTAGTCAGCCGTGAATGTGCCTAGCGTGCAGAGTGAGTCACTCGGGCATACCTAGCCAAGATAGAACGTTCGCGCGAGCCTATATTGCTTTCCGGACGCGAGAATATCCGGAATGTGTACAGGTACTCGCGAGCTAGTCAGAGTGAATGCACGGCAGGAGTAAACACCCCGCAGTTCGTAACCCGGATGCCCGCAAGCTGTACAAGCAGAATGCCCATAGATGAAAGTGAGTGTCGAGAGAGTAGAGAGAATGCGAGTAGCTAGCAGGTATCGGCTAGGTAGTGAGTCAGGAGATTAGTTGCGGTTCAATCAGCGAGAGATTAGCCGTGCATTCTCCCGGACTCACATGCCCGAGGTGAAATGGGGGTTACCTGGCATAGGTATCTCGTTCCGTCCCAGTTGACTGTTTTCCGAACTCTCGCAAGCGAATTGACCCACAAACGTATGCAAGAACGCCCGCTGTAACTGCTTTAGAACTGGTTGGTGCAGTGCAGAGAATTTCCGGCTTTCAAACTGGCGTTTGTGAGCAGACAGTGCGCCGGAATCGCTCCGGAATTGCGCCTAAGTGAACACGAAATGCTCCCGTTTTGCATTTGGGCAATAAAGCTACTCGGCAACTCACTACCCGCAGAACTTGAGCAGATTGCCAGACGATTAGCCGCGCTTTGGCGTCAGCTCGGGCCGCGCGGATCGCTGGCCGATTGCCTGAATTTTCTCCCTGGCGACTACTACTTTTGACTTTTTGACCGAGATGGCCCCCGGCCCAACCCCTCGGTGGTTTTCGGGCGGGCGTAGGTCACCTGGCGATGCCCCCTCTCAAAAGTTCCTCGTGGGTGCTTTTATCTCGTTTCCATTGCGCGTCGCAATCTCGTCGCCTCGCTGGCGAGTCCTGCTTTTTGCAGCGCATATATCGCGTCCAAAACCAATCGCTCAAGGCGTTGAATTTCGGCTTCCCTCTGCGCTAGGGCCGCGTCATGTCCAGCCCACTGGCGCAGCAGCGCCCAAACCGCACGATATTCATTCAAGAGCGGCACAATATGCTCTTCGCCCGGTGTACGTGCCTTCCTCGCCCAGTCACTTTCGCTGTTCTCCACATTCACCAGAACAGTCGCTGGCTCAGCGCCGCAGAATTTCTGCGCAAGCTCCAGGGCGTAGTCAAAAGGAAGATGAATTGTTCCCAAGCGGCTCGTGTAAGCGAACCTCGACAGCGGCATCGTGGGGACGCCTGCCCGTTGTTTGACTCTCTCCAATGCTTCGGGCGATCCAGACAGGACGCCTTTGTAAAAAGACAACTCATCTCCAATATGGTCAAAAACATGATAGAGTGCGTTAGCCATTGGCGACCGCTCACCGTAGCCGATATCTTCGTTATGTTTTCTGAGGCGCTGGGCTTCTGCCTCTTCTTTGAGAAATGTTTTGTGGTCTTTCCATCGGCAGAGTATGTGAACAGACTCGACGTAATCCACCAACCCCGGATTCGGTTCGACCCACTCCACTTTCCATTTACCTCTTGCCTGTTCCAGAATTCGCACCCTCTGAAGCGGGGCATTCGGATCTCTTTTTTTCCGTAAACCATATTCAGTTCCTGGCGTGATTTCAGACTTCAGCATTGGCGGCACCGTGGCTTTGAAACCTTTGCGGTCACGGAAACGGGAACATTACTGTTCAGTGAGTTCGCGCTCAACTTCCAGCAGCGCAGCACATGCCTCGGTATTACGGAGCACTGCATACCGTCGCTTTCTCTCGCGAACATTCTCCGGGAGATCGATCCGAGGTCGATGGTGATCTGCTCGATTTCCATTGCATGACAATACTCACAAGAAACTCGACTGCCAAGTACCAGCCTGCTTATTGACAAGTAAAATTGTTCTATTTTTATGGGTAATTACTTCTTGGTTAATACCCACCTTTGGCTTTTTGGCGCGTCGGTATTCCGATGTCCCAGTTAGGTTAGGGGAGTCCGCGTGTGCCTCGTGCTCATTTCTTATGATCGCGAACTGTGGCCGTGTAGAACGTGGCGTGCCGAAGCTCCCAGGCCGCGCTGCCGATCGCGATCGGGACTAACAGTATCCAAATTGTGGTTCGTAATCTTCCGCGATATTCCCAGTACGCTGCGGCCAATGCGAAAGCGACCACCGCTCACACAAAGGGCGAACGCAGGCTGATAGCGACGGCTCGCGCACTGCTGGCTTTATACACGATGTCCAGCAGGACAATCGTGAACAATCCCGAGGCGACCAGTGCCACTAGACCTGCGGCGACGCTCTTGAAGATAAGGACAATCTGCCTCACACTTTTTCCCCGATCTAACCGTAGCCTATCCCGATATAGAGCTCGCTCATGGCCACGAGCTTGGCGGGAAAGTCGGTATCTTCACCGCTGCAAAGGTGTGGGCGCTGCCATTTACGCTTTGAACGCAAGTATCCGTGAACGTTCCGGCGATCGTTCCATTCTGCTCCGTTCCTGTGAGCTTCAAAGTGCCCGATTGAAGTGGCTGACCGCTTTGAAAGCTCAGGGCTTCGACTAGATTGATTGTGACGGTATTCCCCGATACCAATCCCGAGTCGAAGGCGAAGCTGTCGGTTCCATAGTTCCATCCGTTTGTATACGGGCCAGTGTTGTACCACGACCAAGACGAACTCTCGCATCCGGTGTTGCCCGAATAGATGTTTCCAGTTGCGGTCAAAATTCCGTTTGATTGGCCCAGCGTGATTGCGATCTCTGTCGGATTGGGGTCGATTGAAACCGGATGCGTGAGCGTTACGAATAGTGCTTGATTCTCGGTCAGGATTATCTTCCATGCACCAGACACATCTGCTGGGGAGTCAGAGGGTTTATTGCCTCCGCAGCCTGCGAGCAGGATCATGAAGCCTACGGTACTGAGAATCTTCATTCACCCTCTTCTTCGGACCCTGGCGCTTGAAGTACCCGAATGCCAATAACGATTCGCCATGTTGGGGCAGTTCGACAAACTTACAGAAGCTTACTTCTTCTTCTCCGCCCTGACCCTTGCCCATCCTGGCCTTCGCTGCCGATCGAGGCGCGTTCCAAATCAAAGTTGGCTCTAAGGCGGCATCGAGTGTGGTCTTTTGCGCTTGGGAAGGGTTGTGACCCTGCTTTTCTTAACGCCCGACACGCAGAATGTCCCACATGATCGCTATGCCGACGACGAAAGCACCCACTCCCAGAAGCCTATACTGAATGGTTTCGACGTTCTTACGCCAGTTGGCGGTTTTGCCTACGTAATCTCCACGGTTCCAGAAATCGTAGAAGCGCAGGAAGTGATCCGGCCAGAACGCCAACAGCAATCCATTGGCGATCATAAATACAGCGAAGAACAGACCCGTCGAGATAACAAACAGACTATGCAGACTGTTTCACCTCTTGCCCCTCCAGCACTTCGACCAGGTCATCGGGTCAGGAACTTTTCCCAACGATTTTCGATTCCAGATAGAGTTCAGACTGTGTGCGATCGACGTGGAATCGCATTTAACAGGAACTGGAGGCCCTTGCGATATTCTTGAACCGTGTTCTCGTTACTATAGCTCTGATGACGAATGCCCGATTCGACTACACCGGACAGGATCCCTGAGACAACTTCTTCGATAGCGGCAGTGACTCTGTTAGCCACATCGGGTTCGAGCAAGTACAGCATTAGGCTCTTTAGTGCCTTTGATTCCTCAAACAACTTCCTCATTTCCGCGTCTTTCTTGCGTTGAGATATAGTGTCATCCAGCACTTGCCGGAAGGCCCACCCTGCGGCAACCCACTGCTCCTCAGATTTCCTTGAAAAGCTTATTGCCGCCATATAACACCTTAATTCCTTTGGCATTACTAGAGCAGCACGTTCTGTCAGGATGACACTAGCTCAGTAAGAGGACATCGTAGATGTTTGTTCATCGTTTCAAAAACCGACAACGAAACCCACACCTAGCTGAAGACTATTTGCCAAGTGGCTTGGCGTTTCCGGCTGAGAGAAATCAACAACTCTGCCCCCATAATGAATCATAGTGTCTCCCATCTCATACCTGACTGCCCATCTCCGAGAGATCCGCAACAGGGCGATGGCCCCAAGATCGAGTGCTGGTTCTGTTAGTCTCCCAGTTTCGACTTGCAAGCTTGGAAGCGAGACATGCAGGATGGCGTCACCAAAGCTAACAAACCCAGGCCGAACCTTAGCGTACAGTTCGAGTCGGCGAACTGACAAGGGACGAATCCGCGCACCGAAAAATGCTTCCGTGAGTCTGCCTCCAGCGAAACTGCTACTAAAAATTGGAGTTGTTGGGGTTATGCTAAATCCCGTGTCTACCCCAATTCTCGTGGAAGTTCTTAGGCACATAACAGCCCCATAGCCGGGCTGGTATTGCACACTGCCGACGGGAGTTATGGGTAGATATATCTGCGTCAGTTCAGGACCAAACTCCAGACGAGGGGTGGCGAATTCTTGCGCGAGAGCAATGGTTCCGATCTGACACAAGATAAATAACGCCGAAATCAAGACGGTCTTGCGCAGTGGCGGAGTTAAGCCCTTGCCAAACCGCATCATTAAGTATTCCCCGATGAATCCCACAGGGGTTTACCGCTGATCTCCATCCTCGTGCAACCCTCTCGTCTATCTTGCGAACTGTTCCGAATCTCTTAATCGCACGTCCAAACACTTCCCCGCGTGACAAAACGGGGCGTCTAGCCGGCTCTTTATTGTAACGGAACGCTAATCAACATGTTGCTGTCCGGGACGGTTAAATACGCAACCGCTTGGTTTTGATCGACTGCTATGGAACGGACTGGCGTTGGAGTGCTCCCTTGCATAATTGTCGTATGCGAACTGACATCGATAACTGCAAAGCCAGTAGGAGTCGCGCACACGGCGAGGTCGTTCTTATAATTAGCACTCACCACCGTTCCGTTTGGAAGCAAAGCCACATTGGGCAATGCGCCGTTCATGGAATAGCTCTTATATATGTCAGTAGAGCCTCCAGTCGGGTTCGTTGCTATGGAAGTCATATTTGATGTACTGAACTGTTGAATGGACGAACCAGATGACGCTGTATAGCCTTGCGCGTTGTAAGGGTTGCTGACCCCTCCAGTTACGATAGTCGCGATTAACTGATTTTGAGCGCTGCTGAGTCCAAGTGAAGTAACCTGGCCCGAAACACTAATCGTTCCAGCGATTGCAAAAGAACTAAGATCAAGTTTAGCAATATAATTGTAACCCCCAACCCACAATAGATTATTGGTGGAGTCATATGCGAGGGCTGCTGGATGGGAGCCGATGACGATCACCTTGCTTACTGCGGGTGTGTTGAGATTAATTTGATCTATTGTTCCATCGCCGTAATCCGCAACCCACGCTGCCGAACTGTCGCTCTTCACTTGCACTGCAACGGGTTGTGCACCAACCGTGATAGTAGCCTTGCTAGTCATGTGTCCTACATCGACAATAGTTACGGAGTTGCTGCCGCTATTTGTCACAATAGCGTTTGCTGGTTCCACCACTCCTCCTCCGTTTGCCTGTGTGACGTTGCTGAAGGTGCCGTATGTGGCAAGAGCGGTCGGTTGTGATCCCACAGAGACTGACTGACCACGGTATGACAGTTGGTTTGCGGAATATAACGTTACGATTGGAGCTGTCGATGTCGATTGTGAGCTCGTGCAGTTATATGTACTCTGATATCCAGTACAGGTGATCGTAACGTTAATCACATCGGTTGCTTGGACTCCAAAGGGACTTGTGAATGTGCTATTCGCACCCATTGCCACAAAGCTGGAATTTACCATCCTTTGCGTTCCACCGGACTGGACGTTCGTGAACACAAGGCCGTACATTCCCATTCCTAACAGACCGCCGCTTGAGTTCTTGGGAAAGGGAAATGTCGCGCTTGAGCCATTAACAACCGAAGTAGCAGATGCAGAGCTGACGAACCCCCCAGTTTTGTAAACTCTCATTTGGGGTAAGCCATAGGTATTGCTATAGGCTCCGTATCCAGTTAAGGAAGAGGGTAGCTGAGTGGGCTGAGCAAAGTTCGGAGAAGAGATTCCGGGCTCAGTTATCATATCTATTACGCATGTGAATCCTATGCCCCTTGTTGTGGTTACGTTAGGAAACGGCGCGGAGTCAGACGTCTGCTCGCCACAAGGTGGCTCCCAAAGCACTTGACCGCTCCAAGCAGCATTTACACGTCCGCTGTTGACGAAGCCTAGACCATTCGTGTCAGTGGCAATAGCAAACGTCCGTACAGTTCCAACTGCGTTTGCATTGTCCGACAGCCATGTGCCCGAAACGGCCTCAAAAGGTGCTGGAGAAGTCGTAACTGGAACGCCATCAGCCTCAAGTGTTGTTTGTGTTTGTAAAGGAAATCCGCCAGAGGTGCCGTTGCCCTGCTGAGGAGAAGGGCCGCAATCAAAACCAGCGAACAAGAAAACAACTATTCCCAAAAGAAGTGTCTTAGAGAAAACTGACATTTGATACATATTGTGCCCCCATCAGAAACCAAGTTGACGTACCGCTATCTCGACTAAGTCATTTATTTGCTGTGAAGATAAAGATCGAAGGGCGCTCAAGTAGGCCATCTGTCTTGATTGCTCAGCAGAAATTGGCGGGGTGTTTGGCGCCAAGTGCGCGTGTGCGTAATCAGGTCGCACCAGGGATGCGCTTTTTGAAAGTTGTATTGCGGTTTCCGAAACCCCGCCGTTATAAACCAACAGATATAGCAGGATCGATGCGGCTACAGGTCTCAAGTTCTCGTTTGCAGGGAAAAGATGAGGGCAGATTGACCCCCACACAATCCTAAATGCTCGAACTGTCGATTCATTTAGACTGATCTCGGTACTTATCCTTAGGTCGGCAGAAATGTGATTGAATGCAGTCGCGATTTGAGCATCTGATATTTTTGTTTGAGGATTGTGGGAAGCAACGAACTCGGCTGTTGCAAGTCGCGAAAGAATATTTTGCCGAGTCAGAACCTCTTCACTTTGTGGTTGTCGGAGACCCCATGCTTCGGCGGCATTCGTTACATAAGCGTTTGCATCAGCCGCCGTGCGAATCACATTCTCGGATATAGAGTCAACTTTTCGTACATTATCCAGAGACATTTGCAACTCCGCGTTACTTGCTAAAGTCGAGGAGCAACACGCAACAATGATATAGAAGGAAGTGAGAGACAAAAACGGAAGCGTACGGTGCATACATCCTCCGCGAACCTTTTGAATCAAAACTCGAATCAGAGTTCCGCGCGACTTCTACTTACTTGCTGGCCAGGGTTGTACGCTTACTCTAAAACATTGTCAAGAACTAAGTATTACTGTGTGTTGTCTATAGGCTTAGTAGTGGACATAAGTCAACTACTCCTGACTGCCTGACAACATTTGGGTCGAGTCGTCGCTTTTGTAAGTGGGGTGGTCGCTCCGCAAAAATAGCATCATAATTGTTCGTGAGGGGCACATTTTATGTCTTCGTCGGTTTACCGACCGCCGACATCTCAAATCAATCACCTTAAAGTAATTGAACGTCTCACCTATAAGCCTTAAAGAGAAAGGGTCGAAACATTTATTTCATTTGTTACGGAAACCGAACAGGCGTCGATTCGCATATGAGAAAAAACGTCTTGGTCAGGACCTCGCTCCTTTTGCGTGTAGCGAACAGGCGGACTAAACCCGCAACTCTCATTGAGAATCGCGTTATGGCCAGGCACTACGTGATGCCTCATGAACTTCTGAACGCACGTTCGGTCCTCGAATGTTGCTTTGGGATTGGAGCGATTCGGCATGAGGACCGATGCTGCATCACTTCTTTCTCTGTTACGAAATCGGAACAGACGTGAATTCGCCCATCAATCCCAAAGCCCTTCCCCGCCAAGAGGCGGTTGCCTAATTTGCCTTGGGAGCCTCTCTTGGTGCGTGCGACAGGAACTTCATGCTCAGCAGCCCCAGCACTACTACGCCCATGCCCACTCCCCAGAAAATCGGAGACCAGACAGTCGCAGCCGAGATGGACATCCGGTGGATCGCAGCGGCTTGTTCTGTCGATGTCGGATGCAAACTGGTGTTTATGGCTTGTTCCGGACGCAGTAGGAACACCAGGCACGCGGCAATCATCGCGAACATAAAGCCTGCCCCCGCGAGTGTTCCTTCCAGTAGGCGGGAGATGCCATTTCCGCGTCGGAATTTTACGCCCAGCAGCCCGAGTACTACCACCCCCACTCCGATGCCCCAAAAATACGGCAACCAAATGGTCATCAGACCTAGGACTTCTCCGCCAACTGCGTATTGCTGTCCGTGTGGCGGGAATAGGAACAGCAGCCAACCCAGGATTAGCAGAAACATCAAACCCGCGCCCAAAAACATTCCTTTTAGCATTGTTCGACTCCTTTTTATTGACCTGTACCTTTATCGGGAATTCGATGTAATGGGGCTTTTCCAGGATACGCTTGAAGCGTTGAAGGTCCGAAGGCGTTCTGATCGGATCCGTGCCATCTTTCCACCTAGGTAATTCCCACCCCTGCGTTAGCAGGACTTCGTCACTTAATCCGCCGCTCGAACAGGAATCTGGCAAGCGCGGCAGTGGGAATGCGCAGCGTTCCATACCGATAATGCTTTTGCTTTAACTTATGCTCACTGACATCCAAAACCCCCTCCATATTGCCGAATAAGCGCCCGACGCTCTGCCCGCTAATCTTGAGCATTTTCGCCACTTCTTGCACGGTCAAGTATTGACTCCGGGGTTGGCTGTCGCTTACTTCCATCGTGATCTCCTTTTGCGTCTGGGTAGCGTGCTCTCGGGGCTGGGCGTTTGAACGGCCAGCGTCGTTTGCTGTAAAGCCGAAATCCGCAGAAAACCCAAACACCGCCCCAAAATACTGCCGCCTCAATATCGCTTTTCACAGATGAGCTGAAATGCGTAATCACTCCCGCAGGCCATACCCATGTAATACAGAAGAGCAATTGCTGAAGTTGCGTAATCGTAATCATGACTGCTGCTTCTCAAGCGTGTGTTCCGCTGGTCATAGCGAGGCCCGCGTTTATTTGTAACTATGGGTAACGTACTAAAAGTGACACGTATTAAACAGTACGTGGTCTGTTCTGTCAAGACAGTTTTAGAAACAAAGGTGACATGCGCGATGAAACCCAGTTTTTCAAAGGCTTGGGGGCAAGGATTAAGGGGTTACGACAAAACGCTGGTTATAGCCAAGAAGACATGCTCTCGCATGGCTACTCCGTACGATACTGGCAGAAGGTCGAAGCAGGGAAGCCAATCACTCTACGCACGTTGCTGCGGATTTGCCGGATATTCGCAACTACCATGAGCGAAGTGGTTCGGGAACTGGACGGAATTCCGAAAAAGAAATCTCGATGAAGTGAGGATCAGGCGCTCTTTTCCTAGGCACGCATCCTGAAACCCACGGCAACGGCAGCCAAACCCGCCGCAATGAGAATCCCGAACGTCAATTGCTCACTGAAAGACTTCCCGGTCACAGCCCAATTGACCACATGTTCGCAGTTCAAAACGAAGAGGTCATAGGGTTTCCCGTCAAGCAGGTGCATCCGCTGCAGCGCCGCTTCCTGCTGCTCAAGCGTCTGCGGCGTCCACAAAATGTACACCGTCTCTCCGTGAGCAAATTCGGACAACGAGGTTGTACGCACGAAGCTGCCCTTCTCGCTGTGGATGACCTGCGGCTCCCGATTCCAGCTCAAGCCCCGGTCCACCATGCCCTTATGCCAGCATAGGTATCGCCTGCTCCAAACCCTGATGACTGATCCCGGTATCAACGGCTGTAGGTTCGATTCCTACCGCGCTCACCATGTTCTTCGGAAAGGCCCGATTCAATTAATCGAATCAGCACTTCTCCGGCGCTACGCGCTAATGGATTGCTCGTGTTGCCAGTCCGCGGGCGGCGATTCGATTCCCCACACGTTGCCGGGTTCGTCCAAGGTTAGGCCGAGGATCCAGAACTTTGCATATTTCTCAGGCTTGATACAGTTCACCACGCGCGCCAAAACACCGTGTCTACCCGGAAGGCCGCCCAATCGAATTGCGGTTCCAATTTCAAGCGGGCGTCCGAAGCGGGCGGCACATCCCTGGGGATTCACCAGGAGAGTGTCCCCCTCCTCAGAAAATGGGTTCGCGGGGTCGAGGCTAGAGAGGATGATCGGAATCTTGCGATTTATTCTGGTGCCGCGCCGTAGGTTTGACAAAAATCATGGCTCCGGAAGTTTGAATGTGGTCCTTAGGCAATCTCTCGCGACCGCACGTGGCGTCATCGGAATGTTGGATTCTAACGTTGTGTTGTTCGGTTGGTCCAAGGTGCGAGATCGGTCGACATTCCGACGCTCTTTCACACCGCGAGCTGTATCCCCAAAACGCGAAAAAGGCCCATTACTTAGGTCATCTTTGATTGGGTACGAATTCAGGTGATCATACAGATGGCATCGGGAACCCGTCTGCATGCAAATAGATGATCTGCTGAAAATTGCGATGGAGCGTCGCTCCTCCGACTTGCACTTGAAGGTCGGGAACTATCCTCACCTGCGCATCGACGGCGACCTCGTACCGCTGACGGACCAGCCACGCGTGACCGCCGAAGATATGCTGACCATGGCGTTCAGCATGATGTCGGCGCGGCAGAAGCAAAAATTCAAAGAGACCAGCGAAATCGATATGGCGTACGGCGTTGCCGGCCTGGGCCGCTTCCGTGTGAACGTGTTTCAACAGCGCGGCAACGTCGGATTGGTGCTCCGCGTAATTCCTACGAAGATTCGTGCGCTGGATGAACTGTATTTGCCGAAGGTGATTGAGCAGATTTGCGAAATGCCCCGGGGCCTGGTGCTGGTGACGGGCGTGACCGGATCCGGTAAATCGACAACGCTGGCAGCGATGATCGACCGCGTGAACTCAACACGCGCAGAACACATTATTACGATTGAAGACCCGATCGAATTTCTACATCGCGATAAAAAGGGCTACGTGAACCAGCGCGAGGTGGAAGTGGATACACCGAGTTTTTCGGCGGCGCTGCGAGCTTCTTTGCGTCAGGATCCCGACGTGATTCTGGTCGGCGAAATGCGCGATATGGAAACCATTGGTACGGCGTTACACGCGGCGGAAACCGGGCATATGGTTTTCTCCACGCTGCACACGCTCGATGCGGTTGAAACCATCAACCGAATCATTGCGGTATTTCCGCCTCCGGAGCAGAAGCAGATTCGGTTGCAGTTGGCTGCAGTATTGCGAGCCGTGGTCAGCCAACGTCTGGTGAGGCGCAGTGATGCCGAGGGACGAGTTCCCGCGGTCGAAGTCATGATCAATACTGCGTATATCCGCGAATGTATTCTGGTTCCGGAAAAGACCCGCGCAGTGCGGGATGCAATTTCTGCGGGCACTTCTCAGTACGGCATGCAAACATTCGATCAATCGCTATGGGACTTGTTCCAGGCGGGATTGGTCGCTTACGAGACGGCGCTCGAGAACGCATCGAATGCGGACGACTTCAAGTTGCGCATGCAAGGCATCTCTTCTACGAGCGACATGTCGAAGAATGCGATGCAGGCTTCGGGATTCGGCGGACGATAATTCAAAAGCTCACCACAGAGGTCACGGAGTAGCACAGAGGAAGGGCCACAGAGGAAGGCAACTCAGTGCAGAGCTTGCAGAGTCCGTTGAAACCTGCCGAAGATTTATCTCGACGCGTATTCAGAAGTGAATAAAGGGCCGGGAACATCTTCCCGACCCCGAACTCAAGACTTAGACACAACAAACTCAGAACGCGGCTACCGCAACTGTCCTTCGCTCACGCTCGCGTTCGTGCCCCCGTTCACATCCCAGCACAGACAACGCCTCGTCGAATGACGAGATGTCAAAAACGCAGCTGAGGTGGGTGCGGGTCAACATCTGATGAACGAACGGACGCGGATTCACCAGCTTAAGATGAGACCGGTTATTTTCGGCCCAGCGATGCAAATCTACCAGCACGGTGAGGCCGCCGGCGTCGATTGACTCGACTTCTGAAAGATCGACCACGACAACACGCGCGAGCTTTTGCTGAAGCACGGCATCGCGCAAAATGTTTTCCTGGCCGCGCACAATTCTTCCCACGCATTTGATAACGGATACATCCCCGGCGCGGTCACTTCTTACGGTAAGCATGACTAACTCCTGTTTTCCTGTTACGTATATAGACGCCTTGATGTTCCCATTGTCATCAAAAGTTTCGTAAAGATTCTGTTAATATCCGCAATCGGAAGTACTTGTACCTGTGGTGTTTATGAGCTTTGCACGACGTAAGCTGGAAACTGAGAGCCAGTTATATGAATACGCGGTGGGCGCGCTGGGGCGGAGAATGCGCTCGGTTGCCGAACTGAAACGGTTGTTGCGCCAGAGGGTCGAGCCAGAAACCGAGATTGGCCAGACACTGGTCGAACTGGTGATTCGAAAGTTGAAAGATCAGGGATATTTGAACGACGCAAAATTTGCGGCGACCTATTCCACGTTTCGCCGTGACAACGAAAAGTACGGCCGCAGGCGGGTGGCCACCGATTTAAAAATAAAGGGAGTTCACAGCGAGGTGCTTGAGAAGGCGATGGATTCAACGTTTGCCGAAGTGGACGACGAGAAACAAGCCCGCGAATACCTGCGGCGCAAGCGACTGAAAAAACCTGTGGACAAGAAACAGGCGGCGCGTGTTTTTCGGCAACTCATGCGCGCAGGCTTCGGAGCTAAGACCATCTTCACCATATTGCGCAAGTGGGACGTCGAAGAAGATGTTCTTGAAATCCTCGAAAGCGATTCGATCGACACTGAGACGTAATGTTGGTCACACCGGAAGTTTGTTTCGCAAGAAATCTTCTACATCTCCCATCTTGTCGCCGAGCAGGTTCATCTTCTTTGCCAAGCCCTGAATCTCGACTTCGGCCCGGCGGTTCACCTCATAATCCAGCTCACTCCGCAGGCGATCTTTTTTGTCCTGGCGGTTCTGGCTCATCATGATGACCGGAGCTTGAATGGCAGCGAGCATCGACAGAAAAAGATTAAGAAGGATGAATGGATAAGGGTCCCAGGCGCGGTGTGTGAGCGCCACGTTAGTGGATACATAAGCAACCAAAACCAGCAGGAAAGTAATAATAAACGTCCATGATCCGCCAAAGCTGGCGACGGTATCGGCGACCCGCTCGCCCCGGGTCTCTTCTTCCTCGATTATCTGATTGGGGTTGCGACTGGCACGCACCCGCACTAATTGCTGCGACGCGTGAAACTGCCGACCGAGAACCGTGAGCATGTCCATTCCGGCCATGGGCTTGCGTTCCAGCAAGATCGAAATGTCGTGACGGTCCACCTCGACGCAGATGGTTTCTTCCAGTGCGATTGCGGTGGTCTGATGCGGCGTCTGTTCGAGCATTGACGCGAAGCCAAAAAAGTCCCCCCGCGCCGGCTGATCGACTGTGACTTCCTGATGGTCCTGGTCAACTGTTGTGACCCGGACTGATCCCGAAACCAGAACGTAAGCGCGGTCGCCGGGATCGCCCATTTTGTAAATGCGCTGGCGCGGGGCAAAGGTCTTCAGTTCGACCTGGCTGGCTAAAACCGCGGTTTCTTCGTCATCGAGCAAAGCGAAGAGAGGGACTTGTCGCAGAACAGTAGGGTTGCAGGCCATGGTTCCTCCGGATTGAATGATTAGATCATCGGATCATTGAATCATCGATACAGGCTGCAAGCCAACAATCGGTTTGGTTCATTTAGAATTGAATTTCCATCATGCTGACTGGTTCCCAAGTTCGCCGTAAATTTCTGGACTTCTTTGTCCAGAACCGGCACCGCGAAGTGCATTCGTCGTCGCTCGTTCCGCATAACGATCCCACGTTGCTGTTCACCAACGCTGGGATGAACCAATTCAAAGACGTTTTCCTTGGCCTTGAAAAGCGCGATTACACGCGTGCTACTTCATCGCAGAAATGCGTGCGGGCTGGCGGGAAGCATAACGATCTGGAGAATGTCGGCTTCACCAACCGCCATCACACGTTTTTTGAAATGCTGGGAAATTTTTCCTTCGGCGATTACTTCAAAAAAGAAGCCATTGCATATGCGTGGGAGTTGATTACTTCACCCGGGTGGTTTGGAATTCCCAAAGAAAAGTTGTTCGTAACCATTTTTAAGGGCGAGGGCGGAGTACCGCGCGATGCTGAAGCCCACGGCTTGTGGATTGCTCAAGGGGTGTCGAAAGATCGCATTTTTGAATTCGGTCTGAAAGACAATTTCTGGCAGATGGGTGACACCGGCCCATGCGGACCATGCAGCGAAATTCACTTCGATATGGGGCCGGCGGCTTCGGATCAAGGACATACGGATTGTGCCTTCGGGTGCGACTGCGGGCGTTACGTCGAGATTTGGAATCTGGTGTTCATGCAGTTTGACCGCGATGCGTCGGGCAAGCTCAATCCGCTGCCCAAGCCGTCGATCGATACCGGCATGGGTCTTGAGCGCGTGACCGCGGTGCTACAGGGCGTGATCTCGAATTACGACACCGATTTGTTCGTGCCGCTGATCGAGCGTGCAGCGGAGTTGACCAATGGCACAGGCTATGTGGGGACGGGCGCCCTCGCCCGTCCACCCGAGCAAAGCTCGGCTCAAGCCAGCGGAGCTTCGCTCCGCCGAACGGCCGGGGGCGGCCGTTCCCACGCGGGCAGTGGTTCACCCTCAGACACGGGTGATCACAAATCCGCCGCATCCTTACGCGTGATTGCCGACCACTCCCGCGCTGCTACCTTCCTTATTTCCGATGGAGTGCTACCCTCGAATGAAGGCCGCGGCTACGTATTGCGAAAAATTATTCGACGCGCTATCACGCATGGTCGATTGCTCGGACAGACGAAGCCGTTTCTGCATGAGATGGTGTTCGCGGTTCGCGACATGATGAAAGACGCATATCCGGAATTGAAGGAAACGGCTGAGCGCGTATCGAAGACCGTGCACGTGGAAGAGACACGTTTTGCGCATACTTTGGATGTGGGCCTGGAGAAGCTTGAGGCCTTGCTTGCGCAGGGCGAGTTAAGCGGCCAGGAGGCTTTCAAGCTTTATGACACTTTCGGGATGCCTCTCGATTTTATGCAAGATGCCGCGCGCGACCGAGGCGTCGATTTCGATCAAGCCAGTTTCGATCGTGCGATGAGCGAGCAGCGCGAGCGCGCCCGCGCTTCTTGGAAGGGCGCGGCCAGGCAGACTGCGAACCCTGCGTATCAGCAGCTTCCGAAGTCGGTTTTTGAGGGATACCTGCAGACGCGCTCAGAAGATTGCGAAGTGCTGGCGATTATCAGAAACGGTCAAGGCGCTCAGGAGTTGAAGCCAGGAGAAGAGGGCGAAGTCATTCTCGATCACACGCCGTTTTATGCGGAAGCCGGCGGCCAGGTCGGGGATCGAGGGACGTTCTCCAGCGACGAACTGAATGCGGTCGTTGCGGAAGTTAAGGGAACGTACTATCCGGTGCAAGGTGTTCGTGCACATCAAGTGACCGCCAAACATCTGCTTCGTGTCGGCGACAAGGTTGACGCCGTTGTGGACACAGGAATTCGCGAAGCCACCATGCGGAATCACACCGCTACGCACTTGTTGCAGGCAGGGCTGCGCGAGGTGCTAGGCAAGCATGTAAAGCAGGCAGGATCGCTGGTCGCACCGAATCATCTGCGCTTTGATTTTTCTCATTTCACGGCAGTTGAAGACGAAGAGTTGCAGGACATTGAAGATCTTATTAATAAAGAGGTGCTGCGAAATCAGCGCGTCGAGGTCATTGAGAACGTACCCATCGATGTGGCGGTAAATGAGTATCACGCCATGGCCTTGTTTGGCGAAAAGTATGGCGACCGCGTACGAGTGATTAAAATTGGCGACTTTTCGACAGAACTCTGCGGCGGCACGCACACCGGAGCGACCGGTGAGATCGGACTCATCAAGATTCTGAAAGAGGGAAGTGTTTCGTCGGGAGTACGACGGGTTGAGGCCGTGACCGGCGAAGCATCGCTCCGACATTTCCGGAAAGATCACGAGTTGGAGAACGTTGTGTCCAGGTTCGTGGTTCCCACCCTTGGGCAAAAAACGCGCAAGGATGGGGCACCCACATTCGAGGAGGAGCCTGCTTCTCCCGCCGAAGCATTGAAAGCGGAGCTTGAGAAGAAAGATGCCGAGATCAAGCGCTTGGCCCGAGAACTCGATCAGGCGAGGATGAAGTCTGCGTCATCGTCAACCGCGAATATCGGCGAGAAAATAAAAGATGTTCGCGGCGTGAAAGTGCTGACCCATCGCGTAGACAATCTGGAACGCTCTCAGTTGCGCACCCTGGTCGATCAGCTTCGCGACAAGATCGGCTCAGGCGTAGTGGTGCTCGGATCCGCGACGAATGGAAACGTCTCGCTGATTGTCGGCGTCACCAAAGATTTGACCTCCCGCATTCAGGCCGGCAGAGTCATTGCGCCGGTCGCTCAAAAAGTCGGCGGTAAGGGCGGCGGGCGTCCGGATCTGGCCGAAGCCGGAGGAAAAGATTCCGGAGCCCTGGATGCCGCGCTGGGCGAGGCATACGGCGTGGTCGAAGGATTACTGCAGGGCTAGTCGCCGACCGGACCGCGGAGGACGGCATGTCCCCACACGATCGCTTCATCGACTTTCTTTGGAATGACTCTCGATTAATTTCTTCGTCAGAATTACCAAACCGAAAATCTGGGTCCATTCAGATACGATGTTGCCGACGACTTGCCCCCATTTGGAATTTGGTTCGGCCCGGGCAAACGCCCAGATCCATGCCGCCCCGGTAATGACTAAGAAAATACTGAGCGAGTGTTCCTGCAGTAGCTCCCAAATAGGAGCCAACAAGCGATGTGGCGGCTTCCGGCTCTCGGCAGATCCTCTTTCATACATGAACTTGGTGCCCAAGACGGTGACCACCAAGCCGGTCCAGTCGGCGATGGCGTTGCCGAAAAATGATCCCCAATGCGTATTCGGATCCGAGTGGATGTAAAGCACAATCCAGCAGAGCAAAATAATGGACGACACAATGCTCAGCGAATGGCGGCGGAAGAACGAGCTTTGTTTTTTCACGTGAATTCGATGACGATTGTGCCACTTGGGTAGGCCAACTCAGAACGTTTGTGGGGTGCCGGAAAGTTGCCGGCTTCCCTACTGCCGCAGGGTGTATCCGCTGGTTTCAGCAGCCATTATCTGCGCTGCCAGGTTGAGAATTTGCTCAACTGCTTCCTCCCGCCTCAATTCGCGGGAGTGGATGTTTGAAATTAGATTGCGGTCTGCATCGCTGTGAGCCTTTGTCGGCCGGTAAGCCATGTAGGCGGAGAGGCTCTCCGCTGTGGCTAGGCCCGGGCGCTCTCCGATCAGCAGCACCACCACTCGCGGCGTAAGCAATTCGCCGATTTGGTTGAGAATTCCGACCCGGCAGTGCCGGATAATGAACGGCCGTCCGACGCTCCAGCCACGAGTCTTCGCGTCCTGGATTAGCGCCGGCAAAAGTTGCGGAACTTGAGCCCGGACTGCGGTAACCGACAGGCCATCGCCGATTGCGATTTGCAGATCGCATCCACGAGGGCATTCCTGAAGGATTTCCTTCCTCGCTGGCTGGTCGAAATGGCGGCCGAGATCTGGCCGCAGCAGGTATTCGTCTTTGCTCGCGGCCGACGTACACACTTCAAACAGATTCCAGTCAGCGAGAAACTCCCGGCCGAAGTCCCGCTGCAGATCCAGTTCGTCGCGAACCGCGTCGCGTGCGGCAGCGTGCGCTTTCCGAAGGTCCAGCTGTGTGGCGGTCCGATAAGAAGTTCCCGCTCGTCCCATTAACAAACGGGCCGGAGTGCGCGCCCGAATCTTCTGGATAAGTTCCGGCAGATCGCTTTCTTGTATGGAACTGTCGCCGCGTGGTAACAGCGACATGTCCTTAGGATCAGCTGGCAATTTATGTGTTCCTCGTGATCGTAGATTCGAAGCCCTGCAGCAACTGGCGTTTGGCAGGCGGGTCAAGCAGCGCCGGTTCCTCATCGCGATAGATACCCATGGATTGCAGCCAGGCGAGAAATTCAGGCGCAGGCCGCTGCTGAAAGAGCCTGCGCACCGAAAGCGCGTCATGATAGCTGGTGGATTGATAGTTGAGCATCACATCGTCCGAGCACGGTACGCCCATGAAGTAATTGCATCCCGCCGCAGCCAGTAAGAGCAAAAGATTGTCTGCCGAATTCTGATCGGCGGCGGCGTGGTTGGTATAACAAACATCGCACCCCATGGGCAGCCCCAGCAACTTGCCCATGAAGTGGTCTTCAAGGCCAGCGCGGATAATTTGGCGCTCGTCATATAAGTATTCGGGGCCGATGAAGCCTACCACGCTGTTGACCAGGAAGGGTTCGAAGACGCGGGCCAATCCATAAGCCCTGGCCTCCAGCGTCAGTTGATCTATGCCGTGATGGGCGTTCGCTGAAAGTGCGCTGCCCTGTCCAGTTTCGAAGTACATCACGTTGTTTCCTACCCACGCCACATCACGGCCGCGGTGATGTTCGAGCACCTGCTCGCGCCCTTCGCTCAACATTTCCAGCGAAACCCCAAAGCTGCGGTTGGCCGTTTCAGTTCCAGCGATCGACTGAAAAAGAAGATCAATGGGCGCGCCGCGATTCATCGCAGAAAGCTGGGTAGTAATGTGCGCCAGGCAACAGGTCTGGGTCGGGATCTTATAAGTTTCTACTAAACGATCGAGCGCGGAGAGAATCGAGCCGACGGTTTGGACCGAGTCGGTCGCAGGATTGACGCCGATCACCGCATCGCCGCAACCGTAGAGCAAACCTTCAAAAGCCGCCAGCAGGATGCCGCCAACGTCATCGCGAGGATGGTTGGGTTGAAGACGGATCCCAAGCACGCCGCGCTCCCCCATGGTGTTGCGGCAACGCGTGACGTTGCGAATTCTTGAGGAGGCCATGACCAAATCTTTATTGCTCATGATCTTGGTCACCGCCGCGGCGATTTCCGGAATGATGGAACGGTGAAGTTCGTGCAGGTCGTTCTCGGAAGTTGAATCCGCAAGGATAAATTCGCGCAGTTCGCCGACAGTCAAGGAACGAAATGGTTGAAACGCCCGCTGATCAACGCTTTCGAGAATGACCCGCGAGACGTCGTCCTCGTCAGGAGAAATTAGCGGTTGCTGCAGAATTTCGTTCAGGGTTAAATCGGCGAGCCGGCGCTTGGCCGCCACCCGCCGCGCTCGGATCGCGCACCGATCCCGGCTAACTGATCGCCAGATTTCTCCTCGTTGGCCTTGGCAAACAGGTCGCGAAGATCAGGAAACGAGAACCGCTCGCACATGGCAGTGGCCGCTAAGGGGCTGCTCTGGTTGCATAGAGGCGAGGAAGCAGCGAGATGAGGCTAACTGAATTGTGGTGATTGGGCAACTTGCGAGGGCTCAGGATTTTTTCGCAGCGTTCAGCAGGCTCATCAGCGCGTCCATGTCTTTCTTCCCGCCCTGTTGACGATCGGAAAGGTCGACGCCCCAGAAGTTTTCCACCCCTTGCTGGGCCTCGATGCCGGCTTGTATTTCAGTGGGGCTCAGTTGCCGGACCCACACGACTTTGAAATTTGCCTTGCGACCGTTTCGGGTCAAGCTGACCATTTGCCCGGTTTCGAGGCTGGCGCGTACGCCGCCTAAGCGGGCGCCTCCAGAGGCAATGTCCATGGTGTAAGCGAGCCCTGCGCCCTCGCCACCGGAGATTTTCACGGGTAGAACCATCTTCCTGCGGGGATTTGTGCGGCGTTCCTGCATCGCGACCTTCATTATTGTGTGTCCGCAAAGAACTGAAAAGTTACTAGAGTCATCGTCTGGGGATGCTGGAGCTTTAGCGAAACTCGACCGGGTCGGGGTTAGGGTTTGTACGGGCTTACTGGATCGTCGCCATGGGGAAGGGTTAAAAGCAGAAGTGTTCCAGCAGCGGCGATGCCTGCACCTTCCGCCCATGGCGATGTCAGAATAGCGCCATGTACCGCGGTGGGGGCGCCGGGTCCTGATTTCTGTGCGAGTCCGCAGTCCTGGGCATCTGCACGAGTGAGCTGATGACCCTCCCTGATCAAGGTGGGCGCTCCCACCCCACACTTTATTGTGACTGAATTCTTGCGAGCGGCGATCTGAATGACGCCACCAGATCGCGTTACTTCGAATTGTGTCCAAGCCGAAGAAACAGGCGTGATCTGGAAGTCCCTGGCAGAAACGCTCAGCGACTTTCCGGTAGCCATTGAAATGCTGCCGCGATCCAGCGAGAGGCCGGTAGCCTGAAATCTCACGATCGCATTCGGCTGGATTATTGCGGTTGAGCCGCTCATGTCCAGGTGGGCCACGCCGACTTCTTTGGTTTCGATAACGTCGCCAGTCATCACCGGCATTGAGTTGGCAAGTTGTGCTCCATCTAAATAGACCGACCCCGTGCCGTAGAGAACGCCTGTAGGACCATCAGCCGCAAGAACTGCGGACGGCATAAGAAAAATCACAATCCAGCAGATCAACGCACGCACGGGATCTCCTCAGACCTCAATGTCAGTCGATTTGGATTTAATCGTAACCGTCGCAGTCTCCGCACTCAAGGCGGTTCGCGATGAGGTATCCACAGAGTAATTTGGGATGAGGCAGTTTGCGACGGTGAAACCCGGCTCCTCAGTACGCGAGAAAGCCGCGCGTCTTAGTTTGTAGTTTGTAAACCGAAGTTGTGGCAGTGAAATATAAGGTGCTGAGGTCGGCGCCGCCCCAGGTGAGATTCGCCGGCTGCTCAGGCATGGCGATGGTGCCGAGATGAGCGCCGTCCGGACTCCAGACCCAGATTCCCTTCGGACCAGTCACGAATAGATTGCCTTGGCGGTCTACCTTCATTCCGTCTGGAACGCCTTCGTTTTTCCCGCCGGGCTCCTCGCCAAAAATGCGGCCGTTAATCAGTGATCCATCCGCCGCAAAATCGTAGACTCGAATATTTCGCTGCTCGCTGTCGTCCACATAGAACTTTTTTCCGTCGGGAGAAAATGCCAGGCCGTTGGGCTGCGAAAGGTCTTTTGTAAGCATTGTAACTTTTCCATTTTTGTCGAGGCGGTATACGCCCTGGAAGGAAATTTCCTGTTTTTCGCCCTTCGGCAAGTCGAGTGTGGGATCGGTGAAATAGAGTGCGCCATCTGGTCCGACGATCACGTCATTGGGGCTGTTGAATTTTTTTCCTTCGAAATGATCGGCGAGAATTTCGTACTTTCCGTCTTTCGAAATGGCAATGATCGCGCGGAGTACGCTGGCGCAATCGATCAGCAGGCCCTGGCGATCATAAGTGTTGCCATCCGGATCACCCAGAGCAATGAGTTCTTCTTTTCGACCGTCGTTCAGCTGCACTCGGAAAATTTTATTTATTTCTTCATCGCTGACATATAAAAACCCGGACCGATCCCATACCGGGCCTTCGGTGAACCCAAAGCCGGTAGCGACAGTTTCGAGCTTGGCATCAGCTGGAATCAGGGTCGAGAATTTCGCCGAGATCGGCTGAAGTTCGAATTTTCGAGGGCTCTTTTGCGCAAAGGCTGGAAGCGAAATTGCGAACGCAAACACAAGCGAACTCAGGATCGAGAAGGTCCTAATCTCTTTCATCATTCTAGTGAGCGCCTTTTCTGACATGAAAATATATCCACACGCTATTCCTCATCATCGGGGTGCGGGCGAGCCGCAGGCCGAGCGGCGGCGGAAGTGTTACCTAAATTTAGCAAGTAACTGACTATATCGTTGAGCTGGGCTGCGCTCAATCGGGACGAGTAATCGGAGGGCATAATGGATCCCTGCCCGCGTTCGATTGTTTTCAAATCCGCCTTCGAGAGGAAATGAAAGGCGCCATCTTCCGACTGCAATTGCAGTGAGAAATTATCTTCGTTGCGAATGATTCCCTGATAGCGGTCACCGTTCGCGGTAGTCGCCGTGACCATGGGTCTGACGGATTCTCTCGCAGCCGGATTCACGACCGCAGACTTAATTTGCTCAGCCGCATGCGTCTGCCCGTAGGCGCTCAGGTCAGGAGCGATGAATCCGCCGCGGCCTGACGCCATATGGCAGGTTGAGCATTGAGCGCTGCCGAAAAACAACGCCTCGCCATTCTTGGGATCGCCCGGCAACGGCGCTGTTTGATTTTTGCCCTGCAGGCCTTTCACATAAGCCACCAACGAGGTGATTGCAGATTTGCCGAGGCGCTGGAACGCGGGCATTCCGGTTCCGGGAAGACCTGCAGAGATCACACTAAACATTTCACTTGCCGAAAGCTTCTGCACTTGCGGATTAGTAATGATGTTCGGCGCCCGCTCGCTGCCCATGCCGTCAAGCCCATGGCAGGCGGCGCAGGTGGTCGAGAAAGTTTGCTGGGCACTCTGGCGTTGCGCCGAGTTCGCAGGCGAGTTGTGCGCGTGTTGCTGCGAATACCCAATCTCCGGAACAAAGAAGATGAGCAAGCCCACGATCCACAAGCCAGACTTGCCCACAATGCGCCCGAGCTTCATTTCAGAGACGTCCTGCAAGTTTCAGTTTTCGCCTAAAAACTGTTTAGAACGTGAACCTCGCGCCTAACTGCATGATGCGAGGATCACGAGCACTCGAAATTATGCCAAAAGAGCTGGAGTTAACGTCGCCATCGGGATTTCCAAACTGTGCATGGTTAAAGAGATTGAAGGCTTCAACCCGCAGCTCGAGTTCTTTGCTCTCTGTAATTCGGGTTACCTTGGCCAGCGTCATGTCCCAATTGTTAAGGCCTGGCCCGTGAAAAAATCTACGCCGCGAATTGCCCAGGACTCCCAGTTGTTCCGTAGTGAATAGCGTAGTGTTGAAATATGGCTGGCCGTCTCGCGGATTGGTGTCACCTAGAACCTTTCCCCCGCCGGAATAGTTCGGGACGTCAAGGCCGGCGGCATTGGCGCCAATCAACGAGGCATCGTCGTCCTCGCTCAGGCTGATTGGCAAGCCGGTGGCGAAACGCGTAATACCGGAAAGAGTCCAGCCGCTGGCGACAGTCTTCACCCAACCTGAGCTGACCATCTTGTCGAACGGCAACACCCAGTCATAGCTGAAAACCAGGCTGTGGGTCAGGTCGAAGTTGCAAAGACCAATACTGCGACTAGGATCAAACGGGTCGATCGATTCCTGCAATGCGGATGCATTGTCCATGCATTTGCTGTAGGTGTAGCCGGCGCTCAAGGTCAGCGAACCGGCGCGATGAGTGAGCGCCCCTTGCAGCGAGTTATAACGCGAATTCGAAACCGTGGAGACATAGGGGTTCGTGTCGAAGAACGGGCCAAGCGGACGGACGGCAGCGATGGTTGCATCTGGGAATCGGTGCAGTTGATGACGTGATCCAAGGGGTGCTGGTTCCGGTCTTGGTAGCCGTGTTATAGGTAAATTGCGGTGTCTCACTGAACTGACCGCACGGCGGCGCGCTGTTGGGTGCGAGATTAGCTTGAACGCTCAGCATCAAGCACAGGGCTTGGTTTGCGGGATTCGCCTCAACAGCACTCACCAGCCGATGACCCTGGTTCCCTACGTAGCTGATGGTGGCGATGGTGTTGGAGCTGATCTGGCGCTGAATAGAGAGTTCGTAGTGCTCGGAATAGGGCAGCTTGTTACGGCTGTCGAACGACCAGTCATAGGAAAGAGGTTCAACCTGTCCCCATGGGAATGTCGTGTCCGGATTGCTCGGAGAGACATTTGTCGAAGGGAAAGGCAATGGAAAACGCTGTCCGACGTTGGCTCCGCTGCTTCGCGTAATGTAAGGCGCTTCGAGCAGAGGTGGGGCGGAGCTCCCGTAATAAAGACCGTAAGGCGGATCGCCGACCTCCAGGAATTGCGAGAGATCTTCCACCGACGTGTAGTAGAGGCCGGCGCCGACTCGAATGCTGGTATGTCCAGGACCTCCGAATAACTTTCCCAACACACCCGAAGAAGAGCTTGGCGAATAAGCAAGACCTAAGCGCGGAGAAAAATTATGCCACTGAGTCGGGCCAAGAGTCCGCGGAACTCCAGGATCGCCTGCGACTACGTAGCCCAAAGGCGCGCCCGGAAACTTAACAGATTGCTGGCCGGGGATGATGGTTTCGATTTTGTTTTGCGTGTCATACCAAGGCATGCTGGCTTCCCACCGCAGACCGTAATTGAAGACCAAGTTCTGAGTAACCCGCCAACTGTCCTGGCCGAATAAGGCATAGTATTTGCTGCGCGAGTCAAGAATTTGCGGACTGGCCTGGGTGAGGCTGTCGGGTGCGCCGATCAGGAAATCAGCGAAGTCGATGCCGGTTTCGCTTCCACTGAATCCGTACTGGCCATTTTCTGCAGCGAGATTGCGCTCGTCGATCTGATCATAGTGGAACTGTCCGCCAAACTTCATTGTGTGCGTGCCGTAGACCCTGGTGAAATTATCGAGCACCTGGAAAGAATTATTAATTTGTCGGGTAGTAACAGTCGGGACACCAATTGAGAAATTGTTGAATCCGAAGTATGGAACACCCTCAAGGCTGGGAACAATGGGACTAATTCCCCCCGGAGTTGACCAGGGCGTCACAAAACCCAATTTGCTGAGGCTGTAGTTGGGGCCGATACCGGCCTCAGGTTGTCCCAGATCCAGGGTATTACGAACATAACTCAGGCGAACTTCATTGACGGAGTAATATCCAAAATTTTTCGTGTTCCCGAGATTGATCAGTTGGGCGCGGCCGGTGGTCAAGCCGCTATATGGAAAATTGGCGGCGGGTACAGTCGCGCCTCCGTTGGGAAAGGGAGAGTCGAGCGAATAGTCGTCGGCGAAGTAGTACGCGAAGAAGGTTCCAAATCGGGTGTTTTGGTCAACGCGGATACCGCCTTTGTCGTCGCGCAACTTCTGTGCATAGGCGGAAGTGCTAAGAAAATTATTGGCCGCATTCGGATGGGGAATAAGGCCGAGGTTCAACACCGCGGTCGCGACCGGGGACCACGCAGCGGAACTAATGATGCCATTGGGAAACAAACACTGGGTAGAGCTCGTGCAATCTGCGGCGTATTTCTGAGGAGTATTGTTCACGGAATCAGGAGTGTAGTCACCCTTGATGAAATAGTAAGGAAAGCCATCAACTACGTTGGCATTACCCGTCCGTTGGACCAATACGTTTGCGAAACCGGATCCGGTGACGGATGTGGCTACCTGGCCCTGCTGACCGTTCGATAGTGTTTGATTAGTCGAGAAAGCGTCAGCTTGTCCCTGTTGGAGGAAGTTGCCTCCAAAGTTCAATACCGACGGCATCTGCGTATTTACTGTCGGCGCCTGCGTCTGACGCGTTCCCTGGTAGTCAACAAAAAAGAAAGTTTTGTCTTTTACCAACGGTCCGCCAAACGTCCCGCCGAACATGTTCTGCCGAAATACTGGAGTTTTGTCGGTCGAGAGCGCGTAGTAATTTTTCGCATCCAGCGAGGTGTTGCGCAAGAATTCAAATCCGCTGCCGTGAAAAGCATTCGATCCCGACTTGGTTACGACGTTGACCTGGCCGCCGCTATAGTTCCCATACTCAGCGTCAAAGTTATTGGTGATGATGCGGAACTCCTGAATCGAGTCAAGGTTCGGAATGATGGCTGCGCCATTGTTCTTGCCTTCCTCAACATTCGAACCGTTCACCATAAAACCATTCGCCGATTCGCGTTGACCGTTCACCGACTGATTCCCGGAATTGAGTCCGCCATCAACTGCGCGGTCGCTGATCCCCGGGCTTCCTGTGTCTGTGGCTGTGTATGGCGACACCCCCGGCTGCAATGCGAGCAGATCAGTGTAGGCACGACCGTTTAGAGGCACAGCGGTGATGGTTTTTGCAGTGATGACTTCGCCCATCTGCGTGCTCTCGGTCTCGACGTGCTCGGCCTCGCTCTCGACCGTCACTTTGTCGATGATCTGGCCGACCTGCAAAGCGAAGTCCGCCCGCAAGGCTGAGTTTGCATCGATCACGAGTCCGGTGCGGCTCTCGGTTTTGAAACCGGATTCCTGCACGTCAACCGAGTAATTGCCGACCTGCAGAGCAGGAAAATTGTAGAAGCCCTTGGAATCGGTCTTGATCGTGGCTTTCACGCCAGTCTGTACGTTGGTGGCAGTGACAGTCGCACCGCTGACTACGGCGCCACTCGAATCGGTGACGACTCCAGAAATGCCGCCGTTAATACTGGCCCACAAGCAAATTGATCCCAGCAAAATTGGGCCGAAAGCGCCCGATAGAAATCTTAGCCCCCGCATAATTCCCCCTTCAAAATTCTGCTTTCGAGCTCCTAGAGATATTCTTCTACTCACGACGTGGTGTTGCTATTGTCAAGAGCAGCACCATGAAAGCACTTTCAGGAACGCAACTCATTGCACTGAACATTGACAAAACCAAGAAGCATACTAGGATGTAAGGCTGTATTAAAACGTGTTAATACTCGATGAAGGCGGAATCCACTGTCAAGCAAATTTCGTTGGAGGTGGTTAGCTCGCGGCCTTGATCCAAGTCATTATCGTAGCGATTCTGTGCCTGGAGAACCTTGCGGCAGCTCAAACTTTCCGCCAAGGTGTTAATTTCGGACGCGACGGAAGTTGCGATGGGAGTCAAGGCTCAACTTGGCGCAAGGGAACAATTGATGCGACGCCTGTTTTGTCTAGTTTTTGTTTTTTGGTGGGTGAGCGCTGCACGTGCAGAAGACAATACCGCGCTGCAGGGCCAGATTAACGTCAGCACGCAGGATATGCTCGCGGCGATGGCAAGCAATTGGCTTTCGTACAACGGCGACTACTCCGGTCGGCGGTATAGTTCGTTGTCGCAGATCAATGTGAAAAACGCCAACCAACTCCGGGCCGAGTGGGTGTTTCATGCCCGTAATTCCGATCATTTGGAAGTTACGCCGGTCGTGGTGAATGGGACGATGTTTGTGACTTCCGCCAATGACACATTCGCGCTTGACGCGCAAACTGGCCGAACGATATGGCACAACACTCGTCCAATATCTGAAGGACTGATCGATGACGCTTCGCGGCACATGAGCCGCGGGGTGGGCATTTGGCAGAACCGCCTATATCGAATGACCGACAACGCGCACTTGCTTTGCCTTGACGCGCGGTCGGGAAATTTGATCTGGGACGTGGGGTACGCCGACTGGAACGGCAACTACGGAGCCACCAGCGCTCCTTTGGTGGTGAAAGACAAAATCATCGTCGGGACTTCCGGAGGCGATGACGGAGTGCGCGGGTTCGTTGCCGCATACGATGCGGAGAGCGGCAAACTAGTGTGGCGATTCTGGACGATTCCAGCGCCGGGCGAGCATGGCTCCGATAGCTGGCCGGGCGATCTGTATTTGCACGGCGGAGGCACCACGTGGATGCCGGGAACGTACGATCCGCAATTGAATACGTTGTACTGGGGAACCAGCAATCCCGCGCCGGATTTCGAAGGCAGTGTGCGGCCGGGAGACGATTTGTATACCGACTGCGTGCTGGCTCTCGACCCGGACAGCGGCAAACTGAAATGGTATTTCCAGTTTACGCCGCATGATCTTTTCGACTACGATGCCACCGAAACACCGGTGCTCATCGACGTAACCTACAAAGGCCAGCGGCGCAAACTTTTGATCGAAGCCAATCGCAACGGTTTTATTTATGCGCTTGACCGAAGCACTGGCGAATTCTTGTCGGCGACAAGGTTTGTGGACAAACTGAATTGGGCGCGGGGAATTGACGACAAGGGCCGGCCTATTCGCACAGAGGTTAAGCCGACGCCTGAAGGGACGAAAGTTTGTCCGGGCTATGCCGGCGCGACGAATTGGTTTGCGCCGTCGTATAACGAATCGACGCAATTGTTGTATTTCATGGCGCTGGAGCAATGCCAAAACTATTTTTCAGCGCCGCAGCCACAGAAATTCACCCCAGGAAAGGAGTTCTATTCCACCGGCGTAAAGCATATTCCTGGCGAAAACTCGCAAAAAATATTGTTGGCGTTCAACCTTGTTACTGGGACGTTTGCGTGGAAGTATCCGCAGATTGGCGGCACACACTCGACTGGCGGAACTATGACTACCGCGGGCGGATTGCTCTTGTTCGGTGACGATTCGCAATCGTTGGAGGCGGTTGATGCTCAAGACGGCAAGCCGTTGTGGCACTTCAATACCGGGCAAGATATGAGCGCCTCGCCGATGAGTTACGCGGTTGGCGGCAGGCAGTACATCGCCGTTGCCGTGGGCAGTGACATTTTTTCTTTTACACTACCGCAGTAAGAACTAAAGGCAATTCATTTCACGTGAGGAAGGAGTTTTATGATTTCAGATACATTCACCCGTAGAAATTTCGCGACTCGCTTGGCTCCGGTATTGTCGGCGTTTGGAATGGCCGCGTTGCTTTCCAAACCTTCGGCCGCCAAATCATCCAAACATGAAGACATGGGCGTCACGAAATTGAATGAGGAAGGCAAGCCCAACGAGAGCAATTCCTTCATCATGCCAATCGTTATTCACAACAGGGTGGCTTACATTGCCGGAGTTGGCGCTCACGATAGCGGCCCGGCTGAGTCGTGGGAAATCGGAGCCCACACGACGAAGGTGATGGACAACATCAAGAAACTTGTCGAAGCCGCAGGCTCAACCATGGACGACGTGCTCCAACTTAGTGTGTTCCTTACGAAAATCGAACACTATGACGGCATGAATAAAGTGTTTAAAACATATTTTCCGAACGGCGGTCCGGCTCGCACCACGGTTGCGGTTGCGGCACTTCCGGGAAATTCGCTGGTAGAAATTAATTGCATTGCTGCAGTAACGAAAAAATAAGTCGGGAGGTCGACATGAATTTGATTTCGAGCCGCCGGGGTTTTCTCGGGACGCTTGGGGCTGTGGCGGCAGCAATTGCTGCGCCGCGAAGGCTTTTCGCTTCCAAACCGCCCGACGTGCAAGCGACGCAAGCCGTCACCGGCCTTGGACAATCTGGAAACCCTTACCAGGAGTTAGGCGTCACGACTGTCATCAATGGTGAAGGCACGATGACGACGCTTGGCGGCTCGCTGATTCGGCCGGAGGTCGAAACGGTGATGGCGCAAGCCGCGCGACACTTCGTCAGCATTACTGAACTCGAAGCCGCCGCAGGCAAGCGCATCGCGCAAATGCTTAAGTTGCCGCAAGGTTACAGCGCCCTGGTCACGTCTGGCGCGGCGGGAGCTATACAGTCCGGGCTGGCGGGGATTCTGACCGGCGACAACGAGAGCTTGATCAAGCAACTGCCCGATCTGACGGGGATGAAGTCTGAAGTAATTATTCAGAAAGCTCATCGCAACCCATTCGATCATCAGTTGCGGGCAACCGGGGTGAGACTTATCGAAGTGGAAACTCATGAGCAGTTACGCCGTGCGGTAAGCGATCGCACCGCGATGATGCACTTCACCAACTTCGCCAACGCCGCGGGCCAGATCAAGGTGGATGAGTGGCCGAAACTCGCCAAGCAATTCAAGGTGCCTTGCATGAACGACGCTGCGGCTGACACACCTCCGGTCTCGCATCTCTGGGATTACGCCAACATGGGTTATGACCTGATTACATTCAGCGGCGGTAAGGCGATGCGTGGTCCGCAGTGCGCGGGAATGCTGATCGGGCGCGAGGACCTGGTGCATTACGCATTGCTCAATAACAGCCCGAACGAGGATACGCTGGGCCGGGGACAAAAAGTCGGCAAAGAAGAAATCGTGGGCATGGTAAAAGCGCTGGAGATTTATTTAAGCGAAGACCACGATGCATTGGCGCGGGAGTGGCAGCAGCGTTTAGAAAATATCTCCACCCAAATTACCAAAATTCCCGGCGTTAGTACTTCTTTTTTTATTCCCGACATCGCCAATCACGTTCCGCACATGCAGATTACCTGGGACCAGAGGATTTCACTGACGCCGAAACAAGCTTCGCAACTCTTGCGCAGCGGGCAGCCGTCGGTCGTAATCGGCGGAGGCGAAGAACGGCCTGGGCTGGCAATGAATTCGTTCATGCTGCAACCAGGCGAAGACCAGATCATTGCCGAGCAGTTGGTTAAAGTGCTGCGTACGCACTCGACTTAGTGGCGTTGTTCCGCGGCCGGAGACCTTCTCATGCTGCTCAAAATTTTCCCCGACAGAAGCTTGTTGAGCCAGGCGGCGGCGGAACAAGCCGCAGATGCGATTCGAAGTGCGCTCACCAAACGTGGCCATGCCCGAATTGTCGCTGCCACCGCTGCATCACAAATCGAATTTCTCGATGCGCTCACCAAGGCCTCGGGGATCGATTGGCGCAAGGTTGAAGTTTTCCATCTTGATGAATACATCGGTCTGTCGGCGACGCATCCGGGAAGTTTCCGGAAGATGTTGCTGGAGCAATTGATACAGAAGACCGGCGTCGTCAACTTTCACCTGCTTGATGGCGATGCGCGCGATCCTGCCGAAGTCGCGCGGCGGGTGGGCAAAGAGCTGGCGTCATCTCCGGTGGATATTGCATTCCTCGGGATCGGCGAAAATGGTCACATTGCGTTCAATGATCCACCGGCCGACTTTGAAGTAGAGGATCCCTACATCATCGTTGATCTCGACGAAACATGCCGTCAGCAACAAGTGGGCGAGGCGTGGTTCGCGAACATCTCGCAAGTGCCAAAGCAAGCGCTTTCGATGTCTGTAAAGCAAATTTTGAAAGCAAAAGAGATTCTCGCCGTGGTGCCTGACGAACGAAAGGCCCGCGCGATCAGGGCATGCTTTGCGGGCGAAGTGAGCCCGATGGCGCCAGCCTCAATCTTGCGCACGCATCCGAACGCCACTGTGTATCTGGATAAGAATTCCGCGTCGATGCTCACATCGGATTTGCATGAAATAGGTGAACATGAATTATCGCCGCCAGTTAGCTCCAGGGCGCAGCCCAACCGGGAGACGGGATGGTGAAGAAGTTCCTAGCGATGATTTTCCTCTGTTGCGGCTTCACGCTGCAAAGCTTCGCCCGGTCCGGAAGCGACTCGTCCTCGCCGCAGATCGGAACTGTTCGGGTGGACGCAAATCCGGATCACGTCATCAATTCATTCGATCCCGACAGTGCACTCGGCAGTTCGATCGATGTTCTTTCGCGCTACGACATCAATAAAGTTTTCGCTCCGCACATCATTCAGGAATCACTCTCTGCCGGCTGGGGACCGCTGACTTACCGCAATAATACTGAGTTGCGCATGGCGGCGTGGCATTGGAACGCGCACGGGACCTGGAGCGATGCCGCGCACCAGAGCGGATATTTCACCGGCAGCACTGATTTGAACGAGCCGATCCGATACATTCTGGCTTATGCGCTGCCCCATCGCGGTTTCGCCAGCAGCGGCGATCGTCCTATGGAAGGGCCGGACCTGACGTACTGGAAGAGCAATCCGTATCTCACCAGCAAATTCACCGGCGAGGGCGATGCGCTGCATCCGCAGTGGGTGGTGGTCGATCTGCAGGCCGAGAAGCCAGTCGATGCGGTTCGCATACAGTGGGCGACTCCTTTCGCAGCGAAATACCAGGTCGAATATTGGGCGGGCACTGAGGCGCTCGATTTCGATGCCGGGCCCAAAGGCGTCTGGAAGGTGTTTTCTGGCGGGACCTTCAATAACGCGAAGGGCGGCACGGTCACGCTGAAGTTGAATTACGCTCCAATCTCGACACGCTATCTTCGCGTGCTGATGACGGAATCTTCTAATACCTGCGACGAGCATGGGCCGGAGGATGTTCGCAATTGTGTTGGTTATGCGATCCAGCAAATCGAAGCCGGCAGCATCGACGGCAGCGGGCGGTTCATCGAAGTCCCGAAAGATCCGGCTGAAAAGCTAACCACGTATTGCGTTTCATCGATCGATCCCTGGCATTCCGCCCAGGACGTGAACGACAGCGGCGGGTATCAGCACACGGGATTCGATCTGCTCTTCACCAGCGGGCTCGCCAATAATCTGCCTGCAATGGTGCCGGTCACCATGCTTTATGGCACACCCGACGACGCGGCGGCGCAGATTGCATACATCGAAAAGCGCGGCTACAACTTGGGCTACGTCGAGATGGGCGAGGAACCTGACGGCAAGCACGCAATGCCGGAGGATTACGGCGCCCTCTACATTCAATGGGCCACGGCAATTCACAAAGTCGATCCCAAACTCAAGCTAGGCGGCCCGGTGTTTGAAGGAGTAAACGAAGACATAACGCTCTGGCCGGACGCGGCCGGGAAAATTTCATGGATGGGTCGCTTCGTCGATTATTTGAAATTGCATCATCGACTCGACGACCTGGCGTTCGTTTCCTTCGAGCACTATCCCTTTGAGCCTTGCGAAATCACCTGGAAAACTTTGTATACCGAGCCGCAGCTGATGAAACATATTCTTCAGGTTTGGCGTAATGACGGCGTCCCGAAAAATGTTCCGTTAATGGTGACCGAGAACCATCTCGCGGCGCAGCTTACCGGACCTATGACTACGATTTTCGCGGCGCTTTGGCTCGCTGACAACGTCGGATCTTTCTTCGAAGGCGGCGGCGCTGTTTTCTATCACTCACCAATTCAGCCGCAGGACATTCACAACACCTGCGAGGGCTGGGCGTCGTGGTCGAATTTTGTGGCCGACGAAAATTACAACATCAGGGGCTATACGTCACCTTACTTTGCGGCACACATGATTAATCGTGAATGGGTGCAGCACCGCTCCGGTGTTCATCGCATGTTTCCCTCGTCGGCGGACATCAAAGATAGTGAGGGTAATTCGCTGGTGACTTCCTATGCGGTGCGCCGCCCCGACGGCAACTGGTCGTTGATGCTGGTCAATCGCGATGAGGATAGTCCGCACACTGTCCGTGCCGAGTTCGACAACAGCGGACGAGAGCTGTCATTCGCGGGCGACGTGAGAGTGGCGAGCTTTGGCAGCGAGCAATATGTCTGGATTAATGATGGCCCGAACAGCCATGCGGATCCGGACGGTCCGATCGTGGCGCGCACAGTGATAGCGAATGGACAAAACACCTTCACCTTACCAAAGGCTTCAATCACGGTGCTGCGAGGTAAGGTGCCCGGGCTTAACTAATACGTGGGTAATTTCAGGGAGCAGCTTCAATGAAAAGACGCATAAGAGCTTGTTCAATTCTGACATCGTTGTTAGTTGCGGCCGGCCTGGCGCTCTATGCTCAAAAAGCGCCGCAGCGCGAGATCGCGCTGACCTTTGATGATCTCCCTGCTGCCGGCGCCAATTCCATGACCGGTACGGAAATCATTGAAATGACCAGCAAGTTGCTGGGAACTTTGCGCGACCAGAAGGTCCCCGCGGTTGGTTTTGTAAACGAGCGCAAGCTGTACAAGTTCGGCGAAGTCGATGACCGCATCAAGGCGCTCAGCATGTGGCCGGAATATGGATTTGAGCTGGGCAATCACACTTTCAGTCATGCGTCTCTGAATCGTGTCGGACTCAAAGAATGGGAAGAGGAAATCGTTCGCGGCGAAACCGTGACTCGGATGTTGCTGGCGCAACACCATATGCAGTTGCGTTACTTCCGGCATCCTTATCTCGATACCGGGCGTGACCTCGAAACCCGGCGCCAGGCAGAGGCATTTCTCGTTGAGCGCGGCTACCGCATTGCGCCCATCACCATGGACGCGTGGGATTGGATGTATGCCGGAGTTTATGAAGACGCGCGCCGACGGGGAGACACCGCGCTTGAGCAGAAACTGGTCGATTCGTATCACGATTACACAAACCAGGTATTTGATTATTACGAAAAGTTCTCGAAGGATCTGATCGGTTACGAACCCAAGCAAATCCTGCTACTGCACGGGAATTGGCTGGAAGCGGACCATGTTGCCGAATTGTTGGACCTGTTACGCAAACGCGGATACAAATTTATTACCCTGCAGGATGCGCTCAGTGATTCCGCTTACAGTCTGCCTGATGAATACGTCGGCGAAGAAGGCACCAGCTGGATCGATCACTGGGCGATCACTCGCGGACATCCGCCCCAAAATACTCCAGTCTTTCCGCAGTGGGTGATTGATCGTTCCAATGCGCTGCCACACCACCCGACGCAGCCGTAGATCTAGAAATGTGTCCGTTGAATCCGAAGGAGACAAAATGAAAAAAATATTGTGTGGCACTGCACGACTTCGGCTTGCCGCAATCATCTCGGCGGGCGGGATGGTTGCAATGGTTGCGATCATCGCGATTACGCCCGCGTTTTCTCGCCCTGCTGACCTCACTTCAGACGCGGCCCTGCTTGATGGATACCGCCATGTGGAAGTCGCATCAGTCTCCGACGCGATGGAAAAGGTGACTGGGCAGCGAATGTATCTCTCGCACCGGATCCAGCCGATCTTCACATCGAAGTTCGCCGGCTTCGCGCTCACGGTAAAGTTGAAGAAAGAAGAAAACCACGACCCCCACGCACTGGACGGAATGCTCTCAGCCATCGATCAGGGCGCGCCCAACTCGGTGTATGTAATGGTCGTGCAAGACGGAGCGGACATCGCGGGGATGGGCGGGCTGATGGGAACCGCGATGCTTGCAAGGAATTTTTCCGGCGCAGTGATCGATGGCGGGGTGCGCGATACCGCATACCTCAAGAAAATTGGGTTTCCAGTTTTCGCGCTGGGCAATGTCCCTTCCACATCGGTCGGGCACTATCGTTTTGATGGTGCGAATGTTCCGGTTACCTGTGACGGAGTCCTCGTCACCCCCGGAGACATTGTTGTCGCCGACTCCGACGGGGTCGCAATCGTGCCACGCGCGAAAGCGGCCGATGTTCTGGTAACGGCTCAAGATATGGATTTCAAAGAGCATTCCATGTACGCGTATATCGAAAAGCTTAAGTCGATCGAAGAAGCAGTAAAGAAATTTGGACGCCTGTAAAGATTTGTGATGTGGCAATCCTGACAGGTGATCCATCCAAAATCCGGTGTAAACTTTTCTCAGCACAAGCGCACGCAGGCCTCCTACGGTCAGTTGCCGCAAGTACTTTTAAGTTTCTGATCCTTCGCAATCGAGCCGCCCTGAAGAAGAAGCTCCCTCGAAGCATCTAATGTTCTGGAACTGGTGCGGCGGGCCGACCGCACTGGGAAAACGCGCATATTAACCTGCGCGTGTTTGCGGTGCGATGGCGATTTACGTGCAGTGAGCAAGACCAATGAAGAACCGTATCGAGGAACTGGATGCCCTCCGCGGCCTGATGCTGGTGTGGATGACCTGCACGCATCTTCCTACGGTTCTAAGCATTTACCTGAATCAGCCGGTAGGCTATTTTGCCGCCACCGAGGGGTTCATCTTTCTGTCCGCCCTTTTCACGGGCAGGATATGCTTCCGGCTGGCGCAGCGAGAGGGCAATGCACGCATGTCCCGCAACATCTGGATGCGGGCGCTGCGTTTATATGGCTATCAACTATTGTTGCTGGCATTTGCGTTCGTCATTGAAGCCCCCATCGCGGCACGGGGCAACCGCCCAGCGGTTCATAATCTGCTTAATTATTTTTTTACCGTGGGACGCCCGCGAGCTTTCATCGACGCAGCGTTGATGTTTTACCGGCCTCCGCTTCTCGATATTTTGCCCATTTACATCATCTTTCTTTCGCTGACCCCTTTCGCGGTATTGCTGGGAACAAAATGGGGCTGGAAATACCCATTGACCCTCGGACTCGGACTCTGGCTGTTCGCACAATTTGGCCTCAAGACCATGGTTTACAACTGGCTGACCCATGCGTTCGGATTGCGGGTGCCGCTGAACGAGATGGGGGCGTTTGATCTGTGGGCCTGGCAACTGTGGTGGCTGGTCGGCCTGTGGCTCGGTGTGCATTGGGCCAACAGCGATTTGCACTTCGATCGATGGGCAAAGAAGCTGGCCGTGTTGGTTCCGGCAACAGTGATTGCGATCGCTTTCATCACTCTGCGATATGTGCAATTGACAACCGATCTGGATTTCGGGAAATTCGCCCCGTTGTTCGATAAATGGGACTTCGGCGTTGCTCGAATAGTGGATTTTACGGCGGTCGCCGCCATTGCCATCCGTTTTCGGTCCCTGTTAAAACCCTTGGCAGTTAGGCCCCTGGTGATGCTGGGGCAGGCTTCGCTGCCGGTTTTCTGTGTTCACCTTTTGTGCGTGTTTTTTGCGCTCACCGTGATGGGAAACAATGCAATGCTCACCGGCTGGCCGGCCGCGGTCCTGGTGGTGGTTAGTTTTACTGCTCTGCTGCTCACCGCAATCGTTGCTAACCGGCGAGCGGTAAAAGCTGCGGCAAGCACAGCCGCCCCGCTGGTAACTTTACCTCCAGCGAAGCAACAAGGTTAGTACCTGCAATCGTAGGTTTTAGGGAATTTGCGGCAGTAAAAAGCCGTCCGCGGGGGACGGCTTTTCCTCATTCAGCAGTTTTCCAACATTACTGCATGGTGAATTTCAGTTTATCCAGATAGACGTTGTAAGGAGTTCCGTATCTATTGCCATCGAGCTGGTAATTGATAGTCACCCCATGCCACGAAGTTGAGGTGGGATATTTGTAGATATTCAGGGTGGCTGTTTTTCCGTTCAACGTGATGGACTTGAACAACAACCGGCCGCCGGTCGTGCGCTCGACTTGAATGATCAGATGGTTCCAGGCTCCGCTCACCGGATTGCATGAAACACCAGTGGGCGCCCACTTGTGATTAACATTGTCATAAACATCCCACTCGTGCCCGCCCGCAACTCGGCATTCGTGTCCCCAAATAAATGACTTGCCGCCCGTGAACTGGTTGATGTCGAATTCAAGCGCCTGAGCAACGCTCGCCTTAGCGACCCAGAAATAGACGTCGTAGGTGAAGCTGTGGAGCGATGCGGTGAGAGTGTGACTGGAATCGGGTAGCCCTAGCGAAGAAAAAGACCCGATAAGGTGATTGTTCCAGAGTACATCGCCCCATTGCGTCGATCCTCCGCCATAAACTGACTTTGTAGAGATGCTGTCCATTGAGGGGGAACTTACCTTAGGAACCCATGACCAGCTCAGGCGATCTCCGCTTGAACTGCAGCCAGAGCAGATCCCCCAGCTTGGCGGTAGCAGGGCGTAACCGGACCAGCCTTTTTTAGATTGCAAGTCGTAATACGACGCTGCAAATGACGAAACCGAAATCGAAAGGAACAGACACACAACCGCAAGGAATTTCCCAAATCTCATTACAAAATCTCCAGCTTTAGTTTTTTGCGCCGCTTGGGTAGCAGCGAAGTTGAAAGGAGTCTATTGGGTGATCAACTCACGATAAAGGAAAAAAGCTTAGATACTACAGTGAGAAGTTCATTATTCTAAGGCAAAAGCCTTAATGGACGAGGATTTGAGGGCAGCTTCTCGCGTTAAAACCATGCTCCCATATTGCTGCCCTGCATCTCTCGCGCGAGTGCCTGCATCGAAGAACTGCTTGTCGAGAAGTCGTCCGAGGGCTTAACCAGCTATGGCCGTCGAAGGTGTCAGAGAGCCTGATCAGGCTGTGACTAGTAAACTCTCCGCTTCAATCTCTCAACCCGCTACCCAGCCAGGCCCAGTAATCTCGGCTAGTGCCCACTCTACTTCCCCTTATCGAGTGGACGTTCCTTTTACCGATTTCGCCGGGCGTTGTTTTTTGCGCGGCTGCTTGTGCGCCGATTTACTCGAATCGTGGATTCGTAAAAAGCAGGCCCAATCTGACGCAAAAATAGAATCAGCTGCGAGCTGGCGATACCATTTTCAGGTGATGGGCTGGATGCGTTCATCTCTGGGCGCGGCATCCTGCACTGCAGTGGCCGGGTGTCTGATTCCAGTCTTCGCAGGCAATGCGTATCAGACGATCGTTCCACTGTTTTTCCTGCTGGTAATTTTGTACGTGGCTTTGCGTTTCGGGCATATCGCTGGAATCATCGGGACAGTTTGCGCAGCACTGGTGTTCGAGATATTCCTATTTGAACCCAGGCTGAGCTTCGCCATCGAAAGCCGGTCGGCAAGAAATCACCTGATCTCCATGGTCATCCTTGGGATTTGCGCTTCCGAGGTTCTAGGCCGCCGCAAAGTCCCGGTCGTGTATAAGCCCTAGTGATGGTTCGTTGACACTCGCGATTTGCGTTTTCGAATGAATGACTCGCGATTTGGGCTCTGAGAAAGTTCCGCCGATTAGACGAAAGCCATTACGTTTCGGCCCTCGCAGCCCCAAACCAGAGAGCCCGAAGGTAGCATCTCCGTGCATGCTAAACTGAGCGTGATCGGCCAAAGCCGACGTAGCTCAGTTGGTAGAGCAGCCGATTCGTAATCGGCAGGTCAGCGGTTCAAGTCCGCTCGTCGGCTCCATTCTTTTCAGAAGCTTACGGAGCAGTTCACCACTGCCTACTGTACAACTGCTGTACCACCGATTTTTTCTTCCAACTTCTTCATGGCATCCACCGCAACTGCGGACGCGGTTTTGATGTAGAAACGCTGCGTTGTACTCACGTTCTCGTGCCTCAAAATGCACTGGATGGTCGTGTCTGGAACTCCAAGCTCTTTGAGGTTCGTAGCGAGACCGCGACGATATGCCTGCCAGCCCTTCCACATCAAATTGTGCGCCTTCAGCGTTGGACGGATCACTCGATCGGCTAAATTGTCGAGGTCGAGTACCCCGCCAATGGTGTTGGGAAAGATGAAACCGGAAGCGTGGGTAGGCTTGATCGCATCGAGCAGCAGCCGTAGTGGTTTGATGATGGGCACGAGTCCCGGTTCATCAACGTCCTCTTCCGTCTTGGTGTTCTTCAGCGTCGAGCCCCACATGCTGCGGCAGATCGAGAGGATCTCGCCGCCGTCGTCATCCCACCACAGACCTCGAACCTCGCCTTTTCTTAACCCAGCGAATGCTGTCACCCCAATGACCGCCCTTACAATGCCAGCGGCGACCTCGGGAGTGTAAGGGCCCTCCTCATTGATGATGACTATGGGGTCGCTGTCGAAGAGTTGAAGGTGCTCGAGAATTTCTTCGAGGCTGTAGGCCAGGCGTTTTCTTCCATGCTTCTTGCCTTTTGGAATGCGCACGCCAGTTGTTGGATTCACGCCTTCGTACAAGCCCAGGTTTCGTGCTTCGGTAAAGATCGCACTGAGAGTGATCTTCATCAGCTTGTAGGTTCCGTGTGAGAGATTCTTGTCGTGTGTCTTTTCCTCTTTGTTTAAGAGGTTTTGGACATCGACTGGTCGAAAATCTCGCAAGCGAAGGCCAAAGACGTGTTGCCGGATATGGCATTTCCAGGAATCGCGGTAACACTTCGTTCCGCCTCCAGAGAGTCTCCTCTCGCAGGCTGGGAAAAATGTGTTCTCGACAAAATCCACGATTGAGACCCCTGCTTCCGGTGTGAATCCGATCTTGCTCAACTTTTCCATGAAGCTGTTCTTGAGTGGAACGACTTCCGATTTTTTCGGATAATCCTTCACACTCGCTAAACGATGAGCAGGGTGCTTTCGCTTTAGTGAGCCATCCGGCTGTCGGACGATCTCCCAATAGCGAACGAACCAACTGCCATTCTCTGCGTACAAACTTCCTTGCTGGGCCATCAAAACCCTCCTTTGGGATTTATTTGGACCCAGCTTTGCGTGTTGTTGTGTGGTCAGCGCGACGGTCCAGCCAATCATTCATCTCGGGGGAGCCCCAACGGTATCGCCTATGTTTCCCAAGCCGGAAGACCGGAATGGGGTCCGATGTGCGAGACCGCTTGCTCTGATCTATGACCCAAGACTCCCTGACCTTGAGCCGCTGTGCCAACTCGCTAGAGTCTAATACTTCGAATTCAAATCCGATAGCCATGTTTTGGGCCAGCTCTTTGAAATTTGAAAAATTCTTGCTGGGACACGAGCCAAATTAAATCGCCTCCAAGCGTCTAAGGTCGGGAACAATCCCCCTCGAACTCGCCTGGCATAGGATCTGTAGCCAGACAAATTCCGCGTGAGAAATTCATCTTCCACGCGGGCACGTCGAAAGATCACGGCTACGAATCCGGCAGCGGGTGCCAGGGCGAGCCATGAGCCAATGGCTAGGGCACTTGTTGGCACGGCTGTGCACATCGCGAAATAGCCGGGATGCCGCATGAGCCGGTAAGGACCTTTCGCAATGAGATGGTGACCTCGTTCTGTCTGAATCCGCACAACGGGCGAAAAGAATGGATTAACGATCATGGCCCAAGTCTGAAACGCACCACTGAGTAGGAACGCAGCAAGGGCCAAGTGGCGGATGGGCGGAGGTACGTTGAAGCCTGGTCGGCAGTGCCCAACGGAGAAGCTGGCAACGGCCAAGGTTAGCAGGAAGAGTAGACCTGTCGTGACTCGTGAATCGTCGGTGCCTGGCTCTCGGGGCTTGGCACGCTCTTGGGCCAAGCCGGGGTTTACTGAGAGGATCGTAGACAATAGCAGAACGGAGGATGCGACAACATAATTTCGGATGGAGGCAATTTGAACTGTCCCCGCGGAGAGGAAGAGTAGGGCGGCCATTGACGCTGCGATGAGCGCCCAACGGGCGAGAAGAGCTGGTATGCGTGTTGTCATTTCTCCTCCTCCCGTCGTGCAAAGAGTTGGCTGAGTTCGTAGCGGTCGGTGTCGGAGTTGTATCCGACGATCTCCAGAACCTCGGAGACAAATCGTGTTCCGGGTCGCCGTTCGATGTGGACGAGCAGGTTGAGTGAGTCGGCGATGTTGCTTTTGATTGCTCGATAAGGGAGTTCGACATTGCTTTGCAGAACGCAACTGGTAAAGCGGTTTATGGCTTGCAGAGCGGAGTTGGAATGAACCGTCGAGAGCGTTCCTGAATGCCCGGTGTTGAGAAGCTGCAATAAGTCAAACGCTTCAGCTCCACGAATCTCTCCGAGCAGAATTCGATCTGGACGATGGCGGAGGCTCGCCTTAAGCAGTTCACGGATGGTCACTGTCGGAAACCCGTTCTGCGCGACTCGCGCCTCGAAGCGCACAAGGTTGGGAGCGGTGACCTGAATTTCTGCGGTGTCTTCGATGATGAGAATGCGTTGGTCTGCGGGAATAAATTGTGCCAATATGGTTAGCAGAGTCGTTTTGCCTGTGCCAGTTCCTCCCGAGATAAGAATGTTTTGGCGGCTTACGACAGCCTTTTTGAGGATCGCTGCAAGTTCGTCGGTGATGGTCCCGACGCGGATCAAGTCTTGAATCCCAAAGTGTGTTGCATTGAACTTGCGGATGGTGAGCGTGACGCCGTGCAAGCTGCACGGCGGGATGACAGCGGCAACCCGGCTGCCATCCGGCAGGCGTGAGTCGAGGACTGGCTTTTCTTCTGAGATGTCGTCTCCCAGGCGGCGGGCAATATTTCTGACGGCCACTTCGAGCGACTTGGAGCTGAGCGTCAAACCTGGGATTGCTTCGAGCTTGCCTGAACGCTCGATGAAGACATGGTCCGGGCCATTGACCATGATCTCGCTGATTTCGGGATCGAGGATCAAGTGCTGAATGGGTCGAAGAAAAGGCAAGATCAGCTCGAAGCCAGTGGTTGTCATTAGAGTTCTCCAGCGGCCAACTGGCGGAAGTACGACTTGTTCACGTCGTTGTAATAGGGCTTCAGGTACATGAAGGTCGGGGGCAAGGGATTTAGCCCGTCGTAGGCGAGAGTCACGCACTGCGCGTTCTTCAATTCCGTAAAAGTCTTGAAATCGAAACGGAAGTCACTCAGGGTGTTGTAGCTCTTAGAGGTCGTGACATTGGCTTTGTGCGCGAGGGGCTTGCCGGTCCACAGGCTCACGCGTGCGTCATGTCCACTTTCGGAGATGTTGTAGTTCACCTTCCACTGATCTTCCCTGCCGCAGAGTTCGCTGGCGATCTTGGCGGAGAGCTCGTCCGATAAGGCCAGGAAGATCTTCGTTCGGAAGGTCTGCATGAGGGTTCGCCAGGTCTCACCGGGCAAAGTTGAGCGGAGCGAACTGATACTTTGGGTGGCAACGATGGGAATGCACTTGGGCTGGCGGGAGAGGGCGAAGAATTTCTCATCGCCGGTCGGATCGTTCTCCCCGACTGTGGCGAAGTGCTGGTACTCGTCGCAGATGAAAAACACCTGTCGGAAGTGCTGCTTCGGATTGGCTTCGATTTTGGGGATGCGGTTGACCACAGCTCGCTGGAAGTCGAGCTTCATCATGACGCCGATGGCCTTAGCCAGACCGGGATTGAGCGACACAGGAAAGTTGAGGGCGCAGACATTGCCGGCTTCGATCAGTTCGTGGAAGGGAGGCAACGGTCGCCCGTACTTGCCGTCCGCGTTGAGCTTGGGGTCGTAACACTCCTTCGGTGGACAGAAGGTCCGTTTGACCATCGGGTTGTCGTCGAACAGAGACAGGAATACGGAGATACCTTCGACAATTGACGTGCGCAGTTTGTTCTCGATGCGCCGCCAGTCGTGGTAGAACCAACGTTTCACGCCGTCAAGAATTTCCTGTTTCAGCGCATCGGTGCCTCCGGGCGGAGGAACGAACCTGCACTCGTACTTCACCGCTGCCGTGCGAAGGGACTCGATCAATGGCTTGGATTCGGTCGCTCTGTGGTTTCCGCTCGTCCCATCTGGCACAAACCCGAACGGTTCAAGTTCGGGATGGGCACGGAAGATGGCATCGTCAACCAGCACGAAGCGTTCTCCTGCGATGCGCCGCTCGGCTTCTTGAATGCGAGATTCCAGCAATTCGGGATTGATCGCGCATTCGTACACATCGAAGAGGGTTACGTAGTCGTATGCGACTTTGTGCAACTGGATGATGAACTTGACGAGGTTCGTGTAAGCCTGCTGCCAGAAAGGTTCCTTGCCCTTGCCGAAGAGGTTGCTCAGAAGCGATGCGATGTTGTATGCGAGCGCGTAGGCATCAAGGTTGTTGTACAGAGGGTTGTAGCGGTAGTCGGCGTTCAGGTTGACTTCGACGTAGTCGCTCTCGCGTCCGTGGCGCGTGAGGATATCCTTGACCTTGCGGCAGAAGTCACCTTTGACTTCGAGCACGAGTCCGCCGATGCGCTGTTCCGGGTCGTTGGCGCGGTAGGCTATGAGTTGCTCGGCATATGGATACATACATCCGCTGGTCTTTCCCGTGCCGATCGCTCCAAAAATGGCGATGCCCGTGAACAAGCCGCGCTCGGGAATAGCAAGCCAATAGGGCTCTGCCGAAGGAGCGGCTCTCCTTGGGTCGTGGATCTCACCGAGCACCAAGAACAGGTCGCTACGGGTAGCCGCGTCGGGATAAGGCGGCAGCTCTTTGGGTTTCAGCTTGCGAAATGGCCGGTAAGCGAAGATGTAAAGACCGGACAAGACAAGCGAGTATGCGATGTACGGCGTGGTGAACAGGAACAGGGTGTAGGTGTATTTGAAGCCCAGGTAGATGGCTGGCGCCCGCAAGGCGATCAGATGCAGCATGAGGTCATCGGCGGGGAAGGGCCATCGAAAATAGAGAGTCAGCCCGGTCGCGCAAGCGAGTACATAGGCCACCAGACCCTTTGAACCGAGGACGCGCTGAATCATACGGCCTCCTGTCGGTCGGAGGTATTGAGCGCTTTTGCTGACTGTCCGCGTCGGGTTGCATTTGCCTTTCGCAAACTCGGTTCGGAACTGCCCATGGGGTTCTTCTCCAGCCACTCGCGGAAGTCGCTGTCCTTTTTGAAGACGAACTCTAAAGCCTGGCTGATGACGTGATCGGCGGTGTGCGCTCCGATAAACTCGGCGTAACGCTCCATCGTGGCAGCGAGTGGCTCATCGAGCCGGACGTAGTATTTGCGTTTCGCAACGGTTGGCTCTGGGGGCTTAAGCAGCGGCATGGCAACTCCTTTTCTTCGTCGCTGGATCTGTGGCAAGAACTGCCGGCGAGTTTTGGCAGGATTTGCCCGAAGGTTCTGGCAAGAATTGCCAACGAATGTTGGCAAGCGCTGGTCTGTGAGAGACGCGGCAAAAAACGAACTGGAGACAACGAAGCCAGTTCACCGTGGCCGGGAGCGACCCCCGAAGCCCGAAGGGATTTTGGCGTGATAGCAATGCCAAAAATGGGGTCGCTCCCGGCCACAAAATGTTTTTTGTCGCGTCGGATTTTGCTTTGTAGGACATTGCACTTTGTTCCTTTTCAAATCGTTGAGTCATGCGCCGATAGACCCGGAAGTAGACCGGGAATTAGACCCTTCGTTTTCAAATGCGGGTCTGATCGGTGCGGAACTTACACCTCGGAAGATGTCGTAGTTGTTCGGCAACAAATGAGTAGAAAAACCTCTCTTTATGCTAGCTTCTGAATCACCGAATTGAAGTTTCAGATCCTGTTCCGAAACGGTTCCTGTTGACCATTTCTGATAGAGAGACTCGAAGAACTCGCCTTGGAATTGCTTATCTCCATCCCGCAAGAAGTCGCGGTCGGCACGGGTCAAGGACTCGGTATTGTGGCTCTCCCAGAGTCGGCGGATGTCGAAATACCGGGACAGTTGGGCTGAATCCACGCCGGTGCCAGAATCAAAGGTCCGCGAGAAAAAGCGCTGCGCACGGCGAAACTTTGCAGAATCGGGAGAGGCGTAAGCGAGGTTGAACCCATGAAGCCGCCGGAGAAGTTGTTCGTAATTTCGGAGGTGCGTGAGATACCCGAACAAGCCGGGCAGATCAGAATCACAGTAGACGAACGTCGGCGTTGGAACAGGTTCGCTGGTCAAGAAGATCGGGAAGCGATCCACGAAGTAACGGTCGGTTCGGGAACTTGACTTCTGGCTTCTGTAGGTCCGGCACGGAATTAGAGTCAGTGGAATTCCAAGTTCACGGTTGAAGTACCGGATTTTGTCGGCCTCAGTTTCGAGGTATTGGCGGTGGGGATCGGACAAAATGAAATCAAGAATCAGTAGCCGAGTGCGTATCAGCTCCTTTGACAACTGCCGCCGATTTCGCAGGTTATCCTTGTCGATCGCGCCGTAAATTTGGCGCGAGAAAAGGTGAAAAACCAGAGTTTGGCAGCCGTACTCCTTGGCTGTGGCGTGGCCCTGGCTCTGAGTCTTGGTAGTAAAGCGGTGGACAAGACAGCCCTTGCTCTGTCGGCTGTAGCGTAGGAACTGGCTGCGCGTGAAATACCCTGAGTGAGTGGCGACAAGGTACAAGAAGGCAGCTTCCGTTTCGTTGTAGCCAAAGCGCTGAATGGCTGCAATGTGTTCGGGCCTGGCATTCATAGCGCAAAAATCTCCTGCATGATTTCCGGGTCGGCCATTGCTGGGCGCAGCCTCACTGCGTCGCTGGCGGATGCGTAAATCTTGAACCCGGCACTGCTTTTGGCAGCAAGGCTGCCATGCCGGTAGTGTCCGGTGGCGAGTTCGAGATCAACCTTCGTGGGATTGTGGTCTCGGTCTTCGTATTCCAGCCGCAAGTCCGGGATCTGAATTTTCCCTTTGACGACGGTTAGGCCGTCCTCTTTTGCCACTTCGGATTTGCGTTCCTCTTTTTCGTCTTCCGGCAGAGATGAGAGCCTTGCGAGTTTCCGATTGAGGGACTTCTTAAGCTCGAAATCGAGAATTACTCGAGTGACTTTGCCGCCAGAGGCGATGATGTTCTCGGCTTCTTTTTGGTAGAGCTGATAGATAGCCGCGTCATGTTCTGTTTCCCGCGTCTTCACAAAGCCGTGATAAAAGACCTGATTTTCGTGAGCGCCTTGCCCATTCCGGGCAAGGAGAAATCGGTGTCCTTCGGGAGTGAGAGTCAGGTAGACGGCCCGATCCGGCTGGCTGATGGAACGCCGGAGAAGTTTCTGGCGGAGAAGATTGTTGACCTCTGCAAGCGCCTGTTTCTCGTTTCCGCCGTAGCGGACATGGGTTAGATCGCTGAGCGCGATTGTGCGAAATGTGCCAACATCGGCCATCGTTTTCGCCTGGGACTCACCCACTTCGTAGCTCCGCTCCGGGATCTCATCCCTGCTCCTTGGGCTATGGGAATCGGGGGACGACCGTTGAGATCGCGGGTTGCGGAAGTGGGAGGAATCGGCCTGGTCAGAACCACTTCTGCCGAGAGTGGAGTTGTCAGCCCGCGAGGAATTTGGCTCCCGTTCATCGTCGATGCTGAAATCGCGGGACATTAGCTGAGCTCCTCGCGGTGAAGATGGGGTGGCATCGGGGTGCGTCCGGCGTTTAGTTCGCGGTCAAAGTGGGCGAGTTTGCGGCCCGTGTCTTTCAGGAAGAACCGGCGCCCAAAGGTGAACATCGCGCCTGTGAGGTTTACAAACAGGACGGCAATGAAGATCAGAATTGACATTCCGTACTCGTGGATGAGCAGTGCGCGGTAGGGAATGAGGAAACGCAATTGGTTCCCAAGGAAGAAGAGAAGAGCCAAGGTAAGACCGGTAGATGCGAACAACGCGTTGGCGATCATCGCTGCACCTCATTCGTGAAGGCTTGGTCCTGGCGGAAGTAGGTGATCGTCAAACCCAGCGGGTTGATCGGAATCAGCTCGCTCGGCACTTCGTCTTTGAATACGAAAATGAAGTTCGCGGTGTAGAGGGTCTTCTTCAAAATGGAGTGATCCGCTGGGGCATATTCAACGCGGTAGAAGTCCACGGATGCCCGATAGGGCGGCGCCTGCATCGGTTGCAACGCTACCTTTTCAACGTCAATGTCCACTTCCGGGGACGAAGGATTGTTTAGAAAAGCGTTGATGGTGTCGTCTTTCCGGTACTGCTCCATGATGTCGTTCGCTACCTTGCCGTCGAGGAAGTAGAGGGCTTTCGTGAAGTCGTCGTGAATGGTGTAGCGGTTGCGGCGGTAATAGAGACTGCAAAATTGCGAGAGGAAATACTTGGCCTCGCGGTCTCCGGGATGGTATTCCAAACTCTTGTAATCGACGGCCTGGGCGCGTCCAAGGTCATCAATGCGGATGACCAGAGGCCGGAAGTTTTGAAACGTGCGGATGGTTCTGACGTTGAGGAAGACCAGCCCGAGTGCGGCGAGGCATAGCAGTGCGACGGCAATCTTGAGGTAGTTGTTGGTGACAATGGCATCGCCGTACTTTTCGAGGTAGAGCTGTTTCGCTTCGTTGAACTCAGCGTCCTTCATGGCAGGAAATACTCCACGATGGCTCCAGAATTGAGCCCGGACATGCCGCTGAAGATATGGCTGGTTAGAGCCGGAACTTTCAGCAAGGCGTAAATTCCGCCAAGGAAAACGACGATCAGCAGCGTCAGCAGACTCAGCGGGTCAGGGACGGGAAGGAATGGCGGCTGGGTCAAGACATAAATCACAAGGTTGCCCATGACGAACATGGTGGCGGCGGCAATCACTTGATAGAAGGCGTACTGCATGAAGCATTTCAGCCATCCCCAGAACAGCCATTCGAGTTTCGGAACGATGAAAAACGGAATAAAGATTGGGCCTACGAGAATGCAGATCGCCTGGGCCACGAACCCATAGGCGGTGATGATGATGGCGACTGCCTGCCACAAAGCGAGAATGGTTTCATCGAGTATGTAGGCAATACTGCCGGAGACGTCGGTCAATCCCGGAGATTGAATCTGGCCCTGATAATTGGCAATTGCGTTTGAGGCGTTTTGTAGCTGCGTTCCGGCGAGCAGATTGCTGAGATACTCGGTCTGGTCGATGATGAGGTGATAGAAACTCCTGCCGAAACCCGGTATCGGCGTGTCGTAATACTGGGTCATGGCATAACCGAAGGCAATCATCATGATGAGGCTGGCAAAGTTCCCGAAGTGAAATCCGCCGGCCCGGTCAGAACCGAGCGCCGACTTAGCGCCAAACCAGACGATCATGATGGTGGCGAAGGAAAGGAACATGCTCTGGCCGAGGTAGGTGAACTGGCCGACGTGCTGGGTAAGCAACTGGGTGATGTAGTTCGTGATCGTGTTCAGTTGACCCATATGAGTGCTCCTTTCCCTCACATTTGCAGACTTACGGTAGCGTGTAGCTATTGAGCGATTGCCCGATGCTCCCGGTCAGTTGTTGGTTCAGGTTCGCGCTGTTCTGGCGGCGGTCGATGTCAGCATTTGCGATGTTGGTAGAAGAATCGCGGAGCTGTTTTGAGAGAATCGTCTGCTGCTCAAGGATGGCGACGAGCAGTTTGTTCGTGTCCTGAGCGTTCTGTAGCGACAGAACGTTTGTCGCATTGACCTTGTTCAGAACGGAGACTTCGCTGTTCAGATTAGGGTCGCTGGACAGAGAATCGTACTGAATGTTTCCGATTGCGTTCGTAGTCTGAATCGAACGGGTACGGATTCCACCGATGGTGGCCATTGCGTTTTGGGCTGCGCCGTCGATGAGTTCAATGGTGGCGATGTCGGATTGGATTCGCCGCGCTTCGCCCGCTGGCATGGCGGCGAGAAGGGCGGGTGTGTACCGTGACAGGGCGCTTGTGGCTTGCTGGAAACCGCTAAGAATGCTCTGAAGGTTCCCAGAGTTTATTCCGTTAATCCACGGCGCGGTATTTCCATAAGTGTCTTGGGCACTGCCATAGCCCCAAGGCGACCATGTCGTGGCGTAGCGAGTTTGCATGTTGGGAAGGGTCTGCGACATTCGCTGGGCCAATTGATAGGCATTGACGATTTGCATGTATGTGGCTTGCAACTGCTTCAAATGTGCGATCAGCTGCGCGTATCGGAGCAGTGCTTGGTGGTAGTTTGTCGGATCGTAAACAACGCCCGAGCCAAGCTGGGCATTCGCTGGTCCAGGCATTGCGGCCAATCCGAGAACGATTAGCGTGATGGTCAAGAACTTCTTCATTGCCTCTCCTTTCGAGTTATGGAACCTTGTAGTTTTGAAGCGGTTGAAGGTTGGAGCATCCTTCCTTTTTGCCGGTCCTGGTTACTTCCGGCCGATCTGTTGTGATGTTGATTCGCCATTGCAAACATCCCGGCCCTTCAAGCTGACCGGAATTGAGTGTTCCCTCGACCGCGTCCCGACGGTTCATGTAATCCACGTACTCACGAGCCTCTTCAGGTGTTGGGTGCGTAAGATCTCCCAGCTTGGGACACTCCCCCACTTGAGTTTTCGCCTGTGGTGTCCTCGGTTCGCAGCTCACAGTTCGATAGACCTGCTGCCAACTGTAGTTCTTAGCCTTTCGGCAGGCCGGAGCGAGCGCGATCACAAACAGAGCTACGTAGCAAGAAAGTTGTCTGACTCGGTTCGACGATTTTGCGTTAACGGACATGTTGATCTCCGGGTTCACAGATTGGACGGCATATTGTGGGCAGAATACTCCGGGAGCAATAGATCGTTCGAGAGGTACACCTTTACTCGTGTACCTTCGCGTATGGTGACAGTTGGCAAGATGTTCAAAAAGCGGTCGAGGACATCTTCTCCGGCGCTGGCCATGCCGACGCCGAACCCTTCCTGAATGCGTTGCGTGCCGCTTGAGGTGAGGGCGCTGCCGGTGCCGATCTGGGCGACGCCTCCCAGAACTCCGAGAGCCAGAGACGCGCCGAAAATCTTCACGTAGTGGTTATTTACTTTGTCTTTAAGGGCCGTGGCTCCCGACTGATCCAGGCCCTTGAACTGGTCAAGGTTGACGGAGAATCCGTCAGGCATGACGAGCCGATGAAAAGTGACGGCAAGCCGTCCCTGTCCGAACGTGTCCACCTTTTTGGCCTCACCAAGGATCTTGCTGCCTGCTGGAATGAGCACGTGCTGGCGATCGTGCGAATAAACGTTTGTAGAGAGCAGGCAATCAACGGGGCCGGAAAAACTGCCGTCCAGACGGTTGATGAGGACTGCTTCAAGAATAGTTCCTTCAAATAGCACGTACTTCTTGCCATCGGAGGACTGGTAAGCAACGGTCGGGTCTGGGGCTTGCGGATCGGACGCTTGTAGATCGCTTCGCTTCCCGGCCGAATCTCCGGCGTTCTGAGTCGTCGCCGCGTTCGGGGTTACGCTACTGCCCTGTGGCGGCAAGAAGCCTGCCTTTTCTGCCTCGGCGAAGATTTCCTGACCGTGCGCAAGCTCTGCACTTGCCTGCTCTGCGAGCTGATCCTGCGTTGGAAGAACAGACGGAGTACGGTTCGCCTCTGGGGTGCGTAACTCCTTCCGGTAAGTCAGTGCCACGTTATCGGAGAACAGCGACATGTACGAGCGCTTTTTCTGTTCATCCTTAATCGGGTCGGTTGACCCTTCCGCAGGCTGAGGAGAGCCGGTCGCGTAGGCACCTGGCGGGTACGCGCCGTTGGGATAAGCAGAGGTGACCGGGGTTCCATAGAGCGTTGATGGAAAGGGCTGGGCCGATCCCATCCCCTGCGCTGCCAATTGCCTCTGTCGCTGAAGCAATGCTTCCTCGGCCTGCGGTGCGGATTCACGCTGGGCTTGTTCAATTGTTTTCTGAAAATCCGTAACTTTGTCGGCATTCACGGGGAGAATGTTCTGCGGGGGCGATGCCTGGGGATTCGTTGGAGGCGCGGGCCGCTTGTGGCCGGTGAGGGCCATGACGAGAACCATGAGCAGGGCGAGTCCGACTAAAAGAAATGCTTGCAGATTCTTGGGAACGAGTCCTGCTGGCTTTGGAGCTTTGTCTTTGATTGCCTGTTCCATAAAATCCTCACTCACTCGCTCGGGCCTGTGCTGTTGATCGGCGGTTGAAGGTCGCCCGTTTCTTGCCGACGATCAGATAGCCGCTGTCAACGATCTTCGGGACGATGTAGACGCCGTTCTCGTAGTCGAAATTGACTAGGTTCGGTTTGCCGTCCTTCATCTCGTAGATTGCGGGTCGCTCGCTGGCGGCGGACTTGATGTAGGTAAACTTATCGTCGTGATAAATCTCGGAAACGAGAAAGGGTGCGAGCCGGGCCTTTTTGTCGAGGTCGTAGTCGAATTGGAGTTTCGTGGGGTAGTTTTGCTTGTAGGCGGAAATCTGCGATGTCATCTGATCGAGGGTGCGTTTTTTCTGTTCGGCTAGCTGGCTACGAAGGTCGGACACCTCACTCTTGTAGGCTTCAACTTCGCTGGCGCGGACGTATTTTGATGGCACGATGTTTCCCGCAAGTCCTGGGCCGTCGCTTGGCGTGACGAACACTTTTAAGTCGGGTTCGCTTCCCGGTTGCTTGCTTATCTCCGTGAGCAAGAACGAATAAAGGTGCCCACTAGCCGTGACCAAGTTGAGATTGCTGCGTATTCCCACTTGGGCGGGATGCAAATAGCAAAGATTGTGAGCGCCGTTGATGATCCAGAATTCTTTGTCACCAGTGGTGAAGTCCAAGATTTCCTCATCCGCTGGCAGGACGATCAGAGTCGAGAAGCGGACCTTGGCGCGAATCGGAATGATATCGGTCTGGGAATATTTAACGACTCGTGCGCCGTTGTCGGCGCGAACGAGCGTGAACGGACACAGGCAAACGAGCAGCAACACAGCGCGGCAAGCGATCAATTTCATAACGAACCTCCAGCGGAATCCTTTCTTGCGTCGGTCAACGCCGGATGAACTCCGGCGAGAACTTCGCAGACCCTTCTCGAAGCCGTAGGCGGCGAATGCTTCATCACGCTTCCGGTTGTCGAAGGGGTCATTGGTGTAAAGCCAGTAGCTCTTGGCATCTACGTTGAGATTGGCGACTTTCGACGTGTCCGGCGTCTTGATGAGCATTTGCTGTTTCGGGACGAGGCCGGCAATCAGCTCGATTTCATGGTCATTAAGGTGGAAGTGCTGCTGGTACAGTTCCCGGTCCATCTCGGGATTGGCCAGAAAGATCTTGGTGACGCAGCTTTCGAGAATCACGTCGAGGATGTCGGACTTCCGCAGTTCGTCGAGTGATTGCGTCGAAAGCACGAGCGCCGCATTGTGCTTCCGCCAGGTCTTAAGGGCCTCAACGATGTAAGCCCGGATGCTGGGGTTTTTCAGGAACACCCACGCTTCGTCGATGAAGAAGGCTTTGAAGACGTGGCCGATCTGCGGGTCGCGGATGATCGCATCGGCACGATGCAGAACATAGAACAGCAGTGGCTCTAGCACCTGCGGATATTCCCGCATTCCTTGGAAGTCGAGACACTGGAACCGCGAGAAGCTGACGTTGTCCTCCGCGTTGTCAAAGAGGAAGCCAAACTGTCCGCCTTGCTTCCACTTGTAAAGGCGGGCGTCCAGATCGCGGCGAAGCGTGTTTCCGAGCGTACCGAGAGTATGGAGAGTTGGGTCGTCGAGCTCGTAAAGGTTCTGAACCTGTTCGTACAGTTCACGCTCTTGGTTGCCACTGAGGGCCTCGCCCTGCGATTCCGCGAGAACCCGAACGAAGATCGTCAGAAAGTCGAGATTGCGTTTCGATGGCGTTAGCGCGAAAGGATTGATCTTGAAATCGCGTGATTCGATGCCAACCTTCAGATAAGACCCGCCGAATAGCCGGGTGAGGCTCCCAAAGCTTCCTCCCAAGTCGAAGATGAAGGTGTAAGGCTCGTACTTTTGCAGGTTGGTGATGAGAAAATTCAGTAGAAAAGATTTGCCCGATCCGGTTCGGCCGAGAATGACGGTGTGCGCCACGTCACGGTAGTGCAGATTCAAGAAATACGGCGTGTGATGGCTGGTTTCGAGAACCGCAAGATATTCCTGCTTTAGATGCGAGTTTTCCCGGTCGCCAGTGTGCAAGGTAAACAGGAACGAGTAGTCCGCGTAATTCGCGTTCGTGATGAGCAATCGACGTAAATTGAATGCTGTGTTGCCCGGCACAGTGGCGAGATAAGCGTTGAGCAGGTTGTAACGCTCCTCGTAAAGTTGGGCATCATGGACGCTGAATACTTTGTAAAACTCGGCGCAGGCCGCTTGGACCTTCGCTAGGTCAAGGTCGTAAACGACCACCGTCAATGAGAATTCACCGAAATAGTTGCCCTTGACTTCCAATTCCTTCAGGGCTTCTCCGAGACTGTGGATTTGAGCTTCCTTGGAATCGTCGATGAGAATGTCCTGCGCTTCTAGCCCAGCGTCCGAGGTATTCAGATAGCTCACGAAAGATTGCTTTGTGTTGTGAAAGTGCCGTCTGCGCGAATGAATGCGGCTCCGGGTCTTGTCTGGCTCTTCTTTCTTCCATTCCGTTGCCACAAAGAAATTGGCCTGGACTTCCAGGAGCTTTTGGAAAATCAAAGGAAGACTCTGTGCCGACGGCTCCTTGAGCGTCAGCACGCGCACGTAGTAGTCGTCCACGCTCAGAAATCCGCGGTGACATTCCAGATGAGATTCGCAAAGGTAATAGTCAAGGAACGTATCGTGTTTGAGCCGCGCGGATTCGAGCTTGTGCGGCGCGAAGTTGAGGATCTGTTTTAGAAAGCGGAACGCCTGCTGCTTGTCGAGGAGTTCAACGGGAAGGAAATCATTCACTTGCAGAATAAAGCTGGAAACCTTTTGTGCAAGCACCGCCTGGGCAGCCTGTATTTCCTCGCCGACTAGCGCAACTTGCTTTTCAGTTGAGAGAAGCGCCTTGACTTCGCTCATGGAGCGCTTCGGATCGGAGTTGACCGTCGTCAGGATGCGGGAGACCGTCCTTTTAGCGGGAGGGTTTTCCAGCAGGATGACGAAGTAGATCGTCAGTCCATACAGGCTTTGTGCCTTGCCTTTGAGGTACGCGATTCGGTTCTCAATCGCTGCGTTTACGATCGGATTCTCATGCCTCCTGCTCGGAATGGCTGGGTTGCTGCCTTTGAAGAGGTACTGATAGATGCGGCATTTATCGTCGAGGATCTTGAACGCCGATTCGAGCCGCTTGGTGTAGTTGTCGATCTCAGTACTGGCGAGACACTCATAATCCACTCCCTTGATGGCCAGGACGACTCCCACATCCCCGCTCTTGGTCAGAAACGTGTGGTCGTCCACGAAGCCAAACAGGTTGATTTGGTCATTCAGCGAGCCCGCTTCGCGGTAGCCCTTCAGAGCGGCAGCCAGTCTATTCATGGGCGCACCTTCCGAACAGGAACCGGGGCAAATTTCATCGGGTCATATTGGCGGCGGGTCTTCGACGAATTGAGCAGAAGGCGGAGAATCTGCGGGTCGGTCCTGGTGGCCCAGCGCGCAAACCAGTACAACAGCGAGAACATCAAGATTCCGCCAAGAAAGGTGTGCAGCAGGTTGAAGACGGCTGCTCCCATAACTAGGGCCAAGAAGAACAGCCTCCGCTCGGCTCCCATGAGCGTAAGAGGAGTGTTAAGCGCTCGGAATACGGGATTCCGTCTTCGTTCCATTAGTCCCTCGGGAGGATCGGCGTTTGGATCACGGAAATAGCCAAGACATGAAGTTCACCGCTCCCACGGCCATGCCCACGCCGAAAATCACGCCGGCCAGGGTGCGCTTGGCCGCGCCTTCGCCGAAGGCGAACATCAAGCCGCCCACAACGATTGCAACCAAGGCCAACCCGGTTGCAATCGGGCCAGTAAAGGCCGCTTGTAGGGCCTGAACTGCCTGCGTCCAGGGAGAACCCCCGCCCTGCTGCGCGAAAACCTCGTCCGCCAGAGCTAGACAAGCGCCGAATGTCAACGCGCCCTTCTTTAGGAACCTGTTCACAGGTCGCACTCTTGGTGCGCCAGTTGTCGGATTTGAACTCTCAACCATCGCAAACCTCCGGGGCCTGCCGTCCGGCCATTTAGATATATGACTACACGAATCGTCAAATTGGTTGTACATATATATCTATAATTCCATTCGAACCCAGATGGTCCGTAAATGTTGCGGAGTCGGTTCGGGAAATCGAAAGGGCCTTGCGGTAGGGTGGATCAAGCCGATTCAGGGTCCGCAGGATCAGAAACGAGGAGAGTTGCCCATGCGTGGCAGAATAACGTCCGAGTGGCCGACGATCCAGGAGTAGACCGTTCACTGACAGAGCATGTTGAATCCTCAGGACGTGCGAAGTCCCATGTCAACCGTCAATCAGATCCGGGCCGAATTCGGGTTTGCTTGCTAGGCGTGCGGACCGATGGTTCGAGTAAGTAATACGGCGAAGGCGTGCCAGGCGGCGGTCATTCCGATGGGGACCGTGAGGGCGACGGACGCGAAGACAAACCACGGCGTTTCTTGCGCGCAAAAAGTTTAGTCAAGAGCTATAGAAAATCTTGTAGAATAGCAAAAGCTTGCTTGCGTATAATCGATTTTTCGGATGACGGGAATTCTATGAGCAGCAACAACTATAGCCCCGTGTCTCAGAGTCCCAGATTTGGGGCGAGATCGCACCGTGTGAACACATCGCGCAATTCTATGAGCACGAAGGGGTATTGCTTGACACGCTAGCTGGATTCGTTGGGGGCGGCCTCAAGCAGGGCGAAGGGGTTATCGTGCTCGCTACAGCTGAACATCTGAAAGCTCTCGACCAACACCTGCACGCATCTGGCGTGGATTTGCAGACCGCAAAGTCGCAAGATCAATATATTACGGTTCTTGCTGAAGAGGCCCTCGCGAAGTTCATGGTCAACGACTGGCCGGATGATGAATTGTTTTTCAGTTTCGTGGCCGGGTTGCTTGCGCGAGCGCAGAACGGAGGACGCCGCGTCCGCGCCTTCGGTGAGTTGGTCGCGCTTATGTGGGCGAAGCGCCAGGTTGCCGCTACCGTGCGTCTGGAATTTCTTTGGCACCAGCTCTGCCACCAACGATCGTTTTCACTTTTCTGCGCTTATCCTAAGGCTGGATTCACAGAAGACCCTTTGAAGTCGTTGGATGTGATCCGCGCCACACATTCTCGGATCATTTAACCTCGTGGCTATGGCGACACACCGTCATCAATGCCTTATTTACGAAGGCTCGCCGTCGCAGCATTTACCTGCGTTGGCTGCGACTCTAAAGCTGAAGTTGGATGACAATCATCGGTGCCTTTATTTGAATAGCCCGGTGATGGTGGCTGGACTGAGGAGCCATCTGGCAGCTAAGGGCCTGGATGTTTTCCATCACGAAAGCAAGGGCAGTCTGGTCTTGTCGTCGGATCGGCATCATCTGTTTGAAGGCTGCTTCGATGTTGATAGGATGATTGCGGCTCTCGAAGATGCTCTTACTAGTTCAATGAATGATGGGTACCAGGGTCTTTGGGCCACGGGAGACATGACTTGGGAGTTCGGCCCTGAGAAGGATTTTACCAAGCTTCTGGAATATGAAACTCGGCTCGAAGAATTCTTCCAGCAGCATCCCGCTATCAGCGGCATTTGCCAGTACCATGCGGATACCCTTCCCCGCGAAGCGTTGCGAGTAGGTCTACTTAAACACCCAGCATTCTTCGTAAACGAAACACTATCGCGCATCAATCCCCACTATCTCCACGCAACGAATACAGAATTGGAGTCCGCTGCGAATCGCTTATTGCAATAGACTCTTTGCAAAGATCAATTCATCAGAAGACCCTTGATAAAGGTCTGAAGGTCGCTGGCCCCGGCTAGACGACGACAACCTACCCCGTAACACGGATAACCGTCAGGTTTTTAGAGTATTGCGTACATGGCCCAAAGCTCGTACCAATGAGCTAGACGCTACTACGGCTCAGAGAGATCGCTTGGTTCGTATCTTTGTAGTAGACGACAGTGCGACGGCGAGAGCGGCCCTGAAATCCGCACTGGAAGGGCGCGCCGATTGGGTTGTGGTTGCGGAAGCAGTTGACGGCCATCATGCGTTGGCGACATTTCATCTTCATACCCCGCATCTGACGCTGATGGATTTTATTATGCCGAAGATGAACGGGCTGGACACAGCCCGTCACCTGACTGCTCGACACCCTGACATTCTCATCTTAATGGTCACTACGGACCCGTCAAAGCAACTGGAGAAAGAGGCGCGAGGTGTGGGCATTAAGGGTCTTTGTCCAAAGAATGACAAGCGCTGTTTGTTGAATGCCATCGAAGCAGTGTTGGGCGGCGGAACGTATTTCAGTGAAGAAGCCGTCGCCTAACGATCGCCATCCCGACTCTTCCGCACGTGTCATTCTATAACCGATGCCTTCGTGTAGCCCTTGGCCGCCGAACTCTCTTGCTATCCCAAGTGAATTATGAATTTGTGCTGCCCTCAGGCTTATAGGTGAAATAAACGGCTCCTCCTATAATCAGCACACCGCCTGCCACAGCTATCCTCCCAAGACCTCATGAAGAACGACCATCCGCCAATTCGCTTGCTTTGCGGGTTAATGCTGAGTGGCGAGCCCGTCCTGTACAGCTCGAATCGCAGGTAAGAGATCAAGTGCTAATCTTGCCTTATCGACACAACCGCTGGCGCCCAGTTCAAGCGCACGGGGCAAAATCTGTCTAGGATCATGCTGAGTAATAATCAGGATTGCTGTCCCCGGAAATTTCTGTTTCAAAACTCGCGTGGTTTCCAAGCCATTTCCGCCGGGCATACTCACATCGAGCAGAACTAAATCGGGACGCAGTTCACTCGTTCTTTCGATTGCTTCTTGCGAATTCGACGCTTCCCCACAAAGTACCCAATCTTCCTGTTGAGCTAGGATTCCGGCGATGCCTCGACGAACAAACTGATTGTCATCGGCAAGTAGGATTCTCATCGGGAATTCAATAGCGTCAGCCTAGATAGCCGCCTGGAGAGATTCGGGCGAAGATTCATCTTGTGCAACGGCATTTTTCGGCACTGGAATCGTTACCGATATTCGAGTCCCGCTACTATCAGAGTGTATTTTCATCTCGCCTTTGAATTGACGCAAGCGCTCTCGCATTCCTCGAATGCCTACGCCCGAGGCTCCAGTTTGGACCTGCGCCAGCCGCTCTGGCGGCATCCCCGTCCCTTGATCGCATACTTCCACTGTGACCTGACCTGCGTCACGGGCAATCCGGATAGACGCCATCTTGCTGCCCGCATGGCGGTGGATATTCGTCAAGCACTCCTGGATCAACCGGAAAACCACAAGTTCCATGTCACCGGGCAATCTGCCGAAGTCCTCCGACATATCAAGCCTGATCTGCAGCGCGCTACGCTCTACGAGGCCTTGTATGTACCAACTCAGTGCGGAGTACAAGCCGCTCTCGTCGAGCAACGGTGGATGCAACAAATAAGAGGTTGTACGGATGTCACGATGCAATTGTTGAACCATTTCTTGTATCGTCTCGGCCTCGCCTGCCACTTCGGGCGCAGTGCGTCCGGTCTTTTGAACGAATTGCGCCAGATTCATTCCTAAGACTGTGAGTGTCTGACCCGCACTGTCGTGTAGTTCGCGTGCGATATGACGACGCTCCTCATCTTGCGCTCTCAGCAAACGCCACGAGAGCTCTCGCACCTGTTCTGATTGTCTCAATATCTCCGCATTGCGTTCCACCAACTCTCTTGTGCGAGCTCGTACTTCCGCGTCCAGAGTCTCGGCCAATGTGCGGTAGCTCTCCTCGGCGACTTTACGTGCGGTTACGTCAGTCGCGGCGCCGAACCACTCGGTGATTTCGCCACCTTTGTCCAGGAGGGGCACCGCGCGGGAAACCGTCCATCCCAAAGTCCCATCAACCCGGATCACTCGGTGTTCAAGCTCAAAGACATTCTTGCTTTCGATAGCCTTTGCGATAGTTTCGAGAACAAGGGGCTGGTCATCGGGATGAATATACTGTTGGAGCCAGTCCTTCGTTGGTTTCGGCGTATCGGAAATAAATCCTAGTCCGTCGAGCTGGCGCATTTCGCTCCAGTCGGGACTCATCCGATAAACGATGTACGAACTTGCCTTGACCAGCGCACGAAGACGCTCTTCGCTCTGCCGCAATCTGTCTTGAGCACGTTTTCGTTCCGTGATATCACGAGTGACGGCGAGTTGAACCACGGTGCCATCCGGATTGCGTAGAGGCGCCGCTTGTGTCTCCATGTGCCGGTATTCCCCATCAAGTCGCACAATGTCGAATGTCAGCGTACCTCTGTTCCCGCCGCACACGCTCTGATTTAATGCGCGGAATCGCTCCCTATCCGTGGGAGCGATCAACTCATAAATACTCTTACCCAGAACTTGTGTCGGAGACTCTGCGCCAACCATTGCAATGCCCGACGAATTCATGTGTAGCAAAGTCCCATCTCGGGCCACGAGTTTGACACATTCCGGAGTGGTGTCCACGATCGCGCGGAATCGCTCCTCGCTGTCACGCAAAGCGCGCTCGATACTTTTCAAATGGCTGATGTCACGCGCTACGTTAGAAGCTCCAATCACGCGACCTGCTGAATCTTTGACCGGGGAGATCGTCAGGGACACATCAAATGTGTTGCCGTCTTTGCGCATGCGGACCGTTTCGAAATGATCGATTCGCTCGCCTCGCCGTAACCGGCTCAAGATGTTGTTTTCCTCCGTCCGCCGATCAGAGGGAACGATAATAGTGATGTGTTTACCAATCGCTTCCTTGTCCGTGTATCCAAATAACCTTTCCGCACTCTTGTTCCAGCTTCGGATCACTCCATCCAGATTTTTGCTCAAAATTGCATCGTCGGAGGAGGATACGATGGCAGCGAGATAACCGGTGGCCTCTTCCGCTTGCTTTCGTGCTGTAATATCCACGAGCATGTTGATGCCGCCAACAATTTTTCCCTGATCATCACGGAGCAGCGTCGGATATGGGGTGAACCACTTTTGCGTCCCATCCGGCCGTTCGGCGATGGCTTCTGCTCCTTCGATCACCCGTCCCTCTTTCAATGCGATCGCCATCGGACACTCATCATGCGGCATGGGCCGGCCATCCGGATATAGGAGTTTCCAACTGACACACCATTGATCCGTTCCGAGCTCCGGCGTTCTGCCGGAAAATTCAACTGCCGCAGGGTTGAAGTGCGTAAGTTGTCCTTCTGCGTCGGTGGTGTAGATGGCGGCGGGGAGGGCATTAATGAGTTCCCGGAACTGACGCTCACGTTTTTCGACCTCTTGGCGAGCCATCACCTTATCGGTTACCTCTACAGCGTGAACGAAAATGCCATCAACAACTCCCTCAGCGTTACGAAGGGGTTCATAAACGAAGTCGAAGTAACCCTCTTCAGGCTGACCGCTGTGAGCCCGGTTCAGTTTCGCTTTCATTTCACGGCCGACGTAAGACTTTCCCGTGCGATAAACACCGTCCAACAATTCGATAAATGGCTGGGTCTCAAGCTCGGGCAAGCTCTCCCGCAGTGTCTTACCCACAAAATCATTGGCGCTATAGCGGCCTGTCACGCGAATATAGTTTTCATTGACAAAAGCCCAGCGATGTTCCGGACCTGATAACAGTCCTATGGCAGCAGGAGCTTTGGCAAGAAGGTCCTGCAGCCGATGGCGCTCCGACTCTGCCTGTATTCGCAAACGAGCAGCTTGCAGTGCGACCGCGGCTTGATTCGCCGCTACCGATAGCAATAAGCCGTGGGATTCGTTCGGGAACCCAGAACCTGCGCAGCCGACTACGATGAAACCATAGTCCCCCGCCATGCCGATGGGTTGCATTACCACCCTTAACGTGCTCGGCCATGTTGTTCTGGTAATCGTGTCTACTTGCAGGCCAGCTATGGCAGATTGCGGCCACAGTCCCCTCACCTCATCGCTGAATCCGGGATGCTGAGGACTACGAAACGCCTCGATCTTTGGTGACTGAAGACGGACGTATACCGCGTCAGCTCTTAAGATGTGCAGGAGGACATCGGCTACACCTTCCGCGATATGCGCTTCGTCGCGTCCCACCCAAACAGCAGGCGTCGTGGCTAACGCCACTAGATCGCGAAGGAGACGCCGGAGCTCCCGGATTTCTTTCTCGTCACTTCCCATCTTGGCTATGCTGCCGTCAGGCTCGAACCATATGCTCCACGTTCCCGTAGTTCCGCCAGAAACTCTGCTGGCGGCACATAGAATGGGTTCTTTTGAAGGACGCCGCCAAGGATCACCATCGGGTGCGTCCTCAGAATGTCCATTGCAACGCCAGCACTAAACTTGGCCAAGTCATACACGCATATGACCGGGTGTTTATACTTCGGCAAAATGAAGTTTGCTCGCGTTTCATATTCCACCAGATCGTTGACTCCAGGAAAATCTTCCAGCGCCCAATCCATGTGAGCGACAAGGCGCAGGAGCGGATAGCCTTCGAGCGTCGCAGCCGAGAGAACATCTTCGACAAGCTCTAGCATGCGGTCTTGATCAAAGTGGCCCTCACGCAGATAGGCGTCCTGCCAGCGCTTCACCACCAGCTGTCCTGTTTGAGATGCTGTCTCAGTGTCGATTCCCGCGTCGCGCAGGCGACCAACGTGGCTGTCCATGAGCCTTGGATCCACGATGTGGAAGGCCTTCTCCCCGCGTTCGAATCCTTCCCGAATAAATGGAAGAAGTACGCGGTACTCTTCATCCGCGGAGTTGAAGAACGCGCAAATGTGACGCTCGGTTCCGAGTGTCGCATTTGCAAAGTGAATGGGCTGTCCGTTACTGGCCATGAGTCGTCTCCTATACCTTGTTGGTGCTGCCGGGTTTCATCGTGCCCCCCTTATGGCAAACGAAGCTCGCGCTCTGAGAGTGCCGCCTGTTTTTCCTCCACCAAGCTGCGAATCATCGGAAGAAGGGACTGCCCCAACTCAGATTCCGGTCGAACTGACCTAGTTTTCTCAACCGCTTCGAATCCATCGCTGGCTTCGCCAGAGATAATCCACTCGGAAGAAGACAGCAACGTTCGCAGGCCGCTCCGAACGGCCTCGTGATCATCGACAATAAGAATTTTAAGAGGGCTCACCGAAGTCTCCGCCTGACATTTTTACAGATGTCGCCCCATCGACCAATACAGGATTTTACTCTGACTCCCTACAGTAAGTTCCGTATGGAAACGGCTCAGAAGCTATGTTTAAAGAGAGCAACCTTGGCTGTAGGAAATCTATGAGATAGTTTCTTAAGCAGTCTGGGACAAGACGCGCCTGGCGGCGTGCAAGGCACGCTCCACAATGAAGCGGCTCATACTGACTCCTTCTTTCGCAGCCGCCTTCTCGATATTAGTCTTCTCCTCTTCGTTAAGGAGAATCAACATCCCCTTATTGATCCCGGTCTTGGGCCTCCGGGCTCGCGAGACGCCAGGGGACATTTTGCGCTTGGGTCTCTTCATTTCCCCCTCCTGCGCTGGCTTGTCGCGTGGATTATAGAACGATTTCCCCTGTGGCAAACGGGGTGAGAATGAATCTCGGCAATCACGATTTTCGGATTGTAGCCGATACGACAGTCCTATATCTATTATCTATTGAGAGGACTTCGGCTTTCGACGCTGCGGCTTTGTTTGTTGGGGAGATGTTGCGCCACGCCCCTTGATCTTGGAGGCTTTAAGCTCCGTGCTAAGGTCTCCAGCCACACGCGTGACGAATTGGGACACACTCAGACCTTGTCTGCGGGCGGCCTTCGCGATGAGGGCAAATTCCTCTAGGGTGGCCAGGACCCGAACCCTGAACACGAGCCACCTCCCAATTCGGCCCCTGAGCTCGCCTGAATTCGGGTATAGGAGTCCACTTCACTTGAGGCGGCTGGCAAGGCATCTGGGGAATTAGAACCCAGGAAATCCGGAAAGGTTTCTCTTCTCGATTCCTCGAAACCGGACCGTTCGCGTTGCCAGCTTCCCGGAAGATGCTAGATGGAGCCTGTCTGGCCGGAATCCCGACCGGCAAAGTCGAAGGCGAAACGGGACTCCGCACCGCTAAACTGCTCAGCGGAGACCGGGTCTAGAGGCTACTGTCCGGTGTGCCGACCAACTTGTAAAAAACTGCAAGTGCCCGACATGGAATGAGTTAGAGTCGGGAGGCAAAAAACGGAAACCAAAGGGCTGACGAGGGAGGAATGATGAGGTACCGCGTGCAACCGCAAAGGAACTTTGGGTTGAACAAGGGACAACCAACCGTCGCTCACCGCCGTTTCCGCGCACCCTTCTTGGGGATTTCGTCGAGACCACGTACAACATCGCACATTGGGGCGGCAAAGAAGCGGCAGATGCGAAGTAGAGTCCGGAGCGTTATAGGCTTTCCGGCTTCGACCTTTTGCCAATAGCGCACGGAGTATCCGTGGGTAATCATGTCTTCCTGGCTGAAGCCTGCTCGCTCGCGCAGCGCTTTGATGCGTCCCCCGAGGCCCTTGAAGAATCCGGTTTCGTCTTGCACGACCTGTTTGTAAGCGATCTGGTACTATAAAGACCACGTCTCATTTAAGACGTGGTACAATTAGGGCGTGTATGTCAGATCCTTTTCAGTATCCGGGCGATGATGTCATGGGAAAGGCCCTCGGCGAGGCTTTGAAGCAAGCTCGTCTCGAAGCTGGGCTTTCCATAGAGGAAGCTGAGGAACGCCTACGAATCGAAATGGAAGGGCTCGATTATAAACGTATGGCCAGAGCAATGGGACGGGCCATCAAAGAGGCCAGAGAGACGCGCCACCTATCTCGCAAAGAACTCAGCAGCAAGGCGGGACTCCCGCTTGGGAGGCTGATCGCACTGGAACGTGGGTCAAGGGAGAATTTTTTCGCGACTGAATTCTTCAGGATCAGCTACGCGATGAAAATGAGACCCCACGAGTTAGCTGAGTGCTACGAAGAAATCAACAAGAATTCGGTCGCGTCAGGCAAAGTCTCGACCAGTTTATCCAGGCAACCAAAGGAGGCTAGTGATGACAGCAACGACAAACCAAGCACAACACGGTCCCGCTGTCGCCCCCATCACCGCAGAAGAGCGAACAGAACTCGATGAGCGGATCAGGCGCAAGCATGAGCGGCTGCGTAATAGATATCCGGAGATCCACGACAAGGTCGTGGATTGGGTTCACCATTACGTGGAAGAGGGAACCCTCTACGTCTGTATTCGATTCCAGGACAAAACCGATTTCGCCCTTGAATTTCGCCCGCAAATCGTGAGAGTGGGAACCGAACTTTGCGACAGCGCCACAGAAGACTTCGATGTGATACGCAATTACTATCAGGAGCAGAGCGAATGATAGTCGGTTAGGTCCTTTCTCTCGCCTAGCCAAACTCTAAGTGGAACTCGCGAAGGGCGGGGGTGCCCTCCGCGCACACTCAGGGTCAGGAAATTTTAATGACGAAACATAAACCAGTCATTTGCACTCAGGTCATCATCGACGTGATAGGACCTGCCGACGCTAGTCGCAAGAGGATTCGATTCGTAGCTGACATGCTGCGTAATTGCATCCGTACTCTGGACAAAGACTTCCGCAAGAGCCGCATCCCCCAGATGAAGGGGTTCTCCCTCAAACTGCCTAGACAGCGGCATAAGGCCAACCCATGACCTAAGCCGACGCCCGCAGATTGGGGAAAGGAGACTACGTCCTGATCCACACCAGCGAAGTCATTTTCAGCCGGGCAAAACGGTGGGTCAGAGCAAGGGTGGTCAGTGTGAAATGCAACACGGCACGTCCTGAAGTGCCCGACATAGAAATCCGCATTCGTGGTTCCAAGAGGCGATGGCTGTGTGACGGCGCTGAGTTGAGGCGTGCAAGAGCGAGGACGAGATGAAAGCAAAGGCAGTGGAATACCCTGAGCTTGTCGGCAAGACTATCAAACAGGTGCGCTTCACGGTCGGCGATAGCCAATGGACCACTCTCGTCATGGAGTTTGACGACAAGACGCGCGCCAGTTTCCACCTGAAAGCAGACGTGCATTTGGCACTTGCGCCGGAAATCTCCGGAACTGCGAAGAATGGTGACATCGACAAGTGGGCGCCAATGCACACCCGTCGCATCATGCCCCACATCTCGTGAAAGGACAAGTCATGGCGACGAAGAGGAATTGACGCGCGGAGTTTGAACTCTGCAACAATCATCGTAACGAGTTTTCTTCCCCCGCTGACAAAACGGCGGAGTGCATACATGCAGCAGGTTTCCGTATTATGGCTGTCTACACCGATAGGTCATGAAAGCCTTTACAATGTAGAGCCAAGCTGAGGGGGTGAGCCGCCCGTCGCAGCGCAGCATAGCTCCGGGCGGCTCTTTGCACTTAACTGCGGGAAGAGTTTAACAATCCACCAGAACAGTTTGCAGCAGTGGGCTGTTTTTGAAAATGTTGGGAATGGACTAGCTTCACAAATACTCGCGACCGTATAATGCGGCGATGCGGCGCGAGCTGGTGTGGATGGACCAACCACGAAAACGCGGTTGGTCTATCCACACCAGTTCGCAGGGCATGGCGTATTATATTTGGAATTCCGGCAATGGTATAGGAGACGCTTTATGAACGGCGGCTTCCAACTGCCGGAAGAGTCGGACGTTTCGCACGGTTCTTGTCGGGAGTTCCGTCGTGCTCCGGAGGCGGTTCTGAAAGCTTCTTTGCAGGTGCAGTGGAGTTCCTTCCTGCCAAAGTTGACGATTCTCCGTCATCATCATGAAGAACGACGTTCAGTAGTGCACTGCGGACGTGCAAGGTATCGCCAGTGTCGTAATTGATGAAACCCAGCTTCCTGAAACGGTTCATGAAGAAACTGACTCGCGAGCGTGTGGTCCCGACCATCTCCGCCAGAGTTTCCTGACTGAGTCTTGGGACTGTCATTTCGGAAACGCCTTCTTTGCCGAAGTGGGCCATCAACAGAAGAACTCGTGCCAGTCGCTTTTCGCTAGAGTTGAAAAGTTGATCGACCAAGTCGTCCTGGTACCGGATGTTCCGTTTCACCAAATGCCTCATGAACATAGCCGACAATTTTGGCTGCATGCTCATTGCGCGCATCAATGCCTTCCTCTCAACATGGAGCAGGACGCAGTCCGTTAGTGCTATCGCAGAGGACATGCGTATGAACTGGCCACCCAAGCCGCCTTCTCCAAAGAAATCGCCTTCGTTCAAGATGCCCAGAGTGGCTTCCTTACCAGCTTCCGACACGACGCTGAGTTGCACCTTTCCCTCTTGGATGAAAAACAGTCCGTCTGTCGCATCGCCTTGAGCGAAGATCGTGCTCTTCTTTCCAAACGACACCATTTCTCTTCCCTTGCCAATGGTTGACAAAAAGGTGCGGGGATTGGAATCGTCTTTCCTTGCGGTCGTGGCTTGGTTTGACACAGGGACACCTTCTAACGGAAGTGCAACCAGTGTCAATTATGGAGGCAGGGACAACTTTAAACTGATCTGTAGTGCTCACTTGGATAGTCGTATCAGGCCGAATCCCTTAGTTCAGGTACTGGGTGCAATTGCAGAGGTGATCTCTGCCCCGCTCGCTCCCGCAGCCTGCCGGCTCTGCCAGTCAGCTACCTCTGTTCGCAGGGTGCGCATCCCACTCAAGGCGTTGGCGATCGCTTGTCTTTCTTGCGGTGTTCCGCCGTGATCCTCTGAAAGCACGCGCTGCCGATCATGTATTTTGCACTCCGCCGACTGAATTCGGTCGTGCATCTTCATCCAATCGGTTTCCAGAACAACGGCCTTGTAGGATTCGTACCAAACGTAGCTCATGCTCACACCGTCCAAGCTAAGATTGTTGTCTGACCAAACGGAAGCAGTCATGATGCTGCCATCCCCCCGAACTTGAAGCTGATCAATTTTGCACATGAGAAAACTCACAGGGGCATCGATACCGCCGTGACGCAGCGCAGAAAGCACATCTGAAGACACCCAAATGAGTGATGTAGTTCGCGTTATATGTCACGAGAAGAGGAACCGCGATCAAAAATGGGCCACTGCCCGAAAAAAGAAAAGGCGGAGTGCAAATTAGCACTCCGCCAAAAATCAAGGATTTATCGACTCAGGCTGCCGCCTTGCGAACGTTCGGCTTGATTGTTCTCTTGTCTCGTTTTGCGGCGAATTCTTTGGCCACAGCGTTCTGGAGTCTTTCAGCGTCCACTCGGTAGCGTTTGGCGGTGCTCATTAGAACGTCGTCGCCGTTGGTTGTGGATCGCTGATAGGCGGAATCCAGTAGGGAGATTTCCAGAAGCAGCTTGCACAGTTCGGCCTCGTCGTACGTGCCGAGCTGCTTTACCAGTAGTTCTTGCGCGGAATCGGAGTCCTTCTTGACCTCTAGCTTGTGTCGCTTGGCCAATGCCGGGACTTGGCTGTAGGACAGATGGGCAACCAAGTATTGAGCAATGACTTGCAAGTCAGGCTTCTTCAATGGAGCAGAGGCCCGTTGCAAGACGGTTGCCAGTATCCGATGGCGGATCGTGATCGCAAGTTTTTCTTTCTGGATTCGCTTGCGTTCCGCTGCCCGTTCCCGCTCAACCTGCTCGGGAGATGGCGCGTCAGGACGATGCACCCGGCAAGCCGGATCGGGACAAACCTTGAGGATGTGTCCGCGCTTGCCTCCGTCTGTCACGATGGCCTCGGTCATCTTGTCGCAAGGCTTTTGGAATGCCGACAGCTTGGAGCGTTCGCCGTTCGTCTTTGCCTTCTTGATCTGCAATTCGACGTAACGATTGCGTCCAAGCGGAGCACCTTCCCGGCTGTTCCACGCGGACGAAATCTGAACCAACGTTGGTTTGGTTTCCAGAGCCTTGCTGACGTGGGCGTCAATCTTGGCCCGGAAGCACTGCGGGTCGGTGCAAGAGTCCTTGCGAACGTCGCTGAAAAGCAGCTTGTTGAATCCAGTTCGCTTCGGACAATTGGCGCATGACCCGGCCCCTGTAACCAGCGTTTCATCCTGTTTGTCGAACGGCGCTGCGTCCAGCTCCAACAAGATGTTCGACTCAATCCACGCGGCCAGTTCGCGCACGGGGATGAGCACTTGCGTGTTGCCTTCGCTCGTCCACATGCTGCGGAAGGACGCCGCGAATGCTTCTTGCTGTTGCGCTGCCGGGAGCTTGGCAATCAGCAAAGCATGCCCCGTCGTGATTTTGTCGTTGAGAAACGCTTCCGCAACGGGTGGCGTCAGGTCGGCGAGTTTGACTCGGCTGTACACATAGGCTTCGCTCTTTCCCGCTCTGCCCGCGATGCTGGCGACGGTGTAGGTGCCGTCCTTGAGTTCCAAGAGTGACCGGAAACCCAAGGCTTCTTCTAGTGGGTGAATGTCCTCGCGTTGCAAGTTTTCGACGACCTGGGCCTCGATCGCCTCGGCATCGGATAGCTTCACAACCCGAACCGGAACGGCCTCCAATTCAGCGATTCTGGCAGCACGCAACCGTCTTGCTCCGATGACGACTTGGTACGCTCGTTCTTCAATTTCTCGAACCAAGAGCGGCTCCAGCACACCTTGCGTCTTGAACGTGGCTGCGAGTTCTTCCAAAGCCTTTTCGTCAAACCGCTTCCGGGGGTTGGTGGGGGACTCGGTGAGGGTGGCAATGGGAACATTTCTGTATTCCCCATTCATTGTTGTGCTTTTCATGTTCTTTTTCTCCTTTTCAATTTGATCTGTTGCGTTTCTTGTCGTAGGCACACGTCGGACTATTGCGCCCAAAAGTCGCGCTTGCGTTTCGTGCTTTTGTTGTTTAGGCGGCAGCCGCTACCGGCTCGGCGGCAATTCCCCCAAGGATCACGGCAGCGGTGTGTTGAACGACTTCCAGACTTTCTTGCAGAAGTTTGGCGTCTCCATGCCAAAGCCGGATGTAGTCGGCGGCGGCGGTTCCGTTGTCCAGTCCGACCGCTTGGCAAACCACAAACGCTACGGCCTCGGCTTCGGTTTCCCGCACGGGCTTAGTGGTCAAGGTTCGACGTTCACCCTGATGCAGCATTTCGTGAGCGATCTCATGCACCAGCGTGGAAAATTCTTCGGCGGGTTCCATCCCGGACAGCAGAGTGATCTTTCCGCCAAAGGACAAGCCTTTGGCGGGTGCGATCCGTTCCGAGTAGTTGAGGTTGACGCCTCGCGCTGCTACGAATTTCACAAGTCGTTCGCGGTAGCCGCTCACGTCACCCTGCACTTCGGTCAGCGTGGGCAGTTCTTTGCCTTCGGTCTGGCTGATGTCGAACACATACACAGCCCGGAAGCCAACGAGTTGCGGCTCTGGTCTGCGCTCGTCCGCTGCATTGTCAGTGTCAATTTCGGTCGCGATTTCGTTCTGGCGCGACTTGCGGTAGCCGACCATCGGGGCAAGAATCAGGATGCCTTTTTCGCCTCTTTTGACGAAGCGGCCAAGCGAGTTCCATGTGCGGATGCCTGCGACGTTGGTTGCCTGTGGTTTCTGCCGAGCGATCAGCATGATGTTGCCAAAGCTGTAGTGATGAAACCGGGCCATCGCGTTGAGATACTGGGTCAACACTTCACTCTCTCCCGACTCCAAAGCTGCGACTAGATAGCTGACTGCCTCGTTGGTTTTGTTCTTGATTTCTTCTAATTTCATTGTTTTTTCCCTTCTGCCGGTGTCGGCTTGTTTTTTCTTTCACTTGGAGCGGCAGCGAGGAAAAACAAGGCGACACGGGCGAAGGGACGAAACGGAGCTCGAAGGAGGGTGGCAGGGCGTGAGGGAAAAGCGCGGCGAGTGCCAAACGCTCTTGATTTATGTTTGGCGCGAAACCGGCGCAGTCCGAAACTCCCGTCCGAGCCCGCGGCCAAGCGGGCGTCCACCCGGAAGAGAGCGCAGTGGAAAGAAGACGCGAAGCCAACGTAGGGGTCGGTTTGGAAGGAGAGCAGTTGGAATGAATGGAACTGGCGAGAAGTAGTTGTGGCTAGCTGGCAGACCGAGCAAGTTTATGAAAGAGGACAACTTCATCACTGCTAGATGTCATGCCCCTCTGACTTGCGTACCACTTCCGGTTCGGTACGGCACGCCAGATTCGACCATCTTTCTTGTTGGCGATTTCCGGGAACTTGATCTCCCGGAAGCCCGCTTGTTCCATCACCGATACATAACGGGGCAACTGCCAGCCAGGCTCGGAGAACGCGACCATCTGAACGATGATCGTCTCATTTTCGACGATCATTGATAAGGATCTAAATGCTGCGAGAGCGTCGTTGAAGTAGGAGTCGAGGTGCTGTGCCTTCCGGTCGCCGAAGGTGTAGTAAGAAGCACCATTACCATCCAGGGAGCTTGCGATCCAAAATGGTGCAGGCGTCTCTCGGCGTCCTTTCACCTGCCAACGATGGTAGAGCACATGCACTCCTGGGTATGGTGGGGAGGTTAAGACTAATGAAATCGGACGATGACGCGCGAGGGCGACATCAGCTTCGATGCCAATGGCAGATCGTTGCAAACAGACCGGATGATGTCGCGTGCCGGCCCGTCGAACTGCGCGGGCGTATTGCTTGGCTGCGCGCGCCATGCTGCCCGCATTCAATACGAACTGGTGCCGAAAGTCTTCGACAGGCGGGATGTCTTTTCGGCAATCTAGTGCCCATTGCGCGGTCCTCAAAATGATGCATCGGCCGAAGCGACGTTGCTCGACCGTGTTGAGAGACTTGACTTCAGCCAAAGCGAGTTCAAGTAGTTTCCTGATTCTCCATGTTTCTGGACCGTTGATATTCCGCTGATAGCCAAGCTTCTCCCATTTGTGCGCCCTTTGCGCCGGACTCCAGATGTTGAGCTTTGACACGACGGATTTTGCCCATGAGCGGACAGCGGCGATGTCGCGATCAGGAAATACAGTAGTCTTCACCTCGGAGAGAAAGACGGCTAGGCTATTGATGTCCGTTCCGACGGCCTGGCGACCAAGGGCGGTAGCCTCCACAATGGTTGTACCTCCACCCATGAACGGGTCATAGACCACATCTCCGGGCCGGGTGAAAGCCAGAATCGCGGCTCTCGTGAATTGGGGCGAGAACCTAGCGGGATATCGGTAGAATCCGTGGGTGAGTCCCGCAACTGGTTCTGAACTGTGGATGCCGTCAAGAAGCAGCTGATTTGTTTGGCTTATCACGGTTTGACATCTCCTCGCTGGGGCTGCCTGGCTTGCTCCCGCCGGTCTTAATCCACTCGTCGATCTCGTTTTGATCGAATCTCCATGCGCGCCCGACCTTGTGACCCGGAAGGCGACCTTGCTGAAGGAGCCGGTACAACGTGGACTTGGGGATTTTTATGTAATCCTCCAAGTCCTCCAAGCTGAGCCAGATGGTCATAGGCAGAAACCAATAATACGCGTCAGATGCAACTACCCACAACCAAGAAGCAGTAAAGAATACTCTTGAGTAATTATGCCAACCAACGATAAGTATTGTCCATCACAAAATTATATATTATGTTTCAGAAACATATTGACAAGTTTATGGAACGCAGTGTATTGTACGAATTGTTTTTGGGAAACATTATGCCAGTAATTGCCGTTAACTTGTCACAGAAGACTTACGCCGACATCATGACGCTGGTGACGCACGGCGCGTATTCCGGCCCGGAGCAATTTCTTGAGATCGCGGCATTCAATCAGCTCGCGCTAGAACGGGGGCTGACGCCCGAGGAACTGCTCAAAAAGATTCATAAACCTGCGGTGGAAGATAGCGTCCCGAAGACGAAGCCCGGAAAGGATCGAGGGCAGATCGAACAGAAAGCTGTGCCGGCCAATCGGGGACGAAAAGTACATGCCTCGAAGCAGCGGGTGACGGCAACGGAGGTCAGCGACGAAGAGCTTCAGACAGTGCTTTCGCGTTTCTCCGCGGAGGGATGCAAAAAGTTGACCGTTGCCTGTTGTTCAGCGGGTGACAATGCCGGCCAAGAACGGATCTGGGGCCAGGTCAATCGCTTGTTCCCGGCCAAGGCCGCGTGCAGATGGATAGGTGTCGTAGCAGCGTCGGGAAGGAACTGGCCAGAGTTGCACTCTATCAGCGACAAACTCCCAGCAGATGCGGGAGTCCTTGGTTCGGCTCTTGAAAAGGCTGACGGTGAAAACGAGCGCAAACGCGAAGAAATGGTAGGAACGGGACTACCACGCAAGGGAAATTTGCAATCAAGCGATCGGTTCCTCAGCCAATTCATCGCTCGCGTCACGCGCGCTAACCGAATATACCCCGGCGTTATCAGCCAGTATGGACTGGCATGCTTCTCGGGAGACAAGGTTCAACTGACTAAGGCGGGGTTTGAGCTTGCGTGTCTACAGAACCCAATTCTGGATGAAGACTTCGGGGCGTCGCGCAGAACTCTTTCGGAGGAAGAGAGAGAGTTCTTACTTAAGCACATCTGGGAGCGGGTTCCTATGGAGAAACAGGACTTCGTGGTTTTGCTTAAGTCGATTGCGGATGGTAATGACAAGCCCGAGTCCTTGATGTCTGCTACCCGCACAGAATTCCCGAAGACATGGACTGATGTAGCGTTTCGTACCCATATCTATGGAGTCCTGGCGAGATCAGCCGAACTTGGTGTGCTTACGAAACAATGGGAAGGTCGCACGGTCAAATACGGGGTTTCAAAGTCCGCACACGGTTTGTTGGCAGCATGAATCAGGAGCTTGAGATGATTAAGCCTGTTGATATTAGAAAGCATGTCGATCCCGACAAGTTCATTCAGGAAATTGTGAGCGCCGTCACGACAAAAAGAGTAGACGCACTGATGGCGAATCTGCCAATTGTAGAAGACGAAGCATATGTTTTTAACCCAAAGGATCCCTACCAAGGGTGGAAGGAAGGTTCTTTCCATTGGTTTCCGGTGGGCGGTGAGCGTGGCAACGGAGGGCGCATTAAGCTCGCGGGTGATCCTATGAACCCGATCGGTGAGCGAACTATCAATGGGATCGAAGCTCTAATCGAAATGGAGCGGCTATTGGAACTAAAGAACGGGCCAGCCGTTTGTCCTGCGAGTCCGCGTGACGCAGTGAAGCGGTACTTTGAACTGCCTCCTTTGGAAGAGATACCGAAATGGAGACAGCCGATCCACGGCCAGAAGCCCAGGGAATACGCACGCTCCCTCGCGACCAAGATTCGCATACGGCTTATTCGAGAAGGCCGCCCTGCGGAATACACAGTCATGATTGAAGACGACGGTATAGGCCAAAGCCCGGAAAAGGTGCATTCAACGCTACTGTCGTTGAGCGCGAGCGATAAGCCGGACAAGCCTTACTTGATCGGCGTATTTGGGCAGGGCGGTTCGTCAACGTTTGCAGCGTCAGCTTATTCGTGGTTACTTTCAAGACGGCATCCAGACGTCGATGATGGCTTGGAAGGGACTGTTGGATGGACGGTTGTGAAGCATGTGTTCCCCAAGGGACGGCGAGATGACTACTTTGCGTATTTGGCGTCGCATCCCGATGGGCGGGTAGCGAGTCTGCCTGCTTCGGCAGCGGATGTCATTGGATTAAAGCATGGAACGCGCTTCGCTCATGTCAAATATGACTTCGGAAAAACAGAGCCCGCTCGGCGATTGTATCCCGCACTAAATCATCTTTTGTTCAACCCAGTATTGCCCTACGAGTTGTACACCGGGCCTGGGCGTCCACCTGACCCGATGTATGGAAACGGCTACCGTCTTTCGCTCAAGGCGGAGAAGGACAAAGAGCGCATTCTTGATAAAAGCTTTGGTCCGCAAGTCATAACGAAAAGGTAGGTAACGAGATGGCGAAAGACGCGACGCTTCAACTGGACAAAACATGGACAGCCGGAGTCGGAGAAGCTGATACCTACGGTACCGTAATGATCAGGGTGGTTGTGCTTCCTCACAAAGAAGACGAGGAAGGTGCAGCTATAATTGCCGACCCTGACGAGCCGTTCGCGGAAGCAGGATCTTTGGATTCCTATTTAGAGCGTCCGCGTGGTGACGGCTATGTTGTTTTTCTCGTGCACGGGCAGAGGCACGACACTCTCGACGAAAGCTTCGTGCGCGAACTTGGATTCAAGTACCTTCGTACGCGAACGATGATTGTCATCGACGTTGACGGGCTTGCACCGGAGGCCGTCGCGCAGCTTGTACAAGGTTCTCGCCAGGGATTCTTTAAGGGAGAGGTCTATGCTGCGATCCTGGATCGAGTGGAAGCTGTTCTCAAGAAGGACCCGGATCTTGTCCGCTTAGAAGAGGATGCTGAGCAGAAAATTGCCGAATTAAAATCGGGCGACGAGACCGTTCGTAGGAAACTTGATGACCTTATCCAAGGCCACCATGTTGCCGGACAACATCTACTACCGGGAGATGGTGCGAAGGGTAACCAAGGTGGCGCCGTGGGGCAATTGGGCACGGAGTTGAAAAACCGTGACGTCGTTTTTCAGGCTATGCCAGATGTCGGTGACCCGGCGGCAGAGCCAGTGCTCGTAGCTAAGCCCGAGTCCGATGTCTTCCGTATGCACCCGGATGAGGATCGGGAAATTACAATTCGATCTCTACCTGAGAAGGAATGGGCTAATTTGCAGTCGAAGCAGTTTAGTTTTAACCCGCCGATTCCTGAACTACAGGCGACAATAAGCGACACAGCCAACGGAGCAGTTCTGAAGTTGCACTTCAGTTCTCCCGCCGAGATTCAGCAGGAAGACTATCCCATTACGGCGAAGCTTACATTTTTTGCGACCTTCCAGGGAAAACCGGAGCCACGCATGGTGGAGCGCAGTTTGGTGATACGCCCGAAGAGGCGTCTGCCTCCCCGACCAGTGCCCACGTTGAAGGCTGAGCCAACGTTCCTTAAGGTTTCGAGTAGGCAGCCATTGAGATTGGTTCCCGGTGGCCCATCGGTTCACGTTAGACTTCGCTGGGATGGCGAAGACCACCTCACGACCGGCTGGCCGCCGCTGTGGTCGTTTACAGCACAATGTCTGTCCTTGGCGAGTTTTCCTGCGCCGATTTTTTCCAAACCTCGCGGTGGCAGTTTCGAGTTGCTTCTTGATACCCCGCACGGATTACTCAGTGGGCAGCAGCTTGAGTTCGAAGTTCAAGCGGCGGGGCCTAATGGTGCTCGTCTCTCTGCGATCTTCTCGGGTGAAGTGGTGGAGCCCCCTGCGCCTCCGGAGCCTCGGAAGAGGCAAGAACAGGCACCGCAAGGGGCGGCGCAGCGTAAACCTCCTTACGAGCTGAAGAAGATCACTCAGGACCAGTGGGACTCGCCCTGCTGGGGATCATCTAAATGGACGAAGGACGATGCGGGTTGCTTTGATGAGCCCGACGGTTCTTCGCCACTGACGTTGATCATCAACGAGGATGCGGAGGTATTGAAAAATGCACGGGATCAGATGCTCGCGAAACAGCTAGAGGAGAAAACGATTGGCGAGAGAGTTGAGCGATACGCTGCACACGTCTATTTCCATCTTTATAAGATGTATGAATACTTCCAGGAAGTGAAGAGTGAGCACGAGGAAGACGACCGAGTGCGCATTCCTAGCGAGGCGGACCTGCGCAGCGAGATAAACCGAGTCGCGGTCACTCTCTCTAGCCTAATGGATCGGTAAGGTCGAAAAGAGAACAGCCCGGTAACAACATTTGATCAACCGGGCTCGGTAAGAGAATAGCGAGTTGAAAGCAACGCGAGGAGCAAATGGTCCCGGTTGTCGTTTTCCTCGCTCCAGCAGAGCAGATCATATCAGCGATTGTTGCAAGCTGGTTTATTAAGAAGTCGCGACAGGTGTTAAAATTCGCGCGTTGTCGGAGGCGTCACTGTGGCTCAGGATTTGTTTTACCTAGGCTCGTATAAGAACGTCGGCACTCTGTTTGACAAGATAGAGACAGCGAAGGCTCCAGAGGCGTTCACTACTCGCTTCCTTGCCGATGTGATAGGACTGAAATCCGCCGCCGACCGAAGTCTGATTAACATGCTCAAGAAGATGGGCTTTCTTGATGCGACCGGACGTCCGACAGAAGCCTATGGGTTGCTGAAGAACAAGAGTGTCGCCAAGATAGCCATTGCTGATGGTCTTCGTAAAGTGTATGCACCTCTTTTCGAGGCAAATGAGAAGGCAAATGAGCTATCGCCCGAAGAGTTGAAGGGCCTGATAGCTCAGGTCACCGGGGGTGACAAGACCATCGTCGGACAGATCGCCTACACTTTCAACGCCATTACAAAGAACGCCGACTTTACACGGACATCGAAACCCGACGGAAAGAAGAGCGATGATAAGGGCGAAGACAAGCCGCCCCTCCCGCCCCTTCCCCCAAGCGGACTACGTTCGGATTTCCATTTCAATATTCAGGTGCACCTGCCCGCGAATGGCACAGAAGAAACGTATCTCAACATCTTCAATGCGCTGCGGAGAACATTCAGTTGAAAGATGACCGACTGTCGCTCTTCCTGATGCTTGGGCAGTCGTCGCAGAAGGCTGTCAGCAAGCTCCCTGATACTGTTCCCCCAGAAACACTGCTGCTATCTCCTACAGAAGACCTGGCGCTCGTCCTCCCCAGGGAGGTACGGCGCGCAGCGGCGGCAGCCGAAGTGTTCAAACTGTTCTTCGTATTCGAGAACTTCATTCGCGATTTTGTACTGGAGACCCTGTCGGATTTGGATAAGGTCAACTGGTGGGATAGAGTTCCGAAGGACGTTCAAGAAGAGGTTCAAAAGCTTGAGGAGACTGAACATCAGAAGCAGTGGATGGCTCTGGATTCCCGGTCCAAGCTTGCCCTGACTACTCTTCCTCAATTGCTCAGGATCATGGACGACACAAAAAACTGGAACGACGCTTTCAAAGCGATAATTCGAGACAAGTTCCTGATTCAAGAGGGCCGCGGTATATCGCATCTTCGCAACACGGTTTGCCACATGTCGGACATCTCTGACGAAGAGGTAAACCGCATAAGGCAAGTGATGCGGGATTGGTTCCGGGTAGTCGCTCCTTGAGTTAGGAGATTGTCACCTCATGGCTGAAGCTGGCCCCCGACTACCTGATCGAAGTTGACGCGATCGCGATTCGTTGATTGACATGCCACCGAGAGCTACATCACGGAGGCGGTAGAGCATCTGTCGTTGCAATCGGTCGATAAGGCTTACTTTAACCAGGACGCGGTTCAGACCGTGGGGATCTGATGCGAGACTCGCTCAGTAGGTCAAATTTCCTGTGGCACCCTACGTACCTTTGTTGGAATTTAACCGATATTCGAAGCGGACAATGGGGATGAGCGAGTAGCAGCGTTTGTGTAGTGTTTTCAATGGTTTACATCGAGATCAGGCTTTGGTATTTAATAGTAATTATATTGTTATTTGATGGGTATTGTGATACAGTGACACTGAGCGTAGGGAGATCTCAAATATGGCAGTATTGACCCCGCCACGACCGGATCTGTTGGCGTACCGGGAAGCGACAACTTTAGAGTTCCCCAAACTCGTCACGGAGTTGACAAGAATCCTGGGCAAGAAATTGACGGCTTACATCGCTTCGGTGAAGGACGCAAGAGCAGTCGAGCGTTGGATGGCAGGTTCAGAACCGTACAAGGGAGTTGAAGAACGGCTGCGGTTTGCGTATCGGCTGGCGAAGATGATTAGCGATCACGAGGGCACGCGCGTGGTTCAGGCTTGGTTTACAGGTCTAAACCCAGAGCTGAATGATCGTGTGCCGGTTCGGCTCTTGCGAGAAGAGAACGTAGAGGCTGTGGGTCCGGAGATTCTTGGTGCGGCGCGCGCGTTTTTAGTCGGAGGATAGTCATTCTTGAAAGTCCCCGGCTTGATCTACCGATTAGGAAGGAAGCCCGATCCCTGGTCTGTCCCCGACTGGGCCTCGGCGGGGCCAGACGGAACCTTCGGCAATCGGTTTGACGATCCCGAAGGGATATACCGCGTTCTGTATGCATCTTCAAAAAGGCTTGGTTGCTTTCTCGAAACGCTAGGCCGATTCCGCGTTGATCCGAAACTTCTGGCTGAGCTAGCCGAGATTAAGGGAGAGGATGACTACTGTCCGCTTGGGGAAGTACCGTTAGAATGGACCGAAAAGCGGATGATGGGAGTCGCAACGGCCGGCGGAGAGTATGCCGACATTTGCAGTAGTGAATGGATCAGCCGATTGCGGATTGTGCTGGCAGGTCACCTGGAAAGGTATGGGTTGGATGACTTGGACGCTTCTGTTTTGCAGATGACAGCTCCGCGAAATCTTACGCAGTTAGTATCGCGCGTGGTGTTCTCTGAGCGGTTGGCGGGAATCTACTACCGCTCGAAGTACGGACACGACGTTGAAAACTGGGCCCTATTCGAGCCCTTTCAAATCAACGCCCAGGATCCCGAGCCCATCGGAGTTGACGATCCAGACCTGCAGAGAGCCCTCAGGCTTCATTCGTTGAAGTTCAAGAAGTAAGAAGGTGTGGGGCTTGAGGGATCAATTGTTTCATTCCATATTTCATGAAAGCCGATATCGGTGTTCCGCAACGAATTCGCGAAGTTGCTTGAAAACTTAGCCGAAGCATAGACTCTCCGTGATATGAAGACGACCGAGCTTGTTGCTTGGATAGGCGCAACGACGGGCATAGTCAGTCTCGGCTGGAACATCTACACCAAGATCACAGCCAATCGTCCGAAGCCGGTGGTGAAGGCTTATGCCAACATGGTGCAGATGCCGCCCCCGCCAAAGAACCCAAGATTTCTCAGAATCACCGTACAGAACAATGGCACCGCGCCAACGACCCTGACGAACGTCGAGTTTTTCGACATAATTCCCAAATGGAAGCGGATTCTTTACAGGCTCCATCTCAAGAAGCGAGGCGAGGAAGTCCATGCGGTACTGAACGACTACCGAGGACCGCAGATTCCACACAAACTCGAAGTAGGAACCGAATGGGTTGCGTTGATGGAGCAAAATAAGAAATTCGAGGATTGGTTAGAAACGGATAAGGTCTGGTGCGCTGTACATCATTCCTTCTCAAAAAAAACGGTTTCTACAAAGATCGTCCGCGGGCCGATCTAACGCAAGAACCTTCGATTCGTGGAAACAAATAGCGAATGAGCGGATCAGAAAAAACCGAGACTTCACTGAAGACTTTCGCCGGATGGGAAACCCTCTTTGACAGGATTCTCAAGACCATCGAGCTAATCGTCGTGCTGTCTGTAACGAGTCTGTTGTTCTTTCTTATCGGCAGAGAAGCGCATTGGGTCTGGACTGCTTGCGACCCCAAAGAACGACAGCAGCGAATCGAAGCCGTTCTCAAAATGCTGCACGAAGATTGGAAAGTTGGTCTTTTGATTCTCCTGCCATTGTTCTACCGAACTGTCAGAATGTTCTTGGAACGAGTCCGCAAAGCATTTGGTATCGAGTTGCAGCAACCGGACGAAGGCGTGATAAAGAAGAAAAATCCTCGGAAGCCTCAGGAACAAGAAGGCGGGGACGAAGAGGATGAAGACGAGGAAGAGGAAGAAGAGTGAGATGGCAAAGGCGATTATAGGGCCGGATGAAAATGCACGCATACGATACAGCGTGCCAACGGGGCGCACGATTGAATTCGATGTCCGAGCGAATCACTCCGTGAAAACCTACGTGATGACCAAGAAGGGTTTGGAGGAATGGGACAACGGCAACAAAAAGTTCAAATATTTCGGCGGCTTTCAGGACCCAGGCGGCATCATCATCAAACGCTTATATTGCCGTTTGGGGGTCACTGGTATCTGGTGATTGTGAATCCCAGCACCAAAAACACAGTCGAAGTCACGTATGAGGTTCTGTATTAGCGAAGGCCATGCGTGTGCTGTATTTCGTCAACATCAGCTGTAGAGAACATTGAGTCGTCCCGCCGAAAAAATCGGAAATCGGCTGGTCACGCTGCTGTACAACTGCTGTACAAATGACCCCCGCAGTGCTCAAAAACACCCCAAAACGCTCTGCTACAATCCTTATCGCACAACAACATACACAAAACTGGGTCGATT
>CAVPCD010000008.1:0-578689 GCA_963702345.1 uncultured Acidobacteriota bacterium | reverse complement strand
TGTGCTCACTTTTCATAACTGATCTTGCTGATCTGGTGTCGACGACGAGTTGTCGATGGTTTTCCATCCATCATGCTGTCGCGCGCCTTCAGGGTGCCGAAGCTGTAGCGCTAACTGTTATCGCACTCAACCTTTTCAACCCCTTGGCGATGGTCCCGAACAAGTCCAGCACCATCCCCCAAGTCCTCGGCGATCTCCTCGGCCAGATCGTCCGGCTCAGGCAGGCTCTCCGAATCTTCCAGGCTCTCGTCCTTCATCCAGAACAGGTCCAGGTTCAGCTTGTCCCGCTTGGCCAGTTCCCCGTAGGTGAAGCAGCGCCAGCGGCCCTGCGGGTTCTCCTCGCTCCACGTCGCCTTGCGAGAAAATGCCGCTTGCCGGGCCGGTACACTTCCACGAACTCGTCCAGATCGGCTCGCTTCAGCGGCTTCGTCTTCAGCGTGAAGTGCTGGTTGGTGAGGGTTCGTACTTACACTGTGGATCCGCTATTCGCGAATCTGGGGCCAGATACTGCACGCGCCGCTCTGGTCAGGATTGCCGCCTCGGTCGAGGTCGCAAACCTATTACACGAAATCGAGAGCAGTACCTCGCGGATTTCGGACCTGGTCCGTGCGATCAAGGAATACACATACATGGATCAGGGTGCGGTCCAGAACGTGGATATCGTAAAGAGCCTGGAAAATACGCTTACGATTCTGAACCATAAATTGAAACAGGGAATAGCGGTGCAGCGCGATTACCAGCGCGTTCCTCTGCTGGTGAATTCGTTCGGAAGCGAGCTCAACCAGGTCTGGACCAACATCATTGATAACGCGATCGATGCGATGCATGGAAAGGGCGGCTTCGGGTGCGAACTTACCGCGACGATGGCTTCGTTGTAGTTGAGATTGGTGATAACGGTCCAGGCATTTCCCCTGACGTGCAACCCCATATCTTTGAACCCTTTTTCACAACTAAGCGCGTAGGAGAGGGAACTGGACTAGGCCTAGATACTGTCCAAAGAATTGTGAAGAAGCATCGCGGAAATATTCAAGTCACTTCCAAGCCTGGTGACACGTGTTTTCAGGTCTGGCTTCCCGTAGCAGCGGAATCGTAAGTCCGCCCGGTATTCACCAAAAATCCCTGGAAGAAATAGAGGATTAAAAATCTGTTTCTGCGGAAGTGGTGCCCGGGACCGGAATTGAACCGGTACGTCCTGTTAAGGACCCGGGATTTTAAGTCCCGTGCGTCTGCCAGTTTCGCCACCCGGGCGTTTCTTTAGAGCGCTAACATTGTAAACAACTTACTGCACTGCGACCGCTTTTGCCTCCGGCTTGGTTTGAGCGCTGGTGGCAGTAGAGGTGGCACTTGGAGTGGCACTCGGGACCGAGCTTTTCGACTGCCTGCGCCACGTGGCTCGGTGCGAGATGAGCATAGCGCATCGTCATCTGAATCGTCTTGTGGCCTGCCAACTCCATCACGGTTCGGAGATCGACGCCCGCCATCACCAGCCTGCTGATGAACGTGTGCCGCAGGTCGTGCCACGTGAAATGCGCGACGCCGGAATCCTCGACCGCCTGCTCGAACCAACCTCGCGGAGCCTTGAGCGTCATGATCCGGCCTGCGGCTGGCGTTGGTTTCAGCATCGCGAACACAGCCTGCACTCTGCTGTTGAGGCGCACGTAGCGGACCTCGCCGTTCTTCGCCGTGAGATATTGAGCAAGCTGTTCGTGAAATCGACGTTCTCCCAGAGCGCCTTTTGTAATCGCCTCGCTTTTCCGCATGCCAGTATTCAGCGCGATCTCAAATTGTGCAAGGTGTTCCGAGGGCATCGCGGCGCGCAGCGTGATTTCTTCTTCATCCGTCAACCAACGAATGCGCGCGTTGTTCTCCTTCGACTGGCGCACCGGCGAGGTGCTCCGGATTGTCTGCTTGATCCGCTGAGCTTCTTCGGCGAGCCGATCCGTAAGTTTCAACAAAGCGATGTAGCGGTTCTTGGTCGCCAAACTCCACTCGTCGTGTTCTTCGAGCCAAGCCTTGATTTCGGCTGGAGCGATTTCTTCCGCTGGCATGTTGCCGAATTTCGCAGTGAGCATCGGCATGCGGTAATTGCTTTTGTCTTCGCTGACCGCCGACGCCAACTCGGAGAATGTCAACGGACGGCTGCGCAGCTTCGGGAGCTTTCTTCCTTCCAGTCTGTGCGTGCGGCGCAACTCTACGAGCTTCTTGGCTGAGTCGCGAGTGCCAACTTTTTCGCGGTGACGCTTGCCAGCGGCATCGAAGTATTGAATCCACCACACGCCGGAACCAAGCGGCCTCTCGAACACGCCGCGAACTTTCTTGATCTCTTTGCTGCTCATTTCCCCCGTCGCTTTCCGCGCGATGTCACGCGCTTCTTCGTGTTCTTTCTCGGACGCCCACCCTTTTTCGCCCACGCGCTCAACTGCTCGCTCGAATACTTCGCGGCGCGCGCTTTGCCACCAGCACTCGCCAGTTGGCTGCGGATTGCCCGCTTCATCTCGGCTGTGATCTTAATCGTCATCTCTAAAATAATATAACTTGCTGGCAAGTTTTTCTAGTAAAATTATAAGAGCAATGACGCGCACCAAGAAGCACCGAAAACTTCCGAGAATAAATACCGACCCTAAAGGCTGGCAGAAAGATTTCCTCGCATATGTCAAGCACGTCAATCCGGCGCTGCTGAAAACACTGAAAGATAAGGGGTGCAATCCGAATGCGTTGCAGTACTTCTTGTCGCCCGCACAACGACCTGACTATTTCAGGGGTGAACGGCAAGACGAATTGGACCAACTGAAACAGGCGTTCAAGAGAGTGATCGGGCAAGCAGAACGTTGCGCCATCAGCTTGCGCGAAGTGCGCGAGAAATTCTTCGCAACAACGTTCGATGATACCGCTGAGTTTCTTGAACGCGCTGCCGACTGTTTCTCCGGCGTCGCAGCGGAATTGAAGGCTCGCAAGAAGCCGGTGTTTCAGGGCAGGTCGGTGAGGTCCACCGATTCTCTGCTCAACATCGCGCCGCTTTACCTGTACTGCAAAACGGCCAGCAAGGACAAAGTAACCGATCAGGAAATCGCAGACTTCATCAATGCGGGAAGGTACGCCGAGAAGTACGACGATGGGACCAGTCCTGAAAAGTTGCCTGAAGCACTTCACGCCATGATCGCACGAGCAAAAAAAGAGCGAGCTATGTGGTATGCAGGCATCGAGCAGTGGATCAATGCGTACGTGGTGTCTGGTGCTCATCAACGGTTCTCGTTCGATAGTTGGCTGAGCGAAATGCGTCGCGCGGAAATCAACGGACTGCGTGCGATTACCGAAAATCTTTCAATCGAGGTTGCTGAAAATGAAAAAAGCATTTAGCACATCGGTGCGGGCTCAACTGCTCGAAACGATCATCCGGCGCGTGTGTTTGTATGCCAGAATTTCCACGCTCAACCATCACCAAGACCCCGAGATGTAGCTTGCCGAACTGCGCGAATACTGCGCATGCCGTGGCTGGGAGATCGTCGGCGAGTACGTTGACCGCGGAGTCTCCGGCTCGAAAGATTCGCGTCCTGCTCTCAACCGCCTGATGAACGACGCCCACCAGCGCAAGTTCGATGGCGTGCTCGTCTGGAAGATCGACCGCTTCGGACGTTCGCTCAAGCATCTCGTCTGCTCGCTGTCAGACTTCGCCGCGCTCGGCGTGGCCTTCATCAGCTTGCGGGACAATTTGGACCTGACGACGCCGTCTGGAAAGCTGATGTTTCACGTCATCGGCGCGATGGCCGAGTTTGAGAGGTCGCTGACTCAAGAGCGGGTGAAAGCCGGACTGCGCAATGCGCGCACGAAGGGCGTCACGCTCGGAAGACCACGCCGCATCGTGGACGCGCCTAGGATCGCTGCCCTGCGCGCGGAAGGCGTGTCCTGGCGCACGATCTCAAGCAAGCTCGGGGTTCCCGTTGCGACGCTCGTCAGGCGTTCCACAAACCCTTCGGGAGCGACAGCAATAATCGTCTGATTCTGCGCGTGTGGAAGCGGCGCGCGTCCGCGTTCCGAAACCAAGTGATTTTGGTTCCTGAACCAGAATGCTAAGGGGTAGAGATACTCCTTCGCATGCCAATCGGTCCTGGCCGATCCTATGACGGCCTACCGTGCTTTCCTAACGAACACTAGCAGCCACGCTGTCCTCGTTCAACGGCAGGACTCTTGCCGAGAGCATACAGACTGGAATGGAATCCCGTTGTGCCGATTGTGGCCTCTGGGAAAAGCGCCTTCATCTCTTTCGCGTTCAGTAAGCGGATTCGCCGGTCGGGAGTTTGTAGATAGCCGCGAGAAAACTTTAATGATGGAGCTTTGAGCCATTCAGGGTAGAACTGATAGAACGGCAGCATAGCGTGAGGCTCAATTGGGAAGTAGCGATTTGGCGTGGTCACAAAGTAGCTGTGGCGGCACACGCGTCGCAGTTCCGCAGCAAAGCGCATTTGTTCTTCCCAAGTTCCGACGTGCTCAATGACCGCATTCGAGAACACGCAATCAAAGCAGTGATCAGCGAACGGTAGTTGCTTGCCGTCCGCGATCAACCTTAAGCGCACCGGGAATGACTTGCACATCCAGGTTGACGGCAACGCGTGTGTTGAATTTTTGGTAGAGCGGCTTAAATTCTCCAGCCATGCCGAAGCTCGCGCCTACATCGAGCAGGGTCGCGCACAGACAATCATCGAGATTGTTGAGTAGAAGTTCGACTTTCTCACCGCGCAACACTCTATGCACTTGATCGCGCAATGACATCAGAACGCGATTCTACCCATCACCTCCGGCAAGGTGCAAACGCTGATGTTTAAGGATGGCGAAGGGAGGCGGTGTAAATAGCTATCCAAACGCCTATGAGGAAAATTACAATAGCAACCCAATCCATCGGTGTGAGGTTGCGCAGCCGTGTTTTCCAACCCGAAGTGGCAACGCTTTGCATTGATCCTGAACCTTGCAGGTACGGCCCTACTTTTTTACTCATTTCAGGCGACCTCGTCAAATTTCCGTCTAGTCACGAAAGTCAGTGAATCGACCATTGCAGGTCGGATGGAGGAGTCCGCGCTGTGCGTGTACCACCAGTCGATGATCACGGTTAGTCCCCAAACGGGATGGAAAATACGGCGGAGGCTCATGCCCAGACTGGGAACACTCCCGGGCTGCAGCCGTGGTTAACATCGAACATCCCTTTTTTGAAAGCTTGGGATTCGTCGTATTGCTATTGGGTTTCCTCATCCAATACCTGTCAGTTCCTCAACCTCAAACGATGGCAGACCTTAGGCGACAACTGAAGCTGCTGAAAGCCCAAGAACAAAAGTCACATCCCAAGCGCTGAAAACAATACCATTTCGTCTACAAATCTGTAGTCATCGAAAAAAAAGCGCAAAAGGGGGCCGGAGAAAGAAGCAAAGGAACGGCCCCCCCTGCGGATTGGGCGCGCACACGCGGCACCCCGCCGAGAAGATTAGCGGCGGGTGGAGGAAGGAGCTGCGCACCCAAAATCAAGATTGTTTCTCCCGCATCTTCGCGCCCGCTGCGTTGTGCGCGTTCACATAATCGTTCGTGTCGCTCGGATCGGGATCAAACAATTTCCTTCCCCGCAAGAAGCCAGTCCCCGCATCGAACGTCGAACCGTTATCCACGGCGCGTCTCTCAGGCTTCGGCGGAGCAGCTTCGACAACTTCCCCGCGCATCTTGCGTCCTGCATTGCGCGCTGCATCCTCGAAGTCGCGGGCTGAATCGAATTCAGATTCCACGCGACGCTCCCAGCAGTCAGCGGCCAGCACGCGGTTGCTGTTCTTCCTTCGCTGCTTTATTTCGCGCACCGCTGCGTTGTAAGAATCAATCGCCGCGCGGTCGCCGCTCGCTTGAATCGCTGGCTTGATGGCGCGCAAGCGTTCGAGGGCGTAGCCTTCCGCGCTGTCGTCGGCTTCGGTTTCCGTTTTCGTCTGGATCTTCCGCGCTCTGCGCGAAGCGTTGTTCCAGACTGTCGGCTGCCGGGTAGCGTGCGCGCGGAGTCTCGATGTACTCAGGCGCGAAGTCACGTTCCTTGCGTGAACCAGGCACCAAGAAAGGCCGCTCCATATCTGTAGCTGACCGTTGTGGGTTCGCCGCCACTTATCTGCCTCACTTCCTGATGCTCGGTATCTCGTCTCATCTGTAGTGCCAAAAGTTGTTACAACGTTGCTAGTGTTTTTGTCTCTACAGTCTTCAGGCATTCGTTCAACACCTTGAGCTTCCGCTCTAATTTCTCCGCGCGTCGGCCTGCTTCCTTGCCTACGACGAGCCAGGTACAGGAGCCGTCGTCTCCGAAAAACAAATATCGCGCCTGCCTGCTCTCGATTCTGGGATGGTCTTCACAATTTTTTCGGTACTGAGCAATCCAATGACGCGTCTCCGCGATGGCTTCATGCAGGGTCGCGCACCGCCCCAGCGGAGCAATCACCCGCTGACGAACCTTGCCGTTTTCTCGGTAGTTTTCGACCAGCGTGTAATAAGCTAAGTCGTTGACGGTTTTCCTCCGTATGAACATTTACGCCGCACCTTCGCGCGCCAGCCGCTCGATCTCGCGCCTGTGAATGAGCCTGCGCCTTCCAATGGCCGTCGCCCGAAGCAACTTTTTGGAGATCAGAATGTCGACCATGCGTTTCGAGATACCGAGCGAGAACGCCGTTTCCACTTTGCTGAACAGAACCTTTTTTTCGTTTTCCATGGTCATCACTCCCTTAAATGAGCCGATGAGCACAGACTAGAACTTGCGAGCAGGCGTGGGAAGTACGCCAACGGCTCGAAAAAAAGTGCCGTTCGTGTAGCCCGACTACAGACTTGGAGTCAGACTCCGCGACACCGTTCTGCCGCAAAATCTGGTGGCAGTTCTGGTGGCACTTGGTTTTGCTTTTTGTGCTTTTCGGTGCGCGATTGTGCTCAGAAGGGAATTTTCAAGACAGCGCCGAACCCACTGGTTTTACTGGTGTTTTGCGCTGTCATGCGCGTTTGTGCTTAGTGGTGCGCTAGATGAGAAGGAAGCTAAAAAAAGGATTTTAAGTCCCGTGCGTCTGCCAGTTTCGCCACCCGGGCGGGCAATGAAGTATTGAAAATACTACATCAGTTCAAGAGTGTGGTGATTGCGAGAAAGGCGCCTGTGACTGTAGCGATACGTTCATTTGCGTCCGGGTTGGCCTGACGATAGAAAACCCCGAATCCTTACAAAATCCCGGTCGCCAGACCGGCTCTGACATTCGGATCGAGCGGCTTTAGCGCGAATGGGGTTGCGAGAAATTTCCAGCCTTGGCTTCGAGCTTGGCCCAGAGTTCGTAAAGCGCGTTGAGATCGCTTTGTGCTTTTTCCATTTCGCCGTGAGCTGCCAGCAGCTTGGGGCCATCACTGGCAATCGCCGGGTTCTCCAGTGCTGCGCGTTTGTTTTGCAAAAGCTCCTCGGCATCGATAATACGTTGCTCGATGCCGGCATACTCCCGCGCTTCCAAATACGACAATTTCTTGTTTGCCGGCGCCGGCGAATCGGGCAGAGCCAAACGTTCTGGCGGTTTCACTCCGGACTTACGCTCGGCTTGCCACGACTCCCATTGCGAGTAGTCCGCGAAACTTTCTGCGTTACCCTCGCCGTCGAGCCCCAGCACAATGTTCGACACGCGGTCCAACATATATCGGTCATGCGTGACCAACACCAGCGAACCGCGAAATTCGAGCAGGCTTTCTTCAAGAATCTCGAGCGTCGGGATATCGAGGTCGTTAGTCGGCTCATCCAGCAGCAGGATGTCGGCTGGCTGCAGCATGAGTTGCGCGATCAGTACGCGCGCCCGTTCGCCGCCCGAAAGCCGCTCGACCGGTTGGTTGAGCTGCTCGCCGGTGAACAGAAATTTTGCCGCCCAGGACGCAACGTGAATCACACGATCCTGATAGACGACCGAGTCTCCGTCGGGAGCGAGAGCACGGCGAAGCGTCATATTCGTATCCAGCTGGCGGCTCTGGTCGAAATACACAATGCGCAACCAGTCGGCGCGGCGAATTTCTCCGCCGGTCGGCGTCCATTCGCCGCGCAACAGCCGCAGCAGGCTGGTTTTGCCACTACCGTTCGGCCCCACCAATCCTACCCGCATGCCCGCCGTGATGATGAAGTTGAGCCGCTCGAAAAGTTTTCGCTGTCCGATTTCGCAGGTGACATTCTCCAGTTCAATCAGGCGCTTGGTTTTGCGATCGGTCGCCGAAAAATCAATTTGCGCGCTTCCGCTGCGCGTCCTCGCATTCAGGTCGGCGAGTTCGCCCATCAGTTCTCCCGCCTTATCAATACGCGCCTTAGACTTGCGAGTTCGCGCTTTGGCCCCTCGCCGCAGCCATTCAATTTCAGAATGGACAAGATTCTCCAGGGCCTCCTGGCGCTTCGACTGGGCATGCAGAAACTCTTCTTTCTTTTCCAGGAAGGCGCTGTAATTGCCGCGGACCCGCAGCAATCCGTCCGGATATAGGCGGCTCAGTTCCGCCATCTCGCTCGCCACATTCTCAAGAAAATATCGGTCGTGGCTCACCACTACGCACGCGAAGGCTGATTCCTCCAGCAACTCTTCGAGCCACTCGATTCCTGCGAGGTCTAGATGATTCGTGGGTTCATCGAGCAGCAAAACATCTGGCGCCTGCACCAAGGCTTCGACAATCGCAAGGCGCTTCTGCCAGCCTCCGGACAATGCACCCGCCTCGACATCAAGATTCTCGAATCCGGCGCGGCCCAGCGTCTCCGCAAAGTGCGCCCCATGTTCGGAGTCAATGTTCGATGAAACCTTCAGCGCTCTTTCAATCACGGCCCGTACGCTTTCGCCGGTTTCGAAATGCGAATCTTGTTCCACGTAGCTCAGCCGCAGGCGCTTGCGGATCGCCACATTCCCGCTGTCGGGCTCTTCAGTTCCACCTAAGATCCGCATCAGCGTAGATTTCCCCGAACCGTTCGGCCCTATCAACCCAATGCGGCTTCCTTCAGAGACGGTGAACGACACGTCCTGAAAGAGCGGCTTGGCTCCGAAAGCCTTCGAGATTTTTTGTGCGTTGATGATCGGAGGCACGGTTAAGGGCTCCTGGTGTTTACGTCCTGAAATTGAATGGCGAGCGCGCCTCGGCGGACCAAGCTAGAGCTTAGGTTGGTATCAGTCGACTCTACGCGAGTTCAACTTCGATCTTCTTCAACGCCGGATCCAGCCTGGTGATGCGAAATTTGCGAATCTGCCCCGACTGAATCTCTTGTGGTTTCGAGGATTCCGCCACGGCACCACTCTTCCAGCGGGCCGCGAGCATTGAACTGAGCGATGACACATCAGTGCCGGTCGCAACCGAACTCGCGCCATCTTCTTTCTTCAACTGCGAAATTTTGCACGCGGCTCGGATTCCTTCTCCGAGTTCCACCTGCGCGCCGCCGCCCGAAATGTCTACAACGCGGCCGCTGACCTCGTCTCCCGGCTTATGTTCGGCGACGTATTCATCGATGCTGGTGGGAACCAGTTGCTTCATTCCCACCTTCAGTCTGCGTTTCTCAGTGTCCAGTTCTAGCACCATCGCTTTCACCGGCTGCCCGACTTTCAGCACATCCTGCGGATGATTAATGCGCTTCTCTGCGCTGATGTCGCTGACGTGAACCATCCCCTCGATGCCCTCGGCGAGTTGCACGAAGGCGCCAAACTTCGTCAGGCTCACAACTGGACCTTCGACCTGCGAACCCACTGGAAACTTTTGCGCAGCGTCAGCCCATGGATCGCCCAGCGCCTGCCTTAATCCCAGCGACATGCGCTGTTCAGCCGGGTTCAATCCAAGAATCACCACGTCAACGGTCTCGCCAGGTTTAACCAGATCGCTCGGCTTGCGAACTTTCTTCACCCATGACATTTCGGAAACATGAATCAGTCCTTCGACTCCCGGTTCCAGCTCAACAAAAGCACCGAAGTCCATCACACGTGTGACCGTGCCGCGCACCCGCTCGCCGACTTTGTATTTGCTCGCGATTGAATCCCAAGGATGCAACTGAAGCTGTTTCACTCCAACCGAAATGCGCCGCTTTTCCGGATCGATCTTCAGGACTTTCACTTCGATCTGCTGTCCCACCGAAAGCACATCAGCGGGTTTGTTGATCCGGCCCCAGGAAATGTCGCTGACGTGGAGCAATGCGTCGGCGCCCCCGACATCTACGAACGCTCCATAATTAGTGAGAGTTCGCACTGTGCCGTTTACACTCGCGCCCTCTTTTAATTCGGAGTAGCGTTGATCCTTGACCGTTTGTTCTTCCTCTTCGGCCACAGCTCGCCGATCGACCACAACGTCGTCGTCTGCCACATCAAGTTTGATAATGCGGCAGCGAATCTCCTGTTCAACCAATTTCTCCAGTTCAGCCGCATCACGCACACCGCTCCGGGATGCCGGCATGAAAGCACGCACACCGACGTCAACGCTCAAGCCGCCCTTCACCACGCTGGTTACTGTGCCCACAATCGTAGATTTGGCAGCGAATGCTCTTTCCAGCGCCGCCCAATCCGTCGGACGAGCCGCTTTACTCCGGGTCAGCAGGTAATAGCCTTCCGGATCGCGCCCCTTAATCGTGACCTGCACCTTGTCGCCAGGTTTCACCGATTCCTGATCGCTGGGGAATTCCGACAGTGGCAATACGCCTTCCGTCTTGAACCCTAGATCAATGAATACCGAGTCGGCTGACACTGACACGACCGTGCCCTCGCGCAGGCCTTCCGCGCTCTTAGACCTGTGGCTACGTTCAAATTGCGAAAGGATCGTGCCGAACGACTCGCCGGATTCGGCCCTCACTGGTGCTTCTGAAGTATTTGGTTTGGACATGTGGGATACAGCCTGGATGGCGTGATGCTTCAAGGATACCATCGAATAAACAGGCCCAATACGGACAATTCCCTAGGCTGACTAAGGCCGCCATTCTATTGCTCGTACGGATGAGGGGACCCGCACCTCCAAATGCGGGCACGGGTTACGGCAGAGAAGTGATGTAGCACGGCCCATTCGTAGGCTGCGGCGGTGGGGTCGGCGGATTCAGGTTCGGCGAATTGGTGAAATCAAAGAAATAGCTGATGTCGGGTTCTGCGACATCGCGCGCGGTGAGGGTTTGCAGGCTGAAGCGCTTCTCAATGAAGCGCAGGATGGCCGTCGTATCCATGGGAGTATGATCCACGTAATGGACCTTTGAAAAGGGTGATACCACAAAATTTGGCAGCCGGAACCCGGTATACCCAAAGCCGCACGTGGGACCGGTGGTGGTGGTACAAGTGTCATTCGGGCCAAGCACGGGTGCGATGGCGTCCGGCGCGGGCATGGTGACTGGCGGTTCGTGATCGTAACCGCCGCCGGCCTCATCGTAGCTCAAGAAAAAGATCGAATCGTTCCAGACGCTGCTGGCCATGAGGGCGTCGATGATGGTCTCTACGTAAGCCGCACCCTTTTGAACGCTGATGCCGAGACCCGGATGTTCATCCAATCCGTCTTTCGAATCTCGATCAATGAAAACCACTTGAGGCAGGGCGTCATTTTTCAAGTCGGTAAAGTACTGCGACATAGGCGCGATGTTGGTATTGACGTACTTAGCAAATGCCGGAAATGTCTTGAGCGAACTGCCGTTGGGATAATCGGGGACGTAGTTCTTCCAGGTGATACCAGCTGCCTGCAGCTCATCGAAAATCGTAGGCACATTAATTTGGCTGAGCGGCTTATTCACCACCCCGTGGGATGTGGCGGCCATAGCATACATGCGGTTGGCCGGGGTGTTGGTCATGATCGGCGAAAACCAGTGGTCCGACATCGCGAATTGAGTAGCCATGAAGTAGTAGTAGGGCAGATCGCTGTCGTCGTAGTAGCCCATCACACGCTGGCCATTGATGTCATTGCCCGGTGGGACACTGTTGCGGGAGTCACCGCCGGCAGAATTGGCGAAGCCGTCCATCAATGGTGTCGCTGTGGTTGGATTGTGATGGTTCCAGTCGTTATGGCTCTCGTTCCAGTAGGAGCTCAATTCTTCCATGCATTGGGAGTTCATGTGAAACGGCGTGAAGGTTGTCGAATGATCGTAGCTGAGCTGTGAAGCTGTAGCAGGCGTTACATCCACATCTGTGCTCAAGCCCTGACTTTGGCGATAGGTGTTCAATTGACCAAAGTACTGATCGAAGCTGCGATTTTCCTGCAGCATATAAATGATGTGCTTGACGACAGTCATATCTGCCGGAGGCGGAGGAGTCGGATCCTGTTGCTGGTTTCCAGTGGAGACCATTCCGCAGCCGGTCAATGCCAGGCTTACGGCTAAAGTCACGAAAAGGAGAACCTTCGACATACGAAACTTCGATGAATCCAGCAGCTCGGGTGTTGTCTGGGGAGAAACTGTAGAACTACGGAACCACAGATCCCGTGCGGGATAGCGCTTTTACAGGCCTATGAAAATGACAACCGGCAAGGAATTTTGAGAGTAGAATACGGGCCGGGTCAGTATCGCGGGAGAGTTATCGCATGGCGCCGGCCAAGGGCAATCGCAAACTGTGTTGGTTGGCGATACTCGCCGGGCTTACCATATTTTCTGGGATTTTCAATTCATCGGCCGTCGCGGCTCGCCCACAAGACACGCCTTCGCCGCAGTCAACTCCCTCTGCCTCCGCTTCGAACACCTCGAACACCTCGAACACCTCGAACACCCCTGAAATGACTTCGCAGGACGCTGCGGCCAACTTCAAGGTCAACGTCAGGCTGGTGGAAGTTCATGTCGTGGTGCGCGATTCGCAGGGCAAAGCCATAGGCACGCTGCAAAAAGAAGATTTCCAATTGTTTGACGACAAAAAGCCACAAGTCATTACGAAATTCAGCGTTCAGAAGCCCGGGCTCCTGGTTGCGCGCGAGCAGCAAACCTCCCAGCCGCTGAACTCGACTGTGGCGGATACCACGGCGGCACCGCCACCGGACCTGGCCGAACGCTACGTAGCCTATGTCTTTGACGACCTTCACCTGGAATTTGGCGATCTTGCGCAGGTGCGGGCGGCAGCGGAAACAAACCTGGAAACCTTGCAGCCCACGGATCGCGCCGCCATCTTTACGACCTCGGGCCAAAATAATCTGGATTTTACCGATGATCGATCTAAGCTGCGGGATGCTCTGGCGCGCCTGATGCCGCGGCCGCTGGTCGGCAACCGAGTGAATGATTGTCCGAAGATGACCTATTACATTGCGGACTTGATCCAAAACAAAAATGATCCACAAGCCCTTGCGGCCGTGACGGCTGACGTGCTGGATTGCCAATTTAACAATGATCCAAAGATGCAGACTATGGCGCAGAACGTGGCGCAGGCAGCCGCAGCTCAGGGAGTATCTTCGGGCGACGCCGAAACTCACCTGGCTCTGACGTCGCTGAAAGACGTAGTTCGCCGGATATCAGCCGTGCCGGGCCAACGATGCGTGGTACTGGTGTCGCCGGGTTTCATCACTCCGCAGCAGGAATACGATGTCGACAACGTGATTGACCGGGCAATGCGCGCCAACATAACCATCAGTGCTCTGGATGCGCGTGGTCTGTACGTGGTGATGCCGGGAGGCGACATTAACGAGCGCCCACAGCCCAATTCCGCTGTTGCCGGGATAGAAGGTCTGTATCAGATCTCAAGCGCCTCCGCCGACACTGACGTCATGGCCGAACTGGCGGACGCAACCGGCGGGACATTTTTCCACAATAATAATGATCTGGTGGAAGGCTTTCGCAGGGTAGCGTCAACTCCGGAGTATTACTATGTGCTGGCCTTTTCACCGCAGAACCTGAAGCTGAATGGGCGCTTCCACAACTTGAAGATCACGCTGACCAAGCAAGCGAAGTATTCCATCCAGGCCCGACGAGGATATTTCGCGCCTAAGCAGGCCACGCGGCCGGAGCAAGCCGCTAAACAGGAAATTGAAGACGCGCTTTTCTCGCAGGAAGAGATGCACGATTTGCCGGTCGACCTGCACACTCAGTTTTTCAAACCCACTGACAACGAAGCGAAACTCACAGTGCTGGCGCATGTTGACGTGAAGCAGTTGCATTTCCGCAAAGCAGACGGACGAAACAACAGTAACCTGACCATCGTCTCGGGAATTTTTGATCGCAATGGAAACCTGGTTGTAGGCAACGAGAAGATATTGCAAATGCGCCTGAGAGACGAGACTCTGGCCAGGTTGGGAACAGGTGTGAGCGTAAAAAGTAATTTCGATGTGAAACCGGGAAGCTATCTGGTGCGCTTGGTAGTGCGTGACGCCGAAGGTCAGATCGCCGCAGAAAATGGCGCGATACAGATTCCGTGAGTCGAGGTGGTGCATGAAGAGTCGCGGGTTGTTGTTCTGGACGCTGTTGATTTGCGCTGGCGCCGGATTCATTGCATGGATGGCCGGCGGCTTGACGGGAGCGAACGCACAGCAGCCCGGGTCACAGCCACCCTCGGCAACTATTCAAGCGTCGGGCCAAGCGCAGGCTGACGGCGCGCAAACCGTTTCTGAGGGCACGGTCTTCAAGGCGCAGACCAGGCTGGTGCTGGTCGACTCGATCGTGACTGACAAAAAGGGCAACTACATTCGAGACCTTGCGCAGAAGGACTTTCGAGTTTGGGAGGACAACAAAGAGCAGGAAGTGAAGAGCTTCTCGTATGAAGCGGGGAGTCCGGCGCCCAGCAATCCAACTAAACGTTACCTTGTGCTGTTCTTCGACAATTCAACGATGGATTTTGGCGACCAAGCCATAGCGCGCAAGGCGGCCGCAAAATTCATCGATGCCAACGCCGGTCCTGACCGGCTCATTGCCTCGGTGGACTTCGGCGGCACGTTGCAAATCACCCAGAACTTCACTGCGGATACGGATCGCCTGAAGCGAATGGTTACAGGAATAACTTCTCCTCAATTTCGGCCTGCACTCAAGCAGAGGCCGGAAAATGAATTTGCCGATCAACCTTCACTGATCAATGCTCAGGCTGATTTCGGAGCGCGCAATATGCTGCTGGCGGTGCGCGATCTTGCCAAGGATTTGGCTGGCGTCCCTGGACGTAAAACTCTGGTCCTTCTGACCGCCGGTTTTCCGCTCACTATCGAGGAGCAATCGGACTTAACGGCTGCGATCGACGCATGCAACAAAGCGAATGTGGCTGTGTATCCGATTGATGTTCGCGGCCTGGTAGTGGGTACGAATACGGAACCCCGGTTTGAGCCAATAAAACCTGCGGTGTTCGCGCTGACGCAGCCGCAACTCGCACCGGCAGTTTTCAATTATTCGCAGAACGCTGAAGATACTCCGCATCTGGTCCTGGTTCAGCACGCGGGGGGAGGTGGCGGCGGTGGCGGGCACGGCGGGGGAGGCGGAACTGGCGGCGGAGGTGGAACCGGCGGTGGAGGCGGGCACGGCGGTGGTGGTACCGGCGGCGGCGGCGGACACGGCGGTGGGACAGGAAGCGGCGGTCATGGCGGCTCCGGCGGGAGCACTGGGCACGGTTATAGCCCGACGAGCGCTTACAACAATAATCCGAATTTTCAGCCCAGCAATCTTATTCCCGCATTTCCGCAGAGCGCCTCGACCAACCAGCAGGTGCTGTATGCGCTGGCTGAAGGGACCGGCGGATTTCTTATTCATGACACCAACGATTTGCTGTCGGGCATGGATCGTATTGGCCGGGAGCAAAGCGAGTACTACCTCCTCGGTTATTCTCCCCCGAACTCGAGGGACGGGAGCTGCCACACCATAAAAGTGAAAGTGGACGAGAGTAAAACAATCGTGCGCTCCCGCACTGGCTATTGCAACGTAAAGCCCGTCGACCTACTTGCCGGAAAGCCGATTGAGCGCGCATTGGAACAGCATGCCATCAGTGGGACGTCCAATGTGAACGGATCGATGGAAACCCCATTTTTTTACACCTCGGCCAATGTAGCGCGCGTTAGCGTGGCCATGGAAATCCCATCGAGCTCGATTAAATTTGAAAAGGCAAAAGGGAAGTTCCGCTCGGACATCAATGTGCTGGGAATCGCAAAGAAAACTGACGGTACGGAAGCCGCTCGATTCAGTGATACCGTGCATCTGGAATTAGAAAAGAAAGACCTTGAGGCTTTTAATAAAGAACCGTTTGTTTACCAAAACCAATTTGATATAGCTTCGGGCCAATATCAACTGTTGGTTGTTTTCAGCTCCGGCGGAGAGAGTTTCGAAAAACTTCAGACCTCGCTAGCGGTGGACTCATATGACGGCAAACATTTCAGTCTGAGCTCGCTGGCTTTGAGCAAGGACGCACATCCGATTTCTGAAATGGATCAGGGACTGGACGCAGACCTGATGCAGGGAAATGTTCCGCTGGTATTTCGCGGGTTGCAAATTGTTCCAGCCGCCAATTATCACTTCAAGAAAAAAGACCCTGCGGTTGTTTATATGGAGATATACGAGCCGTTGCTGACCAGTGGGAAGCCGCCTCAGCTTGGTCTTGAGATGAAAATAGTAGATCTCAAAACCGGCAAGGCGATGGTAGATATTGGTGTTACGAAAACCCAGGACGGCATCAAAGCGGGGAATCCAGTGGTGCCTATGGGGCTGAAGCTTCCAGTCGACAGGCTCGATCCCGGTTCTTACCGGTTGGAGTTGAAAGCGCTTGATTCGGCAGGCAACAAATCTCCGATACGCGCTGCCGACTTTGTGGTGGATTAAAACTTTTCGTTTTAAGGCGCATTGTCTTCACACACCGACGAGCCGCTTGCGTTAGCGTGCGAAATGAAAAATAATTGCCTCCGCTGCATGCGGCGCCGTCTTCACCGCTTCGCAGCAGGAGGCATCAGGATGAGACTCAGCCGTGTGGCTGTGCCGTCGGTGTTCGCATTGTTTTTAGCGGTACCCATTACCCAACTCACCTTTCCTCAACAGCTGGGCGCGCAAGAAGAACCTGGGTCTTCCGACATCATCATCCAGCACGATGTCCCGATGAAAACGCGCGACGGGGTCAAGCTTTACGCTGATATCTATCGGCCCAAGTCTTCCATCAACGAAAAATTCCCCGTCATCCTGATGCGTACGCCTTATGACAAGAACGTCAGCTGGGCGGTGTCGCCGGTGTTCAAGATGGTGCCGCGCGGATACGTCGTCATCATTCAGGATGTACGCGGGCGATATACGTCAGAAGGCGAATGGTATCCGTTTCGGCATGAGCAAGCGGACGGCTACGACACCGTGGAGTGGGCGGCGGCGCTTCCGTATTCGAACGGCAAAGTCGGCATGATCGGCGCGTCATATGTGGGTGCAACACAAATGCAAGCGGCCATCGCGCAACCCCCGCATCTGGCGGGGATTGCGCCCGCCGTGACGGCAAGTAATTACCATGACGGTTGGACGTACCAGGGCGGCGCATTCGAGCAATGGTTCGATCAGAATTGGACGTCGCAGCTGGCGGGAAACACGCTTGCGCGTTTAATCGAACAGAACACGGATGCGCGAGTCGGTGTTCCTACGCTTCCGCTCGCAAATTATCCGGTATTTAATTTTGGACAGCTGCCGGCCGATGCACAACTCACAGCCGCGATTGCCCCTTACTATCTCGATTGGTTGGCGCATCCTGACTACGACGAGTACTGGAAGCAGTGGTCGGTGGAAGAGAATTTTTCGAAAATTTCCGTGCCCATGCTGCAGGTGGGTGGATGGTATGACATTTTTCTCGGCGGCACTCTTCGCGACTACATGGGGGGAAAGGCGCACGGCGCGACCGATGCGGCGCGTACCCAGCAACATTTGCTCATAGGTATCGGTGGCCACGCAGGTTTTGGCCGGCGCATTGGCGACGTGGATTTTGGTCCGCATGCAATCGAGAACGGATACACGGACGTGATCCTTGACTGGTACGACTACCTTTTCAAGGGTATTAAGAACCACTATGCGACTGACAAGCCGGTTACGCTTTTTACGATGGGCGTCAATGAATATCGGCAAGAGGACGATTGGCCTCCGCCGCAGGCTCGGCCAGCGAAGTATTTTCTGCACTCGAGTGGAAAAGCGAACTCAGTGCGCGGTAACGGCTCGCTTTCAACGTCAGCGCCGAAGTCCGAACCGACCGACGTGTACGTTTACGATCCATCCAATCCCGCGCCAACTGTGGGCGGTCCGCTATGCTGCGATCAAGAACACATGGAGCCGGGGCCGCGCGATCAGCGCGCGGTGGAAAATCGCGACGACGTACTGGTGTATTCAATTGGGCCACTGGCGAGCGATCTGGAAGTGACGGGCCCGGTCACGGCCACACTTTACGTAAAGTCGTCAGCAGTAGACACGGACTTTACTGCAAAGCTGGTTGACGTCGGGCCGGACGGGTTCGCGAAAGATCTGACCGAAGGCATTCTGCGCATGCGCTACCGCGATTCTCAAGAGCACGCGAACCTGATGAACCCAGGGCAGATTTACGAAATCTCGATCGATCTGTGGGGCACGAGCAATGTCTTTCTTCGCGGGCACTCGCTGCGTGTGGAAATTTCCAGCAGCAATTTTCCGCGGTTCGATCGCAACCTAAACACTGGCGAAGAAATTAAGTCTGCCCGGCATTTCGTTTCCGCCACCAACACAATTTTGCACGACGCCCAACATCCTTCTGCCTTAGTGTTGCCAGCGATGCCGGCGAAGTAGTGAGGCGTGTGAGCGACCAATAAAACGGTCAGGGGACTCGATTGTTTGGTTTCGTACGTACGTACCTCCGCTATTCGACTACGTGCTGGCCGCCCGTTATACTTACATATCGTCGTGACAACCAACGCCTCGGATTGGTCCCGATCCGGCGCTGCTGAGACTAGCTGGATCGCGCTAATCGCGAGCCTATCGTAATTCGGGTTGCCGATGATTCTGAAGTAATTCACCTATGGGACGATCCAGCCTAAGCACAGCTTCAACGTCGCGGAAACCCCGCCTCAAGCGTCCCAATCCCGATCTGAAACCTCCGTCGTCTCGAATTATCGGGTCTGGCGAAATGGCCGAGCTCATTCGCGATTTCGATTGGGCACGCACCCCTCTCGGCGGGGTTGAAGCCTGGCCCGATACGCTGCTCACTACGGTCAACCTGCTGATTGCCTCGCGACACCCAATGTTTCTGTGGTGGGGGCCGGAGCTGATTCAGTTCTACAACGACGGCTATCGGCCCAGTATTCGCGCAGACAAACACCCATCTGCGGTGGGTCAGCGCGGACGAGATTGCTGGCCCGAAATATGGCACATCATCGGTCCCCAAATTGACGCCGTGATGAACCAAGGAGAATCCACCTGGAACACGAACCAGTTGGTTCCCATCATTCGGAATGGAAAACTTGAAGAAGTTTTCTGGACCTACAGCTACAGTCCGGTGCGAGATAAAGACGGAGTGGTTCAGGGCACGCTGGTGGTTTGCAGCGAGACCACTGAGCAGGTGGTGAGTGAACGGCGATTGCGCACACTGCTTGGGGTCACGGCGGATTTTGCGGAAGATGAACCTTTACAAGCTCGACCGTTGGCTTTCACTCGAAGTATCGTAAGCAAGCTGGAGAGCGCCGGGACCGACATCCCGTTTGCAGCTCTGTATTTGTTGGCTGATGGCGAGGTCGCGCACGTGGAAAGCACGGCTGCGATGGGAGGTTTGTCAGATTCGCTACATTGGCCATTAGTTGAGGCAGTTAATTCTCAAACTTCTCGCCTGGTCGATAACCTCCGATTTAGCCATAGTGATCTCATCTTTCCGCCTTGGCCCGAACCGGTGACGCGCGCCTACGTATTGCCTTTGCACATGCCGGCCTCGCCCGTGCAGGCAGTGATCGTATTCGGCATCAGCCCGCGTCTGCCGTTTGACAATGGCTATCAGACTTTTCTTCAGCTGATAGGTACACGAATAGCCGGGCTTCTACAAAGCGAGGTTCACAAGTTGGAGGTGGCGGCGGCAGCCAAGAGATTCAGCCGTCTGGTGGAGGCCAATCCGTTTGGAATGGTCATTGGCGACCTGCGTGGCAAACTGAGTTATGTGAACCCTGCTTTTTTGGACGCTCTGGGTTACACGGAGTCGGAAGTGGCTGCAGGCGAAGTCCGCTGGGACGGGCTCACCCCGCCTGAATACGCGGATGCGGATGCCCACGCGGTTGAGCAGTTGAGGGCGTCAGGACGCTGCGATGTATATGAGAAGGCGTTTATAGCGAAGGACGGTCGGCGCGTTCCGATTCTTATAGGCGCAGCAACCATTGATCCAGCCGCGAGTGATCCGGAAATAGCGGCATTCGTGACTGACCTTACCCCGCTGAAGAGTGCGCAGCAAGCGTTGCTGACGGCGAATGAAGAATTGGAGGGGAAGGTAGCCGAACGAACGGCGGCACTGGAAGCGGAGATACAGGACCGCACACGCGCGGAATTTATTCTGCGGGAGCTTACCGGTCGTCTCCTGCTTATGCAGGATGAAGAGCGGCGGCACATGGCGCGGGATCTGCACGACCATGCTGGGCAAACCCTGGTTGCTCTGGAAATGAATTTTGTGGCGCTTATCGAAGCGGTCAAAAATCGAGAGCCCAAAGCAATGAATCTGCTACTGCAGAGCCAGCAACTATCCCAGGGCTTGTCGAAAGAGATCCGCACTCTTTCATATTTGTTACACCCTCCACTGTTGGATGAGGCAGGACTCGCGTCGGCCCTTCCATGGTACGTAGAAGGTTTCTCGAAGAGGAGTGGTATTAAGGTGGATGTGGAGTTGCCGGAAGAATCGAGCCGGTTGCCCGAGGCCGTGGAATTAGTAATTTTCCGAATCGTGCAAGAAAGCCTGACCAACGTGCATCGCCACTCCGGTAGCCAGACGGCTAAGATCCGGCTTGCGCAATCGGGGAAGTCGGTAACAGTAGAAATTATCGATAAAGGCAAGGGAATTTCTCGATCCAGATTGCGAGAGATGACGGCAGCGCAAGTCGGCGTGGGCGTGCGTGGCATGGAGGAACGGGTGCGTCAGTTCGGCGGTACACTTCAGATCGACTCCAGCAGCGCCGGAACCAAGGTAGCCGTAACCATTCCGCTGGCATCCGAGTAGGCCAATAGATTTCTACCCGCACGCGCGCAACTCAAAACCAGGAGGTGGAATGAGCTGGGCCAGCAAGTTATCCGATCCCTACCGCATAAATCATGGCAAGAAATTTCGGCTGAAGGATTCTGATCCCGCGAGCACGGCGCATGTTCACTCCAAGGAACACGCGCAGGAGTTGCTGGACAAGGGGATTCCGGACATGCGCGATTTACAGGACAAGCTGCACATGAACGTGTGCCGGACGAACTGATTACGAAAAATATCTGGCAGGAAGAAGCGGTTTCTTGAGAGATTGGAACAGCCCGACAAGAACTGGGAGTTTTCTGCTTCGGACCTCGATGAGCGGCAGTGCTGGGACGACTACATGGATGCGTACGAGGAAATGATCGCAGCAACCTCATCCAAGCACGCGCCGGGGCACGTGGTGCCGGCAGAAAATAAGTGGTACACGCGGCTGGTGGTCGCGGCGGCGATCGTGGATGCGTTAGGGGAGTTGAAATTATCGTATCCGAAGATCAGCGCAGAGCAGCGGAAACAGTTGGCGGCGGCGAGGGAAGAGTTAGAAGGGAAATAGCTTCTGCTGAAAGCTACTGCGACGATGAATCCGCCCACAGTCGTTGGCCTCGGTGAAATTCTTTGGGACCTTCTGCCCTCGGGCCGACAGCTGGGAGGTGCTCCGGCGAATTTTGCGTACTGTTCTCATCTGCTGGGCGATCGAGGAATTGTCGCCAGCCGCGTCGGACGCGACCAACTCGGAGAAGATATTCGCGAGTCGCTGCGAAAAGCTGGAATTTCCGAGGAGTTCGTGCAGGCAGATGATTCCCAGCCGACTGGAACGGTGCGGATCCAAGTCGATTCTGCAGGGCAACCGAAATTTGAAATCACGCAGCCCGCTGCCTGGGATTACATCGAGTGGACGAAAGACTGGCAAGGTCTGGCAAAGTGTGCGGACGCAGTCTGCTTCGGCTCGCTGGCCCAGCGATCTGAAAAATCGCGCACAGCTATTCTTAATTTCTTGGACGCAACTCGGCCGGACGCGGTGCTTATGTTTGACGTGAACCTCCGGCAAGAGTTCTTTTCTGCAGAAATTATCCGCCAGTCTTTACAGCGCGCCAACGCGATGAAGCTGAATCATGAAGAGGTGCCGCGAGTGAAAGAGGTTTTGTCTATGACGGAGCGTGACGACATTCTGTTCTGCCGCAGCGTGATGGAACGTTTTGATCTGAACCTAATTTGCATTACTCGAGGCGCGGGGGGCAGCCTGTTATGCGATCGTCGTGACTTTCATGAACACTCTGGATATCGAGTGAAAGTTAAAAATACGGTCGGGGCTGGGGACGCATTCACCGCTGCGCTGGTTCACGAATATCTGCGTCAGCGGACATTAGCAGAAATGAATGACACCGCGAACCGCATGGGCGCGTGGGTGGCGTCGCACTCGGGCGCGATGCCGCAGAGTCCCGCGTCCGGAATGGAGCGGGCACTCGCAGATCTAGGCTAAAACTCGGGCGGATTTACGAAGCGAAGATTTACCAGACGGGCGCGTCGCTTCGAATCGGTTGGAAAAAGTTTTGATGGTCCAACAGGACTTCGATGGCATGCACGATTTCGCTGCCGGTGTTTTTGGAAAGCGCGCCGCTGCAGCCGGCATTTAACGCTTGATGTCTAAGTTCCTTCGAAACCTGCTGGACCGTAAACAGCAGCATCGGCAGCCCGGGATGTTTCCGAGAGATCTCTCGCGCGGCCTGCAGTCCGTTCATGTCTGGCATGGCAAGGTCCAGGACCACGACGTCGGGCTTAAGCTCTTCGGTTTTGTCGACTGCCTCATGGCCATCGCGCGCGTCGGCGCACACCGTCCAGCCTCCGCGAGTTTCGATCAACCTGCGGAGCAGACGTCTGATTGAAGCGTCATCATCGGCGATGAGTATTCGGACTGGCATTCGGAATACACGGATATGAATAGTTCCAAGTACGAATGCCTTGGAGAAACACGCCCGAGTACAACTATTATGATGCCTTGCTTAGTCTTAGGTGCAATACCATCCTTACCCGATTACTGACGTAGTTACATAAGGTTGGGTTTGTTACGGAGCGCCACCCTATACCCTGTAAAAAAAGCCTTATCTTTATACTCATATATATACATAGGTGATTGATTTAATGAAGCAACAGGCGCGGCATTCGGTTGTTCTACTCTGGATTGCCATTGTTCTACTATTGACCTCGTGTGCGGCTCAGACTACGCCATCGTTTGCCCCGCTCGCGCGATGGAAAGCAGCAGTGATCAGCCCCAACAGTGGTGCGCTGAAAGAGCTCTACAGCAATGATCCTGCGCCTCGCATTACCGTGGTCGGGAAGAGTTCGGCAGAAATTTCCCCACCCGACGATGCGGATTTCTGGAAAGGAATGAAGGCCACGCAGCTCTCGTTGAAAGTGGCGAATTCGACCACGCCGCAGCCGGGAATTCAACAAATCACATTTCAAGCCACAGTTAAAACCGCGCCTCCTGGACGCACGTTATACGTAGTGGAAGCGCAACTGTGGCAGCAGCAGGCGGCAGGATGGAAGCTGGTCGCGATTCAGCGCACCGATGCATTCAAGCTGGAACAACCGATGTCGCTGGATGCGAAGTTGTATCCTCCGGCAAGCGGAGCCCGCGACGAAATTACTCACGCGCTCGCGCAGGCCGGCAAAACTCACAAACACGTGCTGGTAATTTTCGGCGCTGATTGGTGCTATGACTGCCATGTCTTGGACCGGGCTCTGCAGCGTCCGGACATTGCGCCAACGCTGAACAGGAATTATGAAGTGGTGCATGTTGATGTCGGCCAGGGTGACAAAAACCAGGATTTGATGGACGAGTACCAGGTGCCGATGAAGCGCGGAATTCCTGCAATGGCTGTGCTCGGCGCTTCTGGGCAATTACTCTGCAGCCAAAAAAATGGAGAGTTCGAGCGCGCTCGCGCCTTGGGTCCTGAAGACCTTTTGGAATTCCTGAACAAATGGAAGTAGAGGCGTTGCATGCAACGTCTCCTATGCACACGTGGTCCCATCAGGCGTTGCAGGCAACGTTGCTACGATTAAATTACGGCGTTTCCAATACCTGCCCGGAGCGCTGGCTCTGCAAGGCTTCCAGGAACATTTCCTGCGTTAGGGATTCATGATTTCGCAAAAGATCGAGAAGGGGATCGTCCACGTCGGATGACGAGGTGGGGCGAACCTGCGCGGAAGATAAGGCACGAGGCGCGGCCAGCAGATCAGGCGGGCTGCTCAGTGAACGGATAAAGAGCTCGATTTTTCTGCCCTGGTCGGAGTTCTGCACGATAAATTCAATGCCCATCCCATGCGATGGATGCATCACGCGTACCAGCCCTGGAGTTTCTAGCTCATTGCCGGCCGCACGCAACTTCAGCAGTAAGTGAGTTCTTTCTGGAAACGGCGAGATAGTTTCCACGTAGCAGCCGCCAACGCTTAGATCGGTTAGTTTGCAATCGGGACGGGGCGCGGGGTCCTGGGGCGGCGTCTGCCGGGCATGGTCAGCCAGCCACTTGCGAAGCGCTCCACGCATGTCTTCCGGCACTTCTGCGAAACGAATTCCAGATTCTCCATTGGGATTTGCCCAGACCACCTCCCCCGGAAGTTGAAGATCGGAGAGCAGGTCGGGAAGTATGAAACGCGCGTTGAGCACCGCGGAACAGTAGAGCGGCTGCGACGCCAGTACGTCCATACCGTCTTCGCTCAAGTCCAGCAGAATGCCCGGAACCGAACCTTCATCGCCGTTGCTGGTTAATGTAACGGGAACTTGTACCGGCACCCGAAACGAACTGCGGCGCTCGCTGCGGATCAGACTGGCCGCAGCACGCAGTGTGCCTTCCGCCTGGTCGGCATTGATAGGCTTATAGAGAACAAAGTTTGCGCCGGCTCCGAATGCGTTCCGCACCTTGGCTCGATCGGCCAGGAGGGCGACAGTCACTGCGTGTGCACGAAAGCGGGCGGCGGACAGGTTTTCAAAGGTCAAAGTCGCGCTATGCGGATCGTCAAAGTCGACCAGCACAGCATGGAATTTCTGTTCGCTTACCAGGCAAAGCGCGTCCGGATATGCGCAGCGGTGAACGGTCAAGCCGAAATTCGACAGCACAGGCGTGAGCGTTTCCACGGCCTGGTCGTCTTTGGAAACCAGCAGTGCGCGAAATGACATGGCGAAAAGGTAGCCCTTACGGCCAGCGAGGGGAAACACCCCGTGCCGGCGGCTTGGTGGCTGCAGGCTGTCCCTGCGCCCCTGCGGCAGCGGCTTTGGATGCAGGTGGGGTCACCTCTTCGGCGTCGGCCAGAATAGCGGAATCGTCGTCGTCGTTCTCGGCAAGCAAGGGGGCGACTTCGCGTAACTTCTCGGCAACCTGCTGCAACATCTCGATCTGTTTGCCGAGTTGGGCGTACTTGGCCTGCTTACGCCGCAAAACCTCATGGATGTCTTTCATGAAAGCCCTCTATTGGGACTCTAAAAAGGATGGAAGGGTGGGTCAATGAGGAACACTGGGAGGGCGGTTACCCGAGTAATACGCCGTTCGTGCGGTCGGGACTTGCGGACTGGCGGGATTGCGGGATCAACAAAAAAGCCCCGCTCGTGTGAGCAGGGCCTCTGAGGCAAGTGATGTTGGCAGAAGAACTCGGGCCAAGTTTTAAGGGCGTAACTTGCGCCGGGCAAGCCCGGCCAAACCGATTAAGCCTGTGCCAATCAACCCGAGAGTACCGGGTTCGGGGGTGGTTACGGTGAAGTCGCCGCTAACCGAGCCAGTCTTGGATACGAGGAATGTAAATCCAGCAAGCACAGGATTTCCACCCATGTTCGCGTTAATGCTGGTGACGCCGTTGCTGCTGCTCACAGTGCCGTCGAAGCTTCCGTGGAAGAGAAGTTGGCTGCTGCTGTTCCAAACGTCTATTGTGCCCCCACTGAAGCAAAGCCCTGCAGAACAGCTGGAAAGTGTTCCCGTGCTTACCTTTACGGTTCCGGAAGACGGCGCAAAGTTCAAATCAAGTAACGAAGAAGTTACGCTGAAAGTGTTAGTCGCCGTTGCCGTACCAGAGGTGCTGGCGGTTGTGCCCAGTTGCCCTCCGAAGGCGAAATCAATGCTGTCAGCGAGCGCGGCGGTGGGTAGCGCAAGGGCCAACAGTGCCAACAAAAATACTCGTCTCATAAATCGCTCCTCCAAAATCAATCCCGTTTAGTGGGGGGTAGCTGAAAATCTTTGTGTGAGAACCTTCGTCGCCCTGCGGCGGGGCGAGTCCTCAGCCTTTGTGCTTCCGCTGGTGCTGCTTCTATCTTGCATATGAGTTACCAAAGTATATGACCCTTGGGTTTGTTGAAAACAATATAGTTAATACACAATTGTCACTGGTTAGTTATCCCCTTTGTGCAAATCCATGCACATGGCGAGTGAACCTGATGTGCTCAAGTTCCGCGTAAGCTATGGGAAAGGAAGAGGAACTTGAGGTTACGGAAGCAGGTTTCTGCCGCCGCGACCTGTGCATAACGCCCTGCGAGAAATCAGCTTCGTCCAGGAACTTCCATTTTATGGAATCCCGTTTATAGGATTGTGTGATCAGGTCTGGCGGGTCGTGCCGCGGGTTGTGGGTGTTGAAGTGTCTTTGGTCCGCTCTAGAGTCTGGCGACCCCGGAGGGAGTCGAACCCCCAACCCTCAGATCCGAAGTCTGATGCTCTATCCAGTTGAGCTACGGGGCCGCGCTGAATGTGCGGTCGAGAAGCAGTTTACACCCAACTCGAGGTTCTCAGCGTGTCATACCGTGAGGTGAAAGAAATTGCATATTTCTTCTTCCGTCCAAGCCCCAGCCTGTCCGCAGTAAGGGTGATTGACAACCCGCCCAACGCCCTCTAAAACTTCTAGTTTCTCTTTAGACTTCGAAAGGAAAATCCATGAGGAAATGCCATCCTGTTCTCGCGCTGGCGCTTTTGTCCATTCCGGTTTGCCAGGCCCAGTCGCTGGGAATTTTTACGGGACACGCGGACGTGGGTACGGTGCTTCACGCGGGATCTGCAACGTACGATTCATCGAAGAACGCGTACACGCTGGTCGGCAGCGGCGAGAACATGTGGGCGACAGCGGATGCATTTCAGTTTGCATGGAAAAAAATTTCCGGTGATGTGGAAATTTCTGCCGACGTATCCTTCCTGAATTCGGGTGGCAACGAGCACAAGAAGGCAGTGCTCATGTTGCGCCAATCGATGGATGCCGACTCGGTTTACGCCGATGTCGCGCTGCACGGCAATGGATTGACCTCGCTGCAGTATCGCGATGAAAAAGGCGGAATTACCAGCGAGGTCGAGTCGAAGATGTCGGCGCCAGAGCGCCTGCGGATCACGCGCGTCGGCAAGTACGTATACATTTCGCTGGCCCAACAGGGAAGCGATGTGCACTTCGCTGGTGGCTCGGTGCGCATTCCTCTGGGCGATGGCGAGATCTATGCTGGAATCGGAGTTTGTTCGCACGATAAAAATGTGACCGAGCAGGCTATTTTTTCTAACGTCGAGATCAAGGATGTAAGCGCGGATGCGGCTCAGGCCGTGCCTTACAGCAGCCTGGAAACCGTCACGATTGCAACCACCATCCGGCATGTCATTTATCTCGCGCCGAACCGATTTGAAGCTCCTAACTGGTCGCACGACGGCTCGTATTTAATCTTCAATCGCAACGGACATCTTGAGAAATTGCCGGTTGCGGGCGGCGAGCCACAGATCATCGATACCGGATTCGCCGACAAAGTGAATAACGATCACGGCATCTCGCCTGACTCAACCCAGCTGGCCATCAGCGACAACTCGCAGCAGACGAAGTCTGCGGACGGAACTGCAGCGCACGATTCGATGGTCTACTTATTGCCGCTTGCTGGAGGGACGCCCCACCGTATGACGCAGAATGCGCCCTCGTACTGGCATGGCTGGTCTCCAGATGGCAAGACGCTGGCGTTTGTCGGCCAGAGAAATGGCGACTTCGATATCTATACGGTCCCGGTGACGGGCGGAGAGGAAACCAGGCTGACGACCGCGAAGGGACTCGACGACGGTCCGGAATATTCGCCCGATGGCCAGTACATCTATTTCAACTCTGAGCGCACCGGGCACATGCAGATCTGGCGGATGCATCCTGATGGCAGCGGGCAAGAACAGGTTTTCGCGGACGATTACAACAACTGGTTTCCGCACATTTCGCCGGACGCAAAGTGGATGGTGTTTTTGACCTACGAGCGGGATGTGACCGGACATCCAGAAAATAAAGATGTGATGCTGCGATTGATGTCGCTAGACGATAAAAAAATCACGGTGCTGGCGAAATTGTTCGGCGGGCAGGGAACGATGAATGTGCCGTCATGGTCCCCGGATAGCAAGTCGGTGGCGTTTGTGAGTTATCAGGTGGTGGGACAGGAGTGAGCCGATGCGCAGAGGCGGATTTCCGCTCCCACGCTTTGCTATGACGAGCGAGGGCGCCCGTCGCTCCACAATCGATTTTTACTTCCCAACGTTTTCATCGAAGAAGTTTGCCATGATCTGCAGCGCTTCTTTGGTTTCGGGCAACTGAAAGTGATACCAGAAGGCGTGAGGCAGGGCCTCGAAAACGACCAGTTGAGAATTTACTCCGCCGTGAAGCAGCGCACGATGAAACATAGAAGTGTTGCTCAAGAGAAGATCGCGGGTGCTGGTTACCAGCAGACAGGGCGGAAAGCCCTGAAGATCCGCAAAGAGGGGAGAGAGCACAGGATCTTTGGGATCGGTTTTGCCCATGTAACTTTCGTCGTGCGGATGATCTGAGGTTTGAGGCGCCAAGTCTCCCGAAAAGCCGTTCAACGCAAAAAGCTGCTGCGAGTCAGAAGGCCGGCTGAAATCGGCGAGCGTGGAAAACATTCCAAGAGCGCCGGGCAAGGGTAGTCCGAGCTGTTTGATTTTGACTGCAACTTCGCCCGTGAGAATGGCGCCGGCGGATGTTCCGAAGATGCCGATGTTTCGCGGTTGATAAGTCTTCAGCAGATTTTTGTAAACTGCGACCACGTCATCGATCGCGGCGGGAAATGGATTTTCGGGGGCGAGGCGGTAGTAGACGGAAACCACCTTCATTTTTGCGAGGTTCGCGATGGGAATGCCTTCAATTAATGAGCCCGAGTCGGAATTAAAGCCCCCGCCGTGCAAGTTGATTAGTACGCGATTTTTGTTTGCCTCAGCGAGCGGCGTGATGATGTCAGTGCGAACCCCCGCGATGGTAGTCTCTTCAACGTTCACCGGGTAGAGGCGTTTAGCCTCGGCGGAATCGCGGGCGCGCCACTCGTCGGTGTGCTTGCGTCTTTCGGCGAGAGTTTCCGGTGGCCCCGGTTGGCCCTCGATTTCCTTTAGCCACCGCCGCGCCTCGGGGCTGACGGTGGTCGGTATGGGCACAACACGCATGATGTGCGCGGTCCCGTCGGGATCGAAAGTCGCGAAATCGGGATCAGAAGACGCACTCGTCTGTGCTGAGGCAGAGAGAGCAAGCAGAAAAGCGGCGAGCGAGCAGAAAAATGTTTTCATTTGTGATTTTGCGAAATTCAGTTCGCAAGATCAGCTTAAGCCATATCGCCCGCGCTCGATAATTTTTTCTGCAATTTCCTGACGCAAGCCCACGGTATTAACGGGATCGTGCTTGCCCAGCCGTCGCAAGATCGCCATCTGCGTCCGCAGCATGTCGCCCTCGGCAACGTCGGCAATTATTTTGCGGGCAGAGGATTCGATTTTATCCATCGCTTGCGAAAGATAAACGCGGGTCATCGCGATTGGCAGCGCGGCGGCACTTTCCCCCTGAGCGGACGCAAGCTTCATCGTCCGCAACAGGACCGATTCCATGGCATAGACCTCGATCACCATATCGGCGATCGCGCCCATCACTTCCTGCTGCTGTTCGATCTGCATCATGTATTTCTGAGTGGCAGCTCCGGCGGCGAACAGGCCTAGCTTTTTGGCGGAGGCAACAAGCTTCTGTTCTTCCGCGAGCACGCCATCAAACTCTTCACTTGCGGACGGCCCGGAGAGCACTTCATCCATTAAATGTTTGATCGCCGGCATGAGCGGAAGTTGCCCGCCCATGGCTCGCTTCAACAGAAATCCGGTAATGATGAGGCGATTGATTTCGTTGGTGCCTTCGAAGATGCGGTTGATTCTGGCATCGCGATAGGCGCGCTCGGCGGGATACTCTTCGACGAACCCGTAGCCGGCGTAGATCTGCAGAGTCTCGTCGACAATGTAATCGAGCATCTCCGACGCCCAGACTTTGATAATGGAGCACTCGACCGCATACTCTTCGATTGCCTTGAGAGTTTTCTTGCCAGCATCGGCGGCGGATTTGTCGATAGCAGCGAGGGCGGCATCCATCATGCCCACTGTGCGGAACACCAACGACTCGCCCACATAAATGAGCGTGGCCATGTTGGCCAGCTTTTCGCGCACCAGGCCAAAATCCGCGATGACTTTTTTGAAAGCTTTGCGTTGCTTGGCATAGCCGATGGCGTTATTCAGGGATTCGCGCGCGCCACCGACGCACATGGCGCCAAGTTTGAAGCGGCCAATGTTCAGGATGTTGAAGGCGATGATGTGCCCGCGCCCAATTTCTCCCAAAACGTTTTCGATGGGCACTTTGCAGTCGTTAAGAATGATGGGGCAGGTGGACGATCCGCGAATGCCCATCTTGTGCTCTTCCGCGCCGATGGAAAACCCGGGAAAGTTGCGCTCCACCAGAAACGCAGTGAACTTTTCGCCGTCTACTTTGGCGAAGACCGTGAACAGGTCCGCGAACCCTGCGTTAGTAATCCACATTTTCTCGCCGTTGAGAATGTAGTGCTTGCCATCCGAGGACAGTGCTGCTCTTGCCCGGCAATTCAGCGCATCCGATCCGGATGAAGCTTCAGACAACGCGTAGGCGCCGACGATCTCGCCTGCCGCGAGCTTGGGAAGATATTTTTGTTTTTGTGCATCGTTTCCGAAGTAAACGAGTGGTAGCGTGCCGATTCCGGTGTGTCCGCCCCAGGTGGTAGCGAAACCGGCGTACTTTGCGATGTGGTCGGCGATGACGGCAGCGGAAACTTTATCGAGTTCCATGCCACCATATGCTTCGGGAATTTCAACTCCACTCAGCCCCAACTCGCCTGCTTTTTTCAGCAGATCGCGTGTGACCGAGAAATCCTTGTGCTCCATCTTCTCAATGTTGGGGACGATTTCTTTTTGAGCGAATTCTTCCGCGGTCTGCCCGATCAGGACATGCTGCTCACTGAAATCTTCAGGGGTAAAAATTTCTTCCGGCGGTCGGGTTTCCAGCAAAAAGCTGCCGCCGGAGATTGAAGCGCCGGGTGCTGACGTGGTGGTTGCCATTCGGTAATCCTTCCTGACTAGAAAGGATTATTACTTCTTTCCCCCGGTTTTCCAACCAAGGATGTAGATGAGAGGTGCCGAAGGTACAACAATGAGCGGTACCCGCAAGTGGGAACCGGAGTTCTAGACAATTTCAGCGCTATAGGGTTAAGGGCTGGCAGAGCCGCGAGGCTTGAATGCAGTTCTCGATGTGGCTCAGGAACTCCCGCGAAGGCTCCAGGAACTCAAAGCCGGTGCGCGCAGGAGAACTGTAGCGAACGATGGCGGGGGTTTCGAATGCAACGTTGAGTAAATTCAACCGCACCGAAACCCGCTCGCCACGTTTGGGGGGACCACATAAAACGGCGGAAAGTCCGCCGAGGCTGATTTCAAGGGTAAGACCACGCGCGACCTGCGGCCCGGAGTTCAGCAGACCCCATGTACTCACTGGAGCGCTGAGGAAATGCCGCGGATAGCGCCTTTCAGGGCGATGTTGCCCCGCCGCGGATGCTGCCGGACTCCGGGTTTCGAGGTGCATGTGGCCCTCCTGCGATGCTCTGTGTTACGCGAAACCTAAGAAGGAAGAGTTGCTCCCCATGCCGAGGCAGAGCGCAGGCTGGCGCGAATGACCTGCAGCAATTCGTTATTATCGGCAGGTTTTTGAAAAAATGCAGTCGCGCCGGAATCCAGGCTGCGCAGTTCGTTGCCCTGGGGATCGCGCGCGGTCAGTACGATCACCGGAATGTGCGAGAGCACGTCACTCTCCTGAAGCCGTTTCAGCACGACGAACCCGTTGCCCGCGGGCAGGCCGAGATCAAGGATGATCAGGTTCGGGCGCTCCTTCTGGGCGAGTGCGATTGCCGAGTAGCCATCTGAGGCGCTCACCGTATCGTAATGGTTCGCGCGCAGGCGTAATTTCAATGCCATTCTCAACTCAGGGTCGTCGTCCACAATGAGGATCTTTGCGCGATTAGAGATGGGCTCGTCAATCTTTTCCTTTTCAGTTTGCATTTGCATAGTTCTCCTTTGGGTTAAAGCCGTTCATGGTTCTGAGATCGGTGAGGACCAGTTCGGTGACAATGTCGGCGACTTGCGCCACCTGTTGCTCGATCGACTTATCTGGCGATGCAGAAAATTCGAGGGGCCGCGCTGATGCGCGGACCGTGCCCGTAGATTTCACCCGTGTCAGCTCACCGATCTGCTCGACAATGCGGGAAATCATGATGTTCACGCGCTCCGTATCGGTGGAGGCAACTATGTAAAACGTGTCCTCGGGGCCGTTGGTGGCCATGGCGGGCAGCACCAGGTCTTTGTCGATGTATACGCAGCGGCGCAACAGGTCGAGGGCCTCGCGGCAAACCTCTTTCCAGTTTCCGCGGAACGGCGTCGCCAGAGGCTTGAGATCGACTCGAACTAACACAATGGATTCGCGGAGCCGCTCTTGATGGGTGATCACCGGCAACAATAGCTTGGCCAGCGAATACACGGGGAGGTTGAAGGTGAAAGTTGTGCCCTGTTCAGGCTGACTTGCTGCCCAGATGCGGCCACCGTGCAGGTTAACCAGTTCTCTGGCAATGTAAAGCCCTAAGCCAAGGCCGGAGCGGTTGCCGTCGACAGATTCTGGGTCCTGGTACAGACGTTCGAAAATAAGGGGGAGGGCCTCCGCGGAAATACCGCGGCCAGTATCACTAACGGTCACGTAAATAAATTCGGGATCGGTTTCTTGCTGGCTGAGCTTCACGTTTACCGATCCTTCGAATGGCGTGAACTTGACCGCGTTGTCGATCAGGTTGATTAGAATTTCGAGCACGCGGTCCGGGTCTGCGTATACCAGCGGGATGTGAGGATCGGCTTCCAACTCTACCGTGATTCGGCTGTCGACAGCCATGGGGCGGACCATTGCAATGGCCTGCCGGACAAGATCGACGAGGGCGAGACAACGGGGTTCGATGCGAAGCTTGCCGGATTCCGCACGCGTAGCTTCGAGCAGATCGCGGATCATGGCATGGAGCTGATTCACACTTTTTAAAATGACTTGCAGGTGGTCGCGTTGTTCCGGCGATATTGCTCCGGAAAGCCCATCAAACAATAGCGAGGCGTACTGATGAATACAGGTAAGGGGAGTGCGCAATTCGTGAGAAACGTGCGAAAGAAATTGGTTCTTGAATTCAATTTGCTGCTTGCGGCTCATCTCCAGGGAGCGCAATAGCGCCTGGCGTTCGACCGCGTAGCGCATGGAACGCTCCAGGCTGCGGCTGGTCAGGTCTGCTTTAATCAAATAATCTTGCACGCCCTGATGGATGGCCTTCATGGCGAGCACTTCGTCGTCTTGCCCGGAGAGAATGACCACCGGCACGCCTGGGGCCTTGTCCAGAATCCTGCGAAAAGTCTCGCTGCCATGGCTGTCGGGCAGATTGAGATCGAGAAGCACCACCGCAGGCGGCATGTTCTCAATGGAAGCGAGTCCGTCAGAAAGACGGTTTACGCAACTCACGTCAACCTGAGTTTTGCCCTCGGTAAGGCGCAAGCGGACGAGGTCGGCATCGCCGGGATTGTCCTCGATCAGCAATATCTGCTTGGGGGATTCGCTCATGGGTTGTCCTAGTCGGGAAGGCTGGCAAAGCCGAACCAAAAATTTTCAATGGAGCGCACCGCCGAGAAGAACTGCCCCAGGTTTCCCGGTTTGCTGACGTACGAGTTCGCGCCTAGCTCGTAACAGCGGGCAACGTCGCGCGGGGCATGCGAGGTGGTGAAGATCACCACCGGCAGGTCGTTCAACTCGGGATCAGCTTTTACCTCCGCCAGCACGGCGCGCCCGTCTTTACGGGGAAGGTTGAGGTCAAGGATGATCAGGTCAGGGCGACTGGCTTCGGCAAACTGTCCAGAGCGATGCAGAAACTGTAGCGCCTGCTCGCCGTCGAATACGGTGCATACCTGCGACGGGCGCTCACTGGTAGCTAGCACCTCGCAGGTAAGATTGGCATCCGCCGGGTTGTCATCGACTAACAGGATTTTGTGTGCAGAGCTCATAGTCTTCTGTCTTACCAGCTTTATCGGCTGTTGCAGCGGGAAACGTGAACCGAAAATTCGCGCCGTGACCCAATTCGGATTCGACCCAAATTCGGCCTCCGTGTTGCTCCACGATTTTTTTGCAGATCGCCAGCCCCACACCGTTACCTGGGTACTCAACCCGGGTATGCAGGCGCTGGAAGATCTTGAAAATTAGCTCATTGTGTTCTGCGGCGATACCAATGCCGTTATCGAAAACCGAAAACATCCACTGGCTGGCCTTCTTCTCAGCCGAGATGGTTACGCATGGGTTACGCTTCGCGCGAAATTTGATGGCGTTGCCGATCAGATTTTGGAATAGCTGTACTACTTGAAAACGGTCAGCCAGAATTGTGGGCAGCGGATTGCACGTAACAGTTACGCCGTGCTCTTTCAGTGCGAGGGCTAAATTTTTCAAAACTTCATTGACGGCTGAGTTGACATCGGTGGGTGAGGGTATGGTGCCATTGCGTCCAACGCGCGAAAAAGCCAGCAGGTCTTCAAGAAGCGCCTGCATGCGGGTGGCTCCCTCGACAGCGTAGCTGATGTAACGGTCGGCGGCGGAATCAAGCTTGCCTTGATAGCGCTCCGACAACAGTTGCGTGTATGCCGCAACCATGCGAAGCGGCTCCTGCAAGTCGTGGGAAGCGACATAAGCGAATTGCTCGAGGTCGCAGTTAGATCTGGCAAGTTCCTCGACTTTATTGGCCAGCTGCTCCCGCGCGCGGGCACGTTCCTGGCGAAGTCGAACATCTTCCAGCGCCCTGCGCACGGAAATCGCCAATCGTGCGAGGTGGTCCTTCAGCACATAATCCATCGCGCCCTGCTTGACGCATTCGACTGCAGTCTCACTGTTCAAGGCCCCGGTCACCAGGATCAACGGCGTGTTAAGACTTTTCTCCCGCAGGATGTCGAGCGCATCCATGCCGCGAAAATTCGGCAGGCTGTAATCCGCCAGAATGACGTCGTAGACATGTTTTCCCAGACGTTCGCGGACCTGTTCGCGAGTATCGACCACGTCAGCCGCGACATCAAAGCCGCTCCGCCGCAGTTCGGCAATTTCGATCTCGGCGTCCGCCGGGGCGTCTTCGATCAACAGCACACGCAGCCGGTTTTCGCTGGAGCCGTTTTGTGGTGAAGGCGTCATCGCGGGGTCGCTGCCATGGTCAAGGAACTTGACAAGGGGTGCTGGTTAATGACGATCCAATAAAGGCCGGTGCTCTTTACAATTTCGCGAAACTGGTCGAAGTCAACCGGCTTCTGGATATAGCTATTTGCGCCTAGGTTATAGCTCGCGACCAAGTCCCGTTCCTCCCGGGAAGCAGTCAGGATTACTACCGGCACCGCTTTGGTCCGCAGGTCATTCTTGATCACCTTCAAAACTTCCAACCCAGTGAGCTTGGGTAATTTGAGATCAAGCAAGACCAGCCGCGGCGGATGATTAAAGCTGCGCTCCGCAAAGCGGCCGGTGCAGAAGAGAAACTCAACCGCCTCCTCGCCGTCGCGGACGGTGAAAATATTATTCGCCAGGTGCTCGCGCCGCAGCGCATGCAGCGTGAGTTCCAGGTCGTCGGGATTATCTTCGACGAGCAGGATGTCAACTTCGTTATGCATAGTCATAGGATTTCTCCACGGTCCGCGAACCACCATCGAGCGGCGTTGGTTGCACAATGCCGAGATTCAAGTAAAAGGTCGCGCCTTTGTCGGGTTCAGCCTCTGCCCAAATATGGCCGCCATGTTTCTGAACGATGCGCTGGACTGTCGCCAATCCAACCCCGGTGCCCTCAAAGTCTTCCGCCCGATGCAGCCTCTGAAAGACGCCAAATAACTTGTCGGCATATTTCATGTCGAAGCCCACTCCGTTGTCGCGGATGTGCAAGCCATTTGGGCCGGCGCCGACTTCGATCACGGCGTGGGTACGGGTGCGCGTGTATTTGACGGCATTTGCCAGCAGGTTCTGGAACACTACCTTCAACAGCGCGGGATCACCCTTGACCTGCGGCAGTTTTGCGATTTTCCATTCGATATTTCGTCCTGCGGTGTCCAGAGCAAGGTCCGCCATGACATCTTTCACTGTCGAGTCGAGGTCCACCACCTGCAACTTGAGTTCTTGCCGGCCGATACGTGTCAGGTTCAGGAGATCATCCACCAGCATGCCCATGCGGTGGGTGCCATCCTGGATGCGCTGCAGGTAATGCTTGCCTTCCTCGGGCAAGGAACTGCCACAGGTCTCGCTCAGCATCTTGGAAAATCCGACGATATGACGCAGCGGCGCCCGCAGGTCATGCGATACCGAGTAGGTAAAGGCTTCGAGTTCTTTGTTCGACGCCTGTAGATCGGAGGTGCGCTCTTCGACGCGCTGCTCGAGTTTCAGATTCAGCTCGCGAAGTTCTCGTTCTGCAATTTTGCGGGCGGTCAAGTCGGTGTTGGTTTCGACGACACGCAACGGTTTACCGTGCCTGTCCCGGTGCAACGCCCACTGGCTGCTGACTACAACCTCGCTGCCATCCTTTCGGCGGTGGACCAACTCTCCTTCCCAACTGCCTTCGCGTAGAAGCTGGCCCTCGATCTGAGGCAAAGGTTCGGGGAACTGAGTGTGAAGCAAACTGTGTGAGACGACGCCGAGGGTTTCCGTCTTGGAATAGCCGTAAAAATTTTCAGAGCCGTGATTCCACATCACGATCCGACCATTGACGTCGCGTACCAGCACGGGCGCGAGATCAAGGGCCTGGGTAAGCTCACGCAACGCCTGTTCATCGCGTTTGCGTTCGGTAATGTCGTGGGCAATGCTGGAAATGCCGATGATCTTGCCTTCGGCATTTCTCATGGGAGAGAGGATCAGGGACACGGTAAGTAGGGTGCCGTCCTTGCGCACGCGGGTAGCCTCGTCGCGTGTCACCATCTTGCCTTCGGCCACTTCCTGCATTGCGTGATTGACTTCGTCGAGTTGGTCCGCGGGAACAATCAGGTCAACGGACTTGCCGACAATTTCAGTTTCCGTGTAGCCGTAAATCTGCTCCGCGCCTTTGTTCCAACTAAGGATTCTGCCCGACAAATCTTTACTGACGATGGCATCGTGCGAGGAATCGACGATGGTAGCCATCAAAAGATTGCGGGCTTCGGCTTGTTTGCGTTCGCTGACGTCCCGCAAAATCACGGTGAAAAGTTTCCGTCCGTCGGCTTCCGTCTGAGAGATGGAAGCTTCGATGGGGAACTCGGTGCCGTCCGCCCGACGCGCCCATACTTGATTCAGCGCGCCCATGGTGCGGCTGGTCACCCCGGTCTGAGAGAAGCGGTGCATGTGTTGCAAATGCGCGGCGCGAAACCGCTCGGGAATGAAGCGGTTCAATGGTTGCCCCAGAACTTCTCTAGCGTTACAGGCGAACATTTTTTCCGCTGTCCGATTGAACAGAACAATCCGCTGGGTTTCATCAACGGTGAGGATTGCGTCCATGGCGGACTCAATCACGCTGCTCAAGCGGGACTGGCTCGCGCGGAGTGCCTGTTGCGTGGTCATGCCAAGAGCGACTTCTTTCTCCAGTGATTGGTTAATGGACTCCAACTCAGAGGCGCGTTTCTGCACTCGGGCCTCGAGCTCTTGTGTCAGCTGGACCAGTTCCCGCTCGCGCTGCGAGCGTTTGGAAATCTCCTGGTCCAGTTGCTGATTGATGACATGCAGTTGGTGCGGCCCGGGCAGGGCCACCACTTTGGGCAGCAACGGCACCAGCATGACCGCGGTGACCACGGAGATCGCAGCGGTAAACGCTTTTACCAATCCGGAAAGCAAATAGGTGCCGTGCCAGACGGTCCACACCTCCATCAGGTGGGTGGTGCCACAACCCATAATGAAAAGCCCGAACATCCAAAAAATCCAGTTGAAGGGCAGATCGCGGCGTTTCTGCACCAGGTAAATCAGCGCGATCGGAATGCAGTAATACGAAATCGTGATAAGGCCGTCAGAGATAACGTGCAGCCAGACGATCTTCGGATTCCACAGATAGCAGGTGCCGTGGGGCAGAAAATCCGAAGAAATTAATTGTTTAAGAAAATCCAATAGTGGCCTGCCCTCGAAAGAAACGACTCACAGTTTTGCTGAATCGTCGGCGCAATGTCCGGCAACTTACCATCGTCCGAAATTTTCAATAACTTGAGCTACGAACGCGCGCTCGGGCTGCATGGGCGTGTCAAACAGACATGACCCGCCGGGTTGGGCCTGGAGGGGTTGGGTTAGGCAATTCGCATATTGGTCTGCTCAAGTCGCGGAACTTTGCTCACATTGACAACGTAGATACGCGGGTGATGTAGTGTGTCCGAAATTCGAAACGGAGCTTCCTACGATGGTCGCTACTGCTGTGGATCGACCCGCGCCGGGCCCGATCCGACAGTCGCCAATGATGACCGGCATGGCGGTGATTTGGGCAATTGCCCTGGCCAAGTTTCTCTTTCATCTTTATTTCAACAACCGCTACGGTTATTTTCGCGACGAATTTGATTACATGGCTTGCGGCGATCACCTGGCCTGGGGCTACGTCGATCAACCGCCGCTGATTCCGTTTCTAATTCACATTTCCCGTGCCGTTCTCGGCGATTCGTTGCGCGCGATCCGCTTTGTGCCGGCACTGGCCTCGTCGTTGCTCGTGGTGCAAACCGCGTTGATCGTACGAGAATTCGGCGGGAAGAAGTTCGCGCTGCTGCTTAGCGCGATAACCGTCGTGATCGCTCCGCAATATTTATCCAATGGCAGCCTGCTGGGCACGAATTGCCTGGAGCCGAATCTGTGGATGGGTTGCGCCTACTTCGTGATTCTCGCCATCAAGCGCAACGATCCTCGCTATTGGTTGTGGGTCGGGGTGTTTGCGGGAATCGGCCTGGAGGAGAAGTATTCAATTGCATTCTTCGTTTTTGGCATTGTGGTCGGATTGTTGCTGACCGAACAGCGGCGCGTATTTCTCGACAAATGGATTTGGCTGGGAGGTGTGGCCGCGTTTCTCATCTTTCTGCCGAATTTGTTGTGGAACATTCACTACAATTGGCCCTTTCTTCAGTTGATGCACAACATCCGCGCTGAAGGGCGGGATGTCGTGCTGCCAGCCGGGCAGTATTTTGTTCAGCAGACTCTGCCGGTGCATCCTTTGACCGCGCCTATTTGGATTGCAGGACTAATCGCATTTTTTGTTGCAGAGCGCCTGAAGCCCTATCGCGTATTGGGCTGGAGTTATCTGGTCTGCTATTCCACGTTTTTTGTTTTGCACGGGAAGAATTACTATCTGGCGCCGATCTATCCCATGCTGCTGGCGGCCGGTGCGGTCGTGATCGAATCGGCTCTGAGTCGGGCAGGCGCCGACGCCGGCAGTGCGCGCTTTAGCCTAGCTTGGCTCAAACCGATAATTGTGGTTTTGCTGCTCGCCGCTGGCGCTCATCTAGCACCTATTGTTGTGCCGGTATTCTCACCAGATAAATTTATTGCCTACACGAAGACTCTGCCCTTCAAACTGCCGGTCATGGAGCACGCTCACGCCCGTGCTGTCCTGCCGCAATGGTACGCCGACCAGTTCGGCTGGCAGGAAATTGTTAATGAGACGGCGGTGGCGTGGAAGCGGCTCGATCCCAGTGAGCGCGATGATTGCGGCATTTTCGCGCAGGATTACGGGCAGGCGGGCGCGATTGATTTCCTCGGACGACGATACGGCCTGCCGCGGTCCCTGAGCGGACATCAGACATGGTTTTTGTGGGGCCCACGTAATTATTCCGGAAAGTGCCTGATCGTGCTCGACGACACTCGTGAAAGCCTCGAACAACTTTTTCACCGTGTCGATTTCGTCGGGACCTCTGCCGACAATCCATGGGCGCTGGAGAAAAACATCGACGTGTTCATCTGTTATGGCCCGAAGTTCGGGACGCTGGCCGATCTCTGGCCGAAACTAAAGAAGTGGCGATAGGGAATGTGCAATCAGCCCTGGATGATCACCGAGAAGTCTGTTCCTTCCCAGCGCTTCGCTTCTGGCCAATAAAAGGTAAAGACGAGGGTGTGGCCAGCGTCCATTTTGTCTGCGGGCAGGTCGGCAAGGTAGATGCCAAGTCCGGTGCCGCGCGCGGTCACATCATTCGAAGTCTGCCATCCGTCTTGGCTCCAATGTATGACCGCCGGCGCCTGAGTCGCGATGCGCAGAGTTTTCCCAGCTGGCACGATGCGGCATTTGTTGTTGAAGCGCCATTCCCAGTAGACCGCTTTGCGTTTTTCGACCCGATAGCGCTTGACGGTTTGCGGAGGCTGGTCAAAAATCTTGCCATCTTTCAACGAACGCACCAGCTTGATGTACTCCGAATGGGCCCACACCAGCGGGCAAGCTGAACCAGACGCTTTACCGAAAAACAGCTCGCGATCGGGGATATCAGCTGCATCCCACACCTGTTCAGGCAAAAGCCGGCTGTGATTCGACGACAAACTTAGGGTGCCAAGTAGTTCTTCCGCTGCACTCTTATTCCCGGCGTCAAGTTCATAGTGCGCGCGCTCGCCCGAGAGCAGCGGCCACGGACGCCCCACACCGTTGCCGTCAAACGGCCCGCCATCCGCGTGCTCGCCGTAGCCGTCGTCGTTATAGCGATACCAGCACGGGCCCTGCGGCAGCTTCACCCGCAGCAGTGCGTCGACAACTTTGATGGTGTTGAGAATTTTTGCATCGTCCGGAGCGCGCAGGCCAAAACGAACCAGGGCCAACGCATCCGGACTGATGACGTGGGAAGCCTGCTCGCGATCTTGTCCCGGCGGACGATTCTTGATGGGGACAAAACCCTCCGTCGGCGACGCCGCGCAGTCGGTGTCGGGCGGCGCAATGCGAACGTAATAACCGTCGACACCAATCTGCCTCGCGAGTCCTCCGTTCGTGGAGTAAGTCCAGCGCTCGACGTTATCGTTCCAGGTGTCGGCGAGATCGCGAAGATATTCGGCGATCGCGGGCTCCTTGACTGCGTCGGCGAGATCCGCGGCTGCGAGTAACCCCGCAATTTCGACCGCCAAAGTGAATGGTGAATACCCCGCATCTTCTTCCCAGCGGTCTTGCTGAGTAACGGGCCCGTTGCATGCAATGAAGCCCGCCGCGCGACGGACCATCGACCACCAGCGCTTTATGTCTCCCAGTGCGGAGGGGGCTTCGCGACGGAGCAGATCAACCAGCAGAATGGGAAATGCGGCCTCATCCATTTGTAATCCGCCCCAATAGGCTCGGCCATCGAGCCACATGTTCTGCGGCCAGCGTCCGTCGGCCTCTTGCGTGGCCTCGAGATAATGCAGAACGCGCAGAGCGTCGCCCACTGCACCCGCGGCGAGAAAGCCTCCGGCAGTTTCAACCAGATCACGCGGCCACACCAGGTGATATCCGCCTAGGTCTTCGTCGCCCTTGTTGAAACCCCAGGGAATGGAGAGGCTGGCAATCACTCCGCCGAGGAAATCCTTGGACTCATGGACGCGCAACATCGCGGTGCTGGCGCGATATAGATCTTGATCAACATCGCGGTCGAGAGGCATTAAGCCTTTTTGCCAATTCTTCCATTGCGAAACGTAGTCGCGAAAAAGTGAGTTGTAGTCATCCAACAGGCTGGCGCGGGCTTGCTCAGCCGCCTGCGCCCAAATTCCTCCGAAGCCCAGCGCGAGAATAAATTCGCCGCCGCTTGATAAGTCGATCTCTCCGGTGAGGGCGACGTTGCCGTTCTCGGCGCGAGCGTATTGCTGGGTCAAATGAAAATTGCGCGAAAGGTCTTGCCAGCCGTCGGAGTGGCCGGCAAACCCGACAGACATCTTCTTCCACGGAACCGAGCAGGCCAGCGCCAGGGCAAGGCCACCAGGGAACTCGGCAAACAACATGGGAACGCCTTTGTAGTCGCCGATCCAGCCGGTGTTGTGATCGCCGAAGTTGCCGAGATGAGGAGCTAGCAGGGCGTAGAGGTGGTAATTCGATTTGTCAGCAGGATTCAAAGCGGTAAAGCGAGTTTTCTGCAAGACAACATGCCGATGCGGGTCGGCAAAAATTTCCTTTTCGATGCGATATTTCTCGCCGAGCTCCGTATTCACCAGACGGAAGGCGGGAACTCCGGGCTCGACCGGAGCCACTTCAAATTTGCAATGCCTCTTTTCTTCTGAGAAAAAATTCTTGCCATCAGTGACCAACAACCCCATGTCGCGGGTGCATGCCATATCGACGCGCGGAAAATAAATCTCATTCAGGATGCCGTGACTCAGCGTGAACCATACGCGGCTGCTGCGGTTGAGCGCGGTGCCGACCCCGGTTTTGGCGCTCGAAGTCCAGCGTGGTGGGATGCCCGGCCATCCGGGCGCGGCAATGGTTGATTCGCTCACGGTGAGTTCCGGCCCCGGCGTTCGTACCGGAGCAGATCATTTTTAAATTGGAATAGTATCAGGCAAAGTCATTCGGCCGGAATAGAGCGCCATACCGACGACGGCGTCGATCCCCATTTCATGGAGATGCTCTACTTCCGCGGAAGTTGCAATCCCGCCGGCAACGATAAGTTGTTTGCTGGTGGCCGCCCGCAAGGGGCGAATCGCGTCGAGCGGCAGGCCTGTCATCAAACCTTCAGTATCGATGTGGGTGTACAGAAATGCGCCGCAGAAGGGATCGAGGGCGTGGATCATAGCGATGGGGGATATTTCCGTAATTTCGCGCCAGCCGCGAATTGCGACCTTGCCGCCCTTTGCGTCGATGCCGAAGACGAGCTTACTCTCGCCAAGTTCTGAAGCGAATTGTTTAGCCAGGGTGGAGTTTATTTTTCCGTTCTGAATGAGCGCAGATCCGAGAATTACCCGTTGTGCGCCAAGCTGCAACATACAACGGGCTGATTCCAGCGAGCGGATTCCCCCGCCCACCTGGCAGGGAAGCCGCTTTACGAAAAAATCGATCAGCTCTGAATTCGGCCCATTGCCCATCGCAGCATCGAGATCGATCAATTGGATCAAGGGAAAAGCGGAGAAGCGGCCGGCCAACTCATCGAAATTATCGAACTCCAACGCTTTACGAGAGCCTTGCACAAGCTGAACAATTTTTCCTCTCATGAGATCGATGGATGGGATCAGCATGGGAACCTCACGGGAATTCCAGCAGCGAAAAGGCGGCTTTTCAAATCCGAAATAGAAGTCAGGCCAAAGTGGAAGATGGAAGCGGCGAGCGCGGCATCAGCTGCGCCCTCGCGAAAGACCTCGACGAAATGTTCCGTGCCGCCTGCGCCTCCGGAAGCGATCACAGGAATTCGTACGGCTTGCGAAATCTGGCGAGTGAGTTCGCAATCAAAGCCTTCGCCGGTCCCATCGCGATCCATAGAGGTGAGCAGAATTTCTCCCGCTCCGCGGCTTTCAGCCTCTTGCGCCCATTGCAATGCGTCTTTGCCGGAAGACTTGCGCCCGCCGGAAGTCCACGCCTCAAACTGCGTTCCATTTCGCTTGGCGTCGATGGCGACAATTACCGCCTGCGAACCGAAACGCTGCGCGATACATGTGATCAGCGACGGATCGGCAATGGCGGCTGAGTTGATGCTGATCTTGTCGGCGCCCGCATCGAAGATTGCAGCGGCGTCCTGAAGGGTGCGAACCCCGCCTCCAACGGTAAAGGGAATGAAAATTTGTTTCGCGGTGCGGCGGACGGTGTCAAGCAAGATCGCTCGTTTCTGATGCGTGGCGGTTATATCGAGCAGGACGATCTCATCCGCGCCAGCATTGGCGTGAACCGCGGCCAATTCAGCGGGATCTCCGGCGTCACGCAGATCGAGAAACTGTGTGCCTTTGACCACGCGGCCGGCGTCAACGTCGAGACAGGCGATGATTCGTTTCGTCAGCATTTACAGATCGCAGAAGTTTTCTAGGATCCTCAGCCCCGTCGCGCCAGATTTTTCCGGATGAAACTGAACGCCGAATAAATTGTCTCTTTCAATCACGGCGGAAAACCCGCCACCATATTCACATTCGGCAGCTGTTGAAGCGAGAAGTGGAACGCGAAAAGAGTGCGTGAAATAAAAGTAGGATTCCGGCTCAATACCGCGCAGCAAGCGGGAAGAGCCATTGCGAATCTGCAAACTGTTCCATCCCACGTGTGGAGATTTGACATTGGCAGGGAAGCGACTGCATTCGCCTGGCCAGAGGGCGAGACCGTGAGTGTCGGGCGCTTCCTCGCTCGACGCCAGCATCCACTGCATACCTACGCAAATTCCGAGAAACGGCACGTGGCGTTCGATGCTGTCGACAATTTCATCGCGAAGCCCGGAGTCATTCAGCGCGCTGGTTGCCGCGAAATGGCCGACGCCGGGTAGAACGATCTTGTCCGCTTTCGCAACCTGCGCCGGATCGGAAGTGACCACGCTCTCAGCGCCGAGATGGTCGAACGCTTTCTTTACCGAGGTCAGATTGCCGGCTTTGTAATCGACGATAGCGATCATCACAGCAGCCCCTTGGTGCTCGGAAGCAGCCGTTTCATTTGTTCATCGCGCCAACATGCAGCCCGCAATGCCCGTGCGAAGGCCTTGAACAGCGCTTCGAGCTTGTGATGGTTTGATCGGCCGTACATGGTTCGTATGTGGACATTCGCATTCGCGCCGCGAGCAAAGCCGTCGAAAAAATCTGGAACCAATTCAGATTGCAGGTCTCCCACTAGCCGTATGTGAACTTTTGTGTCGACTACAGCCGCCGCTCGTCCGGAAAAATCTACAGCCGCGAGCCCGAGAGTCTCATCCATCGGCATCACGAAATATCCGGCCCGCAGAATTCCACGCTTGTTGCCCAGAGCTCGCGCAAACGCCTGTCCCAGGCTGATTCCGACGTCTTCGACGGTATGGTGCTGGTCCACGTCAAGGTCGCCCTTCGCGGAAAGCTCAAGGTCAAATCCGCCGTGGTGCGCGAACAATTCGAGCATGTGGTCGAAGAATCGAATGCCGGTAGAAATTTTGTAGCGGCCCCGCCCTTCAATGACCAGACGAATCCGAATATTGGTTTCTTTGGTGTTGCGGTCGATGGCTGCTTTTCTCATCGCGCTACCTTCTGGCGCAGGCCGATTTCTGCGAACACTTCACGCAGGGACGCTATGAGCCGCTGATTGTGTTCGCGAATGCCAACGGTAATGCGAACACAATCCTTACAGCCGTAATCACTGGAGCGATCGCGAACCAGAATGCCACGGGCCCGCATTGCTGAAATAAATTGTTTGCAGCGCTCGCCGAGATACGTGAGGACAAAATTCGCGCGGCTGGGCCAAAAGCGAATACCCCAAGCTTCGAGTTCGGCCTCGAGTTCGCGACGGCCGTCGAGCGCCTGGCTAACATAATCGTTGATGAAGTTCTGATCTGCCAGTGCGTCGGGCAGACAAGCTAAAGCAACAGAATTCAAGTTGTAAGGCGAACTGGCGCGGCGGAGCACGCGCATCTGGTCCCTGTTCCCCATCAAGACGCCGATCCTGAGCCCGGCCATTCCGTAAGCTTTCGAGAAAGTTCGTGAGACGAAGAGGTTAGGTAGCTCCCGCCATCGCGTGACCATGGTCGCACCGGAAAATTCGAAATAAGCTTCATCAACCAGGAGCGCGGCATCTGGTGCGGCTTTTGCGATTTGGGTTAAATCGGAGAGCGGTGTGAATGCGCCCGTAGGATTGTTAGGATTTGCCACCGCGATGAAACGAGTCTTTGGAGTGATGGCGGCGAGAACATCGGCGGTTGGAAAACTGAAGTCACCGCCGGCGGGAATCGAGACCACGTGCGCTCCCGTAGCCGCGGCGTAAATCTCATACATCGCAAAGGTCGGGACGATTACGAGCGCTTTATCGCCCGGCTCAAGATAGGTTTCGCTGATCAAATGAATGGCTTCGTCGGTGCCGTTGGCCAGAAGGACTTCTTCCGGCGAAACCCCGCAAGCGGCAGCGACAGCACGTTCCGCCGGTTCGCGGACTGGATAGCGGGCAAGGGCCTCGCCGTCCAGCTGACGTAGCTTTTGTAAAACTTGAGGCGAACATCCGGCAGTATTTTCGTTGAAGTCAAGTCGCAGACCTTCGCGATTGCCGAGTGGGGGATGGTATTCCTTCAGCGTTCGGACCGCTTCTCTAGCTTTAAGCACCGGGGCACCTCGCGCGGACTGATTCCGCATGAGCGCGCAGGCCCTCGGTTTCGGCGAGGCGAACGATGGTCGGCGAAAGTTTCCGCAAGCCTTTCGAAGAAAGTTCCTGGACGGAAATCACTTTCACGAAATCCATTACGCTAAGGCCGCCGCGAAAACGTGCCGCGCCTGCCGTAGGTAAAACATGATTGGGGCCGGAGGCGTAGTCGCCTGCCGCCTGCGCGGAATAATCTCCAATGAAAACCGAACCCGCGTTGCGCACCAGAGTCAGATCTTTCTTGTGTCTGTCAATGGTGATGTGCTCCGGCGCGATAAGATTGGCCCATTCGAAGGCCTGCTCGCGCGAGCTCGCGATCAGGATTGCCCCGCGCCTTTCGAGCGACTGTTCCACAATGACGTTCTCATCGTATTCGCGTGATTGCAATTGTTTTGCGACCGCACTCGCGAGCTTGGGCGAGGTTGTGATAAACACAGCCAGCGTTTCCGGATCGTGCTCAGCTTGCGCCACCAGGTCAGCGGCGATGAATTGCGGATTTCCTTTTGAGCTTACGATCACAATTTCGGTAGGTCCGGCTAGCATATCGATCGCGCAATCAAACGCCACCAGTCTTTTTGCAGCAGTGACGTATGAATTACCCGGGCCCACGATCTTGTCGACGCGCGGAATGGTTTCAGTGCCGTACGCAAATGCGGCAATGGCTTGAGCGCCGCCGACACGATAGAAGTTAGTCACTCCGAGCATCGCGCCAGCGGCGAGAACCTTGGCGGTTGGTCGCGGCGAAACCACGAGAATATTTTTTACTCCTGCGACTTGCGCGGGAATGACCGTCATCAGCAATGTTGAGACGAGAGGAAATCGGCCCCCGGGAACGTAGCAGCCGACGGAATCAAGCGGACGAATCAGTTGGCCAAGAGAAATGCCTCCCCGAGACTTCGTCCATTGCTTCGGTTTTTGCCACTCGCAAAATTGGCGAATGTTTTCCGCTGCTTTTTGCAAAGCGGTTTTAAGTGGAATCGGAGCCTGCTTCCACGCGTCTTTGATCTCAGAATCGCCAACCCGCAATGGCTGTGCTGAATCAAGGGCATCGAATTGGCGCGCATACTTCAACAGCGCGTCGTCGCCATTGCTGCGTACATCATCAACGATCTTGCGCACCGCAGACTCTACCTCGTCGAACCGCGAGCCGCGATTCTCCAAGTTCTTGACGTATGCCTCAGCAGCTTGGCCTTCGAGTGTCCGCATTACATGACCACCTTGTTCAGCGGATATTCGACGATGCCCTGGGCGTTCGCTTCTTTCAAGCGCGGAATGATTTCCCAGGCCTGCGACTCCTCGATGACGGTGTTCACGGCGAGCCATTCCGGATCACTAAGGGTAGAAATCGTGGGACGCTTGAGCGCCGGGAGCACGCCCAGCACGCGATCGAGATCTTCTTTGCGAACATTCAGCATCAGGCCGACACGATCTTTGGCTTCCATCGCTCCCCTTAGCATGAGAGCAAGGTTTTCAATCTTGCGACGTTTACCGCAGTCCGCCCACGAACTTTTATTGGCGATGATCTGAGTATTGCTCTCCAACACCATATCCATGATACGAAGGTGATTGGCACGCAGCGAGCTGCCGGTTTCGGTGACTTCAACGATGGCATCCGCCAGCATGGGGGGCTTTACTTCGGTTGCGCCCCACGAGAATTCCACCTGAACGTTCACGCTCCGAGCAGCGAAATAGTTTCGGGTGACATTCACCAACTCAGTGGCGATGATTCTTCCGCTGAGATCCTCCGCTTTTTGGTACGACGAATTCTCCGGAACGGCAAGCACCCAACGCACTTTGCCACGGCTCTGCTTGGCGTAGATCAAATCAGAAACGGTCACCACCTCAAGCCCGCTTTCGACGACCCAATCACGTCCAGTCAACCCAGCGTCGAGCGCGCCATGTTCGACGTAGCGCGCCATCTCTTGCGCGCGAATCAGCATGCACTCGATCTCGGGATCTCCGGTCGAAGCAAAGTAGGAACGGGAGTTGGTGTGGATCGGCAATCCAGCTTGCGCGAAAAGTTGGAGGGTGGCGTCTTGCAAACTGCCTTTCGGGATGCCAAGCCGGATTTTCATTGTGCAATCTCCCCTTTCGTAGGCGTCGTGGCGACCTCGATCGTTTTTGTGAAACACGAGCGTGTGCCTTCGTGACAGACGACGCCCGCACCCTCAACTTCAACCTGGATCAGAAGCGAATCGCAATCGCAATCCGTGCAGGCTGAAATTACTTTCAGACGGTTGCCGGAAGTTTCTCCTTTGGTCCAAAGCTGGTTGCGGGTGCGGCTGTAAAAAGTCACGTAGCCGAGAGATTGAGTGCGATCCCACGCTGCATTGTTCATGAATCCGAGCATGAGGATTTCTCCGTTGCTCGCCTTCTGCACGATTGCTGGAACCAGGCCTTGCATTTTGTCGAAGTCAATCTTCATAACAGTTCCTAATTGCGCTCACCACGGAGACACGGAGGCACGGAGAAGACGTAGGGCGAATGAGATGCCAAGCATCTCGTCCTTTAGCTGTCATAGTTAAATTGTTTCCTCGTGTCTCTGTGCCTCCGTGGTGAAAAGAACAGTAAAAAACAAAAAGCCCGCTGAGCTTTTGCGCTTCAGCGGGCCTGAAACTTGTGTCGATGGCTAACTCAGCCGCACACCCCCGCCGTCGCACTATGCGCGTGATGGCGATGATGATGGTGGCAAGTCAGCATGACACCCTTAAGTTACGCGACGGTGCGCGTCCGGTCAATTCGAAAGAATTGATGGGCATAATCGGAATTCGTAATGGAGTTTCCGTCTCTGTTTGATCAAGCAGGTTTCGCGAACCTGAGCACACCCAATGAAGAGGCCTGCTAAAATGAGTTCACCTCATAATTGATCCCACGGCCCCGAACTGCCAAGCTCAAATCAGCTGTGTAAATGCGCAAATCGGAATATGCCGCTTAACTTGAAGGAGAGACATGGCGAAGATCGCAAAGACTGCAGACCGCAAGAAGATCATGGACACCACGAAGAGCACCGACTGCCCAAAATGCGGCAAGCCGACGCGCATCGTGAAGCGGGTGAAAGACCGCGAACGGGGCACTCCCGGCGGCATTTTTATTTCCTGCTCGGGCTGTGAATTCCACGAGAAGCTGTAAGTTCTGAATGGTAAATGCGGGCGCTGGGGTCAACCCTTATGCCCGCAGAGCATGACTATGCGAGCGATCGCTGGACGCAGTTCGGAGTTCCTGCTGAATCGATCGCGCTGCGGCGACCGGATCATTGGCTGCGGTAATGGGCCTTCCTACTACAATGTGAGTTGCGCCCGCCTGGATTGCTTCGGCCGGAGTCACGACGCGGGCCTGATCTGCGTGATCGGAGCCGGCGGGCCGAACGCCCGGATTCACTATCAGAAAGTTTTCTCCCAGCTTTGCGCGCAGAGCTTTGACTTCGCGTGCCGAACTCACAACTCCGGCGCAGCCTGCGTCGAGGGCAGTTGAGGCAAGCCGTAAAACCTGGTCAAGCAACGCTCCCGATACTCCGGTCTGATGAAGATCAGTTTCGTCCATGCTAGTGAGGACGGTGACGGCCAGAATTTGCAGTAGGCGGGCGTGGACGCCCGCCCTCACATTGGCTGCTTCTGTGGCTGCGCGCAGCATTTTTTCTCCGCCGGAAGCGTGCACGGTCAACATGCTAACTCCAAGCTGCGCCGCCTCGCGGACCGCCGAGGCAACCGTATTTGGAATGTCGTGATATTTCAGGTCAAGAAAAACCTGTCGGCCTGAGCTCACGAGATCTCGGACTACTTGTGGGCCTTCGGCGGTGTAAAGCTGCATTCCAACTTTGTAGATATGCACGGAGTCGCCGAGGGCGGTCACGATTTTCTGCGCCGCTGCCGCGGACGAAACATCGAGTGCGACGATGAGACACTCTTCAGCTGTGGGGGGCATCGCTTACGAGTTTAAGCGAAAGTCAGGTGTGAACCAGAAATTTTTGTCTGGGAGTGTCGGACGCCGAAGGGCAGTCCGACGGCGGAGGTTGGACACCAAAGGCGCTGTTACCGCAAGGAACTCCGCTGGCTGTGCCCCGCGAAGAGCCATTTACAAAGCAGAGGTTCAGCGTATGATGGCGTACCATTCTGTCAAATTCGCTTGAGGAGATTACATGAAGAAGCTGTGTTTGGTGGTAGTGTTTGCATGCCTGTTTGCACCCGCGCTGTTGGCGCAGGAAAACTATACCGAAGGCCCGCTCTGGCGGGTCTCGCTGATTCGGGTCAAGCCGACCCATTTGGATGAGTACTTAACCAGCATGCGCCAAGTCAGCAAAGCATTTGTCGAGGAAGAGAAGCGCCAGGGGTTAATTCTGGATTACAAGATTTTCCTGAAGGAAACTAAAAACAGTCCGCAGGACTGGGACGTCTGCGTAGCGGTCGAGTATAAGAACCATGCCGCGCTCGATGGCCTGGATGCAAAAATGGAGGCCATTCGCGACAAGGTCTTAGGCGGAAAGCAGCAAGCCCATCAACTGGGAGAAAAGCGTGAGGAAATTCGAGAGGTAATCAGCGACGAACTGCTGCAGGAGATTTATTTGAAGTAGGGATTGATGAGTTAACAAAAAAGGGACGAGCCCATTGGCCCGTCCCTTTTTATGAAAGTCACTGTTCCATGGCTGGTTCGCGGAGCATGGCAAGCGTGGCTGCAGCCTTGTGGCGAGGAACTACGTCAAGCCGTACCCGTTGTAGCCCCTGCTGGTCGAAATGGAGCACCCGGGCCGCATTGTAAGAAAGGTCGACGATACGACCGTCAACGTAGGGGCCGCGGTCGTTAATCCGCACAATTACCGATCGGTGGTTGCGCAGGTTGGTTACCCGCACCAGGGTTCCCAACGGCAGGGTCAGATGGGCGGCGGTCATGTCATACATGTTGAAGGGCTCACCACTGGCGGTCGGGCGGCCTTCGAAATAGTCTCCATACCAGGAGGCGGTTCCGACTTGGTAGGGGTGAAGGTTATGTTGGGCTTGGGGGGCTTGGTTTGGACCCAATTTCGGCTTGCTGGCTGCGCTGGAGTTGATCGGCCCATTGGCCGCTCCTAAGGCTACAAGTAACGCGACGGCCAGTCCTTGAACTATTCGTCCTCGCATTCAGTATCCTCCATTGCCAAACTCGATCTACTCGGTTACACGTTCGTTCAGTCTCTAAAATGCTACGGGGCCATGGTAGGCGTGTCAATTGGGAAGGCCTTGTATAAGTACCTTAGTACAGTTATAGATAGGTGAAGTAACATACGGCTTCTACTCAGCTTTTATTAGCTATGTTGATGATTCATTAGGCGCATACTTGTTAACTAGTGAGTAAATAACCCTACCCTTAGACCCGAGTGCAATATTTTCGTAATAGTATTTTCAATAACTTACAGAGAAAACCAACTAACACTATGTTTTCATTGACTTGCGGGGATTCTGGCAGCCTCAGTGTCTCGCCACCCCTCCAATTTTGTGTTGCGCCCGAATTTCGGTAGAGTCCCTTCATGCCCGAATCTCCACCCATCGTCCTCACTATCGCCGGCTTCGACCCCTCTTCCGGCGCCGGGGTCACGGCCGACATTAAGACCATTGCGGCCCATGGTTGTTATGGCATATCGGCAATTACGGCTATGACCATCCAATCCACGGGTGGGGTACGGCGAGTGGTGCCAAGTGATCCACAAGTGCTCGCAGATACCTTGGACGAGCTGCTGCGGGAGGGAAAGGTCTCTTCAGTACATATCGGCATGCTGGGCAGTGGAAAAGTGGCTAGCGTGGTGGCCAATTTTCTCGAGGGTGCCCGACTTAAGAACGTGGTGCTGGATCCAATACTGAAATCGTCATCTGGGGCGGAGTTATTGGATCCTGCCGGAGTCGCGGTATTGACCCAGCGACTTCTGCCATTGGCCGATGTCTTGACTCCAAACGTGGATGAGGCGAAGGCTCTCACTGCGCTGGAGGTTAGGAATCTCGCGCAAATGGAAGTGGCGGCCAGTCGTCTGCACGAATTAGGAGCCAAGGCCGTGGTCGTGACCGGAGGGCATCTGGATCAGGCTATTGATGTGCTGAGCGTGCCTGGTGAGAAAATGCAAACCTACCGCGCGGATCGAGTCGATTCGCCGAATAATCATGGTACTGGTTGCGCGTTTTCGACTGCCATCGCCTGCCAGCTAGCGCTCGGGCAATCATTGGATATGGCCGTGCGTTTGGCCAAAGCTTATGTGTCGACCGCTATCAAAAATAGCTACGCAATCGGACGCGGACCGGGGCCGGTAAATCACATGTATCGGATCGACGGGAGTTCGAAGAAGCAATGACCGTGAGAACTACTTCTGGGGCTTGCGGCTCCTGAGAAGAATACCGGCGAGAAAACACGCACAAGCTACCATCAGCCACTGAATTCGCCAGAGTTGAACAACTTGAATATCGAAATCGCTTTGAACGCGGACGAAACCAACGGCCAGTGCCACGATCATGAAAGCGACGCCCAACAGAAACGCGCACAAAGTTGGCAGAGGCAGTCCGAACCAATCCTTAACACTGGCGAACTCTAGCGCGCGCAGGAAATTCAGGTGTTTGATCCAACTATGAGAAGGGACGAGGTCAGTGCGATGGCGGCCGGTGCCACAGATATGACAAAAGGTGGCCCCGACCATAAACTCGGTTCCGCAACGCCTACAAGACTCGGCTAGGTTTGTCGCAGCGTTGGGCTGAGACAGGGGAGGGCGCCAAAACTCCTGATGGGCGTCGCGGACCGCGTCACTCATAAATACTTCCTGAGGACATCGAATTGGCACGTCCTGTTCCAAAACGGTGAATACCTAACTCCAATTGTTCTCAGCAGTTAGAGTTTCCATCTTAATCAAGCGAAGCCACTAGTCGAGCAAGAATTACCCTGATAGTGCAAAGTTTCTAAACAGTATTGGCGCTCCCGTCCTTGGAGCGGTACCAATCGGTCGAGCAACGATTCCATTTCTCCGATAAACTTGTTGATAAGTTGCTGCTTGGTTAAACGGGTTTTTCTTGTCTCTTCGCATTGCATCGCATCTCTTGGCCGTAGGAATGATCGTGAGCGGCTCTGCCTCGGCCCAGCGATCTGAAACCGGATCGTCCTCATCGTCCGCTGCCGGACTAACCAGTCCCGCCCGGCTGTCTCTCCGCTCCAAAGAACCGCTCAATGCTCAGGCCTTTGATCACTTTTACGATATGGAATATGACCGCTCGATCCAGGAGTTCACCCTCCTGTATCAACGGCACCCCGATGATGCTGACTCGATCAATCACCTGCTGAACGCGGTCCTCTTTCACGAGCTTTACCGCATCGGCGCATTGAGCGCCGGGGAATACGCCAACGACAGCTTTATCGATGCGGCGCACGAGCCTGCCGATCCTCAAATCTGCGACCAGATCAAATCGCTGGTGCAGAAGGCGGCAGCTATCGAGAACCAGCGCTTGGGCGCGAACTCGAAAGACGTCGGCGCGCTTTATGCCCGGGGAGTAACGCGGGCAGAGTTTGCCACCTACACGGCGCTGATCGAGCGTGCATGGTTTTCAGCGCTGCGGAATGCGGTGGCGGCGCGGCACGATCACGAAAAGGTGCTGGAGCTTGATCCGAATAATGTCGATGCCAAGCTAATTGTGGGTGCGCACAATTACGTTGTAGGAAATCTTCCCTGGGCGGTAAAGACGGCGTCGAGCATGATGGGGCTGGGTGGCAATAAGGAGAAAGGACTCGAGTATCTTCAGCAGGCCGCTAGTGGAAACGGCGAAACCAGCGTCGACGCAAAGGTCCTGTTAGTGGTGTTTCTGCGCCGCGAGCGTCGTTTTGATGAGGCCCTGCAAATACTAAGGGCGCTCGAACCGCGATACCCGCACAATGTTCTGTTTGCGATGGAAGAAGGCAATTTGCTGAACGCGAAAGGGCAGCCAGGAGAGGCGGCGGCGATTTATCGACGGGTTTGGCAGGACGGCCGCAATGGACGGTATGCCGGGCTACACTACGAAATAGCCGCGACCACGCTCGGGGATATGCTCCGCATGCAGAAGAACTATGTGGCTGCGGCGGCGGCCTATGAGCAAGTGAGCGAAATTCAAAAGCCGGACCCTGCCATCGCGCAAAAGGCTGCCCTGGGAGCAGGAGAGATGTACGATGTGTTGCAAAAGCGCGATCTCGCCCTCAAGAAGTATGAGGCCGTGGTAGAAGTTAACGCCCATTCTCCCCAAGCTGACATTGCCCGCAAACGGATCAAGGAACCTTATAAGGGCTCGTAAACCGCCGCCCCGGGCGGAATTTTTGGGAACATCTCACCCGGCGTGCGCGTATCCTACTGTGCGAGGTGAACTATGTACTGCAATTACTGCGGTAAAAGCATTCAGGATGACGCCAATGTTTGCGCCTACTGTGGCACCCGCGTAGGCGGAGTAGTGGCGCGCAAGCGCCTGGTGCGTCCGCGTGAAGGACGCAAGATTGCCGGCGTCTGCCTCGGCATTGCGGAGTACTTCGATTTGGACGTGACGATTGTTCGGTTAGTGTGGCTGATCGGGTCAGTCGTGACCGGCGTTGGCCTATTGTCGTATCCGATCGCCTGGATCGTCATGCCTGACGAGCCGTACAAGCTAACGGCGAATGCGATGGAGGGACAGGTGGTCCCGAATTCGTAAGGCGAAGTATGCTGGAGCGCAGTGAACGGTTCCTCAAGAATTTTTTCAGAGCCTTAGGCCGCTGCTTTGTCGAGAACGTCTTTGATATCTCAGATATTCCGGCTGAAGACGCCGGAGGAATTTTAGCGACGGCCGTTAGCGTGATCGTGGGAATCGCGGTCATCTCTATCTTCTGCGCGGGCATCGCTTGCATAACCTATGGGGTCGCGCAGATTACTTACGAGCTCATGTTCGATCCGTACGCGACCGATGTTGCTTCGCGACTAGCTGGCATTTCTATAAGCCCCGAAAAGTGGATGTAGTCAATACGCTTGCACGGGCGAGGCGTCCGCGCCTGCACGTCACCTGGTCCTTTTCCGAGAGTCAGCCCAATATAATCGGAAGATGCAAAAGATCGTCAGTGACGATGCCGATATTTTTTATGACGTCGCCGGCTCCGGGCCGCCCGTTGTGCTGCTGCATCCTTTCCCGGTAAATCACGAATTCTGGCTTCCGATCACAAAGCATCTAGCTCCGCGGTACCGGCTTATAATGCCCGATTTGCGCGGTCATGGTGAGTCTGGTCTCGGCAATGGTCCCGCGACCATGCAGAAACAGGCTTCTGATGTTGCGCGCGTGATGACTGACGCCGGAGTGGACCGTGCGCCATTGATTGGCGTGTCCATCGGTGGCTATGCGATTTTTGAATTCTGGAGGCGATTTCGAGATCGGGTGAGCGGGCTAGTTTTGTGCAATACCAAAGCTCCCGCCGACGCTGCCGACGCTCGGGCGACGCGACTAAAAGCAGCCGACGACGTTCTGCAACATGGCACTGAGCCGTTCTTTGAGGGCATGTTGCAAAAAGTTTTGGCCGAAACCACGCACCATTCGCGCCCCGACCTGGTCGATGGCGCTCTCCGCATGATGCGGAAGATGTCGGCGGAGGATGTTGCAGGAGTGCAGCGCGGCATGGCGGAGCGTCCGGATTCAGTGTCCACGCTGAAAACTATCAATGCGCCAGTGTTGATCATCACTGGCGATGAAGACAAAATGACCGGCGTTCCCGAAGCCGAGCTGATGAAGCAGAACATCGCCGGCAGCCAAATGAAAGTAGTCGCGAAAGCCGGGCACTACTCGCCATGGGAGCAGCCGGAAGAGATAGGCAAGCTGCTGAGACAGTTTCTGGATTCCAATCCTCAGAATTGAACCGATAATTGTTGTCGGAAAAAAATGCCTCAGAATCGGGTTCTGAGGCATTTGCCAGAAGCAGTTCACGTAATGGGACTACTTTGTATACGGTCCCGGAACATTGGTTCCATCGGCGCAACCGGCTTCGCCACTTGAGTTCTCGTAGCCGGTCCCATGGTCATACTCGTAGTTCGACCAGTTGCCCTGGATCTTCCAATCGGTGCCGTCGAGGAAGGTAACGAATGGACCGCCAAAGGTCCAAGCGCACTTGTCGCCATTCTCCTCGCCTGAGCTGTCATACCAGGCGTTGCCGTTCGGATCAGAGCGGGTCTCAGAGAGCTCGTGACCGGTCACATTGGCAACAGCGGCGAGGCCTTGCGATTCGCCACTGACCGTGCTCTGGGGATCGCAACCGGCGTCGCCGTCCAGCTTGAAGAAGAAGCCAAACTCGATCGCCTTTCCATTGCACGTTCCCCAGCTGTGATAAGCGCAGTAGTTGGCGTGACCACGGGGCTGGTCGGTGTAAACCGGATAGTAGGCATTGGCGGTGGGGCTAGGGACCGCTTTGCAGACTTCGGCCAGTACGGCCGATGTGCTCAGGTGTTTTGAAATCGCGCTGCCGTCCACAACGTGGCCCTGGTATGTGATAGCAGTGCCAACCTGCGCACCGGTGCTGTCTGTGTATTCATTGACGGTCGCAAAGTAGCTTGAGCCGCCGCCGTTGCTGGTAGTGCCGACGTATTTGTACCACTTATCCAATCCGCTGATTTCATCGCCCGTGTAGGTTGGCCAACTAGTGCCCCAAAAAATCGCCTTAACGGCTACGCTCGGCAAAATGGGACCACCGTGATAACTCATATCCGGACTGCCACCACCAGTATGAGCATGCGATGCATCACGCGTCCAATGCGGGCCCAGAATCGCCGGCTCGCCTTTGTTGGGATTCTTGTTGGGTTCTTGGGCGCTGAGGAAGAGTGAGAAAAAAGCGGGGACGACTATCCAAAACCGTTTCATCGGGAAAATCCTCCAGGGGTTCGGTTGCAGCTTGGGCAGTATTGGACGGTTCTCAGATTTTGTCAACCGCAAAAGGACACGTTCTGAAAGTGTCCGTTCGGCACCATACCAAGCTGAAGTGCTTCCGATATATTGAATAAACCAATGCCTGAGAAAAAATCTGTGGTGATCCGCCCGGCCAAAAGTTTTGGTGGATCGATGAGCCTGCCGGGAGACAAGTCCATCTCCCACCGTTACGCGATGCTGGGCGCGATCGCCGATGGCCTGACCAAGCTGGAAAATTTTTCCACAGGGGCTGACTGCGCCAGCACTCTAGCGTGCCTGAAAACGCTCGGTGTTAAATGGGAGCAAATTGGCGATGCGGTCGCCATTTACGGGCGAGGCGCAAAATTGAAGAGTCCGACAGGCGTTCTCGATTGCGGCAATTCCGGCTCGACCATGCGCATGCTGAGCGGAATTCTTGCCGGTCAGGATTTTGCTTGCGAACTGACGGGCGACGACTCTCTCCAACGCCGGCCGATGGCAAGGATCATCAAGCCGCTCGAAATGATGGGGGCAAAAATCGCCTCGGCGAAGGACGGGCGTCCTCCTCTGCGCATCAAGGGCGGAGATTTGAAGGCAATCGACTATAAGTTGCCGGTCGCAAGCGCGCAGGTGAAAACCTCGTTGCTCTTTGCCGGGCTGTACGCCGAAGGAACGACCCGGGTGGTTGAGCCGATTCAGACCCGCGATCACGGCGAGCACGCGCTCGAAGCTTTCGGCGCACACCTTGAACGTCGCATGAAGGATGTGAGCATAACCGGCGGTGAGAAGTTGAAGGCCATTGAAGCTGCAATTCCTGGTGATTTTTCGAGCGCGGCATTCTTTCTCTGCGCTGCTGGATTGTTTCCCGGATCGCAGCTCACAATTTCCGGATTGCTGCTGAATCCTACGCGTACACGCCTCCTGGATTTTCTAATCGGCCTGGGATTGAAAATCACCCCGACCGACTTGCGTGAACAACATGGCGAGCTGGTGGGAATGTTACGGGTTGAAGGCGAGGCATTGAAAGGCGCACGGGTGGTTGGTGAAGATACAGCCGCTCTTATCGATGAAATTCCGGTGCTGGCTGCAATAGCCCCCTACACATCGGATGGAATCGAAATTCGCGATGCGCGCGAGTTGCGAGTGAAAGAGTCGGACCGGATTGCCAGCGTAACGACAAATCTGCGCGCGATGGGAGCCAAGGTCGAAGAACTTGAGGATGGCTTGCGCGTCCCCGGCGGGCAGAAATTGCATGGAGCTTCAATCGACTCTTTTGGTGATCATCGGATTGCGATGGCGTTTGCTGTGGCGGCGCTGCGTGCAGAGGGAGAGACCGAGATCAAGGGAGCTGACGCGGCGGTGATTTCCTATCCTGACTTTTTCACTGCGCTCGAAGGATTGGTGCAGAGGTAATGCGGAACTTCATAGAAAGGGATTGCCATCGGGAGATTTTAGAGGGCGGACGTGACGTCCGCCCTAGATGGCCGACGCTACTTAATCTGTTCGGTCTTGCCGTCGTACTTCACCATGCCGTTCTTCGAATTTTGCTGATCGACATCCTGGTTGGTGATGGTGCGCGCGGCATGTCTTCCACTTCGGGCAGCGGGGGAAGCTTCGACTGCGCTCGCGGTCTCTTCTTCCGAGGCGTAATAGACCCATGCCCGGCTTGACCCTTCGGCGCGTTCGTGGTCGCGATCTCGCTCCATGCGTTCCATGTTGTGCACGCGCGCGACCGGCACTGACAACTCGACCGCAGGAGATGAGATCAGTGGCGTGGTGCCTCCGGCATACCACACGGGTTGCGTGTAAGTCCCACCAAGATTTCCGGTGACATTCGAAAGTGTGCCGTTGGTCGCGCCGGCAGTCAGGCCATAAGTGGCGTTTCTCGCGCCAACCGGATCCGCCGAAACGGTCTGAAGCGAAACCTCAGGCGTTGTTAAACGCGGAATGTAAGGCGCGCCGCAGCCGTCATATCCGACATTTGCGGGAACGACCTGGGCAACGGCTACAGCTGAGAACAAGGCAGCAGCACAGAGAGCAATGAGAACACGCATGTTTACGACCTCCTGGGGCACAACTACAAATTTTCTAGCAGGTGAGATGCCAGTTGGTGCGGATATAGGCTTGCAGTCAGGGATTTACCGGTGTTTCTCCTAGTATTGCCTGAAGGCTTAGGGTTGCAGGCGAGCCTTCGGGTCGGCGAAGTGAAAAGCATTGCGCAATAGCCGCAGCAGGATTGCGCTTCGCGGACGTCGGGGAAATTCAGTTTCCTATGTAACGCGCGTAGAGGCTGCGCGCGAGCGCGGTGTCGGTGGTGCCTTTGATGATGGCCCGGCCGTCAGGAAAGAGGGTCATTTCGTATGGCTCTTTCCAGAACTTCAGGATGAAGTCAGTATGGCGAACGCTGCCGTGGGGTTGAAGTCGTTTGCTAAGGTCGCTGAGATTAACTGGGCGATGATGCTCGTGGATCTGTACCGAATTGCGTCCGCAAAGCGTAATGTGCGGGCGACCGGCCCCAGTCAAGTGAGCAAAGTCCCGTCTCCCGCAGGTGCGGCAGTCAGAGCGGGGATTGCTGGCGGCGATCTCTGAACGCTGATTGAGCCACAAATCGTGAGACAGGAGGGTTTTTCGAAGTTGCTGTCGTGCTCCGGTGAGTAATTTCAGAGCTTCGGTAGCCGAGATCGAGGCGGCCAGATTGACTGCTGAATTCAGGATTCCTGCGGTATCGCATGTATCAACCATTCCTCCCGGGGCATCCGGGAAAAGGCATGCCAGGCAGGCACTTTCGCCAGGCACTATATTCATAGTGATTGCATAACTGCCCATCGCTCCAACGTAAATCCAGGGCAGGGAATTTTTCACCGCGTAATCGTTAATCAGGTACCGGGTTTCGAAATTGTCGGTCCCGTCCAGAATCAGGTGGACGTCGCTGAGCAGTTGGTTTGCGTTTTCGGAGGTCAGATCGCTGACATGCGGTTCGGTCACGATTTGGGAATTGAACTCGGCGATTTTGCGGCAGGCGGCAATCGCCTTGGGCACCGAATCGGCGGCATCGGTTTCATCAAAAAGCATCTGCCGCTGCAGGTTGCTGGGCTCAACGTAATCACGGTCGATGATCCGCAGGCTGCCAACCCCGGCCCGGGCCAGCAGGGAAGCCAGCGCCGAACCCGTCGCCCCGCAGCCTACAATGGCCACCCGGGATTCCAGGATTCGCCGCTGCCCTTCAGCGCCAATGCCGGGAAACAGTATCTGACGCGAGTATCTTTCTTCCAGTCCGGGTTTCATTCAAAAGACCATTTCCAGTGCTGCAATGCGCCCCAATCGTCTGCGAACCATCGCGTCTATCCTAGTTACGCCGTGCGAGATTTATTATAGGTGGCGATGGCACGAGAGTTGCGCGATCCGCATACCCGCGCGCATTGGGCCGTTCAGCTTTCCAAAGAACAACACAGGAGCGTTTTTGCCGAATCTGGCTTTGAGCCGTGTGTTCGCGGTGCTTGCGATTGCCTCGTCGCTTTCAGCGGGGAAAGTGTGGCCACGAATCCAAGCCGAGAAAGCCGGGAGTGCTCAAACCGAAAGCCGAAATCCAGAGGACGTGCCGCAGTCGCAAGCCGGCTGCATGGGCGGAATAGTCGAACGAATCAATTTTCCCGGCGTAAACCAGAACGACCAACAGATGTTGCGCGATATGCTTCCCGTCAAAGAAGGGGAAGCCGCTCGATCGCGAACAACTTCAGGAGAGCATGCGCATCCTGTTTGCGACCGGGCGATTCTCTGATCTTAAAGCCGAATGTGAGCGGAGCTCTGGCGAGAAAGTAACGCTCTCTTTTCCCAATACTCCTAAATATTTTATCGGCCTGGTGCGGGCTGACGGCGCTCCCGGCCGTCCTACGGAGTCACAAATCGTAAACGCTTCCAAACTGCAATTGGGCGAGCCGTTTACCGCTGAGAAGATAAGTCGCGCGGTCGAGAATATCAAACGGCTGTTGGAAGAGAATGAATATTACAACGCGAAAATCTCCTTTACCCAGCACGAAAATCCACTGACCCAGCAGGTCGAAATCACTTTTAAAATTCATTCCGGCGATGCCGCGCGGGTCGGTACCATTACGATTCAGGGTGGGGGGATTTACTCTGTCGGCCAAATCGAAGATATTGCACGCTTGCATCCAGGCGACATAGTTTCGGCGCAGAAAGGTTCGGATGCGCTGGATCGCGTCCGCAAGCATTACCAAAAACACAATCGATGGCTGGCCCAGGTGGGCATCGTAAACAAAGAGTATGTTCCCAACCTCAACACTGTCGATTACAAATTTGCCATCGAGGTTGGGCCCAGAGTTGAGATTCGGACAGAAGGATTTTCCATCAGGAACGCAGTCCTGAAAAGGAATGTCCCGGTTTATGAAGAGCACGCGCTCGACGATGATCTGCTGAATGAGGGACGACGAAATCTGCTCAGTTACATGGAAGCTCGCGGCTACTCGGATGCCAGGGTGACCTTGAAACGGGAGACAGACGAAAAAGCGCAAGTGATGCGCGTGACTTACCAGATTGATCCAGGCGAGCGCCACAAACTGGTGAAGGTGCAGATCACGGGCAACAAATATTTTCGCGAAGCAGATTTGCGCCCCCTCCTGCGGATTCAGACTGCAAGCCTCGCGTTGCCGCACGGCACATACAGCGAGGCGCTGCTGCGGGGGGCGGTCCGCGACATCGAAAATATGTATCGCGCCAATGGCTTCGCGCAAGTGAAAGTCGAGACCAATGTGGAGGACAACTATCGCGGCGCGAAAAACCAATTGGCGGTGACCGTACAGATCGACGAAGGACCCCAGACGCGAGTGGGCACCTTTCAGATTGTCGGAAGCACTCAACTTGCTGACCCGGTGTTTCAAAATCTGTACACCGGTCCCGGACAGCCTTTTTCCGACTCGCGCATTGCGGAAGATCGCGACATTATTTTGAACTATTACTTTGACAACGGCTTTCCAGGCGCGACCTTTGACGCTGAAGCCACGCCCGCGCCTGGGAATCACATGAACGTGGTGTTCAAAATCCACGAAGGCGAACGGTTTTATGTCGATCAGGTCCTGATTTCGGGAAGAGAATATACTCGCCCGTACGTGGTCGACCACGAATTACAGATGAAATCAGGTGACCCGCTCAGTCAAGGCGATCTGTTGCGGACGCAGCAGAAGCTTTACGATTTGGGAATTTTCAGCCAGGTCGATACCGCGGTGCAGGATCCGGAAGGAGTGCAACCGCGAAAGAACGTACTGGTCAGCGTCCAGGAGGCGAAGCGGTACACGTTCAATTACGGAGCCGGATTTGAATTTCAAACCGGGCAGCCGGCCACTTCTGCTAATGGCAGTACGGCCCTTGGAGAGACCGGAGTAAGTCCGCTAGCTTCGTTAGATGTTACCCGGCTAAATTTTCGTGGGCGCGATCACACCATTACATTCGAATCCCGCGTAGGTGGTTTGCAACAACGCGGACTGGTCAGTTACGAGGCGCCGCGCTGGTTCAACGATCCCAACTGGAAACTGAGCTTAACCGCTTTCTTTGATCACACACTTGACGTGTCTACCTTTACTTCCCAGCGCCTGGAAGGTTCGGTGCAGGCGGAGCAGATCGTAAGTCACAAGGCTGATGGCACTCCGGTAAGTGTGATGAATTACCGGTTTGACTATCGGTTGGTCAAGGCGGAAAACGTGCAAGTCAGCGCGGACCAGATTCCTCTGTTGTCGCTTCCGGTCCGCGTGGGTGAACCGGGCTTCAGCTATCTCCGCAATCACCGCGATAATGACCTGGAAACCACTCGCGGCAGTTACAACAGCATAGATGCCGGCGTGGCGGCGAGTTACTTCGGCTCTCAGGCCGACTTCAGCCGAGTTCTGATAGAAAACTCAACTTACCATTCGTTCGGGAAGGTCAATGGGCGGCAATTCGTGTTCGCGCGTTCTACTCGAATCGGATTAGAAAATGCATTTGCCAATACCATCATCACGCAGCCTGGGCAGGAAACCCCGGCGAACTTCAGTCTGATTCCGCTCCCGGAGAGGTTCTTTATGGGAGGCGGGAACTCTCACCGCGGTTTTGGGTTGAACCAAGCCGGGCCGCGTGACCCAACTACTGGGTATCCGATCGGCGGCTCGGCGCTGTTCTTGAATAATCTGGAATTGCGTTTCCCTCCGCCGAGTCTTCCCTTTGTTCATGACAATCTGAGCTTCGCGATTTTCCATGACATGGGCAATGTGTTTACCGACGGAAATAACATGGTCGATAGCTTGTTGCGTTGGCATCAGAACAAGGGATTGTGCGTGCAGCGCCTGAATAGCACGTTTCAGGCCGGTAGCGGCGCCGCTCTGTGTGATTACAACTACATCTCGCACGCCATCGGACTTGGCGTACGCTACAAGACGCCCGTAGGGCCGGTCCGATTTGATTTCGGATACAACTTGAATCCCACGGTCTTTCCGAATTTTTGTGCCAATACGAAGAGCGCTCCCAACAATTGTCCCGCGGCACTGACGTTCTTCGGAACGAAACAAGCCAGCCACTTCAACGTTTACTTTAGTATCGGGCAGACATTCTGATGGTTATGCGACCCACCCTTATCGCGCTGTTGCTGTCCGTTGCAATCGGCCTGCACGCGGGCGAACTGCTGGATCGGATAGTTGCGACGGTGAACAGCCACGTCATTTTGCAGAGTGATTGGGATGACGAGGTACGTTTTGAAGCCTTCATGTCGGGTCGCAAGCCTGGGGATGTGACCGTGGGGCAGAGGAAAGCGGCGCTCGACCGGCTGATCGATCAAGATATATTGCGCGAACAGATGCGCATGACGGATTTGAAACCGGCCAGCGCCGACGTAATAAGAAAGCAAATCGACGATCTCAAGAGCGAACAAGTTCGGGAGCGCCCGGGACAATCCTGGGAAGCGACATTATCGCGCTACCAACTTACTGACAAAGTCGTCGAGGAGCATGTGGCGGAGGAGTTGGAGCAGTTTCAACTGGTTGATTTGCGATTTCGCCCGTCCATTCAAGTTTCCGCCGCGGACGTCGAAAAATACTATCGTGCACAAATCATCCCCAGGGTGCCAGCGTCAGATCCCGTCAGCTTGAACGAGGCGGCGCCAAAAATCAGAGAAATATTAATTCAGGAAAAAATAAATCAACTGCTCAATTCGTGGCTGGAAACGCTGCGTTCCCAGGCACAAATTCAAGTTCTATCAAGAGGCAACTCCTCTGACGTTCAGCCCTCGCCAGGGGGAACAAGATGAACTGGCCGCGCATTTCCTGGAGCAATGTGTTCAAGGCGCTGTTGATGTCCGTCTTGCTCCTGCTGCTCGGGTTTTCGGCGCTGCTGTGGTACATGACTACCGATTCATTTCAGCAGATGGCGCGCAATCGAGTTGTTGCCGCTCTCGAACGAGCTACCGGCGGAACGGTTGAGCTGGGCACCTTCCACGTGGTGCCCTTACGCCGACAAGTGGAAGTGCGCGACCTGACAATACATGGAAAGGAATCAGCCGGCGAGCAACCCTACGCGCACGTGGACAGCATGGTCGCAGTAATCAACCTGTCCTCGGCGCTGGGCGCAAAACTGGCTTTCCATTCGCTGGTTTTGCAGCATCCGGTAATTCACGTCATCTTCTTTCCCAACGGAAGCACAAATCAGCCCACACCCGCCCAACAAGGCAACGCCGCACTGGAACGGCTGTTTGCGATGTCTGCGAGAAACCTCGAGGTCAGGAACGGCGAGTTGTTGTGGCAGGACCAGCGGGTTCCATTGGATTTCAGTTCTAACGATGTCACGGCGAATTTGAATTATTCGTTTCTCCACCAGCGATATGCCGGCAATCTTGGAATTGGCAGAGCGGAAACGCTGTTTGATGGTTTCCGCCCGGTGGCGTGGACCGCACGATCTGCATTCACTCTTGATAGGAATGGTCTTCAGGTCCAATCATTGAATGCGACGGCGGGACGTTCTCAAATTCACGCCCGCGGAGTTCACCTGGACTTTCGCAAGCTGACAGTAAAAGGAAATTACGATCTTAATATTGATCTGGCCGAAGTTGCTGCCATTACCCGCCAGCCTCAGCTTAAAGCCGGCACGTTACATTTGACGGGAAATGGTTCGTGGTCGCCTCAGGATTTTGCTTCGGCCGGAGACTTTGATGTGCAGGCGATGGCGTGGCAGAACAAAACATTTTCCGGGCGTGACCTGTCGGCGCGAGGAAAGTTTTCTGTCGATCCACGCCAGCTCTCCGTATCGAAAACCGAAGGGCAGTTCCTGCGAGGGACCTTTATCGCCGACGCCGATGTCCTTAACTGGCAAGCTCCGGCGAAGGCAGTTAAGAGCGAGCAACAGCGCGGCGTCATGATCATCAAGGCGAAAAATCTGTCGTTGGCAGAACTCCTGGACGGATTGGGCCGCAGTTTTCGATCGGTGAGTGGGTTGAAGTTCGCAGGCAATGTCAACGCAGCAACGGACGTGCAATGGAAGCAATCGATCGAAGACGCGGATGCGCGCCTTGTGGCGGACGTCACGCCTCCAGCGAAAGTTCCGAATGGGCGTGTTCCGCTCACCGCGAACACCCATGCCACTTATGATTTCCGCTCCGGAAACGTGCAACTGGGGGACCTTTCCGGGTCGACGCCAAGCACGCAAATGAACGCTTCAGGCGCGCTTACCTCGTCAGTGAAAATCTCGTTTTCGACCAATGATCTGCGGGAATGGCAGTCTGTCATCACCCAGGTATTTCCGTCCGGGCTCCCGCTGATGGTTCATGGGCGGGCAGCTTTCAACGGAAGTGTAGCGGGAAGTTCGCCGAATCTGCGGCTCGCAGGAAATTTGCAATTGCGGGATTTTGACACCATTGTTCGAACTAAAGCGCATGAGCCCGAACGGCAGGTGCATTGGGACTCGTTGAATGCGGATGTGCAAGCCTCGCCCACAAATCTGTCCCTGCGTAATGCCTTCCTGCGGCGCGAAGATGCGACCGTGAAGTTGAACGGCACAGCGGGGCTTGATGACTGGACGATCGTTCCTGAGAGTCTCCTAAAGATGCGGCTCGATGTGCAGAACGCAAACGCCGACGAGCTTTCAAATTTCCTGGGTCACAATCATGACGTTTCGGGGAAGCTTTCCGCGGGGTTGCAATTATCGGGAACGCGCCAAAGCCCCGAGGGGCAAGGAACTATCAGCCTGCTGAACGGAAGTATTCGGGGCGAGGCATTTGATTCCGCAAACGCGATGTTGGCGCTTAATGGCAGCCAGCTCACCATCAAGAGTCTAAGTTTCGTGCGTGGGCCGGCGAGGATAGCCGGAAACGGCAATTACAATCTGAAATCTCGATCTTTCGAACTAAAATTGCGCGGCACGGACTTCGATCTCGCGAGTTTTCCGCTTCCACAACGGATGCAACCCGGGATTGAGGGTAAGGTCGATTTCTCTGCGCAGGCGCATGGCACAACTGCCGCCCCGGAAGTGAGTGCCGACTTGCACTTGAGAAATCTCGCGCTTAACGGCCACGTGGAAGGAGATTTCCTTCTGAACGCTGTGTCGCGCGGCGCGGACGTGCACATCACCGGGCATTCCGATTTCAAAGACGCATCGCTGGAAATCGACGGCAACGTGCATGCGCGCGATCGTTGGCCGGCAAACATGAATTTTCATTTTTCGCATCTGGACGTAGACCCCTTCCTGGATAACCTGCTTCGCAAACACGTGGTCCGCCATTCGACAGTGGCGGGTGACATCCAACTGCAGGGACCGCTTCGCGACCCTGAGCAGTTGAATCTCACCGGCAACCTAAGCGATTTGTATGCCGAAGCGGGAAAGACACAGTTTCGTAATGACGGGCCGATCCGGTTCGCGCTTTCTGCGAGATCGTTCAAGCTCGATATGTTTCGCGTCGTGGGCGAGAACACGGATTTGTCTGGGGCGGGTTCGCTGCAACTGACCGGTGACCGAGCGGTGGATTTTCAGGCGCACGGCAAGGTCGATTTGAAGTTGTTGCAAAGCTACGATCCGGACATTACGAGTTCTGGCGCAATCACCGGCGAAGGCGTGGTGACCGGAACGCTCGACGCCCCATTAGTAAAAGGTGCCCTGCAGGTCCAGGGCGGAGCGATTTCGGATATTAATCTGCCCAGCGCGCTGAGCGACATAAACGGAACGCTGCGGTTCAACCAGAACCAGTTGACAATCGAAAATCTGAATGCTCGGGTGGGCGGCGGTACGGTCGGTTTTACCGGACGCGCGGACATCGCCGGCAAACTTTCCAGCTTCGAATTGCACGCCACAGCGGACGCAGTGCGGCTACGCTATCCGCCGGGCGTGAGTTCAACCGCGAATGCCGATTTGCGTTGGAGCGGCAGCGCCGCCGGTTCGACGCTTTCAGGCGACATCACGGTCAACAAACTGGGGTTCACGCCAGGATTCGATTTCGCAGCTTACCTGGAACGCACAGCCCAAGTCTCAAGCCTTCCGCAGACTGATCCCGTGCTGAACAAGATTCGCTTGGATATTCACCTAGCGACTACGCCTGAGCTGCAGATGCAGACCAGCGTGATTCGACTGCAGGGGTCAGCGGATATGCGGCTGCGCGGCAACGCCGCGAAGCCTATACTGCTGGGCCGGGCTGACGTCTTCGAAGGCGAAGCTTATTTCAATGGCACGAAATATCGCCTGGAACGGGGCGGAGTTTCATTTACCAACCCGGCGGTCACGACTCCGTTTCTTGATCTTGAAGCGGTCACCCGCATCCGCGATTACGACGTCACTCTTTCGCTGACCGGAGACATCAGCAAGCCGAATGGGTTGAAAGTGAACTATCGCTCTGATCCACCGTTGCCCACGGCGGACATTATTGCGCTGCTTGCCTTCGGACAGACCACCGAAGAATCGGCGCAGCTTCAGCAGACCAACCAGTCTGCGTTCAACCAGCAGGCCTCAAGCGCCATGCTGGCCGCGGCTTTGAACGCAACCCTGAATAATCGGGCACAACGGTTGTTCGGGAACAGCCGCATTAAGATCGATCCGCAAGGTCTCTCGTCCGAGACCTCGACCATTACTCAAAGCGGCCCGGCGGTGACCATTGAGCAGCAAGTGAAAGACAACCTCACACTCGCCTACACCACCGACGTATCGCAGACCTCGCAGCAGATCATCCGCGCCGAGTACAACCTGTCGAAAAATGTTTCCATCGTCGCTATCCGTGACCAGAATGGTGTCGTCAGCTTTGACGTAAAAATCCGTCGGCGAAAGCGCTAATCGGTTCGCACCTGTAAAACCGGCGTGGCATCCAAGAGGGCCAGATGTCAATTTTCGACGCTGCGCAATCCGATCCCTATTTCGAACTCCGCCGCAGCATGCTTAAAGAGCAACTGCGTAACCGCGGCATTCGAGACGAGCGCGTGCTCGATGCCATGTTGCGAATTCCGCGCCACGAGTTTGTTTCAGAAGAATATAAGTCGCAGGCGTACGAAGACCATCCCATCCCAATTGGCGAGAGCCAGACGATCTCGCAGCCGTTCATTGTTGCGGTCTCATTGCAAGCGCTGCGATTGCAAGGAACCGAATCGGTGCTCGAGGTTGGTACTGGCACCGGATATCAGACAGCTTTACTAGCGGTACTCGCGCGGGCAGTTTACTCGATTGAACGCCATGCCGCGCTGTCGAAGACTGCGAAAGAAGCTTTGAACAAACTTGGCCTCAACAATGCGAAAGTCATTCTGGGCGACGGAAGTTATGGGCTTGCTGAATTTTCGCCGTATGACGCGATTGTGGTTTCAGCGGCCGCCCCGTCCATTCCGCGGCCGCTTTTCGACCAACTTGCTGAGTCGGGACGCATGGTGATTCCGGTTGGGCCGCAGCATTCGCAGGAATTGCAATTGGTACGCAAGCGCGCCGGCATGCCAGTCCTAGAAGTGATTGAAGGCTGTCGTTTCGTCCCGTTGATCGGAGCCGGCGGCTACTGATTTCTTTTACAATGGAATGTGCCCCTGCTGAAAAATCTGCGCGTTACGCTGGAGATGATCAAGTGGGAGCACTCCATATTTGCGCTCCCATTTGCGCTGTGCGGGGCGATGCTGGCGGCGCGCGGTATTCCGACTTCACATCAAATTCTTTGGATCATTATCGCCATGGTTGCCGCCCGGTCGGCGGCGATGTCTTTCAATCGCCTTGCGGATGTGTCGATTGACGCCGCTAATCCTCGGACGCGCACCCGTGCTCTCCCAGCTGGGGCGCTCACCCGAAATTTCGTTACCAGCTTTGTGATTATGTCGTCCGCAATTTTTGTGTTGGCCGCGTGGGAGCTGAACCGGTTAGCTTTTCTGCTGTCACCCGTAGCGCTCGCAATCCTGCTGCTCTATTCATACACCAAACGTTGGACGCGCTGGTCGCATCTGGTGTTAGGTTTTGCATTAGGGATGGCGCCAGCGGCTGCATGGATAGCGGTGCGGGGATCCCTTGATCCGCGCATACTTCTACTCACCGCTGTCGTCACTTTCTGGGTGGCGGGTTTCGATGTGCTTTATGCCTGCCAGGATTACGAGTTCGATCAGCGGGCTGGACTGCATTCGCTCCCGCGCTACTGTGGCATTGGCAACGCATTGTGGATCGCGCGTAGCTTCCATTTATCCATGCTGGTTTTACTGGTCGCGCTGGTTTGGATTTTTGGCTTGGGCGCACTAACAATGGCCGGAGTCTTCGCTGTGCTCTTGCTGCTCGTCTACGAGCATTCGCTGGTTTCAAAAGACGATCTCAGCAAACTCAACGCCGCTTTTTTTACCATGAACGGCATCATCTCGGTTATTTTTTTCGTTTTTCTAGCACTGGATTTACTGGTGCATCATTCGAGTAGAATGTAGCCTTTTCTGCGAGGCCATATGAACAAACTTGTCTTTGGAATTGTGTGCGCAGCGATTTCTCTTTCCATTGATGTCCTTGCCCAGCAGCCGCCAGCCATCATTTCTCCCGAAGTTCAATCCGACGGGCACGTCACATTTCGGTTCGCGGATCCAAATGCGCAGAAGGTTGAACTCGAATTGGAAGGGGAGAAGACGCCCGCCCCCATGAAGAAAGACGATCACGGAATCTGGAGCCTGACGCTCGGCCCACTGCAGCCGGATATTTATGGATATTCATTCATCGCCGATGGCGTGGCATTGATCGATCCCTCGAACCCGTTGATGAAGCCGAACCTGCTGGACACGCAGAGCGCGGTTCATGTGCCCGGGCCGCCGTCGCTGCCGTGGGAAGTGAACGATGTGCCGCACGGAGTAATTCATCATCAGTTTTATTATTCAAAAGTAGCCGGCGATCATCGCGATTTCTATGTCTACACGCCGCCGGATTACTTTGCAGAAACTAAAACTGACTACCCTGTTCTCTATCTACTTCACGGGTTCAGTGACGACGCCAGCGGCTGGACTGCAGTCGGTCGGGCGAATGTGATTCTCGACAACCTGATTGCTCAAGGTAAAGCCAAGCCAATGATCGTGGTGATGCCACTGGGCTACGGCGACTATGACATGATCCGGCGCGGTTGGGGATCGTGGTCAGACAAAGACCTGGCGTGGCGGAATCTTTCGAAGTTCACCGATATTTTGCTTTCAGAAGTTATGCCGCAAGTTGAACAGAGCTATCGCATAAAGAAAGACCGTGAGTCGCGCGCCATCGCCGGGCTTTCCATGGGAGGCGCGGAGTCTTTGTTGACGGGATTGAATCATCTGGAGGACTTCGCCTGGGTCGGTGCATTCAGCTCGGGAGGGATCGACCTGCGGGATTTCAGCGTCGGATTTCCTCATGTCAGCGCGGAAGACAATCTGAAATTGAAATTGCTCTGGATCGCGTGCGGAACCGACGATCACTTAATAAAAGTGAACAGGGATTTTAAGTCTTGGTTGAAAGATAAAGGTGTGCAGTTCACCGACGTCGAAACGCTGGGCGTGCACGACTGGCTGGTGTGGAGAAGGAACCTCTCGGCATTTGCGCCGCTACTATTTCGTTGACAATTTCGCACGCTTGTTTCGGCGATGTCTTCAGGATGAAAAGCAGGTTCCTCGACTACATTGGTTCATCCGCCAGCGGGTGAACCAACTCCGCTCGGAATGACAAATAATTTTGCTTCGAACTCTAACCACTCGTTGATTATCGCAGCATGCGTATTGGCGGCCAGCTCTGTGAAGCGCCGGCGTACAGGCTCGCCGCATTCTCCAGCCGCCGGGTTCCGTCATGCACTGCGACTTGATGCGGCTTGTTAACCTCGTATCCTGTCCAAAGTGAAACCGCGGCGTAAGCGCCGTCTTTGCGCAGGATGTAATAAATCATGTCGACGAACTGCAATCGCTCTTTATCGCCGTTGTAGTTGCGGACGATCCGCTTGAGCGCATCCATTCCAGCATCGATGGGTGACATGCCGTGACGCATGTTTTCGACGATGGTGTGCGCTCCAGCGACTTTAATGTTCTCCTCCCCGTTGCCGGTGGCTCCGGCGGAACCCACATCCTGATCGGTGTAGCAGCCGGCGCCTATGATTGGAGAATCGCCCACGCGCCCGGGGATTTTCCACGCCAGGCCGCTGGTTGTGGTGCAGCCAGAAATTTCGTTCTTCTCGTTCAGCGCAGAACAATGAATGGTTCCCGTAGGCGGGAAGATCACGTAACGGATCGCATTCATGCGCAACTCGGGCGGAATGCCAATGTCTGCAGCGACTTGTTGCATGCGTTGAATACGTTGGTCCCATTCGTCGGCATGAGTCGGGCTGGAAAACCGCTGACGCCAGTCCGGGTTATCTAGACCTGGTCCCCACCAGTCAGAATGGGTTTCTTTCCACAGCAGCCATTCCTTGCGTGACTTATCGGTAAGAAGATCTTCCCGCTGAAATCCTTGCGCTACGGCGAACCGCTCGGCGCCTTCTCCCACCAGCATGACGTGCCCGGTATGACGCCGCACGGCGTTTGAAAGCAGGGAAACATTCTTGATGTTGCGTACGCCGCCGACCGAGCCGGCAGTGCGCGTCGGCCCATGCATGCAGCAGGCATCGAGTTCAACAACACCTTCTTCATTGGGATGTCCGCCCAGCCGACGCTCTCGTCGTTCGGATCGTTCTCCGGACCTTGAACGACTTTCAGCGCAGCATCGAGCGTGTCGCCGCCTCCAGCGAGCAACGCATATGCCTGATCGAGATAGCTGTAGCCGTTCGCCGCGCAAATGATGATGGGCAGCTTAGCCGCGCGCTTGGCGGCGTTTTTATCGGCAGCTGAGTTTTGAGCGGGAGCGTTCGTCGAAAGTCCGAAGGCAACTGATCCGGCCAAAGTTGACGAGAGAAAGTCGCGACGTGAAAAGGGCATGGCAATCCTTAGGTAACAGCGAAGTTAACGAAATAATTGGAAGGAGATTTATACCACTGCCCCAGGCAGTGGTGAATGCAGATTGTCGGACAAGCGCGTCGAACCACACGAGTGTCCGGACGTGGACGTCCGGGGTTACATGATCACGTGTAGGGGCGGCGTCCACGCCCGCCCATGGCAGGTGAGTCGTCATGGTGTTGTCGGACGGTCCGACCCACACAGCCATGCGTCCGCCAGGTGTTTAGGAAGCGGCCAGCAACTGGTTGGTGTTGCGGTCAGCTCGGAAACGCAAAAATGCCGCGATGTTGCCGACGCTATCGAGGGTCTCGTCCCGAGGAACCAGCACCAGCCCGATGCTGTTTTTGATCGCTGCCGGAACCAGCGCTTCGCATATGTCATCCAGCTGACGCGTGGCGCGTCCGCAAAGCGGGCAATAGGGAACCAGATGAGAGTCCATGTGCCCGCAGGAGGTACACTCGACAGCGCGAGCAGCGTAGTCAGTAGTCATCAGCAAAGTTTCGACCTCGCCCATTTCGGTAGCACGCAAAACTCGCCGCAGGCCGGTGACGCCGAGGCCGTTGCTCGGGCTTCGTCGATCAGCTTCGCGTATCGAGGCCTTCGTGATGGCGCTGGAAGAGACTCGCGGACGATGCGCTCAGCTTCCTGTTTTGCCTGAATGTCGGTGATGCTACCCAGGTCGGCGGAAAAGTGTCCTAGCAGTTTCTTCAGAACGTAGGGATGAAGCTGGCCTTGCAGCTCCGGCCAGCTTACGTCGTGGCAACCAATGACGAGCGCTTCGAAACTGTTTCTTTTCGGCTGCATGCTTCAAGGTCTCAGCGACTGTCTGATAATGCCGTCGATAATCATTTTCCTCATGACGTTCAGAATGGCCAGCGTCATAGCCCGAGTATCCATCACTGCGACCGTGACGCGGTAAGTGGATTCATGAGAGCCGCGTGCTCATGGAACTGTTCAAATTGAACCTCAACAAAACGTGCGCGTTGACGGTCTACTAGCGCCACCCACAAGCGAGGGTATTCCGAAAAAACCGGAACCAGCGGTCGGAGATGAAATCGCCGATTAACAAAAAGCTTTGTGGTTGCCACTCCAGCGGGCACATCAAACTCATTCCAGGTGCCTCTAGCGCTGCACGCAAACACAACTTTGCCCCGCGCCTGATTTCCATGCAAACGTTCGGCAAGCTCCAGGATGCGTTGAAGATCCTCGAGACCGCCGTGAAAACGGCCATTGCATCTGCAATTCCTGAATTGTCTTGCGAATGAGATCTTTTGCCAGGATCCCTTCCTCGCGGTGCGATTTATCCTGCGGAGTAGAAGGCTTGAAATAAAAGCTGATAGCCAATTCGTCGGGATGGCGGCATTCGAAGGAGGCAAGGTGTCGCAGCTCTTCACGAGAGATCATGAGGCTTCCTAATCTGATACGGTGTATTGAAGCAGCTTGTCTTTCAATCGGTTTTCCACGGGCAGGCTGTGCCGCAACGCTTCCCGGGCATTATGGATCGACTGCCGCACGTGCTCGGGCGGGCGGTCGACAATGGTGGCAATTTCTTTCAGCGAAAATCCCTCAATCGCAAAAAGTATGAAGACTTCCCGGTCCGGCCGCTTGGCGCGGCGCAGAGCAAATTGCACCAGCGAAATCATCTCGTCGGAATACGCTATCTGTTCTGGAGTCGACGCGCGGTCATCGGCGATCCCATTTTCGGCGGTGATCGTTTCATCCGGCTGATAAAACTGCAGTCGCGCCTCGTCGCCATCAGTGTCATTACGGCCCCGGCCGCGGCTACTACCCTGAATATCAATTTCTTCTGTGGAAGAAGCCGAGCGGCTGAAGTCATCCAGTGAGCGAATTGCCAGCCGATAGAGCCACGGCTCGAGCCCGATGCGATCCGGCTTGTCGATCTTTTCATCCAGGGCACGCGCCACGACTTCATCTAGTACTTCGTCCATGCTCACGGCGCCCTGCCCCAGATCTCCGGAGTTCTCGCGAAAGTAAATTTCGCGCTCGATGAAGAGCCGCAAGCGCCGCAGGTTGGCATTGAGGTAAGAGCGAACATCGTCAGATGTGGCTGTCTGCGGCGCGACCGCGGCAAATGTTTCTTCAAACGGAACTTCTGGAGCGGGAATGCCTTCCAGCGCGCGGTGTCGTCGCCAGGAATGCGAGCTGCGCAAAAGTTCTTTGTGCTTGCCGATCTGTTCAAGCAGATCACTGAACGCTGCCTTGATGGCCGCGGTCGGTGCTGAGGCAGATTCGTGCGCGGCCATCTGCCCTGAAGGCAGGCGCAGATTCAGCGACACCACCGTACCTTCGCGAGGAGAGTTCTGCTCCAGCGCCCCTTTCAGATGTATTAGTTCCGGGCGGAATACCTGGAGCCTTTTTTCTATCTTCGCTATCCAGTGCTGAATTTCTTTATCTATGTCGGGGGTTTTGTGGGTCTTGTAGGTGATGTGAACATTCATGCTTTTGCCTCTGATGGCGGGAAGAAGATCCCGTGAAGCCTTCGCAGCTATAATTTTACACCTGTAATGTGCGAGCAACTCTGGAAATCGAATGAAACTATGGAATCCAGTTCTATTGTGGCCCGCAGTACTGAGATGGGCCGTTGTTTCTCCTTACAAGTGCCGGAAAACCGCCGTATTGGACGATGTTTAAGCAACTCAGCTGTGTGCGCCATTCTCTAAATCGTGATGCCAACGGGTTACCCAGTTCACCGAGTATTGGTTTTCTTTTCATTCGCTCTTGTTCTCGTAGGCGTTCAGCTCGGATGCGGCGGCGGCGCGGCGGATCCTCCCGCGACCCACACGGTCCCGATTGTGGCCCATGTTTTTGTTTTGGTCGAGGAGAATCACGCCTATAGCAGCGTTATCGGAAATCCGGTGATGCCGTATACGAATTCGCTGGCCCAGCAGTATTCGCTGGCGACGCAGTATTACGCCGATCGCCACAATTCTCTGCCAAATTATTTCATGTTGACGGCGGGTGATCTGGTGACCACTGACGATACCTATACCGGCACTGTGACGGCAGATAACGTCGTACGCGCAGTTACAGGGGCCGGCAAGACGTGGAAGGTTTACGCCGAAAGTCTTCCCAGCGTCGGCTACCTGGGCGCGACTATTATTCCCTATGGCAAGGACCACAACCCGTTTACATATTTCTCAGACGTGCTGAATAGTTCCACTCAGGCTGCCAATGTGGTTCCGTTCACGCAACTCGCGATCGACATGCAGAATGGGACGCTGCCGGATTATTCAATGATTGTCCCGGATTTTGCGAATGACGGCCATGATTGTCCGAATGAAGCGTCGACCTGCACCGATGCGGGCAAGTTGGGCAATATCGATTCTTGGGTGCAGACCAATGTTGGCCCGCTGATCAGCAGCTCTGCTTTTAGTAATTCAGTGCTGATTTACACCTGGGATGAATCCGTAGTAACTGATACCGCCAATGGAGGGGGGCATGTCGCGACCATCTTGATTGGCTCCTCGGTGCGGCACGGATACCAATCGACAACCCTGTATCAACACCAGAGCACCTTGAGGCTGACAATGGAACTTCTCGGAATTACCGATCGTCCCGGCGCCTCCGCGACTGCCCCCGATATGAACCAGTTTTTCTGAGCGGCGAAGAGGCTAGACCGCAACCGTGACGGAAGTCTCGGTACGGACTACGGCCCGATACATGGTGTCGCGCTCGATGGGTTCGCGGCCGGCCTCGCGAATCAAGCGGACAAGTTCCTGGCGGCGCATTCCTTGCGGCGTGGTGGCGCCGGCGTCGTGGTAGATCTTTTCTTCGATCACTGTGCCATCAAGATCATCAGCCCCGAAGCGTAGCGCGATCTGCGCAATCTTGGGTGTGAGCATTTGCCAGTAGGCTTTGATGTGCGCGAAGTTGTCGAGCAAGAGGCGACCGACGGCAATCTGCTTGATGTCGAGCATCCCGGTGGTTTTGGGAAGATGCTCCAGCGGCGTGTTGTCAGGGTGGAATGCCAGCGGAATGAAGGTCTGAAAACCTCCGGTCTCGTCCTGTAACGCACGCAGGCGCATCAAGTGGTCGACGCGATCTTCTTCGTTCTCCACGTGACCATAGAGCATGGTCGCGTTGGAGCGCAGGCCCATGTTGTGGGCGAGGCGCGCGGTTTCCAGCCATTGGTCGCCATCGATTTTGTGATCGCAGATGATATGTCGAATGCGATCGGCAAAAATTTCCGCGCCGCCGCCGGGAAGGGAATCGACGCCCGCAGCTTTCAACTGCTGGAGAGTTTCCGCGATTGACAGCTTTGCGCGCTTCGCAAGGTACGCTACCTCGACCATGGTGAAGGCTTTCAGGTGCACTTGAGGAAAGCGCTGCTTCAATCCTGAAACGAGGTCGAGGAAATATTGAAACGGCAGATCGGGATGGAGGCCGCCGACAATGTGGAATTCCGTTACCGCCTCGCTGTATCCGGAAGCGGCAGTTTCGAATGCTTCATCCAGGGCCATGGTATAGGCGCCGGGGGAATCTTTCTTGCGCCCGAATGCGCACAAACGGCACGCCGCAACGCAAACATTCGTCGGATTGATGTGGCGATTTACGTTGAAATAAGTCTTGTCCCCGTGGATTCGTTCGCGAACGTGATTGGCGAGCCAGCCGACCGCAAGAATATCGCCTGTACGATAGAGCGCTAGCCCGTCATCAAAGTCGAGTCGTTCGCGTGCGACGACTTTTTCATGGATTGAGTCAAGCCGTCGATCGTCAGTTTGAAATGAATGCGAAGACATTGTCTTGATGATACAAGTCGCCGGTGGTCAGTGGCTAGTGGGCAGACAATGTTTAAGCCCGTCCTTCTTGAATCAAATCCTTGACGCTCATATTTTTATGCGGTCGTGTGCGTTGTCGCAGCTTTTCAATCTCGCGGAAAATCCACTTCAGGCTGGCCTTAGAGTCGGCGGGATCATGATCGCTGCCAGCTTTCCTCGACGAGTAATTCTGATCCTCTCGCCTTTACTAACCTGATCAAGAATTTCAGCCAGTTTATTCTTCGCATCCGACAAGCTCACGGTGCGGAAAGGAAATATTGTCTTGGATCACAGGAACCTCACCTTTACATCCGGCTTCTTCGCCAAGTGAGTGCTGTCGATGAAGCGTACCTTTCCGGTCATCAATGTCAGCACGATCGACGATGTGCGCGTGCCCTCGCCAAAAAAGCGCACTCCGCGCAGGAGTGCGCCGTCGGTCACGCCGGTGGCGGCAAACATAATTTGTTGTCCGGGAGCGAGATCTTCTGCGCGATAGATTCGGTTCTTATCGCGGATGCCCATCCGCGCGATGCGTTCTTCCAGTTCCGGCCTATTGATCACCAGGCGACCGACCATATATCCATTCAAGCAGCGGATGGCGGCGGCGGTAATGACGCCTTCGGGCGCACCACCGGACCCCATCACCGCGTGAACTCCCGTACCGATCACGGCAGCCGCGATTCCTGCCGATAAATCGCCATCGCCAATCAACCGAATGCGCGCTCCCGTGGCCCGAATGTCCGCGATTAATTTTTCGTGTCGAGGCCGCTCCAGCACCACTATCGTCAAGTCCTGTACGTCGCGATCCAGACGTTTGGCGATGTTCCTCAAGTTGTCGGCCACCGGGGCGTCTAACTCAACTGCCTCCTTACACGAGGGCCCGACCACAATTTTCTCCATGTAACAATCGGGAGCATTCAGTAGACCTCCGGCTTCAGACGCTGCCAGTACAGTGATTGCGCCGGCGGCCCCGGTGGCGCACAGGTTGGTGCCTTCGAGCGGATCGACCGCGATGTCGACTTCAGGCACTCCGGAGCCGTCAGAAAATTCCGCTCCCAGTTTTTCGCCGATGTACAGCATCGGGGCTTCATCGCGCTCGCCCTCACCGATTACGATTCTCCCGCGCATAGGGATGGAGTCCATGGTGCGGCGCATGGATTCGACAGCCACTTTGTCCGACAATTCGCGCTCGCCGCGACCCATAGTACGGGCGCAGGCGATGGCCGCATTTTCGACCACACGAAGAAACTTGGGCGCGAGATCGCTTTCGATGTTTTCGCCAAAGCTTCTGGCTTTTGTTTCCTGTCTTATCGCGTCCGACGTTACCTCGGTTGCCATATGCACCCCCATTTAGAACGACCTGAGACTATAACGCGAATAGATGCAGACTGGAAAGGCGGGATGGCCGACTGAGTAGTCGGTGCAGGCTTGCAGATGGCAGGACAATTTAAACCATTGGGGCTATGGCTACTGAGGTGCAATTGGTGGCAGTCTTGAAGCCTGAGAAGTCGTCATCATTACGATCGAACAGCCACTATACGGATAACACCCGACAATTCCACGCAGCACCAGGTGCGCAGGATTTTCATCTGGCAAGCTGATGCTGAACTTTGCCGAAGCGATGGTTTTGGTCGCGGACTTCAAAGACTCTGCACCAGAGATGAACTTGGCCTCGGTTTTGCCAGTGGGACCGAAAACAAAAAAGAACTCAGCCTGCGCGTTGCCGCCGACCACTCGGGGCAGATGGACCGTGCGCATCTGGCTGAGATCTGAGCTGCCGGCGTACGTATCGGGAGCTGCGCCCAGTCGCTTGATATCGTTCTTTATAAGTGTATTGTCGCTCCCGAAAGAGCCCGCTCCTAAGGCGAGTTGATAAGTGTGAATCGCCAACTGCTTCTGATGATGCTGCTCATAAACTCTTCCCAGGTGTTCCCCGATAGTAGGATCTTGGGAGATGGCCCAGGCAGTTTTCAAATATTTTTCGGCATGCTCGAAATCGTTCATCCGAAAATAGATCCAGCCTAACGTATCCCAGAACGTGGCGAGCTTTACCGTGCGGTCCACGTCGGCTGGTTTTATGCCGTCGACTTGAACTTGGGCGGACGATTGCTCTTCTTGCAGGACTGCTTTTTCGGAATATCCTTTGGCTATATCCAGATCAAGGTTCTTCTCGGCCAGTTCGTAGGCAATATTGTTCAAAATTGTCGAGCTCGAATCGAGCTTGATTGCTTCTTGAAATGCGGCTCTTGCTTTGTCTGCGTCTCCAGCCTGAAGGTAAGCGTCACCTAGCATTAAACGCAAGCTTACTTTCGAGGGCGAAAGCTTTATCGCGGATTCAAATGTACTTGCTGCTTCGGAATAATGCTTCAATGCATTTTGTGAACTTCCCAGATTGGCTAGAGCGTCGGGATCCTGGGGCGCTATTTTCACTAACCTCTGCCACACCGAGTTCGCTTCCTCGAAATTACGGTTGGCCATTAGGGCAAAGCCTAGGAACTTGTAAGAGACTGGCTGGCTGCCATCGGCGGATAACGCGTTACGAAATGCATCGATGGCGCCATCTTTATCTCGTTTTGCACTAAGAGCTGTGCCCAGCACCAGCCAGGCACGCGCAAACTTAGGGTCTTTCTCAACAGCCGAGCGCAAAGCGGAAACCCCGCCGTCCATATCGTTTTGGGTGAAAGCGTTGCGTGCATCGTTTTCGTATTGCTCGGCAACCGGATCACTGCTGGCGGGAAGCGCCCAGATTGCCTGTCTAAAGTCAGTCGTGGTAGCACCCGCACCCGTGCCCGCCGAGAGGACCGGGGCGCCGCTGTGCGTGAGCGCGATTTGTACGTCATGGTCATCATTTACCAGCTTGCGAAAGGCCTTGTATTTTTCATACTGCGCGATCGGCACTTCAGACACCGAGATGACCAGGCGCCGGTCAGTGATTAAGGCGCCATCTTTCAGAGCATAAGAAGCGTGGTACTCCGCAAAATCTTCTTTCAAATCCACGTTCTTCGGAACATCCAGACTGTAATCCTTCGGCAGATCCATAGAAGAGTGGAAGTTAACTTCGCCGGGTACGCCCAGCCAGATGGGAGCCGTAGGGGCACTTTTGCCCTCCTTAATGTCTGGAAGAAAGAGGACTGGAAGTGGTGGACTGGTCTGCCGATTTGCCCAATCGCTGTAGTCCTTGCGCTCGTATTTATACGAAATGCGAAAAGGCTGGTCGATGTCCTCGACTGCGCTGGTACTTACATCGCTAACCTCACCTCCGAAGCCTGATATATAGGAAATTCCTTGAACAAGGTCCTTCCATTGCGGCATCGGAGTGCTTCGAAAGCGAGCCCGCAGCAACACTTCGAATTCGTTGCCGACAATAATGCGCTCAGCTTGGCCCGTGAGATGTCCGGTATCGTCGAGCGTGGCCTTCATGTCGAAAGTTTGTGAGGCTTTGACATCCGGATTCATGGGGGTCATTGCCAACTCAGCTGACCCTGATTGAACTATCAGCGCATGTTTTCCCCGCAGCGAGTTCAGCAGCAGTCCGAAAGGAGAGACTTCCGGCGTGGTATCCAACCAAATGCGGCCGCTCGGCAATTCAACGACGCTGATGACGTGGTTTATTTGGCCTGGGGACGGCACATCAGCGTCGAGGTCCCGCTCAGAACTTATCAGCCCCGGATAAACTTTGAATCCAGCGGCGGTGAGCAGCGATGCCAGCAAAGTGTGTTTGTCCTTGCAATCGCCGTAACCATTTTCCATGACCTCACTCGCGCTATGCGGCTGGTAACGCCCCACTCCAAGGGCAATTCCTATATACCTGAACTTTGTGCTCACGTAGTCATAGATAAGACGCAGCTTTTGCTGGTCATCTGCCGCCCCCTTGGTAAGTTCGGCAGCTTTCGCCTTGATCTCCGGTGTGGGCTTGACGCGCTCACGCTGCAAGCCCTCGTACCATCGGCCGACTTCATCCCATGAAGTAAAGCTACTGAGCAGGATGTCGGGCTGGTCTTGTAAACCACGGGCCTGCTTCCACTGCGCTCCTTCGTCGTCCTCGCTATCGGGTTTTCGCTTGGGATTGGAGTACGTCCAGCTATAAATGCGCCGGTTTCCTTCAGTACTGACCTGGAACTTAGGGCCGCGGTTTTTTAGCTTGATGGCGCGCTCAGCGGGCACACCGACCCTAAGCGTCTCTTCAGTTACCACCTGATCATGTTCGAACTCGTAATTCACCCAGAATTGACCCGGTATCAGCGGCTTGGTCACGCGGTCCTGTACGGAGTACTCGAGAACATCTCCCGTCGCCAGGCCTTTAACAGCCACGTGTTTTTCGCGCTGGTCGGTGTAAAACGGGGCGACGCGGCTGATTTCCGATGTAATGTCTTGAGTGTTTTCTGTCGGGGTGGTAACCACTGTTCCGTCGGGCTTCCGCACTCGAACATACGCGATATCCAACGCCTCATTAAGGTTCTGATAGGTGAATGAAATCACTCCCCAGTGTTGAACGCCGGCTTCAGAGAGAATCTGAATACGCGCTTCCGACTGCCGAATCTCCGTCCCGTCATTTTCAAAAGTGATATTGGTGGCTGATTTCTGGATGACGAACGCTTCTTGCATTTTGTCACCGGCAGGCGCTGTTGCCTGCTGGGTTGGCTGACCACTCTTCTCGACAACTTTTGTTGGGGCTTGAGGTGTGGTCGACTGCGCTGATAGGTGAGGACTAAACGCAATAAAGAAACATGCTGGAACGAAAGCTCCAAGAAACCGGCGCGGGAACATCGTGGCATCTATTTACATTGCATTTTGCAAAAAAGCAAGAAATTATTAGTTTGAGCCCACAGAACGTGGCCACGCGCTGACAGAGCTGGTCCCCGGTAGTAAATAGGGGTCCTGGCAAGTCTCTTTCTGGCATAATTTTGTGAATGAGTCTTCGAAAGTTGACAGCGCTCCCTCTGCTGATCGCTGTGCCACTCTGCCTTGCTGCCTATGGCCAACAGCCCGCGGCGAGCGTCAGCTTTAAGCTCGATTTTCCGGGTGCGGATCCCAGCCATTATGAAATCGTGATTGCCAGCGATGGCCAAGGTTCTTACGTGTCGAATGGGAAGTTGGATGACAAGTCTGACCCAGGCAACTCGGCGCCTCTCCAGTTTGTGGTTTCGGAAAATATTCGCAAGCAAGTTTTTGACCTCGCCAAAAAATCGCACTATTTCACCGGCAAGGTTGATTCGGGTCACAAGAACATTGCCAACACGGGCGCAAAGACTCTGGCTTACAAAGACACCGTCCACAATTCTGAGGCGACCTACAACTACTCCATGCTTCAGTCGATCACAGAACTTACTTCAATCTTCCAAAACTTGTCGAACACAATGGAGTTCGGCCGGCGACTGGCTTATCTCCACAAATATCAAAAGCTGGCGCTCGACGATCAACTGAAACGAATGGAAGATATGCAGAGGGAAAATAATCTGGGCGACGTTGGGGCGATTGCTCCTGTGTTGAAAGACATTGCGAATGATTCGTCTGTAATGAACGTCAGCCGCGCGCGGGCGTTGCGCCTACTGGCCAGTGCAGGGAACTAATCATCGAATAATAATTCCCGCGTAACCTACAGTCACGTTGTGATCACCCGAGACGTCGGCTGAAGTTGCGTACTGCGCCAATTCTGCTTTTTGCGCGCCCAGGCGTCGGGCGGCCGTCAGCATCGCGACCGCCGGGCCAAATCCGCACATGCTGATGCTCTCATTCATGACGGTTTCGTACAGGCCGGGGGCGTCGAGGGCGAGAATCTTCGCAATCGCTTTGCGATCTTTGGCGCGAGTTGTGGTGTCGTCTTCGTAATGATTCATATCGCTGGATGCAATGATCAGCGCGGGTTCCTTGTTCTTTTTCAAAACCTCAGCCAGCGATCGGCCCAGTTGTTCCAAAAGAATTAGCTGCCCGGTTCCGATGGCAATAGGGACGAATTTCACGTCGGGACGGCAGACTTGCAGGAAAGGGATTTCGACTTCGATGGAGTGCTCCGAACGATGCGCGGCTGAATCCTCAGACAACGCCGGAAATTCTTGCATGAGGCTTGCCGCTAGGTCAGAGTCGATGGCTATCTCGCCTAGCGGCGTTCGCCATGCGCCTGCTTTCATTATCGCCAACGGATGGCCGCGGCCGGTGTGGTTTGGACCGAGCACAATGCAGCGCGCCGGAATTTCCAGACGCGAAAATACAGCCCCGGCCACTTGTCCGGAATACATATATCCGGCATGAGGGACCATGCAGGCTATGGCTGGCGTTTTCTTGTCGGAAGACAAGTAAGACTCGATGTCCGCACGCAAGCGTTCGGGATTTGCTGGATAAAAATGCCCGGCTACAGCGGGTTCGCGTACAATCGAACTCATGGCGTAAGTCTCACTTGGGCGCGGTGTGGTTTGTAGCGGGGAGTTCGCGAAAGACGTTCGCGCTCGCCTCGAGTGAAAGTGTTTCCGCACGCACCGAAGGTTTGACCTTCGCCTTAGCCAATGCGCGCTCGAGATCGTCGGGCGAGTAGCGGCTCTTCAAATTGTTCCACAGCGTTTTGCGTTTCTGACCGAAAGAAAGCTTGAGGAAATCGATGAATCCCTTTTCATCGACGCGCAATTTTTCAAGACGCGAAGAAGGTACGAGTCGAACGACGGCGGAGTGCACTTTCGGCGGCGGCGAGAATGCTCCCGGCGGGAGGGTCAGAATTTTTTCTACTTTGGAATACAACTGTGCAGTAGCCGAGAGCAAGCCGTATTCGCTGGTTCCAGGTTTTGCGGCCAACCGGTCGGCAACCTCTTTTTGCACCATTAGGACGAAAACTTCAAAATACTTTCTATATTCAAAGAGCCGCAGAAGTATGTCTGACGTGATGAAGTACGGTAGATTTCCGACCACGCGAACTTGTTGCGGCGCGACGTCCATACCGGGCCGCATGCTGCCGGGCTTCGGACCAAACAGTGAATCGAGGTCGATGGCCAGAATATCGCCTTCGATAATTTCCACATTGGGCGCCAGCGAGAAGTGCATTCTGAGTTGTGCAGCAAGCACGCGGTCTTTTTCCACCGCGATAACGCGGCGTGCTCGTCTCGCTAAGAGGTTCGTCAGGGCTCCGCGGCCCGGCCCGATCTCAAGCACCGTACTGTGCAACAGGTCGCCGAGCGACTCGACAATCCGTACCGCGGCGGCGCTGTCATTTAAAAAGTGCTGACCGAGCTTTGGCTTTTTTGCTGAAACGGGCGCGTTCGAAACCTTCATTGACCCTCATTCATCTTGCCGATTAGACTGGGACGCAGAGCCGGGTTCATTCGTCCCGCAATATCATAGCGCGGAGCGGGCGAAGGACACGGTTGGGAGCCCCTGCCTAATGCACATTGCGTTCGTCGCTTCCGAATGTGTTCCCTTTTCAAAGACAGGTGGATTAGCAGACGTGGTGGGCGCATTGCCGCGGGCGCTCGCCGCCGCCGGACACGAAGTCAGCGTCTACATTCCTCATTATCGGCACACGCGAATCAGTGAAGAGCGCACCGTGGTGCAGAGCATCACCATCCCTTTTGATGACCGCTATCGCTTTTGTTCCATCCTGACCGGCGCCGGCTACCCGGGCGTGCGTTTCTTTTTCGTCGATTATCCACCGTTTTTCGATCGTGAAGGGCTGTACGGAACTGCCTCGGGGGATTTCCCCGATAACGCCGAGCGCTTCGCGTTATTCGGCCGCGCCGTGCTCGAGGCATCAAAAATTCTTGGCGTGCCGGATTTATTCCACTGTCACGACTGGCAGGCTGCGCTGCTGCCGGTCCTCTTGAAAACGCAATATTCCGAAGATCCCGCTTTCCGCGACACCGGTACGGTATTCACCATCCACAACATGGGCTACCAGGGCCTGTTTCCGCCGGAAATCCTCCCGCTACTCACTTTGCCGTGGGACCTGTTCACCATCGCCAAGATGGAATATTTTGGCAACGTTAATTTTCTGAAGGGCGCACTGGTGTATTCCGACATGATCACGACCGTGAGCCGGAAGTACAGCCAGGAGATTCAGACCACCGAATTCGGATTCGGTCTGGAAGGTGTGCTGAAGGACCGTGCCCAAAACCTGACCGGCATTCTGAATGGTGTCGATTATGAGGAATGGAACCCGCAGACAGATAAGTTCATCGCTGCGCACTATTCCGCCGAAGATTTGAACGGCAAGAGTGAATGCAAACAAGATCTCTTGGCGAGTTTTGGACTGGGAGAAGCCAACCCTAATGTGCCTGTGATTGGGATCGTCTCTCGCTTCGCAGCGCAAAAAGGATTCGATCTCATTGGGCAGATTATTGATCGCCTCGCGCTGGAAGAAGTATTGATCACCGTCTTGGGTAGTGGCGACAAGCTTTACGAAGAAATGTTTCTGCGGCTGGCGCGTCGCATGCCGGAAAAAGTCGGAGTGCGGGTAGCCTATGATAACGCGCTTGCACACAAGGTAGAGGCGGGCGCCGATATATTCCTTATGCCGTCGCGCTATGAGCCCAGCGGACTGAGCCAGTTATACAGCTTGAGGTATGGAACGGTGCCGATCGTGCGTGCCACCGGCGGACTCGATGACACTATTGACCCTTGGGAACAGCGTACGAAAAAAGGCACCGGCTTTAAATTTCAGGAGTACAGCGGTGAAGCACTCCTTCGCGTGATCCATCAGGCGATGCAGTTGTATCGCGATCAGGAATCGTGGCAGCGTCTAATGCGTAACGGAATGAGCAAGGATTTTTCCTGGCGAGTTTCCGCACGCGAATACTTGCGCGTGTATGAACGGGTTCGTCAGCAGCACGCGCAGGCCATTCTGGTGTAGCCGTGTCAGCCCTTCCCAGAACCGTCTTCCACGTCGACATGGACGCGTTCTTCGTCTCGGTGGAAGAGCTGTTCGATCCGACACTCAAAGGCAAGCCTGTCGTGGTCGGGGGCCAGCGCCATGAGCGCGGAGTGGTTTCGGCAGCGTCCTATGAAGCGCGAAAATTCGGAGTGCACTCGGCGATGCCGTTGCGTACCGCCGCCAAACTCTGCCCGCACGCGGTCTTCGTCGACGGCCATCCTGACCGTTACCGCGAGTGTTCGGAAAAAGCTCACAAGGTGCTAGCCAGCTTTTCGCCGCAAGTGGAGATGGTCTCAATCGACGAAGCGTATTTAGACATGACGGGGACTGAACGCCTGCATGGGCCGCCGCTGCTGGCTGCGCACAAGCTCCATCAAAAAATGAAAGCCGAAACCCAACTCAACTGCTCGATCGGAATTGGCACTTCACGGCTGATTGCGAAAGTATGTTCAGGCAAGGCCAAACCAAACGGAGTGTTGTTTATCGTGGCCGGGCGCGAATCGAAATTTCTTGCCCCGCTCGATGTGCGCGATATACCGGGTGTGGGGAAAGTCACGGAACAGAAACTGCATTCTTTGGGTATTCGCAAAGTGGGCGATCTGGCGAAGTTTGACGACGCCGATCTTGAACAGCAATTCGGAAAGTGGGGAGTAGCGCTAGCCGGCAAGGCGAGAGGAGAGGACGCGGGCGCATGGTTCGAAGGTGAGATCGGCGGAGACGAAGGCGCGAAATCGATCAGCCACGAACACACTTACGATCAGGACACAGCGAATGTAGCGCAAATGGAATCCACGCTGATGCGGCTCTCTGAGATGGTGGGCCGCAGACTTCGCGAACAACAGTTACGCGCCCGAACCCTACAACTCAAATTGCGCTACAAAGATTTCACCACTATCACCCGCGCTCATTCACTCGAGTCTCCCACACAGCTCGACAACGAGATCTTCCAGCAGATACACCGGCTCTTCCATGCCAATTGGCGCAAGGACGCCGAGGTGCGGTTGTTGGGCGTGCAGGCTTCTTCCTTTGGGCAGGACTCTGCGCAACTCGACTTCCTGGAGGATCGCGGTCGTGAAAAGTGGGAGAACATTCTGTCGGCCGCGGACCGCCTGCGCGACAAATTCGGTGAGAGCAGCATTACGTTGGGCACGGGAATGAAAGGCGGTTTCCGGGAGCGCACGCACGAAAACCCCGCCGCCTTACCCGGAAAGTCGAAGCCCAAAAACACCTGAGCGCCGCGCCGATTCAACAACTACGGCGAAGTTGGCGGCGGATCTACGTAACAGGCCGACTGCCCCAGCACCGTTTGGGCGGGGAGATTAGTCGGTGGTATTCTCCACGGCGCGGTGTTGAAATCGAAGAACCCGGTTGTGGCGTCGTCCATACCAATCTGGGCTTTATCGCGCAGGGTTAAATTCGATAGCCCAAATCGCGTCTCTATCAGCTTGATGATCGCTGTCGTGTCTCTCGTTTGGTGCGAAACGAAGTTCTTCTTCGCATACGGAGAAACTACAACCAACGGCACCCGATATCCGGTGTAGCTGAAATCGCAAATCGTGCCCGCGACGGTGGCGCCATAGCAGGGGTCGTTCGAGAACAAGTCAACAGGCAGAATGCCATCGGGGTTGACCGTTCGTTGCGGCGCCACGTGATCGTAGAATCCGCCGGGCTCGTCAAAGGTTAGAACGAACGCGGAATCCTGCCAACTTTTCCCGGGCGCACAAACGCCGGATGACGGCGGACTGTTCTGTCCGCACATGACCGCATTGATCAGCGTTGAAACGTAATTCGCTCCCGCTTGAATAGTGCAACAGGCAGGTTGACCCGGTGCGGGGTCATTGTCTTCAGGATGTTCGTCCAAGCCGACATCGGATGCAGGTTCGATCTGCGCCACTTGGGGCAAAGTTCCGTTCACCGCGTCCGTATAAAACTGAGATATCGGCGCAATGGAGTGCATTGGATTGTTGGTGTATTGGCCGATGTTGTTCTTGATCGTGTCGCCGAATACAAAGTCGTGGATGTAGCTGCGCGCCAGCAGGCACTCGATATCGGTGTCGACGCACGGACTGGTTCCACCGCCGCCGTTTACGTAAATCGTCCAACTGATGCCGGCATTCTGCAGAGCTTCGAAAATAGTGGTTGAAGGAATGAGCGGACTGTCGAATGGAGGATTGGTTCCTCGCTGATACACGTAGCCGTGGGAGGTTCCAGCAATCAGATACTCGCGATTCGGAGGAGTGCGCGTCATAACTGGCGCGAACCACGAGTCCGATGTGGAGAATGTGCTGGCCAGCGAGTAGTAGTAATTCAGATCAGTTCCGTCGTAATAACCCATCACCCGAACACCGTTAGTGTCAAAGAATGGGGCTAACGCTCCGGTTAAATCCGTGTGTTGCCGCGCGTCATTCGCACCCGCATCCACGAAACCGTTCAGCAGGGGTGTTGCGGAAGTCGGATCATTCACGTTCCACGAACGGTGGGCTTCTGCCCAGGAGGGACTAGGGTTCTCGACACAGAGACTCTGAGCGTGAAAGGACTGAACGGCGGGACTGTTCGGGTCTATTTGACAATAGGAATTCGGCGGGTAAGGGAATGCAGGATCGCAACCTGGATTGGTCGGCGCTGGGCCGGCATTCGGATCACCTGCCGGATCGAACTGCGGCAATCCGTTATATGACTGGTCGGCAATTCCGTTTTGCGACCAATACTGACGCAGGGCGCCAAAGTAGCTGTCGAAAGACCGGTTCTCTTGCGCAATGAAAATTATGTGGTTGATGTTGTTCAGGCTGGCGCCGCTGAAAGTCGCGATGACGTTGGCTGCACCGGAAACCGTACATGTAGCCGTTGTCTTGGTTGTGGTTGTGGTTTGAGTTTTGCAACCTTGCAACGGAGATACGGTGAATCCAGGATTGGCGGTTGCCGTCAGGGTCACGATGGGGGCATTATTGAAGGTCGACTCACAAGTGCCAGTGCCTAAACTGGAGCAATTAATCCCTTTCGGCGAGCTGGTCACCACGCCAATCCCGCCTCCGGCCGTGGTCACGGTGACTTGATCCAGCCCCGGAACATATCCCACACAGCCGGCCCATGTGATCACTGAAACAACCACCAGCGGCAGCAAAGCTTTTCCATACCTAGACATGGATCTTCCTTTTATCTTTTATGGTCAGCAACTTCGATGAGCGCCAGGCAGAACTGGTTGGTTTTCAGCTCTGTTTTCAGCCCCGGATGGCGGAGCGCATGCGTCGCGCGATGGCTGTAATTTCATTCACTTGCGCAGTATGTTAATTTCTGAACAGTAGCAGGTTCAGGTTACTGGACGGGATTGAAACCAACAACTCGCATCTAAGTAGCGGGTTTTAACTTGTGCGGCCAAGCTGCCGCGAGTGGGATAAGCAATGAAATCTGATCACAATTTCCGCTTGATGAGTCTGGCGGTTGCCGTAATTTTACTGGCGTCGGCGTCGGGGCTGGCGCAGACCTGCCTCACCTCTGACGAGATGGACGCAGCCACTCGGTCCGCAATCACCAGCGCCGCTACCCGTTACTTCGATATGGTTTCGCGGGGAGACGCGGCGTCGCTCAAGCAGAATGCCATTCCTGCGCTGGCGAACAACTTTGCCGGAATGGAGGGCACGATCAAGGAGAACCAGGCGAACCTTTCTGGCGCCCATGCCACTCCGCGCTCGCCTTTTGAGCTGAAAGCCGAAGGGACTGCTCCTCTGGCGAGGGCCGAATTCCTGTGTGGAGTTTTTGGCGCTGCCGGACAAACCGCCAATAGCACCGAGTTTGTGATCCCGAATCTGCCGCCCGGAACCTACGGCGTGGCCATTCTCGATGTCACCACGCAGAAAAGCCCGTACACCGTTTCTTTCGTGCTCCAACAGATCGGCACCGATTGGAAACTCGGTGGCATGTTCCTTCGTCCCGCACAACTTTCTGGGCACGATAGCAAGTGGTTCCTCGATCATGCGAACACATACAAATCAAAGGGCCAGGTCCACAATGCGTGGCTCTATTACCTGGAAGGCCGTGAACTCGCACTGTCGGTGCCTTTCATGGAGACGCAGGCCATCGACAAGCTTTATGACCAGGAGTCGAGTATGAAGCCGGCTGATGCGCCTGCAGGCGGTAACACGGCCGATTTGGTCGCAGCCGACGGCAAAACCTACAAACTGATCACAGTTTCGCCCTTGCCAGTGCAGGATAACCTGAATTTATTAGTCAGGTATCAGACGGCCAGCGTCGCAGATTCAGGGCAGGCATTCCAGGAAAACATGGCAGTCATGAAGGCCCTGATTCAAAAGTATCCCGAATTTCGCGAAGCGTTTGATAGCGTAATCGCGCGCGGAGTGGAATCCTCGGGCAGGGATTACGGGACGATGATGCCGATGAAAGATATCAAGTAGAACCCACCGACGCACGCATGGGCGGACGCCCGTGCCCCTATAGTTTTTTTAATATTTCATGATTTTTCACGCCGACTTCGGGCTTTATGGCCCTCGCCCGTGCCAGCACAGAGCCTGGGAAATGTAGTCGCGGTAGTCTCCATGAGTGAGCTCGTTTCCGCGAGCTATTTTCTTTAAAAGCTTCCTAAACAGCCAAACAGCGCAAAACTTTTCGCCTTTCTGAGAAACTCCAGCGCACGTAAGCGATCTTCTTTCCCGAACTAAGGGTTCTTTGAGAGTCGTTCATTCCTACAGAAACCCATCTAAATGACGATCATTTCCGAAGGGAGTGAAATGATGAGGTCATTAAGGTTCTCCGCCGTTCTTGTTTTTTCCTTCCTTCCCACCCTCCTGTTTAGCCAGATAGCTGACAGCAACCCGTTATCGCTTGCCAGTAAGCAACCAGACAATGAAAACGTGGCCGCCTTGACAGGCCGTCTCGATGCGAACGAGAGCGCTTTGCCGCTACCGGCGGGAGAAGTTCCGCATGTGTCTGATCCTTTGATTCAGACGTCCCCGCGAATCCGAGCAACTCTCGATTTTGGCGACGTTACATTGCCCTCCTTGCCGATGGATCCGAGACGGAGCGGCGACCCACGATTTACGGTGAGTGTTAGTTCTTTGGCGGCTCCGGATAAGGCACGAAAGGCGTTTAATAAAGGCGAGCAGGCGGAGCGTAAAGGCAAACTGGAAGCGGCTTACGATCACTTTAAGGAAGCCGTCGCCACATATCCCCGTTACGCCTTGGCATGGCTCGAATTGGGTCGATTACAAGCAAGCCAAAACCGTTTTGTTGATGCCCAAGAGTCGTTCCGGCAGGCAGTCACAACTGATTCCAGCCTCACCACTGGTTACGTGGATTTCGCCACGGTCGCGGCACAACAGAAAAATTGGCAGGCGGTGGCAGAGATGACAGACACTCTGGTTCAGCGCTTTCCGGAGTCCTCGCCGGTTTATTGGTTCCTGAACTCGGCTGCCTACTACAACTTGGGAAAGATGAAAGAAGCAGAAAGCAGCATCACACGCGCACTGCGCCTGGATCCGCATCGTCAGCTGCCGCAAGTGGAATATCTCTATGGACTGATCCTGGGTAACAAAAAAGATTACAAGTCGGCTACAGAGCACATCAGCGCCTACTTGCGTCTGGCCCCGAATTCGAAAGACTCACTGCCAGCGCGACAGGTGCTGGCCGCATACCAGCAACGTGTGCAGACGGCGGACGACGAGCAGCACTAACTGACCGTTAATCCTCCAAAGCACCTTACGCGCGCTCCAGCTTTTCCGTTAGCGGTTCTGCGCCCACCTCAGCCTAAATACAGTCTTGTCCCGATCTATTGAGAGCAGCTTTTGCTGCACACTAAAGAGAACAAACATAGGAGGATCAATGGCTGACAAGAATTTGCAGGGAATGCGTGTGGCTATTCTGGCGACCGATGGGGTCGAAGATGCCGAGTTGAAAGATCCACGCAAAGCGTTGGATGACGCAGGCGCGAAGACGACGTTAATAGCACCCAAGGCAGGCAAGATTCAATCGGTGAATCACAGCGACAAGGCTTCTCAGTACAACGTTGATGAAACCCTCGACCAAGTCCGGGCCGACCAGTTCGACGCAGTGCTATTGCCCGGGGGTGCGTTGAACGCGGATACCATTCGCGTACATCCGCGTGCTCAGGAATTTGTGCGCGAGATGAACCAGGCCGGAAAGCCAATTGCTTTCATCTGTCACGCACCTTGGCTGCTGGTTTCAGCCGGTTTGGTGAAGGGCCGTTCCATGACCAGCTATCACACCATTCAGGACGACATTCGCAATGCCGGCGGAAAATGGCAGGATGCAGAAGTCGTGCAGGACAAGAATTGGGTGAGCAGCCGCCAGCCCACGGACATTCCGGCGTTCAACCACACCATGATCGAGCTGTTTTCTCAGCAGAGTTCCGGGCAGAAGAAGGCGGGTTCGCAAGGCGAGCGCCGCGTCGCATAATCCTGTCAAACCCTTGATAATAGCTGCCTTCCAATGAGGCGGCTTTTTTCTGCCAAAGCCCTCGAAGTAACACGGTCTAGGTTACAGGCGACATCTTCCACATGGTCTGCGTTGGAACTAGTCTGCGTTTATGGGAATCAACGCCTTAGTGATGTCTCGCAGCAACGGAGCAGTCAAGGTGTTGGTGGCGACCTTTGCCGAGCTCGGAATTGAATATAAAGTTTCCGCCTCGGTACCTGAGACCCTGGAAATTCTGGCCACCGAGCACCATTCAGCCCTGATCGTCGATTTCGATATACCCGACGCGGTGTGCGTAGCCAGGATGGCGCGCAGCCTGCCTGAGAAACGGCGTCCGGTGTTGTTCGGGATGATTGGAGCGGCGACCTCTGTCGGCAATGCATTTCAAGCCGGGGCAAATTTTGTACTTTACAAGGCGCTGGAGCCGCAGCAGGTATTGCACTCATTCCGCGCGGCCCGTGGCTTCATGCACGGCGATCGGCGCAGCGAGCCACGGCAAAAAAGTGAGACCTTGGCTTACCTGCAATTTCCGACCGGGATTGTGCCTGCACTGGTGCTGGATGTTACCGAGCAAGGGCTTTCACTGCAGGCAGCCGAAGGCTTGACTCCGTTGCGAGGAGTGCCGTTGCGCTTCCTGCTTCCCGGGACAGCGCAGGTGATTCAGGCGACCGGCGATTTCATCTGGGCAGATGGGAACGGACGCGCCGGATTGTTCTTCAGTAAAATCGCTCCCGCATGCCAGCGCGATCTGCAGGCCTGGCTCAAGAAGTGCGCAGCTAAACGGTCAGAAGCGGTGCGAGTATTGCTTGAACCACAGCGAAACATCCGCGCAGCCGCTGCAGCCCATTAAGCTGAATCTACCAAGACGTCCCTCTCAGGGCTGCTTCCCGCCAGGCTGCCCTGCCTCTCCTATTTGCGCTGGAGGCGGTGGAATCGTAATATCGACGTCCTTCACCTCACCAAGCGAAGACAACGGATTGTCGAAGTCCGCGGGATTACCAACCACCAGTACAGCCAATTGATCTTTGTGCAAATACTTGGGAATGATCCGAGCTACATCGGCGGTTGTTACTTTCTCAATTCCGGCGCGATAGCGCTCCAGAAAATCTGCAGGATACCCATAAAACTCATAAGCCATACGTTCACGCAGAACTTTGTCGGGAGTGTCGAAATTAAACACAAATGTATTCAAGATGGCGTCTTTGCCGCGCGCAATCTCGGCGTCATCGATCGGATTGGTTTTTAGCTCGTCGATCTGAGCGTAAAGGGCTTTGATCGATTCGACCGTCGTGCCGCTCTTGGTGCCCATGGCGAGCTGCAAAATTCCGGGATGATCATACCGAGTGCCTATTCCGCCGCCAACCGAGTACGCCAGTCCCTGCGCGGTGCGAATACTCTGCACCAGGCGGGATGAGAAACCTCCCGCCAGCACTTCGTTGAAAACTTCAATCGCATAGTAATCGGGATTGTCGCGAGTGGTGCCCAGCCCGATCATGCGAATATTGCTCTGGTTGACGTCTTCTTTTTTGACTAAGTAGTAGCCAGGATGCGCAGGATTAAAATGAATGTCCGGCGCCTTTATTGCTGGGCCTTTCTGCCAATCGCCAAAAGCCTTGCGTAGAACAGCTTCCATCTGCGAGGAGTCGAAGTCGCCGACGATTCCCACAATAATATTGTTGGGATGCACATGGGCCTGGTGCCAATCGACCAGGTCCTGCCGCGTGACCGCGCTGATGGTCGCGTACTCGGGATCCCGCGCATAAGGATTATTTGCGCCATAGGCGAGCTTGATGGTTTCACGGTGTGCGATGTCGCCGACATCGTCATTGCGGCGTGAAATACCGTCGAAAGCCTCGCGTTTCGCAAGATCCAGCTTGTCGGGCCGAAATTCCGGTGCGCGCAGCAGTTCACTGAAAATCTTGAAGACATCATTGAAGTCGTCCTTCAGGCACGAAAGCGAGATAGTGGTGGAATCATCGTTGGCGCCGGTTTCAACTTTCGCGGCGCGGATCTCAAGATAGTCGTCCAGTTGGTCACCGGTCTGGTCTTTGGTGCCGCCGGTTCGCCAGACCTCGCCATAAAGCCCGGTCAAGCCAACCTTTGCGGCGGGCTCCGAGCGCGCCCCGCCCCGAACGCGGGCCACGCCATCTATTGTCGGCAGCTCGTGGTCCTCCTGCAAAAAAATGATCATGCCATTAGGAAGCACGATGCGCTTCGGTTCTTGGGGATGAAAAGCCGGCAGCGGAGGAATTGGAATTTTGGTCCACGGTTGTTGCGCTACCAGATCCGGTGCGATGGCGAAAATCAGTCCGGCGAAGAAAGTAATTTTCTTGATGGCGGAGGTTTTCATTGCGCACCTCCACTAGTGGCGGGTACAGTTTCGATGATTCCCACGGTGCGGTTGGTCGGGATGAACACCTGATTGGCCACGCGCCGAATATCGGCTTTGGTCACGGCGTCTATTCGATCTACTGACTTGAACAGTTCGCGCCAATCGCCGTACAAAGTCTGGTATACCGCCAGGTCCTGGGCCAGACCATCGTTGCTGCCGAGACTGCGGATCAGGTTCGCCTTGGCCCGCGTCTTCACCATCTTGAGCTCTTCGTCGCTGATGTCTTCCTTCTTCAAGCGATCGATCTCGGCATGTATCGCGTCTCCCACTTCCTGGGGCGTGTGGCCGGGCATGGGCGTGGCAAAGAAGTAAAAAATGTGCGGATACTTTACGCCGGGGTAGCCAGTTCCGCCTTCAGCTTCAGAGGCAATTTTCTTGTCGCGAATCAGGGCGCGGTACAGGCGCGAAGTGCGGCCTTCAGAAAGCAAGTCAGCCAACGCGTCATAAACCGCATCGTCCTTGTCGCGGTAGTCAGGCCGATGATAGCCCTCGAGATAGACCGGCTGGGACGCGTCGAGCAATATGACCCGACGCTCAGAATTTTGCGCGGGTTCAGTCGTGGTGCGCTCATCGGGCTTGGGGCGGGATGGAATGGCTCCGAAATATTTTTCAATCACCGCCATGGTTTTGACGGGATCGACATCGCCTACGATGGCCACCACCATATTCGAAGGGATGTAGTAGGTGTCAAAGAAGTGTTGCGCGTCGGTGGCAGAAAAGGTGTTGAGGTCGGAGATGTAACCAATACCCGGGCGGTGATACGGATGAGCAGCGAATGACGCTTCCACAAACTGCTCGAGCAGCCGGCCGATAGGATTGCTGTCGGTGCGCATCCGCCGCTCTTCAATGACCACATTGCGCTCTTTGTAGAATTCGCGAAACACGGGATGGGTGTAGCGCGAGGACTCTAAATAGGCCCACAGCTCCAGCCGATTCACCGGAAATGAATAAAAATAGGCAGTCTGGTCGTCGGCGGTGAACGCGTTCATGCCTTCGCCTCCGTTGCGTTCAATGATCTCGCCGAACTGATTAGGGATTACGTATTGCTGCGCCTCTTTGACGGCCTGCTGCCAGGCACCTTGCAGTTCCTTCAGCTTCTGTTCGTCGCGGCCGACCCGCTTGTCGCGTTCGTGGATGTAGGCGGCATACGCATCTTCGACCTTCTGAAGCGCCACCTTCTCGGCCGCGTAATCCTTGGTCCCGATCGTTTCTGTGCCCTTGAATGCCATGTGCTCGAACATGTGCGCCAGTCCGGTTTTGCCCATGGGGTCCTGGACTGAGCCGGCGTCCACGTTCGTGAAAAACGAAAATACCGGCGCGGTGTCGGGACGCTGGCAAATCACCGCGGTAAGGCCATTGGGCAGTGTCTTGACTGTGACTCGCTTTTCGAAGGAGGCGAGGTCCTGGGCGGAGCACAGGGCGACAAATACTAAGACGAGAGTTAGTAGCTTGAGAGCGCGAGACATCGAACCTCCATGGAATCAGTGCAGGGCAATCTGATATTGACGTGAAACTTGATTTGAAGTGAGCAGCAGGGATTTTGTCAAACAAGTGGCTGCTTGACACAGCTTCCATTCACCCCGGCTTTTTCCCCACCCGCTGCTAATTCCCGATGGTGCTTGGGCTTACGTTGACCTGAGGGGTACTTTCGGCTAACCTTTTAGCAAATCTACATAGGGAAACGTGTATCCTTAAAGCACAGGAGAAGACGTGTCTGAGAGCCAAAAAAACCTGCTTTTGCTGAAGCCCCGTGGGTTTTGTGCCGGGGTGGTTCGCGCCATCGATATTGTGCGCATCGCACTCGAAGCCTTTGGTCCGCCGATCTATGTCCGTAAAGAGATCGTCCACAATCGCTTCGTGGTGGAGGAATTGCAGGGCAAGGGCGCGATTTTTGTCGACTCGGTCGATGAAGTCCCCAACGGCGAACGGGTGATTTATAGCGCTCACGGTGTTTCGCCCGAAGTCCGTAGCGCCAGTAAGGAGCGAGGATTGCGAGTGATCGACGCGACCTGCCCCCTGGTCACCAAAGTCCACGTGGAAGCGGTAAAGTTTGCCAAGGAAGGCTATTCGCTGATCCTGATCGGCCATCGCGACCATGATGAAGTTATCGGGACGTTAGGCGAAGCGCCGGGCGTGACCCAGGTTGTCGGATCGCCGGCCCAGGTTGAATCGCTGTCAGTTCCTGATCCCAACCGCGTCGCCTATCTGACCCAAACCACGTTGAGCCTTGACGAAGCTAAAGACATTATTGAAGCCCTGCGTCGCAAGTTCCCCAACATCAAGGGGCCGCACGCCCAGGATATTTGTTACGCCACCGAAAACCGACAAGTTGCGGTAAAGCATGTTGCATCCGATGCTGAGTTGCTGCTTGTCGTCGGTTCCGAGAACAGCTCGAACTCGAACCGGCTGGTCGAAGTGGCGCAGAACCTGGGCACGGCTTCCCATCTGATCGACAGTTGCAAGGACATTCAGCCCGAGTGGCTGGAGAACGTGAACACCATCGCGCTGACCGCTGGCGCTTCTGCGCCCGAGTGCCTAGTGGAAGAGGTTGTCGAGTTCCTGCGAGCCAAGGGTTATAACAATCTGCGTGAAGTTGAAGTGATGCCGGAAAACGTTCGCTTCGGTCTGCCTCCGGAGATTGTGGAGGCAATTGCCGCTGCCCCGCGACCGGCTGGAGTGAGTGCTGATTAGGAGTATTTAGTCACGTATGGATGATTTATTCTCCTCCGCCCCCACCCCATCAGCGCCGCAACTGCGTTTCGGAAAAATCGAGAACTTTGCCAGCCGTGTGGCCGCGGCGATTGACGCCTGCCGCAGCCGGCTGTTTTCGCAGCAGCATGACGACGGCTACTGGTGCGGCGAACTCGAAGCCGATACGACGCTCGAGTCCGACTACATTCTGCTGCACACGCTGCTTGGCACAGGCGATCCACAGCGCCATCAGAAGTGCGCCAACTACATTCTTCGCCATCAGAATGAAGACGGTGGCTGGCCGATCTATAACGGCGGGCCATCGAACATCAGCGCGTCGGTCAAGGCTTATTTCAGCCTGAAGCTGGTGGGATACAAGCCTGATCATCCCGTACTCGAACGCGCGCGCCGCAAGATTTTGGAACTGGGCGGCGTCACCAAGGTCAATACCTTCACCAAGATTTATCTCTGTTTTCTGGGACAGTACGATTACGACGCGGTCCCGGCGATTCCTCCGGAGATCGTTCTTTTTCCTAACTGGTTCTGGTTCAACATCTACGAAATTTCTTCGTGGTCGCGTGCGATTCTGGTTCCGCTCTCGATCGTTTATGCCAAAAAGCCATTCAAGAAAATTCCGGAAGAGCTGCACATCAACGAGCTCTTCGTCGGGGGCCGCGATAAGTCGCGCATGCGCCTCGAATGGAGCCAGAAGCTCGTCTCATGGCGCAACTTCTTTCTGGTTCTGGATCGATTGGTGCATTGGTTCGAAGCCGTGCACATTCGGCCACTGCGTTCAATCGCTCTGAAGAAAGCGGAGCAGTGGATGCTCGAACGCTTCGAGATGTCAGACGGCTTGGGCGCAATCTATCCCGCAATGCTCAACGCGATCATTTCCCTGCGCTGTCTGGGGTATTCGCTCGACGATCCGCAGATGATTCGCGCGCTCGATGAATTCGAAAAGCTGGGGATCGAAGAGGGGGATACTTTCCGCGTGCAGCCGTGTAAGTCTCCGGTGTGGGACACAGCCTACGCGCTCTTTGCATTGGGAGAAGCGGGTGTGCCGTCGGACGATCCGCGTATGGTGAAAGCCGCCGATTGGACTTTGCAGAAGCAAGTGCGCCAGTCGGGTGACTGGGCGGTCAACAACAAACACGGCAAGCCGGCTGGCTGGTACTTCGAGTTCAACAATGAGTTTTATCCCGACGTGGATGACACGGCGATGGTCGCGCTGGGGTTATCCAAAGTCGAGCATCCCAACGGGCGCTACCAGGTCGAATCGGTGCAGCGGGCGATTGACTGGATATTCTCCATGCAGTGCAAGAACGGCGGCTGGGCGTCGTTCGACAAAGACAACGACCGCATGGTCTTCCAGCACATCCCTTTTGCTGATCACAACGCCATGCTCGATCCGCCGACCGTGGACATCACCGGGCGCATTCTCGAAATGCTGGCCACTTACGGCTACGACAAGAACCACCGCGCGGTAAAAAAGGCGTTGAAGTTCATCCGCGACGAGCAGGAACCGGATGGCTCCTGGTTCGGACGCTGGGGCGTGAATTACGTTTACGGCACCGCGCTGGTATTGCGGGGGCTCGAGGCCATGGGCATCGACAATCACGAGCCCTACATTCAGCAGGCCGCAGAATGGATTCGCATGGTGCAGAATCCCGACGGCGGCTGGGGCGAGACCTGCGATTCCTACGACGACCCGAACGCCAAAGGCATTGGCCCAAGCACTCCGTCACAAACGGCGTGGGCCGTCATGGGCCTAATGGCTGTCAACGACACGCGCAGCGACTCGGTCGCACGCGGCATTGCCTACCTGCTCAAGACTCAGAAAAAAGACGGCTCCTGGGATGAGCCTTGGTACACCGGCACCGGCTTCCCTCGTGTGTTCTATCTGATGTACCACCTCTACCGCGAATACTTCCCGCTGATCGCGCTGACCACGTATAAGAAAGTGCTGGCAGAGAAGAATTAAGGGGCTGGGACAGCTCGCTCGTTTTTAAGGTAGCTAATATCGATATCAGCAAATCTCACTACCTCTAGATCGGGACTTACAGGGGACCGATGAGTGATCTGAAGATGGCGGGGCGTTAACCAGGTGATTTGAAGATCCGGATCAGCATTCTCATTGCTGAGAGCATAGCTCTTGGGAATCGAACCACCGCCCGGATAGCTGAAAACGTCGAATGGCTTGCCGCGGTTCACGGTTCGGTTGACTTTCCTTATGCTCACGGTCGTTTCAACCCATGCCGAACCAAAGCCGCCCTCCTGGTCAGTTCGAGCGGTGGCGATCCACGCTCCATCAGGTGAGCGGACATCTTGCTTCCACACTGTTGGACTACCGTAGCAACCCGCTAACAACACGAGCCCCGTCACACCTGCGATGTCTAACAATCGTCGAGGTCTCATGCAAACATGCTCTCACCGCCTCGTCAACTTTAGAAATGTGCTTGCGTCGGGCGCTAATCCAACCCTTTTAAGATACCCCGTCCCTGCTTCTTGGATTAATAAGCTGTTCTACAGGAAATAAAAGTTCGCACCCTTTCGCCTACTTTTTGGCGAAGAGTGGCATTGCTCATTCGGTGATTTATACCGGGAAGGGCACGAGTTTCACTCGTGCCGATAAACGGGGTCCGCTAATGTCGGCACGGCTGAAAGCCGTGCCCTTACCGGTCGTGAACTCGCAACCGCTGAATACGCTCTACTAATCCGTTGTACTCTAAACACAGTACATGCTTGCATTCGTCACCGGGGCTACAGGATTTGTCGGCAGCCATGTTGCTCGTGCACTAGCTGACCAAGGCGCCGATCTGCGCCTGCTGGTGCGCGCCAACAGCAATACTAAAAATATTGACGACGTGAAAGCCGATCGCGTCACCGGAGACCTGCGCGATCCCGCGTCGCTGGAGAAGGGAATTGCCGGATGCGACGTTGTCTTTCACGTGGCGGCCGATTACCGGCTCTGGGTGCGCGATCCCGAGGAGATGTATCGCGCCAACGTCGAGGGCACGCGGGCAATTCTCGCCGCCGCGCGCAAGAACGGAGTCCTGCAGGTGGTTTACACCTCGAGTGTCGCAACCATGGGATTCACCGCCAACGGTCAGTCCGCGGACGAAGACTCACCGGTCTCGCTTGACAATATGATTGGTCCGTACAAACGCTCGAAGTTCATGGCCGAGCAGGTTGCGATCGAAGCTGCTCGCGCTGGACAGGATGTGGTGATCGTCAATCCGAGCACGCCAGTTGGCGAGCGCGACATCAAGCCCACGCCGACGGGGCGCATCGTGGTCGATTTCCTGAAGAAGAAATTTCCGGCGTATGTAGATACTGGCCTCAATCTCATTGACGTAAAAGAGTGCGCACGCGGACACATTGCCGCGCTCGAGAAGGGACGCAGAGGCGAGCGTTACATTCTAGGCGGGGAGAATCTCACGCTGAAGCAAATACTCGACAAGCTGGCGGCAATTACCGGCCTGCCGTCGCCTACCGTCCGCGTGCCCTATGTGCTGGCGCTGGTGACGGGCGTGGTGGATGAAATTGTTACGGGACGAATTCGCGGCAAAGAGCCGCGAGCGACGATTGATGCGGTTCGCATGGGCCGAAAGAAAATGTTTGTGTCATCAGGCAAAGCGGAGCGCGAATTGGGATGGAAACGGGCTCCCGTCGATGACGCGCTGCGGCGGGCGGCGGATTGGTTCCGCGGAAATGGGTACGCGTGATTTTCTTTCCCTCGATAAATCCCATCATTATCATTCCGAGCGGACTACGATCGTCCGCGCCCGGACGATCCTGCTACGCTCGAAATGACAAATTAAAAAATGACGGGCGTGACGCCCGTCTCCCCACGTACTGTTCTTGAATGCCTAAAATCGCCATCCTCGCCGCCATCGAACGTGAACTTTGGCCCCTGATCAAGAACTGGCCAACGACTACGCTCGAACACGATGGCCGCGAATTCACTTTCTACGAGAGCGAGTATGCGATCGCAGTGTGCAGCGGGATGGGCGCGGAATACGGCCGCCGTGCCGCCGAAGCTATCATCGTAAAATACTCGCCTGAGTTTTTGATCTCTGCCGGAGTTGCCGGAGCGCTGGTCCCCGAGCTCAGTATCGGCGACACAGTTTTTCCTGCCGTCGTAATCGACGCCCGTGACGGCAGCCGTCATGAAACCTCGATCAGAGACGCTGCTCTGGGCAAGAGCCCGCTTGCGCGGACGGTTCTGGTGAGTTCTGCAGAAGTGGCGGGTACAGTCCAGAAGCGACAGCTAGCGAAGTCCTATGGGGCGCACGTAGTCGACATGGAGGGCGCGTCGGTTGCCCGTGCGGCACAGGTCCACAACTTGCCATTTCTCGCCGTCAAAGCTATCTCGGACGATGTGAATTTCGAAATCGCGGAACTGAACCGGTTCATTCGCCACGGCCAGTTTCAGACGAAGCTGCTGATCTTTTATCTTCTTCCCCGTCCCTGGCTTTGGCTGAAAATGATTCGTCTGGCTCGGAACACGCAACTTGCATCTCACAATTTATGTGCCTGGCTGCGCGAAAGCGCGCTGACAAATACAATAATTCCAGGCATAATTTCGCGGCATCAATCCTGAGATGGCCATCGCACAGCAACTGACCTCAAAGCAGAGTTCGGAGAAAATCGCCGCCACAATGACGGCTGCCGTGTACCGCGGCAAGAACGACGTGCGGCTCGAGTCCGTACCCATTCCTCAGATTGGTCGCGGCGAAATCCTAGTGAAAGTTCATACCTGCGGCATTTGCGGCACTGACCTTAAGAAGATCGCAACCGGATCGCACTCAGTCCCGCGCATTTTCGGCCATGAAACCTCCGGAACCATCGCTGCTGTCGGGGAGGGGGTGTCTAAACTCGCCCCAGGCGACCGGGTCATGGTCTTCCACCACATCCCATGCGGCGAGTGTTATTACTGCCGACACAAAACCTTTGCCCAGTGCGAGACGTATAAGAAAGTGGGCTGTACAGCGGGATTCGAGCCTTCTGGTGGCGGCTTTGCCGAGTATGTCCGTGTAATGGACTGGATTGTGGAGATGGGAACGGTGCCTATCCCGGATGGGGTTTCATTCGAGCAGGCGGCATTCGTTGAGCCGGTAAACACCTGCATGAAGGGGATAGAACGGCTGGCCCTGGAACCGGACGAGACCGTCCTGGTAATCGGCCAAGGGCCCATCGGTATCATATTGAGCGTATTGGCCAAACGTGCTCGGGCTAGGGTAATAACTTCCGATTTATACGAGCAAAGGCTTACAATATCAAAAGGATTCGGACTCGAAAGCGCAATCAATAGTTCAAGTGCTGATGTGGTCAGCGAGGCGCGCCGCCGAAGTGAAGGACGTGGCGTTGACGCTGCCATTTTGGCCGTGGGAAGCAACAGCTTGATCCGCACAGCCATGGATGCGGTGCGTCCAGGCGGACGGGTTTTACTGTTTGCCCAGACGCAGCACGGTGAAGCGGTTTTCGACCCCGCGGCAGTGTGTGTCGACGAGAAGACTCTGATCGGTTCATATAGCGCTTCAGTCGATTTGCAGGCAGAGTCGGTTCGTTTCGTAATGGGACAGGAAATGGCTTTGGAGAAGCTGATCAGCCATCGCTTCCCGCTGATAGAGGCGGTTGAGGCTTTAGAGCTGGCGGCGCATCCCCAGCCGGATTCGATGAAAATTGTGATTCAGCCGGGAGTCGAGAGGCAGAAGTGAACGGAAAAATGACAGCCGCGGTCCTCTATGGCAAAGAGGACGTGAAGATTGAGAAAGTACCCATTCCTCGCGTGGAGCAGGGAGAAGTCCTGGTAAAAGTGCAGGTGGCCCTGACCTGCGGTACCGACCTGAAGGTCTATCAGCGGGGATATCACGCGCGCATGATCGTTCCCCCGGCTTTGTTTGGCCACGAGTCGGCTGGCGTAATCGAAGAAGTTGGCCCAGGTGTGAAAGGTTTCAAGAAAGGTATGCGCGTGGTGGCGCTAAACTCAGCGCCTTGCCAGACCTGCTTCTATTGCTCACGCCATCAGGAGAATCTTTGCGAAGACCTGCTCTTCAACAATGGTGCCTATGCGGAATACATTCGCGTGCCGCGGCGGATTGTTGATTTGAACATGCTGGCCATTCCTCCCCACGTTAGCTTTGAGGAAGCGGCGATGGTTGAGCCGCTGGCCTGCGTTCTGCGCGGACTGCACGAGACGAGGGTCGAGATCGGCGACACCGTTGCCGTGATCGGCGCCGGCCCGATCGGCTTGATGTTCGTGCATGTCGCTCAGGCCATGGGATGCAACGTGATTGCCGTGGTAAAGCGCGAGTCGCAAATTGAAGCCGCCCGCAAAATGGGTGCGCATGACGTGGTCCACCTTGAGGGAGTTAAAGATCCGGTTGAGGCAGTACGAGTGCTTTCACCTGCCGGCCGGGGCGCCGATGTTGTGGTCGAAGCCGTGGGCCGTCCCGAAGCCTGGATCTGGGCCACAGAAATGGTGCGCAAGGGCGGAACGGTGAACTTCTTCGGCGGATGTGCGAAGGGCGCCAAGGTCGAACTCGATACCAATCGCCTGCACTACTCCGAAGTCACTTTGAAAGCGACTTTCCACCACACACCTGACGCCGTGCGCAAGGCCTTTGCCCTGATTGCCGAAAAGAAGATTCGTCCCACCGACTACATCACCGGCGAGGCGCCGCTTTCGCGCCTGCAGGAGGTCCTCCAGCACATGATGAATCGGAACGGCGACATCAAGACGGCGATCATACCGGGGCAATAAGAAAGCTCTTAGCTTTTAGCCATTAGCTCTTAGCTCGGACGTTGTGGGTGCAAGCTAGAAGGCAAGAGCTAGCGGCTAAGAGCTGAACCTGATGAGCACTGCCAACCAAATTTGGAGTAACCTGCCAGCGGAGTATGCAATCCCGTCGCGAGCTGCTTCGCTCGAAGATGCTTATGCGTATTGCGAACGCCTGGCGCGCTCGCATTACGAGAATTTTTCGGTGGCCACGTGGTTCCTTCCCAAGCGCCTGCGTCAGCATTTTTACAATGTCTACGCTTACTGCCGGATCTCGGACGACTTAGGTGATGAGACCGGCGATCGCGAAGCCTCGCTGCAATTGCTGGACGAATGGGAGTGCGAGCTGAACGCCTGCTATCAGGGTGATCCCCGGCATCCCGTGTTTGTGGCATTGGCGGGAACGGTCCGCGAGTTCGACATCCCGAAGCAGACGTTTGCCGACCTGCTGACCGCTTTTCGCCAGGACCAGAGAATCACTCGCTACGAAAGCTTTGATGATCTGCTGGGATACTGCCGCTATTCTGCCAATCCGGTCGGCCATTTGGTGCTTTACTTGTGTGGATATCGTGATAGTGAACGCCAGCAGCTTTCTGATTACACCTGTAGCGCATTGCAACTGGCAAACTTCTGGCAGGATGTGAGCGCCGACTACGAGAAAGGGCGAATTTATCTTCCGCTTGAAGATTTGCGGAAATACGACGTGAAAGAAACGGACATCGCGGGCAAACAAAATACCGGCGCATTTCGCGAGATGATGCACTTCGAAGTACAGCGCGCGCGCGAATGGTTTGACCGCGGTTTTCCTTTGGCGGGCAATGTCAGCCGCGAGCTGGCTACTGATATTGAACTCTTCAGCCGTGGCGGGCAACAGATACTGAACGCGATTGAGCGCCAGGGCTACGCCGTGCTGGGCCGGCGTCCGGTGATTTCAAAACGGCGCAAATTGGCGCTGGTCGCTCGAGCGGCCCTGCGCAAACTGATATGAGTAGCGTGGCACAATTTCCGACCCCGTTCATGCCGACTGAGTCGCAGCTACACATGGCGTACTCGGTGTGCCGGGGAATCACGCGCTCACAAGCCAAGAATTTCTATTACGGATTTCTCGTCCTTCCCAAACGTAAGCGCCAGGCCTTGAGCGCGGTGTATGCGTTCATGCGGCGGTGTGATGACATTGCCGATGACCCGGCGCTCTCGGCACGCGACCGCAAACAGAAGCTCGACGCATGGCTGGATGGATTTCACGCCGCGCAGACCGGACATCCCACCGATGATCCAGTGCTGCTGGCAGTAGTTGACGCCCAACGCAGATTTGGTATTCCTGTCGGCCTACTCGATCAGCTGGCTTTCGGAACGGCGATGGATGTTGAGGAGGAAAGTCCGGACCAGAATTATCCGCGACATCCCATTCAGTACCGCAACTTTCAGGAACTGGAACGTTACTGTTACAACGTGGCGTCGGTCGTGGGGCTGGTTTGCATTCACATTTTTGGTTACCGCGACCCTTCTGGCGAGCCGCTGGCCGAGCGCCTGGGCCTGGCATTTCAGCTCACCAACATCATTCGCGATGTGAAGGAAGACGCCGTGCTGGGACGAGTTTATCTGCCACAGGATGATCTGGCGCATTTTGGAATTCTGGCAGCCGATCTTGCGACCATGACCGACCCGTCGCGCCTGCGTGCGTTGTTGCACTTTGAAGCCCAGCGCGCATTTGAGAACTACCGCGCCGGCGATGACCTTCTTCACCTTATTTCTGAAGACAGCCAGCCTGCTTTGTGGGTGCTGATTAACATTTATCGCGGTCTGCTGCAGAAAATCGTCCGTCTTAATTACGACGTATTCACCCGCAAAGTCAGCCTCACGCTTCCGGAGAAGCTCAGCATTTTTGCAAAAGGCTTCTTGAAGCGACTTCTCTGATGCCTTTCGCACATTCCATAAAATCTGAACCTGCAAACGTTGCGGGAAGTGGCCCCTCAGTGGCGATCGTCGGCGGAGGGCTGGCTGGACTGGCGGCTGCATGCGCGCTCTCCGAGTGCAATTTTCGCGTCACTCTATTTGAACGGCGCCCCTATCTCGGCGGACGCGCGTCCTCGTATGAGCATCCCGGCACTGGCGAAGTAGTAGACAACTGCCAGCACGTGCTTTTCAAGCTTTGCACCAACCTGATCGCTTTCTACAAGCAAATCGGCGTCGACGACAAGATCCGTTGGTTCGACAGCATGACGTTTATTGAACCAGGTGGAAGAAGGTCGGAACTGAAGCCGAGTTTTTTGCCGGCGCCGTTTCAGGTCGCGCCATCATTTCTCGGCTTTAAATTTCTGAACGCGTGGGACAAGGTCATGCTCTTACGCGGTCTGGCAGTGTTGATCGCGACTCACCCGAAAGATGACGGAATTTCTTTTCAGGAGTGGCTGCACCGTCACCATCAAACCCATAACGCCATTGAACGCTTCTGGAAGCCGATACTGGTCAGCGCACTGAGCGAAGATATGGACCGCATCGCTGTACCCTACGCGGCGCAGGTGGTACGCGAATCCATGAAGTCCGGTGAAGCCCGAGTGATGGGAGTTCCCAGGGTGCCGCTCACAGAACTCTACAACGCGGCTAAAGATTACATCAGCAATCATGGAGGGTCGGTCCGTCTGCGTAATAGTGTGCAGTCATTTCTCCCCACGGAAAAAGGAGCGCGGCTTCGAGTTCAGGATTCGGAAGAAGAATTTGATTACGCAATTCTCGCCGTGCCGTTTGATTCGCTGGCCAAACTTCTGCCAGATTCGCCAGGGTCACGCGACCTGCGGGAAAAACTTTCGCACTTTGAAACTGCGCCGATCACGGGTGTTCACCTCTGGTTCGATCGCCAGATTACCGACCTGCCTCATGCCGTGCTTCTCGACCGCACCATTCAATGGATGTTCCACAAATCGATGCTACTGGAGAAAACTTCGGCAGGGAATTCAAATCGCGGGAACAGCGGGGAAAGTCGGGATCGCCCTGGCGGAGAATGCCCCAGTTATGTCGAACTGGTGATCAGCGCTTCAAAATCACTGATTGAGAAATCTCGCCAGGAAATCATCGATCTCGCTCTGGGCGAACTGTATGAATTCTTTCCCGCCGCGCGCGAGGCGACGCTCGTGAAAGCCACGGTCGTTAAGGAAGTGAACGCTACCTTTTCACCGAAGCCTGGCATTGACCGCCATCGGCCGCCGTCGCAAAGTCCGTGGCCGCATGTCTTTCTCGCGGGCGACTGGACCGCCACTGGATGGCCAGCCACGATGGAAGGCGCGGTGAGAAGTGGCTACATCGCGGCCGCAGAAATTACGAAGAAAATTGGCATGCCTCGAAACTTTATGGCACCCGACCTGCCGAGCTCGGGCTTCATGCGTTTACTTGGCTAGGGCTGTTAGCTGGCGCCTAAGGCTTTGTACTGTTGCTCGCTCAGCGGCACAACGCTCAACCTCCCTTGCCGTACCAGCGGCGATTCTGCAAAGAGTTTATTGGATTTGACCTCCGCCAGCGTCACCGGTTTCGACAGCGGTTTGCCGGCCTTGATCTTCACTCGCGGATTCTTAGGGTCGGACGTATCGATCGAGACCACGGTCGCCGTTCCCACCGCACTCTTTACATCTGCGGTTTCGTAAATCACCAACTGATCGCCAGTTTTCATTCCGCGAAGATTTTTCAGGGCCACGGGATTCGACACTCCATCCCAAATGGTGGTGCCTTCGCGCTGCAGGTCCGCGAAAGAGTATTCAGACGGTTCGGTTTTGAGCAGATAAGGCATTATGAATCGAAATTGTTTTACTGCGGCTTCTGATCTTTTTGTTGCTTGTCGCCAGGGTGGTTTTCGTAGATCGAATATTGTTTGTCCGGGCGCTTTAACTTAATGGTGATGTCCAGGCTGGGCCGGCCGACATCATAATCATTTCCAAACGTTTGAAAGCCGGAGGCGAGCACCTGGATGCGCATCTTACCGTATGGCACACCGTCGTAGTTGGCTTTGCCGTCAGGGTCAGTTTTCAATTCAATTCCACCGCGGGCCTGCTTTCCGTTGTCTTCTACAGGGTGCAGTACTACCGCAGCATTACGCACCGGCTTGCCGTTTTCATCGCGCACCACGACAAAATTGATTGTAGCCAGCGGAATCGCCGGCTTTTTCTCCGCCAATGCCGGAGCCAGCAGCAAAGCTACCAACAAGGAAATCGTAAGAACCCGTGATGTGTTCATCGCCCCACCTCTCATGCGGAGCTTATTTTAATTAGTTGGCGAGCGCCTGTCATCCGCACTGCGCCGATCCGATAATCCAATTTCACGGCTCGAGAATTCAAGCTAATGGATTTGAGCCGTCCTGCGATTTCCCGCAAAACATTCGTGGACGAACGGTTTGGTAAACCGCTCTACTACATCCTGCGGAATGCTGTCTTCTTTCAGCTCTTCGAACTTGAACTCCACTGTTCCCGGCGCTTTGCCCTCGGGATTTACGGTCGCCATCAGATAGCCATAAACGTTCGTCTTCGCAGCCTTTGCGGCATGGGCGTCTGGCGGCAACGGATAGCGCTCCGCACCGGCCGTGCCTACGATCCACCCCGGCAGCACGCCGCCATTCGTCTTCCAATACTCGGTGTTGAAAATCCCATCCATAAAGTAGTGCGAGTGGCTGGCCAAAACGTAAACGATCTTGTGCGCGTCATTCTGCATGCTGAGCAGCATGTGGTAAACGCGAGTGCCGGTCTCTATCCCCATGGGTGACTCGTTCATGCTGTGATTCGCCGAAATGCTTTGGGGGAGCGCCTCGTGCATACCGACGACGATCGTGTGAATGGCATCGTCTTTGCGATCGCGGTCGAGGACACTTTGAATCCACTGCATCTGAGCCGTCTCGAAGTCGCTTCCAACAGCATTGTCGAGGTAAATGAAATCGATGCTGTCGCGCATCCAGTGAAAATAGGTTTTTGGCTGTGTGGCTTTGGGATCATCTTTCAGCCGCTGCTCTCGAAGCTCGGGCCGGTCGAGATACGGGTGAAACTGCTCCACGAACGCAGCCCGGCTTTTTGGCGGGGTAGTTTCATGGTTTCCAATTCCGAGGAAGAATGGAGTGTCACCCCAAGGCGTGATCTGGTTTTCGATGAAATCATCCCACGCATGTTTCTCATACATCGCCAGATCGGCTGGGGTACCCTTTTGCGCTTGTTCCTGGATAAAGTCTTCATCCGGCGCAGAAATCTTACGCAGGTCCCCGAGGTGCCAGTAGAAGGCAACGTTGTGCTTCGAAGCATCGGCGGCAATCGCGGGCATGACCACGTCGCCGCAGTTGCGCGAGTCACCTGAGACGGCAAAATACCACGTCTGGGAAGAATCGGCGCCGTAAGCCGGCAGGGCGATTAGCGCAAGCAGAGTAAAGCAACACAGCCGACATCGATACATGTTTTCTCCAGAGACTGATCGGAAGTAAAATACAGAGAGTTACGTAACTTTGTTATTTTCCAGGAATCTCCTGAACCATGTCCAATCTGGATAGATGCGGCTTTCGTGCGTCGGCTGCGCTTTCGCTGGCGGCGATGTGGGTTTTATTTTCCGTACCTGCGCTGGCTGCTCCGGCGAACCCGATTCTGGTAGAACTTTTCACCTCCGAAGGTTGTTCCGATTGTCCTCCGGCCGACGCCTTCCTGAAAGCTCTTGACGCTGCGCAACCCATCCCCGGAGCACAGTTGATCGTGCTTGAGGAGCACGTGGATTACTGGGACGATCAGGGATGGAGAGATCCGTTTTCATCTCACGCGCTGACCTTGCGGCAAAGCGAATACGTGGATCGCTTGCATGTACAGAAGGGCCCTTATACGCCGCAGATGGTGGTGGACGGCAGCGAGGCTTTTGTGGGAAGCGATCGTCCGCAAGCTGGGCGCGCTTTTGCGAAGGAAGGTCCAGTCCCCAAGATCAGCGTGCGGATCTCGGCATTGCGTGTTGAGCAAGGAAAAATTGTGGCGCACATTGAAGCTGCCGAGGTCCCTTCGAAAGCCGAGGTTTTCATAGCGGTCGCGCTAGACCACGCGCAGTCCCAAGTGCTGAGAGGCGAAAACGGCGGGCGGCAATTGGAACACGTCGCAGTAGTAGAGCGCCTCACCGGCGTAGGCAAGTTGAAAAAAGGCGAGACGTTTTCTAAAGACGTGGCAATCAAGATGGACCACCCCGAAAAAGATTATCGGGTGATCGCCTTTGTGCAGCAATCGGATGAGGGTAAAGTCCTGGGAGCAGCGGCCGCGCACGCGAAATAGAGTTTCGCGGCCCGCTACGCCAATTTCTTAGACTGCCATCCCCGCGGGTTCAGGCAGCGCCTCAGGCTCCTGCAATGGTTCTAGCGCCACATGCCGCTTGGCCACCAGCATGTAAATCGACGGAACAACAAAAAGCGTGAATGCGGTCCCTATGATCATGCCGCTGACCAGCATAATACCGATGCTGTTTCGGGCGCCGGCCCCAGGGCCGCTCGCGAAGACCAGCGGCAAGTGGCCGAAGACCGTGGCGGCCGTCGTCATCAAGATGGGTCGCAAACGGGTTGCGGACGCTTCAATTATTGCTTCCAGTTTGCTGCGACCGCTCTCCTGCAGATGGTTGGCGAATTCAACGATAAGAATGCCGTTTTTTGACACCAATCCCACGAGCGTAATCAGTCCCACCTGACTATAGATGTTGAGAGTTGTGAATCCGAGGAATGAAAACATCAGCGCACCAGAAATGGCCAGGGGCACCGATCCTGCGAGAATGATGAACGGATCGCGGAAGCTTTCAAACTGCGCGGCGAGCACCAGGTAAATTAAAATTCCCGACAACAGGAATGTGCCGAGGAATTTGCTGCCTTCTACGCGAAGCTGCCGAGATTCACCCGCGTAATCTACGGTATAGCCCTGCGGCAGAATCTGTTTCGCCTGGTCTTCCAGGAATGTCAGAGCTTTGTCGAGGGGTACAGGCGGCGGTATCACGCCCTGAATACGCACTGCATTGAGCTGCTGAAATTTATTCAGCGAGCGCGGCTGTGTAGTGGTTTTCAGAGTGGCAAAAGTTGAAAGCGGGACCAACTGATCGTTCGATCCCTTGACGTACATGTGTTCGAGTTGATCGGCATTGAGTCGATCCTCACGTTTTACCTGCGGGATGACTTTATAGCTCTGACCCTGAATGCTGAAGCGATTGACGTAGTTCCCGCCGAGCATGGTGGAGAGATCTGAGCCCACCTCACTCATGTCCACTCCCTGCGAGCGGAGCTTGTCTCGATCGAAAACTACCTCGGTTTGCGGCTGGTCGAATTTCACATCGGTATCAGCGAAGATGAACATTCCGCTGGCCATCGCCTTCTGGACGATTTGTCCTGCCAGCTCGCTCATCTGCTGTGGCTCGGCTGAAGCCTGGATTACGAAGTCAACCGGGAACGAACCTCCGCCCGGCAATGGCGGCGGGGTCAAAGGAATTACTCGAATGCCAGGAATTTTCGATAGCCGTCCGCTTGCCTCCACTAGCAGCTGCTGAGCAGTCTTTTTGCGTTCGCTCCACGGCTTGGTGACCATGCCACCGAAGCCCCCTGTCGGCTGCGTAATCTGAAAAATGCTTTCGCTTTCCGGGATCGAATGGAAGACGTTGTAAACCTCTTGGGTAAACAGATTCGTCTGGTCGAGGGTCGAGTTCGCCGAAGACTGAATGATAGAGAAAACGATCCCCTGATCTTCCGCGGGCGCTAATTCCCGCTGGGAAAACATATAGAAGGGAACCATCAATAGCGCGACGATCACCCAGAGCGTGAGCACCACCGGCCGGAAACGCAACGTGCCGGAGAGCAAACGCGTGTACAGACTGCGTACGTGCTCGAATTGCCGATTGACGATTCCAGCGAAGCCTTTTTCAGTATCGCCCTGGCGCAGCAGTTTCGAACCCATCATCGGGGACAGCGTCAAAGCCACAAAACCGGAAACGATGACTGCACCGGCCAAGGTAAGGGCGAACTCGCGGAAGAGTGCTCCAGTCAGGCCGCCCTGGATAGCCACCGGCGTGTATACCGCCGCCAGCGTAATCGTCATGGCGATGATAGGTCCAACCAATTCGCGGGCGGCATCGATGGCGGCGCGGAAGGGGTCTTTGCCCATGTGAAGATGACGTTCGACGTTCTCCACCATCACGATCGCGTCGTCCACGACCAGGCCGACTGACAGCACAATCGCGAGCAAGGTCAGCAGGTTGATGGTGAATCCCGCTACCAGCATGATGAATACGGCACCAATCAGCGAGATAGGAATCGCGATGACCGGGATGAGCACCGACCGGAACGATCCCAGGAAAAGGAAGATTACGACTACGACGATCAACAGGGTCTCGGTTAACGTGTGCAGCACTTCGTTGATCGCGTCTTGAATGTATTTGGTCGAGTCGTAGGGGATTCCGACATTCATCCCTTGCGGGAGTTCTGCCCGGATGCCGGGAATGGTTTGGCGCACCTGTTTGATCACGTCCAGCGAGTTGGACGTGGGCAGTACCCATATGCCCATGAAGGTTGCGCTCTCGCCGTTAAAGCGAACATCGGACTCGTAGTTTTCTGCACCAAGAACAACGTCGGCAATCTCGCCAAGCCTTACCACCACGCCGTTTTGTTGCTTGATCACCATCTGGCGGAAGTCTTCCGCCGTCCGCAAATCGGTATTCGCCACCAGGTTCACGGAAACCGCGTCGCCCTTGGTGCTTCCCAGCGCTGAAAGATAATTATTCTTGGAGAGCGCGTCGTGCACGTCAGAAGGCGAAACCCCGCGGGCCGCCATCTGGTCGGGCTTGAGCCAGATGCGCATGGCAAACGTCCGGCCGCCGAGAATGTCCGCTCGCTGGACGCCGTTGATGGCGGTCAGCTTCGGCTGCACCACGCGGGTTAGGTAGTCGGTGATCTGGTTCTGATCGAGGTCCTTTGAGGAAAAGCCCAGGTACATCGCCGCAAACTGATTGTCCGAAGTTTGCAAATCGATAATCGGGGCTTCGGCCTCCGGTGGCAGGTCGTTACGCACCTGCGCGACTTTGGCCTGAATCTGAGTGAGCGCGGCGTTGGTGTCGTAATTGAGCTTCAGGTGAACATCGATGGTGCTGATGCCCTGGGAGCTCGTAGACTCCATGTAGTCGATGCCGTCGGCGCTGGCGATCACACGCTCGAGCGGCGTGGTGATGAAACCTCGGACGAGGTCAGCGTTCGCGCCCACGTACACGGTCGAAACCTGAACTTCTGCGATATCGCTACGCGGGTACTGGCGCACGCTGAGTGAGCGAATGGCCTGCAGGCCCGCGATCAGGATCACCAGGTTGACGCAAATAGCGAGAACTGGCCGACGTACAAAGAGGTCGGTGAACTTCATGGCTAGCTGTCCTCGGGGTTCGGCTTCGGGTTATTTGGCGGTCGTACTTTGTTATTCACCTGCACAGCGGCGCCATTTCGCAGCTTGAAAACTCCCGAGCTCACGATTTCCTCGCCCGGATTGACGCCAGAGATCACGCCCACCTGATCACCTCGGGAGCCCTGGACTTTGACGAATTCCTGGCGTACTCCGCGATACGATTTGCCCTTGGGGTCCTTCAGGTCGGTGACAACAAAGACCGAATCTCCATAAGGAGCGTAGTTAATTGCGGATGCGGGAAGGGGAATGACGTTCTGGCTGGCTCCCAATCCCAGTTGGACTTGCACAAACATGCCCGGCCGCAATTTGCCGCCTGGATTGGGCATAGTAGCCTGCACCTGCAGGTTACGAGTGGCTTCGTTGACCACTGAGTCGATCGCGGTTACGTGACCCTTAAACTCAACCCCGGGTACGTCGTCGCTGGTCAGTTCCAGAACTCGGCCAGTATTCACAAAACGCGACTGCTGCTGCGGCACTCCAAAATTCACGTAAATGGGATTAAGCGCCTGCAGAGAGACAATAGCAGCCCCTGCGGCCAGATATTGTCCGAGATTGATCTGCCGAATGCCCAGGACCCCCGAGAACGGCGCGCGAATTGTCTTCCGCTGGATTGTGGCTTTGATCTCTCCGACTTTCGCATCGGTAGATTTTTGCTGTGCAGATGAATTATCAGACTGCATGCGAGCGACTACGCCCTCTTTAACGAGTTGTTGGTCCCGGTCATAATTGATCTTCGCCAGATCTCGATCGGACTCAGCTGCAGCCAGTTGTGCACGCTCTTCCCGTGTATCCAGCTCGACCAGCACATCGCCCGCGTGGACCGCTTGACCAGACTCGAAATTTATCTTGGCGACCGCGCCTGGCAAGTCGGCGCTGACGGTCACGCCCTGAATAGCGGCCGTTGTGCCGATCACATCAAGAGTCGACGGCCAGGTCTCACTTTTGGCTACGACGGTCGTTACAGCGTCCGGTGGCGGCGCAAAGCTCGAGCCCATCGCAATTGCGGTCTGAATCTGCCGGTACTTAAAAAAGCCGAGGCCGGCGACGACCACGATCACCACCGCCAGCATGAAGAACATCCGTTTCGCCATTGATTTCCCTTTAAATACCCTTACGCATGGTCAAAAGTTAAAGTTCCCCGCGTCTTGGTGCAGTCAACTCCAGCGGGTCCTACCTACAACTCAGGTTAGAGATTGGATGAAACGTAAATAGCAGCGATTCCAAAAATTGATTCGTCCATGAAACCTAGTAACGTCACGGCTCAGCTGTCGGCCGAATCATCCCAATGGCCCCGGTGCTCACACTGCGTTCATCCTAGATTAATGGCGGGTCGCGCAGGGTTCAAATTGCCGATCACGCCGCCCTCCCGCTCCTGCGGCCGTTCTGCGACCAAGTCCGACTCTCCGGATCCAACTTCCTTTAACAATATGTAACCATAACGTTACGCAATTGTTGATGTCAAGAAAATCCCTTGATTGGACGTTGGAACTTGAAAAAAGAGAGTGGATCTTCCAACTTTTCGATCTTCTGCTAGATTGTTGAATTCATGAAACCCACCCGCAGCTTTGCCAGCGACAACAACGCCGGAGTCCATCCCGATGTCCTGAAAGCGATCGGCGCGGCCAACCAGGGCCATGTGGTCGGATATGGTGATGACGCGCATACGCACTCGGCTCAGGCATTATTTAAAAAGCAATTGGGCGAAGACATTGAAGTCTTCTTCGTATTTAACGGCACCGCTGCTAATTGCTTGAGTCTTAAGGCTCTCACTAATTCCTATCATGCGGTTATTTGTGCCGAAGCGGCACATATCTACGTAGATGAATGTGGCGCCCCCGAAAAGTTCACCGGCTGCAAACTCGTGCCAGTTCCGGCAAAGAACGGCAAGCTGACGGTGCAGGCGGTGCAGTCGGCCTACCATGGCGTTGGCGACGAGCACCACGTTCAGCCTCGAGTGATTTCGATAACGCAGGCGACCGAAGTGGGAACAGTGTATCGACCAAACGAAATTCGGGCCTTGGCGGATTTTGCCCACAAGCATGGAATGTTTCTGCACGTAGACGGCGCGAGAATTGCCAACGCTGTCGCCTCTCTGGGGCTCAGTTTGAGACAAGCCACACGCGATTTGGGAATCGACGTGCTTTCGTTCGGTGCAACTAAGAACGGAGCGATGGGGGCTGAGGCTGTGGTGTTCTTCAATCCTGAACTGGCTGCGAACTTCAAGTTCTATCGCAAGCAGGGGATGCAACTAGCTTCAAAGATGAGGTTTATCGCCGCTCAGTTCCAAGCGCTGTTCACGAATGATCTATGGCTGCAAAACGCCCGCCATGCCAATCGCATGGCGCAACTGCTGAAACGCGAGATAAGCAAAATTCCGCGAGTGAGGATCATTTACAACGTGGAAGCAAACGGGGTCTTTGCACAGATTCCACGAAAATCCATTGCGAAACTTCAAAAGCGTTACTTCTTTTACGTCTGGAATGAGGCCCAGTCAGTGGTGCGCTGGATGTGCTCCTGGGACACAACCGCAGACGATGTTAAGCAATTCGCGGAGTTTGTTAAGCGGAGCGTATAGCTGCAAGGCCGTCGGGCTAAACGTCAAAAACCCGGTAAACCGCCGAGGGATTTTGCGCTTGCAGCAGGGTGATGGCGACGTTATGTACCGGGACTCCTCCTGGAGTTTTGCCGTCGCACTTTCCATTATGCGCGTGACCGTGGACCACCAGGTCTGCGCCATGGCGATCGATTACTTCGGCGAGCCGTGATGTTCCAAGGAAAGGATAAATTTCAGGGGCTTCCCCCTCGACGGTGGTCACAACTGGAGCGTAGTGCAGCACCACCACCCGCTTCTTCGTCCTTAGCTGGGACATGGCGCGCTCGAGACGGAGCGCCTCATCGATGCTGGCGCGCACAAAGGTTTTGATCTCCAGCTCGCCGAAGGCGGTCAATACACCCCGCCCAAAGCCACCTATAAAGCCCTTGGTTCCCGCAAAGCCGACGCCATCCCGCTCGTAGGCGCTTCCATCCAGCACTTTGATCCCTTCCTGGGTCAGCATGCGCATGAGTTCCACTTGGCGGTCGCTCTCATAATCGTGGTTGCCAAGCACGCAAATCACGGGCAGTCGCAGCCGCACCAGCACGTTCAACAGAGGCTCCATTTCCTCAGGCTTACCGTAGTTGGTGAGATCGCCCGCCACTACAAAGACGTCGGCTTCGTCGCGAACGCGGTTTAGTTGATCGTGCAAAGCGGTAAAGCGCGCAGGCGTGAAGTGCAGGTCGGCAGTCGCCGCGACTCTCATTTTTTCCCTTTGGCGGATTTCCGGACCACGCCGAGTTTCGGCGCCTGCTTCATCGATGGCTTCCGTAAATGCCGGGTCCGATATTCGCCCTGCAGATTTTCCAAGCCCCACTCTTTCATGTCGATGGCAAAAATATTTTCGTCAACCAGGCTGCCCCGAAATGGCGCCTTGGGATTGGGATGCTGGACCAGATGCATATAACGTGACAGCAAATCCTGCCACAACGGCGCGGGAACGTAATCCGTATGGGCCGGATAGACGTAACGAAAAAGCATCAAGGACCACAGCAGGATCTCCCAGTTCTCGCAGGCGATATCCAGAATCCGCTTCCATTCAAGTTCCCCTTTGGTGCGGTAAACAATGTGGGCGATGTCGGCGCCGTCGAACCTTTCGCGGCGGGTGACGAACAGCTTTGACGCCAGCAAATCCTCAGCGGACAGAACTCGCGACTGCACGCCCGCAATCACAGTCGGCTGTGCCCGCTGCATCCAGGTGTCATCCACCATGATCACGGCATTGCTCATGCCGGAGATCAGGTCCACGAAATATTCCCCGCGGCGGGCCTTTGAAAGCCAGACAGGATCGAGGGTCTCGCAGCGGAAACCTTGCTTACATAGGTGGTCGAGCGCGGCGGAAACATCCTCAGGCTTGAGGAAGAGATCAAGATCCTTGGTCCGGCGACGGATGCCGGTGTATTTCTGCAGTGCAAACGCCCCGGCAACCGCGTACGGAATTCCGCGCTCATTCATCGCCTGCAACACATCGCGATAAAGAGTTATGGCTTTGCGCGGCAGCGGGGCGCTGCTCGCCGTAACCAGCGAGGCCGCATGCGATTTTGGCAAATGTTTCGCCATGAGCGGCTTTGATGGGCTGGTGCAACTTTCGGTTGTAGTGGCATTTCCGGAGAATCAGGCTCGCCGGTGCTTTGCTGGAGAGGCTCGACCCGATCGCGCAATTTGCAGCCGGATTCGATGGTCCGGATGTCTGAGCAAACACAACGCTCCTCAATAAAGTCGCATCTTTGAATGCGCCCCTTTGAATCTCATGTCTTCTGTCACCGACTCAGCCCGGCAGCAAACATCGTCAACCGTCGGCCCTGAGCCAGGCCAGCTTGCTCAGCGCATCTCTGATCTGGGCGACTGGTTTCATAATCTCGACCTGCATGGTGTACCTACTGCCCCCCACCACTTTCTCGGCGACTTCCCCAGTATCAAGTGGCGGCAGATCGCGAGCGCGATCCCGCAGGATCTTACCGGGGCGACTGTTCTCGACGTTGGCTGCAATGGCGGCTTCTACTCGATTGAAATGAAGAAGCGTGGGGCCAGGCGGGTGGTTGGAATCGATGTCGATGACCGCTATTTAAGCCAAGCTCGGTTCGCCGCTCAGACCCTGGGGTTGGAGATCGAGATCGAGAAGTGCTCAGTCTACGCAACGGACAAACTAGCCGGCCAATTTGATTACGTCTTATTTATGGGGTTGTTTTATCACCTCCGGTATCCTCTGTTAGCGCTGGACAATCTGATCAAGAAGGTCGGGGGAAAGCTGGTGTTTCAGACCATGGTTCGTGGCTCGGAACAGGTCGGCGAATGGGCCGAGGATTATCCCTTCTGGGAGACGAAGATTTTCGAGGAGCGGAATTTCCCGGCGATGTACTTCGTCGAAAAAAGCTATTCGAACGATCCCACGAACTGGTGGATTCCGAATCGGGCAGCGGTAGAAGCCATGTTGCGCAGCTCGGGGCTGGAAATCGAATCCCACCCTGAGGAAGAGACCTGGATATGCCGACCGGCGGCGGTTTTGCGAGCAGGACGGTATATTGTGGACCACGAACTTGATGGAACGCTGTAGACCTTTGACGACATGGGAGGCAAACGAAAAATCTTATGATCGAAGCGGTGATGCTATGGAACGAGCCGAACAATCTTTCGCATTGGGATTTTAAAGTCGATCCCGACTGGAAGATGTTTGCCCGCATGATCATCGCGGCGGCAAAGGAAATTCGCCAGGTCAATCCTGACCTGACCATAGCACTGGGTGGTATGTCGCCCGTCGACCCGAATTTCGTGAAACTGCTGGGCAGTTATGGGGTGCTGGACCACGTTGACGTGGTCGCCATACATGGCTTTCCGCTGGATTGGAACCACTGGAACATTCACGATTGGCCACGAAAAGTCGAAGAGATACGCTCGGTAACAAACAAACCCGTCTGGGTCTCAGAAGTCGGAGTTTCGTCGTTTGGCGCGGAAGAGGTCCAGTTATTTGGCATCCAGCGCACTGCGGAGTTGTTGCGGCCAATAGTTGACCGAATTCACTGGTACAGCCTTTACGATTTGCCTGCTACGTGGACGGCGACCACCCGGCATAAGGAAGCGGAGGGAAGCTCCTACTACCGCCACTATTACATGGGTTTGCTCAAAGAAGACGGCTCACCCAAACTGGCGCTGTCGCAATTTCCTGCTGGCCTGGGAATTTGCCAATGGTTCCACTATGAAGACCATCGCCTGGATGACGCCGTCGAATGGCTTCGTCGTCTGCAGGTAACCCACTTGCGCACCGGTTTAAGCTGGGCTGACTCATTTCGTCCCAATGCTGAAGGCTGGTTTGACCGGCAGATGCACGCCATCGACGAATTCGCTACCACACTCACGCTATGTTTTACGCCTGAACATCTGGGCATGGTCCCGCATTACACTAGTCCGCCCAAAGACTGCGAAGACTTCGCGGCGTTCACCAGGAGGATGGTGAGCCGGTACGCCCCACGGGCCGGAATACGTACTCCGTCAACGGTCCCGAGCGAAGCCGAGAGTTATGCTTAACTTGGCTGACGGATCTTGATGCTCGCGCCAGATTCTGATCTGTTCTATTGCTAAAGTAGTACATCCAGGCATAACTTCCGGTTAAGACATCTCACGTTGAATGAGATACATCCAAAGTTGGCTAGGTAAGTACCTTAGCTTTAGCGGGTGACGGCATCTCATAAACTCTTGCATCCTCGGAAGTTACGCAGAGCACTCGATGCACGCCGAAGAAAGGGATTGAATTGACGGGGAAACGAGTTCTGGTTACGGGCGGCGCCGGTTTTGTCGGATCGCACACTGCCGACGCTTTGCTGCAGGCAGGGAATGACGTGCGGATCTTTGACAATCTTACCCCTCAGGTCCACCAGGACGGCACGTCCACATATATACCCGACGGTGCAGAGTTCGTTCTGGGTGATATGCGCGACCAAAGTCAGATCGAAGCGGCCGTGAAGGGCATTGACGTCATTTTTCATCTGGCGGCGGCTGTAGGCGTTGGCCAGTCGATGTATCAGATCTCGGAATATACGGCCGTCAATAATCTGGGGACTGCGAATTTGTTCCAGGCAATTCTCGATAGGCGTTCGGAGCCCGAAAAAATCGTGGTCGCGTCTTCCATGTCGATTTATGGCGAAGGGAATTACCTGTGCTCGGAATGCGGCGAGGTGTCGCCCGCCGCCCGGCCATTGAGCCAGATGAAAGATAAGCAGTGGGATACGGTCTGCCCACACTGCGGACAGGTCCTGGTTCCGGCTGCCACACGGGAAGACAAACCGCTGCAATGCACTTCCATTTACGCGCTCTCAAAAAAAGACCAGGAGGAGATGACTCTCCTGTTCGGGGCCACGTACCAGATTCCGGTCGTCGCGCTGCGCTACTTCAATATTTACGGGACGCGGCAGTCCCTCTCAAACCCTTACACGGGAGTGGCGGCGATCTTTGCTTCGCGACTGATGAACGGTAAGTCCCCGATTGTTTTCGAGGACGGCCGGCAGATGCGGGACTTTGTGAGCGTTCACGATATTGTGCAGGCAAACTTACTGGCCATGGAAAACTCCGCAGCAGATGGAAGAGCCGTGAACATCGGATCCGGACAGCCAGCCGCAATAAGCGAAGTCGCGACGGAGCTTGAGAGAGCGCTGGACGTGAACATGCCGCTCGAAGTGACAGAAAAATACCGGGTTGGGGACATCCGCCATTGTTTCTCGGACATTACTACGGCCAAGGAACTACTTGGGTATAGGCCGAAGACCCGATTGAGGGAAGGGATCGATGAGCTGGTAGCGTGGTTGAAGTCACAGGAGGCCAGCGACGCGGTAGACGAGGCCATGGAGCAGTTGAGCGCCCACGGTTTAGTCGCCTGAGAATTCCGCTTGCCTGGACGACCGTGCGTCTTCGCGCACGTATAGCAACGAGGGAACGATGAAAAAGCCACTATCGCTCCGGTCTGCTCTGATATTTGGGGGGGCGGGATTTGTAGGTTCGAATTGGGCCCAGCATCTGTTGAAGACGACAGATGCGCGTGTGCATATCTTCGACAATCTTTCACGGCGTGGTGTCCATCACAATTTAGAGTGGCTGCGACGCGAGTGCTCTGATCCAGACCGCCTGAAAGTCACCATCGGCGACATCCGCGATGCAGCGCTGGTGCAACGCGCGGTGCAAATGGCCAGCGAGATTTATCATTTTGCGGCCCAGGTTGCGGTGACCAGCTCGGTGGCCGATCCACGTACCGATTTCGAAGTCAACGCTGTGGGCACGCTTAATATTCTAGAAGCTGCCCGAAAGAGCGGGCGCCAGCCATTTCTGCTCTTTACTTCTACCAACAAAGTGTATGGAAACCTCTCGGCCACGCCGCTCATTCTGACCGCTAAGCGCTATTGCGCTCTCGATGAAAAGGGTGTCAACGAGTCGCAGCCCTTGGATCTTTATTCTCCCTATGGTTGTTCGAAGGGCACGGCAGATCAGTATGTGCACGACTATAGCCGCATGTTTGCTTTGCCGACGGTAGTGTTCCGCATGTCTTGCATTGCCGGACCGCAGCAGTTCGGGACCGAAGACCAGGGTTGGGTCGCACACTTCTTGTACTCTGCGCTGCAAAATAAGCCGGTGACGATTTTCGGAGATGGCCGCCAGGTCCGCGACGTGCTTTCGGTAAAGGACCTGGTGGTGGCGTTCGAAAAAGCGCGCGCTCAGGTGGAGAAGACCGCGGGGCAGATTTACAACATCGGCGGGGGAATCAACAATTCGGTGTCGCTGTTGGAAGTGGTTGAGATCATCGAGGAAATTACCGGCAATCGCGTGTGCTACTCGTTGCAGAAATCTCGGCCTGGCGATCAGCCATTCTATGTCACGGATTTTACAAAGCTGACCAAGCACACTGAATGGCAGCCGAGAATCAGCGTAAGTCAGAACGTTGAAATGATCTGGAAGTGGTGGCGCGAGCAGCGCGCGGAAAGCGTTGTCATGTCTATCGGCACCCGCCCACAACCCACGCTCGTCCAGATTCCCGAGGCTGCTTCGTGAAGTTTGCATTAGTTAATCCGGCTTGGAGTTTTGAAGGCTCAACTTACTTCGGTTGCCGGGAGCCGCATTATCCGCTGGAGTTGCTGTTCGCATTTGACCAGATCAAACTAGCCGGGCACCAGCCAATGCTGATCGACGCGCAGTTAGAAAAACTGAGCACGCGAGACGTGAAGTCACGGCTCGACGGTTTTCTTCCCGATTACCTGGTGATACCCACGGCGCCGTCCTACTTGTTCTGGCGATGTCCGCAGCCCGAGCTCCGAATCCCGCGGCAATGGTTTGCGGAGCTGGAAACTCGGGCCGTCAAGGTTGCGATCGGACCTCATCCCTCAGCCACGCCGGGCGCTAGTTTACGAAAGTTAAACTGCGATGTCGCGATGCGCGGCGAACCGGACCAGACGTTGGCACAGCTGCCCTCTCGCCCATGGTCAGAAATTGACGGCTGCTCCTGGCGGGACGGCGCAGGAGTCCACATCAGCCGCACGTTTGGTGTGGCGGACATGAAGCAGCTTGGCACCCTCTGTTTCAACAATTATCCGGTCGAAAATCATTCTCACCGGCACCACGTATTTCATGGCTCCGGACGTGGCGCTGAGCTGGAGTTTGCCCGCGGCTGTCCCTGGGCATGCAGTTTCTGCAACAAGACTTTGTTTCGCAACAAATTTCGCGAGCGAGAATTGTCGGCGGTCTTGCAAGAAGTCGATACTTTGATCGCGCGCGGGGTTGATTACATTTACTGGATCGACGAAATCTTTGGCGTCGGCAAATCTGTCCGCGTACTTTTGCAGGAACTGGCAAAGCGTCCGATCACGATTGGTTTGCAGACGCGAATCGATTTGTGGGACGAGCAATCGCTTGATCTTCTCGCCGCGGCGCACTGCATTTCGATGGAGTGCGGCGTCGAGTCCATCACCGATGCAGGCCGCGACGAACTCAATAAGAATTGCCGCATCTCTACAGAACGAATCGGCGACCTTCTGATTTATGCGCGGCAGCGCATTCCCTGGGTGCAGGCGAATCTGATCCTCACCGAGCACGACGAACGCGGCCAGGTGCGCGCCTTTCAGGAGAACCTGAAAAAGCATGGCGTCTGGGTGAGTGAGCCGGTTCCAATGTTTGCTTTTCCCGGCACGCCTGATTATCTGCAACGATTTGGTCCGCCGGACGATTACGCGTGGGAGCGCGCCCACGAGCATTACCTGGCGTCTTTCCGAGACAAAGGCTTTAGCGATATTCAAGCCCAGCAGCCAGTTGCAATTGAGGAGCTGGAATGTACGTACTGATCACCTCCGACACGGTCGGCGGGGTCTGGACCTATACGCAGGAACTCGTTACCGGGCTGGTGAATGCGGGCCACCGAGTTACGCTGGTCAGCTTTGGCCGGCTCCCTTTGCCCCATCAGACGGCGTGGATGCAGGCTCTCCACGGCCTCGATTACCGTCCCACCGAATATCGCCTGGAGTGGATGGAAGTCTCCGAACGGGACATTGAGGAATCGAAGCGTTACCTTGAGTTGCTGATCGGAGAAGTAAGACCGGATGTGCTCCACTTCAGCCAGTATTGCTACGGCGACCTGGCAACCAATATTCCGAAGGTAGTGGTAGCGCATAGTGACATCGTGAGCTGGTGGGCTGCGGTACATGGGTCTGAGCCGGACGACACTCCCTGGATGCGCAACTACCGCGAGACTGTGATCAGAGGATTGCGCGGGGCAGATCTGGTGGTTGCGCCGTCGCGGTGGATGCTCGATCAACTTTCTAAGTATTATCTGCAGCCCGTGACAGAACAGGTTATTTACAACGGCAGAACGCCCTCATTGTTCGATCCTGATGCGGAAAAGAACGATTCGGTGCTGTCGGTCGGTCGGGTCTGGGACCCCGCAAAAAATGTCGCGCTGTTGATGCAGGGTGAGCAGGAATCGCGGATATCGATTGTCGGCTGGGAACGTGAGCCGGGCAGAGAAGATCGTCAACGCAGCGTACAGACACCTGCAAACGTAAGCCTGCTGGGGCTGAAGTCTCAGGTCGAACTGCGTGAGATGTACGCCCATGCCGGAACCTATGCAGCAACTTCGCGGTACGAACCTTTCGGATTGGCAGCGCTCGAGGCTGCACTGTCGCGCTGCGCGCTGGTGATGAATGACAATCCGGTGTTTCACGAGCTCTGGGGTGACGCTGCGGTTTTCTTCAAGAAGGATGATGCCGAGGATTGTGCCCGCCAGATTGATCGGCTCAGGCGAGATTCCGAATTGAAAGAGGCATGTGCGGACCGCGCCTTGCAAATTGCTTGCGAGAAATTCACTGCATCTCGAATGGTGGGGCAATACCAGCACGCCTATCAGGAACTTTTATCCAAGGTCAGGGTCGCATGACCGGCAAGCTCAGTTTTCGGTTCTTCGCGCACTCATGGATCTCGGACTGGAACCATGGCAACGCGCATTTTCTTCGCGGCCTGGCCAGTGAACTGGTGAAACAAGGACATGAGGTGCGCTGCTACGAGGAGCGCGGTGGATGGTCGATGGTGAATCTGGCGCAAGAGGGAACTGAGGCCGCCGTCACAGCTATGTTGGATTTCAGACGCGCATTTCCGAACCTGGAGGTGCGTCCATATACCAGCGATTCCGGCTTGCGAGAATTTCTTGTCCGTGAACTCGGCGGCGCCGACGTTGTGGTGGTCCACGAATGGAACACGCCTGAAGTTGTGGCGAATATTCTTTCGCTAAAAGCAAAGTTAGGGTTCCGTGCTCTGTTTCACGATACTCATCATCGCGCATACAGCAATCCGCAGGAGATGTTGAAATTTCCGCTGCGGGAGTTCGACGGTGTGTTGGCTTTCGGCGAGCCGATTCGCAAAATCTATGCGGACTCTTTTGGCGTCAAACGGGTCTGGACATTTCACGAAGCCGCAGACACCTCCCATTTTTTTCCGGCACAGCGGGATAAAGACAGAGACGTGACTTGGATCGGCAACTGGGGCGATGAGGAACGGACGCGGGAATTGGAAGAGTTTCTTATCGCGCCGGCATCGGTCATGCGCGAGCACAAGTTTGTTGTGCACGGCGTGCGGTATCCCGATGACGCGCTCGCCCGGCTTTCGGAGTCGGGCATTGAGTTTCGGGGATACCTTCCCAACTTGCGGGCGAGTGAAATGTACGCCTGCAGCCGCATCAGCCTGCACGTTCCGCGGCGGTTCTACGCCAACGGTCTAAGCGGAATACCGACCATTCGGGTTTTTGAAGCGCTGGCTGCGGGTTCGCCGCTGGTATGCTCGCCGTGGAGTGACACAGAAGGCCTATTCCGGCCCGGGCAGGATTACATTTGCGTGAATGATAAGACGGCAATGATCGGCGAACTGAAAAACCTCCTGCGTGATGGGGCAGCTCGTGCGCAACTGGCTGCCAGTGGATTAGAAACCATTCGTGCTCGCCACACCTGCGCCCATCGCGCGCAACAATTGCAAGAAATTTGTCGCGAGCTGGAGAACTGACAGATGAAAATCTACGTCTTTGGATCCAGCCTGACTTCGTGCTACTGGAACGGTGCCGCAACCTACTATCGCGGAATTTACAAGAACCTGCACCGTCTAGGCCATGAGATCACCTTCGCCGAGCCGGATATCTACAAGCGCCAGCAAAATCGCGACTGCTCCGAAATCGACTACGCAACCGAGCGCGTATATCAAACCCCGCACGATCTGGAAAGAGTCCTGACCGAGGCCCGCTTCGCCGATCTCGTCATCAAGCACAGCGGCGTAGGCGCAGACGATGAACGACTGGAAGCGGAGGTGTTGCTGTGCGCTTCGGGGTCGACGCGAGTCGTGTTCTGGGATGTGGATGCTCCAGCCACGCTGGCGCGGGTGGAGCGAAATGCGCGCGATCCATTTCGCGAGCTGATCCCAGAGTACGATTTTATTTTCACCTACGGCGGCGGCGATCGGGTGGTTGAGCAATACCTGAAACTCGGCGCCAAAAATTGCATTCCGGTCTATAACGGGCTCGATCCTGATACGCACCATCCAGTTGCGCCAGACCGGGATTTCAAGTGTGATCTGGCTTTCGTTGGCAATCGTCTGCCCGACCGGGAAGCGCGAGTCGAACAGTTTTTTCTGGCGGCGGCGGAGAAGGCCCCGGAGTTCCAGTTCCTGCTCGGTGGCGAGGGGTGGGGCAGCAAGAGTTTGCCAAACAATGTGCGTTGGATCGGGCACGTGCGCACCGAACATCACAACGCGATCAATTGCTCCGCCCGCATGGTTTTAAACATCAACCGCGAGTCCATGGCGCAAACCGGCTTCTCGCCACCGACGCGAGTGTTTGAAGCAGCGGGGGCAGCAGCTTGCTTGATCACGGATGCGTGGACAGGGGTGGAGCAATTCTTCCAGCCTGATCGCGAAATTCTTGTCGCGCATAATGCCGATGACATTGTCAGCCATCTGCGCCAGATTTCGGTAAGCCATGCCCGCGGTTTCGGTTCAGCCATGCATGCGCGCGCGTTGCGAGACCATCTGTACGAATCGCGCGCCAAGCTGGTCGACATGACATTGCGGAGTTCAGTCCGCTCACGGCAGAATTCGTACGGGCTGGTGAACGCGTAAGGAACGAACGTGAAGATTGTTATTTGCGGGCTGTCGATCACGTCCTCATGGGGTAACGGTCACGCGACTACTTATCGCGCACTGACACGCGCCCTGCGGGCCCGCGGTCACAGAATCATTTTCTTTGAGCGTGATGTCGAATGGTATGCCTCCAACCGCGACATGCGGCCGCCTTTTTGCCGCGTCCACCTGTACGAACAATGGCTGGACGTGATAAGTCTGTTGCGCCGCGAATTGGCTGACGCAGATGTCGCCATGGTTGGGTCGTTCTGTCCGGATGGTGTGCAGGCTATCAACGCGGTGCTCGATTCGACGGCAGGCGTCAAAGCCTTCTACGATATCGACACTCCAATTACTGTTTCAAAGTTGCGCACAGGCGACGCAGACTATCTTCGACGCGATCAGATCCCCGCCTTCGATGTGTATTTCAGCTTTACCGGTGGGCCCATGCTGCACGAATTGGAGACTCGATTTCGCGCCAAGCGTGCGGTCCCGCTTTATTGTTCATTCGATCCTGACCGTTACGGTTGGCGTGAGCCGGATCCGCGATATAAGTGCGACTTGAGCTATATGGGGACTTACGCGCCCGACCGGCAAGCGAAGCTCGAAGAACTTTTTTGCAATCCAGCGCAGCAATTGCCGAAGAAAGATTTTCTGCTCGCTGGCCCGCAATATCCCGCCGAACTTGTGTGGCCAAAGAATGTGCGGCGCGTCATTCATCTGGAGCCCGTATTTCACCCCTATTTTTATTCGTCCTCAGTATTTACGCTGAATCTAACGCGCAGCGAGATGGCGGCGGCAGGTTACTCTCCGTCGGTCAGAATTTTTGAGGCTGCAGGATGCGGCAGCGCAATCGTCTCCGATGTTTGGCCGGGCCTCGAGACGTTCTTTACTCCGGGCGAAGAAATTCTTCTGGCGCGGTCGTCGCCCGATGTGACTCGCTTCTTGAGCGACGTCACACCAGATGAGGCCCGCAAGCTTGGATTGCGTGCCCAGGAACGCGTGTTGGCGGAGCATTGCTCGAAAAAAAGAGCGGTCCAGTTTGAGGAGATGATCGGCACGAAGCAGCCGCTCAGCCAGTTTGCGTAACTGATCCACTGAACATGGAAGCATGCAACGATAAAAAGCCAGGCTTTTCAGCCTGGCTTTTAAAACAGAAGGACGAATTGCGACTACTGAACGGTGTTATAGGTAGCGCTGGGAGTCACCAGGCTGCCAGTGTTGCCAACCGCCCGAGCATACTTGCGCACGGCCGCCAGGAATGGCTCGCTTCCATTGGGAGGTGTTACTTTGCCGCTCAGAATGGTGGCGAACGGAACCATCTTCCCGTACAGGATTCTGGTCTCGTCGCGATCCTGGGCGATTTTGGAACCGCTCAGATCAATACCCGCAAAGACGCCACGAGCGCGTGAATAGCTAAGCACTTCCGCTTTCATCTTCCAGTCAGTGTCAGCATTTGCCGACCGTCCAACCGGGCCGGCAGCCGCGGAGGCGTCCGCGCCCACCTTGAACTTGCTCGAGAGCATCGCATCCATTCCTTTTTGGTTCATGACCAGCATGACCAAATCGACGGCCTGGCCTCCGATTTGCAGACCCCAGCTGCCCCCGGTAACTGTAAATGGCGCTGGAGCGCTCCAGCCGTGTGCGGTGCGGCAAGTGGCGACGCCTTTACCGTGGCTTCCGCCAAAGCCGATGGCGATCTTTACCATCGACGGTACCACTGCCACACACTTCGCGTCGCTCATAATCTTGTCGGGGATGGCGCTGTCTTTGACCCCCATGATCTCATCAAGCACGCTGGCCGCGCTCTTGATTCTCTTCTCGATGTCAGATTGATCCCTGTCTGCTTCATCAGACGACTGCGCGGCCGCCCACCTCACGCTCACGATGAACATTGCCATCACGCTGAGCGCCAGGAAGAAACTCGTTACCGTCCCTCTGCTACGTTTCATTTTGATTTATCCTCTTTTGTTTTCGGTGCCAATTGGCATTTTTCTTAGCCCATCTTCTACTTATAAGGTAGTGGTTGAAGCCAACCTCTTGCTATCCAGTGAAGTATGTAATTGGTTGTAAAAGGCCACTTAGAGGGAAGGCCCCGAAGATTAAGCAAACCAAGAACTTAGGGTGTGCTCAGGATCCCGCCAGCTTGGCCACGATGATGAGCCGTTGCGGGGCTGGTCCGATGAAATGCGTGGGATAGCACGTTATCAGAGTAAGTTCACTGTCGCTGCGGGCCCGCAGCACGGAAATGTCGTTGGCTTGAACCACTTTTTTCTCGATCACTACATAGTGAAAGCGCTTCCCGCTGCGCAGGACATAGATTGCGTCGCCAATTTTCAGACTCTGTAGGTGGCGGAAGAATGTGTCACGATGGCCGGCGATAATCGAGTTGCCGTCAGTGCCCGGAATTGCCGAGCCGGTCATGTGGCCGGGACCTAAAAGAAGAGAACGGCTCGACGTTCCTTCGATGACCACTGCGCGCAAACCGATGCGAGGGATAGAGAGTTTGGTCAAGATCTCGCCAGCCGGCTGATGCGTCTTAAATTCGTGCAGTAGTTTCTTTTGTTCGATGTACATCCAGGCGTAGCTGGTGGTAACAGATGTGCACAGCACGCCGCCGACCGCCAACAGGACTGTCGAAACAATCTGTCGTGGATAAGATCTGCGGGCCGGGAGCTCTGGATTTCGAGACTTTTTCCAGTTTCGCCACCGAGCTGGTTGAAGCACCGGCAAGGGGTTGCGAATAAGACTAGAGCGACGACGAACGCTGGTCCTGAGGACCTGCATAAAAAATTAGCGCCTTGCAAAAAACCCGGCCACCAGCGATCCCAACCCAATCAACCCAAGCAAGGGAAGAATGGTGGAGGTCTGGGGCAACTGCCCGTTATTCACTGGGTCGTCTACGGACGCAACTGCCGAAGAATCAGACTCGTGATTCGACTGCGGGTTGGATCCGGTGCCACAGTGGTCGGCAATGACTTTTGTGCTCATTACTTCAATCGTTGACGTATCTGGAGTACCACTCGAGGCGTTAGCTGCAGGCTGCTGGTGACCTGTTACTTCTACCTGCTGCGACATATGGCTTCGTAAATTGTCGGCATTCCCCGACAATGCGTAGGTGGTACCGTGTTCGTCCGACAGAGAGAATCCCCCGGAAGCCGACGTGTTCAAGCATCCGGTAACTGTAATATTGCGTTGCGCGTTATTGTTGTTGCGCCCTTGATTAGGATTTGATGTTGCACCCGAAGTATCTTGTGCCACTGACCCAAGCGAGGCGGCAACCATTGCGGCTGCGAGAAACACTACTGCTCTGGTCATGCGAGCCTCCGATTTGTCAAATCTAAGCGGCTGCTCTGGATGCGACTATCAGGTGATCTCAGTAACTTAGTAGATGGTTTCAGGTAAGCTGGCTAGGGCTTCAAGCTTTGCTCTCAAAGTGTTGCAATCACATCCACTTCCCCTTGTTTTTCAAGGACCTGGACGCGCACGTTGTCAGCTTGCCGTTCGAAGAACAAATCCACTGACGCCTTACCAACGCGTAATCCCCGGATGGAAAGCTGAGGGATGCCTTCCGGCAAGCATGGCCGGTCAAAGACAACGCGGTTACGTGCCCCTTCGATCCGCAAGCCTAAGCAAGCCTGGATCAACAAAAACGGGGCTGCCGCAGCCCAAGCCTGCGGCGAGCAAGCTACCGGATAAAGCGTTGGCCCTTCGCCGGTCCGGCGTTCGAGACCGCAGAATAGCTCAGGCAGACGGTGCAAATCCATCTCGCTGCTGACGTCAAGCAGTGCCAGCATAATTCTGCCTGCTAGGTTTCTAAAACCATAACGCCCGAAGCCGCTCGCGATCAGCGCGTTGTCGTGCGGCCAGATCGAGCCGTTGTGGTAAGAGAGCGGATTGTAGCGGGCCTCTTCCGTCGCCAAAGTACGTATTCCCCAGCCGCTGAAGAAGTCCGCTTCCAACAAGCTCTCTGCAGTTTTACGGGCATGCTCCGGGCTTGCAATGCCGGTGAAGAGACAGTGGCCCGCATTCGACGAACGCACCCGGCACGCTCCCTGGCGCTTGTGCTTTTTGCCATCGAGGGCGAGGGCGTAAATGCCCAAGTCTTCACACCAGAACGCCTCTTCAAATTTCTCTCGCAGGGTCGAGGCCTGCGATTCAAGTTGCTTACAAATTTTCTCGTCACCCAGTTCGCTGCTGAGATGGGCAGCGGCAAGCTTGGCGGCGTAAACGTATCCTTGCACTTCGCATAGCGCGATCGGGGGTACAGCCAACGATCCGTCGGCGTGAAATACCGAGTCGTTAGAGTCCTTCCAGCCCTGCTGCACGAGTCCTTTGTTACCGTGGGGCGCGTACTCAACGAAGCCATCCCCATCCACGTCGCCGAAGTCATCCATCCAGCGCACGGCGGCCATAACGTTTGGCCAGAGCTGTTTAATGAGAGCCTTGTCGCCGGTGCGTTGATAGTATTCGCCCGCAAGCATGACAAACAGCGGGGTGGCGTCGACGCTGCCGTAATACCGGGCAAATGGGATTTCACCCAAATTTGCCATCTCGCCGCGCCGCAGCTCGTGGAGAATTTTTCCCGGCTCGGCCTCTCGCGATTCGTCGACTTCGGTAGCCTGCGTTTCCGCCAGAAACAGCAGAACTCCTTGCGCAATCGAGGGAGCAATCCATAACGTCTCCATCGCGGTGATAATGCCGTCGCGCCCGAACACGGTACTGAACCATGGCACTCCGGCGTAGGGATAATTTTGTTCGAGGTTGCCGATGGTCATCATTTGCACGTCGGCAAATGAACGATTCATCCAGTCGTTGAACCTGGAGTTGGAGCTGTGTATCCGCGGAAAATTATCCGCGGACGTTTTCATCTCGCTGAACGCCCGGTTGCGGGCCTGTGGATACGAGAGATTATGGCCAGCCGCCCCGTTTGCGCATTCCATGCGGAAGTGAAATCTGCGAGCTGCTTTCGGCTTCAGATCTAACTCGAAGCGCATTTCTGGACCGGTAATCCGGTCCGGCGCGGGATCACATGCAATTCGCATTTTGCGAGTCACATTATCCAGACCCTCGTAGCCAAGAACGATGCTGTCATGCGTTATCTCTTCGTTCAAGTGCTTGCCGCGGCGTTCACGAGCCATACCGCGCACTTCGAAAATGTCTGCAAAGTCCGCCGCGAAAAAGATAGACAACGGCACGTAGAGCGGTTCCATTCCGTAGTTCACGAATTCCAACTCTTCGTAGGCAACGCCGCGCCACAAAAATCGCGACCGCAGCAAATGCAGGGTGCCGCGATGAATGACCACCGACCCGCCACGCGACACGTCGAGATTCGCGAGATCGGCCGTGAACAGGAAATTGTTGGGCTCGATTGTGGAACTCAGCAACAGCGGCCGCTCATTCCACAACCGCAAGGTCATCTCTGACAGGTAGCGCGTGCCTTCGTAAAACATGCCCTGTTCGCCCAACCCATCGTGGGTGATGTCTCCCAGACGGTCAAAAACGGCGAACATCGAACCGTACTTCAGGACGCGCGCTCGGTCGTCTGTAGGGGCTGACTTTGTGGCTATGTAGTACTGCGGCTGGGTGAGGGTAGCTTCATCCAATTCAGAACTCCACTGGAAGCAGTGAGCGGAGCCTTTCTCCGGCCCACCATTCGTTCATAGATTTTTAAATAGTTTAACGCCATACGGTCGGCGGTAAAGTTGTTCTCGAAATGTTTCCGGACTTTTTTGCGATCGATTTTCTCAATTTGTTTGACCGCTTCGACGGCGCCAGCCACATCGGACACTAGATAACCTGAAACGCCGTCCTCAACAATTTCGGGGACCGAGCCAAACGGGTAAGCGATGACCGGCGTGCCGCAGGCCATGGCCTCCATCATCACAATGCCGAAAGGCTCAGGCCATGCGATTGGAAATAAAAGCGCGGCCGCATTTCCCAGAAACTCGTTTTTCTCCGGATATCCGATCTCTCCGATAAATTCTACATCTGCGCTGCCAAGCAAAGGCTGGATCACGGTCTCAAAATAGTCTTGATCGGCTTTGTCCACCTTTGCAGCAATCTTCAGCGGAATTCCCGCCGCCTTCGCGATTTCAATCGCGCGATCCAAACCTTTCTCGGGAGACGTTCTTCCCAGAAACGCCAGATAGTTTCCACCCTTGCGATGAAATTTATAACTGTCAATCGGCATTCCGTGGTACACCGTGCCTTGCCAGTTCAGGCCGGGCAGGGGTTCGCGTTGAGAATCAGAAATCGAAACTACCGGCATTTCGCTGTAGACGTTGTACAGCGGCACCAGGTCAGGAATGTCCAGACGACCATGCAAGGTAGTGAGGTGCGCGTAACGTTCGCGCCGGCTGACGGGAAAATGCAGGTAGTCGACGTGAAAATGAATTAAATCAAATTCGTCTTTGTGCCGGAGTACTTGTTCCAACTGCACGAAATGGTGTGCAAGATGGTCGATCGATTCCGGCGAGAGTCGCAGAGATTCCTGGCAACTGGGTATCAGCCGCGCCGTGGTCAGCGAATCACCGCTGGCAAAGACTGTGACCTCGTGTCCGAGGCGAACCAACTCCTCGCTCAACCAGGAGACTACCCGTTCGGTTCCGCCATAAAGCTTAGGCGGAACGCTCTCGTAAAGCGGCGCGACTTGAGCGATTCTCATAGGGGCCTCTGTCTCAAAGATCTTCCGAACACACTGAGCACGTCAGGCTTAAGCGGCTCTGGTTGGTTTGTTGGTTTACAGTGCGAACGATGCTTGCTGACTGTTCTCTACGCCGCATTCAAATGCAAACGTATCAATAGCTTACAGGGATGCGCAAAAACTTACTATCCGGTATTTCCTGTACCTTAGATCAGAAAGAGGAGGAGCTTTACCACACTCCCTTGTCACTGCCCGTAAGGCGAAAGGCCACAAGCGCGGATACGGCTAGGGGTGGAAGCAAGGGGAGGCGCGAGATCGCACGCAGGTCGCCATGTTTGCCGGCGCTGAGTAATTGCGAGCCATAGAGTCCGGCTGCGGGCTTCATGGGAACGCGCAGGAAGTTTCCACGGAACTGCACTTGAAGATCCGCGCCGCGTGCTTCGTCGATTACTTCGCGAGGCAATGACACTAAGCCTCCGAAGCTGTTCACATAGTTGGAGACGATCACCAGGAAGCTTGCGACTCCGGGCCAGATTCCTCCCAGTTCGGCGCCGCGGCGCAATTCCTGGAAGTTGATCTTGCCGGTTCCGAGCAGTGCAGCTATGTCCGCCATGTCGCACAGGCGAAAATAAAAGTGACGATACATGCGCTGCAGGGTCGAGATCATGATTCGCTCTTCCGGCGCGGGAACAGGGAAGTCGATCCCGTTCACTTGCTTGGTCACGCGGCGTTCAATCACGCGTTCGGCCAGCAATTTCTGCTCGCCAGTTTGTCCCAGATAGCGCACGTGAATTTCAACCAGTTCGTTTAGGCCGGGAACTTGAAAGTTCCATTTGCCGGCCAGCTTGTCACCCCAGCTACGGGCTTCCATTTCCGCCTTCAGCTTTTGCTGCATGACCTGGCTTACGCGTTCCGGCGCGCCGCTGGTGTAAAGATCCAAATCAGAGCCAAGATCCGGCCAATGATCGAGCGATTTGATAACTGAAACTTCGCATCCCGAATCCTGTAGAGCATGCACGATCACTCGCAGCCACTCCACCGCATTGGTGATTCTCACGCTCTCGGACTTCAATGCCTGTTCGCACCACTGCTGGATTTGGGCCTTCTGCTGCTGAGCCGCGGCTTTCTCTACCACTTGCAAAGCGCGCATGGTCACATGATGGGTGTCCGCCAGCTTCAGAAACTCGTCGAAGCGATCTTCGCTCATCTGAAAGATTTCGTCGAGTTCGGCGCGCAGTCCGGCCAGATTTTCTTTCGGCGTGGACGAATCGGCCGCGTAGCCCTGGAACATCAGCTTCGAAAGCAATTGCATGTCGCCGGCGCTGCTGGAGGAAGAGTTTTTCATAAATGCGGGCTCCTGTGTTCGCAAACGGGATAATTCGATGTGAGCTGCTGGTTCCAGGTTGGTCACGGCTGGGTTGCCTTTTGCTGTGCGACCTGGTTCCTGCAATCAGATACTCCAGTTTCAATCTGAGTCCCTTCCTCGTAGTCGTTCCATGTGGCGATCAGCAAGAAGGGCATGGGATGTTCGGGATCGTCGTACTGATGGAAGATTTTCAAGGTGTCTTCAAAAGTATTGCCGCAGCGGCGGTCCATGTGGCGGTTCAGGCTCCAGGACGCCTTGGTGTCATTGAAACCGGGCCAGATAGTACCGATCACAATTTTTCCCGGACGATCCCCGAATTTTTTGTAGAACTTTTCGAGGTACTGCTTTCCCCAGTCGCTACCGTCCGCCTTCCACCCCACGCTGGGATGCACCCACGGATAGTAGCCATCGAAATCTTTTTCGTACTGCATCGGCGGCTGGTCTTTATAAATCAGTATCGGCGGGTGTTCCCACTGATTGACCGCAGCTCTTACGCGGTCCCAGTCGGTGTGACCGCGTTTTGGAAAAATGAAGATGAGCGGTCGGCCTTCATAAGTCACGTACGCCTCGTGCCCTGGCGCATTGGGGCCAATGTATTCGCGATAAGCTTTATCGAGCTCGGTAAGTGCATTATCGGTTGCCTGGCCATTGTCTTCTTCGGTCTCGTCGTACATCAGGCAAATGTGAAAATTGCTTTCTGCCGTGATCTGCTGCAGCAGAGCATAGCTGCGGTCTTCAAACGGTCGCCGGTCGCCGTACCAATCCACCGCGAATGCGTAGATGCCCATCTCTTTCGCTTTTTGAATTTGCTTGCGAAGAACAGCCGGATCCAGCGTTGAATACCCAATCTTGATGTGATCGGGAGAGCCGAACCAAGGCTGATAGTCGGCGAGGATGCGCGCAGACTCCTGCATGTTCGGCACGCGAGAAGACATTGTCGCCGGCCTGTGTGAGCAGCCGCTGGTAATGAGAAAAATCGCGGCTATCAAGGCGACGATGACAGAAAGACCACGCATGCTATGAACTCTATCCTTCATGTTGGATGCTGGGCAGCAGCTCGGAGTGCCGTAAACTCGCGCCGGCTATGGCTTCGCTCCGTTCGTGGCCTGGAGCTGCCGGACCAGCCAGCGGTCTGCGCCGGGAGTCATTAAGACCATGAAATCGGCGTTCACCGGCTCGTCATAAATAACTTTTCCGCCGTCGAGGACTTGCATATCAAACTGCGCATGATCGCGAAGTTCCATGACGTCGCCGGCAGGGGAGTAGAACAAGGCTTCGAGCTTGTGGCCGCGGTCGGTGTAGCGGGTCTGTAATCCGGATTTAATCTGAGAATCGATCCGTTGCGTGAAATCCTGCTTGGCGAGTCCGGTGAAGTACCCGTCGAGAAGGCCGGTCTTATTGCTGCCGAGCGCCTGTGCCAGAGTCTGCCATGCCAGTGCGTAATCGCGGGGCACGCTCTTGGCAGTCAGATCTTCAATCGGTCGCGGGCTGACATTATCAGCGTTCAGCTGAACGCGGGGAAGGTCGTCGTCGGCGGAGGCGCGCAGGTGATAAGCGAGAACACCCAAGAGCACTATGGCGAAAACCAACAAAAGTGAACCGTATCTGAGCGCAGTTGCCTTCATTGTCCGCCTGCGACCTCCAGCTCGTTTCCTGTGACTACGCCGGACGCCACGGTGATCTTTGCCCGGCCATCGATCGGCATTTCAACTTTGGCGACGCCGCGCTTGATAGGCACGTCAACGGTGGTCTTCCCAGCGTTGTCGCTCTCGGTGAAACTCACCACTGTGCCGTCGGGGACTGGATTGCCGCCGCAGTCGTGCACCGGATCAGTCTCAATCAGGAAGCCACGTTTATCGCGGCTGGCTTTGATCCGCAAATTGCAGGCGTCCGCGGCGACCTGTTGTACTACCCGAATCTCATCGGCGTGTCCGATGGAGGCACCGAGTCTTGTCGGTCCTTCCTTCTTGGCCGATGTAAGCCGCACCCATGCCACTGCGTTCTCAGAGGTGCGGGCCGCGGAAACCGGTTTCTCGTCTTTCGCCATTACGCTGAAGGTGACCGACTCCGGCTTGGGTACCAGGTTTTGAAAACTATCGCGAACGATCGCAACCGCGCTGATACCTTGCGCGCTGCCAACCGGGATACGTGAAGGATGGACCAGGAAACTTAGCCGGTTAGCGGCGGCCGGGTTTACGGAAAAATTGGTTGCGGTGCATCCGTCCGATGCGCACAACACTGCGACGTAGCGGCCGGCATGTTCTAGTTGATCAGAATCGACAGGAATGCTGCTCCCCGCCTGCACCTTGGATTTGCTGGCTATGGCAGGCCCGATCAAATAGAACGTGGCATCACCTGATCCGCTGGTCTGGATAGTGACCGCATTTCCGGCTACGACCTGCGCCGGAGCGTGAATCTCCGAAGCTGAGGCGCCCAACGCGGCAGACAGCATGATGGCTGCAAGCAGGGTTCGCATGTTAAGACGACACCCGCTCGAAGTGATTTACCACAACGTGATAGCTATGAACGTTCTTGGCAATGTCTGGCGGCAAATCAACCGCGAACGGGACCGCTACCTGTGGCAGCAAAGGCTGCGCTACATAACCGTCGGACACCCAGATTACTTTGCCATTGGCGTCGTAATAAGCGGCGATCACGTGAGGTATATCAACTACCTCGCCGCTCTCGTCGGTTAATTGACCAGTCAGAACTTTTTTGCCCAAAGGGTCGGTTTCCAGTTTCTGCTGACTAACTTCGATGACCGGGTCAGCGCTGGCCGCTACCAGTAAGGCCTTCGCGTCCATACGGACGTTCTTGATTTTTTCAAGGCGCATGCCGGGAAAGTCGATCCGGTAGGGCGAAACCTGCTTGGGCAGCAGCTTGTGATCGATCTTGTCGAAGCTGCTCTCCTGCGCGATTTCATTGTCCGACGCATCCAGCAGGGTGGCGCCAACATTTATAAAGGCCGGGACCGAATCTTCGTTCACCACTTCGCCCACCAGCACCACGCTGTCCGGGCGTTGAATGGCATTCATGGAGAGAATACGTACTTGTGGGGTGTCGGCGTTTTGCACTCCCCAATCATCGCCGGCGCCGCGGCCGATTACATCCCAGCGCAGGTAATTTACTGCAATCACCTGTGGCGGCAATTTAGTAGCGTTATTTACCGGCCAGAAGACTTTCCACGCGTCGCCGTTTTTTTCCACTTTAAGATCGCGAACGTCATCGAGCGGACCGACTGCGGTGGAGTAATGAAGCCGCACACGTACTGAAGATTCCTGATCGCCGGTATGCAGAGGCGACACATCGACGCTCTCAAGCGATGAGTAGGTAAGAAGGCTTCCGTAGCTGCCCTCAAACTCGCGAATAAATGCGTTCTTGTCCACGTCGCTACGATTCGCCAGGCGAGCATAAGCGGCATCGTAATTATGCGACTTGACTTGCGAGAACATGAGGCGCACAGCCTGATCGGGCGCATTCGCCGATTGCATCTCGTGTCTCTCAACCCCACCCGATTGAATCCAGGCCAGGACAATTAAAACTAGTGTGACAAGTGCGAGAACTATGGGAAGCAGGCGTTTCATTAATGTGCCTCCGGGACGAGCGCGCGTTCTTCGTCATGCTCGTGAGATGGAAACACCAGCGCGTTGCGAATGCGCTCGCGATCGGGAAGCATGAATGCCAACAGGATCGCGAGGATGCTGGTCCCTATTGGGAAAATTCCCCACATAATTCCCTCGATTGCGGTTGGCATGGCGTCAGACGGAATCGGACGCGCGGGTGGAATATCTTCCCGCGACCAAACAGTGATTGCGCCGGAGTCGTAGGTTTCAACTTTCTGCCATCCCGCAAAGCTCACCAGCGGTTCATAAAATGGATCGTGAACGAAGATGTACTTCAATCCGTAATGCGAAGCATGTCGCAGCATCATCCGCAACGCTTCCATTCCGGCCGTGCCGAAATATTTGGCGCTGGTTAACTGAGCGGTGCCGTAATTAGTGAACTCAGGGAGCAGCCGGGCTGAGTTGTATTCACCGTCCACGCTGTTGGCCGATGTGTAGGTAGAAACTTTCGGCAGTGAATTACCGAAGCCAAGCGTGAGGTAGCGGTATCGGTCGTGACCGTCGCGGTTCAGAAAACTGTCCACCGCATCCACATTAAGGCTGGCATTGGCGGAGAAGGGGCTGATCGAAATCCACGCCATCGGCAACACGAAGGTGAGAACTGCTGCGCATGCAAGGCCCAACGCGGCCCGGCGCGGCGATCGTTCAAGCCATCTTTCCGCGATCATCCCCACAATCGGAAGCGCCATGAAGGCGGCCGAGAGCGTGAACCGTTCGAAAGTCAGAATGTCGAAGGCGCGGCCCAAAATCCATTTAGGCAGCGGCGTGGTGCCGCCAAGTCCAAAAATCAGTGTCAACCAAAAACCCAACACCAGCGGCCGCAGGCGGCGGTTCGACGAGCCGTAAATGAAGATCAGCGGCAACGCGATGACCAGCATTCCGTAAGGCACGAAGAAGTAGTTGGTCAGGTAGGTGATGTTCAGCAACAAGTCGGAACGGCTGGCATGCGGAATTGGCATCTGCTGAATGGGGTGCCGGATAATCGAAAGCCAGTAGGGAAGCAGAACGATGAGGACACCCACGACGGCAAAGGCGCCAAATACCACACCACGAATTAGCACCGCGCTGGCCTTGCGCTCCTCGCGATCGAGCACAGCAAGCCACAATACGGGAATCGCAAAAAGCGGCGCGCCGAAAATCAAAGTCACGTGGTGCACGGCGCCAGCCGCGACTGTCAAAACAACTCCCTTCAGTAACGCGCGCCCATCCGCGGATCGAGACCAGTCGTAGAAGTAGGGAATCGCCAAAAGGTAGAGCGGAGCCGAAAGCGTGGTCGGAAGCTGCCCTGCGGAGTAAACCAGGAACGCCAGCGCACCCAGAAAAATGCTGAACAGCGACGCATAACTGCTGGCGCGTTCATCGACCCACAAACGGGCGTAACGATAAACACCGATCGGAACCAGAAGAATCGCGACCAACTGCACCAGCAAATAGGCCATGTGCAATCCAAAAATAAAAGAGAGCAGCGCGATCCACTGGTGTGCCAGCGGAGGGTAGGTGGCCTGCGAAAATCCCGCAAACCATTTCGGGTTCCAGGGATTGAACCAACTATGGGCGTAGTGCGACGCAAAGAACACATGGAAGTTGGCGTCGTAGGAATTGGTCAGCGGCAACTGCATGGCCAGCAGCGGCCCGTGAATGGCCAGAGCCATCAACAGGATCATTCGTAAAGGGATCGGCCGCGAGAAATAACTGGTTTCCAAGGTGGTATGTTCCTCCGCGCGCAATTGTGAGCACCTGCTTGGATTCAACTACATCGACTAAGGTTTGCTATTGTGCAAACATGCTGTGCAAACCCGGAACTGTGCCTTAGATGGAAAACCACCTGTGTCCTGTGGATTTTAGCAGCCCATAAGGTGCCGCTCTGAATCCAACCGCTGCTACTCTCAATGCATCCTAGCGTTTCGAGCGCAGCAGATATTCGGGAACCAGCAACAAGCAGTCTGCCGCAGCGCTCTACACTGCACCATGCGCAGGAAAAAAAATTCTCTAGCAGTTGCCGTCCTTCTTTCGCTCGCCATGGCTGCGGCGGCGCAGACTTTCGAGGTGAACCAGCCGCCTTCGCAATCTAAGAAGGGAAAGCAGCAGAAGAAGGCCGCACCTGCGGGTAAGCCAGAAAATGGTATCGGCTGGGGTTCGAGCATTGAAACCGCCCGTGAAGCCCGTGCTGTCGACCAGGCGCTGCAAAAGGGAGACTACAAGTCGGCGATAGCCTCGGCCAATCGTGCCGCGCGCTCCGCGCCCAACAATGCTGAGTTGTGGTTCCTGCTCGGTTACGCCGCGCGTTTGGGCAACGACTACAACCTCTCGCTGCAGGGTTATCAGAAGGGTCTGGCGATCAAGCCGTCATCAATAGCTGGACTTTCGGGCGAAGCGCAAACCTACGCCAAGATGGGCAAGATCAGTGAAGCCCAAGACCTGTTGAAAAAAGTGCTGGCCGCAAATCCCAAGAGCGCAACCGATCTGCAACTTTCTGGCGAGCTCGCGCTTAATACCGATCCCAATACCGCGATCGATCTGTTGAAGCGGGCTGACGGCATTAAACCTGAAGCGCGCACAGATTTATTAATTGCACGAGGTTATCAGAAGCTAAATCAGCCCGCGCCCGCCAAGCAGTATTTGGATAAAGCCATCAGCCGGGCTCCGAACGATACCAATGTGTTGCGGGCGGTGGCAGCTTACTATCGCGACACTGGGAAATTCGACGAATCGATTGCGACGTTGCAGAAAGCGGTGCAACGAGATCCTGACGCGCTGGCCGAACTGGGTTACACCTACGGTCTGGCGGGGAAAAAGAAGGAATCCGCCAACGCCTACACCCGCGCCGCGAATCGCCATCCGAAAGATGTTGGGATTCAACTGAGCGCAGCACAGTCCCTCGTGAATACTGGAAATTTCGACCAAGCTTCCGACTTCCTGAAGCGCGCGGAATCGACCGAACCTAACAATTACAGGTTACACGCCATCCGCGGCCAGATGGCCGCCCTTGAAGATCACAATGATCAGGCAGTCAGCGAGTATCAACTTGCCATTCAAAACATGCCGGAAGCGCCTCAGGAAGGGCCACTTTATCCCGTTTCGCTGCACTTGAGTCTCTCTGAACTCTATCGTCGTGTAAACCAAGCCGAGGCTGCCGACAAAGAGCTGGCCAGCGCGCGCGATGCACTCAACAAAATTCAAGGGACAGATGAGGCCTCGCGGCCGGATTACCTGCGCTTGCGAGCGCTTATCGAAGCTGGTTTTAACGATATGCCCTCAGCAGAACGCGACCTGAAGCAAGCAATGACGCTGGCGCCGGGAAACGTCAGTATTGTGCTGAACTATGCGAACCTGCTGTGGAAGATTAACCGCGACGAGGACGCTCTTGCCCTCTACAAACATTCATTGCAGTTGGATCCGGGTAATCAAGCGGCACTGACTGCCCTCGGCTATCTAGCGCGTGACATGAAAGATCCGGTCGCTGCGGAGAAGTATTTCCTGAAGCTGGCCGAACTTTACCCGCAGGATTACGTGGCGTATTTTGCCCTCGGCGATCTTTACACTTCGAGCAAACAGTACGAGCGTGCGCAGGCGAACTACGAGAAAGCCTATCAACTGACTCCGAAGAATGCGCTGGTGATTGCCGCCGCCATCAACTCTGCGCTCGAGGCGCCAGGCCATCAGATTCCCCTAGCCAAAACATGGGTGGATCGGGCCGCCGCGAATGCGGCCATCAACGACAATCCGCAGGTGATGCGGGAGCGCGAACGCTACCTGACCTTCACCGGCAATTATCAGGAAGCCGCGGATCTGGGATACAAAGTCATTGAGAAGCTGCCGAATGATCCTGAAGCGCCAGACTATCTGGCATATGATCTTCTGTTCCTGAACCGCTTCGACGACGCTTACAAAATCGTCCAGCGTTTCGAAGCCGCGCGGCCTAACGACAAAGACTTGCCCCTGGTTGCGGGATACGTCGAGGCCCACACCGGCCACCCGCGTGAGGCGGAAGCTGATTTTACCCGCTCCATATCCATCGATCCGAATGATGCCACGGCGTACATGAATCGTGGATTCGTCCGCAACGACCTGCGCGAAAGCAGCAAGGCGGTGCAGGATTTCGAGATGGCGTTAAAACTTCGGCCCAATTATGGCGAAGCTCACCTGGGTTTGGCGTTTGCCGACCTGCAATTGCACCGTTCGAAACCAGCGCTGCGTGAGGCCGACTTGGCTGCAGCAACAATGCCCGACTCGGCTGCGATTCACCTGGCGCGGGCAGAAGCCTACCGCCAGCAGATGATCTTCCGCAAAGCGGAGGTCGAATATCGCGCGGCGATGAAGCTGGCGCCGAACGACGTCAATGTTCACCTGGCGCTGGCGGAGGCGTTGTATCGCCTGCATCGCTACAACGAATCGCTTGAGGTTCTCAAGAGCGGGCTGGGTATGGTGACGCCGGGAGTCGGAGCCGGAGTCAACGACAGCATCTTGTACGCCGAGATGGCGCGCAACTACGCTCAACTGCGCGACCGAACTAACACTTACAAGGCAATCGCTGAAGCTGAGAAGAAAGGCGACGATACTAAAGTTCTGATGGCCACGGGCGAATCGCTTCTATTGCTCGGCGACAATCACGGCGCCATGCAGCGTTATTCACGCGCGCTGGATGCCCCCGGCTCTGATCGCATTGAAGTGCGGCTGGCGTTGGCCCGGCTGTTCGCCCAATCTGGTCGCTCGAGGGACGCGCAGGATCAAGTGGCTTTTGCCATGGCTGAATCCCGAATCGGCGAATCCAATGCTGTTACGCCCGAGAACTTGATCGAAGCCGGACAAGTTCTGGTCTCGATCGATCAATTCAATTTAAGCAAAAAATATTTTGAGCGAGCGCAGGCTGAAGGCGCCGACCAGGAATCGGTATATCTCGGACTGGCCAATGCTGATCTTGACCTTGGCCAGACCCAGAGCGCGATGACATTGCTGAAAGCGGTTGGCAATGATCCAGACACTGCGCAGGACTACGCATATCTCGTCGCAATGGCCAGCGCCTACCAGCAGGCGCATGACGATGCTCATGCATTGACGATGTTCGCCCGCGCCAATGACATCATGGCCGGAAACGACTACGCGCGCGACACCGAGATGCGCCTTGCCGAAGAGCAGGGACGCCAGGTGACGGACCAGGTCAGCGCCGGGCCCGAGTTGCTGGTTCATCCCATTTTTGAGGACATCAACATCTATCAGCTGGACGCGCGGATTCGCGGCCTGGCGCAGGATTCCACAGTACTGCCTCCGCCACGTTCCAGCATCGAGACGCTGGGCATTGCACGTTACCACTTGAACTTCAAAGGCTGGCCGACGATCACAGGAATGTTCGAAGAGCGGAACGCGCGCGGAACTGTATCGTTCCCGGACGAACTATTGATTCAGTACCGAAATACTTACGACACCATTTTCAATACCGGTATCAATCCGGTACTCCATCTTTTCGGTGCCACGATCAGCTTGAACCCGGGCGTGCAATTTACCATTCGCCGTGATTCGGCTTCTCCTGTTGAACTGAACCAGGATTTGTTTCGCCAGTTTCTATATGTCTATACCAGTGCTTTCGGAAACTGGGTATCTGTGAATGGAAGTCTGATTCGCGAAGCCGGTCCGTTCACTGAGATGGACGAGCACTCGCGGGATGCAGCTGGCACGATCGAATTCCAAGTCGGGCGGCCGTGGGCCAGGACTGCAATGATTACCGGATATCAAGGGCGTGACATCCTGTTTCGCCCGCTGGTTCGCGAGTACTACACCACTGACATGTATTTCGGAATTCAACACAAGTTCCGGGCGTCCTGGACCGCCGCCGTTCTGGGCGAGTATCTACGTTCATGGCGCGTACAGGACGCCTCGTTCGCAACGGCGCAGGCGCTGCGACCCGGATTTCGCCTGGACTATCGCCCTCTGGCCTCCCACTGGGCGGTTCAAGCCGCGGGAACCTGGTCTAAGGGCGAAGGCTTCGCCGCCTATAACAATGTGAGTAATGAGGTAATGGCCTCCTATACCAAAGCATTACAGCGGCCGGTTACAGACGGGGCCAGTGAAGTATCGGTAACCTACCCGTTCCGGATTTCTTTTGGAATACAGCAACAGACGTTTTATAACTTCAACGGGCAAAACCGGAATACATTTCTACCCATCATACGGTTCAGCCTTTTCTGATGAACGCCACCTCCGCGTCATTCAGTGTCAGGATCCTCCATGGCCGATGAAGGAATGGAAGCCGCAGCGGCAATAGTCATGCCGCCCAGCCCGAGCGGCCCCCAGCGCCATCACAAAATGCGAGATCTCCGCCGCGGTGTGCTGAGCGGCAGCGCAATCATGCTGGTCAGTTCAGTGTTCGTCGGCGTGATGAACCTGATCTACAACTTCGCCGTTGCCCACAAACTGGGGGCGGGGCAATTTGGCCACGCCAGCGCGATCTACACAGTGTTGATGTTGTTGTCGTCAGTCACCCTTTCTTTCCAGCTGCTTTGTTCCAAGTTCGTCGCCCGCAGTGATTCCGAATCTGAACGAATCGCTATTTATAACTTGCTCCATCGCCGGTCCTGGCTGGCCGGCTTGGGTGTTGGGTTGGCGCTGCTCGGCGGCAGCTCAGCTATCTCGCATTATTTGAATTTGCCGTCTCCGCTCCTGGTTCGCGTGCTGGCAATCGGCACCGTTTTTTACGTTCCGCTGGGAACGCGTCGCGGATTCATGCAGGGCACTTACGATTTCATCCCGCTGGCGCTGAATTTCAGTTTGGAAGCGGTCGTCAAGCTGGTCGGGGCCGTTGTTCTGATGTCCGCGGGATATTCAGTGGAAGGCGTGGTGGGCGCGATATCGGCGTCCTTGATTGTGGCGTACTTTGTCGCCATTCCGCGCAAACATCACTTAGGCAAAGTGCAGCAGACGACCTTGCGCGCCGGCATGGAAGAAGGGGTTCAGGCGGTGATCTTCTTCATCGGCCAAGTAATCATCAACAACCTGGATATTGTGCTGGTCAAACATTTCTTCGACGCTACACAAGCCGGGGTTTATGCCGCGGTGGCGCTCATCGGCAGAGTCGTCTATATGCTCTCCTGGTCCGTCGTCAGCAGCATGTTCCCATTCTCGGCAGGCGCGCGCTCAAATGAAAAGGATGGGCGAGCGGTACTTACCACCGCGTTGCTGTTGGCCTCAGCAATATCGGGGTTATTCATTTTTGCTGCCTGGTTGATGCCGGCTGGCCTGTGGCACATTTTGCTGGGCGCCGGGTTCCCCGCTGAAAGCCATAATTTCTATTCATCGCTTCTCGTCCTCTACGCTTTGACAACCGCGATATACGCTCTGAGCGTGGTGCTCATGACCTATGAGATATCGCGCAAGATCGGCAATGTGAGCTGGCTTCAGCTGGGATTCAGCGTGGCAATTATCGTTGGTATTTATATCTTTCACGATACTCTCCACAGCGTAATTACCGTCCAGTTAGTGCTGATGTTGATTTTGTTGCTGTTGGTATCGCTGCCATTCCTGCGCAAATCCAAATCCTCAGGCGCATCCCTCTCCGAGGCTAAGGCTTCTGAGTACGGCACCGGGCTACGCAAAATCAGGCGGGTCGATGAAAACATGGTCATCGCCGAATTCCTGCGCGGCGAGTTCTATCAGGGTGAATTCGCGGGCTATCGCAAGCGCTTCACTGAACTGGTGAACCGTCCTGATTTTTCGAATGCGAGGGAGAATATTCTGCGGAAAGCCCTGCTGTACCGCCGGCGGGGAAGACTGTGGCGCGAGTTGCCGCGTGACACGCAATGGTGGGAAGTGGAGTTGACCCCTCCTGAAATTCAGCGCATGCGGGTTTTTCCGCGCAATCAGTGGCTGCGATACGGAGTCCCGAATTTTTTACTGGGTGAAACTGCTGAGAGGATTCGCGCCCGTATTCTCTCCAATTCAAGGGATGCCTTCATCGATAAGCTGCGATCGCTCAGCCTCGAGATGAAACAGGACTCGGTGTTTAGTTCGGTCATCCTGATCACCATCGATGAGGCCACGCCAATCACCATCATCGAAGGCAATCACCGCATGACCGCCGCATCGCTAGGCATGCCGGATGAAGTCCACCGGCGGTTTCGATATCTTTGCGGATTCTCGCCCCACATGGCTGAATGCTGCTGGTATCAAACTGACGTTTCCACACTCTGGCGATACGCGAAAAACACCGTCAGCTACTATGTGAAGCATCGCCGCCAGATCGCCGCCGAAATCTCCGCTGAAGTGTTGGACGAACCAAGCGAAGCAGAGACGGCGAAACCTCGGCCCTGATTTGCGGATGGGCTCTTATCAGACTAGGGATGCGCTCCCGGTATACACTCCGGTCGAGCGATTCAAACAAAACTACTGCTGAGGCTGCTGGGTCGCCATGAGATCCACGCTGCGCGCAGAATAACGGGTGCCATCGAATACGGTTGAAACTGACACGTCTTCGCCTTCGCGGATCTGGCGCAACACGCTGGCTGCGATCGCATCCATCGAAACGTCGTATTTCTTGCCGTCGCTGCGGTTATCGATGGCAATCATCTTTTGCGAAAGATCCACAAATGTCACTTTACCGGCAAAGGCGAAGGTAGAGCCCGGGCTGGCGAGTACGGTGATTGCACGCAGTTCTCTTTGCGCACCGAATTCGATGCCGACCAGCGCGCCCTGCACCAAGTCACTTTCTGAACCGATCTGGTTTCCTTTGCGAATGATCGCGTTGGGCGCGAGCTGGAGCTTCAATGGCTGATTCGAAAGTTCGTCACGAACGGTTACTACTCGGTGACCGGGATCGAAATCCATGATCTGCCCACGTCCGATGCCACTCTCGGCGGAAGTGCGAATCCAAATTGTTTTGGCAAACACCCTGTCGCCGTTCAGTTGTGTGTCCAGATAAATCCGTTGCCCCTGCTTGACCTCGCGCTCGGTGATCGGCTTGCCATCGAGATAGAAATGCGTGCGAGTATCAAAATGAACCTCCATTTTTTGTTTGGTGCCGAAAGGCTGAAACACCATGTGGTTCATGACTTCGTCAAGACGGACTACGACGCCCCCGATTAGCGTTACCGTCTCGTGCTTAAGCGGCGGTAGATCCAAGAGCGGGTCGTAGTCCTCGCTGTGCCGGACGGAGTTAGGAGTGGCATTGGAAGCGCCGGGCGGGGGTGTGGAGGAGCCATTACTGAAGCCCGTCTGGCTCTGTCCCCAAACGGGACTAATGGCTAATATTCCTCCGAAAACGACTGATAATAGGGCGTAAGATTTGCGCATAGTTGTGCTCACCCCTTGGATGCCACCAGGGCCAATCAGGTAGCCAGAGTTGCTGCTGGAAACGGGTAAACGCGAACTGCTGGATTTGCATCCAAAGCATTCGTAATCAGGCTTTAACAGGTCATGTTTTCATTGCCCAAATTCCGAGTTATCACCCCCGTTGCCGTGGTTTTTTTGGCGGTTTCTTTGGCCCGCGCCGGGGGCCTCAGGATCACGGTCCCCAAGCGCTCTGACGTCACGCCGGTGCAGAAGCTCAACCGCGAAGGCGTCAGGGAAATCCAGCATCATCATCTCGATCGGGCCGAACAGCTTTTCTATCGGGCATATCTCATTGATCCCGACGATCCCTTCACGCTCAACAATCTGGGATACATCTCGGAATTGCAGGGGAAAATCGATCGCGCCCAGCGTTATTACCAGCTGGCCGCCAAGGAGAACAATTCCGAGACGGTCATTGCGATGGCCAGCGCCCGCAACCTGGAAGGCAAGAAACTCAGTGATGTCACCGAGTCGTATGGCAACCTGGAGTTGCGCGTGAATCGCGGCAACATCGAGGCCATGTCGCTGCTGGAGCAGGGAAGAAGCCAGGAAGCCGAAGACATTCTGCGCAACACTCTGAAGTTGGATCCGCGAAATCCCTTCACCCTGAATAATCTGGGTTACACCATGGAGAAGCAGGGCGATTTGGACTCAGCATTGCGTTTCTACAACGACGCTTCGATCACCCACTCGTCCGAACCCATCGTAGTCTCGCTTGATCCGAAGTGGCGGGGGAAGCCGATCAGCGACGTCGCTTTCAAAAATGAGCAGGCAGTTCGCGCCCGCCTTCAGTCGCAAGCGAGCAATCAGGACAAAGCGGCCCGTCTGCAGGTGCAAGGCGTGTCAGCGCTCAATCACAATCAGGATGAAAAGGCGTATCAGGATTTTCGCGAAGCTTACAGGCTCGATCCTAATAGCGCGTTTTCATTGAACAACATGGGGTTTGTTTCGGAAGCTTCGGGCGATGAAGAAACCGCCAATGAGTTTTACTCTTCCGCCCAGCAAGGCGAAGAAGCCAGCGCTCAGGTGAGCGTGGCCAGCCATCATGAGATGGTAGGCGTTCCGGTCGGGCAAGTCGCAGGTACAAATTCACAAGCCAGCGAAGCCGACTTGCAAGCTGAAGCCGAAGCCAAACGTCGCAATCACGCGCCTATCGTTTTGCGCCGCCGCGATAACACTCCCGTGACCATGCCACAAGAGCAAACGCCGCAGTCGGAGCCTTCCGGCTCGCAGGCGCCGCGTCCTCCGCTCGACAATGCGCCGGTTGAAAATACCGTTCCCCGCCCTCCGCAATAATGAACATCCTTTCCTGGTAGAAAACCTGTTGAGAATGGGTACCTTGGAGTATTCAGCTAAGGCTTTTCTCTGATTGTTCCTGCCCGAAGGCCTGTATAAGCTCCAACCATCAACTACTCAGGGTACGGAAGAAATGTGGGCCGGCTAGGTCCGCGTTCTGACCCTTGACCTCGCGGAGGGGCAAAATGAAAAAAAGTACATGGCTCGCAGTAGTGTGTCTGTCGTTGCTGGGATCGCTGGGATTGACGGCAAAAGCGCAAGCAGAAAGCACGATGAATTGTGCTTCTGGCACGTACGACATGCTGGATTGGATGACGCTGGACTCCGGCCTTCGAGGCACGTATCACATTTCGGGAAATGCAAATCCGCTTTACACCAATATGGCCGGCGGAAAATTCTATTGGACCAAGGGCGCAAACGGTACACCCTGGGATATTCAGCTTTTTGACAGCAAGTACATTTATTTGTGGATCACGGAGTACGACTGGACCAATCCCCGGACGTTTAAAAAATTTACGAACAACACAAACCTGCCACTGGTGCCGCGTTGCGCTAAAGCGGGATTTCCTGGATCCACGATTTACGTGCCCAATACTTCCTATCAAACCTATACCGATTGCAGCCACTACACGACCCAGAACTTGTTAAAGGGAATCAATCAGGTTTGGGGGCCGTACTGGGTTAACTTAGGGGGCGCCTTGCCCAGCAGTTTGAAGGTGCTGGTGGCCAGTTATCGCTACAACTGCAATTCGAATTACGCGAATTGTGCTGACAAGGAAGAGTATTATCTGGCGCAGAAGTATGGGCTGGTGCAATGGGTGCACTATAGGCTGAAGTCGGGCACCTACGAGGTCGTGCAGAGGACGGTCTTTAACCAACTGGTGAAGGGAACTGCCACTCCCTCGTTCCCATGCTTCTAGCTTCTACCCAGAACTACTCAGTGCCGGTCGGGCGATGTTTCTCGGCCGGCGCGGTAGTTGCCATATAAACCACTTCTGAACCGACGCCCGCAGCCGCGGCTGAAGCCGATTCGTCGCTCTGGGCCGTTTCCAGTCGCAGTAGCGTTTTGCGTGCATTCCGGCGAACCAGCAAATCGCGCATCGGCATCCAGCGCGGAATTTTGCGCAAGGAAGAGATCGAGCGCATCTGCTCGAGTTCCCGACGCAGCTCGAAGGTGCGGAGGTATTGCCGGATAATTTCCGGCATGCTCATACGCAGTGCGGCCGACACGTTCTGCATTGCCATCTCGATCTGTCGCTCCCGGTTTTGCAACAGCTCCGTCAAGTGCCGAGCCAACTCATTGATCTTGCCAGGGGGAAAGAAATCTATGGCTAAGCCCTCTTCGTCAGCCAGACGACGAAAATCGGGAATGTCAGAGGCAACAATCGGCACGCCGTAAGTACAGGCCAAGTGTGCAATACCGCTGGATCCCGCCGAAGATGTATAAGGCAGAACTGCCACGCTGGAGCCTTGGAACAACTGCGGAATATCCTCTTCCGCAACATATCCCGTGAAGATCACGTCGGACCGGGAAGCCAGTTTTTCGCGGATCGATTGCAGGTATCCCGGCGTTTTGGGATGATCGGTGCCGGCGATCACCAGACGGGCGTTGGGAATCTGGCGTGCCACTTCCTTGAAGGCCTCAACCATAGGCTCCAGGCGCTTGTAGGTACCCCATTTGCCGAAGGCGAGAATGCGATGTTCCGGGTTTCCTCGTAAGGCCAAGTCCGGATATTCCGGCCGCGCGGAAAAAATTCCGTGACGGCGTACATACACCGATCCCCGGCCATACTTTTCCACTAACACGCTGCGATAAGCCGGCAGCATAACCGAGACCGAGTTCGCGAAAAGAACCAAGTGTGTTGCAAGAACGCCGCCCCACCTATAAAGCAAAGGAAAGTGAATTCCGGCATCGTCCAGATTAACCGTCTCCATCAACTGGTGCAGCGTCACATGGGTATAGAAGCCCGCCATGCGTGCTAATGCCGGCGTCGCAATACCCATGAACGCAGATGGAGGAGTTCCTCCAAAGCTAGCGAAGCCGAGGTTGAACCAGACCACGTCCGGTTTTTCCTGTCGGATCGCGCGCATCAGCCGCAAGGGATTGCTCAGGCTGTTAAATTTCCAGCAGCGCTTGACCGTGAAACCGTCAAGTTCGGGCTGGACCGGAGAATACTGATCCCCAAGAATCGTCAGCTCGACGCCAGGAATGTTTTGCAGTTCACTGGCAATGTGAAACCCGTATTCGTTGAGTGCGTCCCGGCTTGGCGGAAACGACGTAACCAGACAGATTTTCATTACTGCCCTTGCCCGAAGATGGCGTAACGCGAAAGTTTTCCCAACAATGTGAAGTAGTGCAGGGCCACCCTAATGTCGGCCTTGCTCTTACCGGATTGACGAGTAGCGAATCGGAAAGGTACTTCAGTGGTCTTGCTGATCCGTCCCTTAACCAGAATCTCCAGCAGGATCTTGAAACCTCCCGGCTGCAACTTGAGATCGTCGATGCACTGGCGGCGCACGACAAAAAATCCAGACAGTGGATCTGTAACTTTTAGACCACGGCCCCGCAGCGGCGCCGTCGCCAGCAAAGTGCTGCAGCGGGAAACGAAAACCCGGAATTTGTTCCACTCGCCGAGACTGTCGCCTTTGCCGGTGACATAGCGGCTGGCGATGGCAATGTCGCCCCCGTCAAGCACTGGGGCTAATAGCTCAGGCAAAAGCTCGGGCGGATGCTGCAGATCGGCGTCAATCACTCCCAGCAAGTCTGCGTCGGTTTGTGCCCAGCCGTGAATCACTGCGCCCGCCAGTCCGCGTTCGCCCTTGCGCTCAAACACGCGAACCCGGGGATCGTTCGCGGCGCAGGCCCGACCTACTTCGGCGGTTCCGTCGGTGCTGCCGTCATCCACAATGATGAACTCGCAATCTACCGGCGAATTGGCCACTGCGGCGCTGAGGCGTTCCAGAAGGACCGGAATGTTTCCTGCTTCGTTGAGGGTCGGAATTACCAGGCCTAGCTTTGATAGATTACTCATTTTGGGTTCCCCGTCTTGCTGCTAAATGATTCAGCACGCCTCAAATCTTTGGATGTTGCTCAACATAAACACGTTGGTCGTACCTGAATCAGAACTGCTGTAGTTCGTTGAGTTAAAAACCTGAGCAGCTCAGGCAACTACTGTGGAATCCACTTGCGCTCGCAGGCGAGTGTTCTCCACGGAGTTCAGCCGAGCAATGATGGCCGAGTGAACACTATCGGGATCACCAGCCGGAATCAGAGACAGGGGCGCGAACTGCCGCAACTCCAGATATGAGCTACGATATCGGCGCATAAAATCGATGGGATATTCGGGCTTTCGTGCCCGAGCCTCTTCTGGCACTGCGTCCAGTAAGTAGGAGATATCAGTATGGGGCGCCAGGGCTAACACAAGTCGCGCGTAAGCGCGTGCCAGCCAGTGCCGCATGGGCAGGGCAGCCAATTGATCGTAAATGTAGCGATCGAAAATAATCACGCCGCCGGCGTCAGACGCACGCTCACGGCGAACTATTTTGCGTAAGCGAGATACATCAAGCAAGTGCAATAACGATCTTCCAACCAATAATGGAAACGACCGGGTATTTTTGTCATTGCGGTTCGCCGGCTTATCCGGCGAGCCGACGTTCCCGTCGCTCTGCAATACCTTGTGGCTAAAACCTGACCGCATGGATGAGAGAACCGCTACATTGTCCCAAAAAGTCAGGATCCGGACGGAGAGGCCTTGCTGGGTGAGATATTCGCGCAGCTTTTCAATCTGAGTGCTTTTACCTGCGCCATCAATTCCAGAGAAAGTGATCAGTATGGGAGCCAAGAAAGTCGATCCTCAAAATAAAAAAATCAAAGTGCAATAAAATTAATGTCCTGGAGCGTTAGGTACTCGGCCGGGCTCGCAGCGGATAAGGCCGCTACAGTGCCGACGGCCACTCCCGCTCCGGCGATAAAGCCGAAACGAATAAGCCAGGTACGAATCTGTCGTTGTTTAGGTGGAGCGATCGCCACTCCTGCAGGCTTTGATGCTGCACTGCCGCTCGCCTGGATCTCAGGTGCGACCGCAGTCCCACTGGGCTGGGGCGCAGCTGGCGGAACATTATTCTGGGGTGCAGGTGCTGGCGCGTTAGCTGCTGGCATTGACGATCTGCCGGGATTTTCCGGCAGCTCAATCGGCGGCTGCGTTGAGTTTTGCGCAGGTTGCTGTTCTGGCTGCTGCGTCTGCTGTTGTGCCGCAAGCGGCTCCGCGGCCGCGCTCAACAGAAAAATCAGAGTGCAGACCGTTGCCCGATGAACGATCCGATTCATGAAACCTCCACCCTGGCGTGCATCACGCTGCCACGGGTTGCGCTTGAACCACTTTGTCGGCTGCCATATCTTCGTTTTCGCTGCCGAGTTCCGAAGTAAAGCTCGCACTCGCGTCGAAAACAGGGAACCGATTGAACAGTTGATCCATACGCGTGAGTTCAAGGAAAATCGCCGCTTCAGGCGACATCTCGCCCAGTTGCAAGGCCCCATCATTCTTCGCAACCGTCTCCATGCAGTCCAGCAAACCCTCGAGGCCTGCGAGATCCATCTCTCGCACACGCGAAAAATCCACGACTATGCGGGGTGCGTTCGACATCCTGTTTTTTAATTCCCGCCCGAGCCTGCGCGCTTCTTTGCCCCCGAATGCTTCTGGTAACTTGATCATGATTGCCGACTGCGTTTCCATGTCATCTTCCCCTGGGTCCTGCAACTTTGTGCAGAAACTTAAGATCCATTGATTTTTTGTCGCCTACTGCTTCTATTGCTGTTGAAATCAACTTCTTCTCTGCTTCTATACAGATGCTATTTGTTAACACTAGGTTCACTAATTATTAATCTTCCTACGTTGATAACTGTAGTTTGTTCAGCAACATCGACCCAGCTCCAGATAGCGAGAACGATTTTGTTGCACGAATCAGTCGCGGATCGTTAATCGCCAACTCAGTTTTTCGATCCAGGTTAAACATTTTTTGACTGCTGACGATTGAGCCTCGAACGGTTAGGCCCAGACCCACATATGTTTCCTGCAAAATCCACGACCGGTCGACCGTGGTACCGCAATCAATTTCACAGTTACGTTCAACGGCGCTGCCACCGCTGATCGAGGTGCAAGCGGCAATATGCGTGCTGGCGCCAATGAATGCGGGCCCGCCGATAACACATGAGTCATCGACTTCCACCTCGGCCCCAAACCATATGCCTTCGCCAACCTCGGTCCCGACGGGACGCAAGTTGCATTTGCCGGTTAGCCCGTCCTCAGTAAGTCGACGAAAGTCCGTCGGTTTGCGCAAGCGATTTATGTAACCCTGATAATAAAAGTGCTCTTGGTCGGCAATCAGATTGCTCAACGTGGTCCTGTAGGCATTGTCTGATTCACGCAGAAGATTCGCATTCACAACCGCCACATCAACTGAAGTATCTGCGGCGTATACCTGCGTCAATCCTGCGCGACGGTCAATGTGAAAGCGGAGGAGTTCGTCATAATCCAGATCGGTGTAAGTGCTGGTGCGCAGCAAAAGAAGAGTGTCGACCCCTTCCCGCACGTATTCGCTAATTTCCTTCTCCCAAGCGGAAATGAAGTCGCTGGAAGTAGTGCTTCTGTTCGGTACCAGTTGGGTAAGAGCCGCGCCTTCCGGAATGACGCTGGTGGACTCGACGCCTGCTTCCCGCAACCGGCCGATGTTCCGGTCTAGCAGGCTCCTGCCCAGTACTTCGAGCTTTGCATCTGGGACATGGGTAAGGAACCGCTTACGTCTGCGGTTTTCGCCCTTCGACGGATCTGTGGAACCGGTCTCACCACCGGTTCTTCCCGCCAACGTCAGAATTGCCGCGATTTGCACTCTGCTATCTCCGATTCTTATTGCGAAGCCACGGTTGCAAGCTATTTAAGCTAGAACCCGACATCAAGCCGCATTACTCGCAGTAATTTGCGAAACTACTGGAAAAATTGTTCGCGGGAACTCGCGAGCAAGATCCCGGGAGTTCCAGCGAACTGCTTCCCGACGGGCACGAGAGCGCTGCGCCCGGCTGACAACAGCTTCATTCTCCTGTTGCGTGCGTCCGAGTAATTCGCGAATTCGAAGTTTGGCTTTGTGCAGCTGCGATTTGGAATTACCTACCGAGCAATCGAGCAGTTCGGCTATTTCCTGGTGCTCGTAGCCTTCCACTTCATGTAATAAGAAGATGGTGCGATAACCGTCGGGAAGTTCCTTGATTGCGCGGGCGAGAGCGATGCGGTCCACGCATCCGGTTAAACGATCGTCGCGGCTTCCATATTCACGACGGACTACCTTTGCATCCTGGCTGAAGGGTTCATCCAGAGAAACCTGTTTGAGGGCTTTCTTCCGGAAGTGCATAAGCACGGTGTTGACCGCGATGCGATACAACCAAGTTGATAGCGCAGAGTCGCCACGGAATGTCGCGAGCTTGCGGAACACCTGGAGGAATGCATCTTGCGTGAGGTCTTCAGCCTCGGCGGTGTTGTTCGTCATGCGGAGGCAAACGGAATAAACCTTTGCTTTGTGGGCATGAAATAAAGAAGCGAACGCATCAGCGTCGCCGATTTGGGCGCGCTTTACTAGGTCTAGGTCGGACTCGAATCTTGCTAGAGCGTTGGTGTCGGTGGTGGTGGTGGTCACTGGGGCTCTCCTTTCAAAACGCCTGTCATTCTTGGCTGTGCGGTGGACTGGATTCGCCGTAATCACAGTTATGAAGTTAAAGTTCTTTGTGCAAATGGTCTATCCGGTGAGGTCTGTATGCGTAAACAGACGTTCCTGTACCGCTTTGACACATAAGAAGTTGAATCGATTCGGCGAAAGCAGCTGAATTGGCGCGCACGCGGAAGGATTTTCACCAACGCTGAAATATTTTCCGGGTTTTCTGATATGAGGGCTTCTACTACAGGCATCTACGGGATGTATTGCACCTGTTTCGCCAGATGCCACCGGTTCGGTCAGGAAAATGGATTTTGCTGTCTGCAGCGATACTCACTTGTGCCACTGGAAAGTCTCGACCAAAGCGGCGTCAGGGCGAGGGAGCAGGGAATTAATTCACTACACAACACATCTTCTCTGCTACAGGAAAGTCCTCAGATGAAGTACAGATTTCGCAGGATTGTGGGGATGATGGGCGCAGCCTATTCTCAGCCTATGAACGTTGCCCTCAACTTCCCTACCTTTCGAGCAGGCGCCGGCGCAATTTAGTGTCGGCTCCTGCTTCTCGCCTCAAACCTGGCCCGGGTCGTGAAGTTCAGGGAATCAAGCCGAGCGAAAAATCAAAACCTTCCGCTCATAGCGTTTAACTAAAAACCAATTTCATCCGGGAGGATACTGTGGCCGTTGAATCTTTAAACGAACTTTTTGTGGAACAACTTCGCGATCTGCATGACGCGGAAAACCAGCTCATTAAGGCACTTCCAAAAATGGCGGAAGGCGCCAATTCGGACGAACTGCGCCTGGGCTTCGAAGAGCACTTGGAGCAGACCAAAGGACACGCCCAACGCATTGAGCAGATTTTTGAGCAGCTCGGCGAAAAGGCCAAAGGCAAGAAGTGCAAAGCCATGGAAGGCCTGGTCAAAGAGGGCGCGGAGACTCTTGAAGAGGACATGAATGAGAATGTGAAAGACGCAGCCCTCATCGCCGCTGCACAACGCGTGGAACACTACGAGATCGCCGGCTACGGAACAGCTCGCACCTACGCCAATTTGCTAGGCCAGGATGAAGCCGCTTCTTTGTTGGAGAAAACGCTTGAGGAAGAGAAGGAAACCGACGCCAAGCTGACTCAGTTGGCTGAAAAAATTAACGTTGCTGCTCAGCACGAAGGCGTAACAAACGAGAACGAAGGCGTAAAGAAGTCGAGAGCCACGACGCGCAAAAAGCCCGCGGCTTAATCCATAAAAATCAAAGACGGCGGCGGGAAATCCGCTGCCGTCTTTTTCTATGTCTTGAAATCTTCTTCTTTACTCAATGCCGGCTTGCACCACGTGCACGATGTTATTGCGCACGGCGTAAAGCACCAGGTCGCTCACCGAGTGCAACTGCAGCTTGCGCATAATGTTCGAACGGTGCGTTTCCGCAGTCTTCACGCTCAACCCAAGCGCGACCGCAACCTCTTTGGTGCTCTTACCTTCTGCCAGCAATTGCACGATCTCGCGTTCGCGCGGCGTTAGACGGTTGCGTCCCGCGGTGGGAATGGGTGCTCCGGGAGTTCCGCCCTTCAAGTAGCCTTCCAAAACCATAGTCGCGACTTTTGAGGTGAAGTAAGTCTTATCGCGGCGCAGTGCTTCGACGGCAGCGACCAGATCGCGTGCGGCGTCGGATTTCAACAGGAAGCCGCGAGCACCGGCATTCAAAACTTCACGAACCACTTGATCGGAATCATGCAAAGTGAGGATCAGAACGCGTGCCTGGGGGTTAGACTTCAGGATCTGGCGGGTCGCCTCGAGGCCATTGAGACCCGGCATTCCGATATCCAAAATGACGACGTCCGGCTTCAACTGCTGCGCCTTGTCCACAGCTTCGCGGCCATCACCAGCCTCGCCACAGACTTGCCAGTCGTGCTGAGACTGAAGCAGCGCCATCAACCCTTTACGGACTACTTCGTGATCATCAGCGATTAGAATCCTGAATGTCCCCATCGTGCACCTCTCATTCAACCTGGATAACGGCGCTACAAGCGGCTACTTTGAAACGGCGAACTAAGTCGAGCATCCTTCTTGCCAAATCAAATACTATCAGTCGAGATAAGAAAAATCAGTGTAGCCGATGCAAGCAGCGTAATTTTTACGTTCGCAAACCACGGCCTTGCGAGCATAAGACATCAACACTCTTTCGCGCTCGGAATGTTCATGCCGACGGTCGAGATGCTCGGCGTCTCCTTCGCGTGGTCCTCAATCGACGCTACCTTCACTCCGCGGGCCGGCTCAAGCACTAGGGTCATGCTCGACGCGCAACGTCCGCAAAGCCACAAATGCAAAGTCTGCCGCTCCGGATGCTCATCAAATGGTGCGCACTTCTCATCGCTCGCAGCGACCGAGATCGAAACCACCTCGAATTGAAACAAGCGCCCTTCGGAAAAGGAGTGCAGCGGGCGGTTGCAACCTTGGTTTGCGCAATATGCAAGCATTTGGTTCACGGATCAAGGTAGAAGTCGAACTTCGGATCATCCGCACGTCGAACGAAGAAAACTTACAGCTAAAACCCTATTTCTCCAATACAGTGTGAACTGTATTTTCTAAGGGTTCCTACGGCACTTAATAACTTAGATGCGACGCGGCGCAAGTGGGCCTCAAAAACGAGCGAAAGACAAAACCCTGCAATCACAGCTCATCTCAGCAGATATGCCGTCACGAACCCCGCTACGCACCAAAGAACAGGGCGATGCGACGCCCTTTGTCCCTAAGAAACCTGCAATCGAAAATCTTTGGGGCGCGGTCCGGAAATGTAGAGCAGGCGATTTGTGGAAAAATGCCAAGCGGCATGAACTCTCCTAAGGCTTAGCTTCATTACATCTTCTCCTAGTAGTGCATACAGTCCTCATCCGATGCCTGGTTGTATACGTAATGACTAGACTGAAGGCGCGGTTATGGATTCCCTAAAAAGTGCAGGCAAGCATCCTCCTGCTGAGGATGACCAGCCTAATACTCCGCGTTCGCCCGGGCCCAAAGAACCTGAACCTGACACGCCGGAACCGGATCGCGAAGAAGACGATCACGGTCTGGACACGGGCGTGCAGGTAGGTTCCGAATTGAGGCCGTCGCTATGACCGTTACTCGATCTTTAGTTCGAAATCTCATCTTTGGTGGCGCGGTAGTTTCGGGCGCCGGCGTCGGAATTGGCGCGGGAGCCGTTGCCGGTCTGGGCCTTGCCTACTGGGGATTTCGGCAGGCACGCCGTTACAGACTCAACGGCAGAGTGGTTGCCATTACCGGCGGGTCTCGCGGTCTTGGACTGGCGATGGCACGTGCGTTCCTGCGTCGCGGCGCAAAGGTCGCTCTCTTAGCACGCGATCCTGAAGCGCTGGAACGGGCACGTCAACTCCTGGCGGGTTTGGGAACAGTTTTTGTTCGTCCCTGCGATGTTCGGGATGAAAAGCAAGTCAAAGAAGCCATCCGCGATGTGCGTCACGAATTGGGTGAGATCGACGTCTTAGTGAACAATGCAGGAACGATCACCGTCGGGCCGTTGGACACGATGACCGCAGAAGAATACCGCGAGTCGCTCGATGTTTTTTTCTGGGGCCCGTTGCATGCGACTCTGGCGGTACTTCCTGAGATGCGAAAACGCCAACACGGCCGCATCGTAAATATTTCTTCAATCGGCGGGAAGATCAGCGTTCCGCATCTTCTCCCTTATAGCGTTGGCAAGTTCGCACTTTCGGGATTTTCCGAAGGCCTGCGCGCCGAACTTACTCGCGACAACGTGTATGTCACCACGGTTTACCCGGGACTGATGCGGACTGGCAGCCCGCGCAATGCGGAGTTCAAAGGCAACCACCGTGCCGAGTACACATGGTTTTTGCTGAGCGACTCGGCACCGGGGTTTTCCATCAGTGCGGACCGCGCGGCTCGGCAAATCGTTCGCGCCTGCGAGTACGGAAGCCCTCAGTTGGTTCTCGGCCTGCCGGCAAAACTTGCAGTCAAGTTGAACGCGCTTTTTCCGGGAGCTTCCTCGGCGACTTCTGCCATTGTGAGTCGCGCTCTGCCTGGCTCCGGGAATTCGGGACTCGACAAAGCAAAAGGCGCGGACAGCACCACCCCACTTACCGAATCGTGGTTGTCGTCGCTCGATCAGCGCGCGGCCAAAAGAAACAATCAGGTGCAAAATCCGATATCGGTGACCTCGTGACGATTTAATACGAATCTTGCGGAAAAGCGGGCGCACTCCTTATCGGAAACACCTTAAAATGAGCCTGTTGCACGATCCGCTACCAGCTTTTGAATCTTAATCCCAGTGGAATGCGTCTGTTATAATGAACCAGAGGTAAAAGGAGAATTATGGCCACAATAACGCCCGAAATTACGCCCCAGGAAACAACTAAGAAGACTCCCGTTATTTTGACCTCGAAGGCGGTCGCCAAGGTAAAAGAGATCATGAGCCAGCAGGATCCGGCTCCGGCTGGGCTGCGCGTCGGCGTGGTGGGCGGAGGCTGCTCCGGCTTCTCCTATTCCATGTCCTTCGAAAATGCGCCCGGCATGATGGATAAGGTTTTCGACATGGACGGCCTGAAAGTTTATGTGGATGCTACGTCGGTGATGTACCTGGACGGCTGCAGAGTCGACTACCTCGAAACCCTTGAAGGCGCAGGCTTCAAGTTCGAAAACCCGAACGTGAAGAGCACCTGTGGCTGCGGATCTTCGTTCAACGTATAAGCTCAGATTTTTGATGACTAAAAGGCCCTCGTTAACGCGAGGGCCTTTTCTTTTTGCACTGCCTGTAGGGACGGAGGTGGAAGTCCCTTCGGCTCACCCAGGCAGGCCGCCCCTACATGGTCTTCAATTATTGAGGCTTATTGCTGATTGGGTTGTTGTGGATCTGGTTGCGGCGGCTGCATCCCGGGATTCATTCCACCCGGCCCAGGGCTGAATCCCGGCTGATTCTGGCCGTTGTTGTTTTGTTGACCGGGTTGTTGCTGGACCTGTACCGCGTTTTGCAAAGGCGGCTGGTTCGGCGTCGTGAGCAGGCCACCGCGATCGGTGCTGGGATCGTAAATAAACTGCCACTGGTTGTAGTGGTCTTTCTTGTTGAACTCGCGAATCGATTTGTCCTTGCTGGTGCTGGCAACTCCCACGATCGGCAAACCGCCAAAGCTCTGACCGTTAGCCGGACCTGTCTGGTTACCCGGGCCGCCGGGACCTTGCGGCGCGTTGGCTGGCCCAGGCCCATTCTGAGCCGCCTGATCCGGCGAATCGGAAGAATTGTCGCCTGCCGACTGGTCCTGCGGACCGCCAGGATTTGAGCTTGGGCCTGGCCCGCCGGGATTCGAACTCGGCCCCGGTCCGCCTTGCGCGACGTTATTACTCATATTCAGCGCTCCGGGCGCGCCTCCTTGTATAGGCGACCCGGGATTGCCGGGCGCGATTCCGCTAGCTGCCCCAGGGTTAAACGACGATTGAATGTCATTCATGCGCAGGAACTTGAAATCCTTCCCGGTAATTGGGTCCTTGTAACGCTTTCTCAGATAGTGAACGTTATTTGTGCTTTCAAGGTCTTCGATGCGGGCGGGGTAGTGTCCAAATTTTTTGACGTAGTGCCGCAGAGCGCGCGAATACTGCACGCCACGATGAATCAGTTCTTCTTCGCGGTCGCGTTTGATCTCGAAGTCGACTTTTTGGATCCAGGCCAGGGAAGCTATCGCCAATAACGCGACGAACAACATAAGAGTAAGCAGCACGTATCCTTGTTCGCCACGCCGATATTGCATTGGGAGTTTCAAATTATCTAACCCTGGTTGAGCGGAATGCTCTGGCGGTTGTTGCTGAGCACGTCCAATATTTCGACCGCGGTGCCGGAGATTCGGACTACCTTGTAACGGCGGTCCACGATGTCGCCTTCGCGCGCGATAAAAACGTCTTCTCCCTGGGCGAGAAAAATTCTTTTCGTTCCGCCCGCCGGGGTCGCATAGCCATAGAATTTCAAGTCGATGGGCGGCGGAGGTGCTGGAGGTGGAGGGCCACTCGCAACCTCGGGCTGCGATGCAACCGGAACGATTGGCTTCGGTATGTCCACGAAGACCTTAAAAATATTTCGTCCCGTGCCTTCGTATTTCGTGTCCTCGCTGACTTTCAAAAGATCAGTTCGAAGGGTTGGATCGAGCGACTGCGCGGCAGTCTGCCTTTTGGACGATGGTCGATTCCGGCTGGTGGTCCGGGAGACAGGCGGCGCCGGCATCTCAGACGCACGATCTCCAAGCGCTGCCGGAGGTGGAATTGACGCACTCGACGAACCAGAGCTCAGGAAGCCGGAAAAGCGTGTTGCCATCAACACAAGGGCAATGACCACCAGCGAAACTGCCGCGATCACCTTATTACGATTTTCTGCGCCCAGGTTCACTACGTCGACCTCATGTAAGTTTCAATTCTTAGCTGTAAGCCTACGATCCCGTTTTGCTCGCTTCCCAACTCCACGCCATCGATCAAAAAAAATAGTTTGTTGCGTTCGAGGGCATTGATGAACCGCACCAGCTGCAGGTAGTCGCCCGAAAGATTCGCGGCGATCTCAATCCGCTCCAAGCCTTCAATCGGGGCGTCTTTCACCTCATACTTCACCCCTGAAATGCGCACCCCCGATGCCGACGCCACGCTTCCCAGGCTGGCTGAGATAGAAGATTCTTCAGCCGGGAATCGTTCCTGATAAAACTCTTCGATCTGCTGTTTTGCACGCGGAAGTTTCTTGTCGAGTCCGCGCCAGGGGGCATATTCGCGCGCTTTCAACTGCTGCCATTCTTGCCGCATTTCCTGCTGACGCGTCTCACGCATGCCGGCGAGCGGGCTCACCAGCATTGCTACGGCGGCCGCATCCACCAACACCAGCGCGGCGATCGCGTACTTCAAACGGTTACGAGTGCGCTTTAAGTCAGGCATTAATTCATGCCTCCGCTGCTGTCGCGCATTTCATTGGCCGGAACATATAAAGCGTTGATATCGAATTGAACGCGATCTTTATTGGCGTTGGTGTTGTTCTCGCTTTCAAACTTTTCTGCGTCGATACGGGTCTGTCTGAAGTGCTTCGAGCCTTCCATCTTCCGCACCAGGTCGAGCGCTTGCTCTCGCGTTTCCCCACCCACCACCAGTTTCAGCTCCAGATTGTTGTCGGCAGAGATTCCCGGGTGAATGGAAATCACGTGCAGATGCGCGGGCATCACTTGTTCCAGTTGCTCGAACGCCAGGGTCCATGAAAACGCCTTGCGTGCGAATAATTCGTTGAGGAAGTGGGACTGATCACGCACAGTCCGGTTCTGGGGTTGATTGAGCATGGCTTCGGCTTGGCTCTTCTCATGATCGAATTGAGCCAGCTGCGTCTTCAGTTTTGCCATCTGTTGGCGGTCTTGACTGCCCTCGACGAATCCATTTACCGCCAGAAACACCAGCAAGGCGGTCACCAGCACCAGCAAGCCCAGGCCGGTTCCCCAATAGCTCCAAAACTGCCGGGCATCCTCGTAAGGGTGAGACGCGAGATTGATATTGAGTTGCATATCAGGAAAGCAGCGCGCCTACTACGCCCGCCATCCTCCACTTCGGAATCGAACCGCCGCCCAGACCGAGTTGTGACGCTTCCACCAGCTCTCTGACTTCCGCTCCGGTTTGAGCACGGAGGGCAGGGGCGGCGCCGGCGATGTCTGAAATTCCGGCAACGTACACTGCTTCGATGTTAGTGGCGTAAGTATCTTGAAAAAATACGACCGACGGATAGACATCCTCGGCAAGTTGTTCTCCGCTGATGGTCACGCCGCGCGCGTTTTCAAGTGTGCGGAAAAGCAAAAGTTGCTGCTTATCTAAAATCGCAATGCTTGTGGTGTGCGCATCTACTTTGATCACCAGCGATCCCGCGTTGCCAGATGCGCCGCCCAGAGCCGCCAGCATTGAAGGTAGCACCACCCCGGGGTTGAACCCCGCCTCGCGAAACACCGCTTCGTAGTCCTGCACTACATTATTCAGGCAGACGGCGGCAATTACGCGGACTCCCGCAGGAGTAGTTTGCGCGTGATAGGAAACCGCAGCTTTGTCCACATCAAAAGGAAGCGACTTGCGGAGGCGAAAGCGAACCACGCCTTCAGCTTCTTTGGGCTTATCGGGCAAAGTGTCGAAATCGAGCAAGACGACTCGAACTGCCGCGTCGGGAAGAATGGCAATGACGTCGCGCGAATGCCCGCCGACTTGCTCCAGCGCGCGGCGCAGCGCATTCACCACCATATCGCGCTGGCGAACATTGTTCTCGGTCAGGTCCGGCACCACGCAACCAGGCGCAAGTTCGCTGGTTGAGCACAACTCGAGGACCTGGCGCGAGTCGGACGCCCGGCCGGCAATCACACGGTCAGGCGCGATCTCACAGGCCAGCTTCGGTCTCGCGGAATTATTGGTGCGTGCCATAGAAAGTGTTTAGGGGCTAGTGATGAGTGGTCAGTTGGCAATAGCCAGGAATTAAGTTGTGCTTCGCTAGCCACTGATCACTGATTACTGCTCTACCTCATCGTCTCAATAAACGTGACCTTGTTGATCTCCTTCAGAGTAGTCATGCCGTTGCGAACTTTGTCGAGCGCTGATTCACGCAGGAAACGCATGCCTTCCTCGCGGGCGGCGCGGCGAATTTCCGAAGTAGGCTTGCGCGCCAAAATCATTTCGCGGATGCGGTCGCTCAAATCGAGCAGCTCATGAATCGCACTTCGGCCGCGGAAGCCTGTACCAGCGCATTCAATACACCCCTGGCCTTCATAGAATGAAACCTTCGACCATTGATCAGGGTCAAGCCCGCTGGCTTCCAGCACATCTGCCGGGTAGTGCACAACTTCGCGGCAGGAGTTGCAGATCAACCGCACCAGCCGCTGTGCCAGAATGCAGTTTAACGCGGAGACAAAATTGTATGGCTCGACGCCCATGTTCAAAAAACGCCCGAGTACATCGACCACGTTGTTGGCGTGGACCGTGGTAAAGACCAAGTGTCCAGTAAGGGCTGACTGAATTGCGATCTGCGCGGTTTCGGTATCGCGAATTTCGCCGACCATGATCTTGTCGGGGTCGTGCCGCAAAATCGAGCGCAGGCCGCGGGCAAAGGTAAGGCCTTTCTTTTCGTTGACCGGAATCTGCGTGATACCGCGAATCTGATATTCGACCGGATCTTCAATGGTGATGATCTTGTCTTCCTCGGTCTTAATTTCATTCACCGCGGCGTAAAGCGTGGTGGTTTTGCCGCTTCCAGTCGGCCCGGTCACCAGCACCATGCCGTAGGGTTCTTTAATGTAGCGGCGGAATTTCCGCAGATCGTCTTCGTCAAAACCAACGACGTCGAGGGTGAGGGAGCGGAACTTCTCGCTCATGGATTCTTTGTCGAGGACGCGGAGCACCGCGTCTTCACCATGAATCGACGGCATGATGGAAACGCGGAAATCGATCGGCCGCTCCGGCTGACCATATTTCACGCGGAAGCGTCCGTCCTGCGGCACGCGGCGTTCAGAGATATCCAGTTCGCTCATGACCTTGATGCGCGAGATGATCGTCGAATGGTGCTCTTTGGCGATGGGCGGCATGGCTTGGGTAAGCACGCCATCGATACGGAACTTGATGGCGACGGAATCGTCCTGGGTCTCGATGTGAATATCACTGGCGCGCCGCTGCAGTGCAGTAAAAATAGTAGTGTCCACAAGCCGGATGATCGGGCTCATGTCGCCCTGCGCGGTCAGTTTGTCGATGGAGATGCTTTCGTCGCCACCTTCTTCTTCGTGAACTACGGCGAGAGTAAATCCTTCGCTGGCATCTTCCAGGACGCGCTTCGACTGTTCCGTCTTCTTGAGAATCTCGCTGATCTGCGCCAGGGTGGCGACTTTGGTGACGATGCGCTTACCCAGCAGCAGACTGATTTCGTCGATCATCATCAGCTGGCTAGGATCGGCGATGGCAATCGCCAAACGCCCGTCAGCGGTTTCCTCAAGCGGAACAAAGTTGTAGCGGAACATCAAGTGCGGAGAAATTTTCGTGAATAGATCGTGGTGGAGCTGGAAATTATGCAAATCTACGAACTCGCAACGATACCGTCGAGCAACATCCTTCGCGTGCTCAAGGTCAGTGGCATGGGAGCCGGTCGAACCCTGCCCATTTCCGCCGCCGACGAACACGGATTTCTTTTCGAGTTTTTCTACCTTTTCAGCCATGCCTGCCATTCCACACCTGCCTATTAATGGATGCTCGATCCCAGGGTAAATATCGGCAGATAAAGGGAAATCAATATTCCGCCCACAAAGACCGCCATAATGATCAGGATGATCGGTTCGATCAACGCCATTGCACCCGATAGTGCCGTCTGTACATCTTCTTCGTAAAATTCCGCCACCGAGGTCAACATGGCCGGCAACGCGCCGGTTGATTCTCCGACTTCGATCATTTCAACTGAAAGATCGGGGAAAACCTTTTGCTCTTCCAGGCTCTTGGCCAGCGATTGGCCCTCGCGGACTCGCACCGAGGCCCGCTGAATTCCGTTGAGAATAGTCCGGCTATTCATGGACGCGCCCGCAGTTTCAAGCGACGGGACGAGCGGCATACCGCCAGTCAACAACGTTGAAAGCATTCGCGAAAATGTGGACACGTGGTATTTCATCCAGATGTCGCCAACCAGAGGAATTTTATGTGTCGCTCGGTCAATCGACTGCGCGCCGCGCTCCGTGGCTTTCCATCTCCACAAAAGAAAAATCGTAAGTGCGAGGACCGCCAATCCGATGGGGGCATAGCGCTGCGCATGCGTCCCCATTTCGAGCATCAACAGCGTGATAGCCGGTAACTGCGCGTTCAGGTCCGAGTAGAGCTTGGCAAATTGCGGGACAACATAAGTCACCAGGAAAATCAGCATGACCATTACAACTGACACCAACAGCGCTGGATATATCAGCGAGACTGCTAACTTTTTCTTAAATGTCAGACCCATCTTTTGAAAATTGACGTACCGGGTGAGCACTTCGTCCATGTTGCCGCTCTTTTCGCCCGCCATCAGCGTAGTGGTATAAATTTTCGGGAACACGTGTTGCGCGGCAAATGCCTCGGAGAGAAGTTCTCCACCTTTCACTCGTTCTCGCACGTTCTGCAAAAGCCCCCGGAAATAAGCATCCCGCTGCCGTTTGACCAGCAGATCCATCGAGCCCAAGACCGGCAATCCGGCTTTCAGCAGAGTCAGCAGTTGCTGGTTGAAGATCAGGAAAGTCGAGGCTCTGACACGCTTGCGCCGCCCCGCCTTCCCGCCCATTAGAAGCCCCTTCGGCTTCACCCAGTAGACGAGAAAACCTTGTTGCGCAAAACGGTCCCGGACTTCAGATTCCGAGATTCCGCTCTCTACCTGCTGCAGCAGGCGACCGCGCTCATCGGCGACTTTGATTAAAAACTCAGCCATTTTTACGGGAAATTTGGGTTCGCCCACTCCAGTTTAGCATTCAACAATCCTCGGTTTTGCAGCTACTTAGCACGAAAGCCCATTCTGAGTAACGTCCCAAGGACAGTCTAATTCCCGGCCTCGTCCATAATCGCTTCCGTCCCCGGCGGCGGCGAAAATCGGAACTTAGCGTCGGGAAGCGCCACGTTCTCTTTCTGATTGCTGAACCGATACTCGGTGATGGAGTCATCCGTCCCATAGAGCAGAATTCGTGCAATCGCATGTTCCGGGGTGATTTCAAGAAGCACTTGCCTTAACGTGTCCCCCATCCCGCGCGGCACGCCCCTGAGAATGACATCATCCTGGTGCCAAGTTTGGATATCGGGCGCAAACGACAATCCCGCCAACTCTTTTTCCAGCTTGGTCTTGCCTAGCAAAAATGCAAGTGGCGACCGAATGTCATCCAATTTCTTCATCGAGGACTTTCGCACTTGGTTCTCGGTGGGTAGATAAAGCCACCCGTCGTGACCGTCGTCTACAAACAGCTTCTCCTCTGGAGAACGGTATTCCCATCGCATCTTGCCGGGTTTTTTCAGCAACACCGTCCCGGATTCCGTTCGTTCCATGCCCACACCCTGATAAATCTCGGTGAAATCAGCCGTGAGCGTCTGCAGGTGGTTATACCGCTCGTCAACCTGACGGGCCACGATGCTTACATTGGGCAGTGCGAAGGCTGGAACGATGGCGCAAAGCCAGGCGACGGAAACCAGCGATAGAGTGAATGCTTTTAATTTCATTTGATTAGTCAATTATTCGGCCCAAAGCGGGGAACTGCAGGAGTGATTGGCTCTCTAATTGGATGCCAGGAGTCTGACGCCGGAATCCTAGTTCGGCATACCCGGAAAAATTCCTCGAATACCGATTGTACTGTACCTGACAATTCCTATACGCCCCGTATACTTAGCTTGGAGCGTTATGTTTTCCGAACCCAAGATGCCTCTCGAACGCCGTCGGCGTAACAACTTGTGGGAAGGCATGTTAGGAATTCTCACCCATTCCAGGACCGCTCCCATGCGGCGTGAAAGTGACATGATCCGGTCGCGTATGCAGCGCTGGGTGGAACTTGCTGACCATGCACTTGGGAAGGGCCGTTCGGCGAGCGGCGCGGCGAAATCTTACCCATCTGAACTGCGAAACAACAAACATTGATTGGCTCCACCTAGCTGGGTCAGCGATTGTGTACTTCCGACTATCTGTTCGAAAATCGGGTTCGCGTAAGCGACAAAGACACGACGAGGATTCTGACGCAACGATTGCTCCAGATTTTGGATTAAAGCTCGCAAGGCCGCCAGCGGCAAAGGGTTAAACAGGAAAACAACTGTGGGTTCGGCCGGAAAAACAGAGTCGGTCGCGTCCTCGCACACCACCTCGATTTTCGAACGCAGACCTCGACGTTCGAACTCCCTGGCATTCTCGCGGGCGATCTCTACGAGTTCGGGGAGAATCTCGACTCCGATAATCCGCCGGAACCCAAACTCCGACGCCAGTAGCAGCGCCCGTCCCTTTCCGGCGCCGATATCGATGAATGTGAATTGGCTGAAGTTAGCGCTTGGTTCCAGATAACCAGCCAGTTGTGACATAATTTCCCGAAACTGCTCGGGTGGAATCGGCTGGTATGGGGAGTTAAAAAGTCCTAACAGCCGCGTTCGCCAAGTCACGGTGGCGCCAGTTGTATTGACGCGGCGTTCCCAGTCGTATTCCATGTCTCCATAACGCTGACGGCGGCGATCGGGAAGGGAATCGCGGTGGAACTTATAAACGATTGCCAAGAGGCGGCGAAGGGACGGCAGCGCGCCGACTTCTTTGCGTTGTCGATGCCACCAAGTGGTAAAAGCCGTATACAGACTGAGTTGAGGTTCGGACACAATTCGGAACGGACTCCAACAACAATCCTAACCGGCGGGAAACAGTTTCGGAGCTGCGTGCGGAACGTAGCCGCTGGGCACGCCCTTATCAAGAAACGGCAGATCTTCGGGAACGCTAACCACCACTCTGCCACCAGCCTCAAGTCTGTAAGGGTGACCCATCGGATCGAGGGGAATGCTTTTGATCAGGCCATCTGAAACCAACTCAGAAAATTCCGATGGGTAATGGCCGGTTCGATCGCGGTACTTCTCCACTAATGGCTCGAGCGCAGTGACATCTTCATCCACCTGGATGGCCCGCAAGTGCGCCGCCGCGTTGGCCCGAATCAATGCATCATGACCTGTTTGCAGAGTGACGCTCCACATCATGCGTGCGGTGTTGAGGTCGCCACCATGCTCTGCCATTTGCGCAGCCATGATTTTCAAGAACGGGTGAGTATTTGGCAGTTGCGATCCGCGCAAGAAAGCCTCGGCCGCATTCCGGTAGTCCTTCTGATCGTAATAAACGAATGCCAGGTCGTAATACATCCGCCAGTCGTCTGGATTGTTTTGGATTCCGGATCGCGCCAGTTCAACGGCCTTCTTAGGATCACCTGCGCCTTGCGGAGGCTTGGCCACAAGAAACGTCTCGCCAAATTCGTAGGCGGGGATCAAATGCGGATCGAGTTGGGTGGTGAGGTTGAGCAGTGGCCACAGTAGCTTGTAAGTTCCTCCACCCCGGCTGTGAATGCCCCCAAAATACTGCACAGTGCGGGTCCAATAAATATCGGCGAGCAGGCCATCGTATCCCAGGCAAAGACGCTTCAGCAGCTTTGGAGAGGAAACGTAGAGCATTTCCTGCAGGGGTGCGGCCGGACGCGCATGATCGATTGCCCGGGTCAGCAGGGCAGCGCTAACCATGCCGCATATCAGCACAGTGCCGGCGATTGCCGTGACTTGTCGCGAGCGAATCATTTCAAGTTCCGGCGCTCGAAGATCAACACGGCAGCGCTGAGTACGGCCGTCGAGTAGACCAATGCGTAGACAGTATTGAAAAGTATCAAGTTGTGGGGAACAGGTTCGCCGTGCGCAACCTGTGTAATTACATTGAGAGCTGAAAAATTAGGGACCAGGTAAGCCGCGCCCGTCGCCAGCCAGCGCGTAACTCCATGAGTCATGGCAGCGAAGTTGCGCAGGTCCTGCGCGAAGCTGCCGATCACAAACAGCCAAAAAGCAAAAATCGCAGAAAAAATCGGGGTAGAAAATGAGGAGAAGAACAATGCCAACGCCGTGATGATCACGAATTGCAGGACGATGAAGTACAACGCAACCAGCACTCCGATATCCGAGCTCACCAAATGATGCGAAACGTAGGCCAGCGCAGCGAACACTCCGATAGCCATGAAAAAAGTGTTGACCACCAGCGTTCCTGACAAACCAAAGAACTTACCGGCGATAAATTCCCAACGCCGAACCGGACGGGAAAGCACGGTGTAGAGCGTGCGCTTATCGATTTCTTTTGAGACCAATCCGATCCCGATGAAAATGGCGATGACAAGCCCGAACAGCGAAACCGCCGTCAGTCCCAGATTGATGACCACCAGGCGCTCAATTTGTATTGAGACCTGCCCAACCAGAACCGCCGCGGCTGACATTAACAGCGCAAAACCGATCAGGTTATAAAGCACACGGTCGCGTACCGCCTCACGGAAGGTGTTGGTCGCGATATGGAAAATTCTGGAATTCATTGCTATCTTCCGGTCTACCGTCTTTCGCTTTTTACGCTAGCTTCGAAACGAAACCGCTTCGGATTTCATCGGTGCGCTCAGTTGCGCCACAAAATAATCTTCCAGCGAGCTTCGCACCGGAACCACTGAAATAAGCCGCAACCGCTCTCGCCGCAACGCATCGAGAGCCGCGTCCTGATTTTCTTCCGGAACTACCACTCGCATGGTCTCACCCGCAGCCCTGCATTCCGCCCCCATGGATCGAATCCCGGCCGGGACTGTCGAGCCATGCCAGACAATTTCCACCTTGCCATGAACTCCAGCCGTGAGTTCCGCTACCGCTCCCACCCCGCGCAGTGCACCTTGGTGGATGACTCCCACCCGGTCGCACAAGGCTTCGGCGTCGGAGAGTATGTGGGTGGAGAAAAAAACAGTTTTACCCTGCGTTTTTAGATCTTCGATCAAGCCGCGCACTTCGCGACGGCCCATCGGGTCCAGGCCGGACATTGGTTCATCCAGAAACACGACCTTCGGATCGTGCAGAATAGCTTGGGCGATTCCTGCCCGCTGTAACATGCCCTTGGAAAATTTTCGCAACTGAACATTTGCTGAGTTGCTCAATTTAACTTCTTCGAGGACGGCCTCAACTTTGCGCGAAAGTTGCTTTGCATCGACGCCCGAAAGCTGGCCGTAGTAATGCAGCAGCTCGCGGGCCGTCAAATGATCGTAGAAGTAGGGCTGCTCCGGAAGGAATCCGATCTGAGCCTTCATACGGGGATTGTCGAGTTCCATGCCCAGGATCCGAGCGGTACCAGCGGTAGGAAATACCAGCCCCATCAGAATTTTCAGGGTAGTAGTCTTTCCCGCGCCGTTGGGACCCAGAAAACCGAAAATCTCGCCCTCTTCAACAACCAGGTTCAATGGCTGCAGAGCACGCTTGGAGAGCTTGCGCCAGAACCCTGCGTTGTAGATTTTTTCTAAACTGAGAATTTCAATTGCACGCATAGCGGTAGACGCGTCTACAAAATTATATGCAATTGTCGAAAGAAGAAAATGGCGCGAGTGACCCGCGCCATTACCAGAGTGTTATTGCGCGCTGGGGTACGCCGAGCAAGTACTTATGTCCGGTGCGATGGCCGCCGACCCAAGGTTCATCCGCAAAACGCCGTCCGATAGCATGCAGTAATTTTTCGTTCCGGTCACATTGTAAGTAATAGGCGCCGACGCGCTGAAGAATTCAATATTCGGGCTCGGTCCGCCGGCCGCATCGCCAACCGACGCAAACTGGTAGCCGCTCTTGTTGCCGCTGGCCAAAACGTCATCGAGAATGCAGGCGGTTGTACTGGTCGGTCCGGAGCTGGCACAGGAAGTATTTCCCGCGCCTGGCCCCAGGGAAGCCAGATTGGTTGCATATCCTACCAGCGGATAAGACGCAGCATAAGCGATCTGGGCTGTCGAGATCTGCCGTATGCAGGCGGCCGCGGAAGACTCATTGGCAGAGATTTTAGCCCGAATCAAGCTCGGTATGGCAATCGCCGCAATCGTCAGAATGACTGCTACGACAATCAGTAATTCAATCAGCGAAAAGCCTTCTTGGCGACGCATCTTTATCTCCTGATCTCCTGCCTATTTCAGTGCACTCGGATAGCCATTCCCTCGGTTACAAAAGTCGCGTGCCGAGTGAACTTGAGTATTCGGCCGGACTGACTTCACATAAAAAACAAGAGCATCGGATGTTGCCATCCGATGCTCCCGGCTTGTACCCTCCCCCAGGTACTTCGCCATTCTCGAAAGTTACTGCAGGGCGGTCAAACCACCGCAGCCGCTAGATCCGTAGGTGCTAAGCGAGCTGGCGGAAGGCGTAACCCAGCGAACCACACCGTCTTCCTGTGCGCAGAAACCCTTCACGCCACTGGTGCCAGCGGTGATCGGTGTAGCTGCAATCAGGAAACCCTGGAAAGGCGCGGTGCCCTGTCCAACTGAGGTAAGCCCGTATCCGCTCTTGTTGCCTGTGGCCAGAACTGCGTCAACGATGCAAGCCGCAGAGCTGGTCGGACCACCTGAAGCGCAAGCAGTATTGCCTGATCCCGGCCCAAGCTGCGCCAGGTTGGTGGCAAAACCGCTGTTGGGATATGAGGTGGAGTACTCGATGTTCGCGGTGACAAGTGTACGAACCGAGGCTGCTGCCGAAGATTCATTTGCCGCAATCTTGGCGCGCAGCAGGTTCGGGATGGCGATCGCGGCGATGATCAAAATGATCGCGACCACGATCAGCAACTCGATTAATGAGAAACCCTTCTGTTTACGCATGTTATTGTTTTCCCTCGTCTCTTGTTTTCGAATCCTCGGTCTCAGCGACCCGATGCCAGTACTATCGCAGTTCTCTTGCCACAGTCTTAATTACTAAAGTCGGCAGCGTCCAGAATCGCTAATCTCATATTATGAGCCACTTAGAAGTGTAACGGGCTAACTCCCCCGAGATCGATGCTGCGGTTTACGGCTTTCTGTCGCTCAGAATGACATTTTTTGTCAAAACTCAGAAACTCAGAATGAAAACTTAAAGAAAGAACGTTCGATAAGGCCTTTCTTGCAATGAACGGATGGTAAGGGCGTTTGCACACTTTTTAATAAGCCAAACGCCGGCGGGTGTGAAGACGGCTACCGAACGCAGGGCAAAAGTAAAAAGCGCCAGACGTTGCCGTCCGGCGCCTTAACCCTCCTCAACGTTAAGCTGAGCTTATTGCAGAGCCGTCAAACCGCCGCAGCCGCTTGAGCCGTAAGTGCTCTCCGTGCCGGAGGCCGGAGTTTCCCAGCGAACAACACCGTCCTCTTGTGCGCAGAAACCCTTCACGCCGCTGGTGCCCGGTGTCGTTGGTGTAGATGAAACCAGGAAGCCCTGGAAAGGCGCAGTACCCTGTCCAACGGAGGTTAGTGCATATCCGCTTTTGGTACCGCTGGCCAGAACCGCGTCCACGATGCAAGCCGCAGAGCTGGTAGGACCACCTGAGGCGCAAGCAGTGTTGCCCGCTCCCGGCCCAAGTTGCGCCAGGTTGGTGGCAAAACCGCTAGCCGGATACGAGGTGGAGTACTCGATGTTGGCGGTGACAAGTGTACGAACCGAAGCTGCGCCCGAAGATTCATTTGCCGCAATCTTGGCGCGCAACAGGTTTGGAATAGCAATCGCGGCGATGATCAGGATGATCGCAACCACGATCAGAAGCTCAATCAACGAAAATCCTTTTTGCTTACGCATTTCCTGTTTCCCCCAGAGTTGTGTAGTAGTTGGTCTCATCGACCCCGCTGACATCCTCGCATTTTCCCCGCCGTTCCCGATAATTACGAAAGTTTCTCGGCAGGACCGGTACACGCAAGTGCTGTCAACCACTTGCGACTTCAGTTACATAACTTTACAAAAAGCGCTAACCGTGTTTTGCCATTTCTGGTCATCTGAAATGACAAATTTTGTCGAACTGGGAATACCCAATTCGGGAGACTCGTTCACCACGGTTATCTCTCGTTAGGGTTGGGGATACCGACAAGGAGTCAGTTGCATTGATTCCGACCACACTGTAGATGGTATTTTCGCGTGCTAGTATTGCGGTGATTTCACCGACATTCGGCATTGTCATAAAAGGAAACTCTTCAATGGGTACTAGCTGGGATATCCGCGCCCTGTCACACAGTCTGGTCATTCGGAGCCTGGCGCTGGTCATCCTGCTGACCTTTTCTACACGCCTCGACCCGCTTTCGTCCTCGGTGTTGGACGCAGACATCTGGTGGCACTTGCGTGATGGCTATTCGATCATTGCCCAGCACGCGGTCCCTCGCGGAGGATGGTTCACCCAGTATGCGAATCATCCCTGGGTTGATTACAGCTGGGGATCGGAGGTGATCATGTCCCGCTTTCATCACTGGTTCGGGTTGATGGGCCTGGTGGCCTTGCGCTCGTTGCTCGAAATTGCAATCACGGTAATGCTTTTTCTTATCATCGGTCGAGGCCTGCGAAGTTTTTGGCAAGCGCTGCCGTTGACGGCCGCTGGATTATGGGCCATCCACCACTGCCTGGGAATGCAGCCGATGCTGTTCTCGGTTCTGATGTTCACGGTTGAACTGGCACTCATATTCGAATCCCGCAGGTGTAGAACGATCTGGCCAATTCTGTGGTTGCCCTTGCTTTTTCTGCTCTGGGCCAACTTACACATCCAGTTTATTTATGGTTTATTCGTGCTGATCCTATATGCGGGTGTGACCGCGGCAGTTTCGATTCTGCCCGAAAATTGGGCCTCCAAATTACAACCCAGGGAAACATTGCCCTTGGTCCAGTTGATAGGCGTCGCGACGGCTTCTGTAGCGGCCACCTTGGTCGGACCGTACTCGTGGCGGCTTTACGAGGTGATACTGCACTACGTGCGAAGTTCCGCTCCTTATATGATCATCACCGAATTGCAGGCGCTTAATTTTCGCGTTCCCGAACATTTTGTTCTGGTGCTAATTGTGGCGGCAGCTTTTTTTGTGCTCGGCTGGAGGCGCAGCCGCGACCCCTTCAAGCTTGCGCTTCTCCTCGTATGCAGCGTGGTAGGTTTTCGCATGACCCGCGATTCGTGGTTCTGCGCCCTGCCGGCTCTGGCCATCATCGGAGATCGAGAGGCAGCTGGAAGAGAAGAACACACCGCGTTTCGACTCGGGAAACTTTCTTTTGCCGTTGTAACTGCATTGTTAACTATGGCCGTGTTCGTACTGCTTGCCCGTGATACGAAGACAACTAATACGTCCCTTGCGGGTGCCGTGGCGACTTATTTTCCGGTAAATGCTTCTGGATTCATCGAGGCGCATTGGTCTGAACCCCGAATCTACAACGATATGAACTGGGGCGGATTTTTAATTTGGTCCCTACGCAATTCTCCGGTAGCGATTGATAACCGCCCTGACCTTTACGGCGACGACATACTAAGCCACTTCTATCTGGTGCAACAGGGAGTGCTGGACTGGAAGGCTGATCCGGATCTGAATGCCGCGCAAGTCGTGCTCCTGAACCGGCAAACGCCGCTTTCCAGGCTACTGGCACGTGATGAGCGTTTTCATCTCGTGTATGAAGATCCGCTGGCCGTTGTCTTTACTCGTGACACAGTCCCCTCCTCTGCGCGCCAATGACCTTAGTTATCTTCCTGAGGCTTCAGCTCAACGTCAAGGTTTCTTGCGCGATAAAATGAGCGAGGAACGATGCCCTCTGTCGCAACTCAGGTCGCAGCTCCGGAAACTACGCTGAAATCAAGCGAACTGTTTTCGTCGCCGGGTAAGAGGACTTTCATCCTCTCTCTTGGTCTGGTGCTGCTGACTGTGCTCGCCTACCTGCCGGTTCGGGACAATGCGTTCATAAATTTTGACGACAACCACTACATCACTGAGAATGCTCACGTTAAAGCTGGTCTGAGCTGGGACACCGTAACTTGGGCATTCACTACTTACGACGCTGCGAACTGGCATCCGTTGACGTGGCTTTCCCACGCCCTGGACTGCCAACTCTTCGGAATGAATGCGGCGGGTCCTCACTTGATCAGCGTTCTGCTGCACGCGCTGAATGCCGTGCTGTTATTTCTGGTGCTGCAAAGCCTCACCGGATTTACCTGGCGCAGTCTGATGGTGGCCGCGCTTTTTGCGGTGCATCCGCTGAATGTGGAATCCGTGGCTTGGGCCGCTGAACGCAAGAACGTGCTGAGCATGTTCTTTTTCCTGCTCGCGATTGGGGCTTACTGTCGCTATGTTCGTCAACCCTCAATCGCGCGATATTTGGGAGTAGCTGGATTGTTCGCGCTGGCTCTCATGTCTAAGCCGCAGGTGATTATCTTTCCATTCGTATTGCTTTTGCTGGATTACTGGCCCTTGGGAAGAACGAGGTTCGCTGCGGCCCTGGCGTCAACGGATTCGAGCACTGAAGTCAGGCAACGATCGTTTACCTCGTTGCTGGTCGAGAAGGTCCCATTGTTCGGACTCAGCGCCATTAGCGCGATCGTCACCCTGCGGGCGCAGCGTGCGGGACATGCGGTGCGCACTGTGGTTGAGTATTCGCTAGGCTCGCGAGTCGAGACGGCGATCATTTCGTATGTCTTGTATCTGCGTGACGCTTTTATTCCCAGGCACCTGGCGCCGATTTATCCGCACGCCGATGGTTTGCTGGCGACGTGGAAAGTGCTGCTCGCCGCCGCTGTCCTTACGATGGTTTCGGCTCTTGTGATCATTGCCCGAAAACGTGCGCCGTATTTGCTCTTGGGGTGGTTTTGGTTTGTAGGCACATTAGTCCCTATGATCGGATTGATTCAGGTTGGCGTACAAGCCAGAGCCGATCGCTACATGTATGTTTCGCTGATTGGAATTCTAGTGGCTGCGATCTGGGGCGGCGCAGACTTGCTGGCGCGAAATAAGGTTTCTCCGGCATTAAGCGCTTCGGTATGCGCTGTGGTGCTCTTGATTCTGTCGATTGAGATTTTTCAGCAGATCGAATACTGGCGCGATAGCGAGACTTTGTGGAACTACACACTTGCGGTAACCGGCCAAAACTTCATGGCTGAGGACAACCTTGCGCAAGAACTGGCAAATCAGGGCCGCACAAAAGAGGCCTTGGTGCATTTTCACAACGTCCTGAAACTGCACGATTGGCAGCCGTCGGAACTGATTGCGCTTGGAATATATGAACAACGCCAAGGCTATGCAGCCGATGCTATTGCTCAGTATCAACGAGCGTTGCAGAACACGAGTGACACCGAAACCAGGGCCGTTGCGCTCAGCAACATGGGCTCGGCGTACCTGGACATGAAGGATCGTGATCGCGCGCAGCAGAGTTTTGATAAAGCATTACAAGCTGATCCAAACAACGTCCCTGCGTTGATTGGCTCCGGCCTGATCGCACAAAAAAGTGGAAATCCGGATTCTGCGATCCGCCAATATACGAAGGCGGTTTCGATCAAACCCAGTGATTTGGGATACACCCTGCTAGGTAGAGCTTTCGAGCAGAGCGGGAGACCTTCTGAGGCCACCGCCGCCTACGCCATGGCGAAGACACTTTCGGCCGACGAGCAAAGCACGCGCTCAGCGGTTGATCACATGCTTTCCCAATGAATGCTCGCGCGATCTAGGCGACCTTCCTCAGCAACAAGGCTGAATTCTTTGATCCGAAGGCGATGCAATTGCACACCGCGTGCTCAATTTGTTTTTTTCTGCCTGCCAGGGGTACATAGTCGAGATCGCAATCCGTGTCGGGATGATCGAGGTTAATAGTGGGCGGGATTTGTCCTGTATGCATGGCTACCAGCGTGGCCGCAACTCCTGCCGCCCCGCAAGCCCCCTGGGGATGGCCAATTTGTGACTTCAGCGCCGACATAGGTACCTGGTAAGCGCGCTCCTTGCCCAGCGCTAACTTCAGTGCCCGGGTCTCAATGCGGTCGTTCAACTGGGTTGAAGTGCCGTGCAGATTCACATAATCCACATGCTCTGGGCCGATTCCCGCCTGTTGCATTGCCAACGTTATGGCGCGCGCCGGCTCTTCGCCGCATTCCATCAGGCGCACCCGATGAAAAGCTTCGCAGGTCGATCCGTATCCTGCGACTTCAGCGAGAATCTTAGCGCCGCGAGCTTTGGCATGCTCATATTCTTCGAGGACAAATATCCAGGCCCCCTCTGCCAAAACGAACCCATCACGGTCAGACGAAAATGGGCGCGAGCCTTTCTGCGGGTCGCTATTCCAGCCTTCAGTCAGGATTCTCATCAGTATGAATCCCTTCACGGTGCCGAGAGAAATCGGCGCATCGGCGCCGCCGGTGAGCACCATGTCAGCTCTTCCGGACTGAATTTGACGGACCGCATAAGCTATGGCGTCAGTAGAAGACGTGCAGCCAGTGGTGATCACATGGCTCGGCCCGCGCAACCCGAAGCGCACGTTGAGTTCGCTGGAGATGCCTCCCATGACACCAGTAGGAACGCAAAACAAACTCATCTTGCTGAATTGTTCGTGAAAGAACAGGCGATATTGTTCCTCGGTGAATTCCTGCGAACCACCGCCGGTTCCGATGATCACGCCAAAACGCCGGCGCGCTTCCATCGACAGGGAAGAAGCATCGATTCCCGCAGTTTCCAGGGCTTCACTCGCTGCGCACAACGCAAACGGCAGTATCCGCGAAACATGTTTGCGCTCTTTCTTTTCGACCCAGGCGAGTTCGTCGAAATCAGATACCTCACCGGCAATCTGCACTTCAATATCTGAAGAATCAAATCGAGAGATCCGCTTGACTCCGCTGCGGCCTTCCAAAATGGCCTCGGCAAACGCAGCCTCTCCGGTGGCGTTCGGACTAACCACTCCCATTCCTGTGATCACGCAACGTCGTGTCAAAAGCAGCTCCTAATTTCCAGAGATCGCAACAGCAGTGCCATTTCCTGAGCAACGTCTTCAAATCAAGTTAACAGGACTGTGTTCTCCCCGCTTCGTCAAAATCTTGTCAAGGCCCGAAAATAGTGCAATTCCTGCTAAGCTCCTGATTCTGGAAGAAAAATAAAGGCAATAATATACTTGACGCACATAGTCCTTTTGGTTTCTATTGGGCTTGCCGTGACAGGGCTAGTTTTATTTGGGCACGCAGTTGTTGCTCCAGCCAGGAAGGACGTTTTCCGTATACCCGACATCGCCGGGAAGGTGCATCCCTTTAAGCACCTCTTGCGCACTAGCCGATCTACAGAACCACTTTTCGGTATCGGCGTATCGAACGGTACCCCAAACGTAGAACGTACCAGAAAACTTATTATCAGGAATTCGCTTTCCATAGAAAGAGCCCGAAACTTGGGCGTAAAAGTCATTTTGGCGTCCGGCTGGAATAATGCCAGAGGGGATTTGTTGTCCGTTTCTGTCGGCCAGCGTCGTATCCCAGAAGTACGAAAAATTAAACTCGCTGCGGTTTGGTGGGCTGAAGCCGTAGTTAGCAGCTACGCGAATAGTTTTGCCATCTATCCCGATTTTCCCGGTATTGTCTATATCCACGACAGCAATCACTCCATCCCGTCCGCGTCTGTGAATCCCAAGTTCCCAAATATCTACATCAGGTGGAAATTGCTGAAGTTGGATTGTTGCCATCAAATGAGTATCCGCAGCTTGATTATGAATTTCGGTGAGCTGGCTATCCATAGTTTGAAGTTGTATTCGAGCGAAAATAGTGTAGCCAACTATAGCGATCAAGGTCCCGAGTTCCAGCGCGACTTTGAGAAAATCAAGCGGCTGTATCTGCTCTTGTTTATCGAAGCGTGTGCGGGTCTGTGTGGGGCCTGCGCTGCTTACGAAAATCGTAGTTGGTTCTGGTTCTTTATAGGCGTGGCTGGTTTTTGGGGGTTTATTGCCACGGGCTATTACTTTGTAGAGGCTCTTTTGAATGCGTGAAGCACTTGCTTTGAACTCCTTCAATTCGCGTCGCAATTCGGTGAGCGCTGCGGTAAACTTTTGCGTAAGGAAATCCATATATGCCGGACTACAGAGAAGGCCCAGAAGCGAAAGAGAAGTTCGAGCAGAGCATGAAAACTCTCTTTCGATCTCCCAAGCCTACAAACCGCAAAAAGAAACAGGGCGAAATTCCAAGCCTTCGCAAAAAGCCGCGTCCCGACAAGAACTAGAACGGTTCGATAGCTTCCGTCCCCGTCCCTGTCTCCGACATGTGTGGCGAATCACTCTTACCCGTAAGTTCGCTATAAGTCAAGCGATGTCCTGCAACGCGACTCATAGCCTCTGCGAATCTCATCGCATCGGGCAGCTTGTGTCCGAGCGCATCTTTCCGATTGTTGAACCTAAATGCTTGCTCATCGACGTACCGAAACAGATGGAAAGGTTCAACTGCAACGTAGGTTCCCCCGAGAGATCGCTTAAGGCAGCTCCAAAAGTTTTCTACCCCCTGAACGTGAACCTGCCCATCGACATACTTCTCAAGATGGTTCACGAACTGACGACGATATTCGCCTTCCAGTCCGTGATAACCAGTGAACTCATCCGTCATAATTGCGGAACCTGGTTCCACAAAATCCCGAACCGCGCCATGAACGGCGGGATACTTGCGATCTCCAATGACTCGCGCCTTAACTTGTCCGCCACGTTCCAACGCTGCGATAACTACCGTCTTGCCGTGACCGCCTTGCATTCCAACGGTATCACTCATGCGACGGCGTTTACTCTTATGCCAGTTCCGCGCCTTGCCGCCGATGTAAGTCTCATCAATTTCGACAGGGCCACTAGGCCCACCGAGTTTTCCGCCTGTCTGCTCGTCTTGCAACACTTGGCGGATTCTCTGAAGCATGAACCAAGCCGACTTCTGAGTGATTCCCAAGCCGCGTGCGATCTCGTAAGAACTGACTCCGTTCCGGCAGTTGACCAGCATCCACGTTGCCGTCATCCATTTATCGAGTCCAAGCGCGGAATCTTCAAAGATGGTTCCGACCTTGATGGTGAATTGCTTTTGGCATCCGTAGCAGAACCAAATGCGGCGAGTCTTGATAAACGAGTTTTTCATAGTGCCGCAACGTGGGCAGCTAACCTTGCCATCTGGCCAGCGCAGCAACTTGGCATACTCAAACGCTCGGTCAGGATCGCTAAAGTAAACAATCGCTTCGGACAATGTTTGAGGTTCTTTCATGGTTCAAATGTACGCCGTTTGTTCGTGTGTGTCAAGTATATTATCACCAAAATAAAGGTAATAATTTACTTGGCTAACCAAACTGTGCTAGAGTCAGCGGCGACAGGGCAGCGAAAGTGTGCTAACGCCACGAGGGCGACCCTTTCGGATCGCCCTCATTTCTGCTGTTTACTAGGCAGCAGACTACTGATTGGATGGTCGGCTACTAGAATCGCCCAGACTCCACTCGTTGTCAATCGAACAAAAACCGAAGGTAATTGCAGCAGTAAACCGTGTGGCGGGCCCAAAGAGATTCGAACTCTTGACCATCCGATTAGTAGTCGGCTGCTCTATCCAACTGAGCTATGGGCCCTTTCTCTCAACTCGCCCAGCGGATCGCTCGAAGCTCCGTATGACTCCGCAAACAGTGTAGGCGTTTCAACAACTTAGGTCAATCAAGAAAGGGGAATTACCATGATAGGGCAGACTACGATTTCAACTGTTGAATTAGCTCATTTAGCCGCTCAAGACCTGCGGACATTTGTGGAGGGTAGGCTCCTTGAGTGGGAGAAATTATTCGAGTCCATTGCTCCCGATACTTCTCCTTTAGATCGGACTCGCTCTCAAGGATCGCCCGCGCTACAGCGATCATAGCGTTGTCTACGGCTGTGGTATGCGTAATTTCGGCCTTCAATATTTCGCAGATCGAAGCGAGAATTTGTTTCGTTTCGGTGTCCATGATGCCGCGAATTATACGCTCGGGCCTGCCGCTACCGTTGGCGGGGGATCAGGAATCCATTTCAGCATCCCCACCATTGCAGCTTGAACACTGCCAAGTAGTGCGATGGCTTCATCGGTAGAACTGAGTGATTGGTCTGGATGAATCAATGGATTGCGATGTAAGTCCTTCAAATCTTTCAAAGCAGAGAGCACTTTGTCTTCTCCAACTTTCTGCTCCCGCATGGCTTTTAAGTAGTCTCCGATATTTCGCCCAATGGGCCGTGGGGCGTGTTTGCTTACCGCGTCGTAGTAGATGTGGAGCACTGACTCATTTGCCCGATGAAGATGGAACGCCGCAGCGGTAGGCAATTCGAAGGCGATGCACTTTGTAGCGATCATTGCGTCCTCTATGGCCTCTGGGACTTTGGCAATCAAATCGGGAGGGAAAAGGACTGATCCGTTGTGGATTAGGTCGCTAGTGTCATAGCCCCTTTTCTTCACCACCAAATAAATATTCATCATGCTCAACTCGGCCCCTAGCACGTGTTCGAATTCGTTCAGAGCACTGGTAAGCATGTAGGCCTCATACATATTGATCGGATCAGTGCGCTGCTGATCGACAGTCAATGGTTTAATGGCTTCAAGGAGATTATTCCCGGCAGCTTGACATGTGCGAAATTGAAATACGCTGCGCTGTAGGAATGTCTCTAAGGAACCCTGCGCGACATAGAGAGAGATGCCCCACTTGTTGAACGCATCACTCGCCTTCATTTCGGAAAGAGGGTGAAGAGAATATCCAATCGTATAGAGATAGAAGCCATCAATGCGGATCATATTCCCGTCCCGGAAAACATCAAATGATGCAAACCAACTGGGTTGACTTTTGGCGCACGACATTGCACACTCCAAGTGTCGTGCCACAAAAGCCAACTCGCTCGACCGCTTCCGCCAAGAATGATGCGAGTGAGTATGCAACCTTTGAAGGCGCTCTCAAAAAAGTTTTGTCTGTCCCGCACTCGGAACTCAAAGCTAAACTCGACGCCGAGAAGCGAGTGCGGCAACAGCGGCGGAAACGGGCTTCCGGCCACGCTTCCCGCGCAAAGGATTAGAAACTCGTTTCACCCACCTTTCCGGTTACCTCAGCAAAAGTTAACCGCTTTCCCGCAATCTGCGATAAAGCTAAATCGAATCTCTCAGAATCTTTCAGCGGTTTATTGTCCGCATTCTTGCGATTGTTGAAACGAAAAGCTTGCTCATCCACATAGCGAAACAAATGAAACGGCTCAACCGCAACGTAGGTACCAGTGAGTCCACGCTTGAGGCAGCTCCAAAAATTCTCGATGCCCTGAGTGTGCACTTTCCCGTCAACGTAGCCTTCAAGATGATTAATGACTTTGTGCGCATATTCATCCGACAGCTTGTAGTAGCCGGGAAACTCGTCAGTGTGCACTTCCGAGCCGGGAATAATGTTCTCGCGAACAATTTGTTCCAAGATAGGTCTCTTGCGTTCTGCGATCACGGCAGTTTTAACTTTTCCGCCGCGCTCAAGCATTCCCATTACTACCGCTTTGCCGTGGCCTCCCTGCATTCCTATTGCATGGAAACGTTGCCGTTTGATCTTGTGCATATTGCGTGCTTTTCCGCCGATGAAGGTTTCGTCCACTTCGACCGGAGCACTCCCGCCGCCGAGTTTCATCATGTGGCCGGATTGCAGAGCGAGTCGAAGGCGATGGAGCATAAACCATGCGGACTTTTGGGTGACGCCCAAATCACGCGCAACTTCGTAGCTGCTAACTCCATTCCGACAGTTGACCAGCATCCACAGGGCAACGAGCCACTTCGACAGGGGAATAGGAGATTCCTCGAAAATGGTACCCAGCTTGACGGTAAACTGCTTGGTGCATTCTTTGCACTTCCAGCGTTTTTGAGTCTTGAGGTAGTAGTGCTCTTTGTGTCCGCAAGCAGGGCACTCAGGGCCATTCGGCCAGCGCAGGGCAGCGACGGTATCTATGCAGACTTGCTCATCTGAAAAGTGCTGGATGGCCTGCTGTAAAGTTTTAGGCTTTTGTTCCATGACCAGACTTTATCAAATTGGCGTAGGTTAGTCAAGTATATTATTACCAAAATAAACTTCTGAATCGTGGCACAAGTGGTATAGCGAATTTGCTATTCTGAAAATAGGGACGAAACATCGGCTCAGCCGATTCCCAGCTCTTTCGCCAGCGCCTTCCACTTACTATCCACAACAGATTTGGTTTTTTCGTCCATCAGGATCTCGTCCGGCCAGGGGCGGGCGAAGCCTTCGCTTTCCCATTTGCGAGTAGCGTCGATGCCCATCTTCGAGCCGAAATTCGGCAGACGAGACGCGTGGTCGAGTGAATCCACGGGGCCGAGCGTGAACTGAATGTCGCGCTCCGGATCGATGTGGTTCAACACTTTTAATGTGACTTCTCCGAGATCCTGAACGTTCACGTCTTCATCAACCACGATGACGCACTTGGTGAACATCGCCTGGCCAAGCGACCAGATGGCGTTCATCACTTTGCGCGCCTGACCCGGATACGATTTGCGGATCGAAACGATCATCAAGTTGTGGAACACCCCTTCGATGGGGAGGTTGACGTCGACGAGTTCTGGAATGGTCAGCTTCATCAACGGAAGAAAAATACGTTCGACAGCCTTGCCCATGTAGGCGTCTTCCTGCGGCGGCTTACCGACGATGGTGGTCGCGTAGATTGGATTGTCGCGATGGGTCACGCAAGTCAAATGAAAAACCGGATAAAGATCGGGAAGGGAATAGAAACCGGTGTGATCGCCGAACGGGCCTTCCATGCGCAATTCGTCGAGATTGACGTAACCTTCGAGAACAATCTCTGACGTGGCGGGAACTTCGAGATCCACCGTCTCGCACTTCACCAACTCAACCGGGCTTTGCCGCAGAAATCCGGCGATCAAATATTCTTCGACCTCGGGAGGAGCGGGCACGATGGCAGAAAAAGTGAGCGCAGGATCGGTGCCGATAGCAACTGCAACTTCCATTTTTCCTACTGGTAGTTTGTTTTCGGGGATTACCGAGCCGCCTGAAGTTTGCGCCATGATATCGACCGAAGACGTCGCTCTTGCAGACTGTGGACGGGCGAGGATGCCCGTCCCTCCACCAATTAAAGGGGATGGGGGCACGGGCGTCCCCGCCCGTGCGGCTTCACGCCGCAGCATCTCGCGATAATGTTCCGCCCCGATTTTCTGCCGCTGCCAGTGCATGCCGGTGCTTTGCCCGTCATAGACCTGCATGCGGTACATGCCGACATTGCGCTTGCCAGTCTTGGGATCGCGTGTGACCACGCACGGCAAAGTGATAAAACGGCCAGCGTCCTGCGGCCAGCATTGCAATATCGGCAAATGTTTGAGATCGAAGTTGTCTTTGCGAATGACTTCTTTACATGGACCAGTCGAAACCGTCTTAGGGAAAAACTTTCCCATCTCGGCGAGCATGGGAAGCATTTTGATTTTGTCGAGGAAACCTTGCGGAGACTTTACATCCATGAACTGACGGATGCGGTCGGCAACTTCGTCGAGTGAATCTACTCCAAGCGCCATGCGCATGCGCTTCTCGGATCCGAACTGGTTGATAAACACCGGAATATGACTGCCCTTAGGATTTTCAAAAAGCAGAGCAGGGCCGCCGGGCCTTAGTGTGGCGCGGGCGCCCTCGCCCGCGAAACTTCCCTTGGAAACACGATCGGTGATCTCGGCAATCTCAAGCACCGGATCAACTTCGGTCTTGATTCGTTGCAGTTCGCCGGCGCGTTCGAGCGCAGCGATCCATTCACGCAGGTCGTTGTAGGCCAAAGGGCTCCTCAGGTTCAGCGGTCAGAAGCGCGATTATATATAATCCCGAGTCCTCAGCCTGGCGAACTCGTCGCGGCACGGAGGGTTTTCAGCATGGATAACTTTCCCCGATTCGATTTGCAGGGCAGAATCGCACTCGTGACCGGCGCCGCACGCGGACTGGGACGCGCGATATCGCTTGCGCTTGCGCATGCCGGCGCGGATGTGGCACTCGGTCTTCGCGATGTGAAAACCGGCGAGGATCTGGTGCGGGAGATACAAACGCTGGGACGAAAAGCGTTGCCGCTGCAAATGGACATGTCGAAGCTCGACCAAATTTCGACTGCGATCGAGCAAGCAGCCGCGCATTTCGGCAAACTCGACATCCTGGTCAACAATGCGGGAATTGCACCGGACAATCTGGCAGAGAATGTCACCGAAAAAGATTTCGATGCCACGCTGGCGATTAATCTGAAAGGCACGTTCTTTGCCAGCCAGGCGGCAGGGCGAATTATGATCCGTCAGAAATATGGGCGCATTATAAATATGAGTTCGCAAGCAGGATTTGCGGCGCTTCCGACCGAAAGCATTTATTGCATGACCAAAGCCGGGATCGCACACCTGACGAAGTGCCTTGCCGTCGAATGGGGCAAGTACAACATAACTGTTAATGCCGTGGCTCCGACTTTCATTCACACGCCCGGAACCGAAGAATATCTTTCTATAGCTGAGAATCGCGCAGACACCATTGAGCGCATTGCCGCTCTGCACCGCATTGGAGAGCCTATGGAAGTGGCCGGCGCGGTTGTATTTCTGGCCTCTGATGCAGCCTCGCTGATCACCGGTCACACTCTGCTGATCGACGGCGGTTGGACGGCGCGCTGAACAAAAAAACTCAGCAATCAGCACTTGGCATTCAGCAATTAGCACATTTCCTTCTGCCTTCGCCATAGATTCCGAACGCAACCCCTATCTCTTCTGACCACTGACCACTAACCACTGCTTTTTCATTCACCAAAAAAAGAGAGGATCTCATGTCACAAGTCTCGGGCGAAGCCTCGCTCGTGCCGCCACATGGGCTGAACGAAATCTGCGCTACTTTTGGCGATATTTTCGGCTACATCGCAAAAGATCACACGCTCGAGTCGGCATGGCAATCCGAATTTCTGGCTCGCGTTGTGCTGCCGTTCCCCTTGATCATTTCTTGGGATCACTCGCAAAACGTGAGCGCAATTACCTGTCACAAATTATTGGCGGGGGTTTTCGGCAATGTATTCACGCAAATTCAGAGCACGGGATTGCAAAACAAAATCACCAGCTTCGGCGGCTGCTTTTCGTTCCGTCCGCAACGCACGGGGACCAAGCTTTCCGCCCACGCGTGGGGGATTGCGATCGACCTCAATCCCGAAACCAATGCGCAGGGAACCGCCGGGAACATGGATCCTGCAGTGATCGCAACTTTTCGCGGGGCCGGATTCGAATGGGGAGGCGACTGGCAGGGCAGAACCCGAGATCCCATGCATTTCCAATTCTGCACTGGATACTAGGCTGCAATGTGCGCGCACAGCAGCTTCATTCCGCTTCCTGTAATAAGATGAACGAAACTTTAAATTCTGAGGGAGCAACATGGCAGAGCCAACTTACGAAGAACTGAAAGAACGTCTGGCGCAATTGGAAAAACAGGGACCCAGGCGCCTCGGCAGCCTGGAATTTCGCGTGGGAGAAAAAGGGGGCGTAAGCGTGTATGGGCTGGGACGTTTCCCGGTGACGTTGTATTACGAGCAGTGGAATCGCTTGCTGGACGCGTCTGACAAACTGCGCGAGTTCATGGAAGAGAACAAATCGAAGCTGAAGTTGAAAGAACAGTAATCCCTTCTGCACATGGCTTCGAAGTCAAAGACTCGCGAAGTAAAAAAAATCGGGAAAGATTCGAGCAAAAGGGGAAATGAATCGGCCCGACTCTTTAAGAACCAGGCCGCCTGGTCAGGCTGGCTGGATAAAAATCACGCACGTTCGAGTGGTATCTGGCTGCGGCTGGGAAAGAAAAACTCCGGTTTGAAATCCGTGACTTATGCTGAGGCGCTCGAAGCCGCCCTCTGCTATGGATGGATCGACGGTCACAAAAGACCAGAGAGCGAGGAAGCCTGGCGGCAGAGATTTTGCCCGCGTTCGGCGAAAAGCATCTGGTCTAAGATCAACCGCGAGAAGGCGCTTGCGCTGATCGAAAGCGGTCGCATGATGCCTGCGGGTCATCAAGCGATTGAGCAAGCCAAGAGCAATGGACGTTGGGAATCGGCTTATGATTCGCCGGGCGCCGCCACCGTGCCTGACGATTTCCAAGCCGCTATGAAATCTAGTCCGAAAGCGAAGAGTTTCTTCGAGAATTTAGATCGCGCCAATCGCTACGCGATGCTTTTTCGAATTCAGACCGCCAAGAAGCCAGAAACACGGGTACGTAATATACAGAAATTCATTGCCATGCTGGAACGGGGCGAAAAGATTCACCCGTGAATCAGGCAAGTTTCATCCGAACAAAGTCATCTGCAGCTGTTTCGGCTGAATTCGCAATGTCTTGCTCCAACCCGAATCTTTCTTGATGCCGTACTTCTCCCGCAGCCGCGCGAACAGTTCCGAAATTCTTTTACGATAAGCAGGAGCCAAGAAGGATCGGTCTTTGAATCGCTGCTCGTAATCCGTCACCAGTTTAGGAAAATTCTCGCGCAGGAAGGGCATAAACACCGCGGCTGAGCACGGCTTCAAGAACAATGGATTGGCGTAAACGTAATTCGCTTTAGCCTCGGACGCTTCGCGCACGACGTCCTCTAGTTGCTTCGGCGAATCGGTAATGCCGGGCAGCACCGGGGCGCAAATCACCCCGGCACCGATTCCAGCTTCCCTGAGCTTTCGCAGAGCTTCCAACCGCAGATCAGGCCTCGGCGCTCGCGGCTCTAAAATTCGGGCCAGATCGGCGTCTGTGGTGGTGATCGTGCAATTTACGAAGATTTCATTGCGCTGCGCGATTTGCTTAAGCACATCGATGTCGCGGGCGACCAGCGCTGATTTGGTGACGATGCCAAGTTCGAGCCCAGAGTGCCGCGCGAATTCTTCGAGGATCGCCCGCGTGATCTCCAGTTTGCGCTCAATGGGCTGATAGGGATCAGTGGCCGTACCGATCGCAATCTGCTCACCCGCTTTCACTTTGCGAATTTCCTGCCGCAGAAGATCGGCGGCGTGCTGCTTGGCATAAATCTTCTGTTCGAACTCCACGCCATCGCGCATCTCCATGAACTCGTGGGTATAGCGCGCGTAACAATATTTGCAGGCAAATTCACATCCACGATAGGGATTGATCGTCCAGGTAAATGGCATCTGGCGGCGGCTCACGCAGCGATTCAGCAGCGAGCGCACCGGCAGCGTGAAGTATTCAACTTCGTGTCCCTGGCGAACGCTTTCACCGTGAGAGGCGAGACGAGCAATTCCCACTAGACGCGGAGAATCGTTGGGAAGTAGCGGAAGAGAAGCCATGACGTATTCGCCTTTTGTTCGCTATTATAGCACGGCGAAAACAACTCGGGTTACCTTGATTATTGCCGGCTGAGCACCACGCATTCCCGTGCAATCGACCAGTCTTCCTGGGCACCGATGACTAGAACTCGTACTCGCGATTGCGAGGTCGAGATTGCGGCGTCGGGTTTAGCTGATGCGTTCTGCTTCTCATCGATCTGCACTCCAACAAAGGCGAGTTGGGCGCACGCCGCGCGGCGAATCTCCGCGGCATTTTCTCCGATGCCGGCGGTGAACACGATCACGTCCAGGCCACCGAGCGATGCGGCCATGGCGGCGATTCCGGCCTGCAGCCGATGCACGAAAATATCCACAGCAAGTTTGGCGCGGTCCTTGCCCTTACTGGCAGCTTCGAGCACGTCCCTCATATCGCTGGAGACGTCGGAAATTCCCAGCAATCCCGAGTGTCGATTGAGCGTGTTGTCGAGATCTTTGGCGCCTGCGTTGTCCGTGCGCATCAGATGAATCAAAATCCCCGGGTCAACGGATCCACTGCGCGTTCCCATCATTATTCCTTCGAGCGGGGTGAACCCCATGGTGGTGTCAACACTCTTGCCGCCATCAATGGCCGCAGCGAGCAACCGTTTCCCAGATGGCAGCTGACGATCTTCAGCGAGGAGAGCTCACATTTCAATAAGTGCGCGGCGCGATGTGCGCAGTATTCATGATTGATGCCATGAAATCCGTAACGGCGAATTCCGCGCTCAAACCACTCGTAAGGTCCGGGATAAACTTTTGCGGCCAGCGGCAAAGTGCGATGAAATCCGGTGTCGAAGACCGCTACCTGCGGAACATCCGGGAACAGTTTCTCGGCCAGTTCAATCCCCTGCAGCCCGACGGCGTTGTGAAGTGGGGCAATTGCGGCAACGTCCTTAATTGCTTGCTTCACCCCGGGCGTGATGATTGCCGGCTCGCTCAGTTGCGCGCCGCCGTGAACAATGCGATGTCCAACCATCTGAATCTCTGATTTGTCGCGGATGACCTGCGTCGGCGGCTGCCAGAGTTTTTTGAGCAGCTTATCGAGTGACGCCTTGCGATCGTCGGCCTGAACGACCGCCTCTTCGTTGACCTTCTTCCCGTCCGCGCTCCGGACAGTGAGCTTCTCCTTATCGCCGTCCCACTCCAGTTTGCCCTCCCAGAGAGGTGCGACCGGCTCGGCGGAAGAAGGAGAATTGAGCTCGAATAGCGCGCTTTTCTGAGTGCTTGATCCGGAGTTAAGAACCAGGATTTTCATAGGCAGAGTTAAAGGCGTGAACCACGAAGGGCACGAAAGTACACGAAGGAAAGCAAAGAGAAATCATCTTCTTTTCATGAGAGTGATTGCGTAGTGCACTCAGCGCAGTATCCGGCGTAATTTGCCAAGATTGCTTTGGTTTTCCTTCGTGTAACTTCGTGTCCTTCGTTGTTGATGCCTTTTCTTACCGCCCCCACTTCCAGTTCAGAATCTCTGGCATGTCGATCCCGTGCTCACGAATGTATTGTTTGTGCTCGATAAGCTTGTTGCGAAGAAACTGCTTGAAATGGCCACCGATTGGCACCAGCTTCGGCACCCGATCGACAGCGTCGCCAGCCAGATGAAAGCGGTCCAGATCGTTCATCACCGTCATGTCGAACGGCGTGGTGGTGGTGCCTTCTTCTTTGTATCCGCGCACGTGGAAGTTGTCATGATTGTGGCGGCGATAAGTAAGCCGGTGAATCAGCCACGGATATCCGTGATAAGCGAAGATGACCGGCTTGTCGACAGTGAATAACGAATCGAAGTCGCTGTCCGTGAGGCCATGCGGATGCTCACTTGACGGCTGAATCGTCATCAGATCAACCACATTGATGACGCGAATTTTGAGATCCGGAAAATGCTGCCGCAACAAATCGACCGCCGCCAGAGTTTCAAGTGTAGGCACGTCGCCGGCGCACGCCATTACCAGGTCGGGTTCAGAGTTATCGTCGTTGCTGGCCCAATCCCATATGCCGATGCCATTGGTGCAATGCTCAATCGCCGAATCCATATCGAGCCACTGCAATTCAGGTTGCTTACCGGCCACGATCACGTTCACGTAATGGCGGCTGCGCAGACAATGATCAGCGACCGATAGCAGGCAATTCGCATCGGGCGGTAGATACACGCGAACCACGTCAGCTTTTTTGTTTACTACGTGATCGATGAATCCGGGGTCCTGATGAGTGAAGCCGTTGTGGTCCTGCCGCCACACATGCGAAGTGAGCAGATAATTCAGAGACGCGATGGGACGCCGCCACTCGATATCGCGCGTGACCTTCAGCCACTTGGCGTGTTGATTGAACATCGAATCCACGATGTGAATGAAAGCTTCGTAACAGGAGAAGAACCCATGGCGGCCGGTGAGAAGGTATCCTTCCAGCCAGCCCTGGCACATATGCTCGCTCAGGATTTCGAGCACGCGGCCATCAGGCGAGAGATTCTCATCGACGGGAAGAATCGGTTCAAGCCACTGTTTATTGGTGGCTTCATATAACAACTCAAGCCGGTTCGAAGCCGTCTCGTCCGGGCCGAAGACGCGGAAATTCTTCGATTCCAGATTCAGCTTCATCACGTCGCGCAGGAATGCGCCGAGCACGCGGGTTGATTCCGCCTCGGCGGTGCCGGGTGTGGGTACATTAACTGCATATTTGCGAAAGTCCGGCATCACCAAATCGCGCAACAATATCCCGCCATTCGCATGCGGATTGGCGCTCATGCGGCTGTCGCCCTGCGGAGGAAGCTGGGCGAGTTCTGGAATCAGTTTGCCGTTCTGGTCGAACAACTCTTCGGGACGGTAACTGCGCATCCAGTCTTCCAGTATTTTTAAGTGCCCCGGTTTCTGAAGATCGGTAATCGGGACCTGATGCGCGCGCCAGGTGCCTTCAATCTGTTTGCCATCGACCATCTTCGGTCCGGTCCAGCCTTTGGGTGTACGCATCACGATCATTGGCCACTCGGGCAGAACTGTACTTTTGCGCTTGCGCGCGTCTTCCTGGATCGAATGGATCTCTTCGACGATGTGATCGAGGGTTGCCGCCATCCGCTGATGCATCTCGTCCGGTTCGTGGCCTTCGAGGAAGTACGGTTTCCATCCATAACCGGTAAAGAGTTTGGTTAATTGGTCATCGCCCATTCGACCCAGAATTGTAGGGTTGGCTATCTTGTATCCGTTCAAATGCAGAATGGGCAGTACCGCGCCGTCACGCTGCGGGTTAAGAAATTTGTTGATGTGCCAGCCAGTTGCCAGCGGGCCAGTTTCAGCTTCGCCATCGCCGACCACGCAACAGACTATTAGGTCCGGATTGTCGAAGGCCGCACCGGCAGCATGGCTCAGCGAATATCCCAGTTCGCCGCCTTCGTGGATCGAGCCCGGCGTCTCCGGCGCGTCGTGGCTGGGAATGCCGCCGGGAAAAGAGAATTGCTTAAACAGTCGCTGCATCCCTTCTTCGCTCTGACGAATGTTGGGATAGAGCTCGCTGTAGGTGCCTTCGAGATAGGCATTCGCGACCATGCCCGGCCCACCGTGGCCGGGGCCGCAGATGTAAATCACATCGAGGTCGTATTTTTTGATGGCCCGGTTGAAGTGCACGTAAATAAAATTTAGTCCCGGAGTGGTGCCGAAGTGCCCGAGAAGACGGGGTTTTACATGCTCGATTTTTAAGGGCTCACGCAAGAGCGGGTTGGCGTACAAATAAATTTGCCCGACGGAAAGATAATTTGCCGCACGCCAGTAGGCATGAATTTCAGAGAGTTCTTCCTGGGTTAAAGGTGAATGCGAAATGCCGGGAAGGGAATTCACGGTCGTCGTCATCTGGCCACCTCAGACTGATATCGGCGGGAACTATTGATTATCGCGCATCGAGATGAAAAGTGCGTGAATCGATGACGGACCGCTGGAGGAACTTTGGATAGAACAAGATTTAACCGCAGAGAATGCCCAGAATAACGCAGAGCTCGCCGATTCTGAGATTGTCAGGGCGGCTGCGGGCGCCTTCGCCCGCAGCATATTGAGGAATGAGTTATGGCTTTTTCGGCTTCAAATCACACGCTTGCGAAACTGACTTTAAATCCAGCCCTTCGGGTGAAAATTCGGCGACCTGTGGGCCGCGAGGGGTTTGGAACTCTACACGGAACAGATGTGCGCCGATTAACTCGCGGGTGGTGCCTTTGTCCATGGAGAGGAAATGGCCATTGATCCAGTTCCAGTTGTGATAGCTATGGGCGTTGTCCACGCGGACAGTCACGCGCATTTGCGGCTGTCCCCAAAATCCGGGCCAATCAGGACGCGCTAGTCTCATGTCCGGGCGGAAGTCGGCGAGCTTTAACTTGCCATTGGTGCAATACAGAATGACCTTGGCCTGATCGTCGCTGTTCGGGGCGTCGTTGGCCGGTAATTCAAAGCGCACCCGCTTAGCCGCGGTCATGCGGTCTTCGCCTGAGTATTCGGTCCAATTACCGCCAGCGTTTACGCTGTTGGCGTTGCCCTCATAATTTCCCTGATCGTCCGGCGGCGGAGCATCTCTACGGTATTGAGCGAAAAGGTTTAGGCTCGAAAGCAACAACGCGGAAATGCCAATGCCCCTGATTACATTGCGGATCATATTTTTCGTGCTCCGAATATTTCTGATCTTGTTGCCATCGGGCAAATAGATCAAGTATCAGATTTAATACACTTCAGCTGCAACGTCACGGTCCAAACGTACTAACCCTATTGGAGCTGAAAAGTTGCAGTCGCAGGTTCAAAGGCATTCGGGAAGGTCTGAAAGCGAACTTTTTCACCAGATGCGCACTCGTTCTTCCGGCGCCAAGTAAAGGGTTTCTCCTGGCTGGACTTGGAAGTCCTTATACCAGTCATCGATGTTGCGCACTGTATCCGTACGGTATTCCGAAGGAGAGTGCGAGTCTGTCGCCACTTGTCGCCGCAATGCAGCTTCTCGAATCTTGGTCTTGTGCGCCTGCCCATAGGCGATAAAGAACTGCTGGCTGCCTGAAAAACCATCCTGCTCCGGTGCCGCATTGCCATTGAGCGTCCCTACGTAGGCATCGTACGAGGCGGCAATCCCGCCCAGGTCGGCGATGTTCTCCGCCAAAGTTTGCTTGCCGTGCAGAGCGAGATCGGGAAACGGATGATAAGTGTCATACTGCGCCGCCAATTTCGCGGTCGCAGCCTGGAAGTGCTGGAGATCGGATGCGGTCCACCAGTTGCGAAGCGCGCCCTTTGAGTCAAAGGTGCTGCCTTCGGAGTCGAAGGTGTGGCTGACTTCGTGCCCGATGATTGCGCCGATAGCCCCATAATTCACGGCATCAGGCGCGTCTTTGTCGAAAAATGGAGGTTGCAATATTGCCGCTGGGAAATTGAGCGCGTTCTGCAGCGGCAGGTTTACGGCGTTCACGGTCTGCGGCGTCATGGACCACTCGTGGCGGTCAACATCCTTGCCTATCCGCGAGATCTGCTGACGATAGTGAAACGTTCCTTCGCGCCAGAGATTTCCGAAAATGTCATCAGATTTGATTTCCAGCCCGGAATAATCGTGCCAGGTTTCCGGATAGCCGAGGCCAACATAAAGGCTGTCAAGCTTGGCTTGGGCTTCGGCTTTGGTGGCTGGGTCCATCCAGGTGAGCGCCTCAATGCGCTTGTGGAATGCGGCCACAATGTTGGCTACCATTTTTTGCGCCCGCTCTTTGGCCTCAGGTGGAAAGTAGCGCTGCGCGTACATCTTTCCGACTTCGTCCCCCAAAACTGCGTTAACCACGGCAACTCCTCGTTGCCACCGTGGACGCTGCTCCGGAGTGCCCGAAAGAATTTTGCCAAAGAAGGCGAACCGCTCATCCGCGAATGCCTTGGGCAGAACGCCGCCGTAGTTTTCAATCAGGTGATAGGAGAGGAGGTCTTTCCAGTCTTCCAGAGGTATAGAAGCCACCAGCGCGGATTCTGCGGTAAAGGCTGTAGGCTGCCATACGATGAAGTTCGGTTGGTGACTCAAGCCGGCAGCTGCGAAGTATGCGTCCCAGTCGAGCCCCGGCGCTTTGGCAGCAAAATCAGAACGTTTCCAGGGATTGTTTGCCTTGTGAATATCCTGGTCATCGTCCAGGTTCCAATGCTTTTCAGCGATTGCGTGCTCAATCTCGAAGACGCGTTTGGCGCGCGCATCCGGATCACTGAGTCCGGCGAGCTTCAACATGGCAGCTATATGCGCCTGATATTGCGTGCGCAAGGTGCGCATATGTTCGCTGTCGCTCAGGTAGTATTCGCGGTCCGGCAAGCCCAGGCCGCCTTGCAGCAGGTAAACGGTGTAATGTTCGGAGTCGTTGAAGTCGGGAGCGATCCACAGGCCGAAAAGATTTTCGGTGTGAAAGTTCGTGTTGTTCAGGGGATCGACATCCGCGCGCAGCCCTTCGCCCAGCGCTTGCGCCAACTGCTTCTTGTCGCGAATGGCTGCGATGGCCTGAAGATGCGGCTTCAGAGGCGCCAGACCTTTCGACTCGATCGCGGACTCGTCCATGTAGGAGCTGTAAAGATCGGCAATTTTTCGATTTCCGGAACCAGGCCGCCGCATTGGACTTGGCAATCTCCTCAATCAGCGCCGCGGTGTTTTTGTTGCTGATGTCGGCCAACGCTGAGAACACGCCTACCGCGGGCCGGTCTGCTGGAATCTCCGTACGCTTCAACCACTCGCCATTGCAATATTCGTAGAAACTATTTCCCGGTTTGACCGACCGGTCCATATTGGCGGCAACAATGCCGTGATTATCTTTATCGGAGGCTTGCTGCGCGCTGGCTGCAAACAGCAAAATCAAAACCGTCGCGATGGCTTGCGGGACTCGAAAAACCGAAAATAAATTCATTCGTGAACTCCGGGATAATTTTTCCAAACTAAATTAGACGTTCGAAACACAAGAGCGTAACACGCGAAAGATGCGGGTGCAGGTCTTTCCAACCTCAATTTCCAGTCGAGGGACGAGCGCCCGTCCGACTATGGCTTTCCGACGGCGCCTGTGCCACGAGATCAAGCAAGTCTTTCGCCAGTTGATCGGTATCGTGCCGTGCCACGCCGTCCTCAAACAAGTAGTCGCCGAGCACAGGGCAAACGCCCAAAGCCTCAATCGCCTCCAGATCCAGAACAATCTGCGATGCACCTTCGAGCGCGTACTTCGCCTTGAGCTCTTCCGAAGCTGGTCGCCGATTAATCAATGCGTAATCGAACAAACGGCAGCCGGCGTGATCGTAAAGCGCGCGAATATGATCAGCCGCGGTTCGGTCCAGGCTTTCATTCGCCTGGGTCATCAAGTTGCAGATGTACACCTTGGTGGCAGGCGACTCGCGAATCGCTTCAGGAATGCCGGCAACCAGAAAATTGGGAATCAGGCTGGTGAAAAGCGATCCCGGGCCTACGGTTATCAAATCAGCGCGGGCGATCGCTTCGAGAGTCTGCGGAAGCGGCTCGGGCCCCGGCGTTACAAGAAACAATTCTTCAACACGGCCTTTGCTGGCGGTGATTTTAGTTTCGCCGCGTACCCGTGATCCATCCTCCATCAAGGCTTCCAGCTCGATATTCGCCGCGGTTGCGGGATAAATATGTCCGCGGGTGGCCAAAATTTCCGAAGACAGACGGACCGCTTCACTGAAATCTCCGGTCAGTGACGTAAGCGCGGCCAGAAAAAGATTGCCGAAGCTGTGGCCTTCAAGTCCGGTGCCTTTGTCGAATCGATGCTGAAAAACTTTGGCAAGCAGGGCTTCATCTTCCGACAACGCAACGATGCAGTTGCGCACGTCGCCAGGCGGCAGCATGTTGAGCTCTTTGCGCAGGCGTCCGCTGGAGCCGCCGTCGTCAGTTACGGTCACCACCGCGCAGAGTTCGGAGATGCGCGCGAAATCGGATCCAGCGGAAAGATGCGGATCTCCCGCGCTGACCACATATTTCTTGAGGCCCTTAAGCAGAGTAGAAAGGCCGGTGCCTCCGCCAATTGCCACCACCCGCAATTCGCGTCCACTGCGGCCGGGCATTGCGGTTAACCGAGCTCCTCGACTCCTTCTTCGGGAGGAAGTGAAAGGTCTTCGCCTGGATCAGGATAAAGCAGCTCGGTAAAGCGCGGGTCTTCAGAGAGATTTTGGAAATCGGAATCGTTGCGCGCCTGGAAACGCAGCGTCGGGTTTATTGTGATGGCGCGGCCCAGGTTTCTAAGTGCATCTTCTAAATGCCCGGTCAGGCAATCGAGCGCACCCAGACCGTAAGCGACATAATCCGCCTTGGGCACTTGCTTCGACAGCTTTTCAAGATGCTCGCGGGCGCTGACGTAATCGCCGAGATTGATAAGAGACACTACGAAGTCGTAGTGTTCCTCGGCCGTCTTGAACTGCGTTGCCCCGCGCTCCATCTGCTGGCTGCAGGCGTTCATGTGCACGGAGGCGCGGTCGGCAAGCCCACGGTTCGTTCCTGCGACCACTTTCTGCAGCATGGTCTTGGCCTTGTCGTATTTGTGTTCCTGCATAGCGCGCAGGCCCGCTTCATAAGACTGCAGCAGTTGCGTCATTTCAGGATCGCTCGCGGGAGTGTGTTTGGCTGTGGGTTTCTGGGCCATCTGAAGAATTTTTCCTCGATTTGTCGTAGGGGATCCAAACGGCTGTCAGAGTTTCGCTCTTAAAGGTTTGGCCCACGCCTTTCGGGCTCCCTAAGAGCTGACAGCAATAAACTAATGAATGTTTGCCGCTGACTGCAGGTCGATCTGTTTCCATTCGCCGGCGATAATTCCTTTGCGAATCTCCGCCGCCGTTTTGTGCTTCTGCGTCATCTGGTAAGAGTAGTACAGCTCCTTCAGGCAGACCGAACATTCAGCCCCGTGTGTCCCCTCAAAGCAACTGTGCAGGCTCTTGTGGCCCATCCGGTCGCAATAGCAATAACAGGGCTGCTGGTAAATCACCTTCTGGATCTTTGCCGCTAGCTCGTAAGCGTGCGACTGATAGGGATACTGATCGTTATTGCCCCAGAGCTGGTCGCGGCCGAGTATTGCTGGCAGCTTTGCACCGGGAGCCGGAGGCGGATTATAAGCCGGAACCTCGGCCCCAGCCGCAGTTTGCTCAGAAATCGCCCACGGCGCAGACACCGCAAACGTGAGCAACAGCAACCCTCCCAGCATTAGTCCCCGTCTCAACATACGATCCTCAAGGGCGTATTGTAACGCGAATCACACTGGAACGCACAGGGGACACCAGGTTGGTCAATGTTGACTTATACTTCCAGCGGACCGCGTATGCTGCCCAGCGCAGACCGTGTGGGGACAGCCACCCTCGGCTGTCCATTAGACTAGCTCGACTACTGGAAACAATAAGGAGCATCTTTAATGAAACGCACCTTTCTATTTCTCGCTATCGCGTTAAGCCTGCCCGTCTATTCGCAAGACCAGAAACCAGCTCCGACTCTGAAGAGCATTCTGCTCGAGCAGCTACGCTCCACCCACAACAAAGCCGAATGGTTCGTACCAGCGAACACGGCGGTGGAAGGCCTTACCGCCGAGCAGGCCAGTTGGACCGACGGCAAAGGCAATCACTCCGTCGGCCAATTGGTTTATCACCTCGTTTATTGGGACCGCCGTTCGCTGCAGAAATTCAAAGGCGAGCCGCAAGACAAATTTGACGGCAACAACGACGAGACGTTCAACAACTTCGACGCCAAAAAGTGGGACGCCATGGTAAAGCAACTCGACGAAGTCATGACAGACTGGGAAAAAGCCGTCGAGGGCGCCGACGACGCCAAGCTGAAGGACTCGTATTCAGAGATTGCCCACATCGGCACCCACAACGCTTATCACATCGGCCAGATTGTTTATGTTCGCAAAGAGCAGGGCTCGTGGAACCCGGAGAAGGGGGTTAAGTGAGGTTGTGCCGAGGCGCCAAGTGCACAGCGCGTTTCTGTCTGAGCCATGCGAGAAAGTGAGTCACGAAGAGCAGAGTCCAGATCGCAAAACCAAACATGAACCATTCAGTTAGGTCCTGATGCTCGGCTGGTAAAAGACCGAATCGAAGTGCACTGAAAATGAATAACGCTAGCGTCGTGAGCGAGAGGCTTGATATCACCCTCGTAACCCCGACGCGCCTGTAATGCAAAAAATCGTCGATACCGCGCCCAGCAAACACCCACGCGGGAATTGCGACTATGGGGAAGCTCAGCCACCGCCAAACCGCTGGCCCTAGTGACTTGGGATACCAATAACCTCCACCATGGCCAATCCATGCAAAAACGGGGTTTAGGAAGGAAGCTGGAGCGTTCAGAATAGTAATTAGCATTTGGGAAGATGACGTGGCTCTTTGGAAAGAGAAATAAAGAAAATGATCGGATGGGATGGCCATCTGGAATTCGCCAAATTGAAACGTAACAACGGGTGCTCCGTGCGCGGCCCCCTTAAGGCGAAAATAAAACAGTAAAGTAGGGACCAAAACCAGCCCGCCCGCGAAGATGAGATTTAATGCCGGCAGAAGGAGAGAGAACCTAAGCACATTTTTTTTCACCGCAGCGGTATACACCCTTGCACATTGGTCACGACGTTCTTGTTCATTCCTCCATTCCCCAGTATGTTTAATGAATGTCTCGTTGCCCCGGGCGCGATGTGAATCCGTGCTTAGTTTCTCTGCTGGTTGCGTTGTTGTTGGTGGGTTCGTGTGTCGCGCAGGAACCTTCTCAATCAACGCCGGAACAAACTGCACCCACAGCAAGCGAGCAAAAGTCCGAACCGAAGGCCTCGAAGCCTGACGCCGACCAATCCGATCAATCGGACACAGATAAGCCGAGTGCCGACAAATCCGTCACCACCCAGCCCGAGACCAAGATCACTCCCGAGCAGGCGCAACAACTTTTCCGCGATGTGGACACCATCCTCGAGTTTGCCAGCAACGACACATCGCTTCCAAAGAAGCACGACGTAAAGCGCCGTCTGGCCAGCCGCGAGGAGGTGGTCAGCTATCTCAAGAAAAATATGGCTGAGGACAAGGACGTGCAGCGCCTCCGCCGCACTGAGTTGGTGCTAAAAAAATTCGGTCTGCTGCCCAAAGATTTCGATCTGCAGACGTTCTTGGTCAGCCTGCTGGAAGAACAGGTGGCCGGCTACTACGATGCGAAGACGAAGACCGTGAACCTGCTCGACTGGGTTGCGCCCGATCTGCAACGCCCGGTGCTGGCCCATGAGCTGACCCATGCCTTGCAGGACCAATCATTCAACTTGGACAAGTGGTTGAAGAAGGGCAATGAAGATCTGGACACGAAGCGAGACCTGAAAGCCGCGGACATTACCAAAGACGAGAACAGTGAAGCGCGCCAGGCGGTCACCGAAGGCCAGGCGATGGTGGTGCTGATCGATTACATGCTCGCACCCATGCATCGCACGGTTGCCAACTCGCCCGAGGTGGTGCAGATGATGAACGACAGCATGGCCAACGGCACAGCAGATTCCAAGATTTACCAGAATGCTCCGGTCTTCATGAAAGAATCGCTGACTTTTCCGTATCGCTATGGCGTGGAATTTGAAGCCGAGGTGCTGCGCCAGCAAGGCAAGGAAAAGGCGTTCAAGTCGACGTTTGAAAATCCGCCGCAAACCAGCCGCGAAATTATGGAGCCGCAGACATACATTACGGGCGAACACCTGGCGCCGCTTCCGCTGCCCGACTTCAAACATATTTTCAAGGCTTATGATCGTTTCGATATCGGCGCGATCGGCGAATTCGACGTTGCAGTGCTGGCCGAACAATACGCTGGGTTAGAAACTTCGAAACGAATTTATCCCAACTGGCGCGGCGGATATTACTATTCGGTCCGTCCCAAGGGAAATCCTGGCGCGCCGTTGCAATTGGTGTTTGTTTCCAAGTGGGCGACTCCAAAAGCCGCCGACCAATTTGCCGCCATTTACGCGCGCGGCATGCAGCAGAGATATAAAAAAGTGACTTCTGCGGCAGATTCGAGTCTTCCAGCGGATCTAAAAGACCTGCGAACTTTGGGCGGCGACCATATCTGGAACACCGAAGAAGGCGCAGTCGTGATCGACGTGAAGGGCGACACCATTCTTGTAACCGAAAGCCTGGAGCCAGCGCTCACCGAGCAATTCCGTCATGAAGTGTTGGAAGCGGTTCCGGCCGTGCAATAGTCAAATTAGCTCATTGTATTTGAGACAATTACAGCCATGCTCACCAACCGCTCTGTCCCGGCCAATATCATTTTGCCGCACATCGTTTATCAGAACGTTGCGGCAGCGATCGATTGGCTCAAGAAAACCTTCGGCTTCAGCGAGCATTACCGTTATGGCGATCCCGTCAACGGTGCTCAACTGCGGTTGGGTGAGGCCTGGATCATGGTGAGGGAAGGACGCCGTCCTGGATCGAAGACTCCGGCCCAGCTCGGTTACGGTACCCAAAGCCTGACCATATTCATTGAGGATGTGGACGATCACTTTCGTAAAACCCAAGCGGCGGGTGCGAAAATTGTCGAAGAGCTGCACGAAACCGAGTACGGCGAACGCCAGTATGGAGTTGAAGACCTCGACGGCCATCACTGGCTTTTTGCGAAGCATGCGCGTGATGTCAGCCCTGAAGAGTGGGGAGCGAAGATCGCCACGCGCTGAAACGCCGCCTGCGAACAGCCAATCGCGTTTTGTATAATCACGGTTCACTTTCTATTTTATAACTCTTACCTGAGGGGCAATTTGTCACAAGCGGAGATTGGAATCATCGGGGGCAGCGGTTTGTATTCCATGCCCGGCCTGACCGAAATTCGAGAGACTACTCTGGAAACCCCGTTTGGCGCGCCTTCTGATGCCTATGTACTGGGTACGCTTGCTGGCCGCACAGTCGCCTTTCTGGCCCGCCACGGGCGCGGCCACCGGATTCTTCCCAGCGAACTAAACTTCCGCGCCAATATCCATGGATTTAAACAGCTCGGCGTCGAGCGAATTCTTTCCGTTTCTGCTGTCGGGTCCCTAAAAGAAGAACATAAGCCGCTGGAGTTTGTGATTCCTGATCAGTTCGTGGACCGGACTCGGCATCGTATTGATACATTTTTCGGCGACGGGGTGGTGGCGCATATCGCGTTTGCCGATCCAGTTTGCGCGCAGTTGTCAGAAACGGTCGCTATTGCGTGCAAGAAAGCGAAAGTGGTCGGTAAACGCGGGGGAACTTACCTCTGCATGGAAGGCCCGCAGTTTTCGACGAAGGCGGAGTCAAACCTATACCGCTCCTGGGGCATGGACGTGATCGGAATGACCAACCTGCAGGAAGCTAAGCTCGCGCGTGAAGCTGAGCTTTGCTACGTGACCGTCGCGATGGTCACGGATTACGACTGCTGGCATCCGCATCATGACTCAGTCACCATGGATCAAATTGTTGCCGTGCTGACGAAGAATGCGGAGAACGCCTGCAACGTTGTGCGCGAAGCAGTTGCGGCCATGCCCAAGGAGCGTGGCTGCAAATGTGGATCAGCGCTGGCCCATGCCATCATCACCGATCGAGCAAAGATTCCGCAGGCCACTCGCGATAAATTGAAGTTGATCATAGGAAAATATCTGTGAGCCGTTTCGAAATTCCGGATGATAAGTAAATAATGAGCATACTGGCCGTCGGTTCCGTTGCATTCGATAACATCACCACCCCTTCTGGTCACGCGGAGAACGTTCTCGGCGGCGCCGCAACCTACTTTGCGCTCGCGGCCAGCTATTTCACCGACGTTCGAATCGTGGCCGTAGTCGGCGAAGACTTCACTGCTGAACACGAAAACGTGCTCAAGAAACGCGGTGTCGATACTCGCGGCATCGAGCACGCAGAAGGGAAGACCTTTCGCTGGGGCGGGCAATATCTGGACAACTTGAACGAAGCCAAAACCGACTTCACCGACCTCAATGTTTTTGAAAAGTTCCAGCCGCGAATTCCTGCTCAATATAAGGACTCCGAGTTTTTGTTTCTCGCTAACATTCACCCCAGCCTGCAGGCCACAGTGCGGCGCGAACTTTCGGGGGTCAATCTCACTGGCGGCGACACCATGAATTATTGGATTCGCAGCACCAATGCGGAGCTTCGCGAAACCCTGCGTCTGGTGAACATCCTCATGATCAACGACGGCGAGGCGAAGATGCTGGCGGAGGAAACCAATTTGCCGCGTGCGGCGCAGAAGGTGCTAGCCATGGGGCCGCAGGCCCTGGTGATTAAGCACGGCGAATATGGCGCGACAATTTTCTTTCGCGAAGGCGCATTCGGTGTCGGCAAGCACCCATTCCGCGCTCCAGCCTTGCCCATCGAAGAAGTCAAAGATCCCACCGGCGCAGGCGATTCTTTTGCGGGTGGATTCATGGGATATATTGCGTCGCAAGAAGAACTGAATCGCGAAGTCATCAAGCGCGCACTGTTTTACGGCGGCGTTATGGGATCGTTCGCCGTAGAGAAGTTCGGCACTGAGCGCCTGCAATCGCTTACCCGCGCCGAGATCGACGCGCGCTTCCAGATCTTCCGTGAACTCACTCATCTGGAATGAAAAACCCTCAACCGAAAACGACCGCCAACGAGATGTTTCTGGTCGGGCAAATGGCCGCGATTATTTCCATTGCCGCTTTCTTTTACTACTTGCGGCATGATGACCTACTGCTTTACGGCGACGCGGTCGCTCACATCAACATTGCCCGCCGCGTAATCGATTCTCGCACTCCTGGATTATTGCAACTGGGGACCGTCTGGCTTCCGCTTCCGCACCTGCTGATGCTGCCGGTTCTCATTTCCAAATGGATGTGGCGGACGGGAATCGGCGGATCGATTCCGTCGATGCTCGCCTACGTTTTCAGCGTCATCGGAATCTTTCGATTGATGAAGACGGTTCTGCCGTCTTCGAAAGATCATGCGGGAGCGGAATTTGCCCCCTGGTTTGCGGCGGCGATTTTTGCGCTGAATCCCAACCTGATTTATCTGCAGACCACGGCGATGACCGAGCCTGTCTATCTGGCGTTTTTCATTTGGACGCTGGTCTTTATATGTGCTGGGATTCGAGCCTGCTTCGCTGCGGACTTAAAAGCTGCAACTGTTTCTTTGACCAGAGCCGGTCTATGCCTTGCCGGAGCCTGTCTCACTCGTTACGACGGATGGTTCCTTGCTTTTGTGGTCACCGCGGTTTTGTTTTTTCTCTCACGACTTTCCAATTTCGCCTTCCTTCACCCAGGGGTCAGACGGCTGGCGCTACTCGCAGCCGCTGGTCCCGCACTCTGGCTTGCTTACAATGCAGCGGTTTATCACAACCCGCTGGAATTCGCCAACGGCGCATACTCGGCGAAGGCCATCGAACATAAGTCAATCCTTGCGGGATCGCCGCCGCACCCGGGCACAAATAATTTACCGGTGGCATTTCAATACTTTTTTAAATCCGCCGAACTGAACCTGGCAGAAGGGAAGTGGCAGGTTTTCTGGGTCTGCTCGCTGCTGCTGGGCACGGCAATTGTGCTGCTGTTCCAGAGAAAACTCTGGGCCGTGCTTTTTCTGTGGATTCCGGTGCCGTTTTACATGCTCTCAATTGCGCGCAGCGGCGTTCCTCTGTTTGTTCCAAGCTGGTGGCCGTTTTCCTTATACAACGTTCGTTACGGCCTCGAGCTGCTGCCCGCGTTTGCCGTATTTACGGCCATTGCAGCCTATGGATTGATTCGTTTCGCATCGAGCACGAAGCCGAGGCTCATGATCGCAGTTGCCTTTTTAGCCTTCGTCTCTGCCAGCTACGTTCAGGTGTGGCGTAAAGATCCCGTCAGTTTTGAGGAAGCGGTTTTAAACTCTCGCTCACGCATTGCGCTGGAGAGAGCGGTTGCGGCCAGGCTGGAATTGTTGCCTGCTGATTCCACCTTTCTTATGTACTCGGGCGATCACGTGGGCACGTTGCAGCAGGCTGGCATTTCGCTTTCTCGCGTTATCAACGAAGGTAATCATCGCCCGTGGAAAGGCGCGTCTGATCCCGAAGGCCTGTGGGAACGTGCGCTGAAAGACCCGGCCGCGTACGCCAATTACGTTGTTGCCTTCGACTCCGACCCGGTCGCATCTTCGGTCAATAAGGACGAGCTCGCTGCGCTCGCCATAGTTCGGGTGACCGGCCAATCGCAGGCAACAATTTATCGCACTCTCAAGAGTAATCAGCCGCGTTAACGGCCGTTGCAATCGTTGGCGCGAGCGACCGCCCGCACAGTGATAGAATCCGAGCAAAATTAGACCTTGGAATCGAGTTGACTTCGTGCTTGCAAACATGCCTCCCATCTCCGGCGACTTGGAAAAGCTGATGCTGGCTGCGGTCCTTGGCGGATTGATTGGCCTGGAGCGCGAAGCCAAGCACCGGCCCGCCGGAATTCGTACCAACATGTTCATCTGCATGGGTGCGGCGATGTTCACGTTGCTCTCGGACCAGCTCGCGGTTTTACATATGGGCGATCACACTCGTATCGCCGCGCAGATCATTCCGGGCATCGGCTTCATTGGCGCGGGTTGCATCCTTCACGCTCGCTCAGACTTGGTCACTGGGATAACCACCGCATCCACACTGTTCGTCGTGGCTTCGATTGGCATGGCGGTTGGCGGCGACCTCTATTGGATCGCAATTGTTGCGACTCTGCTGGCGGTAGGCATCCTGCTGCTGCTGGGTGGCACCGAGAAAATTCTCAATCTTAAAATGATGGTGCACGCATACGAAATCTCCGCTCCGACTGCGCAACAAGCAACAATCGAGGTTAACGAGGCGCTTGAGCCGTTGCATTTTTTTGCGGCGAATGTGCAGGTCGCTCCCACGCCGCGGCATGTACGAGTCCGATTCGAATGCGAGGGTACGCGAAAGCAACAAAAGGCAGTGCTGCGCATGCTGCGTGAATCGGGGAAATTTGAGACGGTGACGCCGCTAGGTCCGGTGCAGTCGGAATGAACGATAATGCCGCGATGAATATCGCTGCGGTCCCTTTCGTAAAGGCAAGCGCGTGCGGCAATGACTTTCTGATCATTGACGGCCTCCACGCGCCGCCCAATCTTACTGCTTTCAGCCGCGATATTTGCGATCGTCACAATGGAGTCGGCGCGGACGGAGTAGAGTGGCTTTTCCCAACGCAAGATGCTGACATCCGCGCGCGCCTGATTAATGCCGATGGCTCCGACGCGGAGATTTCGGGTAATGGCACTCGTTGTGTCGCCGCTTATTTGTGTTCAGAAAATCCTCGCCAACATCTCAACATTCGCACCGGGGCTGGAATAAAAACTTGCAGCTTGATCTCTCATAATCACAAATCATTTGAATTTGAGATTGCGATGGGGGAGCCGCAAGTCGGCGACGAATTTCCGATCAAGGTTGCGTTTGGCGAAGTGCGCGGAATTCCGGTATCGATGGGGAACCCCCATTTTGTAGTATTCGTTGAAGAATTTGGTCTTGCGTGGCAAGGCGACGCCGCTGAAATCGCTAAGCATCACGACTTCAAGTATGGGATTAATGTTGAGCTGGTTGTTGTCAGGGATAAAAGCAACATAGAAGCTCGTTTTCATGAGCGCGGAGTTGGCGAAACCCGATCATCTGGCACAGGGTCGTGTGCCGCGGCAGTGGCGGCAATTTTTTCGAAGCGAGCTCAATCACCGGTACGCGTGCATGCTCCGGGAGGCCCGCAGACCGTGCGCTGGGAAGACCAGGTGTTTATCCGCGGGCCCGCGCAACTGGTGTGTCGCGGAGAATTCCTGCTCTAATTGCTCATGCCTGCCGGATCCCAAGTTGAACGCATCAAGCCTCCTGCGCTGCGGGCTGGCGACAATATCGGCATTGTTGCGCCTGCAAGTTATTTCAAGCGGGAGGATTTTGAAGCGGGGTGCACGGCGTTGCGGCAAATGGGGTATAACCCGGTGTACGATCAGTCAATTTTCGACCGCGATCTTTACTTTGCGGGATCAGTCGATCGTCGCGTTCGCGAACTGGAAAACATGTTTGCGCGCGATGACGTGAGAGCCATCATCTGCGCGCGCGGTGGTTATGGATCGAATTATTTATTGCCTAGCCTCGATATCGGCAAGATCAGTTCGCATCCAAAGGCATTCGTCGGGTACAGCGACAACACCAGCTTGCAGACTTATTTTTGTGATGCAGCCAACTTCGTTACCTTTCATGGGCCGATGGTAGCGAAAGATTTTGCTAAAGCCGATGGCATCGATGTTGAATCCTGGCAAGCGGCATTGGGCGGCCGCGAGAACTGGCGTTTCGACTTCGACTCCAACTCTGGAGTCAAGCCGCTGGCGCAAGGTTCAGCTGAGGGCGTGCTCTACGGAGGTTGCCTATCGATGCTGGTTGAATCGCTGGGAACTCCCTACGAAATTCGCACCAAGGGCACGATACTCTTTGTTGAAGACATTGCCACTAAGCCTTATCAGATCGACCGCATGCTGATGCACTTGAAACTGGCAGTTAAGTTGAAAGGCGTCCGCGGCTTGATTTTTGGCGAAATGCTGGACTGTGTACAGGCTCCCAACCAGGGCTTCACTTTAGAGGAAGTGGTGATGAGAATAGTTGGGGAGCTTGGAATCCCGGTTGCTTACGGGTTGCGTTCGGGCCACGTTTCGCGTCAGAACATAACTTTGCCGATCGGGGTGAGCGCGTTATTGAATGTCGGTGGGATGGGCGTGACACTTGAGATCCTAGAACCGGCGACGATAGCGTAGAGACGTTGTTCGCAACGTCTGCTTTGAAGTGAACGAAATCGATGCAATCGTAAGACAGACGTAGCAAGCTACGTCTCTACGAAACTAAAGATGACATCTCCCAAACACATTCATCTGACTGGCATCTGCGGCACGGCGATGGCGTCTCTCGCTGGAATGCTCGCCGAGCGCGGGTTTCGCATCACCGGCTCCGATGCAGCGGCTTACCCTCCAATGTCTGACTTTCTTCGGTCGCTGGGGATTCCGATATCGCAGCCGTTCTCTGCGCTGAATTTAGAACCCACGCCTGATCTCGTGGTTGTGGGCAATGCCATCTCGCGCGGCAATGTCGAACTCGAATATGTGCTCGATCAACGCATCCCATTTTGCTCGCTGCCACAGCTTCTGCACGACGAATTTCTGCGGGGCAAGGTCGTGCTGGTAGTCGCCGGCACCCACGGCAAGACGACAACCACATCCATGCTCGCCTGGATTTTCGAGTACGCCGGAACGCATCCTTCTTTTCTGATCGGTGGGATCGCGGAAAATTTTGGCCGCAGCTTTCAACTGCGTGACGGCAAATATTTCATCCTCGAAGGCGACGAATACGACACTGCCTTCTTCGACAAGGGCCCGAAGTTTCTGCACTATTTTCCCGACGCCGTCATCCTCACTTCGGTCGAGTTCGATCATGCTGATATATATAAGGATCTCGATGCGGTCGAAACGTCGTTCAAGCGTCTGGTAAACCTTGTCCCTCAGCGCGGACGAATCGTCGCTTTTGACTCCGGCGAAAGCGTCGAACGCTGCCTGGCGCGCGCCTTTTGCCCGGTCGAGCGTTATGGCACAACGAACAAAGCGGCTTGGCAGATTGCTGACCTAAATTTCGAAGCGGACAGCACTACCTGGACTGTTTTGCGCAATGGCACCGTCTGGGCGAACTTTGGATTTTCTCTCGCCGGAGAATACAACGTCTGGAACGCTACTGCGGCGGCTGCATTGGCCGCGAATTATGGAATCGCCGTGGACGTGATCGCCGGTGCGCTTAAGAATTTCAAGAGCGTAAAGCGCCGCCTGGAAGTAAAAGCTGAGATCAATGGCATTACCATTATCGACGATTTTGCGCACCATCCTACCGCTATTGCCGTCACGCTCAACGCTCTTCGTGCGCGCTACCGCGGAAGACGACTGTGGGCGATCCTCGAGCCGCGTTCCAACACCCTTCGGCGCAATGTCTTTCAGGACGATTTGGCGAAGAGTCTGGCCATTGCCGACGAAATTGTCATCGCTAACGTTTTTCGTTCAGAATCTATTCCTGAATCCGAGCGCCTGGATATTGCGGCGGTTGCCAGCCACATCGGAAAACTGGGGCACCGAGCGCGCGTCATTGCGGACGTGGAGAGCATCGTGCGCGTCGCGGCTCCCGAAATGCGTTCCGGCGATGTGGTTGCGATCTTGTCGAACGGCGGTTTTGGCGGGATCTACGAGAAGTTGCCGGAAGCTTTGAAGTCTTCGGACTCGGCGAGTTCAATTCAGGCGGCTATCCGGGAATGAAGTTCTTCCATGCGCTTCTTCCACTTGCCGCGCTGGCGGCAATCTCCGTTGTTTTTGGTCCAGCGGCATTTGCCACGGATCGCGTTCACTACACAATTTCTTTGACGAATCCGGATAAGCATCTCGTCGAGGTAACAATTGACGTGCCTCCCGGAGCGGCCGAGCGCGAACTGCAACTGCCGGTGTGGAACGCACTTTACCAGGTGCGAGATTTCTCGCAGTACATTAACTGGATTCGCGCTGAGTCTGCAGGCAAGCCGCTGCCGCTGTTACAGCTGAATAAAAGTCGCTGGAAAATCAGCGACGCAGCGAGCGGCGCGCAGGTTCAATATCAAATGTTCAGTGACAACCCCGGCCCTTATGGCGCGCAGCTTGATTCGCACCACGCGTTTTTTAATCTCGCTGAGATATTGTGCTATATCGAAGGCGAACGCAGTGACCGAGTCGAAGTTGAATTTCGAAACATCCCCGCGGGATGGAAAATTGCCACGCCGCTCGCACAGCAGGGAAGCGGTTTTTCAGCGGCCAGCTACGACCAATTGGTCGACTCGCCCGTCGAAATCGGCAGCTTCAACGAGAGGGACTTCGATGCGACCTGCGGAAAGTATCGCGTGATCGTGGATGCTGACGACGCTCAAGCCATCTTCGACAAGATCCTTTCGCCGATTCAACGCGTAGTTTCTGCCGAGAGCTCATGGATGCACGACTGCCCGTTTCAGAATTACATGTTCATTTACCATTTCGCTGAATCCGACGGTGGTGGCGGCATGGAGCACTCTTATGGCACGGCAATTACGTTGCCCCGACGCGACCTGGATGCCGGCTTCGACCAGTTCATCAGCATAACCGCGCACGAATTTTTTCATCTCTGGAACGTGAAGCGCATTCGCCCACAATCACTCGAGCCGGTTGACTATACCAAAGAGAACTACACGCCCGCCCTCTGGTTTAGCGAAGGGGTGGACAGCACCGTGGCTGAATACGTCTTGCTTCGCGCGGGCCTCCTCGATGAGCAGCACTACCTCAATCATCTCGGCCAGCAGATTACCGAACTCGAAACCCGTCCCGCTCACCTGACACAGTCAGCGGAGCAGTCGAGCGTGGACGCATGGCTGGAAAAATATCCCTATTACAACCTTCCTACTCGCAGCATTTCTTATTACAACAAAGGTGAATTGCTCGGGGTATTGCTTGATCTGAAAATGCGGGCCTCGACTGACGATCGAACCTCACTGGAGGATTTATTCCGTTGGATGAACGAACACTATGCGAAGCAGGGAAAATGTTTTCATGACTCGGAGGGCGTTCGTCAAGCGGTAGAAACTCTGTCCAAGTCTGACTATCACGAATTTTTTCAAAGATATGTCAGCGGTGTTGAGGAACTTCCGTGGGATACTTTCTTCGGCCGCGTGGGTCTGCGAGTGACGGCCGACGAGGTTACGATTGCCGACCCCGAGTTTCAAGCTACCCGTGCGTTCGATCAATCACCTACGGTCGTGCAGGTCGAGCCCTCGAGCGCTGCCGATCGCGCGGGATTGAAAGGCGGCGACGTAGTTCTGGAGATAAATGGCCAGCGCGCCGGGCGAGATTTTGCAAGAAATCTAGCTGACCTTAGTCCCGGCGCCACGCTTCGTCTTACCATTTCACGTGATGGCATCGAGCGCGAAATACAATGGAGTATCGGAACCGGAAAACAGAAAGTGTTTCGCCTCCGTGACGTAGCCGACATCACCCCAGAACAGAAATCACGGCGTGCAGCGTGGATGTTCGGCAACTCCATCCCCCGAGTCCCTGCAATCCAATGATTCGCACCATTCTCATGCTCAGCTTTTGGGCGGTGCTGCTGCCCATCGCCGCACTGTTTTGTTTTCCGTGGGTCTTTATCACCGACGATGTGCTGCCTTTGTATCGCGTAGCAATGTGGGGTGCGCGAACTGGGGTTCGACTGGCTGGGGTTCGCACGCAAGTCCTCGGCCTTGAAAAACTGGATTCTGGAAAAACTTACGTCTTCATGTCGAATCACGCCTCGAACATCGATCCCCCATTGCTGCTGCCGATCATTCCCGGACGGACGTCGGTGCTAGTGAAGCGTGAGCTGTTCAAGATCCCAATCCTTGGCCGTGCCATGCGCATGGGATCGCTGGTTCCGGTGGATCGCGGCAATCGAGATGCGGGCATCGCCGCGGTGACCAAAGCTGAGGATGTGGTGAAGCATGGAATTCACATGACGATTTACGTGGAAGGCCATCGTTCCTACGACGGCAAGCTTTTACCGTTTAAGAAAGGACCGTTCTATCTGGCGGAAGATTGCAAGGCACCGGTGGTTCCAATAACCATTGCAGGGACTCATCATGCGATGCCTAAGGGACGTTTCTCGATCAAACCGACGCTGGTCACTGTGACTTTCCACTCGCCGATCGAACCAGCAGATTTTGGCACGCGCGAATGCCTAATGGAAAAAGTCCGCGTGGCTATCGCGAGCGCGTTGCCGGACGAATATCGAAGTTAATGTGCGCGGCTTTCACGCGGCCTGCTCGGCGTTATCACCGCAGGCCGCAAACACTCCCTCAAAATTAACGAAGAAGCATCGGACATCAACGTCCGGAAACTTGTCCTTGATCAGCCGTGAAGCACGATTCAGCTCGCTCTTGTGATGTGCGGCCTCGCGTTCGCGATCTCCGTCGAAGGCGGCCAAGCCTCCGTAGGTGGCGCAATCGGAATGGCTCATCAGAAAAACTTGCGGCGTTTTGTGCAGCAAAATCGACATCCGCACCTGCTCCAGAATAAAATCGCGCTCAAAGTCATTGCGCGGCGAAGCCAGAGTTTTCGCGCCACCGGCGACAATGATCATGTCAGGACGCAGAATCTTCTGCCGCTGCAGGAATTTATTTACTACCAGGCGAATGCGCTGATCGAAGCAGCAGAGCACAGCCGCGTCGGCTACGTAAGGATCGGGAGCGGAATCAAAGTGGAAGGTCTTTTGCATGGATTTGATAGACCGCATCCATCCTAACAAAAGCAATGTGTAGAGTAGATGGCAAAAAAAGACTCGCTGAGTTTCGATGGAGAACCCAGCGACCGATGCGGAATTCGAGGTCTAGATCAGTTATTGCTTGTCGTAAACCACCATCTCGTGGAAGGGCTTGCCGTCTTTGTCGGTGCCGTCCATGGTGAAGGTCGTGGTTTTGCCGTCCTTGGAGAGAACAGCTTTACTTTTCGCGGACCGGCCATTGAAATCCCAAGTTTGCTCGTTAGTATGGCTGTTGAGTTTTCTTACGGTGACGGTGGCGTTATCTCGGCCTTCCACTTTCACCGGCTTGCCCGCGACTGGGGTGTAATGCCAGGTAGAACTCTTACCCTCAGAATTGGTCTCGTTCACCGTGACCGTGCCATCGGCGGCGACTTTGCACTCGTCAACCTGGGGCGGCGGTCCGGGAAATTTGGATTTTGCAAAATTCACTTTCCAGTATCCGGCAAAACCGCCGGCCGGCATGGTGGCACTCAACTGCGAAACAGCCAGGAAGGTGAATGCGGCGGTCAGCAACATTAGCAATCGAGATTTCATGGTTCATATGATAATATAATTGAAAATCGTGTCAACACTTTTTGCGTTTCTATGCAGGACACGACCGCCGGCCAATCTGCGAATATGATTTTCATCTGCGCAATTTAAAAAGAAAATGGAGCCGCTTATGCGCCAGGTTTTCCTGATTTTTCTTTTTTCTTCGTTGGTCGCGCTTGCCGCTCAAGCCCAATCTCCCGCTCACATTTCGTCAGATGGCTGGCTCCTGGTCGCCAACAAAGGGGACAACAGCCTGGGGATCATCGATCCTCGGAGCGGCAAGCAGATTGCCGAGATCCCCGAAGGCGGCGTGACTGGGCACGAGATCGCAACTTCGCGCGGCGGAAAGCTTGCATATGTGCCCATCTATGGGAATTCCGGAGTTGGACAGCCGGGAACTGATGGCAGCAATATGGTCGTCATTGATATCGCTGCGCGAAAAGTGATTGGCAATGTGGATTTCGGAAAGGGTGTTCGACCGCATCTTCCGGTTTTCGGTCCGGATAACGGAATGCTTTACGTCAGCACCGAACTCGAAAAGGCGATTACCATTATTGATCCCACAACCCTGAAGATCGTTGGTTCGGTACCCACGGGCCAAGAGCAGTCGCACATGTTTGCGATCACTCGTGACGGCCATCGCGCCTACACTGCGAATGTTGGACCGGGCACGGTTTCAGTCATCGATCTCGACGCCCGCCAGGTGCTGACTATCATTCCTGTCTCACCGCAGGTGCAACGCATTTCGCTTTCTGTGGACGATAAATTCGCTTTCACTTCAGACGTAACCAAGCCGCAACTCGCGGTCATCGACACCGCGACCAATAAGCTAAAAACCTGGATCCCATTGTCCGGCTTGGGTTATGGCAGTGCGACCACGACTGACGGCAAGTGGCTGGTCATCGCGCTGCCGCTGGTACATCAGGTTGCGGCCGTGGATCTGAGCACGATGAAGGTTGCGCACACGATCGACGTCGGAATGAGAACGCAGGAGGTGCTGCTTGCGCCCGATGGCCAGACGGCCTATGTGTCTTGCGATGAGGCGGGAAAGGTTGCGGTCATCAGCCTTACTGACTGGAAGGTCAAGAACGTCATCGATGCGGGCAAAGGGGCCGACGGTCTTGCCTGGGCTTCGGGTCACTGAAAGTTTTGCAAGAAATAGACGGCTGCTTTACCCAATTTATAAAGGCATTCGAGGGACAAGATGAATCGAGCCCAAACAGGAAAGTCGCGGTTACGCAATTATGTTCGCAGTCTGGCGCCAATTCTATTGAGCGCGACGTTGTTGCCCGCGGGTGCGCAGACCGTCGCCAAACCTCCGGTGAAGACTCCCAGCGCGGGCGGCAATAGTTTTAATGGCCCAGGCGACGTTCGCTATCAGCCGTCGCGCGATGTGCAAGACCGTCGGATCGATATGTTTATCGGCGACTGGCGTGATTCCATGCCGCGCCACGCTTACGGTTCGCTGATATTACGCGACATTCTGACTCGCGGGGATAACTACGCTCCGCCGCAACCTGGCGCCGTTCTTGAGGCCGCAAATTACATCGCTTACGGAAGACTTGCGGCGCATAATTCCACGATCCCCACCGTCCTGCAGCGCGAGCAGAACGTTTTTTATATTGTCGGCGGGACGGGCGAGGTCACGGCCGGGCCGAAGACGGTTGCGTTACGAAAAGACACGGCCATTTTTATTCCCGAGAATCTCGAATTCGTCATGACTAGCACCAGCGATGACGACCTGACAATGTACGTGGTGAGCGAGCCGGTTCCTGATGGTTTTGTGCCGCCGAAGGCGATGCTTTCGATCGATGAAAGCAAAGTCCCGGTACGTACTCCAATGGAGGCGTCCCCGTTTACTCTGCCCGGCGCATCGGGTCATTGGGCGCACGTTGTACGCGATCTTTTTTCGAGAACCGACGGCCTGGCCACGATCGGAGATCTGATCACGGTAGACATCAATCCCATGACAATGGGTGAGCCGCATCCGCATCGCGCCGGTCAGGAAGAGATCTGGGTTGCGATTGATGGCACCAGCCTGGCTTTCATCGGGACGGAGTTGCGGGTGCAGCATCCGGGGATGGCTTACATGATTCGCCCCGATGAATCTATGACCCATTCGAACATCAATACTTCAGACAAGCCGGTAAAGTTTTTGTGGTTCGCGAGTTCTTCGCTGAAAAAGTAGCAGAGGAATTCTCCGGCGGTCATTTCTGGTCGCAGTCGGGCGATGATCGTGCGCTTCCCCATATATATCCGTGCTCACTTCTGGCTCTGGGCAAAGACATTTGTCTGTCTGACGATAACGGCCCTTGCGCTGGCGCTGACTTCGGCGGCGCAATCCGATCCAAACACAATTCGCATCGCTGGAGACGAATGGTTTCTGCGCGCGCTGACCGGCACCAGATTGATTGAAAGCTTTGAGCGGCAGAGCGGAATCCAGGTTCAGGTCATATTCAAAAACGATCGCGCGATTGAGGGCGAGCTGGATCAGGCATCGGCCGCAAATCGTGAAACACCGTTCGACATTATCGTGGTACGACATCGCCTGCTGGGAGCGCTTGTCGAGAAGCACGAGGTCCAGCCGATTGATAAGTTTCTTGGCGACCGCGCATTGCACGATCCGGCATTTCATCCTGAAGGGCAGCTCTACGCGAATTGGTGGAAGGAGCTGAGTTCGTACGACGGCCGCATATACGGCTATCCCTTCACTGCGCTGACGGCCTATTTGTGCTACCGCAAAGATCTTCTTGCCGATCCCGCGAACCAGCACGACTTCCGCCTCCGATTCCATCATGAACTGCGACCTCCAAAAAACTGGAAGGAATATTCGGAACTGGCCCAGTTCTTTAACCGCCCGGATCAACATTTTTACGGCACGTACATTCAAGGCAAGCAGAGCCTGGCGCTGTGGTATGAGTGGCTGAACTTCATTTACTCGTTCGGCGGTAATATTCTCGATGCGAAACACGCCTGGCAATACGGGGATATCGTGGTCAACTCGCCGCAAAATGTTGCCGCGACTGAGCAGTACGTGAAGCTGATTGCATTCAGTCCTCCGGACACGCTGACTTATGGCTGGAATGAGGCGCAAGCGGCTTTGCAGCACGGCCACGTCTTTATGGGCCTCTTGTGGAGCGATCAGGCGCCGTTTCTCGAAGATTCAAAGGTGTCCAAGGTCGCGGGGAAAATCGGCTACACGCTTGTACCGTCGAACTCCGGCGCACCGTTCAGCCAGTTGGAAGGGCTGACTTATCTGATCACGGCACAAGCGCAACATGCGCGCGAAGCATACAAATTTCTCGAGTGGACGCAGTCGCAGCCAGTTCAGGTCGCGCAGACATTGAGGGGAAGTTCGTCGGTGAGGAAATCGACCTGCGAGGACCGGGCCGTGCAGAAGCTTCCTTACACACCCGCATTCCTTGCCAGCGTTCCGGTCGCGAAAGCCAAGCCGACAGTGCCTGAGTCTGACGCAATGACCCAAGCTGCGGTCAAACGCCTATACGAAATTGTCAGCGGCAAAGCTTCGGCCCAGCAGGGACTCGATGCGCTGGCTCTAGACCTGGAACGCATCCTCACTGGGAAATCGCGTCTGCGCTATGAGGTAAAAGCAACTCGCTGAAATTCCGAAGGTGAGCGTAGGGCGGACGTCGATGTCTGCCAAATTAATTCTTCCGTACTAGATTCTCTACATTCCCAACAAAGCAAAAAGGGTGGAGACCGGAACTGCGTCTCCACCCATAGAGAGTAACACCCTTATCAGAAGATGAATTTGGCGCTGATCTGACCGATTCTTGACGGTGCGGTCCCTGTGACCTGACCGAACTGGCTGCTGTTTGCGTTGCCCACCACCGAGCTGGACAGGAAGTTGGCGTGGTTGAACACATTAAACATTTCGAAGCGGAAGTTTAATGCGGTGCTCTCCGTGAGCTTAGTGTCTTTCTCCACACCCAGGTCCGTGTTGATCGCACCCGGCCCGCTGAAGGAATACTGCTTCGCGCTGCCGGTTACGCCGCAGACTTCGTAACCATTAAGCCCGCAACCAAGACCACTGGCGAATGCTGAATTCGTAAAGTAGTCATGTACTCGGCCAGGGAGCGTTGTGTGCGCATCTACCTTCTGGACCGATCCCACAAGAGTGGGGTAATCGAGTCCGAGGTTGGTCAGGGCATAATCGCCGCCGCTCTGAAGGTTGATGGGAGTGCCGGAGTTAAAGCGGCTGATGCCGGTTATGTGCCAGCCGCTGGTAATCCGCCGTTCGCCGAACATGCGCGCGAAGGGAAGATCCCAGTTGTAGCTCAAGACTAAATTGTGCCGCATATCAAATGTCGACGGACCGTAAGCGCGAGAAGGATCGCGAGGATCATAAGCGGCGGAGTAGCTATCCAACGAATGAGCGTAGGTGTAGCTGACGAGCAGGCTCAAATCGCGGGCCCGGCGTTCCGCCGAAACCTGCAGTGAGTTGTAGTTTGAGTTTCCCGAGTTCTGGTTCCAGGTGGCAGAAGCGAAGGCCACGACCGGAAGTCCCGCGGAATTATGATAACTCGGGCTGATTGCCTGGTTGCTGATTGCACCCACTAATGTGCCAAAGTAGGTTTGACCGTTCAGATTGTAAACGCCGCCTTCATTGTTTGGCCCGCAGCCCACGCTCGCAAGCGACTCGCAGAGTGCCGCGCTTCCGTAAATGATAGGCACATTCCGTTGAATGTGATGACCCTGCGTTCCTACATACGAAACAGTCAGCACCGTCGACTTATCAAGCTGCCGCTGGATAGAGAGGTTGTAGTGTTCCGCCATCTGAGTTTTATTTCCAGGGTAATAACCCGGAAGGTAAAGAGGCATCAGCGATCCAAATTGGAAATTCGGAAACGGCCCGGGCCCCGTCGGGAAAGTGAAGGGGAAATGTTGTCCCTGGGTTGCACCGTTGGATCTAGTAATGTACGGATTCGAGAGCTCCGGCTGTTGAGAAGATTGCCAGTAGAGTCCCCAGGGTGCGTCGCCGATGATGCCAAAGTTACCGTTGTCTGCGGCTCCCAGATAATACACGCCGTAGGCGGCACGAATGCTGGTCTTATTCTCACCCCAGATGCCGCCCGACGGTGCATAAGCGATACCCAGACGCGGTCCAAAGTTGTTCCAGCGGGTTGGGGAGATCGTGCTCGGAACTCCCGGGTCTCCCGGTACAACGTTGCCCTCGGGGGAGTTGGGGAACTTGACCGACTGCACTCCGGGCTCCGCTGTGGTGAGTCGACCGTAAACGTCGCTCCATGGCCTGGCCACATCCCAACGCAGGCCAAGGTTGAGTGTCAGATTAGATTTCACCTTCCAGGTGTCTGTTCCGAACAGTGCGCCGTATCGTGTTCGGTTATCAAGCAGTTGCACCGAGCATTGGACGAACTGCGAAGGCGCTCCGATGTAGTAGTCGGAAAGATCAAGCCCCGTTTCATTGCCGTTGAACTGGAAATATCCGTTGGGTCCGCATTCATTTCGGACATTCAACTCGTAATAACGGAAATCACCGCCGACGCTGACGGAGTGGTTCCCCAAATTCTTGGTAAAAGTATCGCCAACGCCATACGTGGTGTCGGGTTGGTAGAGGTTCAACCAGTTGTTCCCCACTGCAAAGTTACTGAACATCATGGTGGGGATGGACAACGGGTATCCACTCGTTCCGGTGCTGATTAGGCCGCCAGTGGTCGGATCGGTGTTGTAGCCGAACTGACTGTAGCTGGAAATCTTGGAACTGGCAGACGGCTCGGCGGTTCGCACCGCGGTTCGGAAAAATTGGATACGCGCCACATTGACTGCCGTGTTGCCGAACGTCTTGGTGTTGCTCATCGAGAACAATTGGTTTCGCGAGGGCACCGACACCGGAAAACCCGGTAAGCTCGAAATGCCCATATAGGCTTGCTGGTAGATTGGATCGGTAGCCGTCGAATCATCGTAGTGGTAGTAGAAAGCCCAATCGCCAGTCATGTGGTTAATGAAGTCGATGCGCTGGGCCATGTTGGTGTCAATCAGTGATCCATTGTGGCTGGAGTCAGAGTAAATGCCTGCCGCCTGATTGGCGGCGGGTATGAATTGCATGGTCGCCTTGGCGACGGGATCTTCATATGCGGAAAGATCGCGTCCGGGGACGCCTCCGGTGGTCACGGCCGTACCGAGCTGGGTGTAGGTTGTCACTCCGGGAGTGATTGTTCCCCCGCCGCGGCTCATGAGGGTCTGCGCCCAAGCAGCACCCTGGACGGTACCGGTAAGTACACTGTCTGGAAAAATGCCATTGCGTTCATCTGCAGTCAAAACCGGCACCGGGTTGGTGGTCAGGCCAGCGACCCGACGAGTCTGCTGAAAATCAGTAAAGAAGAAAATCTTGTCCTTCCAGATCGGACCGCCCAGCACGCCGCCGAACTGATGTTGCTTCAACGCGGCCTTTGTGCCCGTCATGTAATCGGTGGCGTCCAAGCCTTGATTCCGATAGAACTCGAACAGGGTTCCATGTAAGCGGTTGGTTCCAGATTTTGTCACCGTGTTCATGACTGAGCCGGTGAATTTGCCGTACTCAGCGCTGAAGCTGTTGGTCAGCAGACGAAATTCTGCGATCGAGTCGGCGTTTGGAATCAGACCGGCGCCCATGTTCTTGGTCTCGTTAACTTCAGCGCCATTTACAAGGAAGGCATTGGCCCATTCCGGCTGACCATCCGTCGAAACGTTTCCCGACGAACTATAGAGGCCCGATGAGGGGCCGCGATCGGAGTAGCCGCCGTTTGTATTCAGAGGGGAGACACCCGCCTGAAGTGACAATAAGTCCAGATAGGATCGGCCGTTGAGCGGCATGGCGAGAATCTCAGGAGATTCAATCGTGGTGCCGAGCGTCGTGCTCACCGTCTGGATCTGCACCGCATTGGCTTCGACCGACACCGTCTCCTGTGTGCCGCCGACGGCAAGAGTCAAGTCGTAGCGCAGTTCATCGTTCACTTTAAGGTCGATATCATTGAGGGTGGCTTGCCGAAAGCCAGTAATGCTGGCGTTGATTTTGTATCGGCCCGGTGGCAATGCCAGAAATGTGTAAGCGCCCTGTGAGTCGGTGGTGGTGTTTCGCTCCAGGTTGGTTGCGACTTCAGTGACGGTTACATGTACGCCGCTGATTACCGCGCCCGAACTGTCGCGGACATATCCCTGGATAGATCCAGTCACATCTGCCATCAGGCTGGCGCTTGCGATCAAAACCAGCGAGCAGAGAAAGAAAAACCGGCAGGTAAGACGTTGCATAAGCCCCCTCGATTTACAATTGTGCGACGACGCGATATTTGCCGAAGTCATCCGAACCCCTCGTTACTTCGAGCACCAGCATTTTCAGTCAGACAATTGATTTTTCCTCGGCGAGCCAAACATTCGAAAAGCGTTCTGGGGAAGCGCAAGAGGTCCGCTAACCGAGCATTTGTCATATAATACAATGTATGATTCACTGTCAAGCGAATTCATATCGCGTGCTATACATTTCGACCACCGCCTAGGATTCTTCAGTGGCGGCCTTAAACGCGTTCGGTCCTTCGTCTGCTATAGGTTGAGCGACTGAACTTTTGAGCCGTTTGTTTTCGGCAAAATGTTCGGGCGAAAAAGTCTGCGGGAAACAAATTTGGGATGGGAAAGGGAAGACGTGTCTCAGGAGCCCAAGCAGTCGCAAAACACTTGGTTCGATTACACCGACAGTTACGAATTCATGGAGCGTGTGCGTTCGGGAATGCCGCCGCTTATTATTTGTGTCGCCTGTAATGGCGGGATCCAGGGCAAAGAGGCGAATGAGTACATCCCCGAGACTGCGGACGAAATCGCGGAGTCAGTGGGCGATGCTTACGATGTTGGCGCCTCCATGGTCCACATCCATGCGCGCGATCCTCGGCAGTTGACCCAGGGCGCTCGCGATACGGAAACCTGGCGAGAAGTTTTGCGAAAAGTTCGGGTGCGCTGCCCAGAAATAATTATTAATTCGACTACTGGCGCCGGCCCCGGCATGACTATGGAAGAGCGATCGGCGTGCCTGGCGGCGGGCCCTGAAGTTGCATCGTTGAACCTCGCTCCTGATATGAGCAAGTTCCATCTCAAAGAGCGTTCGGCACCGTTGCCGTTTCCCCGGCCGGCCCTCGACATCGATGAATGCATTCCTTTCACCTACGGGCAAATTCACGAGTTTGCTGCGGAGATGAAGCAGCGTGGCGTAAAGCCGGAACTGGAGCTTTACCATCCCGGTTGCGCGTGGGTGGTGCGGTACCTGATCGAGAACAATCTTCTGGAAAAGCCTTACTGGATGCAGACGGTGATGGGATATCAGACCAGCAGCTATCCCACGGTCGAAAATGTTCTGCAGATTTTGAAAGAGTTTCCCGACGACGCTCTTTGGCTGTGTTCGGCCATCGGTCCGTTTCAGCTACCATTGACCACACTCGCGACTTTGATGGGTGGACACGTGCGCGTGGGACTCGAAGACAACATCTATTACTCCCGCGGCCGAAAAGCTAAAAGCAATGCCGAACTGGTGAAACGCTCAGTCCGCATTGCGCATGAACTGAATCGCGAAGTTGCGACCCCGAGTCAGACTCGAAAGATGCTCGGCCTTCGAGGCCAGCCAACGCAATATTAGAATAAAGTTTCAGTGCGCTGATTTCCCGTTCTCACGTCGAAGGGGAGCGGCAATTAGCCTATGATACGATGTTTGCGCGATGCTAGCCCTACTCACGCTGTTCGCCGTTTCCACGAGCTCGTCTGCGCTTCCTCCCGGAGAAGGGAAGCCCATTGTGGAGCGCATGTGCAGCTCCTGCCATGCATTGAAGGTAGTGACTTCAAAAAGGGCATCTCCAGAGCAGTGGGCCCAGCTGGTCGACCAGATGGTCTCGCGCGGAGCTGAAGGCACCGACGAAGAGGTGGAAACCGTCGTCGAGTATCTCTCGAAAAACTTTGGGCTGGACAGTCCGCCTCCGGCAACAGAAAAGGCCGCCGCTTCGTCAGTCCATGTGAATCAGGCTACAGCGGCTGAACTATCGGCGGCACTGGATCTCCCATCCGCGCAGGGGGAGGCCATCGTTGCCTATCGCGAGCAGAACGGAAAATTCAAAGACTGGCGCGACCTTACCAAGGTCCCTGGAGTCGGCGGCAGTAAGATTGAAGCCAACAAAGACCACCTGATTTTCTGATCGTGCGCCAACTCCTCGGATATGCGATTTCATCACCCAATCGGCGCTCATGAACTTCCCGCTTCCGCTGCCCTGGTGATTTCCGCCTCATGACTGAGACGGCGCTTACTAGTCGTTCAACGCAACGTCCCACGCACGCCCGCCACGTTGTGCTTGCCTTGGTCGTCGGCGCTTACATGATCACTTACATGGACCGCGTCAATCTGGCGTCGGCGGTGCCAGTGATCCAGCGCGACCTGGGTTTTTCGATGATCACCATCGGCTGGATATTCGCCGCTTTCAGATGGGGTTATGCCTTCTTTCAAATTCCTGGCGGGTGGATGGGTGACCGTATCGGCGGGCGCCGAGCATTGTCGCTGGTCGTCATTTGGTGGTCAATTTTTACGTCTCTGACAGCGTTCTCATGGAACGCGTTCTCGATGGGAGTGTGCCGGTTTCTTTTCGGGATGGGGGAAGCGGGAGCATTTCCGATCGCGACGCGCTCACTGTCCGGCTGGATGTTACCCACCGAACGCGGGTTCGCGCAGGGTCTGACTCATGCCGCCTCGCGTGTTGGTGCAGCATTAACCCCGCCGTTGGTGGTGTTGCTGATGGTTCGCTTCGGATGGCGAACGCCGTTTTTCCTGTTCGGGCTAATCGGACTTTGCTGGGCCGCGGCCTGGTATTGGTATTACCGCGATACGCCGGCGGAACATCGCTTCACGAATGATGCTGAGAAATCGCTGATTGAAAATTCGGTCGGCTTCCGTCCCGCGCGCACGCAAAACGTTCCGTGGAAACGCATCTTGCGCAGCCCTTCCCTGTGGACCTTGTCATTAATGTATTTCTGCTACGGGTACAGCATCGACATTTATCTCGATTGGTTCCCCAAATACCTGAACGACCATCGCGGATTTAATCTGACACAAATGGGTTTCTATGCCAGCCTGCCTTTACTGGCGGGAGCGGCTGGCGATCTTTTGGGCGGAACGATTTCAGACCGTTTTGCCCGGCGATTCGGCAATTTGAAACTTGCCCGCCGCGGAGTGGCGCTGGCCGGATTCATTCTGGCCGCGGTTTTCATTTTACCCGCTACTTTCACTGCTCACTCAACCGCTTCGGTCCTATACTCCTGTGTCGCGGTCTTCGGGTTGGAGATCACGGTGGGCGTGGCCTGGGCGATCCCGCTGGACATCGGTGGTGAATATGCCGGCACCGTGGCCTCGGTCATGAATACCTTCGGCAATCTGGGAAGCGCTGTTTCTCCGGTGCTGCTGGCTTATCTGGTCGGGGTATACGGCTGGAACGTGCCTTTTTTGGTTTGTGCCGTACTGTGCGTGGCTGGCGCAGGGTTTAGTCTAGCCATCGATGCGAACAAAAAGATCGTCTAACGATATGAAGTGGCTGGAGCGGAGGCAGAAATAAGACAAAAGTGATAGAGGTTAGGAAGAAAATTTGACCGTGATAGTATTATATGACGATTACGCTATAGTGCTGTTTACCAGACCGCGATGAAGATCAATCCAGATAAATGTGTCGCCTGCGGCAATTGTATTTACGTCTGTCCGGTTGGAGCTATTTACGTTGATCCGAATATCAAGCGCGCCACCATCGACCGCAACGAATGTGTGGAGTGCTATGCCTGTTACTACGGGCTTAGCACCGAGCATCTGAACCCCGGATTCGTGCGCACCGTACGCAAAATTTTCCAACTCGGACGGGTGCGCTTCGATCCCGAACCCGATGTTTGCCCAACCGCAGCTTTTGAACCCGACAAACTGGAATGGCCGCGCGTGATTCGCCGTGCATTCTCCGATCCTCGTGCTACCCACGAATCCACTGGGGTGCAGGGCCGCGGCACGGAAGAAGTCAAAACCAATGACGTCACTAAGCGCGTGAAGCACGGCGAAGTGGGTTTTACCATCGAGTTCGGCAGGCCCGGCGTGGGCGTCTGGTTCCGCGATATCGAGAAAATGACGCAAGCTTTGGCGAACGCAAAAATCCCTTTCGAGAAGAAGAACCCGCTCACCTTGCTAATGAGCGATACCGCAACCGGAAAACTAAAGGAAGATATTCTCGGCGAGAAGGTTCTTTCGGCCATCGTGGAGATTAAAGTGACTGTCGATCGCACCGAGGAAGTCATTCGGCTTGTCCACAAGGTTGAGAAAGAAATTAATACCGTCGTAGCTCTCGGTGTAGGCACGCGATGCGACGAAAATGGCGAAGAGAATATCGTGGGACCAATTTTAGAGCGCCTGGGCTATCGCATCGCGCGCGCCAAAACAAATACCGGCCTGGGTAGAATTACCAATCGCAACGAAGATGAAATTCATTTTCAAGTTGAACCCGCGACGATGTGATCACGTTAACAAAATTGTGTGAAAGATCCATCCTCATCGCAGCCTGACCACTCAGCAAATCCTCCCGATAGTTCCTCCGTCATTGACTTAATCGAGGCATTTCGCCGCTCGAAAGCCATGTTCGCGGCCGTTTCCCTCGGTGTTTTCGATACCCTGGAGACGGAACCGACGAGTGCCGAAACCATCGCGGCCGTTCTGCAACTTCCGCGCAAGCCGCTCGAACGCCTGCTCGACGCTTGCGTCGGCCTGAAATTGTTGCGAAGAGACGGCTCGCTATATGCTAACCAGCCTGTCGCGAGTGCATATCTTTGCCGCGGTAGTGAACGCGCCCTTGTCGGCTACATTCTCTATTCCAACGATGTTCTCTTTCCGCTCTGGAATCATCTCGAAGACGCGGTTCGCGAAGGAACGCCCCGCTGGGAGCAGGAATTCGGCGGTGAGGGCGGCATCTTTGCCAACTTCTTTCGCACGCAGGAGGCGAGAGCAATCTTTCTTCGGGGAATGCACGGATTCGGATTGCTCAGTTCGCCGAAAGTGGTTGAAGCCTTCGACCTTTCAGGTTTCCGCCGCATGGTCGATCTGGGCGGTGCCACCGGACATTTAGCCATTGCCGCTTGCGAACATTATCCGGAACTTCATGCCGTCGTGTTCGAACTCCCCGGAGTGATGGAAACAGCCCGCGGATACCTGAACAATTCAGGAGTGGTATCCCAACGAATTTCCTTAGCTGCTGGTGATTTCTTTGTCGATCCTTTGCCCGAGGCCGACCTGATTGCCATGGGGAGAATTCTTCATGACTGGTCGGAGGCCAAAGTCCGCCAGTTACTCACAAAGGTCTTTGATCGTCTTTCTTCGGGCGGCGCGATACTTATCGCCGAGAAACTCGTGGACGAAGATAACGCCGGCCCGGCATCTGCTCTGCTTCAGTCATTGAATATGTTGGTGTGTACCGAAGGCCGAGAGCGCACCTTGAGCGAATATCGTCAGCTCCTCGAAGAAGCTGGTTTCGAAAAAGTGGAAGGCCGGGTTACAGGCGCTTACCTCGATGCGGTGATCGCCAGGAAGCCATAACTGAAGCCGGAAGTGCGGTGCGTTGAAGGAACAGGATGACAGGGAACCGTAGACAATGGTGTTATGATACCGAGAACGGCACGACTGCTCGTAGGTTCAGCCGGAGGGTAGGCGCCTGATTCGAAGACAGACGATCACCGCCCAAGTTATCAATTACATTCTAGATCTCATAAAAAAAGGGCATGTAAAGCCCGGCGAGCGTCTCCCGACGGAGAAGCAGCTGACCGAAGAACTTTCGGTGAGCCGGACCTGTGTTCGTGAAGCCATCAAGTCGTTGCAGTCTCTTCAACTTATTAGTGTCAAGCCAAAGATCGGCGCTGTAGTCCTTGAACCTACGCCGGTGGCCCTCATCAATGCCGAATATCTTTCTACTTCGGCTTTCATGCAGCAGGCGGAGTCTCTCATCGAATTTCGCAAGGTGCTCGAGCTGGGCTTGGTGGCCCTGGCAGCAGAGAAAGCCACTGAAGCCGACTGGACGGTGATGCGAGGAATTCTTTCTGAGCAGGAATCCGCGCTAAAGATGGACCGCAGCACTCGTCACGGCAACACGGTTTTTCACGAGTCGATCAACGGCGCCAACCTCAAATTTCATAAAGCGGTAGCTGCCGCCACGCGGAATCCCTTGGCCATCATGGTACTTGAAGCGATCTCTGCGCCGCTCGCCGAAGTGAGCCGGCGCACCAACGAAATGCCCGGAGTGCCTGAAGCTGGATTACGCCAGCACTGGGCGATCTATCGTGCCGTTCGTGAAAACAATCCAGAAAAAGCTCGCCGGGCGATGCAGACGCATTTGGCCGCAGCCGAGCGCAATGCGCACATCCTCGAGAGTGAAGACCACGAGGTGTCGCCAAAACCCCATGCGCCTTTGTCGCGAAAAGAGCCTCCGGTCATGCAGCGATAGTTGTCGTCGTGGGGAACGGTGCCTGCCCTATTTCTGAGATCCGATCCACCACCTACTTCGCATCCACTTTGATTACTGTGTAAGTGAAGCTCTTGGGAATTTTTAGTTGATGCGGCACATTCGCCGGGATGTGAACGATGTCACCCGGAGTGAGCTGATGACTCGTGCCGCCCTCAAGTGATTTACCACGAATCTCGTGCGGCTTTACGGTTTTGGGATCGACAATCGTTCCGCCGAGGATCAGAGTAGCCTCGCCGCTATCCACAACAAAGATGTCGACCTGGGTTTCATGTATTTCGGCGCTGCCGTCGCCTTCGCGATGCGAAATCCCAATGAGATGATTGTCGTAGGTGCCGAGTGGCTGCCAGGCGAATTTCTGATCGTCCATTTTTCCGGCGAGTTCTTTGTCCGCGTTCTGAATCGCGGCCCCTTTCCATACACTGAAGCCCTCTGGATCACCCGCGTGCAGCAGAGTTACAGATGTCAGGAAAACCGCCAGCACGTAAAATTTCTTCATAGTTTTCTCCATACGCCACGTTTAGGAATGGGCAGTTCTGATCGGAATAATAGTATAATATGACCTACATGCCACTCCCGCATGTTCACAAAGCACGCGTCCTTCAAGCTTTATTCACAACAGTTCTCTTCGCAACAGTCGGAAACCTAGCCTCAGCTCAAAATCAAAACGCCAGTCATCGTCCCGACGGCGGCGAAGCATGGGTGGGCGCGCGAATCATTGACGGTTCTGGCCGTCCGCCGATCGAGAACGCGACCCTCTACATTCGCACGGGACGGATTGAAGCGGTCGGGAAGAGAGTGCAACTGCCGAAGGGAGTGCAGCGCATCGATGCATCCGGAAAGACAATCATCCCTGGACTGATCAGCGCCCATAGTCACCTGAACGATGCAAACCAGTTTGGAATCTACTTGCGGGACGGCATAACCACGGTGCTGAGCCTGGGTGGCGACAAAGAATTTGCGCTGCGTGATCAGGCCAACAAAGCCACTCCCGGAACTGCGCCCCATGTGTACGTCGCCGGTCCCATTCAAGATTCAACCGCAATTCCTGGCGCGGTCGCGGTAAAGACTGCTGAACAGGCGCGGAAGAGCGTCGATGAGCTGACCGACAACAAACCTGACTTCGTAAAGCTGCGGGTCGATGATTTTCTTGGCGCGCGAGCCAAAATGCCGCCTGATGTTTATGCAGCGGTCATCGAGGAGGCGCACAAGAATGGTTTTCGAACCGCCGCGCACGTGGTTTTACTGGATGACGCCAGAGGTGTGCTGAAAGACGGAATCGATTACATCGCGCACAGTGTCCGCGATCGCGAAGTGGATCCAGAATTCATCAATCTGATGAAAGCGCGAGGCGTGTTTTATTGCCCGACGCTCACTCGCGAGGTGTCCGTCTTTGCCTATTCCGAAACGCCATCTTTTTTCAGCGATCCGTTTTTGTTGAAAGAAGCCGATCCCGCCGAGATGGCGAAAATGGAAGATCCAAAGCATCAGGAGGCAGTTCGCAATGACAAGGGTGCGGCGTGGTACAAGGAGCATTTCCCGGTTGCTCTACACAATTTGAAAACCTTGTCCGACGCTGGAATCGACATCGTGATGGGAACCGACAGTGGCGGCGGCCCAGGCCGATTTCAGGGCTATTTCGAACATCTTGAACTTGAATACGAAACCAAGGCCGGCCTCACGCCCATGCAGGCTCTTGTTTCTGCGACCAGCGCGCCCGCAAAATTGCTAAAAATCGGCGATCGCACTGGAACGCTGGAAAAGGGTAAGTGGGCTGACTTTGTAGTTTTGTCGGCCAACCCGCTTGACGACATCAGGAACACACGCAAGATCGACTCGGTTTGGATCGGCGGAGTGCGCGTCCTGGCAAGGCAATAGCCCTATGGCTGCGCCTTGGCCGGAAAAGTATAGAAATCGTAGCGGACCGTCCAGCGTACAGTCTTGCCGTGCTCAATTTTCAAGTGAATATAAGGCTCGACTGCCGCGACGGTTGAGATCGCCCAAAAGTTTACTTTTTCCAACGGTTGATCGCTGGTGAAGTGCACGCCCGCTCCGGTCTTCAGATTTTCGACTTTGAAGTCGTAATCTTTCACGTCGACTTGCGATCCGGTCAGTTCCGAAAAAACCCCATTCTTACCTTCGATATCACGCGGAAAACGAATGTCCTGCCCGACAATCTCCGCGCGATCTTTAAACCCGCGCGTCGCCGTTGGCGTGAATACAAATTTGGCCACAACATCCGGCCCGACCGCCTCGTGATCGATGACAAAAAAATTGTGATTGTACTGCGTGGTGTCGATCTCCTTCTTGCCGGTATTCTTGAGTGAGTGCTCGAGCAGAAGTTCCGGCTTTCCTTTTACCAGCCGCACGGTCTTGCTATAGACATAGGCGTAGCCTTCTTCCGAAGTCAACCGCTGGGTGAACTCGATGCGGTCCTTGTGCTTGCGAATCGTCCACTTTCCCGGATCGACAACTTCATACGTTTCATAGGGACGGTAAGCTTTCTCCTCCGGCTTGCGGACTGTTCCAATGCCGATGCGGACGAATGTGCCGCCCGCTTTGGCTTCGTCGTAACCCAGCCCAGTATCGTTGGTGCGGAACTCTTCGACCGGCCCGGTAATGGCGTCATGAATCTTGGGATCGTGGCGCTCGTACCAGCGGCCAAAATATTCGTGCTTTTCATATTGCAGGCTGGCAATCACACCCGACCAGTCAAAGCGCGTGCCTTGATAGGAGCCGTGTTTCGCGTCCGGCAACATGAGTTCCGCATGAATCAAACCGTTGGTGATGTCGGCCTTGGGGTAATCCTGCGCCAGAAGTGAGGAATTACATAAACATGCCATCGCAAACAGATAAATTATTTTTCGCATCGTCGAAGTGTAATGGCAAATGCCGAAATGCGAAAGTTAATGCATGTGGTCAGCGTCGCTTAAGCGCTTCCAATTCGTCCAGGGTACGAGGCCAGTCCGAGCCTAACAACCGAGAAAGTCCGCGGTCGGCCAGGACTTTACCATTGGTCTGGCAGCGGGCGCAGTAATCGGTTTCGTTATCGGCGTAGCGAATCCGCTGGATCCTTTCGCCGCATCGTGGACATGGCTGGCCATATTTTCCATGTACTGCCATATCTTTCCGGAAAGCTGTGACTCTCTCAGGAAACTTAGCTTTGGCCTCAGAACTTAATTGATCGATCCAGTGCTGAAGTGTCGATCGAGTTGCGGTGAACAATCGCTCCCATTCAACCGACGAAAGTTTTCGCGTAAGCGTAATGGGCGATAGTTGTGCGGCGTGCAGAATTTCGTCGGAATACGCATTACCGATGCCGCTCACGATCCGCGGATCAGTCAGCGCGCGTTTCAAAGTTCGGTTTTCCGCCGTGAGCGCCGCCTGAAAAGATGCCAGATCGCTGGCGAATACATCGATTCCGCCGGGATCGATTTCCCGTAAAGCGTCTTCGCCCCTGAAAACATGCAACGATGCGCGACGCTTCGCGCCCGCTTCGGTTAGCACCAGAGATCCGTTAGGAAAATCGAAAGCCGCCAATTGATTTCGGCCTGCAAGTGTCGCTCCAACGTCCCGCCAATGCAGGCGGCCGGCGATCATCAGGTGAATCACCAGCCATAAATCATCTTCCAGACCGATTGCGATGCGCTTGCCGATGCGTCGCACCTCGCGGACCTGGCGTCCTTCAACATTGGCAAGCGGCGGTTCTACCGTGCGCAGCAGAAACGGGCTGGCCAGCCGCACATGTTCGATCGGCTCGCCAATTATTCGAGACTCAAGTGCAGTGATGTAGGCGGAAATGTCAGGCAATTCGGGCATGAAATGTTGAAGGGTGAGACTATGGCTGCTTGCCAGTAATCATGCTATCCAAATGCTAGTACATTAGCTTTATGAGCTTTTGTGGCAATGCCGCTCCTGTTAACAGGTGGCGATGAAAAAACTTCCGCGCAAACGCAGCTCCGGTTCAGGTGCACCACCTCGCAGGCCGCCTCGATTCTCGCGGGAGCTTGCCATCATCTACGAAGATGATGCGGTTGTGGCCGTGAACAAGCCTGCCGGACTCCTGGCGGTGCCGGCGCCTGAGTCAAACGCACCGTCTGCGTTATCGCTTTTGTTGCAGGATCTCAAGCCCCGCCGGCAACGCGCTTTGATTGTCCATCGCACCGATCGGTTCGCATCCGGAGTTCTGCTGTTCGCCAAGACCAACTCTGATCGGGAGGCTCTGGTCCGGCAATTTCTCGCGCATACCCCCGTAAGGCAGTACTTGGCCGTGGTTCGCGGACATCTCGCCGCAAAACAGGGAACGCTGGTTCACTATTTTCGACGCGAGGGAATGTATCAAAAGTTGAGTACCAAGCGGGACCGCAAAGCCGCTAGGGCTGAACTCAGTTACTCCATCGAACGCTCTCTCCGCGGGGCGTCGCTGGTGCGGGTTACGCTGCTCACAGGATTACAGAATCAGATTCGGGTGCAGTTTGCAGCGCTGGGACATCCCGTGATTGGCGATCGCAAGTACAGTTCTGTTGAGGCGTCGGAACGACGGATTGCGCGGGTCGCTCTGCACGCGGCCTCTCTGCAGTTTGTTCATCCCCGGACGGGGAAGACTTTCTCGTTGGAATGCGCCATTCCCCCGGACTTCAAAGCTCTTCTCAAGTCATTATCGCCACCAGCGCGCGGCCATCGTTGATCGTCGAAACATGATTGTGAAACAGGACTTCGACGTAATCATTCTGGGAGGCGGCGCCGCGGGTTTGATGTGCGCCATCGAGGCGGGGAAGCGCGGTCGACGGGTCGTAGTGCTCGAGCGCGCCGGGCGCATAGGCAAAAAAATCCTGATTTCCGGCGGCGGCCGCTGCAACTTTACGAATCTTTATTGCCAGCCGGAAAACTTCATATCCGCCAATCCGCACTTCGCCAAGTCAGCCCTGGCGGCTTACATGCCAACTGATTTCATCCGCTTGGTTGAAAAGCATCGCATTGCATATCACGAGAAAACTCTCGGGCAGCTCTTTTGTAATGGGTCCGCGCAACAAATCGTGAGCATGCTCGAAACGGAATGCAGAGACGCGGGAGTTCGAATTATCACTAGCGTCAATATCGAGAGCGTCGAGCAAGGCGACGGCTTCACAGCTCGCGCCGGGCAGGACGAATTTAGGGCGCGCGCGCTGGTCGTTGCAACCGGAGGTTTATCGATCCCCAAAATGGGCGCAACCTCATTCGGTTATGAACTGGCGCGACAATTCGGATTGAAGATCGCAGAGACCCGGCCGGCGCTGGTTCCGCTGATCTTCAATAACCAAGACCGGCAACACTACTCTGATCTCACCGGTGTTTCCGCGGAGGTGGTCACAGCGATAGGGAAGCAGCGCTTCCGCGAAAAAATGCTATTCACCCATCGCGGCCTCAGCGGCCCGGCCATCCTGCAGATTTCTTCCTACTGGAAGGCCGCAACTTCAGTGGCCATCGACTTGGCTCCCGGACACGATTTCACGGCGTCGATTCGCAACAATAACAGCACGCGCCGCGATCTCAACGCCGTCAAAACCGCGCTGCGTGGGGTCCTGCCTCATCGTTTGGCGGACCGATGGATTGATTTGCATCCTCCCGCGGCCTGGAGCAATCACGAGCTAGCTGAATTTGAACGGCAGGTCCACAACTGGATTGTCACTCCCGAAAGCACCCACGGCTACGACAAAGCCGAAGTGACTGTCGGCGGCGTGGACACCGACGAACTTTCCGCCAAGACGATGGAGTCCCGCAAAATCCCCGGCCTATACTTCATCGGTGAAGTCGTAGACGTCACCGGGCACCTCGGCGGATTCAACTTTCAATGGGCCTGGGCCTCAGGCTTTTGTGCTGGACAAGCCTTGTAGATCGGCCACCCATCTCGCCCGGCGGGAACCAGACCACGTCACCGGGCCGGATCTCTTCGATCGCTCCTCCCCAGTGTTGTGCCCAGCCATAGCCAGCCGTCACGACCAAAGTTTGCCCAAGCGGGTGGTGTGCCATGCCGTACGCGCGCCTGGCTCAAAAGTTACGCCGGCACCCTGAACGAGTGCTGGATCGGGCGCTTGAAATAGCGGATCGATACGTACCGTGCCTGTGAACCACTCTGCCGGGCCTTTGCCGGAGGGTTGTGAACCAACTTTTTTGATATCCATTTTCTCGCTCGCTCGATTGGATGCGGATCGCTCAACGACCTGTTCGTTTCTCCAGCTCTTCTGGATACCGTTCCCCCTGCACTGGAATCTTTGACACAGCGCTTTCGATCTCTCGTAAATCTTCGGGCGTAAGTTCGATTTGATCCGCTCCGATGTTCTCTTCGAGACGATGCAGCTTGGTTGTGCCCGGGATCGGAACGATCCAAGGCTCCTGCGCAAGCACCCAAGCAAGTGCAATTTGGGCTGGCGTCGCCTTCTTTCGTACTGCGACATTGCTGAGAAGATCAACCACTGCCTGATTTGCTTTTCGATTTTCGGTCGAAAAGCGGGGCACAATATTTCTGAAATCACTTTTGTCGAACTTCGTCTCTTCGTTGATTTTGCCTGTAAGGAAACCTTTGCCGAGAGGGCTAAAGGCGACCAGTCCAACCCCGAGTTCTTCGAGAGTCGAAAACACACTCTCTTCAGGCCGTCTCCACCAAAGCGAGTATTCGTTCTGGAGCGCGGTTACGGGCTGCACCGCGTGCGCACGACGGATCGTCTGCGCTCCGGCCTCAGAAAGGCCGAAGTGCTTCACCTTTCCTTCTCGAATGAGGTCATTGACCGCTCCCGCGGTGTCTTCGATCGGAACGTTGGTATCAACCCGATGCTGGTAAAAAAGATCGATCACATCGGTTTTGAGCCGCTTGAGCGATTCTTCCGCGACTTGCTTAATGTGCTCCGGGCGGCTGTCCATCACGTTCATCTTTAACCCGCCGTTCGGATCGTACGCGAATCCGAATTTGGTTGCGATCACTACCTGTTTGCGAAACGGTTCGACTGCTTCGCCCACGAGCTCTTCGTTGGTGAACGGCCCATACGCCTCAGCCGTATCGAAGAAAGTTACGCCGCGTTGGAAGGCCGCACGAATCACGGAGATCCCATCCTGCTTGCTTACTGCAGGTCCGTAGCCATAGCTGAGTCCCATACAACCGAGGCCAATCGACGATACTTCCAGGCTACTTTTTCCGAATTTGCGTTTCTGCATTGTCTCTCCTTCGAGGTACAGATCAGCTTGCGATCACGCGGGCCTCACTGTAAGCATCGCCTCGTTGTGTTTTGGACGGTTTGCTCGTTTCAATGAAGGCTTTGCCCAATTCTACGCACCTTAGCGTGCCAGTGTGACCGCCGTTGATTGAAGTTGATCTTTGATGCATCCGGCAAGGTAAGCAGATTCCCGCTTCTTTTTGGGCCGGCTTATTTGGTTTGTTCATCCTGCCGTTCACGATCAACAGGCACACCGCCCTTTGCAGACTGTCAATTCTGACAGTTATCAGGTGCATCGCGGCGCTCATAGAGTTTTGCCGGCCATGTATGTAGCTGGTTAAGACGGTATGCACTTCGGCGCTCCTGATTGTTTCAGCCTGGATTGTGGTTCATCTTTACCTCACGAGGAGAAAGTTATGGATAGATACGCTGAGTTGATACTGAAGCTTTTGGAAATTCAAAGTGACTCCAGACCAAGAAGTCCAGAGGTTATCGCGGAAGACGAACAATTGATGGCAGGGCTTGAGCGGCGATATCAGGCAGCATTGTCAAATCGCTGCTCCGATTTGCGCAAGAACCCACACCGGTTCTCGACGCCGCCGCCGACCGATGTTTATGTTATGCCAGCCGCTTGCTCGCCTCAGGCATCCTCAACGTTGAATGTAACCGACGTACTGCGGCGCGGTACAGCGCGTCAGGTAGATAAGGCCGCTTGATCTGCGAATTCCGTAAGAGTGGAAATGAAAAAAGCCCCCGGCAATTGCGCCGGGGGCGTGACGATCAACTAAAAGGGTTCTGTTAGTTGGATTCCGAACCCTCAGTAATCGTGTAGTTATACTCGGACGACGAACAGTTTTGGTATGTATAACCGCTGCTGTCCGGGCCAAGGTTCTGGCAAGTAGTGGGCTGGCTGCTCGTCTGCTGCGTGGCGCTCAACGGGACGCTGATACTGCCCGAGAACGTGTTGCCCGCAGCGTCCACAGTGGAAACGCTCGGTACCCAGGTGCTACCCACGGAGACGATCGTGCCATAAACGCTCTGGCTCGGGGTATTCCACACGTAGTAGTCAACAGCGGGGCTGCTGCAATCGTTCGTGGGGGCGCTCCAGTAGTAGCACTGGTAACCGTAGGACATATAGGTGACGTCGCCAGCGTATCTCTCGCTCTGAATGCTTTGGCTGGACATTAGAAGATTTCCCGCCGCATCGTAATACTGATAAGAGCTGAGATAGTTCCAGTGATCATCGGCCTGGTCGCTGCCATACTGCAGGTTTTCGCTGGCAACTATTCCGCTGCAGATAGGGAAATTGTAGCCGGAAAACGAGATGGTGCTACCAGCGATCCCCGTATCTGCAAAGGAGTACACAGATTTTCCGTCCATGGTTTCCGAATAGGCCACATTGACTGGGAACTGCCACGCGACTGCATTTGTGCTCCCGGTGCAGCCTGAACTGGAGAACTGTGTATTGGAATCCTGCGTGTGCCCAGTTGTTCCAAATGTATTGGAAACGTCCTCTACTAAGGTTCCCATATACCATTGCTTGGACGTATTGGTCGCGGTTACAGGGAAGCCGCCGTTGTCATCTTCAAAAGATCCGTATGACTGCTCGGCGGTATTCGGATTTGTGATCTCGATCGTACCGGAACTGGAATTGTTGCTCGTGTCCCAGTCTGCCGGAACCACGTTGATGGCGCTCACCTGTATGGTGTGGCCGCCCGGACTGCTAAACGCATACACAAACGCGCAGCTTACGCTACCCGCCGCATCTACGTACACGTTGTTCACCTGATCTACATTGTTGCCATCGATGGCCAGCACGCAGGTTGTGGTCGCGCCGGTGTCTCCGTTCATTTCCACAATGTTGGCGCTGATGTTGACTGCCTGGTTTGGTACGGCTGAAGGTGGGAAGCTAAGGTTCGCCACAGCCAGGTCCGATCGTACTTTGACCGTTTCCACGAGAGTGACGACATCAGTACGGTTCCCGTCAATGCCATCGATGTTAGCCTGAAGTTGTAGTTGTTCTGCGCGGTGCAGTGATGACGAAGCGAAGCTGTAATAGCCGCTCGCGGTAGGCGGAAAAAGATTCTGCACCTGTAACGGGTTGCCCGTGGAACTCAATGCTTTAAATTGCACTTTGCGGAAACTCCCCGGAGGCGTGCTGCTTGAGTCAAGCGTGCCGGTGGTGACTTCAACTGTGCCGCTGCCGTCCTTGCTGAGCAGGGCACGGGCAGTCATGTGAGCCGATCCGGAACGTCCAGTTGCGTTAGGGACGCCGCTCTCACGGTAGTGCTTGGAACTCTGGACTGCCGTTGCAGGAACGTGTGTCAGCGACCACGACGAAAGCGATGTAGCCAGAACCAGCAAGGCTAAAGTGGCACTCTTCACAAGATTCTCCTTTTGGCAGATGCCGGTCTTCCTCGCGCAATGTCTAGTACTTCGGCAAACTTTGAGAGACCGCTTAGTACCGGCAAAATTCGCCAGACTGCCTCAAACAGGAGCCACGATATCCGCCGCTTAGTCACCTCACAAGATTACGATGGAGGTTGTAAGTAACACGCTTGTAAGTTATTGACTTACATTGTTTAAGCCGATTTAGTGGGTAACTATGACCTAATTGGAATCTACAAAATCGTGGGAACTGTGGAGTTCCAGCCTTCCCAACAGCAGGGAAGAATGGGAAGACTTAACTATGGAAAACGATGGAGTTGCTGGAAAGGCAAGCAGCGGGGGGAACACGCAGTTTAGGCTTTGATTCAGGTAGAAGAACTGGCTGCGGCTTCACGCTTGGCCGCCTCTCAACCAGTGGTCGATGGCGGGGTCACTCTCGCCAGCGCGAGAATCGCTCCCGCGAACAGCAGCGTGTCGGCAAAGTAGTTGATCCCCTCCACCTCGACTCCGATCCCCGGTTGCGACAGCGCCCCGATCAAGACGGGTCCGTAGATGGCCAGAACCATCAGCAAAATCCAAGCGCCGACAAAGGTTGCTACCGCCCGCGCTTTCCTGTTCAGCAGAACGCTTCCCCCAACAACCAGAAGAGCTGCGCCCGTCACATAGTCGATGAGCACCCGGCCCGGAACCCACGTCGGCATCTGTTTCAACAGCGGAACTCCGGGAAGTCCCGTCGGGTGCAGAAAGTGCTCGATGCCAAAAAATATTGCCGCGATCGCGATCAAGATTCGGCCCACAGTTGTCAGCGTGGTCTTCGCTTGCCCGCCCCATCCGTCCCTTGCTGTGGCCGCAAGAATCCATCCCGCGGCGCCGAACGACATCTCGCGGAAGACGATTGTCCACAGAATTCTATTGTGCGGGTCGCGGAACGCTCCAGGAAGATGGATCATCGCGACAAACGAAAACATCATGATTCCGAACAACAGGCCGGACCAGCGGACTCCAATCTTGCTCGCGATACTCAGAGAGGCGGCCATCAACCCACAACCGACGAAATATACCCAGAACAAACGCCACGGCATGTACTCCGGCACGATACTTATGACGAATTGTGGGCCGAAGAGATGGAGTGCGCCGAAAACCGCCAACGGGATAGCGACACACAAATTGGTCAAGGCCACGATCTTATCCAGGCCGCGGGCGGACGCAAGCTGGTTTTTCCCTGCTAATACTCCGATCAAGAAAACCGCGGCGCCGGCAGAGCACATCGCGATCGCGATGCGAGACATTACGAAGAACGTGGCGAGAATGGTCGGGTGCATAGATTTCCGATTGGGTGAGCCTCAGATTCTATTACGAGAGCTGCCTTCCAAATCGCGATTAATCTGCGGCCTCCGATCTAGATTCCCGCGTGCAGTTGTTCTCTCGGCACAGACGCAAAGTAGAACACCTAGGTGTACTACTTTGCGTCCACCCTAGCGGACACAACGGGCTAGAGACGGCTTAACGGAGTTCGAAGGAATGCGGCACCCCGCGCTTCCGCCAATGGTCATTCTTAGCGCTGGGGAACAGCTGTTTGGAACCCAGTGCCGGTTGCAGCAAAACTAGTTGCCGGCCAGCGACGCGCCTGCGCGATACAGATAATGTGCAGGATGAAAAACACCGGCACGGCGAACGTCGTAATGTAGCTCATGGGTAGGACGGCCATGGCTGCCGTAGGGATTCCGTGCGGATCGATGATCCCCGAGAGCGTGCCCAGTGCCAAAGCGTTGACCAGGTCGGCGATTCCCAGGAGCTGCCAGAAGATGAATCCTTTGCGATGCGCGGGGTTCGCAAGCCAGAAAGCCGCGAACGGTGCGGTCGCACCGATAATGATGTCGCCCCATCCCGCGGACAAGGCGAAGTACGCGGGCAGAATCTTATAGGTGCCGAGGGCGAGGAACACAATGCCGGCGACGCGGATGCTTTGCACCAGCGTGACGGCTCGTGGGCTCAAAGACAGCACGAACTGCCGAAATCCCGGCGACGATGCAAACCAAACCAAAAATAGTAAGACGGGCGTGACTACGGCGAGGCCGAGCGCGATCGGCGGCGTGTTCGGAGCGTTCATGTACAGGTGCAGTGCCGAAGAAGAAAGGGCAAAGAGTAACCAGGCCGCTAAAAGCCCGGCGCTTAGTTTGGCGTATTTGGACATGGCAAATCTCCTTATTCTGTGACCTTGGCGGTCACTTCATTGGTTAGGTTCAAAAGTTCGTTCCAGCGTGTATTCCCGAACTGCGCACGTAATTCCTGCTGTACTTTTTCCCAGTGGGGGAGCGCACGGTTGTATTCGGTCCTGCCAGCCTTGCTGAGGGACAGTCGGCGTTCCCGGTGGTCCTCGCCCGGTCGACCGGCGATCCAGCCTTGGCGCTCCATGATTGCAAGCGTTCGGGTGAGGGTGGTGCTGTCGATGGCCAGAATCTCCCCGAGCGTTCCCTGCGAAACTTCACCGGCGAGGGACAATGCTTGCAGGAGAGTGAATTGCGTGGCTCTCAAACCGAGTGGCCGGAGAGCCGCGTCATAGCGCTGAGTCAGCACGCGCGAAGCCCGACGGAAACTCGCGCACATGCAGGCAAGAGGGGTGGTGGCCGGTTTACTCATACCTTGATAGATGCATATACACCTATCGCGATTCAGAAAAATCGCATGAAGGTCGAGCCTTGATTCGGATAGTGAGCGGGTGTGCCACTTGCGCTTGTAGGGAGAAAGCGGATTCCTAGTGCTCAAACGGGGGAAAACGGAGCCTCGTCAACATCAAATCGAGAATTAAAAACAAAAATCCGGCGATGACTCCGGTTGTAATTGCTTTGAAGTTCTGCCGACCTCCGCCATCAGTTTGGCGAAATCGCAAAATAAAAACGGAATTCATGCTCACTACGATTACACCTGAAATAGTCGCAAACAACCAGAACGGCGTCTGAGGCGGCACGATGAATAGCGCAATGCAGACCCCTATTAACGATCCGCCATTCACTACCGCAATCCTTTTCCACCTAACCATGTAAGTTACTTTTTACCGCCGGAACAAATCACCGATGGCTTGCTTCATCACCGCGCCGCCAACTTCAGAGATCGACCGCGTCAAAGGAATATCTTTCGGACAGGCCTCGACGCAGTTCTGCGCGTAGCCGCACTCCTGGATCCCGCCATCACCCATGAGCGCCGCCAGTCGTTCGCGTTTCAAGGCTGCGCCCGTTGGATGTGTATTGAACAGACGCACTTGTGAAATCGTCGCCGCGCCCACGAAGCCGGTTTCCTCGTTGAATTGCGGGCACACTTCCATGCAGCAGCAGCACGAGATGCAGCGCGAAAGCGGATATGCCTCTTCTTGTTCTTGCATAGTTACGCGCGGGCCGGAGCCGAGATCGTAAGTTCCATCCACCGGAACCCAGGCTTTTACGCGCTTCAGATTTTCAAACAGCACGCTGCGATCGACGGCGAGGTCGCGCACCACGGGAAATTTCGACAGCGGTTCGAGCTTGATCGGCTTTTCGAGATTATCCACCAGGGCCGAGCATGCCATTCGTGCTTTGCCGTTGATTAGCATGGCGCACGATCCACAAACTTCTTCCAGGCAATTTGAATCGTAAGTGATTGGCGTAGTTGCCGTACCGTCGCGCGTGACTGGGTTGCGCGCGATCTCCATCATCGAAGAGATCACGTTCATTCCTGAATGCCAGGTAAGCTCGAACTCCTCCCAGCGCGGGCTGGCGCCGGGCGAATCCTGGCGGCGGATTTTGAAGAGCACAGTTTTTTCAGCCATGGCTTCTGTAAATATTTTACGTGATCTCATTCCTTCGCGGCGGCGGGTACAGAATCGGCAAATTTGGCATTTCTGCTGGCCGCTGTATATGCTGTCGATCAGTGGCTCGAATTATGGCTCGTTCTATTGCTCGACCAATCGCCCGCGATGGCACGCTGGGTTCCCGTCAGGAAATTCTGCGCGCTGCTGCCCGCCTCTTTCAGCAGCAGGGCTATGACGCGACTTCGATGAACGACGTGGCCGCAGCCCTCAAGCTCAGCAAGGGCGGACTTTATCACCACTTTCAGAGCAAGGAAGAAATTCTTTTCAATCTGATGAGTCACGCCATGGACATCACCGAGGAGCGCGTGATTGCACCCGCGAAGTTGACTCCGGACCCGGAAGAACGGCTGCGGACTGTGATTCGCCGGCACATCGCGGTGGTATTGAGCGAGCGCGACCGCGAGATTACGGTGATGCTGCACGAAAATCATCCACTGTCGCCCACCCTGCGGAAACGCATAAACTCGCGGAAGAAAGATTATGTGCATTTTCTGGAGAACTTGATTGCCGAAGTGCAGCGGGTGCGTGGATCCAACGGCACGGTCACGCCGCGTGCGGCGGCCTTTGCGTTGCTGGGAATGATCAACTGGATTTACCAGTGGTATCGCCCGGAGGGCAGCCTGCAGGAGGAAAGCCTGGCGAAGCAATATACGGAAATATTTTTCAAGGGCGCGTTTGCGTGAGCCAGATATCTCAAATCGCGGATCTCTTGCAGCGTATGGGAGACCAGCGCTATCGCGAATTTCTTCGCGTGCCGGCGATGAGCGCTGGAATTTATGTTCTGTCCGCAGACGCGACTGACAAACAAAAGCCTCACCAGGAAGACGAGATTTATTACGTGGTCAGAGGCAAGGCCAAGATGCGGCTGGGCAGGGAAGATCGTTCCGTCGGCCAAGGCGATGTGATTTTCGTCGAAAAGACGCTTGAGCACCGCTTCTTCGATATTGCAGAAGAGCTGGTGTTGCTGGTGGTCTTCGCTCCAGCCGAGAGTAGCTAAGTCAGGCCAATGGTCCCGACCCTCACCTCGCGGCAGGCATCGCGTAGTATCCCTCTTTGGCAGTTACATCCACACAAGGCCGTATCGACGAGCGCTTGCAGCTTGGCCGGTCGATCAGCACTTCAACGTCATTGTGCTGTCCGACGGTCGGCTCGTGTGAAATGTAGCCCAGTGTGTACTGATTGCGCGCGTCTCCCATCAGCCGTGAGTAGGCGTCTTCGAGACCGGTGCGGGTCAGCTCGTTGAATACTTCGCCACCTGTTGCACTGGCATATTTGGGCAGAATGTCGCTGTATCCAAAGCGGGGAATATGCAGCTTTTCAACTTTGCTGTAAATGGGCATCGCGCTGCCGCCTACGCCAATCGCGTAAACCATGATGTTGTTACTGAGAAGGACTTTTAGCACGTCGCGATAGCTGGCATTACTGCGGTATTCGCGCCCGTCGCTGATGATGAAAATCACTTTGCGGCGCTCCCGCGGCCGCTTTGCAAGATCAAGCGCAGCCTTCAGAATCGCGTCGTTCAACACATGCGATTCCTGCTGGGACGACGAGGCCGTGATCCCGGGGTTAGGATCGACGGGCATGTTATTGACGGTGGGGCCCTGAGGGCCGAAGGGTCCGTCGACAACTGGTGGCCCGTTGTTTCTGCCGCTCGCGGTGGCCAGGGTGGCGAATCTCTCGGTCAGCTTATCGCCGACTGCGGTCCAGCTTGAGATCTCGCCGACGACGTTGCTGTAGCTATAGATTGAGACTTCGTCGAACGGGCTGAAAACTCCTTCGAGAGCAGGGAAGGTGTGGTTAACCTTTTGTACGTCCACGTCCTTCATGCCTAGATCGAAGATGATCGCCGCCGAGAGCGCAAAAGGATCGCTGGTGAAGAAATTCAGCGTTTGCTTCTTACCGTTTTCTCGGACGGTGAAGTCCTTGGGAAGAAGTCCGCCCACCAGGTGGCCTGATTCGTCCTTCACCGTCACGGGAATCATGACTTGATTCACGTTGACCTGTATCTTGGCAAACTGCTCTTGCGTATCATTGTCGGCGCCGTTGTTAGTCGCGCCGCCCAGGGGAACAGTTCTGATATTGATCGGCGGGCGCGGACCGGATGGAACTTCATCGGATGATTCCCGAGGTGGAGGCTCATTCGCGGCCGGGGGCTGAGGCGCGGGCTGCTCCTCAGAATGCGGTGTCGGTGGCGGTTGCGGCAAAGCTGCCGGCGGTTGCACCGTGGATGGCGCATCTGGAATGCTTTGCTTCTGTTGGTCCTGGGTCTGCGCTGCTTTCTGCTCAGAGGGTTGCGCTGGAGGCGCGGCCTGAGAGCCGCTGTCCGAATTCTGGGCGGCCAAAATTGATAAAGGCGCTACGGTGACGGTTCCAACCACCAGAAACCACATTACCAATCGTCTTAGCAACGGATTCCCCCGTGTAAAGTTCTGGCTATTGGGATGCTTAGACATGCAGGTTTGGTGCATCTAACCGATGAGAACTAGACTACCAGAAACCACAGGAATTCAATTTATGCGGCTTGTGTTTCGCTCAAGGGTGCTTTGTATCCAACTCGTGCTGCTCGCCTTAACGGTGGGAGCGCACGTCGCCGTGGCCCAGGATGTCCAGATGGTGCCCGACCAGCAGGACCGTGAAGCCGCAGACAAGGCGCAGTCCCAGAAAGACGAAAAAGACGCGGCTGACCAGCCGGTCACCACCTTCAAAGCCAATACGAACGTGGTCCAGCTCTTCTTCAATGTGAAGGACAAGAAGGGCGGCATGATCGGCAACCTGCCAAAAGACGCGTTCGAAGTCGCTGAAGACGGTAAGCCCCAGACCATTAAGTATTTTTCGGCGGAATCGCAGTTGCCTTTGACCCTGGGAATTCTGATCGATTCCAGCGCCAGCCAGGAGCGGGTCCTGAATATGGAGCAGGAAGTCGGCGGCGCATTCCTTACCCAAATCCTGCGCGAAAAAGACATGGCGTTTGTGATGGACTTCAACATTGGGGTCAGCCTCGTGCAGGATTTCACCAGTAGTCCACGCCGTCTGAAGGAGGCTTTGAACAGCGTAAAAATTGATAGTGGTGGGCAGGCTGTGGTGTCCGGGCTACCCGGGCAGGGTGGCGGCCCGGTTCCGACCGTTGGACAACCCAAGGGCACGCTGCTTTTCGATGCCGTATATCTCGCCTCCCACGACGAAATGGGGCAGCAGGTTGACCGCAAGGCGATGATCCTGCTCACCGACGGAGAAGACCAGGGCAGCCAGTACAAGCTCCGGGACGCAATCGAGGCAGCTCAGAAAGCTGACACCATTGTTTATGTGCTGCTGTGCGCTGACCGCAGCTTCTATGGCTTAGGCGGCTACAGCGGCGATAGCGACATGAAGAAGCTGACCGCTGAAACCGGCGGACGCTTAATTGAAGTGGGGAACAAGACCGAGAAGCTAAAGCAGGCGTTTGATCAGATCTCTGAAGAACTGCGTAGCCAGTACAACATTGGATATGTGCCGACGAATTCGGTAAAGAATGGCGGCTTCCGCAGAGTTCAGATCAAGTCGAAAGATGGCTACAAAGTGCAGGCCCGGAGCGGATATTTCGCCATACCGGAAAAAGATTAGGCCGGGCATTTTTAAGAAATGTCGAACTGGCTCACTGTTCTCAATTCTGAAGTTGTGGCTTGTGTGCAATGTCCCCGGCTTGTCGCGTACCGCGAGCAGATCGCTCGTGAAAAGCGGCGGGCCTACAAAGACTGGGAATATTGGGGCAAGCCGGTGCCCGGCTTCGGCGATCCCGACGCGGGAGTCTTAATCATGGGGCTCGCGCCGGGAGCGCATGGATCTAACCGCACCGGGCGTCCTTTCACGGGTGACTCTTCCGGAAATTTCATGTACCCGGTGCTCTACGAGACCGGCTTCGCTAATCAGCCCACTGCGATCAGGCGCGACGATGGTCTGGTGCTGAAGAATGTATACATCACCGCAGCGGCGCGCTGCGCTCCTCCGGACAATAAGCCTCTGCCCCAGGAACTGGCGAACTGCGCTACATTTCTCGATCGCGAACTCGAAGGATTGAAAAATTTGAAAGTGATCGTAGCGCTGGGGAGAATTGGGTTTGAAGCCTATCTTAATTATCTAAAGCGGCGGGGCATGCCCGTTCGCCGCGCTGAATTCCTCTTCAAGCATGGCGCGAAATACACAACGCCAGACGGACGCACGCTGCTGGCGTCGTACCATCCCTCCAACCAGAACACGCAGACCGGCAAGCTCACCCGCAGCATGTTTCTGGAGATATTTAAAGAGGCGGCAAGAATTGCCGATCAGTGAATTGGCGGTTCGCGCATCGTCGGATCCTCATTATAGAGGGGATAAATCATCGGAATCCGTGGCGGAGCCGCCCTTTTTAAAACCCGACCAGCACCGGTTCCGCCTCGAGCTTGATGCCCCATTGTTGTTCCACGCGCTGCTGAATTTCGTCTCGCAGGGCGGCGATTTCTGCAGCGGTAGCGTCTCCGCGATTTACGAGGGCCAGCGCATGCTTACTGGAGATCCCTGCTCGGCCTTTTACGTAGCCCTTGGTGAATCCGGAATTTTCCACTAGCCATGCCGCAGAGATTTTTTTCTGTTGCGAGGAGGCCGGATAACTTGGCACGTGCAAGTTTCGTTCGCGCGCTCTTCGGAGCAGATCATCAAACTGCGCGGTCGTCAGCATGGGGTTTTTGAAGAACGACCCAGCGCTGCGACTGTCCGGATCGCCGGGCGTAATCAGCATGCCTTTGCTGGCGCGAATTTCGAGGACGGCCTTGCGCACTTCGGCCAGTGTCGGAGCCTCATTTCGACTCGCAAAACACTTTTGCAGATCCGCGTAACGCAGGCTTGGAGCGCCGCCCGCCCTGACCTCATAGATGACTCGCAGAATGATGTAACGTCCATTTTCTCGCGAGTTGAATACGCTGCTGCGATAACCGAATTCGCAGTCTGGGGCATACATCTCCCGCACTTGTTTGTCTGTTAGATCGAAAACCAGTACCGAGGCGATGGTCTGCGAAACTTCCTGGCCATAAGCTCCGACGTTCTGCACCGGAGTCGCCCCAACGCTTCCCGGAATTCCGCTCAGGCACTCAATGCCAGCCAAGTGTCGGGTCACACAAAACGCAACGAACGGATCCCAATCCTCTCCTGCGCCGACTATAAGCCTGATCGTCCCGCGCTCGTGGGTGTGGTCAATCCCTGAAATCCCGATCTGCAAAACCAGGCCGGGCCATCCGTTATCTGAGACCAAAACATTGCTGCCGCATCCGAGCACGAACAGCGGAAGATTTCTCTCTTCTGCGAAACTGACGGCCGCCTGTACATCCTCGACGGATCCAGCGCGCATAAAATATCGCGCCCTTCCGCCGACACGCAACGTAGTCAGCGGCGCCAGCGCGATGTTTTCTTGAACTTCCATGGCGGTTTCTACGCAAACAGTTCAATGCGCATCCGGTGAACCACAGATTGTAAACGGATCAGTGCGATGAATTAGGCCTGCGTGAACATGTCCTTCATCTTGCCGAGGATGGAGGTACGCTGAGGTTTATTCTCCACCTGCGCGATGCCCTGAAGTTCCTGCAGCAGGTCGCGCTGACGTTTGGTCAGCTTGGTCGGCGTCTGCACGCGAACTTCGACAAATAAATTTCCTTTGCCGTGTCCGTTCAGGACCGGGATGCCTTTGCCGCGCAGCTTGAGGATGGTACCCGATTGCGTGCCTTCGGGGATCTTCAAGATCTGTTCGCCTTCGAGGGTTGGAACTTGAATTTCCGTGCCAACGGCCGCCTGGGTAAAAGAAATCGGAACTACGCAGTAGATATCGTTCCCGTGACGTTCAAAGAATGCATGTTCCTTGACGTTGAGCACAAGATACAAATCACCAGGAGGGCCGCCATGCACGCCAGCTTCTCCGACTCCGGTGAAGCGAATTCGCGTCCCGTCTTCCACACCGGCAGGGATCTTCGCATCGATGGTTTTCTGCTGGACGACGCGGCCTTCACCCCGGCAGCCCGTGCACGGGTCGCTGATTACGCTGCCCGCCCCGTGACATGTTGGGCATGTGCGCGCAATGCTGAAAAATCCCTGCTGGTATCTGACCTGTCCGCGCCCGCCGCAACTGCGGCAACTGGCGGGAGCTTTGCCCTGCGCGCTCCCTGAGCCGTTGCATTTTTCGCAAAGTTCATGCTTGCGGTAAGTAATTTGCTTTTCTACTCCGAACGCCGCCTCTTCGAATTCGATGGTGATGTCTTCCCGCAAATCGGCACCGCGTTGCGAACGAGTGCGGCCGCCAGAACGATTTCCCCCAAAAAGATCGCCAAATCCGAAAAATTCGCCGAAGATGTCGCCGAAATCCTGGAAGACAGAGGCGTCGAATCCACCGCCAGGAGCGCCCGCGCCTACGCCGGCGTGACCAAAGCGGTTGTACATTTCGCGCTTCTCGGAATCCGCGAGCACAGCATAGGCCTCGCTGCACTCCTTGAATTTTTCTTCCGCGTCAGGATTGTTGGGATTGCGGTCGGGATGGAATTGAAGCGCGAGCTTGCGATAGGCGCTCTTTATCTCCTGGTCAGTCGCCCCACGCTGTACACCCAAAATTTCGTAGTAATCTCGTTTTACGCTCGGCAAGGTTATCTCTTCAGCGCCTTTCGCTTGTGGTTTTTAATCAAGATCGTGAATTCCGCGCCACTTTTACCATCGCCGGACGCAGTAGCCGGTCTTTTAATCTGTAACCGCGTTGCAACTCTTCCAGCACCTGCTGGTCGTCCGCGTCATGGGTGTCTACCATTTCGATCGCTTCATGGTAACGCGGATCGAACTGTTCGCCTTTGGCGGAAATCGGCTTAACTCCGAGTTTCGTGAGAGCATCCACCAGTTGCTTGTGAATCAGTTCCATGCCTGAGTGGAACTCTGACTTTTCAGGAGAAGTCTGCAACGCGCGATCGAAACTGTCGAGGACAGGAATAATCGATCTAATCGTGTCCACCAGCGCGTAGTCGCGAAAGTCCTGTTGTTCTTTTGCAGCGCGCTTGCGGGCATTGTCGAACTCGGCTTGCATGCGGGCCAGTCGATCCACAAGCGAATCGCGCTCAGCACGCAGTTTTTCTACTTCTGCATTCTGATCAGCAGCCTGCGATTCGGTCTCTTCGCCCGCAGGCAACTCGTGATCAATATCGAGATGATGATCTTGGACTTCGGTTTTTCCGTTTCTTGCCATAACATTCACTCTGATTCATTAAGAATTTTGTCGAACAACCGCGCAATGTATGAAACCGCGGTGATCGTGTTTTGATAATCCATGCGCGTGGGACCCAGCACTGCCAACGATCCCATCACTTCACCGCCGACCCGCGCCGGGGTGCCGATTAAAACCAGATTGCGCATCGAAGGCGTGGCTTCGTCCAGTCCAATCACGACGCGCACTGCTTCCTGCTTCGCATCGAGATAGGCTCCCAGCAGTTCGACCAGCTTCTGTTTCTCGTCGAGCGCCTGCAGCAATTCCTGCAACCGCTTTCGATCTTGTTCACCGGCAACCAGGTTCGCCGTGCCTTCAATGAATACGACCTGCGCCGACTCATCTCCAGAGAGCACGCCCTGCTTGTAAAGCTGCTCGACTGAAGCCATCATCCGGTCATATTCGCTGCGCTCTTTTTCCAGGCGGCGCGCAATTTCATGGCGAACTTTTTCCAGCGTCCATCCACGGAAATTGTCGTTGATGTAACGCGCTGCAGCGTCAAGGTCCGCCTGCGGCAAATCCAGCCGCAACAGGCGGTCCCGCACGAGGCCGGACTTGGTAACCACAACCGCCAACACCTTCTGATCGCCCAATCGCGAGAAGTAGACATGCTCCAACGCGTTTTTGGGACCGCTTGCGGCCACCGCTACTCCCACATTGCGCGAAATCAACGACAGCACATGCGAGGTGCGCTCCATGAATTCTTGCACGTCAGTCACGCCTTGCAACGAATCCTGAATGATGCCGGCATCAGTCTTTGATATTTGCGTCTTGCCGCTCAGTTGCTCCACGTAATAGCGATAAGCTGAGGGACTGGGCACCCGCCCGGCGGAAGTGTGCGGCTGCTCCAGGTATCCCGCATCGACGAGATCAGCCATCACATTGCGGATCGTGGCTGGACTGAGTCCCTCGCGGCTGCCGCGGGAGAGCATGCGCGAACCGACTGGCTCGCCGGTCGAAATAAACGTCTCGACGATCGCGGTAAGGATCTCGCGCTCCCGATCTCCGATATTTTGACCAGCCGACATATTTCTTATTCTACCTGTGCTCCTGCTTGTTCCAACATATTGCAAAACGCCAGTAACAACTTGGGAAACAGCGGCTTACAGCACTTAGGTCCTAACCTGAGTTCCGCATCCGAGCCAGCATTGTAGCCCTTTCCCACGACCTTACTGATTAGATGAGGGATACTGCCTATTGGATTTGAATGACCCCTTCGGGCGCCGCCGCCTTGATCTGCTCGATTCGCTCTTCGACCCGACGCGCGAACTCGAAAAGTGCCTTGGCATGCGGAGACGATTCGCCTTCGAGCACCGCTGGCCGTCCTTCGTCTCCGGATCTGCGGATCTCGGGATCGAGTTGAATGCAGCCGAGAAAATCGACCCCAAACTGGCGTGCGGTTTTTTCGGCTCCGCCGCGAGAGAAGATGTCGATTTCATTGTGGCAATGAGGACAGACGAAGTAGCTCATATTCTCGACCATGCCCGCGATGTCCACCTTCATCTGGCGAAACATTTCAATCGCCTTGCGAGCGTCTTGCAGGGAGACGTCGGACGGCGTAGAAACCACGATGGCGGCGGTGAGCGGCACAGTCTGGATCAACGACAGCGCCACGTCGCCGGTTCCGGGTGGCAGATCAACGATCAAATAATCTAACTGTCCCCATTCCACCGAACCGAGGAACTGACGAATGATGGAGTGCAGCATGGGCCCGCGCCAGATCAAAGGTTTGTCTCCGGGATTCAGCAGACCGACGGATATCACTTTCAATCCGTGCACATCGAGCGGAACAATGCGGTTTTCGCCCATTACTTTGGGTTGGGCGCTGGTGCCGAGCATGAGCGGGACGTTAGGCCCGTAGACATCAGCGTCGAGCAGGCCGGTCTTGTGTCCTAGCTTCGCCAAAGCTAAGGCAAGATTCACCGCTAACGTGGTTTTGCCGACGCCGCCCTTGCCGGAACCGACGGCAACGATGGCATCAACTCCGGGCAGTGGCTGTGGGCCCGGAGGCGGCTGTCCGGGACGAGGTGGCATGTGTGCGCTCAAGAGATCACCTGGAAGGAAGAGTCCAACCTTTGATTATACGGGGTAAGACTTACCGGACAGGGATTTGGCGAGGTTTCGCTCAGGGCGGCAAGCAAAAAACAGGGCCACAACCCAGGTTCGAGTTTGTGGCCCCAAAAAACTTTTGTTGTCGAAGTTTATCTGCCGGCGGCGGCTGCAGTGGCCTTCGGCGCGTCGGCGCGCGAGCCTTTTTCCTGCTTCTCGGCGGGCGCAAGTTGCACGCTGCCACGGAGCATGGCCCCGTCTTCCACGCTGATGCGGCGGCTGATAATGTCGCCAGTGAGCGAGCCTTCGCTGCGGATATCCACGCGGTCGCTGCACTCGATATTGCCCGTGACTTTGCCCATCACCACGACTTCCCGCGCGGTAATGTTGGCCGCAACCACGCCATTGCGCCCCACGGTCACGCGATGTTCTTTGAATGAAATCGTGCCTTCGATACGGCCATCCACGTAAAGCGATTCACTTCCGCTAATCTCGCCCTTGATCACCAGCGAGCGGCCAATGGTCGCCTGCTCGATCGGCGATGTGACGGTTTTCACTGGCGCAATCGGGTTGAGAGTTGAGGGTGTGAATTGCGGCTTGGGAGCGTTGTCCGTGGAATGCAGCATTAGAACCTTCCTTAATTTATTGTCCGCGCGTCGCGGCGGGATTCGGTAACAGTGACTATGGCACAGGATTACCGAAGTAGGGCAGGTTACGGGAGGTGTGGTACGGCTGGGCGGGTCCTGTAATTGAAGCCTTCAGACGGAAACTGCAAAAATCTTAAACCGCAAAGTTCGCCGAGGAATCGCAAAGTTCGCTAAGAATGACATTCACCTTGTGTCTTTGCGACCTTTGCGCTTAAAAGCTTTTGAACACGAGGTGCTCCACCGGCTCTACATAGTTATTCACGAACCTTTTGATTCCATCTTTCAGCAAGACGACGTGGAAATTGATCAGCAGACCAAGCGGGAGATCAAGGAGTCGCATGTGAGAAAGGAGTTGCGCTTTATCGACCGGATGCACAACCTCTTTGCATTTTAGTTCGACGACCAGAGTGCCATTGACGACCATGTCGGCTCGGAAGCCACAATCTAGCTTCACTCCCTCATAGAACAACGGCACCGGTTTCTGCCGCTCGACTCTCATTCCGAAGATTTGAAGTTCGTGCGCGAGGCAGGCTTCGTAAGCAGATTCCAGAAGTCCCGGGCCGAGTTTGCGGTGTATCTTGATGGCTGCACCGATGACCTCTCGCGTTGGGTCACGCATGGTGGAGAATCATAAAGGCGATCCAGAACAGCTCAACATAAATATTGCATCGTTGTTCTGAATCGGGAAAAATATCTTGAAAGAAAAGCCTTTAATCGCAAAGCTCGCAAAGAAGTTGCGCAAAGATCGCAGAGAAGCAGTCATCATGAAATTAAAGATTTTCTTTGCGTACTTTGCGAAATCTTCGCGAACTTTGCGGTTAAAGGCTTTTTACGCGAGGTCCTGCAGCGGTTCTACGCGTGGCACGGGCGGGGTCCTCGTGTACTTCAGACAAAAACTGCAAAATCTTAAACCGCAAAGCTCGCCAAGGAATCGCAAAGTTCGTTAAGAATGGTATTCAGTTTTCGAGCTTTTGCGATCAGACCTCAAGTTCCTGCCCGATCTGCTCCCACTCAACGGTGCGCTCCCGCAATTCATTCCGGGATTGATTGAGCTCTTGGGTGAGGCGAGCCGTCTCTTCCGCGCTGACAAAGTTTTGCAGGGAACTCTCGCGGGCGGCAATGGTGGATTCCAGGGTCGCGATCTGCTCTTCTAATTTCTGCGCTCGCTCTTCCATTTGTTTGCGCTTGATGGGATTGATGCGTTTTGTTTTGTTTGCAGGAGATGCAGGCGCGGCTCCGTTTCCATTAGCGGAAATCGGCTTCGGCGAGGTATTCGAAACCGACTCCTGCAATTTTTTCGCGCCGCCTTGCTTGCGCCACAGGAAGTCTTCATAATTTCCAGGATAGATTTCTACTTTGCCGCCGCCGATTTCAAATACGCGCGTGGCCAGCTTGTCGATGAAGTAGCGATCATGCGAAACAAAAACTACGGTCCCCGTGTAGGCGCTCAGTGCGTTAAGAAGAATGTCTTTGGCGCGAATGTCGAGATGGTTCGTAGGCTCGTCGAGCAGCAGAAAATTCGCGGGGTGCAAAAGCATCTTCAGCAGGGCATAACGGTTGCGCTCGCCGCCGGAGAGCACGCCGATGCGCTTGAATACGTCATCTCCGGAAAACAAAAAACAGCCGAGCAGGTTTCGCAAGTCGGTTTCACGAGACGATGGCGCGACCTTGCCTAAATCGTCAAGGACGCGTTGCTCGTGGTCTAGTTCTTTGTACTGGTCCTGGGCAAAATAATCGAGATGAACGTTGTGACCTAAGTCGTATTGGCCGTGCGACAGTGGTTCGATTCCCGAGAGCAACTTGATCAGCGTGGATTTGCCGGCGCCGTTCACTCCGACCAGCGCGATGCGGTCGCCGCGCTCGATCATGAAATCCACATTATTAAAAACCTGTTTCTCACCGTAGGATTTCGCGACTCCCTTGAATTCCGCGACAATCCGGCCGCTCGGCTTGGGCTGGGGAAAAGAAAAATGAATAGTCTTTTCTTCTTCAGGCAGTTGTATGCGCTCTATCTTCTCGAGCTCTTTGATCCGGCTCTGCACTTGCTTCGCCTTGGTGGCCTGATAGCGAAAGCGATTGATGAAGACTTCCAATTGTTCAATCCGATCTTTCTGATTTTTATACGCAGCTTCCAACTGTTCTTGCCGTTGAGTTTTCTGCGAAAGATATTTTTCGTAATTGCCGCTGTAGGTCCAGATCTTTTTGTTCCAGATCTCGACGATGCGATTCACCGTCACATCGAGAAAATAGCGGTCGTGCGAAATCAAAACCAGCGCGAATGGATAATCGGCGAGATATTGCTCCAGCCAGTTGCGAGATTCAAGATCGAGATGGTTCGTGGGCTCGTCCAGCAGCAGAAGGTTCGGTTTCTGGAGGAGCAATTTTGCCAGCGAAATTCGCATCTGCCAGCCGCCGGAAAATTCATCGGTCTGCCGGTTCCAATCTTCCGGCCCGAAACCTAAACCGGCGAGCACCGCGCCGACTTGGGCATCGATCGCGTATCCGTCGTGCACGCGGAATTCATGCTCAATCTGGTGATAACGTTCGGCGACTTGCTCGTACTCGATTGAAGTATGGTCGATCTCGGCCATGCGTGAAGTCAGGTGCTCAAGCTCTTTTTCCAGGTCGCGCAGGCGTGAAAACACCAACATGCATTCAGCGAAGACCGTGCGGCCGGTGAGTGTGAGCCCATCCTGCGGGAGATAGCCGGCAGTGATGCCTTTCGCCATTGAGACGGAGCCGTAATCCAGCGTTTCCAATCCGGCAAGGATTTTCAAAAATGTCGATTTTCCAGTGCCGTTGGCGCCCACCAGACCAACCCGGTCGCGCGGCGTGATCAGCAGATCGGCGCCGTCGAACAGTAGTTTGTGCCCGTAGCGTTTTCCGGCAGTATTGAGTTGAATCATGGGGGTCGTTCGTCGTGGGTCGTTAGCCTTCGTCTGCACGCGGCAGAGGGGAGAACGACAGCATCGTTACTTCTATTTTCTCACGGAGCGGCGGAAGTCCTGGAGGCACCCTTGCTGAGAACAGAGAATCAGCTGGCGTACTCACGCTCAGTCGTGCGCATGGTGTGCAGGATGGTGGACAGAACATTTTCGTCGCCGGTCGCGGTGTTAATCATTACGTGATACAGAGAGCGGGTGGGCCAGATCGGCGCCGAAATAATGCTTCACGAAAAGAATGCGCTCGCGGTCCACGGTATCGACCAGATCTTCGGCGTCTTTCAAGCTCTTGCCCAGGCTCTGAATGCGCCGTAGCTTTTCCGCGCGGGGAGCGTACAGAAACACGTGAAAGGTGTCATCGCGTTCTCGCAAAAAATACGGAGCGCCGCGGCCGACGATCACGCAATTGCCCTGGTCGGCAATGTTGCACATTACTTCTTCGCCGACCTCGACCATGCGGTCGGGACCGAATGGCTGGTGCGAAAGGTTGGCGCTGCGTTCGTAGCTTCCGCGCCAGAAGACCTTTACTAATCGTTGAAATGTGCTGTCGACCCGCTCTTCGCACATTGAAACCGAAGATGGATCAACGTCCGCGACTCGGGCAATTTCTGCGGTCAACTCCCGGTCCCAGAGTTTCCAGCCCAGTTTAGAAGCCAGCTTGCGCGCGATTTCGCCGGCTCCGCACCCGTATTCGCGTTCGATGGTGATGACCCGATACATGTCTTGCCTCGAAATCTCAGATCCCGGGCGATCTCGCGAGCCAACTCTACCGCAACCAGACCTTCGGTTCAACCGACATTCCCGGCCGCAAATCGTGCGCTTTGGTTTCGCCCTGATCGAACGTGATCTTCACCGGAATACGCTGGACGACTTTTACGAAGTTCCCGGTCGCGTTCTCTGGAGGCAACAAGCTGGTAATCGCGCCGCTTGCCCCGGCAAAACTTTGCAGGTGGCCTTTGTAGTCCTTCCCGGTGGTGTCCACATAGATTGTCACTGGCTGGTTCACCCTCATATGACGCAACTGGGTTTCTTTGAAGTTGGCTGTGACCCATATGTCATCCAGGTTGATGATGCGCATCAATTCCTGCCCCGGCTGCACGTTTTGCCCGGCTTCAACCGTGCGGTTGGTGACCACGCCATTCACCGGCGCAACAATGGTGGTGTACTGCAAATTCAATTTTGCCGCGTCCAGTTCGGCTTTCTTTTGTTCGACTAAGGCCTCGGCAGATTGCGCGCGGGAACGAGTGACAGCCACTTGCTGGGGAGCTGTTCTTGCCGAACGCAAATTGGCTTGCGCTTGCAAAACCCGGCTCTGGGACGCCTTTACCTGCTGTTGCGCTGCTGCAACGCCTGCTCGGGCTGCGTCGACTCCAGCGGCGCCAGCTTGCGCGGCAGCATACGCTTGATCATATTGCTGCTGCGAAATCTCCTGCTTCGAGACTAACTGCTTGTAACGGGCCAGATCATTCTGCGCTTTAACGTTGTTGGCGTCCGCTTGCATCAGTTGGGCGTTGGCGACATCAATCTGCTGCCTTGCGGCGAGCAAGTTGGCTTGAGCGGTTTCCACCTCGGCTTCTGCTGACGAAAGCTGGCCGCCGGCGCTGGCGGTGGTGATCGGAATGTCCACGCCTGCGCTCCTGGCTGCAGCCACTGCGTTGTCATAGTCGGCTTGCGCGCGAGCGACCAGCACCTGGTAATCCGACGGATCGATTTGAACCAGCGCCTGGCCTGCCTGTACATACTGGTTATCGGTTACCAAGAGTCTCTCTACATGTCCCGAGATCCGCGCACTGACTGGATTGAGATGCCCATCAATCTGCGCGTCATCGGTGGATTCATAGCTGTTGAAATAGCGCCATAGAAAGAATCCAGCAACCAGCAAGACCACAACTCCGATGATCAGGAACATGCGAAAACGTGGATTGCGCGAACGGAACTCGCGCCACTTCATGTCTCGATCAGAAAGCGGAGGTCTTCCTTGGGGCGTTTGCCCCGGAGTCACGGGGGTTGGTGACGCCACGCTTTGGGGACCCGGCGCTGGTGGCTGCTGGATTTGCGGTCGCTCTTGAGTCTCAGTTTGCTGTGCCATAGCTCACTTGTCTTTACCTTCCAGATATTGTTTCACGCCCTGCTCGGCAAAGCCTATAGCCCGTGCCAGTAGCACCTTTGCAACGTTGTGGGCATAGAGGCTGCCGATGTAATTCTCGTTCGCGGAAGCCACTGAATCCTGCGCTTCAATCACCTCAAGATTGTCCGCGACTCCGGCAGTGAAGCGGTCGCGCGCCTGCACCAGCGTCTGATTAGCGAGATCCAGCGCCGATCGCGCAACCTGCACCTGATCGTTTGCCGCCGAAAGATCAAGCAGCGCACTGCGCACATCGTAATCAATTTGCGCTTTTAGACTCTCCAGTTGCTGGCGGCTTTGCTTCAGAGTGGCTTCCGCCTGCAGCACGTCGGCGTGGGCGCGTCCACCCGCAAATATCGGGATCGCAAGCGTTGCCCCAGCCAGAAATACGCCGTGCGAGTCGCCGACATTCACTCCGGCAGCGCCGTAATTCCCGGAAAGGTCGAGTGTGGGGTAGTGTTCGGCTGTTGCCGCGCGCCGAAACTGCTCCGCTGCGCGAAGCTCTTGGGCTGCTGCCTGATAATCGGCGCGTCCGATATATGCCCGCTGCAGGGCTTGCTCTACACTCATGGGAGTCAGCGGCTTATAAGGCGCCTGGTCGGTCAGATTAAACTCCTGTCCGGGCGGCAATCCTATGGTGCGGGCCAGAAGGAGTTTCTGTTTCGCATAATTATTGCGCGCGACAATCAGTTGCTGCTGGCGGGTTTGAAATTCCACCTGCGCGCGCAAAGTGTCAATCGCAGGAGAAACGCCGGCAGACTGCTGATCGTGCGCTTTATTGAACAGGGCTTGCGCGGTCTCCAATTCTGCCTGCGCGGCGTCGACTCGTGCAGCGGCAGAGAGTGTCACGAGATACTCATTGCCCGCCGCCAACACCACCATCTCGCGGGCATCGTTGTATTTGTAGCGTGCCGCAATTTCGTTGGCTCTGGCGCCGCGCTCCCGTTCAATGGAATGCCAATCGAACAGCGGGGCGCTCAAATAAACCCGGGCATCGAAAGTTCCGATAGGGCCTATGACAGAGGGAATGCCCGGAAAATTGAATCTGAATCCGAGGGCTGCCAAGTCGATTTGCTGCGCACTCTGATTGGCCGACGCGCTGACGTTAGGGAGAAGACGGCTTAGCTCCTCCCACTTTTTACCCCGTGCGGCCAGCGAACTGTCACTGGAAAGCAAGAGTCCCAGGTTGCTACGCAACGCCCGATCGATGGCCTCCTTGAATGACAATGGCAGAACTGTGCCAGTGGCCTTACCCTCCGGCACGCTGCTTAGAAACGGGTTCTGGGTTGAACTATAGGAAGCTGGCGAGGCTGTTTCGCTGGTAGAAGATTCGGAAACGTTAGCTTCTGGAGCGGGAGCCGAGGCTCCCGGGGAAGTCGAAGGCGCGTTAAATCCACCTTGCGTCTGGCCTGAAGCAACTCCAGTTAAGATCAGCAATCCGCAACTCAAGGCTACCCACCCAGCGGATTTTGTTCGCGCGCATGCTGTTCTCATCGGGCTCGAGATGTTCAAAGCCGGGCAGGTGCTCGGCGGCAAACTGTATGGATTCACTTTGCCCAGTTATAGATGCAAATGATTGTACCTGCGGCGAACCGGCGTCATAGAGCAAACCGCCTGATTCTAGGCTCCGACGGGAAGGAAAACTGCAAAACACGTGCCATGCTGGGCGCCGGTTCGACTGCGCAGCCGGATAGAACCGCCATGTTTCGTGACGATGCCCTGGCTCACCCAAAGTCCTAATCCGGTGCCCTTTTGTCCCTTAGTCGTGTAAAACGGACGGAACAAATTGGCCTGGGTTTCGCTGTTGATCCCCGGCCCGTCGTCGGCGACTACCAGGCGGATGCCGCGCTTGCCCAAATTTCGCCAATCTGCCGATTCATATACGTGTAATCTCAGTTTGGTTCCGGCGACACCCAAAGCGTCGATCGCATTTGCCACCAGATTGGCAATAACCTGCCGCAACTCGCCTGAAACTCCAACCACGCGTCCGGCAGAGTCAAAGCGCTTCTCAACTTTCACGCCCAGCGATTGCACCTGGCGTTGGTAGAACATGAGCAGATTGTCGATCATCTCTGACAGGTTAACTGCGCCTGGAGTGGTATCGCGCTCGCGGTAAAGACCTAGCGTGCTCCTGGTTATTTGAGCGATGCGGCGCAGTTCCTCGTCGGCGATTCTCAAATACTGTCGCGCCCCGTCGTCTAATCCGGGGTTACGCGACAACAGATACAAAACGTTCGTGACCGTCTCCAAGGGGTTGTTAATTTCATGGGCGATGGTCGCGGCCATTCGACCGGCTACGGCGAGTCTTTCCGAATTGCGCAGCGCTTCTTCCGCCATCTTGGTCTGGGTGATGTCGCGAGCTACGGCCGATGCGCCGACCACCTCGCCTTGCGCGTCCCTCATTGGAGAAATGGTGAGCGACACATAAAGAATGCGGCCGTCTTTGGTGCGACGCCGAGTTTCGAAGCGCTCGATCTTCTCTCCCAGACTCAGTCGGTCAAGGATTTCGCGGGCTTCTTGCGGACGGTCAGGCGGCAATAGGATTGTCACATTTTTGCCGATGACCTCGTCGGCCTGGTAGCCATACATCCGCTCCGCAGACTTGTTCCAGGACAAGATGGTGCCGTCGAGATTCTTGCTGAGGATGGCGTCATCGCTGTCTTCGACGATCGACGCGAGCAGTCCTTGAAGATGAGTTCGCCCCGCACGCTCTGGCGAGTCAGCGGAGGGTACCACATTACGCGACAACAACTGCTCTACCATTTCCAGCAATTGCTCTGGACCCTGGGTTTTGCTGAGAAATGAGTCCGCGTGGACCAAAGGCTCAGGTACGCTACTGGTTCCTGATAGCAGGATAATGGGCACATTGGGCTTGGTGCGCCTCATCTCCGCAGCCATATCGTTACCCGTCTGGCGTCCCAGCAGATGGTCGGTCACAACGATGTCGACGGGATTTGCCCGGAAAAGGGCGAGCGCTTCCTCCACTCCCGTGGAACTGAGCACGGTATGGCCGGCATGCTCGAGAATGAGCTTGCGGAAGTAAAGTCCGGAACTCTCGTCGTCAACGGCCAGAATTAGAGCCACTAATATGCGCCTTGCTGGTATTTGGTCTTGCTTACAGGTCTTTGCTTGGTTTTCCGGCTGCGACCCGTGGAGCCCTCAATGGCCCGGTACAAAATAAGTTATTCTCGCCCCAATAGGATGCAGCTATCGAGCAATGCTTTGTCAAGCGGAGAGCTCATTTGATTTTCTACTAACTCTCGGCAAGCAGGCACTTACGAGAAAAAAGGGCCGATCGACGGGCCCTTCGGTTCTTTCTGACTTTACCAGCGGTCGCCTCTCCGCTCATTTCCCCAGTCGCCTCGACCCCAGCCCCGGAACTGAGAGCCATCGACCATGCTGCCTTCGCGAAACTCAAACATCCGTTCGCGTCCATCAGGTCCGCGAGTGTAAAGCCGCAGAGTTTTGACCCTGCCGGGATCGGGATCGATGCCGAATGTTCCATTACCCATCACAAAGGTACGATCTGACCGAGCCAAGTCCTTGAGACGATCCGTTACATCCACGTGGTGACGCCCGGTGCCATACGAGGCGCTCAGGATAACGTATTGGCCCTGATCGGGCCGATCACGGTCACGATCGTGATCGCCATCACCCTCCCAATGTCCGCTCCAGCCTCCACGACCCCAATCTCCGCCACCCCAACCGCGGAACATAGAGCCATCGACCACGCTGCCTTCGCGAAACTCAAACATGCGTTCGCGGCCGTTCGGCCCGCGAGCGTAAATGCGTAATACTTTTACCCGGCCGTAATCTGGATCGACCCCAAAAGTGCTATTCCCCATTACAAATGTGCGATCATGCCGGGCAAGTTCACGCAGCCGCTGGGTGACGTCCACGTGGTGTTCATTGGTTCCGTATTGAGCATTGAGAATAACGTATTGGCCTGCGTCTGGCGGATATTGGGCCTGCGCCAGAGTTGCTGGAAGGAAGGCCGCGATGAGTAAAGCAAAGAGGGCTAGCCGGACTTGAAACATGAGATCCTCCCGTCGATTTAAGAATCTACGTGCGTTCGACTGCTCTGATGGTTCTATGGTGAAAAAAACCTACTTACAGTTTGATTTCTTGGTCGGGGCGAGAGGATTTGAACCTCCGACCCCCTGCGCCCAAGGCAGGTGCGCTACCAGGCTGCGCTACGCCCCGACTGAAACGATATTAGCGATTCTAAACCAGTTTGGAAGATCGGGTTTCCCCTCGGTATTTCGCCAACTCAATTTTCTTGTACTCCATTTCTGGTGATTGGATTTTCGCTCAAGCGGACAACGGCTCACAGTGGTGCGAGCATCTTTTGGATGCGGCATAAGGGCGCTCGCCCTTTCCAATGGCAACTCTCACAAAGTCAGGTTTATTACGGCGTCGAATTTGTCTGCGCGGCATTGTGCAAGGCGTGGGATTCCGCCCTTTTGTATTCAATCTCGCCAAAAATATCGGGATACGAGGTTTTATTCTGAACTCGTCATCCGGCGTGACCATCGAAGCCGAAGGGCCTGAGACGGCGTTAGATGAGTTCATGCTAGCGCTTCATCATCCTCCACCGTTGGCACAGATAGAAGAGCTCACCACCGCGGACCTGGTTCCCCTGGGCGACGAGATTTTCGAGATTAAATCCAGCCAGCCGATTGAAGGTGAGTTCGCTTTAGTCTCGCCGGACGTTGCCACCTGCGACGATTGTCTCCACGATATTGATGATCCTGAAAATCGTCGCTTCGGTTATCCCTTCACCAACTGCACCAATTGCGGTCCGCGCTACACCATCATTCAAGATATTCCCTACGACCGGCCGATGACCACTATGTCCGGTTTTCGCATGTGCGCGGACTGCGAGGCCGAGTACCGCGATCCTGCGAATCGCCGTTTCCATGCCCAACCAAATGCTTGCCCGGTGTGTGGGCCGAGCGTGGTGCTCGCGAGGAGCGGAACGACTTTTCCTATTGGGGGCGCATACGCATCCGGACAGAACTCGAGCGAAGTTTTTCGCGAGCTGCGACGCCTTCTGCGAGAAGGCGCAATTATCGCGGTGAAGGGGTTGGGCGGTTTCCAGCTTGCGTGTGACGCCGCAAATGATACCGCCGTTCGAGAATTGCGCCAGCGAAAGAAGCGCAGCGACAAGCCATTCGCCTTGATGGCGCGAGATATTGCGGACGTCGAGAAACTCTGTTTTGTTTGCGATGCAGATCGCGAACTATTGCGGAGTGTGCAGAGGCCCATCGTAATTCTGAAGCGCCGCCCGGATGCAAAGATTGTGGCGGATCTGGCGCCGGGGAATAACACGCTCGGCGTCATGCTGGCCTACACGCCGCTGCATTTTCTGCTTTTTGCCGACAGGCCAAGCGACCTATCAGAGTTCACCGCCCTGGTGATGACCAGCGGAAATATCAGTGACGAACCTATCGTCACCTCTAACGAAGAAGCGTGGCAGCGGCTCCGCAAAGTTGCCGACTGGTTTCTGTTTCACAATCGCGGAATCTACATGCGCGTGGACGACGCGGTGACGCGCACGTTTGAAAACCGGCCGCGTGCGCTGCGGAGGTCGCGTGCCTATGCTCCGCATCCCATCGACCTGGGTTCGGAATGCACCGAGTTATTAGCCTGCGGCGCTGAGCTGAAAAATACTTTCTGCCTTACCAAAGGCCATTACGCGATTCTCAGCCAGCACATCGGGGACCTGGAGAATTATGAGACTCTGGAATTTTTTAAAGAAACCTTGGCGAATTTGAAAAGGCTTTTCCGCGTGGAGCCGCAGGCCGTGGCCCACGATCTCCATCCTCTATATATGAGCTCGCGATTCGCGGCGAAACTCTCATTGCCGAAGATCGGCGTGCAACATCATCATGCGCACGTGGCCAGCTGTATGGCTGAGCACAGGATTCGTGATAGAGTAATTGGCATCGCGTTTGACGGTACTGGCTATGGCACAGATGGCCAGATCTGGGGCGGAGAATTCCTCGTGGCGAATTTCCGCAGCTTCGAGCGTCGCGCCCACTTTCGTTACATTCCTCTTCCTGGTGGAGATGCCGCAGTGCGGCAAACTTGGCGTCCGGCGCTGAGTTGGTTGCGCGAAAGTTTCGGCAATCAACTTCCATCCGATCTTTCAATCTTCCGGCAAATATCACCGCGTGAAATTACACTCGTTTCGCGCATGATCGAGCGCGGCATCAACTCGGCTCTGACTTCCTCCTGCGGACGGTTGTTTGATGCTGTTGCATCGATTATTGGATTGCGCCACGAAGTGACGTTTGAAGGGCAAGCGGCAATTGAACTCGAAATGATCGCCCAGTCCGGTGTTGAAGGCGCGTATTCATTCGACATTGATCCAAGCGAACCGGCGCAGATCGATATGCGACCCATGATTCGGCAAATCGTTCACGATGTTCAGAGTAGCAAGCCAGTCGGTGAGATTGCCGCCCGTTTTCATAACACGATTGCCGCCGTAATTTCAGAGGTGTGTCAGCGCATTCGCGCATCTGAGAAATTGAGCCGCGTTTGCCTGACCGGCGGCACATTCCAGAACATGTATCTGCTCGGACACACCATGGCTCTTCTACGAAAGCTGGGGTTCGAAGTGTTTATCCACTCTGCCGTGCCTCCGAATGACGGTGGTATCGCGCTTGGTCAAGCCGTAATCGCCAATGAAATTCTGAAATCAGGAGCTTACTCATGTGCCTAGCCATCCCCGGCAAAGTCCTTGAAGAGTTTGATCGCGGCGGCATGCGCATTGCGAAAGTTCAGTTTGGCGGAATCGTGCGCGAAGCGTCTCTCGATTACACTCCGCAGGCGAAAGTCGGCGACTACGTGCTGGTGCATGTCGGCTTTGCTATCAGCACGGTGAATGCTGAAGAGGCGGAGCGCACCTATCAACTATTGGAAGAAATGGATCAACTCACCGAACTTGACGCGCCGGTGGTTGACGAGATCCCGACGAGGAAGCCGCAATGAAATACATCGATGAATATCGCAACGCCCGCCTAGCGCAATCAGTGGTGAATGAGATCCGCCGCATTCAGACCCGACCCTGGGTGATCATGGAAGTTTGCGGAGGTCAGACGCACTCGATCGTAAAACACGGCATCGACCGCCTGCTGCCAGAAGGCGTTGAGTTGGTGCACGGGCCGGGATGCCCGGTATGCGTTACGCCTCTGGAAAATATTGATAAAGCGCACGCCATCGCCGCTCAACCCAATGTGATTTTCTGTTCCTTCGGCGACATGTTGCGCGTGCCCGGATCGAATGGCGATCTGTTCACGCTGAAATCGCAAGGCGCGGATATTCGCGTGATTTATTCGCCGCTCGATTGTTTGAAGATTGCGCGCGCCAATCCCGAGAAGCAAATCGTTTTCTTCGCCATCGGTTTTGAGACCACCGCGCCGGCGAATGCCATGCTCGTGTACCGCGCTAAACAGGAAGGCGCGAAGAACGTATCCATTCTGGTTTCGCATTCTCTTGTGCCCCCGGCGATGAGCTTCATTCTGGATTCGCCGTTGAACCGCGTACAGGGATTTCTTGGGCCCGGTCATGTGTGTACGGTTATGGGTTTCAGCGAATACGAGCCCATCAGCGAAAAATATAAAGTCCCCATTGTCATCACGGGATTCGAGCCGCTCGACCTCTTGCAGGGAACTCTGATGACCGTACGCCAACTGGAAGCCGGAACCGCGACTGTCGAGAATCAGTATTCGCGAATTCTCGATCGCGAGGGCAATGTTCCCGCCCGCAAATTGGTGGAAAGCGTATTTGAAGTCGCGGACCGCAAGTGGCGCGGCGTCGGCTGGATTCCGCAAAGCGGTTACAAACTGCGTTCCGAATTTCGCGATCACGACGCCGAGCAAATATTCAGCGTCGGAAAGATCGACACCAAAGAGTCTTCGGTATGCATCAGCGGCCAGATTCTGCGCGGAATCAAGAAGCCGCACGATTGCCGGGCATTCGGCACAACGTGCACGCCTCTCACTCCGCTTGGCGCCACCATGGTTTCAGCTGAAGGCGCGTGCGCGGCATATTACGCTTATGGCCGGCATTTGAGTCCGCGAAAGGTCGAGCCTTCGACGGAAAGTCAAATTGGAGGCGCGGCTTAATGAATCCCGTTGCTCTCAAGATTCCACTTGAGCCGGCAGGGGCGGAAGACACCGCCCCGGCTTCTTTGGGATCATGGTGCCCGCTGCCCATCACCCAGCATGAGCAAATAGTGCTCGGCCACGGCAGCGGCGGCAAACTCAGCGCGCAACTCATCGAAAGTGTGTTCCTGCCTGCATTCAATAATCCGACTCTCGATAAGCTCGACGATCAGGCAGTGCTGCAAATTAACGGCTCGCGGCTTGCCTTCACCACCGACGCTTTCGTGGTCACGCCTATTTTCTTTCCCGGCGGGGACATTGGACGGCTGGCCATTAACGGCACCGTAAATGATCTCGCCATGAGCGGCGCGCGCCCGCTGTATCTCGCAGCAGCTTTCATTCTCGAGGAAGGCCTCGCCACCGACGAACTGCGCCGCATCGTGCAGTCCATGAGCGAATCGGCCAGAGATGCCGGAGTGCAACTCGTCGCTGGCGACACCAAAGTTGTGAATCGCGGCAAGGGCGACAAGATCTTTATTTCCACCACCGGAATTGGTGTCATCGAAAAACCGGTGAACATTTCCGCCGACCGCGCCGCACCCGGCGACAAGATCATCCTGAGCGGCTACATTGGCGACCATGGCATGGCGATTCTGTCCCAACGAGAGAACCTGGAATTCGAAGGCGTTATTGAAAGTGATTGCGCTGCCCTGCACGAGTTGGTCAGTGACATGCTTGAGGCGAGTCTGGATATTCACGTTCTGCGTGATCCGACGCGGGGTGGAGTGGCAACTGTGCTGAATGAAATTGCTCACAAATCCAAGACCGGTATGTTATTGCGCGAAACCGAGATCCCGGTTCACGACACGGTTCGAGGTGCCTGCGAAATACTTGGGCTAGACCCGATGTATGTCGCCAATGAAGGCAAGCTGGTGGCGATCGTGCCGGCTAAAGATGCTGACTCGGTTGTCGCCCGCATGTGTGAGAACCGGCTCGGCCGCGACGCGCGGGTGATTGGTGAGGTCGTCCGCGAGCATCCGGGAATGGTGCTCATGCAAACTGAGATCGGTGGTACGCGTGTCGTTGACACGCTTTTCGGCGAACAGCTACCGCGAATTTGTTAAGGCAACTCGTGCCGACTGTCCGCATTCCAAGAGATACGTAAAGTACTCATACTCTGTGCACCGGGTTTCTCGTAATCCGATGTAAAACAAAACGCCTTTCCTGCCCGCAGCACTAGGAGGCGATCATGCCTGTTGAACCGGTTCCTTTCCCAAAGAAGAAAGAATCTGCCCCGTCCCCCGTCAGCGAAGTTCACATTCTTTGGATCACCGCCGGCTTAAGCTGCGATGGTGATTCTGTGTCCGTGACGAACGCTGAACAACCCAGCATCGAGGACGTGGTCCTCGGCGCCATTCCGGGATTGCCCAAGGTACACCTGCACAATCCGGTGCTCGCCTATGAAGTCGGCGACGATTTCATGAAGTACTTCTACCAGGCCGAGCGCGGGGAACTCGATCCCTTCGTCCTGGTGGTCGAAGGTTCAATTCCGAATGAAGACATAAAAGCCGAAGGTTATTGGGCGGCTATGGGCACGGATCCCGACACCGGCCAGCCAATTAAGACAACGGAGTGGATCGACCGCCTCGCGCCGAAAGCGCTGGCAGTAGTCGGCGCCGGGACCTGCGCAACGTACGGCGGCATTCATGCCATGGCGGGAAATCCCACGCAGTGCATGGGGCTCGCTGACTACCTTGGCTGGGACTGGCGTTCCAAGGCAGGATTGCCGATCGTGAATGTCCCCGGATGCCCGGTGCAACCCGACAATTTCATGGAGACGGTCACGTATTTACTGTTTCAAGCGGTGGGGCTCGCTTCCATGATTCCCCTTGACCAGCAACTTCGCCCGACGTGGTTATTCGGCAAAACCGTGCACGAAGGCTGCGATCGCGCTGCTTACTACGAGCAGGACGACTTCGCGCTCGAATACGGAAGTTCTAAATGCCTGGTGAAGATCGGGTGCTGGGGACCAGTGGTCAATTGCAATGTCACCAAACGCGGCTGGATGCGCGGCATCGGCGGCTGCCCCAATGTCGGCGGAATATGCATCGGCTGCACCATGCCCGGTTTCCCGGACATGTTTATGCCATTCATGGATGAGCCCTCGGGGGCACGCTTCTCAACTGCGGCGCTCACGATTTACGGAAAGCTGATCCGTGCGTTGCGCGCAATCACCAACAATACCGTCAACGGTGAGCCCGAGTGGCGTACTCGCGGCCGCGAACTCATCACTGGTTACAAACCCAAACCCGGCGCATATGGACCGCAGGGGACCAGAGCTGCTTAAGAGCGGAGAGGATGGAAGGACATGGGAATTATTGCTGAGCCATTAACCGAAAATCCGAGCAAAAAACGGAAACTCGTAGAAATGAGCTGGGACCCCATTACCCGCATCGTGGGTAGCCTGGGCATTTTTACCAAAATTGATTTTGAAAACAAGCAGGTGGTCGAGTGCAAGAGCACTTCGTCTATCTTTCGCGGGTACAGCATTTTCATGAAAGGCAAAGACCCGCGAGATGCTCACTTCATCACCAGCCGTATCTGCGGAATTTGCGGCGACAATCACGCCACCTGCGCTTGCTATGCGCAGAACATGGCGTTCGGAGTAAAGCCTCCAGCTCTGGGAGAGTGGATCATCAACCTCGGCGAAGCTGCCGAGTACATGTTCGATCACAACATCTTCCAGGACAATCTGGTTGGTGTCGATTTCTGCGAGCAGATGGTGAAAGAAACCAATCCTGGGTTGTGGGACAAGGCGCAAAAGAAGAAAGCTCCGAACGCCGCTATTCACGGATATCGGACGATCGCAGACATCATGACGGCGTTGAATCCATTCACCGGCGACTTCTATAAAGAGACCCTGGTCGTCAGCCGGTTAACCCGCGAAATGTTCTGCCTGATGGAAGGCCGGCACGTGCATCCGTCCACTTTGTATCCCGGAGGCGTAGGGACCGTCGCTACCATCCAACTCTTCACCGACTATCTCACTCGATTGATGAAGTACGTTCAGTTCATGAAGAAGTGCCTGCCGCTGCACGATGACCTGTTTGATTTCTGGTACGAGGCGTTGCCAGGATACGAAAAGGTCGGACAGCGGCGCATTCTGCTGGGATGCTGGGGTTCGTTCAACAATCCCGCCGTTTGCGATTACCGCTACGAAACCATGTCCAAGTGGGGACGCGGCATGTTCGTGACTCCAGGGATCGTGGTTGACGGCAAGCTGGTCACCAACGACTTGATGGACATCAACCTCGGACTTCGTATCCTGCTGGGAAGTTCGTTCTACGATGACTGGCAGAACGAAGAAACTTTCGTGAAGACTGATTCGCTGGGGAACAAAATCGACAAGCGGCACCCCTGGAACCAAACCACGTTGCCGCGGCCGCAGAAGCGCGACTTCAACGGCAACTACACATGGGTGATGTCGCCGCGCTGGCTCGACAAACGAACCGGCGATCATCTTGCGCTTGACACCGGCGGCGGCCCCATTGCGCGCCTGTGGTCGACGGCTCTGGCTGGACTGGTCGATATCGGTTACATCAAAGCTACCGGGCACAGCGTCGAAATCAATTTCCCGAAAACCGCGACCATGCCTGAGACCCACTTTGAATGGAAGATTCCGCAATGGAGCAATGCCATCGAACGCGACCGCGCTCGAACTTATTTCCAGGCGTATGCCGCAGCCGCCGCGCTTTTCTTCTGCGAGAAGGCCATGGAAGAGCTGATGGCCGGACGCTCCAAGACTTGGGAGCCCTTCAAAGTGCCGGAAGATGCAATCTCATGTGGATTTCATGAAGCGGTGCGCGGCGTGCTCTCGCACCATGTCGTGATCCGCGACGGCAAGATTGCCAACTATCATCCTTATCCGCCGACTTGCTGGAACGCCAACCCACGGGATATTTACGGAACTCCTGGTCCCTACGAAGATGCGGTGCAGAACACGCCCATCTTTGAAGAGAACGGGCCGGACAAATTCAAAGGCATCGACATCATGCGCGCGGTGCGCAGCTTCGATCCCTGTCTGCCTTGCGGCGTCCACATGTATTTGGGCGGCGGCAAGGTGCTTGAAACCCGGCACTCGCCGATGTTCGGCATGATGGGCGACAAATGAGCCCGCAAATGAACAGCGGAGAATTCCAGCAGAGCGCGGCGAAGATCGAAGAGCTTTTGGAGCGCGCAACGGCATTGACAGATGCGGAAGCGCGCGCCACCGCGCTCGAACTGGTGCAGTCATTTATGGATCTGCAAGGCGCGGCAGTTACTCGCGTGGTGGAGATTCTGACTGAGTCGGGCGAATCGGGACGCAACGCGCTAGCCAAACTCGGCAAGGATCCATTGGTCTGCGGATTGATGGTTCTCTACGGAGTTCATCCGGTGGCGCTGGAAGATCGCGTCAAAGGCGCCATCGAGCAAATCACGCCGCAATTACGAAAAAATGGCGCGAGCGTTGAGTTGCTCGACGTAAGCGAGACAGCAGTGCGAATCAAACTGGACACCACCTCGCACGGCTGCGGTTCCTCACCCGACGCTGCCAAGCAATTGGTCGAGCAGGCCATTCGCGAGGCTGCGCCCGAGGTGGCCGAGGTTGTTGCCGAGGGCGCGACTACCAACTCAACAGGATTTATTTCCGTCAACATGATTAAGCCGGCCACAAAAGAGGAGAGAAAATATGAAGAATCCGCGGTTTGATATTGACGCCCACACGCCGGGAACTAAGCGCGGCGAAGAATGGGCCTACGAAGGCCGGAAAGAACCGGGTCGCGAAGGTGAGGGACGCACATCGCGCGACGCCACCGGCATTAATGCTGACAAGCGGGCTCCCATCGATCCGCGGATGCCGCATCTTCCCCCGGCGTAACGCACAATTCATGGGCGCGATAACTGGCAACGGTAATGCTCGGAGCACTCCGCTTGCGGCATTGCAGCGATTAGTACGCAAGCCACAAGAGAAGCCCGAAGTGTGCGAACTGTGTGCCGCTCCCCTTGAGGCACATCATCAGCACCTGCTGGAAGTCGAAGCCCGGCGGGTAAGTTGTGCTTGTGATCCCTGCGCGATCCTGTTCAGTAGTAATTCACGCCAGCGCTATCACCGGATTCCGCGCGACATATCACGCTTACAAAATTTCCAAATGGACGACCAGGAATGGGAGAGCCTGCTGATTCCCATCAACCTGGCATTTTTTGTGTACAGCAGCGCTGCTGGTCGCGTGGTCGCGCAGTATCCCAGCCCCGGCGGGGCGATGGAGTCATCGCTCGATCTCGAGTACTGGGACGCGATTGTCGAGTGCAATCCCATACTTAAAAAGTTCGAACCGGATGTGGAAGCTTTGCTGCTGAACCGCATCTCAGATTCGCCGCGCTACTACCGCGCTCCTATCGACCAATGCTTCAAACTTATTGGCCTGATTCGAACTCACTGGCGCGGGCTTTCCGGTGGGACCGAGGTCTGGCAGGAAATAGATCGTTTTTTTGACCAGCTCGACGCGTTTTCGGGGACCAGCAATGCCTGAGCTGAATTTCAAAATCGAAGATGCGTTGACGCCGCCCAGTGCGGCGATTCCGCAATTGCTCTTTAAAGTTCGGATTGCAAATTCGGAACCCGGTCCGGTTCACTCCGTGGCATTGCGAGTGCAAGTACAGATAGAACCAGTGCGCCGCCGTTACGTCCCTGCCGAGCAGGAACGTCTCAAGGAATTGTTTGGCGAGCCTGAACGCTGGAGCAAAACCTTGCACCCGCTGCTTTGGACAAATGAAAACGTGAATGTATCGGGATTTAGCGGGTCAACTGTAATCGACGTTCCAGTTCCATGCAGCTTCGATTTCAATGTCGCGGTCACCAAATACATTTATGGACTGGAAGACGGCGAAATTCCGGTCTCATTACTGTTTAGCGGAACGGTTTTCTATCCCGGACCGATGGGTTTACAGATCGGGCAAATTCCCTGGGACCGCGGCGCCACTTATCGTTTGCCCGTGCGCGTGTGGAAGGAGATGATGGACCTGCATTATCCGGGAAGTGCATGGATTTGCGTTCGCCGCGAGGTCTTCGAGCGACTCAATGAATATCGTGCTCGGCATGGGATTTCAAGTTGGGAGCAGACCTTCGAACGCATGCTGGGCCTGACCGCCGGAGTCAATGGATGAATCGCGAGCTAGCAAAAAAGGTCGCCGATGCCGTGCTGTACGAGGGCTACATGCTCTATCCCTACCGGCGTTCGGCAATCAAGAACCAGCAGCGTTGGAGTTTCGGCATTCTTTATCCGCCCGCCTACGAAGAAGTGCAGAGCGGGACCGAACGTTCAGTCATGCATTCGGAGTGCCTGCTGGAAATTGAAGCTGAGGCCTGTATCGATGTCGAACTCCGTTTCTTGCAGCTCGCACAAGTGGGCGAAGATCGCGAGGAGGGAATCGAGCGCTCGGTGAAGTTCAGTGTGCCATTGCCCGGCGACTGGCATTCGGTGACCTTTGCCTTTCCCGCGAGTTCTGAAATTGAACCACTTACTGGCAAGAAAGAAGGTACGGCTAGAACCCTCAAACACACTCTGCAGGAATTAAGTGGCACGGTGACGTTGCTGCCGGAGCGAATTGCTGAGGGCATCGTCAAGCTCAGCATCGAAGTGACAAATGAAACTCGAGCTTCGCGCAGTGGGCTGGACCGCAATTCCGCCTTGCTGCGATCATTGCTCTCCGCCCACACCATCCTTTCCGCAACTGGCGCGGACTTCGTTTCTCTGCTCGATCCTCCTGAACAACATCGCGATGCGGTGAGCAAATGCAAGAACGTGGGCAACTTCCCCGTGCTGGTTGGTGAAGAGGCCGAGCACGATATGATGCTCTGCTCGCCGATCGTTCTTTACGATTACCCACAAATCGCGCCCGAAAGCGCCGGCGATTTCTACGACTCGACCGAAATGGACGAGATGCTTACACTGCGAGTAATGACGTTGACTGAAGAAGAAAAAACCGAGATGCGCGGTTCCGATGATCGGGTCCGCGATCTGCTCCAGCGCACGGAGGAAACGGCTCGCGAACAATTGATGCGTACGCATGGCACGATCCGCGGGTTGCGCCCGAGTACGCCGCCGCGCGCGAAATCCGCATAACTGATTCAAAAGCGAGGTAGGGAAAATGCCCGAGTGGAGTCCTGATCTGGAAAATACGCCGATGCCGAGTGTCACCGCCTTCGGCGTGGATGTGAAGCCGGGAGATCGGGTGCGCATCTGGCCGCAGAAATCCGCCGACATTATGGACATTGCGCTCAAAGGGAAGGTTGCAATAATCGAAGGCATCGAGCGCGACTTCGACGATCACATTCACCTCGCGGTCGTAATGGAAGATGATCCTGGGCGTGACTTGGGAATGTTGCGCCAGCCCGGTCATCGTTTCTTTTTTTCTCCGGAAGAAATTGAGCCGTTGAGCTTGAATAGCGAGGTACCAAATGAGCGGTAAGGTCCTGGTGGCATGTGTGGGCAACGTTTTTCTCGGCGATGACGCGTTCGGAGTAGAAGTCGCCAAGCGCATGGCTGAGCGCCAATTGCCGCCCGGAGTGAGCGTCATTGATTTCGGAATTCGCAGCTACGATCTGGCTTATGCGCTGATGAACGACTGGGACCTGAAAATTCTGGTTGATGCACTGCCACGAGGCGGAAATCCTGGAACGATTTATGTTATGGAGCCCGAACTTCCGACGAATGTCAGCCAGGAAGCTCTCGATGCCCACAGCATGAATCCCGTTGCGGTGCTGCAATTGGTCGGTGCGCTGGGAGGACAAGTGGGCCGCCTGCTGGTGGTCGGTTGCGAGCCGGAAACGGTTGAGCCCAACGCTGAAGGAGAGATGGACTTAAGTGGTCCCGTTCGGGCGGCGGTTGACGAAGCGGTTCGCGTGATTGAAGGTTTGATCGTTGGTGGCACGCGCCAAGTGATGGCCGCGTAACCAACACGCTAAAGATCGTAAAAGGGAGAATACTATGACCGGGAAAATGTTCATTCTGGGCGCCGTGGCTGCCACTCTGTTTACTCTTTACTACTTCCGCGGCGACATTAATCGCTACACCAAAATGAAGATGATGTAAGGCGTCCATGCACGAACTTTCAATTGCGCTAAGCATTGTCGATGGGGTGCTGGAAGAACTCGACCGCCAGGAATCGGGCCACGTTGAGGCTGTCCACTTGCGCCTCGGACGGATGAGCGGTGTGGACAAAGACGCGCTTTCGTTTTCCTATGGCCTGGCGTGCGAGGGCACGGCGCTGGTGAACTCACGCCTTCTTATAGAAGAGGTGGAGGTTGCGATCTTGTGTCCCACGTGCGGAGTTGAACGGCCTACTCATTCTTTTCCGTTACTGACCTGCGCGCAGTGCGGCGCCGCGAGCGACTGCGTGTTACACGGCCAAGAATTGGAAATCACGGCAATGGAGATCGCTGGTTGAGCGAACCCAGAATGGTCGAGGTCCGACGGAAGGTCTTAAAAGAAAACGACCTGCTGGCGCGGCGTCTGCGCGATCGTTTCCAGAGCTCTGGAACCCGGGTGATCAGCCTGGTTTCGAGTCCCGGCTCCGGCAAGACCACCCTGCTCGAGCGGTTGCTGACCGATCTGCGGCGCGAGCATCGTGTGGCCGCACTGGTAGGCGACCTCGCCACTGAGAACGATGCTGCACGATTGGCGCGTTCGGGAGCAGCGGTAAAACAGATCACCACCGGCACTATCTGTCATCTCGATGCCGGCATGATCGAGCGGGCGATGGACGGTTGGCCGGACGAGGAGTTGGATTATCTGTTTATCGAAAACGTCGGCAACCTGGTCTGCCCTTCGAGTTTCGACTTGGGCGAAGACCTGCGCCTGGTGCTGGTTTCAACCACCGAAGGCGAGGACAAGCCGCTGAAGTATCCGACGATATTCAATACTGCAGATGTCGCAGTCATTACCAAGCTCGACATGGCAGAGGCGGCGGGTATTGATTTGGAGCTCCTCGTCAGCAATATTCACGGAGTGCGCCCCAGCATGCCGATCCTGAAAGTGTCCGCACGCAGCGGACTCGGAATTGACGACCTCGAGCAATTCCTAACTGCGACTCGAGATGAATTGAAAGTCGCGCAAGGTCAGTAACCCGTTCGTTTCTGGGCATCGGCCTCGCGAGTCCATCCATATTCAGATTGGCATTGGCTCAGGCTGCATCGGTCCGGGAAATATATCCGGCTCCGGGGTGGAAGCCGGCGGACTGACCGGAGGAAAAATATCCGGGTCTGAACCCGGCCCCGGCTCGGGGTCCGGCATTGGCCCTGGGGTTGGACGGGGCGCTGGCGTTCGAAGAAGTATCATAAGTTCCTTATCATTGCTGCCGGCCTCATTGGCCCATTTTTCGGGCGCGAAGACGTAGTTCACGCGACTTTCTGCTCCGCGCCCGTTAGGGCCGACTTCGACTTGTCCTCATTCGTTTCTGGGCGGTCCCCGTTCTTGTCGTTGCGCGTAGAATCGTTGGCCGCTGTGTTCGATTTCGGTTCGGTGCCCTCGTGCATCACCTTTACATTTTTGTCGTTGTCAGTATTTTCGTTCGGGTTTTCCGGACCGGCTGAATTCGAGTTGTCCCCGGCTTCAGAGTGAGACCGACTCGACTCCGGCGCTTTGGCCTCCGTGCTTTCTGGTTTCTTTTCTTCCTTGTCAGTTTTTCGCTTTTCCGCAGAATCCTTCTCGGCCGAGGACAACAGGCGCTCGACTCTCACTCGGACCCCGAGCCAGCGTACGTTGCTTGCGTTCGCCGCCTGCTCTAGATAAGGCGCGAGTTTCTCGTCTGTGGCGATGCCTTCGTGTTTCAGAAACTCCAGGACAGCCGTGCTCCTGGCTTCCAGCGCTTCAAGCGAAGGAATCAGATCGTCGAGTATTTCCCGGGTAATGTTGGGGTCCATAGGACGCTCTCCTCACCAGCACACCTTTGGATGCAGAAAACCTGACATGAGCAGAGTCGGCTTTTATTCAGCACCGACCATCTATTTTTGTGCTGCGCAAATTGATGTCGTCGCTCCAGCTATACTGTTCAATCACTCAGCCACGATTCGTAAGAAATAAGGATGTATCAGACCAGCGGTTGGCTAAACCCAGCAATCCACGGGGCCGTCCAGCCAGTCAGATTAAGAATGGTGTGCTGGAGAAAGCGAGCATGGTGAGATCGATCACTTTGATTCAAGTGGCGCTGGCGTTGGCTGCGCTGATCGCGTGTTCTCTGAACGCGTTCGGCCAAAATCCGCAACTTCAAACGCGTAACGGAGGCCGGTTTCCGACGGTAGTTTTCAGTTCCGTGCTCTGGAATGCCAATCCGCCGTCGTATTCCATAGCCGTTGATGCAACTGGATCTGCCACTTACCAATCCACTCAGGATTCGGTGGACCGGCCAGGGGTTCCGTACACCATTGAGTTCCAGACCAGCGACGCCACCCGGCGCATAACTTTTAATATCGCGCGCGAGCTGAATTTGTTTAATGGTGATTTTCCGGTTTCGCTGGGCTCGCCGGAAACCACTGCGGTGCGCACTCTCGTATACCACGACATCACCTTCAATAACCACATCACCTACAGCGACTCCACCGATTCTCAAATCCAGGAGCTCACTTCCGTTTTTGAAGAAATTTCTGCGACATTCGAATTCGCCCGCCGGCTCAGTTATCTTCACCGGCACGATAAGGAGAGACTTGAGCCCGAACTAACCCGCATGCAAGCCAGCGCCGAACGCCACATGCTGAGGGAGTTGCAGGCCGTTACTCCGGCGCTTAAGAGCATTGCTTTAGATACTAGCCTGAGTGAGAGTGTGCGCAAACAGGCCGAGGCAATTCTGGTTTTAGCGCATAAACCGAATGCGTTGCCGGAGTTCCAAAGTGGAGTTACAAGCCGGCCTGGATATTGGCGACCACAAATAGATGCTACGTTAATCGCCCGTAGTGACGCCGCGCTCATGAACGTTGGAGCGGATGAATTTTACGATTTCATCCATTGAGGTTCCGGGCTGAAAGATGGCAGCCACCCCGCCCTTTTTTAACGCTTCCACATCCTGATCGGGGATAATGCCGCCGACGACTACGAGTACGTCGTCCATTTTGTTTTGCTGCATCAAGTCCATCACGCGCGGAACGATTGCGTTGTGCGCGCCGGAAAGAATAGATAGACCGATGACGTGGACATCTTCCTGCAGCGCCGCATTGACGATCATCTCCGGAGTCTGCCGCAGGCCGGTGTAGATGACTTCCATGCCGGCATCGCGCAACGCACGCGCAATTACTTTGGCGCCGCGGTCATGGCCGTCGAGGCCGGGTTTCGCCACCAATACGCGGATTTTTTGTTCAGGAATCGTGGTCATTTATCAGCCAATCGTTTTCGTGTCGAGGCTTCTCCATAGATACCAGCAGGCGATGCTCCGATACGGCTCCCAGCGCCTGGCGATTTTCTCCATCTGCTCGGGAGTGGGAAGCGTGATTTTCACCTTGGGCGCCTTCGCAATCGTCTTCCTGGCTTTCGTCTTGCCGACGCCGTTCCGCTTTTTCGCCGGGCGATCAAGATAGTGCTTATGCATCGCCATACGTATGCCGAAATCCCCCGTGGGCAGCACGTTTGCGCGTTGCAGCGTAAACATTAGAAACATATGCGCCGTCCAAACGCCTACGCCTTTCACCTGCGTTAGATACTCAATTACTTCGTCGTCGGTCATCTCGTTCAGTTTTGAGAAATCCAGCTCGCCCCGTTGCGCGCGTTCCGCCATATCAAAAAGATACGAAGACTTCTGCTTGGAAAGCCCGACGCTCCGCAGTTGTTCGTTTGAGAGTTTCAAAATTCCTTCTGGCGTCACCGGATCTCCGGCCAGCGCGGTGAACCTATTGAAGATCGTCGATGCCGCTTTGCCGTTGAGTTGCTGATACACAATCGCTTCTGCCAAGTTGTGGAACGTGGGATCGTCAAATTCCATGCGGCATGGGCCGACCCGCTCGATAATGGCGCGCATCAACGGGTCGGATTTCTTCAAATGCAGAACTGCTTTACGCATGTTTCATCCAAAACCAGCATCATCTTACCGCTTTTGTCGGCCCTCAGGAAAAGCGTGCCAGTGGAACTCGATGGTCTCCCCCAGGTGAGAAAGAAAATACTCCGCGCTATGGCCGCCTGGATAAAGATGGAACTCGTGGGGGATTTTCTCAGCCAGCAGTTGTTCGTGCATCTGCTCTGCGGAAGCTGCGAATCCGTATTCATCATCCTGCCCGCAATTGATGTAGATCGCCTGAGTTCTGAGTTGCGCCTGGTTCTTGCGTGCCAGAAGAAATGGATTGTTCTGGTTCCAATGCGCGACATTAATTGGATTACCGAATACATTGCCCAGTAGTTTGGCTAGTGGCCCCGCGTCGTGGAGGTCGGCATCCAGTTCGCGGGGCGATTCTGTCATCAACGCTGGACTCTGTGCACTCACCGATCCGAAAAGCTCGGGGTGCGCAAAGGCGAAGCGCAGAGCGCCGTATCCGCCCATGGAAAGTCCGGTCACGCCCCGCGACTTGCGTTCACGAATCACGCGGTACTTGTTTTCGATGAACGGTAAAAACTCAGTGAGAAAAAAGTCGTTGTAGCGGTCGCGTCCGTCGGCAGAGTTGATGAAGAAACTGCCGCGTCCTTCCGGCGCAACCATAAGAAAATTGCCGACCTTGTGGTCGCGCCTGAGGTCCTCGATCAGCCCCCAGCCGCCGCTTTGCAGCAGCGTCTGCTCGTTCTCTCCCAGTCCATGCAGAAAATAAAGAATGGGATACTTTGTCTTGGTGTCAGTCTGATAATTCAGCGGCAGCATGACACAGTACCGCACGTCGCGATGAAGAATGTGGCTGTTGAAAGTGCTGCAGTCGATTCGTCCCTGGGCGAGGGCAAAAGTGGGGAGGAAACAGACGAAGGCGATCGCGAGAGCGCAATTGATCCAGGTTGCAAGCATTCGTAGCGGCAGGGGCATTCTTCGATACAAGCCTTCCTCTGTGGCGTTCCTCTGTGGAACTCTGTGTCCTCAGTGGTTAAAGGTTTCTGTCTGAAACGAGTCGCAGCCGGATTCGGCGAGAAACCCTATTCATATCGCAACGCCTGCACCGGATCGAGCCGCGCCGCGCGCGATGCGGGGTACAGCCCGGAAAGCAGGCTCACCACAAACGAAAAGCCCAGCGCGCCCGCCACCAGCCAAAAGGGAACGGACCAGATATGCTCCGGAGGAAAACCCTGGCGCTTGAGATAAATGTTGGTGCCGAAGTTGATCACGCGCCCGATGATCCAGCCTAGCGCGGTTCCACAGACTCCCCCCAAAAGTCCCATCGCTCCCGCTTCAGCAAAGAAAAGCCCACGCACGTCGGCATCGCTTGCGCCAACAGCTTTCATGATCCCGATCTCGCGACGCCGCTCAAGAATCGCCATCACCAGCGTGTTGATGATTCCAATCGACGCCACCGTTAGGGCCAGGCTTCCGAAGATTCCGAGAAAAAGATCGAGGATCGCAAAAAAGCGACGCATGCTCTTGGTCGCATCGAGAATGGAAAAAGCATTGAAGCCAAGAGTCTTGATCGCTCGTTCTACCGCGTCCACTTTGCCCGCGCTGCTGATCCGCGCCACCACATTGCTGTAAATTGGCTGATCTGAGCTCACGCCGCCCGAGGCGCGCATGTCATAGGCCTGCATTGGACGCATGCCCTCAATCAACTTTTGCGGAACGAACAGACGCGCGCGCGCCGATCCGCGCATGCTGTCAGGATCGAGATCAGTTACGCCGACAATGGTCAGCGGCATTTCGTGCGAAATCACGGAAAGAGACGCCGCATCCTGTCCAGTTGACTCGCGCTCCGAATAGCGCATCACCACCTGCTTGCCAAGCAAAGGCCGCGCGACTTCCGCGACATTAATTTCTTGCGCTCCATGACTCGGCTTGCCCAGCAGTTCAGCTGCAAAACTTTTTTGCAGAATTACTTCGTGGGCTTCCACGGACGAGAAGAATTTTCCCTGCATGCCTTCAAAACTGTCGCCGTCTTTGGAAGAGAAGGGAAGCCCGGCTACCATAGTGAGGTGCGGTTTCTCGTCGAATCGCACCTCGGTGATGAACCGCAGATCCGGATAGGCCTCAACAACTCCCGCGACGCTTGCAATCTTTAGCCGCGCAGCTTCATTCAGGTCCGGACTCTCCGCCGGCGCGGGACCACTCTCTTCCTGCTCGCGGTCGAAGCTGCGAAGGTTGCGGCGCGAGGTCACAACAATGGAATCGAACAGCCCCGATCGTTGCAGGCGGCGCGAAGCCAGTTGTTGCAGCCCGATTCCGAGCGAAAGCATCGCCACCAGCGAAGCGACTCCGACCGAAATGCCTAGCGTCGTCAAAGAATTCCGCAGCACCGATTCGCGCAGATTGCGCGCTGCAAGCTCGATGGAATCGTAGAGCTTCATGGTCGAACTCCAGCAGCCACTCTTGCTGAATTGGGCTGATCGGCTATCACTTTTCCGTCCGCCATAAAAATCAGACGGCCTGCATACTTCTCGGCCAGGTCGCGTTCATGGGTGACCAGAACAACGGTCATTTTCAGCGATTCGTTAAGACGTCGAATCAAATTCATTACTTCGGTTCCAGTGCGGCTGTCGAGGTTGCCGGTTGGTTCATCCGCCAGCAGAATTCTCGGCTGATTAATCAAAGCCCGTGCCAGCGCCACTCGTTGCTGTTCGCCACCGGAAAGTTCGATTGGCCGATGCTTGAGCCTGCCGCTCAACCCGACCTTTTCGAGAGCGCTCACGGCCATTGCGGAGCGCTTGGTTCGCTCGACTTCCGCGAAACGTAGCGGAAGTTCTACGTTCTCAAGCACGCTCATGCTGGGAATCAGATTAAAAGACTGGAACACCATGCCGACGGTGTGTCGCCGGTATTTCGCGAGCTGCTCACGTGACAGCCCTGAGAGGCTCTGGTCTTCTACAATCACTGTGCCGACGTTAGGCGAATCCAAACCCGCCAGCAGGTTCAGCAAAGAAGATTTTCCCGAGCCGGATGCTCCGAGCAGCGCCACGAACTCTCCGGCCGCTATCTGTAGAGTGATTCCATCCACGGCACGAATCGTCGCACCTCCCATCTGGTAATGGCGGCAGAGTTGCTCAGTGCGAATGGCGAAAGAGGAGGTCAAAGTAGAAGTTTATCAGGAGTCGAAAGGCGATTGTTTGCTGCCGCCGTCAGCATGCACAACACTTCCAAGTAGTTTCATCGCGGCAACTCTGCTCTTACTCCGGTCGGGCTGAACTGGAATTGCTCTCCTGGCGAGCAACGCTCTCCAGTGACCTCGAATCGAAACCGTACTGGAGGCAATCATGCGAGCACCATTCCTTCTCGGGCGGTTGATTTTTGGCGGTTACTTCATTATGAGCGGCATTAATCATTTCAAGAATAAAGGGCAGATGACGCAGTACACCGCCGCGAAAAATGTTCCACAGCCAGAGCTAGCGGTCACCGTCACCGGCGCTGCTTTGATTGCCGGAGGCGCCAGCATTCTGCTAGGTGTTAAGCCAAAGGTGGGCGCAGCCGGACTGGTCGGTTTCCTGGTCGGCGTGTCCCCCATCATGCACGATTTCTGGTCGCACGAAGATCCGCAGCAGCGCATGAACGAGACCATCAACTTTATGAAGAACATGGCGCTGGCTGGTGGCGCGATGGCGCTGATGGCGGTCGAAGAGCCGTGGCCGGCAAGCGTTCCGCTGATGAAGGCCAGCCGGATCAAGCGCGCGAAAAGATTTTTAAAAGATGTCGCAGCATAGGTTGAGTTAATCACTTTTCGGGATGGGCAAGTCGGTGGGTTTGTCTCCGCCGCTTGCCTGCACCAATTTTCGAACGGGGCTGGCTACCATCAGCAGCAATTGTGCTCGCGGCTGGATCGCCGATTGCGCCAGAGCGATCTGCTGTGTCTTCCAGGCTTCTGGCGCTTTCTCGCCACGATCGAGAAAGTCGAGCGCTTGCAATCCAGCCGCAGCTAATGCCGACAAGTCGTGGGAGAGAGGTGCGACTTCCTGGACCAGTTCTGAACTTTGCGCTGCAGGTTCCAGCTGAACTTCATTGTCTTTCCACTTGTTCAGCATCGCTCGGATTTGGATTTCCATTCCGGGTTTGATTTTCCCACCCAGAAATTCGTCGACCAATTGGTTGAAATCTCGCGCAGTTAAACTCTCCGGACGCGCAGCATCGATGACGCGATTGAGCGGAGTTTGCGCCGTCGGTTCGGTTTTAGCCAACTGTTCACGCGCGTATCCCTTTACCGGCTCGACCACGTCCGTCAAAGCCTTCAGCGTGGTGACATCCTCTCCATTCGTCATGCGCTCCAGCATCGGGACATAGTTTGCGTTGTGCATAAGGCCATACGCATCCAACCACTTGCTGGCGTAATCCATGCGCGCATACATCGAATTCACGTCGGTCACATTTTGCGGAGACCACAACCGCTCTGCGATGGCTGCGGTTCGCGGCCAGATTCTGGAATCGATATTTTCTGGCGAAACGTATTCCGCCCACATGCAGGCTTCGCCGCCGAGAATCTTTTGCTTGTCTTCATCCGACAAATTGGCCGCGCCATCGGCAAAAGGATCGACGGCATAGTGAGATTCCGCGGAGCCCATCAGGTCCAGGTAATAGCCTGACGACAGAAGTCCGCGATATCCCTGGCGCGCGGCATCGGCCAGCGACTGTTGCCCTCGCCACGATTGGATCACGATGGTCTTCGGCAGATCCGGCCGCAGAATTTCGTCCCAACCCTCCATTGTCTTTCCGTGTTTGGCGACAAGTTTCTGAATACGAGTGTTGAAGTACGCTTGCAGGTCGGCATTGTTCTTCAGACCATGCGCCCGCATGAAATCCTGAATTTTCGGGTTCGCGTCCCATTGCTTGCCGTTAACTTCATCGCCGCCGATGTGGAAGAACTGGTCGGGAAACAGTCTCGCCATTTCGCCAATGAATACATCTAGAAATTTATAGGTGCTCTCGCGCGTCGGATCCATCGCCGGGTCAAACACTCCCCACTTGCGTTCAATTGTGTAAGGTCCGGGCGCGCTCGCCAGATCGGGATAGCCAACGAACCATGACGTGCTGTGGCCTGGCATGTCGAATTCTGGAATCACTCGAATACCACGATCGTGAGCGTAACCAATCACCTCGCGGACCTGGTCTTGCGTGTAGTAGAGGCCGTCCGAACCCATTTCCTGCAGCTTGGGAAATCGCTTGCTCTCGACGCGGAACCCCTGATTTTCTGAGAGGTGCCAATGAAAAACATTCATCTTCACGGCAGCCATGCCATCCAGATTTCGCTCGATGACTTCGACAGGCATAAAGTGCCGGCCAACATCGATCATCAGCCCGCGCCAGGCAAAACGCGGTTTGTCCTCGATCACGACTGATGGGATAGCGAAACCTTGCGGCGTCATCTCGACTAGCTGCAGGAAGGTCTGCAATCCGCGCATCACCCCGAGGGTTGTCGGTGCGTTGAGTTGCGCGCCGGATGAGGTCACCTCTAACTTGTACGATTCATCTTCGCCTAGTTCCGGCACCGGCTTGCTGGCGTGCTCGCTGTTCACTTTGAACCGCGCGCTGCTGGATGAATCACCGATACTGAAATCGAGGGGCAGGGAACCCGTATGCCGGCGCAAATCATTCAGGAAAATTTCGACTGTGCGGCGCAATCCTGGATCGGACGCATTGCTTATACCTACGGTGAAAGAAGTCTGAATCACTAGAGGCTGAGACTCCGACGTCTTTATGCTCGCGGGCCATGGCATCAGGTGAAGGGAAGTGGTTTCCTGCGCCGAAGTCGCCAGGGTCGCTGCCACAACAAGCATTGGAACGATGAAGAGAAGTCGCATGGAATATTTCCTCGCGCGAGAAAAGTAAGAACGAAGGATAGTAAGAACGAAGGATATTGAAAGGATTTAAAAGAGGCAAATGGAAGTTGCTGCGGGTTCTTGAATGGTTAATTCGCTTCGGCCAGTTCGCCGCGTCGAAAGTCGCGATTCAGCAGGCAGCTGTCGCCTGCGAACAATGAGTAAGTACAGAATGCGCGACGAACGTATGCGGAGTCAGCCGCTGCAGGCCGATTTCGCCATTGCCCTCGCTCACAACCCAGACGACGCGGAACTGGGCTTTCACTTGACCCATCTGGACGTCGAGAATTTCACCGGCTCGAATCTTCCGCCTCACGCCCTGCACCACCAGGCCCCCGACGCTCATGTTTGTTACCAGGGCGGGTTGGCTAAATGGCTGACCGTGGGCATCCATTCCCCAAACCTCGACCGGGAGTTGAACGTCAATTCGTGGGCTTTGGCGTCGATCCATGAAGGCATTGTGCGATACCAACGGCCGCATGAAAACTTACTCGGGTTACCGCCACCTGAGTACTGGAGTTTGAGGTCGACGCCGTGATAAATCAGCGGGTTGGGAGTAGCGGACGTCGGCGGAATCAATCGAGGTCAGGCATGGAGCAGGATCCGGGCCCGCGAGGGTCTCCACAGCTGCCGCAGGCGCCTGTTGCTATCGGGGTAGCTGAAGACCCCTTGGCCTGCACCGCAAACACGGAAAGTTGCGCTGCCAGGTTCTTACCCCGGCATTTTGGGCAGGTGGCTTTCTCTTTTCCGAGCACCAGGACTTCGAAGGGATGATTGCAGTCTCTGCAAGTGTATTCAAATATTGGCATTAACAGCCTCAAAGAAAACGTCTAAGGCGAACACCTGCACTTACCGGGTTCTACAGTGCTAACCCGATTCCCGGCATCTCTAGCGAATGCTACATTCTACCTAACTGATTTGAGTTTCCCAACAGCTCTTGAAAGCGCCTTACTCCAGCAAGGCGCTTCTTTTTTTCTCCAAACTTGCTCCACGCAGAATCCTGAAAGTTCAAACCCCCGAAAAGCTAAACATGGATCTACTCTGAGTCAACCACAATCGTATGTGGCTGCTGTTTTTTTCATCCGGTATTGTGCAAGCCGGCTGCGATACCGTTGATGGTCGCGGCGAGGGCATAATTCAGCTCTTCCGAGCCGTCCGCGGTTTGCTTCCTGCGCAACAGGTCCACCTGGATCAGACTCATGGGGTCGACATACGGATTTCGCAGTCTGATGGATCTGGAGAGCACCGGGTTTTTCTCCAGTAGCTTTTCCTGCTGCTTGACGACCAACAGCATCCGGCGTGTACGCTCGAACTCCTCAGCGATGATTCGCCACACCCGTTCACGTAAAGCCTCATCACGCACCAGCGAAGCGTAAAGCTTTGCGATCGCCAAATCTGCTTTGGACATTGCCAGTTCGACGTTACGGATGAGGTCATTGAACAACGCGAATCGCGAAAACATCTCCTGCAGCAGTTGTTCCTGTTCGCTGCCCCGGGCGGCGAAACGCTCGAGGGCGTGGCCCACGCCGAACCATGCGGGAAGCGCGTGCCGGCTTTGCATCCAGCCAAAGACCCATGGAATTGCGCGCAACTCATCGAGGCTCCTACTGGCCGAACGCCGCGCCGGACGCGACCCGAGCCGCGCATTATCGAGTTCATTCGCCGGAGTGGCTTGCTCGAAATACGGCAGGATGTCGGGATTGTCGGCGATGTTTTGCCGGTAAAAGCGAAACGCATCGGCTGACATCTGCTCCATAGCTCTTTCCCATTCTGCGTGAGCGCCAGCCGAAGTTTTTTCCGGACGGGTCAGAGCCTCGAGAGATGCGGCAATCACGATCTCCAGGTTCCACTCCGCGAGAATCGGATCAGAGTACTTCCAGTTTAGAACTTCGCCCTGCTCGGTGATGCGAATCTCACCGGAAAAATCTCCCTCAGGTTGGGACAGGATGGCGGCATGAGTTGGTCCGCCGCCGCGTCCAACGGTTCCGCCGCGGCCGTGAAATAGTCTCAACTTCACGCCGTGACTCCGTGCGCGCTCATGCAATCCGCGATGCGCTTTGTAGAGCTCCCAAATGCTGGTCAGCATCCCCCCGTCTTTATTGGAATCGGAATAACCGAGCATGACTTCCTGCCAGCCGCCCCACGAATCGAGCAGGCGACGGTAGTCGGGATTGCTCCACACGCGCCCCATGACTTGTGCCGACGAGCGCAGCGACTGGATCGACTCAAACAGCGGCACAGGCATGAGACCTGGGTCGTCACCAGATGCGGCCAGTCGAGTTCCGGCCAGTCTCGCCAGCTCGATGACTGCGCTGATGTCAGTGTCGGATTCGACGCCGCTGATGATGTAATTTCGGATCGCCACCGCCGGGAATATTTTCTTCCATTCAGCGATGTGGCGAAATAGATCAATGACATCGGACTTTTCCGTCGAGGGAGAGCTGATGGCGAGTGCGCGTTGGTGAACCTTGGCGTGTTGCCGGACATCTAGAGTTGCCAAATGAAAGCCAAAGGTGCGCACCTTCCGCAGCAAGGGATCAAGAAAAAGCTGCGCGAGACTTTCGCCGTGGTTACTGCTAAGACTTCGGTACAGAATTTCCAGGTCTTCTTCAAATTCGTGCGCCGAAGCGTAGCCGTTCTCTTTGCATTCGCGAGTGTGCCGCAGCCGCACCATGACGAACGCCAGGAAACGCCGGTAAAGTTCCGTGGGAGAGATTCGTCTAAGGCGTGCCGGTTCTTCTCCCATGCATTTTGCATATTCATCGAGCCTGCGCTGAAATTCTTTTGAAACTGGAACCTGGCGGCCGGATGAGCTCAACGGCTCCAGCAAACGCTCGATCTCTGCAATGTAGTGTCCGAGGACGGTATTACGAGCACGCTCCAAAGCCTCGCGCGTAGTTTCCGGCGTTACAAAAGGATTACCGTCACGGTCGCCTCCGATCCACGAACCGAACGACAAAACCTGGGGCACCTGCTCGGCGCACAATTCCATGCCGTACACCTCTTTGAAGGATTCGCGGATTTCCGCATAGAGGCGCGGCAAGCTTTCAAAAATTGACATTGGGTAATGGTCGAGTCCCATGCGGATTTCGTCGGTGACCTGCGGCTTCTGCACCCGCACTTCGTCGGTCTGCCACAAGGCGGTGATCTCAGCCGCGATTGCATTTTCCATCTCCAGCGCTTCTGAGCTAGATAGTGGAAGGCGATCGAGCAGTTCGAGGCATTTTGCGATTCGCCGGCGCTTGGTCAGAACCGTGCGGCGCGCCACCTCGGTGGGATGCGCGGTGAAAACCGGCACCACTTTTACCTTGCGCAACGCGGCTAGCGCCTGTTCTCCGCTCATACCTGCGTTCCTCATCCTGAACAGGGTCCCGCGAAACGATCCCGGCAGAGGTGTTTGGGCCACGTTCAGATTTCCCGCGCGGCGACGGCGCTTGCGGTGATTGGTCTCGGCCAGGTTGGTCAGCTCAAAATAAATCGCAAAGGCTTTTGTGACCCGGTGAGCCTGCTCGATGCTCAGCGCTTGAACAACGCTCCCAGCCTGTTGCATTTCATCGTTGCTAGAGTGCGCCTTGGCCGTGTGCGCACGGGACTGAATAAGCAACCGCCGAAGTTGCTCCACGGTCTTAAAAACTGACTCACCAACCTGGTCGACTAAAACCCTGCCCAGCAGTACCCCTAGGGAACGAACGTCGCGGCGCAGAGGAGCTTCCTTGGTGCGGTCGTCGGTCGGCGCAGTCAGTTCCGCCAGTCGCAAAGTCTGGTCGTCTGCACCCCACAATGGCGTTTGAGGCATGTTTTGTGCATCCATACTAAATTATTGCGGTAACAAGGCTTTTGCCCTGCAGAGTTGGCGAAAGTCTTCTTGCCGCTTGCTAGGCTGACTCCTACCTTGAATAATGAATACTTAAACATGAGCCAGGAAAAAGTACTGATCGTCGAAGACGAAGAGAACGAACGCACCGGGCTGGCCGAACTGATCTCGTCGTGGGGCTATGTCGCGGAAACCGCGCGTGACGGGCAGGATGGCTACGAGAAGGTCACATCGTGGTCGCCGCACATCGTCATAACTGACTTAAAGATGCCGCGCCTCAGCGGCCTCGAACTGCTGGAAAAAATTTCCAGCGACAGCCAAAGTCATGGCTGTGATCGTGGTTACCGCCCAGGGCAGCATCGATAGCGCGGTGCAGGCGATGCGGATCGGTGCCTACGATTACGTTACTAAGCCCATCGATACCAGCCGTTTGCGGACGATCCTGCAAAATGCTTCAGCCCTGCTCGGCGCCCGGGTGGAACTTGAAGCCACACGGCGCAAGTTGCGCGATGCCGGTTCTCTTGGATCGCTCATCGGTCCATCGAAAAAGATGCAGGAGATCTTCCGGTTGATCGAAATGGTCGCCCCCAGCACCGCGTCGGTGCTGATTACGGGTGCGAGCGGCACCGGCAAGGAGCTGGTTGCGCGAACCATTCACGAGTTGAGTCCCCGCCGCCCGCGTCCGTTTGTTGCGATTAATTGCGCCGCCATTCCGGAAACGCTGATTGAGAGCGAAATCTTCGGCCACGAAAAGGGCGCGTTTACGGGAGCTCTAGAACGTCGAACTGGATGTTTTGAACTTGCCGAAGGTGGGACCTTGCTCCTCGATGAAATTGGCGAAATGCCCATCGCTACGCAAGCCAAGTTGCTGAGGGTGCTTGAAGACCGTAAGTTGCGGCGGCTGGGAAGCAAGACCGAAACCACTGTCGATGTGCGAGTGCTCGCCGCCACCAACAAAGTCCCTGATGAAGCCGTGGCGCGGGGCGAATTGCGGAACGATCTTTATTACAGGCTGAACGTATTCAACATTCATATGCCGGTGCTGCGCGAACATCGCGAGGATATTCAGGACCTGGTGCAGACTTTGCTTGCCGACATGAACGCCAAGCATGGCCGTCGCGTCGCCGCCGTCAGCGAGGCCGTGCTGAATGCTTTCCGGAATTATGGTTGGCCGGGAAACGTTCGCGAACTGCGCAACACACTCGAGCGCGCGATTATTGTCTGTGAGGGTCCAGTGATCGAAACCAAGCACTTGCCGCCCGGCTTCGGCCATTCGCCCATTCGCGTCTCAGTCGAAGACGCCGATTCCATTCGAGTTGGTGTTGGAACTACGGTGGGCGAAGCTGAACGCCTGCTGATTATTAAAACCTTGGAATCCACCAACAACAACAAGACCAAGGCGGCGGAAATTCTCGGCATCAGCCTTAAAACTTTGCACAATAAGTTGAAAGAATATGGCAGCGCCGGGGCGGATGGGGCGGGCCGCGATAAAGACGAAAAAGAAGAAAAGGAAGAAGCCGAGGAAGTGAAGGAGCCATAAATATTTCTTGCGTCAGCTGTACTGCCGAGAGCTGACCGTTCAATCACATGCGCCGCAGGACCCAAATCGTACTGGCCATCACCTTCATGGTGGCCGCGCTCGTCACCGGTGCGTCATATCTCTACATCTCGCAAATTCTGCGCCAGGGAATCAACACTGCGCATGACACGGCTTCATATCTAACTTCGCAACTCGCATTTCTGGCCAGCAACGCCGCTCCTGACTTGAGCAGCACTCGTATCGACACCAATAATCCTGACGCTCTGCGGCGCGGCATTTCCTATTATCTCGGGACTGATCGCGACCTGAACACTATGCTGGAGTCCGTGGTGGGAAGCTGGCCTACCATCTATGACGCTGCGATTCTCGACGCAGACGGGAAAGCTTTACTTGATACCGATCCAAAGCTAGTCGGCAAAACCATCGAGGACCGCCCAGATTTTTCTACCCTGCAAACCGCCGGGTTCCGGAGGAAGTTGAGGCTGGTTTATCACGCGCCTACCGTCTACGACGTGCATATCCCATTGCAGCTGAATGGAGAGGCATTTGGCAGCATTCACGTCGGCGTCTCGACCGTATTTCTTCGCAACGAGCTCACGCCACGTTTGCAGCGTGCGCTGACGCTTTCGGCCGTGGCCGTACTGTGTTCGCTGATGTTGGCCGCATTGCTATCGCACATTGCGCTCGGACCACTCGAGCACATCAACCGTAGTCTGGATAGCATGGCGGAGGCCGACGGTAGCGCCTTAAAAGATCAGGATGGCGGGGTCGATGAATACGGCCAGGTAAGTATGAAGATCGCCACCCTTGGCCGGCAAATGCGCGACACGCGCGAAATTTTTTCTGCCCTCAAGAACAATGTGGACCAGATCATGTCCAGCTTGCAGGACGGGTTGATGTTGTTTACCCGCGATTCGCGCGTGGTGCTGGTCAGCGCTGCAATTGAAAGTTTTCTTGGCCGCTCACGGCGCGAACTATTGGGTCGCGCGGCCAGCGAGATCTTCTCGTCGGAGTCGGCGCTCGGCTCCGTAATGCTCGACGCGTTTCGCCTGCGGCACAATGTGGCCCAGCGCGAAATGGAGGCGTCGAACGGCCGCCGGGTGCAGGTTTCCCTGGATTTTATTCAGGAGAAAGGCACGCAGATCGGCGCCCTGTTAACCATGCGCGATGCCGAGTCCGTCCGCCGGATCGAAGACGAGATTGAACTATCGCGCAGAATTTCCGCCAGCGGACGCGTCACCCGCGGTGTCGCCCACGAGGTGAAGAACCCGATTAATGCAATTGTCCTGCACCTGCAACTGCTGCGCAATAAATTGCAGGATGTCGATCCCGCGACCAGCCGTCACGTGGACATCATCGACAGCGAAATTCATCGCCTGGATCGTGTGGTACAAATTCTGGTTGATTTCACCCGGCCTCGCGATCTCCACCTGGAAGAAACCGACTTGCGTTCGGTACTCGAAGAAGTTGCGCTGCTGGCCGCGCCCGACGCCGAACAGCATGGCGTCAACCTGGTGCGCGAATTTCCGCCTGATCCCATCCCCGTCAAAATTGACGCCGACTTTATCAAGCAGGCGATCCTGAATGTCGTTTTGAATGGCGTGCAGTCCATGCCCGATGGCGGGAATCTGGCGATTACCGCGCATCGGAATGAAGACGCAGTCATCACCGAGGTTCGCGACCAGGGCAGCGGTATTCCGGTTGCGGTGCAGGATAAAATTTTTGAGTTATATTTCACGACCAAGAAAACCGGCAGCGGAATTGGCCTGGCCCAGACGTATCAGATCATGATGTGGCACTATGGATCGGTTGATTTCGAATCGGAAGAAGGGAAGGGTACAACTTTTCGTTTACGCTTGCCCTTGGCCGAATCACGGTCTTCTTCGCTGGAGGAAGCTGCAGCGCGCACCTAACCTATTCTCGGGAACCTGAAATGAGATCGCCCCTTCGTCGGACATTTGCCCTATTGCTGGTGTGCAGCGCTTCGGCTTGGTCGTCATCGCTACGACAAGAGCAGGCGTCGCAGGTCACGTCTCCGGACCAAAAAGTCCAGGAACAAAGCCAGCCCACTGCTAATCCGCCGGCCCAACCTGCGTCCCCAGTTCGGAATACCCCAGTCGCGCCCACCACTACTGGAGAGAAGGCGGCCCCTCTACCGAAGCCACCGGTTCTCGAACATCGGAAGCATAAGGTTCATCACAGTTCGTCAGCAAAAACACCGGCTGCCAATTCAAACGGTGACCCCAGCAAAGTGGTTGTTCGAAATGGCGGGGCAAAGGAAGGCTCAGCGCAACTGACCCCAGCGGTGAACCCCGCTCAGGCAAACAGCCAGCGCGCGAATACCGCCAGCCTCCTGGCCGCGACGGATGCCAACCTGAAGCGGGTAGCGGGCCGCCAGCTTACGCCGGCACAGAAGAGCATGGTGGATGAGATAAACACTTATATGCAGCAGGCGAAAGCAGCGGCGGCTTCCGCGGACACCAATCGTGCCCAGACCCTGGCGTATAAAGCTCATCTTCTTTCAGACGAGCTCGCGCGCAAGTAATTTATTTTCCTGCGGCGCGCGCCGTGTTCACCTTGGTCAACAGGTCTTTCACCGGCTGCTGCACCGGTCCAGGAATTCCCGCAGCCTCGTTCAGTACCGCTCGCGCCTCGGTGAGTTTGTTAACCTTCGCATAGTCCCATCCCAAGTAATAGGCTGCGACCGCGTATTGCTGTTCGTCGTTTCCCTTGAGCAGCGCCGTCGCCGACTTCAGCTCGCTGATCGAAGGCAGGGTCTTCGACTGCTTCGCGTAAGCGCGTCCCATAACGGAATGCGCGACGCCGGCTGAAATCTTCTGCGATTTGTCCACTGCAGGATCGTCGGCCTTCGCGGCCACAATTGCCTTTTGCGCGTACGACACTGCTTTAGCCAACGCACCAGCCTCCGGGCTGTCGACGTAGTTGTTCGCGAGAAGAAGCAGCGCCGGTAAGTTATTCGGATTGGCCGCCAATGCCTTTTCGGCGTAGCTGATCAGGCGATGATTGTCCTGCAATTGCGAAAGGCTGAGCATTGCGTATGAAGTCACTTGCTCGTCCATTTTAGATTTCGGAAAAGTGACGGTGAATTTGTCGATGTAATCCATCCGCGTTTTCGCGTCATTCTCGCCCGCGATCCCGTTAAAGGCTGCAACTTCGAAAAAATCGTACGCATTCTTGTTGGCGTCCTTCTGCGACGCAACGGTCGAGGCGAACTGCTCATCGGTCAGGTCCGCCGGCTTGGGCTGCTTGTCGATCGAATTGAAAGCCTCGCCGCCTTGAATGGAATAACCGAATATCCAGGCGTTATCTTTGAGCTGCTGCGCGATGGTGACTTGCGAAGTCAAAATATCCAGATTGTGCGGAGACCCTGCTACAGCCTTGTCGCCGCATTCAAGCGCTTTCTGGAGGTCTCCAGTGCTTTGGTAGTACTGCGAGAGCTGCCAGTTGGCGTACGCGACTGCGGCCGGATTCGAAGCATATTTCTGTAGAAAATCCTGATACATCGAGACTTTTTTCTGCGCGTCATGCTCGTCGGCAATGGTGTTCAGATCGTTGTCCTCGGGCGTGCCCGCAGGGATCACGATGGTATCGACCTGCGCAGTTAACCTCGGGGTTAAAAAGTTAGAGGTGAACAAGCTCGCAAACGAAAAGAGAAACGCCAGAACCCAACCGGGCTTATGTGTCATGGAGTGACCTCCTGGCCTGCGTGCGGAATCCTAGCTCTGAAAGGCTCGGTGCGCAAGCTTTTCTAGGGCGCGGTTTGACGTTCCGCTGACGATCTGAAACTTCGCAGATTTGGGTCTTAGGTAGTCTTTGCCGCCTGGCTCTTTTGGACCGGTTTCCTTGCGATCTCTTCGATAGTGGGGAACGACTTAGGGATGGTGAGCGTCTTCGCCGGCGGTAACGTCCCGGCGTTGAGCGCTTGGGTGAGCATCTCGATCGCCTTTCCGGTATTGGTTGGAACAATAATGGTGGCCGCGAGTAGCCCTTGCTGCACCCAGGACTGTCCGGTCTTGCGCACCCCGTCGATGCCAAGAAACGGAACTTTAAGCCAGCGGGACCGCAGGTTCATGTCGGTTAAGTCCTGAAAAGCCTTTCGCGCGCCGATCGCCATGGAATCATCGTGGGCGGCGATCACGTCGATCAGCGCCTGCTGAGACGTGGAAAGCTTTAGCCACGAACTTACCGCCTTGTAGGCGCTCGCCTCGGTCCAGTTTGCTTTCATGAGTTTTACTTGGACGTCGGCGGGTTTGCCCTCATACATTCCAGAAGTTCGTTGTCTGGCGGCGAGGCTTTCAGCCGGGCCTTGAATCAACAACACCGAGCCGCTTTTCGGAAGGATGGCTGAGATTTGGCTTCCTTGAATGCGTCCAATCTGTTCATGGTCGGAACTGATGGAGAAGATGGGTATCTTATAGGTGCTGCGTAATTCCGAAATGTATTCAACTTCGCGATTGAGTACTACCCAGGCAATGCCTGCTGCTGCCGCTGCTCTTGCGACTTGCGGCATCGCGGTTCCACCCACCGGCTCGAAAATGATTCCGTCAGGGTGCGCTTCGGTATTCGATTGAATGAGTTTCAAAAGCTGTTGGCTCTGCAGGATCGCGTCATTCTCGGCATCGAGAATCTGCAAGTCGGCGCCGAAACGCTGCGCAGCTTCTTCAGCGGCAGCTGCCTGCTCCATTTGGTAATCATTATCGCGAGTGGTCAACGAAACGACGAATTTCAGCTTCTTCACGGATCCCCCTGGTCGCAAATGCCCTGAACAATTTGCCCAGTGCAGAATGCTGACTAAATCCTAACTTGATTTTGGTGAGATCGCCGGTAACCAGAGTAACCGGCGGTTCTGGCGGAACCCCCCGGTGCATGTGGCGGCTTCCCGGTGCTAGAATTTCGCCGCTGAGGAGGAGTGATGTTACGACGCATTCTTGGAGTTATCGCACTTACCTGTTTGGCAGTATTCGTTCATGCTCAAGACAAACTTTCTGTTCACTGGGAGGAACTCACCGGTCCCGATTTCATTAAAGCCATCGCGCAGGCACAGGGTACGTGCCTGCTCCCCTTTGGAATCCTGGAAAAACATGGTGCTCATCTGCCGCTCGGCACCGATCTTTTGGATGTTCGCTACGCCGCGCTGCATGCGGCCGAGCAGGAGTATGCAGTGGTTTATCCCGAATATTATTTCGGGCAGATTTTCGAAGCCCGCCACGAACCTGGAACTGTGGCTTACAGCTCAAAAATCCAGCTAGACCTGCTGCAAGAGACCACGGACGAAATGGCGCGTAACGGTTGCAAGAAGATCGTCATCGTGAACGGCCACGGCGGCAACGAGCACCTGCTGCCGTTCTTCGCGCAAAGCCAACTCGAGAAGCGCCACGACTACGTGGTTTACGTTTTCGACGAGAGAACGCCCTCAAGTGGAGGCCCGCCCAGAACCGACAAGCTCGACATGCACGCCGGCCAGAGTGAAACCTCCAAGATGTTGATCTCACGTCCAGATCTCGTACACATAGATCGCGCTTCGAATGAATCGGGCGCGGACCAACACCATATTGATCTGCCGGATGGCGTTTATACCGGCATCTGGTGGTACGCGCGTTTCCCCGATCACTATTCCGGTAATGGCGGACTCGCCACGCGCGAGCTCGGCGAATTTCAGATGAACTGGTGGATCAAGTCAGTTGCGGATGTCATTCGCGCGGTGAAGGCTGATCAGAACAGCTTGCGTTTGCAAAACGAGTTTTACGAAAAGGCGCAGCACCCGCTCGATACCACACAATAGCCGGAATTGTCGCAATTCGATCAGTCCCACCCGAACGTACACGTCCGTTCGGTGCGGACTCTGCCTGCCCACTAACTTGAGTAATATCTGCCCTTGCCGTCCATCGTAGTACGCTGGTTCAGGGGCCGCTGTGTGTTCTTTTCACAGCGGAGTGCGGTTCCTCGCCAGCCAGAATATGCCTCGGATTCCGATTTTTAAGCTTGGGCCTTCGCAGGACTTTCCGCCTCCGCGGCTCAGCAGCTATACCCCGTCGCTGTCACTCGAAGCCCTGCAGTTAGGCATCGACAATGTGCGCCATGACGTGTGGTTGAGCCCGGAATTCACCAAAGTCGCGGGTGACCACATTGCCAAGCTGATTGCGAAGTACGGCAACATTGAGAGCCTTGCGCAGAGCGAGGCAACGTCGGGGTCGAAGAGCATGTTCTCGAAATTCGTGCCAGGGGTGGCGAAGAAGACTCCAGACCTGAAACCGCTTCTTTTGGAACTTCACAAATCTGCGCTCAATCGCGCCAAGGCCGAAAATAATCCTCTGATCGATCTTCTGGCGCGCGCCTCAATCATAAAGTTCTTTCGCGGTGAGTTGAATGTGCAGTACGCCAAAGCCCTCGAGCGGTGCCGCGGAACTCTTAAGGGCTATGAGGGCGTGCGTCAGCACAGGGCGCTGGAATATCGCGAGACCGTCGCCAGCTTTCAGATCGCCAAGAAGCGTATTCTGCGCCAGGTCGGACAAGAATTATTCCGTATTTTGCGGGAGATCGAGCGCGAAGCGATGGCCAATATGCGCCGTTCGCTCTTTGGAGAGCAGCGCGATGCTGACTACCAACTCTTTCTACATCAGTTCATTTTTCTCGAGGAAAGCCGCGACTCTTACCTGGCCGCGGAGCACTATGTCCTGATCGGCGGATTTGAAAATGATCCCGATTCATTCGGCAACATTCGCGCTCTTGCCTGCGAATTCCTGAAGTCCGGGGTGCCCGACAACGAGAGCAGTGATGAGTCGCAGCTGGACGGTTGGCTCAATTCTCCCGAGAATGCTCACGAACTGGTGGGAACTGGAGAACCTTCAGAACGCGCGTACAAGGCGCGGCTGCAGGTGTGGGTCGAGCTGCTGGAGCGCGAAAAGCTTTTGGATCTCGCGGTCGCCGCTTATGAGGTCGTGCAATTGCTGCCCGAGTTCACCCCACTCCTTGATCCTCAGCAACTCAAATATGCCCTCGTGTTCCGCAAAGAGCGCGATCGTGTGGAAAAGCTCATTGAAGAATACGGAAAGCTTTCGCGACGAAGCTTGGACTCAGCTGCCGACCGCGTGGCGCAGTGCACCGGACTGCCACGGGCCAAAGTTGCAGCGCGCCTGCTAAGAGACTTCATGCTTTACCACCGCGATCTGCGGCGACACGAGGTGTTGAATCGCGCTCTCGAGAAAGTGAACCTGATCGCCAACCAGAAGTTACGGGACCTTTCCAGCCTGAACGGAACGCTGTACGAATTCCTGTTGGCGGAAGAGACCAAAGACGCTCACGAAAATCCCGTCATCAGGCACGTAATTCTTAAAGCCGATGTCCGAGATTCTTCTCGGCTGACACGCTCACTGCTGCAGCGCGACATGAACCCCGCGTCTTATTTCAGCCTGAATTTTTATGATCCGGTCAACAAGCTGCTCTCGAAATATGGCGCCCACAAAGTTTTTGTCGAGGGCGATGCCATCATTCTGGCGATCTTAGAACGTCAGGGCGATCCGGCCCTGTCGGTTGCCAGGGCCTGCGTGCTGGCACGCGAAATGGTGGAAATCGTTGGCGGATACAACCACCTGCTGCAACGCGCGGGATTGCCACCACTCGAACTAGGTGTGGGCATTTCCTTCCAGGATTCCTCGCCAATGTACCTGCTGGATGGCGATCACCGCATCATGATCTCCGACGCTCTGAACGAGAGCGATCGCCTGTCTTCGTGCGACAAGCGTTTGCGCAAGGCGATGGAGGGCATGGCGATTCCCTTCAATGTCTATGAATTCCGCACTGCCGCGCCCGCAGATGCGGACCCCATGAAATATAACGTCGGAGGAATTCGGATCAGCGAGGCCGCGTTCAACCGCTTGCGTGGTGAAATTTCTCTCGAGGAATGTAAGCTGGACTTTCCCCGCCTGTGGGGTAGTGAGAACATTCGTTACTGGAACGCACTGGTTCCGGTCGGAGCAGATATCTTCCGCCGTTTGCTGATACGTGTCAGCCAGGCGCCGATCGTGGAATCCGCCGACATGCGGCTGGTCCGCTGGACCGAAGCTCAGGTGTATGAAGTCTGCACCAACCCCGCCATTTACGCTGCTCTTGAAAAAACCGTCGCGCAGACAAAACCCTAGCTGAAACTTCTTCTCGTCCCATCCCGAGTTCCTGATCAATAACTACGATTCATCAACCATTCATGCGGTTTTCATCAAGTTGTAAGTATTCATCGGCAAAAATAAAAGTGGGTAAATGCGGCTATGAGTTAAATCCGTGTTGTCGTGAAAGCGAGACCTGCAATGGTTCGAAAACTCACGATTGTGTTCTTCGACGCGGGCGGGGGCCATCGTAGCGCGGCTGAAGCTCTCAAGAGTATTCTTGAATCGCAGCGGCATCCGTGGCAAGTCCATCTACTAAACTTACAAGATGAATTAGACCGGCTCGATTTGTTGCGCCGCACTACTGGTATTCGGATTCAGGATGCCTACAATCTGATTCTGCGAAAAGGTTGGACTCGCCTTACGCCGCAGCTTCTTCCGGTACTGCAGTCGGTCATTCGCCTTTACCACGGTGTCACTGTCAACATGCTTCGCAAGTATTGGGTCCGGCACCCGGCTGATATGGTGCTCTCGGTCATCCCACACTTCAACCGCGCACTGGCTGAGAGCGTTCGTGCGACCATGCCCGGCGCGCCATTTGTCACGTTGCTCACGGATCTCGCCGATTATCCTCCGCATTTCTGGATGGAGCGAGAATCCGAATACCTCATTTGCGGGACGGAACGCGCCGAGCAACAGGCGTTCAAACTCGGTCACGATCGCGATCACGTCTTCCTTGCTTCCGGCATGGTGATGAAGCCCAGATTCTATGAGAAACGCAGTTTAAACCGGGATCAGGAGCGAAAGAAATTAGCCCTCGATCCCAACCTTCCAACTGGGATCGTGCTTTTTGGCGGACATGGATCAAGCACCATGCTCGAGATTGTTAAACGCCTGCATCGCAGCAAGAGCGATCTGCAATTGATTCTGATCTGCGGAAAGAACCAGAAGCTGCTGGCAAAACTCAGAAGCCTGGAAACCGAAACTCGCTTTCCAATCTTTGCCGAAGGCTTCACTCAAGAGATCGACTATTACATGTCGATTTCCGATTTCTTCATCGGTAAACCGGGACCGGGCAGCATCAGCGAAGCTCTGCAATTTCATCTGCCGGTAATCGTTGAGTGTAACGGCCGCACCTTACCGCAGGAGCGTTACAACGCGCAATGGGTCACCGAAAATCGTCTGGGAATTGTTTTGAGAAATTTTCGGGACATCGCGAGCGGAATTGAAAAGCTGCTTGATCCCGCAATATTCGACGAGTTGCGGACTAACGCTATGGCTTACTCGAACCGTGCGCTGCTGGAAATCCCAGGCTTTCTGGACCGGATTTTCGAACGCTCAAGTTCGTCTCAGTTGGTTCCTGCTTCTCCGATCTATCTCAAAAATGCCTTCGAGCGCGCCGCCTGGGCGTCAATTATGTCGCGCGCAGAATTGGGCTCGCCCAAATGATTTTCGCCGATACCATAATTCTTTCAGACCTGCATCTGGGTTCCGAAGTAAGCCGTGCCTCCGATGCGGTGCGTATGCTCAAATCGGCCTCCTTCAACCGGCTGATTTTGCTCGGCGATATTTTTTCCGACCTCAATTTTAGGCGTCTTAAAAAAGAGCACTGGCAGTTTCTCGGTTACATCCGCAAGCTCTCCAACCCTAAGCGCGAAATCGAAGTCGTATGGGTTGAGGGTAATCACGATCATGGCCTGTCCGATGTGATGTCCCATCTCGTGGGAATCCGCGTTTATGAGGAATATGCATGGGAATACTGCGGGGTGAGGCATCTCGCGATCCACGGCCATCAATTCGACCGCTTCGTGACGCGCAATCGCGTGCTCAGCACATTTCTGGCCAGCATTCATCTAGGCCTGCAGAAATTCGCGTTCGGCAAAAAGCGAATGATTGGGTTTCTCGAACGCTTCGACACCGCATGGCTCCGGCTTTCGTCCAAGGTGGCCGGCGGAGCCCTCGACCACGGGAAAACCAAAAATGCACAACGCATCTTCTGTGGCCATACCCATGAGGCCTTGAACGTCAGTCGAGATGGCGTCGAGTATTACAACACCGGCAGTTGGACTCAAGACAGCGCGACCTACGTAGCAGTCGATAATCGTGGAGTTCGAATCTGCGAATATAAAGACGCTTCGCCGGAAACACCGCAGTACGACCTGCCCGATGGGTTTGAGTTCGACTTTGACGATCTGGCGTCGGCAAAATCGTCCGAATAAGCCGGCAAGGCTACAATCCCGCTTCAATCCTCGATCGCGGATCCAGCAAATCTCGCAGCGCATCCCCGATAAAATTGAATGACAGCACGGCGAGCATGACCGCCAGAGCGGGGAAGATCACGAGATGAGGCGCGTCGAAGAGATGGCCGCGTCCATCATTGAGCATGCTTCCCCATGACGCTGTGGGCGGCGGGACGCCCAGGCCAAGGAAACTCATTGTCGCTTCGGCAAGGATTGCGCCGGCCATTCCGATCGCGGCCTGCACAATCACCGGCTGAATGATATTAGGCAGAATATGCCGTGCCAAAATTCGCAAGTCGGTGGCACCTAGAGCGCGCGCCGCTTCGACATATTCTTTTTCTCGCGCCGCCAGCACTTGCGCACGAACCAATCGCGCATAACCCACCCACCCGCCGAGTGAGAGCGCAAATACCAGATTGAAAATTCCCGGCCCACGAAAAGCCACAAAAGCAATCGCGATCAGGATTCCGGGAAAGGATAAGAAGGCATTCATCAACACGACGTTCACGAACCGATCAATGCGCCCGCCGTAATAACCCGCAATCGAGCCAATGACGAGCCCAATCCCTAGCGACGCTGACACCACGCAACTCCCTACCAGCATGGAAATCCTCGCTCCGTAAATCAGCCGCGAAAGAATGTCCCTGCCCAACTCGTCCGATCCGCACATTTGCCGGAGCGAAAGCGGCGCCAGCCGGGTCGCCAGACTGATCTGCGCCGGATCCTGTGGAGCAATCCACGGCGCGAAGACAGCGAACACAATAAAGACGGCCACAAAAACGCAGCCCATTGCCGCCAGTGGGTTCAGCCTTGCCAGTCGGGGTAGTGAGATTGCGGTGGTCGCCATTGCCGAGATCGCCGAGGCCAGTCTAGCAAACTACGGCCTTCTTTCAGGCTCCTTCCCTATTTCGCAGGAAGTCGCCGTGAATCGTGCACGTTGACGTCAGGAACGCAGGGTTTTTATCCTCGAAAAGCCGTGTCATTCCGGCGATTCTATAAACCATAACCCCTTACCTTTGTGCACAATAACAGCACTTTTGGGTCATTGACCTTCCGCCTATTCGCCGATAAGTTGGAGAGTAGCTGTTCTCCGCTGTGGCAGGCGAGTGTAGGCGTGCTTCGGGGGTGTGATATGAGATTCCTTTACGTCTGCTACGCGGCTGTCGGTTATGCGGTGGCGCGTTGGCTGTTTAAGCGTGAGCGCACGCCAGCCAAAGATCCTGTCTCTCGACTCCGAACCTCTGGCCTGCTTTGAGTGATGGCGTGCTCTTTCTTCGCCGCTTCGCTTTGGATAAAACTTCATTACTTTGGTGTCCCCTCGTAATCGTTACCGGCCAACAACTCTGGCTAAAATTGCGGTAGACACTTTCCCGCTAGATCTTTCGCCCGCGCATGGTCGCACGCCGGAATGTGTCGCTTGTCATGCCCCGATTTTTACTCATCACGTTCGCAATGTTTCTGTTCTGCGCTCCGGCATGGATGAAGGCGAGCGGGCAGGAAGATGACGTTCCTCTGGGCGATCTGGCCCGCGAGCTAAGACATTCCAAGCCTCCCGACCAGGCGGATATCATCGACAACGACAACTTCAGCCTGATGATGGATAAAGCGGAAAGTGAGCGGCTCGACGGCCAGCCAGTTTTCGCGATCAGCCCATCGGGTAGAACTTTTACCGCGGTTTCGCCCGACGGAACCTGCAGCCTCTCGTTCGTGGCATCAGCTGCCAATCGCACTCCGGCCGCATACATCGCCAGCGACTTGCCGCAAGATGAATTGCTGAAGCTCGAAGGTCCGGCGTCCATTGAGGATGGTTCGCTTGCGGTTTCAGTTCACAACGGGACGCCTTGGGAAGTGAATGAGATCGTGGTTGGAGTTACGGTTTTGCAGACGCAATCCGCCGCAGAGTACCGCCCTGCTATGATGGGCCCGCTTCCCACGAATCCTGAAAAATTACCGGATCTCACCATGCTCTATCACCTCAAGGGAAGCAGCGCTCCTGACGCTACCACCGTTTTTCGGGGACCGCTGGGAGGCAGTTTTACTGGATCCAAAGACTGGCGTTGGGCAATCGTCGGAGCTCGCGGCATTCCTCCCGCAGCTCCGCCGTCAACCATCCCGCAATCGCTGAAGACGCCGCCCGATGCTTCATCGCCGTTGGCTTCACCCGTTCAAGCTCCATCCAATTCCGCCATCAACACGACCATTACGCCGCAACCGCCAGTGGACGCTGCTGCGGAGAACTCACAGAAATAGCCTGCCTTCCATCTTTTAAAAACTCAACTGAGGGCTTTCTCGGTCTACAATATCGTTTTTCCGAGATATGCCGTTTTCTCGGCTGCACAAGGAGATGGAATGCGAAAGCTAATGATCGGCTGTGGTTTTTTTCTGCTGGTAGCGGCATTCGGTTTTGCGCAAGGCCCGTCCCCTTCCACGTCTGAACTTGAACATAAAGTTGACGCCATTGTCAGCAAGATGACCCTTGAGCAAAAAATTGACATGCTCGGCGGTATTCACACCTTTGATGTGCGCGGCTATCCGGAATTTGGTTTGCCAGTCCTGCACACCGCCGACGGTCCCGTCGGCGTTCGTAACGACGGACCAGCCACCGCCATGGCGGGTGGCATTTCTCTTGCTTCCTCGTGGGACCCCGCGCTGGCTACTCGCGTCGGCGAACAGCTGGGCCGCGACGCGCGCGCCAAAGGCGAACATTTCCTTCTGGGTCCCGGCGTGAACATTTACCGCTCCCCACTGAATGGACGCAACTTCGAATATTTTGGCGAAGACCCGTTTCTCGGTTCGCGAATCGCCGTCGGTTACATCGAAGGTCTGCAGAGTCAGGGCGTCTCTGCAACCGTCAAGCATTTCATGGGCAACAACTCTGAGTTTGACCGACACGGAACCAATTCCATCATCGACGAGCGCACCATGCGCGAAATCTATCTGCCGATTTTTGAAGCCGCTGTAAAAGAGGCTCACGTTGGCGCAGTCATGGATTCCTACAATCTCACCAACGGCCAGCACCTCACTCAGAATGGCCGCATGAACAATGACATTCTCAAAAAAGAATGGGGATTTGAGGGAATTCTGATGTCCGACTGGGACGCCACCTATGACACGGTCGGCGCGATCAATGGCGGACTCGATCTTGAGATGCCCTCAGGTAAATTTCTCAATCGCGAAAAACTGCTTCCGGCGATCAAATCAGGCCAGGTTTCCGAAGATACGATCAACGATGCGGTCCGCCGCATCATCCGCACTGAGATGGAATTTCACTGGCCCGATCGTGAGCAGCGTGATCTGTCCATTCCTCGATTCAATCAAGAGGGCAGCGACGTTGCACTGCAGGCCGCTCGCGAAGGCATGGTCTTGCTGAAGAATGACGGCAACGTCTTGCCTTTGACCAAAGAAAAAATCAAAACCATCGCGGTGATCGGTCCGGATGCGTACCCGGCGGTTCCGGTCGGCGGCGGAAGCGCGCAGGTCAGGCCATTCACAACGGTCAGCTTCCTGCGCGGTTTGAGCGATTCGCTCGCCGGGCACGCCCTGGTTACTTCCGATCACGGCGTGATGAGTCCCGGAGTTGCAGCTATTGCAACCAAGTTCGAAACTGCTGCGCCGAACGGCAAAGAGGGTTTAACCGAGGAGGACTTTAGCAACGAAAACGTCTCCGGCGCTCCCGACCGCCGGAGGGTGGTTAAGCACATCAGCCTCGGTCAACCGTTCGAGCTGGGCTTGCTGAATCTCGACGAAATCGATGCGGCCGACCTGCAGAACAAGCAGGGCAGCGCTGAACGCTGGACCGGGTACTATGTGCCCAAATCAGCGGGGACCTTCGACATTTTTGCTCAGCAGGGGGGATTTTCCCCCAGCGGTTTCCGCATGTACGTGGATGGCAAACTGCTCTTCGACAATTGGGAGAACCAAAAATTTGTTCTTGCGCAGACCAGCATTTCGCTCGATGCCGAGCCGCACAAGATTGTGTTCGAACATCACACCGGGCCTGGGTTCGGGCCGCCGTTCGTTCGCATGGGGATCATTCCTGAAGGCACCTGGGTTGATGATCAAGCTGAGGAACTGGCGGCGAAGGCCGATGTAGTCGTTCTCACGGTCGGCTTTAATCCGCAAAGCGAGACCGAAGGTTGGGACCGCACCTTCGAACTGCCTGTCGGGCAAAATGAATTGATCGAAAAAGTGGCCGCGAAAAATAAAAACACCATCGTCGTCATCACCTCTGGTGGTGGAGTCGACATGACGCCGTGGATCGACAAAGTTGCCGGCGTGATTGAAGCCTGGTATCCCGGGCAGGAGGGCGGCAAAGCGTTGACCGAAATTCTTTTCGGAGAGGTCAATCCGTCCGGACATTTGGCGGCAACCTTCGAGCGCCGCTGGCAGGACAATCCCACTTACAACAACTACTATCCGGCGAAGGGAAGCAATCGCGTCGTCTACAAAGAAGGTGTTTTCGTTGGCTATCGCGGATACGAACACAATGGCACCAGGCCGCTGTTCCCGTTTGGCTACGGGCTCTCCTACACGACTTTCAAGTACGCCAACTTAAAAGCAGACCAACATGGAGTTTCTTTCGACGTGACCAATACAGGAGCGCGCACGGGAGACACAGTCGCCGAACTCTACATCGCGCCGCCGAAAACCAACGTTCGCCCAGCGAAAGAGTTGAAGGGATTCTCTCGGGTAAAACTTCAACCCGGCGAAACCAAAACGGTGACTGTCCCGTTGAATACTCGTTCATTCGCCTACTACGACGTCGATGGCAAACAGTGGCGCGCGGAGAAGGGGACATACGAAGTCTTGGTCGGTAGTTCGTCAGAACAGATTGAGCTGAATGGGAAGATAGATCTTGCTCAGGACTTGACGGAGAAATGATTTCCGGTTTTTAGATCAATAACCACAAAGGGCACCAAGGTTCACGAAGGAAAAGAAAAGCCTTTTTGTAGGAAATACAACCTCGGGAGCATGCAATTCCTGTACTTCTGATTTCCTTCGTGTTACTTCGTGTCCTTCGTGGTTAAAGGTTTTGGAACCTGCGGCACCCTTTCCGTTCTACCGCTCTTAATACTGCGCAGCGCTGCATCCAGGATTTCCTGGTTCTGCCATCCCTCTTCGCCGGGGGCGGGGAACTGCGATTTGCCTTCCATCCAATTGGCAAATGCGTCCACTTGTAGCGCATAGGCGAGGTGGTTAGAGACTTCCTCCCGGTGTACTACGTCTTGTCCTCGCCGCAACTCGACCTGAATTGGATGCTCAACATTCAGAGCATCGTCCGCCCATATAACGCCCGCATCGCCGACGATTTCCAGGGGCGTTCGATATTCGGCACGATATGAAACCAATACCGTCGCCAATGTTTCGCGCGAGAATTCCAGAGTTAACGCAGCCACCGATTCCACATCGCCTGAACGTTTGTCTGAGTTTGCCGTTGCGCTTACCCGCACAACTTCATCCTGCAAAATAAATCGCAGCGTATCGATGCAGTGCACACCGATATCGAAGACCGGCCCCGCTCCCGCGAAGCTTGCGTCGTACAACCACTTTCTAGGATGCGAAGGATCGGCCAAAAAAGAAAATTCCGATCGCGCAAAAATCGGGCGTCCTATGGCTCCAGCAGCAACATGTTCCCGAAATTTGCGAACACTCTCATCGAAGCGAAACACATGCGCGACCCCAAACCGCACATTCCTCCGCCGCGCGGCTTCCACCATCTCTCGCGCTTCTTTCGCGCTCATGGCCAACGGCTTTTCGCAGAGCACAGCCTTACCCGCTTCTATCGCAGTGAGCACATCTTTCAAGTGGAGCGAATTCGGTGTAGTCACCAGCACTGCATCCACCTCCGGCGAGCGGCACAACTCAGCCACCGAATCGAACGCCAGTGGAATCTCATATTGCCGCGCAGATTCGCGTGCTTGCGCCATGTCGCGGCGCGAGAGCGCAGTTACCTTGCAATTCTTAGAAAGCGCGAAGCCCGGCATCAGGCGCTTGACCGCGTGAAGTCCAAAGCCAACGATTCCAAAGCGAATCATTTGTGTATTACCGTGTGAGCGAGAGAGAGCGCGGGACGACGCTGAGTTGCAGCGCATTGCCGGTCGTGGCTAGCGTTCCGTCGGTGTTGATCGTGAATTCAGTAATGGAGTCTGATTGCTCGTTGATCACGAAAATGAATTTCGCATCCGGGTCGACGACAATCGACTCAGGGTTGGTTCCCGTTCCGGCGACCGACGTGGTCAGCGCAGTGAGAGCTCCAGTTGTGGTGTCAACCTGAAATTGCGAGAGATTAGTGGCAGCGGAATTTGCAACATACACGAACGCGCCGGTTGCGTTTGTCGCCGCCGCTACCGGCGAGGCGCCGGTAGCGAATAATCCCGGGCCTGCAGTCAAGCTGCCGTCGGATTGAATCAGCAACACCGTCACTGTATTCAGCGATGGATTCGGAACGTATAAGAATTTTCCGGCGGGATCGATTCCCAAATCTCCCACCCCGCCATTCACAAGGATTGGAGTTCCAACCTGCGTCAACACTCCGGCGCTCACGCTGAACACATAGACTGCCGAAAACGTCGGCACCGGTACATACAAAAATCCACCCGAAGCCGACAACGTAAGGCTTCCGGGACTCGCTCCCACTTGGGCACTAGAGACAAAAGTTAAAGTTCCGGATGAGCCGATCGAATATACCCAGATGTCGTTCGTTACCTGGTTGCCGACGAACAGGTATTTTCCGCCACTGTCCATGGTCATGACTGCCGGCGACAACCCGACCAGGCCGGAGGACGTGACCAGCGCGGTCCGCGGCAGCTGTTCATTCAGCGCGCCCGTAGTCGAATTGATTTTGAACAACGAGATCGTGCTGGTGTCCTGATTCGCCGCGTATAGAAAACGGTTTGAAGGAAGGACCACCACGCTGGAGGGGGAAGCAGCGGTGCTGGGAGCCAGTTCGGTAAGAAACGGCGAACCAAACACGATTGAGGCCTCGCCCGTCTGGCTGTTCATGCGGAATGCATAGATTCCCTGGCCGGTCGCAACATAGGCAAAACGCACCCCCGAAGACGAACAGCCCACTGCCGCCAACGCAAGCACGATCACAGCCGCTACGAAGATGGTCCGCAACCACGAGGCAGAGCGATGCCGACAGCCTTCTTTGCCTTTGGTATTCGCGTCGATGTTAAAGGATTGCTTCAATGTTTGCCGAGCCCGATATTTCGTTCTAATGCTTGCCAAACTTATAGATCAGCCCAGTCGAAAATCGAAAACTGTTTCGATTTGAGCCAAAAGCCGAAGCGGCCAGATAATCTGCCTGGATCGCACGCACAGAAAATCTGTCGCTGATGGGTACATCTACCTCGCCGCCAAAGGCGAGCGCTCGTTGCCGGTCAGAAGGTTCGATGAACGTGCTTCCGGGCTGCCGTACCCGCGTCTGCGCGCGCCCATAAAGTCCGTGAGCGATGAAGCGGAATTTGCTGAACTCCCATTTGTATTGCGGACCGACCATGTAATTGTATTGTTCGAGCGCGGTTGAATAATCACCGCTGGCATCCGCCGTAATCCCGAGGCCCCGGTAAATATGCGGTATTGTGACCGCCGCATCCCAGCCACTCATCTGGTTCCAATTAGCGAACCCGAGACCGCCGCTTGAGAGGCTAAGGTGGGAATAGCCGCCGAAGACTTCAACACCGGGAATTAGTTTGCTTTGAGCTGCTGCAAATGACGAGAAGGCAAGCACCACCAGCGCACAGATGGAAAGATTCCAAACGGAAAACTTGCTGGAGACTGCAATTTTATGGATCGAGAACATCCGGCGGGTTGCCATCAGCTTCGCTTCAAGTCTCCTCAAGTTTATGGAACAAGTACTATAGCAGTTCGGCTGGGTGGTGTTGTGTCGTCGCAGCAGGAACTTTCAGGATAGATGCAGGCTTCGAATCCAGAGATGCCGGGGGCAGAACAGGATTACTTCGCAGCCAGCACGCCGGCGTCAACTCCGGCGCGAACAATGCTTTCAAAAATCTTCACGCCGTCGGTGCAGCCCAGTTCGGGCTCACTGGCACGTTCCGGGTGCGGCATCATTCCCAGCACATTTCGCCCCGGACCGCAGATTCCGGCGATGTTATCTAGTGATCCGTTGGGATTAGCTTCGGCCGTGATCTCGCCCGATGGATTGGAATACCGAAACACGACGCGATCGTCGCGTTGAAGCTCCGCCAGCGTCGCCTCGTCGCAGAAATAATTTCCTTCCATGTGACCGATCGGAATGCAGAGAACGTCACCTTTTCGGCTTGTATTTGTGAATGGCGTGTCGGCATTCTCCACGCGTACATTGACCGGCTTGCATACATATTTCAACCCCGAATTTCTCATCAGAGCGCCTGGCAGCAATCCTGCTTCGCAAAGGATCTGAAAGCCATTGCAGATTCCCAGCACCAGCCCGCCGCCGTCCGCGAATTTACGCACCGACTCCATCACCGGAGAGAATTTCGCAATCGCACCCGTGCGTAAGTAGTCGCCGTAGGCAAAACCGCCCGGAACGATAATGGCATCGCAATTTTCAAGATCATTCGACTCGTGCCACAAGAATGTCACAGGCTGTTTCATGACCTGTTCGACCGTCCAGAATGCATCGTGGTCGCAGTTGGAACCAGGGAAAATGATCACGCCAAACTTCATGAAGTTCCCTTCGGAAGGAGATTTAATTCAAGTCTAGCACGAACAAAACAGGGGACGGATGGCCAATCTAGTAGGGGATCTCGTTAGTTGGCTGGTGCTCGGTTTTTTCGTAATCGTCCGAGGTAGTGCGGTAACAGCGCAAGCGGGCTTGCCGGCGATCCAGGTCTGCAATCGGACTTTCCTCCGCGTACTTCCAACTTGAATTCGGCTGCTCGGCTCGGCGTCGCTGTTCCATCAGGCTTCGTATCTGCCACAAGCTCTCGTCGCAAGTGGCATCGCGCACTGCCTGGACTTTGTGCAACAGCGAATAATTCAAGCCCGACTCAGATAGCGGGGGCTCGTACGGAAGGAAGTCGTATACCAGTTTTATGAACCTTGATTCTTCCTTGCTGAGTTCCTGCTCGGCTACAAATACTTCATCATTGGCGAAGACTGAAGACCGCGGGTAAGCCTCAGCCAGCGCGATCAGGCGGACTTCGATCTCCTGTTTTCGCTGGTGCGGCCATCGCAATTGTCCATCCGCGGCCGGAATCTCGCTTAAGAGCAGAAACACAACTCCTGCCGCGGTAAGAAGCGGAATGCGGAAAGACTTCATGAGCTCTTGCTCTGGCTTTTTGTGCAAGACCTGGGAGCAGGTCGGCTACTCAGCCCACTAGAAATGCTGGACTGAGCACTCAATCATTATAGTCACTAAGGGAATGATGAGTTCCGCAAGGTTGGTAAGAATTTGTACTCAGAAGTGCCGAAGTTGATGGTCTATCAATGTAATTATTAGTATCCAAATCGGCGAGCACTGCACCTAAACAATCGCCTGCATTCGCGGCCGCGAGGATACCAATGCAAACGAATCAAGTGGAGAAGCGCAAGCTGGGGAATTCAAGTTTTGAGGTTGCGCCGCTGGTGTTTGGCGGCAACGTTTTTGGCTGGACAGTAAAGGACGAAAAATCCGCTTCCGAGCTGCTCGATCACTTTGTCGATGCAGGGTTCAACATGATCGACACCGCCGACGTTTATTCCAATTGGATTCCCGGAAATCACGGCGGCGAATCGGAAACCATCATCGGCAAGTGGCTGAAGCAGAGTGGCAAGCGTGGCCGCGTTTTGATCGCAACCAAGTCTGGCCTGGATATGGGCAACGGGCGCAAGGGACTTTCTAAAAAACACATTTTGCAGTCGGCCGATGAATCTCTGGCCCGCCTGCAAACCGACTACATCGATCTTTATCAGTCGCACACCGAGGATAAAGATACTCAATCGGAGGAGACGCTCGAAGCCTATGCCGAATTGATTAGGGCCGGGAAGGTCCGCGTAATCGGCGCCTCGAATTTTCAGCCCGCGACGCTGCAATCTGCGCTGAAGATCAGCCAAGAGAAAAAGCTGCCGCGATACGAAAGCCTGCAGCCCGAATACAACCTTTATGTCCGTAACAAATTCGAGGGTGAGCTGGAAACCGTGTGCCGCGAAAACCACATTGGCGTGATCCCGTATTTTTCGCTTGCGAGTGGATTCCTGACGGGGAAGTATCGGTCGGAGAAAGATCTTGAAAACCGCAGCCGCGGATCGCGCGTACAGAAATATCTCAACCCGCGCGGCTTGCGAATTCTTGCCGCGCTTGACGAAGTTTCAAAGCAGTACAGCGCGACCCCCGCTCAGGTTTCTCTTGCCTGGCTGTTGGCCAAGCCTACGATAACTGCTCCCATTGCCAGCGCTACCAGCGTGAAGCAGTTGGATGAACTGCTGGGGGCAGCCCGCGTGAAATTAGGTCCCGCAGCGGTTCAGAAGTTAGACCAGGCCAGCGCATATTCGGAAGAGGAGCGAAAGGTCGCGTAATCAAAACGGGGCAGCTCCGACTCAGAGAACTTCGTGGGGACAGCCGCCCTCGGCTGTCCAGGCAGGTGCCTACAAATATCGTTCCTTCAGAATCTTCAAATGATGCGCCCAATGTCCTGCGGCGATAAAAGCCATGGCGCGAACCGTAAACTTTTTTTCGCTGGCAATTCCGCTTCGCATCCAGGCGTCGTTGGGCATGTTTCTAAACAGCGCGATCGTTGCCCGGCGCACGTGGCCAAATTCTTCCACATGCGCCGCCCACGGAATTCCGTCGGCAGCAGCTCCGGCCGCGGCAATATCTTGATCGTAGCTGGGCAGAGGTGAACCGAGTCCTCGGGCAAACCACAGAGCCCGAACGGCAAAAACTCGTTCGGTATCGGTTACGTGGTTCAGCGCTTGCCGAATGCTCCACTTGTCAGGAGCATAACGATAGAGAGATTTCTCTTCTGTGATTCCCGTCAAGAGCGGCAAAGCCTCCTCCAGCTGGGCCTCAATAACGCGAACGGGATTATCGCCTTGAACCTGGTTGATGTAAGTGAAATAGTACGGGGCGGCTTCGGAGGTTTCGGGGCGTCCGATCATGCCAAGATTATCGCGCCCGTACTACGAGAAACGCAATGAACGCGAGACACAAGAACGGCTGGAATTGCGAGGAGACCTTTGACCAGGTGAAACCGATAGGGAGGCAGCCGTAGCAGAGTTGCAGAATGAAGAGGCCCGCGCCTCAGCTCGTGGCAAACAATTCCAGTCGTCAGAAGCTGCCGAAAAAATTCAGGAAGCCTTGCTGACGTTTGCGGCTTGCGGTCCTTTCTGGCCTTGCACAATCTCGAACTCAACCGCGTCGCCCTCCTGCAGGCTCTTATAGCCTTCGCTGGTAATAGCGCTGTAGTGGACGAACACGTCGGGCCCGTCATCACGTCCAATGAACCCGTATCCTTTGGCGTTATTGAACCACTTCACAGTTCCTTTCAGTCGATCCACGAACCTCTCCTTAGGGCAGCAGGTCCCAAGCTCCCCGCTGGCCCCACCCTCGATTGCCATTTTGCGTCCGTTGGCGGGCAGTGTCAAGAAATGTAAAGGCAGGAAGAACTCATATCTTCTTAGAAACAGAGTTCTTGCTGGCTTTGTTCCTTGTCTGATGATCCAGCCAGAGCACCCCGGCAATCGTTTTCGCGTCTTGGATGGTTCCTTTTAGGACCATGGATACGGCTTTTTCGATACGAACAAACTTTAATTCGATGACCTCATCATCCTCCGGCTGAGCTGCTCCTGCTTTTAAATCCTGGGCGAGGTAAATTGACATGGCCTCCGCTACAAATCCTGGGCTGGCCCAGAAGTGCAGCACACGTTTCCAACTTCGGGCCGAGTAACCGGTCTCTTCCAGCAGTTCGCGTTTGGCCGCGTGCAGGGGATTTTCGCCCTCGTCAATTCGCCCCGCGGGCAGTTCAAATAGAAAACGCCCGGCAGCATGACGGTACTGCTTTTCCAGCAGTACGAGGGGTCCGCCGGAGCTATCGTCCACTGCAAGGATTACGATTGACCCGCTGTGTCGCACAACATCACGCGTAGCGCGCACCCCGGTTGGTTCAAGGACGTCATCGGTGGTCACCCAGAACACCGGGCCGCGATACGATACTCGCGACGAGAGCACGCGAGCCTTTTTCTTGAAGGCGGTTGGCATAGACATAAATAATACAAGTGCTTGTTCATTTCATTTCCTCTGTGATTTCCTCCGTGTTCTCCGTGCCCTCTGTGGTAAAAGGTCTTTGATTGCACGCGCCAATTGAACCCAACGCAATCTACGTGTTAGCCTCTTTAGTTTCCACCTGCGGCCCAGCTACCGCGGGTGATTGAGGCCCATTGTCCCCTGTCGAAACCACAACCGTCGTTCGCAAAACTGCGCTGAACGCCGCTCACCGCGAGTTGGGCGCAAAGATGGTCGATTTCAACGGCTGGGATATGCCGGTTGAATATCCTGCTTCGGTTGGCGGCGGCATCATTGCCGAGCACATGGCGGTTCGCAACGGTGTGGGTATCTTTGACGTCAGCCACATGGGCGACATTCGACTCGCTGGTCCTGATGCTCTCGCCGCCGTGCAGCGTATTTCGATGAATGACGCGTCGCGGCTTGCCATCGGCCAGGCCCAGTATTCGGCGCTGCTTTATCCGCAGGGCACATTCGTAGACGACGTGATTGTGCATCGCCTTGGAGAAGAAGAATATCTGCTGGTCATCAATGCCGGGACCCGGGAGAAGGACTTCAACTGGGTTCGCGACAACACTCGCGAATTCGACTGTGAAGTAGAAAATTTGTCCGACGACTTTACCCAGATTGCGATTCAAGGCCCCAAAGGTGTTGACCTGCTCGGCAAACTCACCGATGCAGATTTACACAGCGTGAAATTTTACTGGGTCACTCGCGGCGCAGTTTGCGGGTTGAAGAACGTCTTGATTGCGCGCACCGGCTACACCGCGGAAGACGGGTTCGAAATATACGTCCCCAGTGATGAGCAGACCAGCGTGCGGGTGTGGAAAGAAGTGCTTACCGCTGGCAAAGAATTCGGTGCCGTTCCTTGCGGCCTTGGCTCGCGCAATACCCTTCGCCTCGAGGGCAAGCTGCCGCTGTACGGGCACGAAATTTCCGATACCATCAATGTGTGGGAAGCGGGGCTCGACCGCTTCTGCAAAATGGAGAAGCCGGAGTTCGTTGGGCGCGAAGCCCTGGAGAAGGCACGGGCAGGGCCAACCAAGCGAACGCTGGTTGGCCTGGAGATGATCGACCGCGGAATCGCGCGCGATGGTTACCGCATCTTGAATAGTGAAGGTTCGCAGGTCGGATTCGTGACCAGCGGGTCCTATGCTCCATTCTTAAAGAAAAACATTGCGCTTGCCTATGTGCCGCCAGAATTTTCAGCGCTCGGAACGGAATTGTTGGTTGAGATTCGAAATCAAAGCGTGAAGGCAAAAGTTGTGCCCACGCCTTTTTACAAGAAGCCGAAGAAGGCTTGAAGAATGCGGCAGCCCCGCAGGGGCGGAATGTGAAAGCCCGGCGCAGTAGCGCCGGGTCAGCAGCAGAAAAGATCGAGTCCGTTTAGAGACGACGCAATCAGGAGCTAAATGAATTTTCCCGCTGATTACAAATACACCAAGGAACATGAGTGGCTGAAATCTGACGGAAAAACCGCCACCATCGGGATCACCAGCTATGCCCAGGATTCGCTCGGCGACATCGTCTTCGTCGATCTGCCCAAAGTCGGCGCGGAACTTTCAGCGGGGAAGACTTTTGGCAGCGTCGAATCCGTAAAAGCGGTTTCGGATTTGTACGCGCCCGCCTCAGGTATGGTGACCGAGATCAATGGCGAACTGGCAACGGCGCCCGAAAAAATAAACAAAGATGCTCACAGCGCCTGGATGATCAAAATCGCGCTGAAAAATCCTGGCGATCTGAACTCATTGCTCTCGGCCGCCGACTATGAAAAATTCGTCGCCGAAGAAGGCGGACACTAGAGCTCTTAGCTGTTAGCTCTTAGCTTTTAGCTGAGACGTTGTGGTCACACCTCGGCGAGCTAAGAGCTAAAAGCTGATTTATGCGTTATCTTCCCAAATCTCCCGCTGACCGTGAATCCATGCTTAAGAGCATGGGCGCGCGCTCGATCGACGAACTTTTTAAGTCGATTCCGGCTGAGTACCGCCTGAATCGCGATCTCAAAGTCCCGCGGCAAATGGCGGAGTCAGAAATCGTTGATTGGTTTCGCGAGCGCTCGCGTGAGAACGGCGATGGCCATGCCACTTTTCTTGGCGCCGGCGCTTACCATCACTATCGCCCGGTGATCATTGATTCGCTGATTTCGCGCGGCGAATTTCTTACCGCTTACACGCCCTATCAGGCAGAAATTTCGCAAGGCACGCTGCAATCCATTTTCGAATTCCAGACCATGATCTGCGAGTTGACCGGCATGGAAGTTGCAAACGCTTCCATGTATGACGGCTCGACAGCTGCGGCCGAAGCTGTAATGATGGCCGTCCGCCTCACTGGGCGCCGCTCGGTCGTCGTGGCACGCAGCGTTCATCCTGAATATCGCGAAGTGCTGGCTACTTATGCATTTCATCAAGGCATGCCTTTGGCGACATTGCCATTTGCAGAGTCGGGGCGGCTGGATCCGAGTGCAGTCGAAAAAGCCATCACTGCTGACACCGCGTGTCTTCTGATCCAGTCCCCTAATTTTTTTGGCAGCATCGAAGACGTGGAAGCACTTGCCGAAATTGCGCACAGCAAGGGCGCGATGCTCGTGGTTTCTATCGCCGAAGCCATCTCGCTAGGAATTGTCGAACCCCCGCGCTCCGCCGACATCATTGCTATGGAAGCACAGTCGTTCGGCGTGCCTCTCACTTTTGGGGGGCCGTATTGCGGCGTGATTGCCACCCGCGAAGCTTATGTGCGCCAGATGCCGGGACGCCTCGTCGGCCAGACCACTGACCGCAATGGCAAGCGCGGTTTCGTGCTCACACTTGCGACTCGCGAGCAGCACATCCGCCGCGAGAAGGCGACATCGAATATTTGTACAAACCAGGCCCTCATCGCCCTGATGGCAAATATTTTTATGACCATTTACGGCAAAGTTGGTCTGAAAGAACTTGCAAAACAGAATCTCGCCAAGACTGACTATGCGGCGCGGCAGTTTGGAAAACATGCCACCGTGTTGTTCGACGGCGCACCGCGATTTAACGAATTCGTGGTTCGCACCAGCGAAGATCCGCACGCCATCAACTCACGCCTGCTCGGCCACAAAATTGTCGGCGGATTCCCGCTGCAAAAGTTCTATCCCGAGCTGGGCAATGCCTCTCTGTGGTGCTGCACTGAGCTGACCACGCGCAGCATGATCGACACCGCTGTGGGCGTAGTTGCGGCGAGCGAAACTTCCGATACGACTGTCGGCGATGAAGCCAGCATGGAAGAGGTGGCCAAGTGATGTCAAAGCACATGACCCGTAAAGCCACGCGCAACGTCAGCCAGAATGAAGGCTTGATCTTCGAAAAATCCTCGCCCGGCAAAGGTGCCTGGAAGCTTCCTCCGCTCGACGTGCCCGACGTCGACGCCGCCAAGCTGCTTGGCAAATCCGAACGAAAAAATCTCGGAGAGATGCCAGAAGTGAGCGAGATCGAGATCATCCGCCACTTCACGCGTTTGTCGACATGGAATTACGCAATTGATCTGGGAATGTATCCGCTCGGCTCTTGCACCATGAAATATAACCCGCGGGTCAACGAAGTCGTGTCCCGGCTTGAAGGCCTTGCCAATGGCCACCCTTATCAACCGGAGAAAATTTCGCAAGGCGCTCTGCGCATCATTAAAACGCTGAGCGATTGCCTCACTGAAATCACCGGCATGGATGCGATCACTCTGCAGCCCGCAGCCGGCGCGCACGGCGAACTGACTGGATTGCTGATGGTGCGCGCGCACCACGATTCAAAAGGCAAGCCGCGCAAGAAAGTTCTCATTCCAGATTCGGCTCATGGCACCAATCCTGCCACAGCGGCGATGGTCGGCTATGCCATCGAGAATTTGAAATCGAATTCGAACGGCATTGTCGACACCGGGATGCTTGAAGCGCAGATGACCGAAGATGTCGCTGCGCTGATGCTCACCAATCCCAATACGCTGGGCGTCTTCGAGCAGGAAATTCACAAGATCGCCGACATTCTTCATGCCAAGGGCGGCCTGCTTTACATGGACGGCGCCAACATGAATGCGTTGGTGGGCAAAGTTCGTCCCGGCGATTTCGGCGTGGATCTCATGCATTTGAATTTGCATAAAACCTTTTCCACTCCTCACGGAGGCGGAGGTCCCGGCTCAGGTCCGGTTGCGATCAAGAAATTTCTGGAACCGTTCTTGCCCAAGCCGGTGTTGATCTCGAAATCCGACGGCACTCTTGGCTTCGAATACGACCGCACTCAATCCATCGGACGGGTGCGTTCCTTCTATGGAAACTTCGGGATGTTCGTTCGCGCGCTCGCCTACATTCTCGCTAACGGTCCAGACGGTTTACGCCAGACCACGGAAGATGCGGTGCTGAACGCGAACTACATCCGTAAGGGTCTGGAAGGGACTTTCGAGCTGCCCTATCAAAGCCCCAGCATGCACGAAGTGGTTTTTAGCGACAAGTTGCAGGCGAAAAAAGGGGTGCGCACCATGGACATCGCCAAGCGCCTTATCGATTATGGCTTTCATCCTTACACCACTGCGTTTCCGCTGATCGTCCCCGGCGCCATGATGATTGAGCCCACCGAAAGCGAATCAAAAGAAGAGATGGACCTTTTCATTGAAGCCATGCAATCGATCGCTCAGGAAGTCGAAGAAGACGCAGAGATGGTGCGTAGCGCGCCACACTCCACGCGGGTCTCTCGCCTAGACGAAACTGCCGCCGCGCGAAATCCTGTTCTGCGCTGGAAACCTCAGGCCGAAAATCCGAAGAAAGCTGAAAGCTAAGAGCTCACAACTCGAAAGCTCACAGCTTGTCATTTATTTCTTCTCGGCAAATTTTACCGAAGTCTGGGTCTCTCCCCAGCTCAGTTTTATTGTGCAAGTGCTGCCGCCTTGGTCGAAGCTGATGGTGAAGTTCTCGACAGGAGCCGACGTTTTAGAAATCAACATCGGAATGCGGGCCAACTCTTCCGATTCATATTTGTAGGGAATACCCCACTCTCCAGTTTTTTTATTGACGATGAGCGTCCACTTGCTCTCTTCCGGGAGCGTAAACAACGTGTAATTGCCGGCGGGAATGTCGCGGCCGTCAGCATTAACGTTGGTGGTGGTTACAAACGTAGTTGCTTCGTTCGCGCCAGTACGCCAAACCTGGCCGTAAGGTGCAACCTCGCCGCCAACTTTGCGCCCTTTAAGGCGGGGACTCGAATAGTCCACACTGACGGTCTTGCCGTCAGAGAATTTGCACTGCGCCTGTTCTGGCGGGCTCTCGCGTTTGCTCTTGTCCTGTTGCGCAGAAGATAGAGTGCAGGTGCCTACAGCTAACACAACCAACATAGCGATACTCTTGAGCATTTGTAGTCTCCTATTGCAAGCGGGATTCAGAGCTGGATTGAAATTCTTTAACAACGAATTAGACTAACGCGCAGCCGCGGCGTTAGCAATCGAACCCCGACTAATATCCGGCGTGATGCAAGTACGCCACTCCCGCGGCCGCGATTAAACAATAAATTCCGAACCAATACCATTTGCCGGCTTCGAGCCATTTGCTGAGCCATTTAAGCGCCAGTAGGCCGGCGACAAATGCGCACACGAGCCCGACCACGCTGACTCCCGCAGCGGCGTGTAATGCCGGACCCGCATCCATGTGTTCAGCTTTGACTAGTCTTAGAGCCTCTCGCGCGATTGCTGGAGGAGTAAGAATCACCGCCAATGCAAAACTGAAATCCTCGGCTCGACGTTTTTCTACTCCTGACAGCATTGCGGTCGAAATAGTCGCACCCGAGCGTGAAAATCCGCGGAAGGGAAGACATAGCCCTTGCACTCCGCCAATGAGAGCGGAGCGGCCGGCATTGAGGCCGCCACCTTGCGCGATCGAAGCCGACGATTTTTCGCGCATGCCAGCGATTAGGATCAGCACTCCCACCAACGCGAGAGCTGGAGCAATCAGCTCCAGATGGCTGAAGAGCATTTCAACTTCAGAGTGCTGAATGTCGCGGAACCAGACTTTCTCAATCAGCTTGATCAGAATTTCACCGATGATTCCGGTAATTACTGTGGCCAGCAGCAGCCAACCTATGTAACTTTTCCAGCCATCCCGCGTGTCGCTTACCGTGGCTCGCCAACGGCTCCAGAAGAAAACAATAACCGCCAGCATGGTGCCGGTGTGAAGCATGACCAACAGCAGCGTCATTTGCGGCGCGGAGGGATCGAGGCCCATGAGTTTTTCCGCAACCACGACGTGAGCTGAACTGGAGACCGGCAGCAGTTCGGTAAGGCCTTGAATAATGCCAAGCAGAATTACTTGCAGTAAAGACATAAAAAAATCCTAAACTGCTTGTGAGGTGGAAGAGAAGTACGGCGGGTGGTTCTTAGGACTTTTCTTGTTTTAGTTCGGCGCTGGCGGCACTTGGGTCCAGCTCCCGCGAATGAAACCAACTCATGTGCGGCAGAGGCCGAGCGACGCGTCTACGGACGGCGATCAATTCGGCGGTGATTGCAACTGCAATTTCTTCCGGCGTAATGGCGCCGATGTCGAGCCCGACTGGCGCATGCACATGCTCGAATTGCTGTTCCGGAATCCCTTCTTTCACCAACTCGCGGAAAATGGCGATGGTCTTGCGCTTCGACCCAATCATCCCGATGTAGCGGGCTTGCGTTTGCACAGCCCAACGCAGCACGCGCATGTCATCGTGATGTCCGCGGGTCACAATCACAATGTAGGAAGTTTCATTGGGAGTGATTCGTTTCATTGCGTGATCGAAATCTTCCGCGATCACTTCCTTCGCGTCGGGAAAACGCTCGCGGTTGGCATAGCTCTCGCGGTCGTCAACTACATTCACATCGAAGCCCGCCGTTTTTGCAGTCTTGTAAAGGCTGAGCGCCACATGGCCAGCGCCGAAGATGTAAAGCGATGCCGGAGGCAGCACCGGCTCAATAAAAATATCCAGCGTTCCGCCGCAAACCAGGCCCGTGTCGTATTTTGGATTTTGATTCAGGTTGAAGGTCAGCGTGCGCGGCCGCTCGCTTTCCATTACCTCGCGCGCCGCTTGCCAGACTTCAGCCTCTACACAGCCGCCGCCGACCGTGCCGAAGATGGAACCGTCATCGCGAACCAGCATTTTGGCAGTTTCAAACGACGGCACCGATCCGCGCACATTCACGATGGTTGCCACGGCGCCGCGGCGGCCGGACTGGCGCAACTCAACGATCTCTTCGTAAATGTCCATGAGTCAATTATTTGGCTCGGCAGAAGGGAAGTCAAACTCAAAAGCCCCGGATCAACACTCCGGGGCTTTTGGCGCGAACCAGAAGGTGTTTCGGACACGACCTGTCAAAGTCATCTTCTCGCGATAGGAAGACGAAGTCAACAAGGCAATGGCGAGCGACACCGCGGAGGGCGGCGGACTCGAATCGCAGTGGGGCGGCCGACGTTTGTAGTAGGTTGATTTCAACAGTTTCCATGAAAGCTGCCCGCATTCATGAATTTGAACGATCTCTTCGTAAAATGTGCAAGCGCTAATTATTCAGTTGATAGAAAGCACGTCCGAAGCTAAATATTGAAGTTCATATGACAGAATTACGCAGATGGATTCCTCTTACCGCTATGTTCTTCTTACTGATTGGGTGCACTCGGAGGATTCCCCAAGAATACGAATATCCGCAAGGATGGATTACGGTTCTGGAAAAAGATAGCGGAGTTGTGCAGTCCTTATCAGGGGTGGTGGATGATGGCAGTGGTGCACCAATTCAATTCGTCTTAATTGAGCGGATGACTCCTGACTTCAAGCGGAGAATTGATGCAACATTGACCGACCAGAAGGGAAGCTTCCGGTTTCGACATGTGCATGGAGGGACCCATTACTTGAGGTTTAGATTCCGTGGGTTTAACGATTATGAGATTCCCGTGATTATTACTCCGAAAGCCAAGAAGCACGATCTGACAATCAGAATGTCCGTGAGCACCTAGTCTGTTTAAAACTTTCCAGGTCTTCGTATCTCCTGGCCGAGCGACAATGTGCTCTATATCGCCTGAGAAGAGGAGCTCCATGAAAGCCGTTCGCATTCACGAATTTGGCGGGCCCGAAGTGCTCCGCTATGAAGACGTTCCTGACCCGTCGCTTCGTAAAGACCAGCTTCTGGTGCGCGTGAAAGCCTGCGCCATGAATCACCTCGATATCTGGGTGCGGAAAGGCCTGCCTGGCGTAAAACTGCCGCATATCTTAGGCAGCGATATTGCCGGCGAAATTGTGGAAGTTGGAGAGTATGTAACCGGATTCAAAGTCGGCCAACGCGTGTTGATCGCCCCCATGCACTTCTGTAATCACTGTGCGAAGTGCGTCGCCGGACTGCAGAACCAATGCCCCGAATTTACCGTGCTCGGCAATGGAGTTGATGGCGGCAACTGCGAGCTGATTGCGGTTCCCTCCGTAAATGTCATCCCCATTCCGGATTCGTTGGACTTCAACCAGGCGGCCAGTGTGCCGCTGGTTTTTCTGACTGCATGGCACATGCTGGTCGGCCGGGCAGGCATTCACCCCGGACAGACCATTCTCGTGCTCGGGGCTAATTCCGGCGTTGGCATCGCAGGAATTCAAGTTGCTAAATTTTTTAATTGCCAGGTGATCACCACAGCCGGCGATGACAACAAAATGGCTAAGGCCCGCGAACTTGGCGCCGATCACGTGATCAATCACTACAAGCAGAAAATTTCCGAAGAAGTTCGGAAGATTACAAATAAGCAGGGTGTTGATATCGTCCTCGAACACGTTGGCCCAGCCACTTGGGACGAGAGCGTTCGTTCGCTCCAACCTGCCGGCACGCTGGTGACTTGCGGCGCCACCACCGGGCCACAGGTCAGCATCGATCTGCGTTTCGTTTATTCCAGGCAGTTATCGGTTCTCGGTTCTTACATGGGAACGATGGGCGAGCTTAACGAAGTACTCAAGCACGTTTTCAGCGGACATTTGAAGCCGGTTGTGGATCGTACGTTTCCTTTGAAGGAAGCACGTGCCGCTCACGAGTACATGGAAAAGAGCCGGATGTTCGGCAAGATCGTGCTGATCCCATAAAGCCATTCACCACGGAGACACGGAGAAGAAGAAACAACGGGTTCCTAAGAGTCGCTAATGTTAAGAGGGACTCTCTTTAAGAATGCTTAAACAGTGCAATGATCTTTCTTCTCCGTGCCTCCGTGTCTCCGTGGTGAAATCGGTTTAGACTGCCGAATCGGTTAGAATAAATGCGATGGCGAACGGACTCGACTTCGGCCCTTATGTAGAAATCGAAAACGGCAAACGTGTGGTTAAAGAGCTGACCTACGGCAATCCAACGCCCGAAGGCGTCGTGCTCACCACCGTCGACAACGTCGTCAATTGGATGCGCAAGAATTCGATCTGGCCAATGACTTTCGGGCTTGCCTGCTGCGCCATTGAGATGATGTCGATGGGCGCATCGCGCTTTGATATTGCGCGTTTCGGCGCGGAGGTTTTCCGTCCCTCGCCGCGCCAGTCCGACCTGATGATCATCGCTGGCCGCGTTTCCAACAAAATGGCGCCCGTCATCCGCCAACTTTGGGAGCAAATGCCTGAGCCCAAGTGGGTGATCTCCATGGGTGCGTGTGCAACCTCGGGCGGAGTTTTTAACAATTACGCGCTGGTGCAAAGCGTTAATCAAGTCATACCGGTAGATATTTACGTGCCCGGATGTCCGCCGCGTCCCGAGCAATTGATCTATTCCATTACTCTTCTTCAGCAGAAAATTCAGGCCGAGCGGGGAACCATCAAGCGCGCACTGAATCTCACTTCATAGTTAGGTATGGAGCGGACAGCGGGGACGTCTTTCCCGCACGCGTTTTCCTCAGCCGTAGGCCCATCTATCTCCTAATCCTGTGACATCCGTCACATAAAAAACACTGCTAAACAAATACGGTAAGGCTGGATTGCCCTCCCCCGCGATCCCTCGTGAATGCTCTACAAGACTCTCAGCGCTGCCGTGTATGGCATAGACGCCAGCATTATCGAAGTGGAAGTGGATGTCTCCGGCATCAAGTGCGACGAAGACCACTTCCACACCGTCGGCTTGCCGGATGCGGCGGTGCGTGAGAGTCGGGATCGAGTGAAGGCGGCTTTAAAGAACTGCGGATATGACATTCCGCCGACTCACATCATCATCAATCTCGCCCCTGCGGATATTAAGAAAGAAGGTTCCGGCTTCGATCTGCCCATGGCGCTGGGAATCCTGGGCGCATACGGTGGCTTAAACAAAAAAGAAATTTCCGATTGCCTGTTCGTAGGTGAGCTTTCGCTCGACGGCGGAATTCGCGCCGTCCGCGGTGCCCTTCCTATTGCCATCGAAGCCCGTGGTCGCAAAATTTCGCGGGTTGTCGTTCCCGAGCTGAATGCCCGGGAAGCTGCCATGGTGAGCGGTGTGACGGTTTATCCGGTCAAGTCTCTGCTCGACGTTATCCATTTTGTGAACACCGGCAATGGAATCGCGCCGGTTGCGGTCAACCAGGAAGCGCTGCTGAACGAAGCCCAGCACTTCCCGGTCGATTTTAAAGACGTGCGCGGACAGCAAACTGCCAAGCGTGCTCTCGAGGTCGCTTGCGCCGGCGGCCACAACATTCTGATGATCGGCCCACCCGGCTCGGGCAAGACTATGCTTGCCAAGCGCATTCCGACCATACTGCCGCCCTTCACGTTTGAAGAAGCCTTGGAAACTACGAAAATCCACAGCGTGGCCGGGGTACTCGACCACGGCGCGGGATTGGTCGGCATACGTCCATTTCGGAACCCGCACCACACTATTTCCGATGCTGGCCTGATCGGCGGAGGCGTCATTCCACGGCCAGGCGAAGTGTCGCTTTCACACAACGGCGTGCTGTTTCTCGACGAACTCCCGGAATTCCCTCGCAACGTGCTCGAAGTCATGCGCCAACCGCTGGAGGACGGGACCGTGTGCATCGCCCGCGCGTCGATGTCCTTGACGTTTCCCGCGCGCTTCATGCTGGCTGCCGCCATGAATCCCTGCCCGTGCGGGTTACTTCGTTGCTGAGCCTCTGATCTATCTGCCAATTCAACATCTTGCAGGCGCAGAGTCTTGCGAAAATTTCATCTAGAGGAACGACTAATGCTCACAGCAATTGTTTTTACTATTGTTCTGCACGCGCAGAACGTGCTGCCGATTGTTGGGAGCACCCAAGGTTCAACGGGCACGACACCAGCCAGCAAGATCACAGGCGTTGCTTTCTCTAGTCCGGTCGCTTTCTCGAAACCGGTCGCATTCCAATAACGAACCGAGAGGTTACATGACCCAAACTTCGAAAGGAAAACCATGAAAAAGTTTTTACTGCTTCTCTTAAGTTGTTTCGTTCTAACCACATTAACCGCGGCTCAGATTTCGATTTCCGTCCCGAATGATACGACCACCGGGACCACGCTCAATAAGCTGGCGAAATTCAACACCACCGGCTCGGCCACTTCGGTCATCATCTCGGCGACTACCGACACCTCAGGTGCAATCGGCATCGTCACCAATGACGCGGCTACTTCGAATGTGGCCATTGTCACCATTTCCGGCGTCGCCCCGTGCGTCTTCGACAACTCGACCACTCCGAACGATTACGTGCAGATCAGCGGATCGACGGCGGGTGACTGTCACGACGCCGGATCCACACGGCCCACATCCGGGCAAATTCTTGGAACGGTGTTTGGGGCGGGCGGTTCGCCAGGGACGTACACCGTTTCACTCAACAAAGATATTTACCCCAGCGCGTCCGCTGCCGCGACCGCGCCGCTGTGTTCGCTGTTTCCGGCGAGTGACACCATTTCGGCGGCGGGAGCTTTTTCGACCGCGTGCGCGGTTCCCGGTGGAAGCCTGAGCGCGGGATCGATCTTAGACATTGAAGCCCACATCGACTTCAACACGAACACAACCAGCAGCCCGCTCGAAAATTTCCAAATCAACGCCGGGGGAACCACCGGGGTCTGCGTGCATACCGGCAACACCACGCTCGGAATTTCAAACGCCAACACCGGAATCAATCTTGGCTGCTTCATTCAAGTTCACTCGACCGGAGCGCCAGGAACGGCGGATGCCTGGGGATACGATCAGCCCGGTTCGAATCCGACGGGCGGCGGTGAAGGCACCGGGCATATGTATGAACTTGGGGGCAGTCTGGCTTCATTCACCACCACCACTTCGCAAAACATCACCATTCAGGAAACCGCGACGCTCGTCTCCGGTCAGACCTTTCAGCTGATTTCTTTCGTGGTCAGGCAATACTAAAAATCCGCCGATCGCTCATCCTGCTCCCTTTGAAGATCGCAGTTTGCGAGGTGCCTTTGAAGCAAGGGAAACGCGCAAAACAGCAGTCGCCGAAAACAATCAACAGCTCTGCGGGGGCAATCGCTGCCCCCAGCCCTCGCGTAGCGAGTAATGAACCGCTCATTACCTGCCGCCCGGCTACGCTTGCGGACAGTGCTGCGCTCAGGGTGCTGCACTTCGATGTCGAAACTGCAAGCGGCCAGACTGCTCACCTATCCGAGAAGTGGGACCTGATGGAGGACGCCAAGCGCGACTTCAACGGCATCGGCGCGATCGAGATGTCGAAGAACATCAAAGCCTTCCAGAAATTTAACGTCACCGATCCCATTGATCACCAGGGCGTGCTCTTCACCACTTACGCGTTGATCCGCTCAGGAGACAAGAAAGGCAACACCCGGGTTGCCCAATTAGAGAAGTGGCTGAAGGGCAACGATGAAGCCGACGGCGCGTACATCCTGTTTGACGAGTCGCACAACCTGAAGAACGCCGTCACTGGCGCGGGCAATCAGCCCCCGTCTGAAATCGGCAAGGCCGTGAAAGCCCTCTTAAAACGCACTCCTAAACTGCGCACGGCGTCTTTGTCTGCAACCGCCGCCACTGATGTCATGAACCTTGGCTATCTCGATCGCTTGGGTCTGTGGGGCCCAGGCACCTCGTTTCCGAACGGCTTCCCGGAATTCGCAGCGCAGATCTCCGGGGGTGGCATTTCGGCGATGGAGATGGTGGCGCGCGAGTTGAAAGCTCAGGGCAAATACCTCTCGCGCACTCTCAGCTTCAAAGGCGTGAGTTATCACGAAACCGAGCACAAGCTCACTGCTGATCAGAAGGCTCTGTATCGCACCGCGGTGAAGGCCTGGCAGTCGGTTGTAGAGCGGGCCGAAGACACGATTAAGACCACCACCAACGGTGGAAACCGGCAGGTGGCGCGGTTCCTTTCGCTCTTCTATGGAGCACAGCTGCGATTCTTCAACGTATTGCTGACCACGCTGAAAATTCCCACGGCAGTCGAACGCGCGAATGAGGCACTCGCGCAGGGCAAGTCCGTCGTGATCACGCTGGTCAACACCAACGAAGCTGCGCAGAACCGAGAGAAAAACAAAGAACGGCCGACTGCGGGTGACGATGAAGAGCCGCCGGATTACGACTTTGGCCCGGCGGAAATGCTCACCGACCTGGTGCGCGAACACTATCCCACGCAGCAGTACAAGGATGACGTAGACAGCGAAGGACGCCTGATTAAGATCGCCGCACGCGACGCCGACGGCAACCCAATTCAAAACCCGCAAGCGGTGCGGGAACGGGACGAGATGATCAAGCAGGTGCAGCGCGACCTGAAGCTGCCCTCGAACCCGCTCGACATTCTCATCAACAGTTTCGGCGGTCCCTCGAAAGCAGCAGAGTTGACCGGACGCAAAGAGCGCTACGACGAGTCCATCGGCAAATTCGTGAAACGCGGCGATGCCAGCGTTAAGCGCGACGACGTCAACCTCTCGGAGATGCGCGCCTTTCAATCCGGAAAAAAGCGGGTGGCGATTCTTTCGAACGCGGCCGGTACCGGCATCTCCTTGCACGCCGACAACAATGCCAAGAACCAACAGAAGCGCCATCACATTACGTTGCAGATGGGGTGGAGTGCAGACAAGGCGATGCAGATGTTAGGGCGCACCCATCGCGCCAACCAGGTGCACCCGCCCGAGTACGACACCATCGTGACCGATATGGGAGGAGAGAAGCGGTTCTCCGCCACCATTGCGAAACGCTTAGGATCACTCGGCGCTTTAAGCAAAGGGCAGAAGAGCGCGATCGGTGGCAATGACGCCATGGACAAGGTGAACTTTGAAAGCGACCAGGGCAAGAAAGCCACCAAGACGTTCTACGAGCAACTGCTGCGCAACGTGGCGATTCCCGGAACGGAAGGCGCATCCGGCAAGCCGCTCACCGGCATGACCATCCTGAAGGACCTGCGGGTATTGAAATACGACTCCAAGGCAGGAGTCACCACCGTCCCGGAGGCCGATCGCACTAACGTGACCCGCCTTCTCAATCGTCTGCTGGCGCTCGATCCCGCCGTCCAGAATGCGGTCTACGACTATTACTACGACATCTTCCAGGCCACGGTGCAACAGGCGGTTGAAGATGGCACGCTCGACACCGGCGTGAAGGAACTCCCCGGCGACAAGTTTGAAATTCATGCGCGAGAGTCGATTTCAATCGACCCCAAGACGGGCGCAGAAACCTTCTATTACCCAGTCGACGCAAAGGTGAAAACCAACCGCATGCCGGCAGAGAAAGTTGAGACGGCGCTAAAAACTGGCGGCGAACAGAACGCGCGCTTGCTACGCGGTTCAAAGGGCAAGCTGATGTTCGTCAAAGACGCGCGCGAGATTGTGCATGCCAATGGGCACAGCGACCCAGCCTCCTATGTGGTGACCCCGGAGAACGGAACGCTGCGCAAGACCGAGAACTGGAAGCTGCGCGATTACGAGGAAGTGAAACCAGACGAGCACGACGCCGCTCTCGCGAAATGGAGAGAGCAGTATGACGCCGCCCCTGATCACGAAACCGAAGAGCATCACCTGATCGGCGGCGCGGTGCTGCGCTGGTGGAACCAGATCCGCGAAGCCGCGAACGAACACTTGCACATTTACACCGCGGTGGATTCAAAGACTGGTAAGCGGGTAGTGGGCGTCGAAGTTCCGGCAGGATCCATTCAGCGCCTGCTTGACCGCATCACTGGCAATGCCTCAACCGTCAGCTCCGGCCAGCTCGCGACCGACGTGCTCAAGAACAACCTCAATTACACACTCGAACAGAACCTACAGGTCAGGCGTGGCATCGTGGGTGGCAAGCGCGTGATCCAGGTCATTCCCCCGTCGGACGCGATCGCCACGAACCTCAAGCGATTGGGAATCATTTACGAACGCGGGGTCACGCCGGTTTATTACGTGCCTCAGGTGGAAGAGTTCGGCAAGCAAATCCCCAACGAGACCGTGCTCGACAAGCTCCTTGGGGAGTATCCAGTTCTGCGAGGCCTCCTGGCCGACGAGTCGGGAACGTTCACCCCGTCTGCACTCGCCCCGTCGCGGGTCAAGGCGGAATACGCTAAAGCTGCCGAGGAATTTATTTCTGGTAAGCTGAAAATCGGCGACAAGTATTACGCGGTCGCCAAGCGTGATCCTTTGGTCGCAGACACGCTGCATCTGATCGACAATGCGCCCCGCTACTTCCGGGAGAAAGCTAAAGCCAACCTCGGCAAAGTAACCCAAGGACTCAGCGAGGACCAGATTCGACTGGCATCGCTAATGGTCGATTCTGACTCGCGCGACTACCTGCAAGCCCACAAGCCAGACGATTACAACAAAGCCATCAATGATCCGGAAGTCGTTACAGCGGTGAAGAAGTTTGAGCCGTTGCAGCAGGAGTTGACCAAAGACCGCACGGCCTTAGGTTGGCCGGTGCGCAAGAGCCTAAGCGTCGAAGAGATCACCGATCCCAATGACCCCAACTTTGACATCGAGACACCATGGGTGGTGAAAGACCGCGACGGCAATCCGGTAGCCAGTTTTAAGACGAAAGGCAAAGCCCAGGGCTTTGTCGAAAAGAACGCGACCATCGAGCCCCACCTCAAGCGTACCTATCCCGAACATTTGCGATTGCCATTGCCGGCGGAAACGGCAGCGGGACCGTTCACGGGTTCCTTCTATGCGGACAAAGGCCTGCGACCGCCGAAGATGGACAAGAAGACTCGCGAGATGAGCGCGGAGTACCACTACCAGCATGGTGCGAAGGATTTTTCCGGTTACCGCGAAAGCTTTGCCCAAACCAAAGAGGCAGTGCTCAAGCAGAACCTGTTTGATGAATTCTCGAATACTGCCACGCCGTGGACGCAGGGCACCGCGCAGCCCCCATCAATTCAGTACAACGGCAAAGAGTACTTCCGCCCCGACCTGGCATTGCAGATGAAGTTCGGTGGAAAGATGGTTGAGCCTTACGCGGTTTACGACCCCACGCGGGGAGAGAAGTTCCTGATTCGCCAGTTACCAACGGGAGAGCGTGGCGGGTTTTCCACCCTAGCCACCGGCAAGCGCGGTATTGGACCACAAGACAGGTTCCTCGGGCCGAAAACAGTGGTGGACGCGCTGGAGCATTACGACGCCTCCCGGGGCGGAGAAGGTGCCGGGTGGCTCCGGAAGTTTTTTCAGGAACAAATCGTCGGGCTCTTCGGGCCGATGGTTCATGTCAATAACATCCTCCGCCGCACCGGGCAGGAGACCGGACTGGGAGCGTTCGACCCGCGCTCCTGGCCGAGCATCGCCAAGATCATCGCATCGCCAGAACTGCGGGAACGGGTGCTCAAAGGCGTAGACGATTCCACTATCGACATGTTGGTGCGCCGGGGATCGCCGACATCTACTACGGATTTCGTGAGACCTGCATCCGGAATTTCGTACAAGGGGAACAAAGACACCGCTTTGCCAGAGAAGATTTCGTCGAGGCGCTCGGCTGGTGCTTCTTTGAGGGGTGAGAACAACCAAACCTCGCGCTTGTCCAGGTCACACGTCGGCGTCATCAACACAGCAGGCAAACGCTGAACGACTAACACCGCAAATTCGGAATGCCCATCCTCAAAAGCATCTGAGACCAGTTTTTCCCGAACCGCACGCATCGGTTCATCGTGCGGAAGTGGATATTGATATCTTCGGCCTTCACTGCGAAGCAGAATTAACTCTTGATTAGCGGGCGAGGTGAAAATCGGGACTGCCTGCAAAATGTCGCCTTGCTGGAGATGGTATGGAGAGTCCTGAAGATAGAACTCGTCGAACGGCGGAATGACTATGCTCACCGATTCGGTTTAACGCGAAACAGCCTGAGCAGGAACGACCAGCCACCTGACTCCGAGTCATGCGACGAACCCGTCGGGCGCAAGGGCATCAAATTTTCGTCCTCGTCCAATATCGACGTGTCCAATTTGGGCTCAGCCACCTCTGGCAGAATCGCGGCAAACGGGTCCGCAAAGCTGCGGTGCGACGCGGGAGAACGAAGCACGTGAGTCGGACGGCTCATAGCGTATTCCTTGGATGTTGCCTGCATTGATTTGGCTGCCATGAAGCGCATATCCCCTTCTTGCCGAGCGGGTCGGCAGGAAGCGAGGATTCTAGCACTTCCGTCAAGCCTGTTGCTTTGTTGGGGGTGGGCAATCACCTAAAGTATATAGACACCGTGAAATGAAAAAAGTTACTGAAGTATGTTCCAAGGCCCATTTTTCGGCCTTTTCTGGTGCTTTCTGGGCCGCGCGACCTTGGGATTTGGAAGTATTTCGTTTCATGCCACGCCGTCGGAATTCCGACCGAATCGCTGCGACTTCACGGCCGCCGCTGCTAAACTCCCGCAATGCCCCGCCGTAGCAAGCACAACCTCGAATCGCTCCGCTCAGTAGGGAACGAAAGATGTCCGCACTGCCACGCAATCCTCGGGCCAGCTGAGTACCCTACCTGCCGATTGCAGACGATGGAACCCCGATTCCTGACGAACAACTCCTGATCGTCGGCAAAAACAGAAATGGCTGCATTGGGTCACTGGCGGTGTACTTCGACGAAAAACGTCTGCAATTCTTCGAGAGAGCGACTGTTGACGATCGTGCCAAAAACGTGTCCGAAGTAGCCTGCTCAACTGGTTCAAAAGGCGCGGCTCAGCCGCACGAAAACGGAGCTGCCGAAAACAGATGATTTCGAAACAAAAGTCGCGCGTCTCCGATACGGCTACCTCGCCAAACATGCAGGGGGTAATCGACGCGGTACTTGAGGTGGGAAGGCAGCGGAAAGCTGTTCTAACACAGCTGCGCGCAGCCTTACAATCGGGCAACGATTCGGGAGCTCTGGAACTCGCACGGCAGTTATGTGGGCTGGGGAATGAAGAAAGTCATCGAACTAATCCGCGTCTCAACTGAAGCGCAGGCCGCGACGGATCGCGCTTCCATTCCTGCCCAACGGACAGTGAATCGCCGAACCTGCGCGCAATACGGGCTGGAGATTGTTCGCTCGATCGAGATCTCCGACGTCTCCGGCGCCTGCGTGCTTCTCGCTCCGGAGATGCAGCAGTTGGTTCAGGGAATGCGATCGCCTGAAATTCATGGCGTCGTGGCGCGCGAGTTCAGTCGCCTGATGCGTCCCGAAAACTTCGAAGACTTTGCGTTATTGCAGGCGTTCGTGGATTCGAAGACAGTACTGTATCTGCCCGAGGGTCCGCTCGATCTGAACAGCAAGACGGGCCGGCTCATGGGAACGATTCGAGCAGCAATGGCCGGGATGGAGCGGACGGAAATCCTCGAACGCATCTGGAGTGCGAAAGAAGAGAAGCGGCGCCGCGGCGAGCTCGGGCAAAGTAAGATCGTTCTTCCCTGGGGAGTTGGTCACGATGCGACCCGAGGGTTTTATTACAAACCAGAGGCTGAACGGGTGAGGGAAGCATTCCGGCAATTTCTCGCCGGCAATCAAAGTTATGGGCAGCTGTCGAAGCTGGTTGGAGTGACTCCGCGCGGAATGCACATCATCATGAGGAATCCGATCTGGACCGGCTGGCGTGTGATCGACAAAAAGCGAGATTCGTCTGCTGCCGGCCGATATTCGAGCGTGAACGGGCGCCAGGCTGACCGGCGCAAGATAGCGCGAACTCCTGAGGACGTGATTCGGGTCAAGGTGATCGCCGAAGCCCTCATCTCGGATGAGGATTTCCAGGCAGTTCAGCGAATCATGGATCTGAAGCAGACCAAGCACTGGCGCACCCAGCCGGATATTGAGCATCGCTTCACTTACAATGGGTTTCTTACCTGTTCGTCGTGCGGCGAAATAATTCATACCGCGCTCGCCAGGCGCGATTACTATGCCTGCAAAGGTAGAAGGTCTGCCCACACCTGCACAACGAAATATATGGGCCGGGAGAAACTCGAAGCGATTTTGAACGAGCTATTTTCAGACCGGTTGACGAGCGCGGGTTTTCTGCAGAACTGCATCGAGGAATTGCAAAGACGCGGGGCGCTGGACGATTCTGCTGTTCGGATCCAAAGGCTAAGCGCCGAGGTCACAACGTTGCGCGAGAAACGCGGCCGGGTGGTGGAAGCATTTCTCGATGCCGCTATCGATCGCGAAGAGCGTGATTCACGGCTGGCGGCACTCGATCGGGACATTCGGTCAACTCAGGATCTGTTAACGCGCATCAATCCCGCGCAGACGGTCGATCTGGACTCACTGGTGCAAGCCTTTAGCCCGCTCGTTGAATGGGAGTTCTGGAGTCGTGATCAGAAGCGCTCCGCCCTGGCGGCAATTTCGCCAGATATTCGGGTTGCAGACTATGAAATTGAAGGACTTGGATTGAATCCGGCAATGTTCAGCAACGAAAGTACCCACAGCCGTGTGGATTTTTCAACGATCGTTCCCGCGACTGCCACTGCACGCAGCCCATGATTCAGCGTTACATGCAGAAGATTTCTGGCCCGTTAATGGATCGGATCGATATCCACATCGATGTGCCCGCCGTGAACTACAAGGAAATGCGGTCGGCTGCGGAGCCGGAGCCTTCCAGCCGAATCCGCGATCGAGTGATAAAGGCCCGAGCCCTCCAACACGAAAGGTTCTCGTCAGTGACGCGAACCAAGATTTACTCCAACGCCCAGATGACAGCGCAAAACATCTGGGCATTTTGTGAGTTGTCACCCGATTGCGAACGACTGCTGGAGCGGGCCATGACTCAGCAGGGCCTTACGGCCCGAGCCCACGACCGGATTCTGAAAGTGGCGCGGACCATCTCTGACCTAGAGGGCGCTAAAGCTATAGAGCCCAAGCACATAGCCGAGGCGATCCAATATCGGAGTCTGGATCGGGTGTTTTGGGCTTGAATTGCAACTCTGGGTCGTTCCTAATCTGGAAGGGGAGTGCCGGGTTATTAACAGGCAGCTCACAAATTCTCTTGACGCAGTTGCCGTTCGCCCTGTAACTTTAAGCGTTCTGAAGGCCTTGGCCAGATTCCTGATGAACCTCCGCTCGGATGGTTCTGGTCAAATGTATCCGAGAAACTTTCGGCCACTTCGGAGCATCTATTTAAATAACCAGAGCTTTTTCCTGTAGAAATCATCTGTTTTCAGTATCTTACAGTTCTGGTGGGTAGGGGTTCGCCCCGGTTCCCGCAACACCGAGCCGGCGTCTTGTCGCAAACTCTTAAAGAGAAAGGATTTTACCATGCGCTCTGATCGTGTCTTCGACGCTTTACATACTTTGCGGAACCGTTACATGCTCTGTCAGCTGGCTTCTAAGGCTACCCGTAAGTTTCATAAACCTAATACCCGTATTCAGGAAACCATGAATGAAGTCCTGGATCGGATCGCTGGCTCTGAGCGGCAGACGGTTTTGTCTGAACCGGAGCATTTTGTTGAGGCACAACGGCGGGCTGCTTAAGTTAGCAGCCCAGTCTTCCTGCCTGAGTTAACCTGAATCTCCCTGAAAATACCCTCCCATTTCAATTCTCCTCGCAGGTGAGCTAATGACCATTGCTGAACTTAAAGAAAAAAACATAACTGAATTAACCAAGATCGCCCGCACCCTCGATCTCCCAGGTGCCAGCGGCATGCGCAAGCAGGACCTGATTTTCAAGATTCTGCAGGCGCAAAGTGAAAAAGAAGGCCATATCTTCGCCGAAGGCGTGCTCGAAATCCTTCCCGACGGGTACGGCTTCCTGCGCTCACCCGACTACAACTACCTTCCCGGCCCGGACGACATTTACGTCTCGCCTTCGCAGATCCGCAAGTTCGACCTGAAGACCGGCGACACCATCAGCGGCCAGGTGCGGCCGCCGCATGAGGGCGAGAAATATTTCGCGCTGGTGAAGATCGAAGCCGTCAACTTCGAGTCTCCCGAAGAAGCGCGCAATAAGATCCTGTTCGATAACTTGACGCCCTTGTATCCCCAGGAACGGCTGAAGCTTGAAACCGTCCGCGAGAACATCAGCGCCCGCGTGATGGATTTACTCACTCCTCTCGGCAAAGGTCAGCGCGGTTTGATCGTTTCGCCTCCACGTGCCGGCAAAACCATGCTGCTGCAGAACGTGGCGAATTCGATCACGACCAACCATCCTGAAGTCGTACTGATCGTTCTGCTGATTGACGAGCGCCCGGAAGAAGTCACCGACATGCAGCGATCGGTCAAAGGCGAAGTTATTTCTTCGACGTTCGACGAACCGGCCGCGCGTCACGTGCAAGTTGCCGAAATGGTGATCGAGAAAGCTAAGCGGCTGGTTGAGCACAAGCGCGATGTCGTCATCCTGCTCGATTCGATTACGCGTTTAGCTCGTGCTTATAACACTATCGTTCCGCCCTCTGGCAAAGTTCTTTCAGGCGGCGTTGATTCAAACGCCTTGCAGCGCCCGAAGCGGTTCTTCGGCTCAGCACGAAATATTGAAGAAGGCGGTTCGCTGACCATCATTGCCACGGCGTTGATCGATACTGGCTCGCGCATGGACGACGTGATCTTCGAAGAATTCAAAGGCACCGGCAACTGCGAAATTATTCTCGACCGCAAACTCGTCGACAAGCGCACTTTCCCGGCTATTGATATTCAGCGCTCCGGCACCCGTAAAGAAGAACTGCTGATCCCGAAGGATGATCTGGCTCGCATCTGGGTATTGCGCAAAGTGCTGAACCCACTTTCGCCTGTCGAAGCGATGGAGCTTCTCATTGAGCGGCTCGCCAAAGCGCAAACCAACACCGAGTTCCTGGCCAAGATGAGCCAACTGTAGGCGCGAGCACATCGGCCCTCGGTTGCCCTTGCGACTGCTACTCTGCCGGGGCGTGGACGGCCGGGGCTACACGAAACACTTGTTCGGGAAATTCCTGCGTGTTTTCTGTATCATGTCGCATCTTCATTCTTCGGTTCCAGGCACGCAGCCTGATCTTGGCGCCGAACTTAAGAAATGACCGCGACCGCCCAACTGCAAGAAAGATCCTTCGTCGATCGCTACTTCCGCCTCGCTGAAAATCAGACAACCGTAAAGCATGAACTGCTTGGCGGACTCACCACGTTTGTCACCATGGCCTACATCGTGGTGGTGAACCCGCAGATTCTGGCGCAGGCTGGGGTGCCTGCCGACGGCGTGGTGTTTGCGACGTGTGTCTCAGCCGCTGTAGCTACTCTTGTGATGGGACTTTATGCCAACTATCCCATCGCGCTAGCGCCCGGCATGTCTCTCAACGCCTATTTCACCTACTCCGTTTGCCTGAATATGCACGTGCCTTGGCGGACGGCCCTGGGCGTAGTGTTCTTCTCGGGGGCAATTTTTCTTGTGCTGACGGTCACTCGGTTGCGCGAGCAGATCGTCAATGGCATTCCCGAATGCTTGAAGCATTCGACCGCCGCGGGCATCGGCATGTTTATCGCCTTCGTCGGCCTGCGCAATGCCAAGCTGGTGGTGGCCAATCCGGCAACCTTTGTTAGTCTCGGCAATTTTTCTGATAAAGAAGTTCAGACCGCCTGCATCGGCCTTGCACTCACGATTGTGCTGATGGCGCGACGAGTTCACGCAGCAATTCTGATCGGAGTTTTCGCTACGACGTTGCTCGGAATCTGGCGAGGTATCTCGAACTGGCCCTCGGCGATTTTTTCACTGCCGCATCCTTCATCAACTTTTCTGCAACTCGATTTTCGCGGTGCCAGCCACCTCGGCTTGCTGGAAATCGCATTTGCATTTCTCTTCGTCGATCTTTTTGACAACGTAGGCACACTCGTCGGGGTTTGTGAGCAGGGCGGCTTCGTAAAGGACGGCAGGATTCCGCGCGTAGGAAAAGCGCTGGTGGCCGATGCCGTCGGCACCATGTTCGGCGCGGTGACTGGAACATCCACGGTGACCAGCTACATCGAGAGCGCCGCCGGGGTAGCCGCGGGAGCGCGCACTGGACTTGGCAATATTCTGATTGCAGCTCTTTTTCTGTTGGCCACCTTTTGCTCGCCGCTGGCGACGGCTATTCCTGCTTTCGCGAGTGCTCCGGCACTCATTCTCGTGGGCGCACTGATGACGCAGTCGATTGCGCGCATAGAGTGGCGCGAATTCAGCGAGGCTTTACCGGCGTTTATTACAACTTTGGCCACGCCGCTGACCTTCAGTATTGCCACCGGCCTGAGTCTTGGGATGATCTGTTTCACCATCGTGAAAATTGCGGCAGGAAAATTCCGCGAAGTCAGTGTGCTGATCTGGGTACTCACGGGCTTGTTTATATTGCGCTACGTCTATCTTGCGGCGGCGTGACACTGATTACTTCGTGTACCTTTGTGTCCTTCGTGGTGACCGCCTTTGCGCTCCAATCAGCTGGAAATAACCGCATTAGGCAGCGCGTCCTGTCCCAGCCTCTTTCGGCACTCCTCTAATATTTGCGGTGTGGAAGAAGACCCCACCCGCGTTGCGCCCGCAGCACGGAATTCTAGCAACGAGTCCAGGGTCCGCACCCCACCGGCGGCTTTCACTTGCACCTGAGTAGGAGAGTGCTCCCGCATCAGCTTGACATCAGCCACGGTAGCTCCGGTTGAAGCAAAGCCGGTTGAAGTCTTCACCCAGTCCACGCCGATCTCTCCGCAAATTTCGCACAGCTGGATTTTCGTAGCATTATCCAGGTATGCATTTTCGAAGATCACTTTAATCTTGGCCCCGCCGTCATGCGTCGCCTTGGTCAGCATCTCAATTTCGCTACGCACATAATCCCAATCACCACTGCGGGCTTTGCCGATATTGATCACCGCATCAAGTTCTGTACCACCATCCTTCAGGGCTTGTTCTATTTCAGCAAGTTTGACCGCTGTGGTGTTCGCCCCGTGCGGAAATCCAATCGTAGTGCTGGGCTGCACGCCGCTGCCACGCAGCAGTTCAGCACAGCGCGCCACGTAATACGGCAGAATGCAAACGCTCGCGACTTCGTATTTCCGTGCTACGTTACACCCCGCATCCAACTCCTGAGTCGTCAGGGCAGGATTCAGCAACGAATGGTCGATCATCTTCGCAATTTCGCGGTAGGAATATTCTGCGCTCATGTTTTCCTCAGGCTGAATTATAGTGTCGCGCCTCGCGCACCTTTTACACCGCTTTACTCAGCTTGACTACTCTTTACGCAAGTTCTGCAACTCTCGCCACCACGCATGGCATCAATGCCCATATACCAATCCCACCTTTAAGGAGAACTTCGTGATGCGTTTGCGGAAGTCGGCAACCCTGAGTATTGCCTTGTGCGCGTTGAGCGCCATTGCCTTCACCACCGGATGTGGTTCAAGCAGCACAGAAATACGCTTGGTAAATGCAATGGACGGACAAACCAGTATCAACATGGTGGTGGACAACAGCACGCTCGCGACCGGGGTTGCTTTTGGGGCTGCGTCCAGTTATGCATCCGTGGGTTCGGGTTCGCACACGCTCGAAATTCAAGCCAATGGTGCGACTCTTTTCAACCAAACGGTAAGTGTTGCTTCCGGGAACAACACGGTCCTCGCAACCAACTCTGGCCCCACCATTTTTACTGACAACAAAACGACACCGTCCTCGGGCAACATTCAAATACGAGCCATTAACGCGTCCACTTCTTTGGGGACGGCCGACGTGTACGTCGTCGCTCCGGGCATCGACATTTCAACCGTGAATCCCACTTTTTCCGCGCTCGCCTACCAAGCGGCATCGGGTTACGCTACGGTGGCGGCGGGGAGTTACCAGATTGAGTTTGCTCAAGCTGGATCGAAGAACGTGCTGATCAACAGCAATGCACTCTCATTCAGCGCCGGTCAGATTCGCACAGTTGTCGCTTTGGACAATCCTAGCGGTGGTTACACGACCGCCGTGCTTTCAGACCTGAACTGATTCTCCCGCGCCTTGTACGCGAAGAATTATGGTTTTGGACGCGCAATCAACAGCATGGCCGGCGGTTTGACTTGGTATGTTGACGCAAAACTTCCCTGATTCACCGCCAGCCCCACGCGTCCGCGCGAATCGATGTATAACAGCGGCGTGTTCAACGGCACATCGCTGAACGTGCGCGTGAACGGGAGCGTCATTTCAGCCGTTCCGATCGTAACTCGGACTTTGTCGCCGTGGTGGTAGCCCAGCTTGGCGAATTCATCCGCGTTGATATTTGTCACCAGATTCCCGAATGGCCCATCAGTCGCGAGCACTTCGCCGTGAATGCCGGCGTCGTCAGCATGCGCCGGTTTCAAATCCAGGCGAACCAGCTTGTCAATGGGTACTTCCGGCCCCACTTGCGTCCAATCATCACCACGAGCCAAATGCGCGCCCACCGGAGAAAAAATATCTCTGCCATGAAAAGTCGACGATAATGCCGAGCCAATCATCCAGTTGCGATTGGTGATTTCTCGCGCGCCTTCGAGCCCGTCGCGATCGGCAACCATCGTCATCAGGCCGTTATCTGGTAACACGAAATATTGGCCGCGTTTCGACTTCACGATAACAGCCTTGCGGGTGCTGCCAACCGTAGGATCTATGACCACCACAAAAACCGTTCCCTCTGGAAAGTACGGAGTCGCGCCAAAAAGATAACGAGCGCCGTCAAGAATCGAGAACGGCGTGACCTGGTGCGTAAGATCGAGAATGCGCAGGTCCGGGTCGATCGAGTACATCACGCCTTTGCAGATGGCGACTGAGTCGTCGAGCACCCCGAAATCCGTCATGAATACCAGTCGGGGCGATGGCACCGGCGCTGCGTCGGCCGCGCGGCTGAGAGTGGGTGCGAACAAGAGCAAGAACAGTAGGAAAATAGAGATTGGTTTATGTGCGCAGCCAAAGAGATATGGACGACCGCAATTTCGAATCTTCATGCTCTTATTTATCTCCTTCTTGAATCATCCAGCATAAGAGAATTCCTCGATTCCGCAAAGCAGAAACCATATCCGCGTCAGCTATATTGAAGGCTTATGGATGGGCGGAATTGGACGGAAAAACTCTATGCGATCCTCGATGCCACATGCTTTTCGAGCCCCACAACGCTCATGGACGCAGCCGGCCACCTTGTCGACGCGGGAGTAAAGATCATTCAATATCGAAACAAGTTCAGCGATACGAGGACCATGTTGACGCAGGCAAAAGAATTGAAACGTCTGGTCGGTTCGAGTACAACGCTCATAATAAACGACCGCGCGGACCTGTGCCTGGCGGCTGACTTCGACGGCGTCCATGTCGGGCAGGACGATCTTTCGACGGAGAGTGCGCGGATGATCATAGGCACGGACCGCTGGCTGGGCGTGTCGACACACAATCCCGAACAAGTGACCGATGCTAATCGTACTTCGGCCGACTACATCGCCATCGGGCCGGTTTTCGCAACGGCGAGCAAAGCGAATCCTGATCCGATAGTCGGACTGGCTGGCGTACGACGCGCCCGCGAACTCACGTCCAAACCTTTGGTAGCCATCGGCGGAATAACACGGCAAAATTGCTCTTCGGTCATCCAAGCCGGAGCCGACTCAATCGCGGTAATATCCGATCTGGTGCGCGATCCCCGCAAATCAGCAGAGGAATTTTTGCGCATTCTAGGGTAGAGTCTAGGGGACAGTGGGGGTGGTTATTAACGACGATCCACTGACCATCGGGCCTACTTGGAGACACGACTGACGGTCGAAACTAAATCGGCGCAAGGCATTCACTTAACGCCATCGAGCGATCGCGAATTCGTCAAAGGTCTCGGCCTTACCAGCTCGACCATGCTGGTGATGGGCTCAATGATCGGCTCCGGTATCTTTCTCGTCTCCGCCGAAATTTCCCGCGAAGTTGGTTCGCCCGCGCTGCTCATCGGCGCGTGGCTGATTACCGGATTTCTTACCATCACCGCCGCCCTCAGTTACGGCGAGCTTGCGGCCATGATGCCGCAAGCGGGTGGGCAGTACGTTTATCTGCGCGAATCGCTTGGTCCCCTATGGGGCTTTCTTTACGGCTGGACACTTTTCCTCGTCATCCAAACTGGCACCATCGCTGCCGTCGGCGTAGCCTTCGGGAAATTTTTCGGCGTTTTCTTTCCGTGGATTTCTTCGACTCACTGGCTGCTTCATCTTTTCAAGGTCCCGCCCATTCCCGTCGGTCGCTCGATCGTCATTGGCAACATGGATGTCGGGATCAACACGCAAAATCTGATGGCCATCCTCCTGGTCATCGCACTCTCGGTCATCAACATCTTCGGGGTCAAAACAGGCGCGCTTATCCAGAATGTCTTTACTTTCGCCAAGGTCGCTGCCTTGCTGGGATTAGTAATTGTTGGGCTCTTCATTGGCCGCAACGCCGCTGCACTGGCCGCGAATTTTGGCGCGAACTTTTGGGAGGGCGTGAAGGCGTTGCATCCTATTCAGGTCGGCGCCGGCGGGCCGCTGGTGTTGGTGAGCACGCTGACTATTCTGGCAGTCGCGCAAGTCGGTTCACTTTTTTCCGCTGATGCCTGGAATAATGTGACCTTTACTGCAGGAGAAGTGATCAATCCGAAGCGTAATTTGCCAATCTCCCTCGCTTTAGGCACCGGGGTTGTGATCGCCCTCTACATCGCATGCAATGTGATTTATCTGAACGTTCTGCCACTGTACGGTTCGGTGGATGGCGCGACTATTTTGCAGCGCGGAATTCAGCATGCCACTGAGGATCGCGTTGCTACTGCGGCCCTCACGCAGATGTTCGGAGCAATCGGCGGCTACCTCATGGCGGCGGCGATTATGGTCTCCAGCTTCGGCTGCAATAATGGGCTGATTCTTTCCGGCGCTCGCGTGTATTACGCGATGGCTAAGGATGGGCTGTTCTTTCGCGGCGCGGGCAAATTGCATCCCACATATAAGACTCCCGCAGTTTCGTTGATGGTGCAGATGGTGTGGATTTGCATTCTTTGCGTTTCCGGAAGCTACGGCCAATTGCTGGATTACGTGGTCTTCGCGGTGCTGGTGTTTTATATTTTGACGATTGCAGGATTATTTGTTTTGCGTTTCAAGCGTCCGAACGCCGAGCGGCCGTATCGGGCCATCGGGTATCCGGTGCTGCCCGCCATTTACATCGTGATGGCAATTTTCATCGATATCGTGCTATTGGTTTATAAACCGCAATTTACCTGGCCGGGACTGATTATCGTCTTGCTGGGAATTCCGGTCTATTACATTTGGCGCTCACGTCGGCCCGTAGCCGAAGCGCCCGCTATTTGAGGAGAACTTACACTAATGGCTAATCTGCTAGCCAAAAAACCGCTGGAACAGTTAATGAGCGAGTCGCAGGAGACTGGCGAGCACAGTCTCAGGCGAGCTTTAGGACCGCTCAACCTCGTAACGCTGGGAATAGGCGCGATTATCGGGGCGGGAATTTTTGTGATTACCGGACAAGCCGCCGCGCAGTTTGCCGGTCCGGCCATCATCATCTCGTTCGTTCTTGCGGGCACTGCATGCGCCTTCGCGGGCTTGTGCTACTCCGAATTCGCCTCGATGATTCCCATCGCAGGCAGCGCTTACACCTACTCCTACGCAACGCTCGGTGAATTAGTGGCATGGATTATCGGCTGGGACCTGATTCTGGAATACGCTTTCGGCGCAGCCACGGTCGCGGTCGGCTGGAGCGGCCACTTGCGGGCCTTCATGCATGACATCGGCTTGAACATGCCTGGCATGCCGACTTCGAATTTCGTGTTATTCGGATTGCCCGTTCACTTGAAATACGACTATGTTGGCTTCCTCATCATCATGGTCATCACCACCATTCTGGTGATCGGTATCAAAGAGTCGGCGAACTTCACCACCGCTATCGTGATCCTGAAAGTTGCCGTGGTTTGCATGTTCATCGCGCTGGCAACGGCATTTTTGGCTTCGCACGGATGGAAGCCGAATTACTGGCACCCGTTCATCCCGCCAAATACGGGAGTGCGCGGCGAGTTTGGGTGGTCGGGAATTCTGCGGGGCGCGGGCGTGGTCTTCTTTGCATACATCGGATTTGACGCGGTTTCTACCGCGGCACAGGAAGCCAAGAACCCCAAGAAAGACATGCCACTCGGAATTCTAGGATCTCTGGTCATCTGCACCATACTTTACATTCTGGTCTCGGGACTGCTCACTCACCTCGTTCCTTATACGCAATTGAATGTTCCCGATCCAGTAGTCATTGGGATCCGCACGACCGGCCATCCTTGGGCGACGTTTATGGTGGAACTGGGCGCCCTTGCCGGCCTAGCGACAGTGATGCTCGTCATGTTGCTCGGCCAGTCCCGTGTGTTCTATTCCATGTCACGAGACGGTCTGCTGTGGCCGTGGGCCTGCAAGGTCCATCCCCGCTTTCGTACGCCGTATTTAAGCTCGATAGTGGTCGGCGTGTTTGTGGCGATACTCGCCACCCTGGTCCCGCTCAGCGTTCTCGACGAGATGACCAGCGTCGGAACGCTGCTGGCATTCGCCCTGGTCAGCGCCGGAGTCTGGGTGATGCGCAGAAGCCATCCCCACGTGAACCGCCCTTTCAAAACGCCGATGGTCCCTCTGGTTCCGATCCTTTCCATTCTTTTTTCGAGTGTGCTGATTCTTTCTCTATCCGGCTGGACTCTTCTTAGACTCGTAGTGTGGTTGGCGATCGGACTCGTCATCTACTTCACCTACAGCCGCAAGCACAGCAAGGTGCAGTTGGCGAACCGGGCTGCACTGAATGCGAGGATTACTCCCACCATGGCAGATTGAAGACACCGTCGGACCGCACGTGCGAGTGCCGTGCCCACAATACGTCTGGAGATCGCCCGCACGAATTCGTCTTTGGAGGTACGAGCGCCCTCGCCCGTACCAAATTAAATGCGCCTTCCGCGGCCCTGGTTTAAGCTGTTGGTTGAAAGCGGATAGCTGATAGCCAATGGCCACCATGAAAATTGTTACCTCGGCGGAAATGCGCAATATCGATCGCGTAACCAGCGAGCGATTCGGCGTGCCTTCACTCACCCTGATGGAAAACGCGGGCTCGGTTGCAGCGGAGTTCGTGATCGCTGTTTATCCTCACGCCAAAACGTTCGGGGTGATTTGCGGCAAAGGCAACAACGGCGGCGACGGTTTTGTCGCAGCACGCAAGCTGCAACAGGCTGGCAGGGAAGTGCGGCTGCTGCTACTGGCTGATCCGGCTGAATTACACGGCGATGCTGCGGCAAATTTCGCCCGCCTGCAAAAGAGTTCGGCGTCACGCGAAACTGCGTCCGACAAGCCGAATGGCGGTTCGCTCATCATTTTCAATGCCTGGGGCGAGCCGGCTTTTAGAGAGATTTTCAGTTGCGATGTGCTGATCGATGCAATTCTCGGCAGCGGCTTTCGACCTCCTGTGGGCGGTTTGTATGCGGAAGCGATCGCAAAAATAAATGTCGCAACTGCGCCGGTTATCTCGGTGGATGTCCCTTCTGGCGCTGACGCCGATGTCATGGGTGACCCGACCGGCGCGGTGGCGCGTGCCGATGCGATTGTGACTTTTACTGCACCCCGCCCGGCGCATATTTTCGGAAACCTGACCGCAGGACCAACCGTAATCGCACCCATCGGCACGCCTCCCGAGGCAATTGAATCTGAACTTCACCTGCAGGTGATTATTCCCAAAGAAATTGCGCAGATGGTTGGGCCGCGTCCGCGTGATTCCAATAAAGGAATGTATGGCCACGTGCTGGTCGCGGGTGGTTCGCTCGGCAAGACTGGCGCAGCCGTCATGGCGGGGTTTTCCGCTCTGAGAACTGGCGCTGGCCTCGTGACCGTAGCTACACCGAAATCCGCGTTAGGGATTATCGCCGGCTATCATCCCGAGCTGATGACGGAACCGCTCGGCGAAACTGATGCTGGCAGCATTTCAAACCAAGCTGTCGATGAGTTCAATCGCATCGCGGAAAACAAAACCGTACTTGCGATCGGTCCGGGAATCTCTCGTCATCCCGGCACCGCGGAATTCGTTCGCGCAATCGTGACCAAGACGCAAACGCCTATCGTCCTCGACGCCGACGGTCTCAACGCATTTGAAGGCCGGGCCGAGGAGTTGAGCGGCCACGATCGAACCCTCGTACTCACGCCTCATCCCGGCGAAATGGCCCGGCTGACCGGACTAAGTATCGCTGACATTCAGCGGGACCGCGTCAACGTTGCACGCTCATTTGCCCGCGATCACAAGTTGATTTTGGTCCTCAAAGGCGACCGTACGATCATCGCCAACCCTGAAGGAGAGGCTTGGGTAAATACCACCGGCAATCCCGGCATGGCGACCGGCGGAACTGGCGACATTCTCACCGGTATCGTTGCTGGAATGTTAGCGCAAAATCCAAAGCGTGCTTTCCTGGCGGTTCTGGCGGCGGTTTACCTGCACGGCCTGGCGGGCGATGTCGCTGAGGAATCGACCGGCGAGCAGTCGCTGGTGGCCACCGATCTCATTACCGCGCTGCCCGAAGCTTTCCGGCGACTTCGTGCGCAAGCGGCAAAAAAGTGGGTAAAAATCGGAGACTGGCCAGCCCTGGCCGCGTGAGTTTGGCCACTGCGCTTCGGTAATCTCGCTTCGCACTCAGGCGGATGCAATAGTGGTGCTGATGACACACTATCCCCAAAGTAACTCCACTCACCGGGCTGTCCGTATAAAACTCCAGACCACGCCGGCATTAGTTAAGCTGAGCGACGGGGTCCGCGCCAAGGGCCGGCTCCAGATCATTTCCGCGACCGGAGGCCTGCTGCAGTTGCCGGTAGCGATCTCCGAAGGCGATTTCGTCGAAGTCGAATTTCAAACGCATTCAGGCGGCGTCAACGGCATGGCCGAAATGTTGAATCCGTTGCGAGCCGGCTCGGGCAGCGTCTTTCAGCCATTCAGGTTTATCGCGCTTGAGGATGACGCTCACCAGCATCTGCGGATGATGGTGGAGTCCGTGGGCGACCAGACCTTCGCTGGCATGCGCTCCAGCCAGTGGCTCAAATCATAAGCTTAGCGCGCCCGGCTATACTGATGTTTTATCGGCAGCCGCATGGCGCGCGAGTTCACTACAAATTCTCCTGAGGAAACGATTGCGCTCGGACGGGAGCTTGCGTCTCGGCTGGCCCCACCTAAAATTGTTGTTTTGCGGGGCGACCTCGGCGCCGGCAAAACCACGCTGGTGAAGGGAATCGCCGAAGGCTTCCATGCCGCTTCTCACGAAGACGTCACCAGCCCTACCTTCACCTTGATCCACGAATATCGCGGCCCCACCGCAACGCTTTATCACATCGATTTGTACCGGATCGATACCCCGCGGGAGTTGGAAACGCTCGGGCTTGATGATCTTATGAACGACAACAGTGTTCTGTTGATTGAATGGGGAGAAAAATTCCCCCACTTTCAGAGGGAAAGCGATGTGGAGATCGCGATAGAGCGAATTTCTGAGAACGAACGCAAGATCAAGGTTGCAGATTAAAGATCCTGGATTTCAGATTTGAGATTGTAGATTTCAGATTAAGAAGCGGCAACATACCTTAATCTGCAATCTGAAATCACAACTCTGCAATCGTTTCTAAAACCCCATAATGTTGTAGCCGCAATCCACGTAGATCACTTCGCCCGTGATCCCTGAACTCGCGTCCGACGCCAGGAACACTCCTGTCGAGCCCACTTCATTCACATCGACATTACGCTTCAGCGGCGCCCGTTCCGCGTGAGACTTCAACATATCGCTCAGGCCAGAGATTCCGCGCGCAGCCAGGGTTTTAATTGGACCGGCTGAAATCGCATTCACCCGAATTTTTTTTGGGCCGAGATCATACGCCAGATATCGCACCGTGCATTCGAGAGCTGCCTTGGCGACCGCCATCACGTTGTAGTGCGGCACGACTTTTTCCGCGCCAAAGTAGCTCATCGTAATCACGCTGCCACCGTCTTCCATCAGCGGGGCTGCAGCACGCGTCACCGCGACCAACGAATAAACGCTGACATCGTGGGCTACGCGAAATCCTTCGCGCGTAGTGTTAATGAATTCCCCCTTGAGTTCCTCGGCGGGGGCAAACGCAACGCTGTGCACAAGCACATGCAATTTCCCATAGCGACCTTTCAGCCTTGAAAATACGCGCTCGATGTCCTCATCTTTGGATACGTCGCACATGAAGGCTTCGGCGCCGGGAAGCGATAAAATCAGGTCCTTGGCTTCCTGCTCCAGGCGTTCGTTCTGATAGGTAATTGCGAGTTTGGCCCCGGCCTGATGCAGGCCCTGCGCGATCGACCAGGCGATGCTGCGCTTATTGGCCACCCCAAAGACGACGGCCACCCGGCCGTCAAGGCTGAAAGACATGCTTCCTCCTGTGAGAACAAAGAGGATACCAGCGCCGCAAGGCCGACGCTAGGCGTCGGCAGAGTAAGTTTTCGGTGCGGTGGAAAAAACAAGCCCTAACCGGCCGCGCTGCTTGGGGCGTGCTCGGGTCGGCGGCCGGCGGGCATGTGTGCTACTGGAGAAATGAAACCCGGAGACTTGGCAGGAGTTTCGCGGAAAATTGTGGAAATTTCAGTATTGATTCATGCCCCCAAAACCGCCGAATGTCGACGCCGAACAGTCGAGCGCACTAACGATTGCCAGAAGCTACTAACGCAAAAGCTTTCAGCCGCGACGCTGAGCAAAAACGGGGCACGCAGAGAAACCAGCTCTATTTCATCACCATGTCATCTTGAAATGTCTTCTCGTCCATTTACGTCCATTTAGGAGAGATCACACTTCCGTAAAGAACTGTGCCATTTTGCGGAACTTGTTATAACGCGAATCGACCAGTTCTTTTGCGGGCAGTTTGTTTATTTCTGCGAAATGCTTTTGCAGGGCATTGTCCAGAAGTTTAGCGGCAAGATCCGGATCGGTATGCGCGCCCCCGGGTGGCTCGTCAATGATTGCATCTACGCAGCCTAACTCAATCAGGTCAGGAGCAGTGATGTGCAACGCCTCAGCCGCCAGCTCTTTCTTGGTAGCATCGCGCCACATGATAGAAGCGCATCCCTCTGGAGAGATGACCGAATAAACCGCGTTCTCCATCATCAACACGCGATCGGAGACGGCAATAGCCAGCGCGCCGCCGCTGCCGCCTTCGCCAGTAATCGTCGTGATAATTGGGACCTGCAGCCGGGCCATCTCGCGCAGGTTCAAGGCAATCGCCTGTGCCTGGCCGCGCTCTTCGGCGCCCAGTCCTGGGTTGGCGCCGGTAACATCCACAAACGTAAAGATTGGCCGCGAAAACTTTTCGGCAATTTGCATCGCGCGCAGGGCTTTGCGATAGCCCTCGGGATTGGGCAGCCCGAAGTTGCGGTGCACCTTCTGCTTCATGTCGCGGCCCTTCTGCGTTCCGAGGACCAGTGCTTCCACACCGTGAAAGCGCGCCATGCCGCAAACCATGGCAGGATCGTCGGCGTAGCGGCGGTCACCATGAATTTCGCTGAAGTCGGTGAATATCTTTTCTACGTAATCGAGGAAGTACGGCCGCTGGGGATGACGCGCCAGTTCAGTCTTGATCCACGCTTGCCGATGCGACATTTCCTTGCGCAGCATGGTAATGCGCTCGCGCAGTTCATAAATCTCTTTGCGGACCTCAGCGCTCTGGCCGCCCAATGCTTCTAAATTGCCGAGTTGCTGCTCGATTTTTTCGAGTTCTTCCGGGCCACCGCCATTTCCGTTCAATCCGTCGCCATTGCGGCCGCGCCGGGTTTCAACCATGGAAACCATGAGCTGGGCGCCGGTAAGGACCGCGGTGATATCGACCGTTTTCATCGTAGAAATTTCGATTCGCGCTTGCGACGAAGCTAAGCTAATTGATTACCCTGACTGCGCCGCGTCCGCACAACTCTTCCACCCGGCTGACGAACATACGATCCGGCATGACATTATAGCCTTCCGCTTCCATGACCACCATGAAATCGCGTTCACGCTCCACATCGAACAGCACCCTAGCCTCGCCTTTGCGTTGAGAGCAAAGGAGATGAAGCTCGTCTATGGTTGACTCAGACGCCTTTTCCAGCGGAATACGAATACGCAGGGAGCGGGGAAGTGGCACTTTAACATCTTCAAGCGAAAGGATGTCACTGACCGCGAGTTTCGGGTTCGCACCCTCCTCAATTCGGACACCACCGCGCACAAGAACCGGCACTTCCATCTTCACCTTGTCCTGCAATTTGCGATAGGCGTCGGGAAACACGAGCATTTCAATCGATCCAGTTAAATCCTCGAGCGCGGCCTGAGCATAAAAATCACCCTTCTTGGATTTCAACACCCGCAGGTTAGTAATGATTCCGGCGGTGCTTAGGGTTTCATCTTTACCGGTCGATGATTTCATGGCGCACAACTCCGTGGTCGAGAGCGCGCGAAGATCTTCCAGTTTGTCGCGGAACTTATCGAGAGGATGTCCGGTAATGAAGAAGCCGAGAATTTCTTTTTCGTTGGCCAGGCGCACGTGCTCATCCCAATCGGGAGTTTCAGGCAGCCGGCCCTCAGGCGCGTGACCATCTTCCTGCTGGAACACGCCAAACAGCCCATGCTGACCCGATTCCGCGTCGCGCTGTGTCTTTTGAGCGTGGTCCATGGCCTTGTCGAGCACCGCCATCAGTTGTGCGCGGCGTCCAAGCGAATCGATGGCGCCGCTTTTGATCAATGATTCCAGCACGCGCTTATTCAGCAGCCGCAGGTCAACTTTTTCGCAGAATTCATAAATGGATTTGAAGTGTCCCGGCTGTGTGGCGCGGACCTGCCCTGAGCGAGAGTCGAAGGGGCCCTCGCCCGCGAGCTCTTTCCTAGCCGAAACGATCGACTCGATCGCGTTATGCCCGACATTTTTCACTGCCGCCAGGCCGAAGCGGATCGCTTCCCCATGCGGCGTGAAATTCGCATCGCTCACGTGGATATCCGGCGGTTCGACGGCGATCTGCATCTCGCGGCATTCGTTGATGTACTTGACGACATCGTCGGTGTTTCCGGTGACGGAGGTGAGCAGCGCCGCCATAAACTCGACCGGATAATGGGTCTTCAGATAGGCAGTGTGATAAGCCAGCAAAGCATAGGCGGCGGAATGCGATTTGTTAAATCCGTATCCCGCAAACTGCGCCATCAAATCGAAAATCTTTTCGATTTTCTTCGGCGGATAGCTGCGCTTGGTGGCGCCTTCAATGAACCGCTCGCGCTGCTGCGCCATTTCCTCGGCCTTCTTTTTGCCCATGGCGCGGCGCAGCAGGTCGGCTTCCCCAAGGGAATATCCAGCCAGCCGGTTGGCGATCTGCATTACCTGTTCCTGGTAAACGATCACGCCCAGGGTTTCTTCAAGTATTTCTTTAAGTTCCGGCAGTTCGTACTCGATCTTCTTGCGCCCATGTTTGCGATCGATAAAGTCATCGATCATTCCGCCCTGGATCGGTCCGGGACGATAAAGCGCATTCAGAGCGGTGAGGTCTTCGATCGAATTCGGCTTATAACGCCGCAGCACGTCGCGCATGCCGTGCGATTCAAACTGGAACACTCCAGAAGTCAGGCCGCTGTGAAACACCTTTTCGTAAGTAGTTGGATCCTGCAGCGCAATTGCATCCAATTCGATCTGCTCGCCGCGAGTCTGCCGTATCAACTTCAGTGCATCGTCAAGAATGGTGAGCGTGGTCAGGCCCAGAAAGTCCATCTTGAGCAGACCCATCTTCTCGATCGCGACCATATCGAACGCGGTCACGATTTCGTCGTTTTTGGTCTTGTACAGCGGCACAAGCTCATTGAGCGGGCGCGGCGAGATGACTACTCCGGCAGCATGCATACCAGCGTTCCGGACGAGACCTTCAAGTTTTTTTGCTGTGTCGATCAGTTGACGAATCTGAGTATCGCTCTCATAAGCCTGCTGCAGCGCAGGCGATTCTTTGAGCGCGGTTTCGAGCTTAATGTTGATGGTGGTGGGCACCATCTTCGCGATGCGGTCCACATCAGCGTACGGAATGTCCATTGCGCGGCCCACGTCCTTGATTGCCGCCTTCGCCGCCATGGTCCCGAAGGTGATGATTTGCGCGACATTTTCGCGGCCGTATTTTTGCGTGACGTAATCGATCACCTGGCCGCGCCGATTCATGCAGAAGTCCATGTCGATGTCGGGCATGGAAACGCGCTCAGGATTCAGGAAGCGTTCGAAGAACAATTCGTACTGCAGCGGATCAAGATCTGTTATGCCGAGGGAGTAAGAAACCAGAGATCCCGCTGCCGATCCGCGCCCCGGCCCCACAGGAATTTGATGCTCGCGAGCGTAGCGTACAAAATCCCACACGATAAGGAAATAACCCGAAAACCTCATCTGTTGGATGATGCCTATTTCGCGTGCCAGCCGCTGCTCGTATTCGGCGATGCCGTGCTTCAGTTTACCTGCGGCTGAAAGCGTCCGAATATTTTCCAGTCTCTTCGCAAAGCCTTCACGCGACACATGTTCGAAGTAGCTGTCGAGCGTGTATCCCTCGGGTACGTCGAAGTGCGGGAATGGATTGCTGACCTTAGTCAGTTGCGCATTGCAGCGCTCGGCAATTTCTAAGGTGCGTGACAACACGCTCGGCGCGCTCTTGAAAACCTGGAACATCTCATCGTGGCTTTTGACGTAGAAGTCGCTCCCTTGGAACTTCATACGGTTCGGATCTTGAATACTCTTGCCGGTCTGGATGCAGACCATTACGTCTTGCGCATGGGCATCGTCTTCGCACAAATAATGGCTGTCATTGGTGGCGACCAAGGGCAGTCCCATATCTTTTTCAAGCTTGAAAAGATTGGAGTGAATGCGATGTTCCAACTCGAGTCCCTGGTCCTGAATCTCCAGGAAGAAATTCTGCTTGCCAAAAATATCGGAGTAGGTCGCCGCCGCTGCGCGTGCGGCTTCGTATTTGTCCTCGACCAGTAGCTCCGGAATCTCCCCTTTCAGGCAGCCTGAAAGCGCGATCAGTCCCTTGGAATGCTCGGCGAGAAATCTCTTGCTCACCCGTGGCTTGTAATAAAAGCCGTGCAGCGATGCTTCCGAAGTTATTTTGACTAGGTTGCGATAGCCTTCGTCGGTCTCAGCGAGTACCAGCAGGTGGTTGTAGGTGTCGCCGTCAGGGGGAGTTCGCGCGATCCGGTGGTCGTCTTTTTTACAGACGTAAAGCTCGCAGCCGATGATTGGCTTGATGCCGGCTGCTTTAGCAGCATTCACGAAATGCACCGCGCCAAAAATATTGCCGTGGTCGGTCATCGCCACCGCCGGCATTCCCAACTCCTTGGCGCGGTAGCAGAGTTTCTCGACGTCACAAGCCCCGTCGAGCATGGAATAATCGGTATGGAGATGAAGATGGACGAATTGAGACATTCTGATACTTAGATTTTACTTTGCTGGAAGGAAAGGTGACTAGCAAAGATGGCACGTTTAGGCGCACGCGCGGGACTCAATCTTGCAAAAGCTGTGGAATTCGGGGACTTTTATCGGCTCGTGGATGCGGCTTTGACTGTTGCGGCCGCTCGGGAGAGGCCGCCTGAGTCCACGGTTTCGCCGTCTTCAGAAATCGTCTGAAAGTACAAGGTATCGGCCACAATCTCCACGATCATGAACGTCCGTGCACGGTCGAAACTGGCCGCCAATTGGTTCGAACGGTGAAAGTCGTGCCGGGCCAACTTACCTGAATCGCCCTGCACGAAGTAATAAATGTTGTCCACTGGCTTCAATCTTTCGTACGCGTGCTCGTGCCCGGAGAACACCACGTTGACCCCGTAACTCTTAAGCAAGGGCAGAAGTTGATTGCGCAGGTCAAGGTCGGGCCCATGCATCTTGCCTTCGTTATACAAGGGATGATGAAAGAAACAAATCTTCCATTGCGCCTTTGAGGATCTCAAGCTCTGTTCCAGCCACGTCAACTGTTGACCGTCCATGTAATCGCTGTCGAGAGCAAAAAATTGAATGTCGCCTTTTTTGAAGGTGTAATAGCGCTCGCCATTCATGTTGAAGGGCTTGTACAACGGCTCCAGCTTGGGATCGTCGTGATTTCCGAGCGAGGCATAAAACTTCACCCCCGCATCCAGGAGCGGCTTATACGGGATCTCAAACTTCTGTGCAAAGTCTCTGGGCTCGTGCCCTCCGTAAATGTTGTCGCCCAGCATGATCACGGAATCGAAATTGACCGCCTGGTGATAGGTGCCCATCTCTTTGGCAATTTCGTACTGATCTTTTTCGCCCGTGCCACTGTCGCCGATCACCGCAAACCGCACCGACTTTTCCTTGAGCGGGAGCCTTACATCGGGCTTGGTCTGCGCACCGGCCAGCGCCGCACAAATACCGAATGCAACGATTAACATCCGTAATGTTGTGTGTCGAACGGTCATTTTGATTTGCCCGGAAGAGCATTCGCTACGTAGTCCACTATGATGTTTGCGTCGCTGTCGCGCAAAACCAGTTCGCGCGCGAGAATCCGGTATTCAAGCCCTTTGGGCAATTCCGGCAAATTGAGCAGCAGGGTGGGCGGCGTGGATTGCAGGGCCACTTTTTCCGGATAGCTTTGATTGATCTGTAACTCCATTTCAGTCGGTTCGCTATGCCGCAAACTGGAGCGAATCTGCTTCCCGTGACGGCCGTTCAAAGTAGCTGCAATTTGTCGGCGAAAATAATCAGCAATGTCGGGACTAAAAAGTTCTCCCTGTTTCGCCCCGGCCCGCCCAACCCGAACCTTATTTGCAAGGTCGCGGCGTGTGGCAACGATCTTCTCAGGTGAGTTCGCGGGCGACGGCGTTTTGGCCACCGTCTTTTCACGCCAATCCAGATATTGCTTTGCCCGCTGCTGAAAATCTGTCACCAGCTTCGCGTCGTTCGATCCCGGTGCCGGTGGCGCTTGTGCCACGCTGGTAAACGAAGCCAACAGCGCTGCCGCACAGACTAGGCAACGCCTGATGGACTGTTTCAGCGGCACTTTCTAATTCGCCTTTCCTGCGGCTTCCGTCGCTTTCTGCGCGGCGTCTTGCGCGGTCTGTTCGACCACATCCTTCAATATTTCTTTTACCGTGTCGCGCAACTCTTTGTGATCCAGGTCGACGTCAGCATGGTCGCTTATCGTCTTCACAACTTTTTTTGCCACCGGATTCAGAGCGATCTTCTCCGACACCGCCCGGGCAATTTTCTTTACGCTCTTCTTTTTTTGCTTTCGTTGTGCTGGGCTCTTCTCCTCCAAATCCGCCGAAGATGCCGCCCAATCCTCTTCGAACGTCCGTGCCAGGCTCTTGATCGCCGGCCCATCCCGCAGCAGCAGGCCTACCTCGCGCCGCGCGTCCAGCTCCAACTGCCGCAGGCTCTGGCTTCCGACGAAAGCCTCCGTCCGGTCGCGAATGATGGTTCGGGTATGTAATCGCATGCGCTTGAGTTCGCAGGCCCCGAGACGGTTTCCTGTGACGCAACCGATTACGCGAACGTCCACTCCGGCTTTCTTTTTGTCTTCAAGAATGCGCAACATGGAGCGATCGCTGATCTTCGGATCGTAGATAAGCAATTCCTTTTTTTGCCCTGAATGAACTTGGTCAGCTCTTTTCGTGCGTTCACTGGACTAACCAGGAACTTGGAATTCCCCGCAGCATAGCCCTGCCGCTTGATATCCGATTGAAATAACTTTACCGCTTCGGCAACCAGTTTCGGATTACGCGTGATCAACCCGAAAGCTCGGCTGCGATCGATATCCAGATAGGTGAAGTTGAAGGCGTTGACGTAGAGCTCCTTGCGGTCGACGATCATCATCTTGCCGTGATATCGGACCAGATCGCCCGCCGTGCGAGCCACCGTGATTCCATTGGCCAGGAAGTGTTTCTCCAGCTTGCGCAGGCTCTGTTCGCCTCCGCGGTTGGTAAACGCGATCAGGGCGTGAACGAACACTCCGCGTTCTACCGCGTCAATCAGCGCCCGCTCGATCTCGGTGCGATCAAAGCGGAAGATCATGATTTCAATGCGTTCTTTGGCCTTTTTAATGCCTTTGACCAGGCGCTGCACGCCGTCGTCGGGCTGGATAAGTAGTTTCACGAGCAGCTTGGATGCGGCAAAGGGGATACGCGCCCAGTGGTCGGCGTTGAGCTTTTGTCGATGAACCATCATCCTTTGCCCTGAGTTCTTCTCATCCTCGAAAATTCCATTGTTGTTGTCTTTCAAGTCCCAGTTGCCGATCAGTCCCATCATTACCCGGAGCCCGTTAAATTCACGGGTACCGTAAAACGGATTGTGCTGCCAGTTCCAGTCGCTAGTTCTCTATGAAGTTAGCGACGTGGGGACAGCTTTCGGGACCGCAGGTAAAAAATATTCAAAGAGATTCGAAAGGTAACCTCGACGCCTATCGCCGCACGAAACTTATCGCGCGCGTTCACGGCGATTACATCGATCTGAATTTTCCGCAGCACCCTCCGTTTGCCAGTCTGTTTGAATTGGAATGGGGCTTCCTTTTTCACCAGGGCGCGTTGAATGGATTGGCAAGCGTATTCCCACATCATCGGGGAGGCATAAAAAAAGGGCGGCATAATGCCGCCCTTTTATCCAAGCCGAAACTACTTCGAATACACGAAATGGCCACGCCGGTTCTGCTGCCAGCACTGCTCATTGTGTTCGGTGCAGAAGGGTTTTTCTTTGCCGTAGCTGACGGTCTTAACGCGGTCCGCCGAAACTCCTGCCGAGACCAACGCATTCTTCACTGAGCTGGCGCGGTTGTCGCCGAGCGCAAGGTTGTATTCCGTCGATCCGCGCTCGTCGCAGTGTCCCTCGACCGTGAAGGTGATGTTGGGATGCTGTTGCAGGAAGCTTGCATCGGCTTGGATTGTGGCCTGGTCGCTGGCGCGAATATCTGACTTGTCGTAGTCAAAGTAGATGTCCTTCACGTTTTGCGAGAACAATTGTTCGTCGCTCACCGAAGGTTGTGCCGGCGGCGGTGGAGGAGGAGGCGCATTTACCGTGACCCGAGCGGTTGCGGTCTGAGTTCCGCCATCGCCCTTGGCAGTCAACGTGTATGTTGTGGAGTCAGTCGGGTTCACCTGCTTGGTCCCGCTGGCCTGCACGGTGCCAACACCACCATCGATGCTGACGTCAGTGGCATTCGTCGTCTGCCAGGTCAGTGTAGAAGAACCCCCTTTATCGACCGTGTCGGGGCTTGCCGTCAGTGTTGCGGTTGGTTGGGGTGGTGGCGGCGGCGGTGGCGGCGGTGGTGGGGCTGCTTTTTTATGACAGGCTCCAAGCAGCATGATCGCACTCAACGCGAAGACGAGGGCGAAAGACCTCAAAGTCGATTGTTTCAATTTTTTTCCTCCCAAATTTTCGCGCATCTTGCGAGGCGCGTTTCCATGCGGACGGTTATTGTCTATCAGACATATCAGGAACTTACACCTAAGCACAAGAACAAATCTACTTCCAACTCCAGTCAGGTTCCGAATTGTTACTCGAAGTCGTCAACTGTTTCTGATTGGTGCCATCAGCCAACATGCTCCAGATCTGCAACGATCCCGACCGGTTTGACTGAAAAACGATGTGACGGCCATCCGGCGACCAGGATGGAAAATCGTTTCTACCGCCGTCGTGGGTCAACTGCACCCACTGCTTGCTCACAATATCCATGATGTAAATATCTTCCGAACCGGGCGCTCCTGGTCCGTAGTGCCGCATCCAGGAAAATGCCAGGAACTGACCATTCGGTGACCACGAGGGCGATACCGCATAGCCCGAATCTGTCATTTGCTGGATATTGGTGCCGTCGGACCCCATGAGGTAGATCTGCGGCAGTCCCGTGCGTCCACTGACCCACGCAATCTGCGATCCAGTTTTCCGGTTCCAGACCGGGGAAACATCAGGGCCTTTAGAAGTGGTGATCCTGTGCAGGTTTCCGCCGGATTGATCGATTACGTAAATTTCCGGATCGCCCGAGCGCGAGGACGAGAAGGCCAGCTTCACGCCATCCGGCGACCACGCAGGCGAGAGGTTCGTTCCGGCAAAACGCGGGAAAGACACCAGTCGGTTCAGATCCAAAGAGAACATCCGAATTTCCCATCCCGACCCGGTGAATGAACTGAAAGCCAGTCGGGAGCCGTCTGGCGAGACGTGTGGCGAAAGAGAAATCGAGCCCAGCGTGGTGATGGGGTGCTGGTCGAATCCGTCATAATCCATGGCCCAGATTTCTTTGTGCCCGCTGCGCGAGCTCACGTAATAGATCTGCGTCTCCGCAATGCCATTGATGCCGCCGCCGAGCCGGAAAATAATCTCATCAGCGAACTTATGGGCGATCAAACGCGCAGCTTTTGGTGAGGCCGCGTCCGTGTATTGCTTTCCCAGCACTTGGGGTGAGGCGGTGTTCTTGACGTCGTAAAGCCAGCCCTGCACTGTGACATTGCCGTTGGCTGCGCCCAGGTTTCCGAAGACCAGCATGGCTGCATTCGCCGGCGGCGCGCTCCATGCGTCAAACTTCACATCGCTGGGAGCGCCGACTTGCCCCAGCGGATAGAAACTCTTCGACGCCAGGTCGAAGATGCCGGCGTTGTCGAGATCATTCCACAGCGTGTCGTTGAAAGCCTTCAGCAGTTCGGTATTTTGTGGTTCCTGGCTGGAGGCTTTGAAATCGGGAACGGCGATGCGAATTTTCTCGACGCCAAGTCCGGTGCCGGTCTTGATCCAGTCCTGCGCGTAGACGTTAATTGCGCCGAAAAGAACTAGCGAGAAAAAAGCCAAGAAGGAAAATCGCGAAATCACAGGAATGAGTCGTATCGTATTACGACAGAAGGGTTTTCTCAAGGATCTGCTATGCATAGTTTGGTTCCATTTGCACAAATCTTATGAAGTGATAACTCATCTCTTGTAGTCGAACCAGAATTCCACGCTTACTTTGTTTCCCGGATAATCCGGCGGCAGCGGTCCAAAGGTGTCGATCCGCTGCAAAGCCCTCAACGCCGAGGTGTCCAGCGACGGCACTCCGCTCGACTGCTCGACCTGTATGTGTGAGGGACGCCCGCTGCGATCGATGTCGAAGGTTACGTACACCCGGTTCGCATTCTGAATCCGGGGATCTACTTCATACTTCAGCCAGTTTTCCGAAACTTTCTGGTTCACTACGCGCACATACCACGCGAAGCGCGATCCGAAGTCACCGCCCCCGCCGGTAAAACCAAATCCGCCCTTAGCCGCACCCACGGAGAAAAGAGCATACGGCCCGGCTGCTGGCCCGCCTTCACCGAAAGGAACCACATTGCTTGCCTCCTCCTGCGGTTCGGGCTTTGGCTGACGTTGCGTCTCGGTCGGCTGTTTTGCCGGCTTCCGTTTTGCATTTTTCTCCGGAATCGGAATTGCGGTCGGTTCTTCCACCGCTGGCTTAGGCTGCGATTTCGACAATCCCTTCGATTCTGTCGCCAGCACACTTTGCGTCTGCACCGGATTCGCCGGCAGCGGGACATTGCTCACCAGCGACACCCCCATCGCGCTGCCGCCGCCTCCAGCGCCCCAGTTGGAACCATGTCCACCAGTCGCAAACCACGCGTAAGCGATGATCGCCACCGTGACTCCAACGTGAAGAACCGCCGACCACGCTAGGTTGTGCCCCCAGCGTTCGTGCTCAAAAAAAATCTCACCGGTTGGCATGGGTTTCAAGCGGCTGAGTCACGATGCTGACATTGGTTATGCCTGACTGCTTTACCGCATCCATGACCGTGGCAAAAGCGCCGAACGGCACATCTTCATCGGCGCGCAGGAAAATCGACTGGTGCTGCGGATCGCGGATCTTCTGCCGGAGTTTGGCCGCGATCTCGTTAATATTTACCGGATCGTTTCCCAGGAATACCTGCTGCTTCTTGTTGATGCTGATCACCATTCGCTCTTCGGTGATTTCCTTCACGGTGCGGGTTTTGGGGACGGCGACTTCAATGCCGGACTGCAGAACCGGCGCAGTCACCATAAAAATGATGAGCAGCACCAGCACCACGTCAACCAACGGCGTGATGTTGATGTCAGAAAGTGCAATTTGCGTCCTGCCGTTGGAAGCGGTGAATGCCATTACCGCCGAACCTCCTCGGCTACGCGCGGGGCCGTGGGTTGCCGCTCTACGGCATTCAACATTTCGAGAGAAAAGTCGTCGCAGCGGGCGGCGAAGTCGCGGATAGAGCCGCCAATCAGGTTGTATGCAATCACAGCGGGAATCGCGACCACCAATCCGCCGGCGGTGGTAATAAGCGCTTCCGAAATGCCAGGCGCTACTGCGCGCAATGTTGCGGCGCCACTGGTACCGAGTCCGTGAAATGCGTCAATGATTCCCCAGACCGTACCGAATAATCCGACGAACGGCGTGACCGCGCCCGTGATCGCGAGCCAGGGAAGATTGCGTTCGAAGCGCGTCATTTCTTCCGAAGAAGCAATCTGCATGGAGCGCTGTACTGCCAACGGATTTCTTAGAGACCCGGATGATCCTACCTGGCGCTCAAATTCCCGGTACCCCGATTGAAATACACCAACCAGCGGGCTGGGACGAAACTGCTCTGAAACCGCTCCCATATCCTGCAGACGCTGCGCCCGGCGGAATGCGCGCAAAAACCTGCCGCTCTGAACGCGAGCACGTTTGATGATGCTCCATTTGGAAAGAATGATGGACCAGGAAACTAAGCTGAATGCCAGCAGAATCACGAGCACGGCTTGGGCTACGGGTCCCGTTTCGCGAACGAGATCAATGATGTCGCCGCCGATGAAAAGAGCAGGAAACGGATACAGAGGCATTGTTTTTTAAGTGAACACTAGTGGTTGATTATAGACGAGGAACTCAGCCAGTCCTGTGGACGTATTCAATCCATTACTCTCTAAAGTGCAAAGTGGTCGCATGTCTGCGGCCCGGCATCTTAAGCCGGGTGAGCAATTAAATAATCCGGGAACTCAGATCACAGTTCCTGCCAGGAGGAAGTATGTCCCACTATGGCCTGTTGCGCGACTATCGCTTTGAGGACCTAAGTACCGAGGATGATATTCGCGGCGCTGCGATTTATGGCCGCAACAACGAGAAACTCGGAAAGATTGACGACGTGATTTTTGACCATTCCACTGGATCCATAAAGTATGTGGTTGTCGATACCGGCGGGTGGTTCTCGACCAAGAAGTTCCTGGTCCCGCCTCACCGCTTACACGCTTCGGCGGAGCACGACGGCGATTTCGCGGTCAACGCTGATAAACAACAGATTGAGGCGTTCCCGCCCTACAACGAGGCAGATTTGCAGTCCGACGAAAAGTGGAAAAATTACGAAAAGAAATTCGATGAGGCCTGGCATGCCGGTCCAGTGCAGCATCGCGAGGGCTCAGATCATGACGTTACGCCCACGCCTGACGAAATGCCGGAGCAGGCTGGATCGATCGGCAGCCAGTTGACGCCGAGCGAAAGGGCGGAAATTGATACCCGCATTATTCCCGCCGGCGATAATGAAGTCACGATTCAGTCCGGCGCGACGGGGATCGGCCCGCGTTGGTCGAACTTCGAAGATCGTCTGCGGCAAAGACGGCGCGATCTGGTTGAGGGGTGCACCACGTGCACGGTGGGTCCTGCCCAAGACAGGTCAGAACAGAACCTGACGCCGGAGCGCAAGGCTAGCTAATACGGTAATTGCTCTGGCAGTTGCAGCGGGCGTCTTTTCCTAAACAGAAAAGGCGTCCGCGCTGTTTTTGTAGTGCCCCTTCTCGCACGACCGATTTACTGGCATTATTCTTATGCCCCCATGTCTGCTCAAAGCACCACCGCGATTCCTATCGTAGGCTCGGGCGTTTTCCCGAGCTTGATCTTTGTCCATGGGCCGGAGCAGAGGACACTTGCTCTTGACCACACGCCGTTCAGCGTCGGTCGCAAAATGGACAAGGACCTGGTGATTGCCGATCCTCGTGTCTCCCGCGATCATGCTCTGCTCATTTCTGAAAATGGCAAGGTTTTCGTAGAAGACCAGGGCAGCAAGCACGGTACGTTCGTCAATGGCGAACGCGTCGAGCGCAAACAACTGGAACCCAATGACCGTGTGGAGTTCGGTGCCCGCGACACCATCTTTGCAATCTTTCACCCCCAGCACGGCAGTTCAAACACCGCTCGGGATTTCCTGAGCCAGATTTCAGAGATCCACATATCCGGCGAAGTGAGTGACCTGGAAAAGCTCACGTTCTTTCTGGAGGCCGCGCGCAAGCTGAACACCGCCGGAGTGTTGGACGAAATCCTGCTTACGCTGCTTGATGTCACTCTGAAGCTTACCGGGGCCGACCGGGGCTATGTTTTCCTTAAAAACAGTGACGGCAAACTGCGATTGGCTGCGGGGAGGAACTCCAAAGGCGACCTATTACTCGATGACACTACTATTTCGCATTCTATCCTTGATGATGCGTTGCGTTCCAATTCTGAATTTCTGCTGACCGACACCAGCCGCTCGCTCGACCTCTCCGGGCGCCAGAGCATCGTCGCCTACGATTTGCGAACGGTAATCTGCATTCCGCTCCGAAAACTACAGGTCCAAACGCGCAGTCGCGATGCCGAAGAAGCTACAGCCACGGGCGAGGTAATGGGCGCGCTTTATGTGGACTCGCGTTTTGCTTCACGCGATATTTCGAAGGTGAGCGGGGACATCCTGCACGTGGTGGCCACCGAAGCTGCGTCGCTCATTGAAAATGCGCGCCTGGTGCAGGCCGAAGAAGAATCTCGCCGTTATCAGCAGGAGCTGGCAATCGCGGCATCTATTCAGCAGAGCCTGATGGCGGTGACGATTCCCGAGGTCACTTTCGCAAGACTGTATCCTAAAAATATTTCGTGCAAGGCAATCGGCGGCGACTTTTACGACGCCGTGAACACTCCTCATGGACTGGCAATTGTGCTCGCCGATGTAGCCGGTAAAGGCGTATCAGCCGCGATATTGGCCTCTACGCTACAGGGCATGATCAACTCACAGTTGACCGCCGGAATGCCTCTAGCTGAAATCGTAGCTTCCGCCAATCGATTTCTCACCAGCAAACGCATTGGAGAAAAATACGCCACCGTAGTCATCGCACGTTTGCGCCGTGATGGAGAGCTGGAATACGTCAACTGCGGACACATACCGCCGCTGTTGATTTGCAACAACGAAGTCATTCGTCCGGCGCACGGAAATCTGCCGGTGGGTTTGCTCGCCGATACGACCTACGAAAGCGACCACTACAGCCTGCACCCCGGTGACCGCCTGGTTCTGGTGACGGACGGCGTCACTGAAGCCGAAAACGCTGCCGGCGATTTTTTTGATAACGAGCGATTGGAAGCGGCGGCGAAACAAGGTGGCATGCAGGAGATATTCAATGCCGTTTCTGAGTTCTGCGGCAACACGCCACTCAATGATGACTGCACCATCGTAGAGATGGTGTTTTCTGGTTGAGCATTTTTCAAGCTAAGCGTTCCCATTTGAATTTGATAGCCTCTCGCGGAGGTTTGCGAATGCGGTCTTCGCTGTTTCTTTTTGTGCTACTTCTCGTCAAATGTAGCTCTGGACAGGCGGTTTTATCGAGCGCTCCAAAAACAGAAAATGAGGATGACCTGGCGCGCATTGTCGGATACTCGATGATGAGCGGAGGCGCGTCAAAATTCCTTGAGACATTGAGCGATAACATCGGCGGGCGAATAACCGGAAGCCCGGAATCCAAGGCGACAGCCCAGTTAATTCTCAACACATTAAAAGATGCCGGCTTCGACAACGCACATTTCGAGGACTACACCATCAACCCCGGTTGGCGGCATGGGCCGGCAACAGGCGCAGTGATCAGTCCTGTGAAACGCGATTTGTATATTGCGTCGTATGGGTGGGCGCCAGGAACTCCGGGATCGGTTGAAGTTCCAGTTGCTGACATTGGCGCCACCGGAGACGGCCATTCACCTCTGCCCGATCGAGTACGCGGGGCTGCTGTGCTTGTAGATTTGGGCAGCAATGGACTTTCCACTAATTACGTTGCCACCCGGCATTTGCTTGCGCGGCAGTTGGCGAGCGCGGGCGCCGCAGCAATGTTCATCGTGTCGGACAAGCCTGACCGAATGCTGTACACCTCGGCATTTCTGATTTATCCGCATGGGCCGTTGCCGATTGTTTCAATCGCGAAAGAAGACGCGGCTTTTTTGCGGCGACTACTTAACCATAGTCCGGTAAAAATCCGGCTGGATATCCAGAACTCATTCAGCAACGGCCCGGTCCCAGAGCGAAATGTAGTTGCCGATCTGGTCGGAAAAGATCCGAGCGAAATGGTATTGCTCACAGCTCACTTCGATTCGTGGGATCCGGCCCAGGGTGCGAATGATGATGGCGGGGAAGTCGCAACCGTACTCGAAGCCGCGCGAATTCTAAAAGCTCTGAAGATTCAACCGCGGCATACAATTCGTTTCGTATTTTTTTCTGGAGAAGAGCAGTCTGACCTGGGGTCACGCGCCTACGTGGCACAGCACAAACAAGAGTTGGACAAGATTCGCGCGGTATTCAACAGCGACGCCGGCATTCAAAGCCCGCTCGGGTTCAAGCTTTACGGCCGTACCGACCTTGAAGCCAGCACCAGAAAACTGATCTCGCCGCTCGCTCCGCTGGGAGCCGATCGCGTGTTCACGGACGCGGATTTCGATTCCGATGAGGAATCATTCATGGTAGTCGGCGTCCCCGCCTATTCCCTCGCGGTTCAGCCCGAGGATTACTATGTGCGGCATCACACCATTATCGATACCTTCGAGCGCATCGATCCTCGTATGTTGAGCCTGCACACGGCTGTGCTGGCCGCCGCTGGCTTTGCGTTCGCAAATGCTGATGAGCGCCCCGGACGCAGGCTGACGCCCGATGAAGTCAAGCAATTGCTGCAGCGCACCGGATTAGAGTCATTGTTTGAGTTGGATTATCCTGACGCGAAGCCATATTGATCGGCTTACTGAATTTTCGAGAGATGACGTTTGTGCTCAACGTCCATCGCGTCTGGCGCCGGCTGTTCCGCCATAGGAAGGCGGAACCAGAACACAGACCCGTGCCCCAGTTCGCTGTTCACGCCCGCCCGGCCACCATGATTCAGCACGATGTGCTTCACAATTGCCAGACCCAGGCCGGTCCCGCCCGCCTCTCGCGAGCGAGCTTTGTCTACGCGATAGAAGCGTTCAAATAATCTGGGCAAATGTTCGGAAGGAATGCCGGGTCCGAAATCTCGGACATAAAACTCCGCTTCGCTACCCCGCTCGACCGCGCCAATCTCAATCTTTTTATTGCCGGAAGCGTATTTCAAAGCGTTATCGATAAGGTTGGCGAACACCTGATGAATTGCCTCTTTATCGGCGACAACTTCGAGATCACGCGATTCAGCTATCTCAATTGTTACTCCCCGGTTGCGAGTTATTTCGCTGAACGAAGCTTGCGCTTCTCGCAGCAGCTCGAGGGAGGACACCGGAACTTCCTGCAGACGGTCCTCGCCAGACTCTACGCGCGCAAGAGTGAGCAAGTCTTCTGTGAGCCGACTCATGCGTTGCGCATTGCGCCGGATAATTTCCAGAAACTCGCGGGCTTTTGGATCGGGGGATTCGTCGATCAGCGTCTCAGTGTATCCCAGGAGTGACGTCAGCGGAGTGCGCAGTTCATGCGAAACGTTGGCAATAAAATCGCGGCGGGTGCGTTCCACGCGGGCAATTGCAGTGTTATCCCGAAGCACGCAGACTGCGCCGCCATCGGGCAATGGCGCGGAAGTCATGCCGAAGGTGCGGCCGGGAGCGATCGAAAAAAGCGTGACACTTTGTGGATTCTGCTGCTCGAGAACATCTCCGACCACGCGCAGAAAATCGGGATCGCGAACTGCCCTTATCAGTGGCGTTCCCACCGAAATAGCGCTGGCCGCGAGCTTCTTCATGGCGCCGTTGAACCAGGCCACCTCGCGCTTGGGCGAAACTGCGACCACCGCATCTTCCATGCTGTTGAGCAAAGTTTCCAGCTGCAATCGGTTGCTTTCAAGATTTCGAAAGTTGATTTCCAGTTGGCGCGCAGTCTTGTCGAGCGTCGTAGCCAAGGTTGCAATCTCGTCAGTGCCCGACTCGGGCAGTCGCGCCGAAAGATTACCTGCGCCTATCTCGCGCGCAAAAACCTCCATTCGGCGCAGTCGGCGCCTCAAGATTACGGTAACCGCCAAAGCGATAACAAGACCCGAGAGCAGGGAAATTGCAGCGGCATCCACAAGGTCGGTCTGAAGGTGCCGGGGGACACGCTCAATGCCGTCGGATCGCGGCCCCTCCCAACTTCGCCGCATCAGAATCTCGGTCGCCGCCGACGAAATCCCTATCACCAAGGCTATCAAGAGAAAGAATTTTATGAACAACCGCTTAGTCACTTACGGACCTCGAACATGTACCCAGCGCCCCTGACGGTGTGAATGTGTTTGGGCTTCTCCGGATCACGTTCTATTTTCTCCCGCAAACGGCGCACATACACATCCACAATACGTGGCGTGACGAAAGCCGTTTCCTGCCACACCGCGTCCAGCAAGCTTTTTCGAGTGAACACTCGTCCCGGGTGGGACGCAAGAAATTCGATCAGACGAAATTCAGTGGCGGTGGTCACCGCCGGTTCGTTACGAACGGTCAGACGCATAGCTGCAGTATCGATCACAATATCGCCGGCACGCACAATTTCTTTTTTCAACGGCTGTTCAAAGCGCCGCAGGACCGCCTTCACTCGCGCTACAACTTCTTTGGGGCTGAACGGCTTTGTAATGTAATCGTCGGCGCCAATTTCAAAGCCGCGCAAGCGGTCCGATTCCGCAGTCCTGGCCGTCACGAACACGATTGGAATGCCGGCCAGGGACGAGTTATTACGAATTGATTTCGCCACATCCAGGCCGCTATTGCCGGGCACCATGATGTCAAGAATCACGAGCGCGGGGCGCCGGGTGTGCATCTCGTCCAGAAATCCGGCGCTGGTAGGGAACCACGAAACCCCGTAACCGGCAGGCTGAAGATGATGTTTCAGTAATCCGGCAATATCGGGATCGTCCTCAAGAATAAAAATTGCCGGGCTGATGGGTAGGGCCATGCTAGCTCCCTGCCGAACGCTGTCCTGCACCGTGGCGGACGTCCGCACCGCGGATCCAGAAAATTACGTCTTCGGCAATATTAGTAGCGTGGTCCGCAACCCGCTCGAGATTCCGCGCAATGGAGAGTGCATCCAGAGCCTGCACGGCGCCGTTGGGCTGCGATTGCATATAACGTGAGAGCGCGGCAAACGCCTCATGATTCATGCGGTCGATTTCGTCATCGGCCTCGAGCACGTGGCGGGCAAGGTCAGGGTCGCCCTCGATGAATGATCGCAATGCGTCGCGTATCATGGCGCGGACCCGCGTGGCCATTGCCGGAATATCCACCGGCAGCTCGGACGGCGGCAGTTCGATCATATTCATGACCCGCTGCACGATGTTCACCGCCTGATCGCCAACCCGTTCGAGGTCGGCGTTGATCTTAATCACGGCCAGGATGAAGCGCAGATCGATCGCCATGGGCTGTTGCATGGCGAGCAGATCGATGGCAAACTCATCCACTTCGCGCTCCGCCCGATTGATCCCGGCCTCGCTGGCAATGACCCGCTGGCAAAGCACGGGATCGCGCTGTGAATAGGCCTGGACCGCCAGGTCGACAGCTTGCTCCGCCATTCCTGCCATGGCCAGAATGCGGTGTTTGAGCTCGTCGAGCTCCTGATGAAAACGAATTCTTGTCATCCGAACCTGCCGGTAATGTAGTCTTCTGTTCGCTTGTCTGACGGATTGGTGAAAATTTTCTCCGTCTTATCGAACTCAATCAAATTGCCCATAAGGAAAAATCCGGTAAATTCGGCGACGCGTGAAGCCTGCTGCATGTTGTGGGTGACGATCACAATCGTGAGCTTCTGCTTCAACTCAAAGATAAGATCCTCGATCTTCGCCGTCGAGATGGGGTCCAGGGCCGACGCCGGTTCGTCCATCAACATGACTTCAGGTTTCACAGCTAAAGCGCGCGCAATGCACAGCCGCTGCTGCTGGCCGCCGGAAAGGCTTGCGCCCGACTTCTTCTTGAGCACATCCTTCACCTCGTCCCAAAGCGCAGCCTGTTGCAGAGACTGCTCCACAACCTCGTCGAGTGTCCGCCGATTGCGCGTGCCATTCAGCTTTAGGCCTGCCGCTACGTTGTCATAAATTGTCATCGACGGGAATGGGTTGGGCTTTTGAAAGACCATGCCCACCTTGCGGCGCACGTCGACCGCCGGCATGTCGTAGATGTCCGTTCCCTCGACTTTGACCTCGCCTTCAGCGGTGGCTTCCGGATTAGTCTCATGCATCCGGTTCAGGCAGCGGATAAACGTGGACTTGCCGCAGCCGGAGGGCCCAATCACCGCAGTCGCGTGCTTGGCTTCAACCAACATGTTGATGCCATGCAACGCCTCGGTCTTCCCAAACCATGCCTTCAAATCGCGAACCTCGATCGCGGTAGCCATAGCTTAACGCGCCCCTCCGAGCATGCGGCGCATAAACACAAATCGTACGAGCGTAGTTGTTCCGACGATCAGGATCACCAGCATCAGCGCGCCGGCCCAAGCCTGCCGGTGCCAATCATCATAAGGGGTAATCGCGTAGGTGAAGATTTGCAATGGCAATGCAGCGATCGGTTCCCGGGCGCTGTAACTCCAGAACTGATTTCCAAACGCGGTGAACATCAAGGGCGCCGTCTCGCCCGCGACCCGGGCAAAAGCCAGCATGACGCCGGTAATAATGCCGGCACGCGCCGTGGCGAGGGTAATGGAAATTGTCGTTCTCCACTGCGGTATGCCAAGACCGAAGGCTGCTTCTCTCACCGCATGCGGCACCAGCAAGAGCATTTGCTCGGTGGTACGCGCCACCGTCGGTACCATCATGATCGCGAGCGCTACTCCGCCTGCGAACGCGGAAAAATGCCTTTGGGGAATAACCACCAAGCCATAGGCCACCAGGCCAATCACGATGGAGGGAACGCCATTCAAAACATCTGAAGTAAACCTGACCAATTGCCCGAGCCGGTTGCGGCCGTATTCCGCCAGATAAATTCCCGCGCCGATTCCAACCGGAACTCCAAACAGGCTGGCGATGCCTAAGATCATGATCGAACCCACCAGGGCATTGGCCATGCCTCCGCCGACTTCTCCGACTGGTTTCGGAGTCTGCGTGAGGAACGACCAGTTCAACGACCCAGCACCCTTCAGCACCAGATATGCGAAAATCGCGATCAACGTACAGACCACCACGACCGACAAGCTGGCAGCCAGCCCAGTGAAGAAGTAATCGGTCATCTGGCGGCGAAGGCTGATTTGGCGTTTAGGCATTGCTCCTCGCTGGCGTGCCTCGCGTGACCGTCCAAACCATCAGCCCGGCAAGAATGTTCACGATGATAGTGACAATAAACAGTGCCAGGCCGATTTCAATCAGCGCGCTGCGATGCAAATCGCTAGTGGCTTCGTTGAATTCGTTGGCGATGACACTGGCCATGGTGTATCCGGGCGCCAGCAGAGACTTTGCAATCGCCGGATTGTTGCCGATCACCATAGTGACGGCCATGGTCTCCCCCAAGGCCCGACCTAGACCCAAAATGACCGCGCCCATAATTCCGGCGCGCGCGTTCCTCAACACTGCCATGCGGATCATTTCCCACCGCGTCGCTCCCAGGGCTAATGCGGCTTCGCGTTGCGGTTGGGGAACTACTATCAACACCTCACGGGTGATGGAGGAGATAATCGGGATTATCATGATCGCCATTACCACGCCCGCTGCCAGCATACCTATGCCGTAAGCGGGCCCTGCGAACAGCCCCGTCCAGCCGAGATACTTCATCAACCATGGCTCCACATACAAACGCAGTATGGGGACCAGAATGAACATCGCCCACAATCCATAAATGACGCTGGGGATTGCGGCCAGCAACTCGGTGGCATAAGAGATGGGTTTCCGCAATGGAGCAGGGCACATCTCGGTTACAAATACAGCCACCGCAACCGCCAGCGGCACCGCGATAACCACGGCTACCAATGATGAAACCACGGTTCCGTAAATAAAGGGTAGTGCGCCGAAGCCTCCGGAGACCGGGTCCCATTCGCTACCAAAGAAAAAGTGTATTCCGAACTTTTGCCAGGCCATTGCGGAGCGCTGCATCAATTCAGCAATGATCAAGCCTACGATGCCGAGCACGACCAATGCCGACAGCACCATCAGGCCCTTAAAGCCGGAATCAAGATTAAATATTGATTTTTTCCATGCCCGAATCTCTCGCGTTGGGTTCACAATGGAGACTTTAGATGATTCTGATGATGGCATGTTTCTTGGATTGCCTGGCTCGGGGGCCTCTCCGGTTGTTGATCGTTGAGAAATTTGTGGCTCACGTGCTGCTCCCATGAGCTTGCCGCTCCGCAAAAGTTCTCGGCCAGCTCTGGATTTCCAGAGTTCCGATATTAATCAGGTTAGTGACGTTTGTGTTAAAGGATGATTAACACAGTACGTTAGTGTGCCGGTCATGCCGGCCCACCACTCCGAACTATTTGATGCTTTTGATTGCTTCCATTTCCTTCTGCTTGACAGCATCTGGCAGGGGAGCGTAATCCAGTTGCTTAACCATGCCTTGGCCCTGCTCCAACATCCAGTTCAGGAAGTCGACAACGGCTTTTTCTTTGGTTGCGTCCTTCCACTGCTTCGGAATCAGTAAGTAGGTGAAACTGGAAATCGGATAGGCTTCCTTGCCCGGTGCGTTGGTAATGGACACGCGAAAATCAGCGGCCGACATTTTGGCGCCCTCTGCCGCCGCGGTAGTTGATTCAAGACTCGCCTTAACAAAGTTGCCCGATGCGTTCTTTACCGAGCCGAAGGTGATCTTGTTTTGCATGGCATAGATCAGTTCCACGTATCCGATCCCGCCTTCCATCTGCCGGATCATTCCAGCGACGCCTTCGTTGCCTTTCGCTCCCAACCCGACCGGCCAGCTCACCGAAGTGTTACTACCCACCCTCGATTTCCAGTCAGAGCTTACTTTTGACAAATAGTCTGTGAATACGAATGTCGTACCGCTGCCATCCGAGCGATGGAGCACGACAATGCTCTTGTCCGGAAGCTTTACATCGGGATTCGCGGCAGCGATGGCCTTGTCGTTCCAGTTCGTGATCGTTCCTAGGTAAATTCCCGCCAAAACCTGCGGCGTGAATTTCAAGTCTCCGCTGATTCCGGGAACGTTGTACGCCGGAACCACCGAGCCAAGGACGGTGGGAAGCTGGAGAATCGGCATTGGCATTTGCTTCGCCTTGGTGTCATCCAATGGCATGTCGCTAGCCCCAAAATCCACTGTGCCAGACTGCAACTGGCGAATTCCGCCACCGCTTCCGATCGATTGGTAGTTGATCTCGATATCCGAGTGCAGGTTGTGGTATTCGTTAAACCACTTAGAATAAATCGGATAGGGGAAGGTCGCGCCGGCAGCATTGAGCTTGGTTTGGGCCAACGAAGGGAGCGCCAGCACCAGCACCGCGAACAACGGGGAAAGTTTTCTCAATTTGTAGTGTCTCCTGGAAAGTTCATCGATCACTGTGATTAGAAGGCTCGGCGAGTTAAAGGACGATGAACCCCGCGTTAACAGTTCACAAAATTCATCAATCCTCTCAGCATGTTGAATCTACGTGAACATTTAGACTAAGAGCTTGCGGCTTCGGCGCAGCCGACGACGAACTCACAATGAGAATAGACCTCAGAAAAGTTGTACTCATGATTTTGACTCTCGCACCCACCGCCTTGGGCCAAGGCAATACCCCAGTGAGCCCGATTGCCCACCAGGATACCGGCAAGATAATTCAGTTTTTGAGTTCGACCATTTCCTGGTATCGACAGCGCGCAGTCGAAGACAAACTCGTAAGCGAACCTACGGATCTGACTTTTGCGCAGGAGAATGCCCGGGTCGCCGATCAAGTGGTACAGCAGGCCTTCGAGTATGGCCGCAACGAAGCCCAACTCCAGAGCAAGCGCCATGCGGAAAAACACACGCAGGGCGGGAACTCCGCAGAATATCAGGGACTCGCGCAGGCGCTGCAGAAAATAGAACAGCAAATCCAGGACACCCAAGCCGAGATTCAATCCAATCGCGAGAAGCTGACTGGGGGAACGGCCGCTAAACGCCTCAACGCGCAAGCGCAGATACAGGAACTGCAAGGTGAGTTGGGACTACTCAACGCACGGCACGATGCGTTACAGGCCATGGCTGAATTTGTCAGTTCGAGCGGTAGCGGCAATCAGGTCGGACTGCGCGCGCAAGTTGAAGAGCTTTCGCATTCGGTGCCAGCCGCATTGAGTAGTCCGCCAGGAACCAGCCAGCCGAACACAACCGTGGGGTCCACCTCATCCTCGGCAAAAATAGTCACGACGAAACCACAGCCTTCGGGCATTTGGGGGCTTTCCACGGACTTAATTCATCTATCAGGCAAACGGCGCACGCTGAAGGACGTACTCGTTACTACCGACACCCTGAAGAAAACTGCAGATGGATTACGTGCCCCCTTGGTTTCTGACTTGCAGAACCTCATTCATCAGGGGGACCAGCTTTTTGCAGCTGCGGATACGGCAACTCCAGCGGGCCTGGCGCAACAGACCCAGCAATTAGACGCATTGACAGCGCAATTCAAGCAAGTGACAACAACCCTGTTGCCTCTCAGCAAGGCTGGAGTACTGCTCGGAATCTACGAAACTACATTGAAAAATTGGCGGGATTCCATGCGCGATGAAGAGCGCGATGATTTACGCCAGCTGTTGCTCAGACTGAGTGTGCTGGTGCTGATGATCGCTCTGGTCTTTGGCCTCGGCGAAATTTGGAAACGCGCCAGCTTCCGCTACGTTCACGACACGCGGCGCCGTTATCAGGCCCTCCTGATGCGGCGGATCGTGATCTGGACCGCGGTGGTGATCATCGTGATCGTTACCTTCGCCACCCAGCTGGGATCAGTGTTTACTTTTGCGGGATTGATCACCGCCGGTATCGCCGTGGCCATGCAGAATGTGATCACTTCGATCGTCGGGTATTTTTTCCTGATCGGCAAGTATGGACTTCGTGTCGGCGACCGGGTTTCGATTGCCGGAGTTACGGGCGAAGTAGTTGACATTGGCCTGGTGCGAATTCATCTTATGGAACTTGGCGGTCCCGGCGAGACACAGCCTAGTGGGCGCGTAGTTGCATTTTCGAATTCCATCGTGTTCCAACCCACCGCCGGAATTTTCAAACAGATTCCGGGAACGAACTTTGTGTGGCATGAGCTCAAGCTCATGCTGGCTTCGGAGACCGATTATCACTCCGCTAAGGATCGGATCGTTAAGGCGGTGGATTCGGCGCTCGGTCATTATCGCGAAAACATCGATACTCAAAGGCGCATGGTCGAGAGAAACTTGAGCACGGTCTCTGCCGGCGAGCTGCAACCCAAGGTGCGTTTGCACTACACCGCTTCAGGAATTGAAGCAACCGTTCGTTATCCAGTTGAAATTGAGAAGGCGACCGATATTGACGATCACCTGATGCGCGATCTGCTTGCGGCCATTGAGCAGGAACCGAGGCTCAAACTGATCAGCGCAGAAATGCCCACGGCGAAAGTTGCTTAGCCAGCGGGAACTAATGCAGCAACCCGACTGATAGGGCGGCGTACTTAAGCACCGGGTTCGGATAAACCCCGAGGAAGAACGTCGCCGCCAGACTCAATCCCAACGCAAAGCCTAATCCGGTGGAGATCGGCGCCACCGGCGCTTCTTCGTCGCGCGCTTCGCGCATATACATCACGACGATAATGCGCAGATAATAGTAAGACGCCACCGCGCTGTTGATCACGCCAATGATGACCAATCCCACCAACGGGTGACTCCCTTGCAAAGCCGCGCTGAAAACGTAGAACTTTGCGAAGAACCCGCCGGTGATCGGAATCCCGATCAGCGACAACAAAAATATAGTCAAGATTGCGGCCAGGAGTGGCGATCGTTTGCCAAGGCCCGCGTAATCTTCCAGTGTGACGAAACGCTCGCCGGCGCCGGCGATGTGTCCGATTACCGCGAACGCGCCCACATTCATGGCCGCGTACGACGCGGTATAAAACATCGCCGCTGGAATTCCATTCGCGGGCAGGGAAGCGAATGCAATCAGCAAGTATCCCGCGTGCGCGATCGATGAGTAGGCAAGCAGGCGTTTCACATTGTCCTGCACCAGCGCGGCAACGTTCCCGATAGTCATGGAAAGCGCGGCGGCAACCCAGATGAGCCACGGTCCGCCAGGTGCATGCGCCTCGAAAATAATCCGCAGCAGCACCGCGAAAACCGCCGCTTTCGGCGCCGTGGACATGAACCCCACCACCGGCGATGGCGCTCCTTCATAAACGTCTGGCGTCCACACGTGAAATGGAGCAGCAGCCACTTTGAAGCCGAGGCCGACGAACATCAGCGCCACGCCCAAATAAGCCAGCAGCGGTGCGTGACCTGTTCCCGCGTAATCGGCCAGGGCAGCGCTGATACGATCGATGCTGGTCGAACCAGTCGCGCCAAACATCAATGCCACGCCGTAAAGAAAAAACGCAGTGGCAAAAGATCCCAACAAGAAATACTTCACTGAGGACTCGCTGCTGATTGCCGATCGACGCCGGAACCCAGCAAGGATGTAAGTGGAGATCGAAGAAATCTCCAGCGCGATGAAAATGAGAACCAACTCCATTGCCGAGGACATTAACGCCATGCCCACCGCGGCAAACAGAATCAGCGCGTAATATTCGCCGGCACGAATCTGCTGCACTTCCATGTATTCGTAGGAACTCAAAATCACCAGCAGAGTGACTGCTATCACGACGAAATGAAAGAAGACGCTAAAGGCGTCGACCTTGATCATCCCGAAGAAGCCGAGTCCCCAGAATCGCACCTGCGCCTGATACACGGTTGCGGCCAGCGCTGCAATCGTGCCTACTAGAGCGATCAGACCCAACGTCCGTTGACTGCGCCGCTCGTCCATCACCGGATCGAGCAGCATGATGATCATTCCGAATATCGACAGCACAATTTCCGGCAGGATGCGAATGTAGTCGATCGATTGCGGCAGCGCCTGCACGGTTTGGACGCCAGCCATCGTCATTGCCCCACCATCTTCCTGGCAAATTGCGTGAACGGCGCCAAAACGTTGTGCACCGCAGGATCAATCGTGTTCAGCCAGAGCAGCGGCGCAATTCCCATCGCGAGAGCCATAATGGCTGTCGGCCAAAGGGCCACCCGCTCGCGAAGTTGAAGGTCGGGAAGGGAATTGTTCTCAGTGTGTTTCACGATGCCAAAGAAAACGCGTTGATACATCCACAGCAGGTAGCAAGCGCTCCAGATCACGCCCGTCGCTGCCACCACGCCCCACCACATTTTTGCCTGAAACGCGCCGCTCAGCACCAGGAACTCGCCGACAAAGCCGTTCAACAGCGGCAATCCAACGGAGGCAAGTACCATGAAGAGAAAGAAAGTGGAGTAGGTGGGCATGGGCGTGGCCAGGCCGCCGAATTCCGAGATCTCATAAGTATGCCGGCGTTCGTAGAGAATTCCGGCCAGCATGAAGAGTCCGCCGGTAGAAATTCCATGCGCCAGCATGATGAACATGGCTCCGTTCAGACCGGCCTGCGTGAAGCTGAATATCCCCAGCACAACGAACCCCAAATGGCTTATCGACGAGTATGCGATCAGCTTCTTCATGTTGGGCTGCACCATGGCGACCAATGCGCCGTAAACAATTCCAATCAGCGCCAGCACCACAATCCACGAGGCGTTCGCCCGCGACTGCACCGGAAACAGTCCGAGATTGAAACGCAACATTCCATACGTGCCCATTTTCAGCAGAACGCCCGCCAGTAGCACTGAACCAGCGGTCGGAGCTTCGACGTGCGCGTCTGGCAGCCAGGTGTGAAATGGAAACAGGGGGACCTTTACCGCGAACGCGATGAAGAATCCAAGAAACAGCAGCAACGGCACTGCGCCTGAGAATGCCGGAATGCCCCCGGAGTGGATCGCATTCTGCACCACGACAAAATCGAAGCTTCCGGTCTTAGCATAGAGCCACAAAATCGCGGCCAGCATGAAAACTGACGCGATCATTGTGTACAGGAAAAATTTCACCGCGGCATACACCTTCCGCCCGTGACCGTACATGCCGATCAGCAGCGCCATCGGAATCAGCGTGGCTTCCCAGAAAAAATAAAACAGGAACAGATCGAGGGATGTGAATACCCCGATCAGGCTGGTTTCAAGTATCAGCAGCAGAATGAAAAATTCTTTCACTCGATCGTGAATTGAATTCCACGAGATCAGAACGCAAAGCGGCGTCAGGAACGTCGTCAGGACAATCAGCCACAGAGAAATGCCGTCGATCCCCATGTGGTAGTGAATGTTGGGCGACGGAATCCATGCGACATCTTTATCGAACTGAAAACCCGCGAGCCCGCGATTAAAATGCGCCGGAAGATGCAGCGAGAGAACAAACGTGAGCAGCGAAATTACCAGCGCGAATACACGGATGTCGCGATCGCGACGCGGGAAGAACAGCAGCAGCACCGCGCCCACCGCGGGAGCGAAGGTAATCAGCGTCAAAATATTATTGTCAAGCCAATTCATTGCGTACGCAGCCCCACCCAGACCATATAAGCGACGACCACCGTCGCACCGACCGTGATCCATCCGGCATAAGAACGCACGTTGCCTGACTGCATATGCCGCACTTCGTCCGAAAGTTCGCGTGCGCCGTCGGCGCTGCCGTTCAGGGCCGCGTCAATCACTCCCTGATCGATTCCTTTCCAGAAAACGATTCCAGATATTGCAATCAATGGCTTCACGAAAAGCCATGCATAGAGTTCGTCGATCCAGTATTTGTGAGCAATCGTGGAATACAGCCCGTGCATTGAGGCAGCGATGCGCTCGGGCAGGTCGGTCCGGCGGCCGTAGAGCAGCCATGCTAGAAATAGTCCGAGCAACCCGGCGCCGACAGAAATTCCAGTAAAAATAATTTCAGTGGAGTGGCCAGCCTTGGGCTCGGTTCCTTCCGTGGTCTGTTCAGGAGGTGCGGTTTCTCCGCGTTGAACAAGTTCCGTATTTACCGCCGGGGTAGAAGAACGGAAAACTGGCCCGAGAAATTTGTCGAAGTGATTGCCTCCTCCAAGCGATCCCGGAATTCCAACCCATCCCCCAACCAGAGAAAGCACCGCCAATATCACTAAAGGCACCAGCATGATTGCCGGCGACTCGTGAATCCCGCCATGGCCGTGGCTGTGGCCATGTGGCGCGGACACTCCTGTCCGCGAATCAGTCGGATGCTCATCATGACCATGCTGAGCTTCCGCATCCCCGCGATACTCGCCGGCGAACGTCATATACATCAACCGGAACATGTAAAAGGAGGTCAGAAATGCAGTAACGACTCCTACCAGCCAGTAGATCCAACTGGCTTGATAAGCGCGCCACAGAATTTCATCTTTACTGAAAAAACCCGAAAGCCCCGGTATGCCCGCAATCGCGCAGGTTGCCACCAGCATCGTCGCCCAGGTCCAGGGAATCTTTTTCCAGAGGCCGCCCATCTTGCGCATGTCCTGTTCGCCACCGACTGCGTGAATCACCGAGCCTGCCGCCAGGAACAGCAGACCTTTGAAAAACGCGTGGGTCATCAGGTGAAAAATTCCAGCCGAGAACGCTCCCACGCCGCAGGCCAGGAACATGTATCCCAATTGAGAAATAGTGGAGTAGGCCAGGACCTTCTTAATATCGGTCTGCGCGACACCGATCGTCGCGGCAAAAAACGCCGTCAGAGTTCCGATGATGGCCACCACCATCAACGCGCTCGGCGCTCGTTCGAATATCACGTGTGAGCGCGCGATCATGTACACACCGGCGGTGACCATGGTGGCTGCGTGAATCAATGCCGAAACCGGTGTAGGGCCTTCCATCGCATCTGGAAGCCATACGTAGAGCGGGATTTGCGCCGACTTGCCGCAAGCTCCTAATAAAAGTAGGAGCGCAATCGCCGTGAGAAATCCGACTCCTGCGGTTTCAGGTGAGTAGGGCTTCGCTGCGTCAAACACGTTCTGGAAATCCAAACTGCCGAAGTGCTTGATCATCAGGAACAGAGCGATCAAGAACCCGAAGTCGCCGATCCGGTTAACGATGAACGCTTTCTTGCCCGCGGCTGCCGCTGAATCGCGAATAAAGAAAAATCCAATCAGCAAGTACGACGCCAGGCCGACGCCCTCCCATCCCACAAACATCAGCAGGTAATTGCTGGCCAGAACCAGGGTCAGCATAAAGAACATGAAGAGGTTGAGGTAGCTGAAAAAGCGGTAGTAGCCGCCCTCTTCCCACATGTAGCCGACGGAATAAATGTGGATGAGAAAACCCACGCCAGTGACGATCAGTAGCATCACCAGAGACAACTGGTCGAGCGCAAAAGAATAATCAACGCTGAAATTGCCGGAGTTCAGCCAACTGGTGAGCACTTCGACGTGCGGCAGAGGTACGGAGGGAAACCGCGCGGCAATAAACAGGGCCATCAAAAACGCTGCGCCGCAAAAGCCCAGTGCCACCGCCGCAATCGCCTGCCGCGAGAAGCGCTTCCCAAAGAGGCCGTTGATAACGGCGCCAATGAGAGGCAATATCGGAATCAGCCAGAGATGCAGGTTGGGCGTCATAGTTTGAGCAGGTTCACCCGATCGATATTCAGAGTTTCACGGGTGCGGAAGAGCGCGATGATGATTGCCAAACCCACCGCCGCTTCCGCCGCCGCCACCACCATCACGAAAAATACAAACACCTGGCCGCTCAACTGTTGCCAGCGTGCCGCGAAAGCGACGAAAGAAAGATTCACGCCGTTGAGCATCAGTTCAATAGACATAAAAATGGTGATGATGTTGCGCTTGATCAAAAATCCGATGACGCCGCAGGCAAACAAAATGCCGCTCAACACCAGGTAATAAGAAAGCGGGACCATCAGCCCTCCCTCTCGCTTCGTTCGACGGTTGCGGAACGCGCCGCCAGCACAACCGCGCCCATGATGGCGATCAATACCAAAATCGATGTGACTTCAAAGGGCAGCAGAAACTGGTGAAATAACAATTGCGCGATATCGGCAGGATGACCGGGCAAAGCCCCAATGGCCACCGATCCGGCATTCGAACGCGTTACGAGCGCCCAGCAAACAATGACCATGCCCGCGAGAACAGCCGGAATCCCCAACAGCCACGCCACGCGGCTACCGCTGGTGTGCTCTTCTTCTCCGGCATTGAGCAGCATGATCACGAAAACGAACAGCACCATGACCGCGCCCGCGTAAACAATCACCTGGATCGCGGCGACGAATTCTGCGCCCAGCAACAGGAACTCCACCGCCAGCGATCCCATCACCACTACCAGCGAGAGCGCGCTGTTAATGGGATGGCGCTGCAGCAGCAGGTTCACCGCGCCCGCTACGCAGACGAAACCGAAGACCGAAAATAAAATCAGATGAAGCATAGAAACAAATTCTGTAATTGGGTGATTGAGTAATTTGGTAATTGAACGCCCGAACGCAAATGCACCCTTCGCTTTCAATTAACCAACACAAAAGTACTTAATTACCAAATCGAGTTCAGCAACCAGCCGAGCGAACTACTACTTAAGCACCACCACCACCGCCGTGACTACCAGATTTGCAATCGCCAGCGGCAGCAAAAACTTCCATCCGAACGCCATCAGCTGATCGTAGCGGAAACGCGGCAACGTTCCGCGCACCCAGATGTAAACAAAGAGAAATCCGAAAATCCGCAACCCGAACCAAACCAAAGGCAGAAGTTCTTGTAACCAACCCGGTCCGAATAATGGGCCGCTCCATCCACCGAGGAACAACAACGATGCCAGGCATGCCACCGTGACCATGTTGGCGTACTCGGCCATGAAAAACATGGCGAACTTCATCGCGCTGTATTCGGTGTGATAGCCCGCCACTAGTTCGGTTTCAGCTTCGGGCAAATCAAACGGGATCCGATTGGTCTCGGCATAAGCCGCCGTCAAATAAATGAAGAAAGCCACGAACTGTCCGCCGCGAAAGATGAACCAGTTAGGAATGAATCCCCAGAAATGCCCCGCCTGCGCCTCGACAATTCCTCGCAGGCTGAAGGTCCCGGCGAGAATTAAAACCCCGACCAGCGACAAACCCAAAGCGATTTCGTAACTAACCATCTGCGCGCTGGCCCGCAGTCCACCAAGCAGCGAATACTTGCTGTTCGACGACCACCCGGACAGCGCAACTCCGTAGACGCCGAGCGAAGTAATTCCCAGCACCACCAGCAGCCCGATGTTCACGTCAGTGATTTGAAATGGCGTCGCAAAATTTCCCACCCGAAACCAATTGCCGAATGGAATCACCGCAATTGAAGTAACGGCGAAAATGACGGCTATCATTGGCGCCGCAATATAGAGCGGCTTAAATACGTGTGGCGGCGTCAGATCTTCTTTGAATAAAAACTTGATTCCGTCCGCGGCTGGTTGCAAAAGGCCGAACGGGCCGACGCGAGTGGGTCCCCAGCGGTTTTGCATATGGCCGACCACCTTGCGCTCCAGCCAAACCGTGTAAGCCACAGCTGTCAGCAAAACGAATAAGACCAGCGCGGTCTTGATCACAGAAACGATGATGAACTCGATTATGGGCAATGTCGTCTTGAAATTATGTCAGTGGGAAATTCAGTAATTGAGTAGTTTGAATCAGAACGTCGATCTTCAAAATTACAAAATTACCGAATTACCAAATGTTTTCAATCTGCCGGAACCGCGTCCGCCGGCTCTGGATCTTTATTCTCAATCACTGAATTCAACGCCCGGGAATAACGCCCCACGGTTCCCGAACTGAAGAGATTATTGTGCGCGGGCACAATCTGCTCGGGGCCCTGTTGCTTTCCGGACCCCATCGCAGAAATCGAAGTATGCTGATCGTTCCCCGCCATCAATTCCAATCGCGAAACGTCGTACCCTGGCACCAAGCGTTGTATTTCATCCAACGTAGCCATGGGATCGAATGGGCTCATCTTCGGCTCCAGGCCATTCGCTTCGAGCCATACGCTGTGTTGGTCCGCCTCGCCTGACTGCGCCCCGCGCGACTGCCCCATGTCGGCGTGCATTCCGTGCCCGAACGGCACAAGTTTGCGTACTTCGAAACCGATCGCATCCGCGATGCGCACGATCATCTCGAAATCAGGCTTCGCGGTGGCAACTTCGCCGGCTTTCTTCAGTATCTGAATGTCGCCGCAGGTGTTGGTGAAGGTTCCGGATTTCTCATACGCATTTGCCGCCGGCAATACGACATCTGCCATCGCGGCGGTTTCGGTCAGGAACATGTCCTGCACCACCACAAACGCGCCTTGCAGAGTGCTGGCGCCAACTCCCAGCCGTCCTACAGGATTCGCGCCGACAACATAGAGCGCTTTTAATTGGCCGGCTTTCGCCGCATCGAACATTTCGGGAATGCTCAGGCCCGGGCTGGGTGGAAGAGCGCCCCATTCCCCGTGAAGTTTGCCTGTCTCCGAGACCGGAAGGTATCCGGGAAGCAGATCCGGATAGAGACCCATGTCGGCGGCGCCCCGCGAGTTTGCATAGTCGCCCAGGCAAATGAGCTTGGCTCCGGGAACGCTCGCGGCAAATTTACCGAGAGCTTGTACGTCTCCGCCGAGAATTTCGGACCCAAAAATAATGACCAGATCTTTTTCGGCGTTAAGTTTGTCGCGCAGTGCGGTCCAGTGCCCCTTCTCTCGCTCGTGTGGAGACGGCCGCCCCCGGCCGTCTGGCGATGATCCCGCCAAGAAAGTCGCGAAGTCGCCGTAAGCGTCCGCAGGAATCTGTACGAACTCCGCTGCCTGCCTGCGCAACTTGATCGGGTTTGCATTTACCAAATACAGTTTGGCGTTATGCAGTCGAACGTTGTTCCGAATTTGCCACGCTAGCAGCGGGTGTTCTTCCGTGGGATCGTTTCCGATCAGCAGAATGGCCGGCGCGTTATACACATCGCGCATGGTCGCCGTGGCATTTGATTTTCCGTGGAGCGCACCGGCAAAGGCAGGGAAGTCAGCCGTGCGGTGATGGTCAATGTTGTTTGTGCCTAGCACCACGCGCGCGAATTTTTGCAGAAGATAATTTTCTTCGTTGGTGGTGCGGGTAGAGCCGATCACGCCGATTGCGCGTCCGCCTTCGCGATCGAGAATTGTCTTGAATCGTCTGCCAACGACTTCGAAGGCCTCTTCCCATGTGGCCGGAACCAATCGTCCGCCTTTGCGTACCAACGGTTGCGTCAGTCGGTCTTCATTATTGGCAAAGTCGAAAGCGTACCGACCCTTGATACATAAGAAGTCGCCATTGATGCCGCTCTTGTCGCGATTATCGCCGCGCACAATCTGCATGCCCGTATCCGACCGGCGCACGCCCAGGGTCGTCTTGCATCCGTCGGCGCAGTGGGTGCAAGTTGTGCCGACGTGATTCATCTCCCACGGCCGAGTTTTGTAACGATAAGCGCCGGACGTGAGCGCTCCCACCGGGCAGATGTCGATGCACATGCCGCATTCTTCGCACTCGAGATGATCTTGTTTGTTTGGAACAATCGTCGAGACCGCGCTGCGGTTGTCTATACCGAGCGCCCAGACGTCCATGCCCTCACCGCAGATGCGCACACAGCGATAGCACAGAATGCAGCGCGGACGATCAAAGAAGACCACCGGCGACCACTGCTGCTCATCGCGATGCTGCTTGAGTTCGATGAACTTTGACTCGGCAGCGCCATAAGAAAACGTCATGTCCTGCAGTTCGCACTCGCCGCCGGCGTCGCAAACAGGGCAGTCCAAAGGATGGTTGCCGAGCAGCATTTCCACCATGCTCTTGCGCGCCTGATGAATCTCGTCGGTGTCGGTCGCAACCACCATGCCTTCGGTGATCCCCGTGGTGCACGCCGTCTGCAGCTTCGGCATCTTCTCAACCCGAACCAGGCACATGCGGCAAGCCCCCTGCAACGACAGGTTCGGGTAGTAACAGAATGAGGGCACCTCGATGCCGGCGTTTTTGCAGGCCTCAATCAGCAGCGTCCCCGCGGGCGCAGACACAGCTTTGCCATCGACCGTGAGGTTTACGAGTTTGGGAGAATCAGGCATTGAATTCAGCTTTTAGCTTTTAGCCTCTAGCTCTTGGCCAAACCACGGTGGTTCAGCTAAAAGCTAAGAGCTAACGGTTAAGAGCTCTTACGCAAACACCGGCAACTGCCTTGCCGCTCCCGCTTTCTCAAACGGGCACGGCCTGCCTTCTAAGTGGTCTTCAAATTCCTTTCTGAATTTTTTTACGATCGAAATCGTGGGCAGCGCCGCGGCGTCTCCCAGCGGACAGAAGGTTCGCCCCAGCATGTTCTCCGACAAGTATTGAATATTATCAATGTCCTTCTTAATTCCGCCGCCGCTGTGGAAACGTGTCAGCGTTTTCATCAGCCAGTCGGTGCCCTCGCGGCACGGAATGCACCATCCGCAACTTTCGTGCTGGTAGAACTTCATGATCCGAAGCGCAAATTTCACCATGCAGGTGGAGTCGTCCACCATGACCACGCCGCCCGAACCCAGCATGCTCTGCGCCTTCATCAGCGTGTCGAAATCCATGGCCAGATCGATCTCATCCGAGGTCAGCAATGGACAACTCGATCCTCCCGGCACTACAGCCTTCAATTTGCGTCCGTTCGGAATACCGCCGCCGACTTCATAAATCATCTTTTTGAGGTTGTAGCCCATTGGCAATTCGTAAACCCCCGGTTTGTTCACGTGGCCGCTCAGGCAAAAGAGGCGAGTGCCGCCATTTTTCGGCGTGCCGAGATTTGCAAACCATTCCGCGCCGCTGAGAATAATAGGCGGCACGCTAGCCAGCGTCTCAGCGTTATTAATGACTGTCGGGCCGCCCCATAGTCCGACCACGGCAGGGAACGGGGGCCGGATGCGCGGCACGCCCCGCTTGCCTTCGAGAGATTCCATGAGCGCCGATTCTTCGCCGACCTCGTATGCTCCCGCTCCTCCATGCCAGTACATTTCAAAGTCACGGCCGCTGCCAAAAATATTTTTGCCGAGAAACCCTTTGGCATAAGCGTCGGCAATCGCCTTTTGCACGATCTCCAGCAGATAACGGTACTCGCCGCGAACGTAGATGTACCCGGCGCTGGCCCCAACCGCAAGCCCGGCAATCATTGTGCCTTCAATCACCGAATGCGGATCGTGCTCGAAGATCAACCGGTCTTTGCAGGTGCCGGGTTCGCTTTCATCACCATTACACAAAATATATTTTGGCTTTGCCGATTGCTTGGGAACGAACGACCACTTCAGGCCAGTATTGAATCCTGCACCGCCGCGTCCGCGCAGGCCAGAATTTTTGACTTCGTTGATGATCGCATCCGGCTGCATGCCGAGCGCTTTGCGCACGGCCTTGTAACCGTCAAGCTCGAGGTAGCGGTCGATGTTCGTGGCGCCTTGTCCAAAGCGCTTGGAGACGACCTTTACCTCATCGGGATGGGAAACCAGAGAAGCCATTTTTGGGATTGCAGATTGACGATTTCAGATTGCAGATTTCCGAGCATATCGGTTTTCAATCTGCAATCTAAAATCTTCAATCTAAAATCATTGCATTCCTTTACTCTTGTACTGCTCCAGCACCTTGTCCATCTTTTCCGCGGTCAGGTTTTCATGAAAATCGTAATTCACCTGCGCCGCGGGCGCCCAGCTGCACGCGCCGATGCACTCGACGTGTTCGAAAGAGAACATGCCGTCAGGTGTTGTGCCTTTATGACCAATGCCAAGTTTTTTCTCGCAGTGCTCGATCAGTTCGTCGGCGCCGCGCAGCAGGCAGGAAATATTTCTGCAAACCTGAACATTGAATTTCCCACGTGCCTTGGTGGTCAGCATTGAGTAGTAGCTGATCACGTTGCGCACATCGAGTTCGGTGAGGTCGAGCCGGGTTGCGATTTCTGTGATCACTTCGTCTGACAGGAAGCCAGTCTCATCCTGCGCGTAAAGCAGCGTGGGGACCAGCACCGAACGCTTCGTCGGATAATGCGTCAGCATCGCGGCGAAGCGTTGTTCGAATTGATCAGAAAATCTCATTTGTACCCGAACTTCTCTGCGGCCTCTGCGTTAACTCGGCGAACTCTGCGGTTAAGATCTTGAAGAAAGCCTTTAACCGCAGAGAACGCAGGGCATCACTAAGATCGCAGAGAACTACCTGTCAATTTCCCCTAACACGATATCGATGCTTCCGATCGCCGCGACCACATCCGCCAGCAGTCGGCCTTCGCACATCTTCGGCAGAGTCTGCATATTCGCCAGGCACGCCGAGCGCATATGCACACGATAAGGTTTCGCCGAGCCGTCGCTCACGATGTAATACCCCATCTCGCCGCGCGGAGACTCAACCGCCTGGTATACCTCACCCTCAGGAACAGCAAAGCCTTCGGTCACAATCTTAAAGTGATAGATGAGGGCTTCCATCTCCGTCTTCATCTTCTCGCGGTCGGGGAGCACGACCTTCGGCGCATCAGCTTTTACCCGTCCCTCCGGCATTCCGTCGAGCGCTTGTTTCACAATGCCGATCGATTCCCGCAGTTCGGCTACCCGGCACATGTACCGCGCAAACACATCACCGTCCTGGCTCACCGGCACCTTAAATTTGAAGTTCTCGTATCCCGTGTACGGCATGTCGCGCCGCAAATCGATGTCGACGCCGCTGCCGCGCAAAGTGGGCCCGCTTGCGCCCAAAGCAATCGCATCTTCCGCCGAAATGTGAGCGACGCCTTTGGTGCGCATCACCCAGATGGGATTCCCAGTCAGCAAACCTTCGTATTCATCGACCTTTGAAGGGAAGCGGTCGGCAAACTTTCGCACACGATCAAAAAAGTCGAGTGGCGGTTCCAGCGCAACTCCTCCAATGCGGAAATACGATGTCATCATGCGCTGCCCGCTGATGGCTTCGAACAGCCGCAGTACATCTTCGCGCTCGCGGAAGCAGTACAGGAAGACGGTCATCGCGCCGATGTCCATGGCGTGCGTACCCAGCCAAACCAGATGCGAGTTGATGCGCGTGAGCTCGTTCATCATCACCCGCAGCCACTGCGCCCGCGGTGGGATCTCAATACCCAGGAGCTTCTCTACCGCCAGCGCATAGCAGAGATTGTTGGTCATCGGGCACAGATAATCGATGCGATCGGTCAGCGGTACTACCTGGTGATAAAACTTCGCCTCGCAGGTCTTCTCGATGCCCGTGTGCAGAAAGCCGATATCGGGCATCATGCGCACCACGGTCTCGCCATCAATCTCGAGCAACAGGCGCAGAACTCCGTGGGTAGACGGGTGCTGCGGCCCCATGTTCAGGATCATGGTTTTGTCCTGACCGGGTTCTAGCGCGGGAGTGGGACTTAGGTGGGCCATGCGGTATTCGGTTTTTCTCTGCGCTCTTCGCGGATCCTCTGCGATCTCTGCGGTTAAAAGCTTTGAGACTATCTATATCCCTCCACCGGATAATCTTTCCTCAGCGGATGGCCTTCCCAGTTTTCCGGCATCAGGATGCGGCGCAAGTAAGGATGGCCATTGAAACGAATTCCAAACAGATCGAAAACTTCGCGCTCAAAATAATTGGCTCCTGGCCAGACGGACGTAATCGAATCCAGCGCCGGATTTTCTCCGCTGAGCCGAACTTTCAGTCGCACCCGCTCCTTGTGAGGGATCGACAACAAGTGATAAATCACTTCAAATCGCGGCTCCGATGGGTGCCAGTCGACGCAGGTAATGTCGGAAAGATAATTAAAAGGGCAGGCAGGATCGCCTTTCAGCAAGGCGGCAGCCTGTCGGATCGACTCGCGAGGCACATAGATCGTCATCTCATCGCGATCAAACTTAACCGCTTCGACCGCCTGAGTACTCCATCCCAGCAGCCGGGCAACCGCCGGATGTCCCTTCAGTTGTTCGATGTCGGTGACCGCCGGAGCCAGCGCCATTAGACTTCGCTCCCTGGTCCAGCAACACCGACCAACTCCGGTTCTTCGTTCGAAGGCGCACCGGTGACCGTCCGCAATCTAGCGGTTTGTGGCCGAGAAATCGTCAGACCCCAATCGAGCGCGCCTTTTTTCCAGATGTACCAGTAACCCACCAGCACGATGCCGATATACACGAACATCTCGGACAGTCCGAACAGGCCCTGGCCCATGCGCTTCAAATCTTTCAAAATGATCGCCCAGGGATAAAGAAACACCGCTTCCACATCGAACAGGATGAAAAGCATGGCGACCATGTAGAACTTGACCGAGAAACGTTCGCGGGCATCGCCGATGGGCGTCATGCCACATTCGTAAGGGGACATTTTTGCCCGAGTCGGCCGCCGGTAGCCGATCAGCCATGAAAGCGTCACCAGTGCGGTGGCCAATGCGCCTGCCAAAATGAAGTGGATCAACAGCGGCAGGTAGTTGGCAAAATAATTGTCGGGCATAGGAGAGCTGGATAAAATTTTGCTGATTAAGTAAACATTTTAGATTAGAGTCCGCGTGAATTGGTGTCAAGCGCGGGAGGTATGCGGTGTGTCCCATTCTGGATTGATCGAAAATGGGACGTTCACAGCCGACTCAAATATTCCACAATCTCCGGCTGTCCCCAATTCACTTCGCCAATAAATTTTCGCCTAATCACGCCATTGCGGTCGATGACGTAAGTCTCCGGCACTTTGTACGTCCCATACCGCGACGACACTGGCGCAATCACGCCCGTGTCGGTCTTCTGCCCCGATTCCCGCACCGTGAGCAGGTCAATATTGTGATCTTTCAAAAATTTGTGATAGTCGTCGGAGTCGTCATCCACGCTTACCGCAAGAATGGTGACGTCTGTCCCCTGGAATTTCTTTTGCAGTTGTTCCAGCGACGGCATTTCATCGACGCAAGGCGGGCACCATGTGGCCCAAAAATTCAGCACCACAATCTTTCCCCGTAACTGGCTTAACGTGATGCTGCGATCGGTGTCTTTAATGGTGAAATCTGGCGCAGGCGTGCCGATGCTGGAGGGTTTGGAATGGCTATAACAGCCGGTGAAGGCGAATAAACACGCAAGAACGAAGGCAGAGCGCACGCAGATATAATAAACGTTTCGCGGCACGCTGATGAGCAATGATTCTCAGCCCGTCGTTTCCATAATCGTTCCCGCCAGGAACGAGGAAGCCGGCCTCGCAGCGTGTCTTCATTCTCTGATCGCACAAACGGGAATGGGCTACGAGATCATCCTCGTAGATGACGACTCGACCGATCGCACGGCGGAAATTGCACGATCATTTGAGAGTAGGGAACGACTTAAGGGCGAGGATGCAGCTCGAACAGATCAAACCGATAACGCCACAACCGGGAAGGGCACGACTTCCAGTCGTGCTGAGAACGGTCATGAGAAGAGTAACGGCACGGCTGGAAGCCGTGCCCTTCCCGCCGTTTTTCTAAGCGACGCATCTGTCGGCTCAACCCGTGTATCGGCGGGCGTTCACGTCCGCCCGGTAGCACATCTCATCTCCGCCCCGCCACTCCCGGACAATTGGACCGGCAAAAACAATGCCATGTCCGCAGGCGCAAAAATCGCCAAAGGCAAATGGCTGCTATTCACCGATGCCGACACCGTCCACAAGCCCGGATCGCTGGCTCGCGCGGTGGCAGAAGCCGAAGAGCGCAGCGCCGATTTACTCTCTTATTCCCCTGAGCAGGAAGTCCGGACGTTCTGGGAAAAAGCCGTCATGCCCGTGATCTTCGCGGAACTGGCGACGACCTATCCGCCGCAGGCGGTCAACGATCCGGCCTCTCCCATCGCCGCCGCTAACGGACAATATTTGCTGATCTCGCGCGAAGCTTACGATGCGGTTGGCGGGCACGCCGCAATCGCCAATAATCTGTTAGAAGATGTCGCCATGGCGCGTCTTATCAAATCCTCGGGCCGCAGAATTTTCTTTCGTTACGGCGGCGACGCCGTTCGCACCCGCATGTATCGCAGCCTCGCGCAAATGAAAGAAGGCTGGACAAAGAATCTGGCGCTGCTATTTCCGCATCCGGTCGCCTTGGCATTGCTGCGCTCCGCGGAATTTGTGCTGATTCTAGCGAATGTCGTTATCGCGACCTGGGCGGGATTATCGGGACGATCGAATCTTGCGTTGCAAGCAGCGTTGCTTACCATCATTCTGGGAGGTTGGTTCTGGATGAGGATTCGGAAAGCCCATTTCCCAGCCGCATCAAGTGTGTTTGCAGTTCTAGGGCTGCCTTTATTTTCTTTTTTCCTATTTCGATCAATAAGATCGCATCAGTCAAGGGCCGTCAGCTGGAAGGGCAGAGAATACGGAACTATATCGGCGAAAACAGTGACTCATGAATCACCGGCGGGTTCCCCGTCCTTGTCTCGCCGTTTTTAGCGAGACAGAGCCTTCCCTGAGCGAAGTCGAAGAGGGAGTTTGACCTTCGATTCGCAGTAGCGGGAAACGAAATCAAAACACCCACCCTGCCGCCAAAAACGCGGCAAGGGTGGGGCAACCAGGCTGCATAATAAACATTCAGAGGATTGCCGTTTGCTCTATCTCACCCGCAAAGCTGAATTCGCCGCATCGCACTACTACAACAATCCGGAACTTTCTCCGGAGGAGAACCGGCGCCTATTCGGCAAGTGTAATAACCCCAACGGACATGGGCACAATTACGTCCTCGAAGTCACGGTGAAGGGCGAAATCGACCCGCGCTCGGGTTTCGTGGTTGACCTCAAACACCTTAAAGAAACCATGCACCGCGAAGTGCTCGACGCCATGGACCACCGCTTTCTGAATAAAGAAGTCCCGGAATTTGCCACCCGTATTCCGACAACAGAGAATCTCGCTATCGCTATCTGGCAGCGGCTCGCGCCGAAACTGACCGCCGCCCAGCTGCATCGGGTGCGGGTCTACGAGAACCACGATCTGTTTGTGGATTATTTAGGAGAAGAATGATTGCAATAAAAAGAATCTGTCATCCCGAGCGAAGTTGATCCGGTCGTTCCCGAACGGATCAACGCAGTCGAGGGACCTGCTGTGATCGCGTCGAAGGGCGACCGGTTTACACTCAGCAGATTCGCCGCAAGCGAAAGCAGGTTCCTCCACGCGCCGATGGATGGCAAAGCCATCCATCGCCTTGGTCGGAATGACAGCGGTTTGGAAAATAATATGAAAGCCCATCTCTCCCGCCGTTATCGCTTCTCGGCTTCGCACCGGCTGCACAGCGAGCATATGTCCGACGCCGAGAACCGCACCATCTATGGTAAGTGCAATAACCCGCACGGGCACGGGCACAATTATGTTCTGGAAGTCACGCTTGGCGGGCAAGTGGACGAAAGTACGGGGATGGTCTGCAACTTAGTCGATCTGGACGAATGCGTGCACCGCCAGGTTGTGACCAAATTCGACCTCGAGAATCTGAATATGCGGAAGGAATTTGCCAACGCGGTGCCCACAACGGAGAACCTTTGTACCGTTATATTTCATCTCTTGAATCAGGATATTTTGAAGCGTAAGTTCACCCCGGCACATCTGGAAAGAGTGCGGCTGGAAGAGACGATGATGAATTCGTTCGAGTACGATGGCAGCTGAATAATTGTCCAATTTCCGACATTTGCGGATTGCCGAATTCGAATTCGTAAATCCGTAAATACGACAATCCGTAAATCAGGCCCGATGAAGCCTCTGACGGAAACTCCGACGTTAACTTCCGCCAGCTACGAAGAGCTGGTGCGCGAGATGCTCGTCCGCCTGGGCGAAGATCCGCAGCGTGAAGGCCTACTGCGCACTCCTGAGCGGGTCCAGAAGGCGATGGAGTTCCTGACCCGGGGATACAACGAAGATCCCGAGGCCCTCCTAAGGAATGCGCTCTTCACCGTCAACTACGACGAAATGGTGATTGTGAAAGACGTTGAAATGTTCAGCCTGTGCGAGCATCACATGCTGCCGTTTTTCGGCAAAGTGCACGTGGCCTATATTCCCAACGGCAAGGTCATTGGCTTGAGCAAAATTCCTCGGCTGATCGAACTCTTCTCGCGCCGCCTGCAGATTCAGGAACGCCTTACCACCCAGATTGCTGAGACCATTCAAAAAGTCATCCAGCCCCAAGGAGTCGGCGTAGTCATCGAGGCCCGCCATCTTTGCATGATGATGCGCGGGGTCGAAAAGCAGCACTCCGCGGCGGTCACCTCGTCCATGCTCGGATGCTTCCGCGAAGAGCACGAAACGCGCACCGAATTCCTGTCGCTGATCCGCCAGCGGCCCAACGGAATCTAAAGCATTGAATCATTCAGTCATTGAATGATTGAATCATTGGAAAGCCCGTCGATGTTTTTCAATGATTCAATGGTCCGATCGCTTAATCATTCAATTCTTCAAAATTCAGCTTGCCTTAGCGCCCTTCCTGGAGTAACTTTTCCGCACTTGGTGCTCTCACGTTCTCGGGCTCCCTGGAGCAACAATGCGGCTCCGATTTGCGGCACTCCTGGCTTCCTTCACGTTAGCGTTGTCCGCGGTTTCCCTGATGGCGCAGGCGCTGCATGTCACGCCTGACCCTGGCCCAACTCTGACATCCAGCGCAAACTTGAAGTCGTATCATGATCACAGCATTCGCGATATCGACGCTATCGGCGCTCGCAATATCGGATGCGGCCGTGGTTTCGGTAACTGGTACAGCCTGGAGCGCCAGATCGTGATGGGCAAGCAGTACGCCGACCAAGTTGAGGCAACGTCGAAGCTCGTCAAAGACCGTGAAATCCAAAATTACATCAACGGCCTCGGTCAGAACCTGGTCCGCAATTCCGATTCGCTGGTGCCCTTCACCATTAAGGTCATCGAGTCAGACGATATAAATGCCTTCGCGCTTCCCGGCGGATTTTTTTACGTGGACTCAGGGCTGATCCTTGCGGCCGACAACGAAGCTGAACTCGCCGGCGTGATGGCGCATGAAATTGCCCATGTCGCAGCCTGCCATGTCGCCCGGCAGAACACACGCGGCAAGATGATGAATATGGCCGCGATTCCGCTCATGGTGGTCGGCGGCCCCATTGGCTATGCCGGTTACGAGGTGCTCACCATCGCCACGCCTCTGACTTATTTCAAATTTTCTCGACGTTTTGAGTCCGAGGCGGATTTTCTTGGCATTCAGTACATGTACAAAGCTGGTTACGATCCGCAAGCGCTGACCGCTTTTTTCGAAAAGATCAAAGGCCTTGAAAGAAGCAAAGAAAGCGCGGTCGTAAAAGCATTTCGTACCCATCCCCAGACTCCCGACCGAATCGAGAAAACTCAGGCCGAGATCAACACGATATTGCCGCCGCAGCTGGAATATAAAGTGGACACGTCAGAGTTTGAGGAAACAAAATCCCGTCTGGAAAATTTGCAGAACCATGGTCATCGAAACCAGTCTCCGATGCGACCGACGATGCGACGAAGAGAACCCTCGGAAGCATCTCCGAACTAACACCTCGCGGGATTATGGCGTCAGCTTACCCGCAGCAAGGTCCTGCACCAGCTTGCGGTCGGCTTCTAGAAAGTCATAGGAGGGCAGTTCTGCCGGCTTTGCCCAACGCACGTCTTTGAAAATTCGGTTCTCTATCTCGCCGGAATACTTGCGGACATCGTAAAAGCGAAGTTCGACCGAACTTCCGTTGGGATATTGGTGCCGAAATCGCGCTACTTCATCTCCAACCACAGCCTCGATGCCCAATTCTTCTTCCAACTCGCGGCGCATGGCATCGCGTGGCTGTTCGCCTTCTTCAATTTTTCCGCCCGGAAACTCCCACTTCAGCGGCATGGTCTGGTGGCGAGTGCGCTGGCAGACCAGCACGGTTGCGTCCTGCCAGATGAGCGCCGCCACAACCTGCTTCATAGGAGTTTTCCAATTACCAAATTACAGAATTACCCAATTACTAAATCTATTTGTTGATCCATCGTAGTCCGTCGGCTTGTGGAAAACGCTCCGGATGAATGGCCGCCGCCAGCGCGTGCAGGCCGCAAACCAGCATTGGCGCGGGCGTATTCAGATATTCATCGCGAATGCAACAGACCCGGGCGCCCCGTGCGGCAGGAGTGGTGTCCCACTTTCGCTCGCGAATAATCTTCTCAAGCGGAACCCGATCGCCCGCACCGCACCAGGCAGCGATAATCACATCCGGATTCGCCGCCGCCACCTCTCCAAACGAAGTCTGCACTCCAGGGGTCCCGATGAATTCACCGCCCGCGGCCTGCACTAGCTCGGCAACCCAGGGTTGCGATGCTATCAGTGGCTTGCCCCATTCTTCGCAAAATACCCGAGGTCGCGGCAGTTTTTGGGCGCCGGCCCGCACCACCTCGATTTCATCTTTCATACGTTCGATGATTCGCAGGCCTGACTCGCGTGCGTTCATGATTCCCGCAATCACCGCGATATCGGCATAGATATCAGCCAGCGATTTGGGCGCCAGCCCGAGGAAGCGCGCTCCGCATTTCATAATCTCGGCGAGCGCCTTTTCTTGATACGGCACTGACGCAATGACCAGACTTGGCGTGAGCTGCGAAATTTGCGCCGCCTGCGCCGTCCATGAATCGGCGACGATCGCAATCTGAGCATGATCGATTTCTGGACACACGTCTAAACAATATTTCGTGCAGGCCACGAGCGAAGAAAGTTTTCCCAGGTCGCGCAGTATGACGGTTGCGCTCGGTTGCAATGAAACCACGCGCTGGGGCGTGTAGTCCATGGGAGGAGTATCGCAGAACAGAAAAGTCAGAATGCAGAACTCCAGAAGTCAGAAGTAAAAATCATTAACCACAAAGGACGCGAAGGTGCACGAAGGCAGATCATACTGGACGCTGCCTCTCATTCTGAATCCTTGCTTCTTAATTTCTTACATCCGGATTCTTACTTCTGCATTCTGACTTCTACTTGTGACTTCGCTAATATGGTTTTGTGTATTCACCTCAGGTGCTGGATCATTTCGAGCATCCGCGCAACGCTGGCCTTGTACATTCAGCAGACGCCACAGCCCAGGTCGAGAATCCAGTCTGCGGAGACGTCTTAAAACTGACCGCGCGGATTTCTCAGGATCGCATTATCGACATAAAATTTCTGGTGAAGGGTTGCGTGCCGGCAATGGCCTGCGCATCAGCCCTCGCCGAATTCCTGGAAGGCAAGACCCTGGCCGAAGCCAGTGCGCTCAAAAGGGAAGCGCTTGTTCAAAGATTAGGCGGACTCCCCGAAGCATCCGCTCACGCCAGCCATTTGGCGATTGATGCACTCAACGCTCTCTTGCGAAGCGCCGGCAGGTAACTTTTTCCGTCAATGAGCCTGTTTTCCTTCGTGTACCTTCGTGGCCTTTGTGGTTTATGCATTTCTGTTTTTCCTTCAGCGCAGTCCCGCAGTGTAAAATCACGCGCTGTGATTTTCCGAATCTCTGGAGCACTCGCATGTCGCAACGCTTCATGACCCTGATTCTTCTCCTGCTTTCTTCCATTCCTCTCTCCTCGCAAACCGCAAAAGTGCGCTGGACCGAAGCCAGAGCCAACGACTGGTACCAGAGACAGCGGTGGCCGGTGGGCAGCAACTATCTTCCCGCAGACGCGATCAACCAGCTTGAAATGTGGCAGGCGGAGACTTTTGACCCCGCACAGATCGACAAAGAATTCGGCTGGGCGGAGTCTCTCGGCATGAACACCATGCGCGTGTTCCTGCACGATTTGCTCTGGCAACAGGATTCCGCGGGCTTCAAAAAACGAATCGATCAATTTCTTGAAATCGCCTCCCGCCATCACATCCGCCCCATTTTCGTATTGTTTGATTCCTGTTGGGATCCTTATCCAAAACTTGGTCCTCAGCATCCGCCCATCCCCGGCGTGCATAATTCCGGATGGGTGCAAAGTCCGGGTGCGCTGGCTTTGAAAGATGCTGCGCAAGAGCCCAGGCTGCGTGCCTATATCGAAGGAGTGGTGGGTGCATTCGCCAATGATTCGCGAATCCTTGCGTGGGATGTTTGGAACGAGCCCTCGAACACCAATGGCGGCGCCTACGGCAAAGTGGAACTTCCGCACAAAAAAGAACGTGTCCTGGAATTGCTGCCGAAAGTTTTTGGCTGGGCTAGAGCGGCAAATCCTTCGCAGCCACTTACCAGCGGGTTATGGGAAGGCGATTGGTCGACGCCAGAAAAAATGGATGTCATTGCTCGCGTGCAGTTCGAGCAGTCCGACGTTCTCTCCTTCCACAACTACAATTGGCCGGAAGATTTCGAGCAGCACGTGAAGTTGCTGGAACAATATCACCGCCCGATTATCTGCACCGAATACATGGCGCGTTCGGTCGGGAGCGCCTTCGACACAATTTTGCCGATTGCCAAACAGCACCATGTCGCTGCGATTAATTGGGGCTTCGTCGCCGGCAAATCGCAAACCTATTTCCCGTGGGATTCATGGGAAAAGCCCTACGTGTTACAGCCGCCGCCGGTTTGGTTCCACGATGTGTTGCGTTCCGACGGCACTCCGTATCGAGAGCGCGAGGCGGAAATTATTCGGCAAGCGACCGGCGTTTCGAGATCGCACTGACGGTCCGGGTCAAAATCAAAACCTTAACCACAGGGGAACACAGAGAAGTACCACAGAGGCAATGGCATGTTGCTAGCCCAGCCACTGCGGGTTCTGATAAGTCCCGTCGAAGTTGTGAGTGGTTTTGTATTGCTCGAATTCGCCTTTAATTGCCGCCGCCGAAGTTTTCGCCAGCAGCGCGGCGACTTCGTCCTTGCTCATCGGTTTGAAATTACGTGCGGTGTCGAGCGCCTGCTGCAGGATCTGCATGGAGTCGCATCCCGTGATCACCACGCTGGTCGGCAGGTTCATTGCGTAATGCAAGCACTCCACCGGGGTTGCCGTCTTGCTGTGCAAAATGATTTTGTCTCCCATCGGCTTCATGCCGAGAACGCCGATCCCGTGCTTCACCAGAATCGGCAGCGTCTTCTTTTCGAAGCTGTCGTAGTGGGCGTCCATCACATTCAGCGGCATTTGCACCGTGTCGAATGTGAAGTTGTGCGCGAACGCGGTCTCCAGCATCTTGTTGTGAATCTCCGGACTCTTGTGGCCGGTGAACCCGATGTAGCGGACCTTGCCTGCTTTTTTCGCCGCCACCACCGCTTCCATTCCGCCACCCGCGGCAAAGATTCGCTCAGGATCGTTGTCGCGAATCACCTCATGAAACTGCAGCAGATCAATGTGATCGGTTTGCAGGCGCTGAAGTGATTGGTTCAGTTGCTGTTCCGCCGCGGCTTTTGTCCGGCCATCGATCTTGGTCATGACAAACGCTTTTTGTCGATAACCGTCGCGCAGTGCCTTACCCATGCGCTCTTCGCTCACGCCATTGTTGTAGTCCCAGCAGTTGTCGAGAAAATTGATCCCGCTATCGAGTGCGGTGCGCACAATGCGTATCGCATCCTGCTCTTCAACCGCTGAAAAGCCAAGGTGGTACCCGCCGATGCCGACCATGGACACTTTCTCGCCCGTGCGTCCGAGTTGGCGGCGTGGAATTGGTTTTTCTGAAGCGTTTGAGAATTTCGGGTTCAATGACGCGGCAAAGCTCGCAGCTGCCGATCTCTTAAGAAAGTCTCTGCGGTCCATGCACGCCTCCAAAAATCATTGGATGCCATCTTGAACTCGCGGATACGCAAAAAATGTTCCGCGCTCGATGTGCTCACGTTCGATCCTGATGTTCACCCGTCGCTGTTAGGTCGCCGTCTTCGTCTGCCGTCATGCCAGTCAAGAAGAGATCCAATGAGGAATCCGAAAGTCGTCCCAATGGTCATGTGCGCGATAAGATTCCTGCTCGAAGCAATTGCAGCCTTCGATCCTACGATCGTGCCCACTACAAAGAGCCCTAACGACCAATACCATTTCTTCATAACGGTTCTTGCCATATATTGCGCGCGTTGACCCCGTTCTGCTCCGAAATCCAGTTCTCGACCTCGGATTGCAGAACATCCAGCGGCAACGGTCCGTTCCCCAGCACCTCATCGTGAAAAGCACGGATGTCAAACTTGTCGCCGAGTCTCTGCCGAGCCTCATCTCGCAACTTGAGAATTTCGAGCTGGCCCAGCTTGTAAGCCAACGCTTGACCCGGCCATCCAATGTAGCGATCCACCTCGGTCTGAATGTTGGGCTCGTCCATGGCGGTGTATTTATGGAAGTATTCGATCATCTGATCGCGCGACCAATGTTTCGCATGGACGCCGGTATCGACCACCAGTCGAATATCACGCCACATCTCGTTTTCGAGGCGCCCGTATTCGCTGTACGGATCCTGATAACGGCCTACGTCTTTGCCCAGTCGCTCGGAATAGAACGCCCATCCTTCAACAAACGCGGTATAGCCCGCGTGCTGCCGGAAATCCGGCAAGTCGGGCAATTCCTGCGCCAGTGAAATCTGCAAATGGTGTCCGGGAACGCCTTCGTGATACGCAATCGCCTCCACGTTCAGCAACAGGCGATGTTGCGGATCGTACTCATTCACGTTGATATGGCCCGGCCGCGAACCATCGGGCGTGCCGGGTGAGTAGTCGGCTGGGGTGCCTGCGGGCGAACGTGAAGGCTCCATCGGAACCGCGATCAGTTTGGCCTTGGGCAGATGGCCAAAGAGACGCGGCAGCTCCGGCTCCATGTCGCGCGCATATTTAGCGTAAAGATCGAGAACTTGCTGTCCCGACGTCGCATAGAGTTTGCGGTCATCTTTAATGTGCTGGTTGAAGCTGGCCAGGTCTTTGAATCCGAATTTTTGCGCCACCGCCAACATCTCGGCTTCGGTTTCGTGCAGCTCCTTCAGTCCGATTTCGTGGATCTGGTCGGGCGTCAGATCGGTCGTTGTCATTCGCTTGATCGCGTAACGATAACGGGCATCCCCATCGGGCAGTGACCAAACGCCGGGCTCAGTGCGGCCGTGCGGCGCATACTCATCGTGAACGAAGACAGCGAATTTCTGGTAAGCCGGGACAATCTGGGTTGCGATCACGCTCAGCGTATCTTCACGCAAACGTTTTTGGTCTGCTGCCGGAACGCTAGCAGGGAACTGTTTCAGCGGCCCGAAGAATGGACTATTCTCGCCTGCTTGCTTCGCCACCTCCTCTGCTTCAGTGGAAACTTTATCCAGCAAGTATCGTGGTTGCATCAATCGGTCGCTAATTCCCCGGCGCATATTCGCCGTGGTCTGCTCGAAGACTCGCGAAATCTGCCGCAGTCGTGAAAGATAATTCTCGTAATCCTGCAAGGAATTGAACGGCATCAGCGAAATCAAATAGGGCAGATCAACCTGCGGCCCGTCCCGCTGATTCACCGGCATTTCCCAGTTTTTAAATTGAGCGCCCTCGATTTGCTCCTTCAACTCGCGAATCATCAACTTCAGGCTTAATGCGTCCTGCTGGGCGAACCCCGTAGCGTCAATGGCTTCAAACCGCGCGAGAAATTTACCCCGCTGCTCGACATCCGACTGGAAAAATTCCGGCGAGTAGTCGCTCCAGCGGTCGTTGTAACGGTTGTCGCCGACCGAGGTCGCGAATTCAGGACTGCTGCGCATCTCGTACTGCCACTCTTCGTCCAGCAGCGCGAGGAATTGCTTATGGCGTGCATCAAAGGTCGACATCGGGTTCGGTGTCGCCGCAGGTTTTTGCGCAGCATGGGATTTGGGCAGCGGGGGAGCGAGAAGTAGAATTACCAGCAGCAGTGCCGGAATCGTGAATAATACGAAGCCTGATTTCATTATTTGAGCTCTCTCCTTGATACTGTGTACCGGACTCTTCGTTGCGACGATCGCTTGAGGTTCGTAGACGATTCAGACCGCGAACGCCTGTAAATCCGGTGCTCTGTTTAGGATGATAGCCAGTTTGAGACACAATATCATTGCCGGGCATCCAATGGTCCTACGACTTGAAGGAGCAGAATTATGACCTGTCGGACAATCTCAGTTTTCCTGCGTGTATTGGTCTTAGCTGTGATCGCGCTATTTGCCATAGGTCCTCAGGCGCAAGCTAACCAGATTCTGGGAGAAGTCGAGCTCATAGGCGCAAGCAAACTCGAGAACAGCTCGGGGGTCTGGGTCGACGGCCAGTATCTTGGCTATTTGAAAGAATTAAAAGGATCAAAAAAAATCTTATTGCTTCCTGGGCCGCATGAAGTAACCGTTCGCGAGGACGGATACCATGAGTTCACTCAAAAAATCGACGTCCACCCAGGAGAGAAGCAAACCATCTCAGTAAAGCTGGAAAAAGATACGCAGTTCAAACTGCCAACCGTCTTCTCCGACATCAAACTTTCTGTCACGCCAGACCGGGCGGCAGTTTTCGTAGATGGCCAATATGTCGGCCACACAGGAGAGCTGGGCGGCATCGGGAAAAGTTTGCAGGTAGCGCCAGGACATCGAAAAATAACCGTCAGCTTGCCCGGCTACCAGAGCTTCACCACTGAAGTCGATTTAGCGCCCAATCAGAAATTTCAAATCAAGACGGATTTATTAAAAGAGGGAACTGCGACCGTCCCACAATAACGCCCTTTGAAAATTGGAGCGGGAGACCGGGATCGAACCGGCGACATCCAGCTTGGGAAGCTGGCGTTCTACCGCTGAACTACTCCCGCTCGGATTTCATGATTTTAGCAGGCACGGGCAATCAGGCAACTGCAAGAGCGACGGCTTCGAGAGGCAGGGGAGCGGCCAACAAGATTTTAAAAATGAACATGCCGGACGTGACATTCAAATCCGGCACCTCGAGGGGTGAGTGCGGGTTGGTCACGCCCGGCTGGTCCTGTAACTTGAACGCATGGTCGCACGCGACTACGACCGACAAACGGAATACTTAATTTTGTTACGGAAACAGAACAGCCCAAAAGAGGCTCTGGGTGCGCGGTTCAGGGCGTTGCTGCGTACGCTCGCGCACGCTTGCTAGTACGGTGCCGCCCCGTTCATTGTCGTAACGCCAAACTTTTCAGCACTGCTTTCTGTCTGGAAAGCAAGCTCTGGATTCCTTTGCGCGCCAGCGTCATCATCTTTTCTAGTTGGGTGTCATCGAAGGCTTGATGTTCCGCCGTGGCTTGAACTTCCACGAACTTTTTTCCCGCGGTCATCACCACGTTCATATCGACGTCGGCTCGAGAATCTTCTTCGTAGCAGAGATCGAGTAAGGCCTCGCCATCCACAATCCCGACACTTACTGCCGCAACAAAATCCCTAAGCGGTACCGACGTCAGCGTCCCCGCGTCCACCAATTTCTGAAGCGCCAAACCGAGCGCAACAAACGCGCCTGTGATCGACGCCGTTCGAGTCCCGCCGTCCGCCTGGATCACGTCGCAGTCGATCAGCACGCTGCGTTCGCCCAACCGCTGAAGGTCGGTTACTGCGCGCAATGAGCGCCCAATCAGACGTTGAATTTCGTGCGTGCGTCCGCCCACACGTCCTCGCGCCGCCTCTCGCGGAGTTCGCGTCAGAGTTGCCCGTGGCAGCATGCCGTACTCTGCGGTCACCCATCCTTTGCCGCTGTTGCGTAGAAATGTCGGAACATTTTCTTCAACCGAGGCGGTGCAGATCACGCGTGTATTCCCGACTTCGATCAATACCGAGCCCTCAGCCGTAGAGACAAAATCGGCAATGATGTTGACAGGGCGCATCTGGTCCGGCGCGCGATTATCGGAGCGATAGAACATGCGGAAATTCTAGCAGGGTAGAGACTTGGAATTTGGAGGGAGACGACGGCAACGCTGAGTTACTTATTGTGCCGATAATCCCTTTACCACTTCCGCAATCTGCTGAACGTCGTAAAAGCCAATCAGGTCGGCGTGCCCGGCCAGCGTCTCCCGTTCTTTGCCATCGATCAGAATTTTCACCCGCGCCAAGCCCGGCATATTGGTTGCCAGTGTCTGGACCAGCGAAGCTATCGTGAGTTCTTCGGCGAGCACTCCAGAAACTTGCCCCTCGACGAAAGCGGAATTGACATCAATGACCGCGAGTCCAGGATCGACCAGAAACACCTGCCGAATCTCCGCGCCCGCAGCTAACGGATGTGTCGAATCTTTCGCGGTGTAAAGGTTCATCAGCCCTCGCAGCAACCCTTCCGCACGCTGTTGCCGTCCGGCAGCCAACGGAATTGAGATCGACCGCGCTCGCAATTCGCCCGGACTGTCATAAGCCACGTAAACCGTAACTTGTTCCATGGGACCCGAGGTTGGCGGGGCCACGTGCTCCATTTTTTCGGTTGGGCGAGGGGACCTGATCTCGCGTCGCCGCAATTGCCACACGTACACCGACATGGCAATAGTGAGTGCGAACAGCAGCGTAACCGTGATCAGGAACTGGCGCGGGATCACCGCGGCCCTCCCGAACTCGTTCCGAGGTTAGAAAGAAATTGTGCAATTCCATTGGCCAGCGCCGCTGAAATATTCTGCTGGAAATCCGCAGCTGAAAGTTGAGAGACACCGGACTTCGTGGGCGCCAATTCCACCGCCACCGCAGGATTGGTCAGATTACCCAGAGGCCGCAACGGAGCGGTGAGTGAACGCGCCGTCGTTCCGCTCTTCTGAATTGCTGCCGCAATCTCTTGTTGCGCCGAGCGGCTCGCCGGCAAAAACGAAAATTGCGCTGTGTTCCAGTCGACAAACGGGCCATTGGTTTCTCCGTTTTCAGCAAGCATGGCCGTATAAATCCCTATCGCGCCGGGCTCAGAAGTTGCGTGCAGGCAAAGATAGAGCGCGGGATGGGCCGCATTTGCCTTGGCGGCACGGTCGTCGGGGGAGAGGTTTACGTCGCTGTCGCGCACCAGTTCGGCCACGAAGCCACGTGCGCCCAGATCCAGTCGCAAACGCCGCGCCATGGCTAAAGTTACGTCCTTTTCCAGGATCGTCGGGTTCAACACCGCTCCAGATTCGCTTCCACCATGGGCCGCGTCGATCATGATCAGAGGTTTGGGCGGCGTAGCGACGGATTGAACCGGAGCCTGCGTCTCGGCTGGCGACACCTGATTCGGTGGCGGCTGCCCAGCTTTAGTCGGCGCTGTGGAAATTTGGGATTGAGTCTGATCCTGGGGAACTGCGGGTGCGGGGACGCTTTGCGCACCTAACAATCCCAGCGCAGATAAAAGAGCAGCTGAGATCGCCGCCCACCGGTACCGTGAGACCCAACCGCGGTCTTTACTATTCGAGCGCATAAATCGCTAAGCCGCTTAGCAGCTTGGGATAAAAATCGGTCGACTTCTGCGGCAGCACTTCGCCCGCTAACGCGATGTCCCTCACCTGCCCGATCTTCGCTGGATTCATCAGAAATGCTACATTTGCCCTCCCGCTCCGGACGGAATTGAGCGCTTCCGCAGCGTCGCGAATGTAACTGACATTTGTCTGGTCGCGGATGGCCGCCTCCGAGATCCCCAGCACTTGCTCCAACAGGCACTTATGGAGTTGAACCACGTCCAGGCCCTGCTGGCGCAGGGAAACATTCTTGAAAACTTCGTCCGCAGCCTTCGGACGGCTCAAGAGAGATACCCGGTCCAAGGTTGCCGCCAGGATTGCGGTTCCGGTGTGTCCCGCTTCTCGCAGAATGGAGCTCGCACGCTCCGGGCTAACGCCAGGGTCCGCCTCGTCCACGGTGAAAAACTTGCTCGCGCTTACACGAAAATCGTCTGGCGAAAAGCTTGTCAGTCCGTGTACGACCCGATGGGTGGGCAAAATCAGCAACCCGGGGCTCTGCATGTTCACAAAAGTCATCATGACGAATTCGTAAGGGGCAGGGCTTGACCCCGCCTTCCCTTCCGCCCGCCGTTCGTTCCTGTACGTCAAGGCGGTCTCATAACGGTGGTGACCATCTGCAATTATCAGCTTCTTATCGCGCATTTTATTGCGCACGAGGGCAACGGATCCCGTATCGGAAATTCTCCACATTTGATGTAACACTCCGTACTCATCCGTCATCTCCATGATAGGGGGCTCAGAGGACGAGATGGCTTGTTCGATCTCTGCCGCCGGGTCGCTGTAGAGCATGAATATCTGGCCAAAATGGGCTCTGGTGGCCCGAAGCAGGTCAAGCCGGTCAGCTTTCGGCTTGGCCAAGGTTTGCTCATGCCGGAACACGACCCCGGCCGCGTAATCCTCGACCTTGCCGAGGGCTATAAAACCTTGGCGTTCAAATTGCAGGGCAACGTTTGTTGCTGGCAAGGGAGCAGCGAATCGCTGGACGTAGCGATAGATGGACGGTTCCGGGTCTTGACGGAGAATTCCTTCCTGCCGCCAGTCACGGAAGGCCTTTGCGGCTCTGGAATAGGGATTATTTTCGGGGCCGTCCCCGGCTTGACGCTTGCCCAGAATGATTCTGACCAGGTTATAAGGGCTGGCGGCGTAGTAGCGGTCCTGCATCGCGGGAGTGATTTTGTCGTACGGCTGGGTCGCGACTTCGGCTAGGGCGACCTTGGTTATATCGTAGCGAAACGCGCGAAAGGGTTCTATGTGGGCCATTAGAAAGAAACCAACGAATTGTACCAAGCCAGGTGTTGCCGTTCAGTTCCGGTGGTCGAATCGGTTCAGGATCTTCTCTGATTTCCCAACTCCCGTCGCCCACCGACCAACCTTTTCCCAGCCAGGGAATCCAAACAAAGTAGCGCGCGGAGATGACAAAGATTTAACACTGCCCGCTGAGACATGTGCTACCATCCTGCCTGATTACGGGGCTTATATGGCGCGCCAAAACGGGCGCGGGTCGTCTCGACCCTGGGTTTTAAATCGTTCGGCAATTCCCCCAAGCCAATTCCGGGTTTCAGCACGAAACTGCCTGCTGTCCCTTGCCACCCTTGTCAGCTTTGCTCTAATGGTTGGCTCATTCGCCGTCTCTCAGGATTCCGACGTTGACAACATCCACGTCACCCCCCGGATCGAACCAACTCCCAAGCCTGATCCGGCCGCTGCCATCGTCGCCGAGAGCCTTAGAAGCCGCATTCCGGTGGTCAAATCCAAAGTAGACCTGGTTTTAGTCCCCGTGACCGTCACTGATCCCATGAACCGCTTGGTTACTGGCCTAGATAAAGAGAACTTCCAGGTATTCGAAGGCAAAGAAGCTCAGGAAGTCAGAAATTTTTCCGCTGAAGACGCCCCTGTATCCCTAGGCGTGATTTTCGACATGAGCGGCAGCATGAGCAGCAAGATTGAGCGTGCTCGTGAAGCGGTGATCGAATTTTTCAAGACCGCCAATCCGCAGGACGAGTTCTTCCTGATCGCTTTTGCCGATAAGCCGGAAGAAGTTTCAGACTTCACCCAGTCGGTCGATGATTTACAAAGCAAACTGGTGTTCACAGTGCCTAAGGGGCGGACCGCATTGCTGGACGCTATATACCTCGGTCTCAGCAAGATGCGCCAGGCGAAATACCCCAAAAAGGCTTTGCTGATCATATCTGACGGTGGCGATAATCACAGCCGTTACACTGAAGGCGAGATAAAGGGCCTGGTTAAGGAAGCCGATGTGATGATCTATTCCATCGGAATTTACGATCATTATTTCCAGACTGAAGAAGAGCGCCTGGGGCCGGCGCTGCTCAGCGACGTGTCCGACCTAAGCGGCGGACGATCATTTACAATTGACAATCCCAATGACTTGGCCGACGTGGCTACAAAAATTGGAATCGAGCTACGCAACCAATATGTGCTTGGATACCGTCCAAAGAACCCAGGGCACGACGGCAAATGGCATAAGATAAAGGTGAAACTTGTGCCGCCTAAAGGACTGCCGCCCCTCCATGTATATGCCAGAACTGGGTATTACGCTTCTTCGCAATAAGTTTGTCATCAGTAAAGTAGCCGCTGTGTTGTTGCTGCTTGGAATCGCGGCAGCGCAAACCGCGCCCGCGCCTCAATCTGCACCCTCGCCCGCTGCTCAGGCGAATAATGGACCAGCCGCCCCTCCGCAGGGGCAAAACACTCAGGCTGCGCCGCCCTCGAGCCAGGGCAATCCGCCACAGGAGCATGGCGCGCAGGGCGATCCTCCACCCGAGCCGGGAGATCAGGGTCAAGCCCCGGTCGGAACTGAAAACGGTGGTTTCGTGTTCCGAACGGAAGCCCGGGAAGTGACCCTGCACGCGACCGTTGTCGATGACCGGAACCATCTGGTCAATAATCTCGACAAAACCGACTTCACCGTCTACGAGAACGATAAGCCGCAGAAGATCACCCATTTCCATCAGGAAGATTTCCCCGTCGCGATCGGCATTGTGATCGACAATTCCGGTTCCATGCGGGAGAAGCGTGATGCCGTCAACAAGGCAGCGCTGAATTTGGTGAAGGCGAGCAATCCTGACGATCAGGTTTTTGTGGTCAATTTCAACGACGAGTACTACCTCGATCAGGAATTCACCGCCGACATAAAAAAACTGCAGGCCGCGCTTGAACACGTGGAAGCACGCGGCGGTACCGCGCTTTATGACGCGATCGTAGCCTCGGCTGACTACCTGACCCATTCCCGCCTGCAGCGCAAGGCCATTTTCGTGGTCACCGACGGAGAGGATGACGCCAGCCAGGAAACCCTGGAACAGGCTGTACATAAGCTGCAGCAGGAAAACGGCCCGGTGGTTTATGCCATTGGATTGCTCGGCGAGGAGAAGTCGAGACGCGCAAAACGCGCCCTGGAGTTGATTTCCGAACGTACTGGCGGCATTTCTTTCTTTCCGCCAACTTTAGACCAAGTGGATGAGATCAGCCGTGAGGTCGCTCATGAAATCCGCAACCAGTACACCATCACCTACGCTCCTTCGACGCCGAAAACCGTGGCTGGCTATCGCAGCATCCACGTGGACGCGCACGCTAAACCTTACAGGAAATTAACTGTCAGAACTCGTACCGGCTACTATCCTGGGCAGGAGCAGCAAGGAAACGGCGGAAGCTACTGAAACCTTGGGCTCATCCGGATTGACGCTTCGCGCTTCGCTTCCGTACCCTGTAATGTGCCTATTCTTTCCAACCACTGCCTGCGTGTCGCAGACGATATAACGGAACTTGTCGGTCAAACTCCGATGCTTCGCCTTAAACGCCTTGTGCCTCCGAGCGTCGGCCACGTCTTTGCAAAACTTGAATACCTGAATCCAGGCGGCAGCGTGAAAGACCGCGCCGCGATTGGCATCATCCAGCGCGCTGAGCAAGAAGGCCGCCTCAAACCGGGCGGAACAATCGTCGAAGCCACCGCCGGAAACACCGGAATCGGTCTGGCGCTGATCGGCGTAAATCGCGGCTACAAGGTCGCGCTATTCGTGCCTGAGCGCTTTTCTGAAGAGAAAGTAAAAATAATGAAGGCGCTGGGAGCGTCAGTTACGCGCACTCCCGATGACCAAGGCATGCTCGGCGCCATCAAACAGGCGCAGGAATTTGCGGCCAAGACTTCAGGCTCATTCATGGCTCTACAGTTTGATAACCCTTCCAACCCCGAATATCACTTTCAAACCACCGCAGAAGAAATCTTCGAGCAGATGGAAGGCAATCTTGACGCAATCGTAATCGGCTCGGGAACAGCCGGCACTTTCACCGGCGTCGCGCGCTATATGAAGAAGAAGTTGCCGCGTGTGCTGGCGTTCGCGGTCGAAACACAAGGGTCGATCCTGGGCGGAGGACCGCCGGGAAAGCACAAAGTTGAAGGCATCGGGGCCAGTTTTATACCGAAGAATTTCGATCGTTCGGTTTGCGACGAGATCTTGATGGTCAGTGATAAAGACGCATTCGATACTGTGAATGCATTGGCCGCAAAAGAAGGCGTGCTCTCGGGATCAAGCGGAGGCGCGAGCGTGTTTGCTGCAATGCAGATTGCGCAAAAGCTCGGAGCCGGGAAGCGTGTTGTAACTATGATCCCCGATTCCGCCGAGCGCTATTTGTCGAAGAAGATTTTCGAAGGCGGAACATAAGAAACGTGTGGCGCGGGCGCCCTCGCCCGTGCAAACAATAAAATGAAGAAACAGCCTAGCCAACGACGAACGACCAACGACCAACGACGCGCTACCCCCGGCTTCTCCACCCGCGCCATCCATGACGGTCAGGAGCCCGATCCTCTAACCGGTGCCGTTACCGCTCCAATTTATGCGACGTCTACCTATGTTCAGAAAGAACTGGGGAAGAATATACGCTACGACTATTCACGTGCCGCCAATCCCACCCGTGATCGCCTGGAAACAAATTTAGCGTCACTCGAAGGTGGAATTGCTTCGCGTGTATTCGGCAGCGGCATGGCGGCAATCAACGCTCTCTGCACCATGTTTAAATCAGGCGACCACGTGGTCTGCGGGCACAACCTTTACGGCGGCGTTCCGCGACTGTTTAATCAAATCCTCACCGGCTACGGCTTCGAATTCACCTACGTCGATACTTCTGATCCTAAGAATGTCGAGCGCGCGCTGCGAAAGAATACGCGCATGGTCTACGTGGAAACTCCCACCAATCCCTTGATGGCGCTGACCGACTTGGAAGCAGTCTCGCGTATCTGCCGCCCGAAAAAACTTGAATTAGTGGTCGACAACACTTTTATGTCTCCGTACTTCCAGCAGCCCCTCGCTCTCGGTGCGGACATGGTGATGCACTCCACTACAAAATTTCTGAATGGCCACAGCGACGGCCTTGGCGGAGTCGTAGTCTGCACTCGGCAGGACCAGGCCGATCAGTTGGCGTTCGTGCAAAAAGCCGCGGGCGCGATTCTTTCTCCGTTCGAGTGCTGGCTGATTCTTCGCGGGACTAAAACCCTCGCGGTGCGAATGTTGCAGCACGATTCCAATGGTCGGCAAGTGGCCGACTTCCTCGCCGCCCATAAGAAGGTCAAGAAGGTCTTCTATCCGGGACTCAAAGATCATCCTCAGCATGAACTCGCCAAGCGCCAGATGTCTGGCTTCGGCTCCATGATCACTTTCGAAACTGGTTCTCTCGCCAACGCAGCCAAAATGCTTAAGCGGGTGCGTGTGTGCTCGCTTGGCGAATCCTTAGGCGGAGTCGAAACTCTCATCTCTCATCCCGCCACCATGACTCACGCCGGACTGGGCGAAAAGGGAAGGGCCGCAATCGGCATAACCGATGGCATGGTGCGCATCTCCGTGGGCATAGAGAACGTGGAAGACATTGTCGCCGATTTAGATCAGGCGCTCGCCTAAATGGCATAACCCTTGCACGTTCCTTTATTCCTGCTAAAATCCCGCGCATCCTCCCACTGCGAGCGTGGCCCATGAAACCTCGGTGCATCGCGGTAATTCTCCTGGGGCTAGTTCCGTTCATTGCAGTTTGTTTCTCGGTTTCGCTCTGGGACCGTATATATCCCGTCGTCTTTGGCCTGCCCTTTAATTTCTTCTGGTTGATCCTGTGGATTCTGGTCACCCCGCTCTGCATGTGGGCGAGCTACGTGCTGCAAGGCTTCGGAGAAACTGAAAGCACTCGTGAACAGGATGGTCACCGTTGAGCCCCACGTTGGTTGCGCTCTCTATCATCTCAGCCATAGTCGCAGCAGGTTCGGCTGCAGGTTTTTCTGCGCGGCTTTACCACAAAATGGACCTGGAGCAGTGGACTGTCGGCGGCAGAGGCTTCGGCATGATCCTGGTGTGGCTGCTGATGGCCGGCGAGATCTATACCACGTTCACCTTTCTCGGAGCCAGCGGCTGGGCTTATTCGCGAGGAGGCCCGGTCTTCTACATCCTGGGATATGGGCCACTCATGTATTTGGTTTCGTTTTACGTTTTGCCGCCGGTCTGGGAGGCAGGTCGTAGACACAATTTGCAAACCCTTGGTGACTACTTCCAGTCGCGCTACGGCAGGACCTATCTATCAGCCTTCGTGGCGCTGGTGGGAATGATTTTCCTTCTCCCCTACGTGCAGTTGCAACTCACCGGTCTGGGAATCATCGTCGAAATAGCCAGCTATGGTGCCATTCATCGAACAACCGCCATCATCATTGCGTTTGCTATTGTCGCGGCGTTTGTTTTTGTGAGCGGGATAAGAGGAATTGCCTGGGCCAGCGTTATCAAAGACTCTCTATTGCTGTTTGCGGCGCTTTTTATCGGGATTGCTATCCCTCACATTTATTTTGGCGGCGTCGGGCACATGTTCGCCGCCCTGATTCAGGCTAAGCCCGGCCACCTCACTATGCCGGGAGCGACGAAGAACCTGGGGCATTCCTGGTACATCTCGAGCGTATTGATGACGGCGTGCGGATTTTTCATGTGGCCGCATAATTTCGCAGCCGCGTTTACCGCGCGCAGCGGCAAAATATTGCGGCGGAATGCCATCCTTATGCCGCTTTACGGCGCAACCATGCCGCTCATGATGTTCGTGGGTTTTGCCGCAGTGCTTATTGTGCCGAATCTGAGTAACGGCGACCTCGCCTTGCTGACGGTTGTTCGGAAGACTTTCCCGGCATGGTTTCTCGGGGTCATCGGCGGCGCTGGCGCGCTTACCGCCATGGTCCCCGCGGCAATACAAATTCTTGCGGCCGCGACATTGTTTTCGAAGAACATCTGCCGGCCGGTTTTTCCCGCCATGACTGATGGCCAAGTGGCCGCATTGGCCAAGATGATGGTTTTAATCCTGACCTCGGGCGCCCTTTATCTCGCCCTTCACACTTCGGTAAGCCTGGTCGCCCTTCTCATGATGGGATATGCCGGAGTCGCGCAATTCTTTCCCGGTATTGTGCTCGGCCTGTTCTTCAAAAGGGTGAGCGGGGCCGCTATCTTCGCCGGCCTTTTTTGCGGAGTTGCGGCGGTGGCCTTTCTGGTATTGACCAAACGCGACCCGTGGCTGGGCTTGAATGCGGGATTCATAGCGTTGTGCCTTAATCTTGCAGTCGTCGGGGTGGTCAGTTCAGCACGGCCGGCGAGGATCGAGGGCGCGAATAGGTTTCCCGAGGCTGCCGGTCAAGAAGCTTGAGCCGGGCCTTCATCCCACCGACTCCTCAATCCACTTCAGATACTCTGCACTGCCGGCTTCCATCGAGATCACAATGCATTCTGGCAAATCGTAGGAGTGCAGCTCTCGAATCGCAGCCTGCACGTCCGCGCTGCGGGTCTTCTTCGTTTTGATAATCAGCATAAATTCCTCAGCGGTTTCGATTTTGCCCTCCCATCGATAGACGGACTGGATCCGTGGAACGATATTGACGCAAGCCGCCAGTCGCCGCTCGACGAGTTCGTTTGCAATCTTTCGGGCCTCTGCTTCACTTCCCGCGGTAGTGAGTACGAGCACTTTGTCAGTCATATAGAATCAGCTTCTTGTAAGCGAGTCCGAAATTTGCGCGAGAGCGCGAGGGCACGGCTTCAGCCGTGCCGCTTAGAAAAAAGTGAGCATACGGCACGGCTGAAAGCCGTGCCTTCCCATCTAACGAAAATTAACCGAACCAAAAATACCATGACTACACAAATCAAGTTTGGCACATCCGGATGGCGCGCGGTGATGGCCGAGGAGTTTACCTTCGAGAACGTGCGCCGTGCCGTGCACGGAATCGCGCGCTATGTGAAATCGCAAAGAGCACAGGGCGCTAGCGTCATTATCGGTCGCGATCCTCGTTTTCTCGGCGAAACCTTTTGCTCGATCGCTTCTGAAATCCTGAGCAGCTACGGAATCACGCCGCTGCTAATCAATGATGCCGCGCCCACGCCTGCGATTTCCTACGCGGTCATTCACGAGAAGGCAGACGGAGCCATCAACTTCACAGCTTCGCACAATCCGCCGGAATACAACGGGATCAAATTTTCTACTCCCGATGGCGCTCCGGCCCTGCCCGAGGTCACGCAGCACATCGAAAAGGAAATCGCTTCCGGCGAGCAATCGACTGCGGACTCCAAATCCAAAGCCTCAGCCAAAGGCCTCGATCCCAAGCCGCCGTACCTCAATCGTCTTCGCGAAGCGATCGATGTGAAAGCCATTCAGAAAGCCGGATTGCGCGTGGTCTTTGATCCCCTCTGGGGAGCGGCCCGCGGCTACTCGGATTCGATTCTGCGCGAGGCTGGCGTGAACGTCGCCACGGTTCACGATTATCGCGATGTTCTGTTCGGCAATCATGCGCCCGAGCCGGACGACCATCTACTCGAACCCTTGCGCGAAAGAATGCGCGAGCAAAAAGCCCACATCGGCATCGCCACCGACGGCGATGCCGACCGCTTTGGCATCGTGGATGAAGACGGCACTTTCCTGCAGCCGAACTACATCATCGCTCTGCTGTTCGATTATCTCGTCGAGAGCCGCGGCTGGAAAAATGGCGTCGGCAAGTCAGTCGCCACCACCAATCTCGTCAATGCTCTCGCCAAATTCCACAAAGTCGAGTTGCACGAGACCCCCGTCGGCTTCAAATACATCGGCGAGCTCATTAAGCAGGACAAAATCGCCATCGGCGGCGAAGAGAGCGCGGGTCTTTCCATCCGCCATCACGTTCCCGAGAAGGACGGAATTCTTGCCGGGCTACTCTGCTGCGAAATGGTCGCGCAGCGCAAAAAATCACTTGGGCAGCAATTGCAAGAATTATTTGCCAAAGTTGGTTCCTTCTACCCCATGCGCGAGAACTTCCGCTTGACCCCCGAGGTCAAAGCCAAGTTTACTGAGAAGTTACGGGTTGATCCAAAGGACTTCAGTGGCCAGCGGGTCAGCGAAGTTGTACGCAAGGATGGTTTAAAGCTGGTGCTGGCCGACGGATCATGGGTCTGTTATCGAATTTCAGGCACTGAGCCAGTAGTCAGGGCGTATTCGGAAGCGCCGAGTGCGCAGGAGTTGCAAAAACTAAGCGCGGCCGCCAAGCAATGGATATTCGAATAAACATCCCCAAAATCCGCATCGTGCCGTCGTCCGAAGATCGGATGCGCACACTGGTGCAGGGCGCGGACCACGCCGAAGCCTGGGCCGAAAAAGCACGAGCTCACGCAGCTCCATTTCTGGAAAAGATCTACGCGGTGCGCCGCAGGGCTGCAACCGGCGCGGTAGTCGTGGTGGCAATCTGGATTTTCGTTCACGCTATGTTGGGAGCGAATGGCGTCACCGTCTACCGTGCCAAGCGCGCTGAGTACCAAGGCCTGCAAAAAGAAATCGGCCAACTCCAAAAGGAAAACGACGCATATTCCCAACAAGTCAGCGAGCTGAAATCCGATCCCAAACGAATTGAAAAAGAAGCGCGTGAGCAATTCCATTACGCTCGCCCCGGCGAAGTGGTTTATGTGGCGCCAGATCGGCCAGTCGTCCCCCAGCCCGACATCCATTCCGCCCGTAAATAGCCGCATACAACTGCGAATCAGGCTTGTGATATAGTTTCGCCGAATTACGGCGTTCTACCGCCATTTTTGCTGGAAGGCATTTAATTGCGGCTTGACCGCGTAAGATCTAAGACGAGGAGACATACGCCATGAGAAAGCTTTTGCTTGCATCCGTGACTCTTGCAGTAATGTTCATGTACGTGGGAATTTCATCTGCTGCCGATTCCACCACCGTGAAAGGCTACGTCACCGATTCGAAGTGCGGGGCCAAGGGAAAGACCAATGCCGAGTGCGCGAAAAAGTGTCTCGAGAAGGGCGCCAAAGTCGTGGTCGTGACCGATGGCAACGACAAAATTCTCACTGTCGACAATCCTGATGCGGTCACCGATCACGTTGGACATCACGTTGCCGTCACAGGTGAGGTGACCGGCGACTCGATTCACGTCGACAGCGTCAAGATGCTATAAGCGTTAGAGAGAAATTGTTCGGGAAACCGGTAAGGGCGGCGCAAGCTGCCCGATTTTTTTGGCCCTGTGAATTCGCCAATGATGCGCGAACGTTAAATCCGATTTCGCGCCGCCGTGCTCGCCAGGCTGTTGGCTTCGCGATTGTTCTCTCGCGGCACGTGGGAAATTGAAAACTCCAGGGAGCGAGCCAGCTTGCGGCAGATCCAGTTAAGCGAATAAAGCCGTGGACTGCGGCAGGCGTATTCGCCTCGCATCTGTTTGACCACGATCTCCGAATCCGAATACACGTGCAAGGCGCGAGCGCTCATGGCCACGGCCCTTTGCAGAGCCTCCAGAAGTGCCAGATACTCAGCGACATTATTGTCCTGGTGGCCAATCCACTTCTGGATTCTGATCGGTCCGTTCTCGCAACCGTCGATCACCACCCCAATACCAGAAGGCCCGGGATTTCCCAAAGAGCCTCCATCGACGTAAGCGACTAAATCCGGCATTTTTCGACTTCTTCTCAGATGCTGCATCAACAATGCGCGACCTGATTCAGCCAGTCAAGACCCTGTGTAGGTACTTTAGTCGCAGTTATTCCCCAGTTTTCCTACTACAAAGCCTGTTTTGCACAAATCATCCACAGAAATCTCGTTTTACACCCGGATTTGAAATTGACATCGAAAGCACCAGAATTTAAGGTTACTTTCGTCGACGGCTGAAAGGGTTGGCAAAATAAAATTAGCCAGTCCGAAGTAAGCTGAGTGATAAGCCAATCAGGGTAACCTGAAGGGTGGCCAGACCCGAAAAAACCGACTGACTCTGCGAGGAGCAGTTGGGGTTTGGAACTGCGAAAGCAGTAATCACATCAAGGGCTGCGACGGTGCATGTCTCCACGCTGTTGGCTTCCTCGCAGGAGCCGGTAGCTAGAGCATAACCAATGTCGCAGCCTTTCTATTTTTTTCAGCGCAACTCTGCGCGAGTTAACCCCCAAAGAAATAAGAAGCTTGCTACCGTCCGCCTGCTCGGGAGGATTTCGTCAGCGGCAAAATTGTCTGGTCCCGCTCTTTTTGTTCATCCGCCTCCCCCAGAAACTCGACCCCATACAAATACAGGGCGCGATGGCGAACCACAGCGGGAATGCGCATGCGTTGGTGAGATTGGGGCAGCATTAACTCCACCTGAATGCGGGAATCAACCGGGAGATTCGTTATAGCGAACAGCGACATACCGACGTCGCTGATATTGATCCCCAGGGCATCAAGCAGACCGGTCTCAGTTAACACTCGGACTGAAGTATTGAGTAGTTGGCGCCTGCGTCGGCGCCGTTCGCGACCGAAATGGCGATTCAGAAACATGGGTAGAGGGGCTAAATCACAAAATAGCGCACCCGCTCCACCTGAATAAAATTACCAAAGTTCACCGCATGTTGACCTTGGATGCGCGGACACCCCGCCCGTGAAGACGAGACTGTGCGCTGACGGTTGGGTTTTCTTCGTGTACGTTGTCTTTCGTGGTTTATGGGCTTTAAAAGCAATAACCACGAAGGTCGCAAAGTATCACGAAGGAAAGCCGGAACTGAATCGCAAGCAGCTTTCTTTTCTTGCGTGTTCTATTTCATTCCATCCAAAATAGAGCCCACGATTCCTCCCACCACGCCGCCCTCTACCGTTCGTCGGTCAGTGGTATGGGGCAGGTATTGATCGATAACGTGAGCCAGCCTGGCAATCGGAAGAGTCTGCAGCCAGATTCGCCCGGGCCCTGTAAGTGAAGCCAGGAAGATTCCGTCACTGCCGAAGATCATGTTCTTGATTCCGGGCACGGTCGTGATCTGGAATGAGACGCTAGACTGAAAGGCGCCGACATGCCCGGGATGCACCCGCAAAGTCTCGCCCGGTTGGAGGTCGCGCACCACCAGTTCGCCTGAGAGCTCAAGCCACGCCATGCCTTGCCCACTCAGCCTCTGCAGCAAAAAGCCATCGCCGCCGAATATTCCCGCCCCCAGAGACTGCTGGAACCCAACTGAAATTTGAATCTGCGGCGTGGCGCATAAAAACCCGTGACGATGAATCATGTATTCGCGGGCAGGCGAAACTTCCACCGGCACGATGTGCCCTGGCAGCTTAGTAGCAAAAGCCACCTCGCCGGGAGCGCCATAAGCGCGGTATTCAGTCATAAAAATCGAACCGCCGCCAGCCACGCGTTTCAGCACTCCTAACAGCCCACCGCCGCCGGCAAACTGCGTGTGCGTGGTCATCTGTATCGAACTGCCCATCCACGAGAGCTCTCCCGCCTCGGAAATGATCGATTCATTGGGATCAAGAACGAACTCCAGTACGGGCATGGTGGTACCGGTGATGCGGCTCTGCATAGAATTCTCCTGTTATCCGGACGTGTTGTTGATACGTGCGGAACGGGGTCGTGGTTCGCGTTAGCTGGGAAAGTATAGCGGACAGGGCTCATTCCCGATCAGACCCTCCGCGGCCGACTTGCCATTAACTCGTTGCCGGTGTGGACTTTACGTAGTAGCTCCCGACTTTGTGCAGTTTTCGGCTATAAATTTTCACTAAGGAATCTCTTTGCCGTAAGTCAGGGATCTACCTGATCCTCAGACTCGGCCTTACGCGAGATGATGTGATTGACGATAAAAGTCTAGAGCCACGACCGGGGGTCGAAATGCGAAGAGACGAGTTGATGAAGCCGGACATGTTCAGCGAAGTCCTGCTGCTGATATTTGGCACGGCCATAGTCATGGTTCTGGTGTCGACGCTATGGCTGGCAGTTTCCCGTTCCTAGAACCTAGTTACTCATAATCCTCTTTCCTGCTCAAAATAGAAGGCCGCATCATATCCGGCCGCAATCCGAATCTAGCGAACCCTCAATGCTTAAATGGTGAACCAGTCCGCCCGGGTCGGGATGTTGAAAGTCGTGTATTCTTTTATCCGACTTACAAGGGAAAGTCGCAAATGAAAATTCTTTGGATCGCAGCAGTCGTGGTGTCATTCGCCTCACTCGCCTTTGCCGTGGAACCCGTCACCGCGACCCATGGCACAATCACGAAGATCGATAAAACAGCCAAGACAATCGCGATCAAGAGCTCTGACGGTGTTGAACACGTTTACCACTGGAGCAAGGACACCGCGGTTCATGGAGTGCGAGCCGCCGATACGGCTGCCAAGGATTCATGGCACGGGCTCAAAGAGGGATCGGAGGTCGTAGCGCACTCCACTGAGCGTGGAACCGAGGATACGGCGGTTGAAGTCGACAAGGTTGGGGACGACGGTCTGACGAAAACCGAAGGAACGGTCAAGCAGATCGATCGCAAGGGAAAGAAGCTGGTCATTGAGTCAGCAGACGGCACTGAGCACACTTTCACACTCACCCGCACCGCGGCTGAGGATGGCGGTAAGGATATAGCGGCGGACACGGAAAAGGGTACCAAGGTAGTGGTTTACTCTACGGAGAACGCTGGCAAGAAAATCGGCCACTTCTTCGAAAAGATGTAAAAACGGCAAACCAAGCTCAGTGCTTAGTTGATGTTTGTTACGGAGGGTCGGTCGGCGAAAGGAGGTCACACCGCAGCCTTCGCCTAAACCAGGCAAATATTTATTTCTGAGCAACGCTTTCAGTGCGTGTCGAACCATTTTCTGCTGCGTTGCTCAACCGCGTTAACCTCGGGAAAAACGGCGTCAGCTCAAACGGCATTTTGTCGCGAACGTTGGTGATCGTCATCGGTGCGGCCTTGATCATCTCCACGCGATCTTCCCAGGGATCGAGCTTGACTCTTCCACCCAGAGGCAGAGCCGCCAGTTGATCCAACTTGTCATCGTCAAGATTTGGCGCTCCACTCATGAGTGCCGACAAGCGAATGATCTGTCCCTTGCTGTCGGTGAAATTGTTGCCCAGATGCGCCGTGAGCAGCGCGGCCAGACACCGGAGCCCGACCTGAAGCTGCTTCAAGTACAGTCCTGCCGAACTTAACTTTTGCGCGTAGGGAGAATTACTTCAGCATGTCGATCGCTTTGGCGTCCGCCGCCGCTTCTTCATCGGGATTGTGCCGGAATCCAAAATTCTGGTACGTCGATTCGTCCGAGAACAACATGCGATCGTTAAATGCGAACTTGCTGCCCAGGTTGTGCCCGAGCACGATGTGCGCGAGCTCGTGAGAAAGAATCAGCCGCCAGACTGGCTTCGTCCGGCAAAGTGTCGATCAAACCGCGGCTGATCACGATGGTATTGCCCACGCTGAAAGTTTCAAGCGGCGAAGTCAGCATAACGCGGCAGTGGACCGGACGCGGCAGATCAATATTGTTGGTGATGGCAATATTGTTGACCACCGTCTGCAGGACTTTGTCCAGGTCGCCGCGGGCGCCAGCAAACCTGCCTCCTGCAGGCGCTCCACTACGTTATCTTCGGCCTGCTGTTGCCATTCGCGTTGTGCTTCGAGTGGTGAGAGATCCTGCGCCACGGCGCTTTCGTCTTTCACCGCCTCCACTTTCAGATCGGTCAGTTCGTCCTCGCGATTGTTTTTGGCCAAGTCATATCCCCAAATGCGGGATTGCGCCTTGAATGCCATTTTGTCTTTCGAGCCGTAACTGAAGTCGCCCTCTTCGCTGTAGATGTAAGCCGGCAGCCAGTAGCCGGCGACGAGGTTCAGACGCCAGCTATCCATGTGAAAAAATTCCGCATTCCTCGGTCGCGGAACGTATGTCCCATTGAGCCGCACAATGTTGAAATCCTGGTCTTCCGCCCAGATGCGGCCTTCAAACATTCCCTTGCCGGCACCACTCTTCGGCTTGACGTCGAAAACCACACACCGTACTTCGCCTAGGAATTCGCGGCGAACGTATTTAAAGTCATAATGCGCGCGGTCAAAATTCTGCCGGTCCGCGAAGATCATCCAGGAAAATCCCATAGGCTCGTATTGAATTCGGAAAAGCTTGCTCACCCCACCCAGCATCAGTTTTTGCAAACTGGCCTGCGACGCTAGGAAATCGCGGCGCTCGATTGATTGCGCCATATCCAAGCGCCCTAAAAAATAATGGTCTTCCTTAGGGATTGCGCCAAGTTTCGTATCGGGCGCCAAGTTTTGCAGATAAGTTTCCACAATTGGCTTGCGTGCGGAGAGGAAAGTGATCAGCGCATGCTCGCGCTGGATGATCTGGTCGATGACTTGGTCCTCGCTCACTGACGTTCTGCCGGTCTGCGCCGAAGGTCCCGGCGCGTTCGACGAAACCGGCTGCACCGACGCGGGCTGTGTGGTCGAAGGTTGTGAAGAATCCGGCGCCTGCTGAGCAACAGCGCCCAATGAAAACAACAAAGAAACCGTCAGAATCCAGCGCGCCATGGGTGCGATCCTCTTTCCTGCGAAAGGCTGATCAAACAGCGCCCGTGATTACGAGGCCATTTGAAACATCACATGCACGATGGAGAGAGAATCGACCGGCGATCCGTTGCGTTGCGCTGGCTTGAACTTGATCTTGTTTGCCGCGCCTACAGCGGCTTCATCCAGTCCATGCCCCAGGCCACGCACTACTCGATTGACGTGTAAATCGCCATTTGCAGCGAACACGACTTCGAGCAGCACTTCGCCCTCAATGTTTAACTTCCGCGCCTCATCCGTATAAACCGGTTTTGGCTTATACAGAATTTCCACTTGCGTGGTCAGCGCGGCAGAGTCGTCGAGAGTATGCTTGGGCGCGCTTGCAACTTGTTGTGCCGCAAAGCCCGCAGCCTGGACCCCTCGACCGTCCTTCCCCCCATCTCCTTGCCCCGGTTGCGCGATACTGCTGCCAAACCCGGCACTTGCAATTGTGCCCTTCATTCCTTGGGCCCCGCCAGTGCCATTGCCGGTTCCGGCATCCTCGGGCATGTCGAACGATCCCAGTTTGGCGGACATCAATTTTGCTTGCCGAGCTTGTCCATTCAGCCCGTTAGGATCGCCAAATCCGCCGGTCTGCACTTTCTGGATTGGGGCATTCACGGTAGGAGCGGCTGAGCTGCCGAACTCTCCGGTATGAATAATTTTGGCGGGCATCGCGGCGGATACTTCGAGTTTAGGTGCGTCAAAGTGCGCCGGCTGGATTTTTGGAGGTTCGAGTTTGGCTTCCTGCTGACGGGGCAGGTCTTTAGGGACGATCAGTTTCGGCGCTTCCATTTTTACCGCGGGAAGCAGTCTGGCTATCTTTGGCTTGACTTGGGCTTCGACCTTTTCCGGAACCAGATCCGGTCGCACGATGACGTCGGTCGCTGAATACTTGGCTGGCGTGGTCATGCTTACCGGCCAAATCAATCGCGCCAGCAACATCAGTAAAAGCAAAGCGACGCACATCGTATAACTGAATAAAAACGTGCGCCAATCCCGCTTCTCTTCGGGTAACAGGCCTAGGGTCAGGGTCATGTCTGACTGCGAATGCATTCTTAGCTCCAGCGCGACACCCGGGCCAGGGAGAGACAGACCGGACGAATTTTCAGGGTACGGGAGAATCCTAAAGGGGTAAATGTTCCCCGCGCTGTAGTACCAAAGTCACTAAGGGCAAACCAAGGGTGGAGGATTCCCGATGCTGAACGGCGGCTCGTCATGACCTGCGACGAAGAGCGAATCCGTAATAAACCGGAATACCCGCAAGGATCACCAGACTTCCCATGGCCGAGTATCGTAAGTTGCTGGTGAAAGCGTAGTAAAGGAGGGCTGCCGAAGCCACAATAAAAAGCGCTGGCGCCAGGGGGTATTGCCAAAACGGAGGCCGCCGCTCCGGGCCCACCATTTTTCTACGAAACACAAAAAGCGAGCTGCTAGCTGCGATATACGAGAGCCATTCCGCAAAGATAGCAAGCGTGAACAGCTGGCGAAAATTTCCCCCGATCAGAAGAAAACCTATTGATAGGACGGCCTGAGAGATAGTCGCTACGTGTGGCGTATGGAAGCGTGGATGCACCTTCGCCAGAGCCGAAAAGAAGTTGCCATCCCGAGCCAACGCAAACGCCATTCGCGATCCACTCATGGCCACGCCATTCAGAGAACTGGTCAACGAAATCACCATTGCCGCAGAAACCACGACTGCTGCCGCCGCTCCCAGGAACGATGCGTGCACCGCATCCGACATTGGCGACGAAGATTGCGCAACTGCTACCGCCGGCAGCGCATATTGCACGGCCGCGTTCACCAGCATGTAAAGCGCGCCGATCACCACCAATCCGCCGACCAGAGCCAGGGGAACGTTCCGCTCGGGATCCCGGACTTCTTCGGCGACCATGTTCAGGTCGCTCCAGCCGTCATAAGCCCATAGCGCCGCTGTAAGCGCCGCAAAGAATCCGGCGATCCCGCCGATTGCGCCCGAGTATTTCTCTGCAAAGTGGGACCAACTGCCATGCGCGCTGAAGGCCAGCGCCGAGATGGCGACGATTAGCACGATCTTCAGAACCGTAAATGCGAGCTGAAAATTTCCTGCGCGCCGTACTCCGATGTAATTGACCAGCGAGACAAAAACTACGAACCCCATGGCAACCAATTGTCCCCAGGTCAGCGGAATATTTCCCAATCGGGCCGCAAGAAAAGATAAAGAAGGAAAGTTCGCGAGAACTCTAACGATGCCGGTCGAAATCGCCGCCAGCGAACTTGGCTTGACCACAACCGTCCAGGTCCAGCCGGTAAGAAATCCCGCGAGCGGCCCATAAGCGTCGCGGATGTAAACGTATTCGCCACCAGATTGCGGCTTCATCGCGCCGAGCTGCGCGTAAGTGACCGCTCCAAAAAAAGAAAAAATTCCGCCCACAATCCACGCCAGATAAACCAGTCGCGCCGATCCGGCGGCTTGCATCATTTCCGCCGGCACCAGAAAGATTCCGCTGCCGATCACAACGCCAACAACAATCGATGCCGCCTGGCTCGCGCCTAGATCGCGCAGCAGGCCCGCGCGCGTTGAGGTCGCATTGGTTGCGGTGGCCATGTGCTGGGAGTATAACGTGTCGGAAAAACCCAAGGCTAACCACAGAGGACACAGCGTCACACAGAGGCGAAGCCACACAGGCATATACACGCAAAACACTCTCTGTGGTGTTCCCTCTGTGAACCTCTCTGCCCTCTGTGGTAAGGCTTTTGATCCTCAACAGAGATTCAATCCGCGCTTGATCCACGCAAATCTCCGAACGCCAACTCGTAAGAACCGTTTTCGTGTATATTCCCGCACTGATGCCAACCTTCTACGACCGCTTCGTGGAATGCGCCCAGCGCTGGCCGCAAAATGTCGCGGTCGAAGTCCAGCGCCCTGACGGAGTCGAAAGCCACACCTATGCCGAGCTTCGCCGCATGGCGGAATCGATTGCTGGATGGTTGCTCGACTCCGAGATGGCGGCGGGCACCCGCGTCGCGATCCTTGCCGACAATCATCCCCGTTGGGTAGCGGCTTACCTCGGCACCATCGCCGGCGGCGGGAGTACCGTGCCGCTTGACACTGCTTATCACGCTGATCAGGTTGCCAAATTACTTCGGGATAGCGGCGCTACACTGTTGGTCTGCGATCAGAAACACCTCGAAACAGCGCAAGGGGCGGTAGCCGGTTCGGAGACCGCGATTGTGCTCGCCACTGCCGGGAAGCAGACAGGGGCGCCGCTTCCCGCGAAAGTAGTGGCTGATTTTGACGGCATCTTCACCCAATATACCGGGAGCCTGCGTCCAGTTTCACGTGCTCCAAATGATGTGGCTTCGTTGCTCTACACCTCGGGAACCACTGCGGATCCCAAAGGGGTAATGCTTACTCACGCCAACCTTCTGGCTGAGGCCGATGCGGTTTTTGCCTGGGCCCACATCGGCCCGGACGATGCAATTCTTGGCGTGCTTCCTCTCTTTCACGTGCTCTCGCAGATGGCGAACTTGTTATTACCTTTGGTGGCCGGAACGCGCGTAGTTTATCTTTCGACCCTCAACACGACTGAATTGCTACGTGCCTTGCGCGAAAGAAACATAACCGCTTTCGCCGTGGTGCCGCAATTTTTCAATCTTATCCACGAGCGGATATTCAAAGAAGTTCAGCAACGTGCCGCGATCGCGCGCTTTGCCTTCGCCTGCATGATGCGCTTGAACGGCTTTTTCCGAAAGCTTGGATTCAATCCTGGCCGCGTTCTTTTCGGAAGAGTTCACGATCTCTTCGGCCCCCGCATGCGATTCCTCGTCACCGGAGGTTCGCGCTTCGATCCTAAAATCGGCCGTGATTTTTATGCGCTCGGTATCGATGTGCTACAAGCTTACGGCCTCACCGAAACTTGCGGCGGAGCATTCGTCAACTCGCCCGGAGAAAATGTAATCGGCTCGGTCGGCAAGCCTCTAAAAGGCGTTCAAGGGAAAACTATTAATGTGCAGGCCTCCGATGACGGCTCTCCCACCAGCGGCGAAATCCTGATTCGCGGGCCGATCGTAATGAAAGGTTACTGGAACCGCCCTGATGCGACGGCTGAAGTATTAAAAGATGGCTGGCTTCACACCGGTGATCTCGGTTACTTCGACAATGATGGCAACCTCTTCATCACCGGACGCCAGAAAGACGTGATCATCCTGGCGAACGGTAAGAATGTTTATCCCGAAGAAATCGAAGCCCATTATTTGCAATCGCCGCTGATCAAAGAGATTTGCGTGCTCGGCCTCGAAGATGGCGGGGCGGAAAAGCTCTATGCCGTAATCACGCCCAATTTCGAAGTTCTGCGTCAACGCAAAATCGTAAACACCAAAGAAGTGATTCGCTTCGACCTCGAAGGCCTGTCGGCAAAACTGCCGTCTACAAAACGAATAGCCGGATACGAAATCTGGCAGGAAGATTTGCCGCGCACTACCACTCGAAAACTGAAGCGATTTGAAATTGAAAAACGAGTGAAGGCAGGGAAGCGGCAGGAGGCCGGCGCGGAGATCGCCAAGCCACTCACCCGGGAAGACACTGCGTGGCTAGAACAGCCAGACAACCAGCGCGCGCTAAGAATTATTCGTGAGTACTCGCCGAGTCATCCTGAAAATATTTCGCCGGCAGATAATCTGGAGCTTGATCTTGGCCTCGATTCCATGCGGCGGGTCGAACTGCTCGTCGCGCTGGAACAGGAACTGGGCGGCGACGTCGAAGAATCACGACTGGCTGATATTTATACGGTCCACGAGTTGGTCGATGCAGTTCGGGAGAGTGCGGCTTCCGGAAAAGCGCCGGGCAAGAAGCCTGCGCAAACTTTCGTCGGCTGGGGCACCCTTCTCAAAGAAGATCCCACTGATCCGGCCGCTCTTGCCGTCACCAAGCCGCGCCCGTTTACCGATCGCGTGCTGTTTGTTTTCACGCGGACGATAAAACTGATCTGGAGTCTTCGTGCTCCGATAAAAGTAGAAGGCCTGGAAAATCTTCCAGAGCGCGCACCGTTTCTTTTGTGTTCAAACCACCAGAGCTTTCTCGATCCCGTCATATTGCTGGCGGTTCTGCCGCTGCGAGTGCTGCTGCGATTATTTGCCGTCGGAACCAGCGAGATCTTCGGCTCCGGATTTATGCGCCGCGTCGCCCGTATTCTGCGCGTGGTGGTAGTTGATCCCGACGCCAATCTGATTCCTGCAATGCGTGCAGGCGCTTACGGACTCCGTCACGGTTTGTCGCTCATGCTTTATCCCGAAGGCGAGCGCAGCATCGACGGCACGCCGCGAACTTTCAAAAAAGGTGCGGCAATTCTTTCGGTTCATCTGCAAGTCCCGATTGTCCCAATTGCGATCGATGGCTTTCACGACGCCTGGCCGCGCGGCAAGGGCTTTCAAGAATTAGCCCCTTTAAAAATGAAAATCGGCAAGCCCATTCTGCCGCCGCCAGAATCGCAAGCATCAGAAGACGCGTATGCCAAATTGACGTCTGAGTTGAAAGAGAAAGTGGCGGGGATGTGGGACGAGATACGGGAAGGCAAAGTCTTCTAGCACGTCTGTTTAAGGGGAGTGCGCTATCATTACCGGAGCGGGGTTCTCAAAAATGGGAGTATTGAACCAGCTAATCACGAAGGATCCTGACGTGCTCGGCGGAACGCCCGTGTTCCGTGGCACCCGCGTTCCGTTCCAAAATTTGCTGGACTATCTCGAAGCCGGCCAGACGATTGACGAGTTTCTCGCCGATTTTCCTACCGTCACCCGCCAGAACGCCGTCGAAGCTCTTGAGCATGCCAAGGCTCTGGTCATTAACCAACTGCGATGAGAGTTTTGCTCGACGAGTGCATACCTAGAAAATTCAAAACTCAGCTTGCAAGCCACAACTGCGCTACCGTACCGGAGGCCGGTTTTGCCGGAAAGAAAAACGGAGAATTATTGAAGTTGGCGGGAGAAGCGGGTTTTGAGGTATTTGTAACGCTTGATCGAGGAATTGAGTACCAGCAAAACCTGGCAGTACATAAACTCGTTGTTCTCGTCCTTCGGACCAAGTCTAGCCGGCTCGACGATCTGATCTCACAGGTTCCTCGCATACTGGAAATACTTCGTAGCAACCCTAAGAGTGGTCTGATCTTGATCCCAGATCCACATTGATGGCTGGCTGGTTTCGGAAGTCAGTTTCATTTCGTCCTATTCGCTGACGGCTGATGGTTGAAGACTCGAGCTACTTCGCCCTCGGATGCGTTTGATCGTAAACATGGATCAAATGCTTCATCGACAATTGCGTGTAACGTTGCGTTGTGGAGAGGCGCTCGTGGCCGAGCATTTCCTGGATGGCGCGCAGGTCGGCGCCTTCTTCCAGCATGTGCGTCCCGAAAGCGTGTCGCAAGGTGTGCGGGTGAACGTCTGCCGAGAGCCCTTTCGCGACCGCGATTTTCTTGATGATTCTTCCCACGCTGCGAGTTGTCAGCCGCCCTCCGCGTTGATTCACAAGCAGTGCGGGAGTGTTCTTCCGAAATTCGGATAGCCCGAGTTGGCGGGCGGGAAGATATTTCGCCAGTGCAGATTTCACCGCATCGCCGAAGGGAACATAGCGTTCTTTTTTTCCTTTGCCGCGAATCAGGATAGCTTCCGCGCTCAAGCGAATGTCATCGATATTGATTCCCACCAACTCCGAATTACGAATCCCGCAGCCGTATAACAACTCAAGCATCAGGCGATCGCGCTCGGGAAACGACGCTATCTCCGGCATGTTGCCGTCCAACACTGAATTCATTTCTTCGACAGTCGGGACTCGCGGAAGCTTCTTGGGCAGCTTCGGAGTCGAAACCAGCGCGGCCGGATTTTGTTCAACTATTCCTTCCTGCGCCAGCCAACGATACAGCGATCGGACCGCAGCCAGCGATCGCGCTACCGAAGTCTTGCCTAGACCCTTCTCATAAAGGGAAGAAAGCAATCCGCGGACCGTGACATGATCGATATCGTCAAATTTTCGTGATCCGACGTAGGCGGCAAAAAGTTGCAAATCGCCGGAGTAAGCCTTGACGGTGTGCGGCGACACGTTGCGCTCGCGCAGGGAATGCAGGAATCGTTCGCAGGCCTTTGAGACCTGAGTTGAATTTCCGCTGCCTAATTTTCCCCATGTCTCCGCCTGCCCTGAGCGCAGTCGAAGGGCGTCTCCGTGGTGAGTGCTCATCTCGCCTTCGCCCTGGGATGATGTTTCTGATACACGCTCTTCAGTCGGTCGAGCGCGACGTGCGTATAAATTTGAGTGGTCGATATGTCCGCGTGCCCCAGAATGGTTTGCACCGTGCGCAAATCCGCTCCGTTTTCGACCATGTGGGTAGCGCAACTGTGCCGGAGCATGTGCGGGCTGGCATGTCGTCCGGCTGATTCAGAGGCTGCTCCCACCATTTGCCACACTCGCTGCCGAGTGATCTTCTTCGCCCCGCGCGCGATGAACAGAATCGGTGAAGTTTTTTCCGCTGCTAATTGAGGCCGCGCTTCTCGCAGATAAAGTGACAACGCTTCCTGTGCCGCTCGTCCCAACGGGACGATGCGTTCTTTATCTCCCTTACCGCGTACCAGAACGCACCCCATCTCAAGTTTCACGTCTTCAACTTTGAGAGAAACGATTTCTGAAACCCGCAGCGCTCCCGCATAGAAAACTTCGAACATCGCGCGATTGCGGATTGCCAAAGCCGTGCCATCTCGAGAACGGGCGTGGACGCCCGTTCCCACACGAGCGGAGGTAGCGCTTGCCGACCCACCCGTAATGATTTGCTCCACTTCTTCCAGCGCCAACGATTTCGGAAGCACCTTCCATTGCTTGGGAAGCGGAATATTCAGCGTGGGGTCGCGCTCGATGCGGCGGTCGAGCAGTAGAAAACGATAGAGATGGCGGATCGCGGAAAGTTTTCTAGCCACCGAGCGGCCGTCAACCGCATTCGCAAACAACTGCTGGATAAAGCCACGGACCTCATCCTTGCGCGCATTCAGCAGGGTGCGCCTTCCGTGCTCAAGAAACGCAGCGAACTGACCAATGTCTCGCGTATATGCCGACACCGTGAGAGCGCCCAGTCCCTTTTCTACTTTCAGATAGTCGATGAATGAAGAAACGACGCGGGAATTGGTCTCAGACGGCACACATCCACTATGCGTATTATCGGACGTTATTTGAAGTGACGATCTGGATGCTGCAGAAGCAGCCACGGATTACGCGGATCAGCACGGATCATAAATTCGGTTGTTCATTTCCGTGCTGATCTGTGTTAATCCGTGGCCAGGTGTTTTGTAGCTTCCTTCAGCACATCGACCGCATAGATCGCCCCTTGCGGTGTCTCTTCATGCTTGAAATATGCATACGTGTCGCGGCCGGCGCTCAGATGTTCCTGCATTCGATCAACCATCGCCCGTCGTTCATCCGCCGAATATTCAGGCTTGCGGTAGCGGTAATAGCAGAAATCGGCCGTGACCACATCGGGTGTGACGCGCTCTTCGGTCTCGGCAACACACAGCGCGCGATTGTGCTCCTTCAGCAATGAAAACACTTCATCCGCGAACCACGATTGATTGCGGAATTCGAAAGCCGCACGCAGCCCGCGCGGGACTGTGGCTAGAAAAGCCTTCAGAACTTCCAGATCGGCCTTCATATTCGGCGGCAGCTGAAAAAGCACTGGGCCAATTTTTCCCGCGGCCGCCAGCGGTTCGATGGTGGCAAGAAAACGCGGCAGAAATTCCTCTGTGTTCTTCAGCCGCTTGATATGCGTGAGCACTTGGTGGGCCTTGATCGCAAACCGAAAAGTATCCGGAGTTTGGGTGATCCACTTCTGCGCGGTAGTGTCCTTCAATAATTGCCGGAAGGTCAGGTTCACTTCCACGGTGTTCAGTTGGCTGGCGTAGTAGGGAAGGAATTTAGCCTGCGCCAGTTTTTCCGGATAGAAGCCCGGCTTCCAACTCGGATACGCCCACCCTGAAGTGCCGACGAAAAGTTGCGCCATCGATCGTTCCTGAAAAAGTTACGCGCCGAATTATATCCGCTTGCGTGCCTTCTTCGGTGCCGGGCGCTTGGCTGCCGCGCTGGTTTTCTTCGCTGCAGACTTCTTTCTGCTTTGCGCCTCGGCCGCGAGTTGAAGTCCGCTCGCGACTGAATCTGCTTGTCCTTCTGCAATACCCGTCAGCTTCGGTAACTTTTGTTTCAGACTCAACAAAGGCGCGAACAGATCGCCCATTTTCTCCACCCGTTCAAGCGTCTGCTTCGACTCGAAGACCAGCAGGCTGGCGTCTTTTTTCTTGAGCGCATGTTCGACTTCCTCCCATGTGACTGGCGTCGAAACCGTAGGGCGCTCCCGCGCGCGCAACGCATAGACACTGATAGTCGTCTTGTGCTCGTCGTTCTGGCTCCAATCGACGAAGACTTTATTGGTGCGGATCGCCTTCTTCATATCCGACACCACCAGATCGCGATGTTCGTTTTCCAGCAGGCGCGCCAAAGCGTGCGCCAGTGGCTTGGTTTCGTCGTAACTGGTTTTAGTATTCAACGGTACATAAATTTGCAGGCCCTTGGATCCCGAGGTTTTCGGAAAGCTTTCGAGCGTGAAGTGCTCGAAAATCTCTCGCAGCCAAATTCCTACCTGGCAGCATTGCACAATGTTCGCCGGCGGCCCGGGATCAAGATCGAACACCAGCGATCGCGGACACATGATGTCCTGCGCCAGCGAAAGCGACGGGTGCAACTCGATCGCCGCCAGGTTCGCCACCCAGACCAGCGTCGCCAGATCATTGCAGAGAATGTAATTGACGTCGCGCTGATTGCCTTGGCTCCAGATGGGCGCGGTCTTCACCCACTCCGGCCGGTGCTTGGTGGCGTTCTTCTCGAAAAACGGAAGGGAATCCACGCCGTTGGGATAACGCTTCAATGTGAGCGGTTTATTCTTGAGGTGAGGAACCAGCACCGGCGCAATGCGCGCGTAATAATCGATTATCTGTCCCTTGGTAAATCCCGCCGCGGGATAAAGCACTTTATCCAGGTTGGTCAGCTTTAACTGCCTGCCTTCGATTTCGACGATGTGGTCGGCGGCCATTTGCTTTCTCAGGGTTTGGATGCGAAAGCCTGCTCACGAGCTTTCGCGATATCAGACAAAACGGCTTTTAACCACAAAGGTCACGAAGTACCACGAAGGAAAACCTCACGCGTTGGCTTTGATCATTTGTTCCGCATGTTTCAGCGAAGTGTCGGTCAATTTCGCGCCGCTCAGCATTCTTGCAATCTCTTCCGTACGCTCCTCGCCCTTGATCTCGCTGACCGAAGTCCGGGTCCGGCCACTCACTTCCTTTTTCAATATCAGGTAATGGTGATCGGCAAAGGTGGCGATCTGGGGCAGGTGAGTGACGCAAATAATCTGATGCGCGCGAGACAATTCCTTCAGCTTCTTACCTACCGCTTCGGCAGCCCGCCCTCCGATGCCGGTGTCGATCTCGTCAAATACGAGGGTTCGTTGAGCTGCGGCGCTGCGTTTCTTCGCGGTCGCCCCTGATTCCACGCTCGCCTTCAACGCCAGCATCACCCGCGAGAGTTCGCCGCCTGAGGCGATCTGGTCGAGCGAATGCTGCGGCTCGCCTGGGTTGGTCGAAATCAGGTACTCAGCCTGATCGAAACCTGAGGCAGTCCAATTATTCTCTTCGTCGGTCCCGCCGAGTTCGATGCGGAATTGCGACTTCATGGCGAGTTGATTGATTTCTGTTTCAACCATCTTGCTTAATTTTTTTGCCGCTTCGTAACGCTTTTTCGAAATTCCGCGAGCGGATTGCAAATATGCCTCGGCGGCCGCCGCCAGTTCGCTCTGCAACCGCTTCAGGATTTCATCTTTATTTTCGATCTCGGAGATCTTGCGCGTAACCTCTTCGCCAAGCTTGATTACATCATCGAGCGCCGGCCCGTACTTGCGCTTCAGCCGGTCCAGCAGCGCCAGCCGGTCTTCGATCTCAGCCAGTCGCTCCGGCGAGGACTCAATCGCGCCCGCATAATCTCGCAGGCTCGCGCCCACGTCTTCAATGCTGATGCGTGCTGATTCGAGCGACGCCAGTCCTTCCTGAAATTTCGGTTCGTACCGGATCAGCTCTTCAATATGTTTCTGCGCTGAACGCAGCGATGCCGAGGTCGACGCGGTACCTTCATAGAGAAGATCGAACGCGTGCATGGCGGCGCTGTAAATTTTTTCCGCATTTGCCAGAACGCGCTTCTGGGAATCCAGGCGCTCGTCTTCGCCGGGTTGAATTTTCGCATCCTCGATCTCGCGTTTTTGAAATGTCCAGAGGTCGACCAGACGCAGCCGTTCCTGCTCTCCCTGCTGAAGCTCGTCTATCCGCGATTTGATCTGCTTCCAATGATCGAAAGCATGTTGCACCGGGTCGAGCTGTATTCCAGCAAATTGATCCAGCAGTTCCATGCGGACTCCAGCGTCGAACGAAACCAGCGACTCATTTTGCGCGTGAATGCTCGCAATATGCTGCGCCAATTGTTTGAGCAGGGCAACGGTTGCAGGCTGATTGTTCACAAAGACCCGGCCTTTAGTGGAAATTTCACGGCGCAGGATTAGGCCGGCATCGTCTGCGTCCATTCCATTGTCTTCAAGGATTTTTGAGACGGCTTTTTCGGCGTCGGCTTCAACTTCAAAGACGGCGGCGACCACGGCACGCTCGGCGCCGAAGCGGACCACATCCGGAGAAGCCTTCCCGCCGAGGAGCAATGCCAGGGCATCGATCAGCATGGATTTGCCGGCGCCGGTTTCGCCGGTGAGAAGATTCAGTCCAGCCCCAAACTCGACCGCGACATTCTCGATCACCGCGAAGTTTTCAAGGCGAAGTTCGACCAGCACGGCTGTCCTGGAAAGAAGAAGTTGAGCGCAGCATAGCACGAAAAAGCAGCGGCGAGTGGTTAGTTGTCAGTGGACACCGGGATTGTTTGGAGGTACGGGCGACCTCGTCCGTACAACTCATAACTTCTCCCAAAGCTTAAGCTGATTTTTCTGCCGCCGGCGTCTTCGCAAACAAAATTTCAAATACCAGCAATCCCGCGCCCACCACGATCGCGCTATCGGCCACATTGAATGCAGGCCACTGGTACGAGCCGATATAGACGAGCAGGAAATCGACCACCCGCCCGCTCAGCACGCGGTCCCACAAATTTCCCAGCGCGCCGCCCAGGATCAGAGACAAGCCCACGCCGGTTGCGGTCATGGCATGGCTGCTCTTCCAAAGCAGAGCCGACACGATCACCAAAGCCACGATCGAGAACAGCACCAGCAAACCGATCTTCCATTCAGACGGAGAATCCGCGAACAATCCAAACGCCGCGCCTCGGTTTTCGACGTGAGTTATGTAAAAAACGCGTTTGATGACCGTGATGCTGTCGTGGAGGGAAATATCTCGCGCTACCAGCCATTTCGTATAGCGGTCGAGCAGCAACACACCCAGAGCTATTAATAAATGGAATCTACGCATTACTCGCTGGCCACTCATTTCACCGCTTAAGAATTAGATGATGCCACGCCGGACACGGCTTCGAGCTCTTTCACCACCGGCGTGCAGCGCTCGCACAGCGTAGGATATTTCGGGTCTTCGCCGATGCGAGTCGAGTAATTCCAGCACCGCTCGCATTCTTTGCCCGCAGCTTTAGCAACCTCAACCGCCAGATGTCCAGTACCGTTCTGCGACGGGCCGCGCTCCAGGTCAACCTGCGAAACAATGAACGCATAGCGAAGGTCTGGTTTGTAGCGCTCGAGCACCGAATACGCGGGATCGGAAGCCGTTACTTTTACCTGTGCCTCTAAACTCTTGCCGATCTGCTTTTGGTTGCGGGCTTCCTCTAGCGACTTTAAAACCTGATCTCGGACCGTGAGCAATTGCGCCCAGTCCTCCCGTTGCCGAAAATCCTCCGGCGGCACTCCATCGCCTAGAACATCTTTTGCTTCCGGAAACCTCGCCAGGTGAACGCTCGCCGGACGGTCATTCATCTTGGGCAAATACTGCCAGACCTCGTCGCAGGTAAAGCTCATGATCGGCGCGAGCAGACGAACCATGGCTTCGCCGATGCGCCACAATGCGGTCTGGGCTGAGCGCCGCCCGCGTGATTTAGGCGCATATGTATAAAGGCGATCTTTGACAACGTCCAGATAAAAGGCGCTTAACTCAGAAATCACAAATGCATTCACGCTTTGGTAGATCTTATGAAAATCAAACTGCTTGTAATAGCGGATTACATTCGCCGACAAGGCCCAGGTTCTTCTCAGAATGTATTGGTCAACCGCTTCCATTTCCTGGAAGGGAACAGCATCAACTTGCGGATCAAAATGAGTCTCGGGTTTGCCGGGATAGTAAAGGTTGCTGATGACAAATCGAAAAAGCTTATTGCGTATGTCTCGGTATGTTTCCGCCATACGCTGCATCAGCTTTTCCGAGCCCACCACGTCCTCGCGAAAATCCACTGATGCAACCCATAGCCGCACAATCTCCGCGCCCATGCGATTGGCAATGTCTACCGGATCCACATCCGTGCCGCGAGATTTCGACATTGCCCGGCCCTGCTCATCCAGTGTCCACCCCGGCGTCGCGACCATTTTGTATGGCGCGCTGCTATGCGCTCCGAGCGAACAGAGCAGGGAAGACATAAACCATCCCCGATATTGGTCGCCGCCTTCGAGATAAAGATCGGATGGCCACGGCTGGTCCGGCTCGGTCGCGGACTCAACCAGATAGCTGCATCCCGATTCAAACCACACGTCGAGAATGTCAGCTTCTCTCTGGAAAGTAGTCCCACCGCAAGGACAATTCGCTCCATCCGCCAAGTGGTCGGCTTCCTCTGTGTACCAGGCGTCGGCGCCGGATTTTGCGAACAACTCGATGACTCTTCGATTTACTTGCGGGTCCTTGAGGGCCTTGTTGCAACTCGTACAGACGAATATCGCGATCGGCACACCCCAGACCCGCTGACGGGAAATCGTCCAATCCGGCCGGGTCGCGACCATGTTTGAAATACGTTCTTCGCCCCATGTCGGATCCCATTTGACTTTTTTTATTTCATCCAGCGCGCGTGACCGGAACGTGCCGCCGCCCGGCATCGGGGTTTCCATCGAGATGAACCATTGCTCGGTCGCGCGAAAAATCACCGGATTATGGCAACGCCAGCAGTGCGGATAGGAGTGTTCAACTTTTTCTTCATGCAGCAGCGCGCCGCGCGATTTCAGCAATTCGATAATCGGCTGATTGGCTTTAAAGACCTGCAGCCCATCGTATTCCGGCAGACCGTTGTGGATTTTCCCAGCGGCATCGACATCGCAGGCGACATCGAGTTTGTAGCGTTGGCCGGTTGCAAAGTCTTCCGCGCCGTGCGAAGGCGCAGTGTGCACCACGCCGGTTCCGGTGTCCATGGTTACGTAGTCGGCCAGCACGCCCAGAATCTTCCGTCGCTCCCAGGGCAGGAACGGATGATAGAACCACGTATTTTCCATTACCCGGCCAGGAAAACGAGCGATAGTTTTCGCATCAGGAAACCCGGCTTTTTCGGCAACAGTCTTCGCCAGCTTCTCAGCGACAATGTAAATTCCGTCTGCAGCATCGAGGGCGATATATTCCTCACTGGGATGGAATGCCACCGCCATGGACGCAGGCAACGTCCACGGTGTCGTAGTCCAAATAATGGTGAAAACTGGCTTGTCACCGTGAATTCTCGCATCCCCTAGCGCCGGATCGATAGTCCGCGGATCGGATTGCAGCCGGTATCGTACCCAAACCGTGGGGCTGGTATGGTTTTCGTATTCGACTTCCGCCTCGGCTAAGGCGGTGCGGTCATGCATACACCAGTAAACGGGTCGAAGACCCTTGTAAACGAATTCCGTCTCAAAAAACTTATAGAACGTCGCGAGTACCACCGACTCGTACTCTGGAGTCATGGTCGAATACGGCTTGTCGAACCGCCCCACAACGCCTATGCGTTTGAATTGTTCGCGCTGTAAATCCAGATACTTCTGGGCATATTTGCGGCATTCCAGTCGGACGTCGATCGGCTTCATCTGCAATTTCTTGCCACCGAGTTGCTGATCCACTTTGATTTCGATGGGCAGGCCGTGGCAGTCCCAGCCGGGAATATAGGGCGCGTCGAAACCGGCCATGTTCTTCGACTTGACTATGAAATCCTTCAAGCACTTGTTGAGGGCATGCCCTAGGTGGATCGGCCCGTTGGCGTACGGCGGCCCGTCGTGCAAAACATACCCAGGCGCGCCCTTCCGGGCCTCGCGAAGCCGCTCATAGAGCCGCATTTCAGCCCAACGCTCCAAAATCTTGGGTTCATTCTGGGGCAGGTTGGCCTTCATGGGAAAGCCGGTTTTGGGCAGGTTAATAGTAGATTTCAGGTCCACGCGGTGGGAGCTCCAAACACTTGATCTAGTTCATTATAGGGAGCAATTCAGCGAACGTCTATTGAACACCCAGAGTTGCTGGATACAGTCTCGTCGTGCCAGTTTTACAGAGAATTAGACACTCGAATGACAATTGCAACAGGTACCATGAAGTAGAACTTTGGTGCGATGCTGGCATCGGGAAATGTTCCCTGCAAGAGTACAATTTCCGCAAGTTACGTTTCCTGAGATGCAGCATCTAATGTGGAGTGCTGGAAATGTCATTCGGGGCGTGGTAAGAAGCCGATTTCCAGTATGTTATGAGTGAGGTTACTGCAGGTGGCAACTTGTTCGAGAGACTCGTCACCTAAGATATTAGCGATTCGGGCAAAGTCTGGGTTCAAAATAACGTACCAAAGACTGGCCTCTTAACTTACGACTCGGGTAACATAATGGCAACCTTGGAATTCAAACCACCGCAAACGACGCCGGAACCGGAACCCGAACTCAATTTGCTCATGCCGCAAGGCTCTGAGCCGGGGCTATGGAAGTCGCTTTCCCAAAACTTCCAGGACACCTTCTTCCCCAAGAAACAACCACCCCTGGTGCTGACTTCGAAGCCAGTTCCGGTAAAAGATATTTGGGGTTTCTACGATCACAAAAAGAGCGGCGCCGCATGGTCGACCGTCGTACACATCATTGTCATCAGTTTGATCCTGATAGGAACCTATTACCTCGGCAAAACCGTTGTGCAAAAGCCGAAGGAGCAGGTCATCTTGATGGCGCCATCGTTGGATACGCCGATCATGAAGCCTTCGCCTAAAGAAGTTGCTGGTGGCGGTGGCGGCGGTGATCGTGACAAGTTCCAGGCGCCGAAGGGCCGCATTCCTAAGCAATCTCTGGAGCAGATCACTCCTCCGGCAATTGTCGTGAGAAACGATCATCCCAAGCTTGCCGTGGAGCCCACGGTTGTGGTGCCGCCTCAGGTGAAACTGCAGGCCGCGAACACTCTGAATCTCGGTAATCCAACAGCACCCATGCCCTCTGGTCCGCCCTCTAACGGGACAGGATCAGGCGGTGGCATAGGCTCAGGCAGCGGCGGCGGTATTGGCGTCGGCTCTGGCCCCGGCGTGGGTGAAGGTCGTGGCGGCGGCATCGGCGGCGGTGTCTTTCGCATTGGTGGCGGAGTCAGTGCTCCCAGAGCTATCTACGCGCCCGATCCGGAGTATTCGGAAGAAGCCCGGAAGGCCAAGTATCAGGGAACGGTTGTTCTGAGTCTGATCGTGGGCGCTGACGGCGTTCCGCGGGACATTAAAGTCGCCCGTAGCGTTGGCCTCGGTCTGGATGAGAAAGCCATCGAGACGGTGAAGACCTGGAAGTTCGATGCGGGAACGAAAGATGGTAAGCCGGTCGCGACGTATGCAACGATCGAAGTTGCATTCCATCTCTACTGAGTTTTCTGCGCGCAAATAGTGCGGGGTCTGGCTTCGGCCAGGTCCTTAACTTTTGTGCGGACTTTTATTCTTTCAATTCGATGTGAGTGACGTCAGTCATCGGCCGTCCAAGGAATAGTTTCCCCAGGCGTTGGAACTTCTGCGCCGAATCGGTCACGAAAAACTTGATCTTCGCTGAATTTTGGGAAGGCGGGGCTCGCCTGTCGACACGCTCAGCTGGTATGTTGAGACGTTTTGCCACCGCGTGCGCCGTCGATTCTGCCGAATCAACCAGCCTCACGCCTTTAGGGACGATCTTTTCCAGAATCGGCTTTAGCAGCGGATAGTGGGTGCATCCCAGCAGGAGCACGTCGGCGGAGTTGAAGCCGTCCGCGAAAGCCTCTGCAAGATAAATTCCCGCAATCTCTTTTGTGACGTCGTGATCGATCCATCCTTCCTCAACCAGTGGAACTAATAACGGGCAAGCTTTTTCATGGGATTCGACCTGAAACTTTGCGAGCGCATTCCGATATGCATGACTGGAAATCGTCGCCTCAGTACCGATGACCACCGCTTTTTTTGTTCGAGTCACGGCCGCCGCCTGTTGTGCGCCCGGCTCAATCACTCCCACAACTCCAACCGATGCAGTTCTGCGAATCTGCTCTAACGCCAGGGCCGTCGCAGTATTGCAGGCAATCACCAGAAGTCCTGCGCCTTGCTGCTCAAGAAAGCGCGCCGCCTCACATGCATATCTGGCCACAGTGTCCGCAGATTTAGAGCCGTAGGGAAGCCGCGCCGTATCGCCGAAATAGAGATAATCGGCATCGGGGACCGCCTCAAGCAAAGCTCTAAGGACAGTGAGCCCGCCAAATCCAGAATCGAAAACTCCGATCGTGCGAGTACGGCTCATTCCGTCCCAGAACCCTTGTCGTCAGCGGGATGGCGTTCATTCATTTCGTCGCGAGTGTATGGTCCATTAGAGACCACCCTACCCTTCGTCCGCGCCATTAACTCGTCAAGATCCTGCAGTTCACAACACCGTCCCGGCGGTATCGGCGCCCCATGCGGGCAAGTCTTGGGATGGGCCAGAAATGTGCAAATCTTATCCGTCGCTTCAGGCGAAAGAATGTGCTCGAACTTGCAAGCCTGCTGTTCGATCTCGGTCTCGCTGTCCATCGCCAGGCTGTCGGTGAATAATCGCTCCGCAAGCCGGTGGCGGCGAATGATATCCGCCGCCCGCTGACGTCCTTTGGCGGTGAGGTCGACAATCATGCTCCCATCCCCTATCGAAACTCCCGCGGGCTTGAGCGCATCATGACAGGGATTCACGAAAGTCTTGTGATCATGAACGATCGGTGGATGCGGCCTCGTCTCCACCAGTCCCATTTCGCGCATCTTGTCGACCGCGATGCTGACCGGCAATGCGCCGTGAACTTCCATGTGTTCGATTTCCGCGATCTGGTTATGCTCCTCGAGTACCCATAACTCTTCAAGCACTTCTTCGATCTGCTCCTCGTCCGCCATCGCGAAAACTTCCTGCGCCGCAATCTTCCCGTGATGCAATTCGATCCTGCGGTCGCCGAGGCGCGCTACGACGGGATCATGCGTCACCATCACGATCGTTCGTCCTTGACGATGAAGGTCGCGTAATAGTTCCAACACAATCTCTTCATTTTTTGCGTCAAGATTCCCGGTAGGCTCGTCGGCCAGGATGATTTTCGGATCGTTGATCAGTGCGCGCGCAATGCAAACTCGTTGCTGCTCGCCGCCTGAAAGCTGCGCCGGCAAATGGTTTGGCCGATCGCGCAAGCCAACGCGCGCCAGCGCTTCCTGCGCTTCCTGCTCGTCGGTCATGCTGTGAAAGTATTGTGCCAGCATGACGTTCTCAACCGCGGTGAGATAAGGAATCAGGTGGAACTGCTGAAATATGAATCCGATTTTTTCCGCGCGCACCCGCGTCAAATCTTTGGTGCCGAGGTGCGCCACATTTTCACCGTCTAGCCAGATCTCGCCGGTGCTCGGACTATCCAGGCAGCCGATCAGATTGACCAGCGTGGATTTACCCGAGCCCGAAGGCCCCATCACGGCAATCCACTCTCCAGATTCAACCCGCAACGTGAAGTCATCGAGGGCGCGAATAGTGCCGCCAGCCGCTCCCGCGCTTGCCGGATAAAATCTGCTGACTCCATTCAGCCGGATCATCTATTCTCCCCTCAAGATCATAGCGGGCTGAATATGGCGCAGCAATCGCAAAGGAAGCAAAGTAGCAAGCAGAGTGACCAGCAGGCATCCGATCAGCACCGGCGGAAGGACATCAAGTCGCGGGGAAACGGGAGCGTGAAAGTTTACTCGCCCGATCCACGCCGCGATGCCGGTTCCAGCCACGAATCCCAGCAACGCTCCGGCGCATGCCAGCGCCGCCGCTTCTCCCGCTACAAATGCCGCAACCAGCCAGTCGGAAGCCCCGATAGCTTTCATGATCGCGAAGTCCCGGCGCCGGTCGAATATCCATCCCGTGAGCGTAGCCAGCACACACAATGCCGCAGTACAGACAATGAATACCGCCGACCACAGCAGTGTCGATCGCGTCTTCGCAAGAATATTTGCTTCACCTTCGGTTACCTGCCGCACGGGATGAACGTCGGCTCGGGGCAGATCTCGCCGGAGACTTGAGAGCAGGGAACTGACTTCTTCCGCAGATCCGTACGCGGCTATCTCGACCACTGACGCCTGCAGCCCGGTCCAGAATTGAAACTCCGGCATGGAGAGATAGACGCGGCTATCTTCTCCGGCCCCGGTACGCACCGTTCCCGCAGCCGACAAGTGAATCGTGCGTCCTTGATATGCGAGAGTGAATGCTCCGCCGTTAGAAGCGAGGAGTTTCGCGGCGCGTACACCGACCAGAGCTTGCCCCGCTCCCCGCGGCCAGGACGAGACGTCCCACCAGGGATTCAGCTTTCGCGCCGACTCGAGATCAGTCCCAGCGACTACAACCGCCTCGCCTTGCGGGGTATGCGCCACGGCATAACCGAAAGGGACCGCCAGTCCGTGGGTATAGACAGCGGAGTTGATCCGGCTCAAATCACCTGGCGAAAAACTTCCGCCTGTCTTAGCTTCCACCACAATATTTGCGCCGAATCCACGAAATTCTTTTCGCAGCTTGCTCTGCACGTCTACGAACAGGTTCAGCATCGCGGTTGATGCGGCCGCAGCGACGATGATGGCAAATAGAGCCGAGAGCGCAGTCCGCTTCCTCAAGAAGGCGGCGCGCGCCAGCATCCGCAAAAACATGGGTGTGCCGGTGCTGCGTCGTCCCGTCTTCAAGCTTCTCCCTTTAGCGCGTGGACTGGGTCATGTTTAACCGCTCGGCGAATAGCGGTCGCGCTACCCGCGAACGTGACCAGGATTGCAATAGCCAGAATCAACGGCAGCAGAACCGGTTCCACTCCAATCGCAGCTCCAAAAATTGTCTGCCCGAGTTTGCGCGCCAACAGGCTTCCTCCCGCAAAGCCAACCAGCCCTCCCGCGCAAGCCAGCAGCGCAGACTCGGTGACAAAGATTGCCGACAGCGTGAACTGTCCCGCGCCCAGAGCCTTCATCAATCCAATTTCCTGACGTCGTTCAAACATTGCAGTCGCCATCGCCGCCGATACCGCCAACCCCGAGGTGAACAGGGCAGCCAGGGTTATCAGCAGCATCAATCCCTCTATGCGCGAGAGTATGTTGCCTTCGTTCTGCGCTACCTGGCGGATCTGCTCGGCATGAGAATGGGGAATCACTTCCTCCAACTGGTAAGCGATCGACTGCGGATAAGGCGAGCAATACCAGCGGTCGCGGTCTGCCGGAGTCAGCGAATCCGGATTGCGCCGTGCAAACGCATCTTCGGGCTTGGTCACCGCGCTGACAAAAATCTTGCCCACCGCGCCGGGCTGCTTTGCAATCGTCTGCGCCAGGCTCAATGGCGCGATGATCTGGTCGTCCTCTACACCTCCGGTGGAAACAATTCCAGCCACCGGATACGTCGCTTGGTTGATCTGGATTTTCCCGCCGGTTGCTATACCTCGTTGAGCGGCCAGCTTCTCTCCAACCAGCACTTGATCGGAATCGTCTGCTGGCCACGCGCCATCAACTTTCCACCATGGAAAAGTTTTTCGGGCTCCGGTGGTGAACTCCTGCTTACCGAAAGTCAGTGTCTTCGAGAAATAAACTCCTACCAAGGTCGCATCCATCCCGCTAACTTTCACATTGACGGGCAGCTCAGGAGTGAATCCGGTGATGTTGTTGCGCCAGAAAATACCTTTGATCTTCGGCAGGTCAGCTTCGCTCAGAGTCGCGCCACCTGCCGGCTTTAGATTTACGCTGCCGATCTGCACATCCAGGCTGTCGTCGGCCGGCGTGACCACCAGATTCGCGCCGTAACTGCGCAATTCGTGGCTGATCTTGTCGCCAATATCGATGGCGACCGCAATCATCGCCGTCGAAACCGCAGCCCCCAACGTGACGGCGACTGCCATCAGCAGCTTGCGTCGCGTCTGTCGCCGGAAGGATTCGTAAACAAGTCGGACAAACATAATTCAAGTTGGTTGCGCAAGTTCTTTGCGAGCATTTCGGTGAAGAAATCTGTCAGCGGTCGTTCTCTGCGATCTCTGGCTTATCTCCGCGATCTCGGCGGTTAAAAGCTTTCGCCTTTGGCTAGCAGTGGGCCAGGACAACTAGCGCTGAAACACTTTAATCCGCGCCGCCACGTCGGCTTCCTGAATCACGATCGCGCCACCGTTACTCGTCGAACGCAATGGAATCGGATTGCAGCCGCCGGGGGTTCCAACCGACTGCGAATTAATCGGGGACGCGCAGTTCTTGCACACCAATCCGTTCGGGCCCTTGAAGAATCCCACCGGACCACAAATCTCGCAGGCATCGAAAACCGCAACCACTTTTCCATCCGGCTTCTGGTAAAGCAGGAAGCGCACCTCGGTTCCGTCTTCGCGGGCCTCGTAACGGTGCAAATCGCCATCGGAAACCTGAGCCAGCGGGATGCTAATCTCGCCATGGGTAAAGCTGACCTGGGTCGCAGGTGAAAGCGCGCTTACGCTCTTCGCATAGATAAATTCGGCAGTCACGAGGACAATGAAAATAAAAGAACTTGCGAAAACCGCCGTCATCCACATCCGTTCGCGCTGGGCACTCCATGAAGCCTTGCGCTTTTCAGCCGCGGATTCCGGCATGGCCTGAGGCTGCCGGCGACGGGCTTCGAAAAGCACCATCATCGCCGCTAGAGCCACAATCGTCACAAAGAAGAACCACTCGTTGCTGACGATGGGCCCAATCAGCGCCATCTCCCTCTTGGAAGAGGGCAGTACGCCATATTCGGAAAGTTCGTGCAATCCCGAGATCAGCAGCTGCGCTGCAACAAAGAACAGGATCACCGTGGTCACGCGGAAAAACTTCTGCAGGTTTATCTTTACAGTGCCCTTAACGAACATCACGCCGAAGATAATTGCGGCCAGAACTCCCAGCAACGTGCCCAGAAAGCTTTGCAAGGCGCTCGATTCCAGCGTGACCGCCGAGAGAATCAGGACAGTCTCAGCCCCTTCGCGCAACACCATGAGGAATACGAAGAGAAAAACTCCCAATTGCGAACCACGGCCAGCGAGCGATCCGATCTTGCTCTCAATCTCTCCCTTGAGTTTTCGCCCTGTCCGCATCATGAAAATAATCATGGTCACAACGAAGAATGCGGCCGCCAGCATGACCCAGCCTTCAAACAAATCTTCGTTGAGCTGGAAGCGGGAGAGCAGAATTGCCACGCCGATACTGGCGATGAATGCCGAAATGAGGGCAACGAAAACCGACTTGCGGAGGTCCTGCCGCTGGATCTTATTCAAGTAGGCGAGGGTAATGCCGATGATGAGGGCGGCTTCCACGCCTTCGCGCAGGGTAACAATGAATGCTTGCAGCAAAAAGAATTCTCCGATGAAGACGAAGTTGCAACTCAGTTGCAACTAAGGATATGTATTAAGAATATCCGTCGCAGTGCGGGCCCGTCAAACTACAGAATGGCGAGAAACTTCTTCGCGGCATCGAGTTGTGGAAACTCGCGTTCTTCCGCTTGAAACTCCGCGGAATGCACGCAGCGCCGGCTGCCGCGCAACCGCACGGGATGTTTCAAATGCAGCATCTCGTGGTAAACGATGTACTCGACGGCGCATTCGGGGACTCGTGGGTGGTCAAAGACCTGGCTGATCACAATTGCATTGTGCGCCGGATCGTAGTGGCCCAGCCGGTTACGTGCCTTTTCTGAGCTCCAGGTCATCTGCGGCCGCGCCAGCAGGCCGTGGAAAAACTGGGTGTTCAACTTGTCGAAAATTTCTTCCAGGTCATAAACTCGCCCGCGCGCCGGGCCGATGCGCTTGCGCCCGCGGATCTGCCTCACCAGGTGCGCCTTTCGCGACATATGTTGGGATGAAACGTAGCGCCGATATCGCGACGCATGCTCGCGGTCCACCGGTTTGCGAAACATTTTCGCTAGCAGGATATGCGCGATTGCCCGCAATACATATTCGGGTGCGCCTTCCAGCAAATCCGAAACCCGCACCAGCAGCTTTCCTTCTCGTAGTCGTATCGTGCTATTAACGTTGGCGAAGCTGAAGAATTCCGCGCGCAGATCGGGGACCTCGGAGCGAGGCCGAAGTTCACGATAGGTTTGCTGGAATACTTCTGTGAGGCCGTCGCGCATTTTTCTTCAGACTAGCACGAGCCTCAATTGGAGCGGGGCGCATCCTCTTTATGATCTTGCTTCTTCTTGTTCTTGAAGGTTTCTTCCTGTTCGGCCAGCAGATCGCGGTGGTCCTTGGCCCCCGCATCCACGCCTTCAATCGCGCTGCCGATCAGAAATTCGTCATCCCGTGCTTCCTGTGCATTCGAGAGCGACGCTCTGAACGCGCGCAGCTTCGCTCCAAATTCGGTATCGGCCTCAATTACTGGCTTTAGTGCTTTACGCAGGTCGGAACCACGGTCGGCAAAAGTATCCACGTTGGTGTTCAATTCGTCATAAACATCAAGAAAGTCCTGAAGCGCATCGCGAGTTTGCTTTTCGCGGTCGGTTGCCTTGGTGTCGGAATGGATCTTCTGTACGGTTTCGAGACGTGCCCTCGCGAACTCGACGTAAAGCTTCAGACGAACTTCCGGGAGCTGGGCTGAGTCGCGAATCTTATCGATCTCCGGCTCGGTCAGGGGATCGCGGCGATGGGCCTGCCCAAACGCAGCCATCGCGATCACGAGCGAGAGAAAAATTGGAAGCAGTCGTCTAATCATTGTTCTTGGATCCAAACATGTTCTTAAGTATTTCCGTGCGGAAGTCTTCCAGTTTGTCCTCGGCCGCCTGCACCAGCGGCTGCTCGTCTACATCCACGTTGAACTTCAAATCGCGCAAATGCAATGCGACCTGGCGCAACTTGATTTCGGTATGCTTGAGTCGTTTGCCCGATTGAAGTGCCGCCGATCTCCCCTTGTCCGCATATTTCACAATTTGCTGCAGTGAGTCCCGGCCTTCATCAGTCTTGTTTGCCTTATAAGCCTCAATTGCCACCTTCACTTCACGCTCCGCAACCTCCATGCACAAGTCAGCCTGTTGTCCGGAAGAAGCGGCGTCGGCCTTCGCCATTAATTGCGGGAGTGCCTCCTCCTGCCGGCCAAAACAGGACAGGCCCGCCGACAGCACAAAAATTAGAGTTGTCAGAACTTTTGTTTTCATCTGGTCCGAATTACTTTTTGGGCTCGATTGCGATCAGGCGGTGCTTGGCTTGCCACTCCTGATCGGGATACTTGCCGCCAGCTACATCCAAAAACTGATGATAATACTTCGCCGCATCTTTCGCGTCACGCAGGTGGTCGTAGGCCGTGGCGCGCAAAAAATAACTCATGGGATTTTCCGGAAGGTATTTCGCCCGCAGGTCCGCGGCCTTGATGGCGAGCGGATAATTTTTATTTTCATTAGCCGCCACCGCGAGCTCCCCATAAATCTCCCCTGAACCGGGCTTGAGTTCTGCCGCCTTGATTAACTCCTGCTCGGCTTCTGCGAATTTCTTCTGTTTCATGAGCATCCGGCCAAGCCCAGCGTGCAGATCGCCGTCATTGGGGTTCGCGCTAATCAGGGCCGTATACATCTGCGCTGCCTGATCATATTTCCCGGAGCTGGCATCCAGGTCGGCCAGGTCGCGCTGCGCCTTGCGGTCAGAGGGATCGAGTTTCAATCCCGCTTCCATTTCGTTGGCGGCGTCTTCGTTTTTCCCGGCGATAGCCATCATACGACCCAGTTGAAAATGCGCTCCAGCATCGTCAGGGTGAAGCGCAACCAGTTTTTTGAGGGCTGTCCGCGCATCGCCGAATCGCTTCTCACGCATGTATAGATTGCTGAGCGCGACCAGTGCGTCGGAAAAATCGGGAGCAATGCTGAGTGCCTGCTGGTATTCTTTTTCGGCTTCCCCAGCTTTTTGTTGCTTTTCGAATAGAGCGCCCGCGTCCAGATGCGGCTCAGGATTTTTGGGATCCAGGTTCGCCGCCTGCTGAAACGCAGCGATCGCTTCGTCCGGCTTGGAAGCTTCGAGCAGCCGTCCCAGCGCCAGCCACGCGCGCACATGCCCCTGCGCGACATTCGACGCCGGCTTCAGCGTGGTTGCCGCCCGCAAATATTGTTCAGCTTCTACGCTTCCTGCTTCGGCCAGTGCCAGCCCAAGATTGAGGTTCGACTCGAATACATCCGGCTTCGCAGTCACCGATTTTTGATAAGCGGCAATCGAGTCGTCGCGCCGGCCTAGCTGGTGATAAGCGAAGCCCAAGTCGTACCAGGCGACGTAATTGTCAGAGTGTGCCTCGAGATATTCCTTGAGCAGCGCCTCGGCGTTGGCATAATCCTGCTTGTCGAGATCACTTTCCGCCTCGGACAACATCGCAGTAGCCGGGTCCTGCTCTTCTATTTTGTGATGGCGAACGGTTTTGCCCGTAGTTTGGGCGATTGCGGCAGGTGAGACGGTGGATACGAATGCAAGTGAAAAGATGAAAGCTCGCGTGAGTCCAGCCGATCTACCTGTGTCCATTCGAACGCGAAGCCTCGTTCCCGCTCAGCAGTTGTGCCAAAAATTTCCCTGTATACGAATTCTTGAGTCCGGCAATTTCCTCCGGGGTTCCTTCTCCGACCACGCGTCCGCCGCGGTCACCGCCCTCTGGCCCCAGGTCAATCACCCAGTCGGCGGTCTTGATCACTTCAAGATTATGCTCGATCAGCAGAATCGACCCCCCTGCTTCGATCAGTCGCCGGAACGCCGAAAGTAGTTTACTGATGTCGTCAAAATGCAATCCCGTAGTCGGCTCGTCGAAAATGTAGAGGGTGCGCCGTCGTAATTCGGGTCTGCGTTTTGCCGCAGTCGCCGGCTGCAAGTGCGCCGCCAGCTTGACTCGCTGCGCCTCGCCGCCAGAAAGCGTGGTCGCCGACTGCCCCAGCCGCAAGTATCCCAGACCAACTTCGTCCAGCATTCGCAGCTTGTCCGCCACCTTGGGAGCATTCGCGAAGTGGTGCATGGCTTCGCGCACCGTCATGTCGAGCACTTCGTGAATATTTTTCCCGCGATATCGGACTTCAAGCACCTCGGGTTTATATCGTTTGCCTTTGCACTCTTCGCAAATCAGTTCCACGTCGGCAAGAAATTGCATTTCGACGACGACCGTCCCGTCGCCCTGGCAGGTTTCGCAGCGCCCGCCCGGAACGTTGAACGAAAAATGTCCCGCGGAATATCCCCGCTTGTGCGCCTCCGGCGTGCCGGCAAACAAATCGCGGATGCCATCGAACGCCTTGATATACGTCACCGGATTCGAACGCGGAGTTCGCCCGATCGGCGACTGGTCAACCAGAACTACGTCATCGATATACTCATCCCCGGTGATCTCATCGAGAAAGGGAAACGTCAGCGAGGTTCCGTTGGTCTGGTTTTTCAGGCTTTTGAGCGCCTGATACAGAACGTCATGGAGCAGCGTAGATTTGCCGGAGCCAGAGACGCCCGTGATCGCTACCAGCATCCCCAACGGAACGCTGATATCAACGCCTTTCAAGTTGTGAGCCTGAGCGCCTCGAATCGTGATCTTCTGCCGTCCCGGTTTGCGGCGATTGGTCGGAGTCTGAATTCGCAGTTCATTCGAAAGATATCGCCCGGTAAGCGACCCCGGAGTGTGCGTGATCTGATCATAGGTGCCGGTCGCGATGATCTTCCCCCCGTGTTCACCGGCGCCCGGGCCAAGGTCGAGAATGCGGTCGCTGGCCCGCATCACTTCGCGGTCGTGTTCGACCACAAGCACGGTATTACCCAGATCGCGTAATCCGTGAAGAATATGAATCAACCGCTGCGTGTCGCGGCTATGTAGTCCGATCGATGGCTCATCGAGCACATAAAGGGTTCCCACCAACCGCGAACCCAGCGAAGTCGCAAGCTGAATTCGTTGCGCCTCGCCGCCAGAGAGCGTAGAAGTCAGCCGGTCGAGCATCAGGTATTCGAGTCCCACATCCATCAGAAATTGCAGCCGGGTGCGGATCTCCTCCAGCAGGCGTTCTGCTATATCGGCTTCTTCCCGTGTTAATTTCACCTGCGCGAAAAATTGCGCCGCCTTCTCCACCGTCATCGCGCAGACTTCGCAGATGTTCTTGCCCTCGACTTTAACCTGCCGCGCTTCCAGCCGCAGACGCGCGCCATTGCACTCCGAGCAAACCGTATATCCGCGATACCGGCTCAGGAACACGCGCACATGCAGTTTGTATTTCTTACGTTCCAGGTATTCGAAGAACCCTCTCACTCCGGGAAATTTCTTATGGCCATCAATGATTGCCTGCTGCTGATCCGGCTGCAGTTCCGCCCACGGAATATCGAGCGGGATGCCCGCAGTCCGCGCGAATCGCTTCATCTCGGTGGCGTAAGGCCTGTATTTCGGTTTGGTCCAGGGTTCAATCGGAACTTCATCGAGCGACTTCGATTTATCCGGAATGACCAGGTTAAGATCGAAATCGATAGTGTTGCCGAACCCCTGGCACCTCGGACACGCGCCGAAGGGATTGTTAAACGAAAACAGTCGCGGCTCGGGCTCCGCATAACGCGTGCCGCAGTTTTTGCACTCGAAGCGTTGAGAAAATCGGAGCTGGTGTCCTGGGTCGCTACCCGTTGGAGTTTGAAAAATTACCTCGCCACTTTCGCGAAAACTGATTTCGGTGGCGTCTACGACGCGCGCCCGTCCGCCGCTTGAAACCACCAGCCGGTCGACCAGCACGAACACCGGCTCTGCAAAATTGATGTTGAGCAGCGACTCAGGGGTTGAGAACTCGAAGACTTCTCCGTTTTGAAACAGCCGATTGAAGCCGCGTTGCCGGAGTTCAAACAATCGGGTCTTGACGGCATCAGCCAGGCCGGCGGCGACAATTTTCTTCTTTCGCCCCTTGACCGGCGCAGCACTCGCATCAGGCGTAGCAGCCTGCAGCGGAAATAAAACATTGAGCCGCGTGCCTTCCGGCAACGCAAGCACTCGCTCCGCTACCTCATCAACCGTATCTTTTTTAACTTCAGCGCCGCACTGAATGCAGTAAGTCCTTCCCACGCGGGCAAACAGTAGCCGCAGGTAATCGTAAATCTCGGTTGCGGTTCCTACCGTGGAGCGCGGGCTGCGGGTAGTGTTTTTCTGGCGGATCGCCACTGCCGGAGCGATGCCCTCAATGTGGTCGGCATCTGGCTTTTCAATACGCTCCAGGAATTGCCGTGCGTAAGCCGACAGCGATTCCACATACCGCCTTTGTCCTTCGGCGTAAATCGTGTCAAAGGCGAGCGAGGATTTCCCTGATCCCGAAACTCCGGTCACGACCGTGAAGGCGTTGTGCGGAATCTCGAAATCGATGTTCTTCAGGTTGTGAGTGCGGGCCCCACGCACCACAATGCTGTCGTTGGAAATCTCAGGCATCAATTCAGGAGTTCTGACCAATATGATTTATGCGCCAAAGCGCGCTAACGGCTTCGGCGAGCATTACTGAATCTTCTATTGTAATTGAGGCGGGATCGGCCACTTAACAGCCGCAACTCGGACAACGCTCTGATTACGCGACCGCTTCGACTGCACTGGTTTTGGCGGTAGCAGACTTCCAATTGGTGAAGTCGCGATTCAACATTGCTTCCAACTCCTCGACTTCAGGACGAAAGAGTTCGTAGAGCTTCCCGGCGCGATCTGCCGACAGCGAGTCAAAGCGCGACCCGCTGCGCAAGAAGAACTTTAGCAGGTACTTACGCTTTGCCGCCGCCACCACTCGATCCAGCCGGACCGCCTTGAACCAGTCAGCCATTCCGGTCGCTGTCCGAGTCAAAAAATAACTTCGAGGATGAGTCAATCCCTCTGAAGCATTAATAGACTGCAGTTGTGAACCGGTAAGCGAAACTCGTGTGATGCCGAGAAAATCTGTAATCGTGTTGAGATAATTCTGCGGATCGCGTTTCAGGTCTTCGTAGATCGTAACCAGAACCTGTGTTTTGCCCATCGCGTCAAACCATGCCTTCAAATGAGTCGCATATTTGCCTGATTCTAAAAGCTCAGGATCCTTTAGTATGGCGTGCTCAAAAGTCCAGGGTGACATTCCGTACGCACGCTTTAACCGGTAAAGCGACAACACGCGATCAACTGGATTGCGAAAAACGCATACCACTTTAGCTTCTGGAATCAACTTGGCTATCCGTTCGCGGGCCTGGGACGACGCGAAGTATGTCGGCGCTACTTCACCCATTGGCCGATTGTCATTGGCATCTGGGAAGTGGGCTAAATACCAGTCCAGGCCGCGACGAAAATGCTTGTCAAAAAATCGGGTTTCTTTGGTTGGCGACGGTAACAGAGTGCTCGTTCTCAGCACCTCATACAGCCATGTAGTCCCGGTGCGTGGCGGGCCCAGGATGAAAAACGAGGGGAGCCGCTTATCGTGATTTGCATTGCTGGCGCGCTGAGCGCGTAAGCTGGTGAACACCCCAAACCACCCCCGGGCTAGATTTTGGGCGAAATAAAGTCACAACAGCTCGCCGACCGACCTCTACGATGATTGTCGCTCCCGAAGGGTTTTTCTGCGTACGCGGTTTTTATCGAACTTTCATCCGCCTAAATACAACAATCCAAAGATGTATATCCAGAGAACTCCCATGAAATGCCAATACAAGGCAGCCACTTCAATCACGATGCGGCGATTCTCAATGCCGCGACGTATAACTGAAATCACACCCGCATAAAATAAGACAATCAGGCCGCCGGTAAGGTGGATCGCATGCGCCCCGGTCAAAATGAAAAAAAATGGGCTGGGTACGCCGGAGAACATGTGAAATCCGCCGTCTTGCATTGCTCTCCATGCCGCCCACTGACCAACCAGAAAAATCACACCTAGAGCGACCGTAATACTCAGCCACGGGATTCCGAACTCCCGGTCGAGGGCAATCCCCGGAATCGAACGCACTGGGGCTAACACCATTTCCCTTGCCACTGATCGTCTTGCCATCTCGATTGTTACGCTGCTAGTCAGCAAGACCAGTGTGTTCAGCATCAGCAAGCCGATTGGAAGCTCTATGGGAGTCCATTCATGGATGAAGTTTCCGCTTTGCGCATCCAGCATCCCCGCTCCATGCCGCATGAGCATAAAAATTACGGTCAGAGTGACGAAGAGCACGGAAACCGAACTCAGTGCCAGCAGCAATGCTAGCCGCGCACGATGGAGCCGTCGGCCGTAATTGAATGAGCCGTCCCCCGGGCCATTATCGCCGCCACCGCCGTATTCGGGAGGATGCAGTCCCCCTCCGCCATGGCGGCGTTTGGATCTTTCAATCGGAACTGGTGGGGAAATGACCGGCATACGTCAACTTCTTGGTTGAAACCTGGCTATTTCTTCCCTGGTTTTCTGAATGTGCGCACGTATCTGATCACTTGCGTGATCTCGTCATCGCTCAACTGCTCTGCAAACGAAGGCATGTTCGTCTGGCCATCATGCACAACCTTGTGCAGGTCGGCGTTGCTGCGTTTCTGAACATCGGGAGAATGAAGATTCGCCGCCTGCAATTGTTTGCCCAGCGGAGTGTTACCGGTTCCATCCGCGCCATGACAAAGGATGCACTTGGATTTGAAAATGGTCTCTCCTGGACTGTCGGCACTCCAGGCAAGGTTCGAAACCGAGAACAGCATTACTGCACTGAAAACCATCGCTATCAGCGACCGCACACCTGGCACGCGTTTCACCGTTCCTCCGTGGATATATTGCAGGACTCCGCCCTGCGGGGATGTCAGTTCTGTCTCTCTAAAGCGTCTTAGATAATACCTGAGGCCATTAGGTTTCAGCCGGTCAGATAGAATTCGTCATCTATGGCCAGAAAGGCTCCTGCCGGCGGACGCGGCAACAAGTCGCATCCTTTGAAGAAGAACCTGTGCTTTGCCTGTGGCAAGGACAACCCCCATGGCATGCACTTGAAGTTCTTTCTGGATCGTGAGCGCAACCATTTCGTCTCTCATTTTCGCCTGAGCAAGCGCTACACCGGACCGCCCGGACACTGCCACGGCGGGATCATCGCCACCATTCTCGATGATGCCATGAGCAAGCTCAGCAAGCTTCGGGATGTGGTCGCTGCAACCTCGCGCATGACCGTGGAATATCGCAGGCCCGTGCCTTTGAATAAACCTTTGCGCGTCGAATCGCGAGAGATCGGCAAACGTGGGCGACGGCTCACACGTGTGGCCGAAATTATCGACGAAAGGGGAACGGTTCTTGCCCGCAGCCGCGGAGTGTTCATAATCATCGACCCGCTACGGGTGTTCAAGAACCGGACCTAAGTCAAAAGCCTTCAACCGCAGAGAACGCCGAGAAACACCAAAGTGCGCAGGAAACGCCAAACATTATCCCGGCTCGCATCACAAGGATTCTAACCCTGGGGTTTCTCAGCCATCTCAGCGCCACTTCTGCGATCTCTGCGGTTAAAAGCTTTGACTATCGCCTCAAGAAGCCACTCTTGCAATCAACGAAGGCGAAGCGCAAAATGCCACGGTCATCGCATGGCTCCGAAATCTGACTCGCGGCCGTTGGCCAAATTCGCTCCCGCTCTCTTCCTACTCACTATCAGCTTTATCATCAACTACGTCGATCGCGGTAATATCTCGGTCGCTGGCCCCCTGATCAAGCGCGACTTTCATCTCTCCGACTCAGAACTCGGAATTCTCTTCTCGGCTTTTTTTTGTACCTATACAGCCATGCAATTTCTGATCGGCTGGATGGTCGACCGCTTCGACGCGAGCTGGGTTCTGGCCAGCGGGTTTCTGCTCTGGTCACTGGCCACCGCGACCACCGGCGTTGTGCGTGGCTTTGCTTTTCTGCTAGCCATCCGTTTCGTTCTCGGCATTGGGGAATCTGTGGCATTGCCCTGCGGTTCAAAAATTCTGGCGCAGAATTTACCCGAACACTATCGCGGCTTCGCCAGCGGTTGCGTGATGTCGGGCTTGAAATGGGGTAATGTCATCGGAACAATTGGCGCCGGATTCCTGATGGCCGATTTTGGCTGGCGTCCAGTGTTCGTTGCCGTCGGAATCATCAGTTTATTGTGGCTTCCCGCGTGGATGAAGTGGATGCCGCGCGGCGGGCCGCGATCACTCGATGCAGTCAAATGCGGCCCTCGCGGCTGGGAGATTCTGACTCACCGCTCTTTCTGGGGAACCAGCGCGGGACACTTCGCTACCAATTACCTCTTTTATTTCCTGCTCACCTGGCTGCCCACTTATTTGGTGTTTGAACGTCACTTGTCGATCAAGAGGATGGCTCTCGTCGCTGGTCTTTGTTACGGCGTTGACGCCCTCTCTTCCATCAGCACCGGTTGGCTGCAGGATTTCGCGATTCTTAGCGGCTATACACCCACACTGGTGCGAAAGTCGGCGATGGTCATTGGGTTTTCTATGGCCGCGGTCGGTCTACTCGGATGCGCGCTGGCCGCAGATTCCTATATTCCGTGGTTGCTCGCCGCCGGCTTCGGATGTGGAATGACCGGCCCTGGCCTCTACACCTTCCCGCAAACGCTCGCCGGATCCGCAGCGGTAGGGAAGTGGTACGGCTGGCAGAATGGCTTCGCAAACTTCGCCGGAATTACCGGCCCCGCACTCACTGGATTCGTACTGCAGCACACCGGAAAATTCTTCGCCCCGTTCGCCATTACTGCCGCCATCTGCGTGGGCGGATCATTAGCATGGGTGCTTCTCGTCGGCCGCGTCGAACAGGTGAAGTGGGCTGCCAGGAAAGGCCCGGCTCTCGCGATATCGATTGCGAATGTCTAGATCGCGCAACAACCGCAAGCAAATACGCTCTTGCAGAAAAGTAAAAAACCGGAGATTTAAAAGCGGCTTGTACCTAGGTCTGTTTACTGCCGCGAAGCTGAAGCGCCCGAAGCCAGGTCTCTGAGCACATTCAGAAATGCCGCTGTCGCTTCTTCATCAGACAGAGCCTCAAGCGGAATCGTCGCCGCCAAATTCGGCGAGTCAGGACGGAAGCGAACTGTCATCAGGCTGTGCCCACGGGAGGTCATGAGCGTATTCACGACTGGCGTCAGCTCATGGGTCCATTCGGTTCGCGTGGTAAGCACCACCGGCCCGGGCCGCGAAATGGTCCAATTCCGCTCGGGATTTGAAATCTCCTTGGGTCTCTGCGTGAGCCAGCGATGGCGCGATATTTCCAGATGGAAATTGGGTGAATAGTCCAGATCGGCTTCGAAAGTCAGCGTCTCTTTTTGCCGCCGCCACAGGCAAAGCGCCCACTGGATCGGAATAGGACGGGGAATGAGCTTTATCGTAATCCTTGCGTTTTCAAACCAATGGGTGGCAAAGCTAAAGTGGGCCTGCAAGCTGCTGGCGCTGAGCCATCGGGTTTCAACCAGGCGCCCTCGAGCGGCGCAGGCCGATTCTACCCAATGGAGAACCACCGTTCCTCGGCGCCGATTATACCGGGAGAACAGGAAGTACCAGATGGCGACGATAGCGGTCGCGGCAACCACCGCTTCTATGGCGATGCGTAACACCACAAACCCCTCAGATGCGAATGTTACGTCTTGAGGTAGTAAGCGGGCAAGGCCTTATACGCAGTTTTTTTTAAATTTTTCTGCGCTCTTGCAAGTATCCGCCTTTCATAGCTTTCCGAGTAGAAGCTTGCAGTCGATCTAGAATGGAAACGTGCGATTCACAGTCCGCGACTACCGACCCGATGATTTCAACACGCTATGGGCGATCGACCAGTCATGTTTTGATCCCGGAATCGCCTACAGCCGCTATGAGTTGCAGGTCTACTTGCGCCGTCCTGGGGCATTTACGCTAGTCGCGGAATCAGGCGACCGGTTACCGGGCTCCCAAAAAAATGATCTTCCGATGGACGTATCACCATCGAATCAGTTTTCGATCCTCGCCTTCGTCGTCGCCGAGAGTAGCCGTCGCGGAATCGGACACATCATCACCATCGATGTTCGCCCAGCTGCCCGCCGCCAAAGTATAGGCTCGGTTTTGCTCGCGGCCGCCGAAGAACGATTGCGTGCCACCAAGTGCCAAGCCGTTCGTCTCGAGACAGCCGTCGATAATGCCTCCGCCATTTCCTTCTACAAACGCCAGCGATATGACGTCATCAAAGTCATTCCGCATTATTATTCCAATGGAGTCGACGCGCTGTTGCTTGAGAAGAATTTGCTTTCGATAGAATCGTCCAGCTAACTTGCTCGAATGAAAATTGCCATCCAGGGAGAACCGGGATCGTTCAGCCATGAAGCTGCCCGGCGCATGGTCAAAGGTTGCACCATCGTTCCGTGCGCGCGTTCGGCAGAAGTATTCGATTTGATCGAGGCCGGCAAAGTTCCGATTGCGGTGATTCCTATTGAGAACTCGCTCGCCGGATCGGTGACCGAGCACCTCGACCTTCTTCTCGCCCGCGATGTTTTTATCCAGCGCGATTTTCATCTGCGCATCGTGCACAACTTGATCGCAGCCCGCGGCGTAAAAAAGTCAGAGTTGCGGCGCGTGTTCTCACACCCCGTCGCTCTCGATCAGTGCCGAGATTTCTTTCGCGCCAATCCTAAAGTTCAGCCCACTCCTTTCTACGACACCGCGGGCGCCGTGAAGCACGTGATAGCAGAAAAAATGCCCGACGCCGCTGGCATCGCCAGCCGCTACGCTGCGTCGGTTTACAAGGGCCGCATTCTCGCGGAAGGGATCGAAGACGACAAACGTAACTTCACTCGTTTCGTTTTGCTTCGCCGCCGGCGTCGAGTATTGCCTGGCGCCAATAAAACTTCCATCGCCTTCGGACTGAAAAACATTCCCGGCGCGCTGCACAAGGCTCTGCGCGTTTTCGCCGACCGCGACATCAGCTTGAGCAAAATCGAATCCCGACCAATTCGCGGACGCCCTTGGGAGTACGTCTTTTACGCTGATTTTTTGCGCGGCGACGACAAACTCGCGCGCGGCGCCCTGCTCCAGCTGAAAGCCGTCGCCGACATGGTCAAGGTGTTGGGAATTTATCGCGCCGCGTGATTCTCGCCGAGCACTACGGTGGCGGCAATCCGCCGAGCATGGTGTAATTCAGCCGCTCCGCTCTGCTTATTAACGAGGAGATCGTCGGGTCAGGGAAGCGCCGCGTGTATGCTTGTCCCCAGCTAATCTGCCAGGCTTGGATCTCCGGCGTCGTGACCTGTTCCACCCGAGCTTTTTGCTGAAAGAAACTTGGATCCTGCAACCCGCTCACGCAGCGCGCCGCTAGCCGCTTAATCGCATAATCGCGTTCCGCATAAAGGTCCAGCCCGTTCGTCTCGCCAAATTCGGCCAGCATCATCAGCGGAGCCAGTGCATAAAGGTGATAGTGCAATGCCATCTGCCCGCGCGCCATTTCATTCGGCAGAGTCCCATCTTTCTGAATATCATGCACGCCGTGCTTGTACGCGCCCATCCCCCAGTTAAAAAGATTGCGATTATCGTTTGCAATTCCGGCGGCAGCGATCGCGAACCCCGCCCAATACACGTGATTGTTGTCGGAGTCGTTCGGGTGATGTCGGTTGCGACGCTTGCGCTCGTAGTAACCGGCATTGTCCCTGGCCAGCTTCTCCAGCCATGACTGGATCGTGTGGGTCTGGTCCTGGGAAACAAGTCCGGCGCTCCGCACCTTCAGGTAAGCCACTGCCCATGCCCCAAGATTCCAGCCCTGCACGTACGAGGCTTGGCCTCCGTCCATTGTTCCAGTTAGCGCTTTTTGGTTTGCGGCTGATTCAAGAAGAGTCGCAACACACAGAGCCGCCGCCCGGCTGCCTTTAGTCTGATAAGCATCTGCCGCCCTCACCGCTGCTCGCGAAAAATCGTCGATCCCCGCTACGGAGTCTTCATATTGTTTCTTGAGTTCTGGGTCCGGAATGGAATGTTGAGCGTCAACGTAATAGGAATTGGTCTGGAAATTATGCGGCAGTTGAGGCACGGTAGGGCACTGATACGGTTCATCGCTGAGGCGATTTGAGCGGTTCTTTCGCCGATGCAATCGCGCAAAGCCAGCTCAGCGCGCCGAACGTGAGCAAGAGAAATCTTGGACAAATTGTTTTCATTGCGCCACCAACTCCTTCTGCAACTCCTCCAGCGACACTCCCTTCGTCTCCGGGTAAACCAACCACACCACGAAGAACTGCACCAACGTAATCGCCGCAAAAAACACGAATGGCAACGGTCGCGACCACTTGGCCAACGTGGGAAATCCCAGCGAAATGAATGCCGCACAAATCCAGTGGGTAAAACTGCCCAGGCTCTGTCCCTTGGCGCGCACCCGGTTGGGAAAAACTTCGCTGATGTAAACCCAGATTACCGCCCCCTGCGAGAATGCGAAGCACGCAATGTAAATCACCAGCAGCCAGATCAGCAGCTCAATATGCTTTCCGGAGCCGAAAATCGCCGCCACTCCGGCCAGGCATGACGCTGTTCCCAGCGCACCAATCAGCAGCAGTTTCTTCCGCCCGAATTTGTCGATCACTGACATCGCGATCATGGTAAAGATCAAATTCGTCAGGCCGACAAATATCGCCTGCAAGCTGCCGGAAACTTTGCTGAATCCGGCGCTGGCGAAAATGTCATTTAGGTAATAAAGAATGGCGTTGATCCCGGCAAATTGGTTAAAAAACGCAATCGACACTGCGAGAAATATCGGCAGCCGGTACTTTGCGGAAAACAGCGGCTCATCCGCGTGTCCGTGTTCCGCGTCGATCGATGCGCGAATCTCTTGCAGATCACGCTCGTAATTCTCATCGCCCGTCATCTTCAGCACTTCTCGCGCTTCGTCAATCCGCTGCTTCTTTACCAGCCAGCGCGGGCTTCGCGGGATGGTGAAAAGCATCACAAAAAAGAAAGCCGCCGGAAGCGCCGTAACTCCCAGATCCCAGCGCCATTCCGAGGCCCCGAAATTCTCTAATCCAATCAAGAAGTTAGAGAGATACGCCACCAGGATTCCAAACACAATATTGAATTGAAAAAATCCCACCAGCCGTCCTCGCCAGGTCGCCGGCGCAATTTCTGCAATGTACATTGGCCCCAGCACCGACGATCCGCCAATTCCCAGCCCCCCGACGAAACGGAAAATCACCAGTGCTGTCCAACTCCACGCCCCTGCGCACCCGATCGCTGAAATCAGATAAAGTACCGCCATAAACCGCAGGCTGTCCCGCCTTCCCAGGCGGTCTCCCGGAATACCCGCCAGCATCGATCCCAGCACCGTCCCCCAAAGGGCCGCTGAAACCGTGAATCCCTTCATGAACGGCGAAAGATGGTAGGCCGCGGTCAGCCCACTGGTTGTTCCTGAAATAACCACTGTGTCGAATCCGAATAGCAAGCCGCCCAATGCCGCTACCACCGTGCTCTTCACCAGGTAGCCATTCAGCTTCATAAGATCTCCTTACTTGTCGGTCCGCCGCTCGACCGTAGGGCGCACCAGTATAAGCCCGAGCCAAACACCTTGGTTCACCTCCGCCACCAAACCTTCGTTTTTCACAAACGCTATGACGGGGTTTAGAATCCAAGTGATTGATCTGTCGGGAGAAACTTACACCAGCACACGCCGCTTGCATCCTTTAGAATCGCAGGGCATCAAAGTTGAGTAAGACACACTCAACCCAGAAAGATTGTTTACCAGCGCCTAGTTCGCGGATCCACATCTAACGGCCTCGCGAAGCGACGCAGCGAGAGAACATGCCACAAGATAAAGACAAATCATTACCCATACTTCCAGTTCGAGACACCGTACTTTTTCCTCACGCCGTTCTGCCCTTGACCGTGGGCCGCGAAAGCTCGGTGCAACTGATTAATTCGCTCGGGGAAGACAAGACCATCGTCGTAGTCGCGCAGCGCGAGGCGCGCGTGGATTCTCCTCAGCCTTCGGATCTTTATACCGTCGGCAGCCTGGCAGTGGTGCACAAAGTCGTCAAAATGCCCAACCAGAGCCTGTTCGTTTTTGCGGAAGGTTTGGAGCGTGTGCGCCTGATCGAATTCACCCAGCTCACGCCGTTCATGCACGCCCGCGTAGAGACCGTCCCAGAATCAATTCCGCCTAAGTCTTCTGAAGTCGAAGCTCTGCAGCGCAACGTGCTCACTTTGTTCCAGCAGATCGTCGCCGGCTCGCCCACTTTGTCCGACGAGCTTTCGACCGTCGCCATGAACATCGAAGAGCCCGGGCGCCTGGTGGATTTCATTGCGTCGTCTTTGCCATCGCTTTCTACTCCTGACAAGCAGGACACGCTCGAAACCACTGACGTTCGCATTCGCCTGGAAAAAATTAATCAACATCTGGCCAAGGAACTCGAAGTCCAACAGCTGCGCAACAAGATTCAGTCCGAAGTTCAGGACCGCGTGCAGCAGAGCCAGCGCGAGTACTACCTGCGCGAGCAGATGAAGGCCATCCAGAAAGAGCTGGGCGAGCAGGACGAAGGCCAGCGCGACACTGAAGACCTTCGCCAGAAAATCGAGTCCGCCGGCATGCCGGACGACGTGAAGAAAGAAGCCTTGAAGGAACTCGGCCGCCTCTCTCGTATGTCGCCGATGGCCGCCGATTATGGCGTCACGCGAAACTACATCGAGTGGTTGGCGGTATTGCCGTGGGCAAAAACCTCCGGCGGCGAAGTCGATATTCCAAAAGCCAAAGAAATCCTCGACACCGATCACTACGATTTGCAGAAAGTGAAAGATCGCATTCTGGATTATCTTTCTGTGCGTCGCCTGAAGCCCACGATGAAGGGCCCGATCCTTTGCTTCGTCGGACCTCCGGGTGTCGGCAAAACTTCGCTTGGCCGTTCCATCGCGCGAGCTCTTGGTCGTAAATTCGTTCGCATCTCACTCGGCGGCGTTCACGATGAAGCTGAAATCCGCGGCCATCGTCGTACTTACATCGGAGCTCTGCCCGGACAAATTATTCAGGGCATTCGTCGCGCCGAGACCAAAGATCCAGTTTTCATGCTCGACGAAATCGATAAAGTCGGTCGCGATTTCCGCGGAGATCCCGGCTCTGCTCTGCTCGAAGCGCTCGATCCGGAGCAGAACTCGACCTTCCGCGACAATTATCTTGACGTACCTTTTGACCTTTCGAAGGTGCTCTTCATTACCACCGCCAACATGCTTGACCCTATCGCCGAGCCGTTGCGCGACCGCATGGAGATCATCGAGCTGCAGGGCTACACCGAGGAAGAGAAAGTCCACATCGCCTTTCAATATCTCGTGCCCCGGCAGATTGACGAGAACGGCATCGCTGCCGACACGATCGAATTTCCGCCCGACTCGATGAGCTACTTAATCCGGCACTATACGCGAGAGGCCGGCGTTCGCAATCTCGAGCGAAACATTGGCACCATTTGCCGTAAGCAGGCGCGCCGTATTGCCGAAGGCAAAAACGAGAAGCTGATAGTCACCCCTGAAATCATTCAGGAATTTCTTGGTGGAATTAAAGTTCGCAGCGAAGGCGAAATCGCCGAACGCACAAAACGCTCCGGCGTAGTTGTTGGCTTAGCATGGACTCCATCCGGCGGCGACGTGTTGTTCGTCGAAGCCAATGTCATGAAGGGCAAAGGCGGCTTCACTATGACCGGACAAATCGGCCAGGTGATGCAGGAATCAATGCAAGCTGCATTGACCTGGGTCCGCTCCAATGCCAAACAACTTGGCATAGAAGAAGGCTTCTTCGCCGATCACGATATTCACATTCATGTGCCCGCGGGCGCGATTCCGAAAGACGGTCCTTCGGCTGGCGTCACCATGGCCACGGCTCTGGTTTCGCTTCTGAAAGACACTCCGGTCCGGCCGTTAACCGCCATGACCGGAGAAATCACTCTTAGCGGAAACGTGTTGCCCGTCGGCGGAATTAAAGAAAAGGTCCTTGCCGCCAAACGCGCCGGAGTTCATGACGTAATCCTGCCGGCGGAGAATAAAACCAACGTGAATGAAGACCTCACGCCCGAGCAGCTCGAAAACCTGAACGTCCACTACGTGAAAACAATCAGCGAAGTGCTCGAACTCGCGCTCCCTGCGTCTCGCAGGGAAGAACAGCACGACGCCGAGGAGCGCGAGAAAGTGCTAGCTGAACAGCCTGTTAGCTAACCGGCTTCTACGATTGTCAGTAACGACACCATAAGCCGTCGTCCGTCATATACTTAGCTGTACCCTTCCGTGCTGGGCTGCGTACGTACACAACCGTATAGAACTTGTATTCCGGCTTCGGGTTTAATCAACACAGCATTCGACTGAAATTCTGAGAGGCCTTCCCCGTCGTCTGGAAGCCGCAATGAGGAACTCAATGAAAAAACGCGCAGGATTTTCCTTTGCAATACTTGCGATGGCAATTCTGTTGCTTTGCCAAATCACTCCGCGAGCGCTCGCGCAGGAACAGAATTATCCTCCCGATCAGCCGCCAGCGCAGGATCAGAACTATCCGCCGGATCAGACGCAGCCGCAGGATCAAAACTACCCGTCCGATCAGCCGCAACAGCAAGGCGACCAGGATCCGCCAACCCGCGCCGGGCGCCTGAGTGATATTGAAGGCTCGGTTTCTTTTCAGGCGGGTGGCCAGGGGGATTGGCTCGACGCCGTGCGCAACCGTCCCCTTACGGTGGGCGACAATTTATGGGTCGACAAGGATTCGCGCGCTGAAATACAGATCGGATCCACTTCAATTCGACTGGGTCCTGGGACCAGCGTGACTTTCCTTGATCTCGGTAACAACGTTACCCAGCTCCGGCTCTCACTCGGTTCGCTCTATTTCCGCGTTCGCCGTTTTGACGGCGATGACGCGTTCGAAGTCGACACTCCCAATCTCGCATTCAACGTAAGTCGCGCCGGCGCCTTCCGCGTGGACACAAATGAGAACGGCGATCAGACCATCGCCAGCGTTTTTCGCGGCGAAGCTGAAATCACAGGCTCAGGAAATTCTTATCGCTTAAATGAAGGACAGGAGGGCACCTTCTCAGGCACCGACCAACTGAGCTACGACGTCGGCGACATTCAGTCGGCTGATGATTTCGGGCGGTGGGCGCAATCTCGCGATGAGCGCGAAGACCGCGCTCCCAGCCGCCAGTACGTCTCGCAAGATATGACCGGCTACGAGGATCTCGACGACTACGGTCGCTGGCGCAATGATCCTCAGTACGGAAATGTTTGGCAACCCAATGGCGTTCCGGGTGACTGGGCTCCTTATCGCTACGGTCACTGGGCTTATGTTGGTCCGTGGGGATGGACTTGGGTAGAGGATGAGCCCTGGGGATTCGCTCCCTTCCACTACGGTCGCTGGGCATACGCAGGCGACAGCTGGTGCTGGGTTCCAGGGCCCGTCGCGGTGGCCCCGGTCTATGCGCCCGCTCTAGTTGCGTTCGTCGGCGGCGCAGGATTTGGCGTCGGAATTGGTGTTGGCGCGGCTCCGGTAGGATGGTTCCCGCTTGGGCCGCGCGAAGTTTATGTTCCGTGGTATCACACCAGTCCGCGCTATGTTCAGAATATAAACGTGACTAACACCCACGTAAGCGTGGTGCAGGTCACAAACGTCTACAACAATTACACCGTCAATCACGTCACGAATGTTACTTACGTAAACCAGCACGTGACCAACAGTATTACGGTTGTAAACCATGACACGTTCGTAAATGCGCGTCCCGTTAATCAGAACATTCAGCACGTGGATGCGCGGCAGCTGGCCAATGCCAGAGCCATGCCCGCAGAGGTTAGTCGCGTTCAACCGAGTCGCCAGAGTTACATGGGAACTGGACACGCAGTCCAATATCGGCCGCCGCAGCAAGCCATGAGCCGTGCGGTGGTGGCGACCCGTCAACCCGCCGCTTATAATCGCGCGGCTAATCGACCGGGCGGCGGTCGGCCTGGCGCAGGTCCTTCAGCTCCGCCACCGGTGAGGACTGTCCATGCCGCACCCGCTGCTCAGGTTCAGCCGCTACAACGTGGGGCTCGCGGTGGACCGAATCCTCCCGCACCGGGCGCGCGCCCGGGTCAGCAAAGCGGGCAGGCAAATCGTCCGGGACAGCCTAATAATGGTTCTAACAACCGTCCCGGTCAGCCGAACGGGCAAGACAACCGGAACTACCCTCGTCCGGGCGCTGGTAATAACGCTGGTCCCAACAACGCTCCCGGTGGCCGGCCCAACGACAATGCTCCTCGGCCCGGCGGCCCTGACAATCATCCTGCTCCTTCGGCCAACGGTCGCAACGTTCCACGTCCGCCGTCTGCTAATCAGCCGGAACAGCAACCCCGTCAGTATCCGGGCACGCGGCCGGATAATTCTCGTCCGCAGGAGAATCCGCAGACTAGGCCCGAGCAGCCGTCTCGTCCAGCGGAAACCCCGCAGACGCGGCCGGAACAGCCGGCTCGTCCCCCGGATGCGCGTCAGGAACCTGCGCCGCAGAATCGACCCCAGGCTGCGCCGCAACCAGAAAACCAGCAGCGCAATAATCCGGCGCCCGAAGCGCGCCCTGCACAGCCGCCTCCGCAACGCGATGCTCGTCCTGCGCCGCCTCCGCAACGCGATGCTCGTCCTGCGCCGCCTCCGCAACGCGAAAGCCGTCCCGCTCCGCCTCCGCGGAATGAGAAGCCTCCTAAAGATGAAAAGCCGCCTAAGGAAAAAGACAAGGAGCCACCGAAGGGCCGCTAACCAAATATTTCCCGAATAACCGGCCAGTCGCGAAGCGGCTGGCCTTTTTTTCTCCAATGAAGTTCGCGGTATTTCAGGCAATCAGGGTATTTCAGGCAAGCAATAAAGTTCTGCTTATGGGTGTATCTTTTCCATATGCAGGTTCGCGTCTTATTTTTCGGCCTATTAAAGGATCTTGCGGGGCGCAGCTCCGACACGCTTTCACTGCCTGACCACGCCAGCGCTGCCGACGTCATCAGCCACTACCAACAGCGTCTGTCAGCGAATAACGAAATCTTCAACTCGATCGCCATTTCGGTGAATCAGGAATATGCGCGCCCTGACATGAAGCTTAAGTCCGGAGACGAGATTGCACTTCTTCCTCCAGTGAGTGGCGGCGCTGATCAGTCTACTAAAACCTATGCGCGGGCCTTCATTACACGTGAAATTATCGACACCGCGGGTCCTTTCGCAATGATCAAGTGTCCCGAAGACGGAGCCGCAATCGTATTCGAAGGAATTGTGCGCAATAACACCCGCGGGCGCAGCACATTATTTCTGGATTATGAAGCCTACGAAGAAATGGCCGTGAAGGAAATGGAATCACTGATCGCTCGTGCTCTCGATCAGTTCCAGGTTCGTGATGCTGTGATTATCCATCGCCTCGGCCGCATCGAGATCGGCGAAACCAGTGTCCTCATCATCGTCGCTTCCGCCCATCGCGCCGCCGCATTCGAGGCCTGCCGCTGGCTCATAGATACTCTCAAGCGCACCGTTCCCATCTGGAAAAAAGAACATTTCGAGGACGGCGCAGTTTGGTCTGACGGCGAACCATTCCCCGAACACCTCAACCTTTCCGTGGTGGCGCGGGCGCCCTCGTCCGTGCAGGCCAGAGAAGCCGCGTCCCAAGGCAGCCAATCGAAGAACTCTGCATCCAACTCCATAGCCCACAAATGAAACTTCTCCCTCTCTTAGCGCTGCTGGCCGCATCCGTGTGTCAGGCGCAAAGCTCCGGCAGCGTTCCCAAACCACCGTGGGCCAAGGCCGCAGCCGATGACGCTACCGACATCAAAGTCGACGTCAAGCTGGTCAACATTTTCGTCACTGTAACCGACGAGCATGGTTCGCCCGTTGGCAGTCTGACCAAGGATAATTTTCAAATCTTCGAAGACGGCCATCCGCAAAAAATTTCTGTCTTTGGAAAAGAATCCGAGCTGCCGCTCTCCATCGTCCTCGACATCGACACCAGCCTCAGCACCCGCAAAGATCTTCCGCTCGAGTTGGGCTCGGCCCGCCGCTTTGCTCATACGATTATCCGCCCGGTCGACGCCCTGTCACTCTATGATTTCAGCGAAGTCGTCAGTCAGGACTTACCTTTCACCGCCGACTTAAAAGCTATAGATCGCAGCGTAGATCATGTACACACCGGCGCAGCAACAGCGCTTTATGACGCGGTTTTTCTCGGAGCTCAGGCGCTCGAAACCCGGCAGGGAAGAAAGGTTCTGGTCGTCATCACCGATGGCGGCGACACCGCCAGCCAGATTAATTATCAGGGAGCGCTTCGCGCCGCCCAGCAGGCTGAAGCTATCGTGTATAGCATTATCGACGTACCCATCGAAGCCAGCGCTGGTCGCGACACCGGCGGCGAACATGCGTTGATTCAACTCTCCGAAGATACCGGCGGCAAATATTACTATGCGTCATCGATCGCGCAACTCGACCAGGCATTTCGCGCCATCAGCGATGAATTGCGCACGCAATATCTCCTTGCCTATTATCCTGCACAGCGGCTCGCCGACTCAGACTTTCGCAGACTTGAAGTCAAGTTGACCGGTGTCCCCGAAGCCGCCAACTACAAAGCCCGCCACCGCACCGGTTACTACACCTCGAAGTCCCGCTAGCTGATAACGCTGGAAAAGAAATTCCGGCCGATTTCAACCGATTGTCGATCAATTAATTTCCGTTTAACCGACAAGTCACAATCACAAACCTATAATCGGCTCCTCTGTGGAGGAGAGTTTCACATGGAACTGAAAAACTGCGTGGGTTGGAAATGGCGTGCCACCGCTAGGGTGGGCGTGTTCGCATTAATCCTACAAATGGTGTCGCCTGCATTTGTCGCGGCACAAGATAATTCCGGCAACACAAAAAGCCCGATCAAGCATGTGATCGTGATCATCGGCGAGAACCGTACCTTCGATCACATATTTGCGACTTACAAACCAAAGAATGGCCAAACCATCGACAACCTGCTGTCCAAGGGAATCGTTAACGAAGATGGAACTCCCGGCCCCAACTTCTCGCGGGCATTGCAATACAACGCTGTAGACACCCACCAGGACGGCTATCAGATCAGCCCGATGGATAAGTCGCTGTACTCGGTTCTTCCCGCGCCGTTGACCGGCGGTCCCTCGAACGTTTGCAAGAGTAATGGAATTTGCACTTTGGCCGAAGCTCAAGCCTCTGAAAATGGCTTGGCGAGCGGATATTACAAGTACCTGCTAACCGGCGGTACCGGACAGGCATCACACGTTCCTGATCATCGCATTCAAGACGTGAACAATCTTCCGCCGGGGCCCTTCCAGCTCACCTCCGACACTTTTTCCTACGACGATTACGCGGCCAGCCCGGTTCATCGTTTCTATCAGATGTGGCAGCAATCCGATTGCAACGTCCTCTACGCTACCACCTCAGACCCAAGCGGTTGCCGCGGCGACCTGTTTCCCTGGGTCGAAGTCACCATCGGCGCCGGCAGCAACGGGTTGGTGCAACCTTCAAACTTCAGCACCGAATACTCGCCGACCGCCAAGACCACGGGCGAAGGTTCGACCTCGATGGGTTTCTACAACGTTCTCCAGGGCGACGCTCCTTACCTGAAATCTTTGGCTGACAACTATGCGATGAGCGACAACTATCACCAGGCCGTAATGGGTGGCACGGGAGCCAATCACATTATGATGGGCACCGGCGACGACATCTTCTTCAGCGACGGTCACGGAAATCCGCAGACGCCGCCTCACAACCAACTGATCTGGAAAGGCACTCCTGATGCCGGAGTCGTCGATGAGATCGAAAATCCCAATGCAGCCTCTGGGACGAACAACTGGTACACGGAAGATGGTTACGGTGGCGGCGGTTACGGCAGCCCGGTTTACGGCGGGGGTTCATACACCAACTGCTTCAATCCCGGCGCTCCCGGCGCAGCTTCCATCCTCGATTATCTGAGCAACTTACCAACTCTGGTCGATCCTCGATGCCAGCCGAACCACTTCTATATTTTGAATAATTACAACCCTGGCTACTTTGGTGACGGCACCAACGCATACACCGATCACTACGTTTACAACACCCCATTCACGATTCCGCCGTCAAACGTCCGCAATATCGGTGACGCCCTGCTGGAAAAGAACGTGTCGTGGAAATATTATGGCGATCAATTCGACGCATATCTCAACGACAAGTACCAGCTCAACTATGGTGCCGTCGGCAAGACCAGTGATCAGTACTGCAACATTTGCAACTTCTTCCAATACTCAACTTCGATCATGACCAATGCGTCAGTTCGCACAAAGCATTTGAAGGACACGATCGATCTATATCAAGACATAAAGAACGGGACGTTGCCAGCGGTGTCTTTCGTGAAACCCAGCGGATGGGTTGATGGCCACCCCGCATCCTCGAAACTTGATCTGTTTGAAGGCTTCGTGAAGAAAATCGTAGACGATGTCCAAGCGAACCCAACGTTGTGGAAGAGCACCGCAATCTTTGTGACATTCGACGAAGGCGGCGGTTACTACGACTCCGGCTATATTCAGCCGCTCGACTACTTTGGCGATGGCACCCGCATCCCCATGCTCGTGATCTCGCCTTTTACAAAGCCCGGTCACATCTCGCACGACTACACCGATCACGTCTCCATTCTGAAATTCATCGAGCGGAATTGGAGCGTCGCGCCCATAACCGGTCGCAGTCGTGACAACTTCCCTGATCCGAAGTACGGCTCATCAAGCAAATATGCGCCGATCAATAGTCCTGCAATCGGCGACATGTTCGACTACTTCACCTTCGGGAGCAAATGATTCGAGGGACAGACTGCCCCACCAGTCGTGATTTTGCGAAGGTGGGGCAGCCTATTTGAAATCACCGTTAAGATTCGAGCAGAACCCGCTCTCCTCAGCGCTCTCCGTATTCCTCTGCTTTCTCTGCGGTTAAAAGCTTTGGAATTGTGAGTGAGTGACGATGGTGTCCCGGCCCGTAAGCAGTAATTGGCGGACGACGCCTTCGCCGGGTGAGCCCAACTTCGACTTGCATGTAGCCCGGACGTCCACGTCCGGGAAAATAGCAAGAGACTTTGTTGGAGCGATGGGCGCCCCGCCCGTCCACATCGAGAACGTGAAACGCCCCAGGGGACACGGCCTTTCGTAATGTGGTCATACAGAATGTCCCGTATCGTACATAGGTGTGTGCCGCGGCTAGGATGGACACATCTTGACCGGCGTTCGGGACTTATCGGGTGCCGAAGATTAGGAGATGTTTATGACGAACGGGCACTGCAACGCCGAGCAGACTGATCGATCTTTCCCTTTCAACCTGAATGCGATGAGCATAATGGCGTTTTGCCACGCGATCGATTCCGGGGACGCGCCAACCGCCGAACTCGATATGTTTAGCCGATGGATCAAGCTGTCGGATGATCTGCTGGCTGCGAATTGGAAGGCCCGGAAGAAGGCAGCGAACCGCAGCCGCGGGAAATTCGGGATTGCCTTTTCGGCGAACCCCGCTTGATTTGAGGTTTCACCGGGGCCTTAGTCGGAAGCTCGAAATAGAAAGGCGGCGCGCAGAATTCTATCCCAGGCAGAGAGTTGTGCATCGATCGGCTTGGGAGGTTCGATTTTTGGCTCGTCCTCTTCGAAGCCGTGGAGCTCCATCACCCGTTCTACCGTTCGCATCGTGCATGAAAGCCAGTCTTCGCCTGCGTCTTTCATTTAGGTTTTAACCTCGCTGATAAACTTGCCCACGACGCGAATGGATATCCTGCATTAAGGCTATGCACACTTGAAGCGAAGCGAAAGAGTCCAATCGTAACTCATAGTAATCGTGGCACTTAGATTGTTCTGCGCCGTACGAGAATTGCCGCGAACCGCCGGTTTTTCTCTCAGCCGAACTATGCGCATTGTTCGGAACCGAACATCTGTCCCCCAAAAAAGTAGATTTTCCATTAGTGGAATGTTGCGGTTACCGAAGGTCTACGTTGTCACTCTGCTTCTGTTACTTGCCTGGTTAACCCCCACCGTCGAAGATTCGGTTAGCACCTGGATACGATCCGGACTTCGGGATCCGTTTCAAGCTAATGGAACGGACCCCGGCAGCAAGACACGCCGGTATGAGGACGGAGTTGGGTGCCACTTCAAATCATTAGGGGAGAAAATGAAGAAACTTATCGGCGTTGCGGTTTTAGTTTGCATGACTTCGTTGTTCGGAATGGCTGGGGAAATGCCCAAGCCTGAAGTGTTCGGTGGCTATCAGTTCACCAGCACCGACGGTGGATGGCATGCCAATGGTTTCAGCACCTCTGCCAATTTCTACGTCTGGAAATCGGTCGGCATTACCGGTGACCTGGGTTCGGGATTCAGCCAGGGTCAGAGCCTCTACACCTACACGGTCGGACCGGTGATTTCGCACCCCAAGGGCATCTTCTCGCCATACGTCCACGCTTTGTTCGGTGGAGCGCATGCGGGAGCGGCTGGCGTCGGCGTGAGCGGATCCACGATCATGATCGGTGGCGGCATGGACTTCGGAAAACACAAAATGGTTTTCCGCGCCATCAACCTGGACTGGATGCGGCTGAGCTTCAACGGCCTCAGCGACAACAACAACGTTCGCATCAACACTGGTTTTCTGTACCGCTTCTAACAACTTAGAACGGTACAAGGGCGGCCAAATGGCCGCCCTTTTTTATTGCCGTAGAAAACAAGGGTATGTGTATGTGGAGTGGGCGCCCTGGCCCGCTGATTCTGCCTTCCTTCGTCGTACCCCTGTCATCCTGAGCGGACGATAATCCTTCGCTGGCGAAAGATCATTTGTAAGCTTGCCCTGAGCGAAGTCGGAAGGGCCCTCGCCCGTCATATGCCGCCTGTCTCCTCCACAACACGCCGTCATTCCGAGCGAAGAAGATCATTCGCAATGCGAATGATCTTTTGTAGTTGAGGGACCTGCTTTTTCTAAGCATCACACCGGCAACGTTTGGCGATGGCTACTCAACAGAAGCTCAAACGCTTTCACGGAATCAACTGGCGGGGAGTAGAGGAATCCTTGGACCATCTCGCACTTGAGGTGCTTGAGTTCGTTGACCTCTTCTTGAGTTTCGGTCCCTTCAGCGACCACTTTTAGTCCCAGACTGTGGGCCAGCATAATAATCAGGCGCACGATCTCGTGATTGTCGTGGTCGGAGGACATCTGCGAAATGAAGACGCGGTCGATCTTCAGCGCGTCGATGGGGAAGCGAGGCAGGCGGCTGAGCGACGAGTAGCCGGTGCCGAAGTCGTCGATGCTCAAGCGCACTCCGAGCGCCTTGAGATCAGACAGTACAGAGAAGGCGCGGTCAGCATCGCCCATGGCGATGGTTTCTGTGATCTCGAGATTGACCGCGCTGGGTTCGATGCCGGATTGCGCAAGTATCTGGCCAATTTCTTTTGCCAGGTCCGGTTGCGCAAATTGCCGCGGCGTGATGTTCAAACTCATGGTGAGCGGCGGCGTGCAATTGAGCTTCGACTGCCAGGATTTCAATTGCTGGCAGGATTCAAGGTACAACGCGCGATTCATAGGAATGATGAGTCCGGTTTCGTCAGCGACGGGAATGAAGTCGAGGGGCGAAACCATTCCTTGGACTGTCTTCCAGCGGCTCAAGGCTTCGAATCCCACGATCTTGCCGGATTCGAGCGAGATGATGGGCTGGTAATAGACGAGCAGTTCGCCGTGTTCCATGCCCCGGCGAAGATCGGTTTCGAGCTTGAGCCGACGAACCGCGCTCGAATGCATCGCCGGATCAAAAACTTCGCAACGCGCTTTGCCAGCCTGCTTGGCGCGATACATGGCGATCTCGGCGTCGCGCAACAAGTCTTCGGCGCCTTCATAAGCATTGCTGCTGGCGGCGATTCCGATGCTGGCGGAGATGACAATCTGCTGTCCGCCAATATTGAATGGGAGCGCGATCTTATCGAGGATGCGTCGCGCTACGCGGATAGCGTCGCTGGGTTCGGAGACGTCGTCGAGAAGTACGGTGAATTCATCACCGCCCAGCCGTGCCAGGCTATCATCGCTCGAATTGGGCTTCATCCCAGGACCGGAACGCGAGATGGTGTCGGTCTCTCGGAATCCCGCAGAAAGACGCTTCGCCACCTGAATGAGCAATTCGTCTCCGGCGGAGTGGCCAAGACTGTCATTCAAAACTTTGAAGCCGTCGATATCGATGAACAGCACAACGAAGGTGTAGTCGGAGTGGCGGCGCGCGCGTATCAGCGAATGTTGCAACCGGTCGACAAACAGAGCGCGGTTGGGCAACTCGGTCAGGACATCGTGAAGTGCGCGATGCTCGAGCATTTCCTCGGCGCGCTTGCGTTCGGTGATGTCGCGGTTGACTATGACCAGCCTATCGAGCGCGTGATTGCTGTTTTGAATTGGACTGGCGGTGGATTCCAGAATGCGCCAGTCGCCGTTCTTGTGGCGCATGCGATATTCAAGTCTCTCTCCGTGCCCGCTGGCCCGAGCTTTCGCCGCCGCCTGCAGCACGCGCTCCCGATCCGATGGATGTATCTGGTCGATCGAAGAACTGGCGCTGAGCTCTTCTTCTGAATAGCCCAGCACCTTGAAGTACGCGGGACTGTTGTAGATCCGGTTGCCAGCGCCATCGACCACGGCGATCAGATCTGCGGCGTTTTCGGTGATCAGCTGGAAGAGTTCATCGCGGTCCGCAAGTTGGCGGCGCACTTTCTGCAATTGCATGTGCTGGTACATCGTATACAGATCAAACAGGAGAACCAGAGCGGCGAGTGCGCGTACCCAATCCTTGAGATCAGTCCAATACTGTGCGCTGATTCCGGACTCGTGATCGAAAAAAGTAAGGAAGATAATGCCGGCGGTAAGAGCAAGGGTGACGATTACAGCGAAGCCCCACAGCCACCATTCGCGCCCCTCAATCTGATTAATTTTGAGCGAGGTTATCGCGGGGCTTCTGGGGGAAGCACTTTTGGAGTCGGAAGTCATTCGGTCGAAGAACGATTTTAGGTGGCAAAAATGTCAAGCCAAAGTTACAGAGGTTGCTTGAGCTTTAGTGCGGAGAACAATATTTTAGAGATAAGTAAAAGTAATGAGTTCCAAAATGAACCAGAGGGCAGCTATTCCCGAGAACGCTGCGAAAGAAGTAACTGTGGTGCGTGGCCGTCGGTTAACCGACCGAAAGTTATGATTTGCTGTTACTACGGCTTTCCAAAAGGCTCAAGTTTGGCTTCCTTTTGATTGCACCGGGATGCCATACTTGTCACATCGCAATGAGTTCCGAGGCAGAAATCCGCGCTTTAGTGGTGACCCGGGATACGGGTTTGACGGCGACGTTTACCGACATCTCCCGCGAGTTTGGGATCAGTGCCCAAAACAGTAAGAGCAGCAATGGCGGGGTTCCGGACGAGTTGACTCTCTCGAAGTACGAGGCGCTGTTGATCGATTTCGAGACAGTGCCTCAAACCGTGCCAATTTTCACGACCATCCGGCAAAGTCCCGCGAACCGCAATGCAGTAGTGTTCGCGGTGGTGGGCAGCGCAGACAGCCGACAACGCGCGCGCGACCAAGGGGCTACTTTTGTATTGGAGCGTCCGCTGGAAGGCGAGGGAATCAGGCGAGTGCTTCAGGCCGCTTACAGCCTGATGACGAGCGAACGGCGTCGATACTTTCGCTGCGCAATCGAAGTTTCGGCGCAGATGGTGCGCGAGGGCGGAGAGGAAGTCAGTTGCAAGACCATCAACATCAGCAGCAACGGCCTAGCGGTCAGCAGTCCGGTGGCGTTTAACCTTGGCGAGAAACTTCAAGCGTCATTAGCGCTGCAAGAATCCGGCCTGCGGCTTCGTGCGACTGCGACCGTGGTATGGGATGACAAACACGGCAAGACCGGCCTGAGTATCGAATGTGCCGGAGCGCTGATGCAACGAAAACTCGACTCCTGGTTGGATACGCAATTCCAGCCCGGCTCTCGGCAATAGTCTTCATCGTTCGACCAATTCCAAAAGAAAATTCCGCCCGCCTGCGCTTAGAATATTTCTCGGAATGCCTCCCACTCCTAATTTTGTTCGGCCGTTTACCCGAGAGACTGCGATTTTGAAAGTGCGAGCCGCAGAAAATAATTGGAACTCGCGCAATCCTGAACAGGTCGCGCGCGGCTATACGGTCGAAAGTCGCTGGCGGAACCGCAACGAATTTATTAACGGCAGGGATGAGATCATTGCCTTCCTCACAAAAAAATGGTCGAAGGAACTCGACTATCGTCTCGTCAAAGAGCTGTGGGCTTTTGATGAAAGAAGAATTGCGGTTCGATTCGCCTATGAGTCGCATGACCCATCTGGACAATGGTTCCGCTCGTATGGAAACGAAATGTGGGAATTCGACGCCGGCGGGCTGATGGAGCGCCGCCACGCCAGCATCAATGACCTCGCCATCAAAGAGCAAGACCGGCTTTATCGATGGCAGTTGGGGCCGCGCCCTGACGGTCATCCAGGCCTGACGGAGTTGGGATTATAGAACGATTGTCGTCGGTACCCTAATCATGCCTGGCATCCGTATCGATAAATGGTTGTGGGCAGCAAGATTTTTTAAAACGCGCAGTCTAGCTTCGCGCGCGTGCGACCTTGGGAGAATTCAATCCAATCATCAGCCGGCTAAACCAGCCCGCGAGGTCCACGTGGGTGACATGTTGCGCGTCAAGACCGAGGGTGGTGACTTCGAAGTAGAAGTCCTGCTTTTGAGCGAGGTGCGTGGCCCCGCCGCAGTGGCCCAAACGCTTTATCGAGAAACCGAAGCCAGCCGTGAATTGCGGGCCAAGGTTGCCGCGGAACGCAAAGCGGGAATGGCCTTCAGCCCTGCGCCGCAGGGAAGACCGTCGAAGCGCGACCGGCGAAAAATACACCAGTTCAGGGGCGAGAAATAAGCGAGAATCCCACTTCTCCCAAAATCAGGGAGAAATGGGGCACCCATTGCCGAAGTCGCGCCCGCCAAAATAAATCAACAAACGGCAGGGTTGCGGAATCTAATTGAGGGTGAAGCGAAGACGCATCATCCCCTTTATTTTGATTGCGCAGTCTATTCTTTTTGTCGCGCATTTTCTGTTGTATGAGACGTGGACATTCTCTGGCGCGAACGGTCATCTCTCCGGGCCGCTGTGGCTTAAGCTCGGTCTGGTTCTTTTATCCTTAGCATTTCTTCCCGCTTCAATCCTTGCGTTTCGATACACCAGCGCGCCCGTTCGGGTGTTTTACCGGATCGCTGCGGTGTGGATGGGGCTTCTGAGTTTCCTTTTTGTCGCGGCGATCTGCAGTTGGATTATTTACGGAGCAGCACTTTTCACCGGACTGCCCACACACTTCCATCGTTTGGTCGAGCTGCTATTCGGAGTTGCAACGTTGGCTGGGATTTACGGCGTCGTCAATGCGAGCTGGACGCGAGTTACGCGGATCACGGTCCGGCTCGCGAACTTGCCGGTTGCGTGGCAGGGACGAAAAGCGGCGCTTATCAGTGATCTGCACCTGGGCCCGGTGCGCAATGGTAATTTCTTGCGCCGGATGATCGCGAAACTCTTACGAGAGAAACCAGACGCGATTTTTATTGCGGGGGATTTGTACGACGGCACGGCCATTGACGCGACGAAGGCGGCGGCGCCTCTCAGTAGGTTAACCTCTGCCCCGAGCGGAGTTTATTTCGTAGCCGGAAATCACGAGCAGTTCCGCGACGGCAGCAAATATCTGCATGCGGTTGCGGCGGCCGGTGTACGGGTGCTGAACAATGAGAAGGTTGAAGTCGATGGCCTGCAGATCGCGGGTGTGCATTACGGTGATGCCTCGCAACCCAGGGGTTTTGAATCGACGCTTAAGGGCATTGGTCTGGACCGCGATCGTGCCAGCATTCTGGTGACTCATGCACCTGACTATCCGGAAATTGCCGAAGCTGCCGGCGTATCACTGCAACTGTCGGGTCATACTCATCTCGGCCAGTTCATTCCGTGGAGTTGGATCGCGCGAAGAGTTTATCGGCAATTTGTTTACGGCCTGAGCCGCATCGGTAAAATGCAGGTCTTTACTTCCAGTGGCGCAGGAACATGGGGACCGCCGCTGCGCCTAGGGTCGAATCCCGAGATTGTGGTGCTGCAGTTTGAGTAAGGATCAGCAAAGAGCGAGCGAAAAATCTTGTGACGTCCCCACTCAAGCCAAAGGCAGGCTTGAGTGGGCCACTGTTGCGATAGCTTGCAGGCAGCCGCTGCGGTCTACTAATTTCCGAGCAACGCTTCTGTAATTGCTTGCCACTCGTGCGCTAGCGAATCCTTCGACGGGATTTTCTCAGCGCGGTTGTACCAATAACTGGCGTTCGATGAATCTCCTTCTTTGCGATGCAGGTAGGCATGCACCCATGATCCGGCGGGCTCTTCATCCTGTTGTGCCGATTCGTGGGCACGTTGCCAATCACCTTTCGCGTCCCACCACAAGCCGGCGAGCGCCAGGCTTAGCCCCGGCGGAGGTTGATCCTGCGATAACGAATTGCGAAATTCTTCCAGCGTCATACGGAATAGACTAAAGCAGTTGGCACGAACTTTTCTCCTTGGATTTAGACGATGCTAACTAACTTGGAAGAAATTCTCATTTCAGTGTGGCAGCAGGTTCTGGTCGACGAAGCCACCACGGTAACCGTCTGCGGGAAGAATTTTCGGGTGCAAAAAACCAGCCGCTCAAAATTGCGCCAAGTGGATTTCGAATGTGACGGCGAGAAGCTCCGAGGCCTGGAACAGAACCCTGGCACCAGTTCCAATTGGGCTAAACTCGCACGCGAAGGAAAGAAAGTAATGCAATTTCTGCGCGACGGAAAGTACATGGCGAACGTGATGGATGGCAAGGCGCGCTTTTATGGAGGTTAGCATGAGGGGGCATGTCCTCCTTGGCTTTCGCCTTTGGATTGGATTTCTGGAACGGTGGGCTTTAACTGCTTCTGAATGGATTTACAATCCCAAACGTCAACCCAAAAAATGCCGCCTCTTTCGAGGCGGCATTCCATGAAGGACTAACTTACCCCTGAGTCGAGTGCAATACGCGGAAGGTTGTCCCGCCGTTCGACCAGATCAGCACCAGCGCGTCTTCGCCTTTTGGCACACTGGAGAGTTCTTTCTGCACGTCGGCTGCCGAGTGCACCGGGTGACGGTTCACTTCGGTGATGATGTCGCCGCGCTGAATGCCGGCGTCATCGGCCGAGCTGCCGGGGATGACTTTCTCCACGACCGCTCCATGCACCGTACTCCCAGCCTGTTCCTGCTGCCGGACATCCGGCGTCAGGTCCTGGAGACCGAGACCCCAGCGAGGCTTTTCAGTTCCCGCACTGGCAGACTCGCTGCCCTTATCGCGTGCTCCCATGGCTTCAAGAGTCACCGGCACCTGTTCGCTCTTTCCATTACGCATGACGGTAAGATCGATTTTCGTGCCGGGCTGCTTCTGTCCAACTGCCACCTGCAGCTGCCCTGCATCTTCAACCGTCTTGCCGTTGAGTTGGGTGATTACGTCGCCGGTCTTCAGTCCCGCCTTCGCAGCCGGCGAATCAGGTTCTACCTGGCTTACCACCGCTCCTGAAGCAGTTTTCACATCGAAGAACTTCGCTTCGTCAGGAGTGACGTCGCTGATTCCGATTCCCATGTAGCCATGCTCGACCTTACCATTGCGGATCAGAGCATCGACAGTCGGTTTCACGATCTGCGTGGGAATTGCAAATCCCATCCCAGAAAATCCTCCCGAAGACGAAACCAGGAACGTATTGATGCCGATCACTTCGCCGTGTGCATCCACCAGCGGACCGCCGGAGTTGCCCGGGTTAATGGCGGCGTCGGTCTGGATAAATTCGCCAGGGGCGCGCCGGTCAGCTGCCGGATTCGGACGATTGAGCGCGCTGACGATTCCGCGAGTGACGGTGAAGCGATAGCCCATTGGATTGCCGAACGCGAGCACTGTCTGTCCCGGCCGCAGAGTGGTCGAATCTCCCATGGGAACGCTGGGCAGATCGGACGCATTCACTTTAATGACCGCCAGATCGGTGAGCTTGTCTCGTCCGATAAGTTTTGCCGCAAGGATTCGGCGGTCGTGCAACGTGACGCGAATGTCGGTCGCGCCGTCGACAACGTGGTTGTTGGTGACGATGTAACCATCAGGCGAAATAATTACGCCGCTGCCGAGCCCGTGCTCGTATTGCGGCTGCTGTGGCTGCATCTGGAAGAATTTCTTGTTGAACCCAAACGGGCCAAAAAATTGCTGCGGGCCGTTCGAATCGTCATTGTCGTTGTCACTATTGTCTTGCGCGGACGCATCGCCGTTGTCGGGCGAAGTCTTCGAAGTCACTGTGACGTTCACGATTGCGGGAGTGACTCGCGCCGCGACCGTCTCCATGGCATGGTCGAGGGCCAGCAGCGCGCCGACGCTGTTGTCATCGAGTGCCGCTGCTGCCGGAGCAGGCGTGGGTGCCGAAGCACTCGCCGGCTTGGCAAATTCATATGTCGCCAGCGACAGTGTTGCCCCAATTGCTATCGCCGGAACCAGCAGGTGCCGGGTTAACTTCTTTCTGGATTGTTCAAGCCAACTCATGTTTGTTTCTCTCCTTTGTTCTGCAACTAATGATTTAGTTATTGCTCTCAAAAAAATTTGCTACCGCTTCCGCCCGATCAAAGTGAATTCATCACGATGGTCTCTTGCAGTGTTTGCTGCTCTCCATTTGCTGTCGTAACTCTCCATACCGTCAATGTCCAAATGGTTGAGTTCGACTCATCGAATCGAGTTGAACGCCAAACCAACAACCTTGCATTCGGTAGCGGACGATGGGACGCTTTTGCCATCACGATCTGCAACGAACGATTGCTTCTGTCCAACGTCGCCTTGGCGGGAAAGATCATCGGATCAGGAACGTCCCGTGATTTTCTGATTGTTGAGCGACGCGCGCTTGCCCTGAGTGAAGTCGAACGACCCGTGGTTGCGTGGGGGCGGGTGCCCTCACCCGCCCAACTCACCGGCTGCTTGAATACGACCGGAGTAGCTTCGATCGGCAGGGAAGCGGCACCTTCAGTCGCTGCCGAAAATGCCGGCTGAGTTTTGTTTTGAAAAGAGATCAGCTCGGGTGCATGGGGCATCACGCCTACCGTGATCACTGCCAGCGTGCCGATCATGGCCAGAGCCAGACGCCAGCTGCGAGTTGATCGTGGACGTTTGGTGTCGAGAATTTGCGCAACTCGCTCTGAAACCTCGCGAACCCGGCCCAGCGCGCTTTGCGCCAGAGCCAACGCTCTGCCCATGCGCAATTTTTCGGCGACCACTCTTTCCGCGACGGAGACCAACGAAGCTGCATATGTACGCGCATTCGCTGTCTGCTCGAGCACCATGTCGTCACAGGCGATTTCTCGTTCCAGCGCCAGCCGGCTGTCGATCCACCACACGGCGGGATGAAAAAAGAACAGCGCCTTCACAAATTGTTGGCCCAGATTGGTCCAGTCGTCCCAACGTCGCAGGTGCGCGAGCTCATGCAGTACGATGACCTTTAACTCATCCGGAGAGAGGTCGCGCAGCGTCCATGAAGGTAAAACGACAGCGGGGCGAAAAAATCCCAGCGCAGTAGGGATGCGAACGTCGTCAGAAACTAAAAGCTGTATACGCCGAGATCGTTTGCTGGCAGAGTCGCGTGCAATGTCTGCGAGCGCGGAATACGAACCCACTCCGATCTCGCGGCAGTCTTGTCGCAACTCAATTACGTGGCGCAACGACATCCCGAGGCGCACCAAGAGTACGCTAGCGACCATCACCCACCCGACGAACAGTCCCGCCGCCCATTCACTCGAAAGCGTTAGTTCAGGCAGGTGCGATCCTGATGCAAGCAGCGGGGAAGTGGTTCGTGAAAACAGTGGCAGTCCGGCAATCACTAAAAGAGTCGAGAACCATACTGCGAACCGCGTCATGGAGCTGCGAGCGCCGAAGCAACACAGAGCGGTCCAGCTCAAACCTGCTAGTGCCAGTCCCTCGAGCAACGTATTCAGTCCGCGGCCGGCGACGACCTGGGCGACGGTTTGGAAATCGAGCGCTATCATTTCCGTCCGTCCTTACCGTCGCTATAAGAATCGGCGACGGGCTCGGTGCGCAGCATTTCTCGCAGGCGTTTTACTTCCCGGTCATTGATCTCGTCATCGCGAAGAATATTCAGCAGCAGCGCCTCGTGGGAATTTCTGAAGAAACGGTTTACCAAGTGTCGGATTTCCGAGCGGCTTGCCTCCTGCTGGCCGACCAGCGGCTTGTACACATGGGCACGGCCATCCTTCAGGTGGCCGACGAAGCCCTTTTTTTCCAGAATGCGAATCGTGGTGAGCACGGAGTTGTAGGCCAGCGTCGGCTTTTCGGGCAACCAGTCGAGCACCTGCTGCACCGTTCCCGGGCCTTTTTGCCACAGGGTATTCATGATGCGCAGCTCGGCTTCAGTCAGGGTTGCGGATGGCTTTCGCGGCACTCAAACCTCTCTACTGTTTAGACTCATCAGGCGCTAAAAAGATAAACTAATTTATTAGTTGCACCCGATTTCGGGATGGTTGCCTTGCGGAATTTACGCTCTGACCCCGTAATTCATTGGAAACTAATGGCCTAAATAGGACGACCTCTCCACAAATGTTGTCATTCCGACCGGAGCGGGATCATTCGCGTTGCGAATGATCCTGCGGAGTGGAGGAACCTGCTTTCGATTTGATCGGCGCTACCTGGGGTCGCATGGATTCCCGTTTAGAATGCCTTCTCAATCGAGATCAAGTCCCGGATTCAATTTTGCAGCTTACCCTTTACCACCATGATTGACCCTGCGGGAATTTCGTAGGTGGTGTCTGCAGACGCCTCCCTTGTTATGTGCACGGCCGGTCCGTCTGGATCGGCGTATCCCTTGGTGTTTGAGAAGACCGGATTGGCAGTTGCTTGCGCCGAGTGCGCCATGAATACCGTAGTCGCCGGATGCCATTTGTACTGCTCACTGCCAAACGTCGAAATCGAAACGGAGCCGGTGAACGACTTCACGTTGTGTGCCGCGTCATCATGAAAATTAATTCGAAACTGGTGGGGCGCGAACTGGTCGCGGTTGACTATTAATAATGACCAATCGCCATCCGGACGGTCGAGCGCGTAGGCGGTCAGCAGCGCACGTCCGGCGCCATCGGTAAGGTCGCCCTTCGCCGAAAAGACGCGGTGCTCGCCATTGCCGGGTTTGATCCATTCCAGATTGATCAGCTGCGAGGAAAAATATTGCGAGAGATATTGTTGCACCTGATAATCTTTGTTGACGGTGAACATGCCGAAAGTTCCGGGCGAGTCGTTGCAGCCCTGTTCCATCTGCAATGGCAAGTAGTGAAAGTAATAAAGGCCCTTGCCTCCGCTGTTCAAAAACGATCCGACATAATCCGCCAGCCACAAGCCCGCGAAAATATCCTGATTGGCTTCGCTTGCGGCCGAAGATAAATTCGACTCAGTAATGAGCAATGGCATGTCTTGCGGCACGCCGTCTTCACGCCACACCTGCATGATGTGGCTCACCAGCTCGGGTTCATCGTACAAGCTGCCCCAGGGAATGCGGCAGGGATCATAGGGATAATGTTCGAACGAAAAAAATGCCAGCTCATTCATGGCGTGGTGCGATTTCAAATAGTCGATGAAGCGGCCGGTCCATGAAACTTTGCCATTGTCATCCGGCCAGGTTTCGATGTCCTGATTCTCTCCGGTGAATGAAGGCCCGCCCAGCTTGGCCGAAGGATCGACCTTGTGAATCGCGCGCGCCGCCTGGATGTAAAGCTCGGCATAATCTTCCGGAAGCGTGAACTGTCCATCGGCTTCTTCGCCGAGTTCAACGTAAGCAACCGGATATCCGCGCTTTTTGATATACGCCATTTCGGCCGCGGCGTTCTCTGGAGTGTCATAGAGCATTGCCACCGGAATAATTGCTGGCAGATTTTGTGTGACACCGCTATTGAAGAACAAATCAAATCCCACTTGCGCTTGCTTAGTCGATCCCAGATCCGACGGCTCGTGCCAGGGATCGACCGATGAGCACTGTGTCGCTGTCTGCTCCTGATCGGCGGTATGCCGCATGACGTCATGCAAGATTCCGTCGGGAGTCATAGTGCCTAAATAAATTTCGCGGATTGCATATCCAACGCAATTTCGCGGATCGCTGGAGCCATGCGTGTCGCAAGTGTTCGACGACTCGGTCATCCAGATGCGCAGAAAACGAACCGATGTCGGGCCGTTGCTCAGCCGGATTGTTTGCGTTCCACCTTTTGCGTCGCGCAGTTGACCAAACGGAAAAGTCTTCCACACGCCGTGCGTGGGGTAATGCATGGGCTCGTCAGTTCCGGTCCAGTACTGCACCAGAAAGTCCGTGCCGTAGGGATCGGCCCAGGCGATGCGAATGGTGTCGACCGGTTGATATTGCTGAAGATCAGCCACCACCCACTGCGGATGCGCCGAATCACTCTCGCCCGTCCATCGCCTGGTCAGGTATGGATTGCTCTTCCAATAAGTACTGAGGTCGCCGTCGGTCAGCCGCGAAAATCCGCTGTTGCCGGTGCCGTCATTGCGAGTCATGCCGCGATGCGGCAAATCGTAGCCGTAGGAGTAACGAGCGTTGTCGGTTGAATCGGTCGCTCCGGTGAAGTAGCCTTTCCCGCTGGGATCGCTCCATGTGCCCTTCGGATTCCAATGCCACGCCTGGACAAAGAGCTCCGTATTTTGGCGAAAAGTGACCGGGCCCCAACCCGCGGTGAATACCGGCTTCAGCGCTTCAGGCGTCAGATCTTTATCGATAGCCTCAACCGAGATGCGGTCGATTCCCGCGCCCAGGGTTTGATTGGGAATGAAGCGATTGGTTTCGTGCGCAGGCGTGATGTCAACGTCGATGTTCTGGGCGAAGCAGGCGGCGTTAATTAAACACACACACACTAGGGAGTGTCGTAGTTTCATGTGTAGCCTCAACCGATCTAATTAAAACGTTTCAATCCTACGCACGCGCGGTGAAGGCCGCAACCTGGACGCAGCAGCCTGAGATAGAACGAACAATTATAAGGAAGCCATCCGGCTCACGATAACCGTCATCGGAACCGCACCCTGTGTAACTTCTGGCACCCCTTTGCCGCACCAAAAGGAAGTTCGAATCCAATAGGGCGATTTTTTGCAGGAAGCGGGGACGTGAGTTCGCGAATGGTGTCGAACAGGTCCTGAATGTCGGCGTCATGGCTTTCGACGCGCCCTTCAAGCTCCGAAAGTTTTGCCAAGAGCTGTTGGTTCGCGGCAAAAATTTCGCGCATGCGCACGAATGCGCGAACCACAAAAATACTCATCTTAATGGCTCGCGCGGAGTTCAAAACGTTGGCGGCCATTACTGCGCCGTGTTCGGTGAAGGCGTGCGGTAAATAGCGGCGGCCACCGTGATCTGAACTTGAGGTCACAAATTGTGACCTCAAGTTTGCGTGCTCAGCGCGGGAGAGCTGAAATAGAAAGTCTGGCGGGAAGCGCCGAGCGTTGCGCTTTATTTGCTGGTTCAAATGCTTTACGGGAACGCCATATAATTCAGCCAAATCGGAGTCCAGTATGACTCTCTGGCCGCGAAGGACGTGAATGATTGAATCAACTTTTCTGGCGAGAGCCATCGCAGTAGTAGGCATAAGTCAAAACTTGAGGTCACAATTTGTTACCTCAAGTTGATGTGAGAAGAAACGATCATACAAGCGATTCGCTAGCAATGAAATAAATCACATCGGGCGGCCCTTGTTTGTTCCCGAAACAGGAAGATTTTTAACCGACAACCCTGGCAGGTTTCGATGGTTTCATCGACAATCACGTGTAGGCCAGCGCCTTCAGCATCCCATTGACCCGGTTATGCACCAACTGCCTGAATGAATCCGCCTCTTAAGAACGCCGCAGTCCGATCGACCGCCGGGATTTCGCTTAGTGCGAATGCGCAAGGATGGATCCTCGCCGCAACCATTCTCGGTTCGAGCATGGCGTTCATCGACAGCACAGTCGTCAACGTCGCGCTGCCTGCGCTTCAATCCAGTTTGCACGCCAACATCGTCGATGTGCAGTGGGTGGTCGAGTCTTACGGATTGTTTTTGGGAGCGCTGATCCTGGTGGGAGGTTCGTTCGGCGACGTGTTTGGTCGCCGATTGATGTTTGTGTTGGGAGTGGTGCTCTTTGCGATTGCGTCGGCGGGTTGCGGGCTTGCGTCAAGCATTCATCAATTAAACATCGCTCGAAGCGTTCAAGGTGTTGGAGCGGCATTTCTGGTGCCCGGCAGTCTGGCAATCATCAGCGCCTCCTTTGACGAAAAAACCCGGGGACAGGCGATCGGCACATGGTCCGGGTTTACGGCGATTACCACTGCTATCGGGCCGCTTCTCGGCGGGTGGTTGATTCAACACGCTTCGTGGCGCTGGGTATTCTTTATCAACCTTCCTTTTGCGGCGATAGTAATTGCAATTTCGCTCTGGCATATTCCCGAGAGCCGCAGCGTCACCGCTCGTCGAATTGACTGGCTGGGCGCGCTTGTCGGCACAGTGGGCCTGGGTGGGTTAGTGTTTGGATTTGTCGAATCCACTAATTTAGGATGGCGCAACCCCCTGGTCTTCGGGAGCTTGATAGTTGGAATCGCCGGCGTTGTTGGCTTCATCATTGTCGAGTCCAAAGTAAGTTCCCCGATGGTTCCGCTGAAGCTTTTTCGGTCGCGCACTTTTAGTGGTGCGAATTTGCTGACGCTGTTCCTGTATGCGGCCGTCGGCATTTTCTTTTTCCTGTTTCCGTTGGATCTGATTCAGGTGCAGGGATATTCGGCGTTCGCAACCGGCGCAGCGGTGCTTCCTTTAATTCTGCTGATGTTTGCGCTTTCCCGATGGTCCGGAGGTCTGGTCGCGCGTTACGGTCCGCGCACTCCATTAGTTATCGGCCCGCTCATTGCAGCCGCAGGCTTCGCCCTATTTGCGGTTCCATCAACGGGCGGCGGTTACTGGAAGGCATTCTTTCCGGCAATTGTCGTGCTCGGTTTTGGCATGGCAGTTACGGTGGCTCCACTGACCACGGTAGTCATGAGTTCGGTGGATCAAGACCACGCCGGCACCGCATCTGGTATCAACAATGCAGTGGCACGGATTGCTAGCGTGCTGGCGATCGCAGTTTTTGGAGTAGTTATGGTCAAGGCCTTTGATCGTAAATTGACACACGAGCTTGCGAATCTGAGCCTACCTTCTGACGTGCTCCGCGAGATCCATTCCAGAGTGACCAGACTAGCCGGCATGGAAGTGCCGCCCAATCTGGATGCAAGGACCGCCGCCGCAATTCGAGCCGCAATCAATCACGCTTTCATTTTCGGATTTCGATTAATCATGCTGGTCTGCGCTGGCCTGGCTGCGGCGAGCACCGCGGTGGCGGGGCTATTTCGGTGAATACACCGCGGATGGCGAACCCTGGAAGCATCATGCGAATATTTCCGGATCGGGGTCGGCAAAAAAAGTTTTGTGCAGACGCTGCACGACGCTTGGCACCTGCTCTTCATCAATTACAAATGTCAGGTTGATTTCCGACGCGCCCTGCGAAATCATTCGGATTTTCACGTCCGTCAACTGGCCGAAAACGTGGGCGGCGATGCCCGGGACCTCGCGCAGATTCTCGCCGACCAGGCACACAATGGCTTTACGGCCTTCATATTTCACGTCGGCCAGGCGGGAAAGATCTTCGGCCAACGCGGGAATGGACTCATTCGAATCCACGGTGAGCGAGACGCTGACCTCGGACGTCGAGACCACGTCGATCGGTATGCGATGACGGTCGAAGGCGTCGAAGATGGCTTTCAGAAACCCATGTGCCAGTAGCATGCGCGGCGCAGCGATGTCGATGATGGTGATGCGCTTTTTCGCCGCGATGGCTTTGAAGAAATTCTTGCAGTGCGGGGCGCGGGCAGTGATCCGCGTGCCTTCGCAAGTTGGATTGCGCGAATTCAAAATATATACCGGAATATTTTTCTGGATCGCAGGCAGGACAGTCGCGGGATGCAGAACTTTTGCGCCGAAATAAGCCAGTTCCGCAGCTTCGTCGAAGCTGATTGTCTTGATCCGGCGGGCGTCGGGGCAGAGATTCGGATCCGTCGTCATCATGCCGTCGACGTCGGTCCAGATTTCAATTCTGTCAGCGCCCAATCCTGCGCCAACGATTGCGGCAGAAAAATCTGATCCGCCGCGGCCGATCGTGGTCGTGGCCCCCGCGCGATTCGCGCCGATAAAGCCGCCCATCACTGGAACTCGGGCGAGTTTGACGAGGGGCTGAACCAGCTCGCCAAGTTTTGCGTTAGTTTCTTCAAACAGGGGCGCAGCCCGGGTGAAGTTGCCATCGGTCACGATGCAATCGCGAGAATCAACCAGGGTCGCTTCAATTCCATGCGCGGATAGAGCCGCCGTGACAAGTTTGCTGGAAAGAACCTCGCCAAAGGATGCAACGTTGTCGGTGGTGCGGGGAGTGAGTTCGCCGACGGCGGAGATGCCGCGCAACAGCTCTTCTAAATCTTCGAACTCGGTTCCGAGGTCGCCATGAAATTGAGTGAAGAGCGCTGTACCCAGAAGTTCGCCGGCGGTGTTGTAGTGGCGTTCACGGAGTTCACGCGCCAGCGTCAAAGCAGTCTTGCGATCACCATTTCCGGCCGCCCGCGCCATATGCAACAGTTGATCGGTGACGCGAGCCATCGCGCTCACCACGACCACCGGCCATTGCGCAAGTCGGCCGCGGACGATCTCAACCACACGTCCTATGGCTTTGGCATCACCAACTGAGGTGCCGCCGAATTTCATGACGATGCCATTAGCCATCAGCTTTTCGATCTTGGCCTTTAGCTCTTAGCTCTAAGCTGGTCGGGGTGCGCAGTTTCGCTAACAGCTAACGGCCAAAAGCTAAAAGCTGGGTTTTCAGGCGGGATCATTCCAAATATCCTTGCGATTTCAGCAACTCGGCATTGAGCAATGCCGCCCCGGCCGCGCCGCGGATGGTGTTATGCGAGAGCAGGGTAAATTTCCAATCGAACACCGCGCACGGGCGAAGTCGTCCTACCGTGGTGGTCATGCCGCCGCCGAATTCAACGTCGAAACGCGGCTGCGGACGATCGGTCGCGTCGAGGTAGCGAACCGGAATTTCAGGAGCGGTAGGGAAGTGCTGCGCCTGCGGGATGCCGCTGAATTCCTGCCATGCTTCCAGTATCTCAGCCGCTCGAGCTTTCTTTTTGAATTTCACCGACACCGATTCGGTATGGCCATCTTCGACCGCAACGCGGTTGCACTGCGCGCTCATTTTGAATGGGGCAAGACTTATTCCGGATCCGTTGAGAGTCCCCAGCAGCTTGCGGGTTTCCTCTTCCATCTTTTCTTCTTCTTTGGCGATATAGGGAATTACATTGCCCAGAATATCCAGCGACGCGACGCCAGGATAACCCGCGCCGCTCACCGCTTGCATGGTTACAACCATGACGGTCTCGAGCTCGAATCGATTGTGCAGCGGGGCAAGGGCCAAGACCAATCCCATTGCCGAGCAGTTCGAATTGGTCACCACGAAGCCGCCGGACTTCCGACGCCAGGATTGGCACTCGATCAACTTGATGTGGTCGGGATTTACTTCCGGAATTACCAGCGGAACATCTTTCGCCATGCGCAGCGCGCTGGAGTTCGAAATGACCGCGCAGCCGGCGTCAGCAAAGCGAGGCTCGAGTTCGGCTGCGATCGAGGCGTCGAGCGCGGCGAAAATTACTTTGGGAGCGCCATCGGGCACCGCCGCAGATACGCGCACCTTGGCTACGCTTGCCGGAATCGGCGTTTTCAAACGCCAGCGTGCAGCATCGCCGTAGTCGCGGCCTTCAGATCGGTCCGATGCCGCCAGCCACGCCACCTCGAACCACGGGTGCCGCTCCAACATTTGTATAAAGCGCTGCCCCACGATGCCGGTAGCACCGAGAACGCCTACAGGAATCTTCTTTTGCATAGGGAATGATTAAAATTCTACATCAGTGGAAGACCGCGCTAAACGTTCTTCTTCTGCACCAACGCCCGAGTGGCCCCGGTCGAGATGCCGCCATCTACCAATAGTGTCTGCCCAGTCACGTAGCGGCTCGACTCTGATGCGAGAAATACTACGGCGCCGTCCAGATCATTCGGCTGACCCGGGCGTTTAAGAGGAATGCGATCGCAGATGTAGTTGACCCATTCCTTGTCTTCGTACATGACTTTATTCTGCTCGGTGCGAAACCAGCCCGGGGCGAGGCAATTGACCGTGATCCCGTGCTTGCCCCAGTCATCGGCCAGACTCATTGTGAGCTGGCGAATGCCGCCGCGACTCGCTCCGTAGGGACCAAGCCCGGCGTATCCCGCGACGCTGGTCACAGATCCGATATTGATGATGCGGCCGTATTTTCGCGGAACCATGTCCCGCGCAACCGCTTGCGCCACAAAAAAACTTCCGCGTAGATTGGTGTCGAGAATCAGATTCCACTCGTCCCAGGTGACGTCCAGCGCGGGCTTGCGGACGTTGCAACCGGCATTGTTGACCAGAATGTCGATGTGACCAAACGCTTCCGCGGCTTTCGCGACCATTTCCTCTATGCTTTGCTGATTGCGAACATCAAGTTCGAGAGCAACCGTCCGCCGGCCGAGCGCATTGATTTCCGATTCGAAATCCAGAAGTGAATCTCGATGGCGGCTGGTCAGCACAAGGTCTGCTCCTGACTTGGCCAGCGCCCGCGCCAGATACTGCCCAAGCCCGCGGCTGGTTCCGGTGACAATTGCCACTTGACCACTCAGATCGAAGAGTTCTCGATTTGTAGCCGGGGAGTTCATTTGCCGCAGTTGGGTTGCAGAACTACCTTCATCAAGTTAGGTTCGCGCGCATAGAGTCTTTCAAACCAGTGCGGGCCATCGGCAAGCGGTGCGACCGCGCTTATCAACGGCTTCACGTTGATCTTGCTACTACTCATGAGTTCAATTGCGCGCGGATACTCGCCTGCCGAAGCGCACGATCCTTGAAGTCGAATCTGCCGAGTGACCACGGTCTGCAGCGGCAGTGTAACCTCGGGCGAAATATTTCCTACCAGGACGACGCTGCCACCTTTGCGGGTGGCATTGATCGCGGTGGTCACCGTTTGATTCAGGCCCACGGCTTCGACTGCAATATCGACTCCCTTACCATTGGTCAAGCGCAGAATCTCATTCACCAGATCCGAACCCGAACCGAGGATCGTGGTGGCGCCCAGACCTTCGCTGAGTTTCAGCCGCGTGGCATCCACATCTGCCACAAAAACCGATGTGCATCCGGCAACCAGCAATGCCTGCTGTACGAAAAGGCCAATTGTCCCTGCGCCGACGACCAACGCCGTGTTCCTAGGCTCGATCGGGGCCAGCGAGACCGCGTGCAGCGCAACCGCAACCGCTTCGAGTAATGCCGCCTCGCTGAACGAGAGATTGTCCGGCAAGCGATGAACGATGCGCGCGGGTACCGCAACAAACTCTGCAAATGCACCATTGCGGCAGTAGTCACCGCAGGAGACCCCGAGCACCTGGCGCCGGTCACAGAGGTTGACGTCACCGCGTCGGCAGTTGCCGCATTCGCCACAATAAACGGTGGAATCAAAAGTGACGCGATCGCCTTCCGCAAATCCGCCGACATCCTCGCCGACACTGGCGATTACCCCCGCCGCTTCATGGCCCATCACCAGCGGAGGGATTCGGCGTCCCGAAGACCCGTCATAACCATGCACGTCACTTCCACAGATTCCGCACGCCGCCACGCGCACCAACAATTCCTCGCGGGCGGGATCTGGAATAGGAATGTCAGTAATTTCGAGATGGCGGTATTGCGAGAGAAGCAGAGCTTTCACTTGTATCCCAGCGAAACCCGTTAATTTTCACGAAAGAGGATATGTCATGCAAGTAGCGCTGGATTGCGTTTTTATTCTTTCGTCCACGGAAAAACCGCAGCCGCGCAACCCTTTTATCAGGCCATTACGATGCAAGACCTTTAAGCACCGTGGAATTCTAACCAGACGGCGAGATCCAAAGGCTAAGCGCTTGGCGAGCGAATGTCCTGATCTTCCACAGACCCATGCACTTGTGTTCGGCACCATACAGTGTTTCCTGTATGTACTCTGCCAACAATCCTGATAGATGATTGACGCGGGTCGTGACTCAGTGTCATCTTTTCCAAAGCAAACCATACCACTCAGGCCGCTCATCCTCTGCATCGAAGACAGCCCTACTTATCTTGTGCTCCGAAAAAAGGTTCTCGAGCGAGAAGGGTACGAGGTTATTGGTGTGACCACGACCGATGAAGCCCTCAAAGCTCTTCGCGAATTCCCCGTCTGCGCGACCATCGCTGACCACATGCTTCAAGGAACGACTGGGGCCGAGCTGGCGCGCGAGATGAAAAAGATCAAGCCCAACGTTCCTATCATCTTGTTTTCGGGCACTGTTCCTCAAAATCTTAACGCTGTGGACGTTTACGTCAATAAAGGCGAACCGACCGCCAAGTTCCTCGGCATTGTCCGAGCGGTGGTCCAGCGGTATCGTTCATAACCCGCGTGGGACTCATTCACAAGCGCATTCTCTTCGTTGACGACGAACCGGCTATTCGCGCAACTCTCGCCGTCATCCTGCGGCGATACGGGTTCATGGTGACGGTCGCTGCCACCGTAGCTGAAGCCCTGGACGAGATGAAGAAGCAGGAATTTGACCTGCTGCTGTCCGATTTGAATATCGAGGGAGAACGCGATGGGTACAACGTAGTTCGAGCAATGCGCCAGGCTAATCCTAATTGCATCAACATTGTTCTTACGGGATATCCAGATGAGAAGAGTGCCGCTGAAGGCATTGAGTTAGGGATCGATGATTACATTGCGAAGCCCGCGAACGCAGACGCGCTGGTGGCGATCCTGGCAGAAAAATTAGCTGCACGAAGCCAAGCTGAAAAACGTTGACTTAGAAGTGGATTTATAAGGTTCCCTCCTCACACCGCAGAACTTACGGCGCCGACGATAAACCAAACTGTCGCAAGGAGCAGACCTAACAGCGCAATACGCCACCTAAGCAGGCGTCGGAATATCGATGAGATCGAGACAAGTAGGGATAGGGCGAGGTTGAGGCATATCATGCCATACCTGAAGGCGCTAAAATTCAGCCCAACATGCGAGGAAAGGGAAGGCACAGCAAAAAATACAAATAACTTGCCGTGAGAATGGCTGGAGACGCCCACGTTCCAAGTGGCTTTTTTAATTCACGGGAGGCCGCACACGAGGCATGAAGACTCCACCACGTCCATGCCAGCCCCGCAGTTATTGAAATAATAAGCGGCCACGCTAGAACATCCACCACTGATGGAGGGTCCGTAGATCGATCAAGTAAGTTCATAGTACGTGCAATTCAGTCACACGCTGTCCCATTGCGCAGTGCAGATTTGCCTTTTAGCGTCATCCTGCATCGCTGGCTGCTCAGAAGCCCATTTATCATGCGGAAACCAGACGGGACGCTCACCTAGTTTCGCTGCCGAGAAATTGGGTACGTCCGGACTCTCCCCTATTTTCTGTCCATTTTATTTAGCGAAGTGCGTTGGTGAAGAAAACGGCCACCGACGATACCGTAGTCACCCATAAAATGGCTGTACTAATTTTTTCCCTAAAGAGACAACGCCAATGAGTGGGCCACCAGAGTAGGCGTACAAAGGTAATGGCGGAGAGGGTGGGATTTGAACCCACGATACCCGTTAAGGTATGTCCGCTTTCGAGCAGGCCCGTACCAAGGCCACAAGCGATTCTAAGTCAACGACTTGGAATTTTGAAGCGTGCAGTAAAGGTGCAAAATTAAATTCTCGGCCCTTTTCTGCAGCCAGCATTCTCGAAAAGCTCGCCTGATGAGCGCATCGCACTGCTCTCAGGCTGGGTGGCAGTTCTCGCTTTCGTGATTTGCGCGAAAGCGAAAGCTGAGCCATATTCCAGCGCGGAGAGAAGGCTGGAATGGCACGCGGGCGCTCACGGCACCAGAAGGGAAGAGTGGTATCAACCGAAGCCGGCGGCTGGGAGATCCACTACAACGTCTATGTCACCGATCCATCCACCGGGAAACCCAAACGCCGCCATCGCAGTCGCGTGGTCGGCTACCCGCCAAAAATGCGCAAGGCCGAAGCCGAAAGCATCCTCGCGGCCGAACTCGCAGCGGTCAATGGCGGCCCCATCACCCGCCCGGCGGATGGAACCATCACCTTTGGCGAGTGGATGCGCAACTTCTATATTCCTATGCGCGGCGCCAACTGGCGGCCCGCCACCCGCCGAAGCAACGATGGCTACCTGAAAAAACAAATCTATCCATGTCTCGAACACGTGGCGCTCAAAGATATCAGCAAGTTTCAGGTGCAGATGCTGCTCAACCAACTGGCCGCGAACGGTTATTCCTATAACGTCGTCTACCATGTGCGCGACATCATCAAGGCGGCGCTCGCCGAAGCCCTCGACCAGGAAGTCCTCGAACGCAATGTGGCGCGCAAAACCGTGATCCCGGAGATCGAGGAGCGAGACAAACTGGTCTTGCCGATGGAGTGGTACGCCAAACTGCTGGCGGGCCTCGAAAGCTCGCGCGATCGCGCCATTTTCCTGATCGCGTCGTTCTGTGCCCTACGCCCGAGCGAAATCTTTGGCCTGACCTGGGACTCCTATCAGGGCTTGATATTTAAGATCATGAACACGGCATGGCGAGGCCAGTTTCAGGCGAAGAAGATCAAGCGCAAGAATCGCTTCGGCCGCAGCAACTATCGCTTGGTTGCTATTCCGGAAGCTGTCCAGCGGTCGGTTGAGCAGTGGGGCCGAGAATGCGCGAACACGGAGGCGAACACGCTCATGTTTCCCGCCATCGCGGCGCGCGGGCGCAAGCCGCTCGATAAGCCCATGCACCCGGACAACTGGCTTCGACTCCGGCTATATCCTGTCGCTAAGGCATTGGGCATGTCATTTCATCCCAACTTCCAGGTGCTGCGGCGCAGCTTTTCTACTCACGGAAAGCAGGAAGCACACCCAACCGAGATGCAGGCGCAACTCGGGCACAGCGATATCCGTACCACGCTCAATATCTACACCCAAACTCTCGATGCTGAGGTGCTCCACATGGCGAATGAGGTGACCAATCGCTTGCTTCAACTGGGAAAGGAGTCTGAGCCAGGCTCAATTCAGTGACCTCCAGCCAGGAAAGGCAGTGAAAATGAGCTTCCTTGGTAAAATGAAGATGGGAATTCGCGGAGCGGAGAGATGGCCGAGTGGCTGAAGGCGCGCGCCTCGAAAGCGTGTATACCTTAACGGGTATCGGGGGTTCGAATCCCTCTCTCTCCGCCATTAAGATTCTGATGGACTTACGGGACTAACCATTGCGGAAGCCGGACGCGGCGACCGCCTTATAAATGGGGAATCCCGAAACTTTCAGTATTTGGCTTGACCTGCCCCCCAGAAACTAGTCCATTGGAAATGTGACTTTCTCCATTTAGGATGACCCGCCCAGGGTCGGAGGAGGAGTCATGCGAAAGAGTCGATTCAGCGAAGAACAGATCATCGCCGTGCTGAAGGAATCAGAAGTGGGGGTGGAGACGGGGGAACTGTGCCGACGGCACGGGATCACGCGGGCGTGTTTTTATCGGTGGAAGAGTAAGTTCGGAGGGATGGAAGTGAGCGAGGCAAAGCGACTGCGGCAGCTGGAGGAGGAAAACCGGCAGCTGAAGCACATCGTGGCCGAGCAGGCGGTGGACATTCGGGGGTTGAAGGCGGTGATCGCAAAAAAGTGGTAGGCCCGCAGATGCGACGAGAGGCGGTGCTGGTGATGCAAGTGGAAGTAGAGCTGAGCCAGCGACGCGCCTGTGGGCTGATGGAACTGTATCGTGCTACATGTCGGTATCGGAGGCGGAGAGGTGAGGATCAGCGACTGCGGGTGCGACTGCGCGAGCTAGCCGAAGCCCGGCGCCGGTTCGGCTACCGCCGTCTCCAGATCCTGCTGCAGCGCGAAGGCTGGCAGGTGAATCACAAGCGCGTCTACCGACTGTACGTCGAGGAGAAGCTGTCGCTGCGGCGCAAGCGTGGACGGAAGCGCAGCCGGGTACGCCAGCCGCTACCGGAAGCAGTGGCCGCCAACCAGGTGTGGTCGGTAGACTTCATGACCGACGCACTTAGTTCGGGGCGGAGGTTTCGCATGTTGAACATCGTGGATGACTACACGCGGGAGTGCCTGGCGATCGAAGTGGATACCTCGCTGGGGGGAGTACGAGTGGTGCGGGTGCTGGAAGAACTGAAGCAGAGACGCGGACTGCCGCGGCAGATCCGCAGCGACAACGGACCCGAGTTCGTGAGCCGCGCGGTCGATCAATGGGCCTACGAACAAGGTCTGCAGTGGCACACGATCCAACCCGGACGACCGATGGAGAATGGCTATGTAGAGAGTTTCAACGGGCGCTTCCGCGATGAGTGCCTGAACGAGAACTGGTTCCGCGATCTAGCCGACGCGCGGGAGAAGATCGTGCAGTGGAAGCAGGACTACAACGAAACGCGTCCGCACAGCAGTTTGCAGTACCGAACCCCAGTGGAGTTTGCAGCCCAGGCTGCGGGCTTCCACGGAAAGGAAGTGGGGCAAGAGGCCTCAAACGCCGGCCCCTTGCCCCACACCCCCATCCCCGCTACCAAGCGAGGTCTGCGGGGCGAACAAAAACCGGCGAAAGTCTCATTATCCCTGGACTAAAGATGGGGGGCAGGTCAGGCTCTTAAAGGAAAAGAGCCATGCAGAAAGTTTCGTTGTACATCCGCCACAGCAGTTCCCGAAAATACGAAAAGCTCACCGATGAGAAAACCTTCGCTTGAGGGAATTTCCCACCGGACACAATCTTCGTCCTGCGGTATGTCCGCGAGGGCAAATGAGTCTTTGAAGAAAAAGAGGCCGTCCGAAAACGGCCCCTGAACCAAGCCCCTCATCCCGCCATTTCGCGCACGAGTGACTCCAGTGCTGGGTTTTCCAGAACAGAAACATCTGGGAGCTTACCGCCGCGCTCGGCTATTGGGGTCAACACTATGCGTTCGCGCAGTTTAAACTCAAAGTCTTCCAGTTCGATGGACTGCTTTATTTTTCGTTTTTCTGGATCAGTTGCTTGAGATGTTTTTGGCATCGTTTCTCGAACTGCTCTCTCGAAATCCTCGATGCTTCTCCAGAATCCGATGTTGATATAGGTGTGGTAATTTCGGTCAGTAATGCTGAATGTGTTGAATTTCGGGTCCGGCTTCGGTACGGGCTTCGTGAGAATCTCACGATAGAAACCTTCTTTGCCTTCTACATTCATCATCATCTTCCAGTGCTTCTCGAACTCTTCAGCCTTTCCTTCCTTTATTGGCCAATGAACCAGAATTATCTCCATCACGCCTCCTTTAAGCGCAAATCATGGTTGAGGTTGATTTTTGCTGCGCTCAATCCCCGGTGAACGTGCTTGGTGGGATTGAGTTGAAGACGCGAAAGGAGGAAGGGACTTACCTGGAGATGCGTCTATCGCAAACGTTGCCCGCGTGGGCTCTCAGGAACGTAGAATACCACATGCGCCGGGGAAAATTTTCTGGTTTACTTGCGAAGACTAAAACGGCTACCGTAACGGCAACCCGCACCAGCGGCTATGATTTGCCAGTAGCACTGTAAAAATGGGAATTTACAATATGAGCCAGTACTGACACCCATTAGAATCAACGCGGCGGGAAATCCCTCTCTCCGCCATTTCTCGGTTGATTAATTAGGACGATCTCGCTGTCGCTAGCTGCAGCGCTGGTCGAGTAGAAATTGCTGGACATCTTCCTCGCGAAATTTCCATAGTCCTTTGCCTTTTCGTGGCCCCAGTTTGATTGACAGCAACCGCGGCTGCCTGCGGCCGGAAGCATGATCTCGGACCCAACCTTTACTCACCCCCAACCATTTCGCCACGTCGCTGACGTCCAGTAAGCGCATGGGTCGGGCGGGCGGAGATGCCTCACCGTTCCGTGGCCGGCTGGAATCGGGCATTTGGAACAGATTGACAGATTCCGCTGCGCTCATAAGGGGGCCTCCCTTCCTCATTGGCAGAGACATTTGTAGCGCAGCTTCTAGCTGCGGTCAAAGCTTCCCAATTCTCCTGATTTGACCGAGATTTCATTCGGCGTTAGCTTTCGGACACTCACGACGTGAATCGGTCGTCGAGTGTAGGAGTCGAAAGTGTTTTCATCAATAGCGGAGGTCGGCGCGGGCCTTCGCGCGACCGGCTACATCGCAGACTCAGTAACTACGACAACGGTTTATCTCTCAGCGAGACTGCATAAGACACTTCTCCTCGAAGGACCGGCAGGAAGCGGAAAGACCCAATTAGCGTATGCCGTTGCAGACGCAGCGAATACTACGGTTGAGCGGTTGCAGTGCTACGAAGGGATCAACGAAGAGAAGGCAATCGGCAAATTCGACGAACCTTTGCAGAAACTATGCCTTGAACTGAAGGCCAAGTCGCATGACTTTGATTGGGAGTCCCTACGAACCGAGCTGCACAGCAAGAAATTTTTCAGCGCCGGCCCCCTCATGCGAGCCCTGGTGTGCGAGAAGCCCTGTGTTTTGCTGGTTGATGAAATTGACAAAGTTGACCAGGCGTTCGAAGCCATGTTGTTAGAACTTTTGAGCGTGTGGCGCCTCAGCATCCCAAAGCTGGGTACCGTTGAGGCGCGCAGCATTCCTTTCGTCGTGCTCACCTCCAACGAAGAGCGGCGCATCGGCGATCCCCTGCGTCGGCGCAGTTTTTACCTGCGCGTTGAACACCCCACTGCAGCGCGCGAGGCAGAAATCGTGGCGCTGAGGAGACCGGAGTCGAATCGAGAGTTTCATGCCGGAATGGCTGGATTGGCCAAGGCGTTACGAGGTTGGAGTCTCGAAAAACCACCTTCAGTGTCTGAGATTCTGGATCTGGCTGACGCGTTGCAGATCCTTGGACACGAGCAGGTTACGCCAGACCTGCGTGACGCCCTGTTGCCGCTGCTTGCGAAAACTGAAACGGATCGAAAGAAGTTGCTGATGCGCGACGGATTCGCAAGCCTGATCTATGACGCACAGCAATACACCGCGGAAGCATTACGGAGCAGTGCCACATGAACTGGAGTGGTTCTTTCTTGCTCATCATATTTGCCGGAACGAGCTTGGCTCAGACACCCACCGGGCCAAAACGTCTGGAAGCTGAATACTACGTTGCGGCTTACTCACAGCATTATCAAATACCGTTGCCGCTGGTGCGGGCTGTTGTCGAGCGCGAATCGAATTGGCGGCCCTGCGCGATTTCTCCCAAAGGCGCTGTCGGCCTGATGCAGCTCATGCCCATGACAGCGCAGCGTCTACGTGTGCGTGATCGCTGCAGTATCGATCAAAACGTCTCGGGCGGTGTGCGCTATTTGGCATGGCTCATTCAGAAATTCCACGGTGACTTGCGGCTGGCGTCGGGCGCTTACTATGCGGGGGAAAACATTGTCAGCAGGCGTGGTCTCGCGTACCGCAATCCGGATGTTGTCGCCTATGTGTCTCGGATGCGAGCCACTTACCTACGCTTCGCGCAAGAAAAAACAGAAATTCTCGAAACCACTCAGAAAAGAGATATGATGAAAATCTGCCGAAATTTGTTTCATCTCATAACGCCCCTGGCATGCCTCACCCTGGCGGCTGCACAAGCCGATCTCGCTCCAGGGAGGATTCTCAGCCTCAATCTGGACCCACAGAGCGTTACCACGCTCCAATTGCGACCCGGATTTGTTACATCAGTTCGCCTACCCGAAGCTGTCAGTTCCGTGGTTCTTGGTGATCCTGGTGCATTCAAAGCTGAACATTCAGAGGCCGAGCCGCAATTGGTTTTCTTCAAGCCAAGTACCCCGGGCGTGTCTCGCACCAATGCATTGATCACAACCCGGACAGGCCGTGAAGTCTCTTTGGCGCTCGTAAGCCGAGGAAGTTCAGACCGATCGGCGCCAGTCGACTACGTCCTAAAGTATGAGCACCCGCGCAGTTTTTTGATTGAAGCAGACCATCCTGGTTTTTTAATTGAGGAGACAAAGAGCCTCGATTCGGCGAAGTCGCCAAACCCTGGCGCGGAGCAACGAAACGCTGTCAGTTCAGAGGAAGACTTACTTACGGATGAGGAAAACGCTGTTCCACACTGGGAAGGCCGACAGTTGCGTGTGAGCGTGGGACGCTCTTGCCGGAGCGGTGATGACATTGCCGTGGCGTTCTCAGTGCTCAATTCCTCGTCGAATACGATCGAGTTGCTTCCACCACAGATAGAGCTCACGGATACGACGAAGGACCGTCGCCACAAAGCGATTAAGGCGGAGCCGGTGGCCATTAAGAGCTACCGACTAACATCCCGCCGCTTGGCGCCGGGCGAGAGGGCGGATGGTCTTGTCACTTTCGAGAGACCTGCATTCAAGGCCTCGTCAGAGCGTTTAATGCTACAGGTCGCGCAAGTCGAACAGGTGGATCGCCCCGTGCTGGTGGGGCTGTCTTTTGTTCCGGCTGTCAACGGAGGTGCGAGATGACGCAGAGCAATGGAAGTAGAAGCAATCATGCGACCCTCATGATCGAGGACCAAGTTCCACCGCAGGTGAACGCGCCAACCGTGCAGACGGAACTGGAAGCAAAGGCCGAATTGGCGACGCGAGCCAAACTGCGGGCCCGACAAAAGATCCAACAGAACCGGTTCGTGATTGTTGCCGCTGGCGCGGTTGTATTTGCCTTACTCATCTTTGCTGTTGTCTCCGCTCCATTCCACCGTTTGGCGAACAGCCCTGGCAGGCCCCGCCTTATCAGCCCGGCATGACGCCGAATGTTGCGTCCGAGACCGCACAAAATAAGAGCGAGCGCGAGGCATTAGAGAAATCATCCCTGATCTTTGTCCGAAATGTTTCCGGCGCTCAGTCTGCCGTCCAGCGCCACGACGATATGACTACTCCAACTGAATATGGGCTGGCCTACACAGTGCAGTCGATGGAACCGGCGGATAACGGGAAGCATTATTACTATCGCCCAAAACGCGACCGGCGACTGTCCCTCGGAACCATCCGCGACCACCTCAATGGACGGATGACAATCGGTCTGTATTCTCTGAATCCTCAGACACAGCGCTCCAAGTGGGTGGCCATTGATGCCGACTATGCGAACGCACTCGAAGACCTGCTGAAGCTGCAGTGGGAACTTCGCCAGGACGCGGTTGATTCGGCCCTCGAAAGGTCTCGCCGCGGCGGTCACCTTTGGATCTTCATGGCCCAACCGCTGCTGGCACGGGAGTGCCGGATCTACATCTACAACCTCGCCCGCCGGCTGCGAGTTCCGCTGAAGGGAACCGCCGGTCTTGCCGAGGGGATTGAGGTGTTCCCGCGCCAGGACCAGTTAGCACCGGGCGAATTTGGGAATGCCATTCGTGGTCCACTAGGAGTTCATCGCGGCGCGGGGAAACGGTATTGGTTTTACGGTGCTGATTACGACGTGGATGCACAGCTCCGCTACCTGGAACGGCTGAAGAAAATTTCCGAGCACGAGATGCACACGTTCATTCAGGGCATGAACATGCCTGAAGAGTTCCGGCCGAAACCAACGATCGAACTACCTCCTTTCGATCCTAACCGGCGCGAGTTCCGCATTCTCGATTACGTTCGGCCAGCGCGAAGGCGGTCTCGAAACTACTGGGCGCGCTGCCCCTCGTGTGCGGAGCAAGGCCGTGATAGGAGCGGCGACAATCTCGCAATCTCGGTAGCCGATCCGCGCCTCTATCGATGTTGGGCAGGATGTTCGAAAGAAATGATTCGGGCGGCATTGGGGCAGCCGATTCGGATCAAGAGGACGGTTTAATATGAGCGCACCTGCGACAACTTCGAAACACCCACTGGACCAAAGAGAGGTCTTGGCTAGGCAGGGATTGCGCCTGTCGGCGCTCACACTGAAGCACTTGCGAAATGCAGGAATCTACTGCCAGCCCTCGATCTCGATTGAGCACCAGCACCTGGCAAAGCGCTACGTCCTCCGCGGTGTCGAATCCGGTGGCGCCGTGGCCGACCTCGGAGCTTATTCGAGCTTTGTGGATGAGCACGGAAGCGCGCTGGGTTGGCTACAGCGGGTTGACAGCATCGGCGTCAATGGCGTGCATGCCGTGGTGGTTGCGCCGGTGTTGGTCCGTGTCGAGATGCTGCGAGTGCAACGCACCTACGATCTGCTGATCACGCGTCATATCCTGACCGCATCCGCTAGCGGCCAACGGCCGCGGCTTGAGAGCGTGGTCTTGTTTTATGGCAGGCGCGGCAGTCTCGAGATCGAGCTCTGGGGGAAAGACGCTTGTTATGGAGGTTCTGTAGCCCCGGTGTTCTATAGCCGTGCCGGGGAGGTCGCGACTTTGCCCGCAGAGTTCCAGAATGCAGCCGCTCTGATCACGGCCGCCGTATGCTGCGTAGGCTGTCGACACTGTCATTTGCTGCAGCCGCAAGCCCTCGCTCAAAGACTCGAAGCCATCGGGCCAAACGCAACCAAGTCTATGGATGCCGCGGAGTTTTCAATCGCGGGTAAGCGGATCAACCTGTAGCAGACGAAATATTAGATTTGGATTGGATGAACGGATGCGACGAAACTGAAGAGCATGTCGCTGAGGCATTTCTCTTTTTTCAGTTCTTGCTTGTAGTGGTCGGAGGAGGACTACACCTCAATTCTGTGGGTGCACTCGTTGCAGCTGCAGCCGGAACTCCATTCTTGCAAATGCGTCGTTGTTTGCTATCTCAGGCCGTATCGCTCATTTGACTTTTCCGGGCTGTTTCGCCTCGGCAGACACTCAAACCGCGTGAAACTCTTTCGTTGGAATCAATCGATAAAAGTCGACAGTTTCATCTTATGCGTAAATTTGCATTCATAGTTTCAGCCTATGGGGTCCCGTGTTTCAGGTTTTGCGGGCAGATCTGTTGCAACACATTGATTGCACAAGTTACTCAATTTCACGTTCTGCATGAACGCACAACAAGACTTGTCTGAAATCTGTGGAACCCTCTGCAACTCGCTAGAGCCACAGACAGGGACGGGCATACGCGATCCCCAGGTTTCGGTCTCGCGATCGCATGCTCGTCCCGGCGCTATGCAGAAAATTGAAATGTGCTCTCAAGTATTTGAAAGCTGTGCCGGGTGACCGGAAATGGCGGTGAGTGATGGCTGACGCAAAGCTTCTCCAATTTCCCATGCGTAATCACGAACTCTTCTCCCCAGAGATCAATCAACAGGTACTCAGAAACAGCGAATTCAACCAAGTTCTCTATGCGGCCATTCGCGCTTTGCCGCACGTACAGAATTCCCGTCTACGCGACGAGCTGAAACGCGCGCTGTGCGATCTATTGCTGCGCCAGGACGGCGCAGCATGAGTTCTGCGGAGCCAGGATGTATTATTGAGCGATCGAGTGGACGTTGGAGATATCAGGATGGGCAGTTCTCAGGATGCAAATTGGAGGACCCGGCTGGTCCAAGGTGGGTTTCCAGATCGCAGCTTCGATATTGAATTCTGGCAAGAGCAGGGCGATGAAGCAATTTTCGCGGCAGCTTGGGAAATGGTGGAGCTAGCTGAGGAAGTCAGATATGGCAGAAAACCCACATTTCAGAGAACTGCTACAAGTCTTAAACGACTTTGAGGTTCGTTATCTAATCGTGGGAGGCTATGCGGTCATGAAGTACAGCGAACCGCGCTACACGAAAGATCTCGACCTCTGGGTGGAAAATTCAGCAGAGAATGCATCTCGGGTGTTCCGGGCACTCAAGCAATTTGGCGCGCCTATTGAATCCGACGGGATCACCCCGGAAACATTTACGCGTGATGAAATAACTTACCAAATCGGCGTAGCCCCAATTCGAATTGACATTCTTACGCAAATCACAGGTGTAGAGTTCTCCGCAGCCTGGAAGAGGCGGGTCAGCGGAACAATTTTCGGTATACCTGTGCCGTTCATCTCGCTGGATGATTTGGTGGCAAACAAGCACGCAACAGGGCGTAGCAGTGATCTCGAGCAATTGAAGCGTCTCTCGAAAGAGGCGGAATCAGGAACACAGGACTAAGCCGTGGCCTTTTCCGGACTCTTCTCCGGCAACGAGCGCAAGCAAAAAGAACAGCAGATGAGGGAGGAAGGCCGCTTGCCTCCCGGTCAATCCCTCACGCTCAAATGGCCTGTGCTGCACGAAGGATCGGTTCCGCAATTTGATCCTGCGCGTTGGGATTTGCGGGTGTTCGGTCTTGTAGCAAATCCCGTCAGGCTTTCATGGGAAGAGTTCAACCGACTTTCGCGCGTCAACACTACCAGTGACTTCCATTGCGTTACACGCTGGAGCCGCTTCGATAACCATTGGCAGGGAGTCGCCTTCAGAGAAGTCATTAAATTGGCAGCGCCGCTGCCCGAAGCTCATTACGTCCTCGTGCACGCCGAGCAGGGATACACGGCGAATGTTCCGCTGACTGACCTTGATCGTGACAACGTGCTGTTGGCTACGCGTCACGACGACAAGCCACTCGATCCTGACCACGGATATCCCCTTCGCCTGGTCGTTCCGCAGCTCTATGGCTGGAAGTCGGTAAAGTGGGTGCGTGGCTTCGAATTCCTCGAGTCAGATGCACCCGGCTACTGGGAACAGAACGGCTATCACATGCGTGGCGATCCCTGGAAAGAACAGAGATTCGATACGGATTAGCAAAGCCATCCGCTCGGTCCGTAAATGTGCACTCCCGCCGATCGGTCGATGACGTCTGCTGATGTTGCCTCTCGTCCGCGTGAGCACAGCAGAAAAAGCGGCAGCTGACTTCCACGCCGCGGCCGATTACTCGGCACTTGCAATCCTCGCAGATTGGCGCAATCGCCTGGATTGCGCACTCAAAGCTGTCGAACGCGTGGCGCGCTCCCGCTGCAATCATTCAAACGCTTTGAGGTCTCGACGGAATCACGGTCTCGATTGACAAGATCGAAGCCGTCTTGCGGAATGCAGGAGTTAAATCCAAAAGAGGAAGCCAATCGAGGTGGAATATGACCGCTCCCAATGGACATGCCCGTGCCGGGGCCGCGGCTTCGGCAAATGGCACAGAAGCTGACAAGCTCCCAAATGTCCTACAGACCTTCGATCAATCGCGCCGATTCGGGGCCGCCGAGGTTAACCGATATGCTGCAGAACTCGAAATCCCATTTGACCCACGCGTCATAGAATGGCGGGTCACCAATAGCAATCGCGATAAGAGTCGGGGAACCGAACCGTGTGAGTACGACCACCGCTGACAAAAGTTCGATGGCGCTGTCGCCGCCGAATGCGGCAAGCGCTACACTGTTGGACCGAATTGCCGCAAGCACAGCAACGGCTACCTCAATCCCCATCCAAATAATTGTGAACCACTGAATCCGGCGGATTGCCGATTCAGTGCCGGCGCTCGGTGCGCTGACCGATTCGGCCATAGTGTGTCTGCCTTCTTAAGCAAAAGGCTAACAAGAAAGGAGGTGGTCGTGCGCCCTCATGGCAAGACCAAACTAGGATTTTTCCCTCTTCCAGTAGCCGAAGCGGACCGACTCAGAAACTGCTTAATATTCCGAGAGGAATTCTCGGCACTTGATCCATGTGTTGGGGATGGCGCGGCATTTACGCGCTTGCTCAAAAACACTGCGGCCCATCGCTACGGAATCGAGATTGATGCCAATCGTGTGGAACAAGCGAGAGTATTGGGAATTGAGGTCGTGCAAGGCTCACCTGATCTCGGTGATTGGCGGCGACACTCAGATCGCCGCTGTTAGCGCAAAGCTGGAAGTGGCGGATGTCTTTCGCCGCTATGGTGAATCCTATCGTTCCTGGCATGGTGCGTCGCTCTCGACTGAGCAGCGGCGTGTCATGACTGCGATAGAGGTGTGTCGAACGTCAGCTCTCGGCGGCCATCTCGAACGATGCGACTCATGTCATCACGAAAGGCCCTGCTACAACAGCTGCCGCAATCGGCATTGTCCAAAGTGCCAATCACTCGCTCGCGCCCAGTGGGTCGAAAAACGAGGCACCGAGGTTCTGGACTGCGAATATTTTCACGTTGTCTTTACTGTTCCCGAAGACATCGCCAGCATCGCTTATCAGAACAAAGATTTGGTGTACGGCATCCTGTTCAAAGCCACCGCCGAAACATTATCTACCATCGCCGCCGATCCTAAGCATCTGGGCGCCGAGATCGGCTTCTTCGCTGTGCTTCACACCTGGGGACAGAATTTGCTCCATCATCCCCATCTTCACTGTGTTGTTCCGGGCGGCGGCATCTCGCCGGACGGTACCCAATGGATTTCATGCCGCCCCGGTTTCTTCCTGCCGGTACGAGTATTGTCCCGATTGTTCCGCAGGCTGTTCTTGAAGTATTTGCAAGAAGCTTTCGACGCCGGCCAGTTGCAGTTCTTCGCTTCACTGGAGGTATTAGGAGATCGGCAAGCCTTCGCTCGTTATCTCGGGGAGTCGCGGAGAACGGAATGGGTTGTTTACGCCAAGCCGCCATTCGGCGGTCCTCAACAGGTCGTGGACTACGTCGGCCGTTACACCCACCGTGTCGCCATTTCCAATCATCGGCTCATGGACATCGACGATGCTCATGTCAAATTCAAGTGGCGTGATTATCGCTGTGACCAGCAGCAGAAAACCATGATCCTGCCAGCCGAGGAATTCATCCGACGATTTCTGCTCCATGTTTTACCCGGTCGCTTCCATCGCATCCGCTACTATGGGTTCCTTGGCAACCGGTACCGCAAAGAGAAATTGGCGCACGGTCGCCGACTTCTCGGCATGGTTCCTCCCAGCCAGGATTCTTCGGAGTCCACGGCATCGGAAGATTATCGTGATCGATACGAACGGCTCACAGATCACTCTCTGCGGGAATGTCCGCTTTGCCATCGAGGCCAGATGAGAAGAGTCAAGGAGTTGCCAAAGATTCGTGGCTGGCCAATCGCTCAGGACACATTATGATCCGTCCATTTACGATTTCGGCTCGAACTTTCCATCAACTCGAATCCATCGAGTCGAAGGAGTCGTGTCGCCTCACAGCTCCTCGCATGGCATCTGATTACAAAGGCGTCGCGCATTTATCGTCCCAGTGGGCTGTGCCGAACCAGAAACCTCCACACCACCAACTTTGTGGCCGCGAAAGATACCAGCTTTCCTCCCAGTGGCGATATACAATCGTCATTCAAAACCCATAGCGCCGGCATCCTTCACCGGTTTAGCCCAATACATTTTTAGCTCACCGGCACGGCTCCGGCGATTTTCTCTGCATTCACGGGCCGCGTATTGCGCCGCGCCGCCAAGCTAAAAATACTCTGCAATATGTGTAGATATCGGTTATGTTGTCGTGCTTCATGGAGACCTCGTCTGAAGTGAGCCATGACGTGTGCATCACCACATAAAAAAGGGCGGAGGTGCCGGACCAAACGATCCTCCGCCGGAGTCGTCGAAGATGGGAAGAAGGATGGCTTACAGCTTGCGCAAGAACTCCATCAGGTTCGGGTTGTCGCGCCACCGTTTCTTCATTCTGGGTCCCCCTGGGTTGCAGGCCGCCAGAGCCTTCGCTTTGATAGCCAAGTCGGTTTCCGCATAGATATTGGTTGTATCAAGCGAAACATGGCCCAGCCAGGCTCTAATTGTGTTGAGATCAACGCCAGCTCGAAGCAGGTGGGTTGCGGTCGTGTGCCGAATCGTGTGCGGGCTGATGCGCTTGGTTTTCAATGATGGAATTTGCCCTGCCACCGTTCCTGCATGACGCGTCACCAGGGCATGGATTCCAAACCGCGTCATCGGTTCACCGTATCGGTTCAGAAACAACGGACTGACTACATCTCGTCCGCGGATAAGCGGCTGGAGTTCCGCCATCGTCTTTTTCCAGAGCGGGCAGAACCGGATCTTCCGACCCTTTCCACGGATCTTCACAGAGCCACAGCCCGTTGAGTCGCAGGTTAAATCTTCAATCAAAACTGTCGCAGCCTCGGTGGCCCGTGCGCCTGAGTTGTAGAGGAATAAGAGCAACGCGTAATCTCGCCGGCCATGATCGGTCGCTTGGTTCGGTGCACGAAGAAGCGCGTCGATTTCGTCCTTTTCCATGTACGGAATCGGAGTTTTCCAGGCTCGCTTAAATGGGACTCTGCGAATCTGCGCACACCACTCAACATGCTCGGGACTACGTTCTCCTGTGAACCTAGCAAAAGCATGCAAGGTAGCAAGCCTCTGATTCCTTGTGGCAACCGAGCAACTTCGAGTTTGCTCCAAATGCGCCAGGAAGTCCGATACGACCTTCGGCGAGCAGTCGTGAATTACGAGATTATCGACCGTAGTTTTGTGGTGGGCAGCCACAAACGGAAGAAACAAACAAAAAGTATCGCGGTAGCTCTGTTGCGTGTTTCGCGACACACCGCGTTCGTGTACCAGATACTCCGACAGGAAGCGGCGAATCCAGTAGCCAGCAGAGGCGTGATCAGGCATTCTGCACCTCCGCAAATGCATAACGCTCAAAGCAGTGGTTGGCTTCTCGGAGCAGCTCCTTCGTCATCTGGAGGTACACGGAGGTTTCACTGATTCCGCAGTGCCCAAGGTAGGTGGACAGCAAAGGAAGCATTCTTTGCACATCTTTTCCCTCGCGATACCAGGTCACCAGACGAGTCACAGCAAACGTGTGACGAAAATCATGGAGCCTTGGCTGATAGCGGGCACTGTCGAATCGCAGTACGCCTGCTTCCTTCCGCAGCCACTGGAACTGATGATCGGCATGATCGTTGCTGATCATCATTCCGATTTTCGTGGCGAGAAGTGTCGCCGGGCGTTCGTATCCGAAGCGTGGGCGATGGCGCATTCGGTGAAGTCTCAAGATGCTGACGATATCTCTTCCAATCGGAACCAGCCGGGACTTGCCAAACTTCGTTTCGCGAATCGTGAGAGCGGCGTTTCTGAAATCAACATCCCCATGGGTCAGACGAGTCGCCTCTCCCAATCGCAATCCAGTTCCATAGAGCACGAGGATCAATGTGCGCGTCGTGTCCGGGGACAACGGACATGCCCGCGGGTAATGAGAATCAGGCACAGCCAACAATCGACGTACATCGGCTGTCGAATAAATGTAGGGAACGAAGTTCGGCGGTCGATCGGGGATCGACGTCGGGAGGATTCGATGTTGTATATAACCGCGGCTGCTGGCGAAATGGAGAAAAGCGCGGAGCGCCCAATACTTGTGGAACCAAGCATTCGTGACCGTACCGCCATGGATCGGCAGGAATGCGTCGGTGTGTTGCACTGTGAGCGCATCAAATTCGAGATTTCCCGCTTTCCTGAGAAAGGATCTCAGGACGCGGGCTGGCGTAGTGTACGAACAGCCCAACGCCTGTTTGTATTGGATGAACTCTTCAATTGCGGGAGCCAGTTTCACTGGAGACCTCCCAACTGAAAATTGGAAACCGCGCGCAGGGAGCTCAAGCGTTCCTTAGCCCAATCTGCTGTGGTCGGTTGTGTTCGTTTCCGCAGATATTTGGTCAGGTCCGATAATTCCATGCTGGCGACCTGTCCCAATTTCCGGCGCTCGACCTTGGCGTAAATTTGCACCGAGCGTGGGGAGCTGTGCCCGAGGTGATCACCAATTTCCTTGAGGGAAAATCCTTCGTCCAGAAGGTGTGTAGCGCAGGCATGACGCAACCCATGTGGACCGTAATGCGGGAGTTGGCAGCCAAGTGCCCGAATGTGAACAGCCATAGAGCAGGAAGCCCCACGCGTCATCATCGGCCGATAAGGTTTCTGTAGTGAGAGAAAAAGGAAGCGGGAAGAGGATCGGGGCCGCACCTTCTGCAGATACTTCAAAATGGCATTTCCGACCTCGGTGATCAGAGGGAATTCCTGAATTCGTTTGATCTTCGGTCGGCGTATGCGGAGTTTTTCATTGGCCCAATCCAGGTCATCTAATCTCAGACCACAAACCTCTCCGATCCGCAAACCGTAAACTGCCAGAAGCAGAATGATGGCACGATCGCGAATGTGACCCGGACGTTCTGTGTTAAGGCTTGCTACTAAGCGCTGGACCTGTTCCCAACTGGGACCTTGCGGTAGTCCAGCCAACGAGTAAATGGTCGGGCTCTGGATGGTGTCCGCCAAACCTGGAGCACACCAACCGTGATCGCCCGCGTAGCGGAAAAAGGCGCGCAGCGACTGAGCATATGCTTTGACGGTCGATTTCTTCCAATCGTAACTCTTGCCCTGAATGAAGTAGGCTGTAAGAGTCTGGGGAGAAACGTCCTTCAGGGCTATGCCCTGGCTGCCAAGCCACTCGAAGAAAAGGTGGAGTGCCGATTCGCGCGTAGAAACCGTTTGATCTGTATAACCTCGGTCGTCGCGTAGTGATTTCAGAAAACTGTCGAGTTCTGGCCTGAACTGAGCGTTGCGGACTGGATCATGCCACTTGCCCAAGACTGGAACCAGTTCTTGGCCCAATAAATACACCTCTTCCTCGCGGCGTCAAAAGTCTCCGTCCTAGACCCAGGAGCACAGGACTTCATGACCCAGTTCTTGGCTGCCCGCGAAATCTGTGCTTCTGTGATATCCCCGGCCTTTCTTACATTCACTCGCTCCGCAACTGCGAGTAAGAGCTTGTTGATGTTTCGCAGTGTCCGCAAACTGTGGCCTTGTTCGTTCAGGTGACAGAGAAAGGACCGTCTTTCGGGCGCGAAGCGACCCATCTTGTAAATCCAAACCCAATTACTTCGTTTCATTAGCTGCTCAAACATTTGGCTGACTCCTGGGAGTGAATTTGAAATCAGCCAAGTATGCAGGTTATGTGGCCATGGGTATTGCAACAGCGGCGGGAAAGAAGGGATTTCATGAAGCACGACAACATAACCGATATCTACACATATATGCGGGCCCACGCTGGCCTTTTGGGTGAGCGCATCCTTCAGGAATTTCCAGCACTTCAGCAAATCGATGATCCGGTCTCCCCCCGCATAGATGAGCTACTACGGAAGCCATTTCCAGCACAGGCCATCGCGATCATGGGGCTCGCTAAACGGTGGCAGCAAGCGCGCACGGGTATGGTTGTCGCTGAGTGCGGCACCGGTAAAACGCTGATCTCTCTTGGTGCGATCCACGTCCACAGTGCTGGCAATCCTTTCACAGCTCTCGCTATGGTTCCGCCACACCTGGTCGAGAAGTGGGCCCGGGAGGCGTTTCTCACTTTGCCTGGCGTGCGGGTGTTCCTGATCGACGACTTGCGGAATGGCGGCGATGAGAACAAGTCGCACGGGGTGAACGAAGTTCGATTCAAGCAGGGCCGGATCGTGCGGGAAGGGCTGCACACCACCTTGAGTGAACTGCGACTACGCAAAAGGTCGGTGAGCTCACGCACACGCTGGATGTCGTTATGCGGGAAATCTTCGCTGTTCATCGTCGGTCGCGAACGGCGTGCCCCGCTCCGGGCGCTACCTGGGCTGCGTCGTAAATCCCGAAACCGGAAATCCAGTGATCGTGGATAGCGGCCGTTTGACCGCCGCTGATTTCGAAAGAGTAAAGATTTCGGAAGTCGTCGAGACCAGGGATGGGAAGTGCTGTCGCCCGTTCCACAGTGCACTTTGGCAGGCAGATGCCGAAAAGATTCGGCGCATGGCTCCAGTCGAGTTCATCGGGCGCTACATGCCCGGTTGGTTTGACTACGCAATCTGCGATGAAATCCACCAACTGGCCGGTGATACCGCCCAGGGCAATGCGCTCGGCACTCTGGCGTCTTGTACCGATCGAATCGTGGGATTGACCGGAACTCTTCTCGGCGGATACGCGGACGATCTTTTCAATACTTTGTTCCGGCTCGAAGCTCGAAGGATGAAGCAGCACGGCTACGAATGGGGTGCAAGCGGACGAAGTGCGTTCACTCAGGACTATGGAGTTCTCGAGACCATCACCAAGATCGAGCCGGAAGATAACCGGTGCTCGAAATCAAAGGCCACGACCATGATTCGCCGAAAGCCGGGAGCTTCTCCTCTGCTCTTTGGCGAGTTCTTAATGCAGCTATGCGCCTTCGTCTTTCTCGAAGACATCTCGGGCGAACTTCCGCCTTATGAAGAGACATACCTAAGCGTCGCGATGGATCCGCTGATGGCGGAAGCGTATCGGGAACTCGAAGACGAAATTCGGAAAGCTCTGAAAGAACATAGAGGCAATCGCTCTGTGTTGAGCACGATGCTCAACACGCTGCTGCTCTATCCCGACCATCCCTATGCCATGGGAACTCTGTATGGCACAGATTTCGATCCGGAACTCAAGCGCAAGGTCCGGTTCGTGATCGCTGAGACACGCGACCTCCCAGAGGAGTGGCTGTATTCGAAAGAGCGCAGATTAATCACCGAGATCAAGAAGGAATTGGCCGAAGGCCGACGCTGCCAAGTGTTTGCGGTCTATACACGCAAGCACGATGTCACCAGTCGGCTTGAGCGAATTTTGAGAAACGAGGGCATTCGCACCGCGGTTTTACGAGCCAGCGTTGATACCTCGAAGCGGGAGGCCTGGTATGCGCGCCAAGTCAAAGAAGGAGTGCAAGTTGTTATCTCACATCCAAAATTGGTCGAAACCGGTTTGGACCTGCTCGATTTCCCAAGCATTATTTTCTATGAGTCCGGTTATTCGTTGCACACGTTGCGCCAGGCCAGCCGCAGGTCGTGGAGAATCGGGCAACGACAGCCGGTGCGGGTCAAGTTCCTCTGCTACGAAGGCACCATGCAAACAGGGTGTCTTCGGCTTATGGGGAAGAAACTCCTCGTCGCCCTCACGATGGAGGGCAAATTCGCGGGCGAAGGACTACAAAATATCGACGAAGACGACGACATGCTCTCGGCGATGGCGCGAGAACTGGTGGAGAGGAATGGAATCGGGGAGACGGCGGACGCCGTTTGGAAAGCTCTAAACGCCGAACATCAGAAGCTGTTTCCTACTGCTTCTGAATCAGACCATGACGATCTCGCTCTCGAAGTGCCAAACCCGCTGCTGGCTATTCGCCCCAACGCTGCGGCCGTTATCGAAGGGGCAATGGACCGAAGTTCGATCTTAATCTTCGGACAGCGAGCAGGCCCGATGGGAGGCAGGAAATCACGCAGCAAGGATCGTGTTCCCGAACAGGCATCGCTTTTCTAATCTCTCCACCACATTTCGCACTCACTTTCAGTAATTCCAGTCAATGAAGTAATTCCACTTGATTAAAGGAGAAAACCAGTATGTCTGAAACTAGTACGCTCATTGGTTACGCAGGTCGAACTATCGGCCGCGAAGACCTGGCGCTGGTGCCTACACCGCCAGCCACCGAAACTCACCGCCCGATTCCACACCACGAAATCGTTCGAGCTCTGGTGGAGACCCTCGGATTCCGCCACATTGGAGTTGTCCACGACGAGTACGCAGTCTCGCCGGACGGCATGAAAATGTTCGGGGTCCTTGACCTCGCAACTGAAATGCAAGGGTGCCGCTTCTCCATCGGCCTGCGCAACTCACATGATAAGAGCATGCGTCTGGCCATGGTTTGCGGATACCGGGTTTTCGTCTGTTCGAATATGGCCTTCGCAGGCGACTTTACGCCGGTGCTCGCCAAACACTCGAAGTCGTTCTCGCTTATTGACTGCATCTCGGTCGGCGTGGATCGGATGCAGCGGAACTTCGAGCCCATGAGAAAGCAGGTGGAAGCCTGGCAGCGGTTCGAACTCACGGATGTGACGGCGAAAGTGGTCATCTACGAAGCGTTTGTCGAGGCAAAGCTGGAAGCTCCGAAACACTTGGCTCGGACAGTGCACGGCTTATACTTTGAGCCGAAGTACGAGGAGTTCCGGCCGCGGACCATTTGGAGTCTCTCGAATGCGTTCACGTCCGCGTTTAAGGAACTAGATCCCATCCCGCAATTTAAGACGACGGCCAAGCTGGGTGAATTTCTGGAAGCCCGGTTCTCTGGCTCGTTCTAGGTTATGGGGCGCTATCTGCCGACCGCTCCTTACTTAATCCAGTGACGACCATATGCGACGAGAATTTTTGGGTGGAGCTGTCTTGAGGGAGCGGTGAGACTCCAACTCCTGTGCCGCGAAGTTGGCGCGGACGTTCCATCCAGTAGCGTACATGCGCCCCTGGTTTGTCCGTCAGGCAATCTAGCAATCTACTGTTTCTCAGCCGTTAGCACTGTGGCTGCTCCAGTGAGAGTGTCATCGAGAGGCTTGAGGCTAAAGAATTCCCTGCGATAATGCAGGGACTTGACCAGCGTTGCTTTTTTCATTCCTGGCATATCCTCGACCTCGACAGGTGCTAACCAGCGTTCCCGCAGCGGGCGCAACAACGGCCTTAGCCATTGTGCGCCGGATGCGATTGGACCGTAGTGGTTCCACAACCAATAGCTGTTACTGGTTGCCGCCGCCCTGAGATGTCGAGTCAGTTGCGGCCGCCTCCATGCCGAAGGCCAGCGCGTACTTCTTGCCCGCGAAATCGATCTGGGTCAGAGATTGGCTGCCATCATCGTTTTTGCGCGATTCGGTCGCGTTGTCATGACCCGCTTGACCAAGTTCGATCAAACGAGCAGGAACAGTCGCTACTACCTTTCCTTGCGACAAGATCATCAGCTCAACGTTAGAACTAGTTCCCTCCCAGGTAACCTTGTATTGTCCGGGCGCTAGTTGATGTCCACTGACGGTTAGGGGATCAGACACGTCGAATGAACCCTTGTTTGCTTTGTTTGCTGCGAATGCGCTGCTAGCCAGCAACAGGGCCAGCCCGGGCAACACACTCTTGGAGATCGTCGATAGCTTCATATTCGTTTCCTTTTCTTTCCCGAAAACGTCGGGAACCGGCTTGGGGCGGCCTAGAGATGCCAGTGAGGCTTAGAGGCCTGAGACTGGCTCACAATATTTACGCAGAGCCGAAACGAGAAGCGAGTGCTTCGCGAAACCTCGTCCGAAGCGTGTCTGCGTGCTCACATGCCGCCAAGCCGTGGGCACTGCATTCGCTGCAACCCTGAAAACTATTCCTCTACGACAAAAGGGAGTGACTTCTATCTCCCAGTTACAGCCTCGAAGGCGTTACGTCAACGCGCCTTGGAATGGATGCATTAGGTTTTAGTTCTGCCATTCAGATGAGAAGCGATAAGAAAAGTTACGGCGGTTCCCGGTCGTCTCGCTGCTTCGGTTTCTGGCTTACTCCTGCGGCAGCAAGCAACAAACATATCGGAAGGGACGAAACCAGCAGGGAATGTGTAGCTGTAACTTTCTTTCACGAGATCTCATCAAGAAGCTCGTCGAGAGAAGTACCAGCTAGCAGATCACGGGAGTACTGGGATGGATGCGCTTATACACATACTTAAGTGCCGGAACACTTCAGAACCTGTCCCAGTCCAATGTGTCGCGGGATGTTTAGCTTGTGCTGCGCAGGTTGCCGCTTGAGTTACGACCAGACTCAGTTGTCGACCACGACCATCACGCAGCCGCTCACGGAAGCGGAGATGATTTCTCGTATCATCGGCGGTGAACGCGAACTGTTCTATGATTTGATAAAGCCCTGTGAGCGGGCGGTCTTCCTTACCGCTTTCTCGGTCCTGAAGAGCGAAGCGGACGCCGAAGAGGTCGTGCAGGAAGCCTCCCTTAAAGCATACAAAGCTCTTGGCAGTTTCCGTGGAGAGGCGAAATTCAGCACCTGGCTGGTTAAGATCACATTGAATGAAGCGCGAATGAAGTTGCGTCGCTCGCGTGCGGAGTCCGAAGTTTCGCTTGAAGATTTTGCGGATGACGATGATAGCGATTACACGCCGGCAGTTTTGGCTGACTGGCGCGAGATTCCTTCAGAGGCCCTTGACCGGAAAGAACTGCGGACGCTTCTGCAACGCGGGTTGGACGAATTGCCGGAAAAATATCGTGAGGTATTGATCTTGCGTGACGTGCGAGAGCTGAATATAGAGGAGACCGCGCAATTGCTTGGTGTCAGCATAGGGATGGTAAAGACGAGGCTATTTAGGGCGCGTTTGATGATGCAGAAAATCGTGGCGCCCGAATTGCGAGCGCAAGGCAAGAGGTACACAAGAGGCTGATTATGGTGCTTGATTGCAAACACGTGTGGCGCGAAATCTCCAACTACATCGATGGAGATATTGATCCTTCGGTGCGCGCCAGTATGGAAGAACATCTGGCCCACTGCCACCATTGCGCAGCTATTCTGGACTCGACTCACAACATCCTTTATCTGATCGCTGATGAGCGCACATTCACCCTGCCGGTCGGTTTCAGCGAGCGGTTGCGGACGTGGCTCGAAGGTGAACTTGAGAAGTCAGAGCCCACCAGCCGATAACAATATCTATAGTTCATGGTGAAAGAGCGGGTGCGCGAGCAGTTCCCCTGCGATCAGGAGCAGGGTGATGATAGATGTACTAAGCTGTATCCATTTCTCCAAGCGTTCTTTTCGAGTCAGAGGACGTTGTCGCCATCGAGCTGCCGGGTTCCTGCGCATACGTTCTGCATTCCAAAAAAGGAAGAGATTGACTAGTGCACCGGCCCCGGCGATGGCCAGCATTGGAATCCGAAACCTGTTGGCATGGAAACCGGTCGCTGGTCCGGCGGCGGTGGCAGCAATGAGTGTAGAGAACCCGAGAGCTGTACTTATTCCGCTGACGAACACTGCCGCAGCACACACAGCTTGGACCGCGGCTAAGCCAAACGACCCCACGGTAAGGACGCGCCGGGCATCCCAGAATCGAAAAGAGGAGTTCTTGCTATCTCGACGCAGTTCACTTTCCGGAGTTTCTGTCGTTTCCACGGTTAGTCTCCAAGAGAAAAAAGGAAGCACCTCGAGTGGGATGCAACAGCTGGATCGGAAGTTACGCAACCGAGCTAGTGGCTCCATGGCCGTTGAGACCGTCCCGCTCTGTCGCAGCTAGATCAGAACCTGATCAGCAGACCACCGGTAAAGGCCACGTTATTTTGCAGGCTGATATCAATTGTCTGGTTGTAATTAGGCAACCCAGAATAGAAGTCACGCACTTCCAGTCGGAATCCAACGGGTATTCTCAGAACGCGAACAAAACTGCGGGTATCGATTCCGGCGCCAAACTCGAACGTGCCGGTATTGGTCCCGGCCTTGAACGATGTGCTGCTACTAGGTGCCGCCTCAAGAAAGCGCGCGTATCCCCCGCCGAAGGATAACCACGGGGCAATGTGTCCGGCGGGATTGAATTTTACCCGTACATGCGGGGTAAGGAATTCATAGGCGTATTGGGAGCTCACCTCTGGAGGGGGCTGACTCAGTGTGACGTCCAACGGAGAGGCCAGATAATCCACGCCTCCGTATATCGCCAGTCTCTTGGTAGTTGCGAGGCGCCGGTCGTATTCCGCTCCCAACGCCAGGCTTGCATCGAATGTCAGGTTGCATGTTGGTCCAACGCAGGACTGCCGGGAGAGGGTCTGACTCGGTGTTGTCGTGGCACCAATCACCAATCCAACTTCATTCTTTGTCTGCGAGTAAGCTGAGGGTAATAGACCGATGAATAGTGCGACTGTTCCGACGAAGATGCACAACTTTTGTCTAGCCATTGTCCCTTTCACTTGACGATTTGGTCTTTGCAGCTCAGCCCCGGCCCACTTTGTTCAAAACATTGGCCGCTCTGTAGTGCGAACAAAAAGGCACCACGATCGGACGGTTCCTGCAAAGCCTATGAGCACCTGACTCTCGTCCAGAAAATGATGACTGGAGTGCGCTTGGATTCAACTCACGCAGATTTCTCTCTCCGCAAGCGGAACTCGATTACCTTTCCGTGTAGGTCTGGAAAACCCCCGCCCCATCTTTCTTTGGAAGCTATTTGGTATGTAAAACTCAATTACCTTTGCCTCAATTAACCGCCTTCTATTGCAAACACTTTGTGTCAGGTGTGCACGCTTGCACCTCTCCGAAACAGTCTTGTGTTGAAATCACTCGTTGGATGTTCGTAGTCAGGGGAAGTTACGTTCCTGCAAATGGACCCAAAGGCCGTTAGAGCGGACGCTCAAAGCCGGAGGTAAAGCCACCGGCACACCCGTTCTGGAGAGCCTGTATAAAAAGATGAAGGACAAGCCCGTGACGGTCGACCTGGCGAACTTGTGGAAGGAGTTGGGGATTCAACGATCGCAGAACGGCAACATTTCTTTCACCGATGACGCCCCGCTCGCTTCGGTGCGCGAATCGGTTGCCTTCTGTACACCTTCACAGTAAGCAGCCCACTCAGCTGGCGGCGATGTAACTTTTTGAAGCGCAAAAGCATCACCCGGGTGGACCCACGAACCTCCGGAAATAATGTCCCTAAGGGTTTTCGGGACCGCCAGTCACTTCCACAATGTCCGCCAATCCCATGCCGCAGACTCTCTCCGTGAGCGCTGCTCAGACTAGTCGAGAAATGTTCGCAGGCGCCAAATCGCAGGTTGAGTCGGCGGAGGCTGTGCTAATTGAACGCGTCCTCAGTGGGCAAGAAGAGGCGTTTCGCGAACTTGTGCGTCCCTACGAACATGCCGTGTACATGACTACGCAAGCTATCCTGAAGAACGAAGCCGACGCCGAGGACGCAGCCCAGGACGCCGTTCTCAAGGCATTTACCAATCTTGGCAGGTTTCGTGGTGACTCGAAATTCAGCACCTGGTTGATCCGAATCGCCACCAACGAAGCTCTCATGAAGTTGAGGAAGGGCCGCCACCAAAAACTTCACGAACCGTTGGACCAGCAGCGCAAGGACGACGAAGGCGATTATATCCCCCGAGACTTCGCCGACTGGCGGGAGATTCCCTCCGAGGCGCTGCAGAAGAAGGAGTTGCGGCAAGCGCTTTCTGCAGCGCTCGCGTCATTGACTCCCAAACACAGGGAGGTGTTCGTTCTCAGAGATGTGCAGCACTTCAGCATCGCGGAAACCGCCAATCTGCTCGGTATCAACAAGAGCGCTGTGAAAACACGCCTGATGCGTGCCCGTCTTCAGATGCGAGACGCTCTTGCGCCTGGCCTAGATGGGAGTTGGAGCACTGGCCGAAGGGAATACCAACAGGTGAGACCATGGTAATCGAAATCAGTTGCGAAGAAGTCTGGCGCGAGATCTCTGATTACCTCGAGGGAGAGATCAGCGCGGAATTGCGCGAGCGGATGGACGAGCACTTTAAGGGCTGTAAACATTGCACGGCCGTACTGGATGGAACTCGCAACGTAGTGCGGTTGGTGGGCAATGCGGCTGCCTTCGAATTACCTGCCGGTCTCAGCGATCGTATGTACAAGAAACTTGACCGTAAGCTTTCGAAGCGCTGCAAGTCGAGAAAGGAAGGATCCTTTCGGCGTGTAACCTCGAATTAGAGAAACGCATCGTACGAATACAAGCTTCAAACATGATGACTCCCGATGCACTCCGCGGCCACTACGACTCGCTTGCATGGATCTATCGCACTTTCCAGCGTGGCGAATTTATTGCGGATGCTTTCCCGAGCACCATTTGACGGATGGAGATTCGGCGGGGGTTAACATGACCAATCGTTTGACGTCCTCGATAGTGGTCCTATTCTCGGTTACGGCGTGTTTCGCTCAGGAAGGATTGATCGTTCAGACCCAGGGGAAGCAGAAGTGGCCCGCTGCAGAGGCACAAAAGATCTACCTTTCGGCATGCTCGGTAGTTCAACAGGAATTCGGCAACAGTCGTCCGGTCGCGCCCCGAGTCACGCTGGTTCTGGGCGCCAGCAAGAACGAGGTATTGTTTCAGGGACAAGAAGTGAGGCTTACCAAATGGGATCCTTACGGCTTCGCCCAGGGAGTCGTATGGTTGGCCTTCGTGGATCTCATGCCATCGCAGCAGAGGTTAGCCATAGCAAAGCGGGCTGTGGACTGGGTGGATGCAACCGTCGACGTAGAACATCTCAGAAAATAGCGCTGCACCCGGCCCTCGGTGACTTGGGGAAGGCAGCATTGGAATTGTGCACGGCGTGCAAGCCAGATCAGACACATAGATCGTGCTTCGGCTGCGGTTTATTTGTTTGCCAAAAATGCTGACCGCTACACCCGCAGGCTGGTTCTCGATCCACGAATCGCGCCCCGAGAATTGCGCCGCATCCGGCCAGTGGGAACACCTGCGCCGGCCTTGTGGTTCTTCGCCCTGGGTCTCGGAGTGCTGCCCATCCTGCTCGGGTAGAGCAGCGCTGTTGATATTTTGACGAGTCTCTGACTTCTAATAACGCGCAGGAAGCATCGCAATACTTAAAGATAAGTTGTTAATCTCTGCTGTCTGGAACCGTCTTGAAAGCCGATGAGTCAGTTTCATTTCATTGTGTAACTTTGAGTCAGCGCAAAGCATCGTTACGTATGATCACACACTCCGGCATTATGGTGAGTTCCAATGCAATCCGAGAACACTACGACTCGTTCGCATGGATTTATCGCACTTTCTGGGGAGATCACATACACCACGGTCTCTTCCTTCGCGGGAACGAACTGCCACAAGAGGCTCAAGTCAATCTTCTCGAACACTGCGCTCGTCTGAGCAATATTAAGAGGGGGCTTCGTGTCCTCGACGTTGGCTGCGGTCACGGCGGGACTTGTGTCTATCTTGCACATCGCTACGACTGTCGCACCGAAGGACTAACGTTGAGCCCGAAGCAGGCCCTTCTGGCCAAACAGAATGCGAGGCGCGCAGGGGTTGATGGGTTGACTCGCTTCCTGGTCGCCGATGTGGAGAGTCATGTCTTTCCTTCCGGAGTTGTTGACTTGGTGTGGACCATGGAATCGTCGGAACATTTTCGTGATAAGTCCGGCTACTTTCGCCGCGCTGCTTTATCCTTAAGGCATGGTGGCCGGCTCATGCTCGCCGCTTGGACTGGTTCGATGCAAAACCCCAGAGTGAGAGCAGTAGCAAATACCTTCCTCTGCCCGTCGCTACAGAGCGCTGAAGATTATGAACAACAGATCAAGAGTGCTGGTTTAGGCATTCGGTTCCGCGAAGAGATAACTGCGAAAGTTATGCGCACCTGGGAAATTTGTCTGGAGCGCGCTCGCAAGCTGCGAATTCTCATCAGCGTCTTCCCAAGCCAGGTGCGGGAGTTCGTTCGTGGTATCAGCACAATCCTCGAGGCGTATCGCTCGGGGGATTTAACCTATTCCGTCATAGTGGCCGACAAGTGAAAAATCGTACCACTTTGCTGGCAAAACGGAGTAACCCAGAATGAGAGGAGAGCAGCCGTTGAGATCCTTCCCCGAAATACCTGCTGCGAATGTGTCGGCACCTGGCTACTTGCCCGGCGCGCCCATTCAAGTTCTGGTAGCGGAGCCCGACGTTGTGAGCCGGAGGCTCATTTGTTCACTAATTGAGTGCGAACCAGAAATGACAGCAGAGTGTGTCGATGACTCTCTTATGATATCCGCGATTCAAGAAAACGCTCCAGAGCTCGTGATCTTGGACGCGAACACGAACGTGATCAGGAGGGGGGAGAGTTGGGACGCTTTGGGGATCGAGGCTCCGCCAGCCACCATTGTCACAGCTTATGATCCGTCGGCATTGACGGCATTCGCCTCTGTCGCTGTTGACACCGTGGTTAAGCCATTCAACGTCGAGCGCTTCGAGACTGCGCTGGATCTGGCGAAATCGACGATCTTTCGCGCCCGGACAGAACTGCAGGTAGCTGATGGCTGGGTCCCAGAGGAGTCTGGAATTTCCCGTCGACAATTTGTGCACAGATTGGCGGTAGAAGAGAATGAGAAAATTGTGCTGATTCGTGTCGACGACATCCAGTGGATACAGTCTCTGGGGAAGCACATTCGACTGTACGCGGAAGAGAAGTCCCATCTGCTTCGCCAAAGCATGAAGAACCTCCAGACAAAGCTTGACCCGAAACGCTTTTTACGAGTGCATCGCAATGCAATCGTCAATCTCGACCACGTAGACGAGTTCCATCTGCCTCCGAGCGGCAATATGTTTGTAAAGCTACGCAACGGAGTGTCTTTACCCCTTCGGAGAGGCAGTCGAAACATGCTGCGAAAGTTCCTCAAACAGATATCTTAAATCTGCGGTTCAAGGCGGACTGAGAGTATATCCAGATCTTCTAAGCAGACGTGAATAGATCTCCGGCGTACATTACTTATAGGCCGGAGAGTCTGCCCGTCGTTTAGTAACTCGCCCACTGCTCCCGATCAACAAACCTGGGTGCGCTCGATTGCTCCCGTGTTCCGGGGAGAAGTGGGATGCGGACGATGACCCACTCCCAAATTCATAGTTCGAGTCTCAAGAGTTTCCAAATTTAGTACGCCTTAACGTTTGCGACGGGTACGGCGCCATTCGTTCCTCTCCCGAGTTAGTTCATTCCCCAGCATGATTGGCAGTGAATGTGCTCCCTTCAGCACTCGTGAACACTGGCTTACTGAGGACGCGTCGAAATGCTTCGGTCTGGTTCTTGAAACGTAACTTTGGGCCAGTGAAAAGCATCGTACGCGCAAGCAACCAGCTTCCGCAGTAAAAGTTCATCAAGAGCCGTATCTCAACGAGGAGAAGTGCTGTGAAACTCAGTCAAGTATGGACCCGTCTGACCAAAGGCGACCGACAAAACTGGTCTGTTACTCTTTGGTCGTTTTTCCCAAGACTCTCGGCCGTGATGTTATTGCTGATAACTCTTGTCGGAAGCGCACCACAACTCAACGCTCAATCTCTTACATCCGGCGACATCGTGGGTTTGGTTGCTGATCCTTCTGGTGCTGTGATACCTAACGCACGGGTGACCCTGAAAAGCGATGAAAAGGGAAACACCCAGGTTCAATCGACCAGTGCTCGTGGCACCTACCGCTTCTCTCTGCTGGCTCCCGGAAGCTATACCGTGTCGGTCGCGGTTACCGGCTTCCAGCAAGCAACCATGAACGCGGTGGTAACGATAGGTCAGGCGACGACCCTTAATATAGTTATGGCTGTCAGTCAAGCCTCAACGACAGTCGAAGTAACCTCAGATACTGCATTGCTGCAAACCGACAACGCTGACGTGTCAACCAGTTTCAGCCAGACGCAGATCTCTCAAGTTCCCGACCCCGGCAATGACCTGAGCTACATTGCGCAGACCGCGCCCGGCGTGATTCAAAACACGCAGGGCGGCAACGGTAATTTTTCCGCTTATGGTTTGCCTGCGACTTCAAACCTGTTTACGTTGAACGGGCAGAATGAGAACGATCCATTTCTAAACCTTAACAACTCTGGCGCCACGAATCTGCTACTGGGCAACAACGACGTGGAACAGGCCACAGTTGTGACCAACGGCTACTCCGGCGAGTACGGGACCTTGGCCGGCGCCAATGTCAACTACGTGACCAAATCAGGCGGAAACAACTTCCATGGAAACGCTCTGTATTGGTGGAATGGAAGTATTCTTAACGCCAACAGTTATTTCAACAATCAAAGTGGCACGCCCCGACCCTTCGTAAACGCTAATCAGTGGGCTGCATCAATTGGCGGGCCTATTAAGAAGGATAAGACATTCTTTTTCCTGGACACCGAAGGACTGCGCTTCGTCTTGCCGACCAGTCTGAACGTCCGCATTCCCAGTTCGCAGTTCGAGTCCGCCACATTGGCAAACTTGGCAAGTGCCAGCCCGGCGTCGGTTCCGTTTTACCAACGGCTGTTTAACCTTTACAACAATGCACCGGGAGCAGGCCGGGCCCAAAATGTGCTGTCACCCGGACAAGATGCTAATGGCAACCCGACCGGCAACGGGTGCGGAAGTTTCGCTTTACCGGGTGGTGGACCCTGCGCGCTTCAGTTCAACTCTAGCGTTGGGCAGCTTAGCACAGAGTGGTTATTGACGGCGCGAGTGGACCAGAACCTGGGCAACAATGATCGGTTGTTTGGTCACTTCCGCACCGATCATGGTTTCCAAGCCACGGTCACAGACGCGATTTCGCCATTATTCAACCTGGGAAGCCGTCAGCCGCAGTACGAGGGCCAATTGGAAGAAACCCACACCCTCGGAACCAATGCGGTAAACCAGTTCATTGCATCGGGCCAGTACTACTCGGCGCTATTCGACGTGAACAATCTACAGGCGGCCCAGCAGGCTCTGCCCTTTCGTTTAGCCTTCTCTAGAGGCGCATTTTCTTCGCTGGGAAGATTTCTTGGAAGCGTGCCTCAGGGCCGGAACGTGAGCCAGTATCAATTCCTGGACGACTTTTCCATTGCCAAGGGAAATCACTCGCTGAAAGTCGGAATCAGTTTCCGCCGGAACAATATCGGTGACTTCGATCCGGGAATTGGGTCGATCGGCGCCAGCAACAGTACATCTTTGCAGAGCTTCTTTAATGGGGAGGGTGGAGTCTACTTTCAGAGCTTCCCGTCGCAGCCAAGCCAGCCGGTTGCTCTTTACGACCTCGGCTTCTACGGACAGGATGAGTGGAAAGTGAAGCCTAATCTAAAGCTGACGTTCGCATTGAGGGGCGAGCACTTCTCAGATCCGGTATGCCAGACCAACTGTTTTGCGCGCTTGAGCGGAAACTTTCTTAACATTTCTCACGACCCGAACCAACCTTACAACCAAGCGATTGTGTCTGGTCAGCACACAGTTCTGCCGCTCTACACAGACATCGAGTGGTTGCCTCGGTTCGGTTTCACTTGGACGCCACTTGGCCTGAAGAGCACGGTTCTCCGGGGTGGCTTCGGTTTGTTTGCCGATTCTTTCCCTGGCAACCTTGCCGATCAATTGTTGAGCAACCCTCCGTTGCAAGTGGGGTTCAACATTGCAGGCGGTCCACTCTCCCCGGGTGTTGGCGGCAATCAGGCCCAATTGGCAGCCCAAAGCAACGCTGCGTTCCGTGCGGCATTCGCCAATGGCGGGACGCTTACCAGCGTCCAGAACAGCGTACCGGGTTTTACTCCACCGACGTTCAATACGGTCGCGGGCCACATCCAGAACCCGCGCTATCAGGAGTGGAACCTGGAGCTTCAGCAGGCGCTGGGTCAGAGCACGGCGTTGTCGATCAACTACGTGGGGAACCACGGCGTACATGAGGTGGTGCAGAACCCAGGTCTGAACGCGTTTTGCGACCAGAACTGCCTGACCGCACTCAACACCGGCAACGCGCCGACCGTTAGCCAGTTCGGCAGCCTGCCAACATCAGCCATCGACCAAAGGTTTTCGACCGTCACCGAAACTTCTTCGACAGGCGATTCCAACTACAACGGCCTGACGGTCTCAGTTACCCGCCACTCCAAGAACTTGACGGTGCAAGGAAACTACACCTACAGCCATGCGCAGGATGACGTCTCCAATGGCGGACTCCTGAACTTCAACGCTCTGACGAACTCCAGCATCCTGGCTCCGATTGACCCGTTTAACCTGCGCCGGTTCAACTACGGCAACTCTGACTACGATACCCGGCACTATCTCAGCGTGAACTATGTGTATAACTTGCCGCACAAGTTCGGGCCAAGCACTCTATTAGGCGGTTGGACGGTTGCCGGCACGGTGTTTGCGCGTTCCGGGCTACCGTTTACGGTGGTCGATTCCAATGCCTACAGCATTTTGAACGGCAACAACTATGGGATCGCCGGCACCTCGTCAATTACAGCCGCGGTTCTTGGCGGAAGCCGAAGCTGTACCAGTCAGGCTGCCGACCCGGCAACTCCCTGCCTGCTTGCTTCTAACTTCAGCTCCGCCACCACGGGATTTGGCGATCAGCGCCGGAACCAGTTCACTGGTCCGAGGTTCTTCAACAGCGACTTCACAATTAGCAAAGCGTTTGCGGTTCCTCACTGGGAAGGCGCTCATTTTGGAGTTGGAGCGCAGTTCTTTAACATATTTAATCATCCGCACTTTGATCAGCCCGATGCTGATGTGGCATCGGCCACGTTCGGTCATATCATCAACCCTGTAGCCTCCCCCACCAGCATCTTCGGTTCGTTCCTGGGAGCGGATGCTTCGCCGCGCTTGGTACAGTTGCACGGTACGTTCACGTTCTGAAAGCGATAGTTTCATTGGCGGTTCCGGAGTCTAAGGGGCCGCCACTTTTTCTGCCACAAATAAGAAGACTTGCTCGTAACTTTGCGTCACCTGTTTGCATCGGGCTGCTTTATTCTCAGGGAGAGTTGCGGATAGGGCTCTTGCCGAGAAGTCTGACCTGAGCACGTCTGGAGGATCATGCAAAAATTACTGGTGGGATTGGTATTGCTCGGGATGGCGTTAAGTCTTGCAGGCCAGGACATGCCGGGCGTTCCTGCTGGCACACCAGCTCCCCCATTCGGGGCGCGAGATCAGTTTGCGAAAGAGCAAACACTCTCGTCCCTGATGGGACCTAATGGTTTGGTGCTGCTATTCTTCCGCTCGGCAGATTGGTGACCCTTCTGCAAGCAGCAACTGGTCCAGTTGCAGAATGCGCGTGAAAAACTCCGGCAACAAGGCATCGGGCTAGCCGCTATCAGCTACGACTCGGAGGCCATACTCCGGGACTTCACGCAACGCCACAAGATTGAGTATCCACTGATCGCGGACCCCAAGTCCGAGATCATTCGGAGTTACGGAGTATTGAACACGAAAGCAACCGGGTTTACCAAAGGCATGGCGCATCCGGGATATTTTTACGTGACGCCCGATGGCGCAGTGAAAGAAAAGTTCTTTGAGACGGCGTACACCGATCGCTACAGTGCCGGCAATCTGATTTTGAAATTATTCCCCGATTTGGTGGAAGGCACCGGCCGCGAAGTCTCGGCGCCTTATATTAAATTGACCTTGTTCCAGTCAGACAACGTAGTGGCTCCGGGGAGTCGCTTCACGGTGGCCGCTGAAATCGCATTGCCACCGGATACGCATGTTTATGCGCCTGGAGTGAAGGGATACAGGCCGATCCAACTAATGATAGAAACATCTCCAGAGTTGCGGTTGTTGCCTCTGCGGTATCCCAACGCACAGGTGCTATTTCTGCCAGCCATCAATGAGTCAGTACCGGTCTATCAAGGTAAGTTTCGTCTTTCGCAGGACGTGGTAGTTTCGGCCAACAAACAGTTCATTAGTACACTCGCGCAGCCGAAGACAATTACAGTGAGCGGGACGCTTCTTTACCAGGCCTGCGATAGCGAGAAATGCTACCTACCTCAGAAATCTGATGTCTCTTGGAATGTGAGAGTAATACCGTTGGACCAGGAGAGATCTCCGGAAGCAATTCAGCATAAGTAAATTCCGACGCCCAAGGACGGATTTGCTCCACAAGACAACTTTTCACTAGCAGCATGGGCGAACCGAAGGAAGCCGAGCTTGAAACGCCCGACGGGCGGATAGGGGACAATATCTAAGAAATCGTCTCTCGAACGCACCTGAGGAAAATTTCGTTGCGACTTCCAAATTACATTTGCGGTGAGTGGAAAGAAGGCACAGGGGTTGACCATCGTTTGATCGATCCTGTCACCGGCGAGGAACTGGCAACGGTTTCGTCGGCAGGCGTTGATATGAACACTGGGCTCGAATACGCGAGACGAGATGGCTCGCCGGCGCTGCAGGCGCTCACTTATCAGCAGCGTAGCGAGCTGCTTAGAAAGATCGCTGACGTACTTTCTTCCAACCGAGCTGACTATTTTGAGATCAGTAGGAGGAACCTAGGCGCAACCGAGGCCGATGCGGCTTTCGATGTGGATGGAGCCATCTATACGGTGAAGCAGTATGCAAAGCTCGGACAGGCGCTACCGGGCAAACTCTTTAAGGATGGTTCCGCTGTACCCCTTTCAAAGTCAGGGGCTTTCCAAGGCCAGCACTTTCTTAAGCCACTGGGCGGAGCTGCGATATTCATAAACGCGTTCAATTTCCCCGCCTGGGGGTTGTGGGAGAAGGCGGCCCCGGCAATTCTTTCCGGAGTCGCGGTGCTGGCCAAGCCCGCAAGTTCCACTGCCTGGCTCACTCAGCGCCTGGTGGAAGACATTGTTAAGGCTGCCATTCTTCCAAGAGGCGCGCTATCAATATTTTGCGGTTCAGAACGCAATCTGCTCGAACATGCTCGCGAAGATGATGCGATCTCATTCACTGGATCCGCGCAAACGGCGGTCAGCGTCAGAACTCATCCCAATATCGCCGGTCGCTCTGTCCGGATAAATATCGAGGCAGATAGCCTGAACTCGGCAATCTTAGGACCCGACGCTGCACCGGGCGGGCAGCTCTTTGATCTGCTCGTAAAGGAGGTTGTGCGAGAGATGACCTTGAAGGCTGGGCAGAAATGTACCGCCATTCGGCGGGTTTTAGTTTCTCGCGAATACGCGCGGCCGTTGGCGAAAGCGGTCTCTGATCGTTTAGCGAGCGTGAAGGTGGGCAATCCTCGCAATCCGGAAGTGCAGTGCGGGCCGCTGGTAAACAAGGCACAACAGATCTCAGCGCTGGAGGGAGTGAAACGATTGCAGCGCGAAGCCGAAGTCGTGTTCGGCGGTGACCACAATTTCCATCCGGTAGATGCCGACAGGCGTGTGAGTTGCTTCGTCGAACCAACTCTACTGCTTTGCGAGAAGCCGCTCGAGGCAGAGGGAGTCAACAAAATTGAGGTTTTTGGCCCGGTCGCGACGATTCTTCCGTATGACTCGGTTGAAGACGCAGTTGAGATCGCAAAACGCGGCTCGGGATCGCTGGTAGCGTCGGTTTTTTCTGACGATCCCGAGTTCAAGCGCACTGTGGTTCTTGGAATTGCAAACATGCATGGAAGAATCATGGTGGCGGACGGCACCGTGAACACTAACCACACTGGGCACGGCAACGTTGTGGCGACTTGTCTCCACGGGGGTCCCGGACGCGCGGGCGGCGGCGAAGAGCTGGCTGGATTGCGCGCCCTGAACCATTATCATCGCCGCTTCGTGGTTCAAGGAAGCCCGGCTTTCATCGCCGATCTCGCGCAAGACACAATTGAAAGCAAGACCTTGTACGAGTGATGATTTCCTCGGTGCGGTGGCGTTCAGCGCGCACACCTTCATTTGATCCGCCAAGAAAGGTTAAAGTTACGCGGCTGAGTCGTCCTGCAGGAGCCAGTCTTATTCGATAAAATGCACTGCGGTACATGAGGCGATTTGAAAACTTTTTTCGCTCGAGGCATCTCTACCCTTGCGGTGCCTCCTGACATATCGACGCAGTACGGCGGGGCCCATTTGTTGACTTCCTCGAGGCTCGTTCACATGACTACCGCTCGCGAAAACAGCAAGCACTCCCCCGAAATGCAACCATTACAATTTCAGCGCCTTCCTGCGCAAGAGCAGTTGCAGCGGGCCTCTTCCTTCTTCCAAACCATGAGGGCTAGACGCACCGTACGGTCATTTTCGTCGGAGCCCGTGCCGTTCGAATTAATTGAAATGGCAATCAAGACAGCGGTTACCGCACCCTCAGGTGCCAATCAGCAGCCTTGGCGATTTGTTGTGGTCTCAAATCCCGAGGTGAAGCGACAAATTCGAGAAGCGGCGGAGGTCGAAGAAAAGGAGTTCTATCAACGGCGTGCTCCCCGCGAGTGGCTCGCTGCTCTGGAGCCATTAGGGACTGACTGGCGCAAGCCGTTTCTCGAGATCGCGCCCTATTTGATTGTCATGTTTAGGCTCGACTATGGTTTGAGCCAAGACGCAGAAGGCCATGAGACCAAGATCAAGCACTACTACGTTACGGAGTCGGCGGGAATTGCGGCGGGCTTATTGCTTGCTGCGCTACACCTCGCAGGGCTGGCAACCTTAACTCACACGCCCAGCCCAATGGGATTTCTATGCAAAATTCTGAACCGTCCGAAGAATGAGAAGCCCTATCTCCTGATTCCGGTTGGCTACCCCGCCCAGGGAGCCACTGTGCCTCGAATCACAAAGAAGCCCTTAGCTGAAGTTCTAGAAGTGGTGGCCTAACCATGGCCCATGCGAACTAACTACGATAGTGTTCGACTTATTCGGAGAATCTGAGCATGACGAAAACCAGCAACCACAAGCCGAGAAAAAGGCTCGAACGTGGCCGGCCCGAGTCACAAAGTGTCAGGGTTGCAATCGCGCAATTCGCTCCGGTTTATCTGGACAAAGCCGCCAGCCTAGTCCGGGCTTTGCAAATTGTTCAAGATGCAAAAAAGCGAGGCGCGGAGCTCGTGGCATTTGGAGAAACCTGGCTGCCTGGCTATCCCGCTTGGCTCGACGTCTGTCCCAACGCCGCGTTATGGGAACATCTTCCCACAAAGCAGGTATTTGCGCGCTTAAGGCAGAACAGCGTTACGGTTCCCGGTCCTGAAATCGCTGCTTTGTGTCAAGCATCTGGAGACCTGAAAATTAACGTCGCGATAGGAGTGAATGAGCGTGTCGAGACCGGAGCAGGAAATGGGACCCTTTACAACAGTCTGCTTACGATTACGCCCGAGGCAAAGTTGGCGATTCATCACCGCAAGCTGGTGCCGACCTATACGGAACGACTGGTATGGGGCAATGGCGACGGTCGTGGCTTGAGCTCCGTAGAAAGCAACAACCGCCGCATCGGCGGACTGATCTGCTGGGAACACTGGATGCCTCTCGCCCGCATGGCCATGCACAACTCTGGCGAGCATATCCACATTGCGGTCTGGCCCACGGTACACGAGCTTCATCAATTGTGCAGCCGGCACTATGCGTTTGAAGGGCGATGCTTTGTTTTGGCCGTGGGCTTGATGATGCCCACCCGCGATCTCCCTTCTGAGCTTCGCGCTGACACTGAGGCGCAGAAGCAATCAGGTAAGTGGCTGGAGCGCGGAGGCAGTGCGATTATCGCGCCCGACACGCGCTATATTGTCGAACCTGTATACGACCGCGAGGAGCTGATCATCGCTGATCTCAATCTGAGTGAAATTGATCAGGAATTCCTGACTCTGGATGTAACCGGACATTACTCCCGACCCGACGTGTTCACATTCGATACGAAAACAAAATAACTTTCCTGCAAACGCAGCTTTCGGAGGAGACTTGCGCCGCTACTGAAGCTAAAGCGTGCTGGTCATATATTAGAGTTAGCTGGAGAGTCCTGCCACTTCCTGCAAACCGGCCGGGGTAAGACTCTCCTGCTCCTTTATCTGGCGTCGTCGCTAGGTTCGCGTTCTCGATCGGCGCCCCTTGTTATTCTGGCTCCAGGTAGCACCCCGCCCCTAGGTGTGAAAATCACCGAGCACTCCACGATAATGGGCGTTTTCTGAATGGTCACGTCACCGGCCGTGGCCGCACTCGTGATGTCGTCCTGCGACTTCAGCACGCGTGCCTGGCGTCCGGAATTCCATGAGACCAGGTTGACTTGCCATAATGGGGAATAATTCGTATCGGTGTTGGTCGGGCCCGCCGGATGCGGCGCGGAAGCCAGCACGTTTCCCTGATTAAAATTAGTGAAAACGAAGATATCGTCCACCGCTGGCGAGCCGGGAAGCGTCCCGAAGTTCGTGGGAATGAAATTGGAGTGGAAGCCGTTGGCGACCTGATGTGCGGCGGCGATGATCGGCGCCGGGGCCTTTGGGTCAACCCCTACTTCAGGTGTGATGTAGAGTGCAGTGGCGCCGTTGAAGAAGCCTGCTTGAAGAGGCAAGCTGACTCTCGGCAACACCGCCTGGCTTTGCGCGTTTAGTGTACCGTGTTCGATGCCAACCGAGGCGAGGACCCCGAATGACAAAGCTACACTGCGTAAGATCAAGAAGACCCTGGATCGTGGGAATTGCATGCGAATCACCTATCGTCCTTTCTGACTAATTGGGTTTAGTTATGAACAAATAATCGGCTCCGTCGGGCAAAGCGCCCGGCCTGACGGCTCTTCCGGAGTGACTGTTTGATCCTTCACTGCACGCAGATGCTCCAACAGTGGATTAAGTTACGCGCGCCCTAGCAGGCTGCGGAAAAACTCGATTTGAACGCCTGCGTAGGCGGCGGGACCTGCATCAAACACCACTCCGACATTCATCTGCCGAATAGGCGTCTCCAAAGGGGCTTTCGTTTGGGGATTCGCGATTGAATTCGTCTCCAAACCTCGATGGGAGGTCCGTCAACGGAGACTCCAAGACCAAGAGATTGCACGTAGGCCTCGAATGCATCTGAAAGCGACATTGACTGATCACGTTGCGTGAGTTGGTCAATCGCATCACGCGCCACCGACACGCGGACTCCTGCCCCTGTCGAATCCCAGAACAGGTATTCGTCGTTCTCGATGTCGATAGTTTCCAAGTGATAGAGGAGTCGATCAGGTCTCTCAATAAGGAGCATCGAGCGATCGTCCTTCTCAAAGACGAACAAGGGGAACTCAACGTTCATGTGCGCATTCTAGCCGACGAAGTACCAGAAAACTCTCTTGTTTCCACAGAGCAAACTGATAAGAAGATGACATGCGCGGAAAAGACGAGCAACAGTTGGATGTGTTCAGCTACATCAGTCCCGAGCAGCGCGTTCCGCAGGACCACCCACTTCGTTTGCTACGTGTTATGACCGACGAGGCACTGAGGAACCTGCAGCCACGTTTTAACAAGTTGTACGCCAAAACAGGAAGACCCTCGATCGCGCCGGAGAAGTTGTTGCGAGCGCTGCTGCTGCAAGCACTGTACTCGGTGCGCAGCGAACGGCTGCTGATGGAACAGCTCGACTATAACCTGCTGTTCCGCTGGTTCGTGGGCTTGAACATGGATGACTCGGTCTGGGACGTGACCGTGTTCACCAAGAACCGCGAGCGGTTGCTGGATGGGGACATTGCCGAAGCCTTCTTTCAAGCCGTGCTCCAGCAGGCACGTGAGCGGAGTCTGCTCTCGGACGAGCACTTCACGGTGGATGGAACGCTACTGGAAGCTTGGGCGAGTGTGAAGAGTTATCAACGCAAGGATGCGAAAAACGACGTTCCGCCGGACGATCCCGGCAACGCGACGGTGGACTTCCACGGGGAGAAGCGGTCGAATCAGACGCATGCATCGAAGACGGACCCGGATGCGAAGATGGCCCGCAAAGGCAAGGGCAAGGAAGCCAAGCTGAGTTACAACGGGAATCTGTTGGTAGAGAACCGCAACGGACTGATCGTGAACACAGAGGTGTTTGAGGCCAACGGAACGGCGGAGCGCGATGCCGCGCTGGTGATGCTGGAACAGATCGCTGGCACGAAACAGGTCACGGTGGGAGGCGACAAGGGATACGACACAGCGGACTTCGTGGCCGAGTGCCGAAACCTAAAGGTCACGCCGCACGTGGCACAAAACCTGGAGCGGCCTGGTGGGAGTGCGATTGATGCTCGCACGACGCAGCACGTCGGATATGCCATCAGTCAGAGAAAGCGAAAGCGCATTGAAGAGTGCTTCGGCTGGCTCAAGACGATCGCGTTGTTGAGGAAAGTTCGGCATCGTGGAATCTTCAGAGTGGGATGGATCTTCACCTTCGCAGCCACGGCCTACAACTTAGTCCGTATGAGGAATCTGGCGATTCAAGCGACGTAAGCTGAAGGCGCAGTGCGTGCTCGCAGGGCCGAAAATGAATCCGCGGGACGCCAGCGGATGCAGCCAGAACCCTTCCCGAATCACAGAATCACCGAGACTGGAGAGAATCTAAGTCGCGCAGTCCATTTTTCCGCAGCCTGCTAGGTGGGTTTGTAACGTAACGCCGCGAGCACGGACTACGTCAATCAGCAAAATATTGGCTTTAACGGCTAGATCGAAGATCGTTTCAAGCAATGAACTGGGGTAAGGCCGCTTCATTTCCGAGCTTGCCTAACCTGCCCCTCTGCAAGAGCTTTCTTGATGTTGTCCTCGATCTCATTCTTTGTCTTCAAGCCGAAAACCTTAGCCACGATTTTGCCGTCGCGGCCAATGTAAAATGTGGAAGGTAGGAACTGCACGCCGCCGTAGGCGTTACCTACTGCATCTTTGCCCACCAGGATCGGATAATTCACGCCGAGAGCATTGGCAAACTTTGTTATGTCGTTGGGACTTGCATCATCCATGGCGACTCCCACCACCTGCAGTCCTTCCGCTCCGTACCTGTTCTGCAGGTCGACAAACCATGGCATCTCGATCTTGCACGGTGCGCACCAAGTGGCCCAAAAATTAAGCAGCACTGCCTTCCCGCGAAAATCCGAAAGCCGAACGGTCTTGTCGTCCAGCGATTGCAGGGTGAAGTCCGGCGCTAACTTGTCTTTCATGTTCGCGCCCGTGGCCGCGGGTTGACCGGAGGAGCGATGTGCCCGTTCTACTCCAAGCAATAACAAGAGTGCCGCGACGATGCATGCACCGATAATGAGAAGTGGACGACGGCCCATAAAGAAGTTCCGTTACAAGGCGAATCGGTTCAAGAAAGAGAAGTAATTCGAAAGCAGAGTAAGCCGCCCGAATACGAGCAAAACTCCCAGCACAATGAGAAACGCCCCACTGGCAACCTCGACCGCGTGCAGATGAGCGCGGAACCTACTATAGAACCTGAGAAAACGTTCAATGGCTAGCGCCGTCAACAGGAAAGGTATCGCGAGCCCCATCGAATACACGCCCAGCAGAGCGACTCCAGAGACCACCGAATCCTGTGCGGCGGCAAAGCCCAGGATGACCGCTAAGATGGGACCGACGCAAGGCGTCCAGCCAAATGCAAACGCGAATCCGATCAGGAATGCTCCCCAAAGCGTGCTGCCGCCTTTTACGTTATGTAGGCGTTTATCGGCGTAAAGCGCGTTGATTCGAAAAAGTCCGGTGAGATGAAGTCCGAATAGAACAATCACACAACCGGCGAGCCGTGCCAGCGTCGACTTATACTGCGCCAGCAACTGTCCGACCTCGGTTGAGACCGCACCCAGGGTCACGAAGACGAGGCTAAAGCCCAGGATGAAACCGATGGAATTAAGCATCACCTTGCGCAGCGATTGAGATCCTCGAGATTGCAACTCCTGAACACCAACACCTGAAATCAGTGAGACATATCCGGGAACTAAGGGCAACACACAGGGCGAGAGGAATGAAACCAGCCCCGCAAAGAAAGCCGCGATCGGAAGAGGAAGAGTTGACATTTTAGCCCCTAATTTTTATCTCGTGCTCACTAATTGCAGAGCCGCCCCCACGATTTGCCCCTGATGGGGCTCCTGAAGAAAGGCAATCAGCCGGAGGTTGCGCGGGTCAGATCCCACCTCAAGCTTCAGCTGAACATCCTGGGAGAAGGTCTGACCTCGTCGTAAGGTGCCGATCTTGAGGAGGTTTCTCACCACCGCAGTGTGGACCAACGTCCGCCCATCATTTTCGCCTCTCGAGACTCGCGATTCGGCACGGTTGAGGGCGACGGCGACGTAAACCTCTGCTTCGCGTGATCCAAACGAATCCGGCGGGGTGTCAGTTTCGATGTGGGCCCGCAAAATGTTCGTCGGCTCGAACCTAATGGATGAAAGACGAACCGGAATCTTAGGCGTGCCCAAAGCCTTAACGAAGGCTTCATTTGCGGACCGCGAGTTACTGCCAACGAACTCAGCAGTTCCGTCCACGACCATCTGCGGCGTATAGACACTGCTTAAGCCCAGCCGGTCGGCATAAACGCTCTGTCGCTCGCTATAGAAGTGCGAAGAATACGGATCCCTCCAGCCCAAATCGTTCCAGTAGTCAACATGCTCGCTGAGGACCACGAGTTCCGCACCAGCTGCCGGCTGCCGATCCAATTTCGAAAGTAAAGCATCCGCCGGCGGACAACTCGAGCAACCTTCCGATGTGAACAATTCAACGAGTACCGGGGTACGAGCATCCGAATAACGTGGAGCTTCATCTGCACGCGTCAAAACCCAGGCCGTCACAGAAACAATCGCAATAGCGGAAACCAGCGAGATCTTCATGTCGTTTGCCCGATTCTTCCCTGTGGATGCGCAAACCGACACGTAAGTTACAGGCGCGGGGAATTGTGGAAGTCGTTACAGTTATCGCGGACGTCGAGCTTTGAGCAATCTAACTCGGTTAGAGCTCGGTGCGACCTGCTTTAACGCATGGGTAAACCCGAAGAAATCGCCGCGCACCAGTGTTCTTGGCATCCGATCAGAGCAGCTGTATCACAGATATCGATTTGCCAGTTGATGGCGGAACCGTGGCAGTTTAGAAATCAGCCTCATTCAATATTCAATCGGGGAAGTCCCGCGTGGTTAGCACTAACGAGACGAGACGCGCGGATATCTACCAACTTGCTAACGCGACGACCTGTTCCCACGAATGAACGGTAGCTGAGTTGCGTCCATAATATCTTTGAACTTATTTACAGGTGCAGGACGCTGCTCCGCAGCACGCTGTGTGTGACCTTTCGCGCTCGCAGGAATCTCATCCAGCAACCGGCCTTCGGTGTGCGCGAAAGACATGTGCGCTCCGAGCCAAATTTCCAAGCACGAAAGGAATGACAATGTTTCTCGAATTTCGCACACGTTTGTTTGCTCAAAACAGAACGGGCAATGCGCTCACAGCAACGTCGGCTCGCGTCATGTGTCTCCTCGCTCTCACTGCAATGTGCTCCGCAATCTTCGCAAAGACAGCGCTGGCTCAGGACAACACGGGAGCGGTTTATGTTGGAACAGACGACGGACAGAAAAATGGGCTCGTGGCCTACCGTCGCCAAGCCGATGGCACCCTAGCTTATATCGGCGTGTATCTGTCAGGTGGTGCTGGAGGCCGCCTCAACGCTGGTGGCCCCATCGACCCGCTGATTTCACAGCATTCAGTCTTAAACGTCGACAATCGCTTTGTTTTACAGGTCAATGCCGGCTCTAATACAGTTTCTTCATTCAGGGTAAACAAGGACTTCAGTCTAACCCTCGCCAGCGTGGTTCCAAGCGGTGGTTTTGGACCTGACACCATTGCTGAGCGCGATGGGGTTGTCTATGTTGCCAATGTGGACAGCGATGGTGTTTTTACTGGAGAGGCGAACCAGGTAGGCGACATTGACGCCTTTAGATTAAACGGTGAGACAGGTAATCTCCGGGAAATTCCGGGTTCGAAACGGCAGCTTGTTGGACGTCCCTCCGACCTGGCCGTAGCTCGAAATGGCAGTTCTCTTGTCGTGTCGATCTACAACGCTGGATCATCTGCCATCTCAGATAGTGCCGCGGCTGCCGAGCTTGAGAGTTTTGCCATCGTTCGGCCAGGCTTTCTGACACCTTCCCCGGTCTCGGCTATCACATCCACGCAGCGGAACAATGGCGAGAACCGCAATCTCCCTAGCGCGATTGGCATTGCGATTCGCGAGCGGCAGGGGCGTGAAGTGGTCGTTGTCACGGAAGCTCGAGAGTTCCTCGCAAATGGCCAGGAGGCGTCGCTCAGCCAATTCCAGACTGGATCGGTTTCGACGTTTGAGCTGAATCAACTTGGTTTTCTCAGCCCCATATCTTTAGATGTACCAACGAGCAGCCAAATCACAACAGGCCCGATGAACACTTCAACCAGTTCCTGCTGGATCTCTTTCGATAAGGATGGTCAAACATTCTGGGTGGTCAGCGCCTCTTCGTCCATCATTTCCAGCTTTCGATTCAATGAAGATGGCTCAGTGGAAGAAATTGACAGCCGTGCAGCGACCGGAGTACCGGTCAATCCGACTGCCGCTCATCCGGCGGCGGGAGCCACCGGCTTTGTCGATGTTGCCGAAACGGGAGACAGTGATTTCCTCTATGATCTGGCAAGCGGCACAGGAACGGTGGACGTTTATCGGATTGCTTCGGCGGACTCGCCATTGACGCTTCTGCAGGAGATGTCCACAGGATTACCGCCGACTGGCGGAGTCATGGGCATTGCCTATGTCAACCCCGCTGACCTCCGCGAGAGTCAATAGCAATATTGCAGACCTCTTTCTTACTGAGAAAGAACACATAAGGCGATGGGCATGCAACCCAGGCCCATCGTCCTTATGCTGTGTTGGAGGAAAACGAACTAACTGCGAGATACTGAAGGCACAATGCAACACGCAATCCTAGGTCCGGGTGGGGTCGGTGGACTTATGGGAGCGCTGCTAGCGCGCTCGGATGAGGCCGTGAGGCTGATCGTTCGACCGGGTTCAGTCGAAAGTTATCCGCACGAACTGTCTCTAAAAAATAAATCGGGGACATTCTCAGCCCCGGTTTCGGTCGCTTCGACATTGACCCAACCCGTTGACGTGCTGTGGATCACAGTAAAGGCCACGGATCTCCTCCGCGCTCTCGAGAGCATCTCGTCATCGGCAGAAATCGGCGTTGTCGTTCCCCTGCTGAACGGAATAGATCACATTGCGCTATTGCGCCAGCGTTTCGGCGACGACAAGGTTGTGCCGGCGACCATTGCGGTCGAGACCGAAAGAATCGCTCCCGGCCAGATCGTCTGGCATTCACCTTTCGCGCGGCTCAGCGTGTCTTCCGTCGGCCGGAAAATCTTGGCGACCACAGTCGAAAAGCTCGCAGCTTTGGGTTTTGAATGCCGCTTCATCGATGACGAGAACACATTGATGTGGAGCAAACTCGTCTTCCTTGCTCCGTTCGCGCTGAGCACCACAGCTGCGGGCGCCCCCATAGGGAAAGTCATTTCGCACCCACCGCACAGGCTCGAACTCCAAGAGCTGGTCTTCGAGGCTTGCTCCGTCGCATTGGCAAGCGGCGCGAACGTTCACGCGGATGATGTCTTGCATCTCTTCAACAAGGTGCCCGCGGAGATGCGCAGTTCTATGCAGAAGGATGTCGAGCAAGGCAAGCCGCTGGAGCTCGACGCCATCGCTGGACCAATCTTGCGCGGTGGAGAACACTTCGGGATCTCGGTTCCAGCAACGAAACGACTTGTGCAGCAAGTTGAAGGCCTACTAGAACGGACGGCGACTTCCAAGGTCTAGTCCAAGATTTCGTCGGATTCGCTAACCGATAAAAAGTTTCATTATGGGTGGGTACTCATCTCGAGCCACAGAGCGCTCAGGCCTGACAGTCTGGTCAGCCACAGTAGGTTGCGAAGCGGGATTCACAAGGAGTCTCGTTTATTTTCAACCTGCAGAGATGACAGATAGTCGCGCTCACCCGCTCTTGGCTTCTACCTGGCGAGTTCGAACAACGAACAAGAACCCAGGATGCAAATCAGGAACGTTGAAACTTTTTCGACGCTGCCGAATCCCACCGCACGTGGGAAATAGAGCCTATCGTTGTGGTGCTGCAATCCTGAAGTCAGTGCAGGTTAGTCGTAGACTCGCCCCTTTTGGTCGGAGTGGTCTCTCGATGAACCTGCAGGGAGCCATCCTTGCAAGGTTGGCAATAAGTGCTCCCACTCGTATTGCCAAACGATAGTTGCGAGGTTTAGGTGCTGCAAGGAATGTTGCTACCACCGTCGGCCATGCGACCTGGTTTCCTTTCGGCAGCTTTCGATTAGTCATGGCAGCAGCCTCCTGGACTTAAAGCTCGGGAGCTACCTATCCAAGGAGAATAACTCGTGAAAGTAACTCAGACACAGGCAATACCATCGTTGTACGGTTCTGGCGTAAAAACCATTAGCCGTGGCCTTGCGTTAAGCCTCATTCTCTCTTTTGTGGCCGTCTCAGGGACGCTGCATGCCCAAACGTCGGACAAGGTACAGACTCCAAGCGTGATTCTGCCTTTGGTACAGTGCTGGTATAAAGGAAAAGTCGCCTATTACATTCAGACAGAAGCATCGGATGAGACTCTCGCCCAACAGCAGGGTGTGAATTATGTGCCGCAGCTGTCGAACGCAATCACGGCCGGCGCCGTGGATGACATCTACAGCGTAACCAACTTTAAACAGGGGAATGTGATCCCCTCGGCCCCAATCCCAGCAGGACCGGGCAACACCGACCCAAGCTACTCGCCAATTTGGCAGCTCAGCTTGGTCACCTGGAACTCGGGGACCACTCCCCATCTTCTGAAGTCCGAAGAGGAAGTTCTGAGTGCACGAGATCAGGGGCTGGTCACGATCGTTAAGACGAACATTGTCATAAACTGTCCGGTTATCTACACACCGTTCGGAGGTCTACTCCCGACCGCCAAGATTATTGGCGACTACAAGAATCCGAGCATCTCCAGATGACCCCAAGCCGCGGCCTGGAATGCGCCCTTGCTTGCCAGGCCGTGGCTTCCTGTCAGCACACTGCCGCGCCAGCCTATCCGAGCAATTCGGGACAACCAGGGAACGCGCGCCCCATGGTTAAAGCGTGGCAGTGATTTCGTTACAGCTTGCAAAAAGTGTGCAAAAGGCGCTGTAACTTTTCTTCTGGCTATGTGTCACATAAGGTATTCCAATCTTGGAGTCGACCGGCATGCGCACATTTGGCTTTACCTTCCACAGAGCCCATGGGCTCGCTAGAGTTCAGATCAACAGAACAGTGCTGTTTATCCTTTTGGCCATTTCGGCTTTTTCGATCGGAGTGCCCGCATTCGCTGAGACTCCGCCAGTAGGTGCCAAAGCCCCCGACTTCACGCTTTCAACCCCCTCGGGGAAGGCCATTCGGATGTCAGGTGTGCAACAAGGACACGACCTGGTTTTGGTTGTGTTGCGAGGATTCCCGGGCTATCAATGTCCCTACTGCACGAGGCAGGTACATGACTTCGTGGAACATGCCTCCGGCTTTGCGACGAAAAACACCACCGTCCTGCTTGTCTACCCAGGACCGCCGGCCGACCTCGACCGCCACGCCAATGACTTTCTAGCCAAGCAGCCGGAATTGCCGCCCAACGTCGTCCTGGTCACGGATCCGGACTATACCGTAACCAATCTGTACGGGCTGCGGTGGGATGCGCCTAACGAGACAGCATATCCATCGACGTTCATCCTCGACAAGAAGGGGATGATCGTTTTCGAGAAGATTAGCCATGCTCACGGTGATCGGATGTCTGCGCAGGATGCGCTCGATCACCTCTCGGCGAATTAGTTGCCCATAACGCTGCAGCCGGGGACATCGCGGCATGAGCACGTCAGCTTGCGTTTGTTGATGAGTCTTAACCCGGCTGAAAAGACCACACAAGGAGACATTTGATGAATAAGGTTGGAATTCTGGTTACGCTGCGGGCTCGGCCTGGCAAGGAAATCAAGGTTCAGGAATTCCTGAAGTCGGCCACGCCTCTGGTTGCGGCGGAACTGAGCACAACCGCTTGGTTCGCTTTCAAGATTGGCCCGGCGACGTTTGGCATCTTCGATACCTTCAGCGACGAACAGGGGAGAAGCGCCCACGTCAACGGGGAAGTGGCCAAGGCACTCTTCGCTCGCGCCGAAGAGCTGTTCGTTACCGCTCCCGAGATTCAGATGGTAGATATCGTCGCGGAGAAACTCTAGGCTTGGCCCTTAATCAATGCAAATGAGCATTGTTCCGGGGTACAGCAGCGCTGATCAAACTGGCATAGCCGATGGGACTGTGACCGTCGTCTGGGGCAACTCCCTGATTGGCTCGGTTGCTCTACCAGGGCAGTCCTTGCTGGCCGCCAGTTAGGGAAAGGTGTTCGTGTCGAAAAACGCTATGTGTCTGTGGACTTAGTTCGCAACTCGGGAATCCACTACTAAGAAATAACACGGGAGAGATTGCAATGTATGACATCAAGAATCTTGCCAAGCTGAAGCGGCTAGACGAGAAGAATCCGGCGACCATGAAGGCTTTCTGGGCCTTCGATAAAGCAGCATTTGCTCCCGGAGCTATCGACGTATTAAACAAACAACTCATGGCTGTGGCGGTCGCCCTTACGACGCAGTGTCCATACTGTATTGAATTGCACGTGAAGTCCGCCCGGGATGCGGGGGCAACGGACCAGATGCTGGCTGAAACGGCGACCGTTGCGGCGGCGATGCGTGCGGGAGCGGCGATCACCCATGCTACTCATCTGTTCAAGGACTAAGGAGCAGTACTGAGCTCGCAGGTGCGATCCAGTAAGCCGCAGCGATACACAAATAAGAGGATATCGTCCAATCACTCATTTCGGATTGCTCGCTGTAAGACCGGTGGGAGGGGAACTAACATGTCGAGAACCGTCGTCGTAAAGGGCGTTTCTGGTCTGCGCCAAACCGTAACTATCGGCCCGCATCACTTCGTTGCGGACGAGGCGAAGGATCTCGGCGGTAACGACGAAGGCCCCGATCCGTACGAGTACCTGCTGGCCGCATTAGGAACGTGCACCAACATGACGGTTCGTATGTATGCGAACCGCGAAGGATGGCCGCTGCGCGAAGTAGGGACCACCTTGTCTCACGCGAAAAACTACACAGCTGACTGTGAGCATTGCGAACAGCCTAGCGCGATGGTCGACCGCATTGAGAGGCAGATCACGCTTTTGGGCGAGTTGTCGGAAGAACAGCGCAATCGACTGCTGCAAATCGCAGATCGATGCCCGGTGCATCGAACGTTGATTTCGAAGATCGTGATCCACACTGCGTTAGCCGCCGCCGCGTTACAGCGAATCCCGGCCCCGATCCTACGACGTGCGGAAACTTACCGCATCTGTTGACCACACAACTGTGCGTCGCTGCTAGCCTCGGCGAGCTGCACATACTGCAACTTTATCGGCAATCACGAATCGAATCTCAGGTAGGCCACCGAAAAAACGCTTGGGACCAGTTATGAGCAAAGTTGTCTACACTTCGAAGTCAAGCATAGAACGCAAACGTGGGCCGTTACGTATCGCTCATTTGCCGGGCGAGCCTCAGCCAGTCGTCTTTAGCGTGCACGGCGCAATCGCCGAGCACTATAAGGTTGATCCGGCGAAGCTAAGAGAATCACACGCTTCGACGATCGACTACGTTATTTCGGCGACTGCCGGTTGAATGCTGGGTACTTTCGGAGGCGCGCTGGAAGCGCGTCAAATTGATGCCAGCGATGGGAAACTAATTGGAGAAGTGACAGGCGAGGTGGAAGAAGAGGATGGAGTACTGGTCATCCGCAGAATTCATGTTTCGATGCGCCTGATAGCACGGGAAGAGATAAGAGAGAAGGTGGAACGTGTGCATGCCGTCTATGCCATGAACTGCCCCTTGTACCGGACATTCCACAACGCGATTCAGCTCACATCTTCATTTGAGTTAACAGGCAAATAATCTGCGCTCTCCTGCGCGATCTAATCCCCGTTCTCCCTCGCAATCACGACGGTTGTACAAGAGCTGCTGACTTTGGGCAGATCGCGAGTTGCTGCCATCCGGATCTCGAGCCGAGGTCGCTCGCCTCGAATGACAGGACAATAAAAATCAGGTTGCAAAAGCGCTGCTTGCAGGCGCCTTCGTCCAGCACAACCCCCATGACATGTATTTCGGAACTCGCAGGGCTCGCACGCGTCCGGAATTGTGCGCGCCTGCTCGAAGGGGGCAGAGTTCAGAATTTCGGGTCCCGTCAAAATCAGATCGGTCAACGGTTCTCCTGTGCCGGGCCAATAGACGCAGGGCTGGGTAGTGGCGCGCGGCGTAACTCGCACGGTGCTGATACCACATCCTCCTTCGCGAGGTGGCAGGCCCGCCATGGCTCGCACCAAGGGCTCGCCGATAGCAATCACATCGGTGCTCTCAAAAAGGCGCCGGAACCCTTCCCAGTATTCTTCGTAGGTGAGTGCATACAGATCAGACCGCACCGCCTGATAAACGTTCACACGCAAGGGAGCACTGAACTGTTTTGCAACTCGCGCGACATCCGCCAGGCGCAAATAGTTTGACTTCATCATGACCGCAATGATCGTTACGGGTATGCCCAGGCGGACGCATCGCTCGGCCTGTTGGTGGACGAGTTCCCAATTTCCGGGGCCGCGCTGTGCATCCTGCTCCGCCTGGGTCGGGTAATCGAGAGAAAACTCGATGTCGTGGAAGGCGCGCAGTTCGTCATCCTCCAGGACAGCTACACTGTGACCGTTGGAAGTAATGGTGAGATTGACCGGTTGCGTTCGCAGGTAAGTCAAAATTTCCTTGAAGTCGGGGTGCATCCCGTTCTCGCCCGTGCCTAGATTCACCGAGCGGACTGGGAGGATTTCCATCACTGATTTAACTTGATCAAGGGACAGACGGTCCGCGCGAGTGGGATCGCGGTAGCAGAAGGCGCATTTGAGGTTGCACTCATTGGTAAGCCCGAGCCCGATCGCGACGCCGCCATCACCCGCCGGCCCACTGGAAAGAGAGGATGAGGAAACCGCTGGGATGTTGTTCATGCACCACCTTCCGAGAAAGTTTTCATGCGACCCTCATGCGAAGTCGTTCCCCAATCCAGTCGCTGGTCAGAACCAGGGCGTAGATCAAAAGGATCAAAGTGCTCAGTTGGTAAGCCCGAGTCCGAGCGCAATCCCGCCATGAGTCGCCAGTGCGCTGAAAAAGACGGATGACGAAGCCGTTGTAAAGTTGTTCATTGGTTACCTACCGATAAAGTCCTCATTGGGCGCGCGCCAGACACTGCGTGTAGCGAGCGACAGCGGCAAATTCTCGCCGTTGGCCGAGTTTGCGTTCTAGCGCAAAAATTTGTTCATACTCCGCGCTAAGAGAAATCTGCGACGCGAGGTAATCGGCAACCGTGCGCACTCCACGCCGAGCGAGTATCGTCAGCGACACCTCTTTCAACATCACTTCTAAGATAAATCTGAGGTGAACAATCGCACCTTGCCTCCGTACAGAGATTCTTCTCCCCAGTTCGCGGTGACGGCGGTTTCGGCTGCAGCCAAATCGCCAGTTTTAATCGCCGCCTTCAACACTTCTCCCTGCCTGATTGCGTACGAGGATAGACAATATCGCTGCCAGAGATTTCATCAAGCGGACAGCTCCTCGCAACACAGCACCGAGATCCTCGACGTATTCCAAGAGGTTGTAACACAAGAATCACATCGAACGATCCCACGTTGAAAAGACGAGATATTTCATTGGCATCGCCATGTTTGAGCGTGACCTAGTTGCTTACGCCCCCTTCGAGCGCCGCGCTCTTCGCAATCCCCAGCATCGCCAAAGAGGAATCGAGCATCGTCACATAAACACCGAGACAAGCCAATCGAACAGAGCCGCTCCAGTCCCGCACCCCAATCGAGAGCGCACAACGAGGTGTTGCTCTGCCGCACTGGCAGAACTCCTGTAAGTTAGCAAAGCCAATCCAGCGCAAGCACCTCTTCGCAATATAATCACAAAACTTTTCATGCGACCCTCATGCGAAGTCGTTCCCCAATCCATCGCTGGTCAGAACCAGGGCGTAGATCAAAAGGATCAAAGTGCTCAGTCTAGGATAGAAGCCGAGTTGCACATTGTTGTAAATGGCCTGCCCCAGGCCGCCGCCGCCGACCAGCCCTAAAATTGTGGACGCCCGCAAGTTCATCTCCCAACGGAGGACTGTGTAACTGCTCAACAGTGGGCGAGCTTGCGGCCAGATAGCCCACATCAGTATTTGCAAGGGACGAGCGCCGAGAGAACGTAATGCTTCGATAGGGCGATTGGGCACTTCCTCCATGGTCTCCGCATACAATTTGCCCAACACTCCGGCCGTGTGGAGTCCCAGAGCAATCGTGCCGGCGAACGGGCCGATGCCCACCGCGAGAATGCAGATTAAAACCCAAACCAACTCCGGGATCGACCGGAGAATATTCAGCACCAGGCGGGCACCCCAAAAAAGAAACCAGCGAAGGGCACGATCGATGACACGAATCCGCCCCGGAGAATGGTTGGGTACAAAAGCCAGAGTGGAAGTCGCGGGCACGGCCAGGATCATGGCCAGCGCTAATCCGATCAGCGTACCCATCAATGAAATCGCGATCGTCTGCAGCAGAGCGATTCCGAAGCTGCTGACAAACGACCAACTCAAGTCCGGAGGTAGCATCTGCGAAACGAAGCGTACGAGCCGGGTGGCAATCCCGGCCGGACCGAGTGATTCGAGAGTGAAGCCAGCTAGCGCAAAACTGGCTACCAGCAGAAGAAAAACCAATATTGAAACGACAAGTCTTCTTGAGCTTTTAGGAAAGGGCGTCAAAACTGCACTCTTTCCTGGCGTCTCAATTTTTCCCCCAAGGCTGCGGCTGTTCACCAAGTGAGCCCGCACGTATCGGCTGGCAGCGTCGATCACAACGAGCAAGGCGATGAACACCAAGAGAAGCGTGAGCACCTGACCATAGTCGAAAAGCCTCATCGAGACGCTGATTTCATAACCGATGCCGCCGGCACCCACAAACCCAAGCACCGCCGCCGCACGCATACAACACTCGAACGAATAGAGCGAGTAGGCCACCAGATGGGGTAGAGCTTGCGGCCACACTCCACGCACAAAGATCTGCAGGCGTGTAGCGCCTGTCGACTGCAGCGCCTCCAGCGGTCGCGGATCCACATGTTCGAAGACGTCGGCATAGACGCGGCCGAGCATGCCGCTATAGGAGACAGTTAATGCAAGCGTGCCGGCAAGCGGGCCCAGGCCTACCGCCGCTACGAAGAGCAATGCCCAGACCAGATCCGGCACTGCACGCAAAAAACCTAATAGTGCGCGGGACAAGCGGCTCGCCACAGCACCGGTTCGGTACGCCAGGCTGCCCACGTCGGCTGAGATCAGAATTCCGCGATTCCACAGAGTGGCAGTACCGAGAATTCCCAGCGGTACCGCCAAGGTGATGGAGAGCACAGTGCCCGCGACACCGGTTGCGATCGTTTGAACCGCGGCTCGCCACACGGTCCCGAGAAAATTGAGCGAAACATCCGGCGGGAAGAGGCCGGTCAGAAATTTCCAAATTGCAGCGAGCGTTGCCGGCCGCAGAAGAATCCAGGGATCTACCTCCGCAAACCGCCAGGAGACAGCCAGCACCGCAATCGCTAACCCAAGCCACAGTAGGCGTGCTGGCATTGTCGGCGTGGCAGAGCGCGCCTGCGCATTATCGAACACAGCCGAGTTTGTACTGGACGTGCTCGCCATCGCGTTTTCCTGGTGATCTGTTGTCCTGAGAGTACAGGGTGCCCAAAAGGTCAGAATGTACGTCAGAAGACGGCACATCGAAGGAGAGTCCGCCGCAGCGCAAACCAACTGCCCGCGGAAAGTGCCGTAGGGCCAGATCGATTTTGTGGACGGCCATGATCAACGTCTTATTCCCATCGCGCGCCAGTCCAACGAGTAGAGAAGTGATGGTTTCGGCCAATGCGGGATCGAGCGATGCCGTAGGCTCGTCTGCCAAAATAACGTCCGGCGATTGCATCAGAACGCGTGCCACTGCCAGCCGCTGCTGCTGGCCACCAGACAACTCATCAGCGCGAGCGTTGCGTTTGTCCACTAAACCGACTAGCTCAAGGGAATGGAGTGCGCGGTCGAGTTCCGCTTTAGGTGGCTGAAAAATGGTGCGGAGCGTCGTCAAGAACGACATCCTCCCCAGCGCGCCACAGAGCGCATTCTGAATTACCGTGAGTGAAGGGACGAGGTTGTGCTGTTGATAGATCGTGCCCACCCGCCTCCGCATAGCTCTCATTTCTCCACCCGACAAGCAACCTGTATCGTATCCGTCGAAGAGCACGGCGCCAGCGCTAGGCCGCAAGGTCGCGTTCAGCAGACGAAACAATGTGGTCTTCCCGGCACCGGACTGCCCTAGAAGGGCAAGCAGTTCGCCCTGGCGTACCGCGAGTGTGACGCCGTTGAGCGCCTGCACTTGCCCGCGCCGCTCGGGAAATGATCTCGTCACCTGTTGGAGGGAATAGATCAATGGAGAAGACCTTCTGCCCGTGCTGCTTGCCGCAGCTTGTCGTAACTTGTGTCCTCGGCGCGCACGTATTTGCTTGCATTCAGCAGGTCAAGCAAGACCTTGCCCTCCGCGTTGGATGAATCGAGCTTCAAGAAAGCACCAGCAAAAGCATCGCTCGATTTCTGATCGAGGTTTTTGCGTGCGGCCCACACATAATCGAAAAACGCGGGGGTAGTGTAGAAGATCTTGACTTGCTTGGGCGTAATCTTTCCCGCTTTCATCATGGTCGCATAGACCAGTTCATCCATAGCCCCGGCATCGACTTTTGCATTAGCAACAGCGAGTGCAGTTGCATCATGCCCACCTGTGTAAAGAGTCTTGGCCAATGCACCAGGATCAATCCCGGACTCCCGCATGGAGTATGCCGGCATAAGATGTCCGGAAGTTGAGTTCACGTCGCCGAATGCGAAGGAGTGTCCCTTCAAATCAGCGAGCGAGTTGATGCCCGAGCCGGGTTGCGTGATGAACACGCTGTGAAAGTTTTGATCGCGCTCGCGTTGCACAAGCGGGCGAACCCCGGCTCGCCGCGAAGCTTGCACGAATGTGAAGCCGCCAAGATACGCGATATCGACCCGATCATTCGCAATCGCCTCGACCACTGCCGCATAATTCGTGGGAACGACCAATTCGACCCGGGAGCCCGTTTCTCTCTCGAGATAGTTCACCAGCGGCTGGCTTTCACGTACGATTTTTCCGGGATCGGTCGAAGGAATCATAGCGACGTGAAGCACGGCCTGCGAACCGACGGTGCGACCACTCTGACAGCCCAATGCGAAAACGGTAACCAGAATTGCGAATGCGCTCGCCTTCTTCGCCATTGTCCCCCCACAAGAAGTCTTGTGCCTGTCTGGAACCGGAAGAGGTAAATTGCAGCTGTGGCCGTCCTAACTTTGCTTTCTTCATCGATCAGTGTCAGGTGCCTCAGATCTGCCCGAGTCCGCCATCCACGTTGATTTCGACACCAGTGATGTACGAGGCATCGTGGGACGCAAGAAACGCCACGGTGGCTGCAACTTCCTCGGGCTGCCCGAATCGCTTCAGCGGTACTTTTGCCACGATCTGCTTCGCGAATTCATCGACCGCTTCTTTTGGCAATCCGATCCTCCCGAAAATTGGAGTGACAATCGGCCCCGGAGCGACTGTGTTCACGCGGATGCCCCGCTCGGCGAGTTCCGCGGCTGCCGTTCGCGCAAACGAGCGCAACGCTGCTTTGGTCGCTGCATACGCGCTAGTATTGATTTGGCCTTGGATGCCGGCAACACTGGTGTTCAGAATGATCGAGGCGCCATCGTTCAGCAGAGGGATTGCTTTCTGAATCGTGAAATATGCGCCTTTCGTGTTGATCTCGAATTGCTCGTCATACGTGCTCTCCGATGTGTCCGCAAGAGGCGCGAACTTCGCAATTCCGGCGTTCACAAACAGGACATCGATCTTGCCAAGCTTTTGCGAGACTTCCCTATAGAGCTTATCCAAGTCTTGGAACTTCGCAACGTCTGCCTGGACAGCCAAGACTCCGTTACCAATCGTTCTGACAGCTTCGTCCAGGGTCTTCTTGCTGCGACCAGAAATAGCTACTTTCGCACCTTCTTCTTGAAGGCGCTTGGCCGTCGCTAGCCCAATTCCGCTGTTTCCTCCCGTCACTACCGCTACTTTTCCTTCTAGGCGCGTCATCTCTTCCTCCTAATTCAATACCCAAAGTCGTCGCACTCCGCGCGATACCAGACTGTAGATTGCAACTCAGCCGGGAGCGTCGCACTGGTCATTCAGATGCGCACCTAAAACAAAAGTGACGACAAAAGGGGAGTGTCGGTTCCGCCATCAACCCTAAATAGTTGCGCGCTGACCAACAGCGAGACCTTCATCTCGGTTATTTCCGAAAATAACTCAATGCATGCTCTGTCGTTCGTGAATCTCGACTCCGAAATCTTTCTTAGCATGGGCTAGGTCGGCGACTCGATTATTCTCCTATGGCCTTTAAGGGCTTCTGCGGCGGCCTCAGAGCGGTAGTAGAATTCCGGCGAATCTTCGTGCCATGCGTAACTTATTCACCGGTCCTGAATCTCACTGGCATGGGCAGTAATGCTGCGCTTCGGCTGGTACGTGTTTTCCCGTGGGGAACGCCGCTGTGCAACGCACGAAGAGCTGAATTCCCGGTTCTTTTGAACATTGGCCGCCGTGTGGTGTCCGTGGTCTCATCTAGTGGAGCGCCACACGTAGAGGAATCCGCAGACCGATTCGTACATCGGCTAAGAAGTTGATTTCACATTGAGCGCTGTTACAGGATCATCATGCTTACAACTACGGTCCAGCTAAAAGACAACTCATCCTCCGTGATCGACCAGCCCCACGCGCGAATAGGGCTTGCCCTCATGCGACTCACGATTGGCACCATGTTCGTGTGGGTCTTCTTCGAGAACTGGGGAAAGGGCTTATACGCGCCGGCAGGTTATGCGAATCTTATCCACGATTACATCGAAAACGGTAGCGCCCCAGCGGTGTGGAAGAGTGTTATGGCTCTCGCCGCGGCTCATGCATCGATGGCCGCACCGCTTCAGGCCGTATTAGAAATTGGCCTTGGGGTGCTGCTGGTGCTCGGCCTTTTTACTCGTCCGGCTGGACTCGTTGCTTTTGCGTACCTCTCCAGCCTATGGATTTCGGAGTGGGGCACAGCATGGATATGGGAGCTGTTGGTTCCTGTGATGGTTTCGCTCGCGCTAGCCGTGGGAGCAGCAGGCCGCACTTGGGGCCTCGATGCGCTCTTGTCGCGCAAGCGACCGGCCTCTCTCTGGTGGTAGCGAACGGGAGGTCAAGTGAGGGTTTCCGTCATCATTCCCACGCGCAACGAGGCAGAGGCGATCGGTCGCGTTCTTGCCGATCTTCCGAGGAATCTTGTCAACGAAGTCATCGTCATTGACAATTGCTCCTGCGACGGCACACCGGAAATTGCAGCCCGCATGGGTGCTCGAGTCATTTCCGAGACTCGTCGAGGATACGGTCAAGCGTGTCTCACCGGGATGGCAGCCGCCGATGCGCCTGATGTAATTGTTTTTCTTGATGGCGATTACAGCGACCGGCCTGCTGAGCTGCCGCTTCTCCTCGCGCCTATTGCCGAAGGACGCGCCGATATCACCGTTGGTTCTCGACTCGCGGGTCCACGGATACCCGGCGCGCTTCCTTGGCACGCGCTGTTTGGCAATTGGCTCGCGGCCAGCCTAATCAGGAAGCTCTTTCGACTAAAAATCAGCGACCTCGGTCCCTTCCGGGCCACACGCGCAGATGCGCTCCGCGCGGTTGAACTGGAAGAGACCACCTACGGTTGGGCAGTGGAACTGATCATCAAGGGAGCGATCCGCGGTCTGCGTATCGTTGAGGTGCCGGTAAGCTATCATCCACGCGTTGGGAAATCGAAAATTAGCGGCACGCTCACAGGAACTATCGGAGCGGCGTGGTTTATTCTCAGCCTTATCACGCGATATTACTTCCAGCGTCGCCAGATCGGCGCGAGGCATGCAGTGTGAGCATCCCTGTCGAAGCGCCCAAAGTAATGTTCCGTGATCCGGGTAACGGCCATCACACCCTGGTGGTCATGGCCAAAGCCCCGAAACCAGGCATGGTGAAGACGCGACTTGCACGCAGCCTTCCAGTATCCGCCGTCACTGCGCTCTACCGCTGTCTTCTTGATGACACCCTAACGCTCGCTCGATCAATCGAGGGCGTGGAAGTAGCCGTCATGTGTCCCGAGGTCGATCGCGAAGATCTGTTACAGGCCGTGGGCAACGCCGTACCGGTCGTTCCGCAGATGGGCAATGGTCTTTCGGCAGCGCTTTGCTCGGTGTTCGCGCATTTCGGGGACGCTGGCTCCAGCCGGATTGTGGCCTTCAATAGCGACAGCCCACACCTACCGACGTCAATACTGCAGGCCGCATTTCGGCTACTCGAAGAGTGCGATGTAGTTGTGGGCCCCACGCACGACGGCGGATATTATCTTGTCGGCGCAAAGATGTCACATCCGGGTTTGTTCACCACTGATGCCCTGGGAACAGCAAACGCGTTCGAGGAATTGTTGACAAATGCTCGCGCGTTAGGGCTCTCCATAAGGTTAACCGATCCCTTCTACGACATCGATGAAGCGGCTGATCTGAGCCGACTTGCGGAGGAATTGCAGCTTACGCCCGGGAGGGCGCCCAAAACGGCCAAGTGGCTTTCTGACTGGGCTAGTGCCGCGCCCGCGACCAAGGGTTTTTAATGGCCAAGGTGGTTCTGCTCCTTCGTCGTCGTTTCCAGAGTATTAAAGCTCCTGGATCCAACGGCGTTGTGACGTTGACACTAGCCGGGTTGGCGGCAGGGTTGACGGCCATCTATTTCTGGGTCGCACAGCAATCGGACGACTTGGATTCGCACATGCCTGAGTTCATCGGGCTTCTGCTGCTGGCCGGCATCCTGTACGTTATCGCCGTGTTTCTGGTCGAGAGGTTTCGTCTCGGAAGAGCCGCTATTATAGTCATCCTCGCCAGTACTGTTCTGTTTCGTCTTGTATTGCTGCCGGCTACTCCGTCACTCTCCGACGACGTGTATCGATATCAATTCGACGGCCGGGTTCAGCGAGCGCATCTCAATCCGTATGTCACCATTCCCAGTTCGCCGAAATTGGCTTGGCTGCTAAATCCTGACAATCCCGAACCGCCGGGGATCGACACACCCACGATTTATCCTCCCTTGAGCGAATTCGCCTACCGCATGATCGAGACCGTAACCGGATACAAGCGTGTTTCCACGATCCTCGATTTAGCCTGTGTCGCCGTGTTGTCGTTGTTGCTTGCGGCTCTGAAATTACCATTACACCGTGTGCTTACCTACGCGTGGAACCCCGCAGTGCTCATTTCATTTGCGATGTCCGGTCATTTTGATCCGCTCGCCATCTTCATGCTCTTGGCGGCTTTGTTTTTCCTGGTGAGAAATCGCCCGAAGCTTTCAATCGCCGCGCTTGCGCTGGCATTCCTTTCCAAGTTGTTTCCCGTTTTGCTCTTACCTGCGTTCCTCAAAAGAATGCGACTAGCTTATGCCGGTATCTTTGCCGTGCTGGTATTGACGTTTTATCTTCCATTTCTCGGCGCGGGCTTGCATCTATTCGATGGCGCAAGAAACTACGGACGCGATTGGTCGAACAACGCGAGTTTCTTCCAGTTGCTGGAATTTGTGTCGAGGTCTAAGGCCCGTGCTGAATTTTTCGCGGGCTTGATGCTGTTGGCGGCGATTGGCTACTTGGCAAAGAAGCGGGCCGGGCTGCTGTGGTCGAGTCTTATCCTCACAGGGGGAGTACTTTTGGTTTCGCCAACCGCCTATCCCTGGTATTTCACGTGGTCGATTCCGTTTTTATGTTTTTACCCCAGCGGTGCATGGTTGCTCATGAGCGTCACGAGCGTGTTGGGCTATACTCCTGCAATCGACGACGGAACAGGGAATTCTCTGCTCATGCTCTTGCTTGAATATGGCCCTGTTTACCTTTGGCTGGCCTATTATTGCTGGACAGCGCGTGGCAAGGGCCGATCTGCAGATGTGCCAGAGATCGGCACTCCAGCCTTTGGCTTGCAACGTTAGGTAACCGAGTGAGCCTCTGACCGCCGATCTCAGCAGAATTGTGAGCTGTAACTGCTGTAGTTGTCTACCACGGCTCGAAGCACGGAATGAGTCCCGCACACCTCCAATTAGATAACCTCGATGAGCGCTGACTGCTTGGGAAGGACCTCGCCGATGATGCGCGCCGAGACGCCGCGTTGCCTAAGCGCCTCAACGGCCCGGCTCGCGAATTCTGGTGGGAGCGAGGCTAATAACCCGCCGGAAGTCTGCGGGTCGAATAGTAGCGCGCGAAAATCTTCAGACACGGATCGCGCGAAGCGGACGTAATCTTGCGCGAACTCACGATTGTTTTTCAATCCCGCCGAGAAGAACTTACCTTGTGCGGCTTCGATTGCGCCGGGGAGGTATTCGATTTCTTGATGCTCGATTCGTAATGAAACCCCGCTGCCGCTAGCCATCTCCTTGGCGTGACCGATCAGACCAAATCCCGTAACGTCGGTGGCAGCGTGCACCGGCGAGGCTCCGTTCCCTACGCCGTCGAACTGCCGGAGCACATCGGCGGCGGGCCAATTCAAACTCGCCATCGTTTGCGTCGCCGCATTGACCCAGGACTCCTGCGCCTTATCGTGTTTCAATGCCGTAGAAATGACTCCCGACCCGAGAGCCTTAGTTAACACTAGAAGATCTCCATGCCTGGCGCCGACGTTCTTCCATATCTTGTCCGGATGAATCAGGCCTGTGACGGCATACCCAAATTTGATTTGTTCGTCCGCGATCGAATGTCCGCCGACTACGCAGCAGTTCGCTTCCTCCATCGCGGCCAGTCCGCCTCGCAGAACCTGCTCGAGCACTTCAAAATCTCCGGACGAAGGGTACGCCAGAATGCTAAGTGCGGAGATGGGCTGCCCGCCCATCGCATAGACGTCGCTCAGTGAATTAGCCGCCGCGATTCGACCGTATACGAAAGGATCGTCAGCAACTGGTGTCAGAAAATCGACCGTCTGCACTAAAGCTAAGTCGTTGCTCAGACGATAAACTGCCGCATCATCACTCGTATCGTAGCCGACTAGCACATTCGCATTGGCCGACTTGGGAAGCTTTCTAAGAATGGAGTCCAACAGACCTGGACTCAGTTTAGCCGCTCAACCCGCGGCTTTGGCCGATTTGGTCAGGCAAACTTGCTTCATCACAACTCCTTCGTCACTTAGGCGATTCTGGACGTCTCGAAAAGTTACAGCTTTCAGGAACTCTGCAGTTTGGCCTCGAGGATTTAAACGGCTACGAGGCCGCCGTCGACCGGCAAATCGATTCCAGTAATGTAGCTGCTCTCGTTCGAAGCCAGGAACACCGCTGCGGAAGCAATCTCCTCAGGCTTCCCGATGCGCCCGTCCGAGGCCAGGAAGGTTTGGGTAAGCTCAATCGACTTGGTAAACGCGGCCGGTTTGCGCCCCCAGGATTGCGCGTTTGTAGGCTTGTGCAACTTTCCATCCTTCGACCGGAACCACGCCGTGAAAGAACGAACCCATACTAGGTACGGATTCTTCTAGGATGGTGGGATTCACCAAATTGATACGCAATCCCTTGGGAAGTTCGATTGCGGTAGCCCGAACAAAACCTTCCAATGCGCCCGAGACGGTTGAAGCCGCGATACCGGCGAAGATCGGTTCGTCATTAAGAACGCCGGAAACCAAAGTGAATGATCCATTTTCCTTAATGAACGGGATCGCCTCCTGAACCAGGCTGATCTGACCCATGAGCTTGCTTCCCAACGAGAACTGCCATTTTTCAGCGGTGAGTTCCGAAAGTGGAGCAAATGCGACTTCACCTGCTGCAATGGCCACGGCATCAAACCAGCCGACGGCTTGATAAAGCTTCCTGACACTTTCGCGGTTCTCGATCTCGACTCGGAAATCGCCTGATTTGCGTCCGACCTTGACTATCTCATGGCCAGCACCCGCTAATGCCTTTTGAACCAGTTCGCCGATCTTTCCGTTTGCGCCAATCAAAATAATTTTCATAAACATTCCATTCTCAATTTTGTTTTTTGAGCATACGGTCGACTGATCGGCTCATTTGTTTCAAAATAAATCCAGGCGCCACGCGACTCATCATTTTGAGCTGATTCGCCTGCCCTGGACGTATTTCAAAGCGATCGGCTTGCATTCCTTTGACGGCGACTTCAACCATGTCTTCCACTTTCATGATAGAGACGCCTTTCATGTCTTCAGAATTAAAGTCACCCAAGAGTTCGGTTTGTGTCGCCGGCGGTGCTAGCTCAAATACCTTCACTTTGGTGTTTTTCAGTTGGACACGAAGAGACTCTGTGAACGAATGCAGACCGGCCTTGGTGGCGCAATAAACCGGTGAAATGGGCAATGGAACAAATGCCAATCCCGATGAAACGTTCATGATTGCGGCCTCTGATTTTGTTTTCAAATGCGGCAAGAATTGTTTCACCATGCGAGTCGGCCCGCTCAAATTGATTTCAATCTCGCGAGTGATGTCTTCGAGGCTTCCAGCTTTGTCGTGAAAATTGATCTCACGCATGATGCCGGCGTTGTTGATCAAGATGTTGAGCTCGGGAAATTGTTTGGTGACCTTTTCGTAAAGAGTGGCGATCGCTTTTGGATCGGAAACGTCGCTTTGAAAGGTGTGAATTTTTGGAAAGGCCGCTTTCGCTCGGTCCATCTTAGCTTGATCGCGGCCCGTGATAAGAATCGTGTTACCAAGTGCCGTGAGTTGTTTGGTGAGTTCGTAACCGATGCCGCTGCCACCGCCGGTGATCAGAATCGTATTGCTCGTGAGTTTCATAATTAAATACCCCGCGCCTTTGGCCGCGTCAATGCCGCTTGCCCCAAGTGATAGGCAAGGTGCGCGGTTCTTCCGAGCAGCACCCCGAATCGATTCCGATGCGGTTCCCTCTCGAAATCCTGTTCCGACACCGCAGTATGCCGCTGCGCCCAATCCGAGTCGGAGAACTTTGAGAAACCCTCCCACAGCTTCTGGTTGATTTCTTGCCATGCGGCTTTGAGCGATTGTTCCGAGACAGTCAGTGGAACGGACTTGTCCGGATTTGAGATGAACATGGCGTCGAATTCTGGATGAAGTCTTTCTCCAATCCCAAGCAGCGGTAAGAGCCGATCGCTCGACGCCGCAAGATGGCCCCAGAGATAGATCAAGCGGTTTTTTCCTGGAGCAACTTCTTGCTCGAGTTCTCCCGGCGATAGGCCCCCAAACAATTTCTCCGCTCGTTCCACGTTGGACTTCCATCCGCGGAGTGCGGAGTCGACGAGCGACTTCTCTGTAGTCATCCTTTACCTTCCTTCTATTTCGGCGGAATTGCATGGCGTCAGCGGCGCCTCGATTCTTTACCCGGCCGTTATTAGATCTTGGGCCTTCGCGCTTGCGGCCTTGCCGGCTAGCCCTTTACCAAGCAAGTCCGCCTCTAATTTCCGCGCAAGAGAAGCGGGCACGAGCGCGTTCATAATGCGGTTCAGCCGGCCCGGAACGACTCGGGAGCGGTTTTTACCCAGACCGCTGAGACCCTCAGATACGCACTGTTCGACGCTCATCGGTTTCATCGGCATGGTCTTCGGATCGAGGCCGAACTTTTCGAGCACCGCTGTCTTCGTAAACCCGGCTGCCAATACAGTGACGTAGACACCTAGAGGTTTGAACTCATAGTGAAGCGCTTCGCCGAGGCTGTGTACATACGCCTTCGCAGCTCCGTCATTCGCCATACAGGGAACGCCGTTCTCCGCCCCCATGGCCCCCGCGAGGATGATTCCGCCCCGGCCCCGCTCGCCGAGTTTCTGACCGAAATGGTGGGCGATGTCCAGATGAGCCAGCGTACTAAGTCGCAAGGTCGCCTGAAGCAACTGCCGATCGAGCTTCAAGAACTCGCCGGGATTTCCGGTGCCAGCATTGGAGACGACAAGGCCGATGTCGAGATCACGCGTAGCGTCGGCGAGTCCCGCTATGAATCCCTCTTGTGAGAGATCCATAGCCAAGGCGCGGTACTGAACACCAAACTCTTGCGAGATGGTGCGTCCCAGTTCGGCAAGCAATGCGTCTCGCCTGGCCACCAGCACCACGTTGATCCCAGACGCTGCGATTTGCCGCGCAAATTCCTCGCCTATTCCCGACGATGCGCCTGTGACAAGTGCCCAGGGGCCGAACCTCTTTTTATCGAGTGCTGCTTTCATCTTTTTGCTCCGTTCTACCTGTTTAGGGCTTGATGCCACGCTGTTGAACACTGCCGGGTTGGTGTCTTGAACTCCGGGGCGGTTGAGGTTCATCGGTAGAAGAATTGCTTTAAACGGCTACAAGGCCGCCGTCGACCGGCAAATCGATTCCAGTAATGTAGCTGCTCTCGTTCGAAGCCAGGAACACCGCTGCGGAAGCAATCTCCTCAGGCTTCCCGATGCGCCCCATCGGAACCATCGTCTTGAACCGTTCCTTCATCGCATCTGTGTTCTCGCCAAACTGACCTTTGAGAATAGGTGTCTCGACGGGGCCAGGGCTGATCACATTCGCGCGGATTCCTTTGCCTGCCAAATCCGCCGTCCAAGTGCGCACAAAAGAACGCAGAGCCGCCTTGGTAGCTCCGTACGTAGCATAGACCGCGATGCCTTTCTGCCAAACCCCCGAGCCGGTCAGGATGATCGATCCGCCGTCTTTCATCAGGGGCAGGGCCTTTTGCACTGCAAAGAAAACCCCGCGCGCGTTGACATCGAAAGTCTTGTCGTAGTGCTCCGGGCTCACGGCTGCTGTTGGTGTCGGCTCCGCGATGCCCGCATTTGCAAATAGCACATCGAGCTTGCCTTTCTTGGCAGCCACTTCCTTGTACAGTCGGTCCAGGTCATCGAGATTGGAAACATCCCCTTGGACAGCAGTCACATTGCTGCCGATTTCGGCCACGGCCTTATCCAGTTCCGCCTGCCGGCGGCCCGTGATGAAAACGTACGCTCCCTCTTTCACAAAGCGCTTAGCGGTAGCAAGTCCGATACCGCTGCTGCCCCCCGTGACGACGGCGATTTTTCCCTGTAGTGCGGCCATAATTTGACCTCCTTCTACGATTCGAAGTGTCCCAACCTTATGGAACTATCGTTTCAGATGTGCGCGACGCGACATGGATGCATAATTTTTAAACTTTCGTTCCAGAAGTGCGTCAAATCTGGTATGAACACTTCGACGGCAGTGGACGTGAGGATGGGGCGGCCTCGCGAGTTTGATGAAGACGCCGCGCTCGAGGCTGCGATGCGCATCTTCTGGGAGAAGAGCTACGAAGGCGCGACCATTGCCGACCTGACCGAAGCCATGGGAATCAACCGTTCCAGCATGTACGCGGCTTTTGGTGACAAGGAGTCAATCTTTCGCAGGGTCATGGAGCGCTACCGCGCGGAGCGAATGACCTATATCAGGCAGGCTCTCGCTCAGTCGTCGCTGCGGAAAGTCGTAGCAGGACTGATCTACGGAACCGCGGAGTTCCTGTCGACCCCTGACAATCCTCGGGGTTGTCTCTTGATCCAAGGGGCGCTGGCGTGTGGCACGGATGCGGAGCCCGTAAAGCAGGCGATGATCGATTGGAGAAAAGGCGGTCAAGCGGCTTTGAAGAAGCGTCTGCAACAGGCGCAGTCTGAAGGCGAACTTCCTCGAGAAATCCAGCCGGGAGACTTTGCCCGTTATCTATCTTCGGTTATGGCAGGCCTAGGTGTTCAAGCCGCCAACGGGGCAACGAGGGCAGAGATGCGGCGCGTCGCTGAAATCTCCTTGCGCTGCATTGAAACCTCGCTTTGGGGTGCTGCAGGCAGCTAACTCCGCAGCGAGGTCGGCCGGGTTGGAATGCGCGTCCTGGGGCCATTCGCTTCTCCTCACGAGTGATGTCTAGCGCGCGATTGCAAAGCGATGAACCTTACTCCGATTACTTAGGGCTGATGTTCCGGGAGATCGCCTTGGCACGGGGATAGCTTCTAGAAAATCATGAGCACGATCATGTTAGGGAATTCGCGAAGTCCCCGATTGGTGCCGATAAAGTTAACCCTTCAGCGGCGCGTTTTATGAGCTGAGTTGTACTCGCGACCCGACCTCTCTCGCTCCAGGGCGCGCGGGAGAAGGCAGAGAAGGCTAAGTACCCTACCCGCGCAGACTCGCACAATCTGGGATTCGGAAAAGCTCATTCGCTTCATGCCTGGATCTCGGCGCTTGCGTCGATCCAATGATCTTATGGGCGAGCCCAGATCTACAACTGTCACATTCGTGCGGCCCATGCATCTTATCGCTCAGAGGGTTTCGCCCGAACCGAGTAGGGGAGAGAAGAGAACGATGGGCGTAGTCCGGTAAAAAACGCGACACCAGGAGCTTTACCTATAATGATTGTTGCGCAGAGTTCCCCACAGGAGTCGCTCGTGAGAGCTGCGAAGTCCCCAGCGTCGCGACCGCAACAAGACGGAGCGGAATTGGACCTGATCTCCCGCGTCTGTGACGGCGATTACGAAGCGTTCCATGAATTGGTTCGTCCCTGTGAGCGAGCAATATACTTCGCCGCAAGGTCGGTTCTGCAGAACGATGCCGACGCCGAAGAAGCGGCGCAGGAAGCTGTCTTGAAGGCGTTCACGCATATTCGTAGTTTCCGCCGAGAATCGAAATTCAGGACCTGGCTCGTCCAGATCACGATTAACGAAGCGCGAATGAAGCTGCGCAAACACCATCGCCATCTGTACGATTCTCTGGATGAGCCAAAAACTGACGAAGAAGGAGACTATTGGCCTTTGGATTTCGCCGATTGGCGTGAGATCCCGTCAGAGTCGCTGGAGCGGGAGGAATTGCGGGGAGCACTGAACCGGGCGCTGGATTCGCTGTCGCCAACGTATCGGGAAGTGCTCATTTGCCGCGACATTCAGCAATTGAGTATCGAGGAAACAGCGCAGGTACTCGGCATAACGGAGTCCAACGTGAAGACCCGGCTGATGCGCGCTCGGTTGCGGATGCGCGACGCTCTTGCGCCCGGCTTCGATGGTAGCTGGAGTAGAGGACGCAAATACGAGAAGGTCCGGCTTTGGTGAGCCGGACGGAGTGAATAACATGATTGTTGAGATCAGTTGCGTTGAGGTCTGGCGTGAAATCTCTAACTATGTGGATGGCAATCTCGAACCGGAGTTGCGCACCCGGATCGAAGCGCATTTCAAAACCTGCAAACACTGCAGCGCCGTCCACGACGGCACACGCAATATCGTGCGTTTGATTGGCGACGGCCGAGCTTTTGAAGTCCCGGAGAGCTTCAGCAAACGCTTATACAACAAACTGCCCAAACGCTGAGCAGTTCACCCCGCTGCAGTCTTTGCCGTATCTGGCACATCAGCGTTGTCCATGAATATTGCGAGCTTCCACTGTCCCGTTTTGTCCTTTTTCCACAAATCCAGATATCGCGTTCGGGCGTAAACGTAGTCGCCGCCAGCTTTCGGCGTGAGTGTCAATTCGTGCCAGCCGTACTCCACTGCTGTTTCACCCATTATTTTGATTTCGATAATGACTGGCGCGAGGCGCGCATGGTATTTCCGGAACAAAGCTTCGAGATGCGTCCGCAGCGCCGGTTTTCCGCACTGGCTATACCCGGTTTGCCGGCCGTCTGAAAAATCGATCAGACCTTCATCAACCACGGCCAGCAATCGGTCCGGATCTGCCGTGTTGTAGGCCTCGCGGATTTTGGTCTTGGCAAGGTTGATCGCGTAGACGTCGTCCATTGAGCTCCGCTTTTGACACTAGAAAGTCTAGCACCTCAATCGTCCGTTGGCCGTCTGTCGCCCCCTGATTTATCGCGACCGTCTCGGCACGCATTCTATGACTTAAGAAAATCATTGGCCAAATAAATATTCCGCGACCATACGTCTCATTCGCTCGGGCACATCCGCTGCCCACTAGGGCCGTTGGTGCGCCGCGCGATTCGGATGCCGAATGACCGGCACAAGCAGCCAAGAATTTCCTAAACAGATGATTCTATGAATACGTCGAACAGGATTTCAAAGTTCGGTGCGGTTTTCTACATTACCTGGGCCTGCTTGCATCTTCTGGCCGCATATTCGGTATACGTGCTCGGTCGGTCATTGGATTCGTCAATGGTGCAAGGACGAGTATTCCAAGATGCATGGAACGTATTCCTATAGGGTATGACCTCAGCCGGCGACGGCTGGAACGAGGATACGATGTGACGCAATTGCCACCAGTTCCGATGCCCAGCTCTATGTCGGGACTTCTTTTTTGCCTGGCTCGGTTTTCGGTCCGAGATAAGTCTTTAGTGCTGCTCACCCAAGGCCTGGGTAAACAGCCGTTCCATGGGCGCGTGGTTCTGCTGATCAACGAATGGACGAACAGTGCCGGGGAAATACTTGCGCACTTTGCCAAAGAAACGAAAGCTGCAATCTTAATAGGCAAGCGGACGAGAGGTAATGTTCTGGGATCAAGGGCATTTCGTGTGGGAAGTGGTTACTGGCTTTACTTGCCCGTCTTCGGCTGGTTCAGCCCGAGTGGGAACTGCGCGGAAGGCTGGGGTGTAACACCCGACGTTGACGTCGAACTCGCTTTCGGCGAGGACTGTCAGCTCACCAAGGCGATCGATTACTTGCGATGATGAAAACAAGCTCCCGCTGCGCGACACTGACTGATTCCAATGGGCAATGTCTCAGGTTGCAGGAAAGAGATCGACATATGACGAACTGATGGGCAAGATTTGCGATATCACGATTCGACAGGGATGGGGCAGCGGAGGGCCAACCCGCCCGACGTAGACACGCTAGTTAAGGGTGTTGATGTCGGCGGCAAGAAGATGAAGTTTCTTCGCAGGATTCCAATTGACCCGATGACCCGGTGTGTCCTGCGACTGCAGGTCGAAGGCTCAACGCAATACTGCAGCTTGAGCGTGAAATGCTTAGCCACGACTGCCTGCAATCAAACCGCTACTGACAAACTGCCTGCCCCGAAGGACCGCTTCGATGGCAGGTAGCAGGTCGGCGGCGGCACTTGTTTTCGCAACGTAGCCTTGCGCCCCCAAGTTGAGTGCTTCTTGCACAACGGCAGGAGAAGACTCATGGGTCACAAAGATTATCTTGGAATGTGGGACAAGCTCGCGAATTTGCCGGGCTGCGGCAATTCCGTTCAGTGTTGGGAGTCCAATGTCGAGGAGAATCAAGTCCGGTTTAAGCTCTGCCGCTTGCCGCACTGATTCGAGGCCGTCGGACACTTCCGCGATGATCTGCAAGCTGGGCTCTTGCCTCAGTTTCGAGCAGATAACCTCCCGAAAGGGCGCGAAATCGTCGACCACGATCAGTCTTGCTAAAGAATTGTCTTTTCCCAAGGGCCCATTAAGGAAAAACGACATAGACACACGGTTCCTTTCAGTTGACGATTTGCTTTCTGCAATTCAGCCCCGTTGGGAAGAAAGGTGCCCCCACTGCAACACTTCGTTTAGTGACACTATGGTCAAAGGCAAACTGCACCAGGCTGGAAGTCCCGATGGGCACCGCCGTGCAACGTTGATTTGAAGACATTGCACCTGGAGGAATCAATTCATCCCTCCAGAACGGGAATCAGTCTATCCAGATCGTCCACAGTGGCATCTGGCATCACACCGAGTTCATCTTCAGGAAGACCCCACCGGTTGACCCAGCACGTCCAGAACCCAAAGCTTTTGGCCCCGGCGATATCCCAGAAATTCGACGATACAAACGCAATCGCACTGTCAGGCACGCCCAAATGCTGCGAAACCAACCCGTACACGCGCGGACTTAAGACCGATGATGGCATCTGGATTCTGGAGACTTATCGGCAAGCATCGGACACTGCCGCCCGAAAATGGGTCGGTGAACCCGTGCATTTCAAAAGCGAGAAGTCCAATCTGCTCGATGCGTTCCTGGCCGAATGTCGTTTGGCTCAGGAATCAGTCAAAGAGACCCGCCACATCGGACACAAGTGGCGGGCCGCCAACGCTTCACTTGTTAGGGGGTCAATCCAGGCGTTGGGCAATCGGACAGTTAATGGAGAAGCCCGAGCTACCAAACGCTGCTCCGCCTGGTCCAGTAAGAAGACCGTCTTGCACAAAATTCAGAATCTGGAACTCTTCTCGCAATTGACCTCGGAATCCTTGATCGATTGCGCTCGAAGTCCATTCAAAGAGTTGTGCATCCCAGTTCGGGCTATAGTCGAGAGCAATAGTGGGAATGCCACCGAGGACATTATTCGGCCTAAAGCCATCGGCCAGATCAGCCGACAAGCCTTGCCGCAATGGATTGCTGCAAGCGCCTGACTCAGGTCCATTGGTGCTGATGAAAATGCGCTCAACTGGGCTTGCGAAGCTATCGTCGTGACCCAGCAAGAGATTACGCATCAGCGGAGCGTAAGTGTTGTGTTCAATGGCCGCTCCCAGCGGAATACTTGTATCCATTGAGAGATACCAGACCGGACGGCCGAAGCTGAAGCCATTGATCAAGTTAATAGTTACTGTCATATTGGTTGGGTCGATCGCCACCACCTGATCGTGCACCTTCGAGTAATCGACATTCCCGTTGGGAAAGTTGATCTCGCTGGCGCTTACGCCGAACGCCACCATGGGAGCGTTGTAAATGACATTTCCGGCATTCACAAGTCGGACCAGCGGACCATAGTGTGCGTCCCCTATCGATCCAGGCTGCGCAGACTTGGGAGGGAATTCGGCACCGGGAGGTCCAGGAATAATCTTGCGGTCTGGTGCAAAGTTCACCGTGCCCGCATTGAACACGATATTGCCCTGAGCGTTCAGGTTTCCAGTCCGGGCAGCAAGGGAGGAGAATTGAAGCTTGGTAGAGAAATTCAGTCCTAACTCGGCAGCTACATTGGAGTCGCTGACATCGGTCAAAATGTACCAGATGTTCTTGTTCGTGCCGGCCAGTCTTCCTTGATACAGAGGTAACGTGATGGTTCCGTGTGCGGCATCAACAGTGCCCGATTTCAACAATTGAACTGGCCCGACGAGGCTCTGATTGACTTCAGAGGGGGACGGCCCGAAGTAAGAAAGAGGAACTGTAGCGCCAACAGAGGGTGGCGCCGGAAACAAATCGCACCCTGGCCCCGGCCCAATCGGCCCTTGCCCAGGCCCCTGATCGGAATTAAAAGTGGTTGAAGTCACGGTAAGGGCAGCTGCAACGTCCAGGCTCGGCGCCGCTGCTACTGGCCGCTTTACCTGAGCGTGCATGGCCCGGAGTTCCGGCGAGAGCGCAGGAGTGACGCGTGTCTGTGCACTGGAAGAGGCAGGTGAGACTTGAGCAGTGGCTAAGCTGGATAGCAAACCAGCGCTACTGAGCATGGCGAGAATAGCGATGACTGCTTGGGATGTAAGGCGGTCCCGCAGTGGGCACTTGGAGAGTTTTGTCTCCAAGGTGCTTAACAACGTGCGAATTGCTGGTTGCATTTCTAACTCCGATTGTTGTGAGATGTGCGCAAGCGTAGGAACAAAGTTTCCCTAAGAGAGCGGGAATTGTTCTGCAGATCCACGTCGCGTGATCAATAAGAGTGACTCAGGGCAGGAAGTTTTGGCGCTGGAGGAAATTTATGTCGCCAACTTGTAAAATCTCGATTGCGAAAGTCGTGCGTAGGAAACAGCCGATGCGCCGCCAACAATATAAATAGCGTGCACAGACGACCGAAATAATTCGCCATGCACGCCACTCCTCGCCGCTTAAGAGAGAATTTACGGAGTGCCAGAGGATGTCATGCCATTCATCTTTGCCTGGGCCAGTCTGTTCAGCGTCGCCGCTTCCCGACTTGTTCCAACAGAGTACGTTCCGATCGGAGTTTTCACTTCGTTCAGAAGATACGCTCCGTCGACATGCTCAAAACCAAGTTGTGCGTTCTCGACCGGAACATTATCGAACGCAACAGGCAGGACAAATGCAGCAGCACGGTCGCCCTCAATGATCAACAATGAACTATCACCGGATGATCCTCGACTCACCGTGTATTTCCCGGCTGGCAATGTCGTCCCACTGACGATGAACTCAAATGGTACGGTTACTACAACTTTCCCTTCCCCTTGAGCATTAGCTCTGGTACCTAAACCTAACGTGAGGATTAATGCAAAAGCTAACATAGAATATGTTTTCACAACGTGTCCTTCTTTCATATAGTATGCACGGAGCAAACTAAGCGCTGTACTTACTCTCAAGTTCACAATCGTGTTACCTATATAGACTCAGTAGCGCGGGAAAAGCGTCGCCCATCTTGTTAACGTTGTGTCTCCGAAGCGCAAAGAATTGTGATGCCGGGAAGATAGTGCGATCTCAACTCACCGATCTGGGCTAGAGCGCCTACGCGTTTGCACAGCGGATGATTCAGTGGCTGGTGCCATTGGTCTTAAGATCGACGCAATTTCATTGCACGGAATTGATGGATCTGAGGTGCGGGGAGGATGTTGCAACGTTTCAGCTGAAACGAAGTTTAAGCCAAGAAACAGCTCTTCAAGGTTTTTCGCAGTAACGATCGATTCGCTCGTCTCAGCGGCAGACAAGTTCCGTTGTCCAACTTCACGTGCATATTTCCTTCTGGAGGCAGAAAAAACTCACGTACGTGGTCAAGATTGACAATCGCGTTGCGATGTATCCGCAGAAAATGTCTCGGGTCGAGCATTTTCTGGAAGTTCTTCACGGTTTGCCGAACTAGATGAGTCGCACTTCCTAAATGAAGCCGAATATAGTTTCCGCAAGCCTGAAGCCACAAAATGTCCTTAACATTAACAATAACTATGGTTTCGCCACTTTCAGCAGCGACCCGGCTCAAGAATTGCAGCCGTTCCGTACTGTGTTGCCGGTTGCTTGATGGCACAGAGGCGGCCATTTCAGTCCGAACCCGAATGATCTTCGACTTGGCAGCCTCTAGCGCAATTTGCAATTGCTCGACACCAAAAGGCTTGATAAGTAAATCTTCGTTGATAGACGAAAAGTGCTTTAATGAAGTCGCGTCATACCCGGTGATGATAGTAGCGGTGCTTGACCTTGTGCCCAAATATTTCAAGGCCGCCGTGTGACTAGCTGTGCTTATGTCAAGTATGACTAGATCTGGCCGGAATTCGTGAATGGAAGGAAGCAGACGAGAACTATCGACGCAGAGCACCGTGGCGTCGGATTCATTTTCAAGGATCGAACAAATTAGGCGTCGACTAGCTGAGTCTGGCTCGACGAGTAGCACTCTGATCGGACCACCTTCGTCCGCCACCGCCACGGGATTGGAAATCCAGGAACCTTGAGGAAACGAACCCATTGCGTTACTCCGGACCGTCCAGGCTAAATATGGTGCTCTGTCGATATGATGGGCAAGCTCAAACAGAGGTTCAGGTACTTTGCAAACATTTCATCTCCGAACCGTAAAGCTTCGTATTTGTTGGTAACGTTATGCTGCTGGCTTTCAAATCGCCCCAGCCACGCGGGCCAGAGCGATCAGTGGTTGCCACACTTTCATCTCAGGCTCTGATTCATGTATGGCTTTCACACTTTCCTCTCTTCTAAAGAGAGCCGTCAGTCGTTCTCGCAGCTGCAGCCTAGCACGCAACGATCGCGTCTTGACCGCTGGCAAGCTTGCTCCTACGGCCTCTGCAGTTTCTCGCAAAGAATGTCCTTCTATGTCGTGCAAAACAAAGACAACTCTCAGCGCGGGGCTCAATTCCTGCAACGCCTGAGTGAGCAGCTCTCGAAGTTCTGAAGTGTTATACAGTTCCTCAGGATTTGGTCGCCAGTCGGAAAAATCAAGCGGCAGATTGCCATCCTCGTCGAGATTTAACGGTAGCTCGGCCCCCGCACGCTGCTTTGTGCGTTGCTTCCGCAATCGCATGAGTGACTGATTCACGGCAATGCGAAATAACCAGGTAGAGAATTTGGAATCCCCTCGGAAGGCGTCAAGGTATTGAAAAACTCTGAGGAATGTTTCCTGCACCACATCCTGGGCGTCTTCCAGGTTGTGTGTAATATGCTGAGCGATTCGAAGAACTTTCCGATCATACCTTGCCACAAGTTGCTCAAATGCAGCGGCATCGCCTGCCTTGCTGGCCAAGACAAGCTCACAATCCTCAATTAAAGGCGCCGGAACAGGTAACGTTTGCTCCACTATTAACATAATCAACTCCAGAGCTAGTTTTAAGTTCTGTTACCTGAATAAGACTCACAAGAGACGGCATTTATTCCGCCGCGGCCTGATTCAAGGAACAAATTTGTAGCCCACACCATAGCTCGTCAGGAAGTGTGAAGGATTGGAAGGATCATCCTCCAATTTCTGCCGCAGCCTCATAATGTGATTGTCAACCGTTCGAGTGCAGGGATAGCAATGGTAACCCCAAACCTCATTGAGGAGCTCGTCTCTAGGAATCACCCTGCGCGCATTGGTTACCAGGTAGTCCAACGTTTTGAATTCCTTGTTCGTGAGTTCTACAGGTTTACCTTTGCGGCTTACTTCCATGCTTGAGAAGTCAACCATGACAGCAGCAAACGAGTAGAACTTACCTTGCTTGGTCGGTATCGTTCGTCGCATTACCGCGCGCACCCGGGCCAGCAATTCTCTCGGACTAAACGGTATGGTCACATAATCGTCCGCGCCCAGTTCCAAGAAGAGTGCTTTTTCCTCGATGTCTGGGTTGGAACTCATGACAACGAGCGGCAGGCCAGGTCGGATTGCCGCAATTCGCTGTAACAGATCGCGGCGCGATGCGCCAACTTTGCCAAGATCGACAATTAATGCTGAAGCTGTCACTTGATGAAGCACGTCCAAGGCGGGGAAAACATCTGGCAGCACCTCGACCTCATAGCCCTCCGACGAAAAAAGGTGGTGTAATACTTTCCAAATAGCGGCGTCATGTTCGACCAGCAGAATTCGGTTGATCGGTTTCAGTACGGGGGCGATTTGCGGGCCGCTAATACTTCTTTCCAGAACCGCGCTTGCCATTTGTTTTCTCCAGTCGTCGCAAATAACTCAACGCCGCACCTGATCTCAGAGGCTCATTGTGCTTTGCAAGAATCCCTTCAGCCCGGTTAGCTCTAGGGTTCTTATTTTGTCTTGCGGGATCCCGGTTCGGCCGCACGCGTAGTGCCGGTCAGTGTGATCGGTCGATTCACTCGTGGCCATATTTAAGCCAATTCTGCAGAGTTGGATGGTTCACTCAAAAATAAGTTACAGATGCGGTAACAATCTCGACCGAGGGCTGGGCGGTTGAATGCAAGTGGGTCTCAGATGGCAAAAAATCTTTCCTTCCCCGTGACTTCTTTTGGATTGATCCATCTGTGTACTATGGTGGAGTGCCCTCGGACAGGATCCACCGCGCGGATGCGCCGAATCTTCAGCAATGCCGTCCCATTTAGAGAACGAAGAGTCCTTGATAGCCGCGGCGCAGGCGGGTGATGGGGACGCTTTCGTAACGCTGCTGAATCAGTACAGTCGGCACATCTATCGCATTGGTGTCAGTATTACGGGTAATCACCACGACGCCGAGGACATCCTGCAGGAAGCGTCGCTAAATGCCTATACTGGGCTGGCGAACTTCGAGGGGAACTCGCGCTTCTATACATGGCTGGTGCGCATCGCGGTGAATGTGGCGTTGGGCAAGCTCAGGAAGCGCGCGTTGTGGAAAGAGTCGTCGATTGACGAGCTGCGAGAGAGCGAAGATGGGGACTACATTCCGCTGGAAATCGAGAGTTGGGTCGAAAACCCAGAAGAGGCGTGCCTGAACGATGAACTGCAGAGAATACTGGCGGACGTTATCCAGATACTGGACTTAAAATCGCGGACAATTTTCACCCTAAGGGACGTTGAGAAGTTCTCGATCGAGGAGACGGCCAAACTGCTGGGCCTGAGCATACCCGTGATAAAAACGCGTCTCTTACGTTCCCGGCTTAAATTGCGCGAGGAATTGACTAAGTATTTTGGAAAGGAAACCCGTAATGCGATGCCGACAGGTTATCGATAAAATCTCTGAATACATCGACGGCGAACTTGATCCCGAACTGGCGCGGGAACTGGAGCGCCACCTGGCGCATTGCGAAGACTGCTGCGTCGTGGTGGATACTGCTCGTAAGACAGTGGAAATCTTCAATCACACGGAACCTGCGGCTTTGCCAGACGGCGTGCGCGAACGGCTGAACGGCATGTTTGCCCAGAGGTTCCGCAAAACACAACCCAGCTGACGCGATACGAAGATTCATGCGTTAATCAAAATCGGGAGTGAGTCCGAGGCCTGACGAGAAGCGGTTGGCGCACGCATATAGCGAGGTAACCAGAACAGCGTCGAAGATTGCAGCATCATTCCAGCCCAGCTCACGTAACTTCTCAATGTCCGCGCGCCGCATATCCCTGGGATTGCAGGTAAGCTTCTCGCCAAACTTCAATAAATCCATGACCTTGGGATCGAGCGTCGCCGATTTGTAGTCGATCGACAACCTGCGGCTGAGAGACTTGTCCATGCCCATGCGGCCTAGGATTTCGAGGTGAGCGGGGAGACAGTAGCTGGACATGTTGATACCGCTTACGACGGTGGCAATCTGCTCTTTGATAAGCTTTGGCAGCCCACGCTCCTCATGCATCGCATTCGTGTAAAGATTCACCTGATCTTGAAGAAGCTGGGCATTGTGGCCCAAAGCCTGGAAATAGTTAGGCAGGAAACCCCAACGGTCATTGACGTATTCGTATATCTTCTTAACCTCTGCACTTGCTTATTCGTCGGGCAAAACAGGCAAAAATGGCATCACAACACCTCGCGGCAGCGTGCAAATCTACGCGTCGAAATATTGTGTCAGCGTACTTTTCCGGTCGCCCGGACAACACGTTCTTCTCTTGTTTCCAGAGCAGCCATCCGTACCTGACCCAGCCCGGTTAAAGAAATGACCAAGTTTCGCGCACGCCTTCACCTGCTCGACTGAGTCCCACCCGCGAGAACCGCGACATCTATACCGCGACGATGGCATGGCTTGAAAAAGGATATGAGGACCGGTTCAATCCGGGTGTGCTCTTGCGACCCAGTTTCGATCCACTCAGGTCATATGCGAGATTCAAAAGATCTCGTGCGTCGCATTGGGTTACCGCGGTGAACCGGCGGGCTGATAGTTTTATTCCCCGGACGTTGAATTTCTGGGCGGGGACATCGCATTTGCGAATGACCTTCTCTCGGAAGTCATATCTAATTCTGAGCTTCTTCCAAAATTCGTATCCGCCAAATCTTCGAAGGCTCGAACTGAATGTTCGCGCGTCTTCTTAGCCTGTTCATCCCAAGCTGGTTGGTGATCGACATGCCCTTAGGAATGGAAATATTCCTTCAGGAGATCACTGTGAACTTGCATGTAGTGAAGGCCGTTATCGAAAAAACTGAGCATTGGGTCGGAAAACTCTCTCAGCGTGCTCGCAAGCCATTGGTTCTGCTCTCGGCACTATTGTGCGCAGTTTCACTGGCCAGTACCACAGCCCGTGCGCAGCTGACAACCGCGGACATAGTCGGAAATGTCTATGACAGCAGCGGGGCAGTCTTGCCCAATGCTAAAGTGACTCTCACAAACGAGAAGACTCGCGAAATCCGCAGCGCCCAAAGTGCTGAGGGAGGTCAATATTCTTTCACTTTCCTTTTGCCAGGCAGTTATTCCGTCAGAGTCGAAGCCGAGGGTTTTACAACGTTCACCTCCAGGGTGGAAATCTCGGCAGGTGATCGCGCGAGGGTGGATGCACCACTAAAAGTTGGGCAAACATCCGAAACTGTAGAAGTTAGTTCGCAGAGCCCCTTGCTACAAACAGAAACTTCCACCGTCGAAAATACGGTGCCTGAACAGCACGTCGAAAACCTGCCGCTCACAACACGAAACTTAACAACTTTGGTGACGTTTGTTCCCGGAGCCAACGAAGCCGCAAGCGTCGATGGTCTGAACAGTGGCCAACGCCCAGACGATCGCCGGCAAACCAGCTCTTTTTCGGTGAACGGGCAGGACGTCGAGCTTAACAATGAAGTCATCGATGGCACCGACAACAATGAACGCATCATCGGAACTATTGGTGTGAAACCTTCAATCGATGCAATACAGGAAGTGAATGTAGAGACCAACGATTACACCGCTGAAAGCGGACGAACGCCCGGCGGTCTGGTCAGTGTGGTCACCAAGAGCGGAAGCGATATCTTTCACGGATCGCTTTACGAGTATTTTCAAAACAACGTTTTCAACGCCAGGAACCCATTTGACCCGTCACCGCAATTCAAGCAGTCAGAGTTTCGTCAAAACGATTTCGGGGGCAGCGTCGGCGGCCCTATTATTAAGGATAGGACCTTTTTCTTTTTCGGCTACGAAGGCTTTAGGCAGGTTGCAGGCGTTCAAAATCCCATAACAAGTACCGTGCCAACCGCGGCGGAACAAGCTCTAGGTCCCGCGGGAATAGTTGCCGCCGATCCAGCGACTGCCCGGCTAGCGGTCGACCCGATCGCGGCGAATTTATTCAAGTTGTACCCTTTGCCCAATACCGGCACCCCCGGACAAACCACAAACAACTTCATTTTCGATCCGAACAAAACCCAGTTCAGCACTACTTTCGACGGACGAATCGATCACCGTTTCGCTAACAACGATCTGTTTTACGCGCGCTTCACTTCCAACAAGGTCAGCTCAGTCATTCCGACAAGTTTGCCAAATGTCACTATCAACGGCGTCAGCATCAATCCGGGCAATGGTCAGTTTGGTTTTGCTGGTCCAGCGCAAGACACTGCTTATAACGGCCAACTCAACTACACTCACATTTTCAACAATAACCTCTTAGTTGAGTTGAAGGCTGCGTATACCCGTATCGACAATGTTTCGAACTCCCCGAACTCCGGCACTAATGCGGCGACTGCTGTCGGCTTTTCCCACGATATCAACTACGGTCCGCTAGCGAGTTCAGGGTTGCCGTTAATTAACATCGCTGGATTTGCGCCACTTGGCGACAGCAACTTCGTCCCCATCGTGGATATCAGCAACACCTTCGAGTACAACGGTGCGGTGAGTTACACCCGCGGACAACACAGTATGAAGTTTGGCGCTGCTTTGATTCGCCGCCAGGCTCAAAACCAGCAAAGCAATAACGGCGTTGGCAACATAAACTTTGGTTTGACTGAGGACGGTGGCTCAGCGTCACTCAACAATCTAGCAACATTCCTGACCGGAGCATTTACAGGGGAAGGGCGCAACACCGATCTTTTTACCCCCAACTATCGCTCGTGGGAACCTGGCTTCTATGCCCAAGACAGCTGGAAAGCAAGACCCTGGCTGACATTGAACTATGGACTTCGTTATGACATTTACACTCCGTTCACCGAAGCCAACGGTCGCATTTCGAATTTCGACCCTGCCACCGACAAGCTCCTCGTTCCAAGGGGCGAGCTCGCCGTCCTGACGGCCCAGGGAGTTAACACCACCGGAATAGTAGCCTCGTCAAATACTGCGGGTCTGAATACTACGTATTCTAATTTCGAACCTCGAGTAGGTTTCGCCGCTACTCTGGGACACGAATTGGTGCTTCGTGGTGGATTCGGTATCGCCGCCTTCCCCGGAAACTACACTTCAAACGCATCTCTGAAGAACGCTCCGTTCAACGGGATCTACGCCCCCAACGTTAACGGCCAAGGGTGCCAATCCACGCTAGCGACGCAGATCGAGACCAACGCCACAGGTTCGTCTACACTGCCAAGCTGTCAAACCGGGTTGGGACAGACAACTGCTTTAGGACAAGGAATTCCGATACCAGTTCCGCAGGCGCTAAACAGTCCTAGCTTGTCTCTTCCTGACAACGTGGCCCTGAATTTTAGAACGTCTTACGTAGAGCAGTTCAATCTTCTGCTCGAGAAACAGTTTGGCCAGAATGTCATCACTGTCGGATATGTTGGTTCCGTTGGACGACATTTGCCGGTCGTGCTGAACGACATTAATGTTCCTAATCCGCTGACGGCGCCTACTTCATTGCGCGGCCCTGACGGGCGCTTTGATGTCCGTCCAACAGCCAACATCCTGCCAGGTCTCGGCGGAGTCGGTGAATACGAGAGCGCAGGAAGTTCCAGTTATCACAGTTTGCAAGCATCATTCCAGCGCCGATACAGCAATGGCCTGACCGTCTCGGCCAACTATACCTACTCGCATTCCATCGACGATGCTACAACCCTAAGCTACGAAGGTCAGGAGGGTTTTGGAAATGCGGATCCTTTTGACATCCACCGATTCGAGACCGGGAATAGCGATCTTGACCTTCGCCAGCGATTTCTCGCCAGCGCTACCTACGAGCTACCGTTTGGAAAAAGCTACAACGGAGCTAAAAAGGTGGCGCTCGCAGGATGGCAAGCCAATAGTGTTCTGGTGTGGAATTCCGGCAGCCCGTACAGCATAACTGACAATTTCACTGCCTTCGGCAACTCTGTTTTTAACGGCATTGGGGGCGGTCCCACTCGTCCGAATCAAGTCGCAGCCGCAATGCTTTCCAATCCAGGCGTTGAGGAGGCATTTAACGTGAACGCCTTCGTCATTCCAACCCTGGGAACAATCGGCAATACGCGGCGAAACACACTGTATGGTCCGGACTTCCGGCACTTTGATCTATCAATCTTTAAAGATTTCACTGTGACCGAGCGGATAAAACTGCAATTCCGAGCCGAGTCTTTCAACCTGACAAATACACCCAACTACTTCGTAGCCAACGACCAAAATCAGGCGCCCACAACAAACGCAGTCCAAGGCACGGGATTCGGCAAAATTGTTATTACTAACCCCAACTACACTCCTCGTGAACTGCAGTTCGCGTTAAAACTCCTTTTCTAGCGTGGGAGGCTTGTCTAAGGGACTAAGATTGCATCGCGAAAGCGATGCAGTCTTGGTTGTTCTCAGTCATAAATCGCACCGAACTGCTTATCCCAAATGGAAAAGGCCAGAACATTGTTGTCCCGGCCCTCCCCTCGATAAATGCGCGTTTGGGTTTCTGGGTTCAGTGTAGCACGTGAGAAAAGCGGCCAGAACCGTGGAAGATCCTGGCCTATTCCCTCGACATACTTGGGGGCGAGGGCTCGCGTTGACCTGATCTTCGCAGAAATTCAGCAGGACAAGAAGATAACCATGCAATGCTCGCTACCGCCAAATGAGTGCTCATATGTCCCGCGACGCCATTTCCGTCGGTCAAGCCTGTCTGTACAGGCGTTTCGCGTGTTCCCGTTCCTTGAACATGGCGAAGCAGTGAACATCCAACACCCCGAATCGTCGTCGCCGACAGTTCCAGACTGCCTGCTTCACCCAATTTTACGAAAATCAAGACGTACTAATCCATGAGTCTGTGTTTCCGCCCAGTGAAGGAAATCTGGAATATGCACTCGTCCTGTTTCGTCGAACCCAAGGCGCTGATCACGCTTCTCCACGACCTTGCCGCGAGAGTGGGCACCGCAAGCGACGAACATAGTTATGGCGAGAACACCGCGGTATGGTTCGAGGACGGAAAGAAAATCCTGGATTACATCCAAGCCGACTGACGCTTCAGCGCCTTGAGTTTCAAAGATAGTCTGGAAGAGCAGGGAATGATCGTGGATGAAGACGCACTTTTTCCACTGCTTGCCAACATGCAGAGCTTATCTGAGCAGTGGATGGAGTCCGTGGGAGGACACGGGGAACTGGTGTTTTACGTTGACAACTGCTGAGTGACGGCAGGGCCCGGTCAATCGGTTGTGAGGCCAGACGCTCACGCCGCATTTGGATCGACGGACATGCGCCATCTCTTCAGCAGCCACTCCGGCACGTAGCATCGATGCCGATTGTCCTCGCACCAACGTCGCAGCTGATCCGAGAACTCGTAGCTCTCCTCAGTTAGACCCAAGCTTTGCGCTTGCATCTCAAATTCAGTCGGCGCAGAGGCTCGATCCTTCGACGAGTTTCCGCTACCCCAACCGGGATTTCCTCGTTTGCGGATCATTTACATTCAGCCCTGTAGCGTTGCCTGGATTTACACAGAAAGAATTTATCGAATGATTCTCTCGGTACTCTAAGTCTCGCGTCAAGTGCCAGCACCTGTGCTATCGCTGGGCGACGCGTTTATGGCTTCGTTTTTCTCCGGAGTTCCCTGAGTTCATCGAAGCAAGGGGCGCACTGCCGGATATGAGCGAGGACCATGGCGGATTGAGCATCCCCGATGCAGGCGGCCAGACCAACGAGTGAATCGCGTCCTGGGCAACCAATACGCTGAGGATTGGGGAAGTCCCGATGCACGATGGTCTCAAAGGAATTAATCAATTCTGTTTCCCAATCCATTGCGCGCCTCGTCCCCTAAACGAACCACAATCCTTGACCGGGCCGGTAGCAGAATCCCACGATCCATCATCGATGTCGAGACCAATCTTTATGTGCATCACGCTCGCCCACAGTCCCGCGAACAAAATGCTGCGCAAGATTGAGACACATTCCTTTTCTGTCGCCATATATAGGTAGGAGCGGAAGTGAGCGTTGCCGCCAAAGTTGAAGTCAGCGAAGGGCAGACTCACCAACGTCGCCGCACCTTTCGTTGGCCCGGCTCCGCGCGACAGATGGTTCGAGTTTATTTGAGTGGCGCAGGTGCCCAAGCGGGCACGCAGGATGGTTATAAAGCGTTAAGAGCTCTTATCACAAATCTGGCAGTGGTCTCAGGAAACCCAAGGAGCGCCTGCTGGAGATTTGTACGCCAGGCGGGACCAAGTTCTAAGCGCAGCTACCGGCAGTGGACGAGGTCGGAGCAGCAGAAGTTACTAGACCTGATCGCTTCCCACTGCCTGTACGAAGTCACTATCCTACTGCGCCGTTCGCCGACTTCGGTCCGCTCCATGTTGCACCGGCTGGGTGCGAACGCTCGCATGGGCGAAGATTGGTTCACGAAACACACCCTGGCGAAAGCATTGCACATTCGTGTGGAAGAGATACAAAAGTGGATTGACCGAGGTTGGCTGAAGGCCCGGACGGTGGGAACCGACGGGCTGAGGAGAGAGGTTATCGACGCGGAAGATTTTTGCCAGTTTTGCAAGCAGCACCGAAGGGAAGTTGTGGGGCGAAGATTAAATTCCGACCGGCTCAACTTTGTGCAGACGTTCGTCTTTCCTCCCAGTCATATGGAACTTCTGCCGGTAAGAGAAGCGAAGAAGGAACAGGCCGCCTATGAGGCACAAATAAGGAAAGATGCAGGTGCAGAGATGGAGGAGGAACTGGAGGCGACAGCGTAGTCTGCGATCGCGCAGAGTTCGCTTGCCGTTATGCTGCCAGACGTGACTGCAGAGCGACGTGCCGGACGCGGGAAATCAGAAGGGTGCTCCACGTTTTCCACAAAAGCATTCACAGAAATCTCGTAATTCTAGCGAAAACTACGTTGACATCCTTCACGCAACTGTTTAATTTGACACACGTCGATGGCTGAAAGGGTTGGCTTAATAAAATTAGCCAGTCCGAAGTAAGCTGGGTGATAAGCTCAGCAGGGTAACCTGACGGGCAGCCAGACCCGAAAAAACCGACTAACTCTGCGAGGAGCAGTTGGGGTTTGGAACTGCGAAAGCAGTAATCACATCAAGGGCTGCGACGGTGCATGCCTCCACGCTGTTAGCTTCCTCGCAGGAGCTGATGGCTAGAGCATAACCAATGTCGCAGCCTTTCCTATTTTGTGCCGCGGATAATCGGCACCGTTAAACCGCCATTGTGAGCCTTGAGGCTCTGGCGCTCCTTTTGCATCTCGTACCGTATGAGCAGCACCCATCAAACTCACCTTCAAACCCCAGAGTCGGATTTTCGACAGATCCCCAAGACGAACCGCCGGCTTGAAGAACATGTGCACCGAGCGCTGAATAAGATCCGAAAGCCAAGCACGGCTGAAGAAATTGCGGAGTTGCTCAATCGCGATCTTGGTCCAGGTGAATTGCCTTTTCAGCCCAAGGAAATAGCGGCCTGGTTGCGTGAGTCCCACGAAGAGGTTCTGAACCTGTACTGGCTGGGAACTCGCCCCCGCAGATAGGCCGATCCCGAATGCGATAATCAGCCATGCCTGTGTACATGCGCATCGCGTGTGAGAGATGCAGAACGGTGCATTTCATCCCTTTTGCCGGGAAATCCAGCCGTATTCGTTACGATCAAGCTCGTGGTGAATACCGGGTAAGTTGCATCTCACCGTGTCCCCAAGTGATTTACTTTCGCACGGGAACGATGAAACCGTACAGCGTGTCTCTAGATGTGCTGGAACGTGGCTACGCGAACATCGAGAAGTGCAAACAGCTCACGGAAATTGGAGCCGCACCGAAGAAGAAACAAAGCTGACCTCCAGGACTGGAAGTTTTACTTTCTGATTTTGTCTATCTCGCGCCAGAAACGATTACGAACCGTGGCGACTGAACTCCCGAATATCTCTGCGATCTCCTTCCACTCGAAGCCGGCCGCCCGCAGCATCAGGACAGCGCTGTTCGTGTGGCTGAGTCGTTGAACAACGCTCTCGAGGTCCAGGCAGGCGTTTAGCCGGCGCATTGAGCCATCATCTATCGCGCGTATCGCGAGTTCGCCTGATCCTCCAACTAGTTCAAGCCGATTTAGTTTGGCCGCATGCCGTCGCAGACCCCGGCAGAAAGCAACCATCAGCAGCCCGTGCCTCGCTCCCGAGGATTCGGTCGCACCGATGCGATCTAAATACCGGGAGATTTGCGCAACCGAATTTTCCATAAGCTCGGCGGCAGGGCCAGCGTCGCCGAGAAGAAACCGCGTCCGTTGACATGCCTGCGCCCAAATCTCATGGCCCGCTTGTCGCACATCCTCTCTTATAGGCCTGCCTGCCTGATCGACCTCACGGTCCCACCAAAGAAGCATTCTCCCTGCGCACGCCATCACTGCACCATTGATTGATTCACGACGAAACCGTAACTCACGACAAAAGGTTAAAGATTACATCCGGGCCAGACGGAGGTGTTTACTTAGAGGATGAATTCAGATTCCTACGGAATCGCTTCCCGCGCCAAGGGGAGCGACCATGAAATACGAAACCTTGCCAGCATGACACCGGTCGGTTCGATTACGAAGATCCGTTGGGAAGAGCCTCCCGCGGCGGTCGGGAAACCGTACAAGTTGCCGTGTTGAAGTACTGTGTGTAGAGATTTTCCAGTGTCGGAGAAAGCCCTATGGATCCACGAGATGCCTTGCGACTCCGCGTCGGTCTGCCGAAGTTTGTTTGATCTGAATGAATGAACGACGTATAAATCCGCGCCGCCGGCGCACGAAGTCTCACAGTTCTGACAACTTGCGAAACGTCCGACGTATGGCGAGCTTGGCCTTCGCGTTTTGGCTGGCTGCTCGATCGCTTTCCGAACTACTCGACGTCTGGTCTCCACAACATTCTCTCGCGGAAACGATGATCACCATGGTGACCTATTTCCGTTCACAGTTGGTGAAATTTATTTTTGGCGGTCGGAATTCTGGACAGAACGCAGAACAAAATGGAGACGAGGCCCATTCACGAAGGCGCCGAGCGAATGGGTTACGTTGCAATAGCCACATCTGATTTACCGCACAGAACCTCTCTTCTCGCTTCCCAGAAGCCCGTTTCTGGATAGCTTCTCGTTTCCCGACTTATCCAGGAGTTGATTGGATTTATCTACACTTGCGCGTTTCTGAGGACTAATATAGGCAATCGGTGCGGACTGTTGTTTGCCTTTCGGAACCTCTTAGCTTCGCGAGCCGTATATGAGGCTCGGAAGGAACGCAAGATTGAAAACGCGAATCTTGATCGCTTGTTTTTTATTATGTATTTGCTTTGATTCAGTATTCGCGGTTTCACAAACATCCTCATTTCAATTTCTGCAAAAGCCCGGACCGTATCCGGTAGGGTTGAAGGTGGTCGATCAGCATGATCCCTCCCGTGCCTACGCCGCTTCTTCCAAGAACTTGTTAAAGTCCTCTGTGGGCGGTGATGCCCGTCCCCTGCAAACATTGATCTGGTACCCATCGCTGAGAAGCACAGGCAAGGCGATGACGGTTGGCGACTACACCCAACTGGCCGACACGGAGATACGCTTCGACGCGCCCCACCCCGAACAGAATCGCTGGCGTTCGCTGTTGAAGGCTTCGTTCGACATTCCATTGTGGGCGGTGCGGGATGCGAAGCCGGCGAAAGGGCATTACCCCGTTCTGATTTATGCCCCCAGTGATTCTTCCGTTCGTGGGAGAATGCTGATCTGTGTGAGTACCTTGCCAGTCATGGCTACGTCGTTCTTGCGAGTCCGTCGATGGGGATGTTGACACGCGACATGACGGATAATTTGGACGGGATCAACACGCAGGCTCGCGACATCTCGTTTCTTATCACTTATGCCAAAACGCTTCCGGATGCGGATTTAGCCAGCGTCGCTGTGGTGAGCTGGAGCTGGGGCGGAATTTCGAGCCTGTTTGCGGCGGCGCGAGATTCCCGCATCGATGCCCTGGTATCCATGGACGGCAGCATGCGCTATTACCCGGGCCTCGTGAAGATGGCGGCCGATGTCAATCCAGCGCGGATGACCATACCGCTTCTTTTCTTCACTGCAGAAGATCCGAACTTTCTTGAAGATCGGGATAAATATCATGATGGTCCCGCGGCGGACACAGTGGGCCCAAACGTTCTGAATGCCTGGATACACGGCGATCTCCTCACCGTGAATATGCTGGGCATGGCACACCCAGAGTTCAGTTCGATGTTTCAACGCAGGGAGAGCGCTCAGCGCTTTGCGGAAAATCAGGTAGCCGATTACGGACGGGAGGACGCGAATACGAGTTACGCCTGGGTTGCGATCTATACTCTGAACTTCCTGGATGGCTTCCTGAAAGATGATGCTTCGGCGAAAGCATTCCTCGAGAGAACCCCAGCAGAGAATGACGTTCCGAAACACTTTATGAGCATAACGTTTCGTCCCGCGCAAAAAGTATCTCCTCCGAGGGCCAAGTGACCTCACGATCACGTCCTAGATGATTGCGATCCACGCGCATCGTATAGAAGCCCAATGGCAGTTGGACGAAACTTTCGACCTGATGCATCCGGTTCCGATTTTGTTGAGAGATGAGTCTCAATAGGTAACGACAAGTCGGCTAGTGTTTACCGATGGAGAGAGGTGGCGATTGCTGCTTCTGCCTGAGTCACGGCGGAGCGGATGCGACACTTGATTGCGGACTTCGACGCTGGCCCGAAGTCGGCTTCGGGGCCGTTGCCGCATATCAGGTGACTTCCAGTCCGAGGTTGTCGTTCACGGCTTGGCCGAGTTTCTGCTTGCAGCCGAGATACCTCTCGGTTGTTTGAACCGATGCATGTCCAAGTAGAAACTAAATTTGCTCAAGTTCTCCGCCTGCGAGATGGCAGAGCCGAGCACAGGTGCGACGCAAGTCGTGAGGAGCCAGATTCTTGATGTCAGCACATTTGGCAGCCGCTTTCACCACGTGCCAAATGGCCTTCGGCGCGATTCCATCGCCCCAGATCCTATCTAGTCGACTTACTCGACGAAAGATCGCCCCGCCGTTGATGCCCGCCGCCGCGATCCACTCATCGACGGCGCGTTTCGCCCAGAGTGGAACAGGAACGGTCCGAATGTGCTTTCCTTTGCCAACCAGGTCGGCTATCACGCAGCGCTCCTCACGGATTTGAAAGTCTTCCGTTCCCAGTCCAACAAGTTCCGCCCGTCGCAGTCCGCATCCGATGAGCAGCGCCAGGATCGCCCGATCACGTTTGCCTCGAAGGCTGCCTGAAGGCGGTTCGCCGAGCAGGGTTCTGGATTGATCGGCGGTCAACCAGTTGCCGATCCGTGCGCCTAGACGCTTTGCGCCTTTGACGCGACGAATCCCTGCGGCCAGGTCAGGGCTCAGAAGGCCGGTATCGGAGGCTTCATAAGCCAGGCGCCTGACAGCGGCCAATCGCACATTGATCGTGGAGGGCGCGAGGTTCTTCTGTTCGAGAAAGAACCGGTACCGGAGGACGACCGTCCTATTAAATGCCAGACGTGGTTCGGAACAGTACCACCCGATAAATTCGTCGATGGCGTGACCGTATGATTCTTGCGAACTGGCCGCGCCGAGCGAGTGAAGAACCGCATTCTTCGACTGCTCCAAATCGGCTAGTCGAAGCATACTTCTTATCTTGGAGCGTTTCGATGTCTTCCGATGCGCCATACTGGCGGCCCCCTAGCCGCGCGCTCAGTATGGTCTTTCAAACTTATGATCTCGAAGCCCGTTTCTGGATAGTTTCCGCATTGCCGACAACTCACCCGGTCAACGAGCGTAATGACACAATTGATGGCTGACATACATCAAAGCCGAGTATTAGGGTTGGGGTCGGAGCGAGTTTTGGCTCGGTGCGGCAATTCTAAGCACAAGCCGGAACGATAATCAACACGAGCCAGACGGCTCACACTCAATTTTGTGTTCTGACGGGCAGTTGTTTTATTTATTTCGGCCTCTTCCTCGGCGTTCATGAACGGTATCGCTGAACGACTTCTCGAACGACGCCGCCCCTGGATGATCGAACGCTCTCACCTCGACCTCCCCTCCGTCCGTAAAGAGATTCGGCGAGTCTACGAAGGCCGGCGCACCGGATGGGCGGTTAGCGAAAAACAAACGGGGCCATTCGCGGATTCCCATGAAGCTTAGCCTTGGTGCTCTGCGAACACGGCAGAGGCTGCGGATTCGAGTCCCGGCATCCCCGCCATCTTTCGTCAATGCTTTAAAAACTGGGTCTTTCGGAACCTGGGTGCATCTCAGGAAAGTTCGTCGCCAACTTCTTCTACCGATTAGGGAAAGTTGGCTCGTTATGCTGGCACCTCGATCGTTCGGTGAGTGATTCGGCGATTTCGCACTCATCGAGAATCATTACTGACGAGAGGGCGCTGTTCGATACAAGTCAGTCAAATGACCTCAGTGGGTGGGTTGCTTCTTCTGGCGTTTACTGCTTACCAGGTGCGGGCGCCATCAACTGCTGCATGAGGCTCTGACTGTCCGGAAAACCCCACTGCTCAACGATCTTTCCAGCAACAACTCTGTAGATGGCAGCCTCATGGATGGTCACCTTCTCACCGTGCGGTGCCATTCCCGCAAACTCGCCTCGCTGAGTTCCGCTTGATGTAAACCGAATGACGACTCGGTCGCCCTCGGCAATGATGTCGTCTACCTTTTCGTTCCAGTCCGGGAACGCGGCTCGATGGCTTGCTACCTCACTTTTGAGGCCCTGAATTCCTTTCCACTCTGTTCCCCCTATAAAGTGGCAGATAAAGTCAGCCCCATACAATTCGTCCGCCGCGCCGAGATTGCCCTCGCTCCACAGCTCGGCCTCGGAACGGAGGACGACCCCTTTGTTTTCCGACAAGGTTTGATTCGGTCGAGCACCGCAACCAGCGAGGCTCGCAACGATGAGAGTGATCGAAACCACGGGAAGAGTCTTCATGAAGTGTAAGTGTAGCCTACCTCGCGAACGGCTAAGTCCCGCCCCTTCGCGTTCCAGGCGGAACATGCTCTATGAACTTTATTGTCAAGCGTATGGCGAGGAAGGGCGCCAATAAGTCGGCTTCGCGGAGATCGCCGTTGATCTCCTCCAAGCCCGTTTCTGGATAGCTTCCGGTTTGCCGACAAACCAGCAACTGCGCGCTCCCGGAGTACTGACGTATGGAGGCGCGCGCGACTGGTCTACTACATGCGTGGTGCAGGTATCCCATCGCGGGCAGATGCAAACACATCCGCTACTTTTTTTAGAAGATCTTCTGGCTCAAGTGGTTTGGCCAGCAGTTCAAACTCATAGCCGCGTGCGCGTGCCTCTTCCAACATATCTGCGCTCGCAGCCTGTCCCGACAAAAGCAAGACGATACAGTGTGGGTACTGAAGTCGAACGGTTATGGCAAGCTCGATACCATTAATGCCGGGCATTAGAACATCACTAATGATGAGGTCAGGAGCGTGCTCGCGTGTCATCGAGAGCGCAACTGAGCCGTCGTAAGCTGGCTTTGCAGCGTACCCGGCATCTTGCAGGATCAATGCGACAGTGTCCGCAATGTTCTTTTCGTCGTCGACAATCAGAACAGAATGCTTCTCCGTCATACCGCCTTCGGAACGCCATGTTCCATAGTGACTGGAGTCATCGGCTGTGAGTTCGCGGGCAAGAAAACGCTGAATGCAGTCCAGCTTCGCCCCGGAACAGTGCTCGTCTTCATCCGAATCCAACCATGATGTTTTTCGACAATGTTCCTGGAAATCCAAAGGCCTAGACCGGTGCCGATGTCTTTCTTTGTTGTGAAAAACGGCTCGAACAACTTCGGTCGGGCTTGCAAAGCAATGCCCGGACCTGAGTCGGCAATGGTGAGCTTAACACCCGCGTTCCGAGTCCCGTTGAAACTGCTGCAACAGGAGACGCGAATTCGGATTTTTCCGGCCTGTCCCACTGCGTCGATGCTGTTACTGAGGAGATTCGCGACAAGCTGGCGAATCTCGCCCGGTACGGCATAGATCTCCGGGTCCTGCCGAATTTCGGAACGAATCTCTATCGCCTTGTCTCGAGTTCTGTAGTTGAAAACAGAGATGAGAGAATCGAGAGTCGATCCTATGGTCACGCAACGCGCGCCTTGAGTTTCCCGGTAGAAGCCGAGGGTCTGTTTTGTCAGATGAGAAATGCGCTTTAGTTCTTCTTGTGCGCCCGTCAGAAATTCGCGAACATCATCCCTCACGACCCTCTGTTTGGCCAGGTAAACAAGATTAGTAACTGCGGCGAGCGGGTTATTGATTTCATGTGCTACCGTCGCAGCTAGCCGACCTACCGCGGCAAGTCTTTCAGTGGTATGCAGAGCGCGCTCAGTCTTCTTTTGTTGGGTGATGTCCCGAGCAATCTTGGCAGCTCCGATGATTTTCCCCGCGTCATCCCGAACCGGTGAAATGGTAAGGGAGACATCCAGGCGTTCGCCTCCCTTTCTGACGCGCACGGTCTCGAAGTGCTCGATTCGCGCGCCACCCGCAATCGTCGCCAGAATTCGTTGTTCGTCATCCTGCAACTCTGCAGGGATAATCGTTGTGATAGAACGTCCAATCATTTCCCCGGCGGTGTACCCGAAAATTTTCTCCGCAGCAGGATTCCAACTGGTCACCATGCCATTCAGATCTTTGCTGACGATTGCGTCGTCGGAGGATTCGACAATGGCCGCCAAGCGCTGCGAGGCCATAAGCGCGTTATGAAGTTTCTCTTGAATCTGGACCTCGATGCTTACGTCCGTGTTCGTGCCAAACCAGCGCGTTATGTCGCCAGATGAGTCGCGAACAGGTATAACGCGGGTGAGAAAAGGCCGGAAGCGGCCGTCGGCTCCGCGCAAGGGAAATGTCATTTCGAACGGTTCACCCGTGTTAATGGAGCGCTTCCAGTTTTCCATCACGAGCGGAAGGGTGGCAGGATCGTGAACGGATTGCCAGCCCCAACCTTCCATCTGCTCCGGCGTCGCACCTGTGTACTCATACCAGCGGCGGTTGTACCAGAAAATCCAACCATCCGGATTCGCCATCCAGACCAGCTGCGGCACTGCATCTGCAAGGATATGGAACTCTTCTTCTCTCCGCTGTTGCTCATCCCTGGCCCGCTTGCGTTCCGTAACGTCGCGAGTCACTGCAAGTTGTGCAAGGGCGCCGCTGGGTTGGCGGAGAGGCGCCGCATGAGTTTCCATGTGTCGGCGCAGGCCTTGCAAGCCGATAATGTCGAACTCTAGGGAGCCACGCTCTCCCCTGCACACCCGCTCGTTGAACTCGCGGAAACGTTCATAGTGCTCTGGCGCAATGACGTCGTAGATGTTCTTTCCCAGCGCATCTTCCGGGCAATCGCTGCCAATCATCGAGAGCCCGGCGGAATTCATATGCAGCAAGGTACCGTCTGCAGCAACCAGCTTCACACACTCAGGCGTGGTCTCCACGATCGCACGAAAGCGCTCTTCACTCTGTTGAATGGCGGTGCGCGCCGTCACCTTGTCGGTAACTTCCACGGCGTGAACGAGAATACCGTCCACGACTCGCTGAGAGTTCACAACAGGCTGATACACAAAGTCGAAATAAGCCTCTTCGGACTGCCCGGTGTGAGCGCGGTTCAGCGTTGCTTTCATTTCACGCCCGAAGTAAGGCTTTCCTGTGCGATAAACATCATCCAAAATCTGAAGAAAGGGCTGACGCTCAAGCTCAGGCAAGCTCTCACGCAAAGTCTTTCCGACAAACTCCGAGGCGCTAGTGCGGCCTGTCACGCGGACATAATTGTCGTTGACGTAAACCCACCGATGCTCGGGTCCGGTTAGCAGCCCTATGGCAGCCGGGGCCTGTGCGATTAAGTCCCGCAGACGATGACGCTCCAAATCTGCTTCCGTTCGCAACTTAGCAGTTTGGAGTGCCACCGCAGTTTGATTCGCGGCTACCGATAGCAGGAGACCTTCTGCTTCGTTCGGGAATTCAGAACCCGAACAGCCCACAGCAATGAAACCGTTGTCATCCGAAATACCAATCGGTTGGACTGCGACCCTAAGCGCCGTCGGCCACTCGGACGCGGTAATCGTCTCAACTCTGAGGTTAGCTGCCGATTCCGGCCACACGCGTCTGATCTCGTCGCCGAACCGGGGATGCTGAGGGCTGCGGACTACTTCGATTGGTTCTGGTGGCTGCAAGCAAACGTGCACGGCGTCAGCTCGCAAGGTATGCAGAACTATGTCAGCGACACTTTCGGCTATCTGCGCTCGGCTCCGCCCCACCCACCCTGCGGGCGTCGTGGCCAAAGCCACTAGATCGCGAAGCAGGCGTCGGAGTTCCCGCATTTCCTTATGCGAATTTTCCATTTCGGACTATGCCGTCATCGAGCGTGAATCATATGTGCCACGTTCCCGTAGTTCCGCCAGGAACTCCGCTGGCGGCACGAAGAACGGATTCCTCTGCAACACGCCCCCGAGGATCACCATCGGGTGAGTCCTTAGGATGTCCATTGCGATCCCAGCGCCAAACTTGGCGCAGTCATACGTTCATATGACCGGATCTTTGTACTTCGGGAGGATGAAATTCAGTCGTGTTTCGTATTCAACTAGATCATTGACACCGGGAAAATCTTCCAGCGCCCATTCCATATGGGCGACAAGCCTAATCAGTCCATAACCCTCATCCGGTCCAGCCGACAGAACATCTTCAATGAGGGACAACATCCGGTCTTGATCGAAATGCCCGTCACGCAGGTACGCGTCTTGCCATCGCTTAACAACCAACTGCCCTCGGCGGCTAGACGCATCGGTATCGATTCCTGCGTCTTGCAATCGCCGGATATGGTCCTCGACGAGTCGCGGGTCCACGATGTGAAACGCCTTTTCGCCGCGTTCGATCCCTTCGCGGATAAACGGGGTGAGTACCCGATATTCTTCCTCCGGCGAGTTAAAGAAAGCGCAAATGTGGCGCTCGGCTCCGAGTGTCGCGTTTGCAAAGTGGATCGGCTGTTCCCCATTAAGCATACAACCTCCTATTTTCGTCTGCGCGCCTGAGATTTTCGGAGCAACCAACTCTCCAGGGCTTGATGGGTGTCGACAGACACTTCAAGCACACTGACAACAGCTTAGATAATGACGCATAGCAAGACCACGTGGAATACACAATTTACTGTATTGACTGAAGCTTGCCCTAGGTCCATTCACCATGCCGCCGTCAGCTACGCCGAAGGAGGCATGTGGCCACCGTAACCCAGGGTGTCTGATTTGCGAGTGCATGCGTTCCTACTCTTGTCTCCTTACTGTGCAAGCCCTCTGCTGCTCAGTCGGTGCTCAGCAGAGGGCTTTGTTCGTTGCAGGACTGTGCACATGTGGCATAATTTTCCCAAGGGAGCACAAAAGCATGAAAGACGATTTTGGAGCTTTTCCCCTTCGTGGCAATGATGCGGCACACGTTGTCCAGTTCTATACGCAAGACGAATCCCTACTCGACGGACTTTGCCAGTTCGTCCGAAGTGCATTGAACGAGCACGAGTCCGCCGTATTGGTGGTGAGCGAGTCTCATCGCGACGAACTCGTAGAGCGACTCCACAAGTGCGGTAAAGATGTGCGTGCAGCAATGAAGAACGGGCGCTGCGTTATTCTCGATGCATGCGACACTCTTGCTGAATTCATGGATGGCGATGAGCCCAACGCAAAGAAGTTTCTCTCGATCATTGGATCCGTAATAGAGGGCGCTCGCTCGAAATCTCGTGTAGGGCGAGTTGCAGTATTCGGCGAAATGGTCGCTGTCCTCTGGGCTGAGAAAAGGCTTAATGCGGCGGTAAGGTTAGAGGAACTGTGGAACGACCTCGCAAAGAGCCATTCATTTCATCTTCGCTGCGCGTATCCCGCGAGTTCCTTCCAGGATGAAAACAACGAGTGGTATGCGACAATTTGCAGCAAGCATTCGGGAGTTCTTCCCAATGCCGCTGCGTGAATTCCAGCCTAGGCGAAATTTATAGATCGTCGTGCGTGAGCTCAGTATTTTCGGTTTTGCAAAGGTGATTAATCGTCGACTCAAAGTGGGGATTCGTTACGGCCTCATCACTGTACAAGTCGCTACGAAGGTAATGCGGGTTGATGCGGGACAAAGTTTCGTTTTCAAATATTGAAGGGTGCGTAAGTAGACCTTGCCGCAGGACTTCACGCGGTAGCGTGTCCGCATGGTATTGGCAGATGCCACCGAGCGCGGGATGTGTGCGGAAGAACTCCTCTAGCCGCCATTCGTACTGTAGAAGTTTTGAAAAATCTCCTTCTGGGCCTAACTCCCAAGTCATGTCACCTGTGGCCCAAAGACCAGCGTAGCCGTCCCTCAGCGCTTGTCCCAAGGCCTCTTCGAGAGCGTGCATCATTTGACCAACGTCAAAGTGCCCTTTTACTAAGTGCGATTGCTCTGACGACAACACTAGATTTGTTTTTTCGAGTTCCTGGGTCACATCGACACCAGCGGCGGCTAAGTAGCAGCGTATGCCCGCTACCATGACGGGACTATTCAGGTAAAGGCACCGGAAATTCTCATTGAGCTTCCGGTGCACCAGCGCTGCCAATGCGGGCAACTGTCGCGACGGTGAACCTTCATAAATAAGACACTGATGACGAGTGACTGTCTCCATAACGGCCTTGCAAATGGATCTAGATAATCCTAGAATGCGCTGCGCAGATTTTTGCTAGCGAGTTCGATGGGTCGTCAGTGAGTCCAGCCTTTGGATAGGCACAGAAAAGCGAAAAGTCCTGAGCCCGACACAACTGCTGCCAAAGAAATTCGAGCCGAACAGTTGCCGCTGAGTCGCCCCTTGCCCAAAGAATTGCGACCATCTCACCAAAAGCACGAACACGTTGATTTTTCTTTCTTGCGAGATTGATTATCTCCGTAACGAAATTATTGAAGAGCTGATCGTCTGGCCAGCCGTTCACCATGAATTTAAGAAGGGCTTCATTGGCGAGCATATCAATGTATTGATGTCTCGATCGGGCGGCAGCAACATCAATGCCAGAATCAGACAATCGTTGTTCCAGAATCCTAAGATGGTCAGCAGTGGCGATCACAATAGTCGCCTCGTCGGCCTTTAGCCCGCCACCAATGAATCCCGTAAGGGTATCGAGCAGCACCCCATCGTCTGTGTAAAACTGCGCAATGTGTTCGCACGGAGCGATCTCGCCCCAAAAGACGTTTGAATCACCAGACGGAAAATTCAGACCACTACTCATGGTTCCTCCGACAATATGGAATGCAACAAATGATCCCAGTCCAACGCGTGTTGCGTAATCACTGATGCATAGTACCAAGCACAAGTATGCACCTGGGAGGCCTGCGGGCGCATACAGTAAGCACTGTATAGGCAATCGGGCAGTTAACGTGCAAAAACGGCATGGCCCCGGGCGAAGAGGTTGCTATCTTAGCCGGAAGAGCGTACATGAGTTCAAATCGCTGAATCGCTCCCGAGTGACGGGCAAACCGGAAGTTATTCCGGGCCAGAAGTCGGCT